>NZ_CP108036.1:0-2400000 GCF_036170895.1 Streptomyces erythrochromogenes | reverse complement strand
TCGGCGACACCGCCCACCGGCTGGTCCCGGCGACCGACCGGGACGCCGCCGGACTGGTCCGGTCCATCCGGGCGGCGCCCCTCCTCTTCGGCTGGCGCGGCAGCGACCCGGTCGACACCCCCGCCCTGGAGGAGGTGCTCCTGCGGCTGTCCCGGCTGGTGGAGGACCATCCCGAGGTGATCGGCGTCTCCCTGGAGCCGGTCGTCGTCGCCGTCGAGGGGATCTCCGTGCTCAGCGCCACGGTCCGGGTCGCCCATCCGCCCGCCCGCGGTGATCTCGGGCCGCGGACCCTCCCCAGTTACTGAGCGGGTACGGCGCGGTAGGAGGGCAGCCGAGGGGCCTTACCATTGACCCCATGGCGAAATCCGGTACGACGACCCAGGGGCTGCGCACGGCGATCGAGCGCAGCGGCTACTACCCGGCCCTCGTGGCCGAGGCGGTGGAGGCCGCGGTGGGCGGCGAGCCGATCTCGTCGTACCTGGTCCACCAGGAGACGACCTTCGACTCCAACGAGGTGCGCCGCCACGTCACCGTGCTGGTCCTGACCGGCAACCGCTTCATCGTCAGCCACACCGACGAGCAGGCCGCCGACGCCGGGTCCCCGTCCCCGTACGCGACGACCTCCACCGAGTCGGTCAAGCTCTCCAGCATCTCCTCGGTGGTGCTCAGCCGCGTCGTCGCCAACCCGGAGTCCTACACCCCCGGCACCCTGCCCCGTGAGGTCGTCCTGACCATCGGCTGGGGCGCGGTCTCGCGGATCGACCTGGAGCCGGCCGCCTGCGGCGACCCCAACTGCGACTCCGACCACGGCTACACCGGCAACTCCACCGCCGACGACCTCAGCCTCCGGGTCAGCGAGGCCGGCGACGGACCGGAGGCGGTGCGCCAGACCCTGCTCTTCGCGCAGGCGCTGAGCGAGGCGACCGCGGCCACGTCCTCCACCTCCGCCCGCTGATGGTGTACTCCGCACCGCAGGACTGGACCGAGCCGGAGCTGCTCGACCTGGCCGGCGCCCCCGTCCCGGAGTACGGCGCCGGGTCGCTCGCCGACCTGCTGCCGACGCTCGTGGCCGGGCAGGGCGTGCCCGGCTACAGCGCCGCCATCGCCGAGCTGACCCCGGCCGACCGCAACTGCGTGTTCCTGGTCGACGGCATGGGCTGGGAGCAGATCAAGGCCCACGCGGACGAGGCCCCGTACCTCGCCTCCCTCCTCGGCAGCTCGCGCGGGGGCACCGGACGCCCGATCACCGCGGGCTTCCCGGCGACCACCGCCACCTCCCTGGCCTCCGTCGGCACCGGGCTGCCGCCGGCCCGCCACGGCCTGCCCGGCTACGCCGTGCGCAACCCCGCCACCGGCGAGCTGATGAACCAGCTCCGCTGGCACCCGTGGGCCCCGCCGAAGCCGTGGCAGCCGTACCCGACGGTCTTCCAGGAGGCCGACAAGGCCGGCGTGGCGACCGCGCAGGTGTCCTCGCCCGCCTTCCAGACCACCCCGCTCACCAAGGTCGCCCTGAGCGGCGGCACCTTCCTGGGCCGGATGACCGGCGAGGAGCGGATGGACGTGGCCGCCGAACGCCTCGCGGCCGGTGACCGCTCGCTCGTCTACACCTACTACAGCGAGCTCGACGGGGCCGGCCACCGCCACGGCGTGGACTCGGACGCCTGGCGCGGCCAGCTGATGTACGTGGACCGGCTCGTCCAGCGGCTCGCCGAGCAGCTGCCGCCGCGCACCGCGCTGTACGTGACCGCCGACCACGGCATGGTCGACGTCCCCTTCGACGAGGACGCGCGGATCGACTTCGACGAGGACTGGGAGCTGGGCGCCGGCGTGGCCCTGCTGGGCGGCGAGGGCCGGGCCCGGCACGTGTACGCGGTGCCGGGGGCGGAGGCCGACGTGCTGACCGTGTGGCGCGAGGTGCTCGGCGACCGCTTCTGGGTGGCGAGCCGCGAAGAGGCCCTGGAACTGGGCTGGTTCGGCCCGCCGGGGGAGTGCGACGAGCGCGTGCTCGGCCGTATCGGCGACGTGGTCGCGGCGGCCCAGGCCGATGTCGCGATCACCGCGTCGCGCAACGAGCCGAACGAGTCGGCGCTCGCCGGAATGCACGGCTCCATGACCCCGGCGGAACAGCTCGTCCCGCTGCTCGAAATCCGCACCTGACCCGCCGGCCCAGCCCGGTACCCGATCCCGCCCACGACCCGAAAGGTCCGTACTTCCCATGCCCGAGCTGGTGTTCTTCTCCGGAACGATGGACTGCGGAAAGAGCACTCTGGCGCTCCAGATCACGCACAACCGCTCGGCCCGCGGTCTGCAGGGCGTGATCTTCACCCGCCAGGACCGCGCCGGCGAGGGCAAGCTGTCCTCGCGCCTGGGCCTGGTCACGGAAGCGGTCGAGGTCACCGACGCCATGGACCTCTACGCCTACCTCGTGGGCGAGCTCTCGCAGGGCGGCCGGGCGGACTACGTCATCGTCGACGAGGCCCAGTTCCTCGCCCCGGAGCAGATCGACCAGCTGGCCCGGATCGTCGACGACCTCGACATGGACGTCTTCGCCTTCGGCATCACCACGGACTTCCGCACGAAGCTCTTCCCGGGCTCGCAACGCCTGATCGAGCTCGCCGACCGGATAGAGCAGCTCCAGGTCGAGGCCCTGTGCTGGTGCGGCGCCCGGGCCACGCACAACGCCCGTACGGTCGGCGGCGTGATGGTCGTCGAGGGCGAGCAGGTCGTCGTCGGCGACGTGAACCGCCCGTCGGAGGAGATCGGCTACGAGGTCCTCTGCCGCCGCCACCACCGCCGCCACATGACCTCCGCCGCGGCCCACGCGGCCGCCCTCTCCCCGGACGTCCTCCCGGTCAACCGCCCCTGACCGGTCCGGTCAGTCGGCGTCGGGGCGGTGGCGGGCGCCGATGCCCTGGGGGTCGGGGGTGCGGGCCAGGGCGCGACGGGCGGGGTCGGGGTACTCGCGCTCGACGGCCTCGCGCAGCAGGGCCAGTTCGGTGCGGACGGCCGGCAGGGCGCCGGGCGGCAGCGCGGTGAGCAGACCCTCCAGCAGGGAGCGGAGCCGCCGGCATATCTGGACGGACGGAGTGCCGTACTCGCGGATCTCGGTCACGGCCAGCTGCAGGTAGTCCTCCCAGTCCCGGCCCTGCACCACCAGCCGCGGCGTGCCGTGGCGGTCGCCCAGCACGTAGCGGTCGCGCAGGCCGGCCCGGCCGACCGTGTGGAGGAACGACTCGATCTGGTTGAGCACTTGGACCGCCGTGGTCGGGTCGTTCACGGCCGGGGAGAGCGCCCGGATGGCGATGTCGACGAGGACCCGCAGCGCGAACGCGGGGTCCTGCTCGATGGTCCGCTCCGAGCCGAAGGCGATCAGCCCGGTCACCTGCTGCGGCTCCGGGGCCGACGTCCCGCCGTGGACCTCGACGACGACCGCGCCCGGCGGCACGTAGTCCCCGACCAGGCGGGTGACCAGGAGGACGCAGTCGTGGCGTTCCGCCAGCGCCGTCAGCCGTCCCGGGTGGAATGCCTGGATCACGCCGCCGCGTTCGGACCGTACGTACGCGACGGGACCGCCGTCGGCCGGAGTCCCGGGGTCCCCCGCGCGGGGCGCGGCGCCGAGGACCGCGGCCTCCCCGCGGACCAGGACCGTCTCGCCCAACCGTCCGACCAGTTCGGCGATGGCGACGGGCCGGAGGTTGTGGGTGAACCGATTGAGGTAGACGAGCAGCAGCAACAGGCTGACGGACACGGCCGCCCCGGCCATGGAGACCCCGAGGTCGGGCACGGAGTCCGACTCGATGGTGCGCAGCAGGGCGAAGGAGAAGGAGAAGGTCCCGGTGAAGGTGGCCAGCACCGCCTTCTGCAGCCGGTCCCGGTACCACAGGCGCATGTAGCGCGGGGACAGGGTGCCCGTCGCCTGCTGGACGACGAGCACACCGATCGTGACGACGAATCCGAGCAGGGCGATCATCGCGCCGACGATGGCGGTGAGCACGCCGCTGGCCGTCGAGGCGGAGTAGCGCCAGCCGGCCGGGAACCCCGTGCTGTCCACGGAGACGGCCCACTCCGCCAGCAGCACACCGAGGACCAGACCGAGCAGGGGCACGATCCAGAGGCTGGCCTTCGTGTACTGCAGCAGCCGGAACCGGGAGGCCCAGGACATCAGGGGCCGTAGCGGGATTCCGGTTGCCCGACGGGCGCTTTCGTGCGTCTGCGCGGCAATGGCACGGGTGACCTCCGACCTCCGGTTCACGGCTCGGGACGGCCTTCAGCCCTCACGGTAAGGCCGCCCACCGTCCTGCGCACGCCGCGGCCGGGCCCGCCCGGGCGGGCCCGGCCTCCGCAGGACCGGCCGGACATTCCTGCCTAAGCTGACCGTGTGACACCGGTGACCCGGATCGGCCTTCTTCCGTCCGTGTTCCTTCCGGCCGGGCCGTGTACCCGCGGACCGAGAGGTGTTCCCGATGGACGAGTACCCCCTGATCGAGAACCACGGGCTGATCGGCGATCTCCAGACGGCCGCTCTCGTGACCACCGACGGAACGATCGACTGGTTCTGCTGTCCGCGCTTCGACTCGCCGAGCGTGTTCGGGTCGCTGCTGGACCGGGAGAAGGGCGGGCACTTCCGGGTCGCACCGCTGAACACGACGTACACGACGAAGCAGTTGTACTTCCCCGACACCGCGATCCTCGTGACGCGGTTCATGACGGAGTCGGGCGCCGGCGAGGTGATCGACTTCATGCCGGTGACCGGGACGACGGCCACCGACCGGCACCGCATCGTGCGGATGCTGAAGTGCGTGCGCGGCAGCATGACGTTCGAGATCGACATCGCCCCGCGGTTCGACTACGGCCGGGCCCCGCACACGCTGCACACCACCGAGCACGGCGCTGTGTTCGCGTCGGAGGGACTGGAGCTGACCGTTCACGCCGTCCGCGAACCGGGGGACGAGCGGCTGCTGAGTGCCCTGTCCGACGACCACGACCTGCACTTCTCGCTGACCCTGCAGGCCGGCCAGCAAAGGGGGCTGGTGCTGGAGTCGTCGGCCGGCGGGCCGCCGCGCGAGATCCTGCCCGCCGACTTCGACGCGATGTTCGCCGAAGCGGTCCGGTACTGGCGGTCGTGGCTGCGCCAGTCGACGTACTCCGGCCGGTGGCGGGAGGCCGTCGAGCGCTCGGCGGTGACGCTGAAGCTGATGACCTACGCGCCGAGCGGCGCCCTGGTGGCCGCTCCCACGGCGGGACTGCCCGAGCAGCTGGGCGGCGAGCGCAACTGGGACTACCGGTTCACCTGGATCCGCGACGCGTCTTTCTCCGTGTACGCCCTGCTGGGGCTGGGCTTCACGGAGGAGGCGACGGCGTTCATCGGCTGGCTGCGCGACCGGGTGAAGGAGAAGGCCGGCAGCGACGGGGACACCGGCCCGCTGAACATCATGTACCGGGTCGACGGCTCCTCCGACCTCGTCGAGGAGACCCTGGAGCACTGGGAGGGGTACCAGGGCTCCCGGCCCGTACGCATCGGCAACGGCGCGGCCACCCAGCTGCAACTGGACATCTACGGCGAGGCGCTCGACAGCATCTACTTCGCCCATCAGCACGGCATCCAGCTGGACAACCGGGGCTGGGCCTCCCTGCACACCATCCTCGACTGGCTGACCGACCACTGGGACCTGCCCGGTGAAGGCCTGTGGGAGACCCGGGGCGGCCGCCAGGACTTCACCTACGGCCGGGTGATGTCCTGGGTGGCCTTCGACCGTGCCCTGCGGCTGGCGGCCGCGAGTGGCCGGCCCGCGGCCACCAGCCGCTGGAGCCAGGCCCGCGACGCGATCTACGGGCAGGTCCTGCAGCGGGGCTGGGACCCGCAGCGCATGGCGTTCGTGCAGCACTACGGCAGCGACGTCCTCGACTCCGCCCTGCTGCGGATGCCGACGGTCGGCTTCATCACTCCCGACGACCCGATGTGGAAGTCGACCCTGGACGCGATGGACCGGGAGCTGGTCACCGACAGCCTGGTCTACCGGTACAACCCCGAGGCGTCGCCGGACGGCCTGCGCGGCTCCGAAGGCACGTTCTCGCTGTGCACGTTCATGTACGTCGACGCGCTCGCCCGGGCCGGACGCACCGATCAGGCGCGGCTGGTGCTGGAGAAGATGCTCTCCTACGCCAACCACCTCGGCCTCTACTCCGAGGAGATCGACCTGACCGGCCGCCAGCTGGGCAACTTCCCGCAGGCGTTCACCCATCTGGCGCTCATCGACGCGGCCATCACCCTGGACGCGACCCTCAACCGGGCTCGGGCCCGCGCTGCGTGAGCGGTACGGGACCGAGCAGGACGAGGACGTCCTCCTCCGCCGGGGCGGCGGCCTCGGTCTCCGTGACCGGATCGAGCCTGCCGTCGGCGCGCACCACGAACAGCGTCTCGAAGTCCGCCGGGGCCGGCTGGGAGGCCGGCTGCACCAGGTAACGGGCACCCTCCCGGTAGCGCTCTGCCAGCACGTGCCGGACCAGCCGGGTGCCGAAGAGGATGTCGCCGCCCGTGTAGGGGGCGACGACGCCGTGGCTGGTGTGCGGGGGGCCGACCCGGTAGACGGGGCCCTCGACGTTGCCCTCCACCATGACCGAGGCCAGCGCGTTGAAGTCGTCGTCGTCCGTGAGGAGGAAGACGGCGGTGACGCCCTCCAGCCGTGCGCGCGGGTTGGTGGCGGTGGCCAGCAGTTCTCCCTGCGCCAGTTCGATTCCGGCGTCCTTGATCCGCTCCCGTTCCTCCTCGTCCCCTGCCCACATGAGGACGTCGAGTCCGGCCGAGCGCAGCGCCTTCCCCATGTCGATGACCCAGCGGTCACCGCCCACCAGCAGGGGGCGCGTGCGGGAGGGACGGACGACCCCCAGCCTGCGGGCCATGGGGGCGGCGGTCAGCGCGTAGAGCAGGACCGTTCCCACGATCACCAGGAAGGTCACCGGGAGGATCTTCGAGGCCCCCTTCAGCCCCTTGTCGGTCAAGGTGGCGGCGAACGCGGATGCCGTGGAGGCCGCGACGATGCCGCGCGGCGCCATCCAGGCGAGGAAGCCCCGTTCCCCGCGCGTGAGCCCGGACTTCCGGGTGGACATGAAGGCGATCAGCGGCCGCAGGACCAGGACGAGGAACGCGATGAGGACGAGGGAGGGGAGGAGCACGGGCGTCAGGGACGCCGGGGTGACGGTCGACGAGATGGAGATGAACAGCAGCCCGATGATCAGCTGGACCAGGGTCTCGAAGAAGGGGCGGCGGGCGGGCATGTCGAAACCGGGGATGTTGGTGACCGCCAGCCCCGTGACGATGGCGGCGATCAGCCCGGTGTCGTCGCGGACGATGTCGCAGCCCGCCGACACCGTGATCACGACGGCCAGCTGGGCGAGCGTGCCGAGCGTCTCGCCGAGCCGCAGGACCCGCAGCGTCAGCCACAGCAGGGCGACGCCGACGGCTCCGCCGATCAGGCCGACACCCATGCTGATCATGAACTGGCCGAGCTGGTAGCCCCGGCCGATGTCGATCCGGTGCGAGGAGGAGACGGCGTGGAAGACGAGCGCGCCGAGGATGCCGCCGATCGGGTCGATCAGCGTCCCCTCCCAGATCAGGATGCGACGTACCTTGTCGGTGGGCCGCACGTATTCGAGCAGCGGTCCCACCACCGTCGGTCCCGAGACCACGAGGATCGTGCCCAGCATCGCACCGGTGGCGAGCGACATGCCGAACAGCGCGGGGGAGACGAAGCCGACCGCGAGGAAGGTGGCGAGCACACCCACCGTCAGCAGTCTGCCCACGATGCCCCGGGTGCGGCCGGTGAGCTGGCGCAGGTTGAGTCCGAGACCGGCGTCGTAGAGGATCACCGCCACCGACAGGGAGACCAGCGCGTCGAACGGCGGCCCGATCAGCTTGTCCGGGTGGATGACGTCGGTCAGCGCCCCCGCGACGAAACCGGCCGGCAGCAGCAGGATCAGCGCGGGCACGCGCAGCCTGCTGGCGAGGATCTGCGAGAAGGCGGCCAGCGCCACCGTCAGGGCGAGGCCGAGGAGGATCTGGTCCTCGCTCACAGTGGCATTCCCCCTCGGACGCTTGCGGTGCGACGGGGCCGGACGCGGCTCGCTCGCCCCTCAGCTCCCATCGGCGCTCTCGCCCCGTTCTGTGCCGCCCCGCCGCAGGTCGGCGTCGGTGAGCGACTCCAGTTCGCCGTGCGTGTCCAGCCAGTACAGGAGGGCGACGGCCGGGGCGACGATCACCAGGGCGACCAGCGTGACGAACGCCAGCCACGTCAGCGTGGAGGGGGCGCCCGCGGCCTCGGCGACGGTCAGCGAGGTGGGGATGAGGTAGGGCCGCTGGGCCATGCCCCAGGCCAGGACGGCCGCCGCGACGACCCCCACCGCCGTGACGCGTACCCAGGTCCCCGGCGGCCGCAGCAGGAGCCATGCCGTGGCGAACGTGGCCGCCGCGGCCAGGAGGACGAAGACCAGCCCCATGCCGTGGGTGAGGCCGTGCCACACGTGGGGGGCGTCCGTGCGCGTGACGAACAGCGCGACCACGGCCAGTACGGCGACCACGGCGAGCGCGCCCAGCGCCCGCCCCCGGAAGTGGTCGACGAGATCGGGCGCGTCGAAGCGGCGGGCGTCACCGGAGAGGAACACGGCGCCGAGGAAGGCCGTGGTCGCGATGGCCAGCAGCCCGAAGACCAGGGAGGTGGGGTTGGACCAGGCCCTGGCCGAGGCCTCCGTGCCGAGCGCGACCCGGCCGGAGGCGATCCCGCCGGCGGCCGCGCCGAGGAAGAAGGGCGTCACCAGCGAGGACACGGCGAACAGGGTCCCGAACAGGCGCTGCCCGGCGATCCGCCGGGAGGCCTTGCGGAAGGCGAAGCCCGCGCCGCGCAGGACCATGCCGACGGCGGCCAGGGCGAGCGGCACCCACATCGCGGAGAACACCGTCTGGAAGAAGACCGGGAACCCCGTCCACATGATGACGAAGATGAAGATCAGCCAGACGTTGTTGACCTCCCACACCGGGGCCATGGCGTGGTCGATGAGCCACCGGGGGCGCTTGCCCCGCTCCGCCCCGCCCGAGGTGAGGTCCCAGAAACCGGCCCCGTAGTCGGTGCCGCCGGCGCAGGTGTACGCGGTCACGGCGAGCAGCAGCACGAAGGCGATGAGGTCGGCGGTCACGGGCGGCCGTCCCCGGACGAGGACCCGGACGAGGGCGTGGACGACGAGGCCGAGGAGGACGGGACGGACGAGCGCGGTCCGTACGGCGTGTCCGCCTCCGGGGCCTCGACCGGACTCCCCGCCTCCTGCTGGGCGTCGGCGAGCCGCCATCTGGTGCGCATCTTGAGGAGGACGGCGAGGAACGCGCCGAAGACGAACACGTACACCACGATCACCAGCCCGAACATGATCCACAAGGTCGTCGAGCGCGTCGCGGTGACCGCCTCGGCGACCCGCATGTTCTGGTAGACGATCCACGGCTGGCGCCCCACCTCGGTGGTGACCCAGCCGCATTCCACGGCCACGACGGACGCGACGCCCGCGCAGGCCGCACTGCGCCAGAACCACTTGGACGCCGGCAGCCTGCGGTGCCGCAGCCAGACCACGGCGTACCAGAGGGCGAGCAGCACCAGCACGGACCCGATCACGACCATGAGGTCGAAGGCCCAGTGGGCGATGGTCGCCTGGGTGGCGTTCGGCCGGTCGCTCTCCGGGACGGCGGTCAGCCCCATCACCTTGGTGTCCGGGCTGAAGCCGGCCAGGATGGAGTCGAGCTGGGGGATCTTGATGCCGCCCGAGATCGTCCCGTCCGGATGCAGACGGCCGAACAGGTACTCGGGCATGTGGGTGTCGGTCTCCCAGACGATCTCCATCGCGGCGAACTTCACCGGCTGCTTCTGGAACACCTGCCGGGCGATGGAGTCGCCCAGGAAGAACTGGATCGGGGTGGCGATGGCCGCGACGGTGAAGGGCACGGTGAAGCCGAGCCGGTGGTAGTGGTCGCGGCGGCCGCGCAGCCAGCCCACGGCGTAGACCCCGGCCACCACGTACCCGGCGGTGAGCAGCATCGCCACGACGAAGTGCCAGTACTGCGGCCCGAACATCGGGGTGAAGATGGCCTTCCAGATGTTCACGTCGACCGGGTTGCCGGCGGAGTCGAGGGTGAAGCCGCGCGGGGTGTTCATCCACGAGTTGGCGGCCAGGATGCCGAACGCCCCCATCAGCGCGGCGGCCGGCAGCGGAAGCCCGAGCAGGAAGTGCGTACGGGGCTTCAGCCGGCGCCAGCCGTACAGGTAGACGGCGATGAGCACCGCTTCGAGGAAGAACGCCCACGCCTCGACACCGAAGCCGATGCCGAACACGTCGCCCCACTTGCCCATGAGCCCCGGCCAGAGCAGGCCGAACTCGAAGGACAGGACGGTGCCGGTGACGACTCCGACGGCGAACTGCACCGCCATCACGGCCGACCAGCGCCGCGCCAGCAGCAGTGCGGTGGGGTCGTTGCGGCGGATCCCCCGGTAGTGCATCAGCAAGGTGATGAACGGCAGGGCCACCCCCATCGGCACCAGGATGATGTGCGAGGCCAGGGTGAAGGCCATGAGCTGTCGGGCCGGGAGCAGCTGGGCCGGGGCGTCCGCCGCCAGCAGGAGAACCGTGGTGTGCATGCGTGCCTTCGCTGCTAGGCGGGGGAGGGATCAGCCGCCGGTGGCGAAGCCGGGGAAGAGGGTCATCCCGCCGTCGACGTAGAGGGTGGTGCCCACCACGTAGTCCATGAGGTCGGAGGCGAGCGCGACGACCGCGTGGGCGATGTCCTCCGGATCCCCGATCCGGTCGTACGGGATCAGCTTCAGCAGGTCCTCGCGGGCCTGCTCGGTCTCCCAGGCACCGCGGTTGATCGGCGTCTTGATGGCCCCGGGGGCGACCGCGTTCACCCGGATCTTCTGCGGTGCGAGCTCCTGGGCCAGGGTCTCCATCATCATCTGCACGCCGCCCTTGGAGGAGGCGTAGTTGACGTGGCCCGCCCACGGGATGAGCTGGTGCACCGAGCTCATGCAGATGATCTTCCCGGCCGCTCGGGACACCTCGGGCACGACGCCGCGCCGCACGAACTCCTTCGTCGCCTCCCGGGCGCACAGGAACTGCCCCGTCAGGTTGACGTCCAGGACCTTCTGCCACTGGGCGAGGGTCATCTCGGTGAACGGGGCGTCCCGTTGCAGGCCGGCGTTGGCGACCAAGATGTCGATGGTCCCGAACTCCCGGACCATCCGGTCCACCATGGCGACGACCTGGTCCTCCTGGGACACGTCCGCCTCGTACGCCGCCGCGCGCACCCCGAAGGAGGTGATCTCCCGGACGACGGCCTCTGCGGACTCCGGGTCCGCCACGTAGTTGACGACGACGTCGGCGCCGGCCCTGCCGAGCCCGATGGCGGTCGCCTTCCCGATACCGGAGTTGGCGCCGGTGACCAGCGCCTTCTGACCCTTGAGCAGGTGAGCCGGAATCACACCCTGCTGTGCGCCCATGGTGGAATCCACGTTCGTGCTGCCTCCTCGATGAGCGGGCCGCCACGTCCCGGCCGCAGCCGGACGGACCGATCGCCCACGTAATCACCGGCCGCGGCGGGGAGCCTGCCGGGCGGGTCCCGGTTGGGCCGTTCGGCCGAGGATCTTCCTCCGGTCGGCGCAGACGCGGGGGAGGGTCAGTTCAGCCGTGCCAGGAGGTGGTCGCCGACCCGCAGGGCGTTGGCGATGGCCGTGAGGGACGGGTTGACCGCGCCGATGCTCGGGAAGAAGCTCGTGTCGACCACGTAGAGGTTGTCGAGGTCGTGGGCCTTGCAGTTGACGTCCAGGGCCGAGGAGGCCGGGTCCGTACCGAAGCGGACGGTGCCCGCCTGGTGCGCGGTCGCCCCGATCGGCATGCCCTTGTGCAGGTAGATGCTGTGCGACAGCAGGTGGTGCTCGTGCATGCCCAGGTGGCCGAGCATGCTCTGCAGTTTGTGCCTGAGCCGCTTCAGGCCCTCGATGTTGTTCTTCTCGTCGAGCGCGAGGTGGATGGCGCCGTCGCCGTCCAGGGTGACCCTGTTGCCGGGCAGCGGAAGGTCCTCGCCGCACAGCCAGAAGTCGACGGCGTGGTGCGCCAGCACCTCGAACGGCATGTCCGGGGTGACCGCCCCGGCCCAGCGCGGGGCCTCGCCGTGGATCTGCTCGGCGTCCGACTTGCCGAGCATCTGGATGCCGCCCAGCGGGAAGTCCCAGTCGTCCGCGCCCAGATACCAGTCGTGCAGGGCCAGGGTCTTCTGGAACTGCGTGGGGTTGGGCTCCTTCGACACGGCCATCAGGGCCAGGTTGTTGTGCCGCATGTAGTGCCGGCCCACCACGTCGGAGCTGTTGGCCAGCCCCCGGGGGTGGCGGTCGTTGGCCGAGGCCAGCAGCAGGGCTGCGGAGTTGACCGCCCCGCAGGAGACGACCACGACGTCCGCGGAGAAGCGGGTCTCGGAGCCGTCGGCGAGCCTGACGACGGCGGCGGTGACGCTGCGACCGGCCGCGTCGGTCTCCAGCCGGACCACGTGTGCGTTGGTGACCATTTCGACGCCCGGGTGTTCGAGGGCGGGCTCCACACAGATCACCTGGGCGTCGGACTTGCCGCGCACCAGACAGGGGAAGCCGTCCACCCGGTTGCAGCGGATGCACACGCTGGAGGGAACGGCCCGCCCGTCGGCGTCCTGGTCGAGGTCGACCCCGATGGGCAGGTGGAAGGGGTGCAGCCCCTTCTTCTCCAGGTCGTCGCTCAACTGCTGGATGCGCGGCTCGTGTTGCACGGGCGGGTACGCGTACTGCGCGCTCGCCGGTCCCTCGCCGGGATCCTCCCCGTGCCGCCCGTGTACGAGGTAGAGGTGCTCGGCCTGCGTGTAGTACGGCTCCAGGTCCTCGTATCGCAGCGGCCAGGCGGGGGAGATGCCGCCGTGGTGCCGGATCTCGCCGAAATCCTCGGGCCGCAGCCGGAACAGGGCGGCTCCGTAGAACTTGGTGTTGCCGCCGACGTAGTAGTTGACCTCGGGCGGGAACTCGTTGCCGTGCTTGTCGAACCAGAACTCCGGTGCCCGGTACTTGCCCTTGACGAACACGGCGGTGGACTCCCAGTTGTCCCGTTCCCGCGGAAGGTAGTCGCCGCGTTCGAGGAGGAGCACCCGCTTGCCGGAGGGCGCCAGCCGGTGGGCGAGGGTACCGCCCCCTGCGCCGGTGCCGATGATGATGACGTCGTAGTGGGGAGAGTCGCCCATGTCGACCACCGTCCTTGGGCTCGTGGCCCCGCCCGGAGGGCCGGGACCTGTCACTCCGCGGAGCGGAGGCCTGGCATTCCCACCCATTCGAAACTAGCCGCCCTTCCACCGGAGGGCGACCCGGTCGGACGGGCCCGGGCGCGGAGCGCCGTCACAGCACGGCGATCGGGTTCACCGGAGAGCCGGTGGCGCCCGGCAGGCGCAGCGGGGCGACCACGCACAGGAAGCTCCAGCGGCCGGCCCGCTCGCAAACGGCCGCCAGCTCCTCGAACTGCAGGTAGTCCATGAGGTGCACGCCCATCGCGTGCACCGCCAGGACGTGTACGGGGAAGGCGACGTCCGCCACCGCGCTGGGCGCGGTGTCGTTGTTGCCGTCGCCGCCCAGGACGGCGACCTCCCGTTCGGCCAGGAACGGCAGGGCCCGCGGGTGCAGGCCCGCCCTGGCCCGGGCCGCCTCCCACGCCCCGAGCTCCCCGCGGCGGCGCCGGTGCCCCACGCGGACCAGCAGCAGGTCCCCGGGGGCCACGCGGACCCCCTGGGCGGCCTCGGCGGCCGTCAGGTCGTCCGCCGTCACATGGTCCCCCGGCTCCAGCCAGGGCACGCCCCGCAGCCGCGGTACGTCCAGCAGCACACCCCGTCCGACGACGCCCTCCCGGACCAGGTCCACGGAGAGTGAGCGGACCTGCGAGGCCGTCGCGTCCCCGGCCGGGACCCCGCCGTAGAGCTCGCCGTCGTACAGCACGTGGTTGAGCGCGTCGAGGTGGCTGTCCGCGTCCCCGTGGACGTTCATGGCGAACCGGTCGAGGGCGAAGTGCAGCCCGTCGGCCCCGGCCTCCCCGGGTGCGGGCCCGGTCATCCTGTGCTTCGCCGGTTCCGGGTTGTCCGGGCCCGGCCGGGTCTCGATCGGCGCGGCCAGGGACACCGTGCGGCCGAGCCGGACCTCGGCCGCGGCCGCCGCGACGCGGGCGGGCGTCAGATGGCGCAGCGCCCCGCGCCGGCCGCCGTCCGGGCCGGACCGGGCCTCCCGGCGCAGCCGCTCGTACAGGGTGCGGAAGTCCTCCGCGCTCATGCGCCGCTGCGGAACGGGCGGTTCGGGGTGCCCGCTCATCGGATCGCCGCCCCCTCGGTGGTTCCCCACGGGCGCATGCCCCACCGGAGCACATGGCCGGCCCCCGGTTCCAGGACGGTGAGGCCGCTGCCGGTTCGGAAGGCGTCCGCCGGGCAGGACATGGCCTCCACCGCGACACCGCGCCGGCGCCGCTCGGGCTGCCCCAGTGTGTCGCCGGTGTAGACCTGCACGTACCGGGCGCCCTCGCCCAGCCACACGTCGGTGCCGCGGTGCCCCGACGGGTGCGCCAGCCGGACCACGGCCCGCCCGGCCGCGTCGCGTTCGAGTCCGGTGAAGGCGGTGTCCAGGGCCCCCGCGCCGATGGGCCGGGCGGTACGGAAGTCGTACTCCGTGCCCTCGACGGGCTCCTCGCCGGTCGGCAGGCCCTCGTCGTCGGTGGTGAGCCGGTGGCCTGCGGGCACGGTCAGCAGCGCCGTGTCGACGAGATCGGTGCCGACCGTCAGGTACGGGTGCTGCCCCACGCCGTACGGGGCCCTCGCACTGCCCGTGTTGACGGCGCTGACCAGCACCTCCAGCCCGTCGTCGGTGAGCCGGTACTCGGCGAACACCTCCAGCAGGAAGGGGTACCCGGGCTGCGGGTGGAGGGTCGTGCCCACCCGCACCGCGTCGCCGGAGTGGGCGAGCAGCCGCCACGGGGTCCAGCGCAACAGCCCGTGGATCGCGTTGTGCCGCTCCGGCTCGGTCAGCGGGAGTTGCAGGTCCGCGCCGTCGAAGCGGTAGCGGCCGCCGCCCACCCGGTTGGGCCAGGGCACGAGGATCTGCCCGCGCCCCGAGGTGACGGGCTCGTCGGCGGCGAACCCGTCCAGCACGGGCACGCCGTCCGCCTCGTAGTGGCGCAGGGCGCCCCCGAGTTCGACCACGACGGCGCTCTGCCGGCCGTGGCGCAGCTCCCACTGCTCACCCGTCGGGCCTGCTGACCGGGGCGTCTGCGCGGACATGGGAGCCTCCTCGGACGGTGGGGCAGGGGCGGCGAGGCCCAGCAGGGACAGCGCGGCAGCCGCCACGGCCTGCGGCGGCTGGTCGACCTCCACGACCACGGGGTGCTCGTCGGGTCCCGGTTCCTGGAGGTCGGCGAACTGGCTGTCCAGCAGGGCCGGCGGGAAGAAGTGGCCGTGCCGGGCCCCCAGGCGGGCCCGCACGAGCTCCGGCGTGCCGTGCAGGTACAGCAGGCGCGCCCCCGGCCGCCCGCGCAGCAGCCGGTCCCGGTAGGAGCGCTTCAGCGCCGAGCAGGTGACGACCGCCGGGCGGTGCGCGCCGGCCTCCTGGTCCATCCAGGCGCCGATGGCCGCGAGCCACGGGGCCCGGTCGGCGTCGTCGAGGGGGTGTCCGGCAGCCATCTTGGCGCGGTTGGCCGGGGAGTGGAACTCGTCCGCGTCCCGATGGGGCCAGCCGAGCCGGTCCGCGAGCAGCCGGGCCACCGTGGTCTTGCCCGAACCGGACACGCCGACGACGACCACCAGGGGCGTCGGCCGCGCGGCTTCCACCGGCACCGGGGCTCAGCCCTCCGTAAGACCGGGTGCCGTGCACAGCGCCCAGACGATCAGGCCGTCGATCGCCAGGAGCACCAGGGCCCAGAACGGCGTGTACGGGAGCCACATGAAGCTCGCGACCATGCTGAGGCCCGCCAGTGCCAGGCCGACGACCCGGGCCCACAGGGCGCCCCTGATCACGGCGAGTCCGGCGAGGAAGATCACGATGCCCAGGATGAGGTGGATCCAGCCCCAGCTCGTGAGGTCGAACTCGTAGGCGTAGTGCGGGGTGGGGATGAAGACGTCGTCCCGGGCGATCGCGGAGATGCCCGTGAACAGCATCATCAGTCCGCCGAAGACCATCAGGAACCCGGCGAAGTACAGCCAGCCGTTGCGGGCGTTGAAGCCGCCCTTGTCCGCGGCCGACGGAGCGCCCTTGGGCCGGGCTCCGCCCACGTGACTCGTCATGACACGCTCCTTCTTCACTTCGCGCCGGCCGCGGGGACCGCGACCGCCTTGCCCACCGGGGGCACCTCGGGCCCGGGCGGCAGCAGTTCGGTGACCACGAAGGCGACCACGGACGCGAGGATGATCACGGGGATCATCGCGCCGCTGCCGAGCAGCAGGACGACGAGCACCACGCTGCTGACCGGAAGCCTCAGCGCGCAGGTGGCCGCGGCCGCCATACCGGCCGCGAGGCCCGGAATGACGCCCAGTCCCGGCAGGGGCGCGAACAGCACGCCCGCGGCCGCACCCAGGAACAGGGCCGGGAAGATCGGCCCGCCGCGCAGGCTGCCGAGACAGAGCGCGTACGCCGCGCCCTTGCACAGCAGGACCGCGATCAGCGCCCCGATGCCCCAGGCCTGCGGATCGGAGGCCAGGCTGCCCATCACGGCCTGGCCCGACGAGGCCACGTCGACGGGGGAGTTGCCGGTGACGAGCGCGTACAGCGCGCCGAAGGCGCCGGCCGCCAGGGCGCAGACGGCCGTGTGGGCCACGGGCCGCCTGGCCACGTACACGGAGGCGAACCGGCCGCCGGCCAGCACCATGTGCATGAAGACGCCCATGACGGCCGCCAGGAGCAGCGACCACAGCACGTCGGGGGCGTCGAGGCGGGGGAAGGGCGTGTCCAGGTCCAGTTTCAGGCTGCCCGTCGCCAGGCCCGTCCAGCGGCCGAAGCCGGTGAACACGAGCTCGCCGACCCCGCTGGACAGCAGGGCCGGCAGCATGATCGCGAACAGCTGAGGTCCGCCCACTCCGGCCACTTCCATCAGCAGCACGGCGCCGATCAGCGGATTGCCGAAGATCGCGGAGATGGCCGCGGCCGCCCCGGCCGCGCCCAGGATCGCCGTGCTCTGCGGGGTCGCGGGCGCCTGGGCCAAGTCCCGGAACAGCAGTGCGAGCCCCCCGCCGAGGGCGATCAGCGGGGCTTCGGGGCCGAGGGTCGCCCCCAGCGGCAGGCTGAGCACCGCAGCCAGGATGACGCCCGGCAGCGCGGCCGACGTGGCCCCTCCGGCGTGCAGCCCGGAGGCGGGGATGTGCCCGCCGGCACCGGGCAGGTGGGTCACCACCAGCCCGACCAGGACACCGGCCACCAGCAGCAGCGGCAGCGGCCACCACCAGGGCGGGCCGCTCCAGCCGAGCGCCTCCGGGAGGTCGCTCCACACCAGGTGTTCCAGTTCGTGGAGCGCGACCAGGAACCAGAACGCCGCCAGGGAGACGGGGATGCCGATGAGCGCGCACAGGACGAGGAGTTTCAGGTAGCCCGGCGTGCGCAGCATGTCCCGCAGCCGGTCGCCCTCCGGGGGCGGTTCGGCGGGTGCCGGGGTGCGCTGCGCCGTCATGGGGTCATCCCTTTCCGTCCCCCGTGACCGAGCGGCCGCTCAGCCGAGGAGTTTGGCCTTCTGTGCGGCGAACTCCTCCTCGGTGAGAACTCCTTGGGCCTTCAGCTCGCCCAGTTGCTTGAGCTGGTCGAGCTTGCTGCTCATGTCGTCGGCGGGCGCGGGTTCTGCCGCCGGCGGAGGGGGCGGGGGCGGTGCGGCGGCCTGCTGCTGTTCCTCCTGCTGGGACCAGCGGCCTGCTTGGCGTCGTGACACGCGGTTGGACACAGCGGTGGCGGTTCCCGCCACGACGGCGGTACGGGCGACACCGCGAAGAAGTCCGGGCATGGATCGTCATCTCCCAGGTTGCTCAGGGAACCGGAGGCGTCTGCCACAGGCGGGCCGGTCCTCGGGTCGGGAAGCAGGCCGCGGCCGCGCGGCCCGGGCTCACGCCTCCATCGCGTCGAGCGAGGCCAGCAGCGCCTGGACCGGAAGCCGGCCGCTCGCCACCAGCTGGGCTCCGCCGCGCCGCAGGGCCCGGGCGAACGGCGCCGCCCAGACGTTCTCGTACACCAGGATCCCGGCGGAGCTGCCCGCTTCCAGGGCGGCACCCGCCTCGTCGATGTCGTCCTGGCCGAGCAGGCCGGAGGCCGCGCCCTCGAAGACGGACAGGTCCATCTCACCGCCGCCGACATCCTTCAGTTCCAGTGCGATGACCGAACCGTCGGCATCCTTGCGGACGAAGACCAGGTCGAGGATGCGGATGATCCCGCGGTCCACCAGGTCGACGAGCAGGGGGAAGCCCTCCCCGGTCATGCGGTTGCCGGGGAACTCGACGACCAGGTAGTCGACGGGTCCCATCATTTCGATGTCGTCGCTCATCACCACTCCTCGGTGCGATGCGCGGGGTGACCGCGCCGTGGGCCGCCACGGGCTTCGACGGCGCCTTCTCCGGCATTCGGCGGAGGGGCAGCCCCCAGCTCATTGCAGCACCCCCACGATGCCTTCGCACCTTCGCACCGCACCGCGAAGGCCGCGCCCGCGCCGGTTCGTGAACGGCGTATGGCAGTCGTGTGGCGGGGCGCGGCGTTCCCTTCACCCGGGCCGGGGGATGCGCCTACGGTCGTACCCGAAGCGCCACCACGACCGTGTGCCCGAGTGGCCCAGGGGCCGGACTGCAAATCCGGTGACGCGGGTTCGAATCCCGCCACGGTCTCTACGACGGAGGGTCCGCCCGGTTCCAGTCCATCCGGGACCAGGGCAGGGCCAGTCCGTCCCGGCCGGTGACCTGCCGGGGAGCCAGCGAGCCGACGGGGACGGCCTCGCGGTGGCGCGCGTACACGGTGTCCACGTAGCGGTGGCCGGTGTCGGCGGCGATGAAGAGCACGGTGCGCTCCGGCGACCGGTCGCGCTCCCAGCGGGCGGCGAGATAGCCCGCCCCGGTGGACAGACCGGCGAACACCGCGTGCCGGCGCAGCAGTTCGACGCCCCCGGACAGTGCGGCCTCGAACGAGATCCAGTGGAGCGTGTCGTACGACGCGTGCCGGACGTTCCCGAAGGGGATGGAGCTGCCGATGCCCGCGATGATGATCTCGGGGTCGGCGACGTGCTCGGCGCCGAAGGTGACGCTTCCGAAGGGCTGTACGCCGACCAGCTCGGTGCGCGGCGCGTCCTCGCGCAGGTAGTGGGCGAGGGCTCCGGTGGACGCGCCCGACCCGACCCCGCCGACGACGGTGAGCTCCTGCCCCTCCGTGGCCGTGCGGATCAGGTCTGCCACGGCCCGGTAGCCCAGGTAGTGGACGTCGTCGTGGTACTGCCGCATCCAGTGGTACCCGGGGTGTTCGGCGAGGATCTCGTGGACGCGCTCGACGCGCCGCTTCTGGTCCAGCTTCAGGTCGCGGCACGGCTCCATCTGCTCCAGGGTCGCTCCGAGGACGGCGAGTTGGGTGCGCAGGGTGCGGTCGACCGTCGTGGAGCCGACGATGTGGCAGTGCATGCCGTGCCGGTGGCAGGCCAGGGCGAGGGCGTACGCGTAGATCCCGCTGGAGCTGTCCAGCAGGGTGTCGCCGGGGCGCACCACCCCCGTGTCGAGCAGGTGGCGGACCGCGGCGAGGGCGGAGACCACCTTCATCGTCTCAAAGCGCAGGCAGACGAGCCGGTCGTCGAGGCGTATCAGGTCCGGTCGGCCGATGGCCTCCGCGATGTGCTGGTCCACTCGGGGACTCCTTGGTCGTGGGGAAGTTCGAAAGGTCCGCCGGGTCCGGGAAGCCCGGGGCGGCAGGGAAGGTGGTGAACGTGCGGGTGGCGGGGATGCCGTCGCTCTCCAGGGCCCGTACGCAGCCGCGGACCCGGCGGCGCAGCCCCGGGGCGGCCGGGTCCAGCAGCAGCCCGGCCACCGAGCCGCTGTGCGCGATCTGGACGCCCACCGCCCCGAGCCGCCGGGCGATGCCGACGAGCGCGTCGAACTCCGGATGGCACAGGAGTCGTTGACCGCGCCGGGCGCTGGCCGTCGCCACCCGCCCGAGCAGCGCGGCATCACCCGTGGCCACGGCCCGCCGCAGCAGCACCCGCAGCCGCTCGAAGGCGCGTACGTCGTGGTCGTCGTGCACCCGGGCCGGGAGGGAGAGGGTGTCCACGGGCGCGCCCCCGCCCAGCGCGCAGCCCACGACGACGAGGGGCGGCAGGCGGTGGCCGAGCACCTCCAGTACCCGCCCCTCGCGCTGGGCGAAGAGCACCGGTCGGGCGTCGAGCATCAGCGGGTCGCAGGCCAGCTCGGCACGGACCGCGAGCCGGGCGACGGCAGCGGGCGGGAGCCGCATCCCGTACGAGTCCGAGACCGCGCGGACCACGGCGATGACGTCACTGGTGGAGCTGCCCATGCCCAGGCCCACCGGGACGTCGCCGGAGACCCGCAGCTCACCGCCGCAGGGCGGCTCGCCGCACCGCCGGGCGCACTCCTCGACGGCCAGGGCCGCCGCGCGCGCGGCCTTCGTACGGTCTCCGGGCCGTACGGTGAGCCGCTCCGGCGGGGTGCCGGGCCGCCGGGTGAACTCGGCCCGGCTGCCCGGGCCGCTCATCGGCAGGGTGACCAGGCCGGCGCACCGGCGCCCGGCGGAGTCGAGGAAGACGCCCTGGAGGATCTCGCCGTGGTGGCAGGAGGCGTGCCCGGCGCCGCGACGGCGGGTGCCGCGGCGGTCGGCGCCGGGGGAGTCCGTGCGGGTCGCCGGGATCACGCCGGCCCCGCCGTCCGGTAGCGGTACAGGGTGGTCGGGTCGGCGCTGAACTGGGAGAAGGGGAAGGGCTCCGCGGACAGCGCGGTCACCCCGGCGCCCAGGAAGGCGCGGGCCACGGCGCTGCCGCTCTGGGCGTACACGACGAGCGGGATCCCCCGCGTGCGGCAGCGGTCCAGGATGGTGTCGAAGGAGCCGTTGCTCAGGGTCATGCCGGTGGCGACGACGGCGTCGGCCCGCTCCAGCACCTCGTGCATGTCGGTGGTGACGGGGTCGCCCCACTGGGTGGCCCTGAGGTTGAAGTCGCAGGGCAGCGGTTCGCCGCCGCGCTCGCGGATCGCCGCGACCAGCGGGTTCACCACGCCGATCAGACCGACCGCGGCGCCGCGGTCGATGTCCAGCAGCCCGGCGATCGCCGCGTCGCGGGCCCGGGCGCGGACCTCGGGAGTGCCGGCGGGCAGGGTGACCGCTTCCGCCCCGGAGTCGCGGTGCGGGCGCTTCCGGGCCAGGTAGGCGTCGAGGGCGGCGATCCGCAGCGGGCGCGGCGCCTCGCGCAGCAGGACGTCGAGCGGGGCCCCGGAGGAGTCGCGGCAGACCTCCGGGTCGATCTCGCCGGCCTCGAAGGCGCAGCCGCCGAAGGAGTCGCCGAGCCGGACCAGGACGTACTGGTTGAGGTACGTGGTGTCGCCGCCGGCCAGCCGGGTGCCGTGGTGGATCCAGAACACGCTGGTCGCCACCAGCCCGGCGGGCAGCGGGCCGTGCTCGCCCGCCAGTACGGCCTCGATCAGGGCGTCGACGCCGGCCGCCGGAGCGGTCGTGGCCTGGGCCGGGGTCCGGGACGGGGGCTGGGTGCGGGTCCGGGGCTGGGGCTGCGTCCGGGGCTGGGACTGGGGCTGGGTCGTCATGGGGTTCCTTGTCGGCTGGGGGATCGGGAGGGGGGTCCGGGCACGGTGCCGCGGAGGGGGCCGCGGTAGGTGACCGCCGGCCGGCCCAGGGCGTCGGCGGACAGTTCGGCCTCCACCTCGAAGATCCGGGCGAGGTTCTCGGAGGTCAGGACGTCGGCGGGGGCGCCGTCGGCGACCAGCACGCCGTCGTGCATGAGCAGAAGCCGGTCGCAGTGGCGGGCGGCCAGGGCGAGGTCGTGCAGGGCGACGAGGACCGTCTGGTCGGCGTCGGCGAGGAGCTCCATCAGCTCCAGCTGGTGTTTGACGTCGAGGTGGTTGGTGGGTTCGTCGAGGAGCAGTCCGTACGGCTGCTGGGCGAACGCGCGGGCGATGTGGGCCCGTTGGCGCTCGCCGCCGGACAGGTTCTGCCAGGGGCGCCCGGCGAGCGCGGTGAGGCCGACGCGTTCGAGCGCGGCGGCGACGACGGCCCGGTCGTGCGCGTCCGGTCCGCGCCAGCGGTCGCGGAAGGGGGTCCGGCCCAGCCCGACGACGTCGGTGACGCGCAGGTCGGTGTCGAGGCCGGAGTCCTGGGCCACGAAGGCGACCCGGCGGGCGATCGCGCGCGGGCTCAGGTCCCGTACGGGCACGCCGTCGTAGCGCACGGTGCCCGTGTCGGGCACGCGCAGCCCGGCCAGACAGCGCAGCAGCGAGGACTTGCCCGAGCCGTTGGGCCCGAGCAGCCCGACGGTCTCGCCCGGCGCGATGTCCAGGCCGACCCCGCGGACGACGGGCGTGCCCGAGGCCGACCAGCCCAGCCCTTCGGCGGTGATCCTCACAGCTCCCCCCTCCTGCGCAGGACGAGCAGGAAGAGCGGGACCCCGATCAGCGCGGTGATCACGCCGACGGGCACCTCCCGGGGCGCGAAGGCCACCCGCGCCAGGGCGTCGGTCCACACCAGGAACACCGCGCCCGCGAGCGCCGCGTGGGGCAGCAGCACCCGGTGCAGCGGCCCGGCCAGGAAGCGCACCCCGTGCGGGACGATCAGCCCGACGAAGCCGATGGCGCCGACGGTGGCCACCGCGACCGAGGTCAGCACGGCCGTCACCACGAGCAGCAGCATCCTGGTGCGCCGGACGCCGATCCCCAGGGAGGCGGCGGTGTCCGCGCCGAAGGCGAGCCCGTCCAGGGCGTTCGAGCACAGCCAGGCCGCGGCCAGCCCGAGGGGGGTGACGACCGCGCAGACCGCCACGGCGTCCCAGCGGGCGGGGGCCATCGAGCCCAGCAGCCAGTGCGTGACGGCGCGCGTGGTGTCGGCGTCGGCCGAGGCCATCAGGGCGAGCGAGGTCAGGGCGGTGAAGAGCTGGCCGACGACCACACCGGTCAGCACGATGCGGACCGAGTCCAGTCCGGTGCGGCGCAGGAGGAGCAGCAGGCCCGCGAAGGCGAGCAGCGCCCCGGCGAGTGCGCCGCCGGTGATCCCGAGGGTGCCGGCGCCCACGCCGAGGACGACCACGGCGACCGCGCCGGCCCCGGCGCCCGAGGAGACCCCGAGCAGGTACGGGTCGGCGAGCGCGTTGCGCGTGACGGCCTGCAGGACCGTGCCGCAGACCGCGAGCGAGGCGCCGACCAGGGCCGCCATCAGGACCCGCGGCAGCCGCAGGTCCCAGACGAGCGAGTCCAGCAGCGGCGGCAGCGGTTCGGTGTCCAGCCCGAGCCGCCCGCCGAGCACCCGGGCCAGGTCGGTCCATCCCACGTCGGCGGTGCCGACCCGGGTGGCGGCCGCCACCGAGGCGGCCAGTACGAGCCCCATGGCGAGCAGCAGCCCCGCCCGCGCGGGGCCGTGGCGAGGGGCCGGAGGGGAAGGGGCCGGCGCGGGGGCGGCCGGACCCGGTGTGCGGGCCGAGGGATGCAGCAGGTCGACGGACGGGCCCGTCGCCGCGGTCGGCGCCTCCGGCGGCCCCGTTGCCGACCTCGCCCGGCCGCCCACGTCAGCGGACATACCCGAGGTCCTTCATCCCGGCCGCCAGCAGGCCCAGCGCGTGCACGGAGCGCACGGAGGGGTCCAGCTCGATGCCGGGCACCTCGACGATCCTGTTGTCGCGCACCGCCGCCAGCTTGGAGACCACCGGGTCCTCGGCCATCGCCCTGCGCTTCTCGGCGGCGCTGTCACCGGGCCGGCCGCGCTCGGAGAGGTCGCCGATCACGATGAAGTCCGGGTTGCGCTTGGCGACTTCCTCCCAGGAAACCTCCGGCCAGTCCTCCTCCACGTCGTCGAAGGCGTTCTTCGCGCCGACGATCCGGCTCATCTCGCTGGGCAGCCCGGTCCGGCCCGCGACGTACGGCATGCCGTTGAAGACGGAGTAGAGGTAGACGACGGTGGGCTGCTTGCCGTCCCGGGCCGTGCCGGCGGCGCTCTCGCCGGCCTTGGCGACGGCGGCGCGCTGTTCCCGGGCGAGGGCGGCGGCCCGTTCCTCGGCGCCGAAGACCTTGCCCAGCGCCTCGTAGTCGGAGAAGAGCAGTTCGAAGGGGGACTTCCCGGGCTCGTTCTGCTGGGGGCAGTCGACGGCGCTGACGAAGGCGGGGACCCCCAGGGCCCCCAGTTCCTCCCGGGTGCCCGCCCGGTCCTTCGTGTAGAGGTCGGTGGAGCCGGCGACCACGAAGTCGGGCGTCGCGGCACGCAGTTGCTCACCGGTCGCGATCTTGGGGGCGATCACCGGGACCTTCGCGTACGCGTCCTGGTACTGCGCGGGGATCTTCGTCTTGAGGTTGGCGGTCCCGGCCATCCGGTCCTGGAGGCCCAGTTCCAGCAGGGTCTCGGTCGAGGCCTGGTCCAGGGCGACGGTGCGCTTCGGGGGTCCGTCGAAGGAGAGCGGGCTGCCGCAGCTGGTGACGGCCGTCCGCGCGGCGGGCGCGCCGTGCGCGGTGCGGTCCGAGCTGCGGTCGGTGGTGGTCGAGCACCCCGCGGCGGCGGCCGCGGATGCGAGAACGAGGGTCAGGGCGAGGCCGGTTCGGGCGCGGTGGCGCATGGGTTCTCCGTCTGGGGGCGTGGGTGTGGGCGTGGTCGTGCACCGGGCAGGAGTGCCGCGTTCAAGAGTACTGTAATGGTTATCGTTTTCATTAATGGAATGAGGAGCACCACATCGTGGCGACCACACCTGCCCCCGCGGAGCCCAAGAACCGTCCACCGCAGGAGCGTTCCGTCCTGCGCGACGCCGCCTTCCTGCGCCTGTGGGCGGGCACCACCGCCTCCGGGCTCGCGACCTGGGCCCTGCCCTTCGTCCTGGGCCTCGCCGTCCTGCAACGGGAACTGGGCGCGGCCGGCCTCGGCCTCGTCCTCGCGGCGCGCACCGCCGGCTTCCTCGCCGCCGTGGCCGTCGGCGGGGTGCTGGCCGACCGCCACTCCCGCCGGGCCGTCGTCCTCTGGTCCGCCCTCGCGGCCGCGGCCGCCGCGCCCCTCCTCGCCGTCGGGCTCGGGCGCTCCCTCCTGCTGATGACCGCGGCCGCCGCCCTCGCCGGCGCCGGCCAGGGAGCCTGCCGCCCCGCCTTCCAGGCACTCACGGCCGAGGTCGTCGACGCCGACCGCAGGCAGCAGGCCAACGCCGCGACGACCCTGGCAGTACGTGCCTCCACACTGGCCGGGCCCGCGCTGACCGCGCTGCTCGCCGCCTTCACCGACGTCTCGACCCTGCTGCTCGGCATCGGCCTGCTCTGGCTCGTCGCCGCACTCCTGCCGGGGCGGGGGGCCGCGGCCGGCGCGGGCGCCCGCCCCCGGCCGCAGCGGGCGTCGCTGCGCGCCGAGTTCGTCGACGGGATACGCGAGGCCCGCCGCCACCCCTGGTTCCTCGCCGGACTGGGCGCCCTGACCGCCGTGATCGCGCTCGGCTACTCCGCCACCAGCGTCGCCCTGCCCCTGATCAGCCGTGACCGGTACGACACCGAGTGGGTGCTGGCCGCCGCCATGACCGCCTACACCGTCGGTGCGCTCGGCGGAGCCCTGGTCACCGCCCGCTTCCGGCCCGGCTCCCAGGGCTGGGCCGCCTTCGCGGGGCTGGCCGCCTACGGCTTCGCGCCGCTGAGCCTGATGTTCCCGGTGCACCCCGCCGTGGTCATCGGCGCCTACGCGGCCGCCGGCATCGGGATCGAACTGTTCAACGTGCCCTGGTTCACCGCCACCCAGCGCGAGGTCGCCCCGGACAAGCTCGCCCGGGTCTCCTCATTGGACTTCCTCGTCTCCTACGGCCTGGCCCCGGTGGGCCTGGCGCTCATCGCCCCGGCCATCCAGGCCTTCGGGGTCACTCCGGTCCTCGGCGTGTGCGCCGCGGCCTGCTTCCTCGTCCCCGCGGCGGCGGCGCTGGTGCCCACCGCCCGGCACTTCGGGCGGCCGCCGTCGCGGCCCGCCGGCTGAGTTCCGCCGCAGCGCCGCTCAGGACCGTGAGTGCACGAGGGCGAACACCGCGCCCTCCGGGTCCGCGACCGTGGCCTGCCGCCCGCGCAGGCCCTCCCGGGGCGGGTCGACGACGCGCCCGCCGAGCTCCTCGACCCGCCGCGCGGCCGCGTCGGTGTCCTCCACCTCGAAGTACGCCAGCCAGTGCGGACCCCGGTCGTGCGGCAGCGAACGGCCCACGCCGTGCACGGCGGCGACGGGCCGGCCCGCCAGGTTCAGGGTGACGTGGTCGAAGTCGTCCGAGGAGGTGACGTCGCTCTGCGCCTCGTGGCCGAATACGTGCTCATAGAACTTGCCGACCGCCGAGGTGTCCTGCGTGATCAGCTCGTGCCAGACGGGGGTGCCCGGACCGCCACCCGGCCGGGCACCCAGGCGGGCCTGCGTCTGCCACAGCCCGAAGACGGCTCCCAGCGGGTCCGAGCAGATCGCCACCCGCCCCGCGATGCCGGCGTCCAGCGGCCCCACCGCGACCGTGCCGCCGCACGCGCGCACCGACTCGGCGGTCGCGTCCGCGTCATCCGTGGCCAGGTACGTCGTCCACGCCATCGGAAGGTGTCCGTCCGGCGGCATCTCGCCGATCCCGGCCACCTCCTGGCCGTCCAGCACGGCACGGACGTACGGCCCGAGCTGCTCGGGCCCGGGCACGTACTCCCACCCGAACAGGTCGGCGTAGAAGTCCTCGGTGCTCCCGAGGCCGTGCACCATGAGACTCACCCAGCACGGGGTGCCGGGGGTGCGCCGGGTCGCTTCCGCTGCCTCGGTCATGTCAGCCGTCTCCTCCGTCGTGCCGTCACCGGTGCTGATGGTTCCACTCCGGCGGACGCCTCGCGCCCCGGCCGCGCCGCATTCCGGTGGTCCGGACCGGAGTTGACCGGAACAGGGTGCCCCGCTGATGACGGCCCTGTTACACGGGTGCCGGGCGGGGAGGAAGATGGCCGCCATGACTGCGAAGACTGCGATCCTGTCCGCCGCCGAACTGAGGAACGAGCTGGCGGGCGCCAGGCCGCCGGTCCTGCTGGACGTCCGCTGGCAGCTGGGCGGCCCCGACCAGCGGCCCGCGTACGAGGCCGGACACCTGCCGGGTGCCGTCTACGTCGACCTCGACCGCGAACTGGCAGGTCCGGCCGGGTCGGGCGGACGCCACCCGCTGCCGGACCCGGAGGCCTTCGGCGCGGCGATGCGCAGGGCCGGGGTCCCGGCGGACGCACCGGTGGTCGTGTACGACGGCGGCCAGGGCTGGGCGGCGGCCCGCGCGTGGTGGCTGTTGCGCTGGACGGGTCACCCGAACGTGCGAGTCCTGGACGGCGGTCTGGCCGCCTGGACGGCGGCGGGAGGCGAGCTCACGGCCGAACGGGTGATTCCGGTTGAGGGCGATTTCAAGCCAACCCCCGGGGCGCTCGGGCTGCTCGACGCCGACGCGGCGGCGCTGAGGGCGCGCGAAGGCGTCCTCCTGGACGCCCGGGCGGGGGAGAGGTACCGCGGCGAGGTCGAGCCGATCGACCCGGTGGGCGGCCACATTCCCGGCGCGCTGTCGGCCCCGACCACCGAGAACGTGGGCCCCGACGGCCGCTTCCTGCCCGCGGACGCGCTGCGGGCCCGGTTCGAGGCGCTCGGCGCGTCGGAGGGGACCCCGGTGGGCGTGTACTGCGGCTCGGGGGTCTCGGGAGCCCACGAGGTGCTCGCCCTGAAGGTGGCCGGTATCGAGTCCGACCTCTACGCGGGCAGCTGGTCGCACTGGTGCGCGGACCCGGCCCGCCCGGTGGCCACGGGCCCGGACCCCCAGTAGCCGCATCGGCGGGGCCGGCGCGCTGCCGGTCCCGCCGTGACGCTCGTTCCGCCGCTTCAGGTGCCGGCGGGAACTACTCCTGCTTCTTGCGGCGGGTACCGAAGACGATCTCGTCCCAGCTCGGCACGGCCGCACGGCGCCCGGGGCGGACCCCGTCGGCCTCCGCCTGCCGGTCGGTGGTGCCCGTCAGCCGGTCGCGGTGGCCCGCCACCGTGCGGGGCATCAGGACATCGGCGTACGCGGCGCCCGCGCCCGCCGACGCGGCGGGCGCCGGCGGCTCCTCCGACTCCGGTTCCGTGTCCGTCGGCTCGGTGCGCTCGGGGACGACCATGTCGCCGCGGAAGCTCGGCACCGCCTCCAGCAGGCTGGTCAGCGTGTCCCGCTCCTCCTCCGGCTCCGGTACGGGCGCGGGCCGGGGCTCGGCCCGCTCCAGCTGCCGGTCCAGGGCGCGGTCCAGCGGCCGGTCGCGCGGCAGGCGCGCGATCCTCGGCACGAAGGGGAAGCTCGGCTCCGGCGTCGCCGGCAGGTCCTCGGACTCGCCGATGAGGGAGCGGGCCTCGTCGTCCACGGCCACGACCAGTCGGCGCGGCGGGTCGTAGGTCCAGCTCGCCGAGTGCGGCTCGCCGGCGACCCGGTAGACCAGGAGGACCTCCCAGGTGCCGTCGTCGCGGCGCCAGGAGTCCCACTGGACGGAGTCCTTCTCGGCCCCGCGCAGGGTCAGGCGTTCCTGCACGGCCTCGCCGAGCTGCGGTCCGGTGTTCTCGCCGGGGCGGCGCACCGGGGTCTTGCGGGCGCGCTCGGCCATGAAGGCGCGCTCGGCGAGCACGGGGCCCTCGAAGCGGCGTACGCGGTCGACGGGGATGCCGGCGAGTTGGGCGACCTCCTCCGCGGAGGCACCGGCTCGTATGCGGGCCTGGATGTCGCGGGGACGGAGGTGGCTCTCGACCTCGATCTCGATCTGGTTCAGGCGCGCACGGTCGTTGCGCACGGCAGCCCGAAGCCGCTCATCGATCGGAAGCGTGTACTCCGTACTGTCCGCAGCTTTGAGCACCAGTCGTGTGCCGTCATTGGAGACGGCCACGACACGCAGTTCGGGCATGGGGACCTCCCGGGTGGTGCCTGCCGACGTCACGTGCGTCGCTGCTTCCGCTAGTCGAGTGTGGCCTGCCCGGGTGCAGCCTGCCACAACCTTGCCGAGTTAAACCGGCGTGTCGGGCATGCGCCCTTGATCGCCGTTATGGCACGGTTACCTGTTGGGCACGCACAGTGACCGGACGGTTACTGTGCGCAGCAGGATCCGTGCAATGCCGCGGCATCACCGGTCTTCGAGTGCCGCTTTCCGTCAGCCGGCCCCCTCTCCCGGATCCGGACATCCGAAAGGAAGGACAGACCCAGGGCTCGCCACAGTACTCCATTCGGGCCACCTGGGTGGACCGCCGCGCCGCCGAAGTTTCCTCGGACGGCGGGAGTTGGGCTGCCCGCTGTCGGGTCCCACCTGCGTCCGGTGCCTGAAAGCGGGTGTCCTGCTTCACAGAATCACCCGAAACGGAACTATCCCCTTCGCCCAGCTGT
This sequence comes from Streptomyces erythrochromogenes, assembly GCF_036170895.1. NCBI lineage: Bacteria > Bacillati > Actinomycetota > Actinomycetes > Kitasatosporales > Streptomycetaceae > Streptomyces > Streptomyces erythrochromogenes. Next base: position 2,370,381 of record NZ_CP108036.1, on the reverse strand, counting down.
CAGTAACTGCTGAAAGAGGAGAAGCACGAGAGGCCGGGCACACAGGGGATGGCGATGGGTCAGAGGACGACGCGTGACGTCGGGACCGAACCGGAGGAGAAGAAGCTCGACCTGAGCGTGGCCCAGGTCGCCGGATCCTCCCTGGCCACCGTCGCGGCCGCCCTGCTCGCCTCGAAGATGGGCGTCTACGGGACCATCCTCGGCGCCGGCGTGGTCAGTGTCGTCGCCACCGCCGGCGGACCCGTCATCCAGCACCTCTTCCGGCGCACCGGCGACCAGCTGCGCGAGGGCGCCCGGCCGAAGGCCCGTCAGGTGCCGCCGCCCCGCGGGGAAGGGGAGGCCGCGGCCACCGGGCCGACCGAGGAGTTCGGCGAACCCACCGTGCACGGAACGCGGGTGCGCGGATGGAAGCGCACCGCGGTGGCCTCCGGCGCGGCCTTCGCCATCGCCATCGGAGGCCTCGGTACCTACGAGGCGATGGCGGGCACCTCCGTCAGCAGCGGCGGCGGCACGCTCTTCTCCGGCGGAACCCGCACCGCGGGCGAGGACCGGCCCGCCCCGCCCGAACACGGCCCGGCCGGCGGGGAGAAGGAGCGGCGGGGCGGCACCGACGCCCCCGGCCCGGGCGCCTCCCCGAGCCCCTCCCGCCCGGACGGCGGCCGGAGCCCGGGCCCGGACCCGTCGCGCTCCGGGGAGCCGGCGCCCCGCCCCTCGGAGTCGACACACGGGCCGGCGCCGACGCCGACACCCACGCCGCCGACGCCGGACCCGACCCCGACGCCGGGCGCCGGCGGTGCCACGCCGTCGGCCCGGCCGAGCGCCCCCTGACCTGCCTCAAGCCCCCAGGACGCGCCGCAGGTAGTCGTTGCCGAAGACCCGGTCCGGGTCGAGGCGGTCCCGCAGCGCGGTGAACTCGCCGAAGCGCGGGTAGATCCGGGAGAGGTACTCCGCGTCCCGGGTGTGCACCTTGCCCCAGTGCGGGCGGCCGCCGTGCGCGGTGAAGATGTGCTCGGCCGCGGTGAAGTAGGCCTGGTAGGGGGTGCCCTTGTACATGTGCACCGCGATGTAGGCGGTGTCGCGCCCGGAGGCCGTGGACAGCGCGATGTCGTCCGCCGGAGCCGTCCGCACCTCCACCGGGAAGCTGATCCGCAGCCCGGAGCGGTCGACCATCGCCCGCAGCTCCCGCAGCGCCTCGACCACGGCCTCGCGCGGGAGGGCGTACTCCATCTCCACGAACCGCACGCGGCGCGGGCTGGTGAACACCTTGTACGGGATGTCCGTGTAGGTGCGCGCCGACAGGGCGCGGCTGGCCACGCGGGCTATGGAGGGGATGGTGGCCGGAACGGCGCGGCCCAGTGTGTTGACCGCCTGGAAGAGGCCGTTGGAGAGCAGCTCGTCCTCCACCCAGGCGCTCACCGGTCCGGGCGGGGCGGCGGGGCCCTGGCTGCGGTTGTTGCGCTTGGTGTTGCAGTTGCCGGTGTGCGGGAACCAGTAGAACTCGAAGTGCTCGTTCTCCGCGAAGTGCTCCTCGAACTCGGCGGTCACCCGGTCGAAGCCCATGGGCTCCTCACGGGCGGTCAGGAAGAAGAGGGGCTCCACGGCGAAGGTGATCGCGGTGACGATGCCGAGCGCACCGATGCCGACCCGGGCCGCCGCGAAGACCTCGGGATTCTCCTTCTCGGAACACGTCAGCAGCTCGCCGTCCGCCGTGACCAGCTCCAGGGCGCGGATCTGGGCGGCGATGGAGGCCGAGTCGCGGCCGGTGCCGTGGGTGCCGGTGCTGGTGGCGCCGGAGACCGTCTGCTCCATGATGTCGCCCATGTTGGTGAGCGAGAGGCCCTCGGCGGCGAGGGCCCGGTTCAGGTCCTTGAGGGCCGTGCCCGCCGCCACCGTGACGGTGCCCGCTGCGCGGTCGAGCGACCGGATCCCGGCCAGGGCCTGCGGCCGGACGAGGACCCCGTCGGTCGCGGCGGCCGCGGTGAAGGAGTGGCCGGTGCCGACCGCCTTCACCCGCAGCCCGTCCTCGGCGGCCCTGCGGACCGCCTCTTGGAGCTCCCCGACCGATGCCGGGGTCACCACGCGGGTGGGCGTCGCGGTGACGTTGCCCGCCCAGTTACGCCACGCGGTCGCCGTGCTGCCGTTCCGTGCTGTCGCCGTCCCCATCGGTTGCTGGCTCCTCCCCTTGCGCCGGCCTCGTCAGCCGGCGGTATCCCGCGAACGCAACCGCCGCCGCGGCCGCTCCCGCCGAGATGGAGACGACGTACCCGGTCCGCGCGCCGGCCGCGTCGACGACCCAGCCGGTCACGGAGGACCCGAGCGCGATACCGACCGCGAGGCCGGTGCTGATCCAGGTCATGCCCTCGGTCAGCTTCGCGTGTGGTACGTGCGCCTCGATCAGGGCCATCGTGGTGATCATCGTGGGAGCGATGGCGAGGCCCGAGACGAAGAGCGCCACGGCCAGAAACGGAAGGTTCCCGGCCAGTAGGAGGGGGATCATACTCACGGCCATCGCACTGATGCCCACGACCCAGCGAGGTTCGGCCTTGCCCTTGAAGTGCATCAGGCCGAAGACGATGCCCGCGAGGCAGGAGCCGAAGGCCCACACGGCGAGGAAGACGCCGCCGAGGGACTTGTTGCCGTGCTCCTCGGCGAAGGCGAGGGTGGCCACGTCCACGGAGCCGAAGATCGCGCCGGTCGCGACGAAGGTCGCCACGAGTACCCGCAGGCCGGGGGAGCGCAGCGCGGAGGAGAGGTCCGAGTGCTCGTGGCGCGGATGCGGCTCCGGCTCGGTCGCGGTCAGGGCCGTCAGCCACCACACGCCCGTCACCAGGAAGACGACGGCGACCACCGGGCCGGCCTCGGGGAACCAGCCGGCCGAGAGCGTCGCGGCGAGCGGCGGGCCGACGATGAAGCAGAGCTCGTCGACGATGGACTCGAACGAGTACGCCGTGTGCAGCTGGGGGGTGTCGCGGAACAGGGCCGTCCAGCGGGCCCGGACCATCGAACCGACACTGGGCACGCACCCGGCGACGACGGCGAAGACGAAGAGCGTCCAGCTCGGCCAGCCCTGGGCGGCGGCGATCAGCAGGCCGGTGACCGAGGCGGCCGCGATCAGGGTGGCGGGGCGCAGCACCCGGCGCTGTCCGTGCTGGTCGACCAACCGGGAGACCTGGGGGCCCACGGCCGCGGCGGAGAGGGCGATGGTGGCGGTGATCCCGCCGGCGAGGGCGTAGCTGCCGCCCAGCTCGGTGACCATCGTGAGGACACCGATGCCCACCATGGACAGCGGCATCCGGCCTATGAGGCCGGCGGCTGTGAACCCCTTGGTGCCGGGGGTCGCGAATATCGCGCGGTAGGGACTGGGCAAGGTGCCCTCCGTAAGGGACTGGATTGGCTCACACAGATTACGTCTGCCGACGAAGCGCACGCACGGGGAAGGCGCCGGGCAAGAACTTAGGGTGACCTTACCTGTCATTCGATGTGTGGGACGGCGCCGGGTCCGTTACCGGACGGGGCGGCCGGGTGGCAGGATTCGAGGCATGTCAGACCAGTTCCGTGCCCCCGACGCCGGCTCCGCCGCCCCGTACGACGCACTCCTGCTGCTCTCCTTCGGAGGCCCCGAAGGACCCGACGACGTCGTGCCGTTCCTGGAGAACGTCACGCGCGGGCGCGGCATCCCGCGCGAGCGGCTCAAGGAGGTGGGGCAGCACTACTTCGGCTTCGGCGGGGTCAGCCCGATCAACGGGCAGAACCGCGAGCTGCTCGACGCCCTGCGCAAGGACTTCGCCGGACACGGGCTGGACCTGCCGGTCTACTGGGGCAACCGGAACTGGGCCCCCTACCTGGACGACGTGATGCGCGAGATGGCCGCCGACGGGCGCCGCCGGATCGCGGTGCTCGCCACCAGCGCGTACGCCTCGTACTCGGGCTGCCGGCAGTACCGCGAGAACCTCGCCGACGCCCTGGCCGCGCTGGAGCAGGACGGCGTGGAGCCGCCGCGGGTCGACAAGCTGCGGCACTACTTCAACCACCCCGGCTTCGTGGAGCCCATGATCGACGGCGTGGTGGCCTCGCTCGACGCCCTGCCCGAGGAGGTGCGCGCCGGAGCGCACCTCGCCTTCACCACGCACTCCATCCCGACCGCGGCCGCCGACACCTCCGGCCCGGTGGAGGACCACACCGGGGGGGGTGAGGGCGGCGCGTACGTCAAGCAGCACCTCGACGTCGCCCGGGTCATCGCCGACGAGGTCGCGGTACGGACGGGTGTCGCCCGCCCCTGGCAGCTCGTCTACCAGTCCCGCAGCGGCGCCCCGCACATCCCGTGGCTGGAGCCGGACATCTGCGACCACCTGGAGGCCCTGCACGCCGAGGGGGCCCCCGCCGTGGTCATGGTCCCCATCGGCTTCGTCTCCGACCACATGGAAGTCCTGTACGACCTGGACACCGAGGCCACCGCCAAGGCCGCCGAGCTGGGCCTGCCCGTCGCGCGCTCCGCGACGGTCGGCGCCGACCCGCGCTTCGCGGCGGCGGTACGGGAACTCGTCCTGGAGCGGGCCGCCAAGGAGCGCGGCGAGGCGGTCGGGGAATGCTGGGTGGGCACGCTGGGACAGAGCCACGACCTGTGCGCGGTGGGCTGCTGCCCGGCGCGGGCCCCGCGGCCGGCCGCCGCGGGCGCGGACAGCCCGTACGCCCGGGAACGAGGAGGGGAAGCGTGATCTCCGAAGAGCTGAAGGCCGAACTGCTGGAGGTCGGCATGGAGGCCGCCCGGCAGGCCGGGGCCCTGCTGCGCGACGGCCGGCCGGCCGATCTGGCGGTGGCGGCGACGAAGAGCAGCCCGATCGACGTGGTGACCGAGATGGACATCGCGGCGGAGAAGCTGATCACCGGCATCCTCGCCGAGCGGCGGCCCGAGGACGGGCTGCTGGGCGAGGAGGGCGCGGACACCCCGGGGACGAGCGGGGTGCGGTGGGTGGTCGACCCGCTGGACGGCACCGTGAACTACCTCTACGGCCTCCCGAGCTGGGGCGTGTCCATCGCCGCCGAGTACGGGGGCGAGACCGTGGTGGGCGTCGTGGCTGCGCCGATGCGCGGGGAGGTCTACCACGCGGTGCTCGGCGGCGGCGCCTGGCTGGGCACGGCACGCCTCGCCTGCCGTTCGGCGGCCCCGCTGGACCAGGCGCTGGTCGGGACCGGCTTCGCCTACGTCCAGACCCGCCGGGCGCACCAGGCCGACGTGGCGCAGCGGATCATCCCGCTGGTGCGGGACATCCGGCGGGGCGGCTCGGCGGCCCTGGACCTGTGCGACGTGGCCGCGGGGCGGCTGGACGGCTACTACGAGCGCGGCCTGAACCCCTGGGACCTGGCCGCCGGCGACCTGATCGCCCGGGAGGCCGGGGCCGTGACCGGCGGCCGCCCCGGGGAGCCGGCCTCGGGAGAGCTCGCGCTGGCCGCCACCCCGGCCGTGTTCGCCTCGCTCCAGCCGCTGCTGGAAGAGGCCGGGGCCTGGCACGACTGAGCGCGGCGGCGGTGGACGCACGTGGACCCCGGCCGCCCTCTCGGGCGGCCGGGGTCCACGTCGTCCTGGGGTCGGCTCTCGGCAGCCGCTCAGCGGCCGGTCAGCAGGCGGGCACGGCGGCCGTGACCGGGACGCCGTGTTCGGCGGCCAGGCGCTGGAGGTCTTCCAGCTCCGCCTGTTCCACTTCCGCGAGGAAGTCGTCGCCCGTCTCGCGGGCGTGCCTGAGATCCGACTGCGTGGCCCTGATGCGCTGCAGGAGACCCGCGGTGAATGCGTCCATGATGGGTTCGCCCCCTCTTCGTGGGTCGGCGGCGGCACGTGGCAATACCGCCGTCAGGGAGTGGATGGGGTGTGCTCACGTCCTCCCCGGCACCCTGGGCGCAGAAACCTCCGGAGGCGAGGGAATCCTCACTTCCGTCCCGCGGGCCCCCTCCATGACCCGTCTTACAGCCGGTTTACGGCTGAAACGGGCAGGATGTACGACGCAATACACGTGTGCCCTTCTGGGCTCGGAGGAAGGAAACGACGTGCGCGTACTCGTCGTCGAGGACGAGCAGCTGCTCGCCGATGCGGTGGCCACCGGCCTGCGCCGGGAGGCCATGGCCGTGGACGTCGTGTACGACGGCGCCGCCGCCCTGGAGCGGGTCGGCGTGAACGACTACGACGTGGTCGTGCTCGACCGGGACCTCCCGCTCGTGCACGGTGACGACGTGTGCCGGAAGATCGTCGAGCTCGGCATGCCCACCCGCGTGCTGATGCTGACCGCCTCCGGCGATGTGAGCGACCGCGTGGAGGGCCTGGAGCTCGGGGCGGACGACTACCTGCCCAAGCCCTTCGCCTTCACCGAGCTGACCGCCCGCGTGCGGGCGCTCGGCCGGCGCACCACCGTCGCGCTGCCGCCCGTACTGGAGCGGGCCGGGATCAAGCTGGACCCGAACCGGCGCGAGGTGTTCCGCGAGGGCAAGGAGGTGCAGCTGGCCCCGAAGGAGTTCGCGGTGCTGGAGGTCCTCATGCGCAGCGAGGGGACCGTGGTCTCCGCCGAGCAGCTGCTGGAGAAGGCCTGGGACGAGAACACCGACCCGTTCACCAACGTGGTGCGCGTGACGGTGATGACCCTGCGCCGCAAGCTGGGCGAGCCGCCCGTCATCGTGACGGTGCCCGGCTCCGGATACCGGATCTGACCACGTGGCGACGACCCCGGCGCCACCGACGGCGCCACCGAAACCGACCTGGGACCCCGGCCAGCCCGAGGGTCCCTTCCCGTGGCTGAGGCCGACCATCCGGATACGCCTCACGCTGCTCTACGGCGGGATGTTCCTGATCGCGGGCATCCTGCTGCTCTCGATCATCTACCTGCTGGCGGCCCAGGCCCTGCGGCAGGGCAACGCCCTGCCGTTCCAGATCGTGGGCGGCCAGGTGAAGGTCACCAGCAGCTCCTGCCCGGGAGTGGTGGGCCTCGAACTGACGCCCGACCAGTTCAACGCCGCGATCGGCCAGTGCATCCTCGAACAGCGCAGGCACGCCCTGGACGACCTGCTCAGCCGCTCGCTGATGGCCCTGCTGGGCCTGAGCATCATCGCCTTCGCCTTCGGCTACGCGATGGCCGGCCGGGTGCTCTCACCGCTGGGCAAGATCACCCGTACCGCCCGCCGGGTGGTCGGCTCCGACCTGACCCGGCGGATCGAGCTGGACGGGCCGGACGACGAGCTCAAGGAGCTCGCCGACACCTTCGACGAGATGCTGGACCGGCTGGAGCGGGCCTTCACGGCCCAGCAGCGGTTCGTCGCCAACGCCTCGCACGAGCTGCGGACGCCGCTGGCGATCAACCGGACCCTGCTGGAGGTGCACCTGTCCGATCCGGGCGCCCCGGTGGAGCTCCAGCAGCTCGGCAAGACGCTGCTCGCCACCAACGAGCGCAGCGAGCAGCTGGTCGAGGGCCTGCTGCTGCTGGCCCGCAGCGAGAACCAGATCGTCGAGCGCAAGCCCGTGGACCTGGCGGAGGTCGCCTCGCGCGCCGTCGACCAGGTGCGGGGCGAGGCCGACGCCAAGGGTGTGGAGATCCGCGGCGAGCGCGAGCCGGCCGTCGTGCAGGGCAACGGTGTCCTGCTGGAGCGGATCGCCCTCAACCTGGTGCAGAACGCCGTCCGGTACAACGTGCCGGAGGACGGCTGGGTGGAGGTCACCACCGAGGCCCGGCACGGCCAGGCGGTGCTCCTGGTGTCGAACACGGGTCCCGTGGTTCCCGCGTACGAGGTGGACAACCTCTTCGAGCCGTTCAGGCGGCTGCGTACGGAGCGCACGGGCAGCGACAAGGGTGTAGGACTGGGTCTGTCGATCGCGCGCTCCGTGGCGCGCGCACACGGCGGCAGGATCCAGGCGATGCCCCGGGAAGGCGGTGGCCTGGTGATGCGTGTCACTCTGCCTTTGTGAGACCCCCCACCCCGTGTTCGCTTTTGGCTGAATACTTGGCCTCTGAATCCATTCGCCCTTGTGTGATCGATCACAGTCGGCGGTGGCGGGCCATGTGTGTTCGGCGACTCGGGGACGGCCGGAACGCCCGGGAAGTCCGGGTTTCCGGCCCCCCGAATGGCGGGAAATACACGGGGTGGCGTTTGTGCAAGACGGCGCCCGGACCGTGTACGGTCCCGGTCGTCATCCCAGCCGATCGCCCCTTCAGGCGGGCGGCTGGGTGTCGATTGAGTAACAGACCTTGATGTGAGGCAAAATCTCCGCCTCAGGTCGGGCACAAGTCCGGCCTCTCGTGCGTTACGTGCGCTGAGACACCGCTAACACCCAGAGGGGGAGAGCGAACAATGGCAACGGACTACGACACCCCGCGCAAGACCGACGACGACGTCGACAACGACAGCATTGAAGAGCTGAAGGCTCGACGCAATGAGAAGTCGTCCTCGTCCGTCGACATGGACGAATTCGACTCGGCCGAGAGCCTGGAGCTTCCCGGCGCGGACCTCTCCAACGAGGAGCTGGCCGTTCGAGTCCTGCCCAAGCAGGCCGATGAGTTCACCTGCATGAGCTGCTTCCTGGTGCACCACCGCAGCCAGCTGGCACGTGAGAAGAACGGTCAGCCGATCTGTCGCGACTGCGACTGAGAGGCGTAGGCCGTGGCTGGCTCGACACCCTTTCGGAGGCGCCCCTTCCGAAAGCAGGGTGATCCGGCGGAGACGCAGGTGGTGACCACGGACCCGGAGACGGGTCCCGAAGCCCCCGGCGGCTCCGCCAGTGCGGCACTCGCCGTTCCCTCCGACACCGCCCCGGCGGCGTCGGTCGCGGAGCCCGGCGAGGGGTCCCGGCGCGGTGCCGGGGGCCGTCGGCTGCAAGCCGTCAAGAACGGTGTACGCAAGGGCGGCGAAGGCGTGCGCGGCGCCGCCCTCTACATCACCGACAGGATCATCGAGAACGCACCGCGCGTTCCGGTCCGGGACCTCGCGACACTGCGCGCGCAGTTCCCCGGCCTCGGTCCCGACCAGCTCGCCGACAAGCTGATCTCGGGCGCCACCGCCGCCTCGGCGACCGTCGGCGCCAGCATCGGCGCGGCGGCCATGCTGCCCGTGCCGCCCGCGATGCCCGCCGAACTCGCGGCGGAGATCACCGGCGTCGCGGCCATCGAGCTGAAACTCATCGCGGAGCTCCACGAGGTCTACGGCCAGCGGCCGCACGGCAACCTCAAGGAGCGCACGTTCGCCTACCTGACCGCGTGGACGGAAGAGCGCGGAGTCGACCTCACCAAGCCCACGACGCTGAACGCCGCGCTCGGCGGGCAGATGAAGCGCGAACTGCGCCAGCAGATCATGAAGCGGATGATCCGCAGCCTGCCGAACCTCATGCCGTTCATGGTGGGCGCGGCGGTCGGAGCGGTCATGAACCGCCGCGACACCCGCAAACTCGCCGAGAAGGTCCGTGCGGACCTGCGCAGGCAGGCGGTGGCCTGGGAGGCCCTGCGCACCCTGCCGCCCCTGGAACGGCCCTCGGAGCCCCTTCCCGAGGCCACCAGGGCCGCCCTGGAGGGGCCGGAGTACTTCGCGCGCGACTGACGCGCTCCGCCGCCGTGCGCGCAGCGGCCCCGGGCAGGCCCGTCAGGCCGCCCGCGCCGCGCGCAGCGCCGAGACCAGGGCCTGCGGTTCGCGGGTGGAGACGTAGACGTACGGGGTCGGGTCGGCGGGGTCGGTGACCTCGATCCGGACCGCCGTCGGCACATAGCTGCGCATCAGCATGAAGGCCCGGGTGTCCGCCTTGTACGTGCGCCAGGCGCGCGCCTCCTCGGCGTCCAGGATCTCGGCCTCGCCCAGCGCCGACACCGGGATCCGCGCGTCGCCGACGGCCAGCGCACCGTTCACCACGCGCACGCGCGCGGAGCCGTACGAGCTCACCACCAGCCCGGCCAGTGCGGTGCCGCCGACGAGGCCGGCCAGCAGCGGCAGCGTGCCCAGGGGCAGCAGCATCAGCGCACCCGCGAGGCCGGTCATGACGGCGATGCCCCACCAGGAGCGGGGGGCGGTCAGGCGTTCGTCGTGGTGCGCGGTGGAGAGCTGCATGTGCTCAAGCCTGCCACGAGGCGACCGGCGGGTAGCCGCGCGGGTAAGGTCTGCGGCTGTGAGTGGACGAAACACAGCGTTGACGCCCCCGGCCGATGCCGCCGCACCGGTCCGGCATCCCGACGCGCCGGCACCCGGTGAGCTCCTCGGTGCCCACTACGAGCACTGTTTCGGCTGCGGCGGGGGCCAGCCGCACGGACTCCACCTGGCGGCGCGGGCCGGCGACGGCGTCCGCGTCACCGCCGAGTTCACCGTCAAGCCCGCCCACCAGGGCGCGCCCGGGCTCGCCCACGGCGGGGTGCTCGCCACCGCACTCGACGAGACGCTGGGCTCGCTGAACTGGCTGCTGCGCGTCATCGCCGTGACCGGACGGCTGGAGACGGACTTCGTGCGGCCGGTGCCCGTGGACACCGTGCTGTACCTGGAGGCCGAGGTGACCGCCGTCGCCGGCCGGAAGATCTACTGCACGGCCGTGGGCCGGATAGGCGGGCCGGAGGGCCCGGTCGCGGTCCGCGCCGACGCGCTCTTCATCGAAGTGAAGGTCGACCACTTCATCGACAACGGACGGCCCGAGGAGATCCAGGCGGCCATGGCCGACCCGGACCAGGTCAGGCGCGCACGCGCCTTTGAGGTGAACCCCTGATGTCCCTGAACAACAACGGATCCCGCCAGGACGTGGACGTGCTGATTCGCCGCGTCGACCCGGAGGTTCCGATTCCGGCGTACGGGCACCCCGGTGACGCCGGCTGCGACCTGGTCACCACAGAGGCCGCCGTACTGGAGCCCGGTGAGCGCGCGGTGCTGCCCACCGGGGTCTCGATCGCCCTGCCCGACGGGTACGCGGCCTTCGTGCACCCGCGTTCGGGTCTGGCCGCACGCTGCGGGCTCGCGCTCGTGAATGCCCCGGGGACGGTGGATGCCGGGTACCGTGGAGAGATCAAGGTGATCGTGGTCAATCTCGACCCTCGCGAGAGCGTCAGGTTCGAGCGTTTCGACCGCATTGCCCAGCTGGTTGTCCAGCGGGTCGAGAAGGTGCGCTTCCACGAGGTGGCGGAACTTCCCGGCTCGGCCCGGGCCGAGGGGGGCTTCGGCTCCACCGGCGGTCATGCGGCCGTGGCCGGATCCGGGGCTGGTCAGCAGGGTGGGAATGGCTACGCTTCGGTCGTAACCGACCGGGAAGGACAGTGACGTGTTCGGACGTCGCAAGAAGAACGACTCCGCCAAGGACGGCGGCGCGGCCGAGCAGGTCGTAGACGGCGTCGCCGCCGCTGAGCAGGACGATGCGGGCGAGTCGGACGGCGCTGCCGCGCCGCGCCGGATCAACCTGCCCCCGGCCCCGCGGCCGGACGGCCCCTGGGACGTCTCCGAGGTGCTCGGGAACCCGGCCGACGGCCGGGTCGACCTGGGCGGCATCTTCGTACCCGGTGTCGACGGCATGGAACTGCGCGTCGAGGTCGCCGGGGACGCCATCGTGGCCGCCACCGTGGTGCTGGGCGACAGCGCCGTGCAGCTGCAGGCCTTCGCCGCGCCCAAGAAGGAAGGCATCTGGGGCGAGGTCCGCGACGAGATCGCCGCGGGCATCACCCAGCAGGGCGGCATCATCGACGAGGTCCAGGGCGCCCTGGGCTGGGAGCTGCGCGCGCAGGTTCCCGTCCCGCTGCCCGACGGACAGACCGGCGCCCAACTGGTCCGCTTCGTCGGCGTGGACGGCCCGCGCTGGTTCCTGCGGGGCGTCATCTCCGGCCAGGGCGCGGTGCGCCCCGAGTCGGCGGGCGTGCTGGAGCAGATCTTCCGGGACACCGTCGTCGTCCGCGGCGACGGCCCGATGGCCCCGCGCGACCCGATCGTCCTGAAGCTGCCGAACGACGCCCAGATGGTGCCGGACGGCGTGCAGACGACGGAGGAGCAGGAAGGCTCCCGTTTCGGCGGCGGCATGGGCCAGCTCGAGCGCGGCCCGGAGATCACCGAGGTCCGCTGACCCGCCGACCCCGGACGGCCCCCGCGCACAAGGGGGCGCGTCGTGTTTCCGGCCGGTGGGCCCCACTCCTTCGGGGTGGGGCCCACCGGCTTTCGCGCACCGCGGACGGAGCTCCGCGGCCCGCGTCAGGGATCCGTCAGGGATCGGTCCCGGCGCCGGGATCGGTGCGTGCCCGGCCCGGACGTCCCCGAGAATGAGCGCATGGGACGCGGCAAGCTCAGGATCTATCTCGGCGCGGCACCCGGCGTGGGCAAGACCTACGCGATGCTCTCCGAAGGGCACCGCAGGACGGAGCGGGGCGCGGACTGCGTCGTCGGCTTCGTCGAGCACCACGGGCGGCCGCGTACGGAGGTCATGCTCCACGGCCTCGAACAGGTGGAACGCCGGACCCTGACCTACCGCGGCGCCACCTTCACCGAGATGGACGTGGACGCGCTCCTCGCGCGCCGGCCGGCCGTAGCGCTCGTGGACGAGCTCGCGCACACCAACGTCCCCGGCTCGCGCCACGCCAAGCGCTGGCAGGACGTGGAGGAGCTGCTGCGGGCCGGCATCGACGTCGTGTCGACCGTCAACATCCAGCACCTGGAGTCGCTCGGGGACGTGGTCGAGGCGATCACCGGGGTACGGCAGCGGGAGACCGTGCCCGACGAGGTCGTCCGCCGGGCCGACCAGATCGAGCTGGTCGACATGTCCCCGCAGGCGCTGCGCCGGCGGATGGCGCACGGGAACATATACAAGCCCGAGAAGGTCGACGCGGCCCTCTCCAACTACTTCCGGCCGGGCAACCTGACCGCCCTGCGCGAGCTCGCACTGCTGTGGGTCGCCGACCGGGCCGACGAGTACCTCCAGCAGTACCGGGGCGAGCACGGCATCCGCTCGACCTGGCAGGCGCGGGAGCGCATCGTCGTCGGGCTCACCGGCGGGCCCGAGGGGCGCACCCTCGTCCGGCGTGCCTCGCGGATGGCGGCCAAGGGCTCGGGCAGCGAGATCCTCGCCGTCTACATCGCCCGCAGCGACGGCCTGACCGCCGCCTCGCCGAAGGAGCTCGCGGTCCAGCGGACGCTGGTCGAAGACCTCGGAGGAACGTTTCACCACGTCATCGGCGACAACATCCCCGACGCCCTGCTCGCCTTCGCGCGCGGGGTCAACGCCACCCAGATCGTGCTCGGCTCCAGCCGCCGCCGCTCCTGGCAGTACGTCCTCGGCCCCGGCGTCGGCGCGAGTGTGGCCCGCGACTCGGGACCCGACCTCGACGTCCACATCGTCACGCACGAGGAGGCCGCCAAGGGGCGCGGCCTGCCCGTCGCCCGCTCGGCGGCCCAGCTCGGCCGCAACCGGATCGTGGCCGGCTGGGTGGTGGGAACGGTCTTCCCCGTGCTGCTGTGCCTGCTGCTCACGCACGTCGACGCCGACCTCGGGCTCGCCAACGACATGCTGCTGTTCCTGGCGCTGACGGTGGCCGCCGCACTGCTGGGCGGGCTCTGGCCGGCCCTCGCCTCCGCCGCCCTCGGCTCGCTGCTGATGAACTACTTCTTCGCGCCGCCGCTGCACCGGTTCACCGTGTCCGATCCCAGGAACATCGTCGCCATCACCGTCTTCTTCGGCGTGGCCGTCTCGGTGGCCTCGGTGGTGGACCTTGCCGCCCGCCGCACCCACCAGGCCGCCCGGCTGCGCGCCGAGTCCGAGATCCTCTCCTTCCTCGCCGGAAGCGTGTTGCGGGGCGAGACCACGCTGGACGCGCTGCTGGAGCGCGTGCGCGAGACCTTCGCCATGGAGTCGGTGGCCCTGCTGGAGCGGGCCGACGACCTGGAGCCCTGGAAACCGGCCGGCAGCGCCGGCCCCGGCCCGGTCGCCCGCCCCGAGGACGCCGATGTGGACATGCCCATCGGCGACCACATGGCGCTCGCCCTGTCCGGGCGGGTCCTGCCCGCCGAGGACCGCCGGGTGCTCGGCGCCTTCGCCGCCCAGGCCGCCGTGGTCCTGGACCGCCAGCGGCTGGTCGGAGAGGCCGAGGAGGCCCGCCGGCAGGCCGAGGGCAACCGGATCCGGACCGCCCTGCTGGCCGCCGTCAGCCATGACCTGCGTACGCCGCTGGCCTCTATCAAGGCCTCCGTGACCTCGCTGCGCTCCGACGACGTGGAATGGTCCGAGGAGGACCGCGCCGTGCTCCTGGAGGGCATCGAGGACGGCGCCGACCGCCTCGACCACCTCGTGGGCAACCTGCTGGACATGTCGCGGCTGCAGACCGGGACCGTCACCCCGCTGATCCGGGAGATCGACCTCGACGAGGTGGTCCCGATGGCGCTGGGCGGCGTACCGGAGGACAGCGTGCTGCTGGACGTGCCCGAGTCGCTGCCGATGGTGGCGGTCGACCCCGGGCTGCTGGAGCGGGCCGTGGCCAACGTCGTCGAGAACGCCGTCAAGTACAGCCCGGCCGGCACACCGGTGCTGGTGGCGGCCAGCAGCCTCGACGACCGGGTCGAGGTGCGGGTCGTCGACCGCGGGCCCGGGGTCCCCGACGAGGCCAAGGACCGGATCTTCGCCCCCTTCCAGCGGTACGGGGACGCCCCGCGCGGCGCCGGAGTGGGCCTCGGACTGGCGGTCGCCCGCGGCTTCACCGAGTCCATGAACGGCACCCTCGCCGCCGAGGACACCCCCGGCGGCGGGCTGACCATGGTGCTGACCCTGCGCGCGGTGCCCCGCGGCCCGGCACCGGCCCAGGGCACGGTGGACGCCGGATACGGCGCCGGATACGACGGGGGACACGGCGGGGGACACGGCGGGGGACAGGCCGGCGGGGACGGTCCCGGACACGGCGGGGGCGACGACCCCGGAGCCACGGGAGCCCCCGGCGCGGACCGCGCCGGTACGGACCACCCACTCGACACCGGTCACGACCGTGACCGGACGACGCGACAGAAGGCAGGACCTCAATGACCCGGGTGCTCGTGGTGGACGACGAGCCGCAGATCGTCCGAGCCCTCGTGATCAATCTGAAGGCACGCAAGTACGAGGTGGACGCCGCCGCAGACGGCGCGAGCGCACTGGAGCTCGCCGCGGCCCGCCATCCCGACGTGGTCGTCCTCGACCTCGGCCTGCCGGACATGGACGGGGTGGAGGTGATCAAGGGGCTGCGCGGCTGGACCCGCGTGCCGATCCTGGTCCTCTCCGCCCGGCACAGCTCCGACGAGAAGGTCGAGGCCCTGGACGCGGGCGCCGACGACTACGTCACCAAGCCCTTCGGCATGGACGAGCTGCTGGCCAGGCTGCGCGCCGCCGTCCGCCGGGCCGAACCGTCCGCCGGGTCCGGCGAGGACGAGGTGGTCGTGGCGACCGAGGGCTTCACGGTGGACCTGGCCGCCAAGAAGGCGGTGCGCGAGGGGCGCGACGTACGGCTGACCCCCACCGAGTGGCACCTGCTGGAGGTGCTCGTCCGCAACGGCGGCAAGCTGGTCAGCCAGAAGCAGCTGCTCCAGGAGGTCTGGGGGCCCTCGTACGGCACCGAGACCAACTACCTGCGGGTCTACATGGCCCAGTTGCGGCGCAAGCTGGAGGCGGACCCCTCGCATCCGCGGCACTTCATCACCGAACCGGGCATGGGATACCGCTTCGAGAGGTAGTGGGCGCGCCGGTAGGCTTTCCTGTATGAGTGCTGAACCGCGTCCCGAGAAGCCCGCGAAGCCGGCCAGGCCGGCGGGCCGGTTCCGCCGGATGATCGAGCGGCTGTCGACCTCGCAGGAGGAGCTGCACTCCGCGGAGCTGCAGGAGGACGCAGAAGCCGCGGGGTGTACGCGGATCTGCGACTGCGACGACCGTCAGATAGTCAAGGTGACCGGCACCCTCCGCACGGTCACCCTGCGGCCCCGGGCCGGCGTCCCCGCCCTGGAGGCCGAGCTGTTCGACGGCTCCGGCGCACTGGACGTGGTCTGGCTCGGGCGTCGCTCGATCGTGGGAATCGAGCCCGGGAGACGCATGATCGCCTCCGGGCGCATCTCCCTGAGTCACGGCCGTCGGGTGCTGTTCAACCCGAAGTACGAACTCCGACCGCTCGGACAGGAGCAGTAACCGGCGATGTCACTCGACAAACCGACCAACCCGGAGCCCGGCGCCGAGCCGTCCGAGGACCAGAAGGCCGTGACGCAGGCGGCGCTGTTCGACGCGTTCGGAGGTGTCCGGGGCACCATCGAGACGATGCTCCCCGGGCTGCTCTTCGTGATGATCTACACGATCAACAAGGACGTGAAGATGTCCGCCATCGCGGCGGGCGCGGTCGCCGTGGTGCTGGTGATCGTGCGGCTGCTGCGCAAGGACACGGTCAAGCACGCCTTCAGCGGGGTCTTCGGCGTGGGCGTGGGCGTGGCCTTCGCCCTCTTCACGGGCAGCGCGAAGGGGTTCTACCTGCCGGGCATGATCTACGGCGTCGGCCTGGGCGTGGCCTTCACGGTCTCGGCTCTGGTGGGCTTCCCGCTGCTGGGCGTGATCCTCGGCCCGGTGTTCAAGGAGAACCTGTCCTGGCGCACGCGCAACCCGGGGCGCAAGAAGGCGTACACGAAGGCCAGCCTGGCCTGGGGGCTGATCTTCCTCGCCAAGTACGCGATCCTCTTCCCGCTGTACTGGTGGGGCGACGCGACGCAGCTGGGCTGGGTGCTGATCGCGCTGAAGCTCCCGCCGATGGTGCTCGCGGTGTACTTCACCTGGGTCTTCCTGGCGAAGGCGCCGCCGCCGATCGACGTGATCGCGGAGTGGGAGGCCAAGGAGGCCGCCGAGGAGGCCCGCAAGGCGACGTCCCACCGGAAGGCCTGACCGGCCGGCACACGACGAACGACGCAGGGGCGGGACCGGCCATCAAGGCCGGTCCCGCCCCTGCGTCGTCCCGCTGCCGGCACGCGTTGCCCCGCCCGCCGCGGTGCGGGCCCGGCCGGGGCGGCGGGGCGGCGTCCGAAGCGGCCCAGGGGCCCGTGCCCGTCCCCTCCGGCAGTTCGGGGCGTGTCCCGGTGCCCCGGCTCGGCGCCTGCGGGCCACCGCCGGGGCGGGGACACGGGGGAGTGTCCCCGCAGGGCGAGCGCGCAACCACCGCCCCGCAGACGAAGCGGTGCCCGCAGGCGCGAGCCGAGGAGACGCTCCCCCGGGGCGCCGCCCCACCGCACACCACGGCCCCGAGCTCCCGCCCGGGGCCGCCCCCATCGCACACCACGGCCCCCGAGCCCGAGCCCGGGCCCCGGCTCCGCGGGGAACTCCGCCGCCCGGGCGGGGAAGCGCGAAGGGGGCGCACCCGGCCGGGTGCGCCCCCTTCGTCCGTCGAGCGTGCCCGCAAGGGCCGACGCGCTAGCGGCGGGCCTGGAGCAGGTCCTCCAGCTGCTCCTCGCGGGCCTGGGCGGCCACGAAGAGCAGTTCGTCGCCCGGCTCCAGGGTCTCCTCGCCGTGCGGCGTCAGCACCCGGTTGCCCCGGATGATCGTGACGAGCGAAGTGTCCTCCGGCCAGCTGATCTCGCTGATCTGCGTACCCGCGACCGAGGAGTCGGCCGGCAGGGTCAGCTCGACCAGGTTGGCGTCGCCGTGGCTGAAGCGCAGCAGCCGTACCAGGTCGCCGACGCTCACGGCCTCCTCGACCAGGGCCGACATCAGGCGCGGCGTGGAGACCGCGACGTCCACGCCCCAGGACTCGTTGAAGAGCCACTCGTTCTTCGGGTTGTTGACGCGGGCCACCACGCGCGGCACCCCGTATTCGGTCTTCGCGAGCAGCGAGACGACGAGGTTGACCTTGTCGTCGCCGGTCGCCGCGATGACCACGTTGCAGCGCTGCAGCGCCGCCTCGTCCAGCGAGGTGATCTCGCAGGCGTCCGCCAGCAGCCACTCGGCCTGCGGCACCCGCTCCACGGAGATGGCGGTCGGCGCCTTGTCGACCAGGAGCACCTCGTGGCCGTTCTCCAGCAGTTCGCCCGCGATGGAGCGGCCCACCGCGCCTGCCCCGGCGATAGCGACCCTCATGCGTGTGCCTCCTCAGGCCCCTCGGCGAAAGCCGCCTCGACCTTGTCGATCTCGTCCGTGCGCATCATCACGTGGACGAGGTCGCCCTCCTGCAGCACCGTCTGCGACGTGGGCAGCATGGCCTCGCCCAGCCGGGTGAGGAACGCGACACGGACGCCGGTCTCGTCCTGGATCTTGCTGACCTTGTGGCCGATCCAGGAGGAGGAGGTGTGCACCTCGGCGAGCTGCACGCCGCCGCTCGGGTCCCGCCACAGCGGCTCGGCGCCCGACGGCAGCAGCCGGCGCAGCATCTGGTCGGCGGTCCACCGTACGGTGGCGACGGTGGGGATGCCCAGGCGCTGGTAGACCTCGGCGCGCTTGGGGTCGTAGATGCGCGCGGCGACGTTCTCGACGCCGAACATCTCGCGGGCCACCCGGGCGGCGATGATGTTGGAATTGTCACCACTGCTGACGGCCGCGAACGCGCCCGCGTCCTCGATTCCCGCCTCCCGCAGGGTGTCCTGGTCGAAGCCGACCCCGGTGACGCGGCGGCCGCCGAAACCGGCGCCGAGCCGGCGGAATGCGGTGGGGTCCTGGTCGACGACTGCGACCGTATGACCCTGCTGTTCCAGGGTTTGCGCAAGCGCGGAGCCCACTCTTCCGCAACCCATGATGACGATGTGCACGGCCGTCCTTCCGGCTGTCAGCGACTCGCTGGTTCCCAGCCTCATTGCATGCTCTGGTTTAACAGGGTCTCAGACCATGGCCCAAGCTACACACGGGTGGTCACGGGTGTGGCCTCTTGGGGCTTCTCGGGACGCCCCCGGCGCATCAGGGCGCATCCGGGGCGCACTCGTGGTGTGGTCGTGGTGCGGTCGGGGAGGAAATGCAACGGGATTGCGGTATGAGGGGGTGGGGGGTTCGTCAGTCTGATTTCGAACGCTTACGATCCTCTGCGTGTCCAAACTGACCGACGTGCCCAAACGGATCCTGATCGGCCGGGCGCTACGCAGCGACCGCCTCGGGGAAACCCTCCTTCCCAAGCGGATCGCCCTTCCTGTCTTCGCGTCCGACCCTCTCTCGTCCGTGGCCTACGCCCCGGGCGAGGTCCTGCTGGTCCTGTCGATCGCGGGCGTCTCCGCGTACCAGTACAGCCCCTGGATCGCCCTCGCGGTCGTGGTGCTGATGTTCACGGTGGTCGCCTCCTACCGGCAGAACGTCCACGCCTACCCCAGCGGCGGCGGCGACTACGAGGTGGCCAACACCAACCTCGGACCCCGGGCCGGCCTGACCGTGGCGAGCGCTCTGCTCGTCGACTACGTCCTTACCGTCGCCGTGTCGATTTCCTCCGGAGTGGAGAATCTCGGCTCCGCCGTGCATTTCGTCATCGAGCACAAGGTGCTCTCGGCGATCGTCATGATCCTTCTGCTCACGCTGATGAATCTGCGCGGCGTGAAGGAGTCCGGCAAGCTCTTCGCGATCCCGACCTATGTCTTCGTCGCCGCGGTCTTCGTCATGATCGGCTGGGGCGCCTGGAAGGGCATCGTCCTCGGCGAGACCATGTCGGCACCGACGGCCGACTACGAGATCGAACCCGAGCAGAAGGGCCTGGCCGGCTTCGCCATGGTCTTCCTGCTGCTGCGCGCCTTCTCCTCGGGCTGTGCCGCACTGACCGGCGTCGAGGCCATCAGCAACGGCGTCCCCGCCTTCCGCAAGCCCAAGAGCAAGAACGCCGCGAGCACCCTCGCCCTCATGGGCGGCCTGGCGGTCACCATGTTCTGCGGCATCATCGGCCTGGCCATGGCCACCGACGTGCGGATGGCCGAGAACCCCGCCGAGGACCTGCTGCACAACGGTGTCCCGGTCGGCCCCGAGTACGTCCAGGACCCGGTGATCTCCCAGGTCGGCGAAGCCGTCTTCGGCGGCGGCAGCATCCTCTTCCTCCTGCTGGCGACCGCCACCGCGCTGGTGCTGTTCCTGGCCGCGAACACCGCGTACAACGGCTTCCCGCTGCTCGGCTCGATCCTCGCGCAGGACCGCTACCTGCCGCGCCAGCTGCACACGCGCGGCGACCGGCTCGCCTTCTCCAACGGCATCGTGCTCCTCGCCGGCGCCGCCATACTGCTCGTCTGGATCTACGACGCGGACTCGACGAAGCTGATCCAGCTCTACATCGTCGGCGTCTTCGTGTCCTTCACGCTGAGCCAGATCGGCATGGTCCGGCACTGGAACCGGCACCTGAAGACCGAGCGCGACACCGCCGCCCGCCGGCGCATGCACCGCTCCCGGGCGATCAACACCTTCGGCGCCTTCTTCACCGGCATGGTCCTGGTCATCGTCCTGGCCACCAAGTTCACCCACGGCGCCTGGGTCGCCCTGCTCGGCATGGTGATCTTCTACGGCACGATGACCGCGATCCGGAAGCACTACGACCGGGTCTCCGCCGAGATCGCCGCCGCCGAGGGCCCCAGCGACGACAGCGTGCGCCCCTCCCGCGTCCACTCGATCGTCCTGGTCTCCAAGGTGCACAAGCCCACGCTGCGCGCCCTGGCCTTCGCCAAGCTCACCCGTTCCGACACCCTGGAAGCGGTCAGCATCAGCGTCGACCCGGCCGAGACCAAGGCCCTGCGCGAGGAGTGGGACCGGCGCGGGATCAACGTCCCGCTCAAGATCCTCGACTCGCCCTACCGCGAGATCACCCGCCCGGTGGTCGAGTACGTCAAGGGCCTGCGCAGCGAGAACCCGCGCGACGCGGTCAGCGTGTACATCCCCGAGTACGTCGTCGGCCGCTGGTGGGAGCACCTGCTGCACAACCAGAGCGCGCTGCGCCTCAAGGGCCGGCTGCTCTTCACCCCCGGTGTGATGGTCACCTCGGTGCCCTACCAGCTCGAATCCTCGGAGCTTGCCAAGCGGCGGGCGAAGAAGCGCCAGGACTGGAACGCCCCGGGCTCGGTCCGCCGCGGTCCGGTGGACACGCCGCGGCCGCCGAAGGCGCCGACCGGCAAGGGCTGAACAGGTTGGTGAACGGCCGGACGAGATCCACGTAAACTGGTGGGTCGGTCGTCCGGCCGTTCACTTTTTTGGTCTTTCTTAGCCTTGGAGCCTCCCCGCCATGACGGAGCAGAACGAGAAGCAGTCACTGGTCGGGGAGGAGTACGAGGTCGAGGTCGGTCCCGTCGCGCACGGCGGTCACTGCATCGCCCGGACCGCCGAGGGCCGCGTCCTGTTCGTCCGCCACACCCTGCCCGGCGAGAAGGTCGTCGCGAAGGTCACCGAGGGCGACGCCGACTCCCGCTTCCTGCGCGCCGACGCGATCACCGTGCTCGACGCCTCCAAGGACCGCGTCGAGGCCCCCTGCCCGTACGCCGGCCCCGGCAAGTGCGGCGGCTGCGACTGGCAGCACGCCAAGCCGGGCGCGCAGCGCCGGCTCAAGGGCGAGGTCGTCGCCGAGCAGCTGAAGCGGCTCGCCGGGCTCACCGCGGAGGAGGCCGGCTGGGACGGCACCGTGATGCCGGCCGAGGGCGACAAGCTGCCGGCCGGACAGGTGCCGCAGTGGCGCACGCGCGTGCAGTACGCGGTCGACGAGGACGGCACCGTCGGCCTGCGCAAGCACCGCTCGCACGAGATCGAGCCGATCGACCACTGCATGATCGCGGCGCCGGGCGTCAGCGAGCTCGGCATCGAGAAGCAGGACTGGCCCCAGATGGCCACGGTGGAGGCGATCGCGGCCTCCGGCTCCCAGGACCGCCAGGTCGTCCTCACCCCCCGCCCCGGCGGCCGCCTCCCGCTCGTCGAGCTCGACAAGCCGGTCTCCGTCCTGCGGGTGGAGGAGAAGGACGGCGGTGTCCACCGCGTCCACGGCCGCCCCTTCGTCCGGGAGCGCGCGGACGGCCGTACGTACCGCGTGGGCATGGGCGGCTTCTGGCAGGTCCACCCGCAGGCCGCGGACACCCTGATCAAGGCCGTCATGCAGGGCCTGATGCCGCGCAAGGGCGAGATGGCCCTCGACCTGTACTGCGGCGTCGGCATCTTCGCGGGAGCCCTGGCAGAGCGCCTGGGCGAGACCGGCGCCGTCCTCGGCATCGAGTCGACGAAGCGCGCGGTGGAGGACGCCCGGCACAACCTGGCGGACTTCCCCCGGGTCCGCATCGAACAGGGCAAGGTCGAGACGGTCCTCCCGAAGACCGGCATCACGGAGTGCGACCTGGTCGTCCTGGACCCCCCGCGCGCGGGCGCCGGCAAGCAGACGGTCCGCCACGTGGCCGGCCTCTCGGCCCGCCGCATCGCCTACGTGGCGTGCG
Organism: Streptomyces erythrochromogenes; assembly: GCF_036170895.1. Taxonomy (NCBI): domain Bacteria; kingdom Bacillati; phylum Actinomycetota; class Actinomycetes; order Kitasatosporales; family Streptomycetaceae; genus Streptomyces; species Streptomyces erythrochromogenes. The sequence goes on along the minus strand of NZ_CP108036.1, from coordinate 2,348,067 downwards.
ACCCGGCGGCCTTGGCCCGCGACCTGGCCTACTTCGCGGAGGCCGGCTACAAGCCCCGCACCCTCCGCGTCTTCGACCTCTTCCCGATGACCCACCACGTGGAGTGCGTGGCGATCCTGGAACCGATCGCGAAGGCCGCCTGACCTGCGGATTCAGGAGGGAATGATGCAGCCTTGGCTGACAGCCCTCCGTGCGGCCTTCACGGTTTTGACGCTCACATGACGTTCGCCCTGAAGGCCCCGCCACCCCGGCCAGGCTGGGCAGCCGTGGAGTGGGGCTGATCGGTCCGGTGGCCACCCGGAGGCGGGAGGGCTGTACAGCGCGGTGCTCGTGGGCGCTTCGCATCACAAGGTCCTCGGCCGCCGCGGCTCGTGTATGGGCGAGGAAGCACGCGTGTGGGACAAACAATCCCTATCGACCCGGCCACCGTGCTCATCCGGCAGGCAGCCGCATGAGCGGTGCGAGAAACGGGCTCGGGCGGCCGTGCCAGAAGATGGCGAGACTGTCACGGGACCGAGTGGCTGCGACGAAGAGGAGAGATCGAGCCCGCTGAAGCTCGCGCCGGTAGCGGACCGCGTCCGAGGTGCGCAGTCGGCTGACCGCCTCCCGGGGTACGAGCCCGTCCCGGACCCCCGCGATGACCATCCGCTGGTACTCGAGGCCCTTGAAGCGGAACATCGTGCCGATGTGGACGCCCTCGTCTCCGCGGGGGCCCTCAGGGCCGATCTCGACTGCTTTGATCCCCTTATGGGCGAGGGCGTAAGCCAGCTCGCTCGCCATGTCGTTGGTCGGAACACAGATGGCGATCTGCGCGGGGGGTGTCGGCAGGGAGATCCACTCGGCGAGGAGAGCTGCGATCGACTCCTGCTCGGACTCCCAGTCATCGCAACCGTGCAGCTGCGGAAGGCTTCCCGTCAGCACAGACCTGTATCCGGCCAGGTCCTCGGTGCTGCCGTCCAGGTCGTCGAAGCTCTCGCCGCTGAGCACACCGAGTGCGGACCCGAGGATCTGCCGGGTCGTTCGGTAGCTCAAGGTCAGCTTGGCCGAGCGGCCGCGGATGTGAATCCCGAGGCTCCCGAGCGTGACCTGATTGCCGTAGATGCGCTGGTGCGTGTCGCCTACGAGAAAGATGTCGTTGGCGGTACGCGGCGTCATGGCTCGGAGAAGCTTCCAGTGCGCGGCCCGCAGGTCCTGCGCCTCGTCGACGACGATGTGCTGGAAGCGGTGGCGCAGCCAGCCCGCGGAGCCGGCCTGGAGGTGGATGTTGTCCAGCCCGCCCGCCTCCTCGCGCTGACGCTCGATGTTCTGGATCCGACGCTCGCGGTCCATCTCCAGCCGGGCCGCGCGCTCGGCGACCTGCTCCCAGGTTTGTCGTCCTAGGCGGTCGAGTCGCTGGGTGAACCGCTCCGCGAGCTGCCAGATCTCGGCCCGCTCGGCCCTCGCGATGTTCTTGCCCCGGCCTGCGCGGCGTGCGCGGAAGTACTCGGTCCGGGAGACGACGGCCTGGCCGAGGATGACCTGGGTCCACTCGTCGTGCAGGAACTGGGCGTCCCAGTCGGTTTCGCCGAGCTCGTCAAGCATGGCCCGCCACTCGCGCAGGGCCTGGCTCTCATCAAGGGTCTGCTTGACGCTTCCGGGTTCGGCCTCGCGTACGACCCGCAGCGCGAGCTGGTCGACGTGACTGATCTCCACGCGCGCCAAAAGATCCTCGCCGCCCAGCTGAAGCAGCCGGGACTTGAGGTCGGCGGCCAGGTTCTTGTTGTACGTGGTGAGGAGGACGGGCTTGTTGCGGCCGGGCGGCAGCCGGTCCACGAGGTGCTTGACCCGGTGCAGGGCCACGATGGTCTTACCCGTGCCGGGCCCGCCCCCGACACGGGCGGGGCCCGAGTACTCGCGTTCGACGAGCCGGGACTGGGTGGGGTGGAGGAAGACCTTCCAGCGGCCGAAGTCACCGCCTTCGAGCGCCTCGCGCAGGGCCTCGTCCGTCGTCGTGACCATGGTGGCAGGCCGCTCGGCAGCAGCCCTGAAGTCATCGGTGTCAACGGCGTCCGGGGCGGAGACGGGGTGGGTGATCTGCTCCAGCACCGCTTCGTACGACGCTCCGTCGTGGAGCGCGAGAAGCACCTCGGAGGTGAGCTGGGGGGCGTATTCGGCCAGGCCGAGGAGCTGATCCTCGGTGGTCAGGGTTCGGACGACCGGGACGAGCGGCCCTGCGACGCCGAGGTCCGTGAGCTGCTCGTCGGAGAACGCGGCAAACAGCGGGACGGGTGTCGCCTCGGGTGTGGGTGCAGCAACCGGGGCAGGCCTGGCCGGGCCGGTGCCGACACGCCCGGCGGTCGCCGCGCGGCGAAGGACGCTCTCCTCGATGATCTCGAGGTCGACGTACTCGATGCCACCGGTGATCCGGTTGATGCCGTACGAGAGCCGATCGAGCTTCTCGTACGCCTCCTTGCGGTGCTTGACAGAGACGATGAGCCAGTCCGTTTCCGCCAGGCGCAGCAGAAGGACCCTGTACTCGTCGTTGATACGCGCCGACCAGAGCCGGTCGTGTCCTTCCAGCTGCTTCAGCCGCAAGCCCCGGAGGTACGGATTCTCCTTGAACTTGTGCTGGAAGTCGTAGATCGCGCCCTTGACCGCACGCGGCAGCCTCAGGATCTCCTTGTCCGCCTTGTCGAGCAGACGCAGGGTCACGCCTGTGCTTGTCATCGGTGCTGGTCTCCGTCGTTCGTGTCCGTGTCTTTGCCCTCTGCCGCAGCGAGGAGGCTCGCGATGTCCCGGGGCGAGGAGGAAACGGCCGTACTGATCCACCATCCCGCCGAGGTGAAGGCCCTGTCCCGGTCCTCCGCGTCGTGGTCCGGTTCCCCGTCGGCGGGCCGGTGGGCCGTCACTACGGCGATCCGGGCGCTGGGCCAGGCGAGTTCGGCCATCCAGCCGTGCTCGTCCAGCTCGTAGCCGGCTTCCGGCGGCGCCACTCCGAGCGCGAATAGCCCTTGGGTGAGGAGAAGCAACCCGGGTTCCTCGGGGTCGAGGAACTCCAGTACCTGTTCCCAAAGGGCATTCCGACCGGACTCGGAGGGCTGAGGCGGCTGAGCGACCGGCACGGCCGGATGAGGCTCTTCTTCAGCGATTCCGCGGGGGCTGTCCGCGTCGGAAACTGCGCGCTCGGCCTGCTGGGATTCGAGCCAGCCCGCACCACCTGTGACGGTGAGGCCTTCGGTGCTGAAGCCGTCCAGCAGACTGGTCGTCAACTGCGCGCTGTCACCACCGCCGTGCTCCAGGAACTGCAGCACATTGCTCCAGTAGAGCCAGCCCTGCCAACGTCGCTTGTGCCCGCTCTCGTCCGACCACACCCGATCGCTGTCGTCGAGCAGCGTCAGTGCAGTCCACACGGGTGGCCGATGACGGCCGTCCGCCGCAGCTGCCACGACACAGCCTGCGGCATCGACAGCCGACAGCACCTGCACCGGTCCCTTGGGCCCTTGCGGAGTGCCGCCCCGAAGAGCTGAGAGAAGCTGCTCTCCGACCGCTTGCGGATCCAGCGCGGCGATCCGGGCTCCGGCGCCCAGCAATCCGGCGACTGAGGCATCGGCGCGTCGCTGCCACAAGGCAGCTTCCGGGACGCGCAGATGAGCGAGCAGAAGCTCCGCCGGATTCACCCACAGCGTGGCCGACAGCTCGCCGGGGAGACCACCGTGCACGCCGGCGTAGTAGTCGCGCGCACGCTTTTGCCCTTGCTCGCCGTAAGGCACCCAGACCGGGTTCTCCGGCCCCGAGGTGGCGTACCCCGTGTCGCGAACGCGAGTACGCCATTCCTTCACGTCGTAGTAGGTGAGCTGGAAGACCCGAACGCCGTCGGCGCGCAACCGCATGCGCTTGACGGCGTCGTCGGCCAGCCTGTCCTTGTGTTTCGGTCCGGCGTGGAACTCGTAGCCGTCGAGGTAGAGCGCGACCCGCGGACCGGGGGCATCCGTGCGTTCGAAGAGGACGTCAGGACGGGTTCCGTCCAGGACCCGCTGCTGGGAGACCCGCCAGCTGACGGTGGCCCCGTCGGTGCCGGTCAGCCGCAGGTCCAGCGAGTACGTTCCGGCTGTGGTCGTATAGGCGTCCGCGCTGGCCTTGGCCGAGGGCTGCTGGGCCCATTCGCCCAACGTCTCCAGGAACATGACCTCCAGATCACTCTCGGCCTGTTGCTCCAGCGGGATCTGGTGGGTGTCCGCCACCGGTGAGGTGGCCCAGTCATTGCCGTCGGCTCCCAGCAGCTCGTCGAACATCTGGCGGACCTCGTTGCGGCTGACCTTGTCGTAGTCGCCGGCCGGCACGCGGCGCAGCAGGCAGCGGTGACAGCCGTCGAGGCCCTTTTCGATACAGGGGCAGCTGTCGATCACCTCGCGAGCCTTGGTCAGAACCTCGCGGAAGCCGTCTGAGGTGGCGAGGCGGTGCAGGTAGCCGGTACCGCCGGGCAGCCGGTCGTAGACGACGAGGAATCGGCGGGGCCACTCAGGGTCGTGACCGTCCGGCATGGACGCGGCGGTGATGTCGATGTGGTCCGGGTCGCCGCCGTACCGTGCGGCTATGCCGACGAAGAGAGCGGCCGTGAAGGATGCCAGACGCTCCTTGACACGCGCCACCGATGCGGGAAGAAGGATCCGGACGGCCTCCGTGGTCAGTTCGTGGGCCAGCAACAGGGGCACGTCCTCCCCCTTCCCCTGACCTTCCGGGCTGCTCGTACGGACCTTGCGACGCGGGCACCACAGCTGGTGATGGGCGCTGGCCTTCGTCGCCGCCGCCACTGACTCGGTGAGGGCGTCCTGGTGGTGGTCGACGACCGGGCGACCCTCGGAGGTGGCGCCACCACAACTCGTGCAAACGTAGAACGGGTTGATGCGCACGTCCGCCCCGGCCAGGGGCACAGTGCTGCTCCCGTCCTGGCGGTCGAGCCCGAGGTTGAGCGTGCGTACGACCGCATGGCGGGTGAAGTCGACGCCGAAGACGGCGGTGTCGTGACGCCAGGAGCCCGATGCCAGGTGTACGGGGTCGACGTCCACGGTCGTCAGGACCGCGTACCTCTTGCTGTCGCGCTCGTCCTTGTCGTCACGGACCCGGGCGTCGTCCCGCTTGTCGCGCGACATGACCCGCTTCGGTTCCAGCACGCGCTGGACACAGCCCGCGTCCGCGATCTCGCGGCCGCCGCACCGGGGGCAGGGCGAGGCATCGGCCTGTGCGTTCTCCGTACGGGTGTAGCCACATGCGGGACACAGTCGCCACACCGACCAGGCGCGACGCTCCGGACTGCCGATGTCCAAGGCCCGGACCACGTGCTTGTAGCCGTTGACGTAGAAGCTGTTGCCGGGCGCCAGCTCCGAGAGGGCCGACCGGCGTGAGCGCTCGTAGTCACGGACCTCGCTGTGGTACGTCTTCTTGGCCCCCTCGGTCTCGGGCTGCTCGGTCCAGTAGAGCGTGGCCTCCAGTTGGGTGGTGGTGTCCGAGAGGGTGTAGTTGGGCAGCAGCCCCAGCTCGACGAGGGCCCCGTGAGCACTGGTCTGGTTGAGGTCACGCAGCAGATTGCCGGTCGCGTAGCGCTCGGCACGCAACTCGCGCCATTCCCGTTCCTGCTCGGGATCGCTGCGCACGAGCTGGTCCATGGCCGTGTCGATGGCGCGGATCCGGCGCCGGAGCTCCTCACCGCGGCCGGTCCACTCCTCTTCGGCCTCCTGGAGCGCCCGTACGATCCCGCCGCACGCGTACTTCCGCAGCTCTGCGGCGGCTTGCACGGAGACGCCGGTATCGGGCCGTCCCGGGAGCGACGGGAAGAGTTCCAGGAAGGCTTCGACGAGCCCGGCGCCATGGGCGAGGGCCGCGTCCGCGAGCTCCTGGCACCAGGCCGTGCTGCCGAACAGTGCCGACACCAGACGCGGCGCCGGCTGGAGCTGCTCGCCGTCGTTCGTGGTGAGTCGGCCACGGGCCGCCAGGTCCAGAAGGTGGGCCGTGTACTGGCGGCGCAGGATCTCCACGGCGGAGAGGTAGCAGCCGGGCGGCACGATGTCCCCGGCGATCATCTCCCGCGGCTCGTCGAGGTAGTACAGGTCACGCGCGCGACGGCCACCGAAGGCCACCACCAGGGCGTTGCCGGTTTTGCGGCCCGCACGGCCGGCCCGCTGCACATAGTTGGCCGGGCCCTTCGGCAGCGATCCCAGCAGCACGGCGGACAGGTCCCCGATGTCGATGCCGAGTTCCAGCGTGGGAGTGCAGGAGAGCACGTTCGGGTCGGTGTAGTGCGTGCCGTCGCGGAAGGTCCGCTCCACCCGCTCGCGCTGGGGCCGGGTGAGCATGCCGGTGTGTTCGGCCGTGACCACCCTGAAGGTGCCACCCGTCCGGTACAGGTGCCGGTAGTAGTCATCGCGGTAGTCACGCGGCCGCGGGCCACCGAAGCTGGTGGCACCGGAGGACGACAGAGTGGCGGGGGCCGGCTGCGGCGCGGTGATCTGGCCGCGGCACCGGTACCGGGGGCAGGGGTGGCCGTACCAGCGGGTGCGCCGGGACGGGTGCACCACCTGCTGCCAGCCGCATGCTTCACAGGAGACGAAGGCCTTGTTGACGATCTCGTCCTCCAGCAGCCGCACCTCGACATGGCCGGGCTGCAGGCCGTAGACCTTGGTCGCCCGGTCCTGTGACGTGCGCACCGCGAGGAGGCCCTCGTCGACGAGTACGGGCAGCAGCCTGCGCAAGTACTCAACTGCCCCGGGGGTATCGAGTCCGAGGCAGCGACGTGCCCAGTCCTGGTACCAGCCGGCCTTGGCCGTCGTCGAGTCGAAGTCGGACCTACCCTTCTCGCCGTCTAGCAGGAACCGTGGCGCGGCCACGCTGTCGGGGAATGCCGGCATTCCGTCGGGCCGGCCGCCCCAGATCTTGAACCGCGTCACCCCGGCATCCTTCATCCAGGGCTCCAGCCAGCGGTGCCGGAGCCCGCCGCGCAGCCGAATCCGCTCCAGCAGGCCGCGTACGAAAGCCAGATAGCGCTCGGAGGTCGGCAGGCCGGTGCCGAGCATCTGCCCGGGCAGGGTCATGTGGACGTCACGGGCGAGCATCGTGATCCGGTGCTGGTCCTCGATGACGACCTCGGCGGCCGCCGTCCGGGTCAGCTCCAGGGTGCGGCCCTGCCGGGAGCGGAGCCCGAACTCCATGACGGTGGCGAAGGCGAGCCGTTCGCCGATGAGCTTCCAGGTCCGCAGGTCGCCCGTGCCCCGCCCGGAGAGCAGACGGTCCACACCGGGCTCGTCGTAGAGGTCGGGCGGCACGACGGCGGCAAGGGCCTGCGGGTCCTCGACGGAGTCGAGGACGTTGCCGATCAGGTCGTTGAGGGCCACGGGCCGGCCGGACTCGTCCAGGTTGCGCGCGAGCAGCGAGCGCAGCGAGAACGTGAACGAGCGGTTCGCCACGTAACCCGCACGGTGGGCGGCATCCTGGGTGGAGTCGTTGAACAGGAGGGTCTTACGCTCCTCCGCTTCGAGCGCGACCTCCTGCCCGGTGAAGAGCTGGGTCACCGTCGCCGCGGCCAGGGCCGCCAGCCGCGTGCCGAGGAAGCGCATGGCGTTGTCGGTGTCGCAGGCCGGGCAGCGCTGATCGACAGCGGCTTTGTCGGCGACCTTCTTCTCGGTGATCGCCAGGACGAAGCAGGCGTCCTGCAGATGCCCGTCGTCCTGGGCCACCGGCAGTCGGTACGTGCCCTGCGCGCCGTCCAGGATCAGTGCCGGCAGCTGCCCCCCGGCCGTCGCAGGGCGGGACTGGCCGATCGCCGCGAGGGTGTCCTGCTGCTCCGCGGCCGTGGCGGCAATGAAGTACCGGACCCGCCGTTTGTCCCGGCCGACACTGGCGCGCCAAATCTTGTCGTGGGCCATGACGAGCTGCTGGGGATCGGCCTCCGGGGAGATGGCCGCCCAGCCGGAACGACCGCAGTTGCGGCAGTACACGGCGGGCAGCCGTACGCTCGCCTGCCGGACCGTGGTGTCCGCACCGATCGCGGACTGCGCCCGGTGCGAACGGGCCACCTGCCCGATCTGGGCGGTCTCGGGCTCCTCGCCGCCGTCGGCGGGCATCACGGGCAGGGCCGAACGGCGCGCGCGATCGTCCTCGTACCAGTGGAACTCAGGCTTTCCGGGACCGACTCCGCGCAGGATCCGACCAACGGGCCGGACCCACAGATGAGTCTCCACATGGAGCAGAGGGCGCGGGCGGCGCTCGTCCGACTCCGGATCGCGGGCGGCGGACAGCAGGGCCACGAACCGCGCGAGGGCTGCGAGGGCGAGGCGGGGATTCTCCCGGGCGGTCCGGCCCCAGGCGTAACCGAACCGGCCCAGCCGGTCGCGGAGTTCCCATTCGCTGAGGGGATCACCGTCGAGGAGGGACAATACCCCTTGGGTGAAGTCGTGCTGCTTGAGCAGTCGCCCGATTTCGAAGGCGGACAAACCCTGCTGGCCCAGCATCCGTGCTGCCAGGGCGTTGAGATCGAGCTTGTCCGGACGTGACACCACATCGGGGCCGCCCGAGCAGGCGATGACCTCCTCGGGTGAAGGCGGCTCCGGCAACGCGTAGTTCACCGGTCCGGTGAACTGCTCGGGTGTCATCCGTTCCTCGCCCACCACTGCGTCCGAGGGGAACGGCATCCCGAAGACCTGCGCGGCCACCTCCAGGATGCCGCCGGGCTCGGCTCCGGGCCCGGCTTCGCCGAGGGTCGCCGACGTCGCCACCGGGCAGATCGAACCGAGAGGACGCCCGGGCTCGCTCTGGCCCGTGGTCATCGCCAGGCGGCGCAGCAGCATGGCGACGTCCGTGCCCTGCGCCCCGTCGTAGGTGTGGAACTCGTCCAGCACCACGTACTGGATCCGGGAGTCCTGCCACAGCGCACGGTCCTCGCTCCGCTGGAGCAGGAGGTCAAGCATCTTGTAGTTCGTGATCAGCAGGTCGGGCGGCGACTGCCGCATGTCCTCGCGCCGGGTCATCACCCTGCGGAAGTCCGTGTCCGGGCGGTCGCCGATGTAGAGCCCGGCCGTCACCTGGGCCAGTTCCGGCTGCGCGAGGTAGTCGCCGATCCGGCCGGCCTGGTCGGAGGCGAGCGCATTCATCGGATAAAGCAGCACGGCCTTGACCCCGCCGCGGCCGAGGGCCTTCTCGCGGCGGCAATGGTCGAGAACGGGAACGAGGAAGGACTCTGTCTTCCCGGACCCCGTCCCTGTTGTGACCAGCGTGGGCAAGGCCGGCCCGTGGAGCGTGCTCAGTCGCTCGTACGCCTTCGCCTGATGCCGGTACGGGGTGAATCCCGGGTCCCACTCCAGATGCTTCTCCCACCCGGCCGCGGCCTTGTGGAAGGGAGTCCTGATCCGTAGGTAGGGGCCGCGGAACATCCCGCTCTCGGGGTGCTCCAGGAACCGCTCCAACGCCCGGCGGGTGTCCTCGTCGGTGAGTGCGTAGGTCGTCGTGAGGTACTGGGTGAGACTGCCCCGCAACTGCGCGGCGGCCAGCGTGGGCCTCACGACGTTCTCCTCTGCTTCGTACCAGGTCGTTGAGCTGGCTCAACGGTATACGGAGCTGACGACATCGTTCCTGGGTATGCGGGTCGACCATTGATTCCGGCCAGTGCGTGGCCGGTGCCCGTCCGATGCCCGCCGGTCGGCAATGGATCCTCGTACAGTCTTTGCACCTGTGTGGTGATCTTGGGGGAGCGGTACACATGACCGATACGGAGCGTCCATATCCCGTTGCGGAGTTTCTGACGGCGGTGCGCGCCGAGATCCTCGCGGAGCACCGGAACGACGCCGAGGGTGCCGTAAAGGTCACGCTCTCCAAAGGGCGGCTCCTTTCGTACTCCGAAGGGGCCCGCGAGTATCTCTTCGAGTGCCGGAACTGGCACGACAGCCTGGACGGTGTTCCCGTCCTCGCCCGGCCGTCCCGCTCCCGGAAGGCCTGGGACCCGGCCGAGGCCTCGCGCGCCCCGGACGGCACCGTACGGCTCGTGACGAAAGCCGACTTCGGGGCGGCGCCCGCCAACATCCAGATCCGCAAGGACGACTCGTCCAACTGGGCCGCCCTCTCCGAGTGTCTGGAGGCGGTCGGCCAGCAGGACAGCCCCATCGACGCAGGGCACGCCGGCTGGCTGGTCGGCCGGGGGACCCCGCGCACCGGCCGTGCCGAAAACCCGGGGCAATGGGTGGCGGACTGGGAAGGGCTTCAGCTCAACCCACGTCAGCGTGACGCCGTCGCTCAGGCGCTCGCCAGTGAGGTGCTGTTCCTGTGGGGACCGCCCGGCACCGGGAAGACGGACGTCGTCGGCCATATCGTCGAGGGCAGCTTCCGCCAAGGGCTGAAGATCCTCTTCCTGGCTCCGACGAACGTTGCGGTGGATCAGGCCCTGGAGCGCATGTGCTCCCTCCTGGAACACGAGGAGGGTTTTGCCGAGGGGATCGTCCAGCGGGCCGGGAACATCGTCCTGCCGTCGCTGCGCAGCCGCTACGGAGACCAGGTCGACCCGGGCAGGATCGCGGCCCTGCTCGTGGAGAGCATCGACCGGCAGATCAGCACGGCGGCCGACCAGCTCAAGGGCGCGAGAGCGGCGCTGGCCCTCCACGACCGGATACGGGATCTGGAGTCGGACCTGGCCACCGCCGTGGGGGAGACGGCCGCGGCCGGCCGCGACCAGGCCGCAGCGGCCCGGACGGTGCTTGCAGCGGATGCGGAGGCCGCGCAGCTGCGGTTGGCGATCGACAAGGTGGGTGTGCCGACAGGCTTTTTGGCGGAACGCAAGGCCGCGAGACTGCGAGACCTCCACTCCGCCCTGGCGGACGAAGCGTTCCGCGCGGCACAGGCCAGGGAGGTCGTCGCGAGCGCGGCCCGTCGCCATACCGCGGGCGGACAGCAGGCAGCCGAAGCCCGCCGCGCCCTGTCCGCTGCCTACGCCGCGGTCGTGGGGATCCCGCCCAGGGAGACCGTCGCCGAAACCGCTGCCTCTCTCCAGGTGCGACTCGACGAGCTCGACCGGAAGCGCAAGCGCCTCCACGACGAGGTCCGGTCCCGCTGCCGGGTGCTCGGAGCCACCGTGGCCAAGGCCGTCCAGTCGAGGAAGCTGCTCGACGAGATCGACGTCGTGGTGATCGACGAAGCCGGGATGGTCAACCTGCCCTCGGCCTGGTTCGCCGCCGGCCTCGCCCGCAAGCGGGTGATCGTGGCCGGGGACTTCCGCCAGTTGCCCGCCGTGACCAAGGGCGACGGGGATCGGCAGGCGAGCGAGGAAGAACAGTCCCACTCCCGAGAATGGACGGCGCGGGACGCCTTCCACGCCGCCGGACTGGTCGACCCGTCCGGGCGGGTACGCCAGGACCCGCGCCTGGTGGCGCTCGACACCCAGTACCGGATGCGGGAGCCGATCTGCGCGGTCGTGAACGAGGTGGCGTACCCGGACGCGCCCCTCAAGACCGGGCGCGGCGACGTCAGCCGACTGCCGTTCGCCCCGCTCATCGACTCCCCGGTGATCCTCATCGACACCTCCGGCCGCCGGATTCCCGGCGGCGGCCGCAAGCCCCACATGACGAACGCCGTCCACGCCGCCGTCATCCACGAGCTCGTCCGCGGACTCCAGTACGAGGGCATTTTGCCCGGCCGCAAGTGGCAGGACGTCCCCGAGGGGGAGCGGGCGACCGACCGGCTCGCCGTCATCTCCCCGTACCGCGAGCAGGTCAAGGCGCTCAAGAGCAGCCTCACCCACCGGTTCGGGGAGGACTACGACGGCCTGGTCGACACCGTCCATCGGTTCCAGGGCAGCCAGCGCCCCGTCGTGCTCCTGGACACGGTCGCGGGCGCCGGAAAGGATCCCGGCTTCTTCTACAGCGGAACCGGGCTGTCCTCGCAGACCTGCCGCCTTCTCAACGTCGCTCTCAGCCGGGCCCAGGACCACTTGGTGGTCGTGGCGGACGTCGCGTTCCTGCGCAAGTACCTGGCCCCGCACAGCGAGGCCCTGGCGATGGTCGACCACCTGGAGGCGCACGCGCAGACCATCTCCGCCGACCAGCTGATCCCGATCCTGGACGCCGACCAGCTGGCCAGCCTGTCGGAAGAGGAGCTGGTCCGGCCCGCCTTCTTCGAGCACAGCGAGGTCGCGGCCGCGGTCGAGTGGGACGTGGAACGGGCGCAGCGCAGCATCGAGCTGTACTCGGCGTTCATGGACAGGGAGCCGGTGGGCCGGTGGGCTCAACTGGTCGGACCGAGGACGGCGGCCGGCATCCAGGTCACGGTCTTCACCCGCCCACCGGAGGAGCAGCAGGAGCCCTCCCGCGTGGCGCGGCACCGGGAGCTCGTGCAGCAGCTGGAGTCCGCCGGCTGCCGGGTCGAGTTCCGGGACCGCATGCACGAGAAGGTGCTCATCCTGGACAATTCGGTTCTCTGGCACGGTTCGAAGAACCTGCTCGCGAACATCGGGCCGACGGACCTGATGATGCGCTACACCGACCCGGCCTCCTGCGACCGCGTACGGAAGCTCATGGAACAGACCCGCATGGAACGCCCGGCGCGAGCACCGTGGCGCCCGGCGGAACAGGCCGCTCCGGCGCCGCCCGAGCTACCGGCCCAGCGGGCGCAGACGCCCGACAAGGTGTACCCGGGACTGGTCCGGGACGGCCGCTTGTACCTCAAGGTCCCGTACGAGCAGAAGGACGAGGCGAAACGCCTGCTGAGCGCCAAGTGGGACAAGCAGGCTGGGCACTGGTGGGTCGACGCCACCAAGATCACGCGGGAGCAGGCGGCGCGCTGGCTGCCGTAGGGGGAACTGATGCAAGGGAAGCGGTACGACCAACGCGTGCTCGTTCTGGTCGAGGTGCGGGGGGAGCAGCGCGACTGGGACGAGGCGGAGCGGGCGTTCGACCAGCAGGGCTGGCCGGTCGTCGCTGCCTTTGCCCGGGGCGAGGGCGCCTCGCAGGGCGTGCTGAGCGTGGATGCCTCGGCGCGGCTGTACTCCGTCGAGGTGCGGTTCTTCGGAGCCCGCAACCGGCGCACCGAGCAGGCGGCCGAATGGTGGGTGCAACGGCTGGCACGCAGAACCAGGCTGGAGATGTACGCCCGACGCTGTGAGCCGGTGGACCGCGATCGGGAGCAACTGACCGGCTGGCGGGCACATACGGTGGCTCACAGGCCACCCCGTGTGCCCGATCCGAGGCCCTTGACGCCGATGGCACGGCTGCGCCGATCCACTGCGATGGCACGCGCGCGCCTCTCCGAGGGTTCCGGTCGGCACGACACGGGCACCTTGGTGAGGGGGACGGCCTCGGAGGCCCTGCGGCTGTCGCGGATGGACCTGCCCGGAGGTTCCGCTCCCGAGGCCGCCATCGACGTGCGAGCACGCCATGGCCGGGAGCGAAGGCACATCGTGCAGCGGCGCGAGGAGGACCATCAGCGTGTCACGTCCCGCGTCATGGCCTGGACGTTCGCCATGCTCTTCTGCGTGGTCGTCGCACGGCAGGCGAGCGGTACGCGAACGTGGGTCTGGGGCACTGCCGCGGTGTTGTGCCTTCTGTGGTCCGCTTGGTTGACGCGCGGCGTGTTCGCGGAGGGGGGTCGCGTGGGGAGCATCCTCACGTGGGGCGTGGTGACCGCGTTCCTCCTTGCCGTCGCCTTGGGCGCGGACATGGGGGATACGAGGGGCTGGACCCCAGTGCAAGTACTGTCGGTCTTCGCCGTCACGGCGACGGCTACAGGAATCTGGCTGCTGGTCCGCCAGTGGACGTGGGGCGAATGGCTCGCCTGGGCCGCACCGTTGCTCTTCGCGCTGGTCGCGTCCTGTGTTGTGGCTTCAGGGTCGGTGATGCACGCGCTGTACGCCGACAGCCTGGACGTAACACCCAATGACCTCGATGTCCCCGCGATATGGCAGGCCGCTTCGGCCCTCAAACTCTTGAGCTTTCTGAGCTTCGCCCTGTTCGTGCCGGCCCTGTGGGGCATAGCGAAGCACGTGCACGCGTCATTCGTCAGCCCCGTCGAGCGGTTCGGTGTCCTGTCGTACGTGGTCGCCCAGGTGGCGGTGGTGCTGTTCTGCACGCTGGGAGCGCTGGACTCGGCGGGGGACGCGGTGAAGGAGCTCCGTACGGCTGCGGCCCAGAAGGCGGAACTGCCCTCCTATTTCGGGGTGGAGCCGGAGTGGATGTGCGTGGAGCCGACGGTCTTGGCGGCGAAACTCAGCAGCCGGGGTGGCGTCCTGCGACCCGAGCGGCCGTACGTCTCCTTCGGGGAGGCCGGAGGAACGGTGTCCTTGTGGGACGAGCCGGCGGGCAAGGCGTTGCAGATGCCGGCCGAGCAGGTGCGCCTCGTACCGGCCGCGGACGGCAGGGTCCGGTGCACGTTCTCGTACGAGAGCCTGCCGAAGGGAGACTGACCGTCAGTCTGCGAAGAGGTCGTCGAGTCCCAGGGACAGTTGCTCTCCGGTGACGGGTTGCCGAGGCTCGGTGGCGGTCGGGGGAGTCACCGGGGGCGACTTCCTGGCCTGACGCTTGTTGGCTCCACGGGAGTTGGCGCGCCGTTGCCGTTCCCGAACGGCCTCTCCGGGGTGTCGCCCGTCCCCGAGCTCCGCGGCGATGGTCACGGAATAGCCCTCCGCGGCACGCTCCTCACCGAGTGCGAGCAGGTCTTCCCGGGTGGTACCCACGGTCCCGGCCAGCCCGTGTTTCACGAGTTCGATGAACTGGCTGTTGATCAAGTGCCGGTCGGCGTAGTCGTAGCCGAGACGCCTGCCGCCGCCGGGCCCCAGGGTGCAGTCGTCCTGGAGGAGGAGGTGGACGTAGGAGAGCGGGAGGTACATGCCGGCCGCCGGTCCGCCGGGGTCGCCTCGGCCGTCCTCGGGCCAGTAGGCGAGCTTCACGAAGCAGGGGTCGCTGCCCAGGCGCCAGTCGTGCGGGGCGTACGCCGGACGGCTCAAGCGCGCGACGGCCTCCAGCCGGTCCAGCTGGCCACGCAGCCGGTCGTCCACGTAGATCCAACGCTGCACGGACGGCAGCCGCTTGTATTGGACCAGCACGAAACTGTGGGTGGCCTCGTGGTAATAGATCAGGTCACTGCCGAGCCGCGCCTCGACCGGTGTGGCGTTGACGTTGGCGACCTCGATGCGCCGACCCTGGTGCTCGAACACGTGGATGTCGCAGCGGAAGTCCGGGCGGTCCCAGGGCTGGAGGAATCTTGGTTCGGTTACGGAGTGGGCGGCATCGTGTTCGATGAGGCTCTGTTCGGTGGGCTCGGGGATCAACCCTGCGAGGTAGGTGTCGTGCGGGCTCCGGGGCCGGCGCCAGGCGCTGAGTGGGGCCAGAGGGAACTCGGCGATGCTGAGCGCCAGCCGTGCGGAGTCGTACTGCTCCTGCCAGGAGCGGTCCTCGATGCGGGAGCTGTCGAAGGGGACTTGATCCGCGACGCTGCTCAGACGGTCGAGAAGCTCGGCGAACCGCGGCCCGAGCTCGCGCAGCGCGGCGACGAGGCGCTCACCGAGCTCGTCGGGCAGTACGACGACCTCGTTGAAGAGCATCGCGGTGAGTTCCTCGGCATCCATCCGGGACAGCGAGGCCGTCACCGCGGCCAGCTCCACCGGGGCGGGGCTGCGCCACAACGGCTCCACCTTGATCAGGGCGTCGCGGGTGCCGACCTTCCGGCCCTTGGGGTGCTTCACCACACCGAGCCAGCGCAGATGGTAGGCCGGGTGGGCCGTGCCTGCGGAGGAACGGGCGCGTGCGAACACGAGGGCCACCTGAGGTGACAGGTCTCGCGGCCGCAGGGAGAACCCCATGGTCTTGCTCATGAACTGGTCCAGCTGTAACTGCCAGTCGATGTCGTCGAGTTCCTCCGACGAGAGGGAGATCGCATAGACCATGGACGGAAGCCTATTGGATCACTCGTCCGGTCGGACGGTGTTGATCTCCGCCCAGACGGTCTTGCCGGGGGCGGCTTGGCGGGGTGTGACGCCCCAGCGGGTGGCGAGCGCCGCTACGAGGAGCAGGCCGCGGCCCGATTCGGAGTCAGGGGTGGGGGCGCTGAGGGCGAGGGTGCGCTCGGTGCGGGTGTCGGTGACCTCGATACGGATGGTCGTGCCGTCGGGGTTGACGGTCAGGCGGAGGCGGAAGTCCCGGCCGGGGACGTGGCCGTGGCGTACGGCGTTCGCGGTGAGCTCGGCGGCAATGAGGGTGGTGGTGTCGTTGGCAGGGGTGTTGTAGGGGTGGCCCCACTCGTGGAGGCGGTGCGAGACGAGGCGTCGGGCGAGCCGTGCGCCGCGTGGGGTGGAGGTGAAACACATGTCGAACTCGTGGGTGGAGGTGGGCAGTGCGGGGGAGAGCTGGATCGGGGGAGATGTGGGCTTCATGCGACTAACGGTGGCGTTGCGTGAGTAGCGTTGACCAGGAGTGACGCACTGACGGGTGCCAGCTGTACGCGTCGGTGCGGACGGTGTCGGCGGTACGGGGCGTGACCGGCGGGACGGCCGGGACGTTGGGCGCGGGAGGCGCGGATCGTGGACGAACAGCAGGCGGAGGCCGGGCACGATGCTGAGGCGGGGACGGGCATCCTGCTCGTCTTCGGGCGTCAGCTGAAGCGGTTCCGGGAATGGGCGGAGCTGGAGCGACCGGAGTTGGGGTCGAGGACGGGGTACTCGGCGTCGACCATCGCGGCGTTTGAACAGGGGCGACGGATCCCGCCGCCGAAGTTCATCGACCAGGCGGATGAGCTGCTGGGTGCGCGCGGCATGTTGATGGACATGAAGGAAGAGATCGAGCGGGTACGGTACCCGGCGTTCTTCCGCGGCGCGGCGAAGCTGGAGAAGGAGGCTGTGGAACTGCACGTGTACGCGGTGCAGGCGGTGCCGGGGCTGTTGCAGACGGCGGAGTACGCACGGGCGGTGTTCGCGATGTGGCTGCCGCTGTTGGATGAAGCGACCATCGAGGAGCGGGTCACGGCTCGGCTGGCTCGTCAGGACATCTTCTCCCGGACGCCCCTGCCCACGATCAGCTTCGTGATCGAGGAGTCGATGCTCAGGCGTCCTCTCGGCGGGCGGGACGTGATGAGGGGGCAGTTGGAGCAGATCCTCCTGGCTGGCCAGAGGCGCAATGTTGCGATCCAGGTGATGCCGACTGCCCTGGAGGAACACGCCGGACTGGGCGGTTCGTTCACCTTGATCGAGACTAGGGAAGGGCGGAGGATGGCCTACGTGGAGGCGCACCAGGACAGCCGCCTGTACAGCGAGCGCAAGTCGGTGCGGGAGTTTGAGGAACGATACGGACTCCTCAGGGCGCAGGCGCTCACGCCACGTGAATCGTTGGACGTCATTGAAAAGGCGCTGGGAGACGTATGAACGCGAAGGAGCCTGTGCAGGCCGTGCCCGAATCGGCCTGGTTCAAGAGCAGCTACAGCAGCGGCGCGGGCGGCGAGTGTGTGGAGGTGGCGAACGCTGTCGGTTCGGTCCACGTCCGCGACTCGAAGAATAGGACCGGGGCCATGCTGAGCTTCGACGCGCAGCAATGGGCGACGTTTGTTGCCTTCGCCTCCCACTGACCTGCACGACAACACAGGCCGCGCCAAACTCGGTTGGCGCGGCCCGTTCGTGTTCCTACGCGTCAGCCTTCACGGGTGGCGTCCACCGGCCGGCGGCGATCTCCGCGTCGAGCCGCGCGGAGAAGTGTGCGTGCGCGGCCCGCATCTCGGTCTCACGGTCCGCCTTGTAGAAGGGCGCGGTGTACCCCTCGGGCGGCGGGACGGTGGCCGGGTTGTCCAGGTGGTCAAGGAGCGCCGGGTAGGCCTCCTTGGTCTGACCGTAGCCATAGGTGTTGTGGTTCCGGGCGATCTTGCGGCCGTGTACGTCGAAGTACATCTCCGCCTCGTAGTCGGAGAGGACTGGGTAACGGGACTTGTAGATCGCGACGAGTTGATCTGCGGTGATCCCGAGCCAGACGGACACGAGGGCATCGAGCTCAACGAGTGCTGCGCGGCGCTCGTACTCGGTCCGGAGGGGTGTTTCGTACTCCCAGGTCCCCTTGAGGTGTCCCGCGAGGGGCATGAGAGTTGGCCATGCGTGGGCCCAGTCTTCGTATCCAGGCCAGGTGAGTTGGAACAGCTCTCCCCAAAGGGGGGTGTAAGCATCGGTGAGACAATTCAGGCGCAAGGTACGCAGGAGGAGGGCGGCGGCGAGGGGGTGCTCGGGTGTGGCTGCAGGCATTTTGTGGGCCTCCGTGACCTGGAGGTGTGAACGGCCCGTGATGCGCAGCAAGTAGTCCAATGGGAGGGCGGCCCAGAAGCCTGCGTTCAAGACGGTCAAACGATTGGTGGGTAGTGCCATCGACTGAACGGTGTGGACGTGAGCAGGGCCGGGTGGGATGAGTGCGGCAAACAGGCTGCGCTCATTGGAGGGAGGGACCATCACGCGCCAGGCGAGGCGGAAGTATTCTGTGTAGCGGCGACTTCCCCACGAATTCTGGGCGGCCTCATAGGCTGCGTGGTCGCACGCTCGAACATAGTTTGTGCGGGGAGTGAATTGAGGAGGCAGGGAAGGGAGATTGAAAGAAATCCAGTCGCGATTGGTTCGGCAAGGATTCTTCGGCTGCTTATTGAATGGAGTCGCTCCAGAGAAATGGGGTCCCTGAAGCACGAGATCGGTGAGGGAATCCGGTTCGGAGGTTGACCAGCGGATCAGTCCGTCTCTTTTTGCGTTGGTTTCGTTATATCCTGGACTGATCTTTGGGTTGTGATTTCCGAGGCGCTCGGTCGCGGAGGCCAGGGCGGCGATGGCGCCCTGTTCTGATTGCAGAATAGGATATACGAGGGGTGTCTCCATAACCGGAACGGTGACGTCTCCCGCGAGCCGGTGCCACTCGGTGAGAGTCGTTTCGTTGACGTGGATGACGCGGGCGGAGTGAGGTCTGATATCCCATCTATCGCTTTCGCGGATTCCAGGTTCCGTTCCGGTGCCATCATGCTTGAGGGAATTCGGAAGCACTTCGGCGGCGAATAGACTGCTCAGGTGAGAGAAGTCTACAGAGGTCCTATTTCCGTACACGTGGAGGCCGAACTCTTGCTTACGGGCGAGATCTTCGAAAGCCCAGTTGGCGCCGTTGACGAAGCTCGCGTGCACTCGAAGATGTTGGTAGGTGATGGATCGGAGGTGGCCTTCCTGTTTGCCTCCGAAGTGGGTATCCGGGTGGATTAGACCTGCCATTCCCTGGGTGTTTAGGTTAATCCACGCCCGGCACATGAATGCGCGGTAGAGGTCGGAACGCGTGCCGACTAGATCCGGGTACATGGCGCCCGAGCTGAGTATTGTTGTGAGTCCGGTGTTGGATGCGAGCTCGCCCATGTAGAACTCGGCCTGAATTGGAAGTGTTTCCTGCTTTCGAAGTCGCCATTCCTCAGTGGTCGGGTTCTCAGTCAGCTTGAACCAGGGCTCTGACTCCGCGAGAACCGAGTCCTCCTGCCAGTCCGGCCGAACCCAAGGAGGGTTCCCGACCTGCAAGTCGTAGCCGCCATGTTCAAAGACCTGTGCGTACTCCAGTTCCCAATGAAAGAAACCCTGTTGGGTCGCGATGTCCTTTGACTTGGCCGCCCAGGGGAAGCGGGACTCCAGCCAATAGGAGCGGTCCATGCCCATGAGGTCCGGGAGGGCGTCCTCGTAGGGGGTCAGTTCCGTCAGGGACTCGAATGCGGCGACCAGGGACTCCGACGGGACGTCCTGCGTGCCGAGCAGCGACTCGGCGAAGTCGAGCCAGTCGTCCAGGTTGGCCAGGGGGATGACCGCGCGGCGCTGCTCGGTGATGGCCTCCTTGCGGCGGCCCATGCGGCGCTTGGCCACGTCCTCCTGGGTGAGGGAGAGCTGCTTGGCCTCCGTGCCGAAACCGGGGAGAGCCTCTTCCTCCCAGGACATCAGGACGCCGGAGTCGTCGTCCTCCGGGTCCGACACTGCCACCTCGTACGCGGCCGACTGTTCCGCCAGTTCCGCTGCGTGGCGGTAGCGGGGGTTCGTGCCGTCCAGGAGGGACGCCTCCTGGACCGGCCAGAACCACAGGGCGCACCAGGCGTCCATCAGGGTCTTCAGGCGCCAGTACGGGGTGTCCACCGCCTCAAGGTCGGCCAGGATGTCATCGCGCTGCATCGCTTCGACCGGCTGGCGGAGCCAGTCCGGTTCGGCTCCCCAGACGTCGATCTTGCGGCTGATGTCGCGTTCGGAGATCTCCAGGCGGCGGACCACCAGCTGCCACAGGTACTCCGCGCGGCGGGCCAGGCCCTGGAGGCGGGTCGTTTGCTTCGCTGACGGGGACTTCGTGATCGCCTTGCGCCAGGCGGCCAGCGCCTTGGCTTCCGCCGGCGCGAGGGCCTTCGCCTCCTTCTCGGCGGCGACCGCCCCCCACTCCTTCGCCGGGAGAAGGAAGTGGTGGACCGAGCCGGACGGGAGGCCGTTCGCAGCTTCCGTGAGGGGGAAGCGTTCCGGGGTGGTGCCCAGCCAGCCGCCCTTTTTCAGTCGTTCCGCGGAGTAGATCTCGCGGCGGCCGCCGATCAGGGAGTTGCCGCGGCGCAGGTGGAGGCCGAACCAGGGGGCCTCCATGCCCGGGTGCATCGTGTTGAGCCAGAGGGAGACCTCGGCCAGTTCGACGGCGGTCGAGTTGAGGTCCACGCCGTACGCGTTGTGCAGCGCGATGTACGCCTTGGCCTTCTGGAACTCCACCGGGTACTGCTCGGTGTCGATCGCCTGGCCGGTCTCCTCCTGGCGGCGGCGCAGGTACTCCGCCGCGACCTGGTTGATGGCCTCGTTCAGGAACGCGCCCGAGCCCAGGGCCGGCTCGCAGATCTTCCAGTCCAGGAGTTCGCGGGCCTCCGTGACGGTGTCGTCCTGGTCCAGGCGGTGTTGCAAAGCCAGCTGGACCGTTACCTTGGTGAGGGATTCCGGGGTGTAGTACGAGGCCGAGGTCTGGCGGTCGCGGCCCGAGAGGCGGTAGACGAACGAGCCCGGGCGGTAGCGGACCCGGACATCGGCGCCCGTCTCCTCGTCGCGGCGGCGGACGAAGACAGAGTCCGCGTACTCGTCGGCCTTCGAGGCGGGGACCAGCCAGGAGCCGTCCTTCGGGTCGCCGTTCTTCGCGACCTCGTACAGCTCCTCGCCCGCGATGAAGCCCGCGTACGACATCAGGCCCTCGTACACCGCACCCAGCTGGTTGATGCCGAGCTGCGCGTACGAGATGAAGCCGCCGCGCTCGCCCTTCTTGCCCCGCGTGAGCATCAGCTTCCGCAGGACCTTGTACAGGGTCGCGTTGCGCAGGCGCGTGTCCAGGTAGCGGGGATCGCCGTCCGCGTCGTCGTCGTGGCGGGGGTCTTTGACCGACTCCGCGCCGATCAGACGGATCGACTCCGGCTCGAAGAGCTTGGAGTGCAGCGGCTCGAAGCGGAGCCCGATGTCTTCGGATTTCGCAGTCTCGGACTCCTTCTTCGCCACCCCGTGCGTGCGGCGCGGGCGGTAGCCCTCCTGGACCTTGCTGAAGAGGAGGTCCAGTGACTCGTACAGGTACACGCCCTCGCGGGCCTTCTCGCCCACCAGGTCCCGTTCCGCGACCAGCTCGCCGAGCCGGCCCAGGCCGTACCCCTGGTGGTACTCCGGGTAGTCCGACGGCAGGATGCCCAGCTCGGGGCGGGCCTCCGCGTACAGGAGGAACAGGATGCGGTACAGGTAGCGGAGCGACTCGCGGGTCAGCTGTCGGGAGAGTTCCGGGAGCTCCTTCACGTCCTCCAGGCGGACGTCCTCATGGCTGGTGATCCGTTCCAGGACCTCGTTCGCGATGAGTTCCACCGATTCGCGCAGGCCGTCGCGGAGCTCGGAGGAGACGCCCACCGCGTGCTTCGTCGACTTGTCGACGAGTCCTGCGAGGGGGTTCTCGCCGCCCTCCTCCGGGGTGCGGAGGGAGTCCGCGCCGAAGAGAGCCGCCAGGGTGTCGAGTTCCTGGCCGTCCTTGGTGTTGTTGCGGTCCAGGGCCGTGTCCAGCGAGGCGGCCAGGTAGCGGCCTTCGCCCCACGCCGCCCGGTCCGCCAGGACGATCACACCGCCGGCCAGCAGCAGGACATACCGCGGCGCGTCCTCGCTCGCGAAGAGGAACGAGGCCAGCTTCGAGCCCGTGCGGAGGGAGGTGGACGCATCCAGCGCGATGGGGATCAGGAGGCGGCCGGGGCCGTCCGGGTCCAGGGCCGCGTCGGGTTCGGCCGCCCAGCCGCAGTCCACGGCCACCAGGCCCGGTTCGGCGTGCGCGACCGGGATCTCGTACGTGTGGTCCGCCCGCGAGACCGTCAGCGTCTGCGGCTTGGCGTCGTAGCCCAGGGAGCGGAGCACCGAGGCATTGAGGGAAGCGGCGCGCTCACGCCACTCGGGGGCGTCGTACGTCGTCGCGTCGTCAGCCGCGCCCGCCGCAGCCTCCGCGAAGAAGGCGCGCGTACGGAAGTACGGACGGCGCAGTGCGCGCAGACCCAGGCGGGGAGTGACCGGGAGCGCCTGAGGGTCCGCTTCCTGCTCCTGTTCGGGGTCCGACGAGGACTTGGCCTCCTCCTCGCGGGCCTTCCAGGCCGCCAGCAGACCGGACTTCAGGTCTTTCGGGAAGACCTCGGCCAGGTAGTGCGCGGAGAAGTACTCGCCGCGGTTGACCAGGGAGTCGTACGTCATGTGGTTCTGCTTCTCCTAGGCCTGTGCGACGGAGCCGTCGTGGGCGGAATCGAGGACGGCCAGGACGCGCAGCATCGGGCGGCCCGTCGTCAGCAATGAGTCGGCGAGGCGGGAGAGTTCGTCCTTGGTCTCCTCGCCCGCGAGGGTGGACTGCTCCCACTTGCCGAGTCGCTGCCGGTACTCCTCGATCGGGGCGAGGAGGGCCTCGTCCCAATCGGAGCGGTGGCGCGACAGGAAGGCCTCCGCGGCCTCCAGCGCGTCCGGGATGCCCGCCCGCAGGCCGTCCACGTCGTGGCGGCGCAGGGGGTTGGCCATCGTCGGGCCGATACCGGCCTCGCGCAGCGTCCCCACCATGTCGTCCGTGACTTCCTCGCCCGTCACGGCCATCCACTTCACGACCGTCGGGCGGCCGAGCGCGTTGGAGTAGATGCCCTGTACGAGGTACACGGGCGCCTCGACATCGGCCGTGATGACCGGGGCCTCCTGGCGGCCCAGCTTGACGAGGACCTTGTCGGTCAGCCACTCCACCACCGGATGGAGGTCGGTGAGCAGGGAGATCTCCGGCCAGCTGGAGGTGCCGGACTCCCGGGCGCGTACGAGGGAGCGGTCGGCGAGCTTGCGGTTGAGGGTGACCAGCAGGCGCTCGCTCAGGCGCTGCTCGCGGCGGTAGTCGGGCGGCAGCGCCTTCAGCCGGTGCACCAGGTCCGCCGGGGGCTTGAACGAGATCAGGCCGTTCTCGGGGTCGCGGTCCATCCCGAGGGACTGCTGGGCATCCGGGAAGACCTCTCGGACCGCCTCGTCTACGAACTCGCGCGTCGTCGTGAAGAGGCGGGGCACATGCGCCTGGGGAGGGGCGGCCGAGGAATCGTCCGATGCGGGAGCGTCGGTGGCGGCGGGCTCAGTCGTGTCGTCGACCTGGGCGAAGAAGTCCGCCAGGAAGTCGTCCGCCCCGCCCGCTTCCTCGGCGGTGTGCTGGAGGGACTCGTCGACCGTGCGGCCCTTGAGGAGGTCCTGGATCAGCGACTTCTCCTCGGCTTCCGCGCGGTACAGACCGGAGACCGCCTCCGCCGTGCCGAGCGAGCGGTGCGCCTCGTCCTCCCGTTCCAGCAGCCGCTCGGCGACCGTGCGGTCGTCCTTCGCGCCGTCCACCTCGCTGGTCAGGATCAGGGCGCGGAACTGCGGTTTGTTGGTCTGCCCGTACCGGTCGATACGGCCGTTGCGCTGCTCGATCCGGATCAGCGACCACGGAACGTCGTAGTGGATGAGCTGGTGGCACTGGCGGTGCAGGTTGACACCCTCGGAAGCCACATCGCCGGTGAAGAGGATGCGTACGGGTGCGTCGGCGAGACCGAAGTCCTCGACGCACTGCATCTGCTGCTCGTCGGAGAGGCCGCCGTGCATCACACGGGCCGCTTCCTCCAGGGCCTTGCCCTTGAAACCGAGCGCGGCCGGCACGGTGGACCGCAGCCACTCCAGGGTCTGGACGCGCTCGGAGAAGACCACGACCCGCGTCTCGCTGCGCGGCCCGACCCCGATCGCCTTCAGCTGTTCGACGAGGGCCGTGAACTTGGCCGAGTCCTGCTCGGTCATCCCGGCCGTCAGATCCCGCAGTCGCTGGAGCGCGGCCAGTTCGGCGCCCGTCGCCTCCAGGACGTCCTTCTTCACCAGCGTCTTGATGCGGGCTTCGACCGTCGAGCTCAGGGCGGCATGCGAGGAGAGGAAGGACTTGAGCAGGGTGTAGGGGAAGAGCGGTACGTCGCTCACCGATCTGCCCTCGGCAGGCAGCCAGACCTGGGTCAGCTCCTCGAAGATCTTCTCCTCGGCCGGGGTCGCCGGGCTGTGCACCGACTCGGAGGGGCCCCGGTCGGCCCACTGGCCGGACATCTTCTCCCGCACCTCGGCGCTGACCTTGGTGCGCCGGATGAACAGGTGCTTGATGTCCTCGGCCGAGTACCGCTCCGGGTCGCGGATTGCCGCCGGGTCGAGCAGTGCGATCAGCTCGGCGAACGAGCGGGCGTTGCCGTTGTGGGGGGTGGCGCTGGCGAGGATGAGGGCGTCGGTCTGCGGGGCGAGGAGCTGGGCGAGCTGGTTGCGCAGCGAACCGCGGTTGATCAGGTTGTGCGACTCGTCGATGACGACGGCGTCCCACCGGATGTGCTCCAGGTGGTGCTTGTACTGATCGGTGTTCTTGAGGGTGTCGATCGAGACGATCACGCGCTTGAAGAACGTGAAGGGATTGCGGCCCGCCGGGATCTCCCGCTGGATCCGCTCGATGCCCGCGGAGTCGAGGCGGATCAGCGGGATCGCGAACCGCGTCCACAGCTCGTGCTGGAACTGCTCCAGGACGTGCTGCGGGGTCACCACGAGGATGCGTTCGCCACGGCCGCGGCGGATCAGCTCCGCGAGGGTGAGACCGATCTCCAAGGTCTTACCGAGGCCGACGACGTCCGCGATCAGCATGCGGGGGCGCAGGTTCCGGCCGGAGAGAGCGAGCTGAGCCGGTCGCTGCTGGTAAGGGAGCGGGTCCAGGAGGAAGCTGTCCGCGAGGGCCAGGCCGCGCTCCGCCTGGGCCAGGGGGGTCTTGCGGAGGATCGCTTCGAGGAAGAGCCGGCTACGACGGAAATTCGGGGAGTCGTCGCTGATGAGGGTGGTCTTGGCTGGGTCCATCAACTCGATGCCCGGTGCGCCGTCGCGGGTGCGCTCCAGGCCGGTGAAGAACACGGCCTCCTGATCGCGGACGAACTCGGAGATCCCCACGGCCTCGATCCGGTCGCCGTCGTGGTCGGTCCGGGTGACGTTCTTGACCAGCCACTCCTCGTCCCGTACGACGATCTGGGCGCCGGGCGGGAGGCTCGTGCCGGCCCCTGGGGTGGGCTGCCGACTGGACTGCTGGGCGGTCACCCGCGGTACCTCCTGGTAGATGTTGAACTGTGAAGATTTTCTGTTCGCCGCTGGTCCAGTACAAGAGGGACGGCTGTCCCTGTCTCGCCGGCCCCTGTGATACGGCCGGGACCTGATCAGAAAGCCGCGGTCGAGGCGTACGTCTCGCGGAGCTGGGCGGCGATACGACGCGCGGCGGCAGAGCGGCGCGGGCCCGCAGGCAGTGCAGGCGCAGGCGTGGGAGCCGGGGTGGTCGCGGCGACTGTGGGCGTGTACCCCGGCCCGGGAGCCGGAACGGGCTGCTGCGGCAGCGGAACGGTCGGCGCCACGGCCACGGCATCCTGGCTCGGGGCCAGGGCAGTCGTCGCCTCGGCGTAGACCGGAGTCTCCGATGCGGACGGGGCGGTCGCCGGTACCGGTTCGAAGACATGCGGTTCGCATGCGGACGAAGCGAGAGAGACCAGCCGCCGCCGGGCCTGGGCCACGGTCGACCCGTGCGCCTTGATCACCTTCACGCACTGAGCGACCACGTCGTCCATGGTCGGACGGTCCTTCTGCGCGTACTGGAGCATCGACGACAGGAGTCCGACCAGTTCCTCCGGGGCACCTGACAGGTCGGGGGCCTTGTCAGGGTTGGTGATGTGGCTGAACAGCACCTGAACGTGATCTGCCTGGTACGGATAGTGTCCGGTGGTCATGAAGAGCAGTACCGCCCCGAGCGCGTACACGTCCACCGGGGCCGTAAGCGGCTTCTCCCCGTTCGCCTGCTCCGGCGCCATGCAGGCCGGAGTGCCCATCACCATGTTCGGGGCGGTGAGGGAGGCGCTGGACTCCGCGAAGACGGCGAGGCCGAAGTCGATGATCTTGGGGCCGTTGGGGCCGAGCAGGATGTTCGCCGGCTTGAGATCCCTGTGCAGCAGACCTTGGCCGTGCACCCCGGCCAGTGCCTCGGCCAGGGTCGCTCCGAGGGAAGCGGCTGCCAAGGGCGGGAGGACGCCGCGCGCATCCAGCAGCCGGCGCAGATCGGGGCCCTCGACGTACTCGGTCGCGAGCCACGGCTGCTCGGACTCCGTGTCGGCCTTCACGAACGCGGCGACGCGCGGACCCCAGACCGTCTTGAGGACCTCGATCTCCTGGGCGAACCGCTGCCGGGTCTCCGAGTCGACGACCGTCGGCTTGATGACCTTCACCGCGACGGCCTCACCCGCGGCGGACTCGCCGAGGTAGACCTGGCCCATGCCGCCGTGGCCGATCCTCCGCAGCAGCGTGAACCCGCCCAGCTCCGCCGGATCATCCGGGCTCAGCGGTGTTGTGTGCACTGGGGTCCTCACCTTGAAGCTCTGCCGCATGGTCGCGCGCGTACGCGTCATAGGGTATCGGCGGCCTTCGGCGCTCGGTCCGGTCTGCGGACACTCCCCGCTCCTTGGCCTGATATGGCCCATGTGACGCTCAGGGTCCTTCGTCTGCTGTGGTCCACGACCACCTCGCGAACGACCGCTGGGCCGAGGAGTGCGAGCGGCGCAATCTTGAGTACGCGCTGACCCGCCGGGGCGAGACCGTATCCGCCGCAGTGCTACAGGCCGTGTTGATCGAGCATCGCCGTCAGCCTGCGCGTGCGCTTTTGGGCGGTGCGCAGGGTGGTCATGTAGGTGGTGAACTCGTCCTCCGTGCCCAGGGTGCGGTGGCAGGCACGGGCGCTGAGGAGGAGCTCCGTCAGGTGTTCGTACGTGGCGTCGCCGGTACGGGTGAGGAGCGGGCCGATCAGTCGGTGGTACACGGCCAGGGCGTCTCCGGGGCGGTGGTCCCGGGTGTGGTCGGCGAGGGTGAGCCATTGGCTGTCGCGGCGTGGCCCTCGGTGCCTGCCTGCCAGGCTGCGTCGTGGTCGCCGTCGTCCAGCAAGGCGTCGATCAGGGCAGGGCCCGGGCGGCCGAGGCCGATGAGGGGCTGGGTGTCTGCGCGTAGCGCGTCCAGCGCTCGTGTCCGCTCGGTCTCGTCCCAGCAGCCGGCCGCGCGGGCTGCCGTACGCAGGTGCTGGTACGCGGCCAGGGAGCGGCGGCGGAGCAGCACCTCACGGCGGATCCGCACGACATCGGCCGGGCGGCCGGACCGGATGTAGCGCTCGCACGCGTCCACCAGGCGGGTCTCAGGGCCGTGGTCGGGTTCGGCCTCACCCAGGCCGCGCTCCGCCCACTCCAGGGCTTCGACCGGGCGTCCCGCCCGCTCCAGCTCCCGGGCGATCAGCAGATGGGTGGCGCCCGACGGGGCCATGTCCGTGGCGTGCAGGGCGATGAGCGCGTCCACACTGCCCTCCATGCGCAGCAGTTGTTCCATGAGGTCTTTCGCGGCCCAGTCCTCGGCGTTCTCGCGCAGGGCTGCCGCAGCCCGTTCGTGTGCCCCGCCATGCCCGTGCTCTTCAGAACGTCCGCGTATGCGGACAGGAGGATGTCCGTGGCGTGGCCGAGGTCGCTCAGGAGGTGGTCCACCAACCAGTCGGCGGTCCGCGAGGGATCGGGGTGGGCCACCAGACAGGCCTCGAGGTGGGCTGCGGCCAGTCCGTCCGCCACGTTGCCGATCACCCCGTCCGAGTCGTCGATCTCCCCGTACGTCCGGGCGAGGGCTTCGACCGCTTCCCGTGCCATGTCCACGGCTTCCGTCGCCCTCCCGGTCGCCGTGAGGTTGCGCAGCACGGAGACCGCCTCCGCGGCCTGCAGGCCGTAGGCACGGGCGTCCGCGTACTCGACGTAGCCGTATCGGGCGAAGGGCCGCGTATCGAGCAGAGTCAAAAAGCGCTCCCGCACGGCGCTGGGATCGTCGTCGGCGGTGGATGCCCGCAGTTCCAGCCGACGGCGCAGGTCATGGTCGGCCGCGATGTGCTCCTTCACCAGGGCCAGGAGTTCGCCCCGGCTGCGAGTCTCCAGCCAGGTGGTGAGCTGTCGGGAGCGGGATGCGGCGGCTGCACGGTGCTTCGGTACCGACTCCGATTGCTGCAGGACGGTCAGGCCCACCGCCACGCAGTGCTTGCAGAAATTGCCTTCTCGCCCGTATGGGCAGTCGCAACACCCGGTGAGGCCGTCCTCGTGCTCCGTCAGCTCGACTTCGTAGATCTCGGTGCCGTCGACGCTCGCGGTGGCCGTCTTCTCCCCGATCTCCAGCGCCGACACAGAGGAAAGGTATTCGAGGCCGCGCTCGAACGACCTAGCCCCAGCCGGTCGGCGCAGCGGGTCCCTTCCGAAGCCCTTGCCTAGACGGTTCGGCAGGAGACTCGGTTGACGATGGGCGCCGTGACCGGCATCGAGAAAGCTGCCCACGGCCCGCCACCGCACTGCACTGCGCACTCCGGCGTGGACCGCCGGGCACCGCGGTGGCGGCAGTCCGTGCCTCGTCAATTCGAGCGTGTCGTCCTCGGCCGTGCCGGCGTTGCCGGGTTCGGTACGCGACGGTTGAAGACCCACACTCCCTGTGAGTACGTGGCTCCCAACACCCGGCCCGCGTCGCGGAGCCAGGGGTTCGCCTTCTGGAACGGTGCGAAGTTGTCGTTGGAGATGATGACCCCGCCGACTTCCTCGGCGATGCTGATCACCAGCGCGTCCCCCCTGCCTTCGGTGCCTGCCGGAGGCTGGACGACCTTCCCGTCGGCGATCGCGGCTTCCACCCGGGGGCGCTCTTCGGCGGCCACGTCGTGGCGCAGCGTGGCATCGACCACCACATGGATGTCACGGCCATGATGCTTGAACTGCAGGGATCGGATGGCGGCCTCCAGGGCCGCGAAGCTCGGCCTGCCGCCGGCCGCGCGGGGAGGCCTTCCGTTCCAGGCGAGGTTGGAGCCATCCACCACCAGCGCAGACGTGCCGGAGTCTGCAGTCCGGGGTGAAGACCGTGGGGGAGTGGGCTTGGGAGCGCTGACCGTTCGGCCGTCCGGTCCGCCGTGCCGCGGATGCGGTGGCACGGGGGTCTGCCGGACCGGCGTGACGAGGTTGATCAGGCGATTGAGCTCGTTCTGCACCTCGGGCAGGACGTTCCCGTCCCCGAAGACCTTCACCTCCCCGTCGAGGACCACCTCACCGGTTTTTTGGAGAGTGGCCCTGACGGTCAACAGGCCTTCCTTGCTGTAGGTGTACTCCAGGTCGAAGATTCCGTCCTCGGCCTTGCCGCGCCGCGGGTACGTGAGGACGAGGTCCGTCAGCTTCACGTTGTCCGGGTGGTCGACCTCACGGTCCGGGTCACCCTCCCAAACCTCCACGGTCAGCTCGGAGACGTTGTCCCTGGTCGGCTCGTACGACTTCACGCGCTGCTGCGGCAGACGCTGGTTCCGGTCGATGAGCGCGCTGAAGTTCCGTCTGCCCTCGCGGTCCTTGGTGATGGTGCCGAGGGCATGCGTGTTGACCACGCGGATGATGCTCTTCAGCTCGCCGTCCATGGCGGCTGCCGTGATGGCCGCTCCTTCGGCCACCGCGGTCATGGGGTCGCACAACGCGGTATCGACGAGCTCGCAGTCCAGTGCCTCCGACACCGCCGCGCGTACGGCGGGAATCTGGCTGCTTCCGCCGATCATCAGGACCGCGGTGAGGTCCCGCGGGTCGATCCGAGCCTGCTCCAGACATTCCTCGACCGGGTCGAGCGCTCGGCTGATGAGGTCCTGTATGGCTTCGGCGAACTCGTCCTGTCCGATCGTGACGACGGCCCCGTCGGGAGTATGGACGTCGACCGATTCCTGGTGGGAGAGAAGGATTTTGGCCCGCTCGATGTCGAGGGCGAACTTCCGCTTCTCCGAGTCGCTCCACTGACCCCGTGCGGGGGCCCGCTGGAGGACCAGGCGACGCAGCCGGGCGTCGATCTCCAGACCGCCGAGTCGGTTGACGCCTCGGCTCGCCTTTTCGTCGAAGAAGCCGTCGTCGTGCAGCAGCAGGGTGGCGTCCATGGTGCCGCCACCCCAGTCGAAGACCAGGAACTCACCGTCGATTTCCATCTCGTGTGCGTAGGCGATGGCCGCGGCTGTCGGTTCGTTCAGCAGGGTGCGGACCGAGATCCCGGCGGCACGCGCGGCCTCACGCGTCCGGAAGCGGGCTGCTCCGGTCGCGTTGGCGGGAACGGTGATGACGGCTTCGCGGATCTCGGTGGCGGCTTCCTCCTCCGCAGCTCCTGTGATGGCGTGGAAGACGCCGGCCGCGGCCGTGGTGGCGGCGAACCTCTGACCGCCCAGGCTGACGAACGGTTCCTCGCGCAGCATCCGCTTGCACGCTTCGACGGCCTGCTCGGAGCGGAGCTTGGCCTCCCAGCCGAACAGCGTGCCCGGCCGTAGGGAGCTGGTTCCCACGACCGACGGATAGAGCAGCTCGAACCCCTTCCGCCGCCAGTTGGCATCGAGCCCCTGCCCACCGATCTCCAGTACCTCGACGTATTCGCCGTTCCACTGGGCGGCCACGGAGTTGGTGGTCCCGAAGTCGATTCCTGTCGCCGTCATGCCTCTTCCCCCCCATTGACACCCGCGGGGGCGGCGACACGCCGCAGTTGTCCCGCGAGAACGACCTTCCCGGTCAGCTCGTCGACGTATGCCGGGCTCAGTAGTTCGAAGGTGTCTCCCTCGCCCTCGGTCACCACGAAGCGGTCGCTCTCTTCGGGCTCCGTCACTCGGAGCAGTCGAAGTTCGCGCAGGTGGTCGGACATCGCGCTCTCGACGGCTTCGCTGCTGTCTCCGGCCCGGGATCGGAGCAGTGCATCGATCTCGGCGAGGCGGCCGGTGAACTGGGCACGCGTGCGGAACTCGTCCAGGACTGCCCTGCGTACGGCGGCGGCGAGGGAGCTGGACGAAGGCGCATTGCCGATCTCGGCGGCCTTCAGGGCGTCGGGCAGTCGACTCGTCACCCCCTTGATCACCGATATCGCGTCGATCGGATCGGGCGCGGCCGGAATTCCGGCGACGTCGGTCGACGGGGCCGGAAGCTCGGAGCTGCGTTCCCGACGACGCCTCAAGCCCCCGGGCTTGTGCGGTGCTTCCTTCGCAGTCGCGCCGGGTTGCGTTTGGCCGCAGGCGGGGCACGGGCGGTGGGAACGCTCCCTCTTGGGGATCTTCTTCTTGGGAGGCATCAGGCTCTGCTTCGTTCGGTTCGGGCGGTGGATCAGATCGCGGATGCCGGAGTGGTCATCGCGCGGAGCTGTGGCGGTCGAGGTGGGGAGCGGTGCTGCGGAAGTCGTCGAGGAGTTCGACGGCGGCACGGGCACGAATGGTTTCCAGCTCCCCACCACTCGTCACCGGCGTCCGGCGTGTCAGGGCCTCCACCGGCGGCACGAGATGCTCCGGTACCTGGGAGGGCATCAGATAGCGCGATGGGTCCAGCGGCAGCTGGTAGAAGACGTCCCAGCCCGCCTCACTGCGCAGGGCTCCTCGGATGCGTTCCTCGGCCATGTTCAGGGCGGATTGGGCTCTGGTGTCGCCTTCGTGTCGGCGGAACACCTCTCGGCAGCGTTCCTCCCACGCATCGGCGCCGTGATCCAGGCCGATTTCGAGGAAGGGATTACTGAACCGGCCTCGGTTGTTCCGTTTCGTCTCCCGCCACGCACGCAGGAGCCTGAGGTTGCGTTCGGCAACGGAGCTTCCGTGAGCCGCGGCCATCTCCGCGTACTTCTCCGCAGAGTCGAGCAGTTTGTCCCTGGCCGAGGGTGACTCGGCGTTCTCACTCTGCACGGCGGCCGCGTAGGCGGCGAGAGCACAGCCTTCCTGCACGAGCTCCGCCGCGATCCTCCGGCTGTTGCTGCCGCCGCGCGCCAGCGACTGCGCCTGACGGGCAGCAGCCTCCAGGTCGCCTGTCTTGGCCGCATCGTATGCCCGCTGCACCGCGACGAGGGCGTAGAAGGTACTGCGGCCGGCATCGACGGTCTCCCGTGGTTCCCACAGGGCGGCCATCAGCCGCCACAGCCCAGGGTCCTCGCCGAAGGCAGTCGGCCACTGTCCCGAAAGAGCACCCGACTTGAGATCGCGCAGTTCGATCTGCTGGGTACGGGGCAGCGCCGCGTCGAGTGCGTCGAACACCGACAGGTCGCCGTCCAGGACGACGTCGTACAGCAGATCCCACACGTCGTCCGGCTCCTGCCGTGTGAGTGGCTCACCGCGCAAGAAGGACTGTCGACGCAGGAAGCCCTGCCAGCCGAGCGTCGACGCCTCCTCCTCGGTGATCTTCTCCGGCGCGAGCCGTGCGCGCAGGTAGAGAGCCTCCCGCGCATCCCGCGCCATCCAGGGCGTGTCCTCGGCAAGCAGCCCGCCGCGATCGACGAGATCGTCGAGGACGGTCAGGGGAGCCCACGGGAGCAGCTCGTCCAGGAACCGGTTCGGCAGGGGCACTGCGCCCCGGGTGGCGGCGGTGGCGAAGAGGGAGAAGGCGGGACCGCCCGTAACCGCGTGGGACCGGGTGCTGACGAGGTCCAGGCTGGGCGCTGTCGAGCACAGCAATCGGCACCGCTCCAGGCCGGCCTCGGTGAGCCATTGCACCCCGGCCGACCACAGGTTGCGCATGTGCCCCAGTACCGAGGCCGGCGGAAGGAGGGCAAGGCCCGAGCGGACGGCGGGCAACAGCTCCACTCGGTCAGGATCCCCTTCCAGCGCCCGGAGGAGCACAGCCTTGTCCGGCTCAGCTATCCCGGTGGCGGTGGCCGTCTCCGTGAGCATGTCCAGCACGGCTTCGACTGCTTCGTTGCCCCCGACACCGAGCCACCGCCACTTGCGCTGCACGAAACCGCTCACGGCAGTGGGGTCTCGTCCTTCCCGGCGTTCCTGCGCCCGGGTCAACCGCTCGCGTTCGGCTGCCTTTGCCGCCTGACGAGCGGCGACCGCATCTGTCATGTCGTACACGGCGACAGGTTATCCGTGCACCCTGACAGACCGTACGGTCGCGGACGCATCGTGACCTCGGCGAGGCATGGTTCGACACCATGGGCCGGGCGCCGTACACAGGACAGCGGGCGGCCGACGCGACATAGAAACAAAACTGCATGCTGCCGTAGCCGGTGCGGCATACTCGCGAGGCATCCGAGCCGCCCCGCGGCGAGCCACGCATGCCGAGGCGGCTGTACGACCGGTTGGCCGGCCGATGGGCCGGACGCTGTCGGCGGACCTCGAGGTCCGATCAGACGGTCGACGTACCGTTGAACGAGCTGCTCGACGACGCCGTGGATCTCACCCCGGGCCGCTACGTCTGAGAATCACATCGCGACTGTGCCACCGAGTACGACCGTCTGCCACGGGATTTGACGCAACAGGCCCGTCGACTGGCCGTGCTGCTACTTCACTTGTCGAGGAGAAGGCGCTGGCGCTCTGGACGGCCCGTCCGTCAGTGTTGCCGACCTCGCGAGGGCCGGACTTGTGGAATACGGCGATTCCGAGCCGGCCTCCGCCGTGCGGCGTGCTGATCAGCAGGTCGGCCACCTCCTCGATGTCCGCCAGCAGCCCGGGGGGATCCTGGTGGAGATCGAGGGTGTGCTGGTGGATGACGATGCCGGCATGGCGCACGGTGTGGGCCGCGTGTGCCGCGTTGCCCTTGGCGTACACGAGGTGGCCTGACGGCAGGCCCAAAGCGGTGCAGTACGCGAGCATCTGATACAGGTCGGCGTCGGGGAACCCGTCCCGCTTCTCGGCCTTGTATTTAGCGTCCACCACAGCGCACAGGGCTCCGCCCGGCCCGTACAGCACGAGGTCGGGTTTCATCCGGATTGCGGCGGCCTCGTCGAGGTGGTGCGGCTCCTGGAGCCGGGCCACAAGGCCGCGGGAGCGGCAGGCCTCCCGTAGTGCCACGGTCACGAAGTCCTCGAAGAGCTTGTTCATGTCGAAGAGGAACCCGTCGACGCGCAGTCCGCCGGCGGCATGCTCGGCCGATGCGCCGTCCAGGACGACACGGGCCAGGTGAAGCGCCTGGTGGTATCGGGCGTTGAGGCGCGTGGGCTGCCACTTCGGCAGCGGCTGCCCGCGCACCAGTACGGCCGCATCGGCGAGTCGGGCCCGCTGGTGGTGGAGGCGGCGGCGTACACCGGTCGTCACACCGGGCACTCGCAGCAGGCGCTCCAAGGCTGCGCGCAGGATGCGGTTCTCCGCGATGTCGGTGGTGAACTCGTCGAAGGCGACCTCGATCGGCAGCGTGGCGCCGAACCGCCTTCGGATCTGCTCGGACTCCCGGATGCGACCGCGCACGACGAGAGAGGACTCTTCTGCCGCTCGGTAGCCCTGAAGAAGCCCCTGCCGCAGAGCCCGGTCCACCTGTCGTTCCACGGTGTGGGCGAAGGCGGGCAAGAGATCTCTGTGCTCGGCGACTTCCACGCTCCCTTCCCGCCAGATGTCGTCAGGCTTCAGGGCGTAGCCGAGGAGGAAGAACAGGCGGGCGATGGGGACCTTGGAGGTGACGCGCACGGTGACCCGGGTGCCGTCCGGCGCGGTGTAGGTCATCGCGCCGACTCTGCTACCGGCTCGCAGCGACCAGCGCCCCGGGAGATACGGATCCGGGGCAGCGTCCACCATGTTCCCTGCCGCCAGGGCTCGTCCGATTTCCTCCGGCAGGGGGACGGAGCGCGCGGGGGCGTGCTCGACGAGTTCGACGACCCGGCTCACCCGAGCGATTCCCGAAGCGCTGCAAGGCCGTACCGCTTCTGGACGTCGACACCCTCGCCGTAGTGGTGTTCCTCCAGCAACGGGAGGATCTTGGTCCGCCAGGTGCGCTCCAGCCCGCCCTCCCGGTAGACACCCCTCTTCATCAGATACGAGGGCCCGATGCGGAAGTCGGCGTCGTCGACCCGGGCGTTGAGTGCATCGAGCAGCTCGGCCGGCTCGCTGCCGCGGCCCGCCTGCGCGAGCCAGCGACGCAGCAGTCCGCTCGTCGGTTCGGTGCGCGGTGAGAGCTCGACGAAGGCGAAGCGTCGCCGCATGGCCGCGTCGACCAGGGCGATCGAACGGTCCGCGGTGTTCATGGTGCCGATGACGAACAGGTTCGGTGGCAGAGCGAAGTCGTCACCGGAGTAGGTGAGCCGGACGGACTTGTTCCGGTACTCCAGCAGAAAGTACAGCTCGCCGAACACCTTCGCGAGGTTTGCGCGGTTGATCTCATCGATGATCAGGAAGTGCGGGACGTGACGGTTGCCCTCGCGGGAGGCCAGATCGGCCAGCTCGCGCAGCGGGCCGGCGGTGAGCCGGAAGGCTACCTCGCGAGTCCGGGGGTCCTCCTGCGGCCGGAAGCCCTCGAAGAAGTCCTCATACGCGTAGGACGGGTGGAACTGTACGAGCTTGACCTGTTCGGGGCCGCCGCCGAGGAACTCGGCCAACTTCAGCGCCAGATAGGTCTTGCCGGTTCCGGGCGGGCCGTACAGCACGAGCTGTCGCTCGTCCCAGAGCAGATCGCGTACTTCACGCAGCCATGCGGGGTCGTGCACCAGGAGCTCGGCTGCCAGGTCCTCCGTCGGCTCGGGCAGCTCCAGCTCCCGCCGGGCGGTCAGCGCGGGCACCTCCGCGCCCGGGTCACGCTCTATCGCCTCCGCTTCCTCCGCGAGCTCCTGGTCGGTGAGGCCGAGGCCATCGACATGGGCCTGCACCGAGGTGAGGTCGACGACGTCGTGCTGGACGGACAGCTTCTGCTGCAGTTCTTCCGGAAGATCCTCGTACGGGAATCCGATCGGCTGCCACTCGACCGGTCGGCGGAGGTTGGACCGCCGGTCCTCGGAGCCGGAGTGCTCGGCCTCACCGGTGATCTCGCCTACGTACAGCCTGCCGCCGGAGATCGTGCACACGCTGTCGCCCGGCTTCATGCGGGACAGGAAGGCGTGCAGATCCTCGACGAGCTGCTGCTTCTGGCTGTAGGTCGCAGTCGACTCGTAGTCCTCCTGGACCAAGGTGCGCAGCTCGTCCTTGCTGACGCCTTCCCTCAAGCCCTGCCTCAACCTGGACGCGGCCAGGGTGACGCGCCCTTCCGGCAGCCAGAGGCGCTGTACGAGGTCGAGCCCGGTGACGTTGGAACCGCGGACGAGCCAGGGCCGGTTGGGGCCTGTTCGCACCCCGGACATGTAGTCGGACAGCGGACCGTCGTCCTCGGTCCGCCACTCCTCCCACCCGTTGCGCGGGGCCCCGACCATGACCACGGCCGCGAAGGACGGCGAGCCGAACACGACGTCCTCGGTCAGCTCCAGCCATCCGGGCCAGCGCGGCGAGGGCACGAGCACGCCCTGCGCCCTGAGCTCCTCACGGCGTTTGGCCGGCGCCTTGAAGTGCTTGCCGAGCGACGGCATGACGTGAACGCGAGCAGGAGAACCGGCCCGTACGAGGAACTTGCGGCTCCCGTTCGTCCCCGTCTCGTCCAGCAGCACCCCGCGTGCCCGCTCGATGCCGTCACCGTTGGGCAGACGCAGCCGGAACTCCGGGTACTCGTGGGCCATGGATCATCTCTTTCCTTGGTCCGTTCTCGCCCCGCAGCGTACTGCGGGAAACGGGTGTCGGTGGAGGCCGTCATGATGGCCGCATGCAGAAGCTCGAAGCGCACGAGATGCCCCTCCACAAAGTCTTCAGCAGTGACTACGACTTCCGGATCCCGGACTACCAGCGCCCCTATGCCTGGCAGGAGGAGCAGGCCGTCCAGCTGCTCACCGACCTCGGAGAGGCACTGGAGCGGGGCACCGTCGAGCCGTACTTCCTCGGCTCGCTGGTCCTCGTCAAGGAGAGCGGACAGCCGAGAGCCGAAGTCATCGACGGCCAGCAGCGTCTGACCACGCTCACGATCCTGTTGTCGGTGCTGCGTGACCTGACGGCCGAAGCCGAACTGCGGGAAGCCCTGCACAAGCTGATCAACCAGCCCGGTGACCCGATCCTCGGCAGGAAGCCCCAGCCTCGGCTGAGGCACCGGCAGCGGGACGCAGACTTCTTCCACAAGTATGTCCAGACCGGTGGCGCCGTCGGCATGCTCATCGCACTGGACAGGACCACGTTGGCGACGGACGCGCAGAAGGCCGTCCGGGACAACACGGCTGCCCTGCACAGTGAGCTGGAGGGCTGGTCCGAGGAACGCCGCCTCGGCCTGGTGAGAATGCTCGGCGAGCGGACCTTCCTGGTCGTGGTCGCCACCCCCGACCTGGAGAGCGCGCACCGCATCTTCAGCGTGATGAACTCCCGCGGCCTGGATCTGTCCCCTACCGACATCTTCAAGTCGCAGATCATCGGGGCCCTGGAGGACCCGGAGGAGTCGGCCAGCTGCGCCCGCAAGTGGGAGGACGCCGAAGAGATCCTCGGCAGGGACGACTTCGCCGACCTCTTCCTCCACCTGCGCATGATCTACGAGAAGAAGCGGGCCGAGAGGGAACTGCTCAAGGAGTTCCCCAAGCAGGTACTCGACCGCTACCTGCCGGACAGGGCGGACGTCTTCGTCAACGACGTCGTCGTCCCGTACGCCGATGCGTACGCCCAGATCCGCGACGCGCGCTATGAGGCGTCGTCCGGCACCGAGCAGGTCAACGCCTGGTTCAAGCGGCTCCAGCAGACCGACAACAACGACTGGCGACCGGCCGCGCTCTGGGCGCTGCGCAACCACGAGCACGACCCGGAATGGCTCGATCGCTTCCTCCGCGCGCTGGAACGACTGTCCGCCAGCATGTTCATCCGCCGCGTCTACACCACCCCACGCGTGACGCGCTACGCGGAACTGCTCCGCCAGCTCGACCAGGGCCAGGGCCTGGACTCGCCCGCGT
Source organism: Streptomyces erythrochromogenes (assembly GCF_036170895.1). NCBI lineage: Bacteria > Bacillati > Actinomycetota > Actinomycetes > Kitasatosporales > Streptomycetaceae > Streptomyces > Streptomyces erythrochromogenes. Next base: position 2,309,795 of record NZ_CP108036.1, on the reverse strand, counting down.
TCGAACTCACGGAGGCCGAGAAGGCCGACACCCGTGCCCGTCTCGAAGGCGAGCTGTACCTCGTCGGCAAGATCCGCAAGTACGTGCTGCTCCGCGTCGACGAGATACTCTCCGAGGCCCACGGTGTGAGGTACGACCTTCCGCTCATCACCGTCGAGCACGTCCTGCCCCAGAACCCCCAGGCCGGTTCGCGGTGGACGAACCTGTTCGACGAGGACCAGCGCGCGTACTGGACCCATAGGCTCGGCAACCTGGTCCTGCTCAACCGAGTGAAGAACTCCGCCGCCCAGAACTACGACTTCACCGCGAAGAAGGCCAAATACTTCACCGGACGCAGTGGCGCGGTGCCCTTCGCCCTGACCAGCCAGGTGCTCCAGTACGAGGACTGGACGCCGGAGGTGCTGGACGCCCAGCAGAGTCAGCTGGTCGCCCTTCTGGTCAAGGAGTGGGCGCTGTGATGGGCTGACGCAGCCGAACGAAGCCGGTTCAGCCGTCCGCGACGCCTTCTCGTCCGTCCGCGACGCCCAATGCCGAGAGAAGGCCGGTCACCTCCAGCAGTCGCGTGCGGATCTCCGCCGGCCCGGGCGGCAGTTCACAGGTCCGGTAGTGGCACGCCGCGCTGAGCGCCGACCAGGTGGTGCGGCAGCGCCGGGCGGTGTCCTGGCCTGCGTACCACTCCAGGCAGAGCATCCGGTGCTTGCCGATCCGGGTCATGGACGGGGTGACCCGCCGCCAGTAGGCGTCCAGTGCCTGATCGAGTGCCATGCGGAGCAGGACCGCCGCAGCGCGGGCGCGCAGTCCGGGGGCCAGGGTGTGCACGGTGCTGGGGGCGGGTTGCACGAGGCCGCGTGCGGCGGTCACCAGGGAACCGGGGGACGTGCTCATCGGGCGCCCCCCGAACCATGAGTTCCCGTCGTGCTCCGGATGGCCTTGGCGAGTGCCTCGGTACGGCGCACCAGCCGCTTGCGGTCGTCGACCGTCGGGAGCGGGCCGTGTGAGCCGGAGTTGAAGGATTCGATCAGCGTCCACCCTCCGGGGTGGATCCGTTCGACGGCTTCCCGGGCGTGCCGGCCCGCGTCGCCCAGGAGGGCGAGGGCCACGTACGTCTTGGTGCGCTCCAAGGAGCCGACGCGTTCCTCCACGGCCCGCAGACCGAGCCCCTCCTCGTCGCGGAGCCTGCGGCGCGCCGTCTCCAGGCAGGCCGCCTCGACCACCACCCGGCACATGGCGGGGAGCACGTGGTCGGCCACGTCCTGCGGCAGGCCGGGGTCGAGGGAGACGGCCCGCGCTTCCGTGAGTGCCTGCTCCATCGGGTCGGAGAGGGTCTCCACACCCACCACCGAGTCGGTCTGACGGGTGATGCGCAGGACGGTCGCCTCGATGCCGAGGTGGGCGATGGCCTGCTGGAGCCGGGTGTCGTGGGTGAACACGATCACCTGTCGGTCGCGGGCGCAGGCGTCCAGGACCCGAGCCAGACCTTCCACCTTCTCGGGGTCCATGGACTGCACGGGGTCGTCGATCACGAGGAAGCCGAACGGGCTGGCCGCGTGGGTGGCGCGCGGCAGGAACAGGGAGAGCGCGAGTGAGTGCAGCTCGCCCTGGCTCATCACGCTGTAGGCGGGTGCGGACATGTCGTCCACGGAGACGTCCAATTCGACCTTGCCGCGGCCCGGGGTACCGGCGAGCGTCACGGAGCCGAGGGTGACGCTGCTGTGTTCGCACAGTTGCTGCCACACCTCCTGGGACTGCTGGGCGAAGGGCCGCAGACGCTCGTCGCGCAGTTCGTCGATGATCGGCCGCAGCCAGGAGCGGCCCTTGCGCAGGTGTTTGCGCCGCTCGCGGGCGCTCTCGGCCGCCGTTGCCACCCCCAGCCACTCCGCGAGCCGCACGGCTGTCGGCTGCCAGACACCGTCGTGTTCGGCGAGCTGCCGGACGGCGTTCTCCCGCAGCTGCCGGCAGGCGTCGTCCAGGGTGGTCGCGGCGCGCTGGATGCGATCGGCCAGCTCCCGGGGATGGGTGACATCCCTGCACTGCGCCCACTCTTGCCACACCGAGGCGAATGCGGGCGTCTCTCCCCTCAGCCACACCGGTACCGGCTGTACGAGGCCGTGGGCGGCCCGCACCGCGTCCGTCACCTTCTGCCGGGCAGCCGCCGCGTCCGCGGCCTCCGTCCTGAGCCGGTCCACCTCGGCACGCGCGCGTTCGGCCCACGCCTGGTCTAGCCGTTGCTCCGCGCCGCAGACCGGGCAGTCCGTGGCCTGCGAGCGCCGCTGCTGCGCCAGAGCCGCTTCCAGGAGTTCAGCCAGGCGATGGGCCTCTTCAGCCTGGCCGTACCGGGTCTCCTCGGCATGCGCGGCGGCCTCCCGCAGCCGCGCGACGGCCGTGCCGACCTCCCGCAGGTCCAGCTCGTCCAGGCCGGCGTACTGGCGCAGCCGGGCCAGTTCGGACTCGGCTGCCCGGTCACCGCGCTCCAGCAGCGCCCGCACCCGGTGCAGGTCGGTCGTGCTTCCCGACAGTGCCTGTGCGGCCTCGCGGGCGCGGGGGTCGTCGAGCGTGGGCAGCTCGGCGAGCAGGTCCGCGGTGAGCGCGTCCGCGTGTTTGATCGTCTGCTCGCACTCGCCGGAGGCGTCCTTGACCCTGCCGTCGAAGTCGGCGAGCAGCTCCAGACCGAGGAGCTTGAAGAAGGCGTCGTGCAGCCCGCCGAGCGTGCCGTTGATCATCGAGCCGAGTTCGCTGTACGGCAGGAAGGGGCGGGCCAGGTCCAGCGCCTCCGGGTCGATGACCTCCTCGAACTTCCGCTCGGAGCGGTCGGCGGCCTCGACCTCGGTCCGGGCATCGGTGACCTTGACCCCGAACCAGGTCCGCCGGACGGTGACGGCCTCGCCCCGCTCGCCGACGGTGAGCTCGACACCGACCTCGGGCGTGACGTCGGGGCTGTGCAGGTTGCGCCAGCCCTTCTGCCAGTCGGAGGCCCGTCGCCCCTCCCACCGGGAGTTGCGCCCCGTGATCGCCGTCTCTGCTGCCTCGGCGAAGCTCGACTTGCCGGAGCCGTTGGGGCCCGCGACGACCACCAGGCCGGGACCCGGCGGCAGTTCGAGCGTGGTGCGCGGTCCGATACCGCGCCAGCCGCCCGCGGTGATGGACCGCAGCTGGACCGGTTGGGCGCGTCCGCCGGTCCCCCTGGCCGGCTCGTCGGGGAGCAGTTCGCGCAGCAGCTCCTGCACCTCCGGTGCGAGGCCGGATTCGTCCAGGCGGGCGAGGAGGAGGGCGTGCAGAGAGGCAGAGCGCTGATCGGGCATGGGCGACTCCTTGGGCTGGGCGTGTTGGAGGGTGCCTCGCGGACTGATGACTCGCAGCGCCGGCGCACCGAGCATGGCGAGCACGTGTCAGCAGCGTCAACGTGGATTTACGTTCCCGCGAATTCGGAACTGTGTGCACGAAGTACCCGATAGTGGCGGTACGGGTGCCCCGGTTGCCTGGACCAAACTGCCGTGGCCGGCGATGGGGCGCGGGACTGTGATCGCTCGCGCCCTCTTCCTGGGATGATCTCTCTTATGTGGGTGGGGATTCGGGGAGGGGAAACACATGACGTACGGCCGCGTGGACGGGCCCTCGGCGGTTGAGTTCCGGCAGGCGCGCAAGGAGTGGATCGAAGGCAGGATCCAGGACCTTGCGGACGCGCTGGAGAGCGCCGGCCCGGATCTGTACGAGCTCCTGCCGGCGGATCTGGGAGAGCTCCGCCTGGCCGCGGCGCTCACCGTGGTCAGGGTCGCCGCGGACGAGGCGCGCACCCAGCCCGTGGCGGAGACCGTCCACTGGCTCGAGCGCCTGATTCCCGGCGGGCACCGCCACGACCTGGCGGGAGTGACCCGAGCCTTGCGTTCACGGCTGGCGGCCGGGGGCGAGCCGGCCGTCTGGTCCTGGAACGCCGCGGCATGGGAGGAGTTGGCCCTGTGGTGGTGGCGACGGCATCAGCCGGCCAGCGATGATCCCGAACAGGACTTCACCGAGTGGCGCTCCCGCTGGTCGGCGGAGATTCCCCGGAGCGGGGGCATCGACGAGCCCGAGCAGGCGCCGCGACGGCATGGCCGTGCGCTTCTCACACCCGCCGAGTTCTTCGCCTCGGAACCCGAACCGCTCAGGCTCCTGGCCCACGCGGTACTCAGGTCGCCGCGAACGCTCGCCGCCGTGGAGGATGCCGTCCTGCTGCGCGAGGAGCACCTCCAGGGCGCGGGGCACCTGAGGTGGCTGGCCGAACAGCAGGCCTGCGCCGACCAGCTCGAAGCGTGGCGCAGAAGCCAGCAGGAGACCGGGTCCGAGGCCACACGGGCCTTCCTGGCGGAACTGTCCGAGGCCGTCAAGCGCTATGCCACGCTGGTGCTCCAGCCCGTCGTCGAGGCCCTGTCGGCCGCGGAGCGTGCGCTGCTGGACGGCAGCCGGCCCGGCTCGCACCGCACTGCCGTCGACTACCTGGACGTGTTTCTCGACTGGCAACGGCAGCCGGACGCTGACGCATGGACGGACGAGGCGGTGAGCGCGGACGTGGCGCGGCAGGCCCGTGAGCGCCGCGAGCGGGGAGAAGCGACCTGGCAGGGCATGCGGGGCTCCATGCCCGTCTGGTACCACATCGTCGCCTCCCCGCAGGAGAAGGCGGCCGCGCTCGCCTACTCGGGTCGGCCATCGGCCTCCGTCGTCCGTGTCCGCACCGGCGGCGACGACGTGACGGTCCCGGGCCTCTCCCTGTTCGAGGGTTTGTTCGACGAGACCGACGAGTCGGCGGACTGGTATCCCGAACCCGGCATCGACGTGCCGTACGACCCGGACAGTGCGTTCGACCTGTGCGCGCTTCTCGCGCTGGCACAACTCGGCCATGCGCGGCTGGAATTCCTGACCATCCACCCGGAGGGAGCTGTGCGTACCCTCCGGGCGGTCCGCGCCCTCGTACGCGAGGACGATGCCAAGGCCTACCGGCGCTGGGCCCTGGCCGGGCTGGCGGAGGCGGCTCCCGACCCGGAGGACCTCGCCGACCTCATGGCCCGGGACCAGGAAGAGGACACGGACGAGTCGGGCGAGACCGGCGGACCGGAGGGCGCCGACCCGCAAGCCGGTCCCGACGGGGCTCCGTCCGCCGGGCCGGATGCTCCTTCCCCCGGCCGCCGCACCACCGGTGGCAGCCTTCCGCCCGAGCTGCTCGGCAAGGTGAAGGCTCTGCTGCGCAAAGCGGAGGACGGGGCCTCCACGGAGGAGGAAGCCCGCGCCTTCCTCGCCAAGGCCACGGAGCTCATGGCGAAGTACGGCATCGAGCAGGCCATGCTCGACGACCTGGAAGCGCCCGTCGGACCCTTGGACAGGGTCGTCGAGGTTCACCCGCCCTATGCCAAGGAGATGCGGCGGCTGCTCAGCTGGATCGCCGAGGCCATGCGCTGCCGCTCGGTCTATCCCGGAGGCAAGGTGAACCGCATGCGGGTCCACCTCTTCGGTTTCGAGCCCGACGTCCAGGCGAGCGAGGTCCTGTTCGCCAGCCTGCGGCTGCAGATGCTGGACGGAGCGGACCGCGCCGACCGCCTGTACCGGCCGGCCGGGGAGGACGCCCGGGCCTACAAGCGTTCGTGGATGCTCGGGTTCATCCGTGAGGTGACCGACCGGGTCAAGGCGGCACAGGAGACGGCACGGGCGGCCGCGCAGTACGAGCAGGAGGGCGCCGGAAGTGTGGCCCGCAGCGTGGCCCTGGTCCTCTCGGACCGGTCGACCGTGGTGGACGCACGCATGAACGACCGGTACCCCGCGCTGGGCAAGAGCCGGCCCACGAAGTTCAAGGGAACGGGGTACCGGCAGGGACGTGTCGACGGCCGACGCGCCGACATCGGCGGGCAGACCGACGTTCCCGGCACCCGCACCGAGCAGCTCGCCGGCTGATCGCGCGGCAAGGGACGGCGAGGGGACCGTTGGCCCGGCACACCTCGTCGTCCGTCGCCGGCCCGGCGACGACGTGTCCCGCCGGGACAGAGGGTCAGTGCAGGTCGGGGCCGCCCGCCGCGACGATCTCACCGAGCAGACTGATCTCCTCGTCGGCGTCGTCGGGGACGTCAGGGCCGTCGGCGGGGAACGGCCCGGATGCCTCCTCGTCGGCGAGATGCGGGTACTTCTCGAGGAGGAACCGTCGCCGGTACGCCATGTCGGCGGCGTCGACGATCCCCTCCAGAGTGGTCCAGTTGAGGGTGCTTCCCACGACGATCCCCACCGCGGGCACGGCCTTGCCGAGTCCCTTCTTGGTGAGGCGGAATCCGAACGCCTTCGCGAACTCCGTGGAGACCTTGGTCACGACTGCTTCGTTCAGGTCCTTCCATGCCTTCCCGCGGAAGAGTGCCTGGGTGAGCCGCGAGATGTCGGCCATCGCGGCGTTCTTGGCGGTGGCCGAGCTCGCCGTCCCGGCGTTGACCACCGACAGCACGAAGAGCTTCTCGGCAGGTTCCTCGGGGTCGTAGCCGTAGAACAGCGAGACCTGGCCGACCGCGCGGGACGCGAGCCCGAGGACGGCTGCGGTGTCGGCGACGAAGGCACCAGCGATCGCCCCACCCGAAGGTGCTGCCGCGGCGCCGGCGGAGGCGGCGATGACGAGCTGCCCTCCGGAGATCACGAGTCCCGCAGTGGCTCCGGAGAGCGCTGCGGCAGCCGGGAAATACCAGCTCGCGGCTCGTCCGCGGACCGCGTCGACCTGTTCGAGGTCGAGGCGGCGCAGGTCCCGCAGTGACGCAACGTCGTGCCCGCGCTTCTTGTGGAGCGCCACCACCCGCTTGGAGGAGAGCCCCGCCCGCGAGACCCGTCCCACCGTCTGCCGTAGGGAATGCACGGCGGTGCCGCTCCAGTCCGGTAGGGCGTCGGCGGCTCCGCGAGCCCCGGCACCGACCTTGTGAGCGCCCTTGGCGACGAATGCCTGTCCGCGTGAGACCGCCGATTTGGCCCGAGGGTGGTTCTCCAGTTGCTTCGCTGCGCGCTTGCCGAGTATCGAGACGCCGTTGGCCACTTGCTCACCGGCGTTCCTCATGGCTCGTGACAGCGGCCGGCCCTTGAACTGCTGGATGGCGTTCCATGCATCGATCTCGTAGTCCGACGGGAACCGATCGGCCTGCTGCGGGTACTCCGGGTCACTCATGGTCCGTGACGCTCCTGTCTCTGGGGCGAACTGTCGGGCGGGCGGAACGCCGCTCCCTCGTGCCGTGGCCGTGGCCGTGGCCGGGGCGGAGTGCGAAGCGAGGCGTAGGTTCCGCCGTCCACGAGGGGCCGCTCCAGGTTCAAGCCGACCGCCGCCATGCGCACGTACGCGGTGAGCGCGAGCCGCTGGGTGCGGTATTCCGCCTTACTCGCCGGGCTGGTTGTTCATCAGGGCGCCCGACTCCGACTGGAGGGCCTCCAGGTCGCGCCCGACCGGGTTCCTGCGGGGTACACCCACTGCCTGCTGTCGCGGCCCATCGTGCCAGAACGGACGTTGAACAGTCGCCGTTGCCGATGATTCCGGTCGGAGTCCGTAGATCCTGAATTCTCCCCGTGGGCAGGCACGCGGTCTGCCGGTTCGGTTGCCTTGCGTCCTATGATCGCCACTCCGTGTACGAGGGGGGCTGGGCATGGCGGCTGGAGCGTCGCAGGAGGCGCGGCGGCAGGAGCGGTTACTGCGGGAGCAGTGGGAGGCCGCCCGGCGGCAGGTTCGGTGGTCGGGGGCGGGCGGGGAGGGGGAGCGGCGGGTCCTCGCGCAGTTGCTGGTGCTGACCGCGCGCGGCTGGCGGTTGCTCGTCGGGCGGGCCGGGAGCGGGGACGGGGTGTTGGTGGGGCCCGGCGGGGTCTTCGTCGTCCGCGTCGAAGACAGGGCGGGGGAGGGCGGGCCGCCGGACGAGGGCGCGGGCGGGCTGCTCGCCGCCACAAAGGTCGCCGAGAGCGCGGTCGCGTCGCTCGGGATGTCGCCTGTGGCGGTCCAGCCGGTCATGGTGCTGGCCGGGCAGAGCCTCGACCGCGCGCTCGGGCGGATACGTCTGCTGGGGGAGCAGCAGGTCGGGCCCGTGCTGCTGGCGCAGCCGCGCCGGCTGCGGGCGGAGTCCGTCCGGGCGATCGCGGATCACCTGGAGAGGGTCCTCCCCGGCTGTGAAGGGCTCGTGCTCGAACAGGGCGCGGCGCCGGACACCACCCGACAGGCGTCCCCCGACGGGCTGTTCGATCTGGACGGGCTGCGCGAGGCGGCCCTGGAGGGGGCGCGGCGGGCGCCGATCGAGCAGTGGATGACCTTCCTCCACCCCGATCAGGTGGCACTGGTGCGCCGCAACTGGTCGGGCCCGGCGCGCATCAGCGGGCCGGCGGGGACCGGCAAGACCGTCGTCGCCCTGCACCGTGCGGCCCATCTGGCCCGGCGTACGACGGGCCGCATCCTGTACGTCACCTTCGCCAACAACCTGCCCCGCGTGCAGAGCACCTTCCTGCGGACCATGGCTCCCGCCGTCGCCGACCGGGTGGACTTCCGCAGCCTGCACTCATGGGCCCAGGAGTTCCTGCAGGAGCGCGGCGTACCGGTGCGGCTGAACGGGGACAAGGCCGAGACCGCCTTCAGCCTGGCGTGGAAGAACCTCGGCCGCGGGAGCCGGTTGGTCCAGATCGACCCGGGTCCGGCCTACTGGCGGGAAGAGATCGACTACGTCATCAAGGGGCGCGGTCTCACGCGCTTCGAGGAGTACGCGGTCGTCGTCAGGAAGCGGCGCAAGGCGGGCCTTCACCGTACGCAGCGGCAGTCGGTGTGGGAGCTGTACGAGGAGTACGAGGCGCGGCGTCGCGAGCGCGGCGTGCACGACTTCAACGACGTGCTCTCGCTCGCCCTCGGCGAGGTGTCCCGAGAGACCGAAGACAGGGGCGGGCCCCCGTACGCGGCCGTCGTCGTGGACGAGGTCCAGGACCTCACGCTCGTCGGGGTGCGCCTGCTGCACGCGCTCGTCGGCGACGCGCCCAACGGCCTGCTGCTGGTCGGCGACGGCCAGCAGACCGTGTACCCGGGCGGCTTCCGCCTCACCGACGCGGGCATCGACATCCGCGGCGACCGCGGGCAGGTGCTGCGCACCAACTACCGCAACAGCAGGCAGATCCTGGACGCGGCCCTCGCGGTCGTGGCCGACGACGCGTTCGAGGACATCGACGGGGAACCCACGCCGGGCCGCCGCGACGTCGACCTCACCTACCACGACGGGAACGTCGTGCGGGTCGCCGAGCCCACCGCGGACGCCCACGACCGGGAGCTGGTGGGTGCTTTGAAGGCCCTGCCCGACGGCGCGCTCGCCGACACCGCCCTGCTGTGCGCCTCCAAGTGGGCCCTCGGCCACTACCAGCGGCTGCTGGCCCGGGCCGAGATCCCGGTGTGCCAGCTCGAGCAGTACGACGGCAACCCCGTCGACGCAGTCAAGCTGGGCACCTATCGCCGGGCGAAGGGGCTGGAGTTCAAGAACGTCTTCCTGCCCCGGTACGACGCCGAGTCCGCGGTCGGGACGCCGGGGACGGACACGGCGCGCGAGCGCGCGGAACTCCGGCGCAGCCAGCTCTTCGTGGCCATGACCCGGGCCCGTGACCTGCTGTGGCTCGGCAGCGTCGCCGACCCGCCGGCGCGGTGATCCCCGCGTGATCGTTCCGGTGCGGGCCGGCTGTGGCCGCGGACATAATCGGGCCGGGCCCTCTCCTTCACAACTTCCGCCGCCCGAAGGACGGATCGTCGTCGGTGGAGACGGCGGGCCGGCCCGGCGGTCGGCGCACGAGCTCCAGGACGTGCACCGGGAACGGGTGACCCTCGTGATGCCCGGACTGACAGACCGCCGTGCGGCCGTACCGGACCTGCGGTACGGCCGCACGGCGGCGCTCGGACCTGGAGTCACTGGAGAGCGCGGGCGCCGAGCAGGGTGAGGGCTTCGGCCGTCGGGGTGCCGGGGGCGGCCTCGTAGACGATGAGCTGCTGGCCCGGGGCGGCGCGGACGTCGAAGGACTGGTACGTCAGGGTCAGGGGGCCGGCCACCGGGTGGTGGAGGTGCTTGGCGTCCCGGGTCTTGGCCAGGACGTCGTGGGTGGTCCACAGGCGGGCGAAGTCCGGGCTGTGCGTGGTGAGGGTACGGACGAGGTCGCGCAGGCGGGGGTCGTCCGGGGCGATGCCGGAGGCCTCGCGGAGGTGGCCGGCCGTGGCCCGGGACGTGGCGGCCCAGTCGGCGTAGAAGCGGCGGCCCGCCGGATCGAGGAAGACCATGCGGGCCAGGTTGTCCGCCGGCGCGAACGGCGCATGCAGGGCCAGGGCGCAGTCGTTGGCCGCCAGGATGTCCAGGGCGGCGTTGACGACGAACGCAGGGAAGGCGGGGAAGCCGTCGAGGAGTCGGCGCAGGGCCGGGTCGACCAGGTCGGTGGCCGGGCGCTCGGCCGGCGGTGAGCCGGCCAGGCGGTGCAGGTGGGCGTGGGCGTCGGGGCGCAGCCGCAGGGCGCGGGCGAGCGCGTCGAGGACCTGCGGGGAGGGGTGGCGCTCGCGGCCCTGCTCCAGGCGGGCGTAGTAGTCCACGTTGACGTCGGCCAGGACGGCGACCTCCTCGCGGCGCAGGCCGGCGACCCTGCGCACGCCGTGGCTCGCCATGCCGACGTCCTGCGGCCGCAGGGCCGCCCTGCGCGCGTGGAGGAACTCTCCGAGGGCCCGGTCCGTCGTGGTCGTGGTCATGGCCACAGGTTAGGCCGCGGGGCTGCGCCGTGCCTGGGTGTGCCGCACCCGGGCGACTCGCGCCCTGGCCGGCCGTCTTCGGCGCGCGAAGACTCGGTCGGGCAGGACGGACCTGCGCCCGTGGTCGAGGAGTAGGGCAGGCATGAGGAACGAACCCAAGGTCGTGGCAATCACCGGAGCGAGCAGCGGGATCGGGGAGGCGACCGCACGGCGGCTCGCCGCCGACGGGCATCGGCTGCTGCTCGGGGCGCGGCGCGCGGAGCGGCTGGAGGCGCTGTGCGAGGAGATCGGCGCGGCGGGCGGGACCGCGGCGTTCCGGCGGCTCGACGTCACGGACGCCGGGGACGTACGCGGCTTCGTGGCCGCGGCGGGCGAGCGGTACGGGCGGGTGGACGTGGTGGTCAACAACGCCGGCGTGATGCCGCTGTCGCCACTGGACGCGCTGGAGGTCGAGGAGTGGGACCGGATGATCGACGTGAACGTACGGGGAGTGCTGTACGGGATCGCCGCCGCGCTGCCCGTGATGCGCGCCCAGGGTGCCGGGCACATCGTGAACATCGCCTCCGTGGGTGCCTATGAGGTCTCGCCCACCGCGGCCGTGTACTGCGCCACCAAGTTCGCCGTACGGGCGATCTCCGAAGGGCTGCGGCAGGAGTCCGGCGGGGGCGTCCGGGTCACCCTCGTCTCCCCGGGGGTGACCGAGTCGGAACTCGCCGACGGAATCTCTGACCCTGCGGCGAGGGAGGCCATGAAGGCCTACCGCGCGGTGGCGCTGCCGGCCTCCGCCGTCGCGGACGCCATCGCGTACGCGGTGTCCCAGCCGCCGGAGGTCGATGTCAACGAGCTCGTCGTGCGTCCTGTCGCGAGCGTCCGGTGACCGCCCCGGGAGACTGCGACGGCCTGGTCCGGCGGCTGCGCGTGCTGGAGGACAAGGAAGCGCTGCGGGGGCTGCTGGTCCGGGGGTGGCGGGCGCTGGACCGCAAGGACTGGCGGACCTGGATCGAGTGCTGGGCCGAGGACGCGGTGCTGGAGTTCGGTCCGTGGGGGGAGATTCGCGGCAGGGAGGCGATCCGGGCGAAGGTGGAGGAGGCGGAGGCGCCCTTCCCGAGCATGCAGCACCACATCCTCAACACGCACTTCGAGGTGGACGGGGACCGGGCAGCCGGCGTCGGCTACATGTGGTTCGTCGCCGTCACGGGCGAGGCGGCGAGGTCCGCGCCGTACGCCATGGGAGGCCCGTACGACTGGGAGTTCCGCAGGGGCACGGACGGCGGCTGGCGTCTGACCCGCCAGCGGCTCGGCGTCTGGTGGACCGCGGGGGAGGACTCTGGTCCGGAGGCCTTCCGGTAGGTCGGGCGCGTCGATCTCGTGGCTCGGGCGAGCCCGACAATGGTTCCCCAAGCACAAGAGAGCAGGGAACCGTTGATGCATGCGCACTCCTACCCGCCCGCCGACGACCCGCTGTTCGGGACCGTCACCGTCGAACTCGACCACGAGGCGGGGACCCTCGCCGTGCACGGCGAGGGGATACCGCGGGTCGAGATGAGGCGGACGGGCGCCGCGGCGGCGGAGAGCCATGTGCCGATCGGGACCCGGGACCCCGAACGCCTGGCGATGGAGGTCGGGGGAGCGGAGGTGGAGCTGCGGCCCTCCAAGGGGTTCCTGACCCGCACGTCCTACCGGGTCGACGTCGGCGACCACCGGTTCGTTCCGGTCTCGCTCGACGGCAGCCGGCTGTCGCGCGGCGGTGCGGTACTCGGGATGTTCGTCTCGACCGGGGACGGGCGGGTGACCGCCGAGTGGGGGGACGTGCAGCCGGAGGGGTACGACGCGGCCGTCGGGTACGCGCTTGCCGCGGCGTTCGGGACCGGCGCCGAGCCGGCGTGGAAGCTCACCCTGGACGCCGTACTGGAGGCCATGCCCTGAAACCGGAAATTGGCCACCTGTTCACCCGCTCCTATTGAGTGCGGCGGCGGCGCGGATATCGTGGCACGAGGTATCCGTGAACCGACTCCGCATCGAGGGAAACCATGAGCCAATCAGGGCGAACGGCAAGGCCGCGGCATTATCTGATGTGCCGTCCGCACTATTTCGACGTTCGGTATTCGATCAATCCGTGGATGGACCCCACGAAGCCCACGGTGACGGAAACCAGCCTTTCCCAGTGGAAGCGGCTGCACGACCTGTTCGTCGAGCTCGGGCACCGGATCGACCTGATCGAGCCGGTGCCCGACCTGCCGGACATGGTGTTCGCTGCCAACGGGGCGACCGTGCTGGACGGGCGGGTGCTGGTCGCCCGCTTCCGGCACGACTACCGGGCCGGGGAGTCGCCGGCGTACCTGGACTGGTTCGCGGAGCGGGGGTGGGGCGAGGTCCGGCAGGCGGAGTACGTGAACGAGGGCGAGGGCGACTTCCTGCTCGTCGGCGACACCCTCCTGGCGGGCAGCGGGTTCCGCAGCGACCCGCGCTCGCAGCGGGAGGCGCAGGAGTTCTTCGGGCGGCAGGTCCTCGGGCTGACGCTGGTCGACCCGCGGTTCTACCACCTCGACACCGCGCTCTCGGTCCTCGACCGCGACGAGGTCATGTACTACCCGGCGGCGTTCTCCCCGGAGAGCCGCGAGGTGCTCGCCGACCGGTTCCCCGACGCGGTCCTGGCCGAGGAGGCCGACGCGGTGGCGTTCGGGCTGAACGCCGTCTCCGACGGCCTGCACGTGGTGCTGCCCGAGCAGGCGCGGGGGTTGGCCGCCCAGCTCGCCGAGCGCGGGTTCGAGCCGATCGGCGTCGACCTGTCCGAGCTGCTCAAGGCCGGCGGCAGCGCCAAGTGCTGCACGCTGGAACTGCGTCCGGCGCCGACCGCCGACCGACCTGGCCGGTCGTAACCGCCGCTCTGCGCTCGCCGCCCTATCCGCTTCCCGGGTGCGCTTTCAGTGGCGCGGGGCGCTCGATACCGCCTCCGCCCGCATTCGGCCGGCGAAATGCACGGAACCGCCGCGGGGCCGTCCTGTCGACAGGACGGCCCCGCGGTCGCATTTCGGAGGCGCCTTGAATGCTTATGCGTTCCTGCGGATGATTGGGAATGCGCCGCCTGCGGAATTCCCGTCCCGCGATCCCGGGTGCCGCGTGCCGCGTGCCGCGCGCCGGAGCAAGCCGGTCCGCCTCTTCCGGGGTCTGTTCGGACACGGCCCGGCGCCTCACGGCCGCGGCCCCGCCGGTTCCGCGGGGGCACCCGGAGGCTCCGGCTTGCCGGCATCAGTCGAGTAGTGGCGCCACTTGGCTCAGCTTGGCTCCCTAGTGGCACACACTCTGACCTGCATCTTTGTAAATGGCGGCACATGTGGCGCCAGATTGGCTCGCCATGGCGCCATGTGTGTGTCATGCTGAGGACATGGACCTCAGCCCCTATGTCGCAAGTCTTCGGCACGAGCTCGCGGTGGCCGCCGAAGCGGGCGGCGAAGACGCCCGCGCTCTCGCCGAGCGCATCACCGCCCCGCTAGAGTCGGCAGCCAGGCTCACCCTCCTGAACGCCCTGTCGGACGCCATGGGCGAGGTCACCCGGGAGCTCGCTCCCGGCTCGGTCGACGTACGGCTGCGCGGGCTCGAGCCCGAGTTCGTCGTGACCGCCCCGCCGCGGGAAGAGCCCTTCGAGGCCGGCGGCTTCGACGAAACCCCCGCCGCCCTGCCCGCCGTACCGCTCGCGCCGGAAGGGGAGGACAGCAGCACCGCACGCATCAACCTCCGGCTCCCCGGCCACGTCAAGACGCGCGCCGAGCAGGCGGCGGCGCGTGAGGGCCTCTCCCTCAACGCCTGGCTCGTCAGGGCGGTCTCGGGCGCCCTGGAGACCGGCGGCGGACGGCCGACGGCCGAGACCCAGGCGCCCCGGCGCGGCAGCGGCAGGCGGAGCTTCACCGGCTGGGTGAGCTAGCTCGGCGGCCCGGCGGCGCAGGGGCGGCGCCGGGACACGACATCGGAGTGCGGGAGCCGACCACTCCCGCGCCATCTTCACGTCCCCGGAGCGGGGGCGGCCACCAGACCCACGAGGACGGGACAGCCATGCCTTCTTACGAGACCAAGGGACCCATCACCGCGACCATCCACGTCGAGGTCGGAGTCGCCCGGATCAGCGCCACGGACCGCACCGACACGGTCGTGGAGATCCACCCGCGCACCGCCGGGGACAAGGACGACCAGCGCGCCGCCGAGGAGACGAAGGTCGACTTCGCCGACGGGAACCTGACGATCCGCACCCCGAAGGCGCGCGGCCTGTTCAGCGCCCGCGGCTCGGTCACCGTCGACGTCGCCCTGCCCCAGGGCTCGCGGCTCGTCGGCACGCTGGAGATGGGCGACATCACCTGCAAGGGAACGCTGGGCGAGTGCGAGGTCCGCACCAGCGCCGGCTACATCCGCCTCGACCAGAGCGGCCCGGCGAAGCTCAAGACCCAGCACGGAGACATCCAGCTCGACACGGCGGCGGGCGACGTGGACGTCACCACCGGCTCGGGCGAGGTCAGGATCCGCACCATCGGCGGCGACGCCGACATCAAGAACTCCAACGGCAACACGTGGCTGGACGACGTGGCGGGCGATCTGCGACTGAAGGTCGCCAATGGAAACATCACCGTCGGCCGGGCGCAAGGGTCCGTGTCGTCAAAGAGCTCGAACGGCCACGTACGCATCGAGGAAGTGGCGCGGGGCACCGTCGAGCTCCAGACTAAAGCCGGCAACCTCGAAGTCGGGATCCGCCAGGGGACTGCCGCCTGGCTCGACATCAACTCCCAGTCCGGGACGGTCTACAGCACCCTCGGATCCGCCGAAGGCCCCACCGAGGGCGCGGAGACCGTCAAGGTGCACGCGAGGACCAGCCTCGGCGACATCACCATCCAGCGTGCGCACGGCGCCTGACGTCAGAGCTCTGCCTCGCGACAGCTACGAAATGGAGGGGGCACGATGAGTGCCGCGACCGAACAGAAGGCCCCGCCCCAGGGGATCAGCGCAGTCGGCCTGCGCAAGTCGTACGGCGAGAAGCTCGTACTCGACGGGATTGACCTGCACGTGCAGGCGGGCACGATCTTCGCGCTCCTCGGTCCGAACGGCGCGGGGAAGACCACCACCGTCCAGATCCTCTCGACGCTCATCTCCGCCGACGGCGGCGAGGCGACCGTCGTGGGGCACTCGCTGCAGCGCAGCGCGGACGCCATTCGTGCCAGGATCGGTGTCACCGGCCAGTTCGCGGCGGTCGACGGGCTGCTGACCGCCGAGGAGAACATGCTCCTCATGGCGGACCTGCACCACCTCGACCGCGCGGAGGGCAAGCGCCGCACCGCCGAATTACTCCGGCAGTTCGAACTCACCGAGGTCGCCGGCAAGATGGCCTCCACCTTCTCCGGGGGCATGCGACGCAAGCTGGACCTGGCGATGACCCTCGTCGGCAACCCCGGCCTGATCTTCCTCGACGAGCCGACCACCGGCCTCGACCCCCGCAGCCGCCGCACCATGTGGCACCTGATCCAGCAGCTCACCGCCCAGGGCGTGACCATCTTCCTCACCACGCAGTACCTGGAGGAGGCCGACCAGCTCGCCGACCGGATCGCCGTCCTCGACAAGGGCAAGATCGTCGCCGAGGGCACCGCGGACGAGCTCAAGCGCCGCATCCCCGGCGGCCACATCCGCCTGCAGTTCTCCGACGTGCTCAGCCTCGACGCCGCCGCCCGCCGGCTCGCCCTCGGCCCCGGCGCCCGCGACGAGGAGAAGCTCACCCTGCAGATCCCGAGCGACGGCAGCATCCCGGCGCTGCGCTCCGTACTCGACCTGCTGGAGAGCGCCGGAGTCGAGGCGGACGCGCTGACCGTCCACACGCCCGACCTGGACGACGTCTTCCTCGCCCTCACCGGTGACGGCTCGCGCCACCACGCGACCACCGTTCCCGGCCCGGCCAACACGGTGCAGGAGGCCCGCCGATGAGCACGACGTACGCGATGCGCGACTCGATGACGATGCTGCGCCGCAACCTCAAGCACGCACAGCGCTACCCCTCGATGACCATCTCGATCGTCGCGATGCCGATCCTGATGCTCCTGCTGTTCGTCTACGTCTTCGGCGGCGCGCTCGGCGCCGGCATCGAACTGCCGGGCGGCGGCACGGGGGACCGGGGCGACTACACCAACTTCGTCGCCCCCGGCATCCTCCTGATGGCCGCCACCGCCGGGGCCGTCTCGACCGCCGTCTCCGTCTGCACGGACATGACCGAAGGCATCATCAACCGCTTCCGGACCATGTCGATCTCGAAGTCCTCCGTGCTGACCGGGCACGTCGTCGGCAACGTCATCCAGACCATGATCAGCCTGGTGCTGGTCATCGGCGTCGCGCTCCTGGTGGGCTTCCGTCCCAACGCCACCTTCGTCGAGTGGCTCGCCGCCCTCGGCATCCTCGCCCTCCTCGCCTTCGGCCTCAGCTGGCTGTCCGCGGCCATCGGCCTGGGGGCCAGCAGCGTCGAGGCGGCGAGCAACGCCCCCATGCCGCTGACCTTCCTGCCCTTCCTCGGCAGCGCGATCGTCCCGCCGGAGTCCATGCCGGTCGGCCTGCGCTGGTTCGCCGAGTACCAGCCCTTCACCCCGATGACCGACACCCTCCGCGGCCTGCTCATGGGCACGGAGATCGGCAACAGCGCGTGGCTGGCGCTGGGTTGGGGCGTCGTCCTCAGCCTCCTCGGCTTCCTGTGGGCCCGCTCGGCCTTCAAGCGCGAGGCGAAGATCTAGGGATCCGCTGCACGCACCGCAACGTGAACGGGGCCGCCCGGCCGAAGGCCGGGCGGCCCCGTTCTTCGTGCGGGCCGTCCCGTCGACGGGACGGACGCAGCACGGACAACGGGACACGGTGGCCGAAAACGCAAGGACGAATCGCTCACCAGTGCCGCCGCGGCAGAGCAGTGCGGGCATTCCTTGCCTCGCCCCCGGGCCACTCCTACGATCAATCCGGAAGAGCGGGGAAACAATTCACGGCCGATCTGAACCGGCCCCCTGTGCCATCGAATCCGGCATCGCGTTCTGCGTTCCACATTTCGCGTTCCACATTTCGCGTTCCGCGTTCCGTTTCCCTCTTCGTGCTTCCCGCTTCCGCCCGACACAACGCAGAGGGGAATGGTCATGCACACGCGCAGCCACGCCACGGAAACCGGCGCCGGACTCGTCGTCGAAAGCCCCTTCATATGGCGGGCCAGGCGGCCCGGACACCGCCACCAACTGGTCTGCTTCCCCCAGGCGGGAGGCGGCGCCGGAGCCTTCGGCGACTGGGTGCACCAGCTCCCGGCCGACATCGAGGTGGTCGCCGTCCAGCTGCCCGGCCGGCAGAACCGGATCCTGGAGGACGCCGCCACCGAGGTCGGCCCGCTCGTCCGCACGCTGGCGCAGGCCCTGCGGCCCGTACTGGACGGCCCCTTCTCCTTCTTCGGCCACTCCTGCGGGGCCCTGCTCGCCTTCGAGCTGGCCCTGGCCCTCCAAGCCCGCGGCGGCCCCCGGCCGGCCCACCTGTTCCTCTCCGGACAGGCCTCGCCCGTCCCCTTCCGCGACCGTCCCCAGCTGCACGGACTCTCCGACGAGGAGTTCCGGGCCGAGGTCCTGCGGCTCGGCGGCTTCGACGAGGAGCTCGCCGAGGACGAGGACGCCATGGAGGCCCTGCTGCCGCCCGTCATGGACGACTTCACGCTCTGGGAGCGGCACGTCATGCCCGTCGACGCCCGCCTCGACGTCCCCATCACCGCCCTCGTCGGCGCATCCGACAGCAGGGCGCCGCGGGGCGAGATGGAGACCTGGGGCGCCCACACGGACGCCGCATTCGACCTGCGCGTCTACCCCAGCGGGCATTTCTATCTCTTCGAGCCCGGACTGAGCTCCGAGCTGCTCGAATTCATCGCCGGAACGGTTCTGGAGCCTTAGGCTCCCGATGGGGAGTGCCTGTATGGCAGCTTTTTCGGGTTGCCGCGCCGACGGTCCGGCTGCGATTAATTGAGAAATCAAACCCATGAGATCCCGGTCTTCATGTCCAACCATTGGGGGATGGTCGCTTTGTGCTCGTTCCATGACGCGGCGGTGCCGGTGGCGACGATTCCTGAAATGTTCGAGAAGCGCGTCGCCGCCTCGCCGGACGCCGTCGCCCTCGTCTTCGGCGAGACGTCGCTGACCTACCGCGAACTCGACGCGCGGGCCAACCGCCTGGCCCGTTTCCTGGTGACCCGCGGCGTCGGACCGGAAACGGTCGTGGGCGTGGCCCTGCGGCGCTCGCCCGAGCTGTGGACGGCCGTCCTCGCGGTCCTCAAGGCGGGCGGCGCCTACCTCCCCATGGACGCCGCGTACCCGGCCGAGCGCCTGCGGTACATGGCGCAGGACTCCGGCGCCCGCCTGGTCCTGGCGGACATGCCGACCGGCGGCGAACTGCCCGAACTCCCCGCCCCCGTGGTGCTGCTGGACGCCGCCGAGACCGTCGAAGCGGTCTCCCGCGAGGCGGCCGGCCCGCTCACCGACGCCGACAGGATCCGTCCGCAGCGCGTCGCGCAGACCGCGTACGTCATCTACACCTCGGGCTCCACCGGCCGGCCCAAGGGCGTCGCCGTCACCCACAACGGCCTCGCCCCGCTGCTCGCCACGCACGTCGAGCGGCTGGGGGCGGGCCCCACGAGCCGGGTGCTGCAGTTCGCCTCGCCGAGCTTCGACGCCTCGGTGTGGGAGATGTGCATGGGCCTGCTGTCCGGGGCGACCTTCGTCCTCGCCGGCAAGGAGGCCCTCGCCCCCGGCGACCCGCTCGCCGACACCATCGCCCGGCACGGCGTGACCCACGTGACGCTGCCGCCCCCGGTGCTCGCCGCGGTCCCGGCCGGAGCCCTGGCCTCCGTCGAGACGCTGGTGGTCGCCGGAGATGCCACCACCCCCGAACTCGTCGCCAGCTGGTCGGCCGGCCGCCGCATGATCAACGCGTACGGCCCCACGGAGACCACCGTGTGCGCCACGATGAGCGCACCGCTGGCCGGCGACGGCCGCGTACCCCCGATCGGCGGCCCGATCACCGACACCGGCGTGCACGTCCTCGACGACGGGCTGCGCCCGGCGGACACCGGAGTGATCGGCGAACTGTACGTGTCGGGCGCCTCGCTGGCCCGCGGCTACCTGGGCCGCCCCGACCTGTCCGCCCAGCGCTTCGTGGCCTGCCCCTTCGGTGAGCCCGGCGCACGGATGTACCGCACCGGCGACCTCGTCGAACGGACCCCCGGCGGCGACCTCGTCTTCCACGGCCGCGCGGACACCCAGATCAAGATCCGCGGCATCCGGATCGAACCCCTGGAGATCGAGGCCGTCCTCAGCGGCCACCCCGGTGTCGCCGACGCCGCGGTCATCCCGTACGAACACGGCGGCAGCCGGCGGCTGGTGGCGTACGTCGTGCCCGCCGCCTCCGGCCGACCCGGCCACGGGGGCCCGCAGGGCAGCGCGTACGGCAGCATCGCCCTCGACTCCGGCTTCGGCACCGCCGAACTGCGCACGTACGCCGGCCGGCACCTGCCCGACCACATGGTCCCCGGGGCCTTCGTCCTGCTGGACCGGCTGCCCCTGACCCCGAACGGCAAGCTCGACAAGGCCCGCCTGCCGGAACCGGAGTTCAAGGGCGGCACCTACCGGGCGCCGCGCACCCGGCAGGAGGAGATCCTCGCCGAGCTGTACGCGAAGGCCCTCGGCCGCGACCGGGTCGGCATCGACGACGACTTCTTCACCCTCGGCGGTGACAGCATCCAGTCGCTCCAGGTCGTCTCCTGGGCGCGGGCCCGCGGCCTCGTGGTCACCGCCCGCCAGGCCGTCGAGCACCGCACCGTCGCCCGCCTCGCCGAGATCGCCGTAGCGAACGGGCAGGGCGCCGCCACCGGACCGGTCCTGGAAGAGCTCGACGGCGGCGGCACGGGCTGGATGCCCCTGCTGCCCGTGGCCCGCTGGATCCGCGACTGGGGCCCCGGCTTCGACCGCTTCCTCCAGGCGATGGTGCTGGAACTGCCCGAGGACATCGACGCGGCCGGCCTGGCCGCCACCCTGACGGCCGTACTGGACCGCCACGACCTGCTGCGCGCCCGACTGGTGCCCGACGGCGACGGTGACGACGAGGGCCAGGGAGCCGGACTGGTGGTCGCGCCCGCCGGCTCCGTGGCCGTGGACCCGCTGCTGCGCCGCGTCACCTGCGACGGCCGCTGGGACGACGGGTCCTGGCGCACCCTGCTGCTCGGCGAACTGGAGGAGGCGGCCGGCCGGCTGGACCCGGCCGCGGGCGTGGTGGCCCAGTTCGTGTGGTTCGCCCCGGAGCAGGGCGCGGGCCGGCTCCTGCTCGCCCTGCACCACCTCGTCGTGGACGGCGTGTCCTGGCGCATCCTGATGCCCGACCTGGCCTCCGCCTGGCAGCAGGTCCGTGCCGGCCGCACCCCCGAACTCCCGCCCGTCGCCACCTCGATGCGCCGCTGGGCGCACGCGCTCGCGGACGAGGCGCTGCGCCCCGGGCGGACCGCGGAGCTCGACCTGTGGCGGTCGGTCGTCGACGGCCCGGACCCGCTGCTCGGCGCCCGGCGGCTGGACCCGGCCGTCGACGTACGGGCCCGCGTGCACACCACCCACGTACAGCTCCCGGTGTCCGTCACCGAGGCCCTGCTGACCGACCTGCCCGCGGCGTTCCGCGGCGGCGTCAACGACGGGCTGCTCGCCGCGCTGGCCCTGGCCCTCGCGCAGTGGCGGCGCACCCGCTCCGTCGACGAGACCTCCGCGCTGATCCGCCTCGAAGGACACGGCCGCGAGGAGGCCGCCGCGCCCGGCGCGAGCCTCGCCCGCACGCTGGGCTGGTTCACGACCGCCTTCCCGGTGCGCCTCGACCTCGCCGGGGTGGACCTCGACGAGGCCTTCGCGGGCGGCCCGGCCGCCGGCCTGGCCGTCAAGAAGGTCAAGGAACAGCTCCTGGCCCTGCCCGACAAGGGCATCGGCTACGGCCTGCTGCGCCACCTGAACCCGCAGACGGCCGCCGTCCTGGAACGCCATCCCGTCGGGCAGGTCGGCTTCAACTACCTCGGCCGTTTCTCGTCGGCCGCCGACCTGCCCGGCGAGCTGCGCGGGGCGGGCTTCACCCGGGCCCCCGAGGCCGCGGCCATCGCCGAGCTGGCCGAGCTCGACGCCGCCCAGGACCCGCGGATGCCGGCCTCCGCCGAACTCGACATCAACGCCACCGTCGCCGACCAGCCGGCCGGGCCCGTGCTGAACGCCGTGTTCAGCGCCCCCGAGGGAGTGCTCTCCCCGGCCGAGGTACGGGAGATCGCCGACCTGTGGCGCGCCGCCCTGGAGGGGCTCGCCCGGCACGCGGCCGAGCCCGGCGCCGGCGGCCTGACCCCGTCGGACCTGCCGCTGGTGACGGCGAGCCAGCACGACATCGACGGCTGGCAGCGGCGCTTCCCGGGCCTGACCGACGTCTGGCCCACCACCGCCCTCCAGTCGGGCCTGCTCTTCCACTCGGTCTTCGAGGACTCCTCCTTCGACGCCTACCAGGTGCAGTACGCGCTGCACCTGTCGGGCCAGGTGGACCCGGCCCGGCTGCGCGCCGCCGGCCAGTCGCTGCTGGACCGGCACGCGGGCCTGCGGACCGCCTTCGTGCACAACGCGTACGGGGACCTCGTCCAGCTCGTCCTCGACTCCGTCACCCTGCCCTGGCAGGACCTCGACCTGTCCGGCCTGGACGAGGCGGAGCGCACGGAGGCCTTCGAACGGTTCCTCGCGCAGGACCTGGCCACCCACTTCGCCCCGTCCGCACCGCCCATGCTGCGGATGTCCCTCGTCCGGACCGGCGAGCGGACCCACGAGCTCGTACTGACCGCCCACCACGTGCTGTTCGACGGCTGGTCGGTGCCCCTGCTGATGCAGGACCTGCTCACCTTCTACGGAGCGGACGGGCAGGACGCCGGGCTGGAACCGGCCCGGAACCACCGCGACTTCCTCGCCTGGCTCTCCCGCCAGGACCGCGAGGAGTCCGCGCGGGTCTGGCGCGAGGAACTCGGCGGGGTGGGGGAGCCGACCCTGCTCGCCCCGGTGGTCTGCGCCCCGCGGACCACCCCGGCGGACGGGTCCGGGGGAGCGGCCGAGGACATCGCCATGCGGCAGGCGGAGGTGCCGCTGCCCGCAGGGGCCTCCCGCGAGCTCCAGCGGCGCGCGGCCGAGCTCGGCGTCACCCTGAACACGGTGGTCCAGGGTGCCTGGGCGATGCTGCTGGCCCGGCTCACCGGCCGCCAGGACGTGGTCTTCGCCTCCACCGTCGCCGGCCGCCCGCCCGCGCTGCCCGGTGTGGACGCAACGGTCGGCATGTTCCTCAACACCCTGCCGGTACGGGTGCGGTGCGCGCCCTCGGACACGGTCGCCGAGCTGCTGACCGCGCTGCAGGGCCGGCAGGCCGCCCTCATGGACCACCACCACTTCGGCCTCGCCGAGATCCAGCAGGCCGCGGGCGTCGAATCCCTCTTCGACACGATCGTCGGCTTCGAGTCCTTCCCCATGGACCGGGCCGGCATCGTCGAGGCCAGCCGGCAGGCCGGGATCTCGATCACCGGCATCCGCTCCTTCACCGCCAGCCACTACCCCGTGACGGTGCTCGCCTTCATCGAGCCCGACCGGCTGCGCCTGGCGGTGCAGTACCAGCGCACGGTGCTCGACCCGGCCGCCGCCGAGTCCCTCGCCGCCCGCTTCGGCATGATCCTGCGGCAGGTGGCCGAGGACACCTCCCGCCGGGTGGCCGCCGTGGAGGTGCTGGAGCCCGCCGAGCGCGACCTGCTCCTGCACGGCCCCGGCACCACCGGAGCCGGGGGCGCGGACGCCCCTTCGGGTACGACGACGGTCCCCGGGCTCTTCGAGCGGCGCGCCGCCGACACCCCCGACGCCGTGGCGGTGGCCGACGGCGGGCGGTCCCTGACCTACCGGGAGCTCGACGAGCGGGCGAACCGCCTCGCGAGGTCCCTGACCGGGCGCGGCGCCCGGCCGGAGACCCCGGTCGCCGTGGCCCTGCCCCGGTCGGCGGAACTGATCGTCGCGCTGCTCGGCGTACTGAAGTCCGGGGCCGCGGTCCTCCCCCTCGACCCGTCGCACCCGGCCGACCGCCTCGCGCGGGTCCTGACCGACGCCCGGCCGCTGCTGGTGCTCACCGACGCGGACACGGCGGCCGCCCTGCCGGACACCGGCGTCCCCGCCCTCGCCCTCGCCGACGCGGGCCCCGGCGACGCCGGACCGGCCCCGGCGGCGCCCGTACGGGCCGACTCGCTCGCGTACCTCTCGTACGCCTGCGGCAGTTCGGGCGGGCCGACGGGCGTGGAGACCACCCACGGCAACCTCACCGGCCGGGTGCCCGGGCTGCTCGCGCGGCTCGGCCCCGCGGCCGGGCGGCGCCTGTTGCTGGCCGCCGACTCCGACACCGCACTGCCCGTCGCGGAGATCGTCGCCGCGCTCTGCGCCGGCGGCGGTGTCGAAGTGCTCCGCGACGGCGCGGCGGCCACGGGCGGGGTGCTCGCCACGAGCCCCTCCGCCTTCGCCGACCTGCTCGACGAGGCCGTCGACGACATCGCCGCGGACGCCCTCCTGTTCTCGGGCGAGCCGCTCCCGGCCGCCCTGGCGCTGCGGGCGGCCGCATCGGCCCCCGGCGCCCGCCTGGTCAACGTCCACGCGCATCCCGAGACCGGTCCCGCCACGGCGTACTCACCGCCGGACGGCGAGCAGCCGCCCGGGACCGGGGCCGTGCCCGTGGGAACTCCGTCTGCCGGAGTGCGGGCGTACGTCCTCGGCGCGGGCCTCACGCCCGTACCGCACGGCGCGATCGGCGAGCTGTACCTCGCCGGCGGCGCGCCGGCCCGCGGCTACCGGGGCCACGGCGCGCTGACCGCAGAGCGGTTCGTCGCCGACCCCTTCGGGCCGGCCGGATCGCGGATGTTCCGCACCGGCGACCTGGTCCGCCGCACCGCGGACGACCGGCTGGAGCTCCTCGGACGCACCGGCCCGGAGGCGGCGGTCCGCGGCACGCGGGTCGCACCGGCCGAGGTCGAGGCCGTCCTCACCGGGCACCCCGGGGTGGAGCAGGCCGTCGTGGTCGTCCGCCCGGGCCACGGACCCGGCGGGACCGCCCGGTCGGTGGGTTACATCGTGCCCCCCGACGGACACCACGTGGCCGACCCCGCGGCCCACGCCGACCAGGTACGGGCCCACGCGGCGCAGCGGCTGCCCGCGGCCCTGGTCCCGGCGGTCCTCGTGACGCTGGAACGGCTGCCGCTCACCCCCGACGGCCGTACGGACCGGGCGGCACTGCCCGAGCCCGAGCCCGCCGCCCGCCCCTACCGGGCGCCGCGCACCCCGCAGGAGGCGGCTCTGTGCGAGCTGCTGGCGGAGGTGCTCGGCGTCGAACGGGTCGGCATGAACGACGACTTCTTCGAACTGGGAGGCAACTCCCTCCTGGCGACACGGCTCACCAGCCGGATCCGCAAGGTGCTCGGGGTGAGCGTGCCCCTGCGGTCGATCTTCGAGTCCCACGCAATCTCAGAACTTTCGCGCACGGTCAAGAACGCAGGCACGTCGAGCCGGCCTCGACTGCGCAAGATGGACAGGAGTGGACAGTAAAATGATCCCGTTGTCGTTCGCACAGCGTCGGTTGTGGTTCATCGACCGGTTCGAGGGGCCGTCGGCCACGTACAACGTCCCCTTCCTCGTGCGGTTGACCGGCGAGCTCGACCGGACTGCCCTGCAGTCGGCGGTGCGCGATGTCGTGGCCCGGCACGAGAGCCTCCGTACGCTCATCGTGGTCGACGAGCAGGGCGTTCCCTCGCAGCAGGTGCTGCCGGTGGACGGTGCGCCGCTCGACGTACCGCTGGTGGAAGTCGCTCCCGACGCGGTCGACGAGGCCGTGCGCGAGGCGGCCCAGTACACCTTCGACCTGTCGTCGGAGATACCCGTCCGCGCCACCCTGCTGCGCTCCGGCGAGCGCGAGCACGTGCTGCTCCTGCTGGTCCACCACATCGCCAGCGACGGCGAGTCGATGGAGCCGCTCTCCCGCGACCTGGCCGCGGCCTACACCGCCCGGCTGCGCGGCGAGGCCCCGCAGTGGGCCGAGCTGCCGGTGCAGTACGTCGACTACACGCTGTGGCAGCGCGAGCTGCTCGGCGACGAGAAGGACCCCGGGAGCGTGGTCTCCACCCAGGTCGCCTACTGGAAGGACGAGCTCCAGGGCGTTCCGACGCCGCTGCGCCTGTCCACGGACCGCCCGCGCCCGCCGGTGGCCAGCCACCGCGGTGACACGGTCGGCTTCCCGATCGACGCCGAACTGCTCGCCGCCGTCGAGGCCCTGGGACGCGAGCGGGACATGACCGTCCCGATGGTGCTCCAGGCCGCCCTCGCCGTGGTGCTCCAGCACCTCGGCGCCGGCCACGACATCGCCATCGGCTCCACCGTCGCCGGCCGCACCGACGACGAACTCGCCGACCTGGTCGGCTTCTTCGTCAACACCTGGGTGCTGCGCACGGACCTCTCCGGCGCCCCCAGCTTCGACCGGGTGCTGGAGCAGGTGCGCCAGAAGGCGCTGACGGCGTACGACAACCAGGACGCGCCCTTCGAGCACCTGGTGGAGGTCCTCAACCCCGAGCGCTCCACCGCCTACCACCCGCTGTTCCAGGTCATGTTCACCTGGGAGAACGACGCCTGGATCGACCTGCGGCTGCCGGGTCTGGAGCGGGCGCGCTTCGAGGTCCTGGCCACCCCGACCGCCAAGTTCGACCTGGAGTTCAACTACTTCTCGGACCCCGAGGGCCCGGGCATGCTCTGCTACCTGGAGTACGCCACCGACCTGTTCGACCGCTCCACGGCCCAGTCCGTCGTGGACCGCTACCTGCGGGTGATCCGCGAGGTCGTCGCCCGCCCGGACCGTCCGGTCGCGCTGGCGCCCGTACTGGACCAGGACGAACTGGACTGCGTCGTCGGCGAGTTCAACGACACCGCCGTCGAACTGCCCGAGGTGACGATCGGCGAGCTCTTCGAGCGGCAGGCCGAGGCCACCCCGGACGCGGTCGCCCTGGAGGCCGGGGACGAGACCCTCACCTACCGCGAACTCGACGCGCGGGCCTCCCGGATCGCGCGGGAGCTGGCCGCGCGCGGCGTGGGCGCCGAGACCCTCGTGGGCGTCGCCCTGCCGCGCACGGCCGAGCTGGTGGCGGGCCTGCTCGGCGTGCTCAAGGCCGGCGGGGCCTACCTGCCCATCGACCCCAGATACCCCAGCCGCCGCCTCGACTTCATCCTCGACGACGCCGCGCCCGCGCTGATCCTGACCGACGGCGAGACGGTCGGCGTACTGCCGCCGACGGAGGTCCCGCGGCTGTTCACCGGCGACATCGGCTCCGGCGACCCGCAGGACGAACAGGCTCCCGCCGTCGTCGCCGGTGCCCGGCCGGGCCAGACCGCCTACGTCATCTACACCTCGGGCTCCACCGGCACGCCCAAGGGCGTCGCGATCACCCACGCCAACGTGGTCAACGACGTCCTCGGCCTGGCCTCGGCCATCGGCGTCGGCGCCGGTACGCGCGTCCTGGCCGGCACCTCGGTCAACTTCGACGTGTCCGTCTTCGAGATCTTCGCGACCCTCTGCTCCGGCGGCACCGTCGAACTGGTGCGTGACGCACTGGTGATCGGCGAGCGCGGCGGCTGGAGCGGCGGAGTGATCAGCACCGTCCCGTCCGTCTTCGCCGAACTCCTCGGACAGGTCGGCGACGGCATCGCCGTCGACACCGTCGTATTCGCCGGCGAGGCGCTCCCCACCTCCCTCGTTCGGCGCGTCCGCGAGGCGATCCCCGGTGTCCGGGTGGTCAACGCCTACGGCCAGAGCGAGTCGTTCTACGCC
The DNA here is from genome assembly GCF_036170895.1 of Streptomyces erythrochromogenes. Classification (NCBI taxonomy): domain Bacteria; kingdom Bacillati; phylum Actinomycetota; class Actinomycetes; order Kitasatosporales; family Streptomycetaceae; genus Streptomyces; species Streptomyces erythrochromogenes. Next base: position 2,282,167 of record NZ_CP108036.1, on the reverse strand, counting down.
ACCACCTTCGCGCTGCCCGCCGACGAGGACTGGGACGGCGCCGGCAGCGCCCCCATCGGCTCCCCGCTCGGCAACGTCCGCACCTACGTCCTCGGCCCCGGCCTGCTGCCCGTCCCGGCCGGTGTGGTCGGCGAGCTGTACGTCGCCGGCGAGATCGGCCGCGGCTACTTCGGCCGCGCCGCCCTGACCGCCGACCGTTTCCTCGCCGACCCCTACGGCGCGCCCGGATCGCGCATGTACCGCACCGGTGACCTGGCGCGCTGGAACACCGCCGGGCAGCTGGAGTACGCGGGCCGCGACGACGCGCAGATGAAGGTGCGCGGCTTCCGCATCGAGCCCGGCGAGATCGAGGCGGTCCTGACCGCCCACCCGGGCGTCGCCCAGGCCGTGGTCACGATCCGCGAGGGCCGTGGCAGCAAGCAGCTCGTCTGCCACGTCGTCCCGCTCGACGCCGACCAGGGCGGCTTCGGCACCGTCGCCAGCCTCGGCGACCTCGACGTCGACCTCACCACCAACGTGTCCGTGCGCGAGCTGCGGCGCTTCGCCGCGGGCCGGCTGCCCGAGTTCATGGTCCCGTCCGTGTTCGTCATGGTCGGCCGGCTGCCACTGACCGCCAACGGCAAGCTCGACCTGGCGGCGCTGCCCGAGCCCGACTTCAGCGGCGGCGAGTACCGCGCCCCGCGCGACGCCGCCGAGGAGGTCCTCGCCGCCGTCTACGCCGAGGTCCTCGGCCTCGACCGGGTCGGCATCGACGACGACTTCTTCGCCATCGGCGGCGACAGCATCCGCTCCATCCAGGTCGTCTCCCGCGCCCGCAGCGGCGGCGTGGAGGTCAGCCCGCGCCAGATCTTCGACCACCGCACCGTCGCCGAACTGGCCGCGGTCGCGATCCTCGGCACCGAAGCCGGCACCGGGCCGCAGCTCGCGGAACTCGAAGGCGGCGGCACCGGCCGGATGCCGCTGCTGCCGATCGGGGAGTACCTGCTCGAACTGGGCGAGGACACCGACCGGTTCGCCATGTCCACCGCCGTCGAGCTCCCCGAGGGCATCGACCGGGCCGGGCTCGCCGCCACCCTCGGCGCGGTCCTGGACCGCCACGACATCCTGCGCTCCCGGCTGGTCACCGGCGAGGGGGGAGCCGCCCTGGAGGTGGCCGCACCCGGCTCCGTCGACGCCGACGCGCTGATCCACCGCGTCGAGTGCGACGGCACCTGGGACGAGCGGTGGTTCGAGCGGGCCACCGCCGAGCTCGACGCCGCCACCGGACGGCTGGACGCCGCCGCCGGCACCATGGCGCAGTTCGTCTGGTTCGACGCGCAGGACGGCGCAGGCCGCCTGCTGCTGGTCCTGCACCACTTCGTCGTCGACGGCGTGTCCTGGCGCATCCTGCTGCCGGACCTCGCCGCCGCCTGGGAGCAGGTCCGCGAGGGCCGCACGCCCGACCTGCCCGCGACGGGCACCTCGGCGCGCCGCTGGGCGCACGCCCTGGCCGACGAGGCGCGCACACCCGGACGCGTCGCCGAACTCGCCCTGTGGCGCTCGGTCGTCGCGGGACCCGACCCCCTCCTCGGATCGCGCGCCCTGGACCCGGCCGTCGACGTCATGTCCACGGTCGACCACACCTGGCTCACGCTTCCCGTGCCGGTCACCCAGACCCTGCTGACCACCCTCCCGGCCGCCTTCCACGGCGGCGTCAACGACGGCCTGCTCGCCGCGCTGGCCCTGGCCGTCGCCCGCTGGCGCGCGGCCCGCGGCATCGACGAGTCCTCCGCCCTGATCCGGGTCGAGGGACACGGCCGCGAGGAGGACGTCGTACCGGGCGCCGACCTGTCGCGCACCGTGGGCTGGTTCACCACCATGTTCCCCGTCCGCCTCGACCTCGCCGGGATCGACCTCGACGACGCGTTCGCCGGCGGCGCCGCCGCCGGCGCCGCGGTCAAGGCCGTCAAGGAGCAGCTCCTGTCCCTTCCGGACAAGGGCGTCGGCTACGGCCTGCTGCGCCACCTCAACCCGCAGACCGCCGACGTGCTGCGCCGCTACCCCACCGGCCAGATCGGCTTCAACTACCTCGGCCGCTTCTCGTCCTCCTCGGACGCGCCCGAGCACCTGCGCGGCCTGGGCTGGACCCTCGCCGAGGGCACCACCGAGCTGATCGCGCAGCCGGGCGGGCGGATGCCGGCCCTCTCCACGCTCGACGTCGGCGCTCTCGTCACCGACACCGAGCAGGGCCCGCAGCTCACCGCCCGCCTCGCCTTCCCCACGAGCCTGCTCGCCAAGGAGGACGTCGAGGAGCTCGCCGAGCTGTGGAGCACCGCCCTGAACGCCCTGGCCCGGCACGCCGCCGCGCCCGGCGCGGGCGGCCTGACCCCCTCGGACGTACCGCTCGTCAGGGTGGGCCAGGACGAGATCGAGGCCTGGGAGGAGCACTACCCCGGCCTGGAAGACGTCTGGCCGCTGACCACCATGCAGGACGGCCTGCTCTTCCACGCCCAGCTCGCCGGCTCCACCTTCGACGCCTACCAGATGCAGCTCGTCTTCCACCTCGCCGGCGAGGTCGAGCCGGCCCGCATGCGGGCCGCCGGCCAGGCGCTGCTCGACCGGTACGCCAACCTCCGCGCCGCGTTCGTGTACGACGCGGCCGGCGACCGCGTGCAGGTCGTACGGGACCGCGTGGAGCTGCCCTGGCAGTACCTCGACCTCAGCGGGTTCGGCGAGGAGGGCCGCGAGGAGGCGCTGAAGCGCTTCCTGGCGGAGGACCACGCCTCGCACTTCGACCTGACCCGGGCCCCGCTCGTGCGGATGTCCCTCGTCATGCTGGCCCCCGACCGCTGGGAGCTCGTCTTCACCGCCCACCACGTCCTCTTCGACGGGTGGTCCATCCCGGTCCTCATGCAGGACCTGCTGCGGCTGTACGGCTCCGAGGGCGACGCCTGCGCGCTGCCGCGGGTGCCCGGCTACCGCGACTTCCTGGTGTGGCAGGCCGGCCAGGACCGCGAGGCCTCCGCCCGCGCCTGGGCCGCCGAGCTCGCCGGGGTCGAGTCGCCGACGCTGATCGCCCCGGACGCGGGCGCCGCGGCCGACCCGGCCGGCATCGGCCAGATCGACATCCCGCTGTCCGCGGACGACGCCCGCGAGCTCGGCCGCCGCGCCGCCGAGCTTGGCCTCACCCTCAACACCCTCGTCCAGGGCACCTGGGCGCTCGTCCTCGCCGGACTGACCGGCCGCCACGACGTCGTCTTCGGCGCCACCGTCTCCGGCCGCCCGCCCGTCGTCCCCGGCGTCGACTCGATGGTCGGCCTGTTCATCAACACCCTGCCCGTGCGGGTGGAGTGCACCCCCGGCGCCACCCTCGGCGGCCTGCTGCGCGACCTGCAGAACCGGCAGAGCGCCCTGCTCGACCACCACCACCACGGGCTGCTGGACATCCACCGCTCGGTCGGGCTGAACGTCCTCTTCGACACCCTCGTCGGCTTCGAGTCGTACCCGATCGACGGTGTCGCCATCAAGGAGGCGAACTCGGCCGCGGGCATCTCGGTCACGGGCATCAGCCCGCTCAGCGGCGCCCACTACCCGCTGGTCGTGATGGCCTTCGCCGACCCGCACCTGCGGGTGGCCCTGCAGTACCAGCACCACCTCTTCGACCCGGAGACCGTCGAGGGCATCGCCGCCCGCTTCGCACGGATCCTCCAGGAGCTCGTGGCGGACCCCGAGGCCCGCGTCGGCTCGGTCCACGTCCTGGAGTCCGCCGAACGCGCCCGGGTCCTCGACGGGTTCAACGACACGGCCGTCGCCGTCCCCGGCAGGACCGTCCCCGCCCTGTTCGAGGAGCGGGCCGCCGCCGCGCCGGACGACATCGCCGTCGCCGCCGGCAGCCGCACCCTCACCTACCGGGAGCTGGACACCCGCGCCAACCGGCTGGCCCACGTCCTGGCCGCCCGCGGTGTCGGCCAGGAGTCAGTCGTCGGCGTGGCCCTGCCGCGCTCGCCCGAGCTCGTCGTGGCCCTGCTGGCCGTCCTCAAGGCCGGCGGCGCCTACCTGCCGGTGGACCCCGAGTACCCGGCCGAGCGCATCGCCTTCATGCTGGCCGACGCCGCCCCGACGCTGCTCCTGACGGACTCCGAGATCGTCGCGGGCCTGCCCGGCGGGGCCTGCCCGTACCTCGTCCTGGACGATGCGGACACCACCGCGGCCGTCGCCGCGGCCCCCGGCGACGCGCCGGCCGCGGCCGCCCACGAGCGCGTCGACCAGCTCGCGTACGTGATGTACACGTCCGGTTCGACGGGCCTGCCCAAGGGCGTCGGCGTCACCCACCGGGCCGTCTCCGGCCTGGCCCTGGACCGCCGGTACCGCAGCGGCGCCCACCGGCGGGTCCTCGTCCACTCCGCGCAGTCCTTCGACGCCTCCACCTACGAGCTGTGGGTCCCGCTGCTCGGCGGCGGCACCGCCGTGGTGGCGCCCGTCGGCAAGCTGGACGCCGGAGCCCTCGCCGCCGTCGTCACCGAGCAGCAGGTCACCGCGCTGTGGCTGACCGCCGGCCTGTTCAAGGTGATCGCCGACGAGAACCCGGAGTGCTTCGCCGGCGTCGCCGAGGTCTGGACCGGCGGCGACGTCGTCTCCCCGGCCTCGGTGACGCGCGCCCTGCGGGCCTGCCCCGGCCTGAAGGTCGTCGACGGCTACGGCCCCACCGAGACCACCACCTTCGCCACCACCCACCCCATGGCCGACCCCGACCGGGTCGGCGAGCCGATCCCGATCGGCCGCCCGATGGACAACATGCGGGTCTACGTCCTCGACGCGGGCCTGCGCCCCACCCTCCCCGGCGTCCCCGGCGAGCTGTACATCGCCGGCGCGGGCCTCGCCCGCGGCTACGCCCACCGCTCCGCCCTGACCTCCGAGCGCTTCGTCGCCTCCCCGTTCGGCGTCCCCGGCGAGCGCATGTACCGCACCGGCGACGTCGTGGCCTGGACGGCGGACGGCGAACTCGTCTTCCGGGGCCGCGCCGACACCCAGGTCAAGATCCGCGGCTTCCGCATCGAGCCCGCCGAGGTCGAGGCCGCCCTGGCCGCCCACCCCGACGTCGCCCAGGCCGTCGTCACCTGGAACGAGGACCGGGCCGGCGAACGCCGCCTGGTCGGGTACGTGGTCCCGCGCGTCGACGGCTCCGACACCTCCGGCGCCGAGGAGCAGGTCGACGAGTGGGAGGAGATCTACGACGACCTCTACGCCGTCTCCGACGCCGCCTGGGGCGAGGACTTCACCGGCTGGAACTCCAGCTACACCGGCGGGACGCCCATCGCCCTCGACGAGATGGCCGTGTGGCGGGACGCCGCGGTGGAGCAGATCACCAACTGGTCGCCGCGCCGCGTCATGGAGATCGGCGTCGGCACCGGCCTGCTCATGTCCCAGACCCTCGGCCAGGTGGAGGAGTACTGGGGGACCGACATGTCGGCCGCCGTCGTCGACCGGCTGCTCGTACAGGTCGAACAGACCGGCTTCGGCGACCGCGTGCACCTGCGCCACCAGAACGGCGACGACGTCTCCGGCCTGCCGCGCGAGCACTTCGACCTCGTCGTCGTCAACTCGGTCGTGCAGTACTTCCCCGACGCCGAGTACATGGACCGGGTCCTGGCCGGCGCGATGGAACTGCTGGCCCCCGGCGGGCGCATCCTCGTCGGCGACGTCCGCAACGCCGCCACGCTGCGGCTCTTCCGCAGCGGGGTGCAGCGGGCGCTGCACCCCGAGGCCTCCGCCTCGGTGAGCCGCGCCGCCGTCGCCCGCGCGATCCTCATGGAGAAGGAGCTCGTCCTCGACCCCGAGTGGTTCACCCGGTGGGCCGAGCGGCACGGCGCGGGCGGCGTGGACATCCGGCTGAAGGCCGGCCGCCCCCACAACGAGCTGACCCGCCACCGCTACGAGGTCCTGTTGCACAAGGCGCCCGTCGCCGCGACCGACCTGCACGACGTCCCGGCGGTGCGCTGGGGCCGCCAGGTCGAGGACTTCTTCGGCCTGGAGGAGTTCGTCCGCGGCCACGGCGAGCAGCCCGTACGCGTCACCCGCATCCCCAACGCGCGGCTCGCCGACGAGGTCGAGTCCGCCGCCGCGGTCGGCGTGATCGAGGCACCCGCCGTCGCGGGCCCCGCCCTCGACCCGCAGGACCTGCGCGAATGGGCCGCCGAGCGCGGCTGGGGCGTACTGCTCACCTGGTCGGCCGCCGCGGCCGAGTGCTTCGACGCGGTGATCGTCCCCGCCGGCCCCGTCACCGACCAGGTCTTCACCGGCGGCTTCACGCCCTCGGGCCGCGCCGACCGGGTCCTGGCCAACGAGCCCGCCGCCGCGGGCCGGATCGGCACGCTCGTCGGCGCCCTGCGCGGCTACCTCGGGGAACGGCTCCCGGAGCACCTGGTGCCGTCCTCCGTCGTCGCCATCGCCGAGGTGCCGCTGACGCCCAACGGGAAGCTGGACCAGCGGGCCCTGCCCGCCCCCGACTTCGCGGCGGCCGCCACCGGCCGCAACCCGCGCACCCCGCAGGAAGAGGTCCTGTGCGGCCTGTTCGCCGCGGTGCTCGGCCTGGACCGGGTCGGCATCGACGACGACTTCTTCGCCCTGGGCGGCCACTCCCTGCTCGCCACCCGGCTCGTCAGCCGGATCCGGCAGGTCCTCGACGTCGAACTGCCCATCAGGGTCGTCTTCGACGCCCCGACCGTCGTGGAGCTGGTGGAGCACCTCGCCGCCGGCGCGCCCGTCCGGGCCCCGCTGCGGCGCACCGCCGAGCGCCCGGACTCCGTACCGCTGTCGTTCGCCCAGCGCCGCCTGTGGTTCATCGACCGGTTCGAGGGCCCCTCGGCGACGTACAACGCCCCCTTCCCGCTCCGCCTCACCGGCGAGCTGGACCTGCCGGCGCTGGAGGCCGCGCTGCGCGACGTCGTGGCCCGCCACGAGAGCCTGCGCACGCTGATCGTCGAGGACGCCGACGGCGTCCCCGCCCAGCACGTGCTGACGGCCGACGAGGCCCGGCTGCAGGTCCCGCTCGTGGAGGTGGCCCCCGGCGGTCTGGCCGACGCCATGGCCGAGGCCTCGGCGTACCTCTTCGACCTGGCCACGGAGATCCCGGTACGGGCCCCCGTGCTCCGGCTCGGAGCGCAGGAGCACGTCCTGGTCCTGCTCATCCACCACATCGCCAGCGACGGCTCCTCCATGGCCCCGCTGGCCCGCGACCTCGCCACCGCCTACGCGGCCCGCAAGGACGGCGGCGCCCCGCAGTGGGCGGAACTCCCCGTCCAGTACGTCGACTACACGCTGTGGCAGCGCGAGGTGCTCGGCGACGAGGAGGACCCGGCCAGCGCGCTCGCCGCGCAGGTGGGCTACTGGCGGGAGGAGCTGGCCGGCGTGCCGCAGCCGCTCCAGCTCGCCTCCGACCGCCCGCGCCCGGCCAAGGCCTCCCACCGCGGCGACGCCGTGGAGTTCGCCCTGGCCCCCGAGGTGGCGGCCGCGGTCGAGGACCTGGCGCGCCGCAGCGGCGCGACCTCCTCGATGGTGCTCCAGTCCGCCCTGGCCGTCCTGCTGCACGGGCTCGGCGGCGGCGACGACCTGACGATCGGCTCCCCGATCGCCAACCGTACCGACGAGGCCCTCGCCGAACTGGTCGGCTTCTTCGTCAACACCTGGGTGCTGCGCGTCGACCTGTCGGGCAACCCCGCGTTCACGGAGCTGCTGGAGCGCGTCCGGGCCAAGTCCCTGGCCGCCTACGACAACCAGGACGTGCCCTTCGAGCGGCTGGTGGAGGTCCTCAACCCCGAGCGGTCCACCGCCTACTCCCCGCTCTTCCAGGTGATGTTCGCCTGGCAGAACTTCGCCCGGAAGGACTTCGCGCTGCCGAGTCTGCAGGTGGAGTTCGAGCGGGTCCGCACCGAGACCGCCAAGTTCGACCTGTTCTTCAACATGGCCGACCTGCCCGGCATGGGCGTGGTGGGTCTCCTGGAGTACGCCACCGACCTGTTCGACCGGGAGACCGCCCAGGCCGTCGCCGACCGCTTCGTACGGGTCGTGGGCCTGCTGGCCGCCGCTCCCGAGCAGCGGGTGGCCTCCGTGGAACTGGTGGACGGAGCCGAACGCGAGCGGGTGCTGCACGGCTTCAACGCCACGCAGGAGCCGACCCCCGAGGTCACCGTGCCCGCCCTGTTCGAGCTGCAGGCCGCGCGGCGGCCCGACGCGGTCGCACTGGTCTGCGGCGAGGAGTCGCTGACCTACCGCGAGCTGGACGAGCGGGCGAACCGGCTGGCGCGTGAGCTCGGCCGGCACGGCGTGGGCCCCGAGAGCGTGGTGGGCGTCGCCCTGCCGCGCACCGCGGACCTGGTCGCAGCCCTGCTGGGCGTCCTGAAGGCCGGCGGCGCCTACCTGCCGATCGACCCGAAGTACCCGAGCCGGCGACTGGAGCACATCCTGGCCGACGCCCGGCCGGCACTGGTGGTGACGGACGCGGCCACCGCCGACGTCCTGCCCGAGTCGGAGACCCCCCGCCTGTACCTGGGCGACCTGGCCCTCGGCACACCCGCCGGCCCGGCCGCGGCGGCGCCCGCGGCCGCGCTGCCCGGCAACGCCGCGTACGTGATGTACACGTCGGGCTCCACGGGCGTCCCGAAGGGCGTGACCGTCACCCACGCAGGCGTCGTCAACGGCCTGCTGCGGCTCGCCTCCGCGATCGGCGTGGACTCCGGCACCCGCACCCTCGCCGCCGCCTCCGTCAACTTCGACGTCTCCGTCTTCGAGGTCTTCACCACGCTGACGGCGGGCGGCACGGTCGAACTGGCCCGCGACGTCCTCGTCATCGGCGAGCGCGGCGGCTGGACCGGCGGTGTGATCAGCACCGTCCCCTCCGTCTTCGCCGAGCTCCTCGACCAGGTCGACGGCAGGATCACCGCGGACGCCGTGGTGTTCGCCGGCGAGGCACTGCCCGCCTCCCTGGCCGCCCGGGTCCGCGAGACCATTCCCGGCGTCCGGGTCGTCAACGCCTACGGCCAGACCGAGAGCTTCTACGCGAGCACCTTCGTGCTCCCGGCCGACGGCGAGCGGGACGCCGCGCACACCGCCCCGATCGGCGCACCCCTGGGCAACATGCGCGCGTACGTCCTGGGGGCCGGCCTGGCGCCGGTGCCCGTGGGCGCCGTCGGCGAGCTCTACGTCGCCGGCAACATCTCCCGCGGCTACCACGGCCGCGCCGCACTGACCGCCGAGCGCTTCACCGCCGACCCCTACGGTGCGCCCGGATCGCGGATGTACCGCACCGGCGACCTCGCCCGGTGGCGGGCCGACGGACAGCTGGAGTACGTCGGCCGCGGCGACGCCCAGCTCAAGATCCGCGGGTTCCGCATCGAGCCCGGCGAGATCGAGGCGGCCCTGACCGCCCACCCGGGCGTCGAGCACGCCGTGGTGACCGCCCAGAGCGCCCCCGACGGGTCCAAGCGCCTCGTCGGCTACGTGGTCGGCTCGCCGGACTCCGGCGGCCAGGTCGACGCCCAGGGACGCTTCGAGGCCGACATGACCTCCGGACTCAGCATGCGCGAGCTGCGCCGCTTCGTCACCGGCCGGCTGCCGGAGTTCATGGTCCCCGCGGTCCTCGTGCCGCTGGACCGGCTGCCGCTGGCTCCCAACGGCAAGCTGGACCGCGCGGCCCTGCCCGAGCCGGACTTCACCGGCGAGAGCTACCGCGCCCCGCGCGACCGGACCGAGGAGGTGCTCGCCGCCGTCTACTCCGAGGTGCTCGGCCTGGAACGGGTCGGCATCGACGACGACTTCTTCGCCATCGGCGGCGACAGCATCCGCTCCATCCAGATCGTCTCCCGGGCGAAGGCCCAGGGCGTCGTGGTCAACCCGCGGCAGATCTTCGAACTGCGGACGGTCGCCGAGCTGGCCGCCGCCGCGGGCGGAGCGGACCTCGGCCCCGCCCTCGCGGAGCTGGACGGCGGCGGTACCGGCTCCATGCCGCTGGCCCCGATCGCGCGGTACATGCTCGAACTCGGCGGCGGTTTCGACCGGTTCTCCATGTCCGCGGCGCTCGAACTGCCCGAGGGCATCGACGAGGACGGCCTGACCTCCGTACTGAACGCGGTGCTCGACCACCACGACGTCCTGCGCTCCCGCCTCGTCCTCGACGCGGGCGGCAGCCTGGAGGTCTCCGCCCCCGGCACGGTCGACGCGGCCGCGCTGGTGCACCGGGTGGCGTGCACGGGCACCTGGGACGAGGCGTGGCTGGAGACGGCCCGGGCCGAACTGGACGCCGCGACCGGTCGGCTGGACCCGGCCGCCGGCACCATGGCCCAGTTCGTGTGGTTCGCCCCGGAGCGGGGCGCCGGCCGGCTCCTGGTGGTCCTGCACCACCTCGTCGTCGACGGCGTGTCCTGGCGCATCCTGCTCCCCGACCTGGCCACCGCCTGGGAGCGGATCGAGGCGGGCTCCGCACCGGCCCTGCCCGCGGTCGGCACCTCCGCCCGCCGCTGGGCGCACGCCCTGCTCGACGAGGCGTCCGACCCGGACCGCATCGCCGAACTCGCCCAGTGGTCCGAGCTGCTGGACTGCGACGACCCGGTCCTCGGCGCGCGGGCACTGGACCCGGCGGTGGACGTCATGTCCACCGTGGAGTCGGTCTCCCTGGAGCTGCCGGAGCAGGTCACCGAGGCGCTGCTGACGACCCTGCCCACGGCCTTCCACGGCGGAGTCAACGACGGCCTGCTGGCCGCGCTCGCCCTCGCGGTGACGCAGTGGCGCGCGGACCGCGGCGTCGAGGCGTCCTCCACCCTGATCCGGCTGGAGGGCCACGGCCGCGAGGAGCAGGTCGTGCCCGGCGCCGACCTGTCCCGTACGGTCGGCTGGTTCACCAGCATGTTCCCCGTACGGCTCGACCTCGCCGGGCACGACGTGCAGGAGGCGATCTCCGGCGGCGCCGCCGCGGGCGGCGTCCTCAAGGCCGTCAAGGAGCAGCTCCTGGCCGTCCCCGACAAGGGGGTCGGCTTCGGCCTCCTGCGCCACCTGAACCCGTCCACCGCCGCCGAGCTCGACTGGCGCCCGACCCCGCAGATCTCCTTCAACTACCTGGGACGCGTCGCGGCCGGCACACCGGCCGACGGCCGCCAGGGCGCCGGCTGGAACCTGGCCGCCGACGCGCTCGGCCTCGCCGCGGACCTCGACGCGGACATGCCCGCGCTGTCCACCGTCGAGATCAGCGCCTACGTCACCGACACCGCCGACGGCCCCCGGTTCAACGCCCGCGTCTCCTACCCGGCGGGCGTCCTCGCGCAGGCCGAGGTGCGGGAACTGGCCGACCTGTGGGTGCGCGCCCTGGAGGGCTTCGCCCGCCACGCCGCCACCCCCGGCGCCGGCGGCCTGACCCCCTCCGACGTCCCGCTGGTCCGCCTCACCCAGGGCGAGATCGAGGGCTGGGAGGAGCAGTACCCGGGCCTGGCCGACGTCTGGCCGCTGACCCCGCTCCAGTTCGGCCTGCTCTTCGAGACCATGCGCCTGGAGGAGGACGCCTTCGACCCGCACATCGTGCAGGTGGCCTTCCACGTCCGGGGCCGGGTCGACCCGGCCCGGATGCGGGTGGCGGCACAGGCGCTCCTCGACCGGTACGCCAACCTGCGCACCGCCTTCGTCACCGACGCGAACGGCGACCTCACCCAGCTCGTGCTCGACACGGTCGAACTGCCCTGGCGGCTCGCCGACCTGCGCGGCCTCGACGAGAACGCCCGTGAGGAGGGGCTGGAGCGGATCCTCGCCGAGGACCACTACGCGCAGTTCGACCCGGCGAAGCCGCCGATGCTGCGGGCCACGCTGGTCCAGCTCGCCGAGGAGACCTCCGAGCTGGTGCTGACCGTGCACCACGCGCTCTTCGACGGCTGGTCGTTCCCGCTGCTCGTACGGGACCTCGCCCACCTGTACGCGTCCGAGGGCGACGCCTCCGAGCAGCCGCGGGTGCCCGAGTACCGGGAGTTCCTGCGCTGGCTGTCCCGGCGGGACGACAAGGCCGCCGCGGCGGCCTGGGCCAAGGAGATGGAGGGCGTCGGCGAGCCCACCCTGCTCGCCGCCGAGACCCCCGGGGACGGCGGCGACGACGCCCGCGTCGGACAGGTCGACATCCCGCTGCCGCTGGAGGAGGCCCGCGCCCTGAAGAAGCGCGCCGCCGAACTGGGCGTGTCCATGGGCACCCTGGTCCAGGGCGTCTGGGCGCTGATGCTCGGACAGCTCACCGGCAAGCGGGACGTCATCTTCGGCACGACCGTGTCCGGCCGGCCCGCGGAGGTGCCCGGCGTCGACCAGATGGTGGGCCTGTTCGTGAACTCGCTGCCCATCCGGGCCGAGTACGCGCCCAGCGACACGCTCGCCCAGGTGCTGAGGAACCTCCAGGAGCGCCAGACGGCGCTGCTGGACCACCACCACTTCGGGCTGCACCGCATCCAGCGGGAGGCCGGCCTGAAGGAGCTCTTCAACACCATCGTCCTCTTCCAGTCCTTCCCGGTCGACAAGGAGGCACTGGGCGCGGCCAACACCGCGGCGGGCGTCTCCTTCACCGGGATCCGGCCCTCCGCCGGCGCCGCCTACCTCGTGGGCCTCGCCGCCGACGCCGAGCCCCACCTGCGCATGATCCTCCAGTACCAGCGGCAGGAGATCGGCGCGCGGACGGTGGAGCGGATCGCCGAGCGGGTGCTGCACATCCTGCGGCAGCTCATCGCCGACCCGGAGATCCCGGTGGGCGCGCTGGACGTCCTGCACGAGGCCGAACGCGAGCGCCTCCTGCTGGACTTCAACCGGACGCGGACCGAGGAGCCGGCGCTCACCCTGCCCGCCCTGTTCGAGCGGAAGGCCGCCGAGGCACCCGACGAGATCGCGGTCATCTTCGAGGACCAGAAGGTGACCTACGCGGAACTGGACGCGCGGGCGAACCGGCTGGCGCGGATCCTGGTCGAGCGCGGCGTCGGACCGGAGGCGGTCGTCGGCGTGGCCCTGCGGCGCTCGCCGCAGTGGCCGGTCGCGGTCCTCGCCGTGATGAAGGCGGGCGGCGCCTACCTGCCGCTCGACCCGGCCTACCCGGCCGACCGGCTCACCTACATGGTCGAGGACTCCGGGACCGGACTGATCCTGGTGGACCGGGCGACGTCCGACCGGCTGCCCGACCTGCCGTCGGAGCTGCTGACCCTGGACGCACCGGAGTTCGCCGCGGCCCTGGACGGCGCGGGCGGCACGCCGCCGGCCGACGCGCAGCGGCTCCGCCCGCTCGCGGTCGCCAACACCGCCTACGTCATCTACACCTCGGGCTCCACCGGCCGGCCGAAGGGCGTGGCCGTCACCCACACCGGTTTCGCCAACATGGTCGCGGAGGTGACCGGGCTGCTGGGCATCACCGCCCGAAGCCGGGTCCTGCAGTTCGCCTCGCCGAGCTTCGACATCTCCGTCGGCGAGATGTGCATGTCCCTCTTCGCCGGGGGAGCCCTGGTCATGGCCGACCCGGACCGGCTCGCCCCCGGGGCGCCGCTCGCCGAGACCGCCGACGCGTTCGGGGTGACCCACGCGATCCTGACGCCCACGGTGCTCGCCGCCATGCCGGCCGGATCGCTGTCCTCGGTCGAGGCGCTGATGGTGGCCGGCGAGGCCGCCTCGCCGGAACTGGTCGCCACCTGGTCGGCCGGACGCCGGATGTTCAACGGTTACGGACCGACGGAGACCACCATCGGCGCCACGGCCGGCGAGCTCACCGCCGGCACCGCCGTCACCATCGGCCGCCCCATCCGCAACACCCGCGTCTACGTCCTGGACTCCGCGCTGCGGCCGGTCCTGCCGGGCGTGCCCGGTGAGCTCTACATCGCCGGCGCGGGACTGACCCGCGGCTACGTCGGCCGGCCCGACCTGACCGCCCAGCGGTTCACGGCCTGCCCGTTCGGGGAGCCCGGCGAGCGCATGTACCGCACCGGCGACCTCGTCGAGTGGAGCCACGACGGCGAGCTCGTCTTCCGCGGCCGCACCGACAACCAGATCAAGGTGCGCGGCTACCGCATCGAGCTCGGCGAGATCGAGACGGCGCTCGCGGCCCACCCGACGGTGGACCACGGCGTCGTGACCGCCCGCGACAACCTGGCCGGCGACAAGCAGCTCGTCGCCTACGTCATTCCCGCACCGGGCGAGAGCGTGGTGGCCGAGGACCTGCGCAAGCACCTCACCAGCCGCATGCCGGAGTACATGGTCCCGTCCGCCTTCGTCACCCTGGAGCAGCTGCCGCTCACCCCGAACGGCAAGCTCGACCGCGACGCCCTCCCGGACCCGGAGTACAGCGGCGGAGTCGACTACCGCGCCCCGCGCAACCCGCTCGAGACCACCCTGGCGAAGCTGTTCGCCGAGGCCCTCGAACTGGAGCGGGTCGGCATCGACGACGACTTCTTCGACCTGGGCGGCCACTCGCTGCGCCTGACCAAGCTCATCAGCCGGATCCGCGCGGTCCTCGGGGCCAAGGTCCCGATCCGCGTGATGTTCGGGGCCACCACGGTGGCCAAGCTGGCCGAGTACCTGGAGGCCCAGGTCAAGACGGCCCAGGCGCCCGTCTTCGCGGACCCCTTCGCGGTGGTCCTGCCGATGCGGACCGAGGGCTCCAAGGCGCCGCTGTGGTTCGTCCACCCGGGTGTCGGACTGTGCTGGTCCTACGTGGGCCTCGCCCAGCTCCTCGGGGACCGGCCGGTGTACGGCATCCAGGGCCGCGGCTTCGACGGCACGGGCCGGGCCGGGTCCACGCAGGCGATGCTCGACGACTACCTGGAGCAGATCCTCGCGGTCCAGCCGCAGGGCCCCTACCACCTGGTGGGGCACTCCACGGGCGGCACCTACGCGCACGCCCTCGCCGCCGAACTGAAGCGGCGCGGACACCAGGTGGCGCTGCTGGCCCTCATGGACAGCCCGCCGAGCGGCTGGTTCCGGCACATCGAGGACCCGGTGAACATGCCGGAGGTCCGGGAGTTCTTCAAGGAGTTCTTCATCGGCTCCGGCGTGGACGAGGACCGCGAGGCCCTGGTGGAGAACGGCAGCCACCTCTTCAAGTCGCACGCCGAGATGCTCCTGGAGTGGGACTCGCCCGTCTACGACGGCGACGCGGTCTTCTTCAACGCCACCCGGAACCCGGACGAGTCCTACGCCGCCATCTGGGCCCCGCACATCGGCGGCACGGTCCACGAATACGACATCGACGCCACGCACATGGGCATGCCGAAGGCCCAGCCCGCGGCCGAGATCGCCCGCATCATCAACCAGCACCTCGGGGGGAACTGACCATGACCGGGACACCAGCCGGCGCGGAGGGGACGGAGGCGGCGGCCTTCGTCGACCGCCTGGGCATCAATGACGAGTTCTTCTGGCTGCGCGGGCACCGGCCCGAGCACCCGGTCGAGGTCAACGACTACGGCATCGTCAACGTGTACGGCTACAAGGAGGTGCTGGAGGTCGTCGGCGATCCCAAGACGTACTCCAGCGACGTCGCCGAACTCATCGCGGGCGACGTGGAGATCGACCCCGAGTTCAGCGACGGCACCCTGCTCCAGTCCGACCCGCCGGACCACACCAAACTGCGCAAGATCATCAGCAAGGCGTTCACCCGTGGGATGGTCGCGGCCCTGGAGCCGCGGATGGTCGAGATCACCCACGAACTGCTCGACGCCGTGGACGGCCAGGACAGCATCGAAATGGTGAACGACCTGGCCTACCCGATGCCGATCATCGTCATCTCCGAGCTGCTCGGCGTACCGCAGAGCGACCGCGACCTGTTCAAGACGTGGGTCGACCGCATGGCCCACAGCGCGGTCGCCCTCACCTCGGGCGACCGCGACCTCGACGAGGACGTCGACGCCCAGGCCGCCATGCGCGTGGTCCCGGAGATGTTCCAGTACCTGCGCGAACACGCCGCCGAGCGCCGCACCAAGCCCCGCGAGGACCTGCTGACCAAGCTCGTCGAGGCGGAGGTCGACGGCGAGCGGCTCAGCGACAACGCGGTGGTGAACTTCGCCAACGAGCTGCTCGTCGTCGGACACGCCACCACCAGCGCACTGCTCGGCAACACCCTCCTGTGCCTGGACGCCCACCCGGAGCACCTGGCCGCCGTCCGCGGGAACCCGGACCTCACCCCCGGCCTGATCGAGGAGTCGCTGCGCTACCTCAGCCCCATCGCGACGGCCTACAAGGCGTGCGTCGCCGAGGGCGAGCTGGCCGGCGTACCGGTCCACCCGGGCCAGCTCGTCGCGATCTCGCTCTCGGCGGCCAACCGGGACGAGCGCATGTTCGCCCGCCCGCACGTCTTCGACCCGTACCGCGACCCCAATCCCCACATCGGCTTCGGCCGGGGCATCCACTTCTGCCTCGGCGCACCGCTGGCCCGGATGGAGGGCCGGATCGCCACCGACATCCTGCTGGACCGCTTCCCGAAGATGCGGACCGACCCGGACAACCCGCCGGCCTTCCTGCCGCTGCCCCACGTCATCTCGACCTCGGAGCTCCCGCTCCTCGTCCGATGAGGCGCCGACCCGAGGCCCGTGACCGGGCCGCCGAAGGAGACCCCCGATGACCACCACCAGCACCCCCCTCGACAAGTGGGAGATGCATCCACGGCACTTCTGGCTGCGCGGCATCCGTCCAGAGGCGCCCGTGGAGTACGACCCCGAGGTCGGGATGTGGCACGTCTACGGCTACCCGGAGACGCTCGAGATCCTGAGCGACCCCGCGACGTACTCCTCCGAGGTCGCCGCCCGCTACGTCAGCCCGGAGCAGGCCGCCGTCGCCTTCGACGGGAACCTCACCCAGGCCGACCCGCCGGAGCACCAGAAGCTGCGCAAGCTGGTGGGCCGCACCTTCACCCTGAAGATGGTCGCCGAGCTCGAATCGCGCATCGCCGCGCTCACCCACGAGCTGCTCGACCGGATCGAGGGCGACACCTTCGACCTGGCCGAGGCCCTCGCCTACCCGCTGCCCGTGATCGTCATCTGCGACATGCTCGGCATCCCCCGCGAGGACCGCGAGCTCCTCAAGGAATGGGCCGACCAGTCCCTCATGGCGAGCACCCAGCTCACCACCCACCAGGGCGACAAGGCACAGGAGGAGTCCCTCGACACCCAGGCCGAAGCGGCCATGGCGATGGGCTTCTACATCCTCGAACTGGTCACCCGGCGGCGCGCCGAGCCCCAGGACGACCTCCTGTCCCGGCTCGTCGAGGCGGAGGTCGACGGCGAACGGCTCACCGACCGGCAGATCGTCAACTTCGCCAACCTGCTGATCTCGGCCGGCCACATCACCACCACCATGCTGCTGGGCAACACCATCCTGTGCCTGGACGCCTTCCCCGACGTGGACCGGCGGGTGCGCGAGGACCGGTCGCTGGTGCCGACCCTGCTGGAGGAGTCCCTGCGCTACCTGAGCCCGCTGGCCGCGGGCTACCGGGTCACCACCCGCGACGTGGAGATCGGCGGGGTGAAGATCCCCGAGGGCGACGTGCTGGAGGTCTGGTTCTCGGCCGCCAACCGCGACGCCCGCGTCTTCCAGGACCCGGACGTCTTCGACCCGGCCCGCACCCCCAACCCGCAGATCGGCTTCGGCCGGGGCATCCACTTCTGCCTCGGCGCCCCGCTCGCGCGGCTGGAGGGCCGGGTGGCCATGAACATCCTGTTCGACCGCTTCCCGAGGCTGCGGGTGGACCCGGACGACAAGCCGACCTTCCTCACCTCCCCGGAGTTCACCGGGGTCTGGCGCCTCCCGATCCGGGTGAACTAGCCGGCCGGCGGCCCGGACCCGACCGGTCCGGGCCGCCGGCCCGTACCCGCCCCCCACGCATCCCCGACGCCCGCCACCGGGGCCGGCGCAGGACAAGGAGCATCTTTTGACCCACTACGACGTGATTGTGGTCGGCGCCCGGTGCGCCGGGGCTCCGACCGCGATGCTGCTCGCGCGCGCCGGCTACCGGGTGCTCATGGTCGAGCGCGGCACCTTCCCCAAGGACACCCTGTCCACGCTCTACATCCACCAGCCCGGCGTCGCCGCCCTCGCCCGGTGGGGCCTGCTGCCCGCCGTGGCGGCCACCGGCGCCCCCGCCCTCGACCGCGTCCACTACACCCATGGAGACATCCGGCTGGAGGGCTGCTCCTGGGCGGCCGACGGGCAGCGCGCCGCCTACGCGCCGCGCCGCTACCTCCTCGACCCGATCCTCGCCCGGGGGGCCGTCGACGCGGGCGTCGAATTCCGCGAGAACTGCTCGGTGAGCGACCTCGTCTTCGACGGCGACCGCGTCGTCGGCGTCCGGCTCGGCGCCACCGGCGCCGTGGAGCGGGCCACCCTCGTCGTCGGCGCCGACGGCATGCGCTCCACCGTCGCCGCGAAGGCCGGCGCCCCGCTCGTCGTCGAGGACCCGACCTCGACGTGCGCCTACTACTCCTACTGGTCCGGCCTCCGGCCCGGGTTCCGGCTGTACGACGCCCCGGGGCACTGGGTCGGCACCGTACCGACCAACGACGGCGCGACGCTCGTAGCCGGCTACTTCCCCCAGGAGCAGTTCCGCAGCGTGCGCGGCGACGCGCTGGGCGCCCTGCTCACGAACGTGGAGAAGACGGCTCCCGAGCTGCGGGAGGAGATGGCGGGCGGGGCCCGGCTGGAACGCGTCTACGGCACCGGCGACCAGCGCAACTTCTTCCGGCAGGCCGCCGGGCCCGGCTGGGCGCTCGTCGGCGACGCCGCCCACCACAAGGACTCGATCACCGCACGCGGGATCACCGACGGCTTCTACCAGGCCCAGCTGCTCGCGGACTGCATCGGTGACGGCCTCCACGACCCCGGCCGGCTGAGTGCGGCCCTCGACACCTACACCGAACAGCGGATGGAGGCGCTCACACCGGAATACCGCGCCACGCTCAAGACGGCCCGGCTGAACCCGCCCGCCCACCACCTGGACCTGCTGCGCGCCATCGCCACCAGCGGCGAACTGACGGACCGGTACTTCTCGACGCTGTCCGGTGTCTGCCCGATCGACGAATTCGTCACCCCCGAACTGCTCGACCTGATGGAAGAGACGGACATGAAAGGAACGAAGGGATGACCGACGGGACGACCGGCGACGACCGGCTGCCGCTCACCTTCGGGCAGGAGCTCATCCGGTCCGGACACCGGCAGGAGGCGGCATCCGGTCACCACCCGGTCATCGCGCTCCGCCTGACCGGCACCCTCGACCGGGCCGAACTCGCCGGGGCCCTGCGGCTCCTGGCGGCCCGCCACGAGCCCCTGCGCACCACGTTCACCGAGGCCGGCGGCCGGCCCGTGCAGAAGGTCTGGCCGGCCGGGCCGCTGGAGCTGGAGTCCGCCGACCTGGCGGCGCTGCCCGCACCCGAGCGCGGCCGGCAGCTCGACGCCCGCGTCGCGGAACTGGCCGCCCGCCCCTACGACCTGGCCTCCGGGCCGCTGCTGCGCTCGCTCCTGATCCGCCTCGGCGCCGACGAGCACCTGCTGGTGCTGAACGCCCACCGCATCGCGGCCGACACCCGCTCCCGCGCGATCATCACCGCCGATCTGGCCGAGCTGTACGCCGCCGCCGTCACCGGGCGCCCCGCCCGGCTCCCCGAACTGCCCGTCCGGTACGCGCAGTACGCCGCCGAGCAGCGCGCCCGCGTCACCGAGGCCGATCTCGCCGCACAGCTGGACCACTGGCGCGGCCGGCTCGCCGGCCTGCCCGCGCTGCGGCTGCCCACCGACCGGCCCCGGACCCGGGCGCGCGACCGGGCCGCGGCCCGCCACGCCTTCCGGGTGCCGGCCCGGGCCGTGAGCGGGCTCGCCGACACGGCCCGCGCGCACGGCGGCACGCTGTTCGCGGGCCTGTTCGCCGCCTGCCAGGTGTTGTTCTCCCGGCACACCGGGCAGGAGGACCTGGCACTGGGCACCCTGGCGGCCGGCCGGCCCCGGCCCGTCCTCGACGGCCTGGTCGGCGCGTTCGACAACCCGCTCCTGGTGCGCGCCCACATACGTGCCGAGGCGCCGTTCACCGAAGTGCTCGCCGACACCTGCGCCGCCCTCGCCGAGGCCCTCGCCCACCAGGACGTCCCCTTCGAGCGGGTGCGCGCCGCCCTGGGCGAGGGCAAGGACGCCGGCGACACCCCCGACGTACAGGTGATGGTGGTGCTCCGCGGCGCCGACGAGGCCGCCGAGCCGTCCCGCGGCCCGGCCCTGGCCGTGCGCGCCGTCCGGCCGCCCGGCGTGCCCGCCGCCCACGACATCACCGTGGAGTTCACCGAGACCGGCTCCGGCGAACTGGCCGGCGTACTGGAGTACGACGCCGCGCTCTTCGACGCGGTGACCGTGGAGGTACTGGCCCGCCACCTGACGGTCCTGCTCGCCGCCGCCGCGGCCGACCCCGCCCGCACTGTCGAGGAACTCCCCCTCGCCGACGAGGAGGAACTGCGCCTGCTCACCACCGAGTGGGCCGTCAACCGCGCCGACTTCCCCGCCGACCGCTGCGTGCACGAACTCGTCGCCGAACAGGCGCGCCTGCGCCCCGACGCCGTCGCCGTCACCGCCGGCCTGGAGACGCTGACCTACGCGGAGCTGGACGCCCGCGCGAGCCGCCTGGCCCACCTGCTCGTCGCCGACGGCGTCCGGCCCGGCACCTTCATCGCCGTCTGCCTGCCCCGCGGCCCCGAGCTCGTCACCGCCCTGCTCGCCGTCCTCAAGGCCGGCTGCGCCTACCTCCCGCTGAACCCCGACTACCCGGAGGACCGGCTCGGCTTCATGCTCTCCGACGCCGGGGTGCCGCTCTGCCTCACCGAGTCCTGGCTGACCGGCAAGCTGCCCTCCGACGGCACCCGGATGATCGCCCTCGACGAGCAGGACGAGGCCCTCGCCGCCCAGCCGGCCGGGGCACCGGCCGTCCGGGTCACCGCCGACGACCCCGCCTACATCATGTACACATCCGGCTCCACGGGTACGCCCAAGGGGGCCGTGATCGGCCACCGTTCGGTCGTCCGGCTCTTCTGCAACGCCGACTGGGTCCGGCTCGGCCCCGACGACGTCATGGCCCAGGGCTCCGACGTCACCTTCGACGCGGCCACCCTGGAGATCTGGGGGCCCCTCCTCGCGGGCGGCCGGATGGCCGTCATCGACAAGGACACCCTCCTCGACCCGGCCGAGCTCACCGCCGCGCTGCGCCGCCACGGCGTCACGACCCTGTTCGTGACCACCGCCGTCTTCAACCAGATCGTCGCCGCCGACCCGTACGCCTTCGGCGCGCTGCGCCACGTCCTCTTCGGCGGCGAGGCCGCCAACTCCGTACGCGTGGCCGAGGTGCTGGCGGCCGCCCCGCCGCAGCGGCTCGTGAACCTCTACGGGCCGACCGAGACCGCCGTCCTCGGCACCTGGCACCTCATCCGCGAGGCCGACGAGCACATGCCCGTCCCCATCGGCCGGGCCGTCGCGAACACCACCGCGTACGTCCTCGACGACCGGCTGCGGCCGGTGCCGATCGGTGTGGCGGGCGAGCTGTTCATCGCCGGCCCCGGAGTGGCCCGCGGCTACCTCAACCGGCCCGGACTGACCGCCGACCGCTTCCTGGACAACCCGCACGGCGAAGCCCCCGACCACCGCATGTACCGGACCGGCGACCTCGTGCGCTGGACCAGCGCGGGAGTCATCGAGTACGTCGGACGGGCCGACCACCAGGTCAAGGTGCGCGGCTACCGCATCGAGCCCGGCGAGATCGAACTCGTCCTCCAGCAGCACCCGGACGTCGGTGTGGCCCTCGTCGTCGCCCTCGCCGACGGCGAGCACAAGCGCCTCGTCGGCTACGTGACCCCCGGCGCGGCCGGAGGCCGCCCGCAGCCGGCAGAGCTGCGGGAGTTCGTCTCCGCCCGGCTGCCCGTCCACATGGTGCCGTCCGCGGTGGTGTGCCTGGAGCAGTTCCCGCTCACCCCCAGCGGCAAGGTCGACCGCAAGGCCCTGCCCGCCCCCGAGCACGCCGCCGCCCCCGCCGAGGTCCAGGAGCCCCGTACCGGCGCCGAGCGGCTGCTCGCCCAGATCTGGTCCGACGTGCTCGGCGTCCCCGCGGTCGGGGTCACCGACAACTTCTACGAGCTCGGCGGGGACTCCATCCTCGGCATCAGGGTGGTCGCCCGGGCGAAGAAGGCCGGACTGGTGATCTCCGCGAAGGACGTCTTCCGCAAGCAGACGATCGCCGAACTCGCCACCACCGCCGTCGCCGTGGCGGAAGCCGCCTGAGGACA
This sequence comes from Streptomyces erythrochromogenes, assembly GCF_036170895.1. Taxonomy (NCBI): domain Bacteria; kingdom Bacillati; phylum Actinomycetota; class Actinomycetes; order Kitasatosporales; family Streptomycetaceae; genus Streptomyces; species Streptomyces erythrochromogenes. The sequence continues at coordinate 2,259,902 of NZ_CP108036.1, read as the reverse complement.
TGACCGTGCCGCGGCCCCCACCCGGGGGCCGCGGCCCCGGAGGAGAAAGCACCCATGACTGCCCCCACCCTGCCCGCGGCCGAACTCGCCGACCCCGCCGCCTTCGACCTCACCGACCCGCAGACGTTCGACGACAACGACCCGCACGAGATGTGGCGGCCGTTCCGCGCGCACAACCCCGTCTTCTGGCACGCCCCCCGGGACGGCAAGCCCGGCTTCTGGGTCCTCACCAAGTACGACGACATCATGGCCGCCTACCGCGACAACAAGCGGTACACCTCCGAGCAGGGCAACGTCCTCAGCACCCTCCTGCTGGGCGAGGACTCCGCCGCCGGCAAGATGCTCGCCGTCACCGACGGCCCGCGCCACCGCGAGATCCGCAACCTGATGATGAAGTCCTTCTCGCCGCGGGTCCTGGCCCCCGTCGTCGAGAACGTCCAGCAGCTCACCGACCGGCTGATCTCCGAGGCGGTGGAGGAGGGCGAGGTCGACTTCGTCACCGCCGTCGCCGACCGGATCCCCATCCACACCATCGGCGACCTCATGGGCATCCCCGCCGGGGACCGCGAACAGCTCGTGGACTGGAACGCCCAGACCCTGTCCCGGTACAGCGCCGACGACGGCGAAGAGGTCTCGCTGATGGCGCGCAACGAGATCATCCTCTACATCTCCGGCCTGATGGCCGAACGCCGCCGCAACCCCGGCGAGGACGTCCTCAGCACGCTGGCCACCGCCACCGTCGACGGCGAGCCGCTCACCGAAGAGGAGATCATCTACAACGCCTACAGCCTGATCCTGGGCGGCGACGAGTCCAGCCGGGCCACCGCCTCCGGCATCGTCCACGCCTTCAGCCAGTACGAGGACCAGTGGCGCCGGCTGAAGAACGCGGAGGTCACCCTGGAGAGCGCCACCGAGGAGGTGATGCGCTGGACCACGCCGACGATGCACTTCGGCCGGCACGCCCTGGTCGACATCCCGATCCGCGACCACGTCGTCAAGGCCGGCGAGATCGTCACCCTGTGGAACAGCTCGGCCAACTTCGACGAGGACGTCTTCGCCGACCCGTACACCTTCGACCTGGGCCGCACCCCCAACAAGCACGTCAGCTTCGGCCACGGCCCCCACTTCTGCCTCGGCGCCTACCTGGGCCGCGTCCACATGATCTCCATGCTGGAGTCGCTCCGCACCCGCGTGGCCGGCATCGAACTCCTCGCCCCGCCCACCCGCCTCTTCTCCAACTTCGCCAACGGCCACGCCACCCTCAAGGTCCGCCTCACCCCCCAGCCCCGCCCCTGACGCGCCCTCCCGCACGGCGAAGGCCCTCCCGGTCCGAGGACCGGGAGGGCCTTCCGCATGAGGTGCGGTCAGTGGGTGGGGGTCAGGAGGGCGGTTCTGGTGAGGGTGTGGAGGTCGGAGGCGAGGGCGCGGGCCACCTCCGGTTCCTGGGACTGGAGGTAGAAGTGGCCGCCCTCGAAGAAGCGGACCGTGAACTCCGCCGAGGTGTGCTCGCTCCACCGCAGCAGGCCCTCGCGCGGCACGTTGTGGTCCTGCGCCCCCGAGTAGGCGTACAGCGGGCAGGAGACGCGGGTGCCCGCCGCGCCGCGGTAGCTCTCCGCAGCCTTGAAGTCCGCGCGCAGGGAGGGCAGTACGGCCGCCATCAGGTCCTTGTCGGCCAGCAGTTCCGGCGGGGTGCCGGCCAGGTCGGAGATCGACGAGGCGAGGGCCTCGTCCTCCAGCAGGGACAGGCCGCGGCTCAGGTGGATCGCGGCCGCCGGCCGGCCCGAGACGATCACGCCGATCGGTGCGCGGCCCGGGTGCAGGCTCTCCAGCCGCAGGGCCACCTCGTACGCGACGATCGAGCCCAGGCTGTGCCCGAACAGCACGAGCGGGCGGCCCGCGCGGGGGAGGAGCGCCTCGACGACCCGGTCCGCCATCTCCCCGATGTCGTCGATGCAGCGCTCGCCGAGCCGGTCCTGGCGGCCCGGGTACTGCACGTTGAGCACCTCGGCGGCGCCGCACAGGGCCTGCGACAGGGTGTAGTAGCCCGTCGCCGAGCCGCCCGCGTGGGGGAAGACGACCAGCGTCGGCCCCTCCAACGGCGGCCGGTGGTACTGGCGCAGCCAGCCCGTCGGGTCGGCGCCGGGTCCGTAGGGTCGCTTCATCGCAGATCTCCGTTCGCGAGGACGTGCGGGCCGACGTCCGCGAGGGACGCGCAGCCGGTCAGGGCCAGGGCCAGCCCGAGGTCGGTGAGCAGGCAGCGCAGGACGTGCTCGACGCCGCGCCCGCCGTCGAGGCCGAGCCCGTACACGTACGGCCGGCCGTACAGGACGGCGTCCGCGCCCAGGGCCAGCGCCTTGAGGACGTCGCTGCCGGTGCGGACCCCGGAGTCCATCAGCACCGGTACGCCCGGGCCGACGGCCGCGCGCACCGCGGGCAGCGCGTCCAGGGCGGACACGCTGCCGTCGAGCTGGCGGCCGCCGTGCGTGGAGACGACCACGCCGTCCGCGCCGTGCTCCAGCGCCAGCCGGGCGTCGTCCGGGTGCAGGATCCCCTTCACGAGCAGCGGCAGCCGGGTCAGCCCGCGCAGCCGGGTCAGATCCTCCCAGGTCAGGGTGGGGTCGGTGGAGATCTGCGCCCACCGCAGGACGGTCTGGGTGGCGTCCGCGTCCGCCGGCAGACCGGCCCGGAAGGCGGGATCGCTCGTGAAGTTGGCGATGCCCGTCCCGCGCAGGAACGGCGAGTACCCGCTGTCGAGTTCCGCCGGACGGAAGCCGAGGTGGGTGGCGTCCACGGTGACGACGATGGCGCCGTAGCCGCTCGCCTCGGCGCGCCGCACCAGCGACTCGCCCACCGCCCGGTCCGAGGGCAGGTACAGCTGGAACCAGCGCGGGTGGTCGCCCGCCGCCCCGGCCACCTCCTCCAGCGTGCGCGAGGCGAACGTCGACAGCACCATCGGCACGCCGGTCGCCGCAGCGGCCCGCGCCGTGGCCGACTCGCCCTCCGGGTGGGCCACTTGCTGCGCGGCCAGCGGAGCCAGCAGGACGGGGACGGGCAGCCGCTGCCCGAACAGCGTCACCGAGGTGTCGGCACGGCGCGTGCCGCGCAGCATCCGCGGCACCAGCCGAAGGCGGTCGAAGGCCGCCCTGTTCGCCCGGCCCGTCGCCCCGGACCCGGCCGTGCCCGACACGTACGCGAAGGCCTCCGGGGCCATCACCCGGCCGGCCGCGGCCTCCAGGGCGGTCAGGTCGGTCGTCAGCCGCGGGGTCCGGCCCGCGAGACCCTCCAGCATGAGCTCCCGCACCAGGTCGGCCAGGGGCTCGGGACCCGGCGCCCCGGACGCCCCGGACGCCCCGGACGCCTCGGCCCGGGCCAGGTCCCCGCGGATCCGCTCCGTGACCGGCAGCGCGCTCTCCGCGGGCCGCTCCAGGAGCGCGAAGTGCCCGCCGGACAGCGTCACGACCTCGTGCCCGCGGGTGGTGTGGCGGGCCCAGTCGGCCATCTGGGACGGGGAGTTCTTCGGGTCCGCCGTGGCCAGGAGCACCGTGACGGGGGCCGCCACGGCGTGCTCCCGCGCGCAGCGGTGGCGCAGCAGCGCGCGATGGTCGGCGCGCAGCAGCCGCAGGATCTCGGCGGCGATCTCCGGATCGGCCAGCAGCGGTTCGGGAATGCCCCCGAGCCGCCGCAGCCCGGCGACCAGCTCCCCGTCGCCGACGAGGGCCAGGTCGGGCTCCTCCCAGTCCTGAGCCGGAGGCCGGGCCGCCGACACGAACAACCGGGCCGCGCCGCCGCGTTCCTCCAGCAGCCGGGCCGTCTCGAAGGCCACGAGGGCCCCCATGCTGTGGCCCAGCAGGAACAGCGGCCGGTCGTCGGGCGACGCGGCGAGCGCCCCGGCCACGCCCGCGGCCAGCTCGGAGAGGTCCTGCGCGCAGGGTTCGCCGCGCCGGTCCTGGCGGCCGGGGTACTGGACGGCGAGCAGCTCGACGTCCTCGGGCAGTGCGGCCGACAGCGCCACGAAGGCGTTCGCGGCCCCGCCCGCGTGCGGGAAGCACACCAGGCGGGCGGGCGCCGAGGCTCGGGGGTGATAGGTGCGCAGCCACCGGGACGGGTCGGCGGCACCGGCCGGTGAAACCGGGGCGGCCGTCGGGGTGTTGGTCATGCCCACGCGGAGTGATCCTCCTTCATAGAACCCAGTTCGGTCAGCAGCTCGCGCAGCCGCTCGCTCACGACGGCGCCCTGCGCCTCGCTCAGGGGCCGGTCGGCCACCGCGGCCTCCAGCCGGGCGATGTCCGCGAGCAGCGCCACGGTGACACCGGCGTCGTCGCCGGAGACCGGGGCAGCGGGGCCCGGGGCCGGGGCCGGGGCCGGGGCGGGGGCCTGGGCGACGTCCCCGGCCGGCTGCGGGAGTTGCTCCCGCAGGTGGACCACCAGCTCGGCCGGGGTCGGCCAGTCGTAGATGAACGTGGCGGGCAGCCGGACGCCCGTCGCCGCCGCCAGCCGGTTGCGCAGCTCCACCGCGGTCAGCGAGTCGAAGCCGAGCCGGTCGAAGGCACCGTCCCGGTCCACCGCCGCACCGGAGCCGTGCCCCAGCACGGCCGCGACCTCGTGGAGCACGCAGTCCAGCAGCCGGTCCCCGGTCGGCGAGGCCCCCTCGGCCGGAGCCGGAGCCGGCGCCGGCGCCTGCGCGGCGGCCCTCGCCGCCACGGACACCGGCGGCGCCGCCGGCAGCAGCCCCCGCAGCAGCGGCGGCACCGCCGCGCCCTGCCCGACCGCGGCCCGCAGCCCGTCGAGGTCCCAGCGCGCGGCCACCGCCACCGGACGGTCGCGGCGCACCGCGGCGTCCAGCAGGTCGAGCCCCTGCCCGGAGGTGATCGGGGCCACGCCCACCCGCGCCATGCGGGCGACGTCCGCGCCGGTCAGGCCGGCGCCCATGCCGCCGGCGCCCTCCCACAGGCCCCACACGACGGAGACCCCCGGCCGGCCCACCGAACGCCGCTGCTCCATCAGCCCGTCGAGGAAGGCGTTGCCGGCCGCGTACCCGGCCTGGCCCGGGGCGCTGAGGGTGCCCGCGAGGGAGGAGAAGGCGACGAACGCGTCCAGGCCGAGCGGCTCGGTGAGCTCGTGCAGGTTGAGCGCCGCGTCCACCTTGGGACGCAGGGTCCGCTCCAGGCTCCCGGCGGTCAGCGAGGTCAGCAGGCCGTCGTCCAGGACGCCCGCCGCGTGCACGACCCCGCCGACGCGGACCCCGTCGCCGGCCAGCTCGCCCAGGGCGGCGGCCAGCGCGTCCCGGTCGGCCGCGTCGCAGGCCACCGTACGGACGTCCGCGCCCAGCTCCCGCAGTGCGGCGACGTCCCGGGCGGCGTCCTCGCCGGGCAGCCCGCGGCCCATCAGGACCAGCTGCCGTATCCCGTGCCGCGCCACCAGGTGGCGGGCGGCGAGCCGGCCCAGCCAGCCGAGACCGCCGGTGACCAGGACGGCCCGGGAGGTGTCCCAGCGCTCGTCCTCGTCGGCCAGGTCCAGCACGACCTTGCCGATGTGCCGGGCCTCGCTCAGGTGGCGGAAGGCGTCCGGCGCCCGGCGCAGGTCCCAGGCCGCCACCGGCGGGGCCTGGAGCGCACCCCGCTCGAACAGGGCGAGGAGCTCGGCGAAGATCTCCCGGATCCGGTCCGGACCCGGGTCGCGCACGTCGTACGTCCGGTACACGACCCCCGGGTGCGCGGCCGCCACCTCGGCGGGCTCGCGCCGGTCGGTCTTGCCCATCTCCAGGAACCGGCCGCCGCGCGGCAGCAGGCGCAGCGAGGCGTCCGCGAAGTCCCCGGCGAGGGAGTTGAGCACCACGTCGACGCCCCGGCCCCCGGTCGCGGCGAGGAAGGACGGCTCGAAGTCCAGGGTGCGGGAGGAGGCGATGTGCCCGTCCGCGACCCCGGCGCCGCGCAGCGCCTCCCACTTGGCGGGGCTCGCGGTGGAGTACACCTCGGCGCCGAGGTGGCGCGCGATCTGGATCGCCGCCGTACCGACGCCGCCGGCGCCCGCGTGCACGAGCACCGACTCGCCCGCGCGCAGGTCCGCCAGGTCCACCAGTCCGTAGTAGGCCGTCAGATAGGTGACGGGGACCGCGGCCGCCTGCCGGAAGGACCAGCCCTCCGGGATCCGGGAGACGAACCGGCGGTCGGTGACCGACGTCGGACCGATGCCGTAGAACAGGCCCATCACCCGGTCTCCGGGCTGCAGGTCGGTGACACCGGGACCCACTTCGAGGACCGTGCCGGCGCCCTCGCCGCCCTGCCCCGAACCGCCCGCGTGCCCGTCCACGGACGCCGGGATCACCCCGAGGGAGAGCAGGACGTCACGGAAGTTCAGGCCCGCGACCCGCATCCGGACCCGCACCTGCCCCTCCTCCAGCGGGGCGGCCGCCTCCGGCCACGGCTTCAGTGCCAGGTTCGCGAAGGTCCCCTTGGCCACGTAGTCGAGGTGCCAGTGCGGGGTGTCGGCGGGCGGGACCAGCAGGTGCTCCGCATGGTCCGTGGCGAGCAGGGGACGGAAGGCGGCGCCGCCGCGCAGTGCGAGCTGCGGCTCCCCGGTGGCCAGCGCCGTCGCGACGGCCCGCCGGGAGGCGGGGGTGCCGTCCTCGTCGAGCACCGCGAACCGGTCGGGGTGCTCGGCCTGCGCGGAGCGCAGCAGGCCCCATACGGCGCGGTGGGACAGCTCGCCGGGCTGCTGCTCGCCGCCCAGGGTGACGGCGCCCCGGGTGAGGACCGCCAGCCGGGTCCCGGCCAGCCGCTCGTCCGTGACCAGCAGCCTGACCGTGTCGAGGACCCGGTGCAGGGCCGTACGCACGGCCGCGGCGCCGCCGCCCGGCGTGCCGCCGCCCGCGGGGAGCGGGCAGGGCAGCAGGAGCAGCGCGGGAGCGTCCGCCCCGGCGGACAGCGCCGCCAGCAGGTCGCCGGTGTCGGACAGGGCCCCGCCGAGGCCCAGTTCGTGCTCGTGCTCGTACGCGCCGAGCAGCGTCCAGCGGTGCGTGGCGGGTGCGGCGGGCAGCTCGGCCAGCTCCTCCCACACCGGCCACAGCAGGCCGTCGCCCGGTCCGGCCGGAGCCTCCAGGGCGCCCGCCGGGAGCGGGCGCAGCACCAGCGAGCCGATCGAGGCCACCGCCCGGCCCGAGTCGTCCGCGACGTCGATGCCCACCGCGTTCGCCCCGGCCGGCACGAGCCGGACCCGCAGGCGCGGGCCGCTCCCGCCGTGCGTGCGGACGCCGGACCAGGCGTACGGCAGGAACGTGCGCCCGTCGTCGCCGTCGGCCCCGTCGACCAGGCCGCCGAGCGCGATGGGGTGCAGGGCCGCGTCGAGCAGCGCCGGGTGCAGCCCGTAGCCGTCCGCCGCCGGCCCGGCCGCGGCGGGGAGCGCCACCTCGGCGAAGACCTCCTGCCCGCGCCGCCAGACGGCCCGTACCCCGCGGAAGGCCGGGCCGTAACCGAGGCCCTTGGCGCCGAGGACGCAGTAGAGGTCCTCGACCGGGCCGGGGACCGGCTCGGCGCCGCGCGGCGGCCACACCCCGGCCCAGTCCCCGCCGGCTTCGGCGGCAGGCTCCGGCGCCGGCCCGGAGCCGTCGCCGTCCGGCAGGACCGTGCCGTGGGCGTTGCGGGACCAGCCCTGCCCGTCGGCGTCGCCCTCGGGCCGGGAGTGGACGGAGACGGCCCGGCGGCCGGAGCCGTCCGTGCCGTCCGGGGCGGCCACGGACACCCGCAGCCGGACTTCGCCCTCCTCCGGCACCACCAGCGGCGCCTCCAGGACGAGTTCCTCGACCAGGGCGCAGCCCGCCTCCCCGGCGGCGCGCGCCACCAGGTCGAGCAGGCCGGTGCCGGGCAGCAGCACCCGGCCGCCCACACGGTGGCCGGCCAGCCACGGGTGGCGGGCCAGGGAAAGCCGCCCGGTCAGCAACAGACCCTCGGAATCAGGCAGTTCCACGGAGGCGCTCAGCATCGGGTGGTCGACCGCGACCAGCCCGGCCGACCGCACGTCCCCGGCCGCCGCCGGCCGGTCGATCCAGTACGGGCGGTGTTGGAAGGCGTACGTGGGCAGCTCCACCCGGCGGGCCCCGCGGTCAGCGAACAGGGCGGCCCAGTCCACGTCACCACCGCAGGCGTGCAGCCGCGCAACCGCCGTGAGCAGTGCGGTCACCTCCGGCAGGCGCCGCCGCAGCGACGGGATCAGCGTGTGGCCGGCCGGGCGCCCCCGGCCCGCGTCCTCCAGGCACTCCGCGGCCATCGAGGTCAGGTCGGTGCCCGGCCCCACCTCGACGAAGCGGGCGCAGCCCAGTTCGGCGAGGGCGGCCACGCCGTCCTGGAAGCGGACGGCGTGCCGTGCGTGCCGGACCCAGTACTCCGGGTCCGCGAGCTCGTCCGCGCCCACGGGGCGGCCGGTCAGGTCGGAGACGAAGGCGAGCTGCGGTTCCTTGAAGACCAGCCGCGCGACGACGGACCGCAGCTCCTCCAGGGCCGGTGCCATCAGCGGCGAGTGGAAGGCGTGGCTGACGCGCAGCCAGGTGGCCTTCCCGCCGGCCGCCTCGAAGCCCGCGACCACGCCGGCCAGGGCGTCGCGGTCGCCCGAGAGCACCGTGGCGGCCGGGCCGTTCAAGGCGCCGAGAGAGATCAGCTCCTCGTGGCCCGCGAGCAGGGCCGCCGCCTCCGCCTCGGAGGCGCGCAGGGCCACCATCGCCCCGCCCGACGGCAGCCGCTCCATGATCCGGCCGCGTACGGCGGCCAGTTCGGCCGCGTCCGCCAGCGACAGCGCCCCGGCCGTGTGCACGGCCGCGAGCGCGCCGACGGAGTGCCCGAGGACGGCGTCGGGCCGGATCCCCCAGGACTCCAGCAGCCGGAAGAGCGCCACCTCGAAGGCGAAGACCGCCGGCTGCGTGTAGCCGGTCCGGTGCAGCAGGGCGCCCTCGGGGCTGTCCTCGGCCGCGAGGACCACGTCCCGCAGCGGCCGCTCCAGGTGCGGGTCCAGAGCGGCGCACACCTCGTCGAACGCGGCCGCGTACACGGGGAACGCCTCGTACAGCTCCTGGCCCATCCGGGCCCGCTGGGCGCCCTGGCCGGCGAAGAGGAACGCGGTGCGGCCCTCGGCCGCCGTCGCCCGGACCACGTCCGCGCCGGGCACGCCGTCGGCCAGCGCCCGCAGCCCGTCGAGCAGTTCGTCGCGGTCCTCGGGGAGCAGCACCGCCCGGTGCGGCAGGTGCCCGCGGGTGGTGGCGAGGGAGAAGCCGACGTCCGCGAGCCCGTCGCCGTCCGCCTCGGTCAGGTGCTTGTACAGCCGGTCGGCCTGCGCCCGCAGCGCGGGCTCCCCGGCCGCCGACAGCACGACCGGAACGGGCGCCGGCGCGGCCGGGCGCCCGGCCGGGGCCGGCTCCGGCGCCGCCTGCGGCTCCGGCGCCTGCTCCAGGATGACGTGCGCGTTGGTACCGCTGATGCCGAAGGAGGACACCGCGGCCCGGCGCGGCCGCTCGCCCTGCCCGGGCCACGGGACCGCCTCGGTCAGCAGGGAGACGGCGCCGGCCGACCAGTCCACGTGCGGGGTGGCCTCGTCCACGTGCAGGGTCCGGGGCAGCAGCCCCTCGCGCAGCGCCATCGTCATCTTGATGACACCGCCGACCCCGGCGGCGGCCTGGGTGTGCCCGATGTTCGACTTCAGGGAGCCCAGGTGCAGCGGCCGGTCGGCCGGGCGCCCGCTGCCGTACGTGGCCAGCAGCGCCTGCGCCTCGATCGGGTCGCCCAGAGAGGTGCCCGTCCCGTGCGCCTCCACCGCGTCCACGTCGGCGGGCGTCAGCCCGGCCGCGGCCAGGGCGCGGCGGATGAGCTGCTCCTGCGCGGGGCCGCTGGGCGCGGTCAGCCCGTTGCTCGCACCGTCCTGGTTGACGGCCGAGCCGCGCACCACCGCCAGTACGGGGTGTCCGTTGCGGCGGGCGTCGGAGAGCCGTTCGACCAGCAGCAGACCGGCGCCCTCGGCCCAGCCGGTGCCGTCCGCGGAGGAGGAGAACGCCTTGCAGCGGCCGTCCGCGGCGAGTCCGCGCTGCCGGCTGAACTCCACGAACGGCATGGGCGTCGCCATCACCGTGGCGCCGCCGACCAGGGCCATCGAGGACTCGCCGCTGCGCAGCGAGGCGCACGCCAGGTGCAGGGCCACGAGCGAGGAGGAGCAGGCCGTGTCGACGGTGATGGCCGGGCCCTCCAGCCCGAAGGTGTAGGACAGCCGCCCGGAGGCCACGCTGCCGGCGCCGCCGACGCTCAGGAAGCCCTCGTACTCCTCCGGGGCGGGGGAGAACCGGTTCATGTAGTCGGCGTACATGGTGCCGACGAACACGCCCGTCCGGCTGCCGCGCAGGGTGGCCGGGTCGATGCCCGCGTGCTCGAACGCCTCCCACGCCGTCTCCAGCAGCAGGCGCTGCTGCGGGTCGATGCTGTGGGCCTCGCGCGGCGAGACGCCGAAGAACTCGGCGTCGAACTGCGCCGCCCCGTAGAGGAATCCGCCTTCCCGCGCGTACGAGGTGTGCGGCCGGTCCGGGTCGGGGTCGTACAGCTCCGCCAGGTCCCAGCCCCGGTCGGCGGGGAACGGGCCGACGGCGTCCACCTCGTCGGTGGTCAGCCGCCACAGGTCCTGGGGGGAACGGACGCCACCCGGGTAGCGGCAGGCCATCCCCACGATCGCGATCGGCTCGTGCTCGCGTTCCCTGATGCGGGTGTGGTCGGCCTTGAGCCGCTCGTTCTCCTTCAGCGCGGCCCGCAACGCCTCGACGACCTGCTGCTGGGTTGTGGAAGCCATCCTGTTCTCTCCGTACTTCCCTGTCGGGGTCTGGGTGTGGGTCTGGTTGCTCGGCCCGGGTCCGGAACGGGTCCGGACCCGGGCGGGGGGTGGGTGTCTTCCTCAGCTCTGGCCCAGGGCCAGGCGGACCAGGTCGTCGGCGCTCATCGAGTCCAGCGCGCTCTCACCCCCGCTCCTGTCCCCGCGCGCACCGTCCGGCCCTCCGGCGGCGTCCGCGGCCTCCTCGGGGGTGTCCTGCGCCGGGACCTCGGGGACGAGCGCCGCGCGCAGCCGGTCCGCCAGGGCGCCCGGCGTCGGGTGGTCGAAGACGAGCGTGGGCGGCAGCTTGACGCCGGTCGCGGCCGTCAGGCGGTTGCGCAGCTCGACCGCGGTGAGGGAGTCGAAGCCGAGGTCCTGGAACCGGCGGTCGGCCGCCACCCGGTCGCCGTCCGAGTGGCCCAGTACCGCGGCCACTTCGGTGCGTACGGCCTCGAGCAGGATGTGGTGGTGCTCCCGCCGGGGCGCCCGGGCCAGCCGCTCGTGCAGACCGGCCGCGGTGCTGCGGGCCGCCGCCCGCGCGGAACCCCCGGCGCGGCGGGCCGGGGCCAGCCCCCGCAGCAGGAACGCGACCGCGTCCGGATCCGCCGTCCGCAGGTCGAGGTGGGCCGCCGTCAGGACCGGGGCGCCGGAGGCGACGGCCGCGTCGAACAGGGCCAGGCCGTCCTCCGCGGACAGCGCCCCGATCCCGGAGCGGGCCAGACGCTTCAGGTCCGCCGCACCCAGGTCCCCGGTCAGCGTGCTCTCCTGCGCCCACAGGCCCCAGGCCAGCGACACGGCCGGCAGCCCTTCGGCGCGGCGCCGGCCGGCGAGGGCGTCCAGGAAGGCGTTGGCCGCCGCGTAGTTGCCCTGTCCCGCGGAGCCCAGGGTGCCGGCGAGGGAGGAGAAGAGGACGAACGCCGACAGCTCCATGCCCAGGTCCCGGGTCAGCTCGTGCAGGTGGAGGGCGGCGTCGGCCTTGGGCCGCAGCACCCCTTCCATCCGCTCCGGAGTGAGCCCCGCCAGGACCGAGTCGTCGGTGACACCCGCGGCGTGGACGACCGCGGTCAGCGGCCGGTCCGCGGGGACGGCGGCCAGCAGGGCGGCCAGCGCCGCCCGGTCGCCGGTGTCGCAGGCGGCGACGGTCACCTCCGCGCCCAGGGAGGCCAGTTCGGCCGTGAACTCCTCCGCGCCCGGGGTCGCCGGACCGCGCCGGCCGGTCAGCAGCAGCCGGCCCACGCCGTGCTGCTTGACCAGGTGCCGGGCCAGCAGCCGGCCCAGGGTGCCCAGACCGCCGGTGACCAGGACGTGGCTGTCCGCTCCGAACACCGCCGGGGCGTCCACGGCCGGGCCGGCGGGCCGGTGGCCGCGCAGGGCCGGCGCGGAAGCCCGTCCGGCCCGCAGGGCGAGCTGCGGCTGTGCCGAGGCCAGGGCCTGGGGGAGGACGCGTACGGACTCGGGCCGCCCGTCGGTGTCGACCAGGGCGAAGCGGCCGGGCTGTTCGGACTGCGCGGAGCGGACCAGGCCCCAGACCGCCGCCAGGGCGGGATCCGGGTGTTCGGTGTCCGCGACGGCGACCGCCCCCCGGGTGAGGACGGCGAGCCGGGAGTCCGCGAAGCGCTCGTCCGCCAGCCAGGCCTGGGCCAGTTCGAGGACCGCGAGCACGGTCCGGCCGCCGGCGTCCGGTACGGCGGCCAGGACCGAGGTCGGCACCGGGGCCCCGGCGTCGACCGCCGCCCGCAGCGCTTCCAGCCCCGGGTAGGTGCGTACGGCCACGCCGGCGGCGCGTACGGCGTCGGCGAGGGCTGCGCCGTCGCCGAGTACCGCCCACGGGCCGGCCGGTACGGGCGTCGCCGCCCGCAGCGGAGACCAGTGCAGTTCGAACAGCCCGGCCCCGTGGACCGGCCCGGCGGCGGCCGCCGCATCGGCCTGGAGCTCGCGCACCGCGAGGCCGCCGGCCGTGAACACCGGGACGCCGTTCTCGTCCGCGATCAGCAGCGCGTGCACCTCGCCCGGCCCCCGCCGCAGGCGGACCCGCAGCCGTGCCGCACCGCAGGCCCGCAGGGCCAACGCGCTCCACGCGAAGGGCACCACCAGCCGGTCCCCTGCGCCGGGCCCGACCAGTGCCGTGTGCAGGGCGGCGTCGAGGGCGGCGGGGTGGAGGGCGAAGCCTTCGGTGCCGGTGCCGGTGCCGGTGCCGGTGCCGGTGCCGGTGCCGCTGTCCGTGTCGGGGAGGGCGATCTCGGCGTAGACGTCGGTGCCGTGCTGCCAGGCCTTGCGCAGCCCCTGGAAGGCGGGCCCGTACGCGTATCCGCGCTCGGCGAGCCGGGGATAGAGGCCGTCGACGGGGATCTCGGTGGCGCCCAGGGGCGGCCAGACGGCGAGGTCGGGCTCCTCGCCCGTCGCCACGGGAACGTCGTCGGCCAGCAGGCCGGAAGCGTGCCGCACCCAGGCACCGTCCGCGGTCCCCTCCGGCCGGGAGTGCAGGGCGAGGGGACGCGTCCCGTCCTCACCGGCCGCACCCACCATGAGCTGGAGGGCGACACGTCCGTCGAGCGCCAGCGGCTGTTCGAGCGTGAGCTCGGCGACCTCCGCGGCTCCCGTCCGGCCGGCCGCGTACAGGGCGAGCTCGGCGACGGCCGCACCGGGCAGCAGCGGCCGACCCAGGACGGTGTGCTCCGAGAGCCACGGGTGGACCTCGGCATCAAGGGTCCCGGTGAACAACCACCCCTGTCCCGCCGCGAGTTCGACCGCCCCGTCCAGCAGCGGATGCCCGCCGGCCGGCTTCGGTGCCGCGGGGGCCGCCGGAGCGCTCAGCCAGTAGCTGTCGCGCTGGTACGGGTACGTGGGCAGGGCGACGGCCCGGCCGTCGGGCAGGAACCCGTCCCACCGCACGTCCCGGCCCCGTACGTGGGCCTCCGCGAGCGCCGCCGCGAGGGTCGCGCCCTCGGGCCGGCCCTTGCGCAGCAGCGGGGCCGCGGCGACCGGCTGCCCGGCCGCCCGGCCGGTCTCCGGCTCCCCGGAGGCCAGGATCGTACGGGTCATGGCGGTGAGCACGCTGTCCGGGCCGAGCTCCAGGAATGTGGTGACGTTCTGGTTTCGGAGGTGCTGGATGGCGTCGTTGAAGCGGACGGTGTGGCGCAGGTGTTGGACCCAGTAGTGGGGGTCGGTGAGTTGTTCGGTGGTGGCGGGCTCTCCGGTGAGGTTGGAGATGATGGGGATGGTGGGGGCGTGGTAGGTCAGTTCGGCGGCGGTGGTGCGGAAGTCGTTGAGGATGGCGTCCATGTGGGGTGAGTGGAAGGCGTGGCTGACGTTGAGTTGTTTGGTGCGTCGGCCGTTGTTGCGCCAGGTGGTGGCGAGTTGGTGGGCTGCGTCGTGGTCGCCGGTGATGACGGTGGAGTGGGGGGTGTTGATCGCGGCGATGTCGAGGTGGCCGTGGTGGGTGGGGAGGGTGTTGCGTATCTCGGTTTCGGTGGCTTCGATGGCGATCATGGCGCCGCCGGAGGGGGCGGACTGCATCAGGCGGCCGCGGGTGGCGACGAGCTTGCAGGCGTCGTCGAGGGAGAGCACCCCCGCGACGTGCGCGGCGGCCAGCTCGCCCACCGAATGGCCGAGGAGGTGGTCGGGGGTCAGCCCGTACTCCTCCACGAGCCGGAACAGCGCGACCTCGACGGCGAACAGCGCGGGCTGGGTGTACTGCGTCCTGTCGAGGAGCGCGGCCTGCTCGCTCCCCTCCTCGGAGAGGATCAGCTCCCTGAGCGACCGGCCCAGGTGCACGTCCATCCGTGCGCAGACCTCGTCCAGGGCGCGGGCGTAGACGGGGTGGGTCCCGTACAGCTCACGGCCCATGCCGGGCCGCTGACTGCCCTGCCCCGTGAAGAGGAAGGCCATCCCGGAGGTCCCGGCCGCCCGGTCCGGATCCCCGGTCACCAGCTGCGGCGCGGATTCGCCGCGGGCCAGCGCGTCCAGGCCGGCCAGCAGGGCGGCCGGGTCGTCGGCGAGGACGACGGCACGGTCCGGGAGCGCGGCCCGCGTGGTGGCCAGGGCGTGGCCGATGTCCAGGTGCGCGAGGCCGAAGCCGCCGTCCGAGCCGGCCTCGGCGGCCGACCGCCGCAGCAGCGCGGCCTGGGCGCGCAGGCCGTCCGCACCGCGGCCGGAGACCACCCACGGCAGAGGTGAGGGAAGCGCTGCCTCGCGGGCGGGCTCGGGTGCGGTGGCGGGGGCCTGTTCGAGGACGACGTGGGCGTTGGTTCCGCTGATCCCGAAGGAGGAGACCGCCGACCGGCGGGGCCGGTCGGTCTCCGGCCACGGGGTGCGCTCGGTCAGCAGCGAGACCGCGCCGCTCGACCAGTCCACGTGCGGGGTCGGAGCGTCGACGTGCAGGGTCTGGGGGAGTATGCCGTGGCGCATGGCCATGACCATCTTGATGACGCCGCCGACGCCCGCGGCGGCCTGGGAGTGGCCGATGTTGGACTTGAGCGAGCCGAGGTGCAGGGGCCGGTCGGTGTCGCGGTCCTGTCCGTAGGTGGCGAGGATGGCCTGGGCTTCGATGGGGTCGCCGAGGGTGGTTCCGGTGCCGTGGGCCTCGACGGCGTCGACGTCGGCGGCCGACAGGCCGGAGGCGGCGAGGGCTTCGCGGATCACTCGTTCCTGGGAGGGGCCGTTGGGTGCGGTGAGGCCGTTGCTGGCGCCGTCCTGGTTGACGGCGGATCCGCGGACCACGGCCAGTACGGGGTGTCCGTTGCGGCGGGCGTCGGAGAGCCGCTCCAGGAGCAGTACGCCCACACCCTCGCTCCAGGTCGTCCCGTCCGCCGAGGCGGAGAACGACTTCACCCGGCCGTCGGGCGCGAGGCCGCGCTGTCGGCTGAACTCCACGAAGGGCCGCGGAGTGGCCATCACGGTGGCACCGCCCGCCACGGCCAGGCTGCACTCGCCCTGGCGCAGGGCCTGGGCGGCCAGGTGCAGGGCCACGAGCGAGGAGGAGCAGGCCGTGTCGACGGTGATGGCCGGGCCCTCCAGCCCGAAGGTGTAGGACAACCGCCCGGAGGCGACGCTGCCGGCACTGCCCGTGCTCAGGTAGCCCTCGTACTCGACCGGGACGGAGGACAGCCGGGAAGCGTAGTCGTCGTACATGGTGCCGACGAACACGCCCGTCCGGCTGCCGCGCAGGGTGGCCGGGTCGATGCCCGCGTGCTCGAAGCTCTCCCAGGCGGTCTCCAGGAGCAGGCGCTGCTGCGGGTCGATCGCGTACGCCTCACGCGGCGAAACCCCGAAGAACTCGGCGTCGAAACGGTCGGCGTCGTAGAGGAATCCGCCGTGCCGGGTGTAGCTCTTGCCCGCCCGGGTGGGGTCGGGGTCGTAGAGGCCGTCGACGTCCCAGTCGCGGTTGGTGGGGAAGGGGCCGATGGCGTCGGTGCCGTCGGCGACGAGCCGCCACAGGTCGTCGGGGGAACGGGTGTCGCCCGGGTAGCGGCAGGCCATGCCGACGATCACGATCGGGTCGTCCCGGCCGACGCCGGAGCCGGCCCCGGATCCGTTCGCGTCCTGCCGCTCGGACCGGGCCGCCGCCTCCCCGGCGATCTTGCCGAGCTCGGCGACGACGAAGTCCGTGAGGGCGCCGGGGGTGGGGTGGTCGAAGACGGCGGTGGCGGGAACGGCGATGCCGCTGTCCGAGGCCAGCCTGCGCCGCAGCTCCATGCCGGTCAGGGAGTCCATGCCCAACTGGATGAACGGGCCGCTGTCGTTGACGGCGGAGGGCCCCGCGAGGCCGAGGACGGCCGCGACCGTGGCCCGTACGAGTTCCAGCGCCGCCCGACGGCGGTCGCCGGGGGCGAGCGCGGCGGTGCGCTCGGCCCAGGAAGAACCGGCGGCCGCGGCGGCCCGGCGGCGCGGCGCGCGGACCAGGGTGCGCAGCAGCGCCGGCGCCGTCGCCTCCGGGGCGCGCAGCGCCTGGAGGTCCAACTCGATTGGCACCAGAACCGGTTGCCCGGCGCCGAGAGCGGCGTCGAACAGCTCCATGCCGCGTTCGGGGGTCAGCGGAAGGATGCCCTTGTCGGCCCACCGCTTCATGTCGGCGTCCGAGAACTGGGCGGCCATGCTGCCGGTGCTCGTGTCCCAGAGTCCCCAGGCGAGGCTGGTGGCGGGGAGGTTGTGGTGGTGGCGGTGGTGGGCGAGTGCGTCGAGGTAGGTGTTGGCGGCGGCGTAGTTGGCTTGGCCGGGGTTTCCGATGAGTCCGGCGATGGAGGAGAAGAGGATGAAGTGGGTGAGGTTGTGGTTCTGGGTGAGTTGGTGGAGGTGGTGGGCGGTGTCGGTTTTGGGGTGGAGGACGTGGGTGACGTGGTGGGGGGTGAGGTTGTCGAGGGTGGCGTCGTTGAGGGTGCCTGCGGCGTGGATGACGGTGGTGAGGGGGTGGTCGGTGGGGATGGTGTCGAGGAGGTTTTTGAGTGCTTGGCGGTTGGAGGTGTCGCAGGCGGTGATGGTGATGTGGGCGCCGGCTGCGGTGAGTTCGTCGTGGAGTTGTCGGGCTCCGGGTGCGTTGGGGCCGGTGCGGCTGGTGAGGAGGAGGTGTTTGGCGCCGTGGTGGGTGACGAGGTGGCGGGCGAGGATGTGGCCGAGTCCGCCGGTGCCGCCGGTGATGAGGACCGTGCCCTCCGGGTCCAGCGCGGTGCCCGGGGTGGTGGGGGTGTTCTCGAGGCGGGGGGTGTGGAGTCGGCCGTCGCGGAGGGCGTACTGGGTGTCGGGGTGGGTGGCTGCGGTGTGGGCTGCCGCGGCGAGGTGCTCGGTGTTGTCGATGTCGAGGAGGGTGATGCGGCCCGGGTATTCGTTCTGCGCGGTGCGGACGAGGCCGGTGAGGGCGGCCGCGGGCAGGTCGTGGATGTCCTCGTCGGTGGTGAGGGCGGTGGCGCCGCGGGTGAGGACGACGATCCGGGTGGAGTCGAGCGCGGTGTCGGCCAGGAGTTCCTGGAGGGTGGCCAGGGTGCTCTGAACCGCCCCGTGCACCTCCGTGAAGCTCTCCGACAGGGCTATGAAGGACGGCAGTTGGGCGCCGTCGCTCAGAGCCGTCCGTAGTTCGGCGACGTCGGCGTACGCGTCACCCGAGACGGCCGCCGCCAACCCGTGCGGATCGGACCCCAGCACAGCCCACAGCCCCGCCGCGGTCTCCGCGGCCGCCCGCGGAACGGGCTTCCACACCAGCCGGTGCAGCCCGGAGTGCCGCCCCGCGCTCGCGCTCTGCGCGGCACGGAGGTCACCGGCCGGACGCAGTGTGATCGAGTCGATCGTGACGACGGGCCGGCCCTCGGGGTCCGTCGCGGTCAGCGACGCGGTGTTGGCGTCGACCGGAACCACGTGCACGCGCAGCGCGGTCGCACCCGCGGCGTGCAGGGTGACCCCGCTGAAGGAGAACGGGATGGCCAGCTCGGTGCCGTCACCGAGCAGCATCGCGTGCAGGGCCGCGTCGAGGAGCGCCGGGTGGATCGCGAAGGCCGAGGCGTCGGCGTGCTGGTCCTGCGTGAGGGAGACCTCCGCGAACCGCTCCTCGCCCGACAGCCAGGCACGGCCCAAGCCCTGGAAGACCGGCCCGTACTCGTAACCGCGGTCGGCGAGGCGCTCGTAGACGTCGTCGAGGGGGACCGGCCGCGCGCCCTGCGGCGGCCAGGCCGGCGCGGCGGCGGGGACCGGGTGCTCGCCGGTGGCCAGTACGCCCGAGGCGTGCCGGGTCCACTCCGCGTCGCCCGCGCCCTCGGGGCGGGAGTGGACGGTGACGGACCGGGTGCCCGACTCCTCGGCCGGTCCGAGCGCGACCTGGAGGTGGACGCCGCCCTCCTCGGGGACGAGCAGCGGAGCCTCCAGCACCAGCTCCCGGAGCCGGTCGTGGCCGAAGCGGTCGCCCGCGGAGACGGCCATGTCGACGAGGGCGGTGCCGGGCAGCAGGACCGTGCCGACGACCGCGTGGTCGACGACCCAGGGGTGGGTACGGCGTGAGACACGGCCCGTGAACAGCACGCCCTCACGGTCGGCGAGGCTGGTCACCGCGCCCAGCAGCGGGTGCTCCGCCGGCGTGAGGCCCAGCCCGGACGGGTCCTCCGCCGTGACCGGGGTGTCGAGCCAGAACCGGCTCCGCTGGAAGGCGTACGTCGGCAGCTGGACCCGGCGGGCGCCCGTACCGGCGAACACGGCGGACCAGTCGACGCCGATGCCGTGGCAGTGGGCCTCGCCGAGCGCGAGCAGCAGCCGCCCGGCCTCGTCCTCGTCGCGGCGCAGGGTACCCAGGGCGGTGCCCCGCACACCCGCCTCGTCGAGGGCGGCCTGCACTCCGATGGTGAGCACCGGGTGCGGGCTGACCTCGATGAACGTGTGGTGCCCGGCCGCGAGGAGCTCCCCGACCGCCTGCTCGAACTGCACGGTCTCACGCAGGTTCTGGTACCAGTACCCGGCGCCCATCACGCTCGCGTCGAGCAGCAGCGCCCCGGTCAGCGACGAGTAGACCGGTACGTCTCCCGGGCCCGCCCCGATCCCGTCGAGGAGCCGCGCCAGCTCGCCCTCCAGCTCTTCCACGTGGGCCGAGTGGGAGGCGTAGTCCACATCGACGAGACGGGCCCGCGCCCCCTCCTCCTTGGCCCGGGCCAGGAACTCGCGCAGGGCCTCCGGGTCGCCGGAGACCACGGTCTGGGCCGGGCCGTTGACCGCGGCGACGGAGATCCTGCCCTGCCAGGCGCCGATGCGCTCGCGCACCCACGCGGCCGGCTGGGCCACGGACATCATGCCGCCGCGGCCCGACAGCACGGTCAGCGCGCGGCTGCGCAGCGCCACGACGCGGGCGGCGTCCTCGACGCTCAGTACGCCGGCCACGCAGGCCGCCGCGATCTCGCCCTGCGAGTGGCCGATCACGGCGGCCGGTTCGACCCCCAGCGAGCGCCACACCGCGGCCAGGGACACCATCACCGACCACAGGACGGGCTGTACGACGTCCACGCGCTCGAAGCCGGGAGCCCCCTGCGCGCCCCGGACGACATCCAGGAGCGACCAGTCGACCAGCGGGTCCAGCGCCGCCGCGCACTCGGCCATCCGGCGGGCGAACACCGGGGAGGACTCCAGCAGGCCGGCCGCCATGCCCACCCACTGCGCGCCCTGCCCCGGGAAGACGAACACGGGGCGGGCCGCGGGCCGGCTCTGCCCGGTGACCAGGCCTCGGGCGGTGGCGCCCTCGACCAGTGCCCGCAGGCCCTGCTCCAGCTCCGCGCGGTCACCGGCGACCACCGCGGCCCGCCGGTCGAAGTGGGCGCGGCCGACGGCGAGGGAGCGGCCGATGTCCGCGAGGGGGACGCCGGGGTTGTCGCGCAGGTGGTCCAGGAGCCTGCCGGCCTGGGCCCGCAGTGCCTGGTCGGTCTTCGCGGACACGAGGAAGGGGACGGGCGCGCCATCGGCGGGCACCTCTTCGGCGGGCGCGGCTCCGCCGGCCTCCGGTTCCGCGGCCTGCTCCAGGACGAGGTGGGCGTTGGTGCCGCTGACACCGAAGGAGGAGACGCCGGCCCGGCGCGGCCGGTCGCCCGCCGGCCACGGCACGGCCTCGGTCAGCAGCGAGACCGCTCCGCTCGACCAGTCCACGTGCGAGGTCGGGGCGTCCACGTGGAGGGTGCGCGGCAGCAGGCCGTTGCGGATCGCCATGACCATCTTGATGACGCCGCCCACGCCGGCGGCGGCCTGGGTGTGCCCGATGTTCGACTTCAGCGAGCCCAGGAACAGCGGGCGGCCGGGGTCACGGTCCTGTCCGTAGGTGGCCAGGACGGCCTGGGCCTCGATGGGGTCGCCGAGCCGGGTGCCCGTACCGTGCGCCTCGACGGCGTCGACGTCCGCGGCCGACAGGCCGGAGGCGGCCAGGGCCTCACGGATGACCCGCTCCTGGGAGGGACCGCTGGGGGCGCTCAGCCCGTTGCTGGCGCCGTCCTGGTTGACGGCCGAGCCGCGGATGACCGCGAGGACCTCGTGCCCGTTGCGCCGCGCGTCGGAGAGCCGCTCCAGCAGCAGCATGCCGGCGCCCTCGCCCCAGCCCGTACCGTCCGCCGCCTCCGCGAACGACTTGCAGCGGCCGTCCACCGACAGTCCGCGCTGGCGGCTGAACTCCACGAACATGCCGGGGGTTGCCATCACCGTCACACCGCCGGCCAGGGCCAGTTCGCACTCCCCGGCCCGCAGCGCCTGGGCGGCCGTGTGCAGCGCCACGAGCGAGGCCGAGCACGCGGTGTCGACGGTGACGGCCGGGCCCTCCAGACCGAGGGTGTAGGAGGCGCGGCCGGAGACCACGCTCGTGTACGTGCCGGTCAGCAGGTAGCCGCCGACGCCCTCGCCCGCCTCGTGCAGCCGCGGACCGTAGTCCTGCGCCATGGCGCCGACGTACACGCCGGTACCGCTGCCGCGCAGCGCCGCCGGATCGATCCCGGCGCGCTCCACGGCCTCCCACACGGTTTCGAGCACCATGCGCTGCTGCGGGTCCATGGCCGTGGCCTCGCGCGGGCTGATCCCGAAGAACTCGGCGTCGAACCGGTCGACGTCGTGCAGGAACCCGCCCCGGCGGGTGTACGAGGTGCCCGCGCGGTCGGGGTCCCCGTCGAAGAGGGTCTCCAGGGCCCAGCCGCGGTTGCCGGGGAACTCGGAGACGGCGTCGCGCTCCTCCACGAGCAGCCGCCACAGGTCCTCGGGGGACTCCACCCCGCCCGGGAAGCGGCACGCCATGGAGACGATCGCGACGGGCTCATCGGAGCCGTGGTCCCGGCGCGGGACGGACCGGGAGACGGGCCGGTGCGCGGCCACCGTCCCGGAGAGCTCGGCGAGCCGGGCGACCAGCTTCTCGGGGGTGGGCCGGTCGAACAGCAGGGTGGTGGGCAGCTTCAGACCGGTGGCGGCGACGAGCCGGTTGCGCAGTTCCACCGCGGTCGCGGAGTCGAACCCGAGCTCCTGGAAGGTGCGGGCGGGGTCGATGTCCGCGCCCGTGCCGCGGCCGAGGACCAGGGCCGCCTCGGAGCGCACCAGGTCCATCAGGAACCGGGCCGTGCGCTCGGGGTCACCGCCGGTCCCGAAGGGGTCGCCGGTGGCGGACGTACCGGGCCGGAAGGGGTACGTGGGCAGGGCGACGACCGGGGCGTCCGCGGGGAAGACGGGGCTCCAGTCCACCGGGGCGCCGTGCGCGTACGCCTCGGCCGCGGAGGACAGGAAGCGGTGCGGGCCGTCCGTGCCCCGCCGCAGCGAGCCGACCACGGCGGCGGTGGACCCGGTGGCCTCCAGGGTCTGTTCGAGGGGCAGCGTCAGCACCGGGTGCGGGCCGATCTCGACGAAGAGGTCGTGGTCGGCCACGCACCGGACCGAGCTCTCGAACAGCACGGTCTCGCGCAGGCTGCGGAACCAGTACGAGGCGTCCAGCGAGCGGGTGTCGAGCAGCGCGCCCGTCAGGGCCGAGTAGAAGGGGATGCTCCCCCTGCGCGGGCGGACCGGGGCCAGCGCGGTGAGCAGCTCTTCGTGGACCTCGTCGATGTGCGCGGAGTGCGCCGCGTAGTCGATGGCGACGCGCCTGACCCGCACGCCCTCGGCGGTGAGCTCCTCCTGGAGCTGCTCGACGGCGTCGAGGTCGCCGGCCACGGTGATCGAGCGCGGCCCGTTGACGCCCGCGACGGAGAGCCGCCCGCCGTACGGGGCGATCCTCGGCCGCACCTCGTCGAGGGGCAGCAGGATCGAGAGCATGGAGCCGCGTCCCGCGAGCCGGGCCTGGGCCTTGCCGCAGAGCGCGCTGGTCCGGGCGCCGTCCTCCAGGGTCAGTCCGCCCGCGACGACGGCCGCCGCCATCTCGCCGATGCTGTGGCCGACGACCGCGGCCGGCTCGATGCCGAAGGAGCGCCAGAGGGCGGCGAGACCGAGGGAGGTGGCGAACAGGGCGGGCTGGACGACGTCGATGCGGTCGGGCGCGGGTGCGCCGGGCGCACCGCGCAGTACGTCCTCCAGGGACCAGTCGACGTACGGGGCGAGCGCTTCGGCGGTGGCCCGGACACTGGCGAGGAAGACGTCCGAGGCGTCGAGCAGGTCGGCGGCCATGCCGGGCCACTGCGCGCCGTGGCCGGGGAAGACGAAGACGGTCCGGTCGCGCGGCACGGCCGTGCCGCCCACGCGTCCGGGGCCGCGGCGGCCCTCGGCCAGCGCGGCCAGTTCCTCCGTGAACTCCGCCCCGGTGGCGGCCAGCAGGACGGAGCGGTGCGCGAACGCGGTGCGCGAGACGGCCAGCGAGTGGCCGATGGCGGCGAGGTCGGCGCGATCGCCGGCGCCCTCGGCGAGCTGTGCGAGGAGCTGCCCCGCCCGGGCGCGCTCGGCCTGCGCGCTGTGCCCGGAGAGCACCCACGGCAGCACGCCGGCCCGGAAGGCGGCCGGCCGCCCGGCGAACCGTTCCTGTGCACCGCCGCGGGGCGTTCCGTCGACCTCCACGGCCCACACCACCCCGTTCCCGTCGACCGCACGAACCACGCCGGCCTGCCCGGCCCCAGCGGAGCGCACCGCCGCGGCCAGCCGCGCCCCGGCCCGGGCCCCTGCCCCGGCGAACCCGTCGCCTCCGGCGAAGTCCTCACCCTCGTCGGCGGCCCCGGCCGCCCGGGTGAACCCGTCGCCTCCGGCGAAGTCCTCGCGCCTGGCGTCGGCTTCGCCGCCGGCGCCCGGCTCGTCCGAGGTGGTACCCGCCGCTCCGGCCGTGAGGCCGCCGTCGGCTTCGCCCGGCCGTCCGACGCCCCGGCCGACGTCGTCCACCGACCGGCGGGCGCCGCCGTCACCGTCGACCGCTTCGCGGACCGCCGCGGGCCGCCCGGCGTCCGGACCTTCGGTGGGGCCGCCGCCCGCGGCATCCGCTCCGTCGGCCTCCTCGCCCTCGGCGGGACCCGCCTTGTCCATGGCGGCGGCCCGGTCCTGGGCTGAAGCCCCGGCCCCGGCCCCGGTCCCGGTGCCGGCTCCGGGTCCGGCCGCCGGGCCCGTGGTGGCGAGCACGGCGAGGATCCTGTCGCCGTCCGCCTCGGCCCGGGGCAGGGGCTTGAGGACGACGACGGCCCCGTCCGTGGTGCCCGCGAGGGCGATCAGGCTCTCCCCGGAGCGCAGGCTCTCGGCCGCGAGGTGCACAGCCGCCGGTGCGGCCGCGGCTCCCGCGCGCACGGTCCGGCGCACACCGCTCAGGCCGAACACGGCCCCGACCCCACCGGCGAGGGCCTCGGCCCCGCCCTCGTCGTCCACGCCGAGGAAGAGCCCCGTACCGGCGGCCCCGCGCAGCGACGCCGGTACGATCCCGGCCCCCTCCAGGGCCTCCCAGCACAGCTCCAGCAGGAGCCGCTGCCGCGCGTCCACCGACGCGGCCGCCTCCGGCCCGAGACGGAAGAACGCCGGGTCGAAGCCCTCGGCGGGCCCGTCCGCCCCCGGGAAGCGGCAGGACAGCCCGATGACGGCGACGGGCTCCCCGGTGGTCCCGGCGTCCCCGACGAACTCGGCATCGCTGCGGGTGGTCTCGACAGACATGCGGATCCTCACTCCAAGTCCAAAGGTGTTCCGGGGAGCAGCACTTCGAGGGGGCCGCCCGGAACACCCGGGAGGCGACCCGCCTGTACGACCGGCCCGCTTGCGGCGGCTACCACTCCACGTGCAGCCGGGCCAGCCCGCGCGTGCCGAGGCCGTCCTTCCAGACCACGGCGTCAGGCCCCGAGGCCGTCCGCAGGGTCGGGAACCGCCGCGTCAGCCGCTCCAGCACGATCTGCAACTGGAGCCTGGCCAGCGGGGCGCCGAGACACCGGTGGACGCCGTGCCCGAACGTCAGGTGGGCGGCGTCGTGCCCCTGCGGATCCAGCAGTCCGGGTTCCGTGAACGTCTTGCCGTCCCGGTTCCCGTGCAGCAGGGAGACGATGACGCCCTCCCCGGCCTGGATGGTGACGCTGCCGAGCGGTACGGCTTCCACCGCCACCCGGGGGAAGCTGATCGGGGTGGAGGGGGTCAGCCGCAGCAGTTCCTCGACCGTGGGGGCCAGCCGGTCGGGCCGCCCGCACAGCTCCCCGTACGCGGCGGGGTCGCGGAGCAGGGCGTGCACCGACAGGCCGAGCTGCCCGACGACGGTCTCGTAGCCGGCCATCAGCAGGGTGAGTCCCATGGTGAGCAGCTCGCCCATGGACAGGTCGCCCTGCTCGTGCGCCGCGATCATGGAGGTGAGCAGGTCGTCCTGCGGCCGGCGGCGCTTGTGGTCGATCAGGTCGGCCATGTAGTCGATGAGTTCGAGGCGGCGGCGGGCCTTCTCCTGCGGGGTGCTGGCGGAGATGTCGAAGAGCACCTCGACCCAGTCGCGGAAGCGGGTGGCGTCCTCGGGGGGTACGCCGAGCAGCGAGCACAGGACGGCCAGTGGCAGCGGTGCGACGAGCGCCTCGATCAGGTCGGTGCCCGGCCCCGACGCGGCCAGGGCGTCGAGGTGGCGGTCGGCCAGCTCCTCCACGGCCGGCGCCATGGCGGCCGTGCGGCCGGTGGTGAACGCCTTGGTCACGACGCGCCGCAGCCTGGAGTGGTCCGCTCCGTCCATGCTCATCATGGAATTCGGCACGGGTTGGGCGTCGTTGAGCTTGGGGGCCTGCGGCGTGAGGGCCTCGGCGCGGCTGAACCTCTTGTCCGTCAGGACCCGGCGGGCCAGCGCGTAGTCGCACACCAGCCACATCTTGTCGCCGGCGGGCGTGAAGAACGGGACGACGTCGATGCCGTCGGGGACCTGCCCCTCCCCGGCCACGTACTGACCGAGGAACTCCGGAAGCGGGCCCAGCGGGCCGGCGCTGCGGTGCTTCATGCCTTTCCTCCCCGTTGTGGTCGGCGGTCAGGTGTTCAAGAGGCGGCGCTCGGCCTCGCGCAGGACCGCGGTCTGCCGGTTGAACGCGATGCGCACGTAACTCTCCCCGTCGGCGGGGTCGGCGAAGAAGGGCGTTCCGGGTACGACCAGCACCCCGGTCCGGTCCAGGAGTTCGCGGACGAAGCCGAGGCTGTCCTGCCGGCCGCCGGTGAGCGGGGAGATGTCGGCGAAGAGGAAGCAACCGCCCTCCGCGGGGGCGAACTTCATGCCCGCGCGGGAGAAGACGTCCTGGGCGAGGTCGCGCCGGTCGGCCATCTCGGCCGCCGCGACCGTCAGGTCGACGCCGTGGGCGGTGCGCCCTGCGGCCACCTGGAGGGGGACCGCGGCG
Organism: Streptomyces erythrochromogenes; assembly: GCF_036170895.1. Lineage (NCBI taxonomy): Bacteria > Bacillati > Actinomycetota > Actinomycetes > Kitasatosporales > Streptomycetaceae > Streptomyces > Streptomyces erythrochromogenes. Next base: position 2,233,854 of record NZ_CP108036.1, on the reverse strand, counting down.
CCCAGCGTGGTGAGCTCGTGCACCTGGCGCAGGGCGCCCGTGCGCACGGGGTCGGAGCGCAGGAAGCCCAGCCGCCATCCGCTGACGGCGTGGCTCTTGGACAGGGACCCGACGACGATGCTGCGCTCGGCCAGCCCGGGCACGTCGGCCACGGAGACGTGGGTGCGCCCGTCGAAGACGAAGGCGCGGTAGACCTCGTCGGAGATCACGGTGACGTCCCACCGCTCGCACAACGCGGCGATCTCGCCCAGCTCCTGGCGGGTGAGCACGCGTCCGGTCGGGTTGCCGGGGGTGTTCAGGACGACGGCCCGGGTCCGGGGGGAGAAGGCGGCGGCCAGCTCGGCGGGGTCGAAGCGCCACTCGGGCGCGTGCAGCCGTACGTAGCGGGGTACCGCCCCGGTCAGTTCGACGGCGGCGCTGAAGTGGTCGAAGCCGGGGTCGAGGAGGATGACCTCGTCGCCGGGATCGACGGTCGCCAGCAGCGCGACGAAGAGGGCCTCCGTCGCGCCCGCGGTGACCGTGATCTCGGTGTCCGGGTCGGTGGGGGTGCCGAGGGACTCCGCGATCCGCTGCCGCAGCAGGGCGTCCCCGTTGGGGTGCTCGTACTGGTTGTGGCCGGCCCGCATGGCACGGGCCGCCTCCTCGATCAGGTCCGCGGAGGTCTCGGGGTGGCCCGGTGTGCCGACCGCCAGATCGACGGCGTCGCGGGTCCGCGCCAGCATGAACACCTCGGTCAGCCCGCTGCCCTTGAGCCTCGCCGCACGCGACGAGACGGGCGACTTGTGGGCCCGTGAGTGCGTCATTTCCGATCCTCCTGCTCATGCCGAATCGACTGAATGAGATGAATAGGGAGGCGCAGTGCGGGCGCGGAGAAATGGCCGTAGCCGTTCCGCTCTACCTCTGGTGCCTCGTGAAAAAGCCGAGCCGGCGGCGCTGGGAATTCTGCCGAGCCGCTGCGGGGAAACTCTGGCCGAGAATGAACATACCTCTCGGCCGGGAGGCGGAGAACAGAACGGCGACGACAGGCGGCGGCAGCGGGCAACTGCTGTTCGATTGTTCGACGAGTCGGTCGTTCCCGTCCCGTCGACGGGACGCCGCGGGCGGCTTTGGCACGCCTTTAGCACGTGCTGCGAGCCTCCACACCTGTTCTGTTGGCCCCTTCACGTGGAGGCACGATGGCGATTCAGGTCGGCGACATCGAGGGATCGAGAACGGGTCGGATCCGTACGGGCCCCGAGGCGGCGCCGAAGCCGCACAGGGGCATGGGCGAGGACCCGCGGCGCGGTCAGGTGCTGACCACCAAGGTGGGTCTGCAGATGCCTGCGGGGATGTCCTTCGACGACTGGGAGAAGGCCGGCCGCCAGCTGTCCGGAATCGTAGATTCCTCTTCATGGTGGCTGGGCGACTGGCTCGTGTACGGCAAGGACCACTACACCGACCGCTACCAGCGCGGGATCAGGGCCGCGGGGCTCCAGTACCAGACGCTGCGCAACTACGCCTGGGTCTCCCGCCGGTTCGACTTCGGCCGACGGCGGGGCTCCCTCAGCTTCCAGCACCACGCGGAGCTGGCGTCCCTGCCGCACGACGAGCAGGAGACCTGGCTCGACCGTGCCGAGCAGTGCCGGTGGACCACCAAACAGCTGCGCAGCGCCATCCGCGCCGCCCGCGAGAGCCAGGACCGGGTCCGGGTCCCCGCGGAACCGACGCGGAGGCTGGAAGTGCCGGGCAGCCGTCTGGAGTGGTGGCACAAGGCCGCCGAGCAGGCGGGTGTCGACTTCGAACGCTGGGTGCTCGTCACCCTGGACAGCGCCGCGAAGCAGGCCCTGGCGGAGCTCGGCAGGCTGGAGGAGGCCGTGGAGGGGCCGGCGGAGCTCACGGCGGCGGCCGGGTCCCGGCAGCCGCCGGAGGTCCGGGGCCCCTTGGAGATCGAAGGGCCGAAACCGCCGGCGGGGACGGGGGAGCCCGACAGGCCGGCCCCCGATGCCTGAACACCGCGCGCACGACGGCGGACCGTCGGGCCCGCACTCCGCGGGGGAGTGCGGGCCCTGGGGGCCCGGGCGCCGAGGGCCCGGGCCCCCGTCCGGCCGGTCAGGGCAGCTGCCGCATGAGGTCGGCCGTGTCGTGCTGCCGCGTGCACCCGCTGTGGGTGAAGGAGTCCAGCACCCGCCCGCGCACCTCGGCGGGCTGCTCCTGGCTGAGTTTGAACATGCCCTCGGCGCCGGTCACCGTGATCCGGAAGGCGCCCACGGCCGGCAGGAGCTGGTGGAAGTAGCCGATCGAGTCGGTCATGTCCCAGCCCGATCCGAACTTCGCCTCCTCGAAGGCGCGCACGGTGGACTGCACCACGTCCATCGTCTCCTCGCTCGATTCGATCTTCTCCACCACGCCGCGCACGTGCACCGAGGTGAAATCCCACGTCGGGGCCGCCGGTGATTTCTCGTACACCGTCGGAGAGACATAGGAATGCGGGCCGGTGAAGGTCAGCAGGACGACGCCGCCGGTCTTCATGGCCGCCCAGTGCGGATTGGCCTTGTTCATGTGTCCGAGCAGTCTGGCACCCGAAAGGTCCGGCGCCCATTCCTCGTTCGCCCGCGGATCGGCGATGACCGGAAGATGGGTGGCGAAAGGCCCGCCCTCGGCGGTCCCGTTGATCACCGCCAGCGCCAATGGATTGTCGCGCATCAGGTCTGTCATCCATGAACTGTCCGGTTCACGGTAGTTACTGGGGACGAACATCCGGGATTCACCCTTTCAGTCGGCTCGGTGCGCGAACACATGGAAATCCGGACCGACCGTACCGCCGTCCTGTCACCGGGACAAAGGTCTTCGGTATTCGGTTCGCGCAAAGGCCGCTCGGATTGCTTTGTTGGTGACTTCAGGTTGGCGCCGGGACGTTCTCCGGCGCAATACTGAATAAAGGTCTCCCGGATCACCGGTCGAGATTCCAAGACGCTAGCGGGAGAATTGTCTATGGGTACAACGAGTACGCATGAACACGAGATTCACGACGTGGTGGGCATCGGCTTCGGCCCGTCCAACCTGTCGCTCGCAATCGCTCTGGAAGAGCACCGGGCCAATGTTCCGGACCGTCCGGTCAAGGCCGCGTTCTTCGAGCGCCAGGCATCGTTCGGCTGGCACCGCAATATGCTGCTGCCGTCGACGACCATGCAGATCTCGTTCCTGAAGGACCTGGCTACCTTCCGCAATCCGGTGTCCAGGTTCAGTTTCGTTTCGTATCTGCACGCGGCCGGGAGACTGGTGCAGTTCGTCAACAACCAGGACTTCTTCCCGACCCGGCAGGAATTCCACCAGTACCTGGAATGGGCGGCGGCCGGCCTCGCCGACCGCGTGTCCTACGGATCCGAGGTCACCGCGATCCGCCCCGTCGGGGACGCCGGGACCGGCTCCCCCGACCACCTCCAGCTTGAGGTGCGGGGCCCCGGCGGCGACGTCAGGCTGGTCAGGGCGCGCAACGTGGCCATATCGACCGGCCTGGTGCCGCGCCTGCCGGCCGGGGTGACCGCCGACGAACGGGTCTGGCACAGCTCCCAGTTCCTGGAGAGGTTCCGCGGCCTGGACCCGAACGAGCTCAAGAGCGTGGCGGTGGTCGGCGCCGGCCAGAGCGCGGCCGAGATCACCCGGTTCCTGTACGACATGCTCCCGCACGCGCGCGTCAGCGCGGTCATCCCGTCCTACGGCTACTCCGTCGCGGACGACACTCCCTTCGCCAACCAGGTGTTCGACCCGGCCGCGGTCGACGAGTACTACTTCGGCACCGACCGGGCGCGGGAGGCCTTCTGGCACTACCACCGCAACACGAACTACTCCGTCGTCGACGACGAGGTCATCCGCGACCTGCACCAGCGCTCGTACGAGGAGGAGGTGCGCGGCCACAAGCGGCTGCACTTCCTCAACCTCACCCGGGTGGCCGACGTCGCCAGGGTCGGCAACGAGACACGGCTCACCCTCACGTCGCTGCTCGACAGCGAGCCGCAGGAGCTGGACGTCGACGCGCTCGTCTTCGCGACCGGCTACGAGGGCATGGACCCGGCCGGCCTGCTAGGCGACTTCGACCGGCACTTCCTGCGGGACGAGACCGGCCGGCACCGGGTGGAGCGCGACTACCGCCTCGTCGCCGCGTCGGGGCCGTCCTGCGGGATCTACCTCCAGGGCGGCACCGAGCACACCCACGGCCTGTCGTCGTCCCTGCTGTCGAACATCGCCGTGCGCAGCGGGGAGATCGCCGACTCCATCGTCCTGCGCAGGGCCGAGCAGGAACTGGCCGGGGTGCGTGCCGTCGAGGCTGCGGGCGCGGCCGTCCGGGCCTGACCCGGCTTCACCCCGGCACGACCGAAGGGTGGGCCCCGGTGCTGTTCGTCCAGCACCGGGGCCCACCCTTCGTCCTTCATCGGCTGTTCCGCGGAATGCGCGGAATACCGGATTCACTTCACGCGGCGTCGGCGGAAACCCGGTCCGCGGCCATCGCGTCGCGCAGGCTCTTCGGCCGCAGGTCGGTCCAGTTCGCCTCGACGTGCTCCAGGCACAGCTGGCGGCTTTCCTCGCCGAATACGACGCTCCAGCCGGCGGGAATCTCGGCGAACGACGGCCACAGCGAGTGCTGGCCCTCGTCGTTCACCAAGACGTAGAACCGGCCATCGGCGTCGTCGAACGGGTTGCTGCTCATGCATCCACTCCAATTCAAGCCGTTCACGGTCCGTTTCCCGGACGGGGAACGGACCGTCATCCATTAATGGGGATGGAGTTGGCGAGACCGCCGTGCCCGATCATGGCACCTTTCGGACGCCCGGTGGAGACCGGTGCGTCGATGAGGCGCCCACCGGTCCCGCCGATGCGCCTCGCCCGCCGTCCTGTTGACGGGACGGCTGCGAACACCCTGCCCCAATTTCACGGTGTTCTGCCTGAGTTCCCGGGAACGGACTTCCTTTCGCGCCTTCTCGCGCGCAATGCTGGACGGGCGACCACGGCCCGTGCCGTGGTCCTTCACGTCCCCGGGAGCCGGAGTCCTCCACAGAAGGAGTTGTGCCGATGAGCGTCGCCAGCGCGGCCGGCCGTTCTCTTCCCCCTGCGCACGAGGTTCTCATGATGCCCAGTCGGTGGTCCGCCCTGGAGAAGGCGCGGTCCGTCTGCGAGGCGCTGCCTTGGCTGACCCGCCACCAGAACCGCACCGTCGTCATCAAGCTGGGCGGGCACGCCATGGCCGACGAGCGGCTGACCGCCGCCTTCGCCCGCGACGTCGTCTTCCTGCGCTACGCCGGGCTGAGGCCCGTGGTCGTCCACGGCGGCGGCCCGCAGATCGGCGCCGAGCTCGAACGACGGGGCCTTGCCAGCGAGTTCAAGGCGGGCCTGCGGGTCACCTCGGCCCCCGCGATGGACGTGGTCCGGATGGTGCTCGCGGGGCAGGTCCAGCGCGAGCTCGTCGGACTGATCAACGCGAACGGCCCGCTGGCCGTCGGAATGACCGGCGAGGACGCGGACACCCTCACTGCGGTCCGGCACGTCCCGTGGGTCGACGGCGAGCCGGTGGACATCGGCCGGGTCGGCGACATCACCCGGGTGGACACCGGAGCCATCGAGGCGCTCCTCGCGGACGGTCGCATCCCGGTCGTCTCCTCCGTCGCCCGCAGCGCCGAGGACGGCCACGTCTACAACGTCAACGCCGATACGGCGGCGGCCGCGCTGGCCACTGCCCTGCGCGCGCAGGCGCTCGTAATGCTCACCGACGTCGAGGGCCTGTACGCGGGCTGGCCGGCCGGCGGCGAGGTCATCGCCCGGCTCACCGCACGCGAGCTGGAGAAGCTGCTGCCGGAGCTCGCCGACGGGATGGTCCCCAAGATGACCGGCTGCCTGCACGCCGTGCGGGGCGGCGTCGGCACCGCACGCGTGATCGACGGGCGGGTCCCGCACGCGGTCCTGCTGGAGATGTTCACGGACGAGGGCGTCGGCACGGTGATCGTGCCGGATCCCGACCCGGACCCGGACCTCGACCCGGAGCCGGGGCCCGGCGAGCCGGGGCCCGGCGAGCCGGGGCCGGGCCGGGCGGAGGCGCGGCCGTGAGCGGAACGGCCGCCCGGGCCCGGTTATCCGCCGACCGCAGTGGCGTCATGATGGCGCCACATGGCCCCGGTTGGCGCCACCGCGCTGGGTGCGGTCCCGGCGTGAGGGGTGGCCGGTATCAACCGGCCGGTGGAGCCCGGCCCTTGACCGGTATCAAGGCCGCCCACGGCCTCGACCGCCCAGGTCGGCAGGGTTTACGCGCCCCCGGCGAGCGCCCCGTACGACCGCCGAACAACCGGCTTCTTTCGGCCTCTCCAGTTGGGTGGCTCACATTTGGCGCGACAGTGGCGCCATGTGTGTGCCATCATGGCGTCACGGAATCGGCGCCCCCTTCCATCCCGGCCGCGCCTTCCCTGATTCCGCCTTCACGGACTTCGCCGGAACCACCCCGCTCGCACCACCGATTCAAACAGGAGTTCTTTTCGCTATGGCTACCTTCCTTTACAAAGTGGGACGATTCGCCTTCCGGCGACGCGGTCTGGTCGCACTGTTGTGGGTCGCCGTCCTGGTCGGGGTCGGTTTCGCGGCCTCCACCGCGCCGGCTCCGCCCGCCGACACGTTCTCGATGCCGGGTACGGAGTCCCAGAAGGCCTTCGACCTGCTGAAGGAGAAGTTCCCGGCCATGAGCGTGGACGGCGCCACCGCCCGCGTGGTGGTCCGTACGCCCGGCGGCGAGAAGCTCTCCGACCCCGCCCAGAAGGCCAAGGTCGAGACCCTCGTCGGGGCCCTCTCCAAGGCACCGGACGTGGTCTCCGCGTCCGACCCCTTCAAGACCGACGCCATCAGCCAGGACGGCACCACGGCCTACGCCGTCGCCACCTACAAGCTGACCGCGCTCAAGCTGACCGACGAGGCCCACGACGGCCTCGACAAGGCGCTCGAGGACGCCCGGGCGACCGGTCTCGTCGTCGAGGCCGGCGGCGACGCCGTCAAGGTCGACGGAGCGCCGGGCGGCGGAGCCGAAGGCATCGGCATCCTCGTCTCCGCGATCGTCCTGGTCCTCACCTTCGGCTCGATGATCGCCGCCGGCATGCCCCTGCTCACGGCCATCCTCGGCGTCGCCATCGGTGGCGCGGCCATCACCGCACTCGGCAGCACCCTCGGCCTGTCCAGCACGACGTCCACCCTCGCGCTGATGATCGGCCTCGCGGTGGGCATCGACTACGCCCTCTTCATCGTCTCCCGCTACCGCTCCGAGATGGCCGAAGGCCGTGAGCGCCAGGACGCCGCGGGTCGGGCCGTCGGCACGGCCGGCTCCGCCGTCGTCTTCGCCGGCCTCACCGTCATCGTCGCCCTCGCCGGCCTCACCGTGGTGAACATCCCGATGCTCACCAAGATGGGCCTCGCCGCCGCCGGCACGGTCGCCGTCGCCGTCCTCATCGCGGTCACCTTCGTCCCGGCCCTCCTCGGCTTCGCACCGATCAAGGTCATGCCCCGCCGGGACCGCAAGCAGTACAACGGCAAGCCGCTGACCGAGCGCCAGCAGCGCAAGGCCGACAAGCGCGCCGCCAAGGGCCACAAGCCGAACCTGGGCACCCGCTGGGCGCGGTTCGTCGTCCGCCGCCCGCTCGTCGTCCTCCTCTTCGGCGTCGTCGGCCTCGGCGCCGTCGCGGTGCCGGCCGCGAGCCTCCAGCTCGGCCTGCCCGGCGAGGGCACCATGGCGCCGGAGACCACCCAGCGCAAGGCCTACGACATGCTGTCCGAGTCCTTCGGCGCCGGGTTCAACGGACCGCTGATGGTCACCGTCCAGGCCAAGGACGCGGCGACCGCCGCCGCCGGCGTGGGCAAGGAGCTCGCCAAGATCGAGGGCGTCGCCACCGTCACCCCCGCCACGCCCAACGACAAGGGCGACACCGCCGTCCTCACCGTCATCCCGAAGACCGGACCCACCGAGACCGCGACCGAGGACCTGGTCGGCCACATCCGCGGCGCCGCGGGCACCCTCGGGGCGGGCAACGGCGGCGCCGAGATCCTGGTGACCGGTCAGACCGCCCTGTTCATCGACTTCTCCCAGACCCTCGACGACGCGATGCTGCCCTACCTGGGCCTGGTCGTCGGGCTCGCCTTCCTCCTGCTGGTCCTGGTCTTCCGCTCGCTGCTCGTCCCGCTCAAGGCGGCCCTCGGCTTCCTGCTCTCCGTGAGCGCGGCCCTCGGCGCGGTCGTGGCCGTCTTCCAGTGGGGCTGGCTCGGGGACTTCTTCGGCGTCGAACACCCCGGCCCGATCATGAGCACGCTGCCGATCTTCATGATCGGTGTGGTGTTCGGCCTCGCGATGGACTACGAAGTCTTCCTCGTGACCCGCATGCGGGAGGCCTACGTCCACGGGGCGCAGCCCAAGGACGCGGTGATCACCGGATTCCGCTACGGCGGCCGGGTGGTCGGCGCCGCCGCGATCATCATGGTCAGCGTCTTCTCCGGCTTCATCATGGAGGACAACGTCTTCGTCAAGATGGTCGGCTTCAGCCTCGCCATCGCCGTCCTCTTCGACGCCTTCGTGGTCCGCATGGCCCTCGTGCCCGCCCTGTTCGCCCTGCTCGGCCGCTCCGCCTGGTGGCTGCCCCGCTGGCTCGACCGGGTGCTGCCCAACATGGACGTCGAGGGCGAGAAGCTGAGCCGCACCGCCCCCGCCGTGCCCGCCCAGCAGCGCCGTGAGCAGGAGTCCGGCGCCCTGCGCTGACCCCCGGCGCACCAGCGCCGCACGACAGCGAAGCCCGTACCCGACGGCAACGAAGCCGTCGGGTACGGGCGTTCCGGCCGTCCACCCGCCTCGCTCAGGTGACCGGCAGGCCGGTCGGCTCCTTGATGCGCTTCATGATGATCTGCGAGTTGACCTCGGTGATGCCGGTGAGGGCGGTCAGCTTCTCGATCCACAGCCGCTCGTACGCGCGCAGGTCCGCGACGGCGATCCGCAGCAGGCAGCCGGGGCTCCCGAAGAGGCGGTAGGCCTCGATGACGTCCGGGATGTCCTGGAGGGCGGCCTCGAAGGCCTCGACCGCCTCTCGGTCGCGGCGCACCTCCACGGAGACGAGCACCTCGAAGCCGCGCTCGACCGCCTCGGGGTCGATCACGGCCCGATAGCCCTGGATCACCCCGTCCTGCTCCAGCTGGCGCACCCGGCGCATGCAGGGCGACGGGGTCAGCCCCACCCGCTGGGCGAGCTCCTGGTTGCTCAGCCGCCCGTCCGCCTGGAGCTCGCGCAAGATATCGCGGTCAATGGCATCCATGGCGCAATTATCACCCACGCCTTCTCGGCCACCCCGGCGGAAGACGCAAGCATATTGCGCGTAGATCGCTCTATCATTGCTGCTTTGAGTACATATGTGCGAGTGAAGGGTGGCCAGGCAGCATGGGACGGATCGTCGTCATCAGCACCGGCGGCACGATAGCCAGCCGCTGGCAGGGCTCCGGCTTCGCGGCGGACGCCGACGGCAACGAGGTCATCGCCACGGCGCCACTGCCCGAGGGCATGACCGTCGAGGTCATCGACCTGTTCAGCGTGAACAGCCCCCGGCTCACCACGGCCCACCAGCTCACCCTCCTGCGCACCGTGCACGAGGTGCTCGCGGACCCCGGCGTCGACGGCATCGTCGTCACCCACGGCACCGACACCCTGGAGGAGTCGGCGTTCCTCGTCGACCTCCACCACCACGACCCGCGCCCCGTGGTCTTCACCGGCTCGCAGCGGCCCATGGGCACCGCCGACGGCGACGGACCGGGCAACCTGTACGACGCACTGCTCACCGCCGCCACCACCCGCGGGCTCGGCGTCCTGATCGCCTTCGCCGGACGCGTGCACGCCGCACGCGGCACCGTGAAGACGCAGGCCGTGGCCCTGGACGCGTTCGCGGACCCCTCCAAGGAACTGCTCGGGAAGATCGGCTTCGGCAAGGTCACCGTCCTGCGCACCCCCCAGCGCCCGGCCGCGCTCCCGCTGCCCGCGATGCCCGAACTCCCGCCGCGCGTGGACGTGGTGATGCACCACGCCGACGCCGACCCGGTGCTCCTGAACGCCTCCGTCGGGGCCGGCGCCCGCGGCATCGTCCTCATCGGGACCGGCGCGGGCAACGCCACCCCGGAGATCGTCGAAGCGGTCCGCGCCGCCGTCGCGCGCGGGGTGCTGGTGGCCCTGACCACCCGGGTCATGGCCGGGCCGGTCACCGAGATCTACACGCACGGCGGCGCGGTGGACCTCGTCGCCGCCGGCGCCGTCCCCACGGGCACCCTCCGCGCCGGCCAGGCCCGCATCGCGGTCCTCTCCGCCCTCCTCGCCACCGACGACACCGCGGAACAGGCCCGCATCCTCCGCGACTCCCTGACCCCGGAGGGCCCGGTACTCGTCGAGGCGTAACGCCCCGGGCGGCGTGCGCGACCGTTAGGCTCCCGTCAACGGTCGCTACGCTGCGGGGGGTTGCATGGAGCCCGGCACCATCGGCATCCGACTGGCCTCGGCGGCCGTCGGCCCCCTCATCAAGAGGCTGTTCGTCAGCGAGGGCGGCGGCGCCGGCCTCGTCGACCGGCCGATCCGCATCTCGGGCTATGTGTCCTTCACGGGCGAGAAGCGCTCGCTGACGGACTCCGACCTCCACGACCTCGCCGCCAAACTGGTGAAGCAGGCGCTCCGCACGGGCGAACGTCCCGTCCTCCGGGACGAGGAGCTGGCGGTCATCGACGCCCTCGCGACCACCCTGTACGCCCTCGGCGACCTCACGATGACCGACCTGGACGCCGTCGGGCTCGGATCGGCGGACTTCGCCCGCGAGCTGCGCCGGGCCGCCGGCCGGCCGGAGAAGCACCTGAGCGCCGACGCCACGTACTTCTACGAGCGGCTCGTCGAGGCCGCCTGCGTGCACGTCCTGCAGTTCTTCACGCAACGCTCGACGTTCGTCGCGCACGCACTGGTCCAGCAGACCCGCCGCCTCGCCGAACTGACCGCCAAGGTCGACGAACTGATCCGCCGCGCCCCCCTGCCCGGCGCCGAGGACACCGCGTTCGAGCAGCAGTACCTCCCGTACGTGGAGAACAAGCACAGCAAACTGACCATCTACGGCATCGACCTCATCAACTCCCCGGCACGGTGGCCCCTGGGCGTGGCCTACCTCAGCCTGGAGGTCACCTCGCAGCCGCGCTACGGGCGGACGAGGACCGCCCAGCCGGCCTCGGACGGCGCCGGGCCGGGCGAACCCGATGCCGACCTGGACGTGATCGCGGCGGAATCCATCGCACGCCATGAGGCGCGGGAACGGCTGTCCGGGACGGCATGGGAGCCGCGGACCGGGCCGTTGGCAACCCACGCAGTCGACCTGGTGGAACAGGGTGCCTCCCACCTCCGGAAGCTCTTTCGGACCCTCGCGCCGCAGGCGGCCGACCAGGCCCTGGCCGGGAGCACCCGGGTGCTGCTCCGCGGCGAAGCCGGATCCGGCAAGACCACGCTCGTGCAGTGGCTGGCCGTCACCGCCGCCCGGCAGGACCTCACCCCGCAGACGGAGTACCTGGACGACCGCATCCCCTTCGTCCTGCCGCTGCGCACCCTCACCCGGCACGGCGAACGGCTCCCCGCGCCCGCCGACTTCCTCGCCGCGTCCGGCTGCCCGCTGGGGGCCGAGCAGCCCGCCGGATGGGCCCACCGCATCCTGACGGCGGGCCGGGGCCTCGTCCTCGTCGACGGCATCGACGAGATCCCCGACGCGGAACGGGAACGCGCCCGCGGCTGGCTGCGGGACCTCATGGACACCTACGGCGGGGACAACCGCTGGCTCGTCACCTCCCGCCCCTCCGCCGTCGGCGCGGACTGGCTCGCAGAAGAGGGCTTCACCGAGCTGACCCTGTCCGCCATGGGCCGGGCGGAGGTCGCCACCTTCATCAAGCGGTGGCACACCGCCGCCCGCGAAGGCGGGGACACGGACGCGAAACTCCGCACGTACGAGAGCCAGCTCCTCACCGCCGTACGCACCAAGCCCGACCTCGGACGCCTGGCCACCAACCCGCTGCTGTGCGGCCTGATCTGCGCCCTCCACCGCGACCGCAACGGCTACCTCCCGCACGGCCGCAAGGACCTCTACGAGGCGGCCCTCTCCATGCTGCTGAGCCGCCGCGACCGCGAACGCGACATGGCGGTCCCGGACCTGCGGGAGGAGCCGCAACTCGACCTGCTGCAACGCCTCGCGTACTGGCTGATCAAGAACGGTCGCACGGAGATGGACCGCTCCCGCGCCGAGGAGATCATCGCCCGCGCCCTGCCCGCGGTTCAGGAGGCGGCCGCCCTGGGCGAGGCGCCCGTCGTCTTCGACCACTTCCTCCAGCGCAGCGGACTCCTGCGGGCACCGGCTTCCGCCACCGTGGAGTTCGTCCACCGCACCTTCCAGGACTTCCTCGGCGCCCGGGCCGCGGTCGAGGAGGGCGACTTCGGTCTCCTCACCGGCCACGCCGACGACGACCAGTGGGAGGACGTCATCCGGATGGCCGTCGCCCTCGCCCGGCCTGCCGAGCGCGTCACCATCATCCGCGACCTCCTCGCCCGCGGCGAGAACTCCTCCGACCAGCGCACCCGCGCCCGCATCTACCTGCTCGCCGCCGCCTGCCTCGAACACGCCACCACCCTCGACCCCGAAGTGCGCGCGGCCGTGGAAGCACGCACCGCCACCCTCATCCCCCCGGCGAACGCGGAAGAGGCCCGCGCCCTGGCGAAGGTCGGCCCGCTCGTCCTGAGCCTGCTCCCCGGTCCGGAGAAGCTGGACGACATGGACGCGTACCACGTGGTGATCGCGGCCTCCCGGGTCGGATCGGACTCCGCCGTGTCCTACCTCGCGCAGTTCGTGGCACACCCCTGGCCGCCGGTACGCTCCGAACTCCTCCTTGCCTGGCCGCGCTTCGACAGCGCCGAGTACGCCGACGAGGTCGTCGCACACCTGGATCCGGCGGGTCTGCAGTACACCGTCCGGTCCGAGGACCAGCTGGGCCAGCTGGAACGGCTCGCCGTCCGGCCGGAGGGCCTGATCGTCAGGGGCGGCGTGTCCCCGGGGGCCCTGGCGGCGTACCTCGGCCGGCACAGGCTCCAGGCGATCACGTTCGCGAGCGAAGCCACCTTGTCCGGTCTGGAGTGCCTGCGGGGGCAGTCCGCCCTGCACACGCTCGACATCGACGGCTGCCCGGAGATGACGGACCTCTCCGCGATCGGCGGCCTGCCGATCCGGCAACTGAGCATCACGACGGGCCGGGCGGACCTCGACCTGCGCGCCGTCGCACAGTTGGGCCACCTCGAGGTGCTGACCGTCAGCGGCCCCACCGGTCTGAACTGGTCCCCGCGGTCGCTGCCCACGGGCGCCCCTCTCCGGGGGCTGCTGGTGCGCGGTGAAACGAGCCCCGCGCACGGACTCGACGGGCTCGGTTCCCTGCCCGCGCTCGTGCGCCTCGTGCTCAACGCCGAGTCCAGTCCGGCCTCCGCCGCCGACTGGCAGGAGATCCGGGCCCTGCCCCGCCTCGGCAGCCTCAGGGTGTCCGCGGCCTCGATCGGGGCCATGCCGGCGGGCATGACGCTCCCGGGTGTGCACAGCCTCACCCTGGACGGTACGTGCGGGGAGAAGGTGCTGCGGATGGTGATCCGGCGGCTGCCGCTGGCCTTTCCCGGGCTCGGGGAGTGCCGCTTGCCGGGGAAGTACAAGCCGGAGGGCGACACCGGCATCGACATCGGGCCGCTGGGCGCACTCCCCGGCCTGAAGGAGATTCAGCTCCTCGCGAGCCGGGACCGGGTCCGCGGCGTCGAGCTGCTGCCGTCGTCCACGAGGGTCTTCTTCGGGTGACGGGATGACCGTGCGGCGCCCCCGCCGGGGGTGCCGCACGGTCGTCCGCCGTCAGTTCACGGGTTGCCGAACGCCGACAGGATCCGGTCCGCCGCCGAGGTCGGGGTGAGCGAGCCCGCCCGGACCGCGGCCTCCAGGTCCGGCGCGAGCTCCCGTACGGCCGGGCTCGCACGGAGCCGTTCCAGCAGTTCGTCGCGGACCATCGACCAGGTCCACTCCACCTGCTGCGCCGCCCGCTTCGCCGCCAGCCGACCGCCCGCGTCCAGCAGGGTCCGGTGCTGCTCCAGGCGGTTCCACACCTCGTCCAGGCCCGTCGACTCCCGGGCGCTGCACGTCAGGACCGGCGGTGTCCAGGCCGCGTCCACCGGGTGCATCAGCCGCAGCGCGCCCGACAGTTCCCGGGCGGCGGCCTTCGCGTCCCGCTCGTGCGGGCCGTCCGCCTTGTTCACCGCCAGGACGTCCGCCAGCTCCAGGACGCCCTTCTTGATGCCCTGCAACTGGTCGCCCGTACGGGCCAGGGACAGCAGGAGGAAGGAGTCGACCATCCCCGCCACCGTGGTCTCCGACTGGCCCACGCCGACCGTCTCGACGAGGACCACGTCGTAGCCCGCCGCCTCCATCACGATCATCGACTCGCGGGTGGCCTTGGCGACCCCGCCCAGCGTGCCCGCCGACGGCGACGGCCGCACGAACGCCGCCGGGTCCACCGACAGCCGCTCCATCCGGGTCTTGTCACCCAGGATGGAGCCGCCCGTACGCGTCGAGGACGGGTCCACCGCGAGCACCGCCACCCGGTGGCCGAGCCCCGTCAGCATCGTGCCGAAGGCGTCGATGAAGGTCGATTTCCCCACCCCCGGCACACCGCTGATGCCGATCCGGCGGGCCCGGCCCGAGTGCGGCAGCAGCTCCGTCAACAGGGCCTGGGCGAGCGCCCGGTGAGCGGGCAGGGTGGACTCGACGAGGGTGATCGCACGCGCGATGAACGCGCGCTTCCCGTCGAGCACCCCCTTCGCGTACGCCTCGATGTCGATCTTCGGCACCGGCGCCCGCCTACAGCTCGTGGCCCAGGTCCGCGGCCAGCCGCGTCACCAGGTCGTGGGCCGCGTCCGGGATGACCGTTCCGGGCGGGAACACCGCGGTGGCGCCCATCTCCAGCAGCGTCGGGACATCGGCCGGCGGGATCACCCCACCCACGACGATCATGATGTCCTCGCGGCCCTCCTCCGCCAGCTGCTCGCGCAGCGCCGGTACGAGGGTCAGGTGGCCGGCCGCCAGCGACGACACGCCCACCACGTGGACGTCCGCCTCGACGGCCTGACGGGCCACCTCCGCCGGGGTCTGGAACAGCGGGCCGACGTCCACGTCGAAGCCCAGGTCGGCGAAGGCGGTCGCGATCACCTTCTGACCGCGGTCGTGCCCGTCCTGGCCCATCTTGGCGACCAGGATGCGCGGACGACGTCCCTCCGCCTCCTCGAACCGGTCCACCAGCGCACGGGTGCGCTCGACGGACGGCGACTCTCCTGCTTCGTTTCGGTACACGCCCGCGATCGTACGGATCTGGCTCGCGTGCCGTCCGTACACCTTCTCCAGTGCGTCCGAGATCTCACCCACGGTCGCCTTCGCGCGCGCCGCGTCCACCGCCAGGGCCAGCAGGTTGCCGTCACCGCGCTCCGCCGCGTTCGTCAGCGCCCGCAGCGTGTCCTGCGTGACCGCCTCGTCGCGCTCCTCGCGCAGCCGCCGCAGCTTGGCGATCTGCTGGCTGCGCACCGAGGAGTTGTCGACCTTCAGGACCTCGATCGCCTCGTCGCTCTCCACGCGGTACTTGTTGACGCCGATCACCGGCTGGCGGCCCGAGTCGATGCGGGCCTGCGTACGGGCCGCGGCCTCTTCCACGCGCAGCTTCGGGATGCCCGCGTCGATGGCCTGCGCCATGCCGCCCGCCGCCTCGACCTCCTCGATGTGCTGCCAGGCCCGCCGCGCCAGGTCGTACGTCAGCTTCTCGACGTAGGCGCTGCCGCCCCACGGGTCGATCGACCGGCAGGTCCCCGACTCCTGCTGCAGCAGGAGCTGGGTGTTGCGGGCGATGCGCGCCGAGAAGTCCGTCGGCAGCGCGAGCGCCTCGTCGAGGGCGTTGGTGTGCAGCGACTGGGTGTGGCCCTGGGTCGCCGCCATCGCCTCGATACAGGTGCGCGTCACGTTGTTGAAGACGTCCTGCGCGGTCAGCGACCAGCCCGAGGTCTGCGAATGCGTGCGCAGCGAAAGCGACTTGGCGTTCTTCGGGTCGAACTGCTTGACCAGGCGTGCCCACAGCAGGCGCGCCGCACGCAGCTTCGCGACCTCCATGAAGAAGTTCATGCCGATCGCCCAGAAGAACGACAGGCGCGGCGCGAACGCGTCCACGTCCAGCCCCACCGCCTGCCCGGCCCGCAGGTACTCCACACCGTCCGCGAGGGTGTACGCCAGCTCCAGGTCGGCCGTGGCACCGGCCTCCTGGATGTGGTAGCCGGAGATGGAGATCGAGTTGTACCGCGGCATCTTCTGCGAGGTGAAGGCGAAGATGTCGGAGATGATCCGCATCGAGGGCTTGGGCGGGTAGATGTAGGTGTTGCGGACCATGAACTCCTTGAGGATGTCGTTCTGGATGGTCCCGGCCAGCTTGTCGGGGGAGACGCCCTGCTCCTCCGCCGCCACGATGTACAGCGCGAGGACGGGCAGCACCGCGCCGTTCATCGTCATCGACACCGACATCTTGTCCAGCGGGATCCCGTCGAACAGCTGCCGCATGTCGTAGATCGAGTCGATCGCCACGCCCGCCATGCCGACGTCGCCGGTCACGCGCGGGTGGTCGCTGTCGTAGCCGCGGTGCGTCGGCAGGTCGAAGGCCACCGACAGGCCCTTCTGGCCGGCCGCCAGGTTGCGCCGGTAGAAGGCGTTCGACTCCTCGGCCGTGGAGAAGCCGGCGTACTGCCGGATCGTCCAGGGCTGGTTGACGTACATCGTCGGGTACGGGCCGCGCAGGTACGGGGCCACGCCCGGGTACGTCCGCAGGAAGTCCAGGCCCTCCACGTCCCGCCCGGTGTAGAGCGGCTTGACGCCGATGCCCTCGGGCGTCTCCCACAGCAGGTCGGCGGCCGCGGTGCCGGTGGACTCCTTCACCGAGGAGCGCCACTGCTCCTCCGAGACCCCGGCGGCGGCGGTGGGACCGAGCGCCAGCTCGGAGAAATCGGGGATGCTCATGCGGGCACTCCCATCCGGTCGAGTACGGAGGACAGCACGGCGACGGCGTCACAGCCGGCGAAGACGTACTCGTCCACGGAAGCCTCTGCGGTGCCCGGCCGCCCGGCGAGGAAGACCGTCGTGGCTCCCGCGGCGCGCAGCGCCGCGGCCACCGCCGCGGCCTGCTCCTCGTACAGGGCGTCGCTGGAGCAGAGCACGGCCATGCCGTCGGCGCCGCTCGCGGCGTAGGCCGCGGCCGCCGTCTCCGGGTCCACCGACACCGGGTCGTGCACGGGTGTGACACCGCCCGCCTGGAACAGGTTCGAGGCGAAGGTGGCGCGCGCGGTGTGCGCGGCCGCCGGGCCCAGCGCGGCCAGGAAGATCCTCGGCCGGGCGCCCGTGGCCGCCAGGTGCGCGTCGCTGCGGGCGCGCAGGGCCTCGTACGCCTCGTCGCGCCGCACGCGCGGCAGTCCGCCCGTGGGAGCCGCGGGCGCGGGCTCGCGTACGACCGGCTTCTCCGAGAGCAGCGGGAACTCGCTGACGCCGGTGATCGGTTCGCGGCGCTTGGCCAGCTTCTTGGAACGCTCCGCCCAGGTGGCGGCGAGCCGTTCGGCGACCAGGCCGGAGCGCAGGGCGTCGGCCATGCCGCCGGCCTTCTCCACCGTCCGGAAGAACTCCCAGGCGGCGTGGGCGAGTTCGTCGGTGAGGCGCTCGACGTAGTACGAGCCGCCGGCCGGGTCGATCACCCGGGCCAGGTGCGACTCCTCCAGCAGGATCGTGGAGGTGTTGCGGGCGATGCGGCGCGCGAACGCGTCCGGCAGGCCCAGCTCGTTGTCGAAGGGGAGCACGGTGACCGAGTCGGCGCCGCCGACGCCCGCGGCCATGCAGGCCACGGTGGTGCGCAGCATGTTCACCCAGGGGTCGCGGCGGGTCATCATCACCGGCGAGGTGACGGCGTGCTGCCGCTGGGCGCCAGCCTCCGGGGCCCCCGAGGCCTCGGCGATCCGGGCCCACAGCCGGCGGGCGGCGCGGAACTTGGCGATGGTGAGGAACTGGTCCGCGGTCGCGGCGTACCGGAACTCGATCTGGCCGAGCGCGGCTTCGACGCCGAGCCCACCTGCGGAGAGGGCGCGCAGGTAGGCGACTCCGGTGGCCAGCGAGAGCCCGAGCTCCTCGGCCGCGCTGCCGCCGGCCTCGTGGTACGGCAGGGCGTCCGCGGTCAGGGCGCGCACCCCCGGCAGGCCGGCGGCGGCCTCCCGGGCCAGCTCGACCGCGGCGGCCTGGTCCAGCGCCTCGCCGGTCCGCGCCTCGTGGCCCAGCGGGTCGGCGCCCAGGGAGGCCCGCACAGCCTCCGGAGCCACCGAGCGCTCGGCGTACAGGTCCAGCAGGGCACGGGCGGCCGCGGCGTATTCAGCGCCGGCGTCCAGGGCGATCGGGGCGAGGTCCAGGTAGACCCCGTCCAGGGCCCGGGCGAGACCGTCGACCGGGATGCCGCCGCTGCCCACGGTGAGCCAGAGGGAGGTGACCCCGTTCTCCAGGTCGGCGAGGGCCGCCTCGTTCAGGCGCTGCGGGTCGGTGCCGGCGAGGCGCTGGCGCACGTCCCAGCCGTTCGCGGTGGTGCCTTCCGGCCTGCCTCCGCGGACGAAGGGCGCGAAGCCGGGAAAACCGGTGTCGGGCACCGTCCCGTCGGACGGCGCGGTGTACAGCGGGCGGGTGGTGAGCCCGTCCTCGAGTCGGGTGGACAGCGCATCTTCTGCGGCCTCGCCGGAGACTTCCTTGCCCGACTTGCGCAGTACGCCTTCTACAAGGCGCTGCCACTGCTCATGCGTCGCGTCAGGGAACTCGGCGGCCAGGGAGAGCCCGTCGTCAGGCAGGACCGTCATGGCTCGAATGTAGGGGAGCGCGCTCAGGTGGCACCATACCGACGGGTGTGATCTCCCCCTCTCGGACCGTACCGAGAGGGTCCTGGAACACCCGGCTGAGCAGCACGGTTGCGGCGGCCTCCGGGAGCACGGCCGGACCCGCGTGCGGGACCACGATCCGTTCGGGGTCGTCGCAGACGTGCGAGAGCTCCAGCGCGGCGGCCCGCAGCTCCTCCAGATAACCCTCGTGCAGGACGCTCGCCAGCTCGGTCACGACCATGATCGCCGGATTGAAGACATCCAACAGAAGGGATGCCGCGCGGCCCACCGCGCGGGCGCGCTCGCGCAGCAGCCGGTCGGCGCGCGGGTCCCCGGTCGCCGCCGCGTCCACCAGCAGCGGGACGGAGGGGTCCGGCACGATGCCGCGGCGCACCGCCTCGGCGCCGAGCGCCGTGTCGGAGGCCGTCGCCTGCAGGCAGCCGGTACGCCCGCACGCGCACGGCACGGTCGCCCCGGGCACCGGCAGGTGGGCCACGTCGCCGGCGGCGGAGCCGGGGCCCTGGTGTACGGCGCCCTCGATCCCGAAGGCGGCGTCGACGACGTTGCCGATGAACAGGTGCACCAGGCTCCGGCGGGCCTCGGGCCGGCCGAAGAGGATCTCCGCCCGCGCGACGGCCCGGGCGTGGTTGTCGATCCACACCGGCAGCCCGAGGGCGCCGGACAGCTCGGCGGCGAGCGGCTTGTGCCGCCACCGCAGCACGGGGTGGCGCACGACTACGCCCTCGTCGGGCCTGACCCAGCCGCCCAGGGCCGCACCGACCCCGAGCAGCGGCCGCCCCGAGTCGAACGCGGCGAGGAAGCGGCCCAGTTCGACGGTGATCTCGCCGGAGAGCCCGGCCGGGTCCCGGCCCTCGTGGGGGAAGGCCCGCCGGGCCAGCAGCCGGCCCCGCAGGTCGACGAGGCTGAAGGTCGAGGCGGGCACGCCGATGTGCAGTCCGGCGGCGACCGGCCCGCCGACGGCCCCGGTGTGCAGGTCCAGGGGGATCCGCGGCCGGCCCACCCCGCCGCCGGGCCCGGGCAGCTCGCGCAGCAGCCCGCCCCGGAGCAGTCCGGTGGCCTGCCGGGACACGGCGGCGGGGCTCAGCCCGCAGAGCGGGGCGATCGCGCTGCGCGCGACCGGGCCGTGGTCCAGCACCGTCCGCAGCACGGTGGCGGCATTGGCGGCCGTCCGGCTGTCACCGGCCATACGCGTCACGCGGTCTCCTCGGGGCGGGGTGTGTCCCCCCGATGATGCAGGTTCCCCCGCGGGGTGCCCGGCCGGGGAGACGATGCCGCGCCCGCCGGGAGCCCGGCCCGGGGGCGGATCCCGGCGAACGCGTGGCGGCCGCATTGCGGCACCGTGAAATCCGGCCACGGTTTTCGGCCGTCGGGGTGGGGTGGGCAGCGGGCCGGAGTGCGGGGGAAAGGGCAGGTCGCAGGGGGTGTACGGGGCGGACCCGAGGGCCGGTGAAGGGCGCGCCCGGTGGCCGCGGACGGGGGTTGACCCGGGTCTGAGGCGCTGACACGCTCCGGGACATGTCCGCGAACGAACTCCTCGCCCCGCGGCTCCGCACCCCCGGCCCCTGCACCGCGCCGGGCCAGTGTCCGGGCCGCTGTCCGGCCCCCTGTCGCCCCTGACCCCACTGCCCCTGGCACCCGTGCACGGCGCGGATCCCGCCACTGGCGGCCCGCCCGGGCCGACGGCCCGCGGTCCGCGCGAGCCGGTCCGGCCGGGTCCGGCCCGCAGGCCACCGGTCCGGCGGACCGCAGGCCTGAGGACCGCAGGCCCCCGGCCGGTCCGGCCACCGGTTCACCGCCGGGCCGCTCCGCCTGACCCATGGCGGGTGGTCCGCAAGCAGGCGGCCCGGGTTCGTCGGCCCACAGGCCGGTCGAGCCGTCAGGCCGGTGGTCCGCAGGTCGTCGGCTCACCGGTCCGGCCGTCCACGGTCGACCGGGCCACCAGCCCGGTGGTCTGCGGGTCCCGACGGCCGGTCGGCGGTCCGGCCCGGGGCGGCGACCCGCGGACCACCGGTTCGCCGGACCGGGGACCCTCCGCGACCTCGGTCCGACGTCCCGCGGCGCAGCCCATACCCGACCCGAAGTCGTATCCGCACAGCTCAGCGCAGCGCAACGGCTCGTCCGACCCTTCGCACCTCCATTTCTTCCGCTGCGGAAATAACCACCGCAGCCGCACCCAGGAGTCACCATGGCCACTGCCACCCGCACCGACACCACCCTCACCGTCACCAAGATCGGCGGCCGCATCGGCGCCGAGATCGGCGGCGTCCGGCTCGGCGGCGACCTGCCCGAGGCCGACGTCGCCGGCATCCGCGCCGCCCTCCTCGCCCACAAGGTCGTCTTCTTCCGCGGCCAGGAACACCTCGACGAGGCCTCCCACGAAGCCTTCGCCGAGCTGCTCGGCGCGCCGGTCGCGCACCCCACCGTCCCCTCCGCAGACGGCCGGTACGCCCTCGGCATCGACTCCCACCACGGCGCCCGCGCCAATCAGTGGCACACCGACGTCACCTTCGTCCCCGCCTACCCCGCCTTCTCCATCCTCCGCGCCGTGACCATCCCCCCGTACGGCGGCGACACCCTCTGGGCCAACACGGCCACCGCCTACAGCAACCTCCCCGAGCCGCTCCGCGTCCTCGCCGACGGCCTGCGCGCGGTCCACTCCAACGAGTACGACTACGCCGCCCTGCGGCCCGACGCCCTCCCCGAGGCCCTGGCCCAGTACCGCGAGGTGTTCACCTCCACCAAGTTCCTCACCGAGCACCCGGTGGTCCGCGTCCACCCCGAGACCGGCGAACGCACCCTGCTGCTCGGCAACTTCGTCCAGCGGATCCAGGGCCTCACCGGCCGCGACTCCCGCGCCCTGCTCGACCTGTTCCAGGCCCACATCGAGAGCCCCGAGAACACCGTCCGCCGGCAGTGGCAGCCCGGCGACGTCGCGATCTGGGACAACCGCGCCACCCAGCACTACGGCGTGGACGACTCCGACGACCACGAGCGCACCCTGCGCCGGGTCACCGTCGACGGCGACGTCCCGGTCGGCCCCGACGGAGTCCCGTCCCGCCTGCTCAGCCCGGAGAACGTCCCGGACCCGGCCTTCGGCATCGCCTCGGGCGCCTCCACCTCCGACGCCCCCGCCGCCTGATCCGGCAGAAGCCTGATCCGGCCGAAGCCCGATCCGGCAGAAGCCCGAGCCAGCAGAGACCGTACGCCGCCCAAGGAGCCACCGTGCCCAAGCTGCTCGCCCTCACCGGCAGCCCCTCCGCCCACTCCCGCACCGACGTCGTCGCCGACCACGCCCTGCGCCACCTGACCCGTTCCCACCCCGGCTTCGCGACCGCCCGCCTCGCCGTGCGCGAGCTCCCCGCCGCGGACCTGCTCGCCGCCCGCCGCGGCGAGCCCGAGATCCGCCGCGCCCTCGAAGCCGTCGCCGAGGCCGACGGCCTGATCATCGCGACCCCGGTCTACAAGGCCTCCTACACCGGCCTGCTCAAGGCCTTCCTCGACCTGCTCCCGCAGGACGGCCTCGCCGGCAAAACGGTTCTGCCGCTCGCCACCGGCGGCAGCCTCGCCCACGTCCTGACCATCGACTACGCGCTGCGCCCCGTGCTCGCCGCCCTCGGCGCCCGGCACGTCACCGCCGGCCGGTTCGTCCTGGACTCCACCGTCGAGCGCGGCTCCGGCCCCGACCGGCTGCGGCCCGAGGCGGAGCTCGACCTCCTCCAGGCCGTCGACGAGTTCGCGGACGCCCTGCGCACCACCGGCACCCCGCCGACCGCCGCCACTCCACTGACCCCCGCCACCGTGCTGACCGCCACCGACGCGCTCACCGCCACCGCCGCCCCGTAAGCCCGTCCCCGCCCCTCAAGAACCGCACCGACAAGGATCCGCCATGCCCGCAGCACTCACCTCGACCACCACCTCCCGGCGCCAGTTCCTGACCCTGCTCGGCATCTCGGCGGCCGCGGTGAGCTGCGGCACGGCCACCGCCGGCGGCGGATCCGGCTCCGGTTCCGCCGGCCAGGTCACCACCCTCAAGTACCAGGGCAGCGTGGGAGCCGTCACGCTCCCCGAACTCGCCGCCGACCTCGGCTACCTCGGCGACGTCAAGCTGGAGTGGATCGGCAACACCATCAGCGGCCCGCAGGACATCCAGTCCGCCGCCACCGGCCAGATCCACTTCGGCGGCGCCTTCAACGGCGCCGTGGTCAAACTGGCCGCCAGCAAGGCCCCGATCACCTCCGTCATCTCCTACTACGGCTCCGACCAGCACTCCTACAGCGGCTACTACGTCCTTGAGGACAGCCCCATCCGGACCGCCCGCGACCTGATCGGCAAGAAGGTCGGCATGAACACCCTGGGCGCACACGCCCAGGCCATGCTGGAGATCTACCTGAAGCGCAACGGGGTGTCGAAGACGGACTCGGCCAAGGTCGAATCCCTGGTGGTCCCGCCGGTCAACACCGAACAGGTCCTGCGGCAGAAGCAGATCGATGTCGCCGTGCTCGGCGGGGTGCTGCGCGACAAGGCCCTCGCCGCCGGCGGGATCCGCCCGCTCTTCACCGACTTCGAGCTGCTCGGCCCGTTCAGCGCGGGCAGCTACGTGATGACGAAGCGCTTCATCAAGGAGAACCCCGACACCGTCCGGACCTTCGTCACCGGAGTGGGCAAGGCCATCGAGTGGTCCCGCACCACCCCGCACGAGCAGGTCATCGCCCGGATGACGGAGATCGTCACCAAGCGCGGCCGCAACGAGGACACCGCCACCCTCAAGTACTGGCGCTCCTACGGCGTCGCGGAGGCCGGCGGCCGGATATCCGACAAGGAGTTCCAGGTCTGGCTGGACTGGCTCGCCGAGCGCGGCGACGTCAAGGAGGGCCAGCTGAAGGCCACCGACCTCTACACCAACGAGTTCAACGGAAACGGGAAGGGGTGACGACGGCCATGGCGAAGATCGTGTTCGAGGGCGTCCGCAAGACCTTCGGGGACTTCACTGCCCTCGACGGCATCGACCTGGAGATCCAGAGCGGCGAGTTCCTCGTGGTCGTAGGCCCCAGCGGCTGCGGCAAGTCCACCCTCCTGGACCTCCTCGGCGGACTGTCCACCCCGACGGCCGGCCGGATCCTGCTCGACGGCAAGCCGGTCACCGGGCCGGGCCTCGACCGGGGCATCGTCTTCCAGCAGTACGCGCTGCTGCCGTGGCGCACGGCGCTCGGCAACGTCGAGTTCGGCCTGGAGGCCACCGGCGTCCCGCGCCGCGAACGCAAGGCCCGCGCCCGGGAGTTCCTCGACCTCGTCGGCCTGACCGGCTTCGAGGACCGGCACCCGCACCAGCTCTCCGGCGGCATGCGCCAGCGCGTGGCCATCGCCCGCTCGCTGGCGTACGACCCGGACGTGCTCCTGATGGACGAGCCGTTCGCCGCCCTCGACGCCCAGACCCGCGAGTCCCTCCAGGACGAGCTGCGCCGCATCTGGCAGCGCACCGGCAAGACCGTCGTCTTCATCACGCACGGCATCGAGGAGGCCGTCTACCTCGGCCAGAAGGTGGCCGTCATGACCTCCCGGCCGGGCCGGATCAAGGAGATCGTCCCCGTCGCCTTCGGCGAGCGCCCCGGAACCGGAACCGGAATCGGCACGGGGACGGGCACCGCCATCGGCCCCCAGGGCGAGGAACTGCGCTCCAGCCCGGAGTTCGCCCGCTACCGCCACGAGATCTGGACCCTCCTCCACGACGAGGTGGCCCGCGCCCAGCAACTGGAGAAGGAGGAGGCCTCCGTATGACCACCGGAACCGACACCGCTGCCCCCGCCGTGCTGCCCGCCGCCCCGGCCCCCGCCGAGGAGGTACGGGAATCCGCGCCCCCGCCGCGGCCGGCGCCCGATACCGGGCACGCGGAACGCCCGGCCCGGCAGCCCCTCAGAGCGTTCGGACGCCGGCTGCGCGCCGTCGCCCTGCGGTCGGCCGCGATCCTCGCCCTGCTCGCCGTGTGGGAGGTCGCACCCCGGCTGGGCCTGGCCGACCCCACCTTCCTGCCCCCGGTCAGCGAGGTGGCCGCCGCCTGGTGGGAGCTCCTGCTCAACGGCCAGCTCGGCGAGCACACCTGGGCCAGCCTGGTCCGCTCTTTCGGCGGCTTCGCCATCGCCGTCGTCGTGGCCGTCCCGCTGGGGCTGCTCATCGGCTGGTACCGGCCGGTCGCCGCCCTGCTCGGCCCGCTGCTGGAGGTGTTCCGCAACACCGCCGCGCTGGCCCTGCTGCCGGTCTTCGTGCTCCTGCTCGGCATCGGCGAGACCTCGAAGGTGTCCATCGTCGTCTACGCCTGCGTCTGGCCGATCCTGCTGAACACCATCAGTGCCGTCGGGAACGCCGACCCCACCCTCGTCCGGCTGGCCCGCTCCATGGACCTGTCCACCCCGAGGCTCTTCCAGAAGGTGATCCTCCCGGCGTCCGTACCGGCCGTCTTCACCGGCGTCCGGCTCGCCGGCGCCATCTCCATCCTCGTCCTCGTCGCCGCCGAGATGATCGGCGCGAAGGCGGGCCTGGGCTACCTGATCAACGCCTCCCAGTTCAACTTCGCGATCCCGCAGATGTACGCGGGCATCGTCACCATCTCCGCCATCGGCGTGGCCTTCAACCAGCTCCTGGTCACGATCGAACGCCGCCTGAGCACCTGGCGCGTCCCCTCCTGACGCCCACCCGGCCCGCCCGGACGGACACGCACCGCCGCCCGGGCGGGCCGGCACCCCTTCCCACCCCACCTCATGCCACGCCACGACCCAGAACCACGAGGACCCGCCATGACCGCTCCCCGGACCCTCCACCTCAACGCCTTCCTCATGAACGCCGGGCACCACGACGCCGCCTGGCGCCACCCCGCCAGCGCACCCGAACGCGTCACCGACCTGAAGTACTTCCAGGAACTGGCCCGCACCGCAGAGCGCGGCAGGCTCGACTCCATCTTCTTCGCCGACGGGCTCGCCCTCTGGGGCAAGGCCCGCTACAACGCCCTCGGCGGGTTCGAGCCGCTCACCCTGCTCTCCGCCATCGCCGCCGTCACCGAACACATCGGCCTCATCGCCACCGTCTCCACCACCTTCAACGAACCCTTCAACCTGGCCCGCAAGTTCGCCTCCCTCGACCACATCAGCGGCGGCCGGGCCGGCTGGAACATCGTCACCTCCGGCACGCTCGACGAGGCGCGCAACTTCAACCGGGACGAGCACCTGGAACACAGCCTCCGCTACGACCGGGCCCGCGAGTTCCTCGACGTCGCCACCAAGCTCTGGGACAGCTGGGAGGACGACGCGATCGTCCTCGACAAGGAAGCCGGCATCTACGCCGACACCGACAAGCTGCACCCCGCCGCGCACCGCGGCGAGTACTTCGGCGTCGCCGGCCCGCTCAACGTCCCGCGCTCCCCGCAGGGCTACCCGCTGCTCGTGCAGGCGGGATCCTCCGAATCCGGGAAGGAGTTCGCCGCCCAGTACGCCGAGGCCGTCTTCACCGCCCAGCAGACCCTCGCCGACGGCCAGACCTTCTACAAGGACCTCAAGTCCCGCCTGGCCGCGTACGGCCGCGCCGAGGACGACCTGCTGGTGCTGCCCGGCATCGCCCCCGTCATCGGCTCCACCGAGGCCGAGGCGAAGGCCCTGGAGCAGGAGCTCACCGACCTCCAGGTGCCGGAGTACGGTCTCGCCCAGCTCTCCGGCATGCTCGGCGTGGACCTCACCGGCCTGCCCCTCGACGGCCCGCTGCCCGACCTGCCCGAGGAGCGGGACATCAACGGCAACAAGAGCCGCTTCACGCTCGTCGCCGAACTCGCCCGCCGCGACGGCCTCAACCTGCGCCAGCTGATCGCACGCCTCGGTGCCGGCCGCGGCCACCGCGTCTTCGCCGGCACCCCCGAGCAGATCGCCGACCAGCTGGAGCAGTGGTTCACGCAGGGCGCCGCCGACGGCTTCAACATCATGGCGCCCGTACTGCCCACGGGCCTGACCGACTTCGTCGACCAGGTCGTGCCGATCCTCCAGCGCCGCGGGCTCTTCCGCACCGAGTACACCGGCCGCACCCTGCGCGAGAACTACGGCCTGCCCCGCCCGGCCAACCGGTACGCGGGAGCCGCCTCATGACGGACCTCGCCACCGACGTCCTGGTCGTCGGCGGCGGACCGGCCGCCACCTGGGCCGCCCTCGCGGCGGCCCGGGCGGGGGCCGACACGGTCCTGGCCGACAAGGGCTACTGCGGGACGAGCGGTGCGACGGCCGCCGGCGGCACCGGCGTCTGGTACGTCCCGCCCGACCCGGCCGCGCGCGAGGCCGCCATGGCCGGCCGCGAGGGTCTCGGCGGCTACCTCGCCGACCGGCGCTGGATGGCCCGCGTCCTCGACGAGACGTACGCGCGCATGAACGAGCTGGCCGTCGGGGCCGGCCGGTACCCCTTCCCGGCCGGCCCCGACGGGACACCGCTGCGGGGCGGCCTCCAGGGCCCCGAGTACATGCGGCGGATGCGCATCCGGATCCGCCGCGCCGGGGTCCGCATCCTCGACCACAGCCCGGTCACCGAACTGCTCACCGACGCGGACGGCGCCGTCGCGGGCGCCGTCGGCCACCGCCGCCAGGCCCGCGAGGACTACCGTGTCCGGGCGGGTGCCGTCGTCCTCGCCACCGGCGGCTGCGCCTTCCTCAGCGGCGCGCTCGGCACCAACACCAATACCGGCGACGGGGCGCTGTTCGCCGCCGAGGCCGGCGCTGAGCTCTCCGGCATGGAGTTCTCCAACGCCTACGGGATCGCCCCCGAGGGCACCTCGGTCACCAAGACCGCGTTCTACTCCTTCGCCACCTTCTACCAGGAGGACGGCAGCGTGCTGGAGGGCGCGGCCAGCCAGGGCGGCCGCTCGGTCATCGCCCGCACGCTCCTCGACGGCGCCAAGGTCTACGCCCGCCTGGACCGCGCCGGCGAAGCCGCCCGGGCAGCGATGCGCCTGGCACAGCCCAACTTCTTCCTCACCTTCGACCGGCTCGGCATCGACCCGTTCACCGACCGCTTCTCCGTGACCCTGCTGGCCGAAGGCACCGTCCGCGGCACCGGCGGCATCCGGATCACCGGAGACGACTGCGCCACCGGTGTCCCCGGCCTGTACGCCGCCGGGGACGCGGCCACCCGCGAGGAGATCTGCGGGGGCTTCACCGGAGGCGGCAGCCACAACGCCGCCTGGGCCATCTCCTCGGGCAGCTGGGCCGGAGCCGGCGCGGCCGCCCACTCCCGCTCCCTCGGCCCGGGCCGGGCCGCCTCCCGGCCCGTCACCGGGGCCGGCGGAGCGGGCCTGCGCCCGACGGGGCGGCCGGCCGCGGCCGACGGCCACCGCGCGGCCGTGGAACTCGTACAGCGGGAGGTCCTCCCGTACGACAAGAACTACCTGCGCCGCGGCGACCGGCTGGCCGCGTCGCTGCGGGCGCTCGACGCCGGCTGGGCCGAACTGCGATCCGGCCTCCACGGCGAGGGAACCGACCTGGTCAGGGCCCGCCAGGCGGCGGCGATGACGGCGCACGCGCGGTGGATGTACGCGGCCGCGCTGGCCCGCCCGGAGACCCGCGGGATGGCCAAGCGCCTCGACCACCCGGACCCGGACCCCCGCCTGCACCACCGGATCCTGGTGGGAGGGCTGGACCGGGTGTGGACCCGGCCGGCTCCGAAGGCCGGGGTGACGGCGTGATCGAACTGGTCTCGGCACAGCGGTGCATCGCCTGCGACAAGTGCGTGGAGGTGTGCCCGACCGATGTGTTCGAACGGGGACCCGAGGGGATCCCGCTGCTCGCGCGGCAGGAGGACTGCCAGACGTGCTTCCTGTGCGAGGCCAACTGCCCGGTGGACGCGCTGTTCGTGGCGCCGCTGACCAGGCCCCTGCCCGACGAGCCGGCCGTGCACGACGAAGCCGGGCTGGTCCGCAGGGGGCTGCTCGGCAGCTACCGGCGCGACATCGGCTGGGGCGAGGGGCGCACCCCCGGGGCGCTGCGGGCGATCGGCCCGCCGCTGGGCTCGACGGCGGCGCCGATCACCTCCTGAGGCGTGCGGTGCCGCCGGAGTCCGGACTCCGGCGGCACCGCACGTTGCCGGCACCGGCGGGCCGAGGGTCAGACCGTCAGGACGATCTTGCCGCGGGTGCGGCCCGCGGCGCTCAGCTCCCAGGCCTTGGCCGCCTCGGCGAGCGGCAGCGCGTGTTCCACGTTCACCGCGAGCTTCCCCGCGTCGGCCAGCTCCGCGAGGAAGGTCAGGTCGGCGGTGTCCGGACGCACCCACAGCTGGTGGGCGCCCTTCGCGGCGGCCTCGTAGTCGGCGATGGACACCACCCGGTCGCGCCGGCGGACGAGCGACTGGAGGGTTTCGATGACGCCGTCCCCGAAGAAGTCCAGGCCCGCGTCCACGCCTTCGGGCGCGAGCTCGCGGACCCGGTCCGCCAGTCCCTCCCCGTACAGCACCGGCTCCGCGCCGAGCGAACGCAGGTAGTCGTGGTTGTGCGCGCCGGCCGTGCCGATGACCCGCAGGCCGAGGGCGACCGCGATCTGCACGCCGAAGGATCCCGTACCGCCGGCCGCGGAGTGGATGAGGACGCTCTCGCCGGCCCGGACGCCGACGCGGGTCAGCGACTGGTAGGCGGTGAGGCCGGCCAGCGGGAGGCCCGCGGCCTGCTCGAAGGTCAGCGCGCGCGGTTTGCGGGCGAGGGTGCGGACGGGGGCGGCGACCAGTTCGGCGTAGGTGCCGAGCTCCACCCATTCCTTGCGGACGTAGCCGTAGACCTCGTCGCCCACGGCGAAGTCGAAGGTGTCGGGGCCGACCGCTTCGACGACACCGGCCACGTCCCAGCCGGGTATGACCGGGTGGCGGACTTCGAGGATGGGGTCGAGGTAGCCGGCGGCGAGCTTCCAGTCGACCGGGTTGACCCCGGCGGCCTTGACGCGGACGAGCACCTCGCCCGGCCCCACCTTGGGCTGCGGGACGTCAACGACCGTGAGGGAGGCGGGAGTTCCGTATGCGCTGTATGCGATGGCCTTCATGATCGTCCCCAACGCGGCCCCCGCCCGGGGTATTCCGGACCGCTCAGGCCGGAAGCGTGTTGCGGTGCGAGCGCCTGCGCGCCGCGCTGAACAGCGCCTGGATCTGCGCGCCCGACTGCTCGACGTCGTCGAGGGGCGAGGGGAAGGGCAGCCGCACGTCGCGGTGGCCGCGCCGCTCCTCCAGCCGCAGGGTGATCCCGTAGCGGTCCATGGCCAGCGGCAGGGCGCGCACGACCGCGGCGGTGGGCTGCGGCTGGACCAGGCGCAGCAGCAGCGTGACGAGGTCGTGGTGGTCGTCGAGGAGGTGCGTGAGCATGCCCGCCTCGTGGGCGGCGAGCGGGTCGGGGCCGGCCTCGTCCAGCTCCTCCAGGCCGACGTACGCGATGCCCTCGGCGGTCTCGAGCTCGGCCCGCTCGAACTCCATGCAGGTGGACTCGGCGCCGGACCCGGCGGACAGGTCCGAGTAGGGGGTGAGCAGCCGGCCCAGCACGGTGACGCGGGCGCGCACGCGGTCCCGTACGGGGGTGGGTGCGACGTCGGTGAACTCCAGCCGGATCGCGGGCCGGTGCTCGGCGTGGCCGCCGGGCTCGGCGGGGTGCAGGTGCAGCCGGCCCATGGGGTCGCCGCCGTCGAGGTGGCGGACTTCGGAGCGCAGCCGGTCGGTGATCACCGTCATGGAGTGGGCGGCGGCCAGGATCGACCGGATCCGCTCGGCTGCGGTGGGCAGGGCGGCCGAGGTTGCGGGGTCACCGAACAGGCGCATGCGGATCTCTCCATCGTCCGTGTGGGTTAGGTATGCCTAACCTAACCCATCTTGGTCCCGGAGAGTACCCGGCACGGTTCGTGTCGTTGTTGGGCTGAACGGGTGAAACACGAGAGGATGGGGGGATGCACAAGAAGCGCGCGGCCGAGGCGGCCCGGTGAGCAGGTATGACGTCACCGACGAACAGTGGGAGGGGCTCGCGCAGGTGGTACCCCTGCGCAGTCGCAACGAATGGCCCTCCCGGGTGGACCACCGCACGATTCCCAAGTCGCCCGGGGCGACGGCGGCGGAGCAGCGGCGCTTCGTGGTGATCAGAGTCCAGATCTTCGCGGACGCGCGGGAGGTGGCCGAGTACCTGATCGCGCAGATCCCGGTCCTGCTCGACCTCACCGGCGCGGACAGCGAAGTGGCCAAGCGGATCCTCGACTTCAGCAGCGGGGTGGTCTTCGGGCTGGGCAGCGGGATGCACCGGGTGGACCGGAACGTCTTCCTGCTCGCGCCCGTGGGGACCGAGGTCGAGGGGATCGCGGCCGCGGCCGTCCCCCGATCGTAGGAAGGTTCGTACGAAGGAACGGTTCGCCGGGGCCGCGGGGGGCCCGGCGGCCCGTACCGTCCGCCGCATGGACGCCACCGACGTCGCGTTAGGCGACGCCCGTACCGATTCCCCCGAGACCGGACCGCCCGGCGGGCCCTCCGCCGACCCGCGACCGACCGAGGCCCAGGCTTCGGCCCCGGCCTCGGTCCCGGCCCAAGCTCCGGTCCAGGCCCAGGCCCAAGCCCCGGTCCAGGCCTCGGCCCAGGCCTTGGCCCCGGCCATGCCCGCGCCGCCCGGCGGGCCGGCCGCCTCCGCAGCTCCTGCCCCTGCCGTGCGGACCGATCCGGCAGCGGCGCTGCCTGGCCCCGGCCCGGCTTTCACAGCCACCGCGAGTACGGGTGCGGCGGCGCTGTTCACGGGCCCCGCCGCGGCTTCGGCGCAGGGCGCGGTGGCGGCCGGTTCTCCCGCCGCGCGGAGCGCACCGGTCGCCCCGGCAGCCGGCGCCGGGCCGGACCCGGCCGTGGCGACGCCCGCGGCCCCGGGGCTGGAGCCGCCGAAGCCTCCCGCGCCGTCGGCCGGTTCCACGAGCGGCGCGCCGTCCGCGCCCGCGCCCGGCGCGCTGCCGGCTCCCGGCGGGACGGACGTCGCGGCCCCAGGGGCACCGCAGACTCCCGCAGGGCCGGCCACCTCCCGGGGCGGGGTCGCGGACGGCTCCGGGCGGGCCGGTGCCGCGGCGGTGTCCGCGGTCCGGGCTGCGGGCGCCGCTCCTGCGGCACCGGCCGGGGCGGCAGGCCGGGAGGCCGTGCCGGCGCAGGCGGCCCGCCGCGGCAGCGCCCCTCCTGCCGAGCCCGCGCAGCGACACGCGCGCCCCGTGATCACCGAACTGCGGCTGTCCGCCTTCGGGCGGCACCGCGGCGCGGCCTTCCCGATCGGGCCCGTCACCCTCTTCGCCGGGCCGAGCGGCAGTGGCAAGTCCCAGGTCCTGGCCGCCTACGAGGCCCTGGCCGGGCTGGGCGCGGGCGCCACCCTCGACGAGGCCTTCCCCGACCCCGCCGCCCGCATCCCCGAACGGGCCGTCCCCGACGCGCAGCGGCGGCGCGGGTTCCGCCTCGGCTGTACGGTCGACGGCCCCGCCGGGCCGGTCCGGCTCGACCTCGCCGTCCAGGCCGAACCCGCCCTGCGAATCGCCGGCGAACGGCTCTCGCAGGACGGGCAGATCCTGTTCGCCACCGCCCTGCGCGACCCCGGCCGGCGCTCGGTGCAGGCCACCTGGCTGACCGGCGGCGCCGTCGGCGTCACCCGGGCCCCGCTGCCCGACGACCGCCTCGGCACCGCGCTGCTCCCGCTGCGGGTCGCGGGATCCACCGCCGGCCAGCGGAAGGTGCTGACCGCCGCCGAGCAGGTCATCGTGGCCCTGCGCTCGGTGTTCGCCTGCGACCCCCGCCCGGACCGGATGCGCGCGCCCGTCCCGCAGGGCGAGGGCCGGCTGCTGGGCGACTGCGCCAACCTGGCCGACGTACTGCGCCGGACCCGCCACGAATGCGGGACGCGCCACGCGCTGCTGGCCGAGGCCGCCCGTACCGGCTGTGCGGGACCCGTCGCCGCCCTGGACGTACGGGCTCCCGACGGCGGAACCGTCACCGCGGTCCTGGACCGCGGACCCGGCCGGCCCGCCACGGAACTGGCCCGGCTCGGCGCGGGCGAACTCCGCTTCCTGGCCCTGGCACTGGTCCTGCTCACCGGGCCGGGGGTGCTGGACATGGACCCGGCCGCCGAACTGCTCTCCGCGCAGCAGGCGCTGACCGTACTGGCCGACGGCCTCGACCGCGGCCTCGACGGCGGGCAGAGTGCCGAACTGCTGCGGCTGGCGCTGCTGTCCTGCGGCCGCGGCCACGTCCGGCTCGTGGCGGCCGTGGGGGAGGGGACCGCGGCCGCCGCCCGCCGACTCGAGGGCGTGTCGGTGGTAGACCTGTCGTCATGAACGAGACGCAGGAGCCCCGGCAGCCGGAGCGTCGGCCCGAGGAACGGCTGGACCTACTGCAGCGCAGGCTCGCACAGTTCGCGGCGGCGCGCGGCTGGGAGCCGTACCACACGCCCAAGAACCTGGCGGTGGCGCTGAGCGTGGAGGCGGCCGAACTGGTCGAGATCTTCCAGTGGCTGACACCGGAACAGTCGGCGAGGGTCATGGAGGAGCCGGGATCCGCCCACCGCGTGGCCGACGAGGTCGCCGACGTACTCGCGTATCTGCTGCAGTTCTGTGAGGTTCTCGGGGTGGATGTGCTGGATGCGCTCGCCGCGAAGATCGAGAGGAATGAACTGCGCTTCCCCGTAACGGGTGGTCCGACACCGAATCGTCACTCTTCGGAGTGATGGACTCTTCCACAATCACGTTTCTGTCCACATTTTCCGAATACCCCTGGCTTTACTGGCTCGTTGCCCTCACTCTGGGTAGTGGTGAGGACGGCGGGATGTCGTGCGGACGGGGGACGGCATATGGATGCGGTACGGCTCATCGCGGCCGGCCGGCACGCTCTGGCACAGAGTGGGGCTGCGTGGGACATCGTGGGCGAGGCCTGGCAGGCCCAGGCGCTCACACAGGGGATCGGGAGCTGGCTGGCGGTCACCGGGCCGCCGGAGCTGAGATCGGAGGCACGGGGACTGGGGGAAGCGGGAGGCAGAGGATGCGGGGTACTGGACCGGGCGGCCCTGCGCGGCGAGGGCAGCGCGCCCGAGTACCCGCCGCGAGCCGCACAGCTGAGCGTGGTGGCGGATGTCCGCCAGGCGCTGCTCGGACTCCAGGCACTGCTGGGCGAAGTGGGGATAGCCCTGGTCGGGGTGGCCTGCGGCACGGACGACGAGACCCTGTACTGGCAGTGCATAGAGTCGATCGACGCGGCTGACGAGTCGAGCGACCGGGTACGGGCGATCCTGCGCCGCATGGTGGTGCGCGAGAGGGGATCCGCCTCGGGCGTGGCCTGAGCCGGGCGCGGCCCGGTAGGTCGGCCGGGTGGTACGGGCGGCCGGGTGGTACGGAGAGCGGCACGGGGCCGGGTCCCGCCGTGCCCGACGGGACCCGCACGGTCAGGAGGACCGGTGGGACGGGCGCTCGCTCTCGGCGGTGCGGTCCGCTGAGGACTGGAGATCGGCGTCGAGCTGGGAGAGGTCGGCGTTCAGCGCGGCCATCAGCTCCTCCATCTGCTGCAGCAGGCCCTTCGGTGCGCCGCCGCTCGGGGCGGGCATCGCGGCGGACCCCTGCTGTGCGGTGTCGTGTGCTGCCTGTCCGGTCCAGCCGGTCTGTCGGGGGGTCTCCGGCACGGCCTCGTGGGACATGGCGGCCTCCTCGGCCCTGGCCCTTCCCAGGGGAAGGGGGCGGTGGACGCACCGGCGGGAAGCCGCCGGCGCGCGGGCCGGCGGTCCGGCTCCGTCCGGGCAAACGATCCCCGTCCGGGCCGGTCACTGGCGGCCCCGGGCCCCGACACGTCCGGTTGACGAAGATTCACCCCGGCGGGGCGGGAGGGGCAGGATGGGAGGTATGGATCTTCGCATTTTCACCGAGCCCCAACAGGGTGCGAGTTACGAGACCCTCCTGAGTGTCGCCAAGGCCACCGAGGACCTGGGCTTCGACGCGTTCTTCCGATCCGACCACTACCTGAGGATGGGAGCCGCCGACGGCCTGCCCGGCCCCACCGACGCCTGGATCACCCTGGCGGGCCTGGCCCGCGAGACCAGGCGGATCCGCCTGGGAACCCTGATGACGGCGGGTACCTTCCGGCTGCCCGGCGTCCTCGCCATCCAGGTGGCCCAGGTCGACCAGATGTCCGGCGGCCGCATCGAGCTGGGCCTGGGCGCGGGCTGGTTCGAGGAGGAGCACAAGGCCTACGGGATCCCCTTCCCGGCGGACCGGATGTCCCGGCTGGAGGAGCAGCTGGCCATCGTCACCGGGCTGTGGGCCACCGCGCCCGGCGCCGCCTTCGACTACGCGGGCGACCACTACCGCGTGGAGAACTCGCCCGCACTCCCCAAGCCCGTCCAGGCCAGGATCCCGGTCCTCGTCGGCGGCCACGGGGCCAGGCGCACCCCGCGGCTCGCCGCGCGGTACGCGGACGAGTTCAACATGCCCTTCGCGTCGATCGCGGACAGCGAGCGGCAGTTCGGCCGGGTCCGGGCGGCGGCCGAACAGGCCGGCCGGGGGCCCGACGACCTCGTCTACTCCAACGCCCTCGTGGTGTGCGTGGGCAAGGACGACGCCGAGGTGGCCCGCCGGGCCGCCGCCATCGGCCGGGACGTGGACGAGCTCAAGGCCAACGGCCTGGCCGGCTCGCCGGCCGAGGTCGTGGAGAAGATCGGCGCCTACGGCGCCGTCGGCTCCTCCCGCGTCTACCTCCAGCTGCTCGACCTCGACGACCTGGACCACCTGGAGCTGATCTCCGCCCAGGTGCTCTCCCAGCTCCGCTAGCGGCCGGGGGAAACGATGCCACGAGCAACCGGCCCGCTCGCCGAGGCCCTGGCCCAGCGGACCGTCGTCCTGGACGGCGGGCTCAGCAACCAGCTCGCCGCCCAGGGCTGCGACCTGACCGGAGGCCTCTGGACCGGCCGCGTGCTCGACGAGCGGCCGGTCCAGGTCGAGGCCGCCCACGCGGCGTACGCGCAGGCCGGCGCAGAGGTCCTGATCACCGCCAGCTACCAGGTCGGCTACGAGGCCTTCGCCGCGCAGGGCCGCGACCGCGACGCGACCACCGCCCTGCTGCACCGCAGCGTCGCACTCGCCGCCCGGGCGGCCGAAGCCGCCGACCACGACGTATGGGTCGCCGCCTCCGTCGGCCCGTACGGAGCGGTGCTCGCGGACGGCTCCGAGTACCGCGGCCGGTACGGCCTGGGCGTGCGCGAGCTCGCCGCGTTCCACCGCCCCCGCATCGAGGCCCTGCTCGCCGCGGGCCCGGACGTACTGGCCGTGGAGACCCTCCCCGACCCGGACGAGGCCGAGGCCGTGCTCACCGTCCTCGCGGAGACGGACGCCCCGGCCTGGCTCGCCTACACCGTGGCCGGGGGCCGCACCCGGTCGGGACACCCGCTGCCCGAAGCGTTCGCGCTCGCCGCGCAGGCCCCGCAGGTCATCGCCCTCGGGGTCAACTGCTGCGACCCCGCGGAGGTCCTCCCGGCCCTGGAGGCGGCGGCCGCCGTCACCGCCAAGCCCCTGCTGGCCTACCCCAACGACGGCTCCGTCTGGGAGGCGGCCACCGGCACCTGGCGGACACCCGGGGCCATGCCCCCCTGGCCGACGGCCGCCTGGCGCCGCACCGGAGCCCGCCTCGTAGGCGGCTGCTGCCGCATCGGCCCCACCCGCATCGCGGAACTGGCCCGCGAGTCCCGAGAGGATGACCGACCCGACGAATCGATCATGTGACTGGGTGTCAACTCAAGTCATTTGTCGATGAGTTCCAGTCAAAGACCACTCCATCCGCAGTCGCGGCGGCTGACAGGCGCCACCTGTGAGTGCACGATGCTCCGACACTGGACGGGGGGTCGGGATGAGCGCTGCCGAAATCGGAACGGAACTCGAAGACCAGGGGGGCCCGGGGGGCCGCGGAGACCGGGAGGGTGAGGGGACCCAGGGCGACCCGGTGAACGAGGCCGGAGCGGAGCTGGCGCTGCGCGTCTTCCGCGGGGACGAACGCTGGGGCTGGGAGTTTGTCCAGCCCCCCGAACCGCCGGCGCACCCCGAGGCCGGCAACCCGCCCGTCCACACCGAACCCTCCGACGCCGAAGTGCGCTCCGCGCAGGAACGCGCCATGAGCGGCCGCAACACCTCCGGCTTCGGCTGCCTGACCCTGATCGCGGGCGGCGCGGCGCTGATCGCCGCAGGTGCGGGGGCCGCGGCCGTCGTCGTGGCCCTCATCCTCGCCCTGATCATCGCGACCTCCCCCCAGGCCAGGCTGCGGGCCGCCCAGCGCCGCCTGCAGGCCGCCCGGGAACACGCCCGCCGCGACTACGAGGCCCGCAGGCGGGCCTGGCAGAACCGGCTCGAAGCCCACCGCGCCGAGCACCTGCGCCACAACGAGACGCTGGACACCTGGTACCCGATCTCCCTCGCCTCCGGCCCCAGCCGGATCGACGTCTTCGGCGGCACCGGCAACGGCTGGGCGAGCCTCCTCGCCACCCTCGGCGGACCGATCCTCGGCAGCGGCCGCCCGGTCGTCGTCCTGGACCTCACCCAGCAGGCCGTCGCCCTGGAACTGGCCGGCCTCGCCGCCCGGCGCGGAGTGACCGTCGCCCACGTCCCCATGCCCGGCGCCCTGCTCGGCATGGACCTGCGCGAGGAGTTCACCTCGGAGGAACTGGCGGAGACGTTCGCCGAAGCCCTCGCGAGCATGCGCCCGCCCGGCTCGGACATCGACCTCCACACCATCGACGTCGACGTGATCCAGACCGTCACCGACCTGCTCGAAGGACCGGTGACCCTCGCCCGCCTCGCCGCCGGACTGCGCGTCCTGCTCCGCGTCTACGATGCGGACCCGTCGTCGCCGGGCCTGCTCAGCCCTGCCGAGGTCGAGTCGATCACCCGGGCCATCGACCTCGTGGGCCAGAGCGAGCGCGTCCAGAACGAGCTCCGCTACGTACGGGCCCAGACGGAACTGCTGACGAAGGCCGAAGCGGCCGACATCACCGACACCCCCGCGTCCGCCTGGTGGAAGCCCGGCAGCCTGACCGTCGTCACCACGGAGGACCGCGTCCACCGGCGCAAGGACCTCACCGACCGCTTCATCTTCTTCCGCCTGCTCCACACCCTGCGGGGGCGCGCGGTCGCCGCCGGCGCGGGCACGCTCGTCGTCGCGGGAGCCGACCACCTGGGCCGCGAGGCCCTCGAAGCGATGGCTCGCCAGGCCCGGACCGCGGGAGTCCGGCTGGTCTTCCTCCTCGAACACCTTCGGGAGGCCGCCGTCCAGGTCGCCGGCGGCTCCGACAGCGCCACGGTCTTCATGCGCATGGGCAACGGCGAGGAGGCCAAGGCGGCAGCCCAGTTCATCGGCCAGGAACACAAGTTCCTCGTCAACCAGCTCACCCGGCAGATCGGCGAAACCCTCACCGAGGGCCGCGGCACCAGCTACAGCTACCAGCGGGGCGTCTCCGACACCGAAGGCTTCAACCGGGGCGGCGGAAGCAAGTCGGGCAGCAACTGGGGCAGTTCCAGCTCCTTCTCCACCTCGCTGTCCCGCAGCTGGCAGGACTCGACCAACACCTCCACCGCCCGGACCACCACGACCGGCGAGAACCTCAGCCGCGTCTACGAGTTCACCGTCGAGCCCACCCAGCTCCAGGCCCTTCCGGTCACCGGACTGGTCCTCGTCGAGGCCGGGCCGGGCGGCCGCCGCGTCGTCTTCGGCGACTGCAACCCGGGCATCAACTTCCTGCCTCGCCTCTCCACCCGACCGCGCCCGAGCCTGCCGTGACACCGGCCGACGGTGCCCCCGCCGGGCCCGCCGGGCTCCCCGCCCACCGCTTCCACCGGCTGCTCACCGTGCCCCGCCGGCCCGAGGACCCGCACGCGGACGACCGTACGGCCGCGCAGCTCACCGCTGCGGTGACCGCCGCCCACGCGGTGCTAGGCCACCACGCCGAAGGAGGCCCGACCGGCCTCGCCGCCGCCTGGATACGCCCGGGCCCGCACCGGCCGATGCACTTCCTCGTCGGCGGAGCCCCCTACTTCCCGCCCGCCGGGGACGCGCCGCGCGGAGCCGCGGCGCGCCCGCTCAGCTACCCGCCCGGAGCCACCGCCCAGGACGTCCCGTCCGGCGAGGTCGCCGCACTGCTGCAGGAGATGCCGTACTGGCTGCCCTGCCTCGGCTCCCACGACGCGCTGCGCATGGGCGACGACGAGCGCGCCCTGCCGTCGGAGCGCCGCGGCTCGTTCGACGACGCCGTGGCCCACCTGCCGGACGCCTTCGCCTGGCTGGTCCTGGCCGAGCCCGTCCCGTACGAGCGACTGGAACAGGAGCGCGCCGCACTGGCCGTACAACTCCCGCGGCTGCGGCAGCGGGAGAACTCCGCGGCGGACCGGGTGGCCGCCGAACGGGCCGAGGCCCGCTACCGCGAACTGACGCGGGCGCTCGCCACCGGCGTGTGGAACGTACGCGTCCTGGTCGGCGGACGCAGGCCCGAGTCGGCGCTCGCCTCGGCGGCCCTGCTCTGCGGCTCGGGCGACCTCGACGACCTGCCGTACGTCCTCGTACCGGCGCGGCGGCCCGTACCGCTCGCCGAGGCACTGACGGCCGCAGGCCCGCAGGGCCCCGGATCGCCCGGGGCATCGCCCTTCCTCGCCCCCGCCGAACTCGTCGCCGCGCTCGCCCGCCCCCCGGCGCGGGAACTGCCCGGCATCCGCACGGTGGCCCCCAACCGCTTCGACGTCACGGCCGACGACACCGGCTCGGGCTCCGACGGCTTCCTCATCGGCGACATCCTCGACGAGTCCCTCTCGGCCGCGGACCGGCTGCACGTCTCGCGCTCCACCCTCAACCGGCACGCCTTCGTCTGCGGCGCCACCGGCTCCGGCAAGTCCCAGTCCGTACGCAGCCTGCTCACCGCCCTGTCCACGCACGAGCGGCCCGTCCCGTGGCTCGCCATCGAGCCCGCCAAAGCCGAGTACGCACGCATGGCGGGCCGCCTCGCCGCGGCGGACGGGCCCGAGGCCGCGCGCCGGGTCACCGTCATCCGGCCGGGGGACGTGGACGTACCGCCGGCATCCCTCAACCCGCTGGAACCGGAACCGGGCTTCCCGCTGCAGAGCCACGTCGACCTCGTACGGGCCCTGTTCCTGGCGGCCTTCGAGGGACACGAACCCTTCCCGCAGGTGCTCGCCCGGGCCCTGTCCCAGTGCTACACCGACGCCGGATGGGACCTGGTCACCGGCGAGCCACGCCCGGCCCACAAACCGAAGTTCGTGCGGGACGAGCCCGACGAACCGCGCTCGGCGGTCTACCCCACCCTCGGGGCGCTCCAGGCGACGGCCCGCCAGGTCGTCGAGATGATCGGCTACGGCAAGGAGGTCACCGCCGACGTACGGGGCTTCGTCGACGTCCGCATGGGCTCACTGCGCGAAGGCACACCGGGCCGCTTCTTCGAGGGCGGCCACCCGCTGGACATCGCCGGCCTGCTCTCCGGCAACGTCGTCCTCGAACTGGAAACGATCACGAACGACCAGGACAAGGCCTTCCTCATCGGAGCGGTGCTCATCCGCCTCGTCGAACACCTGCGCGTCCACCACGGCGCGGGCGGGGTTCCGCTGCGCCACGTGCTGGTGGTGGAGGAGGCACACCGACTCCTGAAGAACGTGGAGGACGGCCCGGCGGCGGCAGCCGTCGAACTCTTCGCCTCGCTCCTCGCGGAGATCCGCGCGTACGGCGAAGGCGTCGTCATCGTCGAGCAGATCCCCAGCAAGATCCTCCCGGACGTCATCAAGAACAGCGCGCTGAAGATCATGCACCGGCTCCCGGCCGCGGACGACCGGCAGGCGGTCGGCGCCACGATGAACCTCCAACAGGACCAGAGCGAGAACGTCGTCGCCCTGCCACCCGGACGCGCCGCCGTCTCCTCCGACGGCATGGACAGGCCGGTCCTCACGGCCGTCCCGCACGGCGAACACGACGAGAGCACGAAGGAGGCGTCCGCGGAACCACCGCTGCTGGGCAGCCGCAGCCCCCTCTGCGGCGCCGCGTGCCACCGCCGGCCGTGCACCCTGCGCACGATGAACGACTCCCACCACCGCTCCCTGGAACCGCTCCACCTCATCTGGGTGGAAGCGGCCGCCTCCGCCCAGGCGATGGGCATGGTGGCTCCCGCCCCGGCCGCCGGCTTGGGGAAGGCCCTGCAGGCACTCGCCCCGCGCGACCTGGAGTGCACCCTGGTGTACGCGGTGGAACGCGCCGTCTCCGCGCGGGCCGCCCTCATGCGCGACGAGGTGGACCCGGCGGACTTCGCGGAACGCCTGCACGCCGTCCTGTCCGACCTGCTGCTCGGAGCGGAACCGCGGTCGGCGGACCGGCGCCGCTACACATACGCCAACTACCGCTTCCGGGACGTCCTGGAAGCCGTTCAGCGCGCACGCACGGCGGCCCCGGACGGCCCGCACACCTACCCGGAGGACCGGACGGCCGAGTGGGCGTCCCGCGGGCTGCTCCTGACCGGCACCTCGGGCGCCGACCACCGTCTCCAGGTCCGGGCCCTGCCCGGGTACGGGCCGGAGAAGGTCCACGCCCGGATTGGCGACGTCGACCGCAGCGGCCTGCGCGACGCCGTGACGGCCGTGACGGGAGGTACGACGGAGGAACACGTCAGGCGGGCCTTCGCCCTCGCGTGCGCGGAGGGCCCGAGGCTCCGCGCGGTGGTGGCGGAGACGGCGATGCGGGTGGCGCAGGTGTGCGCCGAGGGAACGGGGACACGCCGGTGAGCGAACTCCACGGCGCCACGGACGCGCCCCCACCTCCACCACCCCCACCCCCGCCGACCGATGCGCAGGCACCGTCGGACGGAGACAAGCCGGACGGCCCCGAGCGGACGGCGGAAGCACCGCAGGAGACCGGCCAGGAGGAGACGGACGGCGAGACCGAGCAGGACAAGCCGGAGCCGGAACCGAACGAACCGCTCCCGCCTGCAACCGAAGTCCCGGAGGACGGCGACGCCGCCCCGGACGGCATCCCGACGGACCCACCCGGCCCGCCGGACCCACCGAACGACGGGGGCGACCCGCCAAAGGGTCCGGAGGACGGAAGGGGTGACCCTCCGAAGGGCCCGAACGACGGCGGCGACCCGCCAAGGGGTCCGGATGATGGAAGGGGTGACCCGCCGAAGGGTCCGGACGGTGGGAAGGGCGATCCGCCGAAGGGTCCGGACGGTGGGAAGGGCGATCCGCCGAAGGGTCCGGACGGTGGGAAGGGCGATCCGCCGAAGGGTCCGGACGGTGGGAAGGGCGATCCGCCGAAGGGTCCGGACGGTGGGAAGGGCGATCCGCCGAAGGGTCCGGACGACGGAAGGGGCGGCCCTCCGAAGGGTCCGGACGACGGAAGGGGCGGCCCTCCGAAGGGTCCGGACGATGCAAGGGGCGGCCCGCCGAAGGGTGGGGACGACGGGAAGGGCGGCCCTCCGAAGGGTCCGGATGACGGGAAGGCCACGCAGCCCCAGGCGTCGGACGGTTCGAGGGGTGGTGACCAGCCGGCGCTCCGGCCCGAACGAGGAGGCGAAGGCCCGGCGGCACAGCGCCCGGAGGGGGCACCGGCCCGGGTCGAACAGCCGCAGGAGGGCGGGTCCGGCACGGCCGAGCGTCGGGAACCCGCAGCGCCGGCGGGCGCCGATCCCGCCCGTCCGGGGTCCGCCGACGCGCCGACCCAGCCTGCCCGGCCCGATCAGGCCCACGCACCCCGCGCCGCCGCGCAGCCGGACCGGCAGGCAGAGCCCGGCACCCCGGCCGGATCGGCGGCTCCGGGCTCGTCACCGGAGCAGCCGAAGGGAGACGGCCAGGACGCGCGGCCTTCGGGCCGGGACGGCCGGACGCAGACCGGGAGCGGCGACGGCAGTGGCGCGGCCAGCGGCGTCGAGAATCCCAACGACGAACTTGCCGACACCGTAGGCGTGTTGGCGCAGGGTGCGGTCAAGGTGGCCGAGGCCGCGATCGACGCCGCCGTCGACCTCGCTGGGCAGGCCGTGAACGCCGTGGACGAGGCCGCCGCGAGCGCGTCGTTCGACGCTCGCGCCGATGCCGTACGCGCCGGAGCGGACGGCGAGCGGATGCCGGATGCCCGGTCCGAGACCGGACAACAGCCTGGCAACGACACCCCATCGGGCGACGAATGGCAGGACGGCGACCCCCTGCCGACCGACGAGCCGGTCGGCACCGCCGAGGAGCGACCCGCCAACCCGTGGTTGAACCTCGGTCGTCCGTCGGCGGACGCCGGGACGGGTGGGCCGGACGGCCCCGATGACCCCGACGACCCGGGTGCGGCGGCTGCCGCGGACGATCCGGACCCGGACCCGGACGACGACGGCGGTACACGGGGCGACAACCCCTGGCTCAACCTCGACCGGCCCCCGGGAGCCGCGAACCCGACGGACACTCCCGACACCTACAGCAAGGAGCTGAAGAT
Source organism: Streptomyces erythrochromogenes (assembly GCF_036170895.1). Classification (NCBI taxonomy): domain Bacteria; kingdom Bacillati; phylum Actinomycetota; class Actinomycetes; order Kitasatosporales; family Streptomycetaceae; genus Streptomyces; species Streptomyces erythrochromogenes. Next base: position 2,190,374 of record NZ_CP108036.1, on the reverse strand, counting down.
CAGGGGGCTTGAGCTAGAACCCGACGTCGATCGCATGCGTGCCGCCAACATGGCCAAAGCGGTCGAGGCCCAACAGGCCTACGAGGCCTCGCCGGAGACCCCGCAACAAGCCGGCGTCGACCAGGACCGCGGCGCCCGCCCGGAGACGGGCCCACGAGCCACCGAGGCGGCGCGCGCCGCGGACATCGCCGCCCAGGGGTTCACGAGCATCCGCGACGTGAACCGGGCCGACGTGAACCACGTGCGCAACGTGCCCGACGTGACACCGCGGCTGACGCAGGACCTGCGCCAGAACCTCGAACAGCGCCGAGGCCTGGGCCTCGGCAAGGACTTGAGCCTGTAGGGGGAAGCCAGACATGAACGGTGGGAACGTGCGGTCCAGGCGGCGTGGGCATGCGCCCGGCGGAGCGGGGAGGCGACGTCCATGAGTGAGGTCAACAACGTCTCCGACGCGCCACCACCCCCTCCGCCCCCACCGCCTCCGGCCGACGCACGGGCCTCCGGCGACGGGGACGTGCCGAACAGCGGCCCCGCGGACGCCGGTGCGCCGAACACCGGCGACCAGGGGCGCGACGAGATGACCGACGGGGACCTCCCGGAGCTCGAACACATCACGGAGGAACAGTCCGACACCCCCGCCGAAGACCTGACGGACGGTGACGTCGGCACGCAGGAAACACCGGCGGACCAGCCCGCAGCGGAACCGCTGCCCGCGGGACAGGCGCCTCCGGGCGGCAAGGAACCACCAAAGGGTCCGGTGACCCCCGCGGACCCGCCGGACACCCACGAACCAGCGGATCTGGTGGTCATCGAGGAATCCTCGCGCTCAACTCTGAAGACAGATACGAATCCTCCGCCGGAGTCGCCCATGGAGGTACAGGTACCGCCGGCCGAGGAACCCAGTCGGCAGGGGGCGGGCGCACAGAGTCAAGAGACGGAGCATTCGGAATCAGTCGAGGCCCATCAGGTGGGAAGTGGCACGGAACAGAGCCGCGATGACGAGCTGGGCGAAGTGGCGGGAGACCCTGCCGAAGGCAACGAGGTCGAGGCCGAGGCCGAGATCGGCACGGACCCCGTCGAGGAGGGTCCGAGCGGCGGCGTGGAGGAGACTGCCACCTTCGAGGCTGGTGACGAAGCTCTCTCTCCGGGCCCCGTCGACGGCAGACCGGCGGACGTGACCCCGGGCACCTTGGGCGAGGGCACTGACGCGGCGGATGAGGGGGCGTCGGCCGAGGTTCTCGCAAATGGGGTCGAGCAACCAGAGGTGGCGCCCGGTCGCCCTTGGGAAGCCCCGCTCACAGAGGAGCAGATTGCCGATCGCATCAGTGAGCTGGCGAACGAGGGGCATGCGACGGGACGTCATCTCGATGTCTCCGACGAGGCTCTGCAGAAGAGGCTGGGTGAGGTCCGCTACAAGGACGGCAGTCCTGTGATCTACGGCCCGAATGCCGACTACAGCGGTCTGTTCAAAGGCGTGGATCAGGTAGATCCGTTGACAGGTAACACCACGGACGGAGAGAACCCTGCGAAGAAGCACTATTGCGGCCCCTACTCCACGCGCTTCGACAAGGCGGAAGACATGGTGCGGGCAGATATGTATTTCCGGGTGAAGCTCGACGGTGGCGAAGACGTTGGGCCGACGGCGATCGCCGACATACTGGGACCCGACGCCCATCGCAACTTCACCGGCTTTTACCGTGATCCGGCAAACCCTGGAGAATTCAAGCCTGTTGATTTCGAGGGCGGAACGATCCGTCCCCAGTATCGTCTGGATGACGCTACCGGGGCGTGGAAGTTGCACACTATGATGATCGATCCCGCTCCACGTCGTCACCCGTAAAGGAGAAAGTGAATGGATGCGCGCTTCGAAGGATTTCTCAAGATGTATCTGGATGACGAGACGGGGCGTGATACCAGTGGATATCTGAGGTCGACGCTCAAGGGGTTCGGTGAGTCTTATGTCGAAGCCGTTCGTGAAGGCTTCATTCAAATTCTGGAAGACGAAGCGTTCGGGCCGCCGGATTACGAGCGTCTGACCAACGTCGACTTCCCGGACGCGGATAGCTTGCGTACCTACCTGCGCGACCTCTATGCGTACCTCTTTGAAGGGGCTCAGCAGCAACCTGAGCTGCCCGACTAGACCGCGTTGGAACGCGGGTGCCGCTGTCCGTCCGAGCGAAGGAGCAGGTGTGACTGGAGGGGGGCGCCGGGGTGGTGGAGATTCGGCCGACGGGGTGTTCGGGGGTGGGGAGCGGTGGGGGTGGGAGTTCGTCGTGCCGGCCGGGCCCGTTGCGCATCCTGCGAGCGGGAGTCCGCCCGTGTGGTTCGAGCCGTACTTCCCGGAGCTGGCCGAGCTGGAGAACCGGCGTGCGCTGCGGCTGACCGGGCCCCAGAGCGCGGGGGTGGTGCTCGTCATCCTCTTCTGCGGGTTGCTCACCGTCGGCCTGATCGGTGCGGCCGTTCTGGCCGTCGTGTTCGTGGCCGTCATGGCGGCCACCCATCCCGCGCGTCGGCGCGACCGGGCGCGGCAGCGGGTGCTGCGCGAGCACTGGCAGGCGGAGATGCGGCGGCGGGCCGCGGCCGACACCTGGTTCCCGCTGGTGCTCGGCTCCGGATCGGCCCGGATCGATGTCGTCGGCGGGACCGGCGACGGCTGGGCCGGTCTGCTCGCCACCTTCGGCGGGCCGGTGCTCGCCGGCGGGCAGGCGCTGCTCGTCGTCGACCTGACCGAGCAGGCCGTGGCCGTCGAGCTGGCACAGCTCGCCGGACTCCGCGGCGTCCCGGTCGGGCACGTGCCTTTCCCGGGGGCGGCGTTGCGGACGGATCTGGGTGACGAGTACGCGCCCGAGGACCTCGCCGACTCGCTCGCCGCGGCGCTCGCCACGATGAGGCCGCCGGGCACCGACACCGACTTCGTCACCATCGACGCCACGGTGATCCGTACCGTCGCCCGCCGCCTCGACGCCCCGCTCACCTACCCCCGGCTCGCCGCGGGCCTCGCCGTCCTGCTCCGCCAGGACGAACGGCACGCACAGGCGGCGGAGCTGGCGCCCCACGAGGTCGCCCGGCTCACGGAGGCCCATTACTCGGTGGGCCGGGGCGAACGCCGCCAGAACCAGCTGCACTACGTGAAGGACCAGCTCGACTCCCTCTCCGAGGGCGTGGGCGACTACGCACGGGACCGGCCGGCCGCCGAGTGGTGGCGGCCCGGGCAGCTCACCGTGGTCTCCACCGACGGCCTCGGTCCCCGGCGAAAGGACCTCGCGGACCGGGTCCTGTTCTTCCGGGTGCTCCATGCCCTGCGCACCCGTGCCTTCCCACCGGGCACGGGCACGCTCGTCGTCGCCGGCGCCGACCACCTGGGGCGCGACGCCCTGGAGGCCCTGGCCCGCCAGGCGCGCACCGCGGGTGTGCGCCTCGTGCTGCTGCTTGAGCACCTGCGCGAGGCGACCCTGCAGGTGGCGGGCGGATCGGGCAGCGCGATCGGGTTCATGCGCATGGGCAACGGTGAGGAGGCGAAGGCGGCCGCGGAGTTCATCGGGCACCAGCACACCTTCGTGGTCAGTCAACTGACCCGGCAGGTCGGCGAGACCCTCACGACGGGGCGCGGCAGCAGCTACGGAGAGCAGACCGGGGAGTCGCGCACCCACTCCTCGAACTCCGGCACGAACCAGGGGTCCTCGACCTCCACCGGCACCTCCTTCTCGCGCAGCTGGCAGGACAGTGTCAACGCTTCGCGCGCAACATCGACCTCGGACGGTGAAACCACCGCCCGTGTCTACGAGTTCACGGTGGAGCCGACGCAGCTGCAGGCGCTGCCCCCGACCGGGATCGTGCTGGTCGAGTCGGCAGCCGGGGGACGGCGCGTGGCCTTCGGGGACTGCAACCCGGCCATCGTCGCCATGCCCCGGGTCGCCTCCCGCCCCCGCTGACCGCCGATGCCTAGGATTCGCAGCCGACGCCGTCTCCGTCGCGGTCGAGGTGTCGGCCGTAGCCGGGGTCGCCGACGCGGATGGGGGCCGCGCCCGCCGCCCTCACGGCGGTGCAGTTCCGGTACGAGACATTGCCGCCACCGCCGCTCCCGCCCGCCTCGTCGTCGGGCGCCGGGTCGGCCGTGGGGGCCGCGGTCGTGGGGGCGGGCGCCGGGGCGGCCGGCCTCGGGCGCAGGTCCGTGCCGGGCGTGGCGGGGCAGGCGGTGCCCGGCGCCACCAGGTGCACGACCGGAGCGGCGCTCTGCGCCACGAGCCTGCTGCCGGCCGTGACGTCCTGGAAGCAGACGAGCCAGGTCCCGTGGTCGGCGGGGAGGCTGACGTCGGCGTAGGCGCTCAGCGCCTTGAGTTCGCCGTCGATCAGTTCCTCCACCGTCTTCTCCGCCTGCGCGTAGGGCCAGCCGACGGCTGAGGGCATCTGCGGTTCGGCGCTCGGTGTGGGCGTCGGTGCCGGCGGCGGACTGCTGCTCGGGGCGGGAGAGGCGGAGGCCGCCGCCGGGGCCGGTGCCTTGCCCTCGGCCCCGGTCTCCTTCGGCGGGTCCGACAGCAGCGGTATCAGGAACCAGATGCCGGACAGCACGGTGGCGACGATCTTCTGCGTCCGCTCCCACTGGCTCGTCCAGGCGAGCGCGATCCCCGCGGGCGGAAGGACGACGAGCGCCGTGATGATCAGGGCGGGGTGCTGCCACCAGCGGCGCGGCGGCTTGGGCACGGGCATGGGCGCTGGGGCGTGGGCGTGCGGGGGCGGGTACATGGCGCTCCTGGAGGCTGAACACGGTGCGGGGCGCGCGAGCCTATCCAGAAGGTTGAAGATCGTACTTGTTTTCGCTCGAAATCCGTTGGCCCGAGGATGATCCGGCCGTCATGCTGAACCGCATGTTCCTTACGATCACCACCACCGGGACCGCCGAGAATCCGGCGACTGACCTGGGCTTTCTCCTGCACAAGCACCCGGACCGGGTGCGCGTGGAGAACCAGTCCCATGGCACCGCCCACGTGTTCTACCCCGAGGCCACGGCCCAGCGGTGCACGGCGGCCCTGCTGTTGGAGGTGGACCCCGTCGCGCTCGTCCGCCGCGGGAAGGGCAAGGGCCGGGGCGGGGCGCCCGACGCCGCGCTCGCGCAGTACGTCAACGACCGGCCGTACGCCGCCTCCTCGCTGCTGGCCGTCGCGCTCAGCGGAGTGTTCCGCACCGCCCTCAAGGGCCAGTGCGTCCTGCGCCCGGAGCTCCCGGAACAGGCGCGCCCGCTGCGCATCGAGATCCCCGTGCTCCCCGCACGCGGCGGCGCCGCGATGGTGCACCGGCTGTTCGACCCGCTCGGCTGGGACCTCGTACGGGCCGAGGCCCTGCCGCTCGACGAGCAGTTCCCCGAGTGGGGCGACTCCCGCTACGTGCGCCTCGTACTGGAGGGCGAGCTGCGCCTCGCCGACGCCCTGCGCCAGCTCTACGTGCTCCTGCCGGTCCTCGACGACGCCAAGCACTACTGGATCGCCGCCGACGAGGTCGACAAGCTGCTGCGCGCCGGAGACGGCTGGCTCGCCGCGCACCCCGAGAACGCGCTGATCAGCTCCCGCTACCTGGCCCGCCACAAGAGGCTCACCCAGGACGCCATCGAGCGCCTGGAGCTGGTCCGCCTCGCCGAGTCCGACGGCAGCGAGGTCGAGGAGATCGACAACGCCGTGGACGAGACGCGCGACACGCAGGAGCGGCCCGTACCGCTCGCCGCGCGCCGGCGCGAGGCCGTCCTCGCCGCCCTGCGCGCCGCCGGAGCCCAGCGCGTGCTGGACCTCGGGTGCGGACAGGGCCAGTTGGTGCAGGCGCTGCTGGGGGACCCGGCGTACACCGAGATCGTCGGCATGGACGTCTCCGTGCGCGCCCTGACCATCGCCGCCCGGCGGCTGCGGCTGGAGCGGATGGGCGAGCGGCAGAGGTCGCGCGTCACGCTGCTCCAGGGCTCGCTCGCCTACACCGACAAGCGGCTGGCCGGCTATGACGCGGCCGTGCTGAGCGAGGTCATCGAGCACCTGGACCTGGAGCGGCTGCCCGCCCTGGAGTACGCGGTGTTCGGCTCGGCCCGTCCCCGCACGGTCCTCGTCACCACCCCGAACGTCGAGTACAACGTCCGCTGGGAGACCCTGCCGGCCGGGCACGTCCGCCACGGCGACCACCGCTTCGAGTGGACCCGCGAGGAGTTCCGCGACTGGGCCGGCTCCGTCGCGGAGCGCTTCGGCTACACGGTCGCGTACGTCCCCGTGGGCGACGACGACCCCGAGGTCGGGCCGCCGACCCAGATGGCCGTCTTCACCCAGGAGGCGGTCGGCGACACCGACACCGCCACCGGCGCCACGGCCACCGGAACCACCACCACCGACTCCCCGAAGGAGGGCGAGGCAGCATGACCACCGAGACCAAGCGCAGACTTCCCGTCACCGACCTGTCCCTCGTCGTCCTGATCGGGGCCACCGGATCGGGCAAGTCCACCTTCGCCCGCAAGCACTTCAAGCCCACCGAGGTCATCTCCTCCGACTACTGCCGGGGCCTGGTCTGCGACGACGAGAACGACCAGAGCGTGAGCCGGGACGCCTTCGACGTCCTGCACTACATCGCCGGCAAGCGCCTCGCCGCCGGCCGCCTGACCGTCGTCGACGCGACCAGCGTGCAGGCCGACGCCCGCCGCCAGCTCGTCGCGCTCGCCCGCGAGCACGACGTGCTGCCCATCGCCATCGTCCTTGACATGCCCGAACAGGTCTGCGCCGAGCGCAACGCGGCCCGCCCCGACCGGGCCGGCCTGCCCCGCGCGGTCATCCAGCGGCACCGCCGCGACCTGCGCCGCTCCCTGCGCGGCCTGGAGCGCGAGGGCTTCCGCAAGGTGCACGTGCTGCGCTCCGTCGAGGAGGCCGAGGCCGCCGAGGTCGTCCTGGAGAAGCGGTTCAACGACCTCACCCACCTCACCGGCCCGTTCGACATCGTCGGTGACATCCACGGCTGTTCCTCCGAGCTGGAGACCCTGCTCGGCAAGCTCGGCTACGAGGACGGCGTCCACCCCGAGGGCCGCACGGCCGTCTTCGTCGGCGACCTCGTCGACCGCGGCCCCGACAGCCCGGGCGTCCTGCGCCGCGTGATGGGCATGGTCAAGTCCGGCAACGCCCTGTGCGTGCCCGGGAACCACGAGAACAAGCTCGGCCGTTACCTCAAGGGCTCCAAGGTCCAGCAGACCCACGGGCTCGCCGAGACGATCGAGCAGCTCTCCCACGAGCCGCAGGAGTTCGTCGAGGAGGTGCGGGAGTTCATCCGCGGCCTCGTCAGCCACTACGTCCTCGACGGCGGGAAGCTGGTGGTCTGCCACGCAGGCCTGCCCGAGAAGTACCACGGCCGCACCTCCGGCCGGGTCCGCTCGCACGCCCTCTACGGGGAGACCACCGGCGAGACGGACAAGTTCGGCCTGCCCGTGCGCTACCCGTGGGCCGAGGACTACCGCGGCAAGGCCGTCGTCGTCTACGGCCACACCCCCGTCCCGAACACCGCCTGGATCAACAACACCATCTGCCTCGACACCGGAGCCGTCTTCGGCGGCCGGATGACCGCCCTGCGCTGGCCCGAGCGCGAACTGGTCGACGTACCGGCCGAGAAGGTCTGGTACGAGCCGGTCAAGCCGCTCGTCACCGAGGTGCCAGGCGGGAATGACGGCCGCCCGCTCGACCTGGCCGACGTCCACGGGCGCCGCGTCGTGGAGACCCGGCACCTGGGCAACGTGGGCGTGCGCGAGGAGAACGCGGCCGCGGCCCTGGAGGTCATGAGCCGGTTCGCCGTGGACCCGAGGCTGGTCCCGTACCTGCCGCCGACCATGGCGCCGACCGCGACCTCCCGCGAGGACGGCTACCTGGAGCACCCGGCCGAGGCCTTCGCCCAGTACCGCAAGGACGGCATCGACCGGGTGGTGTGCGAGGAGAAGCACATGGGCTCCCGCGCCACCGTCCTGGTCTGCAAGGACGCCGACGCCGCCCGCGAGCGGTTCGGCGTGGACGGTCCGACCGGTTCCGTGTACACGCGCACCGGACGGCCCTTCTTCCGCGACGCCGAGGTCACCGAGGAGGTCCTGGCGCGGCTGCGCGCCGCGGTCACCGGCGCCGGGCTGTGGGAGGAGCTGGGCACGGACTGGGTGCTGCTCGACGGGGAACTCCTGCCCTGGTCGCTGAAGTCGGGCGGCCTGCTGCGCAACCAGTACGCCGCCGTGGGCGCCGCAGCGCGCGCCGTCTTCCCGGATGCCGTCGGCGCCCTGGAGGCGGCGACCGCCCGCGGCGTCGACACCGGAGCCCTGCTGGAGCGCCAGCGCGGCCGGGCCGGCGACGCGGCGGCCTTCACCGAGGCCTACCGCCGCTACTGCTGGAGCACCGACGGGCTGGAGGGCGTACGGTTCGCGCCGTTCCAGCTGCTGGCCGCGGCCGGGCGGTCGCTGGCCGCCGTACCCCACGACCAGCAGTTGGCCTGGCTGGACCGGCTGGTCGAGGCCGACGACCCGGGCACCCCGGGCGGCACCGGCCTGCTGCGCCGCACCGGCCGGATCCTGGTGGACACCGGGGACGAGGACTCCGTACGGGCCGGCACCGACTGGTGGCTGGAGCTGACGGCGGCCGGCGGCGAGGGCATGGTCGTCAAACCGCTCCAGGCCTACGCCCGGGACGGCAAGGGCCGGCTGGTCCAGCCCGGCGTGAAGGTGCGCGGACGGGAGTACCTGCGGATCATCTACGGCCCGGAGTACACGCGTCCGGAGCAGCTGGAGCGCCTGCGGGAGCGGTTCCTCGGGCACAAGCGCTCGCTCGCGCTGCGCGAGTACGCGCTCGGACTGGAGGCGCTGGACCGGCTGGCGGCCGACGAGCCGCTGTGGCGGGTCCACGAGCCGGTCTTCGCGGTCCTCGCGCTGGAGTCGGAGCCGGTCGACCCGCGGCTGTGACGGCGACGGCGCCGGCCGCGGCGCCGGCCGCGGCGTAAAGGCGGAGCCCCCGTACGGCCTCGAATTAGGTCGTATGGGGGAACTTTCGCGGAGAACTCCGGGAAAACCACCGGCGGGATCGTTCATCCAGAGCAGCGGAACGACCGTGACCCTGGAAGGACGGAACATCACCTATGAAGATGACCGCGCGCGGAAGCATTGCGGCGCTCTTGACCTGTATGGCCGCGGCCGGCGTGGCCACCCCGGCCGTGGCCGACGGGGTGCCGGTGGGTGTGCCGCTCGAAGGTGTGGAGACCACGACGGGCCTGGACGTGCCGCGGATCGCCACCGCGGTGCCGCTGCCGGTCGTCGGAGCGCCCGAGGCTCCCCGCATGCACAAGGGGGACATGCTCCCCACGCCGCTGCTCCCGGCGGTCCCGATCGCCACCGAGCTCGGCGAGACCCTGGTGACCTCCCCGCTGCCGAACCTGGCGGGCCGGCCGGAGACGGACGGCCAGGGCTCCCTGGAGTCGCCCGCCACCACCGTGCGCACCCGTACCCCGGGCGCGGTCCTGGGCTCCCCGCTCACGATGCCGGACGGGTCCAACTCCGGGCTGCCGAACCTGACCACGCCCAAGCTGGGCCTGCTCACGCCGGAGATCACGGGAGCGCCGGAAGCACTTCTCGGTGTGGCCCTGCCCCGCTGAGCCGACGCCACCTCAAAAGGCCGCCCGGTCTGCGAACGTGTACGGCATGGGATTCCATGTCGACTCCGAGACCGGGCGGCTTCGCCGCGTCATCCTCCACCGGCCCGACCTGGAGCTGAAGCGGCTCACACCCGGCAACAAGGACGCGCTCCTCTTCGACGACGTGCTGTGGGTGCGCAGGGCCCGTCAGGAGCACGACGGCTTCGCGGACGTGCTGCGGGACCGGGGCGTGGAGGTCCACCTCTTCGGGGACCTGCTGTGCGAGGTCCTCGGGATCCCGGAGGCCAGGCGCCTCGTACTGGACCGGGTGTTCGACGAGAAGGAGTACGGCCCGCTCGCCACCGACCACCTGCGGTCGGCCTTCGACGGACTGGCCTCGGCGGAGCTGGCGGAGGCGCTGGTCGGCGGGATGACCAAGCGGGAGTTCCTGGAGCGGCACACCGAGCCGGTGTCCGTGCGCTTCCACGCCCTGGACCTGGACGACTTCCTGCTGGGGCCGCTGCCCAACCACCTCTTCACCCGCGACACCTCCGCCTGGATCTACGACGGGGTGTCGATCAACGCGATGCGCTGGCCCGCCCGGCAGCGCGAGACCGTCCACTTCGAGGCGATCTACCGCCACCACCCGCTCTTCACCACCTCCGGCGCCTTCCACTACTGGTCGCAGGGGCAGGCGGACTACCCCTCGACGATCGAGGGCGGGGACGTCCTGGTCATCGGCAACGGCGCGGTGCTGATCGGGATGAGCGAGCGGACCACGCCGCAGGCGGTGGAGATGCTGGCGCGGGGCCTGTTCGCCGCCGGGTCGGCGACGTCCATCGTGGCCCTCGACATGCCGAAGCACCGGGCCTTCATGCACCTGGACACGGTGATGACGATGGTCGACGGAGATACGTTCACTCAGTACGCGGGGCTCGGCATGCTCCCCTCGTACACGATCGAGCCGGGCGACGGTGGCAACGAGCTGAAGGTGACCGACCATCCCGCGGAGCACATGCACCGGGCCATCGCCGCGGCGCTCTCGCTCGACTCGATCCGGGTGCTGACCGCCACCCAGGACGTGCACTCGGCGCAGCGCGAGCAGTGGGACGACGGGTGCAACGTGCTCGCCGTCGAGCCGGGGGTGGTCGTCGCCTACGAGCGGAACGTGACCACCAACACGCACCTGCGCAAGCAGGGCATCGAGGTGATCGAGATCCCGGGCAGCGAGCTGGGGCGGGGCCGGGGCGGGCCGCGCTGCATGAGCTGTCCGGTGGAGCGGGACGCCGTCTGAGCAGGCAGACCTGCGGCCGGTCCGGGAGACGTCACACCGCCACTCTGTATATCAATACAGAGTATCGTATAGACTTCCAGCATCCCCTGTCACCGTGACGCTGGAGCGACCCCATGGCCCCCGACCTCAAAGGCCGCAGTTTTCTCAAGGAGCTGGACTTCACGGCCGCCGAGTTCCGCGGCCTGGTCGAGCTCGCCGCCGATCTGAAGGCGGCCAAGAAGGCCGGGGTCGAGCAGCGTCTGCTCCGGGGCCGGAACATCGCGCTGATCTTCGAGAAGACCTCGACGCGCACCCGCTGCGCCTTCGAGGTCGCCGCCGCGGACCAGGGTGCCCACACCGTCTACCTCGACCCGGCCGGCTCCCAGATGGGGCACAAGGAGTCGGTGCGGGACACCGCCCGGGTGCTGGGCCGGATGTTCGACGGGATCGAGTACCGGGGCGACAGCCAGGAGGCCGTCGAGGAGCTCGCCGCGCACTCCGGCGTGCCGGTCTTCAACGGCCTGACCGACGACTGGCACCCCACCCAGATGCTGGCCGACGTCCTCACGATGACCGAGCACAGCACCGAGCCGCTGCACCGGATCGCCTTCGCGTACCTCGGCGACGCCCGCTTCAACATGGGCAATTCCTACCTCGTGACCGGCGCCCTGCTGGGCATGGACGTGCGGATCGTCGCGCCCAGGAGCTACTGGCCCGCCGAGCACGTGGTGGCCGAGGCGCGCAGGCTCGCGGCGGACAGCGGCGCGCGCATCACCTTGACCGAGGAGGTCGCCGAGGGCGTCGCCCAGGCCGACTTCGTGGTCACCGACGTCTGGGTGTCCATGGGGGAGCCCAAGGACGTCTGGGACGAGCGGATCGCGGCACTGTCGCCGTACGCCGTCACCATGGACGTGCTGCGGGCCACCGGGAACCCGGACGTGAAGTTCATGCACTGCCTGCCGGCCTTCCACGACCTGGGCACCAAGGTGGCCCGGGAGATCCACGAGCGGCACGGGCTCGACTCGCTGGAGGTGACGGACGAGGTGTTCGAGTCGGAGCACTCCGTCGTCTTCGACGAGGCCGAGAACCGGCTGCACACCATCAAGGCCGTACTCGTCGCCACGCTCGGCCGTCCCGGCCCGGGGGACGCGTAGCCGTACGAGGGGCCTCAGGCGTCGGCCGGCAGGAGCCGCCGCGAGGGCAGGGTGAACCAGACCGCCTTGCCGTGCGGCGTGCGGCGGTGGCCGCAGGTGGAGCTCAGCGTCCGGATGAGCAGCAGTCCGCGGCCGTGCTCCTGCCAGGGGTCGGGGCGGGCGTCGTCCGGGCCGGCCGACAGCTCGCCGAGCGGCTGCGGGTCGCCGTCGTGGACCTCGACCTGGCAGCCGTTCGCCAGGAGCTCCACGACGAGCTCGATCGGGTCGCGGGCGGGGGTGTGCTCGACGGCGTTGGCGACCAGCTCCGCGGTCAGCAGCTCCGCCGTGTCGCTGTCGGCGGGCGCGTCGGCGTCGGCCAGCGCCGTGCGGACGAGGGCGCGGGCGAGGGGTACAGCGGCCGCCGAGTGGGGCAGGGTGATCCGCCAGGCGGGGTTTTCGGGCACTGCGGGATCTTCCTCTCCGTGATGGGCCGCATCGCGCCGGGGAGCCGGGCCGGGGACTCGCACGAGGGGTCCGTACCGGCCGGCTCGCGCCGGGGGGTGCGTGAGGGAAATGGGGTGTCCGGGCATGGGGGGAACTACCTCTTTCAACGATACGGAGTCGAAATTCGATCCCGTAGGGCACCCTGCCGCCGGCGGGGGGACCGAGGTCCCGCCTCTCGCGTTTCTCTGACGGTAGTCACGATCTGGTGATAACGTCGGTCGTGTGAGCCCCTTCACCGGTTCCACACCAGCGACCGAACGGTGGCACCACCTCCGGGTCACCCGGCAGGACGGCGTCGCCACCGTCACCTTCGACCGCCCCGAGAAGATCAACGCGCTCACCTTCGGCGCCTACGCCGACCTGCGCGATCTCCTCGCCGAACTGTCCCGCGAGCGTTCCGTGCGCGCCCTCGTCCTGGGCGGCGAGGGCCGCGGCTTCTGCTCCGGCGGAGACGTCGACGAGATCATCGGCGCCACCCTCGCCATGGACACCGCGCAGCTCCTCGACTTCAACCGGATGACCGGCCAGGTCGTCCGCGCGATCCGCGAATGCCCCTTCCCCGTGATCGCCGCCGTGCACGGGGTGGCCGCCGGCGCCGGCGCCGTCCTCGCGCTCGCCGCCGACTTCCGGATCGCCGACCCCACCGCACGCTTCGCCTTCCTCTTCACCCGCGTCGGCCTCTCCGGCGGCGACATGGGCGCCGCCTACCTGCTGCCCCGCGTCGTAGGCCTCGGCCACGCCACCCGCCTGCTGATGCTCGGCGAGCCCGTCCACGCACCCGAGGCCGAGCGGATCGGGCTGCTCAGCGAGCTCACCGAAGAGGGCAAGGCCCACGTACGGGCCGCCGAACTCGCCGCCCGCCTCGCCGCGGGCCCCTCCCTCGCCCACGCACAGACCAAGGCGCTGCTCACCGCGGAACTCGACATGCCGCTGGCCGCGTCCGTCGAGCTGGACGCGGCCACCCAGGCCCTGCTCATGAACGGCCAGGACTACGCGGAGTTCCACGCGGCCTTCACCGGGAAGCGGCCGCCGGAGTGGAAGGGCAGGTAGCGCCATGCCCCTCGGCAGCGCATTGCGGGTCGCCGTCGTCGGAGGCGGACCGGGAGGGCTGTACTCCGCCGCACTGCTGGCCCGCCGGGGCCACACCGTGGAGGTGTGGGAACGCAACGCCCCGGACGACACCTTCGGATTCGGCGTCGTGCTCTCCGACGAGACCCTCGGCGGCATCGAACGGGCCGACACCGTCGTCCACGCCGCCCTGAGCGCGGAGTTCGTACGCTGGGACGACGTCGACGTCGTGCACCGGGGGCGGCTGCTCACCTCCGGCGGTCACGGCTTCGCCGCCATCGGACGGCGCCGGCTGCTGGAGATCCTGCACGAGCGCTGCGCCGGACTCGGAGTCCGGCTCCGCTTCCGCGCCGAGGCCCCGGACACTGCCGAGCTGCGCGCCTCCCACGACCTGGTGGTCGCCGCGGACGGCGTGCACAGCGCCATCCGCGAGGCCGACGCCGCGCACTACGGGCCCACCCTCACCGCGGGCCGCTGCCGCTACATCTGGCTCGCCGCCGACTTCGCCTTCGAGGCCTTCCGCTTCGAGATCGCGGAGACCGAGCACGGAGTCATGCAACTGCACGCCTACCCGTACGCTGCCGACGCCTCCACCGTCATCGTGGAGATGCACGAGGAGGTCTGGCGGGCGGCGGGCCTCGACCTCTGCGACGAGGACGAATCGGCGGCCCGCTGCGCCAAGACCTTCAGCGAGGCCCTCCGCGGCCGGCCGCTGCACGGCAACCGCTCCGCCTGGACGCAGTTCCGCACCGTCGTCAACGAGCACTGGTCCCACGGCAACGTGGCGCTCGTCGGTGACGCCGCGCACACCGCCCACTTCTCCATCGGCTCCGGGACCAAACTCGCGGTCGAGGACGCCCTCGCCCTCGCCGAAGCGGTGGACGCCGCCGAAGGGGACGTACCGGCCGCCCTCGCCGCGTACGAGGCGGCCCGCCGCCCCGCCGTCGCCAGCACCCAGCGCGCCGCGGCCGCCAGCAGCCGCTGGTTCGAAGAGCTCGCCGGATACGTCGACCAGCCCGCCCGGCAGTTCGCCTTCAACCTCCTCACCCGCAGCCGCCGCGTCACGCACGACAACCTGCGGCTGCGCGACGAGCGGTTCACCCGCGCCGTGGAACGGGACTTCGGCTGCCCGGACGAGACCACCCCGCCCATGTTCACCCCCCTCACCCTGCGCGGCCTGACCCTGCGCAACCGGGTCGTCGTCTCGCCCATGGACATGTACTCGGCCGAAGAAGGCGTGCCCGGCGACTTCCACCTCGTCCACCTCGGCGCACGGGCCCTCGGCGGAGCCGGCCTGGTGATGACCGAGATGGTCTGCGTCAGCGCAGAGGGCCGCATCACCCCCGGCTGCGCCGGCCTCTACACCCAGGAGCAGGCCGACGCCTGGCGGCGCATCGCCGACTTCGTCCACGCCTCGGCACCCGGCGCCGCACTCGGCGTCCAGCTCGGCCACGCCGGCCGCAAGGGCTCGACCAAGGTCATGTGGGAGGGCATGGACGACCCCCTCCCGCACGGCAACTGGCCGCTGGTCGCCGCCTCCGCACTGCCCTACCGGCCGGGCGTCTCCGCGTTCCCGCGCGCCCTGGAACGGGCGGACCTGGCCGCACTGCGCTCCGACTTCGCGGCGGCCGCGGTACGCGCCGCCGACAGCGGATTCGACCTGCTCGAACTGCACTGCGCCCACGGCTACCTGCTCTCCGGCTTCCTCTCGCCGCTGACCAACCACCGCGACGACGCCTACGGAGGCTCCCTGGAGAACCGCCTGCGCTTCCCGCTGGAGGTCTTCGACGCCGTCCGCGCGGTCTGGCCCGAGGAACGCCCCATGACCGTGCGCCTGTCGGCCACCGACTGGGCGCCCGGCGGCACCTCGCCCGAAGAGGCGGTGGAGATCGCCGCCGCGTTCGCCGCCCACGGCGCCGACGCCATCGACGTCTCCACCGGCCAGGTCGTCGCGGACGAGGCCCCCGAGTACGGGCGCTCGTACCAGACCCCGTACGCGGACCGGATCCGCAACGCGCTCGGCGTCCCAGTCATCGCCGTCGGAGCCATCTCCTCCTGGGACGACGTCAACTCCCTGCTGCTGGCCGGCCGGGCGGACCTGTGCGCCCTCGGCCGCCCCCACCTCTACGACCCCCACTGGACCCTGCACGCGGCCGCCGACCAGTCCTACGAAGGCCCGGCAGCCCCCTGGCCCGCCCCCTACCGCGCCGGCAGCCGCAAACCCCCGACGGGCCGCGGCTGACGCTCCGACCGCGGGCCCGTTCAGGCCCGGACGATCCGGGCCCGGTCCTCCACCGGCCGGTACCCCAGCCGCAGGTAGACGCCGTTGCTCGTCGGGTTGGCCAGGTCGGTGAAGAGGACGACCTCCGCGGCGCCTGCCGCGTACGCCGCCTCGCTCGCCGCGTGCGTGACCCCGGCGGCGTACCCGCGGCCCCGGAGCCCGGGCGGGGTGTAGACGGGACCGATGCGGGAAGCGGAGCCGATCGGACGGGAGAAGGCGGCCAGCGAGACGCCGGCGCCGCCGTCCTCCCACACCAGGAAGCCCCCGTACGAGAGCCGGTCGCGCACCTGAGCCTCGGACGGGCCGGCCGGGATCTCCACCTCCGCGTGGAACGCCTCCAGCCATCCGACCAGCAGCGGCAGGTCTGCCTCGGTGGCGACCCGCGCCCGGCCGGTGGGGGCGGGCTGCGGGGCGACCAGTCCGGCCAGCCGGTACAGCCGGTGCTCCTCGGCGACGACCGTGGGCCGGCCCCAGGCCAGGGCCAGCGCCTCCGCGTCCGGGCGGCGGGCGTTGATCGCCCGGAGCCCGGCCAGCAGCGGCTCGGTGGTGAGCGCGTCGGCCAGCGCGCCGACCGCTTCCCCGGGCAGCGCGCCGAGCTGCAGCGGGTGCGGCGGGGTGCACACCAGGGCGCCGGAAACGGCACCGTCGGGACCGGTCCACCAGCCGAAGACGGGGGCCTCGGGGCCGAAGGCGTGGAGCCCGCGCCGTTCCAGCGCGTCGGCCACGCTCAGCAGCAGGGTGTTGGGGACGGGCCGCGCGGCCACGGCCGGGCCCGCCGCGGCCCGGTAGGCGGCCAGATCGGAAGTGAAGGTCCAGGTCATGGCTCATCCTGCCGCGGCGGCGTCACCACCCGCACCGTCATTTCACGCGGGCAGCCGACCCGGCCACCACGGCGGCACGTCGTCCGGCGTGACGCGCACCCCGCGGCCTACAGTTCCACGAACTCCGCCCCGATGTCCCGCAGCCGGGAGTGGAGTTCGGCGAAGACCGCCGCGGACCGGTCGCCCGGCCAGCCCGCCGGGAGCAGCTCGCGCGGCAGGCCCGGGTCGGCGTACGGCAGGCGGCGCCAGCTGTCCAGCGCGAGGAGGTAGCCGCAGTAGGCCTCCTCCGGCGTCGGCCGGGGGCCCGACTGCAGGGCGCGCAGGGCCGGCTCGTGCAGATCGAGGAACTCCTCGTGCTGCTTGGCCAGCGCGGCCAGGTCCCACCAGCGGGCCACCGCCTCGGCACCCGGCGCGAAGCCGAGATGGCTGCCGCGGAACAGCTCCACGTACGGCGTCAGGTGCAGCCGCTCCAGCGTGTGCGCGGTCTCCTCCGCGAGCCGGGCCGGGGCGATCCACACCCCCGGCGCCACCGCGCCGAAGCCGAGGCCGGCCAGCCGGGAGCGCAGCAGGTGCCGCTTGGCCCGCTCCTGCTCGGGCACGGAGAACACCGCCACCAGCCATTCGTCCGACGACTGCGGGCCGCCGTAGATGCGGCGGTCGCCGTCGTCGAGGAGCCGGCGCGCCTCGCCGGAGAGCTCGTACGCCGCCGCGCCGTCCGCGGCGCGCGCGGGCAGCAGGAAGCCGCGCCGCTTCAGCCGGGACACCGACGAGCGGACCGACGGGGCGTCGACCCCGGCTGCGCCCAGCAGGCGGACCAGCGCGGACACCGGGACCGGGCCCTCGAAGGCCCGCCCGTAGGCTCCGTAGAACGTGACGATCAGGGATCGCGGAGTGTGCTGCTCGACCACGGCTTCACTCTAGGCCGTCGGACCGGCCGGGCCCCGCTCCTTGATCGCGCAGTCGGAAGCGCTGGAGCTTGCCCGTGGCGGTCCGCGGCAGCGCCGGCAGGAAGACGAAGGAGCGCGGGCACTTGTGCGGGGCCAGTTCCGCCCGCATGAAGGTGCGCAGGGCGTCCTCCGTCAGGACCGCCCCCTCGCGGGGGACGGTGTAGGCCACGACGACCTGCCCGCGTCGCTCGTCCGGGCGGCCCACCACCGCCGCCTCCACCACGTCCGGGTGGCGCAGCAGGGCCTCCTCCACCTCCGGGCCCGCGATGTTGTAGCCCGCCGAGACGATCATGTCGTCGGCCCGGGCGACGTAGCGGAAGTAGCCGTCCGGGTCGCGCACGTAGGTGTCGCCGGTCAGGTTCCAGCCGTCCCGCACGTACTCCGCCTGCCGGGGATCGGCCAGGTAGCGGCAGCCCACCGGGCCGCGCACGGCCAGCAGCCCCGGCTCGCCGTCCGGGACCGGCCGTCCGGCCCGGTCCACGACGCGGGCCTGCCAGCCCGGCACCACCCGGCCGGTCGTGCCGGGGCGGATGTCCTCGTCGGCGGCGGAGATGAAGATGTGCAGCAGCTCGGTCGCCCCGATGCCGTTGACGATGCGCAGGCCGGTGCGCTCGTACCAGGCCTGCCAGGTGGCGGCGGGCAGGTTCTCCCCGGCCGAGACGCAGCGGCGCAGTGCGGACAGGTCGTACATGCCCACGTCGTACGGGCCGAGGGCGTCCAGCATCGTCCGGTAGGCGGTGGGCGCGGTGAACAGTACCGTCACCCGGTGTTCGGCGAGCGCGGGCAGCAGCCGGCGCGGCACCGCGTCCTCCAGCAGCAGCGCGGACGCGCCGGCGCGCAGCGGGAAGACGACGAGCCCGCCCAGACCGAAGGTGAAGCCGAGCGGCGGGCTGCCCGCGAACACGTCGTCCGGGCGGGGCCGCAGTACGTGGCGGGAGAAGGTGTCGGCGACGGCCAGCAGGTCGCGGTGGAAGTGCATGCAGCCCTTGGGCCGCCCGGTGGTGCCGGAGGTGAAGGCGATCAGGGCGACGTCGTCGGCGGAGGTCCCGGCGGCGGGGAAGGGCTTGCCGTCGTGCGCCCCGGCCAGCCGGAGCAGGTCGTCCGGGCCGGCGCCGCCGTAGGCGGTGATGCGCAGTCCCGGCACCTCGGCCTTCACGAGGTCGTCCAGCACGTCCGCGTGGCACAGGGCATGCCGCACCCGGGCCATCTCGCACACCGTCGCCAGCTCCTGCGCACGCTGCTGCGGCAGGACGGTGACGGCCACCGCGCCCGCCTTCATGACCGCGAGCCAGCAGGCGGCGAGCCAGGGGCCGGTGGGGCCGCGCAGGAGCACCCGGTTGCCGGGGACGACGCCGAGGTCGGCGGTGAGCACGTGCGCGAGGCGGTCCACGCGGTCGCGCAGTCCGCCGTACGTCCACACCTCGCCGGAGCCGTCGCGGAAGGCCGGGCGGTCGGCGCCCTCGGGGCCGAACCGGGCGATGGTGGCGTCGAGCAGCTCGGAGCCGCAGTTCAGCCGGTCCGGATAGGCCAGTTCGGGCAGGTCGAAGAGGAGCTCCGGCCAGGCGTCCGCCGGTGGCAGACGGTCGCGGGCGAAGGTGTCGATGTGAGCGGAAGGCTTGAGGTCCAAGGCGGGTTCGCCCCCCTTGCAGCGGTCCGGAGTGGGGTGGGGCCGGCCGTGCGGTCGTTTCTCCCGGCGACCGCCGGGAGGTACTCCTTGGAGCGTATCGTGATGGTGACGGCAGTCAACAGGACGCGATAGATGCGGGGACATTCGGATGACCGGATTCGCGCTCGGGGTGGACCAGGAGGAGTGGTGCGGGCGGTTGCGCGCACTGTCGGCCGAACGGCTGAGGCCGCTGGCGGAGAAGGGGGAACCGGGCCGGGTCAACCGGCCGCTGCTGTTGGCGCTGGGTGAGTTGGGGCTGCTGGAGCGGGTGTTCGCCTCGGGCGCGCTGGAACTGTGCCTGTTGCGGGAGTCCCTGGCCTACGGGTGTACGGAGGCCGAGACCGCGCTGGCCCTCCAGGGGCTGGGGGCGTATCCGGTCCTGCGGGCGGGCAGCGAGGCGCAGAAGGAGCGGTGGCTGCCGCAGGTGCGGGCGGGGCGGGCCGTGGCCGCCTTCGCGCTGAGCGAGCCGGGGGCGGGCTCGGACGCGGCGGCGCTGGCGCTGGCCGCGGTCCCGGATGCCGGCGGGGGTGGCGGGTGGCGGCTCAGCGGCGAGAAGTGCTGGATCTCCAACGCCCCCGAGGCGGATTTCTACACCGTGTTCGCCCGTACGGGTGAAGGGCCGGGTGCGAAGGGGGTGTCGGCCTTCCTGGTCCCCGCGGACCGCGAGGGCCTCACCGGTGAGCCGCTGGACATGCTGTCCCCGCACCCCATCGGGTCCCTCCGCTTCGACGGGGTCCCGGTCGGACCGCGCGACCTGCTCGGTGAGCGGGGGCGGGGCTTCCGCGTCGCCATGGACACCCTGAACCTCTTCCGGCCCAGCGTCGGCGCGTTCGCGGTGGGCATGGCCCGGGCCGCACTGGACGCGACGCTCGCCCACACGGCAGGACGTACCGCGTTCGGCGGAACGCTGAGCGACCTCCAGGCGGTGGCGCACCGGGTGGCCGAGATGGCCACCCGCACCGAGGCGGCCCGGCTGCTCGTGTACGCGGCGGCCGGGGCCTACGACCGGGGGGCGGCGGACGTGCCGCGGCGCGCGGCGATGGCGAAGCTGCTGGCCACGGAGACGGCCCAGTACGTGGTGGACCACGCGGTCCAACTGCACGGAGCGGTCGCCCTCCGGAGGGGCCACCTGCTGGAGCACCTCTACCGGGAGGTGCGGGCGCCGCGGATCTACGAGGGGGCGAGCGAGGTGCAGCGCACGATCATCGCGAAGGAGCTGTACGGGGCGTTGGAGGCCGGGCGATGAGCCTCCGGCGGATCAACCCGGCGGAGTTGTCGCCCGCGACGGGCTTCTCGCACGCGGTGGTGGCCACGGGCTCGCGGCTGGTGTTCCTGGCGGGGCAGACGGCACTGGACGGCGCGGGCAAGGTGGTGGGGGAGACCCTGCCGGAGCAGTTCGAGACGGCCCTGGCCAACCTGCTGTCGGCGCTGGCCGCGGCGGGCGGTGCGCCGGCGGACCTGGCCCGGGTGACGGTGTACGCGGTCGACGTGGCCGCGTACCGGATCCATGCGGCCGAACTGGGCCGCATCTGGCGGAGGCTGGCGGGCCGCGACTACCCGGCGATGGCCGTCATCGGCGCGGTCCGCCTCTGGGACGAGGCGGCGCTGGTGGAACTGGACGGTGTGGCGGTCCTCCCGTAACCCTTCGGCTCCCGTCGGGGTGGCCGGGTTTCCGCGGTGCGGGATGGTTCGGGTGGGGCGGTGCCGCTCGGCTCCCGCCGGGGTGGCCGGGTTTCCGCGGTGCGGCACCGGTGTGGTTCGGCTCCTGCCGGGGTTGCCGGGGTTGCCGGGTTTCCGCGGGGCGGGGTGGTTCGGGTGGGGCGGTGCCCCGCCGGAGTGTCTCCTCGGCTCGTCCCGTGCCGCTGGGCTCCCGCCGGGGTTGCGGGTTTCCGCGGGGCGGGAGCGTGTGGTGTGGGGCGGTGCCCCGCCGGAGTGTCTCCTCGGCTCGGCGCGTGCGGGCTGTCTCGGCTGTCGGGCGGGGGTTGCGCGCTCGTCCTGCGGGGACACTCCGCCGTGTCCCCACCCCACGCCTGTGCTCCGCCCGAAGGAGACCGGGCTTCCCGGAACCGGGCTTGTACTGCTGGAGCGGGGACGGTGAGGGTGTCCCCGCAGGACGAGGCGCGACCACCGGGTCACAGCCGAGACATCCCCGCACGCGCCGAGCCGAGGAGATACCCCTCGGCGGCACCGCGACCGGCCCCCACCGAGCCCGAATCCCGCCCGGCTCCCCGCGAGGGGTGCGGGCACCGGGCCCGGATCCCGCCCGGCCCCCCGCGAGGGGAACCGCACGGGGTCTGGATCCCGCCCAGCCCCCCCCGCGAGGGGTGCGGGGCCGGCCCGGATCCTGCCTGGCTCCCCGCGAGGGGCCCGGCTAGGGGTGCGGCCGGGCCATCGATGTGATCGTCAGCGGGCCCAGCCGGGTTTCGCGCAGGGGGGTGTAGCCGAAGTGGCGGTACAGGGGGACGTTCGACGGGTCCGCTGTCGTCAGGTAGTTGCCGTGGGCGGTGGTCAGGACGTGGTCCAGGAGGGCGCGGCCGGCCCCGTGGCCGGTCAGGTCCGGGTGGACCCCGATGAACTCCAGCGTCCCGGCCCCCGGCGGTGCGCCGCCCTCGGTGGCGCGCAGGTACCGCAGCGTCCGGCCGAGCGCGCGGGGCCCGCAGCGCAGTACGGTACGGGCCGCCCAGCCGGCCTGGGCGACGGTCGACGGGGCCGCGCCCGGAGGGGTGAGGACGGCCACCGCGAGGAGGCGGCCGTCCGGATCCACGAGCGCGGCCCGCCGGGCACCCGCACCGGCGAGGCGGGCGTGGGTGCGCAGGGTGCTGCGGAACCAGTGGGTGCGCGCGGAGGCCGAGTCGCCGCAGATCCAGGAGACGGTGGGCTCCCGGGCGAACGCGGCGGCGAGCAGGTCGGCGCAGGCGACCGGATCGGGGTCGGTGACGATCCGCCAGGAAGCCTCAGGCATCGCGCCGCTCCTCCAGCGGGGCCTCCGGTACGAGGTGGCAGACCAGCAGCTTGAGGAAGAACAGCGGTGCGAACCAGGTGAGTGCGGTCGCCACCGGCAGCCAGAACAGGTTGACCAGGACGGCAGCCATCAACACGGCCATCGCCACCGGCCGCCGCAGCCGGACGGGCGCGAACTCCACCGCCACCGCCCCGCCGAGGAGCAGCGCGGCGTTGCCCAGCGTCCAGTCGAGGTCGCCGTCCAGGACGAAGAGCCCCATCGCGGCGAGGTGGACCAGGTGCGCGGAGACGAACAGCAGCCGTGCGCGCCGGGCCGCGGGGTCGGCCCGGTGGTACCAGCGCTTGGCGGCGTTGGTGGCGTTGGTCAGCACCCCGCCGATCAGGTCGAGTCCGGCCAGGGCGACCACGACGAGTTGGGCCGTGGACCAGTCGCGCGCCGCCCCCGAGTTCCACACTCCGGCGGCCAGGAGCAGCGCGCATCCGAGGAGGCCGACGGTTTCCACCGCGTTCTCGGAGCGGGACTTCCCCGGGCCCATGAACCGTTCCAGGCGTCCGGCGAGGCCGGGCGGGGTGGCCGGTATCTCCCAGGAGATCCGCAGGTCAGAGCGCATGGTCGGGCTCCTGTCCGGTCGGCGCCGCGCCCCACAGGCCGCGCAGCAGGGTCCACAGCTGCCCCGACGGACCACCCGGGTCGGGGGCGGTCGCCCTACGGGCCAGCGCCCAGGCGTCGGCGGCGCGGATGACCGCCGCGGTCGCCGCGACCATCAGCGAGGGATCCACGTCGGTACGGATCAGCCCGAGCCGGCGGCCGTCGGCGACCAGGGCGCCGAACCAGTCGAGCCAAGGGCCGCCGGAGGCACGGCCGATGGCTGCGTCGGCGAGGGCCAGGTCCTCGGGGTGGCCGCCCAGGTGGGCGCCGAGGGCGGTGGCGCCCGCGGCGAACCGGGACTCGAAGTCGCCCTCGTCGCGGGCCGGTTCCCAGGGCCCGAGGGCGTCGAGCAGACGGTCGAGGACCCCGTCGAGGACGGCGGTGAGCAGGTCCTCCCGGCCGTCGAAGTAGTGGTAGGCGGCGGTCTTGGAGACCCCGGCGGCCTCGATGATCTTGTTGTAGGAGGCGCCTTCGGCGCCGTGTTCGGCGAAGTGCCGCCGTGCGACTCCCAGGATGTGCTCCCGGCGCTCGGCAGGCAGGCGGTCGAAACGAGGCAGTGGCATGTACTTATGGTACGCGCCGGTGGGGTGTACTGCTAGTACACCCTACGGTCTCAGGCGCGGCCGGCCTCCAAGAGGCCGGCCATCCAGGCCTCGATGCCGGCGACCGTGCGCGGCAGCCCGCCCGACATCAGGCGGGCCCCGTCCGCAGTGATCACCAGGTCGTCCTCGATGCGGACGCCGATGCCCCGCAGTTCGGCCGGAAGGGTCTCGTCGTCGGGCTGGAGGTACAGGCCCGGTTCCACCGTCAGGACCTGGCCCTCCTCCAGGACCCCGTCCAGGTAGGTCTCCGCCCGCGCCTTCGCGCAGTCGTGCACGTCGAGGCCCAGCATGTGTCCGCTGCTGCACAGCGTGTACCGCCGGTGCAGGTCGCCCTCCGCGTTCTTCAGGACGCCCCATTCGGCCAGGCCTTCGGCGATCACCCGCATCCCGGCCCGGTGGAAGTCCCCGAAGCTCGCTCCCGGGCGCAGTGCCGCCATGCCGGCCTCCTGGGCGGCCAGCACCAGTTCGTAGACCTGCCGCTGGACGGGTGAGAAGCGGCCCGACAGCGGCAGGGTGCGGGTGATGTCCGCGGTGTAGAGGGTGTCCGTCTCCACGCCCGCGTCCAGGAGGAGCAGCTCGTTGCCGTTCAGCCGGCCGTCGTTGCGGATCCAGTGCAGGGTGCACGCGTGGGCGCCCGACGCGGCGATCGTCTCGTAGCCGGTGCCGTTGCCCTCGGCCCGGGCGCGCAGGCCGAAGACCCCCTCGATCCAGCGCTCCCCGCGCGGGTGCGCCAGCGCGCGCGGCAGGGCGCGTACGACGTCCTCGAAGCCCGCCGCCGTGTGGTCGACGGCCAGCTGGAGCTGCTCGACCTCCCAGGCGTCCTTGACGAGGCGCAACTCCGATAGGGCGGCGGCGAGTTCCGCGTCGGTGGCCGCGTGTCGGCCCTCCGGTGCGCCGAGGGAGTCCAGGTGCGCGCAGCGGATGCCGGTGAGGCGCTCCGCCTCCGCCAGGTCCGGGCGGCGGCCCACCCAGAACTCCCCGTACCGGCGGTCCCGGTAGAACTCCCCGCCCCCGTCCGCCCGCGGTGAGCGGGGGCGCAGGTACAGCACGGCCTCGTGGGCGTGCGGGCCCGACGGCTCCATGACCAGGACGTGCCCGGCCTGGTCCTCGCCGGTGAGGCCGGTCAGCCAGGCGTACGCGCTGTGCGGGCGGAACCGGTGGTCGCAGTCGTTGGAGCGGACCTTCAGCTCCCCGGCCGGGACGATCAGCCGCTCACCCGGGAAGCGGGCCGAAAGCCGCGCCCGGCGGGCCGGGGTGACGTCGTGAGCCGCGACCCGTGCGGAGGCGGGCAGCGGGGAGGCGGCCCAGTCGCCCGCCATGAACCGGGACAACTCCGGTGACACCGGACGGTCGTGGCTGCCCGTGTTGAGGCGGGCGGGGGAGTCGGTCACGGGGGCTCCTTCACGGAAGACGCGAACTGGTGGGCGCACAGGTCTTGTCAGTGCAATTTCACATTACTATGTTACAGCTCACACCGCGGCACGTTAATCCCCGTCAAACGCCGCGTGACGCAGGGCAGTTCACGCACCACCCCCCACCTCACCCTCTCCGAACAGGAGTTCTCGGTGCTCAAGCACAGAGCTGTGCGCTCTTCCCTCCTCGCCTCCGCCATAGCGGTGACCCTCGTCGCCACCGCGGCACAGGGCACCACGCAGGCCGCCGAGTCCGCGGCCCCCGCCGCGTCCGCCGGCGCCCAGGCCGCCCCGTCCGCCGGCGCGGCCCACGGCCCCACGGGGAACCCGTTCGACGAGGTCGACCGCTTCGCCGACGCGAAGGACAACGCTCCCGCCCCCGCCCCGGCCCCGGGCGGACTGAACCTCTCCGGCCAGGTCCCCGGCGCGGCCCCCGCCAGCGCGCCCGCCCAGGAGCTGGAGAAGCGGGGCGGGGCGGCCAAGTCCGCCCCGACCGCCAAGAGCGTCGCCGCGGGCGTTCCCTGCACCCTCGACGGGATCACGAACCTCACGCCCGAGCAGTTCGCCGACTTCCTCGCCGACCAGGCCGTCACGGCCGACGGCTGCCTGCGCGGCCTGATCTGGACCTGGGACGCCCGCCTGGCCCCGGTGATGTCGGACGCGCACGTGCAGGCCGTGTCCCGGCGGATATCCGCCCTGGCCGCCGCCCACGACGGCCGCAACTCCTCCCACCTGGAGGAGATGTTCACCTACCTGCACGCCGTCGCCTACCACGACTTCTCACGCGACGAGATCGACGTCACCGACGCCCCGACCACCGCCGCGATACGCAAGGCCATCGACGACTACGGCAACGCGGCGCGGACCTTCGACGTCACCCCCACCAACGCCCGCACCCTGCGCGAGGCCCTCTACGCCGCCGGCCCCGGCCTGCGCCAGCACCAGCTCGGCCTGGTGAAGAAGGTCCTCGCCACGATGGACCCGGCCCACCCGGCCACCCACCTCGACCCCGCCTGGGCGGGCGCCGTGCTCGCCGCGCTCTCCACCAACTACCTCGGCGTCTACCCGGGCAACCAGGACACCGCCTTCCACGCCGCCGTGGCCGCCGACCCCGCCTACCGCGCCGCCTTCAAGGCCTTCGGCACGTACACGCACCTCAAGGGCACGGGCAACGCCTGGGTGGTGCGCGACGCGCTCAGCGAGTACGCCCGCTTCGGCCAGGTCGGGGGCCTGCGCGACCAGGTCGTCGGCGACCTCGGCGCGATGCTAGGGCCCGTGAAGGCCGGCTTCGGCGACGGCAGCGAGCCGTGGGCCAAGGTCGTCTCCTGGCTCAACTTCTACGAGGCCTGCAAGCCGTACGGGGTGTGCAAGGAGGACATCGAGAAGCAGATCTTCCCCTACACCTACACCTACGACAACGGCGCCATCAAGGTCCGCACCGGCCTGGACCGGGCCACCGTCGACCAGCTCTACTACGCGAGCAAGCAGGTCAAGGCCCAGTACCACCGCGTCCTCGGGACCGACCAGCCGCTCGCGGGCGACCCCAACGCCACGCTGAACATCGTGCTCTACGGTTCGCGCGCCGACTACGTCAACTACCACCCGATCCTGACCGGCTACGACACCAACAACGGCGGCATCTACATCGAGAACGGCGCCACCTTCTACACCTACCAGCGCCGCGTCCCGCAGGACTCCTCCCTCACCCTCGAGGAGCTCTTCCGCCACGAGTACACGCACTACCTCAACGGCCGCTTCGCCGTCCCCGGCTTCTTCGGCCAGGGCCCCTGGTACGAGGGCGACCGCACGACCGCCATGGACGAGGGCACGGCCGAGTTCTTCGACGGAGCCACCCGCGACAACGGCATCGCCGTCCGCAAGTCCCTCGTGAAGAGCATCATCAGCGACACGGCCGGCGGCGGACCGCGCATGACCGTCGAGCAGCTGCTGAACGCCACCTACGAAGGCGACGGCTTCCGCTTCTACAGCTACGCCGGCACCTTCTTCGAGTTCCTGTGGACCGAGAAGCCCTCGCTGCTGCGCGAGATGTACACCCACCTGCGCGCCGACGACGTGGCGGCGTACGACGCCTGGCGCCACCGGCTGGGCGCGGACACCTACCTCCAGCGCGACTACGACCGCTTCCTGAACGCGCAGATCGCCAAGGTCGACCAGCTCTTCGTGCCGAACACCACCTTCACCCCGAACGAGCAGCTGCGTGACTCGGCGCTCGCCTCGGTGAAGTCGGCCTTCGCCACGGCCACCTACAACACCCCGGACTGCGTGGAGAACGGCGACCCCGGCAAGCGCCGCTTCACCTGTACGGGCCGGATCACGGCAAACCTGAAGAACTGGCGCAGCGACGACCAGAACTTCAAGGACATGTCGGAGACGGTCGACTACTTCATCCTCGACCGGGCGGGCGCCGCCTCCAACAACCTCGCCGACATGAACTGCTCCTTCGGCCCGCCGGAGATCTGGAGCAACAAGGTCGCGGCGACCTCGAATTACAGCTGTGAAGGACCGCTGCGCAGCTGACGGACACCCGGACCGGTCCTGCGCCTGAGGAGGGCGCAGGACCGGTCTGGGCAGGCACTAAAGAATGTGACATATTACTGTCGTGCTCAAGAGACACTCCCTGGACGCCGTGATCATCGGCGCCGGCGTCGTCGGAGCGGCCTGCGCCTACTACGCGGCCCGCGCCGGACTCTCCGTGGCCGTGGTCGACCGCGGACCCGTCGCGGGCGGCACCACCGGCGCCGGCGAAGGCAACCTGCTCGTCTCCGACAAGGAGGCGGGCCCCGAGCTCGACCTCGCCCTGCTCTCCACACGGCTCTGGACCGACCTGGCCGCGGTCCTCCCGCGGGAGGTCGAGTACGAGCCCAAGGGCGGGCTCGTCGTCGCCCCGGACGAGGCCACCGTGAAGGCGCTGCGGACCTTCGCAGAGGGCCAGCGCGCGGCCGGCGTGGACGCGGTCGAGGTGCCCGCGCACGCCCTGCACGACCTGGAGCCGCACCTGGCCCCGGGCCTCGCGGGGGGATTCCACTACCCGCAGGACGCCCAGGTCCAGCCGGCGCAGGCCGCGGCCCGGCTGCTGGCCGCCTCGGGCGCCGAGACGTACCTCGGCGAGGAGGTGACGCAGGTCCTGCTGGACCGGGGCGCCGTACGGGGGGTCCGCACGCGGCGCCGCGAACTCCTGGCCCCCGCCGTGGTGAACGCGGCCGGTACCTGGGGCGGACACATCGCCTCGCTGGCCGGCACGGACCTGCCCGTCCTCCCGCGCCGCGGCTTCGTCCTGGTGACCGAACCGCTGCCGCGGGTGGTCCGGCACAAGGTCTACGCCGCCGACTACATCGCGGACGTCGCCAGCGGCTCCGCCGCCCTGCAGTCCTCGGCCGTGGTCGAGGGCACCCCCTCGGGACCGGTCCTGATCGGCGCCACCCGCGAACGGGTCGGCTTCGACCGGAGCCTGTCGACGCAGGCCCTGCGCCGGCTGGCCTCCCAGGCGGCGGCACTCTTCCCCGTACTGTCCGACGTCCGGGTCCTGCGCACCTACCACGGCTTCCGCCCCTACCTGCCCGACCACCTCCCGGCGATCGGCCCCGACCGCCGCCGCCCCGGGCTGCTCCACGCCTGCGGCCACGAGGGCGCCGGCATCGGCCTGGCCCCCGCCACCGGGCTGATGATCGCCGCCGCCCTGGCGGGGACCGAGCCCCCGCTGCCCGCCCACCCCTTCCGCCCGGACCGCTTCGGCAGCGGCCCGGCCCCCGCCGACACCCCCGAGGAGCACCACTGATGCGCAGCCCCCGCTCGCTGGTCGGCGGCAGCCCGGCGGCCGCGTACGAGATCACCTTCGACGGCCGCGAACTGCCCGCCCTGCCCGGCCAGAGCGTCGCCGCGGTGCTCTGGGGCGCCGGCGTCCTCGCCTGGCGGACCACCCGCGAGGGCGGCGCCCCGCGCGGGGCCTTCTGCGGGATCGGCAGCTGCTACGACTGCCTCGTCACCGTCAACGGCCGGCCGAACCAGCGCGCCTGCCTGGTCCCGGCCCGGCCGGGCGACGCCGTCACCACCCAGGAGGGAACCGGCCGTGCCGACCTCGCCGTCTGACCCCGCCGAGCCGCCTCGCTCCGCGGGGGAGCCCCGATCCGCGCAGCCACCGGATGCCGCCGGACCGCCGTTTCTGCCCGCGGAGGCGTGCGCGGCTGCGGAGCCGTCCCCGTCCGCCGAGCCGGCCGACGCCCCGTCCCGGTCCGTGGAGGCGTCCCGGTCCGTGGAGCCGCCCGCGGCCGCCGCTGCGCCTGCGCCCGCTGTGCGGGGCGGGTCCGGGGCGCCGGCCCGGTCGGTCGGCCCGGCATCGTCCGGCTCCGCCGCGTCCGCCGGGGCGGAGCCGGCCGATCTGGCCGTCGTCGGGGCCGGGCCGGCCGGGCTGGCCGCGGCCGTCACCGCCGCCGGGCTCGGGCTCCGGGTCGCCGTACTCGATGCGGGCGACCGCCCCGGCGGGCAGTACTACCGCCACCCCGCGCCCGGGATGGGCGCGGCCCGCCCCGAGGCCCTGCACCACGGCTGGGCCGAGTTCGCGACCCGCGAGGCCGCCCTGCGCGAGCACGCGGCGGCCGGCCGGATCACGTACCTCCCGCTCCACCACGTGTGGACCGTGACACCGTGCGAGGGCGGGTGGACCCTGCACGCCGTCGCCGGCCACGCCCCCGACGAGCGGGCCGCGGCCGTCACGGCCCGCGCCGTGCTCATCGCCACCGGCGCCTACGAGCGCCAACTGCCCTTCCCCGGCTGGACCCTGCCCGGCGTGGTCGGGGCCGGCGGGGCCCAGGCCATGCTCAAGGGCGGACTGGTGCTGCCGGGCAAGCGCGTGGTGGTCGCCGGGAGCGGCCCGCTGCTGCTGGCGGTGGCCGGGTCCCTCGCCGCCGCCGGAGCCACCGTGCCCGCCGTGGTGGAGGCGGCCGCCTACACCGCGTACGCGGGCCGGCTGCCCGTCCTGCTGCGCAACCCCGGCAAGCTCGTCGAGGCCGCCGTCCACGGCGGGGCCCTGGCCCGGTACCACGTCCGGCTGCTGACCCGGCACGCCGTCACGCAGGCCCACGGCACCGGCCGGATCGAGGCCGTCACCGTGGCCCGGCTCGACCGCGACTGGCGCCCGCTGCCCGGCACCGCCCGCCGGATCCCCTGCGACGCACTGGCCGTCGGCCACGGGCTCGTGCCCCAGCTCGAACTCGCCACCGCACTCGGCTGCGCCACCCGGCCCGGCCCCGACGGCGCCGTCGCCCTGGAGGTGGACGCCGTACAGCGCACCACCGTCCCCGGCATCTGGTCCGCGGGGGAGACCGGCGGCATCGGCGGGGCCCAACTGGCCCTGACCGAGGGCGAGCTGGCCGCGCACTCCGTCGCCGCGGCGCTGCGCCCGGGGCAGCCGGCCCCGGGCTCCGACCGCCACGTCACCCGCCTCGCCCGCCGCCGCGCCCGGCTGCGCGCCTTCGCCGACGCGATGGGCGCCGCCCACCGCCCGGGCGAGGGCTGGACCGGCTGGCTGCGCGACGACACCGTCGTGTGCCGCTGCGAGGAGGTCCCGGTCGGCCGGATCCGCGAGGCGGCCGAGGACCTCGGGGCGCGGGACGCCCGCACGGTCAAGCTCCTCACCCGGGCGGGCATGGGCTGGTGCCAGGGCCGCATGTGCGGACCGGCCGTCGCCGCCCTCGCCGGACAGGAGCCCACGGCGGACCGCCGCCCCTTCTCCTGCCCGGTCCCGCTGCGCGACCTCGCCGAACTTCCCGCCACCGACCGCTGATCAGGGGTGTCCCGGCCCTTGTGGCCGCGCCACACCCACTAGTAAAATGTCACACACCACACTAGGGAGCCTCTCATGACCAACGCGCACACCCCCGCGCCCCGCACCCGTCCCTGGCACGGAATCATGGTCGCCACCGCGCTCCCCCTGCGCGAGGACCTCACCGTCGACTACGACGCCTACGCCGAGCACGTGGCCTGGCTGATCGCCAATGGCTGCGACGGCGTGGTCCCCAACGGCTCCCTCGGGGAGTACCAGACCCTCACCGACGAGGAGCGGGCGCGCGTCGTGCGCACCGCCGTCGAGGCCGCCGGCGACGGCGACCGCGTGATGCCCGGCGTCGCGGCCTACGGCAGCGCCGAGGCCCGCCGCTGGGCCGAGCAGGCCGCCGAGGCCGGCGCCGGCTCCGTCCTCCTGCTGCCGCCGAACGCCTTCCGCGCGGACGAGGAGACCGTACGCGCCCACTACGCCGAGGTCGCCCGCTCCGGGCTGCCCGTCGTCGCGTACAACAACCCCATCGACACCAAGGTGGACCTGGTCCCGTCCCTGCTCGCGCGGCTGCACGCCGACGGATCCATCGTCGCCGTGAAGGAGTTCAGCGGGGACGTGCGCCGCGCCTACGAGATCGCGGAACTCGCGCCGGGCCTCGACCTGCTCATCGGCGCCGACGACGTCCTCCTCGAACTGGCCCTCGCGGGCGCCGTCGGCTGGATCGCCGGCTACCCCAACGCCCTGCCGCGGTCGTGCGCCACCCTCTACCGGGCCGCCGTCGCCGGCGACCTCGACACCGCGCTGCCGCTCTACAAGTCCCTGCACTCCCTGCTGCGCTGGGACTCCAAGACCGAGTTCGTCCAGGCCATCAAGCTCTCCATGGACCTGGCGGGCCGCCCCGGCGGGGCCACCCGCCCGCCGCGCTTCCCGCTCACCGGCGACACCGAGGCCGCCGTCCGCGCCGCCACCGAGAAGGCCCTGGCCGAGGGCCTCAACTAACCAGCTGGAGGGGACGCCTGATGCGCACGCGCCACGTCTACCACGCGGTGGACTCGCACACCGAGGGCATGCCGACCCGGGTCGTCACCGGGGGAGTCGGGGTGATCCCCGGCGCCACCATGGCCGAGAAGCGGCTCCACTTCATCGAGCACATGGACCACGTACGGACCCTGCTGATGTACGAGCCGCGCGGGCACTCCGCGATGAGCGGCGCCATCCTGCAGCCCCCGACCCGCCCCGACGCCGACTACGGCGTCCTCTACATCGAGGTGTCGGGCCTGCTGCCCATGTGCGGGCACGGCACCATCGGGGTGGCCACCGTGCTCGTCGAGACGGGCATGGTGCCCGTCGTCGAGCCGGTCACCACCGTCCGGCTCGACACCCCGGCCGGGCTGGTGAGCGTCGACGTACGGGTGGAGGACGGGGCGGCCACCGCCGTCACCCTCACCAACGTCCCCTCCTTCAGCGTCGGCCTCGACCTCAAGGCCGACGTCCCCGGCCACGGCACGGTCACCTACGACCTCGCCTACGGCGGCAACTTCTACGCCTTCGTCGAACTCGACGCGCTGGGGCTGCCCTTCGACCGTGCCCGGGGGGACGACCTGCTCGCCGCCGGGCTGGCCGTCATGGACGCGATCAACGCCGGCCCGGACCGGCCCGTCCACCCCGAGAACCCCTCCATCGCCGGCGTCAAGCACGTCTACCTCGCCGCGCCGGGCTCCGACGCCCGCCGCTCCCGGCACGCCATGGCCATCCACCCCGGGTGGTTCGACCGCTCGCCCTGCGGTACGGGCACCAGCGCGAGGATGGCCCAGCTGCACGCCCGCGGCCTCCTCGAACTCGGCGCCGACTTCGTCAACGAGTCCTTCATCGGAACCGAGTTCACCGGCCGACTGGTCGAGCGGACCACCGTCGGCGGCCTGCCCGCCGTGGTGCCGACCGTCACCGGCCGGGCCTGGATCACCGGCACCGCGCAGTACTTCCTCGACCCGTCCGACCCCTTCCCCGGAGGCTTCCTCCTGTGATCACCGTCCGAACGGTGGACTACCACACCGCCGGCGAGCCCTTCCGGATCGTCGACACCGCCGGCGCGGGCATGCCTCCCGTCCCGGGGGACACCGTCGCCGAGCGCTGCGCCACCGCCATCGGCCCGGGCGGATCGGGGACCGCGCCGCGCCGGGGAGCGCTGGACGACGTACGGCGGATGCTCGTGCAGGAGCCGCGCGGACACGCCGGGATGTACGGCGGGTTCGTGGTCCCCGCCGACGACGACGGGGCCCACTTCGGCGTGCTGTTCTGGCACAAGGACGGCTACTCCACGGCCTGCGGCCACGGCACCATGGCCCTCGGGGCCTGGGCGGTGGACAGCGGCCGGGTCCCCGCCCCGGACGACGGGGACGCCCCGGTGCGGATCGACGTACCGTCCGGGCGGGTCACCGCCACCGTCCACCGCGGCGGGGGCCGCATCACCGGGATCACCTTCCGCAACGTGCCGGCCCGGGTCGGCGCCCGCAAGGTGCCCGTCGCCACCTCGCTCGGACTGGCCGAGGTGGACATCGCGCACGCCGGTGCCTGCTACGCCTCCGTCCGCGCGCGCGACCTCGGCCTGGAGGTCTCGCGCACCGCCCTGCCCGCGCTGGTGCGTGCCGGGCAGGAGATCCGGGCCGCGCTCGCCACCCATCCCGCCACCTGGCACCCCGACGGCCCGCTGCTGTCCGGGGTCTACGGGGTGATCCTCCACGAGGAGCTGCCCGACACCCCGTTCGGGCCGCACCAGCGCAACGTGACCGTCTTCGCCGACGGGCAGGTCGACCGCTCGCCCTGCGGCTCCGGCACCTCGACGCGGCTGGCGCTGCTCGCGGAGGACGGACGGCTCGGCCCGGGCGAGGACCTGCTGAGCGAGTCCGTCACCGGCACCGTGTTCACCGGCCGGATGCTGGACGGCGGGGTCACCGAGGTGACCGGCAGCGCCTACCGCACCGGTGAACACGCCTTCTCCGTGGACCCGTACGACGCCCTCGGCACCGGGTTCCTGCTGTGAGGGGGATACCCCAGCTCGGCGCCGCGGCCATGGCCGCAGCTCTCGGTCCGGCCGCGGCCGCCGACGCCCTGGCCGCCGCCCTGCGCGGCGGCCTCGACCCGGAGGGCTGCCCGCCGCGCTCCGCGATCGACGTGGCTGGCGACGGCGAACTGCTGCTGATGCCGGCCGCGTCCGGGGCGTACGCCGGGGTGAAGATCGCCGGGGTCGCACCCGGGAACCCGGCCCGCGGGCTGCCCCGGATCACCGGCTCCTACCTCCTGCTGGACGGGCCCACCCTGCGCCCGCTGGCCCTGCTCGACGGCGCGGCCCTGACGGCCCTGCGCACACCGGCGGTCTCCGCCCTCGCGCTGCGCCACCTGGCGCCGGCCGGGCGGCCGCCCCGGATGGTGCTCTTCGGCTCCGGACCGCAGGCGTACGGGCACCTCGAAGCGGTCCTCGCCGAGCGGGAGTCGGCGCAGGTGGTGGTGGTCGCCCGGAACCGGGAGGGAGCCGAACGCCTCGCCGCGCACGCCCGCACCCTGGGGGTGCCGGCCGCCCGGACCGGCACCCCCGAGGACGTGGTCGACGCCGACCTGGTCGTCTGCTGCACCACCGCCCGCGAACCGCTCTTCGACGGGCGGCTGGTGCGGCCGGACGCGGTGGTCGTGGCCGTCGGATCGCACGAGCCGACCGCCCGGGAGACCGACACCGCCCTCGTGCGACGCGCGGCGGTGTACGTGGAGTCGCGTGCGGCGGCGCTGCGGGAGGCCGGCGACCTGCTCGTCCCGGAGGCGGAGGGGGCCATCGGGGCGGGGCACATCACGGGCACGCTCGCGGACCTGGTCGCGGGACGGCTGCCGACAGGAGGGGAGCGGGGTTGTCCACAGCTCTTCAAGAGTGTGGGCATGGCCTGGGAAGATCTTGCCGTGGCGGTCGCGCTGTACGAGGCCGCTGAAGTGTGAGCAGCGCAACGTGACATTGTACGCTGTTGCTCTGCTCGTCGGCAGGTGAAAAGGGTCTCGGAGGAAACGCAATGGGTGACCTGAAGCAGCACAGTCTCATCAAGGCCCAGGAACGACTCCGCGACCAGGTCGGGCACGCCCTCCGAGCCGCTCTGATAGCGGGTGAGCTGCGCCCCGGCAGCGTCTACTCCGCCCCCGGCCTCGCGGCCGAACTCGGCGTGTCGGCAACCCCGGTGCGCGAGGCCATGCTCGACCTGGCACGGGAGGGCCTGGTCGAGCCGGTCCGCAACAAGGGCTTCCGGATCACCGAGGTCAGCGAGCGCGACCTCGACCAGTACACCGAGCTGCGCACCATGATCGAGGTGCCGACCATCGGCCGGATCACGAAGACGGCCACGGCCGAGCAGCTGGAGGAACTGCGCCCCATCGCGCAGGAGATCGTCACCAGCGCCCGCGAGCACAACCTCATCGGGTACCTGGAGGCCGACCGCCGCTTCCACCTCACGCTGCTGGGCCTCGCGGGCAACGAACGGCTCGTGGAGACCGTCGGCGACCTGCGCAAGCGCTCCCGCCTGTACGGGCTGACCGGCCTGGACGAGGCGGGCAAGCTGGTCTCCTCCGCCGAGGAGCACCTGGAGCTGCTGGACCTGATGATCAGCGGCGACGCGAAGTCGGCGGAGGCCTGCATGCAGCGCCACCTGGGCCACGTCCGCTCCCTCTGGGCCCAGGGCCGCGACGAACCGGTCGGCCGCACCGCAGGAGTCCTCGGGTCGGGCCTCTAGATACTCCTCCCCCCTCGTACCCCTGGGTGGACGCCGCGAAATATCGGGTGTGCAATATATCCAGGGGTGGAGGTGGGTTGGATGAAAAATCTCCCATTCCAGCTCGAAATTATTGAAGCCGACACCAACTGGATTGTGTCGTGTGCTTCCGAGTATGGCGAGGCGCTGATCCGTGTCGCGGCGCCGTATTCCGAGGGTGAACTCCAGTCGGCGCTCGCGTCCGTACAGGAGTCACTGGCCCGTTCGTACAGTCCTGTGGTGCGAGGTGCATCGGTCTCGGAAAGGCCGGTGAGGGAATTCGGAGAACGTCTCACCGAGGCGGTCTTTCGGGAGGATATATTCCTCCTCTTCGACCGCTGGCGGAGTCGTGCTCGGGCGCAGGAGCACCCGTTGCGTATCCTGCTGCGAACGAACGGGCCGAATCTCTCGCATATCCCCTGGGAATTCCTCGTCGATCCCACCCGTGATGACTACCTCGCGCTTCGCGTGCCGGTCGTTCGGTATTTGCGGCTTATGGATCCCGTGCCCCCGCTGCCGCTGACTCTGCCGTTGAGGGTGCTGGGAATTTCCGCCCAGCCCCACGACCTGCCCGCACTGGAAGGGAAGCGGGAGGGGGAGCAGATCTCGCGCGCCCTTCTGCAGGAGTGCAGCTCGGAGAGCGTGGACGTGCACTGGCTTGTGGGGGACCGGTGGCAGGATCTGGCGAAGGAGTTGAGATTCGGCTCCTGGCACGTCCTGCACTGTGTGAGTCATGGAGGGTTCGACGAGGAGAGGAACGCCGGATACATTCAGCTTTCGGGCTCCGACGGGTTGTCCAAGAAGATCTATGCCAGCGATTTCGAGCGGCTGATCGCGGACAGTCCGAACCTGCGTCTCATCGTGCTGAATTCCTGTGAGTCCGCGGTCGGTGGATCCGAGGACGTGTTCGCGGGCACCGCCGCCAACCTCGTACGAGCCGGTGTGCCGGCCGTGGTCGCCATGCAGTACGAGATCACCGACAAGGCCGCTCTCGTCTTCGCCTCGTCGTTCTACGAGCGGATAGCCCAGGGGGTGCCCGTCGACCGGGCGGTGACCCTCGCCCGGGAGTACGTGAAGGTGGAGCAGGAGAGCCTGGAGTGGGCCACGCCCGTGCTCTTCCTCGCATCCGACGAGACCCGGCTCTTCTCGCTGCCGAAGGCGGCTCAGGGCCCGCCGGCACAGGCCACACCGCCGACCCCGCAGGGACCGGATCGTCCACAGGTGCCGGGATCGGAGGCGCCGCGCCCTCCGCCCGCACCACCGCCGCTGCGCACGCCGTCGCCCAGGCTTTCCCAGAGGGCGCTGCTCGCCGAGATCGGTCCGTGCAGCGACCTGGTGCTCGGCCCCGGCGATCTCCTCGCAGCTGCCTGCGACGACGGAGCGGTGCGGGTGCTGAACGCAGCCGACGGGGCGCTGTACAGGCAGTGCCCGCCTGTACAGCGCGAGAACCCGGTGCGGGTGGCGTGGGGCCCCTGGAGACGGAACGTGGCCAGTCGGCACCATGACGGCACCGTCGTCGTCTGGGACCTCCAGACCGAAGCGCCGGCCCGTGTGATGAACGTGGGCGAAGAGGGCGACGCCCTCACGTTCAGCGCCGACGGCCACTGGCTCGCCGTGACGGTCAAGGACCGCGTCTACGTGTACAACACGTGGGGAGCCCGGGTACGCGACCTGCCCGCCCGTCCGGGCAAGGAGTCGAGGACCTGGCAGCGGATGGGCGGGCGCAGTCGCATCGGTCCCCTCGCCTTCGCGCCGGGCGACCGGCACGTCGTCGTCGCGACCGGGGACGGCCTGGTGCGGCAACTGGACGTGCAGGGACACCAGGTGGCGGCCTGGCGGCATCCGGTGCCCGTGAGCTGCCTCGGGCTCACCGCCAACGGTCTCGCCACCGGCTGCGGGGACGGGAGGGTGCGGCTGTGGTCCTGGGACGGCCGTCTCCTGCGACAGACGGAACACCGTCGGCAGGCCTCCCATCTCGTGTTCTCCGCGGGGGCTTCGGCCCTCGCGGTGTGCGACGGCGACGGGTCGGTGTCCCTGTGGGACCTGAGGACCGGACAGCTTTCCCTGGTGGCGGAGTTGGTGCACCAAGTCGTAGGGCTGGCATTCCTCGAGAACGGCAGGTGCCTGATGACCTGCACCCGCGCGGGTCGTATCGAACGCTGGTCGCTGCCTCACCGGTCGTAGAGGGAGAGATGTCATGACGCACTCCGAGGTCGAGATCTACTGGCCCGCCGCACTCCCTTCCACCCCTGCACTCGAGCAGCGCGACGTGTTGCGCGATGCCGGGGTGAGTGCCACGTGCTTGCTGAGGCCGACACGGAGGGGGGCGGCCGATGCCGTGCTGGTCCTGGTGACGTCCGCGGTTCTGGAGCCGTTCCTCAGCGCTCTGTTCGGACGCCTCGCCGAAGAGGCGCACAAGGCGCTGAAGGCTTTCGTGGACGGACTCCTGAGTGGAGGGGACGGCGCGCAGGCGCCCGGAGGTGTGGTCGTCGAGTCGGGGGCCGGCGGCCGCGTGACCTTCACCGCAGATCTGCCGGACCAGGCGTACGAGCAGGCCGTCGGCCTGGAGGCGTGTGGTGACCGGTGGGTCTGGGATTCCCGACGAGCAATGTGGACCCCTGCCTGAGGGCGGGTCCGGAGAGGTGCGCAGCCATGTCCGACCGTCAGCAACCTCCGTCTTCCGAAGGTGAGAACTGGGGCCCGGAGACGCCCTGGCAGGAGCCGCTCCTGCCGCCGCCCACCAAGCCGCCACCCCGGACGGCGTCCGCTCAGCCCCCGCAGCCCGAGGCCCCTCCCGCCCAGCCGCCGACCTCGCAGCCGGGGTGGGAGCGGGATCAGTGGGGAATGACCGCGCCAATGCGGATGCCCGAGACGTACCTGGCCGGTGCCATCCTCGTCACGCTCTTCTGCTTCCTGCCGACGGGTATCGCCGCCATCATCTTCGCCTCGCAGGTTTCGGAGAAGTGGAAGGCGGGGGATGTCGTGGGATCCGCCGAATCGTCACGGAAGGCGAGACTCTGGATGATCGTGAGCCTCGTCGTCGGCTGCATCGCGTGGTTGTTCTTCATCGCCATCGGCATGGCCGCCGACCCGAACACCACGTCCATGCCCGCGCCGTGAACAGGCCGAACGCCCGGGCCTTCCACCCGGTCCTGTGGGCTTCGAGGCCTCAACCCGTCCGCGACGCCTGGCTGGCCGCAGCACTCTTCGCATGGGTTGCCGTCGCCGTACGACTCGCGGATCCCACACGACCGGGCCGGTTCCCCCGGTGTCCGTTCCACGTACTCACGGGCCTGGACTGTCCGGGCTGCGGCAGCCTGCGGGCTCTTCACCAGCTCACGCGCGCCGATGTGGTCGCCGCCGCGGATTACAACCTCCTCCTCGTCCTCGCACTGCCGGCCATCGCCCTCGCGTGGCTACGAGTCGTCACCGGCAGGACCACCCGGCGAGCTCGCCCTGCCTGGAGGGGCCCCCGGGTGATCCTCGCCGGGATCGCCCTGTGGACGGTGGTGCGCAACCTTCCCGTCCTCGGGGGAGTGCTGGGCGCCTGACGCGCGCCGACCGGCTCGGCGGGCGAACGCCCGACCAGAGCAAGGGCTTTGGACACGGCTGGATAACGGGGGACCCAACCCCTTGTCAGTGCAATTTCACATTACTATGTTACCGGTCACATCGTAGAGCCGCTGAGCGTGCCCTTCCCTGGAGTGACCATGACCAAGCGCACCCAACTCGCCCTCGCCACCGCCCTGGTGGCCGCACTCGCACTCGGCGCCTCGGGCTGCTCCGGCACCAAGAAGGGCTCCAGCGGCGCCGGCGCCGAGAACCCGGCCGCCGCCAACGACGGCAAGGTCCTCGGCGGCACCCCGGTCAAGGGCGGCACCCTCACGGTCCTGTCCAACCAGGACTTCGCGCACCTCGACCCCGCCCGCAACTGGGTCATGCCGACCATGGACTTCGGCACCCGCCTGCTCTACCGCACGCTCGTCACCTTCAAGGCCGAGCCCGGCAAGGCGGGCAGCGAGCTGGTCCCCGACCTCGCCACCGACCTCGGCACCCCCTCCAACGGCGGCCGCACCTGGACCTTCACCCTCAAGGAGGGCGTGAAGTACGAGGACGGCACCCCGGTCAAGGCCCAGGACATCAAGTACAACGTCGAGCGCTCCTTCGCCCCCGACCTCACCGGCGGCCCCGACTACGCCGCCCAGTACCTGGCCGGCACCGAGGGCTACAAGGGGCCCCTCCAAGGGCAGCACCTCGACTCCGTCAAGACCCCGGACGACCGCACGATCGTCTTCGAACTGAAGCGCCCCGTCGCCGAGTTCTCCGCCACCGCCACCCTGCCGACCTTCGCCCCCGTGCCCCAGTCCCAGGAGAAGGGCACCCAGTACGACGCCCGTCCGTTCTCCTCCGGCCCGTACAAGATCGAGTCGTACGACCGCGACAAGAAGCTCGTCCTCGTCCGCAACGAACACTGGGACCCGGGCACCGACACCGTCCGCAAGGCCTACCCGGACAAGTTCGTGGTCGTCATGGGCCTCAAGGGCGGCCAGATCGACGACCGGATCATCGCCGGCGAGGGCGCCGACGCCTCCACCGTGCAGTACGCCGACATGCGCCCCGAGAGCGCCCCCAAGGTGCTGCCCAAGCCCGAGGTCAGGTCCCGGCTGCTCGCCGAGTCCCAGGGCTGCACCGAGATGCTCCACCTGAACAACTCACGCGCCCCCTTCGACGACCCCAAGGTCCGCGAGGCCATGCAGTACGCCGTCGACAAGGAGGCCGTCGTCACCGCGGGCGGCGGACCGGCCCTCAATGAGATCGCCACCGCTTACCTGCCCCCGGCCCTCTCCGGCGGCAAGCAGGCCGACACCCTGAAGATCCCCCCGGCCGGCGACCCGGCCAAGGCCAAGGAACTCCTCAAGGCCGCCGGCAAGGAGACCCTGAAGGTCTCCCTCTCCGTCTCCACCGGCGACAAGGGCAAGGCCGAGGCCATCCAGCAGGGCCTGTCCCGCGCGGGCATCGAGGTCGTCATCGACACCGTCGACCCGGGCGCCTACTACGACGTGATCGGCGACCTGTCCACCACCCCCGACATGACCCTCACCGGCTGGTGCCCGGACTACCCCTCCGGCTCCACCTGGATCCCCTTCGTCTTCGACGGACGCACCATCAAGCCGAAGGGAAACCAGGGCAACTACAGCCAGTTCCGCGACGAGGAGGTCATCAAGCGCATCGACGAGATCAACGCCATGGCCGACGCCAAGCAGGCCAACCAGGCCTGGATCGACCTCGACGCGACCCTGATGGCCAAGTCCCCGAACGTCCCGATCCTGCTGGAGCGCAAGCCGCTCCTCGTCGGCACGAACATCGCGGGCGCCTTCGGCCACCCCGTGTGGACCGGCACCATCGACTACGCCACGGTCGGCCTCAAGGACCCCTCGAAGAGCCAGGGCTGAGGCAACCCGGAGCCCCCGACCCCATGACCACCACAGCACCGGCCCCCGACGCCGCCGCGGCCGGGCCCGCGGCGGCGCCCGGCAGCAGCCCCTGGCAGCTCGCCCGGCGGGAACTGAGCCGCCGCCCCGCCGTCCGCATCAGCCTCTGCATCGTCGTCCTCTTCGCCCTGATGGCCGTCACCGCCCCCTGGCTGGGCGCGCTCGGCGGCTGGTCCCCGCGCGAGTTCGACAAGTCCGCCGTCGACCCCTATCTCGGGGGCCAGCCGCTCGGCCCCCTCGGCGGGATCAGCGCCGATCACTGGCTCGGCGTGGAACCCGTCACCGGCCGCGACCTGTTCGCCCGCGTCGTCCACGGCGCACAGGTCTCCCTCCTGATCGCCTTCGCCGCCACCGCCATCGTGGTACTCGCCGGCACCGCCGCCGGGATCGCCGCCGGCTACTTCGGCGGCCGCACCGACACGGCCCTGTCCCGGCTCATGGACCTGACCATGTCCTTCCCCTCCCTGATCTTCATGATCGCCATGCTGTCCGTGGCCAAGGACGTCAACCGGCTCGTCCTCATGACCGTCGTCATCGGCGTCTTCGGCTGGCCCGGCATCGCCCGCGTGGTCCGCGGCCAGACCCTCTCCCTCAAACACCGCGAGTACGTCGACGCCGCCCGCGTCGGCGGCGCCGGCCCCTGGCGGATCCTCACCCGCGAGATCCTGCCGGGCGTGGCGGGCCCGGTCATCGCCTACACCACCCTGCTCATCCCCGGAATGATCAGCACCGAGGCCGCCCTCAGCTACCTCGGCG
The DNA here is from genome assembly GCF_036170895.1 of Streptomyces erythrochromogenes. NCBI lineage: Bacteria > Bacillati > Actinomycetota > Actinomycetes > Kitasatosporales > Streptomycetaceae > Streptomyces > Streptomyces erythrochromogenes. The sequence continues at coordinate 2,148,631 of NZ_CP108036.1, read as the reverse complement.
TCGGCGTCCGCCCGCCCACCCCCTCCTGGGGCCAGATGATCGCCGAGTCCGTCGCCTACTACGAGACCGACCCCATGTACTTCGTCATCCCCAGCGTCTTCCTCTTCCTCGCCGTGCTCGCCTTCACCCTGCTCGGCGACGCGCTGCGCGACATCCTCGACCCGAGGGGCGGCCGCAGTTGATCGTCTACCTCGCCCGCCGGCTCCTCGCCCTCGCCGGCGTGCTCCTCGCCATCGCGGCCGTCACCTTCCTCATCTTCTACGTCCTGCCCGCCGACCCGGCTGCCGCCGCCTGCGGCAAGACCTGCAGCGCCGAACGACTGGCCGACGTACGCGTACACCTGGGCCTCGACCAGCCCCTGTGGAAGCAGTTCGCCGACTTCCTGACCGGCATCTTCACCGGCCGCACCCTCGGCACCGGCCAGTACGCCGTCGTCTGCGACTTCCCCTGCCTGGGCTACTCCTACGAGAGCTCCCTGCCCGTGTGGGACCTGCTCATGGACCGCCTCCCGGTCTCCGCCTCCCTCGCCCTCGGCGCCGCCGTGCTGTGGCTGCTCCTCGGCCTCGGCGCCGGGGTCACCGCCGCCCTGCGCAAGGACACCGCCACCGACAAGGCCCTGATGGTCGGCGCCGTCGCCGCCGCCTCGCTGCCCGTGTACTTCACCTCGGTGATGCTCATCTACGGCGTCATCCGCATCGCGGGACTGCTGCCCTACCCCACCTACCAGGCCTTCACCGACAACCCGCTCGGCTGGGCCTCCAACCTGCTCCTGCCCTGGACCGCGCTCGCGCTGCTCTACGCCGCCATGTACGCGCGCCAGAGCCGGGGTTCGATGATCGAGGCGATGGCCGAGCCCTACATCCGCACCGCCCGCGCCAAGGGCATGCCCGAGCGGACGGTCGTCGTCAAACACGGCCTGCGCTCCGGGATGACGCCGATCCTGACCATTTTCGGCATCGACCTCGGCGGGCTGCTCGCCGGCGCCGTCATCACCGAGTCGATCTTCGGACTCCCGGGCATCGGACGCCTCTTCTACGGCGCCCTCGTCAACTCCGACCAGCCCGTGGTCCTCGGCGTCACCCTCCTCGCCGCCTTCTTCATCGTCGTCGCCAACCTCGTCGTCGACCTCCTGTACGCCGTCATCGACCCGAGAGTGAGGTACTGATGGCGCTGATGGCCGATCCGCTCCTCGAAGTACGCGACCTGCGCGTCACCTTCACCACCCCTCGGGGCACCGTCCGGGCCGTCGACTCCGTCGGCTTCACCGTCGAGGCCGGCCGCACCCTCGGCATCGTCGGCGAATCAGGCTCCGGCAAGTCCGTCACCTCGCTCGCCGTCATGGGACTGCACCGCGGCGCCGTCGAGGTCGGCGGCTCCGTCGCGCTCGCCGGACGGCCGCTCATCGGCCTGAGCGAGCGCGAGCTCGGGAAGGTCCGCGGCCGCCGGATGGCCATGATCTTCCAGGACCCGCTCTCCAGCCTGCACCCCTACTACACCGTCGGCGAGCAGATCGCCGAGCACTTCAGGGTGCACTTCAAGGCCGGGCGGGCCGCCGCGCGCAGGCGCGCCGTCGACATGCTCGGCGAGGTCGGCATCCCGGAACCGGCGCGCCGGGCGGGGGAGTACCCGCACCAGTTCTCCGGCGGCATGCGCCAGCGCGCGATGATCGCCATGGCGCTGGCCTGCGAACCCGACCTGCTGATCGCCGACGAACCGACCACCGCCCTGGACGTCACCGTGCAGGCGCAGATCCTCGAACTGATCGCGAAACTCCAGCAGGAACGCGGACTGGGCGTCGTAATGATCACCCACGACCTGGGCGTCGTCGCCCGCGTCGCCCACGAGGTCCTGGTCATGTACGGCGGCCGCGCCGCCGAACAGGCCCCCGTCGACGCGCTCTTCGCCGACCCCGCCCACCCTTACACCCGGGGGCTGCTCGACTCGCTGCCCCGCCTCGACACCGCCGACGACGAACCCCTCCCCTTCATCCCCGGCTCCCCGCCGTCCCTCCTCGCACCGGCGCCCGGCTGCGCCTTCGCACCGCGCTGCCCCCGGGCGGCCGAACGCTGCACCGGCGAGCGGCCGGAGCCGGCCGCGTACGGGGACGGCCCCGGACGGACCGTGGCCTGCCACTTCGCCGGGGCCCGCGCCGTCGAGGAGGCGGCCCGATGACCGGGACCACGGCCGACACGAAGAAGCGGACCACCGCACCGCTGCTGTCCGTGCAGGACCTCACCATGACCTTCCCCGGCCGACGATCCGCGACCGGGCGCCGGGGGGCGCCCGTGCGCGCCGTCGACGGGGTCTCCTTCGACCTGGCGGCCGGCCGGACCCTCGGCCTCGTCGGGGAGTCGGGCTGCGGGAAGTCCACCACCGGACGGATGCTCGTACGGCTGCTGGAGCCCACCTCGGGCCGGATCGCCTTCGAGGGCGAGGACATCAGCCGCCTGTCGCAGGGGGCCCTGCGCCCGCTGCGCAAGAACATCCAGATGGTCTTCCAGGACCCGCACTCCTCGCTCAACCCCCGCCAGACCGTGGCCCGGATCATCTCCGAACCGCTGCTGGTCCAGGGCATGGGCGCGGGGGACGCCCGGCGCCGCGCCGCCGACCTGATGGAGCTCGTCGGGCTGATCCCCGAACACATCGACCGCTACCCGCACGAGTTCTCCGGCGGCCAGGCCCAGCGCATCGGCATCGCCCGCTCGCTGGCCACCAGCCCGCGGCTGATCGTCGCCGACGAACCGGTGTCCGCGCTCGACGTCTCCGTCCAGGCCCAGATCGTCAACCTGATGGAGCGGCTGCGCGCGGAACTGGGCCTCGCCTACGTGTTCATCGCGCACGACCTGTCGGTGGTCAAACGGGTCAGCGACCGGGTCGCCGTGATGTACCTCGGCCGGATCGTCGAGATCGGGGACAAGGCGTCCCTCTACGAGAACCCCCAGCACCCTTACACCCGGGCGCTGTTGTCCGCCGTACCGCTGCCCGACCCGGCGGCGGAGCGGCGGCGGGAGCGGATCGTGCTGCTCGGCGACCCGCCGAGCCCGGCCGCTCCACCTCCGGGCTGCACCTTCCACCCACGCTGCCCCAAGGCCCAGGAGATCTGCCGAACGGAGCGCCCGCTGCTGCGTCTTGCCGCCTCGCGAGAGGTGGCGTGCCACTTCCCGGGTGACTGACGGGGATCGCGGGAAGAGGGGGCCCGGGGCCGACACGATCGCCCCCGGGTCCCCCGACCGCCCCCGAGGGCGCGACACTGTGGCGAAGGACCACGGGTCGAGCCGGAACGGGGGGCACCGCATGACCGAGCAGGAGACACAAGGAACACCGGCGCCCACCCGGCGCCGTCCGGTGGCGACGGCCGCGTGGGCGACCGTGCTCCTGGGGCTGCACGCGGTGGCGGCGTTCTTCGTGCTGGGCGCGGTGCTCACCCACTCCGAAGGGCCCTGGGACCGTACGGTAACGGGCACCGCGCGGCTGATGGCGGGACTCGGGCTGGTGGCGGAGCTGATGGCCCTCGCGGGGACGGCGGCCGGTGTGAACACGGGCCGGCTGCGGCGTTGGTGGTACGCGCCGGTGGCGGTGCTGGTCGCCGTCGCCCTGCTGCGCATGGTGTTCGCCCCGCAGCCCTGACCGCTCCGCGGGCCGGCAGGACTGCGCAGGGCACGGCGCCGGTCGCGGGTCGCCTCCCGGCGGTCCTGGCCATCCGTCAGGTCGCCCCTGCCGGCCGGGGCGCGCCCTGGGGTTCGGCGGGGTGGGGTTGCAGCCAGCCACGGATGGCGGCTTGGACTCCGGCCTGGAAGCGGGTGTCGGCGTCGAGTTCCTCCAGCATGCGGGTGATCCGGCGGCGGGCGGTGTGTACGTGTACGCCGAGTCGGCGGGCGATGGTCTCGTCCTTCAGGCCGGAAGCGAGCAGCCCGAGGAGTTCCCCCTGCTCCGCGCTGAGGGGGCTGACGGGGCTGCCGACGGGGGTGGCGCGTGCCCACAGGGACTCGAACAGCGGTAGTGCGGCGCGGTGCAGCAGGGAGTCACCGAAGACCAGGGCCGCTCCCTCGGCTCCTCCGTCGTCCGAGGGCGGTGTGGGCAGCAGGCAGGTGCGCCGGTCCACGAGGACCAGGCCGGTGGGCAGGTGTCGTCCGATCCGGGCCTGGAGGCCGAGGCGGGTGAGGGCGATCAGTTCTCGGGCCCATTCGGGGAAGTCGGTACCGCGCCGGTCGGTGACTGTCCGTACGGCGACGCCGCGGGCCAGCAGAGGGCGTATGCGGTCAGCGCACGCTTCCCCCGCATCGCCGGCCTCCCCCGCTCCCGCGGACCGGGACGCCGTCAGCGCGCTGCGGTTGAGGACGAGTACTTCCGTCTCGGCGGAGTCGAGCATGGTGTCGAGGCGGGCCGTGACGGCTTCGGTGCCGGTGAGGACCTCTACACCGGCCGGGGGACCGGGGGGTAAGGAGGGCGTCGGCGGTAGCTCGTGGGCCAGCCGGTCGGCGTAGGTGCGCAGGGACCTCAACTCCGCCGATTCGCGGTGCAGGAGGGCCTGTCGGCGTTGGATGAGGATGCGCAGTACGGCGGCCGGATCGACGGGCGAGCCGGGGGCCGAGCCGACGACTGGGGCGGTGGCCGGGCCGGCGGCCGTGTGGGTCGTCGCCCTGCTGTCTTCCTGTGTGCGGGCCGGAGTCCGGTCGTGCGGGTCGGTTTCGATCATGCCGGGGATTTTGACCGCCTTCACAGGGCCCCCACAACTGTGCATGGCCACTTCTGAGGGGCTCTCGGCTCTGGCCGCCGGCCGCCTGCGGCGCTTGCATGGCGGCGACTCACAGCAATGCATCAGGCACTCATGGTTGAGGAGACCCCTTGCCCAAGTACAGCGCAGGTTCGTCGGCTCCGACCCCGACCGCACGACGGATATGGCGGAAAGAGCTCCGATCCGCCGGAGGAATCGCGGTTCTGCTGGCCGCCGCAATGACCTTGCAGGCATCGCCGGCGTGGGCCGCGGACCCCGGCCCCTCGAACGTCCTGCCCGGCCGGGACACGGCGACCCCGGTGCTCGTCGAGGGCATACGGGAGTCCGTGGACGCCAAGGCCGCCCCGGCCGACGCGGCCCGCAAACACCTCGCGGCGAACAAGAGTCGTTACAAGATCCCGCGGGCGGGCAGCGATCTCGCCACCCTGTCGGCGACGGCCACCGGAGCCCAGGACGAGACGGTCCGGCTGCAGCAGAAGCACCGCGGAGTCGACGTCCTGGGCGGCCAGTACGTCGTGCGCATGCAGAAGCAGGACGGCAAGCGCGTGGTCACCGGCACCTCGGGGCACTACTTCACGGCCCTGAAGACCGAGGTCACCCCCCAGGTCGCCGAGGACGTCGCGGTCCGCCGCGCAGTCGCCGCCACGGCCCGCCGGCTGGGGGCCACCCTCGACAAGAGCCAGGCGCCCCGGTCGGAGTCGGGTGATCCGGCGGCCACCGGCATGACCGGCGAGGCCAAGGGACTCGTCGTCCTGCCCAAGGGCGGCGGGGTACTCGCCTACCGCGTCACCGTGCGCGGCACCGCCCCCGGCACCGGCGCGCCGGTCATGGACGAGGTGTACGTGGACGCCCGCTCGGGCTACCCGGCGCTGCAGTACAGCGCGCTGAAGACGCTGGCGGCCCCGAAGGCCGCCACGGGGACGGCCGGTCAGCCCGCGGAGGGTGCGACGGCGGACGGCCCGCCCGCCGCTCCCCCGAACCTGGTCCCCGAGACCGGTTCCGGCGCCCGGCTCGGCGGCGCCGCGGCCTCGCTGGACATCGCCTACGACCCTGCGGCGGGGAACTACCTCCTCGCGGACGCGGGCCGGATGCGCGCCACATCGAAGAGCCTGCTGTCCACTTGGGACGCCCGGGGCAAGTCGGTGTCGGAGACGTCGGGCAAGTGGCCTTCGGGCATCAAGATCTTCTCCTCCCCGACCACCGCCTTCGGCGGGACGGCGACGGAATCGGGGGCCGTGGACGCCCACTGGAACGCGGGCCAGGTCTACGACTTCTACAAGAAGAACTTCGGGCGCGACAGCCTCGACGGGGCCGGTGGGGCGGTCAACTCCCTGGTCGGGGTGACCTATTACGGCCTGCCCTACGCCAACGCGTTCTGGGACGGCACCAAGATGGTCTACGGCAACGGCGACGACGAGTTCAGGCCGATGTCCGCCGACACCGACGTCGTGGGCCACGAGATGACCCACGGGGTCATCGAGCACACGGCGAACCTGGTCTACGCGGGCCAGTCCGGCGCCCTGAACGAGGCTCTGGCCGACTACTTCGGCAACGCGATCGACGTGACCGCGAGCGGCACACCGATGGGCGATCCGGCCGCAGGCCTGATCGGCGAGGACCTGTGCCGCACGAAGGCCGCTGCCGACTGCGCGCTGCGCGACCTCAACGACGGGGCCACCACGTCGAAGAGCTTCCTGGGCGTGTCGTTCGCCACCGACAACGGCGGCGTTCACCTGAACTCGACGATCTTCTCCGGCGCGCTGTGGGACATGCGCGAGGACCTCGGTGGGGCACTCGCCGACAAGATCGTCTACAAGGCCGTCACCGAGTACATGACGCCGATCGACGGGTTCACCGAGGCGCGGGGCGCGGTGCTCGCCGCGGCCAAGGCGCTGGGCGCGACCTCCGCCCAGCAGAACACCGTCAAGCGGTCCTTCAACGCCCACGGCATCGTCCCGGGCTGGGAGCAGGCCCTCGGCGTCGACAGCGACACCCTCTTCGGGACGCTGAACACCACGGACTCCGGGGTGGGCGCGGGCGGCGGCTGGTGGACCGCCTCCAAGTCCAACGACGACGGCTCCGAGCCCTACTCGGTCTACGCCGGCCGCCTTGACGGCAAGGGGGCGCCGAAGGTGATCAGCCCCAATGACGGCCGCTACCACACCGCCCCGGCTACGGACGGCAAAACGGTGGTGTGGACGGCGTACGGCCCGACCTCGGTCGACGTGCTCTCCCGTCCGGTGGCGGGCGGCCCGGTCAAGACGCTCTACAGCTCGACGACGGGCGTCGCGGGCCTGCGGGTGGAGAAGGACACGGTCGTGTTCGAGGAGTACGACGTTCTCGGCGGCCGCCACGTCGGCTACATGCGGCCCACGGACAAGGCGCCGGTCTTCACCGACGGCAAGAAGTGGAACACTCTGACGGCACTGCCTTCCATCAGCGACAACAGGATCGCCTACGCGAAGCTGTACTCGCAGGGCGGCGCGTACCGACTGGGCGTGGAGGTGGTCGACCTGGCCACCGGCAAGGCGGTCCTGACCGAACAGCTGGACGAGCCGGTGGGCCTGGGCCAGACCGGCATCAACGGCAAGAACGTGTTCTGGCTGGCGGACAGCGACGAGAGCGACGGCGGTCTGATGTCGGTCGTCAGCGCCGGCCTGGACGGCCGTGGCGCCTTCATCGTCAGCAGCGAGCACAAGCCGGGCGCGTTCATGGCCTCCGAGCTGACGGTCTCACAGGACGCGCTGACCCTGGTGGCCCGGACACCCGACACGCGGTACCGCAACGAGTCGCTGCCGAAGCTGTGGCAGCTGACCACCGACGGCTCCCGCCGCGAACGGGTGTCCTGCAACCGTGGTGAGCAGAACCACCCGGCGGCCGGCACCGGCCGCCAGGTCGCCTGGCTGGACGCGACGACCGGCTCCACCGACCTGGTGGTCCGGGAACGCCCGGCCGGTACCTGCTGATCCTCACTGCTGAGTGACGGGGCCGACGGCTGCAGCCGTCGGCCCCGTCCATGTGTCTTCCGTCATCGCCGAGGTCGTGCCGTAACACCTTCAGGCGAGTTCGCGGCGGAAGAAGTCGAGTTCCAGCGCCATGATCTTCTCGCGGGTGCCGCCCGGGGTCATGTGGGTGACGCCGGGGAGGGCCAGCAGCTGGTGGGGGCGGCCCGCGTCCGTCAGGGCCTGGGACAGGCGCAGGGTGTGCGAGGGGTGGACGTTGTCGTCGGCCAGGCCGGTGACCAGCAGCAGCGGCCGGGACAGCTTCGGGGCGTCGGGCAGCAGCGAGTCCCGTTCGTAGACGTCCGGGTGCTCCTGCGGCAGGCCCAGGTACCGCTCGGTGTACGCGGTGTCGTAGTGCCGGAAGTCGGTCGGCGCGGCCCCGGCGGCCGCGGCGTGGAAGACGTCGGGACGGCGCAGCACGGCCATCGCCGACAGGTAGCCGCCGTAGGACCAGCCGCGGATGCCGACCCGGCCGAGGTCGAGGTCGCCGTGGCGCGCGGCCAGCGCGTGCAGCGCCGCGACCTGGTCGTCCAGGGTGACCTCGGAGAAGCCGCGGTACATGGCGTGGGTGTGGGCGGGCGAGACGTGCGCGGTGCCGCGGTTGTCGACGGTCACCACCGCGAAGCCCTGGTCGGCCCACCACTGGCGGTGCTGCCAGCGGCGCGGGTCGGCGGTGATGTCCTGGGCGCCGGGGCCGCCGTAGCTGTCCATCAGGACGGGCAGCTTCCGGCCGGGGACGTGACCGCGGGGCAGCACGAGGGCGGTGGGGACGCCGTGCTCGGTGACCCGCTCCAGGACCGGCGCCACGCGGTACGGCAGCGGCTGCGACAGGTCCGCGGGGGCCAGCTCCCGCCCGTCGGGGGTGCGTACGACGCGCCGCACGCCGCCCGCGTCGGCGGAGGTCAGCAGCAGGAACCCGGCCGAGGCGGTCACGTTGTGGACGCCGGGCCCGTCCGCGAGCGGGGTCGCCTCCCCGGTGGCGGTGTCCAGCAGCAGCACCTGCTGCTCGGCCGGGTCGCGCAGTCCGGCCTCGATCAGCAGCCGGCCTTCGTGGACCCCGGCCACGCGGCGCACCTGGACGTCGTCTCCGGTGAGGAGGACCCCGTCCACGGCGAGGGCGCGGGCGGCCCCGCCGGGGGTGTCGGCCGAGGTCAGCATCCGCCCGTCGGGCAGGCGCGCCGGGGTGCCGGGGACCAGGGGGTCCACCCACTGGGGGTGCGTGGTGCGGGACAGCTCCCGGGTGCGGCCGGTGGCCGGGTCGGCGGAGAGCAGCAGTACCGTGCGCTGGAGCCGGTCCTGGACCGTCAGCAGGATCTCCTCGGCCGACTCCCAGCCCGCGTCGGAGACGTAGGGGTAGCTCTCGGCGTCCCACTCGATCCGTACCCGGGTCTCCCCGAGCACCCACAGCTGCACCTCGGCGTTGGGTCCGCCCGCCTCCGGGTAGGCGAAGTCCTCGGCCGCCAGCTCGGGGTGGGCGGGGTCGGCGAACCACCGTCGCTGCAGGGCCGATTCGTCGACGCGGGCGGCGAGCAGCGCGATCCCGTCGGGGGACCACCAGTGGCCCCGGGAGCGGCCGAGCTCCTCGGCGGCGGCGAATTCGGCCAGGCCCCAGCGGGCTCCGTCGTCGGGGCTGACCCGGCCGCCCGGGGCGACGTACAGGGCGTCGTCGGCGACGTACGCGGTGCGCGAGCCGTCGGAGTCGGGCCGCGGGTCCAGCGCGGGGCCGGCGGCGGGGATCTCCCTGAGGGTTCCGGCGCCGTCCGCGGTGACCTCGAAGAGCCGTCCGTACAGCGCGAAGGCGGCGCGGCGCCCGTCGCCGGACAGGGCGTAGGAGCCGATCCCGGCGGCGACGAGCCGGGTCCGCTCGCGCAGCCGCCGCTCGGCGGTGGGCAGGGGGCCGGGCTCGGGGCACAGCTCGCGGGGATCGGCAAGCCGGATCTCTGCGCCGGTGCTGGTATCGAGCACCCAGAGGCTGTCGAAAGCGTCGGTGGGTCCGGTCGACCGGAGGAACCAGAGCAGGCGGCCGTCGTCCCCGAAGGACAGTGCCCGCGGGGCGCCGTGGGTGAATCGGGCCGTGCTCGCGGAGAGCCTGAGGAAGTCATCCATGATCGTAGTGTGACATGTGAAATGTCACCGGCACTAGGCCGTTCGAGTGGTGACCCCAGGGGCGCGGGCTTAGCGTCGGGAGGGTGGACCCGAACGCAACGCCGAGCAGCAAACGGACCGACGGCAAGGACGGCACGGTCCGAGGAAGCGGCAACGGACTCGCCCTGTTCGTCATCGCGTCCTGCCAACTCATGGTGGTTCTCGACATCACGATCGTGAACATCGCCCTGCCGCACATCCAGACCGCGCTGAACTTCTCGACCGAGAGCCTCTCCTGGGTCGTCAACGCCTACACCCTCGCCTTCGGCGGCCTGCTGCTCCTCGGCGGCCGCACCGGCGACATCCTCGGCCGCAAACGCGTCTTCATCTTCGGCGTCCTGCTCTTCGGCCTGGCCTCGCTCCTCGGCGGGCTCGCCCAGAACGAGGGCCAGTTGATGGCCGCACGAGCCCTCCAGGGCGTCGGCGGCGCCATCGCCTCACCGACCTCCCTCGCGCTGATCACCACCACCTTCCGCGAAGGCCCTGCCCGCAACCGGGCGTTCGGCGTGTTCGCCGGGGTCTCGGCGGCCGGCGGCGCGATCGGACTCCTCGCGGGCGGCATCCTCGTCGAGTGGCTCGACTGGCGCTGGGTCCTCTTCGTCAACGTCCCCATCGCGCTGGTGATCGCCGTACTGGCCTCGAAGGTCCTGCGCGAGTCCGAACGCCACCCCGGACACTTCGACTTCGCGGGCGCGCTGCTGTCCACCCTGGGCATGGTCGCGCTCGTCTACGGCTTCATCCGTGCCTCCCAGGAGGGCTGGCGCGACCCGGTGACGCTCGCCTCCTTCGGCACCGCGGTCGTCCTGCTGACGCTGTTCGTCCTCAACGAGCGGCGCTCGCCGCAGCCGATCACCCCGCTGCACATGTTCGCCGACCGCAACCGGGCCGGGACCTACGGGATCATGCTCATGCTCGCCTGCGCGATCTTCGGCATGTTCTTCTTCCTGACCCTCTTCGTGCAGATCGTGCTCGGCTTCAGCCCGATCCAGGCCGGCCTCGCCTTCCTGCCCGTCAGCGTGGTGATCGCGGTGGGCGCGGGCCTCACCGCGAAACTCCTGCCGAAGTTCGGGCCCAAACCGTTCATGGTCTGCGGCGCGTTGTCATCGGCGATCGGACTGGCCTGGCTGACCCAGATCGACGTCCACTCCACCTACCTCGGCAGCATCCTCGGCCCGATGCTGTTCTTCGCCCTCGGCATGGGCCTGCAGTTCGTCTCGCTGACGCTGATGGCCCTGTCCAACGTCCCCGACCGGGAGTCGGGAGCGGCATCCGGACTGCTGAACACGATGCAGCAGGTGGGCGGCTCGCTCGGCCTGTCGATCCTGGTGACCGTCTACGGCACGGCCAGCCGCAACGAGGCCAAGGAGCAGGTGCCGGACTTCCTCGCCACGGCGGGCCCCGTGCAGAAGGCCTTCTTCGAACGCACCGGGCAGCTCCCGAAGCCGTGGGGCGACCTGGTCCTGACCTCGGGCATCAGCACGGCCTTCGTCGTGGCGGCCCTGTTCACCCTGGTCGGGGCGGCGATCGCGCTGTTCGTCATCCAGGTCCGCCCCTCCGACCTCGAACGCCTCCAGGGCAACCACCAGCCGGCGGCCGACCGTATCTGAGCCTTCGGCCGCCGGGTAGGGGTGCGGGCGGTTCAGGCGACCGTGACCCCGGTGACGCGGGACACGAAGCCGTTCAGGTTGGCCTCCAGGCGCGCGAGGCGCTCGTCCACGGTCAGCGACTCCTCCTGCCGGCCGGCGCGCAGCTTCGGCTGCCGCTTGCCGCGCACGTACAGGGAGCAGGCCAGGTCCGCGCAGATGTACGTGCCGACCGTGTTCCCCTCGCGGCCGCGGGCGCCCGCCAGCGGCGCGGCGAGCAGGGTGACGCCGGAGGAGGCGTGGCCCGTCAGGCAGATCTGGCACAGGCTGGACTTCACCGCGCTGGTGCGGCCCACGGACGGCACGCGCAGGGAGATCCCCAGCGGGCCCTCTTCCCGGGGCAGCACGACATGGGCGCGCAGCGGTGCGCCCGGGTCCACCCAGCCCAGGAAGTCCAGGTCCTCCCAGGGCAGCTCGGCGAAGTCGAGGGGCAGGCGCATGCGCGCCGCCTCGCCCTTGGTGCAGTTCACGAAGGACGCACGGATCTGTTTCTCACTGAGTGGTTCCACGGGCATCGACCCTATGGGGTGCCCCCGCCGGCCCGCACCCCGATATCGGGCTCGGGCTCGGGTGGGAAAGCCGGTGCCGGTGCCTGTGAGGTGACGATGCCGTGCCCGGTACGGCCGTACTCCGCGCGGGCCCGAGCGCGGCGCGCAGCCGGGCGGCGTCGGCCCGGGTGTTCAGCCGCAGGGCGAGCCACGAGCCGTCGGCGAAGACCAGGTCCACCCTGACCGGCCTGCGGCGCAGCCGGGGTACGCGGCGCAGGGAGCAGACGGCGGTGTGCGCCCCGCGGCCCGGGTCGCCGCGGCCCCAGGGCGGCCGGGCGGTGACCGTGCCCGCGGCCCCCGGGCCGTCGCCGCGCCGGGCGGTGAACATGGCCTCGGGCCCGTCGGTCTCGGCCTGCCAGTGCGTCCAGTGGAAGCCGTGCAGGGCCAGGGCGAAGCGGCGGGCCGCGCTCGTCCGGCCGCCGCGCAGGGCCGGCCCGTGGACGAGCCGGCCGGCCAGGCGGGCGGCCCGTTCGAAGGGATCGAGCAGCGCGGCCACGGCGTCGGCGAGGTCGTCGGGCAGCGCGGTCAGGAACCGGAAGAGGAAGAAGCCGCCGATCCGGCGCCGCAGCGGCAGCGGGGCGGGCGACCCGGGCAGCAACGCGCGCTTCGGCCTGCGTGCGTACGGGGACAGACGGCCCGGAATCTCCTCGTCCATCCGGCCATGATGGCCGGGCGGCCGCTACCGGTCCAAGCGACGGACCCGGCAGCGCGCCGGACCCTCCGTCCGCAGGGTGATTCCCGCGCCGACCGGGATCTCCGTGTCCACCGCCTCGAACGAGTACGCCCGAAGGATCATCGCCAGGGCGACCACCGACTCCAGCATCGAGAAGTGCTGCCCGATGCAGGCGCGCGGGCCGCCGCCGAAGGGGAACCACGCGTAGCGCGGCCGCCCGGCCTCCGCCTCCGGGGTGAAGCGCTCCGGGTCGAAGCGGTCCGGGTCGGGCCAGTGCTCCGGGTGGCGGTGCGTCACCCAGGGAGCCAGGATCACGTCCGCGCCCGCGGGGATGGCGTGCTCGCCGATCCGGGTGGCGGCGACGGCCTTGCGGCCGATGACCGGGGCCGCCGGGTACAGCCGCATGGCCTCCTTGACCACCTGCGAGAGGTACGGGAGCCGGTCCAGGTCGGAGGCCTGCGGCGTCCGGCCGCCCAGGACGCGGGTGATCTCCTCGCGGGCCCGGTCCTGCTGCTCGGGGTGGCGGGACAGCAGGTGCAGGGCGAAGCAGAGGGAGGTGGCGGTCGTCTCGTGCCCGGCGAGCAGGAAGATCAGCACCTGGTCGCGGAGTTCGGCGGCGTCGAACTCCCCGTCGTCCGAACTCCGGGCGGCGGCCAGCAGCGTCAGCAGGTCCTCACCGGAGGCGTCCTCGGCGCAAGCGACCCCGGCGGACGCGTCTTCGGCGGCGTCTTCGCCCGGGGCGTCCGCGCCGGCCCGCCGACGCTGCCCGATGATCTGGTCGCAGACCCCGTACAGCTCGTCCATCGCGGCGGCTGCCCGCCTGTTGCCCGGGGTCGGCCAGTGGCGCGGGACGTTGGCGGGGGAGTACCCGCGGCGCAGCACGTAGTCCGTGATCACCGGGAAGCAGCGGGCCACCACGTCGGCGGTGGCCTCGACGTCGGTGCCGAAGAGGATCCGGGCGACCGCCCGCAGCGCGAGGTGCGTCATCTCGTCGGAGACGTCGACGACACCGTCCACCGCCTCCTCCCACGCGGCGACGACCGACGCGGTCTCGGCGGCGACGGCCCCGGCGTACCCGTCCACCCGGCGCCGCGTGAACAGCGGCTGCACGAGGCGGCGCTGGCGCAGGTAGTCCTCGTCCTGGCTGGTCAGCAGGCCGTTGCCGAAGGACTCCCGGACCTCCTGGTAGAAGGCGTTGTCCTTGCGGAAGTTGGCCGCCTGCGAGGCGAGTACCTGCTGGACGCCCTCGGGGGAGAACACGCAGTACAGATCGGCCCGCATCCCGGGCGGCCCGGCCGAGACCCGTACGACGTCACCGCGCCGCTGCTGTGCCCGCAGATAGGTGCCGAGGGAGTCCGACTTCAGGTCGTGGAGCGATCCGAGCAGCGGTGCCCCGGGGAGTACGGGAACCTCCGTACCCAAGTCGACGCCGCCTGCGTTCCTGCCGAATGCCATGCCGATGCCCGTCCCCTCGTTCCCTGCCGGAGCCCGATTCTGCCGCCCCGCCTCCGCTCCTGGCGAGACCGCGTGCCCCATCGGGCCGAATCGGGCCGGGAGGGGCCGGGGCCGGGCGGCGGTAGGCTCGCGGGGCGGGTGGCCTGGTGCCGGAGGGACGTGATGGGTGTGGCCCGACCGCGGGTGGGCGTGGCCGTGCTGACGATGGGCGACCGGATGCCCGAGCTGCGGGCTCTGCTGGACTCGGTCGCCGCGCAGGACGAGCCCGCGGCCCGGATCGTCGTGGTCGGCAACGGCTGCGCGCTGCCCGGCCTGCCGGACGGCGTCGTCGGCGTGGAGCTGGCGGAGAACCTCGGCGTCTCCGGCGGCCGCAACGTCGCCTGGCGGCGGCTGCGGGAGTACGGGGACGTCGACGTACTCGTGGACCTCGACGACGACGGGCTCCTCGTCGACACCGACGTCGTCCGCCGTACCGCCGACCTGTACGAGACGCGGCCCGGGGCACGCCTGGGCATCGTCGGCTTCCGGATCGCCGACGAGGCGGGCGGGACCCAGCGCCGCCACGTCCCGCGCCTGCGCGCGACGGACCCGATGCGGCGGGGCCTGGTCACGACGTTCCTCGGCGGCGCCCACGCCCTGTCGATGGAGATGCTGGAACAGACGGGCGGCTGGCCGGACGCGTTCTTCTTCACCCACGAGTTAACTTCCCTGCCCGCCATGTGTAGTTGATGTGTGTCTATGGCGTTGCCTTCTGCGTCCCAGCCTCGTTAACCGGCCGAGCACACGGTGTGTGTGATGTGTGACCAGGTGAGGCGAGGGGTGGAGAGTGAGCCGACGTACAGTCATCGGCGATCTGCGAGTACAGGAGATCCGTCGACGGGACGGCAGAGTCGCGTACACGATCGTGGAACCTGGCGGACAGGTGGATCCTGTGGCCGACAGCTTCCTGCGAGCATGCGACGTAGGTACGGCGAGAACGTACGCCTACCTCCTCGTGGACCATTTGCGATGGCTGCCATACGAGGGCCTGTCGCCGGAGACGGTGACGCTCTATGACCTCGAGCGGTACATGGGCGCGGTCGGTGCCGAGTTCAACGGCCCGATCGGACAGCCATGGCGGGCGGGGAAGAAGCCGTACCAACAGAGGACCCTGGAGACCGCGGCGGCGGCGTTGAAGGGGTTCTATAACCACCAGGGCAAGCTGGGAATCAACGAGGCCGTCGCCGGAGAGTTCGGCGGGACGCGCCTGCCGACGAAGGCAGACCGGAACCGCGCCCTGCTCGGGCACATCCTGAAGGAGATGCCGACCAACAAGCTACGGCCGAAGCGCGTGGTCCGGCGGCGCCATCCGAAGCTGCCTCCGGAGGGCGCCCGGGAGGTCCTGCTGGAGGACTTCAAGACGGCACGGGACCGGATGGTCGTGACGTGGCTGGACGACGGCGGCTTCCGTATCGGTGAGCTGACCGGAATGCACCTGGTAGATCTGCACCTTCGAGAGAACGCGCAGTGTGGTGAGTGCAGTTCGGCGCATGTGCACATCTGTCATCGCGAGACGAACGTGAACCGCTCCCGCGTGAAGACCAAGCAGGACTGGAGCATCCGTAGCGGGGTCGTGCAGGGAGGCAAGATCCGGCGAGCGAGTCCCGCGATGGTCCACACCTACTTCGCGTACATGACGACCGAGTATCCGCCGGATGCCAAGCACGGGATGCTCCTGGTCAATCTCTGCGGACCAACCGCCGGCCTGCCCTGGACGACCGACTCGGCACGCAAGCTGCTGAAGCGGGCTGGCTACCGGCTGGACCTTGGCCCGGTTCGGCCACACATGTTCCGGCATCAGTTCGGCAGCGATGTCCTCGACGCCGCGGGCGGCAATGCGGTGATCGCGCGGGATGCGGGCGGCTGGGCCTCCGCGCAGACCGTCGAAGAGATCTACGGGCACGTCGACGTCCACGACCCGGCGTTCGTCACTGCGCTGAACGCCGTTTGGGGTGAGTCGAGTTGAGCTCGCCTCTGCGCGCACTGCCTGATCGCGGTCTCGGACAGGTCGGACGGGACCGCCTCGAACTGCTGGAGGCTCTGATCAACGGGCCGCGCTTTGATCCTCTGTTCCGCGGCGACGTGCTGGACATCCCACCCGATCACGAGGAGTACGGGTGGGGCTGTGCGGTCCCGGAGTGCCTGCGCACCCGGACCAGCACCAGTGATTTCTGCTCTACACACCGGAAGGAGTGGATCGACCACCTGGCCCGTGATCCGCAGGACGCGACCCGGGCCGGATTCCTGGGCGTCGCCGAGCCACTGGAGCCCACCGAGGGGCGCGAGGAGATCCTCTGCGCGGTCTGTCCAGACCGGCCCGCCTATAACTATGCGAAACGGGTCTGTATGTTCCACTACCGACTGTGGGACAACTACACCCGCCGGGCGGGGGCATCCGCCGACTTTGCCTCATGGCTGATTGACCAGGTCCCCTATCCGCAGGGCTACGGGACCTGCCGCGCGGTGACGTGTGCACGTCTGGCTGACACGCCTCTGGGATTGTGTTCTCAGCACAGGGAGCGGTACATCGCCGCTGGCCGGCCAGGCAGAGTTAGCCTCCCCCGGCTGTGGGAGCGGCACTACGAACGGACAGGCGGGGCCGTCCCCGTGTCTACCGAGGATCCCTCGGCGTTCGCGGCATGGTGCGCCAGGCAGCAGCCCGTCTACCAGATCGGGCAGATCAGCATGGTCGGCATGCGCCCGCTGGCCAAGGCCGAGTTGCGGTGGGGTCTTGAGGCCCACACCCGAGATGGCAGCCGCACTCGGTGGACCGTCACTGACCTGCGGATGCTGACGAACGAGTGCAGGGAGTACGACGTCGAGTCGCTCGCGGGTCTCGATCTGGACCGGTGCCGGATGAGGCCCCGCCAGATCGTCAGGGAGGTTCTGAGTCGGCTGCGCCCCCTCTACTACACGAAGGAGGACAGCCGGGAGGCAGGGTTCATCGAGACCGAGCATTTCGGGCGTCGGTTCCCAAGCATGGACACCTGTTTTGACTTGTCCGCGGTGCCGCAGCGCTGGCTACGCAACGTGCTGTGGGACCACGTCGCCCGTCTGTTGCAGTCAGTGGACTGCCCCCGCTCGCGCAGTCCACTGGACTCGGCCCGACGGGCACTGTCGGAACTGGGGGCCTTCCTGGAGATCGATGCGCCGGAAGCTGGCCGCGCCCCGAAGCTGCTGACGAGCAGGCATGCAGAGAACTTCGCCGCCGATCACCGACAGCGGGCGGCCGGCAACCTGCCGTCACTGGTCCTGCGCCGCACCGACGGCACCCCTGGCACCGTGACGCAGGACAGCGCCAGGATCACCTTCAACTACGTACGCAAACTCCTCTACGAGCTCCTGGAACAAGGGAAGGCCGAGGCAATCGGCCTGGACCGGTCGTTCATCACCGCGCTGCCACGCGGCGGAAGGCTGCCGGAGCGCAAGCGGCGTCCGTTCGACGACCGGCTCGCGCGGGCACTGGCCGACGAGGACAGCCTGCGGCGATTTGCTGCGACGTGGGACGGCAACGACCGCGGGCTGCGGGACGCCTGGGAGGCATTGGTCTACACCGGCCGACGGTGCTCGGAGGTCCTGAAGCTCCGGTTCAACTGCATCTCCTACCTCAACGGGGTCCCGATGCTCTGGCACGATCAGACCAAGGTCGGCAACCTCGACGAAGGCATCCGCATCCCCGAATACCTCTTCACACGCCTCGACGACCGGCGCAAGACCACGCTTCAGCGTTTCGAGCGGCGCCAGGGACGCCTGCCCACCGTGCTGGAGCAGGAGCGGATGGCCCTGTTCCCCACCCATGTGAAGAACCCCCGGGAGACCGAGTCGATCTCCTACGGCTTCTTCAGCAGCTCGTTCCGGGAGTGGGTGGCGACCCTCGACCTGGGGCGGGGAGTCCCTCACCAGGCTCGCCACACGCTGGCCACCAAGCTGCTCCGGGCCGGGGCGTCGCTCGCGCACATCAAGAAGTACCTCGGGCAGATCTCCGAGCACATGGCCGAGCACTACGTCGACATCGCCAGCTCCGAACTGGACGACGTCCTGCCCCGCGTCTGGGTCAACGGACCGGGCTCCGCCAACCCCGGTGAGCCGCTCTTCAACACCGCCACGAACCCGCTCAGCCGGGAAACCGCGCTGGCCATGGCGGTGGACGTGGGGCGCCGTTGCACACCAACCCTGGGCGGTCTGTGCACGGCCCAGGTCGTTGTGGACGGCGGGAAATGCCCCCGGGATCTGGACTGCGACAGCTGCGACAAGCTCGTGATGACCGGTGCCGACCTTCTCTACTGGCGGCGCAAGCGCGAGCAGTGGTACTCCGTCGCTGAACGGGCTCCGGACGACGCAACCGCCAGCTACCTCCACAAGGTCTTCGAGCCCACCGCGCGGGCGATCGACGGCCTGGAGAAGGCCCTCGCTGGGCTCGATCTGCTCGACCAGGCACTCGCCATGGACCTACGGCGCCCGCAGGACTACTTCAGCCACATGTGGAACACCGGCTTCCCCATCGAGTACCTCGCCGATCCGGACAGCTTCGACCGCGCGGAGGATGAAGTCGCATGAGCGGCAGTACATCAACCCAGACAGCCGGCGCCATCCAGGCCCGTCGCCAGCACACCGAGAAGCTCCTCACCCGGGTCCGGAGTACGCTCGCGGCGATGCGCAAGGAGAGGGCCCAAGTGACTGTCCGGGCCGTCGAACGACGCGCCGGGGTCTCGCGCGCCTTCCTCTACCAGAACGCCATTGCCCGTCAGCTCGTCGCCGAAGCCGTCGCCCAGGCGGAGGGACATCAGGCCCGTGGCCGGCAGGAAGCTGCCGAGGCGGTGGAATCGTCCTGGCGCGAACGCGCGCTGAACGCCGAGGACGCGCTGCGGCAGGCAGTGGCAGAGATCCAGGTCCAGCGCAGGCACATCGGTGAACTCATGGGCCGGATCCGGGACCTCGAGCTGGACCTGCCCGCGGACGCCGTCCAGCGGCTGACCACCGAAAACACCACCCTCAAGCAGCAGCTCCGCACGCTGACCGCGGATCACCACACGCTGACGAACCGGCTCGCCGCCGCCCGGGACAACAACCGCTCTCAGGACCGCAAGATCGCGGAACTCCAGGCGCTTCTGCTCGAACAGCAACCGTCAGCGACCGTCCGCCCCCTTCGTCCTCTGCGTGACCGCAAGTGAATTGCCCGGAGCTGCGCTGGGTCTTCTCACCGTGGTCGGGTGGCGCCACGCCGCCTCCCCCCGTTGGACGCCCTGGCCACCGAACGCCGCGAGCGTGCCCGGGGCCGCAAGGAGAAAGGCATCCGCTCGAGCGGGCCTACCTTCAAGCCGAAGCCTGACAACACCGTCGCCGAGTCAGCACACGGCTCTCCATGAGAGGCTGGCCTGCATGGGGGCAGCGACGGGCGATCAGGATTTTCGGGAGTTCCTGGCAGGAATCCACATTGGCGACATCTGCAGCGGGACTGTCGCGGAGGTGACACGGTCTCAGGGGGTGACGGTCACCCTGGACGGATTCTCCGCACGCCCGCTGGGGACCATCTGGCCTTTGGACATCTCCTGGAGTTGGAAGCAGCCTGCGGCCGTGAAGGTCGGCCAGCGGATCACCGCCGAGGTGCTCGCCGTTGATCTGGATGAGGGCCAAGCCCGACTGGCAATGACCGCCACCGAGAACCCGGAACTATGGGCGTTCTTGAAAGCACGTTACCGCGGCGAGATTCTTTCCGGCACGATCGCGGCCATCGAACGGTTCGGGGTGTTCGTGGCGCTGGACGACGGCCCCAACCATCCGGTGTTCCCCGGCGTCGGGTTCATCACAATCCCCGAATTGTCCTGGCGACACAACGAAGCGGTTTCAGACGTCGTCCAGGTCGGACAGCGCGTCTCATGTGAGTTCCTTCAGTTCGATACATGGAACGGAGAGGCCAGGCTGTCCCTGAAAGCGAAACAGCCGGACCCCTTCCAGGCTTTCGCCGACAGCGTCGAGGTTGGCCAAACGCTGCAGGGGCAGGTCACCAAACTGGTTCCGTTCGGCGTCTTCGTCCAGGTCGCCGACGGTATTGAGGGGCTGGTCCATCTTCAAGAGCTCACCTCAGCGCCCGTGGCAACGCCACAGGGCGTCGTTGAGGTCGGCGACGAGCTGACTGTCGTCGTCACGGACGTCGACCGAGAGTGGCGCAGGCTGGCCCTCTCCCGTCGGCAGCTGCCTCCCGACTCTTGGTGACACCTGCACGTCACGGTCACAGCGGTTCCCTTACCCGGGCACTCAGGGGCCGAGCGCTGTCACGCAGATGAAGCACACAAGTCGAGCGCCCAGCTACAGCGAGGGCGCGGCTTTCCATGTCGTGGATACCAAGGCTCCCGCCGGTGTGCCCTTGAGTAGCTCTTCCCATCTGGCATCCGTCATCCGGGAGGACCAGCGGAAGCTGCCAGAGACCGACAGATAGTCCGACAGCCCGTGCGTGGTGAGGACGGCGAACTGGACCAGGACGCTCAGAGCATTCGTGGCGTGGTGCGAATGGATGGAAATCTTATCCTTCGGGGTGAGGGTAGCAATCCCCGGGAATGCGGGAGGCTTTTGAGCCTTGTCTTGATGTGCGAAGCCGTGTCGGACCTTGACCATGGCGTCTAGAAACGTAGAAGCGTCAGATCCTTGGTACTGCTTGGCTGCCACACGCCAGGCACTGCCCCGACCAATTTCGGCCGGGGCAACCTGGACGACCCAGTCCCAGACTGTGGTGGGGTCGTAGCGGAAGAAGGTCCAGAACATCTTGCGAAGGTTGTATGGACTGGGTGTCTGCACCATCCCGCTCTTACCGTCGATCTTGTACCAGTCGCTCGGTGGAGTGGCCTGGGGGTCGAGGGGCTGCGCTGTCAGTGCGAGGTCTTCGTTGAATGCCTCGAGTGCCCCCACGGCCGCCACGACGACGGCACGGTTGAGGGAAGAATGCTCCCTGCCTGGTTGACCGCCACCAGTCTTGCCCTGAGCCCGCCGGTCGGCGGTCGTCTGTTGGAGCCGCTGCTGGATCACCCCATGTATGAGCTGGGCGTCACTCAGGTAGTCGATCACGCTGTCCAGCGGCCGCTGGAGTGGGTGCAGTGCCATTGGAGTGCCCTTTCAGGGGCGTCATTCGGGCGGTTCACCAACCGAGAGGTCGGCAGGCTACTGGAGTGGGCTAGCGAGACAGTGCTTTGCCCGGCCGCATGAGCGGGTCCCGAGACCCTGAGCTGGCTGGGCTCTGGGCGATGATCACTCAGAGGATCGGCGGGCGCCCCAGCCGGGTCATACGCCAAACCGTGCGCCACTTCATCGGCTTGCGGGGGCCGCACGGCGTTCGCGCACCCTCGAGGAAGCCGCCCCACCATGCCTTCGCGCCCGCCAGGGACCGCATCCGCAGCATGGCGAGGAGGATCCATACGCCGAGATAGACCGGAATCAGGGGGATCGGGAGTCGGCGGCGGGCCAGCCAGACACGGTTTCGGGCGGTGAACCGGTAGTAGACCGCGTGCCGCGCTGGGGACGTCTTCGGATGTTGGAGGACGAGCTCGGGTTCGTAGAGGATCTTCCACCCCGCATCCAGCGCACGCCATGCCAAATCGGACTCTTCATGTCCAAAGAAGAACTCCGCCGGCCACAGATCGATCTGCCTGAGCATGGGCAGCGAGAAGGCGTGGCCACCCCCGAGGAAGGCGGTCACCAGACCGCGGCGCATCGGATCGTCCGCACGCAACCGGGGCACCCAGCGTCGCTCCGTATGCCCGTTTTCGTCGGCAACCCTGAACCCGATGATCCCCAGCTTCGGGTCCTCAGCGAAGAGCTGCTGGACTTTGCGGAACACGTCTTCGGCGATTAGGAGGCCGTCGTCGTCCAATTCGATGACGACGTCGACCTCGCCCGACTCGCGCAGCATCTTCAAACCGACGTTGCGGCCGCCGGGACAGCCCAGATTCTCCTCAAGTGGAATCTTGGTCGCGTCCGTCGAGATCTCGGTCAGGGGCGTCGCGTTGCCCACCAGAGCTACCCGCGCCGCAGGCACATCCTGCTTCTCCACCGAAGCGAGCAGAGCCTTGAGCTCCTGCGGGCGAGTGCCCATGGTCACGATGACGACTCCGATACGCGGCAACGACATAGTGGCGAACTCCAGTGGTCGGCAGACTGCCGATGCTAGCGTCGCGCGACGCGGTCACCTCACCGCGTCACACACATGCCTGCAGCGTGCTGTCCCACGTCAATCGGCACGCTCAGGGCCTCGAGGTCAGAAAACACGAGGAGACCGACCTGGCCTGGCGCGCACTGGACGCGGGCTGGGACATCCTCTACGAGCCGCAGCTCGTGCTGCAGCACCCGAGGACTTCGCCCGCCCGGCACGCGGTCTACCACCGGATGACCGCCCGCAACCGGGTCTGGCTCGCCAGACGCCACCTGCCGGCGCCGCTCGTCCCCGTATACCTCGGCGTGTGGACCGTGCTGACGGTGGCCCGGACGCGTTCGGCGTCCGGGCTGCGGGCCTGGTTCGGCGGCTTCGCCGAGGGCCTGCGGACGGACCCGGGCCCCCGCAGACCGATGCGCTGGCGCACCGTCGCCCGGATGACGAGCCTGGGCCGGCCACCGGTCGTCTAGGGGGTGTCCGCAACCCCCTGGGCCGGCCACGGGCCGAGCACGCCGAGCCCGACCTCCTCGAAGACGCGCGACCACCAGGAGTCCTCGTCCTCGAACGCCCCGAGGAACGCGGCCCGTCCCTGCGGAAGTTCGCGGCCCGACAGCTCCCGGCCTGCGTCCCTGACGTACATGCGGTCGCAGTCGCCCAGGCCGCGCCCGCCCGGCTCGGCCGCGCCCTCGCCCGGCCCGAGGCGGGCGAGGGCCTCTGCGTCGTACGGGGGCGGTCCACGTACGCATCCATGGAGGCCGATCCTCCCGGACCCGGCGGGCCGCACCATCCGGTCTATCCCGGGTAGGGGTCTTCCAGTACGGGGATGCACGGCGACAGCGCCGCCTCCACGTCCTCGTGCACCCGCCCCCGGACCATCCGCAGGACGCGGACCTCGTTCTCGCGACCGGGGTCCTCGTCATCGCGCACGTGCATCACTCCGTACGAACCGGGTGCCAGGCGGCCGACCTCGCCGAAGAACTCCAGGACCTCCGGGTCGCGGTGGTTGCGCAAGCCGCCGAGGTGGAGGAACAGCTCGCCGTTCATCCACCGCAGGTCGAGCAGACCGGGACTGTCGATCTCCCCGTTCCGGGCCTCGACGGCCTCGGCGATCCGGGCGAGCAGGACGTCCCCGTGGTCGCTGTCGCTGTCGCTGTCGCTGTCGTCGGCGTCGGCGCTCTCCTGGACGCTGATCCAGCCGTGGTACTCGAACACGCCGTCAGAGCGCCCGCCGGTAGCGGAGTTCGGAGAGGGTGACGTCGTCGTAGACGTCGTCCTGCGTCGCGCCGTCGGCCCGGTAGCCGGCGCGTTCGTAGAAGCGCCGGGCCCGGAGGTTGTCCTGCAGGACCCACAGGGCCGACGTCTCGAAGCCCCGGCCCGTCATCGCGGCGTGGGCCTCGGTGAGGAGCCCGCGGCCGATGCCCGTGCCGATCAGGTCCGGGGCCACGTACAGGGCGTAGACCTCACCCACCCGCTCCGTCACGCCGGACACCTCACCCCGGGACGGCCCGAAGCAGACCCACCCCACCGGGCCGCGGTCGCCGACCGCCACGAGGTCCCCGGACTCGCGCCCGGGGTGGCGGAACCACTGCCGCCGCCGGTCGGCGTCGTCCTCGACCGTCATCGCGTCCAGGTGTCCCTGGGGAACGATGCCGGCGTACGCCGCCTGCCAGCCCCGGACCCGGACCGCCGAAACGGCCTCGATGTCGGCCTCTTCCATCTCACGCACGCGCACCATCGCGCCAAGGTAGGCCACGCCCCCGGCGCCGAGCCACCGATTACCGCCCGTCGGCCGGTGCCCCGTGCTGGTGCTCGGCGCTGGTATTCAGACGTGGGCCCGGACCTGCTTCACGGGATGACCGAGAGCGTCCGCCACGGCGGCCAGCTCGGCGTCGTCGAACCAGAGCCGCTCGGGGTTCCAGACGGCGATCTCGAACCGGGCGAAGCCGCAGGGCCATTCGTACCGCAGTGCGTCCAGGGTCGTCGCTCCTGCGCAGCACGGCGTCACGGTGTCCAGCGTGGTGAAACCGTCGTCGCAGTGGGCCTCGAGGAGATCTCCCCACCACTGCGTGTCGATCGACGCCCCGCACAGCGGGCAGCCGATCCTCTCCAGGTTGGCCCCGCAGTCCACGGCGCTCACCGCGTCGTGCCACGTCATGTCGATCTCCACGTCCGCCCCGTCGGTGACGCCGGGAGTCAGCCTCTCGACCAGCACGAGTGCGCGGTCGGCCGCGTCCTGGCCGGGCTGCCACCCGGGATCGGTCGGAATGATCGACAGGACGTCATCGCTCATGGCTCTCCACCTGCTCGGATACGACGAAACCGCATCGCGATGCTATCGATGGTCCGCTACGCGGCTACGCCGGTTCGACGGGCAGCCACAGCTCGCACGTAGCGGTGCTGAAGTCGGCCGCGCGCTCCAGGGTGGCGACGATCGAGGGACCCGGTCGCAGGCGCCACGGGTTGGAGGGGAACCAGTCGGTCGCGGTCGCCGCCCAGGTCGTCTGCAGGGCCTGCGGATGCGGTCCGCTGGTACGGAAGACCGCCCACATCCCGCCCGGCACCTCGATGGTGTCGAGGCCGTCCGGGGCCGGGGTGTCCCGGTCGAGGGCGACCCCGTGCAGGTAGGTCAGTTCGCTGCCCTCCGTGCCGTCGGGGTCGACGTCGTCGGAGACCTGCAGCAGGCCGCCCGGTTCGGTGTCGCCCAGGGCCTTCAGCCGCAGGTGTTCCTCCGGCGGCAGTGCCGCGATGTGCTCCTGGATGTGCGGGTTGACGCCCTGGTGGATGAGCGGGACCCGGGTGGCGTGTCCGGCGAGCCGGAACGCGGGTCGGCTGACGAGGCGGGTGTCCATGGGAGTGCTCCCTTCGACGGTCAGGCGGAACCTGAGCTGCGGTTGTGTGCGCAAGGGGCCGCCGGTACGCCGCACTTCACCGGGCCCGGCACCGTGGACCGCACGGAACGCCCGTCCGAACGCTTCGCTCGATCCGTATCCGTGCCGGACCGCGATGCTCAGCAGATCCGCCTCGCCGCGGACGACTTCGGCCGCGGCAACGGTCATGCGCCGCCGCCGCACGTACTCCGACAGCGGCATGCCGGCCAAGGACGAGAACATCCGCCGCAGGTGGTACTCGGTGGTGCCGAGCGCCCCCGCCAGCCCATGGACGTCGGGCTCTTCGGCGAGATGCTCCTCGACTAGATCGACCAGCTGGTTCAGTGCAGAGATCACGAGGCCTCCTTTCGACTCCCACCCTGACAGCGGACGCCCCTGCCGCACCCGACCGCTG
Source organism: Streptomyces erythrochromogenes (assembly GCF_036170895.1). Lineage (NCBI taxonomy): Bacteria > Bacillati > Actinomycetota > Actinomycetes > Kitasatosporales > Streptomycetaceae > Streptomyces > Streptomyces erythrochromogenes. The sequence continues at coordinate 2,122,969 of NZ_CP108036.1, read as the reverse complement.
CGGACCGATCCGATCAGAGATGCTCTCTCCGGAGCACCTTCGGGCCGTCCAGGCGGTCACGGAGCAGAGCCACCGCCCGGTCCGGCTCGCCGCGGCGTACGAGGCGCTCGGCGCGGGCGATCGCCCCCGCCGACGTCCCGTCGAGGGCCTCGTCCTCGGGGTCGTCGGTGTACTCGATCCCGAGGTCGTGGCCCGGAAGGAGTCTCTCCAGGGCGTCCCCGACGTACCGGGTGACGGGTCCGGCGGCGCGGATGTCGGCGACGACCTCCGCGGGGCGCCCGCAGCGGGCATGGACCTCGGCCCGCTCCCAGAGGCGTTCGCCGACCGTGCCCCCGTGGCGGGCGTAGAAGTCGTCGATGTGGGCGAGGGCCTCGTCGGGGCGGCCCTCGTCGGCGAGCAGGCGGCACAGGGGGCGCATGATCCACTCCGGATCGCCGCCCATGGTGTGCGGTACCGGCCGCAGCACCTCGATGGCCTCGGCACGACGGCCGTGCCGGACCAGGAGCTCGGCGAGGTGCAGGGCCACATGGGGATCGGCCGGGACGCCGGCCGCACGTCGCAGGGTCTCGACGGCCTCGCCGACCCTGTGCCGCCCCTCCAGGTGGTCGGCCAGGGCGAACAGGGCGTACTCCTCGCCTCCGTCCGCGGCGAACGCCCGCAGTTCGGCCTCGCGGCCGTGCCGGGCGAGGAGGCGGGCGAGCTGCTGCGCGTGGTCGGCGTACATCACGCCGTCGACGTGTACGTGACGGCGCAGGAGGCCGGCGGCCTCGTCCACGCGGCCCTGGCGCTCCAGCAGGGTGGCGTGCAGGGGGACGGTGTTCCACGCGTCCGACGACCCCCGTCCGAAGGGATCCGTCGCACCGACGCCCACGGCGGGGATGAGCGCGGCGATCTCCGCGTCGCGCCCGTGGCCGCACGTCACCTCCACCAGGATCTCGGCCGACGACGGGTCTGCGGCACGCGGTCCCAGCAGGGCGACGACCTCGTCGATGCGGCCCAGTCGGGCCAGCAGGGGCGCCAGTTGCAGGGCGGCCCGCCGGTCCCCCGAGCCGGCGGGCCCGCTGAGCAGGGCGACGGCCTCGCCGACGCGGTCCCACTCGGCGAGCATCCCGGCGACCGTACGGAGCGCCGGCATCCATCCGGTGGCGACGAAGGGTTCGAGGAGCGCCAGTGCCTCCCCCTGGTCCGCCGCGGCCCGAGCGAGGCGGTGCGCGCAGAACCAGTCGCCCGCCCCGGCGCGGTCGCGCAGGACGCGGAGGTGCCCGTACTCCAGGAGCAGCGCGGCCACGGTGGGCGGTATCCAGCCGTCGTAGGTGCGGTGGCGGCGGTCGAGATCGACGGCATCCATGCGTGCCCCGCCCCCCTACCGGGTCAGTGCGAACGTGGCGGCCGCGACGACCCCGCCCATGGCGGCGCCCGCAAGGACCTGGGCGGGGGTGTGGTCGCGGAGCTCCACCCGGGACCAGCCGACGACGGCGACCAGCGGGCAGGCGAGGAGCATCCAGGCGCCGTAGGTCATGGCGAGCATGGCCACGCTCCCGCAGGACACGCCCGCGTGCACGCTGATCTTCCATGCGGGGGTCACGGCGAGGAGGGCCGCCAGGGTGACCAGCATGGCCGCGATCAGCGCGATCATCGTCCGGGGAGCGCCGAAGGCCCACAGCAGCAGCGTGCCGGTGGCGACCGAGGCGCTGGCGAAGGTCATCACGAGGATGCGCTGCGGCCGCGGCCCGACGTGCCGGTCGGCCCAACGGCCCCGGCGGATCCCGTACTTGATAAAGGCGAGCGGGATGCCGGCGGCGAACAGGCAGCCGAGCAGCCCCCATCCGACCCCCGCGAGGCGGCCGGTGTGCCAGCCGATGAGCACGGTGTCGGCGATGATCCAGGTCTTGGGATCGAGCCCGTCGGTGACCAGCCGCGCGGCCCGGGACGCGCCGTCTTCCGTACGGGGCATCAGACGCTGTCGAGGATGCTGCCGAACGTTTCCGTGAGCCGGTGCCTCCACTTGTGCCGGCGGTTGCAGTACTGGCTCGGGAACCAGCGCCGTTCCTGCGGAAGCTGCCGGTTGCACCATTTGCACAGGACCGTTCGGCCCCTGCTCGCGAAATCCCCCATGGGGGGAGTTTAGCGACCGTGACCTGCGCCTTCCCCTGCAGGGCCCGGCAGTTCGCCGGGCCCCGGCCTGCGGGCGGCTCAGATGTCGCGGAAGATCTCGATCTGGGCGCCCACCGAGTTGAGGCGTTCGGCGAGTTCCTCGTAGCCGCGGTTGATCACGTAGACGTTGCGCAGGACCGAAGTGCCTTCGGCCGCCATCATCGCCAGGAGGACGACCACCGCCGGGCGGAGGGCCGGCGGGCACATCATCTCCGCCGCGCGCCAGCGGGTGGGGCCCTCGACCAGGACGCGGTGGGGGTCCAGCAGCTGGAGGCGGCCGCCCAGGCGGTTCAGGTCCGTCAGGTAGATGGCGCGGTTGTCGTACACCCAGTCGTGGATGAGGGTCTGGCCCTGGGCGACGGCAGCGATGGCCGCGAAGAAGGGGACGTTGTCGATGTTCAGCCCGGGGAAGGGCATCGGGTGGATCTTGTCGATCGGCGCCTCGAGCTTCGAGGGGCGGACCGTGAGGTCGACGAGCCGGGTGCGGCCGTTGTCCGCCGAGTACTCCGCCGAGCGGTCGTGGTCGAGGCCCATCTCCTCCAGCACCGCGAGCTCGATCTCCATGAACTCGATCGGCACCCGGCGGATCGTCAGCTCCGACTCCGTGACGACCGCGGCGGCCAGCAGGCTCATCGCCTCGACCGGGTCCTCGGAGGGGGAGTAGTCCACGTCCACGTCGATGTTCGGGACTCCGTGGACGGTGAGCGTGGTGGTGCCGACGCCCTCGACCTTGACGCCCAGCGCCTCCAGGAAGAAGCACAGGTCCTGGACCATGTAGTTGGAGGAGGCGTTGCGGATGACGGTGACGCCGTCGTGCCGGGCGGCCGCCAGCAGCGCGTTCTCGGTGACCGTGTCCCCGCGTTCGGTCAGCACGATCGGGCGGTCGGGGGAGATCCCGGCCGCGACCTTCGCGTGGTAGATGCCCTCGGTCGCGGTGATGTCCAGGCCGAAGCGGCGCAGGGCGATCATGTGCGGCTCGATGGTGCGGGTGCCGAGGTCGCAGCCGCCCGCGTAGGGCAGGCGGAAGGTCTCCATGCGGTGCAGCAGGGGGCCCAGGAACATGATGATGCTCCGGGTCCGGCGGGCCGCGTCCGCGTCCATGGCCTCCATGTCGAGGCGGGCCGGCGGGACCAGCTCCAGGTCGACACCGTCGTTGATCCAGCGGCTGCGGACGCCGATGGAGTTCAGGACCTCCAGGAGGCGGTAGACCTCCTCGATGCGGGCCACCCGCCGCAGGACCGTACGGCCCTTGTTGAGCAGCGAGGCGCAGAGCAGCGCGACGCACGCGTTCTTGCTCGTCTTGACGTCGATGGCGCCCGACAGCCGGCGGCCGCCGACCACGCGCAGGTGCATCGGGCCGGCGTAGCCGAGAGAGACGATCTCGCTGTCGAGAGCTTCACCGATTCGGGCGATCATCTCAAGGCTGATGTTCTGGTTGCCGCGCTCGATCCGGTTAACTGCGCTCTGGCTGGTGCCGAGGGCTTCGGCGAGCTGACTCTGTGTCCAGCCCCGGTGCTGCCGGGCGTCACGGATGAGCTTGCCGATGCGTGCGAGGTAGTCGTCTGCCATGGGGGCACCGTATCTCAGATATGAGATGACTCCTGCGCCGGGTGGGGCAGACGGGTGTGTCGGACGGCGTGTCGTGCGCGTGTTGCCGCGCCCTCTCGCGGCCTCCCGCGCGTTACTGACCGTCAGGTCCCATGGCGGGGCCGCCGTATGCGTGGTGCTCGACGATCCGCCCCAGCAGGCGGGTGAGCTGCTCGCGCTCCGCCGCCGACAGCGGCGCCAGGAGTTCGTCCTGGGCCGTGTCGAGGATCTGCTCCAGCCGGCGCAGCCGCCGCCGGCCGAGCGGGGTGAGGGTGATGGCATTGCGCCTGCGGTCCTCGGGATCGGGGGCCGTTCGACCAGTTCGCGCTCGGCGAGTTCGTTGATGACGGCGACCAGGTCGCTGCGGTGGATGCCGGTGCGGTCGCTGAGCGCGGCCTGGCTCGCCGGCCCGGACTCCTCCAGGGCGACCATGGCCGCATAGTGCCTTTTGCGGGCATCTGCCCGACTGAGGGCGTCGGTCACCAGGCGTTGCGCGCGGGTGGACGCCTGCCCCAGTAGCCGGCTGGGCAGTTCGCGCAGTGGCGAGAGCGAGTACTGCGGGCCCGCCGCCCACCTCTGCCCGGAGGACCGGCCCGAGGAGACCGCCGCGGCCGTCAACGCCTGGGCCGCCCGCCACGCCCTCGCCGAGTGACCCGGGCGGACACCCCCTAAGCCGCGCCCCGGCGGCCCAGGACCGGTTCGGCCACCAGCCTGGCCAGGCCGCACAGGGTCTGGCCGTGCCGTGCGAAGAGTTCGTCGCGCGAGTCGTAGTGGCCGAGGTCGGACAGGACGTACGCCGACAGGTCGCACGCGGCGCCCGCTCCGGGGCCAGTGCCCGGGCAGGCGGCCGGCGCCGCGTCCCAGTCGATCGCCGTCCGCGAGAGCGCCTCGAAGAGGGTCTCCGACCCGGCGTTGGTGAAGCCCCCGCCCCGTGCCCCGCCCTGCTCCCCGCCCCCGGGGCGCATTCCGCCGAGGAGCTGCGACACCGTCAGCCAGGGCGCGGGAGCCCCACCCGCCCCCGCCGGGCTTCCGAGCCGGAACTCCGGCCAGGCCAGCAGCACCTGGTCCGGCACGATCCGGCGCAACCGGGGGAACCGCGGGTACCAGAACGTGCCGTCCACCAGCAGGCCGCGCACCCGCGTGGGTACCCCGTACGCCCGCGCCACCGCCTCCAGTACGGCCAGCCGCTGGCTGCACGAACCCCGCCCCCGGCGCAGCACCTCCGACACGGGCCGCTCGTCCTGGACGGAGTAGACCGGCCGGACGGCCGCGGCGATCCACGCGTGGGCCCGGTGCAGGGCCTCGATCTGCCGCGCGGGGTCCACGGGGTCCGCCGGGCCCCCGTCCGCCGGGTGGCCGGAAGCCGCGCCCAGCTCGCGTACCAGCGCGGCGACCCGGGGGTCCCGCCAGTCCAGGATCCGGGTCGGGGCGGCGCTCCCCTCCGGCGCCGCCCCGACCGGCATCCCGCCGGACGACCCGCCGGACGCCGTGCGGGCCCGGCCCCGAGGCCTGAGCAGCGAGCTCGTCATGGACGCGTCCTCTCGTCAGGCCCTCCCGCCGAGGGCTGGACGCATCCTGACAGAAAATCTGAACACGTTCAATGTCGGGGCGCGCCCCGCTTTCCCGCCGCTTTCCCGTCACCCTTCCGCCGCCTGCCCCGCCGCCCTCCTCGCCGTCTCGCGAGCCGGATCAGGGCATGCGGAATCGCCCTCCCGGCCCGTCGCCCCTCCGGGCTCGGGTGCGTGCCTCGTCGTCGCACCCGGACATGTACTAGAGTTATCTCGACATCGAGATATCTGCCGAAGGCGTACCGCAGCCGCCCCCGCTGGTAAGGGTTACCTAACTTAGCCTTACCTTAGCGGATTGGCCAAGGGGCGTGGCGGCAGGATGCGGTAAACGCGCGAATTCATGCATGAAGGAGACTGTCGTGTCGGCGAACAGCTTCGACGCCCGCAGCACGCTGCAGGTGGGCGACGAGTCGTACGAGATCTTCCGGCTGGACAAGGTCGAGGGCTCCGCCCGCCTGCCCTACAGCCTGAAGGTGCTGCTGGAGAACCTGCTCCGCACCGAGGACGGCGCGAACATCACCGCCGACCACATCCGGGCGCTCGGCGGCTGGGACTCCCAGGCCCAGCCCAGCCAGGAGATCCAGTTCACGCCGGCCCGCGTGATCATGCAGGACTTCACCGGCGTCCCCTGCGTCGTGGACCTCGCCACGATGCGCGAGGCCGTGAAGGCCCTCGGCGGCGACCCGGCGAAGATCAACCCGCTCTCGCCCGCCGAGATGGTCATCGACCACTCGGTCATCGCCGACAAGTTCGGTACGAAGGACGCCTTCGCGCAGAACGTCGAGCTGGAGTACGGCCGCAACAAGGAGCGCTACCAGTTCCTGCGCTGGGGCCAGACCGCCTTCGACGACTTCAAGGTCGTCCCCCCGGGCACCGGCATCGTCCACCAGGTCAACATCGAGCACCTGGCCCGCACGGTCATGGTCCGCAATGGCCAGGCCTACCCCGACACCCTCGTCGGCACCGACTCGCACACCACCATGGTCAACGGCCTCGGCGTGCTGGGCTGGGGCGTCGGCGGCATCGAGGCCGAGGCCGCGATGCTCGGCCAGCCGGTCTCCATGCTGATCCCGCGCGTCGTCGGCTTCAAGCTGACCGGCGAGCTGCCCACCGGCACCACCGCCACCGACCTGGTGCTGACCATCACCGAGATGCTGCGCAAGCACGGTGTCGTCGGCAAGTTCGTCGAGTTCTACGGTGAGGGCGTCGCCGCCACCTCCCTCGCGAACCGCGCCACCATCGGCAACATGTCGCCGGAGTTCGGCTCCACCGCCGCGATCTTCCCGATCGACGGCGAGACCCTGAAGTACCTGCGTCTCACCGGCCGCTCCGAGCAGCAGGTCGCGCTCGTCGAGGCGTACGCCAAGGAGCAGGGCCTGTGGCTGGACCCGGCCGCCGAGCCGGACTTCTCCGAGAAGCTGGAGCTCGACCTCTCCACGGTCGTCCCCTCCATCGCCGGCCCGAAGCGCCCGCAGGACCGCATCGTCCTCGCCAACGCCGCCGAGCAGTTCGCCGTGGACGTGCGCAACTACGTCGACGACGTGGACGAGGCGGGCAAGGAGTCCTTCCCGGCCTCCGACGCCCCGGCGAACCACCCGAACGGCAGCCCCTCGAAGCCCACCCTGGTCACCCTGGCCGACGGCTCCTCCTTCGAGATCGACCACGGCGCCGTCACCGTCGCCGCGATCACCTCCTGCACCAACACCTCGAACCCCTACGTCATGGTCGCCGCGGCGCTCGTGGCGAAGAAGGCGGTCGAGAAGGGCCTGACCCGCAAGCCGTGGGTCAAGACCACCCTGGCCCCGGGCTCGAAGGTCGTCACCGACTACTTCGACAAGGCCGGCCTGACCCCGTACCTCGACAAGATGGGCTTCAACCTCGTCGGGTACGGCTGCACCACCTGCATCGGCAACTCCGGTCCGCTGGACGAGGAGATCTCGAAGGCGATCAACGAGCACGACCTCGCGGTCACCTCGGTGCTCTCCGGCAACCGCAACTTCGAGGGCCGGATCAACCCCGACGTCAAGATGAACTACCTGGCCTCCCCGCCGCTGGTCGTCGCGTACGCCATCGCGGGCTCCATGAAGGTGGACATCACCACCGAGGCCATCGGCATCGACACCGAGGGCAACCCGGTCTACCTCAAGGACATCTGGCCCTCCGAGGCCGAGGTCAACGACGTCGTGGCGAACGCCATCGGCGAGGACATGTTCAGCAAGTCCTACAGCGACGTCTTCGCGGGCGACGCCCAGTGGCAGGCGCTGTCGATCCCGACCGGCAACACCTTCGAGTGGGACCCGCAGTCCACCTACGTCCGCAAGCCCCCCTACTTCGAGGGCATGACGATGGAGACCACCCCGGTCTCCGACATCGCCGGCGCCCGCGTGCTGGCGAAGCTGGGCGACTCGGTCACCACCGACCACATCTCCCCGGCCGGTGCGATCAAGGCCGACACCCCGGCCGGCAAGTACCTCACCGAGCACGGCGTCGAGCGCCGCGACTTCAACTCGTACGGTTCCCGCCGCGGCAACCACGAGGTCATGATCCGCGGTACGTTCGCCAACATCCGCCTGCGCAACCAGATCGCGCCGGGCACCGAGGGCGGCTTCACCCGCGACTTCACCGTCGAGGGCGCGCCGGTCTCGTTCATCTACGACGCCTCGCAGAACTACCAGGCCGCCGGCATCCCGCTGGTCATCCTGGCCGGCAAGGAGTACGGCTCCGGCTCGTCCCGCGACTGGGCGGCCAAGGGCACCGCGCTGCTCGGCGTCAAGGCCGTCATCGCCGAGTCCTACGAGCGCATCCACCGCTCCAACCTGATCGGCATGGGCGTCCTGCCCCTGCAGTTCCCCGAGGGCGCCACCGCGGTCTCGCTGGGCCTCACCGGCGAGGAGACCTTCTCCTTCACCGGTGTGGAGGAGCTGAACAACGGCACCACCCCGCGCACGGTCAAGGTCACCACCGACACCGGTGTGGAGTTCGACGCGGTCGTCCGCATCGACACGCCGGGTGAGGCCGACTACTACCGCAACGGCGGCATCATGCAGTACGTCCTGCGGAACCTCATCCGCGGCTAAGGGCGCGCCAGGCGGAGCGATCCGCCGTCTGTCGGCACCATAGGGCCGTACCCCCGACGAGGGGGTGCGGCCCTTGTCGCTTTTCGCGGCGGCGGTCTCAGGTGACGGACAGGTCTCAACTCGGAAAAGCCGGGAACGATCCTTGTGCACGATCTTGCTCAGTCGAGCGGAAGTGGACTATACCTGTGCCCGTCCGGGCCACTGCGTGACGAGCGGTCCCGGGCCGGGGGATGCCGGGGGACCTGCGGTGATGCCCGCATGCACGGTAACTGCCGCGATTTCCGGCCTCCTTCACACTCCTGACGAAGGCGAGGACATGAGCATGGGATCCACCGGTGAGGGCTTCGGCCGCCGTGATCTGATCAAGCGTTCCGCAGCGCTCGGACTGATCAGCGTGCCGACGATGAGCTTCCTGTCCGCCTGCGCCTCCGGCGGTGAGGACACCACGAAGGGCCCCGACAAGGGGGCCGTGTCCAAGGAGAACCCCTTCGGCGTCGCGAAGGGCGGCAAGATGGACGTCGTCGTCTTCAAGGGCGGCTTCGGCGACGACTACGCGAAGGCCTGGGAAGCGGCCTTCGACAAGAAGTGGGGGACCACCAGCTCCCACCTCGGCACCCAGGAGATCACCGGAAAGCTCCAGACCCGCTTCAACGGCGGCAACCCGCCGGACGTCGTCGACAACTCGGGCGCCCAGAAGATCAAGCTGGACGTGCTCTTCAAGAGCAACCAGCTCGCCGACCTCACCCCCGTGCTGGACGCCCCGTCCCTCGACGACCCGAGCAAGAAGGTCCGCGACACGCTCATCGCGGGCACCATCGAACAGGGCACGCAGGGCGGCAAGTTCGTCTCGCTGAACTACGTCTACACCGTCTACGGCTTCTGGTACTCCGGGAAGCTCTTCAAGGAGAAGGGCTGGACGCCGCCCAAGACCTGGGACGAGTTCCTCGCGGTCTGCGCCAAGGCCAAGGAGGCCGGCCTCGGCGGCCTCGCCCACCAGGGCAAGTACCCGTACTACATCAACGTCGTCATCATGGACCTGATCGCCAAGAAGGGCGGTCTGGAGGCCATGAAGGCGATCGACAACCTGGAGCCGAACGCCTTCGAGGGCAACGCGGCCGCCCTCGCCGCCGTCGAGGCGGTCTACGAGGTGGTCGAGAAGGACCTGCTCCTCCCGGGGACGAACGGCCTGACCCACACCGAGTCCCAGACCGCCTGGAACCAGTACAAGGCCGCCTTCATCCCCTCCGGCTCCTGGCTGGAGAACGAGCAGCTCAAGCAGACCCCCGACGACTTCGACATGCAGTTCCTGCCGGTCCCGGTGCTCGCGGACAGCAAGCTGCCCTTCGAGGCCATCCGGGCCGGCGCCGGCGAGCCCTTCATCGTCCCGGAGAAGGCCGCCAACAAGCCCGGCGGCCTGGAATTCATCCGTTCGATGCTGTCCCGCGAATGGTCGACCATCTTCGCCCAGCAGGCCAACTCGCTCACCGTGGTCAGGGACGGCGTGGACCCGGGCGTGAAACTGCGGCCCGGCACCCAGTCGGCGGTGACCGCCCTCAAGGCGGCGGGAACGAACACCTTCAACTACCTTTACACCGACTGGTACAGCGAGATGGACACGGCGATCCAGGACGCGTCCAACGAGCTGATGGCCAAGCGGATTCAGCCGAAGGAGTGGATCAAGCGGGCCCAGGCGGCGGTCAACAAGGCGGCGCAGGATCCCAACGCCAAGAACAACCGTCGCAGCTGACAGCACGCCCCACCGGTCACCGGCACACCAGGGACGGACACCATGAGCCAAGTAGTCCGGGGCAGGGGAAGGACCGGCTTCATCGCCGGCTTCCTCCTCGCACCCCTCGCGCTGTATCTGACCTTCGTCATCTGGCCGTACGTACAGACGTTCGGCTACTCCTTCACCAACTGGACGGGTCAGTCCCCGACGTTCGACTTCGTCGGCGTGGACAACTACTCCGCCCTGATGAAGGACGAGGTCTTCCGCGGGGCCCTCTGGAACAACCTGCTGCTCCTGGTGTTCGTCCCGGCGGTCACCATCCTGCTCGCCCTCTTCTTCGCCTTCATGGTGAACGCGGGCGGGCGGGGTGGGGCCGGCGGTGTGCAGGGCGTGGCGGGATCACGCTTCTACAAGATCGTCTACTTCTTCCCGCAGGTGCTCTCCCTCGCCATCCTCGCGGTGCTCTTCGGCGCCGTGTACCGCACCGACGAGGGCGGCCTGCTCAACGGCGTCCTCATCCGGCTCGGCATCGTCGACCGGATGCACCCGATCGAATGGCTGAACGAGCCGAGGCTCGTCCTGTGGTGCCTGCTCCTCGTGGTGGTCTGGCACGGCGTGGGCTTCTACCTCGTCCTGTTCTCCGCGGCCATGCAGTCCGTCCCCAAGGACATCTACGAGGCGGCCCTCCTCGACGGGGCGGGCCGCGCCCAGACCTTCTTCAGGGTCACCCTGCCCCTGCTGTGGGACTCCGTGCAGACCTCCGCGGTCTATCTGGGCATCGCCGCGATGGACATGTTCGTCCTGGTGTCGACCATGACCTCCGGCCAGTTCGGCGGCGGCCCCGACCACCACAGCGAGGTCATGGCCACGGTGCTGATGAGGAACTTCCTCTACTTCGGCAAGAGCGGCTACGCCTGCGCCATGGGCGTGGTCATGCTCGTCCTCACCATGATCCTTTCCGTCATCACGCTGCGCGCCACCCGCCGCGAGCGCATCGAGTTCTGAGCGGGAGACCGTCATGACCACAGTGATCAAGGCTCCGGGCGAATCCGCTGCGGAGCGGTCCGGCGGAGCCGGCCCCAGCGGGGAACAGAGCGCCGGACGCTCCGAGGGCATGGTCCTCAACGTCTTCTCCCACGGCTTCCTCGTCCTCTGGGCCGTGCTGATCGTGCTGCCCCTGATCTGGCTGGCGCTCGGCTCCTTCAAGACCGACGCGCAGATCGGCGGCTCGGCCCTCAGCTGGCCCTCCAACTGGAACCTCGACGCCTTCGGGCGGGCCTGGGACAAGGGCATCGGCGACTACTTCGCCAACACCCTCATCGTGATGGTGTTCTCGGTCCCGCTGACGATGCTGCTCGGCTCGATGGCGGCGTACGTCCTGGCCCGCTACCCCTTCCCGGGCAACCGGTTCGTCTACTACTTCTTCGTCAGCGGGGCGATGTTCCCCGTCTTCCTCGCACTCGTCCCGCTGTTCTTCATGGTCAAGCGGTTCGACATGCTGAACACGTACCAGGGCCTGATCCTCGTGTACGTGGCGTACTCGATGCCGTTCACCGTCTTCTTCATGCACTCGTTCTTCCGCACGCTGCCCACGGCGGTGCACGAGGCCGCGGTGATCGACGGCGCCTCCGACACCCGGATCTTCTTCCAGGTGATGGTGCCGATGGCCAAGCCCGGCCTGATCAGCGTCGGGATCTTCAACGTCCTGGGCCAGTGGAACCAGTACATCCTGCCGTCCGTGCTGATGCAGCCCCAGACCGGATCCGACCCCGAGCGCTACCTGCTCACCCAGGGCCTGATCCAGCTCCAGCAGCAGCAGGGCTACGAGACCGACCTGCCCGTGCTCTTCGCAGGCGTGACCATCGCGATGATCCCGATGCTGGTGGTCTACCTCTCCTTCCAGCGCCAGATCCAGGCGGGCCTGACCTCGGCGACGCTGAAGTAGCGGCTCAGGAGACCTTGCGCAGCTTGTACAGCTGCCCGGAGCCCGGGTCGCCGACCTCCTGGCTGATCCGGGGCTCCCGGTCGGTGCCGTCGACGCCCCAGGCCGGCCAGTGGCACTCCGGGATCTGTACCCGGACCTTCTGCGACCGGACGTCCCGCCCGGGCTCGTACGACCAGGTGCCGGAGCCCGAGCACCGCCCTGACGGGTCGCCGGTGCGGTCGCCGGGGCGGTGCAGGCCGACGCCGGAGGCGGTGACCCGGCCGTCCGGGGTGAAGACCAGTGTCCCGGTGGTGTGGTCGATCCAGGTGCCGGTCATGGTCTGCGGCCCGATCCTCGGCGGCTCGTAGGAGGGCAGCAGGCCCACCGCGAGTCCGAGCGCGCCGAACAGGCCCGTCCCCGCCACCACCGCCGTGCCCCACAGCCCCACCCGCCGCAGCAGGCCCTCGCCGCGGGGGAGGGCGATCAACGCCCCCAGGGAGAGCGAGGCCGTGGCCGAGGCCCAGAAGACCAGCGTGGATTCCGTCTCCGTGTCGTTGTGGGTCGCGAAGATCAGGACGGGCGGCGCCAGCAGCGCCGCCACCGCCGGCGGGGCGGACCACCACGCCGCGCGCCCGCCGAGCCCCCGGGCGACGAGGTCGGCCAGCGCGACCGCCGGCAGTACGAAGACCAGAGACAGCAGGAACGCGATGAAGCCGACGAGCGGCACGGCGGAGACCAGGCTCCCCGCGATGGCCGCCCAGTCGGGGGCCGTGTCCGGCGGCGGCTGCGTCTGCACGTACAGCAGGACCACCACGACCGTGAGCGCGACCTCCAGGCACCCCACCAGCGTCGAGACCACCAGCACGCGGCCGTACGACCGTTTCTGACGCATGCCCAACCCCCCTAGCGGCCCGGCGGACCGACGCTTCAGCCCGGCCGGCGAATCCTGGATCCATAGTGCCAGCCGGGCTGAACGTGTTCAATTCATTCTTCGCGCCGCCTCGTGAGGGGACCACCGGCCAGCTGTCCGCCGACACCGACGGATCCGGCGAGAGGTCGCTGACCGCCTCCTCCAGCGCCCGGGCCAGGACGAACAGGCCCGCGCGCGGCGGCCGGGTGCGCGGCTCCTACAGCCAGGTGCCGAAGCGGCGGATGTACCAGGTCTTCACGAGCTGGGTGAGCGTGCAGTACGCGAGCAGTACGCCGATCAGCCACGGGAAGTAGCTCGCCGGCAGGGCGACGAAGCCCAGCGAGGGGGCCAGCGGCGAGAAGGGCAGCCAGAGCCCGGTCAGCACCGCGAGGACGGTCATGACCATCACCGGCCAGGAGGCGCGGGACTGGATGAACGGAATCTTCCGGGTGCGGATCATGTGGACGATCAGGGTCTGCGAGAGCAGGCCCTCGATGAACCAGCCCGACTGGAAGAGGGACTGGCTCGCCTCGCTGTTGGCGGCGAAGACGTGCCACATGATCAGGAACATCGCGATGTCGAAGATCGAGCTGATCGGGCCGATGGTGACCATGAAGCGGCCGATGCCCTTGGCGTCCCAGTTGCGGGGCCTGCGCAGGTACTCCTCGTCCATCCGGTCCCACGGGGTGGCCAGCTGGGCGATGTCGTAGACGAGGTTCTGCACCAGCAGCATGATCGCGAGCATCGGCTGGAAGGGGATGAAGGCGCTCGCGACCAGGACCGAGAAGACGTTGCCGAAGTTCGACGACGCCGTCATCTTGATGTACTTGATCGTATTGCCGAAGGTGGTGCGGCCCTGGAGGACGCCCTGCTCCAGGACGGTGAGGTCCTTCTCCAGCAGGATGATGTCCGCGGACTCCTTGGCGATGTCGACGGCGCTGTCCACGGAGATGCCGACGTCGGCGTCGCGCAGCGCGGCGGCGTCGTTGATGCCGTCGCCGAGGAAGCCGACGGTGTGCCCGTCGGCCTGGAGGGCCCGGACGATCCTGGCCTTCTGGACCGGGTTGACCTTGGCGAAGACCGTCGTACGGGCGGCCAGCGCGCGCAGTTCGGTGTCGTCGAGGGCGTCGGTCTCGGGGCCGAGGACCACGGTGCCCACGGCGATGCCGACGTCCGAGCAGACCCGGGCGGCGACGAGGTCGTTGTCGCCGGTGACGACCTTCACCGCGATGCCCTTGTCGGCGAGGGCCTCCAGGGCCCGGGCGGCGTCGGCCTTCGGCGGGTCGAGGAAGGCGAGGAAGCCGACCAGGGTCAGCCCGTCCTCGTCGGCGACGGAGTAGGCGTCGCGCGGGGTGTCGACGGTGCGGGTGGCGACGGCGAGGACGCGCAGGCCCCGCCGGTTGTTGTCCTCGGCGATCCGGGTGACGTGCCACCGCAGCTGCTCGGTCAGCTCCACGGTCTCGCCGCGGTCGGTCATGTGCGTGCAGAGGTCCAGGACCTCTTCGACCGCACCCTTGGTGATCATTACGTGTTCGCCGGGTCCGGAGCCGCCCATGAGCGTGTTGCGGGCCAGGACCACGGACATCCGGCGCCGGGCGAAGTCGAAGGGGATCTCGTCGACCATCGAGAACCGTGCGTCGACGACAACCTCCTCGGCCTCGCCCGCGCGGTCGATGACCGCCTGGTCCATCAGGTTGCGCAAGCCGGTCTGGAAGTGCGCGTTGAGGTAGCCGTACTCCAGGACCTCGCCGTCCTCGTTGCCGTGCACGTCCAGGTAGCGGTCCAGCACGATCCGGTCCTCGGTGAGGGTGCCGGTCTTGTCGGTGCACAGCACGTCCATCGCGCCCAGGTTCTGGATCGCGTTGAGCCGCTTGACGACCACCTTGTGCTCGGCCATGGCGACGGCGCCGCGCGCCAGGTTGGCGGAGACGACCATCGGGAGCATCTCGGGGGTCAGGCCGACGGCGACGGCGATGCCGAAGAGGAAGGCCTCGTCCCAGTCGCCCTTGGTCAAGCCGTTGATCATGAAGACGACCGGGACCATGACCAGCATGAAGCGGATCAGCAGGAAGCTGACCTTGCGCACGCCGGTGTCGAAGTTGGTCTGCGGGCGCTCGCCGACCAGGGAGCCGGCCATCGAGCCGAAGTAGGTGTCGCCACCGGTGGCGACGACGACCCCGGTGGCGGTGCCGGAGGTGACGGAGGTCCCCATCAGGGCCAGGTTGTCGGCCTCGACCGGGTCGGTGGTGGCCCGCTGGCCCGGATCCTGTGCGCGCGTGTCGGCCTTGGCCACCGGCAGGGACTCGCCTGAGAGCGCGGCCTGGCTGATCATCAGGTCCTTGGCGGTGAGGAGCCGCAGGTCAGCCGGTATCAGGTCGCCGGCGGCCAGCTTGACCACGTCGCCCGGGACCACCTGGTCCATGGGCACCTCGAAGGTGGTGGGGGCGGAGCCGCTGCCGGCCCGGCGCTGGACCGCGCAGGTCGTGGTGACCAGCTGCCCCAGGGCGTCGGCGGCGCGGCCGGAGCGGTACTCCTGCCAGAAGCGCAGCAGCCCGCTGATCCCCACCATCACGGAGAGGATGACGACGCCCGGGTCCGCGGGGTCCTGCCAGTACATGACGGCGGCCAGGAAGGCCAGGACGGCGATGAAGGGGTTCCGGAAGGCCTTCGCCAGCTGGACGTACCAGCGCGGCGCACGCTCCTGGGCGACGACGTTGGCGCCGTGGCGCTCCAGGCGCAGTGCGGCCTCGGCGTGGGTGAGGCCGCTCGGGGAGGCGTCCACGGACTGCAGGGCGCGCACGCCCGGGCCGGCGCTGATGGCGGCGAGGCGCTCGCCGACGAGCCGGGTACGGGACTCCAGCTCGGCGGCCCTGCGCTCGCGACGGGACCGGCCCGGCGGCGCGAGCTTGGCCGGGGTGCGGGGAGTGAGCATGGTCATGGCAATTACCTCCCTCCACGGTTCCGGGCAGCGCGAAGCCGAACGGTCACGTGGAGTGATCAGGAGTCGGCGTGCGGCGGCCGCGCGGGCCGTCGCCTGCGCCGACGGACATGGATGACGCACGCCGGACTGAGCCGTCCGGTCATGCGGAAGGGGAGGAACGCGGGAGGAACGCAGCAGCGCACGGGAACAGCGGGAGATCGCTGCCGTGCGCACTCATGGAAAGGTCGGCCGATCAGCCGTTCGGCGGGTCAGCCGCAGAGAGCGCTGCGAGGACTTCGATCGGGACTCATCCCGAACACCTCCTCGCGTCGCGCTGACATGGCAGGCGCCCGGTCCGGCCGGAAGGGCCGCAGAGGACCGGCGCCTCAGCGACCGTAACACGATCCGGTGGGCCGCTCCCTCCCACTTTCGGCCGTTAGGCCCGTTTCGTGTCGTGTCAGCCTCTTGACGTGCGGATGCGCAAAGGCTCGACTTAAGGTTCACAAGTTGGAGAGACGCCGGGGTCTCGGAGCGCGAAGCCGCGATGTGTCCCGGCCGGGGGGCGACGGCCAGCCGTCGCTAATGGGCAGGAGTGGATGAGTCGTGCAGACTCCCGGATCGCAGTCGTCGCTGCACCGCGCGAATCTCGAACGGGTCGTACGGGCGGTGCGGCTCGCGGGGTCGCTGACCCAGGCGGAGATCGCCCGTACCACCGGACTGTCGGCGGCCACGGTCTCCAACATCGTCCGGGAGCTGAAGGACGGCGGGACCGTCGAGGTCACCGACACGTCGGCCGGCGGCCGGCGGGCACGGAGCGTGTCGCTCAGCGGTGACGCGGGCATCGTGATCGGCGTCGACTTCGGCCACACCCACCTGCGGGTGGCCGTCGGCAACCTCGCCCACCAGGTGCTGGCCGAGGAGTCCGAACCGCTGGACGTCGACGCATCCTGGGCGGACGGCTTCGACCGGGCGGAAGCGCTGGTCGGGCGCCTGATCGCGGGCATAGAAGTCGGGCTGGACAAGGTCATCGGCGTCGGCCTCGGCGTCCCCGGCCCCATCGACGTGGAGTCCGGGACCCTGGGCTCCACCGCGATCCTGCCGGGCTGGGCGGGGATCAATCCGCGCCAGGAGCTCTCGCAGCGCCTCGGCGTGCCCGTCTACGTGGACAACGACGCCAACCTCGGCGCCCTCGGTGAACTCGTCTGGGGGAGTGGGCGGGGGGTGAAAGACCTGGCCTACATCAAGGTGGCCAGCGGCGTCGGCGCCGGCCTGGTGATCAACGGCCAGATCTACCGCGGCCCGGGCGGCACGGCGGGCGAGATCGGGCACATCACGCTCGACGAATCGGGCCCGGTCTGCCGCTGCGGCAACCGCGGCTGCCTGGAGACCTTCGCCGCGGCCCGGTACGTCCTGCCGCTGCTCCAGGGCACGCACGGGCCGGAGTTGACGATGGAGCGGGTGGTGGAGCTGGCCCGGGACGGGGACCCGGGCTGCCGCCGGGTGATCACCGACGTCGGCCGCCACATCGGCAGCGGGGTGGCCAGCCTGTGCAACCTCCTGAACCCGAGCCGGGTGGTGTTGGGCGGCTCTCTGGCGGAGGCGGGTGAACTCGTCCTGGCCCCCATCCGTGAATCAGTCGGGAGGTACGCGATTCCCAGCGCGGCCCGGCAGTTGTCGGTGCTGACGGGGTCCCTGGGCGGCCGGGCCGAGGTGCTGGGCGCACTGGCTCTCGTGCTGAGCGAGATGGGCGATTCGACACTTTTGTCAGATCATGGAAGTGGAGTGCGAGCTCCAGCCGTCTTGCCTTCAGGTAGATAACGAATGGCACCGTTGTCATCTCGTTAAGAATTCACTCCTTGACGGCAAAACGCGGCCGGGGTTGACTCACATCCACCTCGGCCGCGGCGTAGCGGCCTCGTCAGGGAGGTTCAAGTAATGAACACGCGTATGCGCAGAGCCGCCGTAGCCGTTGCCGCCGGCGCCATGGCCGTTTCCCTTGCCGCTTGTGGCAGTGCCAAGGAGGCCGGCGACAAGACGAAGGAGTCCTCCGGCGCTGCCAAGGGCGACGCGATCAAGGTCGGTCTGCTCCTGCCGGAGAACCAGACCGCGCGTTACGAGAAGTTCGACAAGCCGCTCATCGAGAAGAAGGTCGCCGAGCTCACCGGCGGCAAGGGCGAGGTCGTCTACGCCAACGCCAAGCAGGACGCGACCACGCAGAACTCCCAGGTCGACACGATGATCACCAACAAGGTGGACGTCCTGATCATCGACGCGGTGGACTCCAAGGCGATCGCCGGCTCGGTCAAGAAGGCCAAGGACGCCGGCATCCCGGTCGTCTCCTACGACCGTCTGGCCGAGGGCCCGATCGACGCCTACACCTCCTTCGACAACGAAGAGGTTGGCAAGGTCCAGGGCAAGGCCCTGCTCGAGGCGCTGGGCGACAAGGCCAAGGACGGCCAGATCGTCATGATGAACGGTTCGGTCACCGACCCGAACGCCAAGCTCTTCAAGTCCGGCGCGCACTCCGAGCTCGACGGCAAGGTGAACGTCGGCAAGGAGTACGACACCGTCGAGTGGAAGCCGGAGAACGCCAACACCAACATGGCGGCCGCGCTCTCCGCGCTCGGCAAGGACAAGGTCATCGGCGTCTACTCCGCCAACGACGGCATGGCCGGCGGCATCATCACCGCCCTCAAGGCCGCCGGCGTCTCCCCGCTGCCCCCGGTCACCGGCCAGGACGCCGAACTCGCCGGCGTCCAGCGCATCGTCGCGGGCGAGCAGTTCATGAGCGTCTACAAGCCGTACGCCCCCGAGGCCGAGGCCGCCGCGAAGATGGCGGTCGCCCTCGCCAAGGGCGGGAAGCCCGAAGGCACCACCTCCACGGTCGACAGCCCCACCACCAAGGGCGTCCCCTCCGTGCTGATCCCGGTCATCTCGCTGACCAAGGCCAACATCAAGGACACCGTCGTCAAGGACGGCGTCTACACGGTCGACGAGATCTGCACCGACAAGTACGCGGCCGCCTGCGCCGCCGCCGGCCTGAAGTAGCGGCCCCCGTCGCCTCCCCGTGAGGCGGCCCCACGTGCCTGACCGGCGCCCCTCCCCCTCCATCCCCGCCACCGGGCGGGGCGCCGGGCAGAAACGTTCCTCCCCCATTCGTCCCGCTCCTGCTCTTTTGCACGACATCCCCGCCGGTCAGGCGGCGAAGGAGATGGTTCATGTGTCCGCTGCGCCCGTGCTGGCGTTGCGAGGGGTCTCGAAGCGGTTCGGCGCCGTTCAGGCCCTCACCGACGTAGAACTCGAGATCCACTCCGGTGAAGTGGTCGCCCTCGTCGGCGACAACGGAGCCGGAAAGTCCACGCTGGTCAAGACGATCGCCGGCGTGCACCCCATCGATGAAGGTGTCATCGAGTGGGAAGGGCGCCCGGTCTCCATCGGCAAGCCCCACGACGCCCAGAACCTGGGCATCGCGACGGTCTACCAGGACCTGGCGCTGTGCGACAACATCGACGTCGTCGGCAACCTCTTCCTCGGCCGGGAACTCAAGAAGTTCGGCGTCCTCGACGAGGTGGAGATGGAGCGGCGCGCCCGCGAGCTCCTGACCACCCTGTCCATCCGGATCCCCAGCGTCCGGATTCCCATCGCCTCGCTGTCGGGCGGTCAGCGCCAGACCGTGGCGATCGCCCGTTCCATGCTGGGCGAGCCCCAGCTCGTCATCCTCGACGAGCCCACCGCGGCCCTCGGCGTCGAGCAGACCGCCCAGGTCCTCGACCTGGTCGAGCGGCTGCGCGAGCGCGGCCACGCCGTCATCCTCATCAGCCACAACATGGCCGATGTGAAGGCCGTCGCCGACAAGGTGGCGGTCCTGCGGCTGGGCCGCAACAACGGTGTCTTCAACGTCGCCGACACCTCGCAGGAAGAGATCATCTCCGCCATCACCGGTGCCACGGACAACGCCGTGACCCGCCGGGCGGCCCGCACCTCGGAGGCCGGCAAGTGAGCACCCAGAACCCTGCCACCGGTCCACTGGACAAGGGCCCCGTCGCGCAGGAGCACATCGACCCGGTCAACCCCGCGGCCGCCCACGACGCGATCCCGGCCGTGGACCCCCGCCTGCTCGTCAGGGAAGAGGGCCTCGCCGGCTACTGGGGCGAGTTCAAGCGCAAGATGAAGGCCGGCGACCTGGGCTCCCTCCCGGTCGTCATCGGTCTCATCGTCATCTGGTCCATCTTCCAGGGGCTGAACTCGAACTTCCTCTCCCCGGAGAACCTCACCAACATCGCGATCACGATGACCGGCACCGGCATGATCGCCATCGGCATCATCTTCGTGCTGCTCCTCGGCGAGATCGACCTCTCGGTCGGCTCGGTCAGCGGTGTCTCGGGCGCGATCGTCGCCGTCCTCGCCGTCACCCACGGCGTGAACGAATGGCTGGCCATCCTCGCGGCCATCGTCGGAGGCGCCCTGATCGGCTCCATCCACGGCTTCTTCTTCGCCAAGGTCGGGGCCCCGGCCTTCGCCGTCACCCTGTCGGGCCTGCTCTTCTGGCTCGGCGCGATGCTGCAGATCCTCGGCAGCAACGGCACGATCAACATCGACTCCGACGGCGTGGTCGGCCAGCTGACCACGTACTTCTTCTCGGACGTGGCCGTCGCCTACGGGCTGGCCGCGCTCGCGGTGGCCGGCTACTTCCTCGCGGCCTTCCTCGATGCGAGGCGCCGCGAGGCCGCCGGGATGCCCTCCCGGCCGCTCGCCGAGATCCTGCTGCGCACCGGCCTGCTCGCGCTGTGCGCCTTCGGCCCCGCCGTGCTGTTCAACCAGTACAAGGGCCTGCCGCTCGCGGTGGTGCTCTTCCTGCTGGCCCTGGTCGTCACGGACTTCCTGCTGCGCCGCACGACCTTCGGACGAAACGTTTTCGCACTGGGCGGCAGCGTCGAGGCCTCCCGCCGTGCGGGCATCAACGTCACCCGCATCCGGATCACGGTCTTCGCGATCTCCAGCACCTTCGCCGCCGTCGGCGGTCTGTTCTGGGCCTCCAAGATCGCGGCGGCCAACCAGAGCGCCGGCGCCGGCGACCTGCTGATGAACGTGATCGCGGCGGCCGTCATCGGCGGCACCAGCCTCTTCGGCGGCCGCGGCCGGACCTGGAACGCCCTCCTCGGCGTCATGGTCATCGTCTCGATCCAGTACGGTCTGGCACTGGAGGGCATCGCGACGCCGATCCAGTACATGATCACCGGCGCGGTCCTGCTCGCCACCGTGGTGATCGACTCGATCACCCGCAAGACCCAGAAGACGGCCGGACGCGCCTGACCGCGCGCCCGACTGCCCGCCGCAGCACATCGCGGCGGTAAGAACGGTCACAGTGCCCGGCGCCACCTCGCGTGGCGCCGGGCATCCGTGCGTACAAATGTGGGCACTCCTGTGCGGGTATACGCCCGTATGCGATGTGTGGCTGTGCGGTGGTGCGCACATGTATGACAAAGCTGTAACTCCGCCGGGACGGCCCGATGACCGCGCCCGCGAGCGGAACATTAGACTCGACAGACCAGCAAGCAACTGCAAGGAGGCACGGGTGCTGCTGACCCGCATCAAGGGACCGCGCGATCTGGACCGGCTCAGCCAGGAGGAGCTGACCCAGCTCGCCGCAGAGATCAGGTCCTTCCTCGTCGACGCCGTCTCCAAGACCGGCGGGCACCTCGGCCCCAACCTCGGCGTGGTCGAACTGACGATCGCCCTGCACCGGGTCTTCGAATCGCCCAAGGACAAGGTCCTCTTCGACACCGGCCACCAGGCCTACGTCCACAAGCTGCTCACGGGCCGCCAGGACTTCGCCGGCCTGCGCACCAAGAACGGCCTCTCCGGCTACCCCTCGCGCGCCGAGTCCGAGCACGACGTGATCGAGAACTCGCACGCCTCCACCGTGCTCGGCTGGGCCGACGGCCTGGCCAAGGCCAACGAAGTGCTGGGCCGCGAGGACCACCACGTCGCCGCCGTCATCGGCGACGGCGCGCTGACCGGAGGCATGGCCTGGGAGGCGCTGAACAACATCGCCGCCGCCAAGGACCGCCCCCTCGTCATCGTCGTCAACGACAACGAGCGCTCCTACGGCCCCACCATCGGCGGCCTCGCCAACCACCTGGCCACCCTGCGCACCACGGACGGCTACGAGCGCTTCCTGGCCCGCGGCAAGGAGCTCCTGGAGCGCACCCCGGTCGTGGGGAAGCCGCTCTTCGAGACCCTGCACGGCGCCAAGAAGGGCCTGAAGGACTTCATCGCCCCGCAGGGCATGTTCGAGGACCTAGGCCTGAAGTACATCGGGCCCATCGACGGCCACGACATCGAGGCCCTGGAGTCCGCCCTGCAGCGCGCCAAGCGCTTCAGCGGCCCGGTCATCGTCCACTGCCTCACCCAGAAGGGCCGCGGCTACACCCCGGCCCTGGAGCACGAGGCGGACCGCTTCCACGCGGTCGGCGTCATCCACCCGGACACCGGCCTGCCGGTCAAGACCGCGGCCGCCAGCTGGACCTCCGTCTTCGCCGACGAGATGGTCAAGATCGGCCACGAGCGCGAGGACATCGTCGGCATCACCGCCGCCATGCTCCACCCGGTCGGCCTGAACAAGTTCGCCGAGGCCTTCCCGGACCGCATCTACGACGTCGGCATCGCCGAGCAGCACGGCGCCACCTCGGCGGCGGGCCTCGCCACCGGCGGCGTCCACCCGGTCTTCGCGGTGTACGCCACCTTCCTCAACCGCGCCTTCGACCAGGTCCTGATGGACGTCGCCCTGCACAAGTGCGGCGTCACCTTCGTCCTGGACCGGGCCGGCGTGACGGGCGACGACGGTGCCTCCCACAACGGCATGTGGGACATGTCCATCCTCCAGGTCGTCCCTGGCCTGCGCCTCGCCGCCCCGCGCGACGCCGAGCAGCTGCGCGCCCAGCTCCGCGAGGCCGTCGAGGTCAAGGACGCCCCGACCGTGGTCCGGTTCTCCAAGGGCGTCGTCGGCCCGGCCGTACCGGCCGTCGGCCGCATCGGCGGCATGGACCTGCTGCGCACCCCGGCCCCCGAGGTCACCCACCCCCTCGGCCCTTCGGGCCTGGGGGGACCCCTTGGGGACGTACTGCTCGTCTCGGTCGGCGCACTCGCCCCGATGTGCCTGGAGATCGCCGACCTCCTCGACAAGCAGGGCATCTCCACCACCGTGGTCGACCCCCGCTGGGTCAAGCCCGTGGACGAGGCCCTGGCCCCGCTCGCAGACCGGCACCGGGTGGTCGTCACCGTCGAGGACAACGGCCGTACCGGAGGTGTGGGCGCCGCCGTCTCGCAGGCACTGCGGGACGCGGGTGTCGACGTACCGCTGCGCGACTTCGGCATCCCGCAGCGCTTCCTCGACCACGCCCTCCGCAAGGAGATCATGGCCGAGATCGGCCTGACCGCGCCGGACATCGCCCGGCAGGTCACGGGCCTGGTGGCCAAGCTCGACGGCCGCTACGACAGCGAGGCGGCCGCCACCGTCGACTAGACGGCTACCGGCCACTAGATCGCCGCGCGGTTGCACGTCACGGGCCGGGAGATCACTCTTGAGGAGTGGGCCTCCCGGCCCGTTCGCGTGCGTCGACACCTGTTTCGGAGGTGCGTCGGTGAGTAGGGATATGAACAGCCCCTTCCGCACCAAGACGGTGGAGCAGTCCATCCGCGACACGGAGGAGCCGGAACACGCGCTCCGGAAGTCGCTCTCCGCCTGGGACCTGACGGTGTTCGGTGTGGGTGTCATCATCGGCACCGGCATCTTCGTCCTGACGGGCATCGCGGCCCGGAACAACGCCGGCCCCGCCACCGCCCTCGCCTTCGTGGCAGCGGGCATCGTCTGCGCCCTCGCGGCGCTCTGCTACGCCGAGTTCGCGTCCACCGTGCCGGTGGCCGGATCGGCGTACACCTTCAGCTACGCCTCCATCGGCGAGCTGCCCGCGTGGATCATCGGCTGGGACCTGGTGCTCGAGTTCGCGCTCGGTACGGCGGTGGTCGCCGTCGGCTGGTCCGGCTACGTGCGCCACCTCATGGACACCAACCTCGGCTGGACCCTGCCGACCTCCCTGTCCGGCCCAGACGCCGGCGGCCACTTCGACCTGCTGGCGTTCCTGCTGGTCCTGGTCCTGACGTGGATCCTGGTCGTCGGGACGAAGCTCTCGGCGCGCATCACCGCCGTCGTCGTCGCCATCAAGGTGACCGTCGTCCTGCTGGTCATCATCGCGGGCCTGTTCTTCATCAAGGCCGACAACTACTCGCCGTTCATCCCGCCGGCCCAGCCGCAGGCCGAGGGCGTCAGCGGCTGGCACTCGCCGCTGGTCCAGCTGCTCTTCGGCTACGAACCCACCAACTTCGGCGTCATGGGCATCTTCACGGCGGCCTCGCTCATCTTCTTCGCCTTCATCGGCTTCGACGTGGTGGCCACGGCGGCCGAGGAGACCAAGAACCCCCAGCGGGACATGCCGCGCGGCATCCTCGGCTCGCTGCTCATCTGCACCGTGCTCTACGTCGCGGTGACCCTCGTGGTCACCGGCATGCAGAAGTACTCGGAGATGTCCGCGACCGCGCCGCTCGCCGAGGCCTTCAAATCGGTGAACCAGCCATTCTTCTCGGGTGCGATCAGTCTCGGCGCGTCCGTCGGGCTGATCACCGTGTGCATGATCCTGCTGCTCGGCCAGACCCGTGTGTTCTTCGCCATGAGCCGTGACGGACTCCTGCCCCGGGTCTTCTCCGTGACGCACCCGAAGTACCGCACCCCCTACCGGGCGACCATCCTGCTCGGCGGGATCATCGCGATCGTCGCGGGCTTCACGAGCCTGGAGAGCCTCGCGGAACTCGTCAACATCGGCACCCTGTTCGCCTTCGTCGTGGTCGCGCTCGGTGTCATCGTCCTCCGCAAGACCCGCCCCGACCTGCACCGGTCCTTCCGCACCCCGTGGGTGCCGGTCGTCCCGATCCTGTCGATCGCGGCCTCGTTCTGGCTGATGCTCAACCTGCCGGCCGAGACCTGGGCGCGATTCGGCATCTGGATGGGCATCGGCGTCATCGTCTACTTCCTCTACGGCCGTCAGCACAGCCGTCTGGGCAAGGTCGGCGCGGACGCCAAGTTCTGAGAACAATGACAGACGCGCGAACGCCGAAGCCGGCCGTACGGGTCACCCGTACGGCCGGCTCCGTGTGCGCGGGACCCGTCAGCCCTTGGCCGGGGAGTCCTTCGCGGAGGCGGGGACCTTCTCGTCCTTGCGCAGGGCGTCCCACAGCTGGGTGGCCTGCGGCTCGGCCACGACCACGCGGTTGGGGTCCACCTTGTCGTAGGCGACCGGCAGCATGATGGTCTCCATCGTCTCCGGGTTCACGCCCTTCATGCTCTGCGCGAAGTCGGACAGCGCCGTCAGCGAGGCCAGATCGGAGTCCGTGGTCAGCGACTTGGTGCCGGCGTCCGCGAGCTTGTAGAGCCGCGCCGGATTGCCGAGGGCGTCCTGCTTCTTGATCTCCGACAGCATCGCCAGCATGAACTGCTGCTGCAGGCCTATGCGTCCGAGGTCGCTGCCGTCGCCGTAGCCGTACCGGGTACGGACGAACTTGAGCGAGTCGGTGCCGTTCAGCCGGTGCGTGCCCGCGTCGAGCTTCAGACCGCCCTTGGCGCCGCTCATCGGCTTGTCCAGGGTGACGGTGACCCCGCCCAGCGCGTCCACCAGGCCCTTGAAGCCGGCGAAGTCCACCTCGACGAAGTGGTCCACGCGCACACCGGACATCTGCTCGACGGTGTTGACGACACAGGCCGGGCCGGCCAGCGAGTAGACGGAGTTGAACATGACCCGCTTCGCGGACGGCACGGACTTGCCGGCGCGGTCCTTGCACTCGGGCCGGGTGACCAGGGTGTCGCGGGGGATGCTCACCGCGGTCGCCTTGGCCCGGCCCTCGGGTATGTGCACCAGCATCGCGGTGTCCGAGCGGGCCCCGCTGACGGAGCCGTGGTCGAGGTCCCCGTTGGCCCCGGCCCGCGAGTCGGAGCCGAGCACCAGGACGTTCTGCGCGTTCGCGACCACCTTGGCGGGCCGGTTGTCCCCGATCGCCTGGTCCAGGTCGACGCTGTCGATGTTGTCGTTGAGGTGGCTGTACGTCCACCAGCCCGCCCCGGCCGCGCCCAGGATCAGCACGGCGACCAGCAGCAGGGTGATCCGCAGAATGCGGCGTCGGCGGCGCCTGGGCCGCGCGTGCGTTTCCGTCATGGGGGTGAATCTTAGACAGGTATTCGAACGGCCGGAGCCCGCCCCCCGGAGGGAGCGGGCCCGGCCGTCGAACAGCCGTCTACGACCCGGACTACGCCGGGACGCTCGCGATGCCGGGGGCGAGGAACTTCTTGCCGTTCACGCGCTCCGAGACGCCCTCACGGTCCAGGTACGGCGTGATGCCGCCCAGGTGGAAGGGCCAGCCGGCACCGGTGATGAGGCAGAGGTCGATGTCCTGGGCCTCGGCCACGACACCCTCCTCCAGCATCAGGCCGATCTCCTGCGCCACCGCGTCCAGGACGCGGATCCGGACCTGCTCCTCGGTCAGGACGGAGTCGCCCTGGACCAGGAGCGCGGCGACCTCGGGGTCCAGCTCCGGCTTGCCGGAATCGTAGACGTAGAAGCCGCGCTTGCCGGCCTTGACGACCGCAGCGAGGTTCGGGGAGACGGTGAAGCGCTCGGGGAAGGAGCGGTTCAGGGTCTCGGAGACGTGCAGACCGATCGCCGGGCCCACGAGCTCCAGCAGCACCAGCGGGGACATCGGCAGGCCGAGCGGCTCGATGGCCTTCTCCGCCGTGACGACCGGGGTGCCCTCGTCGATGACGTTCTGGATCTCGCCCATGAAGCGGGTCAGGATGCGGTTCACGACGAACGCCGGGGCGTCCTTGGTGAGGACCGCGGTCTTCTTCAGCTTCTTGGCGACACCGAAGGCCGTGGCCAGCGAGGCGTCGTCGGTCTGCTCACCGCGGACGATCTCCAGCAGCGGGAGGATCGCGACCGGGTTGAAGAAGTGGAAGCCGACCACGCGCTCCGGGTGCTGGAGCCCCGCGGCCATCTCCGACACCGACAGCGAGGAGGTGTTGGTGGCGAGGATCGCGTGCGCCGGGGCGACCGCCTCGACCTCCGCGAACACCTTCTGCTTGACGGACATCTCCTCGAACACGGCCTCGATGATGAAGTCCGCGTCCGCGAAGCCCTCGGCCTTGTCCAGGACACCGGTCACCAGGGCGGTCAGGCGGTTGGCCTTGTCCTGGCTGATGCGGCCCTTGCCGAGCAGCTTCTGGATCTCGGCGTGGACGTAGCCCACACCCTTGTTCACGCGCTCCTGGTCGATGTCGGTGAGGACGACCGGCACCTCCAGGCGGCGCAGGAACAGCAGCGCCAGCTGCGAGGCCATCAGGCCCGCGCCGACGACGCCGACCTTGGTGACCGGACGGGCCAGGGACTTGTCCGGGGCACCGGCCGGGCGCTTGGCGCGCTTCTGGACCAGGTTGAAGGCGTAGATGCCCGAGCGCAGCTCGCCGCCCATGATGAGGTCGGCCAGGGCCGTGTCCTCGGCGTCGAAGCCGGCCTGGAGGTCGCCGTCCTTGGCCGCGGCGATGATGTCCAGGGCGCGGTAGGCGGCCGGAGCGGCGCCGTGCACCTTGGAGTCCGCGATGAAGCGGCCCTTGGCGACGGCCGCGTCCCAGGCCTCGCCGCGGTCGATCTCGTCGCGGACGACCTCGGTGGTGCCGTTCAGGACGTTCGCGGTCCACAGGAGCGACTGCTCCAGGAAGTCCGCACCCTCGAAGATCGCGTCGGCGATGCCGAGCTCGAAGACCTGCTTGCCCTTGAGCTGGCGGTTCTGGTTCAGCGAGTTCTCGATGATGACCGAGACCGCGCGCTCGGCGCCGATCAGGTTCGGCAGGATGGCGCAGCCGCCCCAGCCGGGAACCAGGCCGAGGAAGACCTCGGGCAGCGAGAAGGCCGGGATGGCCTTCGAGACGGTGCGGTAGCTGCAGTGCAGACCGACCTCGACGCCGCCGCCCATCGCCGCACCGTTGTAGTACGCGAAGGTCGGGACGGCCAGCGCGGAGAGGCGCTTGAAGACGTCGTGGCCGCCCTTGCCGATGGCGAGCGCCTCGTCGTGCTTCTTCAGCAGCTCGACACCCTTGAGGTCGGCGCCGACCGCGAAGATGAACGGCTTGCCGGTGATGCCCGCGCCGACGATGGTGCCGGCGGTGGCCTCCTGCTCGACCAGGTCGATCGCCGCGTTCAGGTTGGCGAGGGACTGCGGGCCGAAGGTGGTCGGCTTGGTGTGGTCGAAGCCGTTGTCCAGCGTGATGAGCGCGAAGCGCCCGGCGCCGAACGGCAGGTCCAGGTGGCGGACGTGCGCGGACGTGACGACCTCGTCCGGGAACAGCTCGGCCGCGCCCTTCAGGAGCTCAGCGGTGGTGCTCACTTGGAGTCTCCCTCGGCGTTGAAGTTCGGGTTCTCCCAGATGACCGTGGCGCCCATGCCGAAGCCGACGCACATGGTGGTCAGGCCGTAGCGGACGTGCGGCTGCTCCTCGAACTGGCGGGCCAGCTGCGTCATCAGGCGCACGCCGGAGGAGGCCAGCGGGTGGCCGAAGGCGATGGCGCCGCCGTACTGGTTCACGCGCGCGTCGTCATCGGCGATGCCGTAGTGCTCCAGGAACGCGAGGACCTGGACCGCGAAGGCCTCGTTGACCTCGAAGAGACCGATGTCGTCGATGGTCAGGCCGGCCTGGGCCAGGGCCTTCTCGGTGGCCGGGATCGGGCCGTAGCCCATGACCTCCGGCTCGACACCCGCGAAGGAGTACGAGACGAGGCGCATCTTGACCGTGAGGTTGTTCTCGCGGGCGAAGTCCTCGGACGCGATGATCGCGGCGGTGGCACCGTCGTTGAGACCGGCGGCGTTGCCCGCGGTGACCCGGCCGTGCGTACGGAACGGGGTCTTCAGGTTCGCCAGGTTCTCCAGCGTGGTGCCCGGGCGCATCGGCTCGTCGGTGGTGACCAGGCCCCAGCCCGTCTCGCCCGCGGCCTCGCTGGTGTTGCGCACCGAGATCGGGACCAGGTCCTGCTGGATCTTGCCGTCGGCGTACGCCTTGGCGGCCTTCTCCTGCGAGCGCACGGCGTACTCGTCGGCGCGGAGCTTGGTGATCGTCGGGTACCGGTCGTGCAGGTTCTCGGCGGTCATGCCCATGAACAGGGCGGACTCGTCGACCAGCTTCTCGGAGACGAAGCGCGGGTTCGGGTCCACGCCCTCGCCCATGGGGTGGCGGCCCATGTGCTCGACACCGCCGGCGAGGGCGACGTCGTACGCACCGAAGGCCACACCGCCCGCGACGGCGGTCACGGCGGTCAGCGCGCCGGCGCACATGCGGTCGATGGAGTAGCCCGGGACGGACTGCGGGAGACCCGCGAGGATGCCGGCCGTGCGGCCCAGCGTCAGGCCCTGGTCGCCGATCTGCGTGGTCGCGGCGATGGCGACCTCGTCGATCTTCTTGGGGTCCAGGTCCGGGTTGCGGCGCAGCAGCTCCCGGATCGCCTTCACGACGAGATCGTCGGCGCGGGTCTCGTTGTAGATGCCCTTCGGGCCCGCCTTGCCGAACGGGGTGCGGACGCCGTCGACGAAGACGACGTCCCTGACGGTACGAGGCACGTTGGCTCTCCTCCAGGTGCGGGATGGCACTGCTGCGCGGGGGTGCGTTCGGCATACGTTGCTGAGCGCCCGCTCACCCGACCATGCTACTTGCGGGTAACCAATGTGCACACCCCCTCCCCGAGGAGCGGCGAAGGTCACACTCGGACCGCGCCGCCGAGGCGGGCGACGAAAGAGCCCCCGGCCGGGGGCCGGGGGCTCTGCCGCTGTGCGGGAGGGGTCAGTCCGTGGCCGCCAGGGCCGTGACCAGGACCGGGGTCACCTGCTCGATCTGCCACGGCCGGGCGCCGTGCAGGGCCAGGGCCTGGGCCACCGCGTCCGCCTCCAGCCGCTGCGGGGGCTCCCAGCACAGGCGGCGGACCGTGTCCGGGGTGATCAGGTTCTCCTGGGGCAGGTTCAGCTGCTCCGCCAGCGCAGAGACGGCGGTGCGGGCCGCGGCCAGCCGGGCCGCGGCGGCCGGGTCCTTGTCGGCCCAGGAACGCGGCGGGGGCGGGCCGGCCGGGGTCGCACCCGGCTGCGGCAGCTCGTTCTCGGGCAGCGCCTTCGCCCGGTCCACGGCGGCCATCCACTGGTCGAGCTGGCGGCGGCCCATCCGCTGCCCGTAGCCGGGCAGGGCCGACAGGGTGTGCACGTTCGCCGGCAGGGCCAGCGCGGCCTCGACGATCGCCGCGTCGCCCAGCACCTTGCCCGGCGACACGTCGCGCCGCTGCGCGATCCGGTCCCGGGACTCCCACAGCTCCCGTACGACGGCCATCTGCCGACGGCGGCGCACCTTGTGCATGCCGGACGTACGGCGCCAGGGGTCCTTGCGCGGCGGGGCCGGGGGAGCGGCGGCGATGGCGTCGAACTCCTGCCGGGCCCACTCCAGCTTGCCCTGCCGGTCCAGCTCCTTCTCCAGGGCGTCCCGCAGGTCCACCAGCAGCTCCACGTCCAGGGCGGCGTAGCGCAGCCACGGCTCGGGCAGCGGGCGGGTGGACCAGTCGACGGCGGAGTGGCCCTTCTCCAGGGCGTAGCCGAGAACGCTCTCGACCATCGCGCCGAGTCCGACCCGCGGGAAGCCGGCGAGCCGGCCCGCCAGCTCGGTGTCGAACAGCGAGGTGGGAACCATGCCTATTTCGCGCAGGCACGGCAGGTCCTGGGTGGCGGCGTGCAGGATCCACTCGGTGCCGGAGAGGGCCTCGCCCAGTGCGGACAGGTCGGGGCAGCCCACCGGGTCGATGAGGGCTGACCCGGCACCCTCGCGGCGCAGCTGCACGAGGTAGGCGCGCTGGCCGTAGCGGTATCCGGAGGCGCGTTCGGCGTCGACGGCCACGGGGCCGGTGCCCGCGGCGAAGGCCGCGACCACCTCGGCGAGGGCGTCCGCGTCGGCGACCACCGGCGGAATCCCCTCGCGGGGCTCCAGCAAAGGAGTCGGCACCCCACCGGGCGGAACAACGACGTCGTCCGGGGGGCCGCCCCCGGTGGTGGTGCGCAGGTCTGCTGCGGTCTCTTGGGCGTCGGTCACCGGTCAAGGGTATCCGTGTATACGACGCGCCCGTCGCCGGAACGTTCCGTCGACGGGCGCGATCAGTAAGCGGGATGTTTTCCGGGGGTATCCCGGACGTCTATCCGGGCGCTCCGGCCCGTGCTCAGTGGATGATCCCGGTCCGCAGGGCCACGGCGACCATTCCCGCGCGGTCACCGGTGCCCAGCTTGCGGGCGATGCGGGCGAGGTGGGACTTGACGGTCAGGGCGGACAGGCCCATCGAGACGCCGATGGCCTTGTTGGACTGGCCCTCCGCGACGAGGCGCAGGACCTCGACCTCGCGGCCGGAGAGCTCCCGGTAGCCGCCCGGGTGGCTCGGGGCACCCGGGGGGCGGCGGTGCATACGGGCGGCGGCAGCGCCGATGGGGGCGGCGCCGGGCCGGGTGGGGAGCCCGATGTTGGTCCGCGTACCGGTGACGACGTAGCCCTTCACGCCGCCCGCGAGGGCGTTGCGCACGGCGCCGATGTCGTCGGCGGCGGACAGGGCCAGGCCGTTCGGCCAGCCTGCGGCACGGGTCTCGGAGAGCAGGGTGAGACCGGAACCGTCGGGCAGGTGTACGTCGGCCACGCAGATGTCGCGCGGGCTGCCGACGCGGGGGCGGGCCTCCGCGATGGACGACGCCTCGATCACGTCACGGACTCCGAGGGCCCACAGATGGCGGGTCACGGTGGAACGGACGCGCGGGTCGGCCACGACGACCATGGCCGTCGGCTTGTTCGGGCGGTAGGCGACCAGGCTTGCGGGCTGCTCGAGAAGAACGGACACCTAGGCCTCCTGGGGGAGTGGCGGGACGGCCGGCTCGGGGAAGGAAGCCGGTGCGAACCGTGCGGATGGTCACTGACTCCTTCGGCACGTCACCCGCCCGGCTTTAGAGAATGATCACGATTTGGTGAGTAACAATTCGGGCAATTCGGACGCACGATCGATCATCGGGTGATCAGAAGCCCACAACGGAGGCCGGGTTGTGACACTCCGTTGCGGGCTTCGGCCGGGCGTTCCCCGTCCCGTGGCGGCCGTACGGCCCCGTGCCTACGGGTGGTGCGGACCGCGGCGCTGTGGCAGGGAGACCACGCCCGTCGCCGTGTCCGTCGGACCCACCGGCGGCAGCCCCGCGATCTGGCAGATCAGTTCGCACCACGCCGACAGGTGCGCCGGGGTGTCCGGGACCCCGCCCACGCCCTCGCGCGGCGTCCAGGAGGCTCTGATCTCGATCTGCGTCGCGGGCCGCCGCTCCGCGAGCCCGCCGAAGTAGTGCGAGCTCGCCATGGTCACCGTTCCGCTCGCCTCGCCGTAGGCCAGCCCGCGCGCCTCCAGGGCCCCCGTCAGCCAGGACCAGCACACCTCGGGCAGCAGCGGGTCCGCGGCCATCTCGGGCTCCAGCTCCGCCCGTACGAGCGTCACCAGCCGGAAGGTCCCGTGCCAGGCGTCGTGCCCGGCCGGATCGTGGAGCAGGATGAGCCGGCCGTCGGCCAGGTCGTCCTCCCCGTCCACCACCGCGGCCTCCAGCGCGTAGGCGTACGGGGCCAGCCGCTGGGGCGGCTTCGTCGGATCGATCTCGACCCCCGGGCGCAGCCGGGCCTTCTTCAATCCTTCGACCGCCCGGCGGAACGGGAGTGGGACGGAGCTCTCCTTCGCACTGTCCGTACCGTCGGCGCCATCTGAAAATCGTCCCTGAGCCGCAGCCATGCGGGGAAGACTAGGCGGTATGTGCGGCCGTACGGCGCAGGGACACCCGCGCCGGGACGGGCACTTCTTCATACGTGCGAAGATTTGGGTCGTGAGCGCCAACGACAGCCCCAAGGGCCAGCCGAGCCAGACGTACGATTCCGCCTTCCTGAAGGCGTGCCGGCGGGAGCCGGTGCCGCACACGCCGGTGTGGTTCATGCGGCAGGCCGGGCGCTCACTCCCCGAGTACCGCAAGGTCCGCGAGGGCACCGCGATGCTCGAGTCCTGCATGCGGCCCGACCTGGTCACCGAGATCACCATGCAGCCGGTGCGGCGCCACAACGTCGACGCGGCGATCTTCTTCTCCGACATCGTGGTCCCGCTCAAGGCCATCGGCGTCGACCTGGACATCAAGCCGGGCGTCGGCCCGGTCGTAGCCCAGCCGATCCGCCGCCGCGAGGACCTCGCACAACTGCGCGACCTCACCCCTGAGGACGTCTCGTACGTCACCGAGGCGATCGGCATGCTCACGGGTGAACTGGGCTCCACGCCGTTGATCGGTTTCGCGGGCGCGCCTTTCACCCTCGCGAGCTACCTGGTCGAGGGCGGCCCCTCCAAGAACCACGAGCACACCAAGGCCCTCATGTACGGGGACCCGCAGCTCTGGGCCGACCTGCTCGACCGCCTCGCGGAGATCACCTCCGCCTTCCTGAAGGTCCAGATCGAGGCCGGCGCCTCCGCCGTCCAGCTCTTCGACTCCTGGGTCGGCGCGCTCGCCCCGGCGGACTACCGCCGCTCCGTCATGCCCGCCTCGGCGAAGGTCCTGCAGTCCGTCGCCTCCTACGGGGTCCCGCGGATCCACTTCGGCGTCGGCACCGGCGAGCTCCTCGGCCTGATGGGCGAAGCCGGTGCGGACGTCGTGGGCGTCGACTACCGCGTCGCGCTCGACGAGGCGGCCCGCCGGGTCGGCCCGGGCAAGGCCCTCCAGGGCAACCTGGACCCGGCCGTGCTCTTCTCCACCACGGAGGCGGTCGAGGCCAAGACGGACGAGGTCCTCGCTGCGGCCGCCGGCCTGGAGGGCCACGTCTTCAACCTCGGCCACGGCGTCCTCCCGACGACCGACCCCGAGGCGCTGACCCGCCTGGTGGACTACGTCCACACCAAGACGGCCCGCTGAGCGGAACCCGCACCCGAGCAGGACCGAAACGTCGGTCCGCGCCCTGCATGACATGGCACGGACCGACGTTTCGCATGTCCGACGGAGGGTCCGCTCGGAGTCGAGCCCCGGGCAGAGCGGTCAGACGCCCGCTGCGCGGACCGCGGAGACCGCCTTGCGGGCCGCCACCAGGACCGGGTCCCAGACCGGGGAGAACGGCGGGGCGTAGCCGAGGTCGAGCGAGACCACCTGCTCGACCGTCATGCCCGCCGTGAGGGCCACCGCCGCGACGTCCACCCGCTTCGCGGAACCGGCGCCGCCGACGATCTGTACGCCCAGGAGGCGGCCCGTACGGCGCTCCGCCAGCATCTTCACCGTCATCTGCGCCGCCTGCGGGTAGTAGCCCGCCGTGTTGGTGGAGGTGATGGTGGCCGTCACGAAGCGCAGGCCCGCCTCCAGCGCGTCCCGCTCGCGCAGCCCCGTACGGGCGATCTCCAGGTCGCAGACCTTGCTGACCGCCGTGCCGACCACCCCCGGGAAGGTCGCGTAGCCGCCGCCCACCCCGGAGCCGATGACCTGGCCGTGCTTGTTGGCGTGGGTGCCCAGCGGGATGTGCCGGGTGCGGCCCGCGACCAGGTCGAGGACCTCCACGCAGTCGCCGCCCGCCCAGACGTTCTCGTGACCGCGCACGCGCATCGACAGGTCCGTGAGGATCCCGCCCGAAGGGCCGAGCGGGAGGCCGGCGTCGCGGGCCAGCGCCGTCCGCGGCTCCACGCCGATGCCGAGCACGACCACGTCCGCCGGGTACTCCTCGCCGGCGGACGTTGCCACCGCGCGGGCCCGGCCCTCTTCGTCGGCGAGGATCTTGGTGACCTCGGCGCGCGCCACCGTGACGATCCCCATGCGGTTCATCGCGCTGTGCACCAGGCCGCCCATGTCCGGGTCCAGCGTGGCCATCGGCTGCTCGCCCCGGTGCAGGACGGTCACCTCGTAGCCCCGCAGCACCAGGGCCTCGGCCATCTCCACGCCGATGTAGCCCGCGCCGACCACGACCGCCCGCCGGCCCCGCGTGCGCTCCAGCGAGTCCATGAGCCGCTGGCCGTCGTCCAGGGTCTGGATGCCGTGCACCCCGTGCGCGCCGATGCCGGGCAGGCGGGGGCGCACGGGCCGGGCGCCGGTGGCGAGGACGAGCTTGTCGTAGGGGGTCCACGACTCGGATCCGCCGTCCAGATCGCGGGCGCGGACCCGCGACCCGGCCAGATCGAGCTCCACCACCTCCGTGCGGGTGTGCAGGTCGATGTCCCGGGCCCGGTGCTCCTCGGGGGTGCGGGCGATCAGGTCGTCGCGCTCGGCGACCAGGCCGCCGACCCAGTACGGGATGCCGCACGCAGAGTAGGAGGTGAAGCGGCCGCGCTCGAAGGCGACGATCTCCAGCTCCTGCGGACCCTTCAGCCTGCGGGCCTGCGACGCGGCGGACATCCCCGCCGCGTCGCCCCCGACCACCACCAGTCGTTCCGTCGCCATCGCCCGTACCGCCCCTTCACCGCTGTCGAATGGTGAACACGCTACGGGCGAACGCGCGTTCAGTCCCGCACGTCGGCCTCGGAGTCCGGGGCAGGAGCCCCGGCCGGAGGCGCCGTCCGCGCCGCCGGCACCGGCACCCGCTTCGGGGTCAGGCCCGTCTTCGGCCGCGCCGGCCGCCACCGCCGGTACACCCGGACCAGCACCACCACCGCCGAAGCCGTCAGCAGGAACGGCAGCAGCGCCCCGAGCGCCACCATCAGGTAGCGCAGGATCTTCGTGAAGACCTCCCAGCCGCCGCTCAGCGCACCGAGGAAGGTGGGCTCCTTCTCCTTCTTCTTCTCCTCCTCCGCCGCGGGGGCCGGTTCGGAGACCTCCAGCGTGATCGTGCCCATCGAGGTCTGGTCCTTCAGCGCCGTCTGCTGCGCCAGCAGCGACTCCAGGTCCGACTGGCGCCGGCTCAGCTCGCTCTCCAGCATCACCACCTCGCTCAGCGCCGAGGCCTTGCCCATCATCTCGCGCACCCGCGCCACGCTCGCCTGCTGCGAGGAGACACGGCTGTTGATGTCGGCGACCTTCTCGGTGACGTCCTGCGCGTCGACCTTGCGGTGCAGCAGCTTCCCGCTGCCTTCCATGGCGCCGAGCACGGCGTCGTAGCGCTCGCCGGGCACCCGCAGGGTCACCGTCGAGGTCATCCGGCCGTCCTCGCCGCGCTTGGTCGACTCGTTGCCGACGTAGCCGCCCGCGCCGTCGGCCGCGGTGCGGGCGGCCGCGAGCGTCTTCTGGACGTCGGTCGTCTCGATGCCGAGCGTGGCCGTACGGATGACGTTCGGGCGCACCGCGACCGGCGCCCCGTCGTTCTTGGCGGCCGACCCCGCCGACCCCGCCGACCCCGCCGGCGCCGGGGCCGCCGCGGCGCCCGCCGCCCCCTCCCGGGCCTTGCCGTCCGCCGCGGGCGGTGCGACCGCCGCCTTGTCGCTCGCCGAGCCCTGGCCGTCCGCGCCGCAGCCGGTGAGCGCGAGCACCCCGGTGAGGGAGAGGGCGGCCAGGGCCGCCGCGGAACGGTGTCTGCTGATGCTGTGCATCGCTGTAAACCCCCGATGATCGGCTGGTGTTGCCGTTTCGACGTACAGGGTCCCGTCGCGGGTTTCGCACACGCGGTTCCGGGCCGGTCCCGATGCGGTCACGGTCCGGCCTCGGTGATCGGTCTGAGACGATGTGTCCATGCACGAAGCGGACATGCGTACGGATCGGCCGGGGAGCCCCACCCGGCCCGCCGGCTCCCCGGGCCACGTCGTCGTCATCGGCGGCGGGATCGCGGGCCTCGCGGCGGCCC
This sequence comes from Streptomyces erythrochromogenes, assembly GCF_036170895.1. Taxonomy (NCBI): domain Bacteria; kingdom Bacillati; phylum Actinomycetota; class Actinomycetes; order Kitasatosporales; family Streptomycetaceae; genus Streptomyces; species Streptomyces erythrochromogenes. The sequence continues at coordinate 2,086,190 of NZ_CP108036.1, read as the reverse complement.
ACCGGCTGCTCGCCGAAGGCGCCCGCGTCACGCTGCTGGAGGCCGGACCGAGGCTCGGCGGAAAGCTGTACTCCGGCGAACTCGCCGGGGCCCCCGTCGACCTCGGCGCCGAGTCCATGCTCGCCCGCCGCCCCGAGGCCGTCGCCCTCGCCGAGGCCGTGGGCCTGGCCGACGCCGTGCAGCCGCCCGCCACCGCCACCGCCCACCTGTGGACCAGGGGCGCGCTGCGGCCGATGCCGCGCGGCCACGTCATGGGCGTCCCCGGCGACCTCGGTCCGCTGGCCGCCTCCGGGGTCCTCTCCGCAGAGGGCCTGGCCCGCATCGAGGCCGAGCGGACGCTGCCGCCCACCGAGATCGGCGAGGACGTCGCCGTCGGCGCGTACGTGGCTGCCCGCCTCGGCCGCGAGGTCGTCGACCGGCTGGTGGAACCGCTGCTCGGCGGGGTCTACGCGGGCGACGCCTACCGCATCTCCATGCGGGCCGCCGTGCCCCAGCTCTTCGAGGCCGCCCGCACGCACGCCCTGCTGGGCGACGGCGTACGGGAACTGCAGCGCAAGGCGCAGAGCGGGCCCCAGCAGGCCGGCCCGGTCTTCGCCGGTATCGACGGGGGCATCGGACGCCTCCCGCTCGCCGTGGCCGAGGCCTGCCGCAAGGCCGGTGCGCGGATCGTCACCGGCACCCCCGTGCGGGAGGTCCTTCGTACGGCTGAAGGCTGGCGGGTCGTGGCCGCCGAGGAGACCTTCGAGGCCGACGGCGTCGTCCTGGCCGTCCCGGCCGGGCCCGCCGCCCGGCTGCTGGACTCCCTCGCGCCGGCCGCCGCGGCCGAGCTGAACCAGGTCGAATACGCCTCCATGGCGCTGGTCACCATGGCCTTCCGGCGCCGCGACCTGCCGGCCGCCGTCACCGGCGGCGGCGCCAGCGGATTCCTCGTGCCGCCCGTCGACGGCCGGACCATCAAGGCGTCCACCTTCTCCAGCAACAAGTGGGCCTGGGCCGGCAAGGACCCCGACCTCTTCCTGCTGCGCACCTCCGTCGGCCGGTACGCCGACGAGCGCGACCTGGAGCGCGAGGACGGCGAGCTCGTCGAGGTGTCCCTCACCGACCTCGGCGAGGCCGTGGGCCTGACGGCCCGGCCGGTCGCCTCCACCGTCACCCGCTGGGACGGCGGACTGCCCCAGTACCCGGTCGGCCACCTCGACCGGGTCGCCCGGATCCGCGCCGCCGTCGAGGCCCTGCCCGGCCTCGCGGTGTGCGGCGCGCTCTACGACGGGGTGGGCATTCCGGCCTGCGTCGCGAGTGCCGGCCGGGCCGCGGACACGGTGATCGCCTCGCTCGGTGCGCGTACGGCACCCCTGGCTCCGACCACTGATCAGCGCACGGGACAATAGGCACATGACTGCACCAGAGAAGATTCCCAACGCGGGGAAGAAGGCGAAGGACCTCAACGAGGTCATCCGCTACACCCTGTGGTCCGTCTTCAAGCTGAAGGACGTCCTGCCGGAGGACCGCGCCGGTTTCGCCGACGAGGTCCAGGAGCTGTTCGACCAGCTGGCCGCCAAGGACATCACCGTCCGCGGCACCTATGACGTCTCCGGTCTGCGGGCCGACGCCGACATCATGATCTGGTGGCACGCGGAGACCGCGGACGAGCTGCAGACCGCGTACAACCTGTTCCGCCGTACCAAGCTGGGCCGCGCGATGGAGCCGGTGTGGTCGAACATGGCCCTGCACCGCCCGGCCGAGTTCAACAAGTCGCACATCCCGGCCTTCCTGGCCGACGAGGTCGCCCGCGACTACGTCAGCGTGTACCCCTTCGTCCGCAGCTACGACTGGTACCTGCTGCCCGACGAGGACCGCCGCCGCATGCTCGCCGACCACGGCAAGATGGCCCGCGGCTACCCGGACGTGCGCGCCAACACCGTCGCCTCCTTCTCGCTGGGCGACTACGAGTGGCTGCTGGCCTTCGAGGCGGACGAGCTGTACCGCATCGTCGACCTCATGCGTCACCTGCGCGCCTCCGAGGCCCGTATGCACGTCCGTGAAGAGGTGCCCTTCTACACCGGGCGCCGCAAGTCCGTCGCCGACCTGGTGGCCGGGCTCGCCTGATACCTCCCCTGGGGGGAAGGACCGGAGGACGACCACACCGTCAGGTGAGTGCCTCCGGTGGATCGGGAGGCACTGCCCCCGAAACGACGCAGCCGGAGATCCCGCCCGGAAGTTCAGACGACCGGCGGCAGCAGCGCCCTGCGGGCGCCAGCCGCCCTGTCGTCCAGCGACACCGGTGCGGGCTCCGGATGCGGCGCGCACGTGACGCGCCACCCCGGGGTGGCGCCCGTCAGCAGATACCGCTCCACGTGTCGGTCCACGCAGTTGTTGCGTCCGCCGACCACTCCGTGGGAGCCGGCTCCCGTCTCCGTCACCAGTGACGCCCCGGCGCCGAGCCGCCGCTGGAGTTCCAGCGCGCCCGGGTACGGGGTCGCGCCGTCCCGTTCCGCCGCGACGACGAGAGTCCGCGGGAGCCGTTCGGGCTGGGCCCCGACCGCCACCGGCGACTGCCGTCCGCGCACCGGCCAGGACGCGCACGGCAGGTTGAGGAAGGCGTTGGCCCAGGTCTCGAAGGGGGCCGTACGGGCCAGTTCGGAGTTGTCGCGGTCCCAGGTCGACCAGTCGGCGGGCCAGGGGGCGTCGTTGCACAGCACCGCCGTGTAGACGGCCGTCGCGTTCTCGGCCTCGGCCGCCGCAGCCGGATCGGGGGCGGCCTGGGCGGCCAGCAGTGAGGGATCGCCGAGCAGGAACGCGGCCAGGGCCGCCGCCCGGTCCGGCCAGACGTCGTCGTAGTAGGCGGCCTGGAGGAAGGCGGCCCGCAGCTCGCCGGTCCCCACGGCCCCGCCGGCGGGGGTACGGGCCACCGCGTCGCGGACCCGCTCGTAGGCGGCCTGCACGGCCGCGGGGGTGGTGCCGAGCCCGTACGTGCCGTGGTGCCGGGCCACCCAGGCCCGGAAGTCGTGCCAGCGGCCCTCGAACCCGCGCGCCTGGTCGAGGTTGTTGCGGTACCAGACGCGGCGCGGGTCGGGATCGACCGCCGAGTCGAGGACCATCCGGCGGACGTGGCCGGGATAGAGGGTGGCGTAGACGGCGGCGAGGTAGGTGCCGTACGAGGCGCCCATGAAGGTCAGCTTCTCCTCGCCGAGCGCGGCGCGCAGCACGTGCAGGTCACGGGCGTTGTTCAGGGTGGTGTAGTACGGCAGGGCCGCGCCGGTCCGGTGTGCGCAGCCGTTCGCGTACGCGCGGGCCTGCGCGAGTCGTTCCGCCTTGTACGCGGGAGAGGGGTGGACCGGCTCCTGGACGGGACCCTTCGGGCGGGCCGCGGGGTCCGTGCAGGACAGCGGGGCCGAGCGCCCGACCCCGCGCGGGGCGTAGCCGACGAGGTCGTAGGCGGCGGCGATCCGCTCCCAGCCGGGGACGTCGGCGACGAGCGGGAAGTACATCCCGGAGGCCCCGGGGCCGCCGGGGTTCTGCACGAGCGCGCCCTGGCGGGCGGCGCCGCCGGCGCCGGTGGCGGCGGCCCGGCTGACGGTCAGGGAGATCTGCGGGCCGTCGGGGCGGGCGTAGTCGAGCGGTACGCGCAGGGTGGCGCACCGGACGCGGGACGGCAGGTCCTCGACGGCGGGGCAGGCGCGGAAGTCGAGACCGGCGGCGCCGCCACCCCGGGAGGCGGCCGCGAGGGCCGCCCGGCGGGCGACGAGCGCGGCTCCCGCGCTCTCGGCGTCGGCGGCGCCGGTGTCGGCGGTGTCCGGGGTCCGCGGGACGGGTGCGGCCACCGCGGTGGGCGCGCACAGGGCGAGGAAGAGCGCGGCCGCGACGGATCCGTGGCGTGCGGTTCTCGTTCGCATGGCGCCCCTGCCTCTCATCCGATGAACCGATGAGAGGCCTGGGCGCCGCACTTGTAAAGGATCACCGGCCGGTGTCGGCGGCCGTGACCCCGGTTGCCGTATCAGGAACTGCTGGAACTGGAACAGCTGGAGCTGCTCGAACTCGAACAGCTGGAGCTGCTCGAACTGGAACAGCTGGAGGACGAGCCACCGCAGCTCGAACCGCTGCTGCCCGAGCAGCCGGAGCCACCACCGCCTCCGCAGCTGCTGCCGGAGGAGCCGCAGCCCGAACCGCCCCCGCCGCCCCCGTCGCTCGTCGCGCACCACATCACCGGCAGCAGCTCGGGCGAGGAGTCGGACGAGGACGAGCGGGTGTGCGTGCGGTGGGAGCGCGCACCCGACTGGGCTGCCGCGAGCCGGGTGCTGCGCGCGGCGGGCACCAGCTGCTGGCGCAGGAACGGGTCGCGCAGGCCGCGCAGGCCGAAGAGCGCGGTCTGCACGTGCGGGGTGCGGTCGTTCACGTACGCGGAGCGCAGCGCGAGCAGCGCCCGCAGCCCGGCCGGGGTGACCCGGTTCCCGGCGCGGGCCATGCAGAACAGGCCCAGGACGATGCCCGCCAGCAGCACGGGCGCCACCATCACGATGAACGGCACGCCGGGGTCGGGATCGAGGGCGTAGCCCACGACGGTCAGCGGGATCGACGCCACCAGCCAGACCACGCACGCGACGGCCTGGACCAGCCCCCAGCGGCGCCAGCGCCGGCCGCTGCCGGGCGGGGCGACGAGCCCGCGGGCGGCCAGGGCGTCCCCGATCTCCTGGACGGCCGGGTCGCACATGGCGCCGTAGCGCACCTGGTAGAGCCAGCCCGAGGGGGCTGCGGCGTGGGCCTGGAGCACGGCGCGTTCGGCAGGGTCGCCCGCCCGCGCCCCGGGGCGTACCTGGACGATGCCGGGACCGCCGACGACCAGCCGGCCGTCCCCGAGCATCGAGACGAGTGCGGCGTCCACGACGGTGCCGGGGCCGCCCACCAGGAACGCGGCCTCGGACAGGTCGTGGAGGGCGGCCGACGCGACCGCGGCTCCGGGCCGGGCGCGGCGCAGCCCGCGCACGAGCAGGACGGAGGAGACGACGACGGCGATCCAGATCGCGACGGCGAGGATGTTCACGCGGCCCTCCCCGCGAGCGTCCGGGCCCAGCGCACGATGCGGCGGGGCGGCCTCGCCCCCGCCCGCTCCCGCCACCAGGCGGTGAGCCGGCGCCGGGCGGCCGGGTCGGCCGGCAGGTCCTGGATCAGCAGGTGCTCCGCGAAGTCCAGCGCGTCCCTGCGGTATCCGGCGGTCATGGGGCGGCCCTTCGCGTAGGCGAGGAAGGCCTTGCGGTACGGGTCGGGTCCGCCGAGGATCCCGGGCAGCTCCGGAGCCACCTTGGCGACCACGTCGGCCCGCTTGGCGGCCAGCGCCCGCACCTGCACCCGGATGCGCGCGCGGTCGAAGCCCTCGGGCACGGGGGTCCCGGCCACGAGCGCGGACAGCAGCGCGGCCTGCCCGAGCGCCACACGGGTCCGGGCGGCCTCGCCGGCCCCCCGCCCCTCGGGCTCCGGCCCGGAGTCCGGCTCAGGCGCGGATCCCGGCTCCGGGGCGGCTCCCGACTCCGGCGCGGCGGCGCGAGCGGCCTGCGCCGCAGTGTCCGGAGCGGGTCCGCGTACGGTGTCCGGCCCGCCCGCGTCCGGCCTGGCTCCCGACCCTTCCGCGGCCGTGCGGCCGGCCGTCACGACCTCGCGGATCGCGGTCAGTTCGCCCGCGAGCTCCGCCTCGGGCGGGAAGTCGTCGTCCCGCTCCAGCAGGACGCCCGCCGGTTCCACCCGCGAGCGCAGCTCGGCCAGCAGGTCGAGCACGACCGGCGGCACGGGGTGCGCGTGCGTGTCGTGCCAGACGCCGTCCCGCTCCACACCGCCCGCGACGTGCACGTACGCCAGCGCCTCCAGCGGGATCGCGTCCAGGACGGCGGCCGGGTCCTCGCCCCGGTTGACCCGGTTGGTGTGCAGGTTGGCCACGTCGATGAGCAGCCGGACCCCGGTCCGCTCGACCAGCTCCGTGAGGAACTGCCCCTCCGTCATCTCCTCGCCCGGCCACGAGAACAGCGCGGCGATGTTCTCCAGCGCCAGCGGCACGGGCAGCGCGTCCTGCGCGATCCGCACGTTCTCGCACAGCACGTCCAGCGCGTCGCGGGTGCGCGGAACCGGCAGCAGGTGCCCGGCCTCCAGCACCGGCGAGGAGGCCCGTACGAAGGCGATGTGCTCGGTGACGAGCGGCGCCCCCAGCGCCACCGCCCGCTCCCCGAGTGCCGCCAGCTTCTGCGGATCCGGTCGGTCGGCGCCGCCGAGGCCGAGCGAGACACCGTGCGGCACGATGCGCGTGCCCCGCTCGCGCAGCCGCTGAAGGGCCTCGGGCAGGTGGCCCGGGCAGATGTTCTCGGCCACCACCTCGACCCAGTCCAGGCCGTCCAGCCGGGCGACCGCGTCCGCGATCTCCGGCCGCCAGCCGATGCCCACCCCCAGGTGTGCCATGGGCTTCATGTCCCCTCGCCCCCTCTCAAAGCACTGTGTGCGGATGTCATGCACCCGCCGCGGTCGCGCCAATCCGCCCGACGGGACGTTCAGAGCAACATTTGAGGTTCCCGGCAGACCGGAGCGGCCGCCGAGGAGCCGTCAGAGCCGGGCCCGCAGCGCCGGATGGTCGGCCACGACCGTCGCGCTGCCCGGGGCGATCTCGGTGAACCCGGCGTCGCGGACCACCGGCAGCCCGCTCCCGCTCAGCTCCGCCCACCGCTCGCGCGCGGCGGTCCGTACGGCCAGGCGGAAGCCCGACTCCTGCCAGGCGTCCCGCTCCGCCCGCGCCAGTTCCCACCACGCCAGCTGGGCCGCGTGCCCGGCCTGGGCCATCGCCTTGCCGGCCGACATCTCCAGAGCGGGGTTGAGCCACAGCACCGGCAGGGCGGGTCCGTCGGCCGCGGGGACCGGCCGCGGGTCGTCGAGGTCGGTGCCCGACACCTGGAGCTTGGCCAGTTCCTTGGGCCAGCCGTCGAGGGGCACGGGAGGGAAGACCCGGACCTGCGCGGCGTCGCCGCGGACCGTGATGCCGGGCAGGGTCTCCGCCTTGCGCCACTCCGCCCCGCGCGCCCGCCGGACCACCTTGCGGATCCGCGCGTCCTGCCAGTCCCGGACGGCCTGTGCCCACTCGCCCTCGCCGTGCGCCCGCTCGTCGGAGAGCAGCACCAGCACGGCCCGGGCCGCGGTCTCCAGCGCGTCGGTCCGGGCGGGCGGCTCCGCCTTCTCGATGCGTACGACCAGCGGCAGGACGAACTGCGGGGCCTCGTCGCGCAGTACGTGCTCCCGCCGGAAGGCACTGTCGGCCCCGACCGCGGGTACGCCGGAGGTGTCGTTCGTGTGCTGGCTGCTCATCCCGCCAAGGATGCCAGGCTCCGCCTTGAGGAGGATGTCCCGGGGGGCCGGCCCGGGTGAGGATCGGGGCCATGAAGAGTGATCTTTTCGCGTCCGAGAACCTGGCCCGGGCCGCCGTCACCCCCGGCATGAGCCTGCAGAACGCCAAGTCCGTGAAGTACAACGTCAACGGGGAGATGCTGGCCCGTCAGGGCTCGATGGTCGCCTTCCGCGGCGACCTGCAGTTCGAGCGCAAGGGGCAGGGCATAGGCGGCATGCTCAAGCGCGCGGTCACGGGCGAGGGCCTGGCGCTGATGTCCGTACGCGGCCAGGGCGAGGCCTGGTTCGCCCACCAGGCGGGCAACTGCTTCATCATCGACATCGAGCACGGTGACGCCCTCACCGTCAACGGGCGCAACGTGTTGTGCTTCGACCCGACGCTGTCCTACGAGATCAAGATGGTCAAGGGCGCCGGCATGACCGGCGGCGGCCTCTTCAACAGCGTCTTCACCGGCACCGGAAAGCTCGCCGTCGTCTGCGACGGACACCCGATCATCATCCCGGTCACCCCGCAGGCCCCCGTCCACGTCGACACGGACGCCGTCGTCGGCTGGAGCGCCCAGCTGGAGACCGGCCTGCACCGCTCCCAGTCGGTCGGCTCGATGATCCGCGGCGGCTCCGGCGAGGCGGTCCAGCTGAAGCTGAGCGGCGAGGGCTTCGTCATCGTCCGCCCGAGCGAGCTCACCGAGACGGCCGCGCACTGAACCTCATCGGGGTGGGCCGCCGCTACGGCCGGCGCCGGCCCTGGGTGCTGCGCGGGATCTCCCTGGAGGTGCCGCCCGGCGCGCTGGTCCGGGTCGAAGGCGGCAACTGCCGGTCCCGTACGGGTGCACGCGGCGGCCCTGCTCACCGGCCTCGCCGGGGCGCTCCTCACCGGAGCCTGGCGGCCTCCGCGGCGCTCCTGGTCTGCGACCGGGCCGCGGCCGGCCCCGCCGCGGGCACGGCGGCCTGTCCGCGGCCCGGCGGGGGTGAGGGAGCGCGACCGACCGCTACGTCCCGATCAGCTCGGACACCTTCACGAACCGGTAGCCGCGCTTGCGCAGTTCCGGGACGATCTTCTGGATGGCCTCCTCGGTGACGGGGGCGGCGCTGCGCGTGCAGTGCATCACCACCACCGAGCCGGGCTTCACCCCGGCGAGGACCTGCTCGGCCACCGCGTCAGGGTCCTTGGCGAAGGCGTCCCCGCTGACCACGTCCCACTGCACCGCCGTGACCTTGGCCGTGGACAGGGCCCGCAGCGCCGGGTCGTCGTAGCAGCCGCCGGGGAAGCGGAAGTACGGGACGGTGTTGACGGCGCCGGCCTGGCGGAAGGCGGCGAAGGCCCGGTCCACGTCGGCCCGGGCGGCGGCCCCGTCGAGCGCGGGCAGTCCGTAGCAGGGGGACTTGAAGGCGTGGTGGCTGTAGGAGTGGTTCGCGATCTCGAAGTTCGGATCGGTCCCGATGGCTTTGGTCTGGTCCGGGTACTCCTCGGCCCAGCGGCCCGTCATGAAGATCGTCGAGGGCACCTTGAGGGTGCGCAGCGTCGAGATCAGCTGCGGGTTGTCGAAGCGCTCCCCGCCCGCGGCGCGCGGCCCCTGGTCGGAGGTCATGTCGGCGTCGAAGGTCAGTGCCACGGTCTTGTCCGTGTGCTGCTTCGCCCGCTCGAAGACGGGGGTCAGGCCGTTCGGGCCGGGTGCCAGGGTCGGCGCCTTGCCGGGCGCGCCGGCCGGCGGGGCGCCCGGGGCGCCGGGGGAGGGGCTCTGGGAGGCGGCCGCGGCGCCGGGCGCGGAACCCGCGGGGGCGGACGCCGCGGGCGTTCCCAGGCGGGCTTCGCGGCCGGCGTCCTTGGTGCCGGAGCCGCCGCAGCCCGCGAGGGAAGCGGTGAGGGCGGCACTGAGTGCGGCCGCGGCCGCAACCTTGCGCACAGAAATGGTCACGCACGCAAAATATATGACTATGTGACAAGTGGATGTCTGCGGCACTCCCACTTGTGCCGCGAGACCCCCGGTCAGCGCCGCCAGGGGCCCGTCACGGCGAAGGTGGTGCCCGGCGCGTAGGCGTTGACGTACAGGGTCCGCCCGTCGGGGGAGAAGGCGACCCCGGCGAACTCCCCCCACTCCGGGGCCCCCGGCCCGCCGATGTCGTCGGCGTTGCGGGCCACCGGATAGACCTCGCCACCCGCCGTCACCCCGAACACGTACTGCGCCCCGCCGCCGTCCTCGCACACCATCAGCCCGCCGTCCGGGGCCAGACAGATGTTGTCGGGGGAGTCCCCGGGCAGCTGCACGTCGGCGGCCGGCCCGAAGAGCACGTCCAGGCGGAGCCGGGCCCGGCGCGGATCGTAGAACCACACCTGTCCGTGGTGGTCGGCGGGCGCTCCCTCGCCCCTGCGGGCGTAGCTGGACACGAAGTGGACGCCGTCGCCGCCCCAGTAGCAGCCCTCCAGCTTCTGCGCGTGCGTGATGCCGCCCGGCCCGAAGTCCTGGTGGCGGATCGGGGTGACGGCCGCCGAGGGGTCCGGTACGGGCACCCACTCCACCGGGAACTCCGCCCCGGGCTCGTCCACCGCCGCCAGGTCCGCCAGACCCGGGACCCGCAGGGCCTCCAGGGCGCCGCCGGCCCGCAGCGAACCGGTGCCGCCGAGCGGCCGGTCCGGCAGGAACCGGTAGAACAGGCCGAAGGGCCGGACGAAGGCGTCCTCGGTCTCGTAGACCACCCCGCGGTACGGGTCCACGGCGACGGCCTCGTGCGCGAAGCGGCCCATCGCGGTGAGCGGGACGGCGCCCGTGCGCTGCGGGCGCGCCGGGTCCACCTCGAAGACGTAGCCGTGGTCCCGCTCGCAGCCTGCGGTGCCGGCCCGGTCCTCGGTCTCCTCGCAGCTCAGCCAGGTGTTCCAGGGGGTGCGACCGCCCGCGCAGTTGACGGCGGTGCCGGCGAGGGCGACCCGCTCGCCGGTGACCCGCCCGTCCGCGGCGAGGTCCAGCGCCGTGCAGCCGCCGAGCGCCCCGGGGTCGTACGTCAGCCCCGCCACGGCGGGCACGCGCAGGGCGGCGGTGGCCCGGTTCTCGTGGTTGCGCACCAGCCGGACCCGGCCGCCCCCGGCGTCGAAGGCGGCCATGCCGTCGCAGTTGGCGGGGACGGCGCCCTCACCGGAACGCAGCGGGTCGCCCGCCCGCGAGAGCACCCGGTAGGCGAACCCGGCGGGCAGATCGAGCAGCCCGCGCGGGTCGCGGAGCAGCGGCCCGTACCCGCCGCCGGCCCGGGCCGCCCGGGAGGAGGCGGGGGAGCCGCCGGCGAACAGTGCGCCCAGTGCTCCGCTGAAGGCGATCGCGCCGGCGGCGAGCAGGCTGCGTCGGGTGACGGACATCGGCGGCTCCCGGAGGACGTCGGGCCCCGTAGGGTTTGTCCCGCCGATCATGCCGGGCCCGTGACCGGCCCGGCCGACAAGACACAGCCGTCAGGACACAGCCGTCAGGACACCTCCTACGGCCGGGTGGTGCCCGGGAGGCAGGCCACCGCCGGGTTGAAGGTCTCGTGCAGGCCGCGGGGGTTCTTCTTCCAGAGCCACAGGTGCAGGGCGTAGTGGACCGGCTGGCCGGGGAAGTTGCCGGGCTTGGGGCCCTTGAACGCGGTGCCGAACATCGTGGGGCGGTCGTCGTCCGTCGTCAGCTTCTGGTCGCGGTCGTAGACCAGCCACTGGACGCCGACGAGGCGCTTGCCGCCGCGCCCGTCGTCCTCGTAGTAGAGCGCGGCGGGCTTCGTCGGGTCGACGGAGTTGTCGTACTTGTGGTTGAAGTGCGGGTAGCCGAGCGCGCCGGTCCTGCCCACCTTGTCGAAGACGCAGTACTTGTCCGGCACGTAGCCGGCCGCCACCGCGTTGGCGTGCACCTGGAACCGGGCGGTCGCGGCGTACGCGACCGCCCGGTCGGCCAGGGCCCGGCCGGCGTCCGGGCCGTGGCCGGCGGCGGCCGGCGGCGCGGCGACGGCAGCAAGGACGAGCGCGGCGGCAGCGGTGAGGGCGGGGGCGAGACGTCGGACCATGCGCGGGCTCCTCGTGACGGGCTGGCTGGTGGCACAGCAGCCCTTCCCACGGGCCGCCGCACCCGCCCCGCGCCCGGCCCGTACACGGCTCGGACGGGCGACCGCCGATCGGCCGACGCCAGGAGGGCGGCCGGCCCGCGGCCGACCCGCCGCCGCCCGGCCGACCGGTGACCGGGCAGCCGCACCCGGGGACGGCCCCGGCCCCGGGCCGGCGGCTCACCCGAACGGGAGCCGGGCCGTTTCGCGGCGCACCGGCACGGGGAACCGGTGAGTCCGCGGACGGCCGTTGCGACGGCCACAGCCACGGCGGAGTGCGACGGAGGGTGCGGAACATGGCGCAGCGGGATGCGGCACCGAACGGCGACGGAGAACTGCACGACATCGTGTCGGCCGTCTCCAGGGGCGCGCCGGAGTACCGGCAGTGCCCCCACCCCCTGTACGCGGCCCTGCGCGAGCAGGCCCCGGTGTGCCGGCTGACCCCGCCCCACGGGGTCGACACGTACCTGATCACCCGCCACGACGACGCCCGCGACGCCCTGTCGGACCCCCGGTTCAGCAAGGACATGCGCGGCGCCATCGACACCTACCACGCCGTGTACGGCAGCTTCTTCGACGCGCTCGACGACAACGTCCTCTTCTCGGACCCGCCCCGGCACACCCGGCTGCGCCGCATCCTGCGCAGCGCCTTCACCCCGCGGCGGGTGGAGCAGATGCGTCCGAGGATCACCGAGATCGCCGAGACGATCCTCGGCGAGTGCCGCGGGGCCGGCACGGTCGACCTGATGGCCTCGTTCGCGTTCCCGCTGCCCGTCGCGGTCCTGTGCGAACTCATGGGCATCCCGCAGGAGGACCGTCCGGAGATCCTGGAGCAGTTCGCGGTGGTGACGCGCTCCCGGTTCGACCCCAGCCGCAGGGCGGAGCTGAAGGCGGCCGAAGAGCGGCTCCAGCACCGGCTGGAGCGGCTCATCTCGGACACCCGCGACCACCCGTCGGACACCTTCCTCAGCGACCTCCTCCAGGCGGAGGAACGGCTGGACGACCCCGAACTGGTCGCGTCGCTGTGGGTCCTGTTCTTCGCCGGACACAAGACCACCGCCTACCAGATCGGGAACTCCGTCCTCAACCTGCTGCTCCACCCCGACCAGGCGGCCAGGCTCCGCGAGGACCCCCGGCTCATCCCGGGGGCGGTCGAGGAGATGCTGCGCTTCGAGGGGTCGGTGGAGACCTCGACCTTCCGGTACGCGGCCGAGGAGGCCCGGATCCGGGACACGGTGATCCCCAAGGGCTCCCTGGTGCAGATCGCGATCGCCTCGGCCAACCGGGACCCGGAGAGGTTCGACGCGCCCGACGAGCTGGACGTGACCCGCGAGGGACTCCAGGGCACGCACCTGGGCTTCGGCCACGGCACCCACTACTGCCTGGGGGCGCCGCTGGCGCGGCTCGAACTCGAGATCGCGCTCGCCTGCCTGCTGCGGGAGTTCCCGGACATGGAGCCCGCAGACCTGGAGGAGACCCGGGGCGCGTGGCTGAAGGGACCGGTGGCGGCCTTCCGGGGACTCGAGCACCTCCGGATCGTCCTGGAGCCGTCGCGCCGGGACGGCGACCCGGGCGACCCGGACCGCGACCCGGGCGAGCCGACCCTGGCCTCCGTGGCCTCCGGAAAGTGACCCAGACCCATGGGCGGTGGATTGGCATGACGGATTCCGTGAGTACCCCCGCACTGCGGCTCCTGGGAACGCCGGCGGACGAACTGCGCATCGCCGCGGTGGGCACCAGCGAGGTCATCCGGATCGCCCGGGGGCCCTCGGCGCCGGGCGCGGACACGGCGGGCACCGTCCACTCGAAGATCGACATGCACCATCACTTCTGCGCCCCGGAGTGGCGCGAGTGGGCCGTGCACCACGGGCTGGTCAAGCCGGAGCAACTGCCGCCGTGGACCCGCCTCGACACCGAGGCGACGATCCGCTTCATGGACGACGCGGGCATCACGACCGCCGTCCTCAAGCCGATGCTGCCGGCGCCCTACCGCTCGTCGGCCCAGCTGCGCGAGGCGATCAACATCACGCTGCGGTCGATGACGGAGGTGGCGGCCTCCCATCCGGGACGGTTCTCGTACTACGTGCCGCTCTTCCTGGACGACCAGGAGGCGTCGTCCTGGGCGGTGCGCCGCGGTCTCGGGCAGCTCGGCGCCGTCGGCGTCAACGTGACCGCCAACTACGGGGGCGTCTACCTCGGGGACCCCGCCTACGACCGGCTGTTCCACGAGCTGAACGAGCGCTCCGCGGTGGTGGACACCCACCCGCACAACCTCCCGGGCGGCCCGCCCGGCCCGCCGGGCGCGTCGACCGTTCCGGGCATCCCGAACTTCGTGTGCGACTTCCTGCTGGACACCACCCGGGCCGCGGTGAACATGATCAGCCGCAGGACGCTGGACCGCTTCCCGGACATCTCCGTGGTCCTGCCGCACGCCGGCGGCTTCCTGCCGTACATCGCGACGCGCCTGCAGGCCCTCGGGCGGTTCTGCGAACCGAGCGTCGAGCCCGCCGCCGTCCGCGACCACCTGAGCCGCTTCTACTACGACACCGCGGGTCCCATGGCGCCCGCCGCGACCCTGCTGGAGCACGTGCCGGCCGACCACGTCCTGTTCGGCACGGACTGGCCCGCCGCCCCCGCGGACACGGTCACGGACCTGGCCCTGCCCGCCCTCGACGCGGACCCGGCCTTCACCCCGGAGCAGCTGCGGGGGATCTACCACGACAACGCCATGCGGCTGATCCCGCAGCTGGCGACGGCCTGAGGGACACGCCAGGGGGTGAGGGCCGCACGGCGCGGCCCGCACCCCCTGGCGGTGATCGCGTGGTCCCGCGGTCAGACGAGCTTGGCGCTCAGGGTGATCGTGGTGCCCGTCAGGGCCTGGCTCACCGGGCAGTTCTTCTTGGCGTCCTCGGCGGCGGCGGCGAAGGCGGCCTCGTCCAGCCCCGGGACCGTGCCCTCGACGGACAGGTGGATGCCCGTGATGCCCTCACCCGGCTGGAAGGTGACGTCGGCCTTGGTCTCCAGGCGGGTGGGCGGGGTGCCCGCGCCCGCGAGGCCGTGGGAGAGCGCCATCGAGTAGCAGCTGGAGTGGGCGGCGGCGATCAGCTCTTCGGGGCTGGTCTTGCCGTTCGCGGCCTCGGAGCGCGCGGGCCAGGAGACGTCGTACGAACCGATGCCCGAGGAGTCGAGGCTGACGACGCCCTTGCCCTTCAGCAGGTCGCCTTCCCAGACGGTGTGCGCGTGACGCGTGGTGGCCATGGTGGTCCCTTCGCAGATGGTGGGAAACGGCCGGGCTCCCCGAGGGGTGCCCGGCGCTCCCAAACCTACTGGGACACCAGGGGTTTCGCGTCGCGCGCCAGCGCGGTGAGCCGCGATATGGCGCGGAAGTACTTCTTCCGATAGCCGCCGTTCAGCATGTCCTCACTGAACAGCTTGTCGAAGGGGACCCCGGAGGCCAGGACCGGGACCTCGCGGTCGTACAGCCGGTCGGCGAGGACCACCAGCCGCAGCGCCGTGGACTGGTCCGGCACCGGGCCGACGTCGGTCAGGCAGACGGCCGTGATCCCGTCGGTCAGCGCGCCGTACCGGCTCGGGTGCACCCGGGCCAGGTGTTCCAGCAGGCCGGGGAAGTCGTCCAGGCTCGCGCCCTCGGTCGCGTACGCGGCCTTGGTGACCTGCTCGTCCGAGAACGGCGCCGGGGCCTCCGGCAGGCCGCGGTGGCGGTAGTCCTGGCCGTCGATCCGCAGCGGCCGGAAGTGCGCCGACAGCCCCTGGATCTCCCGCAGGAAGTCGGCGGCGGCGAAGCGGCCCTCGCCGAGCTTGCCGGGCAGCGTGTTGGAGGTGGCGGCCAGCGCCACGCCCTGCTCGACGAGGCGGCTGAGCAGGGAGGACACCAGCACGGTGTCGCCCGGGTCGTCCAGTTCGAACTCGTCGATGCACAGCAGCCTGTGCCCGCCCAGGGTCTGCACGGTCTGCTGGAAGCCGAGCGCGCCCACCAGGTTCGTGAGCTCCACGAAGGTGCCGAAGGCCTTGAGCGCGGGCTCGGCCGGGGTGGCGTGCCACAGGGAGGCGAGCAGGTGCGTCTTGCCGACGCCGTAGCCGCCGTCGAGGTAGACCCCGCGGGGCGCGGCGGGAGCCGCCGGCTTCTTGGAGAACCAGCGCTTCTTGCCCGAGCCGCTCGCGTGCGCCCCGCCCAGGCCCGCGGCGAAGCCGCTCAGCACGGTGACGGCCTCGGCCTGGCTCGGCTGGGCCGGGTCGAGGTTGTAGGTGTCGAAGCGGACGGAGTCGAACCGCGGCGGCGGCACCATCTCGGCCACCAGCCGTTCGGCGGGAACCCGCGGCTCGCGCGCGCACAGGGCCTGCGGCCCGGCGTCGGCTATCGGGGGCCGGCCGGAGGTGTAACCGGAGGTGGAGAGTGATGTCGACACAGCCCTTAACTCTACGGGGCGTGGCACACTGCACCGATGCGACGCCTGTTCCCTGTGACCGATCAGACACCAGCCCGGAGCCAGGACGGGGCGGACCGGGAGTGGTCGCTCGACGAGCTCGCGGACGCCTACGCGTACCCCGCCCTGGCGGCGGACGGCCGCTGGCTGCGGGCCAACATGGTCTCCACCCTGGACGGCGCCGCCCAGCACGAAGGCCGCTCGCAGCCCATCTCCGGCGAGACCGACATGCGTATCTTCGGCACCCTGCGAGCGCTGGCCGACGTGGTGGTCGTCGGCGCGGAAACGGTTCGCCAGGAGGGCTACCGCCCGGCCCGCGCCCGGGAGGCCTTCGCGGCCCGCCGCGAGGCCGCGGGACAGGGCCCGGCCCCCGCCATCGCGGTGGTCACCGCGAGCATGGACCTGGACTTCTCCCTGCCCCTGTTCACCTCCCCGCTGGTGCCGACCCTGGTGGTCACCGGCGCCGTCGCGCCCTCCGACCGGGTGGCCGAGGCGGAGGCCGCCGGCGCCGAGGTGGTGGTGGCCGGCGAGGGTGCGGCCGTGGACGCGGCCCGGGCCGTGCGGGAGCTCGCCGCGCGCGGGCTGCGCCGCCAGCTCACCGAGGGCGGGCCCCGGCTGCTGGGCCAGTTCGTGGCGGCCGACGTGCTGGACGAGCTGTGCCTGACGATCTCCCCGACGCTCACGGCGGGCGGCGCCCAGCGCATCGCCGGAGGCCCATCCGTCACCGTTCCGCACCGGCTCGCGCCCGCCTGCGTCCTGGAGGAGGCCGGGTTCCTGTTCACGAGCTACCGTCGGATCTGACAAGGGGCGGAATTTCCCGTTCCGCTTTGCTTCCGCTGGGCACATATACCTGCGCAGGCCCCGTGCGAGAGCGGGGCAGGATGGTTTCCGCAGGGGCCGGCCGGCCGGCCTCGGCCCATGAAGGAGAGGGCGTCCGTGTTCACGAGCGTATTGATGATCGAGCAGCCGCTGACCACGGTGGACGTGGACTTCGTCACCAGCCTCCACGGAGACGACCCGGTCTCCTTCGTCGTCCTCATGCAACCCCGGGGCGACCAGGACCGACTGCTGCGCGCCATCGACGACGTAGCGCTCGGTGAGCTCCCCGAGGCCATCCGTGAGGGTGACGAACCCGAGGGCGAGGACGCGCTCGGCCCCGCCGCGCACGCCCTCGCGCACTCCCTGAACGCCCTGCGCCAGAAGGGCGCCAAGGCCGTCGGGCAGATCGTCGAGAAGCATCCGCTCGACAAGCTGCAGTCGGTCGTGGACGAGACCGGGGCCGACGAGGTGATCGTCCTGACCTCCCCGCACTTCGTGGAGGAGTTCTTCCACCGGGACTGGGCCTCCCGGGCGCGCCACAAGGTCGGCGTTCCCGTGCTCAAGCTCTTCGCCCACAACGAATAGGCTTGGGCCCCAGAGCCCGACGCACACAAGCACCGCACTCGATCCTGGAGCGACCTGAATGAAGCCCGGCCTGCCGACCGCCATGGAACGGCCCCACTTCATCGGCATCGGCGGCGCCGGAATGTCCGGCATCGCGAAGATCCTGGCCCAGCGCGGAGGGAAGGTCGCCGGCAGTGACGCCCGCGGCGACTCCGAGACCGCCGAGGCGCTGCGCGCCCACGGCGTCACGGTCCACGGCGGGCACGCGGCCGGCAACCTCGCCGCCGACTCCACCTGCGTGGTCGTCTCCAGCGCCATCCGCGCCGACAACCCCGAGCTGGCCCGCGCCGCAGAGCTCGGCATCCCCGTCGTGCACCGCTCCGACGCCCTCGCCGCGCTGATGGACGGACTGCGCCCGATCGCCGTCGCCGGTACGCACGGCAAGACCACGACCACCTCGATGCTGGCGGTCTCCCTCTCGGCCCTGGGCCTGGACCCCTCCTACGCCATCGGCGGCGACCTGGACGCCCCGGGCTCCAACGCCCACCACGGCGAGGGCGACATCTTCGTGGCCGAGGCCGACGAGAGCGACCGCACGTTCCACAAGTACACCCCGCAGGTCGCGATCATCCTCAACGCGGAGCTCGACCACCACGCGAACTACGCGTCGATCGAGGAGATCTACGAGTCCTTCGAGACCTTCGTCGGCAAGGTCGTGCCCGGTGGCACCCTGGTCGTCGCCCACGGCCAGGAGGGCGCCGCCGAGATCGCCCGCCGCGTCGCGGGCAAGGAGGGCCTGACCGTCGTGACGTACGGCGAGGAGGAGGGCGCCGACATCCGGATCACCAAGATCACCCCGCGTGGCCTGACCAGCGAGGTCACCGTGGTCCTGGACGGCCGGATGCTCACCTTCACCGTCTCCGTCCCCGGCCGCCACTACGCGCACAACGCCGTCGCGGCCCTCGCCGCGGGCGTGGCCCTCGGCATCCCCGCGCACAACCTGGCCTCCGCGCTCGGCAAGTACACCGGCGTCAAGCGCCGCCTCCAGCTCAAGGGCGAAGCCGCCGGCGTGCAGGTCATCGACTCCTACGCGCACCACCCCACCGAGATGAACGCCGACCTGGAGGCCATCCGCGGAGCCGCCGGCGACTCCCGCATCCTGGTCGTCTTCCAGCCGCACCTGTTCTCCCGCACCCAGGAGCTGGGCAAGGAGATGGGCCAGGCGCTGGCCCTCGCCGACGCCTCCGTCGTCCTGGACATCTACCCCGCCCGCGAGGACCCGATCCCCGGCGTGACCAGCGACATCATCATCGCTGCCGCCCGGGCCGCGGGCGCCGACGTCACCGCCGAGCACGACAAGGCGGCCGTCGCCGACGTCATCGCGGGAATGGCCAAGCCCGGCGATCTCGTTCTCACCATGGGCGCGGGAGATGTCACGGACCTCGGTCCGGCCATCCTCGCCCGCCTTTCGAGCTGACGGAACGAGGGAGCGGAAGAGTCATGTCGTACGAGGTCGAGAAGACGGACGAGCAGTGGCAGGCGGAGCTGACCCCGTCCGAATACCAGGTGCTGCGCCTCGCCGGCACCGAGCCGGCCTTCCGCGGTGAGTACACCGACACCAAGACGGAGGGCGTCTACTCCTGCCGCGCCTGCGGGGCCGAGCTGTTCCGCTCCTCGGAGAAGTTCGACTCGCACTGCGGCTGGCCGTCCTTCTTCGACCCGAAGGACACCGACGCCGTCGAGCTGCTCGCCGACACCTCGCACGGCATGGTCCGCACCGAGGTCCGCTGCGCGAAGTGCGGCTCCCACCTGGGCCACGTCTTCGAGGGCGAGGGCTACCCGACGCCCACGGACCAGCGGTACTGCATCAACAGCATCTCGCTGCGCCTGACCCCGGCCCCGGACGCGGGCTGACCTCCAGGCCAGGACGGTTCAGGGCCGCTCGGGCTGTACAGACCGCACAGGACATCGGTGGGCCCTCCCGGCCCCGTGCGGGCCGGGAGGGCCCACCCCTGTGCGCGCTCAGCCGCTGCACTGGGTCAGTTCGCCGCCCTGGCGGACGCTGTACTGGCCGGGCGGCACGTTCATGACCTGGAAGCCGCCGTTCTGGGCGATCTCGACCGTCCCGCCGAAGCCGGCCGACCCGTACACGTAGGCCGGGCCCGGGGTGAAGCCTCCGCCGGACAGGTGCACCTTGCCGTTCTCGAGGACCCCGGAGGTCGAACACGTCGCGGCCGGGACGGCGGCCGGCGGGGTGTGCGGGACCGCCGCGAGGGCGGCGGGGGCGGCGACGAACGAGGCGGCCACGAGGGGGCCGAGGACGAGGAGCCGTGTGCGCCGGTTCATGAGTCTTCCTTACCGGGAGGAAACGGGAGGCCGCGGGCCGCACGGCGCGGGCCGCGAGGACCGTTCTTCCATCGTCACCCCGCCCCCTGCCCGGTGCGAGCGGAGGGGCTGCTGGCCGGAACCGGACGGGGATGGTGTCGAGGACGTCGCGGTTCGATTCCGATCCGGTCTCTGGCCTGGGGTGATCCGACGGAGATAGCACGGCCGGCGTGTGAAGACACCTATCCGTTTCTTCCGTCTGTCTGGTTATGATCGGCCCCTCACATCCCGTCACAACCAGACCGGTTGTGGCCGTCCCCTCTGCAGTGCCGTGCCCGGTCCGGCCGTTCGGCCATCCTTGACGTCCCCACGCCCCCGCTCCCGAGGACCGATGTCTCCCATAGAACCCGAAGGCGTAAGAGGGAAGTCGACGCCGCGTCGGTGGCGCAACGTGCGCCTGCGCACCCTCCTCATCTGGCTGGCAGTGGTCCCCACCGTGGCGATGGGCACCCAAGTCACGGTGTCCGCGCAACGGTTGCTGGAGCAGTCGGCCCAACTGCGGGCCGACGTGGAGGCCGCCGAGCGGGTCGGAGCCCCGCTCTACACGCTGATGGTCGACATGCAGGCGGAGCGGACGGCGACCGCCTCCCTGTGGGCGGGCACCGCCGGGTCCGAGGGCGAACTGCGCGTACGGCGCGCCGCCACGGACTCCGCCGCCGCCGAGTTCCGCGTGCTCGCCGACGATCCCTCGCGGTCCTTCACGGAAGTGACCCGGCAGCTCGAAAAACTGGCCGCCTACCGCCAGCGCGCGGACACCCGCAGCGGCGCCGCCGACAGCACCCTCGCCTACTACTCCGAGGTCATCGGCAAGGTCATCCAGGTCTACCAGCAGGAGTTCAGCCACGCGGAGGACGCCGAACTCGCCCAGGCGAGCCGCCCCGTGGTCTCGATGCTCCAGGCCACCGAGATGGTCGCGCGCGAGGACACCGTCCTGGCCCTCGCCGGGCCGTCCGGAGAGCTGAGCTTCGTCGGCTACGACCAGTTCGTCAGCTCCCTGGGAGCCCAGCGCTACCTGCACGAAGCCCTGATCGTGCCGCACCTGACGGCGCGGGACGAGCGGTTCTACGAGCGGGTCGTCGGCTCCGAGGACTGGCAGGAGAAGACGCGCATCGAGAACGCGGTCCTCTCCGGGCACAAGGACACCGTCTCGGGCATCAAACTCCCCGGCGAGGTGAGCGGCTGGTCGTCCGCGCACGCCAACTTCTCCGTGCAGATGACCACGCTCAACATCGACCTGGCGCGTTCGGTGCTCGCCCGCGGCGAGGCCAAGGCCGCGGAGCTGCAGGCCGAGGTCGCCTGGCTGATAGCCGGCAGCGGCGGCGGGCTGCTGGCCGTCGTCGTCGTGGTCGTGTTCACGACCCGGTCGGTCCTCCGCCGCCTGCACGACCTGCACGAACGCACGGTGACCGTGGCCGAGCAGACCCTCCCGGACGTCGTCGCCCGGCTCCAGCGCGGACAGACCGTGGACCCGGAGGCCCTGCCGGCCGTGAGCGGGGACCGGGACGAGGTCGGCCGCATCAGCGACGCGTTCGCCCGGGCCGTCGCCGTGTCGGTGGACGGCCACCGCCGGCTCGCCGCCGAGCGCCACGGGTTCGGCCTGTTCGCCTCGGGCATCGCCTCGCGCACCGGAAACCTCGTGAGCCGCCAGCTGAGCCTCACCGAGGACCTCCAGGACACCTTCGGCCACGACGAGGCCCTGCTCGCCCAGCTGATGCGGTCCGACCAGCTGACGGTCGGCATGCGGCGGCAGATCGAGAACCTCCTGATCCTGGCGGGCGGCGAGGTCCCCGACCCGCACACCGAGCCCATGCGCGTCGCCGACCTGCTGCGCGAAGCCGCCGCGGAGGTCGAGGACTTCCGGCGCATCGAGCGGCAGGCCCTGGACGAGACCAGCGTGGAGCCGAGCGCCATCAGCCAGATCAGCCACCTGCTGGCCGAGCTGCTGGACAACGCCACCCGGTTCTCCCCGCCGAAGTCCAAGGTGGTCATCCGCGCCGAACTGGTCGCGGACGGCCTGTCGGTCGAGATCGAGGACCGCGGCCCGAGGGTCACCCCCGAGCGGTACGAGGAGATGAACGGGCGCCTGCACCAGGCTCCGCCGTACTCCGTCCTCGCGCAGAACGCCCACCGGCTCGGCCTGTTCGTCGTGGGCCACCTCGCCGACCAGCTCGGCGCCACGGTCACCCTGCGCCGCTCGGTGTACGGGGGCACCTGCGCCGTGGTGGTCCTGCCCGCGGAACTGCTGCTGCCGAGCGAGGGGGAGACCCCGCGCGAGCCCGCCCGCCGCGAGCCAGCCCACCGCGAACCCGCGCTCGTGGGCGCGGTATCGGCCCCGGCCGCGGCCCCTGCCGCCGAGGCCGCTCCCGCCCCCGCTCCCGCCGAGGAGCACGAGCCCGAGCACGTGCCGGAGCCGGAGCCGGAGCCGGAGCCGGTGGCGCACACGAGCGCCGGACTGCCCAGCCGCCGTACCAAGACGCCCCGGCACGCGCCCGCCACCGCACTCGCGGCCCGGCCGGCCCCGGCGGCCGCCCTCGCGCGGCCGGCCCTCCCCGAGCGGGTCCCGCAGACCCACATAGCCGACGAACTGCGCGCGCCCCACGCGCCGGAATCACAGGTCCCCCAGGACACCGCGACACCCGAAGAGGTCGCCGACGCCTGGGCGGACTACGAACAGGGGACCCAGACAGTGGAAGAAGAGCTCCGACGGGATCAGCCATGACCACCTCATCGAACACCGCGGCATCCAACGACGCGATCTACAGCGTCCTCGACAACAACCTGAGCAGGATCGCCGGCATCCAGGGAGCCGTGCTCCTGTCCAACGACGGCATCCGGCTCAGCGACTACCTGCTGGACCAGCCCCAGGCCGAGCGCATGGCGGCCGCCGCCTCCGGCATCGCCTCCACGATGAAGGCGATATCCCGGGAGATCGACGGCGGCCGCGTCATCCGCCAGCTCGTCGAGATGGACGACAGGTACCTGTGCATCGTCGGGTGCGGTGAAGGCAGCACGCTCATCGTGGTGACCTCCCGCAAGGCGCGCCTCGGCGAGCTGGGCGGCGAGGCCGTACGCACCGCGCAGGCGCTCGGCGAATGGCTGGGCACCCCCGAGCGCGGCCAGGCGCCGAACTCGTAATGCCGCAGGACGAGCCGCCACAGCCCGCGAGCCGCCGCCGTACGCGGCTGTACGCCCTCACCGACGGCCGTACCGCCGCTGAGCACACCGTCCTGACCATGGACACCACCATCACGGCGGCGGTCGCCGGCGACGCGCACGGGGGACTGCCCACCGAGTGGCAGGAGATCCTCGTGATGTGCGCGCCGCCGGGCGGGCGCGCGGTCGCGGAGATAGCGGCCCGGATGAACATCCGCCTCACGCCGATGACGCTGCTCCTCGGCGAACTCGCCGACCGCGGGCTGATCAACCACCGGCCGCCCCTGGCGGCCTCCGACACCACCGACGTCAACCTGCTCATGAGAATCAGGGACAACCTTGCCCGGATATGACACGCCCGCCCCGCCCTCCTCCCGGGAACCGGCCCCGGTCAAGATCCTCATCGCCGGCGGCTTCGGAGTCGGCAAGACCACCCTGGTGCAGACGATCTCCGAGATCGAGCCGCTGCGGACGGAGGAGCGGCTGACGGCCGCGGGCATCGGCGTCGACGACCTCGACGGCATCGAGTCCAAGACCCTCACCACCGTCGCGATGGACTTCGGCCGGATCACCCTCACCGACGCCGGAGTCGTCCTCTACCTGTTCGGCACACCGGGCCAGGAACGCTTCTGGTTCATGTGGGACGACCTCCTGGGCGGCGCCCTCGGGGCGATCGTGCTGGTCGACACCCGGCGCCTCGACCGCAGCTTCCCGGCCGTCGACTTCTTCGAGAGCCGCGGCCTGCCCTTCGTGGTCGGCGCGAACTGCTTCCACGGCGAACAGCCCTACACCGCCGAGGAGATCGGCGCGGCGCTGCACCTGCGCGACCCGAACACCCCCGTCCTCATGCTCGACGCCCGCTCGCGCACCGACGTCCGCGCGTCCCTGCTCTCCCTCCTCGACGTGCTCATAGACAAGGCACAGCAACCCGAGGCGGCCGTCACCGGCTGACCACCCCCGCCCCACCCGGCAGCGCATCCAGGTGGTCCGCCAGGGTGCGGTGCGGGGTCCAGCCCCGGGAGCGGGCCCGGGCCAGGTCCAGGACCACCGGGTGGGCCAGCTGGTCCACCGCGTAGCGGCTGAGGGCCGGCTCGGCGGTCGGGAGCGCCTCAGCGATCCGGGCCGCCGCACGGGCGGCCCGCAGCGGCAGGTGGCGGACGCGGGCCCGGACGCCGTGCGCGTCCAGTACGGCGCGGACCGCGGCGTCGCGCCCGTACGGCTGCCCGTCGGCCACGTTGTACGCCCCCGGCGGCCAGGCCGCGGCCGCGAGGCAGGCCTCCGCCAGGTTCTCCACCGCCGTCAGGCTGAGCCGCACGTCCGGGCCCGGCAGCAGCAGGGTGCCCGCCCGGACCCGTGACAGCAGCCGCGGCAGCAGCGTGGTGTCGCCCGGTCCGTACACCGCGCGCGGGCGCAGCACCACCGCCCCGGCGGCCAGCGCCAGGGCCTCGCCCGCCGCCTTCGTCCGGCCGTAGGCGTTCAACTGGCCGGCGCGCGGATGGTCCTCGCCGACCAGGGAGCGGTCCAGGCGCGGGTCGTAGACGCTGGCGCTGCTCACCCACACCACCGGCCGTCCCGCGGCGGCCCGCATCAGCCGCTCCGTGCCGGCGACGTTGACCTCGTGCATCAGCGCCTCCGCCGCGGAGCCGGGGGAGGGGTCGCCGACCGCCGCCGCGCAGTGCACCACCAGGTCCACCCCGGTGAGGTCCGGGTCGCCGGCGGTCGCATCCCAGAAGCGGTGCCCGCCCACCGGGCCCGGTCTGCGCCCCAGGCCCACCACCCGCGCACCGGCCGCGGCGGCGGTGCGCGCCACGTGCCCGCCGCAGAAGCCGCTCGCGCCCGTGACCGCGATCATGACGCCGCCCGTACGCACAGCCTCCGCCAGCCCGGCAGCGCCGCACCCCGGTCCACCCGGGCCCGCGTCACCACCGGCCGGTACGGGGCCAGAGCCGCCAGTACGTCGGCCAGCTGGACGGACGCCAGCCGGGCTCCGGGGCAGGCGTGCGCGCCGGCCCCGAACACCAGCCGGGACAGGGCCGGTTCCGCGGGCCCGCGGGCGTCCGGGTCGCGCCGGTGCGCGTCCGCCGCGTGCCGGGCGACCAGCAGCAGCCGGTCTCCGGCCCGCACCGGGCAGCCGCCGACCGTGCCGTCCGCGGCGGCCACGCGCGGCAGCAGCGGCGAGGCGGCCGTGACCCGCAGCAGCTCGGCAGCCAGCACCGGGCGCAGCGCCGCGTCACCGGCCTGGTCCCACAGCCCGGCGTCGGCGCACCAGGCCACGGCCCGCGGCAGCGCCGCGACCGTGGTGTTCACGGCGGCCACCGCCACCATCGCGACCAGTGCGCCGTCGGCCTGGCCCAGGCCGTGTCCGTGCCGCGTCGTCGCCCGCCGGTCCGCCGCACGGCGGTCTTCCCCCGCCTCGCCGTCGCGTGCACCGGACGCCGCCGAACCCGCCCTCGGGGCGGCCGGAGCCGCTGCGCGGACACTTCCCAGCAGGTCCCGCAGCCGTCCGGCGGCCCTGGCCGCATCGGCCTCGGCGCGGGGGCGGCGCGGCCCGGGCAGGTGGCTGCGTACGGAGGCGGCCGCGGCCTCGGAGGCGGCCCGGGCGACCTCGCACGGATCGGCGCCGGAACCCAGCAGGGCGCACACCACCGTCCCGGACAGCTCGCGGGCCAGCTCGACGAGGTCCACCTCGCCGCCCGCGGCGAGCGGCGCGAGGCGGCGTGCGAGCAGGGGCTGCCACCGCGCCCGCAGCTCCTCCACGCCGGCCGCGCCGAGGCCGGCGGCCAGGTCACGCCGGTCGGCCCGGTGCTCGCCGCCCTCCTGGTCGAAGAGCACACCGCCGTCGCCCGCCAGCGCGGAGCGCGCCGCGCCGCCCGTCGTACCGGCCGCCGTCCGGTCGAGCGGCAGCCGCGTCAGGGCCTGCCGGTAGGCGTCCGCCCCGTGCACCAGCAGGGTGCCGCCGATCCGGCGGACGGGCCGGCCGCGCGTCGCGGCGAGCAGCCCGAACAGCACCGGGTGCCCGCCCAGGTAGACCCGCCGGTCGCGGCGCCGCGCCCGGGCGTGGGACGTCGGGTTCTTCGGGGACTTCGGGGACTTCAGGGCCGTCTGGGCCATCAGGGCTTTGCCTCCGTGGATCGGCCGGCCGGGAAGGCCGGGGGGTGCACCGGGTGCCGCCGGGGCCGAGGCCGCGCACCCGGTCGTGGACCGGCGGCGCGGGTCATCGCGCCGGGCCCAGGCGCCGCGCCGCCAGCGCGGCCGTCGCGGCACGGTCCGGTTTGTGCGAGCGCCCCGACAGCGGGATCCGAGCGAGGAGCACCTCGTCGGGGCGGGCCGTGCCCATGCGGGCGACCGGCTCCGACAGGGCCGCGCGCAGGGCCGGTTCGTCCGCGCCGCGCCGCGGTTGCACGACGGCGACGAGGCGTTCGTCGCCGTCGCCCGCCGGGATCCCGACGAGCACGGCCAGCTCCACCCCCGGCACGTGCAGGGCGGGCTCGTACAGGCCCGGGTAGATGTTCTCGGCCCGGCGCAGCACCATGTCCTTGCACCGGCCCTCCAGGACGATCCGGCCCGTGTCGTCCAGCCGCGCCCGGTCGCCCGTACGCACCCACGGGTCGGGCTCCTCCCCGAGGTAGCGGTGGCGGGCCGCCGGCCCGGACAGCAGCAGCTGCCCGTCCTCGTCCCGTTCGGCCCGTACGCCGGGCAGCGGCGCCCCGACCAGGTCCCCGGGCCCGTCGAAGGCGGACTTCTCCCGGGACTCGACCGCGGCGGCGGGGAACAGCTCGGTGAGCGCGTACACGCCCCACGCCTCGGCAGCGCCCGCCTCCCGTACGCGTTCCAGCAGGCCGGCGCCGGCCGGTGCGGAGCCCGTCCACACCCGGCCGTGGAAGCGGGCGCCCGCGCCCAGCGCGTCCCGCAGCCGGGGCGGGGTCAGGTAGCTGTCGCAGGGCCGCAGCCGGTGCAACTGCCGTGCCAGCAGGCGGGTGCCCGCGGCCGGAAGGGCCACGGGGGCGCCGCGCGTCAGCGAGGGGACGAGGACGAAGAAGGTGCCGCCGAGCACCGGGTCGTCCCCGCGGGCGTCGAAGAGGGACGACACCGTGGCCATGCCGGCCGACAGGCTCGCCCGGGTGTGCACCACCGCCCGCGGCCGGGAGGTGGTCCCGGAGGTGAACACGATCACCGCGTCGGCGTCGCCGTCCACGGAGGCGTGCGCGGGGACGCCGAGCCTCTGTGCCCCCAGGTCCAGGGCGGGCGCGCACCCCGGCAGCCGGGGCCCGACCGTGGCCACCGGCCCCAGGCCGGCCAGGTCGGGCAGCGCGAGCCCGGCCCGCCGGGCCAGCGGCCGGGCCCAGCCCGCCACCGCCTGCGCGGCCGCGTCGGCCAGCACCAGCGCGGGCCGCGCCAGCGCCAGCCGGGCGCGCAGCACGTCGGGCCCGGCGCCCGGGTCCAGGACGGCCCCGCGCAGGCCGAGGCGCCACAGGGCGAGCAGGACGGCGAGGGCCCGCGGCCCGGGGCGCACGGCGACCCCGACGGTGTCCCCGGCCCGCAGTCCGCGCGCGTGCAGGGCGGCGGCGAACGCGTCCGCCAGCTCCGCGAGTTCGCCGCGGGTGGCCCGCACGCGCGGTGCGCCGGTACGGGTGGCGGTGAGCACGGCGGGCCGCTCGGGGCGACTGCGCAGCGCGTGGTCGAGTCGGTCCAGCATCAGCGGGGGTCGTCCGTTCCGTGCGTGCCGCTGCCCTGGTCCAGGTACCAGCGGGCGGTGCCGGCGAGCCCGTAGGCCCGCAGGCGCCGCGTCGAGTTCTCCACGACCATCTCCCGGCAGTGGACGATCCGGTCGGTGTGGCGGCGTACGGCGTTGAGGAAGAGCCGGTCGGTCGGCGAGGGGCGCCGCGGCATGCCGCCGACGGCCAGGTACAGCTCGGCGGTGATCGCCATGTTGTTCCCGGCGTGCATGCGGTACGGCGCCCGGTAGCCGTGCCGGCGGGCGTGCCGCGGCCGCAGCCGGCCGAAGAGCGCGGCGAGCGCCACCAGCGCGCCGAAACCGGCCCGGCCCAGCGGGCCGTGCTCGTCGCGGCGGGCGGTGATCCGCCCGCACACGAGCCCGGGGCGGCGGGTGAGCGCGGTCCGCGCGGCCCCCGTCCAGCCGGGCCGCGGCAGGCAGTCGGCGTCGGTGCGGGCGAGCAGCCGCGCTCCGCGCGCGATCGCGTACCGGAAGCCGGTGTCCACGGCGGAGCCGACGCCCTTCTCGGGCTCTTCGATCACCTCCACCGGGAAGGGCGCGTGCGCCGCGAACTCCCGGGCGACGGCGCCGGTGCGGTCCGCCGAGGCGTTGTCGACGACCAGCAGGGTGAAGTCCCGGTCGCGCTGCGCGGCGAGCGCCCGCAGGGTGTCCGCGAGCCGGGCCTCCTCCTCGTGCGCGGGTACGACGACCCACATGCGGCTCACGACTTCTCCCAGACCATCGTCATGATGCTGATGCCCCCGCCCAGGCCGACGAACAGCACCCTTTCCCCGGGCGCCAGCTGCGGGAACACGCGGTCCAGCTGCACTCCGATGCTCGCGCTGGCCACGTT
The DNA here is from genome assembly GCF_036170895.1 of Streptomyces erythrochromogenes. Lineage (NCBI taxonomy): Bacteria > Bacillati > Actinomycetota > Actinomycetes > Kitasatosporales > Streptomycetaceae > Streptomyces > Streptomyces erythrochromogenes. Next base: position 2,057,830 of record NZ_CP108036.1, on the reverse strand, counting down.
GCCGAGCTCCGGCACGGTCACCACCAGCTTGTCGGCGGGCACTCCGGTCAGTTCGGCGAACCGCTCCAGGTAGGGGACCGTCACCTGGTGCACCAGCACCTTGGCGAAGTCGTCCCACCCCATCCCCGTGCGGTGCAGCGTCCGGTCGATGACGGCGGTGCCCACCTTCTCGAAGACGCCGCGCAGTTCGTGCCCGTCGCCCCGGAAGTAGGTGTACGCGTCCCCGCGCGGGTGCCGCGAACCGCCGCCCGGTATGCCGCCGACCTCCCAGTGCTCGGAGTGGGTCTCGGTGTCCACGTGGAGGATGCCGCCCCGCTCCACGGCCTCCACCACGACGGCCGCGCCCGCGTCGCCGAAGGTGTAGCCGGCGAAGCCGTCACGCAGCTCCGCGAGCCCGGACGGGTCCTTGCGCACCGCCCGGCTCGGGGTCTCGCCCGTGACCACCAGGGCCCGCCGGGCCCGCCCGGCGAGGATCATGGACCGGGCGAGGTCGATGCCGTTGACGAAGCTGTTGCAGGCGTTGGTGACGTCCAGGGCGTGGGCCCGCGAGCCCAGCTCCGCCTGCACGATGTGCGCGGTCGCGGGCTCGACCATGTCGCGGGAGGCGGAGGCGAAGAGCAGCAGGTCGATGTCGAGCGGGGAGAGGGAGGCGGCGTCCAGGGCCCGGCGGGCGGCGCCCACGGCGAGCGTGGAGGCGTACACGCCCTCGCCCGCGACACGGCGGGAGAGGATTCCGGTGGCCTGCGTCAGCAGCCTGGGCGGCAGCGCCAGGCCACTGCGGCGCGCCACCTCCTCTTGCAGGGCTTCCGAGGACAGCACCTCCTCGGGCAGGAAGCTGGCGACGGCGGTCGGCCCGGCGCTCCGCGGCGGGTCACACGGCTCGATGAACATGCCCTCACGATGGCAAGGCGGGTGCGCCCGGGGCCTGAGTACGGATGCTCAAGCAGCCGGGTTCCGGTGCGCGGTCCGGATGAGTAGGAACACGTCGTTCCGGCCATATGGCCCGTTCGTGCCGCCTGTTGTGGGCGCGTGGTTCGCCGTACCCTCCCAGCGGCGCGGCAGCGGCACGACAGCGGCGGGCCGCAGGGCGAGCGCGCCGTACCGGAACGCCGTCCGTTCGCCAGGTGTACGGCGCCGTGTCACGAAGGCATCTCCGTCCGGTACCCGGGGGCCGCTGTCCTTGGGGCGCCCCTCGACTCCTCCCTTCACCCCCAGAGGTCGTCACCCCATGGCAGAACTCAACCGCCGCAGGTTCCTGCAGATAGCCGGCGGCACGGCCGCCGTCGCGATGCTGAACGACAGCATCGCCCGGGCCGCCGCCATCTCGGCGCAGGGCACCACCGGAACGATCCAGGACATCGAGCACATCGTCGTCCTCATGCAGGAGAACCGGTCCTTCGACCACTACTTCGGCGCGATGAAGGGGGTCCGCGGCTTCGGGGACCCGCGGCCGGTGCTCCAGGACAACGGCAAGACGATCTTCCACCAGTGGAACGGGACGAAGGACGTCCTGCCCTTCCACCCGCAGATCGCGGACCTCGGGATGCAGTTCCTGGAGGGGCTGAACCACGACTGGGCCGGCGGCCACCAGGCCTACAACAACGGCAAGTACGACAAGTGGATCCCGGCCAAGACGGCCACGACCATGTCGTACATGACGCGGAACGACATCCCGTTCCACTACGCTCTCGCCGACGCCTTCACGGTGTGCGACGCCTACCACTGCTCCTTCATCGGCGCCACGGACCCCAACCGCTACTACATGTGGACGGGTCACACCGGCAACGACGGCGTCGGCGGCGGCCCGGTCCTCGGCAACCAGGAGCTCGGCTACGGCTGGAAGACCTACCCCGAGCGCCTGGAGGCCGCCGGGATCTCCTGGAAGGTCTACCAGGACATCGGCGACGGCCTGAACGCCGCCGGCTCCTGGGGCTGGATCAACGACGCCTTCCGCGGCAACTACGGCGACAATTCGCTGCTCTACTTCAACACCTTCCGCAATGCCCAGCCCGGCAGCCCCCTGTACGAGAAGGCGCGCACCGGCACCGACGTCAAGGCGGGCGGCGGCTACTTCGACCGGCTGCGCGCCGACGTGGTGAACGGCACGCTGCCCCAGGTCTCCTGGATCGCCGCCCCCGAGGCGTTCAGCGAGCACTCCAACTGGCCGACGAACTTCGGCGCCTGGTACATCTCGCAGGTCCTGGACTCGCTGACGGCGAACCCGGCGGTGTGGGCGAAGACCGCCCTGTTCATCACCTACGACGAGAACGACGGCTTCTTCGACCACGTCGTCCCGCCCTACCCGCCGGCCTCCTCCGCGTGGGGCCTGTCCACGGCCGACGTGTCGAAGGACCTCTACGCGGGCGGCGGCGGCTACGCGGCCGGACCGTACGGGCTCGGCCCGCGCGTCCCGATGATCGTGGTCTCCCCGTGGAGCAAGGGCGGCTACGTCTGCTCCGAGACCTTCGACCACACCTCGGTGATCCGCTTCATGGAGAAGCGCTTCGGGGTGCAGGAGCCGAACATCTCCCCGTGGCGCCGCGCCGTCTGCGGAGACCTGACCTCGGCCTTCGACTTCACCCGGGCCGACGCCGCCCCCGCCGCGCTGCCGTCCACGGCCGGCTACGTCCCGCCGGACAAGGACCGCCACCCCTCCTACCACCCGACGCCGCCGGCCACGGGCGCCCTGCCGCCGCAGGAGGCCGGGTCCAAGTTCACCCGCGCGCTCGGCTACGTCCCGTACGTGGACGGCGCCCGCACCGTCTCCACCGGCAAGTTCACCCTCACCTTCGCCTCCGGCCCGACCCTGGGCGCCCACTTCCACAGCACCTCGGGCAACCGCACGGACGGCCCCTGGCCCTACACGGTCGAGGCGGGCAAGACGCTTGCCGACACCTGGTCCACCAGCAGTTCCACCGGCAACCAGATCAACCTGACGGTGTGGGGCCCCAACGGCTTCCTGCGCACCTGGAAGGGCCCGGCGAAGAAGGCCGGCCCCGAGGTGACGGCCCGCCACGTGAGCGCCACCGGCGACCTGGCCCTGACGATGACCAACCCGGGCACGGCCGCGGTCAACCTCACGGTGACCAACTCCTACGGCGGCGCGGTCCAGACCTTCCGGGTCGCCGCCGGCGGCACGGTCACCCACACCGTGAACCTCGCCTCCACGGGCCGCTGGTACGACGTCAAGGTCGTCTCCGACCTCGACACGACCTTCCTGCGGCGCTTCGCGGGACACGTGGAGACCGGCGCCCCGGGCGTCTCCGACCCGGCGATCAGGACCGCCTGATCCGGTCCTCCGGCGCGCGCAGCAGCCGCCGTTCCAGGACCGCCAGGTCCCCGGGGCGGTGGCTGCGGGCGTGCCGGAGCAGGAGGTCGCGGGCGGTGTCCGGGACGCGGCGCCGCTTCGGGTGGCGGGTGGTGAACTCCTCGCCCGCGAAGAACCGCACGGCCCCCTCCAGCCCGGTGCGGTCCGACTCCCGCACCGCCCAGGCCAGTTCCATCGTCGCCGCCCCGGCCAGCAGCCGCACGGGGGCCCGTTCGGCGAGCAGCCACGCCGCGTCGCGCGGCTCCTGACGTACGGCGCCCAGCCAGCCGAAGACCACGCTCAGCGGCACCCCGCGCGGCGGCGCCGGCTCCTCGGCGCCCGCGGCGAGGGCCCCGGCGTACTCGCGCAGTGCCCCAGGCGCCGCGGCCGCCCAGCGGGCGCGGTGGCGGGCCGGGATCCCGTCGGGGGACAGCGGGTCCAGCAGCCGGTGCGACTCGGGGGTGGGGTGGAGGGTCCCGTCGTCGTCCCCGCACGAGCAGGCGAACAGGTCGGGGCCGGCCGCGGCGGCGAGCCTGCGGCCGAGCTCCCTGACGGCCCGGACCTCGTCGGCCTCGGCGGGGTCGGTGATCTCGTAGCTGCGCGGGTGATGGGGGTGCCGGGCCCCGTCCGGCCGCGAGAAGCTCCCCATGACCAGCGGGTCCGTGCGCGATGTCGGGCTCACGGTGTGATGGTAGGCGCGGTGGGCATGACGTACGGCGTCGGTTGTCACCATCCCCGTCACCGAGGGAGAACGCATGGCCATCGCCCACCGCCGGATCGGCACCGGACCCGTCCGCGTCATCGTGCTGCACGACTGGTTCGGCACGTCCGCCAACTGGGGCTCGGTGCTGGACCACCTGGATCCGGAAGGGTTCAGTTACGCCTTCCTCGACTACCGCGGTTACGGCGAACGCCGGGACGTCGCCGGCCGCCACACCCTCCCCGAGATCGCCGACGACGTCCTCGAACTCGCCGACCAGCTCGGCTGGGACACCTTCTCCCTGCTCGGCCACTCCATGGGCGGCAAGGCCGCCCAGCAGGTCCTCGTCCGCGCCCCCGAGCGGATCGAGAAGCTCGTCGGGATCAACCCGGTCCCCGCCGCGCCGTACGAGATGGACGACACCGCCCACTCCCTCTTCTTCGGCGCGGCCGAGAGCCCCGAGCACCGGCGCGCCATCCTCGACCTCGTCACCGGCAACCGGGCGAGCCGCCACTGGATCGACCGGATGGTCGCCCACTCCCTGGAGATCTCCCGCCCGGAGGCCTTCGCCGACTACCTCGCGAGCTGGCAGTCCCTGGACCTGTCCGCCGCCGTCAAGGGCAACACGGTCCCGGTGCTCGTCCTGGTAGGGGAGTACGACCTCGCGCTCACCGCCGACGTGATGCGCGCCACCTGGCAGGTCTGGTACCCGAACTGCCGCATCCACACCCTCCCCGGCGCCGGACACTACCCGCCGCACGAGACCCCCGTGGCTTTCGCCACCGAAGTGGAAGCCTTCCTCCGCGACTAGGCGACGAAAAAACCCCTGGGGTACGAGGAGACCTCGTACCCCAGGGGATCAGGGTGAGTGACGGGACTTGAACCCGCGGCCACCTGGACCACAACCAGGTGCTCTACCAACTGAGCTACACCCACCACGAGGGGCGGCGGACCGCCCGTCGATGTGCATGCACAGCATAGCCGATCTGCGGGGTGGTCCTGCGACGCGTTATCCGGCCGACCGGCTCGCGGCCGGGGTGGCGGCGAGCCGGGCCGTGACCCCGCCGGCGCGGCCGGCGGCGTGCCGGGCGGCCGCCACGGCGAGGGCCCTGATGATCGGGTGGGGCCTGGTCCCGTCGCCGTGGAGCTCCGGCTGGAAGAGCGTGGCCAGGAAGAAGGGGTGCCCGGGCAGCTCCGCGATGCGCACCTGCCCGTCCTCGTCGTGCCCCGACAGCCGCAGCCCGTGGGCGGTGAGGACCGGCAGGTGCCGCGGATCGGGCCCGTAGTTGCAGTGGTAGCGCTCCGTCGACCGCTCCGCGCCGAGCGCGGCCTCGGCGAGCGACCCGGGCTCGGCCCGTACGACGCCCTCGTGGCCGACCAGCGAGCAGGCGAGCGGGGCGATCAGCAGGTCCCGCGCCCCGGGGTCGTTCTCGGCGTGCGCGACGTCGGCCAGCCCGCACACCGCCCGGGCGTACTCCAGCAGCGTGTGCTGGAAGCCGCCGCAGGTCCCGAGGAAGGGGATGCCCCGCTCCCGGGCCACCCGGATCGCGGCCAGCGCCCCGGCCTCGCTGGCGTACGGGCTGCCCGGCAGCACCCACACGGCGTCGAAGCGGTCCAGGGTCCCGGCGGCGGCCTCGGCCGCGGCGTCGCCGGTGGGGATCCAGTAGGCGTCGAGGACCAGCCCGTCGCGGGCGGCGAGGGCGTCGAGGAGGAGCGGGATCCGGGTGTGGGACTTCACGTGCGCGGAGCGGTCGCCGACCAGGGCGATCCGCGCCACCTCTGTGGGTGCGGTGGGTGCGGTGGTCATGTGGATCATCTTGTGACCGCCGCCCGCTTCAGCGCCAACGATTGTTCGTGCACCGCCGATAAGTGATCCTGATGACCATGGATCCACACCTGCTCCGCACCTTCGTCGCCGTGGCCCGGCTCGCCTCCTTCTCCGGCGCCGCCCGCGAGCTGGGCTACACCCAGTCCGCCGTCTCCCAGCACATCGCCGCGCTGGAGGGGGACCTGCGGGCGGAGCTCCTCACCCGCCGGCCCGTCGCACCGACCGCGGCCGGGGTGCGGCTCCTGGAGCACGCCGGACCGCTGCTGCTGCGGCTCGACGCCGCACGGGCCGACGTGCTGCGGCTGGCCGCCGCCCCGCCCGGGCGCGTCACGCTCGCCGCGTCCCCGCTCGCCGTCGGCCCCCGGCTGCTCGCCGCCCTGCCCGCCACCGGGGTCACCCTGCGCGTGCTGCCCCCGGCCGAGGTGCCCGCCGCCGTGGCCACCGGCGGCTGTGACCTCGGGCTGGTCGACGGCCCGGCCGCGCCGAGCGACCCGCTGCGGCTGCCCGACGTCGCACCCCTCACCGTGACCGGCGCGGGGGAGGAGGAGCTGGCCGTGCTGCTGCCCGAGGGACACCCCTTCGCCGGGCGCGCCGCCGTCCGCCTGGACGACCTCGCCGACGCCCGCTGGATCGACGCCCCCGGCATCGGCCTGCCGCTCACCGCCGCCCGGGCCTCCGTCCGCTACGAGGGCACCGACCTGCTCGCCCTCTGCGCGCTGGCCGCCGCCGGGCACGGCCTCGTCCTCCTCCCGCGCCGCGTCGCCGAGGCCGCCGGCGCGGGCGTCGCCGTACCGCTGTCCGCCCCGCGCCTGGTGCACCGTACGGAACTGCTCTCGCCCGGAGCCCCGACCGGCGCGGCCGCCGCCCTCGCCGCACGGCTCACGGCAGGATCCCCCGTATGACCGATGACACCGACGCCGCCGGCCCCGCCCCCTTCACCGCGGCCGACTACGCCGCCCGCATGGCCGCGGCCGCGCAGAGCGCCGCCGGGGCGGGGCTCGCCGGACTGCTGATCGCCCCCGGCCCCGACCTCACCCACCTCACCGGATACCGCCCCACCGCCGAGACGGAACGGCTGACCCTCCTCGTCCTGGCCGCCGGGCAGGACCCGGTGCTCGTCGTCCCCGCCCTGGAGGCGCCCGACGCGGCCAAGGCCCCCGGAGCCGGTGCGCTGACCCTGCGCGACTGGGCCGACGGGAAGGACCCGTACGCCCTGACCGCCCCGCTGCTGGACCTCCGCGGCCGCTTCGGGGTCAGCGACAACACCTGGTCCCTGCATCTCCTCGGCCTCCAGAGGCAGTTGCCGAACACCTCCTACGCGGCGCTGACCGACTGCCTGCCCATGCTCCGCGCCGTCAAGGACGCGCGGGAGCTGGAGCGCCTCGCCGCGGCCGGAGCCGCCGCCGACGCCGCCTACGCGCAGATCCTCCACCTTCCCTTCGCCGGCCGCCGGGAGACCGACGTCGCCGCCGACCTGGCCGCCCTGCTGCGCACGCACGGCCACTCCCAGGTCGACTTCACCGTCGTCGGCTCCGGGCCCAACGGGGCCGACCCGCACCACGAGGCCGGCGAGCGCGTCATCCGCCACGGCGACACGGTGGTCCTCGACTTCGGCGGCCTGCGCTTCGGCTACGGCTCCGACATCTCCCGCACGGTGCACGTCGGCGAGCCCACCGCCGAGGAGCGGCGGGTCCACGACATCGTCCGCGAGGCCCAGCAGGCCGGGTTCGCGGCGGTCCGGCCGGGCGTCGCCTGCCAGGACGTGGACCGGGCGGCCCGGGCCGTGATCACCGAGTTCGGGTACGGCGACCGCTTCATCCACCGCACCGGCCACGGCATCGGCGTCACCACCCACGAGCCCCCGTACATGGTCGAGGGCGAGGAGCAGCCCCTGGTCCCCGGCATGTGCTTCTCCATCGAGCCGGGCGTGTACCTGCCGGGCCGGTTCGGCGTCCGCATCGAGGACATCGTGACCGTCACCGAGGACGGCGGGCGCCGCCTGAACAACGCCCCGCGCGAGCTCGCCGTCGTCGAGTAGCCCCCGCGCGCTCAGGGGCCGAGGACGACCGCCGACTCGCCGGGCAGGTGGATCCGCCCGTCGGGGCCGGGGTGTTCGAGCGGTTCCCAGGACGCCAGCACCCGTACCCCGTTGCGGCCCAGCGCGATCGTCACCGGCTCGGCGGAGAGGTTCACGGCCACCCGTACGTCGCCCCGCCGGAAGGTCAGCCAGCGCCGCTCCTCGTCGTGGGCGACCCGGACCGCCGCCAGGTCCGGGTCGCGCAGGTCCGGGTGGGTGCGGCGGAGCGCGACCAGGGTGCGGTACCACCCCAGCAGGCGGGCGTGGAGCGGCTGTTCGGGCTCCGACCAGTCCAGGCAGGAGCGGTCCCGGGTCGCCGGGTCCTGCGGGTCGGGGATCTCCTCGGCCTTCCAGCCGTGCGCCGCGAACTCCCTGCGCCGGCCGCTGCGCACCGCCTCGGCTAGCTCCGGGTCGGGGTGGTCGGTGAAGTACTGCCACGGGGTGCGGGCGCCCCACTCCTCACCCATGAACAGCATCGGCACGAAGGGCCCGGTCAGCGCCACCGCCGCCGCGCAGGCCAGCAGCCCGGGGGAGAGCGAGGCCGAGAGCCGGTCGCCGAGGGCCCGGTTGCCGATCTGGTCGTGGGTCTGGGAGTAGCCGACGAACCGGTGGGCCGGGGTGCGGCGGTGGTCCACCGGCCGGCCGTGCGTGCGGCCCCGGAAGGAGGACCAGGTCCCGTCGTGGAAGAAGACCCGGCTGAGGGTCTTGGCCAGGGCGGCCAGCGGGGCCTCGGCGAAATCGGCGTAGTACGCCTGGGACTCACCGGTCAGCGCGCAGTGCAGGGCGTGGTGGAAGTCGTCGTTCCACTGGGCGTTCAGGCCCAGGCCGCCGGTGGCGCGCGGGGTGGTGGTGCGCGGGTCGCACCGGTCGGACTCGGCGATCAGGAACAGCGGCCGGCCGGACTCCGCGGCGAGCCCTTCGACGGCCGCGGACAGCTCCTCCAGGAAGGTCAGCGCCCGCCCGTCGGCCAGCGCGTGCACGGCGTCCAGCCTCAGGCCGTCGAGGCCGTAGTCGCGCAGCCAGGCCAGCGCGCTGCCGAGGAGGTACGCGCGCACCTCGTCGGAGCCGGGCGCGTCCAGGTTGACCGCGGAGCCCCACGGGGTGTGGTGGGTGTCGGTGAAGTACGGGCCGAAGGCGGGCAGGTGGTTGCCGGACGGCCCGAGGTGGTTGTGCACCACGTCGAGGACCACGCCCAGCCCGGCCGCGTGCGCGGCGGCCGTGAACCGGGCCAGGCCGGCCGGGCCGCCGTACGGTTCGTGCACCGCCCAGGGCGCGACCCCGTCGTAGCCCCAGCCGTGCCGGCCGGCGAAGGAGCACACCGGCATCAGCTCCACGTGCGTGATCCCGAGGGAGACGAGGTGGCCGAGGCGGGCCGCGGCCGCGTCGAAGGTGCCCTCGGGGGTGAAGGTGCCGACGTGGAGCTCGTAGAGGACCGCGTCCTGGAGCGGGACGCGCGGTGACGGCGCGGGCTGGGGGGCCAGGACGTCGAAGTCGACGACGGCCGACAGCCCGTCGGGGCCGTCCGGCAGCCGCCGGCCGCGCGGGTCGGGCCGCGGGGAGGTCTCCTCGTCCAGGAGGAAGCCGTAGCGGCTGCCGTCCCCGGCCGGGGCCTGCGCGGTCCACCAGCCGTCCCGGTCCGGATCGCGTGCCATGTCGTACGTCACGTCGTCGAGTCGCAGGGCGACCCGGCCCGACAGCGGTGCCCACACCTCGAACTGCACGGGCGGTCCCCTCGTCTCCGGCGGTGTCCAGCATGCTTATCGTGCCCATCATTCCGGGCGTGGCGGGGGAGTTCTGGACACTCTGCCCCCGACGGGCCGACAATCACCCTGTGACGTCGAGTTTCGAACTTCCTGCCTTTCCCGCGCCGCGGCTGTCGGACGCCGAGCGAGACCGTGCGCTGGGCCAGCTCAGGGAGGGCGCGGCCCTCGGCAAGCTGTCCCACGACACCTTCCTGCGCCGCATGGAACTCGCCCTGGTGGCCCGCCGTTCCGAGGACCTCGCGGTCCTCACCGCCGACCTCCAGTCCAGGGAGGCCGCCGAAAGCCCGTGGACCCGTCGGCTGTTCGGCTGGGTCGGCCGGGTCTCGGCGGTGTCCGCCGGTGTCCGGCGCGCCTGGACCGCCGAGCGGCTGCCCAAGCTGCTGCTGCCGCATCCGAGCGCGGCGGCCCTGCGGATCGGCCGCGACCCCGGCAACGGGCTGCGGCTCAGCCACGAGACCGTCTCCCGGATGCACGCGGAACTGAGCCTGCGCGACGGGGTGTGGGTGCTCAAGGACCTCGGCTCCACCAACGGCACCAGCGTCAACGGGCGCCGCGTGACGGGCTCCGCGGTCGTCCGCGACGGGGACCAGGTCAGCTTCGGGAACATGAGCTTCCGGCTCTCTGCGGGCTGAGCCCCGGCCCGGGCCCTCACCGGTCCGCTGCCGGTCCGCTGCCGGGCCCCCACCGGTCCGGCGCGGGGAGCGACCGCGCAGGATGGCGGACATGGAACACACGCCTGTCATCCGCCGCGCCCGGGTCGGGGACCTGCCCCGGCTGGTCGAACTCATCCACGAGCACGTCGCCTACGAGAAGTCGGCCCCCCGCCCCGCGGACCTCGCCGGGCGGCTCGGCCCGCGGCTGTTCGCCGAGGACTCCCGGCTGTGGGTGCTGCTCGCCGAGAACGCCGACGGCGTCGTCGCCGGATACGCCGCCTGCTCGGCCGAGTTCGCCTTCTGGGACGCGCGGGAGCACCTGCACATGGACTGCCTCTACCTGGCCGCGGCCGCCCGCGGCCAGGGCCTCGGCGCCGCCCTGATGGAGGGCGTGACGGAGCTGGCCCGCGAGCTGGGCCTGGAACAGGTCCAGTGGCAGACCCCCGACTGGAACGAGGGGGCGATCCGCTTCTACGACCGCCTCGGCGCCGCCTCGAACCCCAAGTTCCGCTACGCCCTGCCCGTGGAGCGGCCGGCCGCCACGAGCTTCTCGTAGGCGGCCAGGACGGTACGGGACTGGTGCTCCACCTGGGTGGCCACGGGGATCCAGCGGGCCCCGAACCGGGCCGCGAACTCCTCGCACCACCCGGTGACCAGCCGGTCCAGCCCGGGCGCCGCCGGATGCCCCTCGGGGCGCAGGACCCGCAGCAGCATCGCCGCCGCGCGCAGCGACAGCCGGCGCCCGAAGGCGTCGATGCTGGCGATGTACGCCGCCGTGGCCTCGGCGGGGGCGCCGGCGCCGGTCCACTCGGCGGTGATCAGGGGGATCAGCGCGAGCGTCCAGTCCACCGCGCGCAGCAGCGGGGCCGCCGCCGGGTCCTCGTACGCGCCCGGAACCGGCCGCTCCCGGCTCCGGGCCCGCTCGCGGGCCGCGCCGACGAGCGCTGCGTCCGCCGTGAGCCGCCCGGCCAGCATCCGCAGGGCGCCGCGCGGGTCGGGGTGCGGGGCCGGATCGTCCACCAGGTCGGAGGCCCACATGGGGACTTCGACGATCGCGGTGGTGCCGGCGTACCGGTGGGCGTGGTACCAGGTGCTCAGGCGGGTGTCCTCGGGGTGGAACGCGCCGGCGGCCTCGCTCCCCGGCTGGGGTATCACGAAGATCCCGGGCCCGGGGGAGGGCCAGCCGGCGGCGTCCGAGGCCCCGTTCTCCACCGGGATGCGCAGCTCGGCGGCCGATTTGCCGAACGGCTCGGCGAGGCCGGGGATGTCCCGCGTGAGCTGCACCCAGGAGCCGCCGAGATCGGTGGCGTGCAGGGAGACCTGGAGGACCGGCCGCAGCTCGTCGATGAGCGCGGTCAGCGCCAGGGTCTCCGGCGGCAGCCGGTCCGCGGGCAGTAAAGACGGCGCCCACTCGGGCTGTTCGGGTCCGGGAGGCCGGTAGAAGTACCGGTGGTAGTCAAGCAGCGAGTACGGGCGGGGCGTGCGGTGCAGGTCCGCGCCGTCCGGGTCGGCGCAGAGCAGGAAGTGCCAGCCGCAGCCCGCGCGCGGTGCCGGCTCGCGCAGGATCCGGCGGGCGAGCGCGAGCGCCGTGGCGCCGCCGACGGGCTCGTTGGCGTGCGCGCCGGCGACGACGAGGACGTTGCGGGTGCCGCCGGTGCCGCCGGTGCCGCCGATGCCGCCGGGGTCGCCCGCGCCGACCGCGCCGCCCGGGCCGCCCGGGCTGTTCGCGCCGCCGGGGCCGCCGGGGTCGCCCGCGCAGACCGGGCGGGCCGGGCTGTCTGTGCCGACCGGGCTGTTCGTGCCGCCAGGGCCGACCGCGCCGCCGGGGCCGACCGTGCCGGGCCCTGCTGTCGCCGCGACGGACAGTACCCAGATCGGCTGCCCGGCCCGCGAGGTGCCGGCCTGGCGGAGCCGGACCTCGCCGGGGTGTTCGTCCGCCAGAGCGCGGGCGGCCAGCCCGAGTTCCTGCGGTGTGGGGTAGCACATGTCACGGAGGAGAGTCACAAGGGATGCCATGCCCGCCGGGCCCGCCCCCTACTGCTGCGCGGGCCCCGCAGTTCGCCGGAACTCCGGGGAAACCCCTGGCCAAGGCTATGCCGTACCCTCCCGGGAGGCCGCGCGCTACTGCTGGTGCAGGCCGCGGCCCGCCAGGCTCAGGAAGGCCTCGCCGACCGCCTCCGAGAGGGTCGGATGGGCGTGTACGTGGCGGGCAACGTCCGAGGGCTCCGCGTCCCAGCCCACGATCAGCTGGCTCTCCGCGATCATCTCCGACACGTGCGGCCCCACCAGGTGCACCCCCAGCACCCGCCCGTCCCGCTCCGCGACCACCTTCACCGTGCCGCCCTGCCCGTGCACCATGCCCTTCGCCACGGCCGTCAGCGGCATCGTGTTCACCACCACGTCGTACGCCGCCTCGCGCGCCTGCGCCTCCGTCAGCCCGACGGCGGCGGTCTGCGGCGCCGAGTACGTCACCCGCGGCACCGCCGCGTAGTCCACCGGCGCGCTCGCCACCCCGGCCAGGGTCTCGGCGACCAGCAGCCCCTCCGCGAAGGACGCGTGCGCCAGCCCGAGCGAGGGCGGCGGCAGCAGGTCGCCCACCACGTGGACCCCCGGGACGGCCGTCTCCAGCCGCGACCAGTCGGCCGGCGCCACGAACCCGCGCTCGTCGGCCGTCAGCCGGGCCGCCGCGAGGTCCAGCCCGTCGGTGACCGGGACCCGCCCGACCGCCACGAGCAGCCGCTCCGCCCGCAGTTCCCGCAGCTCCCCGCGCGCGGTGCGTACGGCCGCCCGCACCCCGCCGTCCGCGAGCCGTTCGGCCCCCTCCAGCCGGGCGCCGGTCTGCACGTCGATCCCGCGCTTCTTCAGCCCGCGCGCCAGATGGCGCGACACGTCCGCGTCCTCCAGCGGGACCAGCCGGTCCGCCGCCTCGACCAGGGTCACCTCGGCGCCCATGGAACGGTGGAAGGACGCGTACTCCACCCCGATCGCCCCGCCGCCGAGCACCAGGACCGAAGCCGGCAGCCCGGGGGCGAACAGCGCGTCGTCGCTGGTCACCACCGTGCGGCCGTCGGGCTCCAGGCCGGGCAGCGTACGCGGCCGGGACCCGGTGGCCAGCACGATCCCGCGGGTGGCGGTGAACTCCCGCCCGTCCTCGGCCCGTACCGACCGCGGACCGGTCAACCGCACGCTGCTGCGCACCACACGCACCCCGGCATGCTCCAAGTGCCCTTCCACTCCCTTGTGGTTGCGGGACAGGATGTCGTCCCGGGTCGCGGTGAGCGCCGCCCAGTCCACCGACTCCACGCTCGCCCGCACCCCCCAGCGCTCACGCGCCTCGGCCACGCCGTCGACGAGTTCGGCCGCGTGCAGCATGGCCTTGCTGGGGATGCACCCCCGGTGCAGGCAGGTCCCGCCGACCTTGTCGCGCTCCGCCAGCAGAACGGTCAGGCCCAGGGCCGAGGCGCGCAGGGCGGTGCTGTAGCCGCCGGTGCCCCCGCCGATCACGATCACATCCACGGTGCTGTCGTTGGTCATGTCCCCAGCGTGCACGGCCCGTTCTGTCCGGTCCAAGGAAATGATCTTCTGGTTGCCATGCAGGCTGTTTATGCTTTGAGGCCATGAGCCTGCGCCAGATGGAGTACTTCCTCGCCGTGGTGGAGGAGTCCTCCTTCACCCGCGCCGCGGACACCCTGCACGTCACCCAGCCGGCGCTCTCCCACCAGGTCAAGGCCCTGGAACGGTCCGTGGGCGGCGCCCTGCTGGAACGCATGCCGCGCGGGGTCCGGCTCACCCCCATGGGCCGCGCCTTCCTCCCGCACGCCCAGCTCGCCGTGCGCAGCGCCCGCCAGGCCGAGCGGGCCGCCCGGGCCGCGGCCGGAGTGGCCGGCGGTGAACTGCACCTCGCCACCGTGCACGCCGTCGCCGTCGGGCTGCTCCCGGGCGTCGTGGCCCGCTGGCGGGCCCTGTACCAGGGGGTGTCGCTGGTACTGCGCGAATACGGCTCCACCGAGGCGCTGGAGGAGCAACTGGAACGGGGCGTCGCCGACCTCGCGGTGGGACCGGAGCCCGCGCGGTGGACCGGGCCGCTGCTGCGCCTCGACCGGGAGGAACTGGTCGTCGTCGTCCCCTTCGACGATCCGCTCGCGCGGAGGGGCTCCGTCCGCCTCGCCGAGCTCGCCCACCGCGACTGGATCCGCTGCGCGATGGAGCCGCTGGTCGACGGCGTCCTCGTCCTCGACCGGGCCTGCGGCGAGGTCGGCTTCACCCCGCGCACGGTGCTCCGTACGGAACACACCTCGACGGCCGTACGGATGGCGGCCGCCGGGGTGGGCATCGTCATGGCCCCGGCCCACATGGTCCGGGGCGCCGTCGGCGAGGACTGCGTGCTGCTCTCCCTCGACCCGGCGTGGCACCGGCGCCTGGCGGTCTTCTCCCGGGTCCCGCTGACCGGCGCGGCCGCCGCCTTCGCGGAGCTCGTCCGGGCCGGGACCCCGACGGCGGGGGTTACGCCGACGCGGGACGGGAGTGGTCGGCCAGACTGAGCAGCAGGTGAGCCGTCTCGGGATGGTAGAAGTCGGAATGCGCCCCGACCGGGTTGATCCTGGTGCTCCGGTACCGCCAGCTCGCGTCGACGTTCACGAAGGCGTGGTCCAGCGACGTGTGCGGATAGGGCGTGTCGGCACGAAGCAGCCGGGTGGCCCACACGTCGTTGGGCGCGAGTCCGGCGCCCGCGCGCGACAGGCGCATGCCTGAGTGCCCGATGCCGGGCTTGCGCTCGCCCAGCAGGTGCCAGAATCCCGTCGCCCGGTCGAAGCGGGAGTGGGTGAACACCAGCGGCCCGCCGACCGGTGAGGTGTGCCCCACGGGCCCGGGGCGCAGCCGCTTGAAGAGGGACTCGAAGGCCTCGGTGGGGGCGGCCATCTGGAAGACCGTCAGGGTGTCGACGGTGAACGGGCGCGAGGGGTGGACGGTGGTGCTCCAGCCCAGGGTGCCGCCCTGCTCGGTGTCCGCGGCCCGGATCACCGCCTCGCACAGGAAGCGGCCGCCGAAGGAGTGGCCCACCAGGTGCAGGTACTGGCCGCCCCGGGTGCGCAGGGTCCGGTCAGACGGATCGCCGCGCTCGGCGTGCAGGTATCCCAGCAGGTGGCCCAGGACGTGCGGGGCGTATCCGGTGCCGCCGGAGCTCATCGCGTGGGCCCGCTCGCGGATCTTCTCGTAGCCGCCCTTGGTGATCAGCGACGACGAGGGCCAGCGCACCACGACCGTCCACGGCGCGTAGCGTTCGCGCAGCCCCGGGTAGAGCGTCGCGCGAGCCGTGTGCTGGCGGTCCATGAGGGCGAGCAGGCGCTGCGCCGAGCGTATGGCCGAGCGACTGCCCGTCCGCCAGCCGTGCACGTACACGATGATGTCGGTGGCCCAGGACGGTGGACTGAGCCGTTCGGCCAGGTACCGGGCCAGCCGGTCGGCGCGCACCGGCCGGCCCGTGGCGGCGGACACCAGCCACCCGTCCTTGTCCAGGTCGACGGTGGTCAGTGCGTCGGGCGCCAGGGCCGTGGGCCGTACCGGGCGCCGCGTGTGCACCCGTCGCGGGCTTCGTTCGGTCATGAACTCGTCGGTCCTTCCTGGGGTGCGGGCAGACGGCTGTCCATCCCGCAGACGAGGCCGTATGTCAGGGCCAGCGGATTGCGGTACGTCGTGGCGAACCAGCGCACGGTCTCCAGCACGGCCCGTCCGGCGGGCAGGCCCTGGACCGCGTAGCGGGTCAGGAACTGCAGCGCGAACTCGGCTCCGAAGACCTGGGGCATGGCGATGGACGGTGCCAGGACCCCGACGGCGCCGTGCTTGACGAGGGCCGCGGCGATGCCGGCGTAGCCCGCGGTGGCCGGAGCCCCGGCGAAGCACACGTTGAGCAGGACCATGGGGTGGAACAGGCAGAGCGCGCCGTCCCGGGCGTTGGCCTCGGTGTGCCGTTTGCGGTACCGGTCCACGATCGACGCGTCGATCGGCATGGGATCGCTGAGGCGCAGGGCCTGCCAGGTCCGGTCCCCCTGCCTGACGTACTCGCCGTGGCAGTAGAAGTACATCAGGTCGTGGTCGACGACCGGCTGGTGCAGCGTCGCCAGCAGGTCGCTGCCGTGGAAGCGCTCGGTGAGCTCCGTCCGGTCGTCGAGGAGCTTGAGGACGTCGCTCGCGAGCAGGTTGTCCGCCAGTTCCTCGTCCGTCCAGGCGCTGGAGGCGGGGCGGGTGCGGGTGGACTCGTACCAGTAGGCGGTCGGGTAGGCGCCGGAGAGCGCCTCGATCTCGTGCCGGTGCCCCAGGAACGTGGCGAACGGATCCTCCTCACCGGGGGCTCCGGCGCCTGGACCGGCGCCGACTGCCAGGAGGGGCCAGGGCAGGTCGAGATCGGAGTCGAAGCGGATCCGCAGGTCCCGGCGCCCGAGCAGGTCCAGCAGTCGGCGCCGCACCTCGGCGAGTCCGCGGCCGTCTCCGGCGAGGAGCTCGTCGAGCAGGTACTGGCCCTCCTCGGCCAGCTCGCTCACCTGGGCCAGCACCTCGACGGCAGAACGGCCGCTGAGATCGGCGATGTTGGTGTACGGCAGGACGTCGAGCGGCCCCTGCTGCCGGGACGGCTGGTACGCGACGAACTCCTGCCAGCGGGATATGAGGCGGGCCGACAGCGTCCTGAGCTCCTCCGCGCCGGTCTCCAGCACCGTGTAGTACGAGCCAGTGCGGGGCTGCGGCAGGACGTCCGGGTGGCCCCACAGACTGATGGTGGTCACGGTGTCGGAGGGCGTTCGGATGCAGACGGTCAGGTGCCGCACTCCGCAGGTCGGGGGTTCCGCGAGCAGCCGGTAGCCGCGGCTGGGGTCCTGCGGGGCGGACAGGTCGATCTGGAGGTTCAACGGTTCAGAACTCCGGTCCATCGTGCCGGGCGGAGCCGAGGAGGGCGGGCTCCTCGGCTTCCAGGGTCGCGTCGAGTTCCTGCAGCACCACACCGTGCGCGCGGTCGTACACGGTGATCCGCAGCCGGTGCCGCCCCGGTGCGTGCGCGGTGAACGTGAAGGCCGCGGCCTCCCCTCCGGGTGCCTGTACGCGATAGCCCGCGCACGGCGGCACGAGGGTCGAGCCTGCTCCGCGCGGTGACGCCACCAGCATCAGCTCGGCGGGCGCGCGGGCGTCCCCGGAGGCCCGGTGCCAGGGATGACCGGGGGGCACGTCGAGGGTGAACTCCAGCCGGACGGCCCGCCCCACGTGCGCGGGGGCGTCGAGCAGCGTCAGCCGGGGAGTGCAGGCGGGCAGCCTGAGCAGGTGCGCGGGCGGCGCGGCGGATGCCGCGGGCTCCGGAGCCTGCGCCGCGCCGGAAGGCGCGCCCGCCGCGGCGGGGGGCCGGGGCGCGGCCTGGGCGTCCGGTGCGGGGGCCCCGCGCAGCAGTGCCAGACAGTGCCAGCTCGCCATCAGGACCACTCGTACCGTCCCGTACGCGGCGCCGAACACCGCCCCGGACAGCAGGGCGGTCAGCGGGTCCGGGGCCGAGGGCCGACTCACCAGGTGCCAGCCGAAGAGCGTGACCAGGGTGACCAGCACGCCCGTCAGGAAAGCTGCCATGGCCCGGCTGGTGGCGGTGGTGAACACGTGCACCAGCTGTTCCCGCAGGTGCTCCGAGAAGGAGCGCGGCGGCCGGTTGGCGACGGCCCAGTGCCCGCCGGGCATCGGTTCGTGCAGCCCGGCGAGCCGGCGCAGCGAGACCGCGGCTGCGGCCGCGGAGGTCCGGGCGCCCGGATGCGGGGAGAGCAGGACCGCCAGGAGCAGGGTGAGCTCGGCCTCCCCGGGGACCCGGGGAGGGCGGGCGTCGTGCACCTTCCGGATCCAGCGGAACCTGCGCAGCGGCCCGTACAGGAGACTGCGGCTGCCCATGAGGATCTCGTAGAGGACCATCCCCAGGGCCCACAGGTCTCCCGAGCAGCTCGGGGTGGGAGGCCGGTCGGCCGTGTGCCGGGCCAGTTCGGGCGCGGTGTAGCGGGAATCGGGACGCCAGGGCCGGAGCCACGGCCCCTGCCCGTCGTGCGGGGAGGGGGCCAGTCCGTAGCCGGCGAGGGCCAGGGTGCGGTCGCCACGGAAGAACACGCTGCGGGGGTCGAACCGGCCGTGCGCGATGCCCGCGTCGTGCATCTCCTGGAGTGCGGCCGCCATCTCCACCCCGAGGTACGCGGCCCCCGCGCCGCCGAGCTTGCCCTGCTCCTTCAGTAACTGTCGCAGGGAGATGGGCTGGACGGGATCCATCACGACCCAGACGGAGCCGCCGTGCTCGAACACGTCGTGAACGGCGAGGAGATGTGGACTGCGCGGCGACGACACCCGGCGGACCTGCCGCATAAGATCACCCGGTACGGCGATCTGGTCCTTGCTCGCCCGTGCTCTCGCGGCCGCCTTCGAGGACTTCGTCCAGCCCTTCCCCGACGGTGGCCGGGGCCCGGCCACCGCCGCCCGGTCCGGGAACGGTTCCAGTAACGGCTCGGACCCCGTCCGCTGCGCCAGGGGCTGTAGTTGCTGGACGAATACCTCCGCCCGTTCCTTCTGGTCGAAGGCCGACCAGTAGACGGTTCCCTCGTGTTCCTCCCAGGCCTGGTCCAGCCAGTACCGCTGCTGGAGCACCCCGGGGTTCTCGGCCGCCATGTACTCGCCCCCTCCACCCGGGCGCGCGGGCCGTGCGGCTCGGGTGCGAGGAAGCCTAGCGGGCGGCAGGCCACGCCGCAGGGGTTCAGCGGCGGAGCCAGACACCCACCGGACGGTCGGACAACAGTGCGGACACCTCGACCGAACTGCTGTGCCTGATAGGTGAGTTCGCATGCGGATGTGGTGAAAGGACCGGCGTCCAGGTGCCCGGCGGCAGGTCCACGCGGGTGTCGCGCCACCCGCCCGATCCCGCCAGTCGGTGGGACAGCCGCGTGGCCGCCACCAGCAGGCCCGGGGCCCGGGTGAAGGCCACCAGGTGGCCGGCCGCAGGGCCCCGGGCCGCGACCGGGGCGTAGCCGCGGAAGAGCTCCGGCCGGTCCCGGCGCAGCCGCAGCAGCACCGCCGTGAGGGCCAGCTTCTCCTCGGCCGGGCCGTGCGGGGCGGCGCCCGCGTCCAGCCGCGCCAGCGCACCGCTCGGGAAGTACGCCGGGCGCCGGTTGTCCGGGTCCACCAGGGCCCGGTACTCGGTCTCCGCGCCCTGGTAGACCTCCGGCACCCCCGGCATCGCGAGGTGCAGCAGCGCCATGCCGAGCAGGTTCGCGCGGGCCGCCTCCGCGAGTTCCGCCGGGAGGTCGAGCGGGGCCGGGGCGTAGCCGGGGACGGCCGTCTCGTACGCCTCGTCCCGGTCGGTCCAGCTGGTGCGCAGGGCGGCCTCGCGGGCCCCCTTGAGCAGGGCGTCGGCCAGCCGCGGCACCGCCTCGGGAGCCCGGCCGAGCCCGAGCGCGGTCTGCCGGGCCACCCAGGCCAGGTGGGGGTCGGGGGCCGCGCTCTCCCGGTCCATCAGCTCCGGCGCCTGCGACAACGCGGAGATCCGGGCCCTGACGTCCGCGCTGCGCTTGGTGTCGTGCGTGGACAGCACCGTGCCCGTCTCCGGCCAGTCCCGGGCCAGGGCGGCGCAGTACGCGTGGAACTCCTCGGGCGACACCGCCGGACGCCCCGGCTCCCCGCCCACCTCGGTGGCCGACAGCAGCGGCGCGTACCGGTAGAAGGCCCGGTCCTCCAGGGACTTGGCGCGCAGGGCCGCCGAGGTCTGGGCGAACCGGGCGGCGAAGGCCGGATCCCGCAGCAGCAGCTCCCGTACGCCGGCCACCGCGGCCGGACCGGCCAGCTCGGCCGCCCGCTCCAGCGCCTGCGGCGGCAGCTCGGGCTCGCCGGGATAGGGCCGGTAGACGGGAAAGGCGATCAGCAACTCGCGAACCGCACCGGCGAGTTCCCCGCCGGCCCGGCGCTCCAGCGCCCCCAGCTCGGCGGCCAGGTCGCCGGTCAGCACCTCCCGCGCACAGGCGCGGGCGGTCTCCGGCCACTGCGGCAGGCCGGTGCACTCGCCGTACCGGTCCGCCAGTTCCGCGGCGCCCTCGGGATCGGTGAACACCCCGTCGACCCGGTGCAGCGCGTCGTACCCGGTGGTCCCCGCCACCGGCCAGGCGGCCGGCAGCCGCTCGTGGCGGGCCAGGATCTTCTCGACCACCACCCAGCAGTCGTCGCCGACGGCGGCCCGCAGCCGGCCCAGGTACTCCTCCGGGTCGGCCA
Organism: Streptomyces erythrochromogenes; assembly: GCF_036170895.1. NCBI lineage: Bacteria > Bacillati > Actinomycetota > Actinomycetes > Kitasatosporales > Streptomycetaceae > Streptomyces > Streptomyces erythrochromogenes. The sequence goes on along the minus strand of NZ_CP108036.1, from coordinate 2,037,239 downwards.
GCCCGTCCACGTGGTCGATCCGCAGCCCCTGCGCGACCCCGTCCCGGACCAGCTCCAGCACCTTCGCATGGGTGGCCGTGAACACGTCCGGGTCCTCCACCCGGACCCCGATCAGCTCCGAAATGGTGAAGAAGCGGCGGTAGTTGAGCGCGGTCGAGGTCTCCCGCCACCAGGCCGGCCGGTACCACTGCGCGGCCAGCAGCTCCGGCAGCGCCAGGCCCTCGGTCCCCTCCCGCAGCGGGAACTCCTGCTCCCCGTGGCGCAGCACCCCGCCGTCGACCCGCAGGTCGCAGGAGTCCACCGGCCCGGCGAGCAGCGGGAGCACCACCTGCCCGCCGCCGGCCTCCCAGTCGATGTCGAACCAGCGTGCGTACGGCGAGTCGGGCCCGTCCCGCAGCACCTCCCACAGCGGCCGGTTCAGCCGCAGCGGCGTCGGCACCGCCATGTGGTTGGGCACGATGTCGAGGACCAGGCCGAGGCCGTGCTCCCGGGCGGAACGGGCCAGGGCCCGCAGGCCGGGCTCGCCGCCCAGTTCGGCCCGTACGCGCGAGTGGTCGGTGACGTCGTACCCGTGGGCCGATCCGGGCGCCGCCTCCAGGACGGGGGAGAGGTGCAGGTGCGACACGCCGAGCGAGGCGAGGTACGGTACGGCCGCCTCGGCCGCCGCGAAGGGGAATTCCGGGCGCAGTTGGAGACGGTAGGTCGACGCCGGGGTGACGGGTTTCGGAACATCAGATTCCGATGCGGGGGTCGGGCGCGGCTGGCTCATGAGAACGTACGTACCCAACCTGCCGGATTCCGTGCCATGACCCAATGCATCCGAGTGACTGCGCCGGGTTAGTGTCGATCAAGTGGTCGGAACCGTCAACACCTATCGAAGAGTCATCGCCCTGACCGGGCCCCTACTCCCGCTCGTCTCTTTCCTCGCCCGCCTGCCCGTGGCGATGTCCCAGTTCGGAAGCTTTCTGCTGGTCGCCCAGACCAGCGGCTCCCTGGCCACCGCGGGCATCGTCGGAGGCACCCTCTCCATCGGCCAGGTCCTCTTCGGGCCCGTCCTCGGCTGGCTCGCCGACCGGCACGGGCAGCGGCCCGTCGTCCTGGCCGCCGCCGCGGTCAACGCCGTCGCCACCGCCGCCCTGGTCGCCGGTGCCCTCACCCACCTCGCGACCCTCCCGCTCGCCGAGATCGGCGCCCTCACCGGCGCCTCCGTGCCGCTGATCGGGCCGCTCGCCCGGACCCGCTCCGTCGCCCTCGCCCACCGCGCCAAGGCCGACGAGGGCGTCGTGGGCGCCGTACACGCGCTCGAAGGCACCCTGGACGAGGCCTCCTTCGTCTTCGGACCCGCCCTGGTCGGACTCGCCGCGCTGATCGCGCACCCGGCCTTCGCCCTGGCCGGCGCGGCCGGCCTCGTCGCCGTCTTCGGCAGCGCCTTCGCCCTGCACCCGACCGCCTCCGCCACCGCCGGCTCCCCGGCGCGCGCACGGCGTACGGGCCGCCGGGTCCGGCCGCCCGCGGTGGTCTACGCCGTACGGGGCTCCCTCGCCCTCCAGGGCATGATGTTCGGCGCCTGCCAGGCCGGCATCACCGCGCTCACCATCCGACTCGGCGTCCCGGACCAGGCCGCCGTCGTCTACTCCGCGATGGGCGTCGTCAGCGCCGCCGTCGGCCTCGCGCTCGGCGCGCTGCCCGCCCGCTTCGGCCTGCGGCTGCGCTGGCGGGTGGCGACCGGAGCCGCCCTCGTGCTCTCGGCGCCCCTGCTGGTCACCGACAGCCTGTGGCCGCTGTACGCGGTCGTCACCGTGCTCGGGGCCGCCTACGCACCCCATCTGATCACCGCGTTCGCGCTCACGGAGCGGGCCGTGGAACCGGCCCGGCTCGCCACCTCGATGGCCTTCGCCGCCAGCAGCCTGGTGGCCGGGCAGGCCGTGGCGCTCGTCGTCGCGGGGCGCCTCGCCGAGAGGTACGGCCCGAGCGGGTCCTTCGCCGTGGCCGTGGGGGCGGCCGCGCTCTGCCTGACCCTCGCCCTCGTCACCCGGGTGCCCGCCGCCCGTACGCACACCGCCCCGGCTGCCGGTCCGGCCGTGGCGCCGCCCGGCGAACCGGCCGCCGGGCAGGCCCGGCCACCGGTCCCGGACCCCGCCTACGCCGGCCGCTGAAGCACCACCAGGCACCGCCCCGTCAGCGCCACCCGGTCGCCGGCCGCGTACTGCGGCCCGGTGCCGGGTGGCAGTACGTCCGCCCGGGAGGTGTCCACCACCAGCCGCCACTGCGCGCCGTGCCCCGGCGGGACGGTGAAGTCCTGCGGATCCGCACCCGCGTTGAACATCAGCAGGAACGAGTCGTCGGTGATCCGCTCCCCGCGGCTGCCCGGCTCGGAGATCGCCTCCCCGTTGAGGAACACGGTCAGCGCCCGTGCGTGCTGCGCCTGCCAGTCGCGCGCCCGCATCTCCTCGCCGTGCGGGGTGAACCAGGCGATGTCGGAGAGCTCGTCGTGCGTGCCCTCCACCGGTCGGCCGTGGAAGAACCGGCGCCGCCGGAAGACCGGGTGGTCGCGGCGCAGCCACACCATCCGGCGGGTGAACTCCAGCAGCGACGGCGCCGGTTTGCCGGGCTCCGGCCAGTCCACCCACGACAGTTCGTTGTCCTGGCAGTAGGCGTTGTTGTTGCCGCCCTGCGTGCGGCCGAACTCGTCGCCGTGGCTGAGCATCGGCACCCCCTGCGACAGCAGCAGGGTGGCCGTGAAGTTGCGCATCTGCCGCTCGCGCAGGGCCAGGACCTCCGGATCCTCGGTCGGACCCTCCACCCCGCAGTTCCAGGACCGGTTGTGGCTCTCGCCGTCCCGGTTGCCCTCCCGGTTGGCCTCGTTGTGCTTCTCGTCGTACGAGACGAGGTCGTTCAGGGTGAACCCGTCGTGGCAGGTGGTGAAGTTGATGGAGGCCAGCGGGCGCCGCCCGTCGTCCTGGTAGAGGTCCGAGGATCCCGTCAGGCGCCCCGCGAACTCCGCGAGCGTGCGCGGCTGCCCGCGCCACAGGTCCCGCACGGTGTCGCGGTACTTGCCGTTCCACTCCGTCCACAGCGGCGGGAAGTTGCCCACCTGGTAGCCGCCCTCGCCGAGGTCCCACGGCTCCGCGATCAGCTTCACCTGGCTGACCACCGGGTCCTGCTGGACCAGGTCGAAGAACGACGACAGCCGGTCCACCTCGTGGAACTGGCGGGCCAGCGTCGCCGCGAGATCGAAGCGGAAGCCGTCCACGTGCATCTCGGTGACCCAGTAGCGCAGCGAGTCCATGATCAGTTGGAGCACGTGCGGGGAGCGCATCAGCAGCGAGTTCCCGGTGCCCGTGGTGTCCATGTAGTGCCGCGGGTCGTCCGACAGCCGGTAGTACGAGGCGTTGTCCAGCCCCCGGAAGGACAGCGTCGGCCCCAGGTGGTTGCCTTCGGCGGTGTGGTTGTAGACCACGTCGAGGATCACCTCGATGCCGGCCTCGTGCAGGGCCCGCACGGCCGACTTGAACTCCAGCACCTGCTGGCCGCGGTCGCCCGAGGCGTAGCCGTTGTGCGGGGCGAAGAAGCCGATCGTGTTGTAGCCCCAGTAGTTGCTCAGCCCGTCGTTGACCAGCCGGTGGTCGTTGACGAACTGGTGCACCGGCATCAGCTCCAGCGCCGTCACCCCGAGCTTGGCGAGGTGGCCGATGACCGCCGGGTGCGCGAGCGCCCCGTACGTGCCGCGCAGCTCCTCGGGCAGGTCGGGATGACGCATGGTCAACCCCTTGACGTGGGCCTCGTACAGCACGGTGTGGTGGTACTCGTGCCGCGGCGGCCGGTCGTTGGCCCAGTCGAAGTACGGGTTCACCACCACCGAGCTCATGGTGTGCGGGGCGGAGTCGAGGTCGTTGCGGGAATCGGGGCGGCCGAAGTGGTAGCCGTACACCGCCTCGTTCCAGTTCACCTCGCCGCTGATCGCCCGCGCGTACGGGTCCAGCAGCAGTTTCGCCGCGTTGCAGCGCCGGCCGCGCTCGGGCTCGTAGGGGCCGTGCACGCGGAAGCCGTAGCGCTGCCCCGGCATGATGCCGGGCAGGTACGCGTGGCGGACGAAGGCGTCCGTCTCGCGCAGTTCGACGGCGGTTTCGGAACCGTCGTCGTGGAGGAGGCACAGCTCGATGCGCCGCGCGGCCTCGGAGTAGACCGCGAAGTTGGTTCCGGCGCCGTCGTACGTGGCGCCGAGGGGATACGCCTGTCCCGGCCAGACCTGCATAGACAACGACTCTTCCCTCGTATCGAAAGACTCCCGGATGATCCGGCGTGGACCGCGTCACTGCCAGATCTTCCCCGAAAGAGGGCCCGCACGCGCGGACTTGGGAGTGGTCCTACCGGGTGACCCGCAGAGCTGACAGTCGGGTCAGCAGACTGTCGGCGCATCGGATAATGGGTCGATGGACAGTCCGTGTGCGGGCCATCGGGCTGCACCGGGCCGCGCGCGCGGGATACCCTTCCGTGATCACTGGAGACGGGCGTCCAGACGCAGAAGGCGGTGCACGGGTGAGCTCGGGAGGTCTGGAGCTGCCCCCTGGTGACAGCAGTCACGAGGGTGGCCCGGCGGACGCCCCAGGTGGTGTCCCCGGCGGGGCGCCGACGGGGATCCCGGCAGGGGCGGTCTCCCTGGCGGGCGGGCCGGCGGAGGCCGGGAACGCGCGGGCCGGAGCCGAACTGGACTGGGGCGCGGAGGCCTGGAGCGAGGTCCGTACGCGGGCGCAGCGGGCGGGCCGGGCGTACATCTGGCTCAACCTGATCGAACAGCGGCTGCGGTCGGTGGTCGGCGCGGTGCTGCGGCCGATCTACGAACCGGTGCACGGCGGGGACGACTGGGTCGTCGCGGCCGCCGGGCCCGCCGGGCAGGAGTGGGTGCAGCGGGCCGTTGCCGTGCGCGAGGTCAGCCGCCGCAAGGGCTACCTGCTCGACTCCGCCGACGACAACGTGCTGAGCTTCCTGACCCTGCCGCAGCTGCGGGAGCTGATGGTCCAGCACTGGCCCTGCTTCGAGCCGTACTTCGACGACCGGCGCGAGATCGAGCTGGCCCTGGACGAGCTGGAGGTCACCCGCAACGTCGTCTCCCGCAACCGGGCGCTGTCGCGGCCCGTGCTGGAGCAGGCGGAGCGGGCCTCGGCGCGGCTGCTGGAGGTGCTGGGCGGGGGCTCCGGCAGTCCCGCCGCGGACCGGCTGCCGATCGACGCCGTCGAGGACCTGGTGGGCGACCGGTACGCGGACGTCGTCTCGGTCCACCCGGACCGGGTGCGCCTCCAGCGCAACCTGCCGGCCGAGGACCTCTTCGGGGGCGCGCGGCGGCTCGACGCCATCGGGATAGGCCTCAACCTGCTGGTGCAGAACTTCTCGGGGCGAAGACTCGTCCGGCTGACGGAGGCGGGCTGCCGGGTTCGGCTGCTGTTCCTGAACCCGGCGAGCAGCGCGGTCAAACGGCGCGAGCGGGAGCTGGGGCTGCGCAAGGGCGAGCTGAGCCGTTCGGTCGAGATGAACATCCTGCACGTGCGAAGGGTGCGGGCGGGCCTGCGGGACCCCTCGCGCTTCGAGATCCACGTCTTCGACGAGACGCCGCGCTTCACCGCCTACCTGGTGGAGGGGCAGGCCTCGGGCATCGCGGTGGTCCAGTCGTACCTGCGGCGGGCGCGCGGCATGGAATCGCCCGTGCTGGTGCTGCGGGGCGGCGGCCGCGGGGTGCCCAAGGACGCGGACCACGGACTCTTCACGACCTACCGGGAGGAGTTCGAGTCGATGTGGGAGGACTCCCGGCCGGTGTCGTGAGCACCCCCCGGCAGGGGCGTCGCCGGGCTTGTCAGTGGCCCGTGGCAGGCTGAAACCCGTTGACCGAAGGTGTACGGGGGAGGGACAAGGGGTGGAGGACCAGCGCGGTACGGGGGGCTGGCACGGCCGGGTGCTGATCGGGTTCGACCTGGAGACGACCGGCACGGAGCCGGGCGAGTCGAGGATCGTGACGGCGGCCGTGGTCGAGGTGCGCGGCGGTGCGGTGCACGAGCGGCGAGGCTGGCTCGCGGATCCGGGGATACCGATTCCGGAGGGGGCCTCGGCCATCCACGGGATCAGCACGGAGCGGGCGGTCGCGGAGGGCCGCCCGGTGCGGGAGGTCGCCGACGAGGTCGCGCAGGCGCTGGTCGCGCACTGGCGTACGGGGGCGGTCGTCGTGGCGTACAACGCGGCCTTCGACCTCACGCTGCTGAGCGCCGAACTGGCCCGGCACGGGCTGCCCTCGCTGGCCGACCGGCTGGGCGGCGCGCGGACCGGCCCGGTGGTCGACCCGCTGACCATCGACCGCGCCGTGGATCGCTTCCGGCGCGGCAAGCGGACCCTGGAAGCGGTCTGCGGGGTGTACGGGGTCACGCTGGAAGCGGCGCACGACGCGGGCGCGGACGCGCTGGCCGCGGTCCATGTGGCCCGCGCGATAGCCGAGCGGCACCCGCAGGTGGCCGCGCTGACCCCGGCCGACCTGCACGCACAGCAGGGCACCTGGCACGCCCGCTGGGCCCGGGACTTCCAGTCCTACCTGCGCCGCCAGGGCACCCCGGACGCGGTGATCGACACCGCCTGGCCCCTGCGGGACCTGGTACCGGCCTGACCGGACCCGGCCGGACGGGGCGGTGGCGGGGCACACGAGAATCGGCCACGCCGATCCCGTACGGATGTGCGACGATCGCTCGTCGCACATCACCATGGGGGGTCCATGACAACCGCATCGGCGTCCGGAAGACGCCTGGTTTCCACCGTATTGACGTGTCTGTTCGCCATCCTCGCGGCACTGCTCGCGCCCGTGGGCGCAGCACAGGCCGCACCGGTCGCCGAGGACTGCGTCGGCGTCACCGAGGGGCGGTACGCGGGCACGTTCACCGCGGCCGGGCAGACGCACTGCCTGGAGCTGCCGAGCCCGCAGGGCGCCCGGATCGCCGCCCTCACCTCGCGCGGCGGCGCGGGCCTGACCGTCCAGGTCGAGGTGGTCGATCGCAACGGCACCGCGCAGTGCACCGCCGGCGATCTGGTGCGGGGCGAGTGCGCACTGACCGGGACGGCGCCGTTCCGCGCGCTGGTGCACGCCGACGACACCGAGGCCACCGGTCCGTACGGCGTCCACTTCGTCCGTACGGACGTACTCCAGAAGGAGTGCCGGACCCTGCCCGCGGGGACGTTCGCCGACGACTCGGGGACGGTGCGGCTGGAGACCGGCAACGGCGTCTTCTCGCACTGCCTGACGATTCCGGCCGACGCGCACTCCACCGCCGAGCTCCTCCGTGTCCGCTACAGCCTTCCGGACGACGCGGACCTGTTCCCGGACTACGCGATCACCATGATCGACACCGATGGCGACGGGCCGTCCTGCTACAGCCACCCCACCCCGGGCCAGCAGCTCCGGACGGACGGCCTCACCAGCTGCTCCTTCACCGCGGGCAAGGCCTACACCGTGCTCCTGGAGGGCCAGGACGTCCCGCGCGGCCACACCCTGGACCGCCGCGACGTCACCGCCACGGCCCGCGGCTGCGCCACCTCCGCCGCTACGGCGGTCGGCGCCCCGGCAACGACCGGGACGTCCGGCCAGAGCGGTACCCTGCGCTGCCACCGGGTCACCACGGCCGCCGCCACGGACCGGCTGCACGTCGACGTCCGGGACACCCACGACAGCACGCACATGCTGATCATGGACAACGCCGGCAACATCGCCTGCCATCCGCGGACCTGGGCGTGCACGCCCACCGGGTCCACCGGCTACCAGGTCGTCACCCAGGCTCCCGAGAACTGGTCCCTGCCCGCTTCCTACCGCCTCGACGCCTGGCGGATCGCCACGGCCGCCGGGCCCGCCGCCGAATGCAAGCGCGTCGGTTCGGTCGCGTACGGCTACGGCCCGCTGACCGGCACGCTCTCCGAGGAGCGGACCGGCGTGTGCGCCGTCCTGCCGAGCATCTCGGGCGACCGGTTCAGGGCCGACATCACCGCCACGGACGGTGGGACGTACACCCCGCAGCCCTCGCTGTACAGCAAGGCCGGGACCAACCTCTGCATGAACACCTCGTCCTCGTACGAGTGCCAGGGCTCCGAGCAGAGCCTGTTCGTCCTCGCGCTGCCGGACCGTACGGACCGCACGGCCTACCGCGCCGAACTCGTCTGCACCACCGCGCCGTGCGGCTCGGAGGAGGTGTCCGTCGGGACGGTCACGCCGACCAGCGTGCAGAGCGGTACGGTCGCCACCCTCACCGTTCAGGGCACCGCGCTGGGCATGGGCACCACCGTCCAGCTGACCGGCGGCCCGGCGCCACTGACGGCCACGACCGTCTCGGTCTCCGACGACGCCCGCACCCTGAAGGCGACCGTGGACCTGCGCACGGCTCCCGCGGGCAACTGGAACATCCGCGTGAGCGCGCTGGGCTCCTCGTACGGGGCGGGCACGCTGACGGTGACCCCGCCCGCGGTCTCCGGCCTGGGCACGTACAAGCCGGTCACGCCGACGCGGTTGATGGACACGCGCAGCGGGCTGGGTGTGCCGAAGGCGAAGGTGGGCCAGGGCGGGACCGTGACCCTGCAGGTCGCGGGCCGCGCCGGGATCCCGGCGTCGGGTGTCACGGCTGTCGTCCTGAACGTGACGGCGACCGACCCGACCACGGCCAGCCACGTCTCCGTGTACCCCGACGGAACGCCGCGTTCGAGTGCGTCGAACCTCAACTTCACCGCCGGGCAGACGATTCCGAACCTGGTCGTCGTCCCCGTGGTGAACGGGAAGGTCAGCTTCTACAACAACGCCGGTTCGGTGGACCTGATCGCCGATGTGGCGGGCTACTACACGACGGACGGCTCGGGTTCCTCGTACAAGCCGGTCACGCCGACGCGGTTGATGGACACGCGCAGCGGGCTGGGTGTGCCGAAGGCGAAGGTGGGCCAGGGCGGCACGGTGACCCTGCAGGTCGCGGGCAGCGCCGGGATCCCGGCCTCGGGTGTCACGGCCGTGGTCCTGAACGTGACGGCGACCGACCCGACCACGGGCAGCTACGTGTCGGTGTACCCGGACGGCACGACCCGTACCAGCGCGTCGAACCTCAACTTCACCGCCGGGCAGACGATTCCGAACCTGGTCGTCGTCCCCGTGGTGAACGGGAAGGTCAGCTTCTACAACAACGCCGGTTCGGTGGACCTGATCGCCGATGTGGCGGGCTACTACACGACGGACGGCTCGGGTTCCTCGTACAAGCCGGTCACGCCGACGCGGTTGATGGACACGCGCAGCGGGCTGGGTGTGCCGAAGGCGAAGGTGGGCCAGGGCGGCACGGTGACCCTGCAGGTCGCGGGCAGCGCCGGGATCCCGGCCTCGGGTGTCACGGCCGTGGTCCTGAACGTGACGGCGACCGACCCGACCACGGGCAGCTACGTGTCGGTGTACCCGGACGGCACGACCCGTACCAGCGCGTCGAACCTCAACTTCACCGCCGGGCAGACGATTCCGAACCTCGTCATCGTCCCCGTGGTGAACGGAAAGGTCAGCTTCTACAACAACGCGGGATCGGTGGACCTGATCGCCGATGTGGCCGGCTACTACACGAAGTAGCGCCGCAACCCCCGTCCTTGCGCCGGCCGATCGGGCCGGCGCAAGGACCGCGCCGTGGCTAGCGGGCGAGGAACGGGCCCAGCGCCGACGTGAGTTCGGCGGGCGCGTCCATCGCGATGAGGTGGGCGGCCGTCGGGAACTCGACCAGGGTGGCGCCGGGGATCTCGGAGGCGTAACGCCGGCCGATGTCCTGGAAGTCGGCGACGTCGAGCTTGCCGATGCCGACCAGGGTGGGGACGGAGATCCCGGACAGGTCGCCCCGTACGACGCCCTGGGAGTGCTCCCCGACGACGTCCTGGTTCACCAGCGACGTGCGGATCGGCTCGCGGAGCCGGTCGGCCAGGCCCGTGGCGACGTCCTCCCACGCGCGCGCCGGACCGCGCACCCACATGTCCAGGTTCGTGGCGACGGCGGCGTCCAGATCGCCCGAGGCCAAGGCCTGCGTCTCCGCCTCGTCGTAGGCGATCATCTCCGCGGACCAGTCGTATCCCGGCCACGGCGCGGCCAGCAGCGCGAGGGAGTGGACCCGGTCCGGGTGGGTCAGGGTGAAGTCCACGGCCACCCGGCCGCCCCAGGACGCCCCCACGAGCCGGACCCGCTCGTGCCCGAGGTGGTCCAGGAGGCGGCGCAGGTCGTCGGTCTCCCTGAACGGGCCGCTCGGCGGCGCGGATTGCCCGAAGCCCCGCAGGTCGTAGCGGATGACGGTGTGCCGTTCCGCGAGGGCGGGGACGACCGCGTCCCACATGTGGTGGTCGGCGATCCCGGCGTGCACGAGCACCACGGGCGGTCCGTCGCCGGTGACGACGTAGGAAAGGTGTCCGAGATCGTCGGAGAGTGTGATCATCCGCAGATATTCGCAGGTCGGTGGTGTCCCCACCACCCCTGAACCCTAGAAGGAACGCCACTGCGTCCGCGGGTCGCCGTGCCTGAGGGAGGCCACCCGGCGGCGGAACTCGGCCAGGGCGCCCGGGTCGGCGGGGGCGTGCTGGGCGACCCAGGCGCAGCTGGCCGTCTCGCGGGCGCCGCGCAGGACCGCGCAGCCCTCCCAGTCGCGGACGTCCCATCCGTACGCCGCCGCGAAGGCCTCGTACTCCCCGGCGGGCATCCCGTACCGGTCGCGGGACAGGGCCATCACCACCAGGTCGTGCTCGCGCAGGTCCGCCGATACGGTCTCCAGGTCCACGAGAGCCGGGCCGTCCGGGCCGACGTGGACGTTGCGGGGCAGGGCGTCGCCGTGGACCGGGCCCGGCGGCAGGTGCGGGGACAGGGCCGCCACCTCGTCCGCGTAGCCGTCGCGGCGGGAGCGCAGGTACGCCGCGTCGGCCGGGTCGATCGCGTCCCCCGCCAGCCGCAGCCAGCGCTCCACCCCGCCCAGCAGGTCCCGTGCCGGCAGGGCGAACGGCGGGTCGGGCAGCGCGTGGACGGCCCGCAGCAGCACCGCCAGGTCCTCGGGCCCCGCGGGCCGCACCGCGTCCGGCAGCCGGTGCCACAGGGTCAGCGGATGTCCGCCCACCAGCCGCGGCCGCGGCTCGGCCGCGCGGACCGCCGGGATGCCGGACGCGGCGAACCAGTCCGCCACCGCCAGTTCGCGCTCGGCCCGCTCCAGCAGCGCGGCCTCCCGGCCCACCTTGACCACGAGGTCGCCGGCCGCGAACACGGCGTTCTCGCCGAGGGCGAGCAGGACGGGCTCCGCGGTCCCGCCCCCGGTGAGGCCCGCCGCCGTCAGTACGTCCCTCGCCCGCGCTTCGTCCATGCGGCTGTTCTACCACCGCCCGGACGGGGCGGTCCGGGACGGCCGGTCAGAGGGGGTCGCCGAGCGGGCCGTGTTCCGCCTCCAGGCTTTTCGCCCAGTGGGCGGCGAAGTCGGGCCGGGTCCCGTCGGCGTCGGTGAACCCGTACTCCTGGTACAGGCCCCAAGTGGCCAGGGCCCGGCCGGACTTGGCCATGATCTGCGGGTCGGCGGCCAGCGCCGCGACCGCCCGGCCCAGATACGCGGGGGATTCGGAGTGGGCGAAGGCCGGGTCCTGTGCCACGCCGTCGTGCCAGGTGGCCTCGGTGACGCCGAAGTGGTCGAGCACGGCCTCCGAACGCAGGAACCCGGGGGTGATCGCCACGGCGGCGACGCCGTGCGGCCTGAGCTCGGCCGCCTGCGCGAAGGCGAGGCGGATCACCGCGGACTTGGCCAGGTCGTAGAAGAACGAGCCGCGGTAGCGGGCGGTGTTGCCGTCGGTGACCGGTCGGCGAGCGCCAGCAGCAGACCGCGCTTGGACCCGAACCGCTGCACGAGGGTGCCGGGCACCAGACCGACCTCGCCGGCCACGGCCGCCAGGGTGAGCCCCGCCGGCCCCACCCGGCCCATGACCCGGACCGCGGCCCGGAGGATCACCGCGTCCTCGACCCCGCGCGGGCGTGCCACGACCGGCCACCTCCCACTTAATAAATGCCTGTTCATTCATTGAACCCTCCGGTCGGGGGCGCGGCAAGCCCGGCCGGCGGGTGGTGGCTTCCGGTGGCCGGCCCGATGCTGGAGTGGTGGGTGCCGAAGAAGACGTGAGCGCAGGCCGCGGCCCCAGTGGCGTGGCACGGCGCGCGATCCGCACCACCCTCTGCGCGTGCGGCGCGTTCTACGTGTGCCTGTACGGGCTGGACCGGCCCGTGGCGGCGACGTACGCCCTCTTCGCGGTGGTCTCGATGGCCGCCCTCTCCCGCATCCCCGGTACCGGCGACCAGCGGGCCGCCGTACTGGTCAGGACCCTGCCGGTGGCGTGGCTGCTCCTGACCGCCGGCACCTTCCTCGCGGTACGGACCTGGACCGCCGTGGCCGGCATGCTGCTCTTCGGCTTCGCCATCGCCTTCGTGGCCGCGGTCGGACCCCGGGCGGCGGGCGCCGCCCCCGGGCTCCAACTGCTCTACATCCTGCCGTGCTTCCCGCCCTACGCACCCGACACCCTCGGCCAACGGCTGGGGGGCGCGACCTTCGGCCTGATCCTGCTCATCCTCGCCGAGAAGTTCATCCTCCCCGAGCCGCGCGGCACCACCTACCGGGAGCTGGCCGCCGGGGCGGCCGGCACCGCCGCCCGCTTCGCCGCCGAGCTGGGCCGGCCCCCGTACACGCTGCCCGCGGCCGAGGTCGAGACCGCCCGGAAGACCGGCGAGTCGCTGCGCCCCCTCCACGTGGAGGAGGCCGAACGCCCCGCCGGGCCGGGCCTGCGCGACCGCGCCCTCGCCCACACCGGCCTGGGGGCGCGCACCCTGCTCGGGCGACTGGTGACCCTGCCCCCGCCCCCTCCGGGGCAGCCGCCGCACAAGACCGGACAGCAGCTGCTGGAGACCGTCGGCCGGTCCGCCGCCGAGACCGGAGCCCTGCTGGCCGGGACGGGCCGCGCGACCGCCGAGGCCGACGCCCTGCGGCGGCTGCGGGAAGAGGTGAGGGAGGCCGCCGAGCGGGAGCCGCAGCCGGTGACCGAGGTGCGCGGCCGCCGACGGGCGGCGCTGCTGGAGGTGGCGGACGCCGCCGTGGCCTTCGCGACCGCCGCCGAGCTGGCGGTCCGGGGCCGGCGCGCCCCGCTGCCCCCCGGGACCGACTCCGGCCGGTTCTGGTACGCGGGCCGGCGCGCGCCCCGCCTGTGGTGGCACCGGCTGGCGGCGCACGCCGGGCCGCGCTCCGTGCACTTCCAGAACGCCGTCCGGATCAGCCTCGCGCTCGCGGCCGCCCGCACGCTCGCCGGCGTGGAGTCGCTGCCCCACGGCTTCTGGGCGATGCTGGCCGTCCTCAGCCTGACCCGGACCACGGTCTCCCAGACCAAGGCGACCGTCCGCCAGGCACTCGCCGGGACCCTGCTCGGCGCGCTCCTGGCCGCCGGGATCCTGGCCCTGGTCGGCGGCCACACCACCGTCTACGCCGTCATCCTGCCGCTGGTGATGCTCGTCGCCTTCACGGTGGGACCGGTCCGGGGCGTGGGCTGGGCCCAGGGCATGTTCACCCTCGTCGTGTCCTTCGTCTTCGCGCAGCTGGCGCCCGTGACCTGGAGGCTGGCCGGGGTCCGGCTCATGGACGTGATCATCGGCAGCACGGTCGGCGTCGTGTTCGGACTGCTGGCCTGGCCGCGGGGGGCGCAGACCGAGCTGCACCGCGCGGTCGCTCTGCTGCTGGCGCGGGAGGCCGAGACGGTCGAGGCCACTACGGCCGCCGTGGTCGCCGGCAGGCGGGACACCGCCCCCGACGACCGGGCGCTCCAGCTCGCGCTGGCGCTGGCGGAGAGCGCGTACGCACAGCGCCAGAGCGAGCCGCGGGCGCCGGTGGCCGGCGCGCCCGACTGGCAGGCGGCCATGATCACGGGCCACCACGTGCTCTGGGGCTCCCGGAGGCTGCTCGCCCGCGCCGGCCCGGACCTCGGGCCGGGCAACGGGGAGCGGCTCAGCGGCCGGGCGGACGGTGTGGCCGCCCGGATGAGGGGTGCGGCGCAGCGTGCGGCCACGATCCCGTCGGCGGACGGGTCGCACGGCAGCGGTGCCGCCGCCGTCGGCGCGGCCGCCGAACCGGCGGCCGGACTAGGCGGAGGAGGCGGAGGAGGCGGAGCGGGCGGCGGTGCCGCGCAGGTGCCGGAGGTCGTCGCCCCGTCCGAGTTCTTCGCCGCCCAGACCTGGCTCGACTCGCTCGCCCTCGACGTCGAGCGCGTTCTGGCGCCCTACCGCGCCCCCGATCCGGCCGGGGCCGACTCCACCGACGGGGCCGCGCCCCGTCCACCGCGGTCGGCCTGAAACAGATTGCACGAGACGTATCGTCTCGCTAGAGTCGGATCATGACCTCAGCCAAGCCCGCCCACATCGCCATGTTCTCCATCGCCGCCCACGGGCACGTGAACCCGAGCATCGAGGTGATCCGGGAGCTCGTCGCCCGGGGCCACCGCGTCAGCTACGCCATCCCCGCCGCCTTCGCCGAGAAGGTCGCCGAGACCGGCGCCACGCCCGTGATCTACACCTCCACCCTTCCCACCGACGACGACCCGGAGGCCTGGGGCACCGAACTCATCGACAACCTGGAGCCCTTCCTGAACGACGCCATCCAGGTCCTCCCGCAGCTCGCCGCCGCCTTCGACGGCGACGAACCGGACCTCGTCATCCACGACATCACCTCCTACCCGGCACCCGTGCTCGCCCACCGCTGGGGCGTCCCCGCCGTCTCCCTCTCCCCGAACCTCGTCGCCTGGGAGGGCTACGAGGAGGAGGTGGCCGAGCCGATGTTCGCCGGACTGAAGGCCTCCGAGCGCGGGCAGGCGTACTACGCCCGGTTCACCGCCTGGCTCACCGAGAACGGCCTCGACGGCCAGATCGAACGTCTCCAGAGCCGCCCCCGCCGCAGCCTCGTCCTGATCCCCAGGGCCCTCCAGCCCCACGCCGACCGCGTCGACGCCTCCGTCCACACCTTCGTCGGAGCCTGCCAGGGCGACCGCAGCGCCACCCAGGGCACCTGGAACAGGCCCGAGGCCGCCCACGGCAAGAAGGTCGTCCTGGTCTCGCTCGGCTCGGCCTTCACCAAGCAGCCCGCCTTCTACCGCGCCTGCATCGACGCCTTCGCGGACCTGCCCGACTGGTACGTGGTCCTGCAGATCGGCAAGTTCACCGACGAGGCCGACCTGGGCGAGGTCCCCGCCGACGTGGAGGTCCACCGCTGGGTGCCCCAGCTGGACATCCTGCGCCAGGCCGACGCCTTCATCACCCACGCGGGCGCCGGCGGCAGCCAGGAAGGGCTCGCCACCGCCACCCCGATGGTCGCCGTCCCCCAGGCCGTCGACCAGTTCGGCAACGCCGACATGCTCGCCTCCCTGGGCGTTGCCCGGCACGTCCCGATGGCCGAAGCGGACGCGGCCACCCTCCGCGAGGCCGTCCTCGCCCTCGTCGCCGACCCCGCCGTCGCCACCCGCGCCGAGGAGATCCGGGCCGCGATGGCCGCCGAGGGCGGCACACGCCGGGCGGCCGACCTCATCGAGGCCGAACTGTCATAGGCGCCACCTAAGGTGCCCCCATGACCAAGAAGGCCACGGAGACGACGAAGTACGCGGCGCTGCTGCGCGGGATCAATGTCGGCGGCAGCAAGAAGGTCCCGATGGCGGAGCTGCGCTCCGTGCTGGACGGACTCGGGCACGGCGACGTGCAGACGTACCTGCAGAGCGGCAACGCGGTCTTCAGCAGCGCGAAGACCGACCCGGTGGCGCTCGCCCGGGAGCTGGAGACGGCCATCGAGGACCACTTCGGCTTCCGGGTCGCGTGCCTGGTGGTGGACGGGACGTACCTGCGGGCCGTCGCGGAGGCCTGCCCCTTCCCGGCCGCGGAGCTGGAGGGCAGGCAGCTCCACGCCACCTTCTTCTCCGAGCAGCCCGGCCCGGAGCGCTTCGCCGCGCTCGACGGGGCCGCGTTCCTCCCCGAGGAGTACCGGCTCGGCGACCGCGTCCTCTACCTCTACGCCCCCGACGGCCTCGGCCGCTCCAAACTGGCCGAGGCCCTCGGCCGGGCCGCCGTCGTCAAGGGCATCGACGTGACCACCCGCAACTGGAACACCGTCGCCAAGCTCGTGGAACTGACCACGCCCTGAAGCGACTTCCGCACCGGGCGGCGTTCGCCCCTTCCCGGGTACGTTGTGCGCATGAACGAGGGTGACCAGCCGGACCTGGACGAGATCGACGCGCGCTTCGCCGCCGTGGCGGAAGGCCGCACGAGCCGGGACGCGGCTGACCGGTGGGCCGCCCGCTGGGTCGACGACACCACGCTGGACTGGGACGACCTGTCCTGGTGGGCGCTGCAGCTCCTGCACGGCATCGACCTGCGGCCGGGCCCCGGAGAGCCGTACCTGCACGACGACGAGCAGGTACGGGATTGGCTGAGGGAGCTCCGGCGCCGGCGCGCCGGCCGCCCGGCCGAGGAGTCCTAGGGGGTGTCCGGCACCGGCGTGGCCTGGTGGTAGTACATCCGCCAGCCGGTGCCGTCGGCCGGGTTCCGCCAGATGGAACTCCTGCGCGCCCGGCGCCCGTCGATCACGGTCTCGTACGTGAGGTGCACCACCCCCGGTGCCAGTTCGACCCCCGTCATGCCCGCGGGCTCGTACCGCGGGCCGTCTTCGGCAGCGCCCTCCAGGTCCGGCAGCGCCGCGAGCACCGCCTCCCGGTCCCACCTGCGGCCCGAGGCGCCCACCTCGACGAACTCCGGATCGAGGAGCCGGTCCGTCAGGACCCCCGACGTCCGCACGCCCGGGCTCATCAACTGCATCTCGCGCGCGACCGCCTCGGCCACGCCCTCTTCGTCCATACCCATGGGAGCATCCTGGCCCGGGCCGGCGGGGCGTCGCCGACCGGCCCCGGCGAAGACGGAGCCGGCAGGGTGTGCCAGGCTCATCGGCATGCGGTACATCATCATCGGCGCGGGCGCCGTGGGCGCCACCATCGGCGGACGGCTCGCCGAGGCGGGCGGCGAGGTCGTCCTCGTCGCGCGCGGCGCGCACGCGGACGCCCTGCGGGCCGAGGGGCTGCGGCTCACAACGGCGGACGGGAGCCGGGTGCACCGGCTGCCGGTGGTCACCGGACCGGACGAGATGGGCGAACTGCGCCCGGACGACGTGCTGTTGCTGGCGGTGAAGACCCAGGACGCGATCGCGGCGCTCGACGTGTGGGGCGACGCGGAGGTCGCGGGCGGCGGCACGGCCGCCCAGCGGCTCCCGGTGTTCTGTGCGCAGAACGGCGTGGAGAGCGAGCGGATGGCGCTACGGCGCTTCGCCCGCGTGTACGGGGTGTGCGTATGGCTGCCCGCCACCTTCCTGGAGCCGGGCGTGGTCTCGGCGCTGTGCACCCCGCTGACCGGCATCCTGCACCTGGGCCGGGCCGCCGGCGGCACGGACGCGCTCGCCCGGTCCGTCGCGGCGGACCTCGCCAAGGCCGGCTTCGAGGCCCCGCCGGTCGAGGACGTCATGCGGTGGAAGTACGCGAAGCTGCTGGGGAACCTGAGCAACGCGATCCAGGCGACGACCGGCCCGGAGCCCGATCCGGCGAAGGCGGCGCTGCTGCAGCGCGCCGTCCGCGAGGCGAAGACAGCCTTCGGGGCGGCCGGCATCGCCTACGCCTCGGACGCGGAGCAGTCGCAGGCCCGCGACGGGAAGGTCGAGCAGCCGCCGGGCGTGCGGGGCGGATCCTCCTGGCAGAGCCTGGCGCGCGGCACGGGCTCGGTGGAGGCGGACTACCTCAACGGCGAGATCTCGCTGCTGGGCCGGCTGCACGGGGTGCCCACCCCGGTCAACGACGTCCTGCGGCACGCGGCGAACATCTTCGCCCGGGAGGGCCTGCCGCCGGGTGCGATGTCCATCGCGGACCTGACGGCCCTGGCCGACGAGGCCGCCGCCCGCGCGTAGGCCGGTCGGCCGGTCAGGCCGTCAGGGCCGGGAGCCGGGCCGGTGCCGCGGCGGCCGCGTCGTAGCGGCGCAGCAGCAGGAGGGCCAGTTCCGGGGCGGCGCCCAGGACGTCGGCCACCACGTCGGCGCCCGCGGCCTCGGCGCCGGCCGCGATGCGGTCCGGCAGCCGGCCGGCGGCGATGACGTACGGGGCCACCGCCACCCGGGCGAAGCCCTCGGCGCGCAGGGCCCGTACGGCGTCCTCCGTGCGCGGAAGAGCAGCGGAGGCGAACGCAGGCCGCACGGCGCACCAACCGGTGTGCCGCCACTCCCGCGCGATTTCAGCGATCACTGCGATCGCCTCCGGGTCTGTGGAGCCGGCGGACGCGAGCACCACCGCGGTGGTGGCGCGGTCCGCCGGGGTGAGGCCGGCCTCGGACAGCCGGCGTTCGAGGGCCTCGACGAGCAGCGGGGACGGGCCGAGGACGTCCGCCACCGAGACCGAGAGGCCCGGCAGACGGGTCAGCGCGTCCGACAGCGCCGCCGGGATGTCGGCCTTCGCGTGGAAGGCCCGGGTCAGCAGCAGCGGCAGGGCCACCACGTCGCGGACGCCGTCGGCGTGCAGCGCCGACAGCACCTGCTCGACCCGCGGGGCGTTGAAGTCCAGGAAGGCCGTCTCCACCCGCAGTCCGGGACGCAGCGCCCGCACCCGCCGGGTGAGGGCGTGCACGGTCGCGGCGTGCCGCGGATCGCGGCTGCCGTGGGCGATGACCAGCAGTACGGGTGCCATGCGGCTCAGCTCTTCACCAGGAGGCCGCGGCTGCGCAGGACGTACCGTTCGAGCGGGCTGAAGATCAGCAGGTCGATGGCGATGCCGACGACGAGGATCAGGATGATGGCGAGGAACACGCCGGGCAGGTCGATGTTGTTGCGGCCGTTCTCCAGGAGCTGGCCCAGGCCCAGGCCCAGGTCGGGGGAGGAGGCGATGATCTCGGCGGCCATCAGTGAGCGCCAGGAGAAGGCCCAGCCCTGCTTGAGGCCGGCGACGTAGCCGGGCAGCGCGGCCGGCATGACCACGTGCCAGGCGCCGCGCAGGCCCGTGGCGCCGAGCGTGCGGCCGGCCCGCAGGAACAGCGGCGGGACCTGGTCGATGCCGGAGACGAGCCCGTTGGCGATCGAGGGGACGGCGCCGAGCAGGATCACCGTGAACATCATGGCGTCGTTGAGGCCGAACCAGAGCACGGCCGGCGGCACCCACGCCACCGACGGCAGGGACTGCAGGCCCTGGAGGATCGGGCCGATCGCGGCGCGCACGAACTTCACCCGGGCGACCAGCAGACCGAGCGGGGTGCCGATGGCCAGGGCCAGCAGGAAGCCGAGCAGACCGCGGGAGACGGAGGTCCAGATGACCTCCAGCAGGGTCCCCTTCAGCCACATGTCGGACAGGCTGTCCCACACCGCGGAAAGGGCGGGGAGCTTCGTCTCGTCGGTGACCTTCAGGGAGACGAGGACCTGCCAGACCACCAGGACCAGGCCGACGGCCAGGACCGGCGGCAGGACCTTCTTGACCAGGACCTCGCGGACCGGCGTGCGGTGGGTGTGGACCGCGTCCAGGGCGTCGAGGCCGGCCTCCAGTCCCGCGAGGTCGTCCCTGGTCGCCTTCGTTTCAGTGCTGGCCATGGCGGCGGATCTCCCCACGCAGGTGTTCGGTGATCTCGAGGGACATTTCCGCGACGTCCGCGTCC
Source organism: Streptomyces erythrochromogenes (assembly GCF_036170895.1). Classification (NCBI taxonomy): domain Bacteria; kingdom Bacillati; phylum Actinomycetota; class Actinomycetes; order Kitasatosporales; family Streptomycetaceae; genus Streptomyces; species Streptomyces erythrochromogenes. Next base: position 2,017,507 of record NZ_CP108036.1, on the reverse strand, counting down.
TCGATGCGGCGCGGCTGGGGGATGTCCACGGTCCATTCCTTGGCGACCCGTCCGGGGCGGGAGGAGAGCAGGACCACGCGCTGGGCGAGGCGGACGGCCTCGCGCACGTTGTGGGTGACGAACAGGACCGAGAGGCCCGTCTCTTCCCAGATGCGGGTGAGTTCGCCGTGGAGGACGTCGCGGGTGATGGCGTCGAGGGCCGCGAAGGGTTCGTCCATGAGCAGCAGGCGGCTGTCCTGGGCGAGGGCGCGGGCCAGGGCGACGCGCTGGCGCATGCCGCCGGAGAGTTCGTGGACGCGCTTGCCGTGGGCGCCGCCGAGGCGGACGAGGTCCAGCAGGCGTTCGGCCTCGGGCTTGCGGTCGGCCTTGGCGACCCCGCGCAGGCGCAGGGCGAGTTCGATGTTCTTGCCGGCGGTCAGCCAGGGGAAGAGGGCGTGTTCCTGGAACATGAGCGCGGGGCGGCCGCCGGGGGTCTCGATGGATCCCGCGGTCGGCTTGTCGAGGCCGGCGACCAGGTTGAGCAGGGTGGACTTTCCGCAGCCGGAGGCCCCCAGGATGGTGACGAACTCTCCGGGAGCGACATCGAGGCTGATGTCGTCCAGGACGAGCTGCGATCCGGCCGGGCCGGAGAAGGACTTCGAGACGTGCTCGATACGGGCGGCGTGCGTGTGCTCCGCCACCGTGCCCTCGGCAGCCTTGGCAAGTGTCGTGGCCATGGTCGTCACCTCCTGGGATTGCTGGATTGCTGGCTTACGGGTTACTTGGCGCCGAGGCCGGCGTCGGAGACCTCGGGCTTGCCGGCGGCCTTCAGGACCTTGTTCAGGAGCGTCAGGTCGTAGATGCCGGCCAGGTCGGGCTGCTCGATGAGCTTGGCCTTGACCGCCCAGTCCGACTGGGTCTTCAGCGTCGACGCGAGCGGGTCGTCGGTGATCGCGATGCTCGGCCACGCCGGGTCGATGACCTTCGCGTCGAGCGCCTTCCCGCTGTCCGCCGCCAGCTTGGCGTTGGCGGAGGCCTTCGCCTTGTCCGGATTGGCGTTGATCCACTCGTTCGTCTTCACGGTGCCCGTGAGCACGGCTTCGACGACGTCCGGGTGCTCCTTGAGGAACTTCTGCGACACGATGATGTTCGTGATCACGAACTTCTTTTCGGGCCACAGGGCGGTCTCGTCGAGGAGGACGGAACCGCCGTCGGAGACGAGCTTGGAAGCCGTCGGCTCCGGCACCCAGGCGCCGTCGATGGAACCCTGCTTGAAGGCGTCCGGGGTGACCTTGTTGTCGGTGCGGACGACGGAGACGTCACCCTTGCCGGACTCCGGGTCGACCGTCCAGCCCTTCTCGGAGATCCAGTTGAGGAACGCGACGTCCTGCGTGTTCCCCTTCTGCGGGGTGGCGATCTTCTTGCCCTTGAGGTCGTCCAGGGTCTTGATCTTGTCCGGGTTCACCACCAGCTTCACGCCGCCCGAGGCGGAGCCGGAGATGATCCGCAGGTTGGAGCCCTTGGACTTCACATAGCCGTTGATCGACGGCGAGGGGCCGATGAAACCGATGTCGAGCGAACCGCCGTTGAGCGCCTCGATCTCCGACGGACCGGCGTTGAAGGTCTGCGGCTTGACTGCCGTGCCGCCGAGTTCCTTCTGGATCAGGCCCTCCTGGAGCCCGACCAGGGCGGTGGCGTGGGTCAGGTTCGGGAAGTACCCGATACGGACCTCGGACGCCGACAGCTTCCTGCCGTCCGCGGCAGCGGCGTTCGCTTTCTTGTCACCCTTGTCGTCCGACTGGGAGCCGTAGCCGCAGGAGGCGAGGGCGCCGATCAGCAGCGGCAGGGCAGCGGCAGCGGCGAGGCCGCGGCGCAGGGTGGTCCGGGTGGTGGCAGGCACGGGAGGACTTCCTCTCGGCGCGCCGTGGTCTACGGCGCGGGTCTTCGTCTGTGGGACGGGGGCAGGTACGGCTCGTCGGGGACGGGGGCGGTCATCGCGCACATCGCGCCACCCCTCCCTGGCCGCTGCCGAGGGCGCCGCTGCCCACGCGGCCGCCCTCCTTCGCGAAGGTCGAGTAGAGATCGGTGAACATCGCCTAGAAGTCCCAGCCCTCGTCGTCCGGCTGGACGGTCGTCTCGGCCTTGGAGGCGAAGGACTCGCCCGCCATGCCCGCCGCCAGCGTGGTGCCGTCGGCCGGGTCGATGAGCAGGAACGATCCGGTGCGGCGGGAGTCGGCGTACGCGTCGAGCGCGAGGGGCTCGGCGGTACGGACGACCACGAGGCCGATGTCGTTGGCCACGAGCTGCCCGGGCTCCGGGTGCTGGGACAGGTCGTCCAGGGTCAGCCGCGAGGGGATCTCCTTGACGATCGCCTTGACCGTGCGGGTCGTGTGCTTGATCAGCACCCGGGCGCCCACGGAGAGGGGCTGGTCCGCCACGTGGCAGACGGTCGCGACGACGTCCTGCGTGGTGGCGGGGGCGTTCGCGGACGGCGCGATCAGGTCGCCGCGCGAGATGTCGATGTCGTCCTTCAGACGCACCGTCACCGACTGCGGCGCCCAGGCGATGTCCACCGACTCGCCCAGCGCGTCGATGCCCTCGATGACCGAGGTGCGACCCGACGGCAGGACGGTGACGGCCTCGCCGACGCGCAGCACGCCGGAGGCGATCTGGCCCGCGTAGCCCCGGTAGTCGGGGTGCTCCGCGGACTGCGGACGGATCACGTACTGCACCGGGAAACGCGCCGGGCAGGCGGTGAGGTCGTGGCTGACCGGGACCGTCTCCAGGTGCTCCAGCACCGTCGGCCCGCCGTACCAGTCCATGTTCGCGGACGGCTCCACCACGTTGTCGCCGGCCAGGGCCGAGATCGGGATCGCGGTGATCTCCGGGACGCCCAGGTCCGAGGCGTAGGCGGTGAACTCCTCCGCGATCGCCGCGAAGACCGACTCCTGGTAGCCGACCAGGTCCATCTTGTTCACGGCGAGGACCACGTGCGGGACGCGCAGCAGGGCCGCGACGGCCGCGTGCCGGCGGGTCTGCTCGATCACGCCGTTGCGGGCGTCGACCAGGACCACGGCCAGGTCGGCAGTGGAGGCGCCGGTCACCATGTTCCGGGTGTACTGCACGTGCCCGGGGGTGTCCGCGAGGATGAACCGGCGGCGTGCGGTGGCGAAGTAGCGGTACGCGACGTCGATGGTGATGCCCTGCTCCCGCTCGGCCCGCAGGCCGTCGGTGAGCAGCGCGAGGTCGGGGGCCTCCTGGCCGCGCTGGGCGGAGACGGCCTCGACGGCCTCCATCTGGTCGGTCAGGACCGACTTGGAGTCGTGCAGCAGCCGGCCCACCAGGGTGGACTTGCCGTCGTCGACGGAACCGGCGGTCGCGAAGCGCAGCAGGGTGGTCGCCGCGAGGTCGTCGAGCCCGGCGACCTGATCGGTGGTGCTGGTCATTTCTAGAAGTACCCTTCGCGCTTGCGGTCTTCCATCGCGGCCTCGGACATCTTGTCGTCGGCGCGGGTCGCGCCCCGCTCGGTGAGGCGGGAGACGGCGATCTCGGCGATCACGGCGTCGAGCGTGACGGCGTCGGAGTCGACGGCGCCGGTGCAGGACATGTCACCGACGGTGCGGTAGCGGATGAGCCGCGTCTCGGGCGTCTCGCTCTCCTTCGGGCCGCCCCACTCGCCGGCCGTCAGCCACATGCCGTTGCGCTTGAAGACCTCGCGCTCGTGGGCGAAGTAGATCTCCGGGAGTTCGATGCCCTCGCGGGCGATGTACTGCCACACGTCCAGCTCGGTCCAGTTGGAGAGCGGGAAGACGCGCACGTGCTCGCCGGGGGCGTGGCGGCCGTTGTAGAGCTGCCACAGCTCGGGCCGCTGGCGGCGCGGGTCCCACTGGGAGAACTCGTCGCGGAGGCTGAACACCCGCTCCTTGGCGCGGGCCTTCTCCTCGTCGCGGCGGCCGCCGCCGAACACGGCGTCGAACTTCAGTTGCTGGATCGCCTCCGTCAGCGGGACGGTCTGCAGCGGGTTGCGGGTGCCGTCGGGGCGCTCGCGCAGCTTGCCCGCGTCGATGTAGTCCTGGACGGACGCCACGTGCAGGCGCAGCCCGTGCTCGGCGACGGTGCGGTCGCGGTACTCCAGCACCTCGGGGAAGTTGTGGCCCGTGTCGACGTGCAGCAGCGCGAAGGGCACCGGCGCCGGCGCGAACGCCTTCAGCGCCAGGTGCAGCATGACGATGGAGTCCTTGCCGCCGGAGAAGAGGATCACCGGCTTCTCGAACTCGCCCGCCACCTCGCGGAAGATGTGCACGGCCTCGGACTCGAGGGCGTCGAGGTGCGACAGCGCGTAGGGCGCGTCCGTCTCGCCGTGGACGTGTGCGACGGTCGTCGTCATGCCAGACCCCTCTCGGTGAGCAGCGCGTGCAGGGCCGAGGCCGACTCCTGCACGGTCTGCGTGTGCGACTCGATACGGAGGTCCGGGGACTCCGGCGCCTCGTACGGGTCGTCGACCCCGGTCAGACCGGAGATCTCGCCCGCCGCCTGCTTGGCGTACAGACCCTTCACGTCACGCTCGGAGCACACCTCGACCGGGGTGGCCACGTGCACCTCGAGGTAGTCCGTCGCCGCGGCGGCGTGCCGCCCCCGGACGGCCTCGCGGCTGTCGGCGAACGGCGCGATCACCGGCACCAGCGCCTTGACGCCGTTGCTCGCGAGGAGTTCGGCGACGAAGCCGATCCGCTGCACGTTGGTGTGCCGGTCCTCGCGGGTGAAGCCCAGGCCGGCGGAGAGGAACTCGCGGATCTCGTCCCCGTCGAGCACCTCCACGCGGTGGCCCTCGGCGCGCAGCCGCTCGGCCAGCGCGTAGGCGATGGTGGTCTTGCCCGCGCTCGGCAGCCCGGTCAGCCACACGGTGGCGCCCTGGTCGCTCACGCTCATCTGCTCTGTCTCCGTAGGTTCTTCGCTGGTCGTCATCAGCCGTGCAGTCCGCACTCGGTCTTGCCCCGCCCGGCCCAGCGGCCGGACCGCGCGTCCTCGCCCTCCGCCACGCGGCGGGTGCAGGGGGCACAGCCGACGGAGGCGTAGCCGTCCATCAGCAGCGGGTTGGTGAGTACGCCGTGCTCGGCGACGTACGCGTCCACGTCGTCCTGCGTCCAGCGGGCGATCGGCGAGACCTTGACCTTCTGCCGCTTCTCGTCCCAGCCGACCACCGGGGTGTTCGCCCGGGTCGGGGACTCGTCGCGGCGCAGGCCCGTCGCCCACGCGTCGTACGCCGTCAGGCCCTCTTCCAGCGGCTTGACCTTGCGCAGTGCGCAGCACAGGTCGGGGTCCCGGTCGTGCAGCTTCGGGCCGTACTCGGCGTCCTGCTCGGCCACGGTCTGACGCGGGGTCAGCGTGATGACGTTGACGTCCATCACCGCGTCGACCGCATCCCGGGTGCCGATGGTCTCCTCGAAGTGGTAGCCCGTGTCGAGGAAGACCACGTCCACACCGGGGAAGACCCGCGAGGCCAGGTGGGCGACGACCGCGTCCTCCATGGAGGAGGTCACGGCGAACTTCCCGCCGAAGGTGTCGGCCGCCCAGCGCAGGATGTCCGGCGCGGAGGCGTCCTCCAGGTCGCGGCCCGCCTGCTCGGCCAGCTCCTTGAGCGTCTCGGCCTTGAGCGCCGCGTTCTTGAGCGTTGCGTTCTTGAGACCGGCGTCTTGAGTGGTGGTCATATCTCGTCGCCTCCCGCTGATTCCGCCGAATCGGACCGAACGCCCCGGGCCAGCAGCCCGAGGTACTTCAGCTGGAAGGCCCGGTTGCAGGCCCTGCACTCCCACGCGCCGTGGCCGGTCTCGTGCGGGAACAGGTCCTCGTCGCCGCAGTAGGGGCAGTAGAAGGGTGCGGCTCGCTCGCTCACGAGAGGCTCTTCTCGTCCGCGCGGGCGACCCAGGCCGCGAAGCGCTCGCCGTCCTCGCGCTGCTCCTCGTAGCTCTTGACGACCCGCTCGACGTAGTCGGGCAGACCGGCCGAGGTGACCTTGAGGCCGCGGACCTTGCGGCCGAAGCCGGCCTCCAGGCCGAGGGCGCCGCCCAGGTGGACCTGGTAGCCCTCCACCTGGTTGCCGTCGTCGTCCAGGACCAGCTGCCCCTTGAGACCGATGTCCGCCACCTGGATACGGGCGCAGGCGTTCGGGCAGCCGTTGATGTTGATGGTGAGCGGCTCGGCGAAGTCCGGCAGGCGGCGCTCCAGTTCGTCGATGAGCGAGGCGCCGCGCGCCTTGGTCTCGACGATGGCCAGCTTGCAGAACTCGATGCCGGTGCAGGCCATCGTGCCGCGGCGGAACGGAGACGGCTTGACCCGCAGGTCCAACGCCTCCAGCGCCTCGACGACCGAGTCGACCTTGTCGGACTCGATGTCGAGCACGATCATCTTCTGCTCGGCGGTGGTGCGCAGGCGGCCGGAGCCGTGCTGCTCCGCGATGTCCGCGATCTTGGTCAGGGTGGCGCCGTCCACGCGGCCCACGCGGGGCGCGAAGCCGACGTAGAACTTGCCGTCCTGCTGCTGGTGGACGCCGACGTGGTCGCGCCACTGGCCGGAGGGCTGCTCGGGCGCGGGGCCGTCGGTCAGCTTCCGCTTCAGGTACTCGTCCTCCAGGACCTGGCGGAACTTGGCCGCGCCCCAGTCGGCGACGAGGAACTTCAGGCGGGCACGGGTGCGCAGCCGGCGGTAGCCGTAGTCGCGGAAGATCGAGATGACGCCCTCGTACACGTCCGGGACCTCGTCGAGCGAGACCCAGGTGCCCAGGCGCACACCGAGCTTGGGGTTGGTGGACAGCCCGCCGCCGACCCAGACGTCGAAGCCGGGACCGTGCTCGGGGTGGTTCACGCCCACGAACGCGATGTCGTTGATCTCGTGCGCCACGTCGAGGAGCGGCGAGCCGGAGATCGCGGACTTGAACTTGCGGGGCAGGTTGGAGAAGTCCTTGTTGCCCACGATGCGGCGGTAGATCTCGTCGATGGCGGGCGTGCCGTCGATGATCTCGTCCTGGGCGATGCCGGCGACGGGCGAGCCGAGGATGACGCGGGGCGTGTCTCCGCAGGCCTCGGTGGTGGACAGGCCGACGGCCTCCAGGCGGCGCCAGATCTCCGGGACGTCCTCGATCCGGATCCAGTGGTACTGCACGTTCTGGCGGTCGGTGAGGTCGGCGGTGCCGCGCGCGAACTCCTCGGAGATCTCGCCGATGACGCGCAGCTGCTCGGTGGTCAGCCGGCCGCCGTCGATGCGCACGCGCAGCATGAAGTACTTGTCGTCCAGCTCCTCGGGCTCCAGGATCGCGGTCTTGCCGCCGTCGATCCCGGGCTTGCGCTGGGTGTAGAGGCCCCACCAGCGCATACGGCCGCGCAGGTCGTTGGGGTCGATGGAGTCGAAGCCCCGGTGGGCGTAGATCGTCTCAATGCGTGTCCGCACATTGAGACCGTCGTCGTCCTTCTTGAACTGCTCGTTGCCGTTGAGGGGCGTGTGGTGTCCGACGGCCCACTGTCCCTCGCCGCGGTGACGGCCGGTCTTGCGGCGCGCGGCGGCTGCGGCGGGCGCGGGCGTTTCGGGGGTGGCGGCCATGGCGGTACGTCCTTCTTGGGCGGCTCAGGGCAGGGGCTGGTGAAGCGGGCGGGGTGGCGTGACCCCTGGACGCTGAGCGGGTGCGGCTGATTGCCCGCGCCTTGCCGGGGTGACCGGCGGACAGGGCGGAATTCGGCCTTCAGGGGACTGCGATGATCGACACTTCCACGGCGGCGATGCCGGGATTGCGGCGATGTGCGGCGGTTGCTGGTTCCGTCAGCACGCCGGACAGATGGCGCTGGACATGCGGCCGAGGTCGACGTGCCGCCGACTCACCAAGGCAATTCCAGCTCCATTCATGGCGGAAGCGTGTCATGGGCCGATTGGAGGAGTCCACTACTGTCCAGGATGCGGACGAACTGGTCCCGAATGGTGGGACGGGGTGACGGGGGTCACGCCCTTGCCCTGGCCGGGCGGTGCCCTTCTCCGGGTGCGGGGCGGTGGCCGCCGCTGCCCTGGCCGGGCGGTGCCGCCTGTTCTCCGGCTGCGGGCCGGTGGCCGCGCCTCAATCGCCGGCGGAGCTCGGTTGATGCGCCTGGGCGGGGTCGGGATGGGGGGTGGGGGTGCGGGGCCGCCGGGGGGGTCTCCTCGGCTCGGCGCGTGCGGGTGTGTCACGGGCCAGACGGGGTGGTCGCGCCCTCGTCCTGCGGGGACACCCCCCACCGTCCCCATACCCCCGCGCGGCGGTACCGGCCCGCCTCGGACGAAGCGGAGCCGTGGGGTGGGGACACTGCGGGGGCTCCCCGCTGGACGAGCGTGCGACCCGGGCCGCCTGGCCGGGACACGGCCGCACGCGCCGAGCCCCCGGAGGGGCACCGCCCCACCCGAGCCCGACGGGCCGCAGACGGGGCAGCGCCCCGAAATCGGCAGGCCGCGCCGGAGGCCTTACGCGCCGGGCCAGGGGCCCGGCGTCGGGGTTTCTTCCTTCTGCTCCGTCTCCGTTTTGAAGACCTTGAAGCCGCGGCGCTGGTAGTTGCTCATCGCCGACGGGCCGTCCTGGCTGCAGGTGTGGACCCACACCCGGCGGGTCGCCTCGCGCTGCGGCCAGCGCGAGGCGAGGTCCCAGGCCCGTTCGATGCCGACGGACAGCAGGTGCCCGCCGATGCGGCGGCCGCGGAAGTCGGGGAGCAGGCCGAAGTACATGATCTCCACGACGCCGTCGTCCTGCGGGTCGAGCTCCACGTACCCCGCCGGCGTGCCGCGGTCGTACGCCACCCACGTCTCCACGCCCGGCCGGCCGAGCTGCTCCACCCACTGCGCACGCGTGAGGGACAGCCGGTCCGTCCAGTGGATGTCGCCGCCCACCGAGGCGTAGAGGAAGCGGCTGAACTCGGGAGAGGGGACCTCCGACCGCACGACGGATATCTCCGGGCCCGCCGGAGCCGCCGGGACGAGGTCCGCCGGAGAGGTCATCTCCAGCGACCAGGTGGTGAGTGTGATGGTGCTCATGCAGCTCAGGGAATCATGCCGGGGCCCGTCCGGCCCAGGCGGGCCCGTACAACCGTCGGGGCCGTGGAGTGCCGGAGCAGCGCGGTCGGGTCCGCCGGGCGGATCAGCTCCACCTCGACGTCCTCCGCGAAACGGTACGGCCGGTGGGTCAGGATGCCCGCGAGGTGGCGGCGTACGCGGGACAGCTCCGCCCGGACCGTCACGGTGCGGGTCGGGTCGCCGAACAGCTCCGCGGACAGCTCCGCCGCCGAGCGCCCCAGCGGGCTCTCCGCCAGCAGGAACAGCAGCTCCGCGTGGCGCGGGCTCAGCTCCTGCGACCAGCTCCCGGACGACCCGTACACCGTCGCCGACCACGAACCCGCCCGGCTGAGGTCCAGGACGACCCGGGTCGCCGCCGTGCCCGCACGGTCCTGCGCGATCCGCAGCAGCCAGCCGCCGGGCAGCGGCTCCGCCACGCAGTCGCCGAGCTGCGGCACCCACACCCGGCCCGGCACCAAGTCCTTCGGCAGCGGGATCCGGTCCGCCGGGGCCAGCCCCGTCACCGCGGCCGTCCAGCCGTGCGGGTCCACGGCCAGCGCCCGCCCGGGCAGCCGGGCCATCAGCGGGGCCGCCACCGCCCGCAGCCGCTCCAGCGACTCCAGGTGCCGGATCCGCAGCTCCCGTTCCGCGAGCCGGGCCACCGAGCTCACCCAGGCCAGCGTCGCCGGGTGCATGGTGGCCAGCGGCCCGCTGACGTCGACGACGCCCAGCAGCCGCCCGTCCCGCGGGTCCCGCACGGGCGCCCCCGCACACGTCCAGTCGTGGTGGCTGGAGACGAAGTGCTCCGCCGAGAACACCTGCACCGGTCGCCGGGCCACCAGGGCGGTCCCCACGCCGTTCGTGCCGACCACGGCCTCGTCCCAGTCCGCGCCGACCGCGAAACCGAGCCGGTCCGCCTTGCGCAGGATGGAGCTGTGGCCCTCCCGCCACAGCAGCCGGCCGTCCGCGTCCGCGACGACCATGATGTGGAGCGCCCCGTCGAGCGCGGGCAGCAGACCCTCGCGCAGTACGGGAAGCACCTCCCGCAGCGGGGAGACGTGGCGCCGCTGTTCCGTTTCGGCGGCCGACAGCATCCGCGAGCGCGCGTCCCGGTCCGGGTGCACACCGCCGGCCAGCATCCGGCGCCAGGACTCCGCGATCTCCGGCCGGGGCGCGGCCGGCGGGCGGTCGCCCGCCAGCGCGGCCGCCCGCACCCCCTTGAGCAGACGCGTGGCCTCCCGAGGGTGCATGGCCGAGATGCGTGCCACATCGACCGTCATGCCTGTGGTGTCGGCCACCGGAACCTCCCCGTGCGAACAGGACGTACGACGCCGGCCGCCCGGCGGTCCGCAGGTGCCTCGGGGCCGCTTCCCCCGGCGCCCCCGACGGGCGGCTGCCGACTCAAAGGTTGCAACGCTATGCAACTCTCGCCAAGTCCCGGTCGTCCGACCGAAAATGTCCGGACGTCGCCCGAGCGGCGTGACAGCTCCTCCTCGGGGCTTCGGTTCAGAGGTGGTGCCGAGTCGGCGCGGCGCCACCTCTGTGCCGGTCGACGGGCCCGGATCCCGGCTCGGAGCGGTTTGGGGACCGCAGGGGAGCCCGACGGGGGCTCCTCCCTAGCCCGCGATCCGCGCCCGTTCCACGACCGCACGCAGGTCCAGGCTGTGCGGCAGCGTGCCGAAGGCCGAACCCCAATCGCCGCCCAGCCGCGAGGCGCAGAACGCGTCCGCGACCTCCGGCGGAGCCCACCGGACCAGCAGCGATCCCTGGAGCACCAGGGCCATGCGCTCCACGACCCGGCGGGCCCGCGCCTCGATGCCCTCCAGATCGGCGAGATCCGTCAGCAGGTCCTTGATGGCCGAATCCAGCCGGTGGTCGGCGCCCCGGGCCAGGCCCACCTCCTGGAGGAAGGCGTTCAGCGCCTGCGGCTCCCGCTGGAGGGCGCGCAGTACGTCCAGGGCCTGGACGTTGCCCGAACCCTCCCAGATGGAGTTCAGCGGGGATTCGCGCAGCAGTCTCGGCAGCCCGGACTCCTCGACGTAGCCGTTGCCGCCCAGACACTCCAGGGCCTCGGCCACCATCGGCGTACAGCGCTTGGTCACCCAGTACTTGGCGGCGGGCACGGCGAGGCGCAGGAAGGCCTTCTCCTGCTCGGTCCCGGCGTCGTAGGCGGCGGCCAGGCGCAGCGTCAGGGTGGTGGCGGCCTCCGACTCCAGGGCGAGGTCCGCGAGCACGTTGCGCATCAGCGGCTGGTCGACGAGCAGCGCTCCGAAAGCAGAGCGGTGCTCCGCGTGGTGCACCGCCTGCGTCAGCGCCTGCCGCATCAGCGCAGCCGAGCCGATGACGCAGTCCAGCCGGGTCGCCGCGACCATCTCGATGATGGTCCGCACCCCGCGGCCCTCCTCGCCGACCCGCCGCGCCCAGGTCCCGTCGAACTCGACCTCGCTCGACGCGTTCGACTTGTTGCCCAGCTTGTCCTTCAGCCGCTGGATCGCGAAGACGTTGCGCGTGCCGTCCTCCAGCACCCGCGGCACCAGGAAGCAGGTCAGCCCGCCCGGGGCCTGCGCCAGCACCAGGAAGCCGTCGCACATCGGCGCCGAACAGAACCACTTGTGCCCGGTCAGCAGGTACTCGCCGGACGCGTCCAGCGGCACGGCGGTCGTCGTGTTGGCCCGTACGTCGCTGCCGCCCTGCTTCTCGGTCATCCCCATGCCGAAGAGCACGCCGGCCTTCTGCGAGGCCGGCCGCAGCCCCTCCTCGTACACGTGCGAGGTCAGCCGAGGCTCCCATTCCGCCGCGATCGACGGATCGGCCCGCAGGGCCGGCACGGCCGCGTGCGTCATCGAGACCGGGCAGCCGTGGCCGGCCTCGGCCTGCGACCACAGGAAGAATCCGGCCGCCCGGCGCAGGTGCCCGGCCGGACGCCCCCAGGCGTCCGTGAGCCCGGAGCCCACGGCGTGCCCGAGCAGCCGGTGCCACGCAGGGTGGAACTCCACCTCGTCGACGCGGTTCCCGTACCGGTCGTGCGTGCGCAGTTTCGGAGGGTTCTCGTTCGCCTGCACGCCCCATTCCTGGGCCTGCGCGGAACCGGCCGCGCGCCCGAGGCCGCTGAGCTCCTCCCGTACCTCGCCGAGGAGTTCGGGATCCGCGGACGCCAGGTGACGCTCGACGCCCTCGGTCAGGGCCCGATCGCCGCCGTAGACGTCGTACCCCACCAGGGGCGGGGCCTGGTTGCTGACTGTGTGGGTGGTGGCTGCCATGCGGATACCGTAAGGACGTGCAGCCAGCAAAAGAAACACCCGAGCGGATCCCAGGACGGCTCCACCGGGCCCGCGCCCTCTACCGCAACGTCTCGAAGCGGAAAATGGGCTGGCTGCTGTTGAAGGACACCGTCAACTCGTGCATCGAGTACCGGATCCTCGGGCTCGCGGCCGAGGCGGCCTTCTTCACACTGCTCTCCCTGCCCCCGCTGTTCCTGGGCCTGCTGGGCCTGCTCGGCTACGTCGACGGGTGGACGGACACCCGTACCGTCGAGAGCATCGAGGAGAACATCCTGCGCGCGGTCGGCACGGTCCTGTCCGACCGCGGCGTCAACGACATCGCCAGACCCCTGCTGGACGACGTCACCCGCAGCGGCCGGCCCGACCTGATCTCGCTCGGTTTCGCCTTCGCCCTGTGGTCGGGATCCCGGGCCGTCAACGTCTTCATCGACACCATCACCGTGATGTACGGGCTCGACGGGCAGCGCGGCATCGTCAAGACCCGGCTGCTGGCCTTCCTGCTCTACATCATCGCCCTGCTGATCGGCGCGATCGTGCTGCCGCTGATGGTGGTGGGCCCGGACGCCGTCGTCCGGCTGGTGCCGTGGGGCACCGAGGTGATCGCCGTCCTGTACTGGCCGACCGTGACCCTGCTGTCCATCGTCTTCCTGACCACGCTCTACCACGTGTCCGTGCCCGTGCGCTCGCCGTGGATCGAGGACGTGCCGGGCGCACTGGTCGCCCTGGCGATGTGGGTGCTGGGCTCGTTCCTGCTGCGGATCTACCTCACCAACACCGTGGAGGGGCCCACCATCTACGGCTCCCTGGCCGCGCCCGTCGCCGTCCTGCTCTGGATCGGCATCTCGGCCTTCGCCGTGCTCGTCGGCGCGGCCGTGAACGCCGCCATCGACCGCGTCTGGCCGTCGGTGGCCACGGCGGCGGCGCGTGAGGCGAACGAGCGGATCCGGGAGGCGGAGGCCGCTCAGCTGGTCGCACGGGCCGCCGCCTGGCGGGCGATGGCGGAGGGCGAGTCGGAGGACGACGAGGACGAGGGCATGCCGTCGGAGTTCCCGGAACGCTGGTCGAAGTTCCTGCCGCCCGAGGACTACTCCTCGCGCCTGCGCAAGCACTGACCGCCGGGACGCGGGGGCCGCTCAGCCCTCGGCCCGGACGACGAGCCGTCCGCCCGGCGCGGGGGTCCTCCTCTCGTCGCCGACGTCCTCGACGAGGGCCATGGCCACGGGGCCGCGCTCGGTGACGGAGCACAGGGCGGCTCCCCGCACGCGGTCGGCCCCCATGCGCACCGGACCGGAGCCGTGCCCGCGGCCATCCGGCACGGGCTCGAAGGCCAGGGGCCGCCCGGCGCGCGCCTGCGGCCGATGCCGCCGCCATGAGAGGGGGGCCGGTACTCCAGCTCGGCGGTCGACGAGTACCCCCGTACCGCAGATCGGGGGTGCCACACCCCACCTGGCCTGCTGCGACCGGTAGCCGGACGGTGCCGAGGGCGGTGGCGGGCGGCGCGGCGCTCGCGGGCGCCGCCGGGGTGCCGCTCCGCCCCGAGGAGGCGAGGACCGTCGCCTCCGTCCCCGGGACGGGAACCACGATCCCGATCGTACGGCGGCCCCGCCGGCCTCGGCGGGATCCGTCCCGGATCATGCCTCAACTCCCCCTGGAACCAACGAACACGGCGACCCTGCCGGCGGGGTGGCGGGCAGTCCTTCGAATGATCTCGGGAGAGGGGCGGGCCTAGCCTGGAGGCGTGTACGAGGAGACGCCGTCGGCCGGGATTCCCGGGGCCGTGCTGTGGCGCACCGCGGGCGGCGGCGGGGTTGGTGCTGCCCGACGGGTGCATGGACCTGCTCTGGGTCGACGGGCGGCTCCTGGTGGCCGGGCCCGACACCGGGCCGCATCCCGCCGGGGAGGTCCACGCCGGGGCGGTCGCCGGGATCCGGCTCGCGCCCGGCACCGCGCCCGCGCTGCTCGGCGTACCGGCGCACGCCCTGCGGGACCGGCGCGTCGGGCTCGCCGACCTCTGGCCCCCCCCGCGAGGTACGCCGCCTCACCGGGCTGGTGGCGGGGCACGGAGACCCCCGCGCGGGGCTCGAAGCGCTGGCCCGGGCCCGCGCCGCGGAGGCCGGGCCGCCCGATCCCCTCACCGCCGAAGTCGTCGCCGGGCTCCGGGCCGGACGGGCGGTGGCGGCGATCGCGGCCGCGGCGGCTGCGCTCGGACTTCATCAACGGCATCAAGTACCTGCCGGTCCGCTTCGGGTGAGGCCGCACGAGGCCGGCTCCGGATAGGCTTCCGGCGTGAACGACACCGCGCACGCGATACGGATCCGGCCGGGCGGCCCGGCGGACGCACCGGCCCTGCTGGACATGCTCGACGGCGCCGTGGCCTGGATGAACGCCCGCGGCAACACCGAGCAGTGGGGCACGGCGCCGTACTCGCAGCGCGCCGGCGGCCCGGAGCGGGTCGAGCGGTACACGACCGAGAACACCCCGTACGTCGCAGAGCTGGACGGGGCGCCCGTCGGGGCCCTGGTGCTGGACCACGGCCCCAGCCCGCAGCTGCCGATCGCGCCGGCCGGGGAGCCCGAGCGGTACGTGCGGCTGCTCGTCTCCGACCGGCGGCACGCGGGCCGCGGCATCGGGGCGGCGCTGCTCGCGCACGCCGCCGAGGAGACACGGCGGGCCGGCGTCGCCCTCCTGCGGGTCGACTGCTGGGCGGGGGGCGGCGGCGAACTGGTCGCGTTCTACGAGCGCAACGGCTTCGCCCCCACCGAGGGCTTCCTGTCCGGGGACTGGCCGGGACAGGTGCTGGCCCGGCGGGTCGGCCCGACCCTCGGCTGACGGTGCGGAAAAAGAAGTGGCCCCGACGCGAGGGGGCTTGTTAAAGTCGGTCCGTTCCCACCGAGTGGTGAGGGACCACGGCCACGTGCTGACCCGGAGGTGAGTTCATTGATGACTGTCGTTGCGCAGGGCGCTGCCCGCACTCAGAAGACCATCGATGTCACCCCCGTGGTCTCCGGCTGACCTCACACTTCTCTTCACGCACCGCCGCAGAGCGGGCGCGTGCGGCCGGGGCCACCCTGTGAAGGGTTCCCCTTGTCTTTCAACGCTTTCCCGCAGGCCTCGCTCGCGCACACCCTCACCTCCCTCGGCTGGGACGACGCGTGGGCTGCCGAGTTCACCCCGTACGCCGAGCAGGGCCTCGTGCCCGGCCGTGTCGTACGCGTCGACCGCGGTCAGTGCGACGTGCTGACCGCCGACGGCATCGTCCGCGCCGACACCGCCTTCGTCACCCCCCACGACCCGCTGCGCGTCATCTGCACCGGGGACTGGGCCGCCGTCGAGACGGCGGGCAACCCGCGGTACGTGAAGGCGTACCTGCCGCGCCGGACCGCCTTCGTGCGTTCCACCTCGTCGCAGCGGTCCGAGGGGCAGATCCTCGCCGCGAACGTCGACCACGCGATCATCGCCGTCTCCCTCGCCGTCGAGCTCGACCTGGGGCGCATCGAGCGCTTTCTGGCCCTGGCCTGGGAGTCGGGGGCGCAGCCGCTGGTCGTCCTCACCAAGGCGGACCTGGTTCCGGACCCGGTCACCCTCGGGCACCTGGTCCAGGACGTGGAGACCACCGCCCCGGGCGTCCAGGTCCTCACGGTCTCCTCCCACACCGGGGAGGGCACCGACGTCCTCGGTGCCGTCGTCGGCTCCGGCACGAGCGTCCTGCTGGGCGTCTCGGGCGCGGGCAAGTCCACCCTGGCGAACGCGCTGCTCGGCACGGACGTCATGGAGGTCCAGGCCACCCGCGACGTCGACGGCAAGGGCCGCCACACCACGACCACCCGCAACCTCCTCGTCCTGCCGGGCGGAGGGGTCCTCATCGACACCCCGGGCCTGCGCGGCGTCGGGCTCTTCGACGCGGAGGCGGGGGTCGGGCAGGTCTTCTCCGAGATCGAGGACTACGCCGCCGAATGCCGCTTCCACGACTGCGCCCACGAGGCGGAGCCGGGGTGCGCGGTGCTCGCCGCGCTGGAGTCGGGGGCTCTGCCGGAGCGGCGCCTGGAGAGCTACCGCAAGCTCCTGCGGGAGAACCAGCGGATCGTGGCCAAGACGGACGCCCGGCTGCGGTCGGAGATCCGCCGCGACTGGCGGCTGAAGTCGGCCGAGGGCCGGGCCAACTACTCCGCCAAGCGCGGCGGCCGGGTCTGACCCGCCCCGCCCCGCCCCGCCCCGGGCCGTCCGGCCCGGGGCGGGGCGGGGCGAGCCCCCAGGCGTGGACGCGGTCCGGATGGATCCGGACCACCTCGTCGCTGCCGTGCGGGCCCGGCGCCGATATAGGGGTGATCAACAGCCGGATGCCTGTGTACTCTGGGCGAGCTTTCGAACCTGTTCAAGCATCAACAGAAAATGGGGGGCCGGTGCGCAATCGCCGACTCATAGTTTCCGCCGCCGTCATCGCGGCCGGTGTAGGTCTCGTACCCGGCATGGCCCAGGCCGACGAGTCCGCCAAGCCCGATGCGCACGGGGTGAGCGCTCCGGACGCGGACCTCGGCAAGGCCGCGGCGTCGAACTTCGAAACTTTCACGAGCGCCGCCGAGCGCACGGTCCGGCCTGCCGGCAAGGGCAAGGCCCAGGCGCAGGGGACCGCCGCCTCGGAGCCGACGGTCGGCCTGAGCGCCAAGGGCACCAGCGCCCGCGGGATCAGCCTGGCCCTCGCCGTCAGCATCGACCCGGACGCCCAGATCTCGGCCTACATCGAGTGGGGCGACGGCACCACCGACGTGTTCGACACCTACGGCCCCACCAACCAGACCGTGGCCCACTCCTACGCGGAGATCGGCGCCTACACGGTCAAGGTCACCCTGAAGGACGCCACGGGCGACCGGGGCACCAACACGCTCGCCGTCGTCACGCCGGGCTCCGACTTCACGCCGTACGCGCCCACGCGCCTCCTGGACACCCGCAACGGCACGGGCGGGCCGAAGGCCAAGGTCCCGGCGTACGGCACCACCCGGGTGCAGATCTCCGGCAACGGCAACATCCCCGCCGGCGTCACGGCCGTGGTGCTCAACGTCACCGCCACCAACACCACCAGCGGCGGCCACGTCACGGTGTGGCCCGCGGGCAGCGAGCGTCCGACCACGTCGAACGTCAACTTCGCCAAGGGGCAGACCGTCCCGAACCTGGTGATCGTGCCGGTCGACAGGAACGGCTTCGTCAACCTCTACAACGGCGGCTGGGAGTCGGTCGACCTGATCGCCGACGTCACCGGCTACTTCACCCGGACCTCGTCCAGCGGCTACACCCCGCTGAACCCGTCGCGCTTCGTCGACACCCGCAACGGCACCGGCACCGCCCAGGGCAAGGTCGGCGGACAGAGCACCTTCGGCGTCAAGTTCACCGGCAGGGACGGCATCCCGGACGGCGCCACGGCGGTCGCGCTGAACGTGACCGTCACGAACCCGCGCGAGGACGGCCACCTGACCGTGTTCCCCGGCGGGGGCGCCGCCCCGACCACGTCCAACGTGAACTTCCGCGCCGGCCAGACGGTCGCCAACTCGGTGATCGTGCCGGTCGGCCCCGACGGCTCCGTCAACTTCCGCAACGGCTCCTGGAACGGCACCGACGTCATCGTCGACGTCGTCGGCTACTACCACGCCGACAGCCAGGGCGCCTACCTGCCCTTCCTCCCGGAGCGTCTGCTCGACACCCGTGACAGCTCGGACTGGGCGTGGGGCCCGCTGGGGGGCCAGGGCTACATCTACATGCCGCTGTCCACGCAGTACCCGGCCAACACGGCCTACGTGCTGAACACCACGGTCACCAACACCCGCGGCGAGGGCTACCTCACGGTCTCCCCGGACCCGAACTCGCTGAGCGCCTACAAGGGCGGCTGGGACACCTGGCCCACCCCGCCCAACTCCTCCAACCTGAACTGGAAGCGGAACGAGACCGTCCCGAACCTGGTCCAGGCCGGCATGGGGTACAACGGCATCGTCGACTTCTGGAACCGCGGCTGGGACGACATCGACCTCGTGGTCGACATCTTCGGCGTCTACCAGACGAACTGACCCGCCGGCAGAACCCGTACGCCACGGCGCCCCGGGAACGGACCCCACCGGTCCGCCCCCGGGGCGCCGCCCGTTTCCCGCCGCAGCCCAGGACACTGCCTGGGGCCGGAGGGGTGCGGCAGTGGACCCCTCCGGCCTCGGCGTCAGGTGTCGGGCGTCAGACGCCGGCCGGGGTGCGCGGGGCGCGGCGCATCGCCCACAGGACCGGGCCGCCGCCGGGCAGCCGGGCCTCCCCGAGCACGGTGAAGCCGAAGTGCTCGTAGAAGGGCAGGTTGTCGGGCTTGGAGGACTCCAGGTAGACCGGCAGGCCCGCCGCGTCGGCCTGGGCCAGGCCCGAGCGCAGCAGGGCCGCCCCGTGGCCCTGGCCCCGGGCGGCGGGGTCGGCGCCGACCACCGCCAGGTACCAATGGGGCTCGGTCGGGGAGTGCTTCGCTGCCTCCTCCACGGCCTCCCGGAACAGCGCGGCCCGGTCGCCGAGGATGTCCTGGAGCTCCTGGACGGTCTCCGCGTCGGGCACGGCCTTCGCCTGCCCCTCGGGCGCCACCCAGAAGGAGGCCGCGGCGTCGGTGCGCTCGCACACGCCGTGGTGGACGTACTGCCGGGTGAACAGCGTGGTGAAGTAGCGGTTCAGCCCTGCCTCGCGGGAGGCGTCGTCGGGGAAGAACCAGCGCATCATCGGGTCGTCGCCGAAGGCGGCGGCCAGGGTGCGGCTGACCATGCGGGCATCGTCGATCGTTGCCGTCTTCGGAGCGTTCGTTATGGGCATACGGGTCATTCTGCACCCTTGATGATCTTGACTTGCGAGTGGGCCCGCTCGTCGGCGTCGGCCAGCCGGAAGTACAGCGGCGGCATGGCCAGTTCGATGGCCAGGAGGCCCACCTGGAACCCGTGCGGCCATCCGTGCACCGCCAGCGACAGCAGCCGCCCGGCCGCTCCCAGCAGGAACACCGCGGCCAGCCGCCGGACGACGTTCGCCGGGATCGGGGACTGCCGGGCCGCCCAGATCCAGGCGAGCCCGTAGCCCGCGAAGGCCGCGCCCAGGAACCGCCCGAGGCTGTCGACCGTCGCTCCGGCCGCCCCGATGCCGGGTACCGCCGCGTTGCCGAGGGCCACACGGCCCAGGCCGATCGCCACGCACGCCATGCCCGTCGTCAGAACGAGCCACTTGAGAGCCCTGGCCATGGTCCGACCTACCACCCCTGGTAAGCGGATACACCAGGCGTCCTGCGGACCCGGCTCCTCGACGTCCTACCGCTCGCCGACGACTCCGCGCGGGCGGCCGTGGCCGCGGTCCTGAAGAGCTGGCTGGTGTTCGTCCGGGTGCTGTGCCTGGACTGGCTCACCGGCGAGACCTGCACGCGCGCCGAGCTGCGCGACACCTGCGCGGGCGCACTCCTCGGCGCCCTGCGCCCGTTCCTGCGCGACGAGACCCCCTGACCGGGGCCGCGGCAGGGACCCTGACCGGGGCGCGTGGCCAGGAGTCGGCCGGGGGCGTGGCCAGGAGTCGGCCGGGGGCTACTCCGTGGCCACCGCGCCCACCCACGCCCCCACCACCAGCAGGCACGCGAACAGTTCCACGAGCACGCTCGTGCCCACCGCCCGCATCACCGCCCGCGTCGACGCCCAGGCCTCGCCGTGTCCGCCCAGACGCAGCCGCTCACAGAGGTAGATGCCGCCCACGAAGCCCGGGACCGCCCCCACCACGGGGACCAGTACGAAGCCCAGCAGCGCGCCCGCGCCCGCGAAGGCGGCCGTACGGGGGGTGGCCGGCAGCCCGTGCGGCCGCCGGGGCGGCAGCTGCCACTTCACCACCTGGACCACCAGCAGCAGGGCCGTCGCCGCGACCAGCAGGGACCACGACAGCGCCGACCGCTCGTGCAGCGCCCACCAGAGCAGCCCCGCCCACACCAGCCAGGTCCCCGGCACACCGGGAACCAGTACCCCGACCAGCCCGAACAGCAGCACCAGACCCACCAGGAGCAGCTGCGGCACGTCCACCCGCCCAGCGTGCCCGACGGTCGGCTACCGGGCCACCCAGCCGCGCTCGTACGCGTGCCAGCCCAGTTGCAGCCGGGTCGTCACCCCGGCCGCCTCCATCAGCCCCTTGACCCGCCGCTGCACCGTCCGCAGCCCGAGCTCCAGGTGCTTGGCCACGCTCGCGTCCGTCATGCCCGCCAGCAGCAGCGAGAGGATCTCCAGGTCCGTGGCGTCCGGGATGCCCTCGGACTCCTCCGGTGAACCGGACGCGCCCAGCCGCAGCGGCATCGCCTCCCGCCACACCGCCTCGAACAGGCCCGTCAGGGACTCCAGCAGCCCGGACGCGTGCACCACCAGCGCCGCCGGCTCCGCGCCGCGCGCCGTCAGCGGGACCATGGCGAGGGTCCGGTCCGCGATCACCAGCTTCGTCGGGACCTCCGCCGTCACCCGGACCTGCTCGCCCCGGGCCAGGGCCGTGGACGCCTCCCGGATCCCGCTCGGCAGGGTCAGCACCTCCCGCTCGATCACCACCCGGTAGTCGACCCCGCGCACCGAGGCCCGGTCCTCCGCCTCGTTGTCCGTGCCCGTCACCACCTGGGGGCGGCCGCTGACCAGCGCGCACACCTCCTTCTCCGCGCCCAGCTGGAGCTGGTGGAAGCGGTGCGCCACCGCGCTCGCGCCCTGCACCACCTCCACGAGGTCGTGCACCGCCGGTTCGGCCGCCTCCGCCCGGTACTCCTCCGCCAGCAGCGCCGCCGCCAGCTCCGCCTGCTCCAGTTCGTGCCGCTGCTGGGTCAGCAGGGCCCCGAGCGCGACCCCCGGCGGGGCCGCCACCCAGCGCCCCGGCCGGGCCGAGGACTGCGCCGCCAGCCCGTGCCGCTCCAGGTGGCGCAGGGCCCGTTCGGTCTGCGGCACCGGCAGGGTCAGCCGGTGCGCGAGGTCGGGGACCTCGGCCGCGCCCAGCGCCACCAAGACGCGGTACGCAGACTCCTGGCCCTCGTCCAGGCCTATGGCACCCAGCACCCGTCCACCACCTTTCGACACGGCTCCTGGCGGGAAGCGGCCACGGCGCAAACCCGCCGCCGCCATCATCGCCGCACCCCCCGCCCCTCTGCCAAGGTTGCGCCACCGCAGCACCAACATCCGCCGGCCAGAAGCCATTTGCGTGGCAGCTTTGCCGTGCAATGCAGCACTTGGCCGGAATTCACCTGGGGAGAGCGATGCGCCCGATATCGCGCACGGCGATCGGGGCGGCCACAGCAGCCGTCCTCGCCGCCACCGCCGTCGGCCCGTCGACGGCGCAGCCGGCCGACGGAACGCCCGGAGCGGGGAAGAGACCACTCGTCGGCAGCCAGGCGGCCGGAAAGCAGCCCACCGCCCCCGTCACCGTGACCCTCGTCACCGGTGACCGGATCCTGGTGTCCACCGACGCGTCCGGCCGCACCGCCGCGACCGCGATGCCGCGCGGGGACGGCTCCCAGCCGCTCGTGCAGACCCGGCAGTCGGGCCAGGACCTGTACGTGTACCCCGAGGCCGCGGTCGCGGCCCTCGCCGCGGGCCGGGTCGACCATGAACTCTTCAACGTCACCGGCCTCGTCCGGCAGGGCTACGACGACGCCCACACCAAGAAGCTGCCGCTCATCGCCGTCTACGACGGATCCGTGGACGTGGCGCGCAGCGCGCCGCCCGCGCCCCGCGGCGCCGACCGCTCCCTGGTCCTCGGCTCCATCGGCGCCGTGGCCCTCTCCGCGGACAAGGAGCAGGCCGCGGCCTTCTGGGCCGACGTCACCGGTACGGACGCCACCGCGCGAACGGCCACGGGCGGCCTGAAGAAGCTGTGGCTGGACGGCAGGGTCCAGGCGAACCTGGAGCGTTCCACGCGCCAGGTCGCCGCGACCGCCGCCTGGGCCGCCGGATACGACGGCAAGGGCACCAAGGTCGCCGTCCTCGACACCGGCACCGACCTGGAACACCCCGACCTCAAGGGCCGCGTCTCCGCCTCGAAGAACTTCACCGACTCCGACACCGACGGCGACCGGCAGGGCCACGGCACCCACACCATCTCCACCGTCGGCGGCTCCGGAGCCGAGAGCGGCGGAGCCAAGAAGGGCGTCGCCCCCGGCGCGGAACTGCTCAGCGGCAAGGTCCTCAACGACGGGGGCTACGGCCTCGACTCGTGGATCATCGCCGGCATGGAGTGGGCCGTCGAGTCCAAGGCCGACGTGGTCTCCATGAGCCTGGGCGACCCCTCCCAGACCGCCTGCGACGACCCGCTCGCCGCGGCCGCCGAACGGCTCTCCCGGCAGGGCCCGCTCTTCGTCGTCGCCGCGGGCAACTCGGGCCCCGGCAACAACACGGTCTCCTCGCCCGGTTGCGCCCCCAGCGTGCTGACGGTCGGCGCAGTCGACCGCGACGACACCACGGCCCCCTTCTCCAGCCGCGGCCCGGCGGGTCTGCAGCACACCCTCAAGCCAGAGATCGCCGCACCCGGCGTCGGCATCTCCGCCGCCGCCGCGGGCGGCCGCGGGGTGTACGCCTACCAGTCCATGTCCGGCACCTCCATGGCCACCCCGCACGTCGCGGGCGCCGCCGCCGTCGTCAAGCAGCGCCACCCCGACTGGACCGGGCAGCAGATCAAGGCCGCCCTCGTCGGCTCCGCGAACACCAAGGTCCCCGGGGACGTACGGGAGGCCGGCGCCGGCCGCCTCGACGTCAAGGCCGCCCTCGACACCGCCGTCACCGGCGCGCCCGCCGTCCAGGGCGGCACGTACAACTGGCCGCAGGACCGCAGCGACCGCCGAAACGTCGAGGTCCCGTACACCAACCTCGGCAAGAACCCCGTCACGCTGCACCTCGCCGTCGAGAAGGTCACGGGCAACGACGGATCCGCCGTCCGCAGCCAGATCGCCCGGCTCGACCGGCGCACCGTCACCGTCCCGGCCGGCGCCACCGTCACCGTGCCCCTCGCCCTCGACCCGGCCGCCAAGCTGGAGCGCGCCCAGTACGGGGACGTCACCGGCCGGGTCGTCGCCACGGCCGACGGCGTACGCGTCTCCACCCCCTTCTCGCTCCACGTCGAGCCCGAGACGGTGACCCTGCGGGTCAAGCTCCTCGACCGGGCCGGCAAGCCCGCAGCCGGTCCCTCCTCGCTGGACGTGATCGGCACCGACGACGCCTCCGGCGAGCGCCGGTTCAACGACGGCGCCACCGACCAGGTCTACCGGGTCCGCCCCGGCGCCTACTTCCTGTCCGCCTTCGTCGCCACCGCCGACCCCGGCGAGGGCGCGGAGATGATCGACTCCCTCACCTACCTCGGCCGCCCCCAGACCGAGGTGAAGAAGGACACCACGATCGTGCTCGACGCCCGCAAGGCCGGGCGCCTGTCCGTCGAGGCCGACAGGCCGGTCGAGGCACGCAACACCACCCTCGGCTTCGCCCGCAGCTGGGACGACACCTGGCTGCACGCCGGAACCGCCATGGGCGGCCGCACCATCCGCGGCTTCTACTCCTCCGTCGAAGGCCGCGCGAAGGACGGCGACTTCGAATTCGCCGGCTACTGGCGGGCGGCCGCCCCGCTGGTCTCCGAGCTGAAGGTCGCCGGCGGACCGGTCCTGCACCCGCTCACCGCGTCCACCGGCAGCGACAACCTCGACGGCACCGGCGGCGCCCCGCTCGTCGACGCCGGCTCCGGCACCCCCGCGGAACTCGCCGCGGCCGGCGCCAAGGACGCCGTCGTCCTGGTGAAGGCCGTGGACGGCGCCCTCCACGAGGTCGCGCAGAACGCGCAGGCCGCCGGCGCCAAGGCCGTCCTCGCCCACCGCGAGGCCCCGGGCCGCTGGGCCGCCTTCACCGGCTACGCGGGCGGCTCGCTGCCCACGATGACCATCGAGGCCGCCGAGGCCAAGGCGCTCCTGGCCAGGCTCGCCGCCGGCAAGGTCGCACTGTCCTGGAAGGCCACGGCGAAGAGCCCGTACGTCTACTCGCTGGCCTTCCCCGAGACGGGAGAGATCAAGGGCGGCCGCACCTACCGGGTTCGGGACCGCGACCTCGGGCAGGTCGAGTCCACCTACAACTCCATGGGCGTGGCCGCCGACTTCGTCGACATGGCGGGCGCCTACCGGCCCATCGGCAGCGCCGTGTACTTCGGCGGGATCGAGACCGTCGCGACGCCCGGCAAGCGGACCGAGTTCTACTCCGCCGGGGACACCGCCTGGGACCAACTGCTCTCCAGCAGCTTCCCCTGGGGCGAGTTCATGACGGGCGAGCAGCGCACCTACGCCAAGGGCGCCAGGAGCAAGGCCGCCTGGTACGACGGGGTGACCGGCCCGGTCGCGCCGCGCGACCCCGCCGGCCGGGAGACCCTCGCCGCCGAACGGCAGGCGAACCTGATCGGCTTCGCGCCCGCCATGTGGGGCGACAGCGCGCACGCCGCGCAGCCGGGCTCCTTCGGGGACATCGGCAACCTCCGGCTCCGGCGCGACGGCGAGGTCATCGGCGACAGCTGGTACCCGTTCGGGGTCTTCGAGGTCCCGGCCGAAGAGGGCCGCTACGAACTGACCCAGTCCATCGAGAAGATCGGCCCGCCCTCGCGCACCTGGCAGCGGTCCACCTCGGTCAGCACGACCTGGGGCTTCACCTCGAAGCTCGACGCGTCGGCGTACTCGCAGGGCCTGCCGTTCCTCTTCCCGCGGTACGCGGCCCCGCTCGACGGCATGAAGACCGTCGCGGCGGAGAACGGCCAGACGATCGGGCTGGGCGTCACCGGCCACGCGGGCTACGTGCCCGGAGCGCTCACGTCGGCCGCGCTGGCGTACTCCTACGACGGCGAGAACTGGACGCAGGCGAAGGTCGGCCGGCGCGACGGCACCTGGACGGCGGTCGTCGACCACGCCGGGGCCTCCGGCAAGCCGGTCTCGCTGAGGGTCGAACTGACCGACGCGAAGGGCGCGACGGTCACCCAGACGGTCGCGCGGGCGTACGACGTCCGCTGATCCGTACGGGCAGGACGGAAGGGGTCCACCGGGCGGCGGCCCGGTGGACCCTTTTCGCGCATTCGGCGTTTTCGGCCCCCACCGGAGGCCGAGAATGAGGGCATGAGTCAGCAGGGCGCGGACGACTGGTGGCAGAAGCTCTACGAGGACCCCGAAGCGGGACCGGCACCCGACCCGGGGGACACCCTCGACAACCGGTTCCGGTCGGCGGCCGGAGTGACGGGGGACCCGGCCGGGGCGCCGCCCCCCGCGCCGCCGGAGCCGGTCCGGGAGGCCGAGCCCGGACCCGGGCCGGGACGCGGGCCGCTGCCGGCCCCCCGCCCGGACCCGGACGCCGGCCTGCCCGCGCGGCCGCCGCTGCCGGACGCGGTCCGGCGGGAGCCCGCCCGGCCCCCGGTGGCGGGTCCGGTCCCCGCACCGCGCCCGGTCCCCGACACGCTGCCCGCGTCGCCCTCTGAGCGCTACGTTCCGCCGCCTGCTCCGCCCGTCGCCGGTGACGCGCCGGCCGTGCCGCCGGCGCCACCGGCCGTGCCGCCCGCCAGGGAGTGGGCCCCGCCCGGCGACCGGAGCGGTCCGCCGCCGGGGCCCACTGCGGACGCTCCGCCCGGCGGACGGTACGCCCCGGCGCAGCCGCCGGGCCCTGCGCTCGACCAGCCGGCGGTGCAGGTGCCGTTGTCCGGCGAGGCGTACGGCCCGCCGCCCGCACGGGCGCCCCTTCCGGGTGAAACGGCCGGGGCGGATCCGGCTCCGGGTGCGGCTGCCGACGTACCGGCCGGGCCACCGCGGGCGCCGTCGCCCGGTGAGCGGCTCGGTCCGCCGCCCGGGCCGCCCGCCGCGGAAGGGGCCACGTCCGGCCCGGGGTTCGGGCCGCTCGCACCGCCGCAGGCCCGGGGCGTGCCTTCCGGCGCGCCCGCCGCGCCACCGTACGGTCCGCCGCCGGTCGCGCCGCCCGCCGCGCAAGCCGCCGCGCCGCCCGGCGAGCGGTACGTCCCGCCACCGCCCCCGGCCCCGCCCTGGCACGGCGCACAGCCGCGCGATCCGCGGACCGGCGGCGCCACCGGCTACGCCCTAGGGGGCGTCGAGGTGCCGCCGGCGCCCGGACCGGAGCTGCCCACCCGGCGCGTCCAGGCGCCGCGCCGGGAGGACCGCACCGAGGAGGTGCCGCAGCCCGTAGCCCCGCCCGAACCGGTACGCGCCCCCGCCGCCGCCCCCGTCCCGGAGGCCGCGGCGCCGCAGCAGCGGCCCGAAGTACGGCACCTCGGCGACCGCGCCCCCACCTACGCCGCCGAACCGGGCCCGCTCCCGCCCGCGGACCCGGCCGCCCTCGACGCGCTGGTCCCGGACACCGTCCTGGAGGGCGCCCGCTACGGCGCCTACACCCTCCGGGCCGCCTCCCTGCGCGGCGACTCCGCCCGCTACCGCGGCGAGAGCCGCCGGGACTTCCTGCTCACCGCCCGCTTCGGCAGCGGTGACGACGCCCTGGTCCTGGTGACCCTCGCCGGCGGGGACCGGGCCGCGCCCGGCGCCGCCGAGGCCGCCGCCGAACTGTGCCGCACGGTCGCCGCGGCCGTCGGCCGCAGCCAGGGCAGGCTCGCCGACGACATCCGGGCCGGGCGCCGCGACGCCCTGCGCTCGGGCCTGCAGCGGCTCACCGACCGCGGCTACGGACGCCTGCGGGCCCGCGCCGCCGAGCTGGGGCTCGCGGAGGAGGAGTACACGGCGGGACTGCGCGGGCTGCTGCTCCCGGTGGACCCGCAATGCCGCACCCGGGTGTGCTTCGGATCCGGCGCGGGCGGGCTGTTCCGGCTCCGTTCGGGTCAATGGCAGGACCTGGAGCCCACCGGCCCGGCCGCGCCCGCACCGGCCCCCGCGGCCGATGCCGCCGAGCCGGCCGACGCGGTCGGCGAGCCCGGCAGCGTCTTCCGGTTCCGGGCAACCGTGGCCAGACCGGGGGACACCCTGCTCCTGTGCTCGGGCGGCCTGGCGGAGCCCATGCGGGAGGAGGCCGCCCTCCAGGCGGAGCTCGCCGCGCGCTGGGCCGAGCCGGAGCCGCCCGGCCTCGCCGCGTTCCTCGCGGACACCCAGCTCCGCCTCAAGGGGTACGCCGACGACCGCACGGCCGCCGCCGTCTGGGAGGCGTAACCGGCGCGGGCATGGCTGGATGGGAGGCATGGCCAAGCAGAACGTGGCGGAGCAGTTCGTCGACATCCTCGTGCGCGCCGGCGTGCGGCGGATGTACGGAGTCGTCGGCGACAGCCTCAACCCGGTGGTGGACGCGATCCGCCGGACCGACGGCATCGAGTGGATCCAGGTCCGCCACGAGGAGACCGCGGCCTTCGCGGCGGGCGCCGAGGCCCAGATCACCGGCCGCCTCGCCGCCTGCGCCGGCTCCTGCGGCCCGGGGAACCTGCACCTGATCAACGGGCTGTACGACGCCCAGCGCTCGATGGCCCCGGTCATCGCGCTCGCCTCGCACATCCCCTCCGGCGAGATCGGCCTGGGCTACTTCCAGGAGACCCACCCCGACCAGCTGTTCCGCGAGTGCAGCCACTACAGCGAGCTGATCTCCAACCCGCAGCAGATGCCGCGGCTGCTCCAGAGCGCCGTACAGCACGCCATCGGCCGCAGCGGCGTCAGCGTGGTCGCGCTGCCCGGGGACATCGCCGCCCAGCCGGCCCCGGAGAAGGCGGTGGAGCACGCCCTCGTCACCGCCCGGCCCACCGTGCGGCCCGGCGACGGTGAGATCGAGAAGCTGGTCCGGCTGGTCGACGAGGCGGACCGGGTGACGCTCTTCTGCGGCAGCGGCACCGCCGGCGCACACGCCGAGGTCATGGAGTTCGCCGGCCGGGTCAAGGCCCCCGTCGGGCACGCCCTGCGCGGCAAGGAGTGGATCCAGTACGACAATCCCTACGACGTCGGCATGAGCGGGCTGCTCGGCTACGGCGCGGCCTACGAGGCCACCCACGAGTGCGACCTGCTGGTCCTGCTCGGCACGGACTTCCCGTACAACGCCTTCCTGCCCGACGACGTGAAGATCGTCCAGGTGGACATCCGCCCCGAACACCTCGGCCGACGCTCCCAGTTGGACCTCGCGGTGTGGGGAGACGTACGGGAGACCCTGCGCGCCCTCAACGCGCGGGTGAAGGCCAAGACGGACCGCCGCTTCCTGGACCGGATGCTGAAGAAGCACGCGGACGCCCTGGAGGAGGTGGTGAAGGCCTACACCCGCAAGGTCGAGAAGCACACCCCGATCCATCCCGAGTACGTGGCCTCGGTCCTCGACGAACTGGCCGACGAGGATGCGGTGTTCACGGTCGACACGGGCATGTGCAACGTGTGGGCGGCACGCTATCTTTCCCCGAACGGCAAGCGCCGCATCATCGGCTCCTTCAGCCACGGCTCGATGGCCAACGCCCTCCCGCAGGCCATCGGCGCGCAGTTCACCGATCCCGGCCGTCAAGTGGTGTCGATGTCCGGCGACGGCGGTTTCTCCATGCTGATGGGAGATTTCCTCACCCTGGTGCAGTACGACCTGCCCGTCAAAGTAGTGCTCTTCAACAACTCATCCCTCGGAATGGTCGAGTTGGAGATGCTGGTTTCCGGCCTCCCCTCCTACGGGACGCGGAACAAGAACCCGGACTTCGCCGCGATCGCCCGCGCGGCGGGCGCCTACGGGGTGCGCGTGGAGAAGCCCAAGCAGCTCACCGGTGCTTTGAAGGACGCTTTCCGGCATCGGGGACCCGCTCTGGTGGACGTGGTGACCGACCCCAACGCCCTGTCCATTCCGCCGAAGATCAGCGCCGAAATGGTGACCGGATTCGCACTTTCGGCCAGCAAGATCGTGCTCGACGGAGGGGTGGGGCGCATGATCCAGATGGCTCGATCCAACCTCCGCAACGTGCCCCGCCCGTAAGCCCGCAGGAGTGCGGATCCCCCCGGGGGGCATGCATCCCGTAGGCCTGTTCGAGAGCAACGGACACGGGAGGGACACCGCCGTGCGGGTGGGGGCGAAGACGGGGAAGCTGTGGAGGAGAGGGGCGCCGGTACCGCGCGAACCGTCCACCGCCGAGGACGGGGAAGCGGTGGACATGCTGCGCATCACCCGGAGCGTGCGCCGCGCGGACCTGAAGGCGGTGGGCGAGGTCCGCCGGGCACTCAGGGAGCTGATGCGCCACCGGTGCAGGACCGAGGCCACGGACGTGGCCGAGCTGCTGATCACGGAGCTCGTCACCAACGCCCTCGTCCACACCGACCGGGGCGCGGAGGTGTCCGCGAGCCTCACGGCCGCACGGTTACGGGTGGAGGTCCGCGACCACGCGGCACGCCGACCCCGGCCGTACGTACCGACCGCCGACGACGGTACGCACGGCCGGGGACTGGTGCTGGTGGAGGCGCTGGCCGACGAGTGGGGCGTGGACGCGCTCGCCCTGGGCGGCGGCAAGGTGGTGTGGTTCGAGCTCGACGGGCGCCGCGAGGCCCCGTACGCCGCAGGGCCCGCCTGAACCGGCGGGCCCTGCGGGGTGTCCCCTTGTCCGGACCTGTCAGCCGAACTGCTGCTCCAGGTCTTTCAGTTTGCGCTCCAGCGAGTCCAGCCGGGGAATGGTCTGGGTGTCGTCCTCGGCGGTGAGGTCCACCGTCCGGGTGCCGGTCACGTCAGTGGGTTCGGTGCGGCCCACGGCCTGCAGGGAGGGCCGGAGGAGTAGCGGCAGCTGTCCCGATTCCGGTATGGCCGGCTCCGCGCCGACCGGCGCGGAGCCCGCTCCCTGCGTCAGCTCCGGGAGCTCGACCTGACGGCCGCGGGACCGCCCGAACGCCCGGTTCTGCCGGCCCAGCGCCTTGATGCGCGCCCGGTCGAGCCGGTTCTGGTCGCGCCTGCGGTGCCGGTCCTGCTCCCGCTCCTTCTTGTCCTCGCGCACCTCGTCCACGGCCTCGTCGAGGGTGCGCACCCCCTCCAGCAGCATGAGGGACCATGCGCCGAAGGTCTCCCGGGGGGCCCGCAGCCAGCGGACCATCCGGATCTGCGGCAAGGGCCTCGGGATCAGGCCCTGTTCGCGCAGCGCCGCCCGGCGGGTCTGCTTGAGGGCGCGGTCGAAGAGGACGGCCGCCGAGAGCGACATCCCCGCGAAGAACTGCGGAGCGCCGTCGTGACCCAGACCGCGCGGGGCGTGCACCCAGTTGAACCAGGCGGCCGCCCCCGCGAACAGCCAGACCAGCATGCGCGAACCGAGGGCCGCGTCACCGTGGCTGGCCTCGCGGACGGCGAGGACCGAACAGAACATGGCGGCGCCGTCGAGGCCGAAGGGGACCAGGTACTCCCAGCCTCCGGAGAGGTTGAGGTTCTGCCGGCCGAAGCCGACCAGCCCGTGGAAGGAGAGCGCGGCGGCCACCGCCGCGCAGCAGAAGAGCAGGACGTAGGAGGCCGTGCCGTAGACGGCCTCCTTGCGCCGCCGCCGCTCCTCGCTGCGCTCCCAGCTGTCGTCGGCCGCGGCCTTCTCGCTCTCGCGCTTGCCACGTGCCAGTACCGCAACCGCCGCAAGTACGCCCAGGATCAGCAGACTGCCGGGCAGCAGCCAGTCCAGCGATATGTCGGTCAGTCTCATGCGGATGTCCCTTGCCTCGCGTATGCGGCTGTGCGGTTTTCCGGGCGCCATAGTGGCGCAGGTGGTGCGCCGTGCACGCGGGTTTCGGGGCAAGTGGACGCCATCGGGGGGCGGGGCCCGCCGGATAGGGTGTTGTATCTCGAACTGACTCCCGTGCGGCCGGAGTTGCGTTCGATTACGGCCACCTCTACGGGTGGGTTAGCCCCCGTCGCCCGGACCGGCCGCGTCCCGAGTCGGTACGGGTGGGCTCAGGCGGCTTCGGCCGTGAGGCGGGTGATGCGGTCCGCGTCGCAGGTGCGGGGGCAGGTGACGCAGGTGTCCTCCGGGCGGATCGTGTAGAAGAAGCAGCAGCTGGCCCGGTCCCGGGTGGGGAGTTCGCGGCCGTCGGGGCCCGCGAGCGTACGGAATCCGGCGGCCCCGGTGTACGGGGCCGTCGAGCCCGGCAGGAGCGCCTCCAGTTCGGCCATCGTCCGCTGTTCCTCGCCGAGCAGGTGGCCCACGTACCAGAGGCTCTCGACGACCTCGTCCGTGACCATGCCCCACAGGGCGCGGCGGCCGCGCCGCATGCGCGGGCCGAAACCTTCCAGCACGGGTTCGAGGTGCTGGGCCACCGCAGCCCGCACCTCCTCGCGCAGCGCCTCCTCGTCGGGCACGACCCGGGCCCCGGGGAGGGCGGCCGCCGGGTCGTCCGGCAGGCAGGCGAAGCTCTCGACGTGCACGGTCATCCGGCCGAGGGCCCGGTGGAAGGCGACCTCGGCGACCGGGAGCCGGGGGACCCGCCGGTGGAGGAACCACGGGAGCGTGATCAGCAGGCAGGCGGGCCACGCGTACCGGTGCAGCCCGAAGCTCGCGACCACATCGGGCCGCGCCTGGGTCCCGTAGTCCCTCAGGACCTGGGCGTTGTCCCAGGCGAGGAAGGCGTCCAGGGCGGCCCCGCCGGCCGCCAGCTCGTCCGCGCCGACCCACCCCGCACCGCGAGGGGAGGGCTCGTGCGCGGCTCGCTCGGCGACGCGCAGTCCGCCGTACACGTCGGCCAGCCGGGCGAACGCTTCGGCCACCGCAGAGCCGGGCGGGGCGGGGGCGAGCGCCGGGAGGGTCGAGACGGTCATGACGGACCACCGATCACACGATCGTTAACAGGTTAGCCTTACCTTACCTGATTCGGAACGATCCGCACCCACCCGTCGCGCGGCGCGTCACCTATTCTCTCGGGACAGGTCGAGACCCGGAGGAGGAGGACCGAGTGCACGAAACGGCCCACGCCCGGGTACCGGCACAAAAGCGGAAGGTCATGCGCCATTCGGTGCGCGGGCAGGTCCTCGACGCCCTGCGCGCGGCCCTGGTCGACGGCGAGCTCGTGCCCGGGGAGATCTACTCCGGCCCGGCGCTGGGGGAGCGCTTCGGGGTCTCCGCGACCCCGGTGCGCGAGGCGATGCAGCAGCTGGCCGTCGAGGGAGCGGTGGAATGCCTCCCGAACCGGGGCTTCCGCGTCCTGTCCCGCACCCCGCGGGAGCTCGCCGAGCTGGCCGAGGTCCGGGCGCTGCTCGAAGTCCCCGTCATGCTGCGACTGGCCCGCACCGTGCCCGAAGCCACCTGGCAGACCCTGCGCCCGGCCGCTGCCGCCACGGCCGAGGCGGCCGCCGCGGGCGACCTGCCGGGCTACGCGGAGGCGGACCGGGCCTTCCACCGGGCGGTGCTGCGGCTCGCCGGCAACGACCGGCTGGTACAGGTGGCCGAGGAGCTCCACCGCCGCGCCCAGTGGCCCCTGCCGGGCGCCCCGCGCGTGCGGCGGGCCGATCTCGTCGCCGACGCGGCCGAGCACTCGGCCCTGCTGGAGGCCCTGATCGCCCGAGACCTCCCGGTGGTGGAATCGCTCGTACGGGAGCACTTCGCCGGAGCCTGACCCCTGCGGGGGCTCGGCGGCTCCAGGGCCCGGGCCCGCCCGGGCCCGGGCCTCGAACGCGTGGCGCCGGGCTACGCCGCGGGCGAAGGGGCGGGCGAGGGGGCCGGGGCCGGATGGAGCTGGTCCGCCAGCCAGGTGGGGATGCCGCCCAGCAGGTGGAACAGCCGGCGCGCCTCCGCGCGCAGCCGGGTCGCCTCCGGCTCCGGCTCCGCCTCGGCCAGCGCCGCCAGCGCCGGGGCGGTGCCGATCAGGAAGCCCAGGTCCTCCCGGATCCGCAGCGACTCCGCGAACCCCTTGCGGGCCTCGGCCACCTCGCCGTCCCGCAGGGCCAGCGCGGCCAGGTGCCGGAACGTGAACGACAGCAGCAGGGTGTCCCCGTGCGCCTCCGCCCCGGCGTGGGCGCGGCGGTAGGCGGGCCGGGCGGACTGCGGGGCGTCCGCGAGGTGCTCGGCGACCAGGCCGCGGCGGAAGTCCAGCAGCGGACGGGTCCGGGACCCGGGCGACAGCAGGGCCGCGGCCCGGCCCAGCGCGGAGCGGGCCTCGTCGGCCCGGTCGCGTACCCCCAGCACGGTCGCGGCGTAGGCCAGCTGGCCCCGCTCGCACGCGGCAGCGCCCCGGTCGTCGTCGTCCTGGGCGACCGCTTCGGCGACCCGCAGCGCGTCCTCGGCCTCGGACCAGCCCTGGGCCGTGAACAGACACCGCTCGACCAGCAGCGCGGTGCGCTGCACCGCGGCCGCCGCCTGGCCGGCCTTGCCGACGTGAGGCGTCAGCAGGGCCGCCGCGTCGGTCCAACAGCCGCGCGAGCGCAGCCGCCATATCGCCCGCTGGAGGGGGTCGTCTCCCCCGGTAGATCCGGCACCCGACATGGCGGTATCCGCCACATTGCCCTCCCCGAAGCAATCAAGCAGCACATGGTTGAGCCCTGGGGCGAAATGAGAGCACGGATCGCAGGCTCCGGCCAAGGGGTCGGGTGAACTCTTTCACAAAGTCCGGACGGATCATCAGCGCCGCCCGCCACCCCGTGGCCGCCGGCGGAGAGGGTCTCCTCAGCTCATGCGCAGTGCCAGGAAGAAGTCGAGCTTGTCCTCCAACCGGGACAGGTCCCGCGCCGTCAACTGCTCGATTCGCCCGACCCGGTAGCGCAGCGTGTTGACGTGCAGGTGCAACCGGGTCGCGCAGCGGGTCCAGGAGCCGTCGCAGTCCAGGAAGGCCTCCAGCGTCGGGATGAGCTCCGCCCGGTGGCGCCGGTCGTAGTCCCGCAGCGGGTCCAGCAGCCGGGCGGTGAAGGCGCGGCGCACGTCGTCCGGGACGAACGGCAGCAGCAGCACGTGCGAGGCCAGCTCGTGGTGGCCCGCCGCGCAGACCCGGCCCGGCCGGGCCGCCGCGACCCGGCGGGCGTGCCGGGCCTCCTCCAGCGCCCCGCGCAGCCCCTCGGCGGAGTGCACGGCGGCGCTGACGCCCAGCGTGAGCCGGCCGTCGTCGGCCAGGCCGGCCGCCAGGGGCTCCCGTACGGTCGCCAGCAGCACGTCGGCGTGCAGGGCCGAGTCCGGGCCCTTGTCCTCCCCGGCGTCACCGGACAGCGAGGGCAGCGGCACCAGTGCGATGGCCTCGTCACCCGCATGGGCCACCGCGATCCGGTCGGACGGCTCCGGGCCCGAGACCGACGGGTCGACGAGGATCTCCTCCAGCAGCGACTGGGCCACCGGGCCGCCGGGGATGTCCCCGCCCTCCCAGTCCACCCGTGCCACCACGACCTGCCAGTGCGGGGCGGCACCCAGCCCGGGCAGCAGCACCGGGGCCGCGACCCGCAGGCGGGCGGCGATCTCGGCGGGCGCGGCGCCCGTCTGGACCAGCTCCAGGACCTCCTGTGCGAGGCGGCGGCGCACGGTGCGGGCGGCGTCGCGCCGGTCGCGCTCCACGGCGATCAGCTGGGTGACGCCCTGGAGGAGGTCCAGACGCTCGGCCGGCCAGTCGCCGGCGTCCGCCTCGACGGCCAGCAGCCAGTCGGACAGCACGGTCTCGCGCACGTCCCGGGCGGCCGGACCTGCGGCGCCGCGGCCGTGTCCCCTGATCGGGAAGAGCGAGTAGGTAATACCCTGGATGGAGATCCGGTGCGGTCCCCTACGGCCCGTCCGGACCGCCGCGAGGTGCTCGCCCGCCAGTGCTGCGCAGATGCCCGGCGCCAGCGGCTCTCCCGCCCCGGCGATCTGCCGGCCGGTGGGGGACAGCACCCAGGCCCGGAGGTCGAGGTCGGTGGTGAGGAGATCCAGCACCACGTCGGGGCCGCCCCCCGCCGGACCCGATGTCATCAGGCGGCGGTGCCGGTCCACGACGGCCGCCAGGTCCCCGGCGCGCTCGCCCGAGACCTGCCGTACGACGTACTCGGTGATCGTGGCGAATGCAACGTCCTCGTTCACGGCGAACAGCGGCAGCCGGTTGCGCACACAGGCCGATACGAGGTCGTCCGGGATGTCGCCGAGCTCCGCCTCGCCCGCCGCCAGCCCCGCGACGCCGGCGCTGGCGAGGATTCGTACGAATGGCTCGGAGTCGGCTGAATTTCGTCTCCATGCCAGGCCGGTGAGGACGAGTTCGCCTCCGGACAGGTACCGGCTGGGATCGCGCAGGTCGGTCGTCATGACCCCGCGGACCGTACGGTCGAGTTCGTCCTCGCCACCGAGCAGCCGCAGCCCCAGCGCCTCGGTCTCCAGCAGTGCGCGCAGCCGCATGATGTCGCCGCCGATCTGTCTCGAATGTTGCCGTTGGAAATCGGGCAGGTCGTCGCATCCTGCCTTTCATACGAATCTACAAGACGAGGGAGGCCGTCAGCCAACTCCTTCATGGTTTCGGTGACTGCACCCGGGGGACGCGCGGCTTGTGTACTGAGTCCACACCGCGTTAACAGCACGTGAACGACCAGTCGAGGGCCCTTAGGCCTCCTGGCTTGAAGTGAACGACCCGATTAAGAAGAAGAGAGCCGACATGGACTTCCTTCGCCCCGCCAGCTGGGAGGAGGCACTCGCCGCTAAGGCCGAGTACCCCACAGCTGTGCCGATTGCGGGTGGCACCGACATCATGGTCGAGATCAACTTCGACCACCGCCGTCCGGAGTACCTCCTCGACCTCAACCGCATCGAGCTGCTGCGGGAGTGGGAGGTAGGCGAGGAGGTCACCAAGCTCGGCGCCTCCGTCCCGTACACCCAGATCATGGAGAACCTGCGGACCACCCTGCCGGGTCTCGCGCTCGCCTCGCACACGGTCGCGTCCCCGCAGATCCGCAACCGCGGCGGCGTCGGCGGCAACCTCGGTTGCGCCTCGCCCGCCGGTGACTCCCACCCCGCCCTGCTGGCCGCCGGCTGCGAGGTCGAGGTCGAGTCCGTACGCGGCTCGCGCATGATCCCGATCGACGAGTTCTACACCGGCGTCAAGCGCAACGCGCTGGCCGCCGACGAGCTCATCAAGTCGGTCCACATCAAGAACGCCACGGGCCCCCAGCAGTACTCGAAGGTCGGCACCCGCAACGCGATGGTCATCGCGGTGTGCGGCTTCGGCCTCGCCCTGCACCCCGACACCCGCACCGTGCGTACGGGCATCGCCTCGGCCGCCCCGACCCCGATCCGGGCCAAGGCCGCCGAGGAGTTCCTGAACGCCGCGCTCGAAGAGGGCGGCTTCTGGGACAACGGCAAGGTCATCACCCCGTCGATCGCCAAGCAGTTCGGTGAGCTCGCCTCCGGCGCGTGCAACCCGATCGACGACGTCCGTGGCACGGCGAAGTACCGCCGTCACGCGGTTGGCATCCTCGCTCGCCGCCAGCTCGTCTG
This sequence comes from Streptomyces erythrochromogenes, assembly GCF_036170895.1. Classification (NCBI taxonomy): domain Bacteria; kingdom Bacillati; phylum Actinomycetota; class Actinomycetes; order Kitasatosporales; family Streptomycetaceae; genus Streptomyces; species Streptomyces erythrochromogenes. The sequence goes on along the minus strand of NZ_CP108036.1, from coordinate 1,980,845 downwards.
GACCTGGGAGCAGTACCGCGGCACGAACGGCCGCTCGCTTGAAGGGGCTGCGTAATCATGCGCGTCAATTTCACCGTCAACGGTCGTCAGCAGGAAGCCGACGACGTCTGGGAGGGCGAGTCCCTTCTCTACGTGCTGCGTGAGCGCCTGGGTCTGCCCGGCTCCAAGAACGCGTGCGAGCAGGGCGAATGCGGCTCCTGCACCGTCCGCCTCGACGGCGTGCCGGTCTGTTCCTGCCTGGTGGCCGCCGGTCAGGTCGAGGGCCGCGACGTCGTGACCGTCGAGGGCCTGGCCGACTTCGCCAAGCAGCGTGAGCAGCACGGCCACGGCGGTGCCTGCGGCACCGGCGGCGGCTGCGGCAGCAAGGGCGTGTCCACCGACGAGGCCAAGAAGTGGGCCGCCAAGCCCGGCGACTCGCAGACCGGCGAGGGCATCGAGCTCTCCAACATCCAGCAGGCGTTCATCGACGCCGGCGCCGTCCAGTGCGGTTTCTGCACCCCTGGTCTGCTGGTCCAGGCCGACGAGCTCCTCGAGCGCAACGCGGACCCGTCCGACCAGGACATCCGTGAGGCCCTTTCCGGCAACCTGTGCCGCTGCACGGGCTACGAGAAGATCCTCGACGCGGTCCGCCTCGCGGCCGCCCGTCAGGGAGAGGCGGTCTGACCATGGCCCAGAACACCCGTACCGTCGGCACGCCGACGAACGTCACCCAGAAGCACAACAAGGGCGGCATCGGCGAGTCCACTCTCCGCCCGGACGGCACCCTCAAGGTCACCGGTGAGTTCGCGTACTCCTCGGACATGTGGCACGAGGACATGCTGTGGGGCCAGACCCTGCGCAGCACCGTCGCCCACGCCGAGATCGTCTCCATCGACATCTCCGAGGCGCTGGCCATGCCGGGCGTCTACTCGGTCCTGACCTACGACGACCTGCCGGCCGAGATGAAGAACTACGGCCTGGAGATCCAGGACACCCCCGTTCTCGCCAACGGCCGGGTGCGCCACCACGGTGAGCCGGTCGCCCTCGTGGCCGCCGACCACCCGGAGACCGCCCGCCGCGCGGCCGCCAAGATCAAGATCGACTACCGGGAGCTGCCGCTCGTCACGGACGAGGCCTCGGCCCTGGCCCCCGACGCGCCGCTGATCCACGAGGGCCGCGACGACCACCACTCCGGCCACGTCCCGCACCCGAACATCGTGCACCGCCAGCCGATCATCCGCGGCAACGTGGAGGAGGCCCGCAAGCGAGCCGACGTCATCGTCGAGGGCGAGTACACCTTCGGCATGCAGGACCAGGCCTTCCTCGGCCCGGAGTCCGGTCTCGCCGTGCCCTCCGAGGACGGCGGCGTCGACCTCTACGTCGCCACCCAGTGGCTGCACTCGGACCTCCAGCAGATCGCCCCGGTCCTGGGCCTGCCGCCGGAGAAGGTGCGCATGACGCTCTCCGGCGTCGGCGGTGCCTTCGGCGGCCGCGAGGACATCTCGATGCAGATCCACGCCTGCCTGCTGGCCCTCGCGACCAACAAGCCGGTCAAGATCGTCTACAACCGCTTCGAGTCCTTCTTCGGCCACGTGCACCGCCACCCGGCGAAGCTCTGGTACGAGCACGGCGCCACCAAGGACGGCAAGATCACGCACATGAAGTGCAAGATCGTGCTCGACGGCGGTGCCTACGCCTCGGCCTCCCCGGCCGTCGTCGGCAACGCCTCCTCCCTCTCCGTCGGCCCGTACGTCGTCGACGACGTCGACATCGAGGCGATCGCGCTCTACACGAACAACCCGCCCTGCGGCGCGATGCGCGGCTTCGGCGCCGTCCAGGCCTGCTTCGCGTACGAGGCCCAGATGGACAAGCTCGCGGCGAAGCTGGGCATGGACCCGGTCGAGTTCCGCCAGCTGAACGCCATGGAGATGGGCACGATCATGCCCACCGGCCAGGTCGTGGACTCCCCGGCGCCGGTCGCCGAGCTGCTGCGCCGGGTCAAGGCCCGCCCGCTGCCGCCGGAGCGCCAGTGGGAGACGGCCGGCGAGGGCGCGGACGTCCGCGCGCTGCCGGGCGGTCTGTCGAACACCACCCACGGCGAGGGCGTCGTCCGCGGCGTCGGCTACGCGGTCGGCATCAAGAACGTCGGCTTCTCCGAGGGCTTCGACGACTACTCCACCGCCCGCGTGCGCCTGGAGGTCATCAACGGCGAGCCCGTGGCGATGGTCCACACGGCCATGGCGGAGGTCGGCCAGGGCGGTGTCACCGTCCATGCGCAGATCGCCCGTACCGAGCTGGGCGTCACGCAGGTGACCATCCACCCGGCCGACACGCAGGTCGGCTCCGCCGGTTCCACGTCCGCCTCGCGGCAGACGTACATGACCGGTGGCGCCGTGAAGAACACCTGTGAGCACGTCCGCGAGGCGCTGCTGGAGATGGGCCGCCGCAAGAACGGCTCCTACCACCCGGCCTGGGCGCACGCCGAGCTCCTCCTGGAGGGCGGCAAGGTCGTCACCGACGGCGGCGAGGTCCTCGCGGACATCGCCGACATCCTGGAGAACGAGGCGATCGACCTCGAGCTCGAGTTCCGCCACCGCCCGACGGTCGCCTTCGACCTGAAGACCGGCCAGGGCGACGGCCACGTCCAGTACACCTTCGCCGCGCACCGCGCGGTCGTCGAGGTGGACACCGAGCTCGGCCTGGTCAAGGTCGTCGAGCTGGCGACCGCCCAGGACGTGGGCAAGGCCCTCAACATGCTCTCCGTGGTCGGCCAGATCCAGGGTGGTACCACCCAGGGTCTCGGCGTGGCGGTCATGGAGGAGATCATCGTGGACCCGAAGACCGCGAAGGTGCGCAACCCCTCCTTCACGGACTACCTGATCCCGACCATCCTCGACACCCCGACCATCCCGGTCGACGTCCTGGAGCTCGCCGACCCGAACGCGCCGTACGGCCTTCGCGGTCTGGGCGAGGCCCCGACCCTGTCGTCCACCCCGGCCGTCCTCGCGGCGATCCGGCAGGCGACCGGGCTGGAGCTCAACAAGACCCCGATCCGTCCGGAAGCCCTCACCGGGACCCTCTAGGACGGACCCGGTCCGGGGGCCGCGAGGCCCCCGGACCCCCTCGGACTCTCCGGGCGGTGTGACTCGGGAACGTCACACTTCACCGCCGCACCGCCCGGAGTACATACGAAGCACCGCACCGCTCGCGGTCCCCTTCAGCCGGCAGTACCCCTGCGAAAACCCCCACGTAGTACCAGCGGTCACCCCGCACTACCCGCAGTACACGCAGTGAACATTCGCGTCGCCTCGGGCCGTCACCCCGGGTCGTGCAGCCAAACGCACCATCCCAAATCCCGCAGTCTCCAATCCCCAAGCGGGTGCCCCTTTGAACCTTGGGAGTTAGGCACCATGACCCAGTCGTCAGTGGAGTCCAAGACCACCGCGGAGGAAGCCGGAGACGGCTCCCCCACTCCGGCGGGCAGTTCTTGGCTCGACCGCTACTTTCACATAACCCATAGAGGATCCAACGTCGGCAACGAGGTCCGTGGCGGTATCACGACCTTCATGGCCATGGCGTACATCCTCCTGCTCAACCCGCTGCTCCTCTCGGGCAAGGACGTCGCCGGCACGTCGATGGAGGCCTCGGCCATCATCACCGCCACGGCCTTCGCGGCAGCCGTCACGACGCTCCTCATGGGCTTCGTCGGCAAGGTCCCGCTGGCCCTGGCCGCCGGACTCTCCGTTTCCGGTGTGCTCGCCTCGCAGGTGGCCCCGCAGATGACCTGGCCGCAGGCCATGGGCATGTGTGTGGTCTACGGTGTCGTGATCTGTCTGCTGGTCGTCACCGGCCTCCGAGAGATGATCATGAACGCGATCCCCCTCGCGCTCAAGCACGCGATCACCATGGGCATCGGCATGTTCGTCGCCCTGATCGGTCTCGTGAAGGCCGGCTTCGTCGGCCGCGGCCCCGAGCAGGGGCCCCCGCTCCAGCTCGGCTCGGTCGGTGAGCTCGCCGGCTGGCCCGTCCTGATCTTCTGCCTCACCCTGCTCGCGATCTTCATGCTGCAGGCCCGCAAGATCCCCGGCGCCATCCTGATCGGCATCGTCGGCGGCACCGTCGTCGCGGCCATCGTGAACGCCGTCGCGAACATCGACCCCAAGGCCTGGCGCAGCGGCCCGCCGGAGCTGTCCGGCTCCGCGGTCTCGATGCCCGACTTCTCGCTCTTCGGCGACGTCTCGTTCGGCGGCTGGGGCGACGTCGGCTACATGACGGTCGGCATGATCGTCTTCACCCTGGTGCTGGCCGGCTTCTTCGACGCGATGGCCACCATCATCGGTGTCGGCACCGAGGCCAAGCTGGCCGACGACAAGGGCCGCATGCCGGGCCTGTCCAAGGCGCTCTTCATCGACGGCGCCGGCGGCGCCATCGGCGGCGTCTCGGGCGGCTCCGGCCAGACCGTGTTCGTCGAGTCGGCGACCGGCGTCGGCGAGGGTGCCCGCACGGGTCTCGCCTCCGTCGTGACCGGCCTGTTCTTCGCGGCCTGCCTCTTCTTCACCCCGATCACGCAGATCGTCCCGGGTGAGGTCGCCTCCGCGGCCCTGGTGGTCATCGGCGCGATGATGATGCAGAACGCCCGCCACGTGGACTGGGCCGACAGCGCGACGGCGATCCCGGTCTTCCTGACCGTCGTGATCATGCCGTTCACGTACTCGATCACGGCCGGCGTCGCCGCCGGCGTGCTCTCCTACGTCGCCATCAAGGTCGCTCAGGGCAAGGCCCGGGAGATCGGCGGCTTCATGTGGGCGCTGACCGGGATCTTCGTGGTCTTCTTCGCCCTGCACCCGATCGAGGGCTGGCTCGGGGTCGGCTGACCCGGAGCACGGCCGGTCCGGGTCGAGCGACCCGGACCGGCCGGTCCGCAGCGGAACCGCACCTCCGCGTACCCGATACTGGAACCGAATCCTCCGAGGAGGCCGCACATGCTGGACATCGCCGAAGAGCTGAACCGGTGGGTACGGCAGGGACGTGACTTCGCCGTCGCCACGGTCGTGGCGGTGGGCGGCAGCGCACCCCGGCAGCCCGGCGCGGCCCTCGCCGTCGACAGCGAGGGCACGGCCATCGGCTCGGTCTCCGGCGGATGCGTGGAGGGCGCGGTCTACGAGCTGTGCCAGCAGGCGCTGGAGGACGGTGAGACCGTCCAGGAGCGTTTCGGCTACAGCGACGACGATGCCTTTGCAGTGGGTCTGACCTGCGGCGGGATCATCGACATCCTCGTCACCCCGGTTCCCGTGGGCTCCCCCGCACGAGCGGTGTTCGAGGCCGCGCTGGCCGCCGCTTCCCGCGGCGAGGCCGCCGCGCTGGCCCGGATCGCCGAGGGACCGGCCGAGCTGATGGGCCGCGCCGTGCTCGTCCGTACGGAGGGGCCCTTCGAGGGCGGGCTCGGCGGACACCCGGAGCTGGACCGCACCATCGCCGAGGAGGCCCGCGCCATGCTGGACGCCGGCCGGACCGGCGTGCTGGAGATCGGCGCCGACGGCAGGCTCTGCGGAGAGCCGCTGAAGGTGCTCGTCGAGTCCAGCGTCCCGCCGCCGCGGATGATCGTCTTCGGTGCCATCGACTTCGCCTCCGCACTCGTGCGGATCGGCAAGTTCCTCGGCTACCGGGTGACCGTCTGCGACGCGCGACCCGTCTTTGCGACGAAGAACCGTTTCCCCGAAGCCGACGAGATCGTCGTGGACTGGCCGCACCGCTACCTGGAGAGCACCGAGGTGGACGGCCGGACCGTCCTGTGCGTGCTCACCCACGATGCCAAGTTCGATGTCCCGCTCCTGGAGCTGGCCCTCAAGCTGCCGGTCGCCTACGTCGGCGCCATGGGCTCCCGCCGGACCCACGAGGACCGCAACAAGCGGCTGCGCGACGTCGGCGTCACCGAGCTGGAGCTGGCCCGGCTGCGCTCCCCGATCGGCCTGGACCTCGGCGCCCGATCCCCGGAGGAGACCGCGCTGTCCATCGCCGCCGAGATCGTCGCGAACCGCCGCGGCGGCAGCGGCGTGGCCCTGACCGGGGCGCACATCCCGATCCACCCGGACGTCGCGCACACGGTGATCGACAGGATCGGCTCCGTCGCTTGAAGGGGTGACGGCGGAAGGTGAGAAAAGGGCGCACCCCGTGGGGGTTGCGCCCTTCGGGCGTTCCTCCTATCTTACCGGCCGGTAATCGGAGGCATCTTCTCCAGCCCTTTCTCACAACGGAGTTGAGCGGATGTTGCGTACCGTGCGAACCCTGGGCGTGCTGGCCGCGGCCGCCCTGCTGACCGCCCTCACGCCCGCCCCGGCGGCTCCGGCCGAGGCCGCTGCGGCCGGCGGCCTGCGCGAGGTGCTCTTCGTGGGGAACAACTGGGAGGGGACGGCCGACGTCCTCGCCTCCACCGGCGATCTCGCCAAGGTCGGCCGGATCGACATGATCCCCGACAAGGCGGAGCGGCTCCGTGAGATCTACCTCAACCCCGTGAAGCTCGCCTTCTTCCTCGGCATCCGGGAGAGTGCCGGCGAGGGACACGATCAGTTCGTCGACGACATGTTCACCACCCCGGACGGCACCGCGGTCGTCGCCTCCCGCCCCAGCTTCGCCGACGTCGTCTCCATCGACCTCGCCTCCGGGCGGATCAACTGGCGCTTCCCGGTCTCCGGTTTCCGCTCCGACCACATGGCGGTCTCCCCGGACGGGACCCGCATCGCCGTCTCCGCCTCCACCTCCAACACCGTGCACGTCCTGGACATCGCCACAGGGCGCCAGACCGGCTCCTTCCGGACCGGCGACAAGCCGCACGAGAACACCTTCACCCGCGACGGCCGCTACCTGTGGAACAGCTCCATCGGCGAGGTGAACACGGCCCTCGACGCGCCCTGGCTGGACTGGACGAAGGGCGACCGGAAGATCACCGTGGTCGACACGCAGACCTTCCGCACGGTTCGGGTGATCGACATGCGCGAGCGGCTGGACGCCTTCGGCCGCAGGGACCTGTCCGATTCCGTACGCCCCGTGTCCTTCAGCCCCGACGAGTCGAAGCTCTACTTCCAGGTCTCCTTCTTCGGCGGCTTCCTGGAGTACGACGTGGCCACCGACCGGATCACCCGCCTCAAGGACCTCCCCGCCAACCCGGCCACCAGCACCGACCGCACCACGTGGGTCAACGACTCCCGCCACCACGGCATGTCGATGAGCCCCGACGGGGCGAAGCTCTGCATCGCGGGCACCATGGACGACTACGCGACCGTCGTGGACCGCGCCACCCTCGCCGAGGGGCCGCTCGTGCCCGCCGCCAAGCCGTACTGGGCCACCGTCTCCGGCGACGGGACCGCCTGCGTGATCTCCGAGAGCGGCACCGACCAGGTGACGGCCATCGACTTCGCCACCGGCGCCAAGCGGGTTTCCGTACCCGTCGGCGACCACCCCCAGCGTATCCGCCTCGGCCACGTCCCGGCCGCCTGGACCGGCCCGGCCGGCCGCTGAGCAGGCTGTCCGGACCGGCGGACGAAGGGGCTGGAATCGGCCGAACCTGCAGATCAAGCGAATATGGGATGACTGGTCCTCGATGACCGATTAGTCTCGCGATCATGGTGGACATCCGCGAGGTACCCGAGGCCGACATCGACCGCGCCCTGGAGCTCGCCTACCTGGCCTTCCACGATCGGCCCGAGAAGGAGGCCCGCGAGCGGCACCACGCGCTGCTCGCGCGCTGCGACCGGATCGGAGCCTACGACGGGGACGTCCTGGTCGGCTTCATGGCCGCGCACGACTTCCGGCTCTCGGTGCCCGGGGCGGACCTGCCCTGCCCCGGGCTCACCTTCGTCTGCGTCGCACCCACCCACCGGCGCCGCGGCGTGCTCACCGGGCTGATGACGCGCATGATGCGGCGCGCCGCCGACTCCGGCCGCCCGATCGCCGCCCTCTGGGCCTCCGAGGCCGCGATCTACGGCCGCTTCGGCTACGGCGGCGCCACCACCGGCGCCACCGTCGAGATCGACTCCACCCGGCCGCTGGCCCTGCGCATCGACCCGGACCGGCGCCCGCTGCGGCTCGTCGACCCGGAGGACGCCGTCGACGTGATCGGCCCCTACCACGAGGCCGCCCGCGCCGGCCGGCCCGGCCGTCCCGGCCGCAGCCCCGAACGCTGGCGCGACGAGTGGCTCACCGAACAGGACGAGGAGGACGAGGAGCTGAGCCCGCCCCGGATCATCGTCCTCGGCGACCCGGGCGAGCCCATCGCCGGGTACGTGATCTACCGGACCAAACCGGAAGGCGACGCAGGAGCCGCCCGTACCCCGGGCCTGGTCCGGGTCGACGAACTGGAGGCGGACAGCCCGGCGGTGGCCGCCGCCCTCTGGGAGTGCGTGGCCGCCCTGGACCTCACCGGCAAGGTCTCCGCGTGGGGCCGCCCGGCCGACGACCCGCTGCTGCACTTCGCCGCCGACCGGGACCAGGTACGGGTCACCGCCCAGTTCCCGGCGCTGTGGCTGCGCCTGCTCGACGTACCCGCCGCGCTGACCGCGCGGTCCTGGGCCGCGCCCGTGGAACTGGTGCTGGAGGTGCACGACGCCCGGCTGCCCGACAACGCAGGGCGCTTCCGCCTCAAGGCCGGGCCGCACGGGGCGACGTACAGGCACGCGGACGGCCCCGCCGACCTGGCCCTCGACGTGCGCGAGCTGGCCGCCTGCTACCTCGGCGGGACCAGGGTCACCGAACTCGTCGCGGCCGGGCTGGTCCAGGAGCACACGCCCGGGGCGGCGACGGCCCTCGACGACGCCCTGCGCACACCCGTCCTGCCGCACACGAGCGACGAGTTCTGAACCTGCCGGCAGCGGGGGCGGGCGCCGACCGCCCCCACCGCCGGACCGGGCTCACGCGGGCAGGGACAGCCTGGCGGCGGCCATGCCGAAGCCGGAGCCGAGGACCATGCCGGCCAGGCCGCCGTCGGGCCGGCCCAGGTCCTCTGGCCGGTAACGCCGGATCTTCGCATGCCAGTTGAGGATGCCGGCGTGCCAGTCCTGGAGCTCCTGCACATACGCGTCCAGGGCCGCCCGCGCCCCCGCGTCGAGCTTCCAGTCGTCGTAGAGAACCGGCAGCTGGGTGGCCACGATGTGCTCGAACTCCTCGGTGCGCTGGGTCATCAGCGCGTGGCAGATGTGCAGGGCCTCCGGGTAGCCGATGTCGAAGAAGTTCCGCGTGACCAGGATGTGGTTGTGGACCTCGCCCTCGAACTCCACCTCCTTCTGATAGGAGTAGACGTCGTTGATCAGGCAGGCCGCGTCGGCGACGGCGTTCTCCAGCGAGCGGATGGTCCCCGAGGCGTAGATCTCCTCCGGAATGCCCCGTCCCTCGTGCCCGAGCCGGCACAGGTACATGGTGAGCCGGCTGCCGAAGGTGCGCCGTCGCATCTCCGCGTAGTCCACCGGGTCCGGAATGCGGTTCTGGATCGCGTTGTCCACCTCCCAGACCCAGCTCTCCAGCATGTCCACCAGCGTCGCCCGGAACTCGGCGCGCTGCCGCGCCCACATGTCGGCACTGGTGCGCACCCACAGGTCGGCGAGCCCGCGCTCCAGCGCCGTCGACGGCTGCGGCTGCTCGGCGTGGTCGACGGGGATCATGGTGATCAGCCGGGCCGTGGCCGCCTTGGCCGCCGCCAGGTTCTCGGCCTGCGCGAAGACCACCGGGTAGTAGTCGTCCCCGTAGGTGCCCCAGGTCAGCCAGCAGGCGTTGAGCGCGAGTGCGCCGGGGGTGGCGTCCGGGTCGATTCCGGCCGAGCAGACCGCGAAGTCGTAGCCGCGCAGCTTCTCCTCGGTCCAGATCGCCGAACCGGGATCGCCCGGCTGCGGATCCAGCAGGCCCGTCCGCCGGGCCCAGGCCACCGACTCCTCGCGCGCGTGCGCCAGATGAGGGCTCAGGGTGAGCCGGTGGGGCATGTAGATCTCGGGGATGACGGAGGGCCCGGTGCGTTCGAAGGGGGTGTGGGTGAAGGAGCGGCGGCGCAGTTCCATCGAGCGCCGGTTGAAGACGGACCGCAGGTCGAGGGCGCTGGTGCCGAGCCCGGACGGCATGAAGGGAAGAGTGACCGGGGCGGTCGCCCTGGCCTCCTTGTTCATGTACCGGCTGGAGACCATGTGCCACTCGTGGCCCCCGGACTGCCAGTCCTGGAGGCCCTTGGTGTAGGCGAGGACGGCCGCGATCTCGGCCGGTTCGAGCGCGAGGTCGGCGAATAGCTGCGGTAGTTCGTACAGGGCCGTCTGCTCGAACTGCTGCAGGCGGGAGGTGAGCAGGTCGTTGGAGGCCTCCGCGGCCTCCTGGGTGGTGCAGCCGAGGAACGTCTCCAGGACCAGGACGGCGTTGGAGAGTTCGCCCTCGTCGGTGACCTCGCGCTCGTAGGAGAAGAGGTCGTTCCTGATGTGGACCGCGTCCGAGAAGGCGTCCCGCAGCACGCCGAGCGGACGCGAGTGCGCGACGCGCGCCGGGACCTCGGCGGCGACGTACTCGACCAGGCCGGCCGACCAGGGGGCCCCGCCCACCTTGCGGCGCATCTCGATGTATTCGAGGGGGTTCGCCACGCGGCCGATGTCGATGTTGGCGAGCTCCCACATCGACTCGTCGAGGAGGTTCTTCGTGGACAAGGAAAACCGTTCCCGCCAGTCCGCCGACATCGAGGGAACGGTTCGCCGCCACAGGTCGGCGAGGCCCGCCTCCACGGGGTTGGTGGGCTCGGGGAAGCCGTCGGCGAGGTCCATGGGCATGAAGGCGGCCAGCCGGTCGAGGTACGCCTTGGCGCCGACGCGGTCCTGCGAGCGCTTGAAGGTCTCCAGGAAGTGGTCGTCGAAGAAGAAGACCCACACGTACCAGTCGGTGACCAGCGACAGCGCCTCGGCGTCGCAGTCGGGGTGGGTGTAGGAGCAGAGCAGGGCGTAGTCGTGCGAGTCGAGGTCGCTCTCCTCCCAGACGCCGGAACCCTCCAGCATCGCGAAGTCGCGCGCCCACTGCTTGGTGTGGACCCGCGCCTCCTCCAGGTGGGGGTTGAGTCGTGCCGGATACGGCACGTAGAAATCCGGCAGTCGGAACGGCTGCGTCACGGCGTGGTAGGCCCTTCGTCCAAAGGCGCGGGGGCCGGTGGCCCGGCCCCCGCAAGAGATCAGCAGTGCCCTACCCGTGACGCGCGCGGACCAAGGCGGAGTTCACCGCATCAGGTGACGGAGGTGTCATTGGGCGACGCGCCGGTCTGCCGGGGGATAGGGGAGGACCCGGACCCGGACCGCGGCCGAGATGGGGACGGGGAGGGGGCCGGGGTCTGGGACGAGGCCTGGGACGGCGATGGCGTTGGCGTTGGCGTTGGTGACGGGGTCTGTTGGGCGAACTGCTCGGCCTGCATCCGGAACATCGACGCGTACCGGCCGCCCAGCTCCAGCAGCTCCTCGTGGCCGCCCTGTTCGACGAGCCGCCCTTCGTGGAGCACGTAGATGACGTCGGCGTACCGCACGCCGGACATCCGGTGCGTGACGAGGATGACGGCGCGCTGCGGCCCGGTGAGCCCCCGGATGCTGTCGAAGGCGGCGATCTCCGCCTCCGGGTCCAGCGCCGAGGTGGGCTCGTCCACGACGATCACGCGGGCGTCCCGGAAGCGCGTCCTGGCCAGCCCGAACTTCTGCCACTGGCCGCCGGAGAGCTCCGAGGCGCCCCTGAACACCCGGGCCAGCAGGGTCTCGTAGCCGTTCGGGAGCTTCTCGACGACGCGATCGGCCCCCGCGTACCGGGCCGCGGCGACCACCTCCGCCGCCCGCTCGACCGCCTCCTCGGACCCCTCCGCCCCGGGCCGGCCGATGGCGATGTTGGTACGGGCGGTCACCGGCCACCGTTCGAAGTCCTGGGTGAGGAGCGCGACCCGGTCGAAGACCTGTTCCCGGTCGGCGTTCCGCACCTCCACCCCGTCCCAGGTCAGCGAGCCGGAATCGGGGAGGTGCAGGCCGGCGAGCAGTTTGACCAGCGTGCTCTTGCCGGACCCGTTCTCACCGACCAGTGCCACCACGGTGCCCGCCTCGATGGTGAGGGAGATCCCGTCGAGCGCGGGTTCGTCCCGGTCCGGATAGCTGAAGCGGACGTCCTCCAGCCGTACGGTGCCCAGCCGTTCGGGCAGCGGCAGCCCGCCGTCCGGGATGGCCCGCCGCCCGGCCTCGGCGACGAACCGTTCCAGGTCCCGTACGTACAGGGACTCCTCGTGCAGGGTGTTGGTGGTGGCCACCAGCGCGCCGAGGCTCGCCGACCCGGTGCGCACCGCGATCACGGCGGTGCCGGCGACGGCGAGGTCCATCCGGCCGGTGACGATGAGTGCGACCATCGCCCCGTACGTGACCAGCGCCGCGGCGCCGGACAGCGCGGCGGCGAGCAGTTCGGTGGCGGCCTTGTCCTTGGCCAGGCGGGTGGCCTCGGTCTCGGCGACCTCGGCCATGTTGCGGTAGTGGCCCAGCAGGTAGCGGCCGACGCCGTGGACCCGTACCTCGGGGGCCGACGTACGGGAGATCAGCAGCTGGCCGATCAGCCGGGCGGCCCGAACGTGCTCGACCCAGGTGATGACGGACAGGTAGCGGCGCTGCGCCACGCGCATCGCGCCCCAGCCGCGCGGGGCGGCGATCAGCAGCAGCATGGGCAGGAGCAGCGGGTGCAGCACGGTCAGCACACCGGCGGTGGCGACGAGGGAGATGATCCCGCCGAGGGTGGCCACGCAGGCGCCGACGGTACGGCGGGCCGAGGGCGGACCCCACTGGGCGCTGTCCAGCAGCCGCCGGAACTCCCCGTCCTCGATGGCTTCGAGCTCCACCTCGACGGCGGCCTTCAGGTACTGCTCGTGCGCGGCCCGTTCGATCTTGGGCTCCAGCCGCCCGGCCGCCGCCGTGGACCGGGAGGCCAGCACGGCGCCCAGTACGGCGACCAGCGCGCCCGCGGCCAGGGCCGGCATGGCTGCGTGCAGCCGCTCGGCGGGCGTGCCCGCGCCCAGGAGCGTACGGAGCACCTCGCTGAGGACGAGCAGCCCGACGGCGGAGGTGACCCCCTGCCCGGCCTCGGCGGCGGCGACGGTGAGCAGGGCGGGCCGGTCGGTGTCCCAGGCCAGCCTGAGGGTCCCGGCGACCATGCGGGGCATGGAGCGCAGGGTGGACAGGAGCCGGCCTTCCAGGCGGGCGTAGTCGTGGTTGGACCAGCCGGCGTCGTAGCGCAGGGGCCCGCCGAAGAGCCGCCGCTCGCTCGCCGAGACGGCGGGCTGGAGGGCCGTGGGCCGCTTGAGGAGCCTCATGCGCGGCCACCTCCGCCCGGTGCCGGGTCGAACACCACATGAACGTGCACGGATCGCAAGATTCCTCCCGAGGCGCTGCGGCTGCGAACTGACGCCGGAAGAACGTGGCTGTTCAGAGCGGCGTCACGGCCCGCGGGGAACGAACGCCCGCACACAGTTGCGACGCCCGCCCGGACCCCAAGCGCCGCGCGGAGACCGGGCGTTCGAACCACCCGGAGGTGTCGATGCCCCCCTTCGAGGGATTGCGCCCGAGCCCTCGCGACCGGCGGCCACGAAGGCGGCGGAGGCCGCCTCCCGGGTGGGGGAGACGGCCTCCGTGCGGTGGTGGGGGTGTCAGGGGGCGGGGACGGGGAGCGGTGCCGTGCCGAGGACGGGAACACTCCAGCGCTGCGCTGCGGAACCGCTGCAGTCCCACAGCCAGAGCTGCCGGCCCCGCGTGGTGTCGGCGTTGCCGCGGCGGCCCCGGATTGTTCGTGACGGTCCGTCGGTTGAGCCGGCGGACCGATTCACGCATCGGACGCAGGTGTTGCCCCGAGTCGATGTGTCGGGTTCGATGCTCGTGCACTGTCGTGCGGATTCAGGGAGGTTGCGGGTGGGGGAAACGGGTGCTGGGGCGGGGGGCGAGTGGGTGAGGCTGCTTGCCGCGTATGCTCCGCCGCACCCGGACGGCGACTGGTTCCAGTGCCTGTTCTGGCCCTTGCTGCGGGCCGCGGCCGAACTGCCCGTGCTCCGGGGTGTGTATCCGAGTCTCGCGCTCAACTGTCTCGTGGTGCACCACGGTCCGGACGTCTGGCGGTCAGATCCGGCGGATCGGTGGCCCGCGGTGTGTGTGGGGTCCGAGGGGGTCTACGCCGTCGTCTCGGATGCCTGGTCGAACGACGCGGAGGTGTTGTTCGAGACGGTCGATCCGGTGCTCGTCGCGGTCGAGTGGGGGAAGTTGATCGGTGTGCGTCAGGGTTCGGGGTGGGTGAAGTCGGGGCAGGGGCGTCTCGTAGGGTTCGGGGGTGAATCGAGACAACTCATCTGAATCCAGTGCCGGTCACGGCGGCGAGAGCGTCGAGGAGTTGCTGCGCGGGGTGCACGCGCGGCTGTTGCCCGTCGGGTTGATCACGCCGGAGGTCGCCGGTGGCATGCGGTACGCCCGGGTGATCGCCGACGAGCTGGTCTTCGCCTACGCCTTCGACGGGCCCACCAGCGTGCGCTCCCTCACCGACGACGACGTGGAGCGCGTCGGGATCGAGGAGTTGGGGCAGGCGGCGTACGCCAACCTGATGCGGGTGCCCGTAACGCACGAGGAGATCTCCCTGGAGGGGCATGCCACGCTGCAGTCCGTCTACGGCGACTCGCACTTCGTGGCCTCCAAGGCGCTGTACCTCGGGGAACTCGCGCGGCAGGTCACCCATGCGGCCCTGCCGTCCGCCGGCGCGCTCGTCGTCGTCCCCACCCGGCACCTGCTGGCCTTCCACCCGATAGCCGACGGCTCGGTCGTGGACGCCCTCAACGACCTGGCCATGTACGCCCTGGGCGCCTACGAGGACGGCCCCGGGCGCCTGTCGCCGCGGGTCTACTGGTGGCACCGGGGCGGTCTGACCTCCCTCACGGTCGTCGACGAGGACACGCGCACGCTGTCGCTCAAGCCGCCGCAGGAGCTGCTCGCTCTGATGAAGGGCCTGGTCCGCCTCGATCGCGCAGGCCGGATCGCCACCCCCGCCGCGGACGGAGCCGCCCCGGATCCGGTCGCACTGACGCGCGCGACCGTCGAGTCCGTGGCGCGGCTCGCGGAGGATCCGTCGGGGCTGGGTGACGTCTTCGCCTCGGCCTTGGCGTTGGCCCATGTCCGCTGCACCGCCGATCCCGTCGTGTCCGAGCTCGACACGTGGGACGCCTGGGCGACGGCCGTACGGCTCGGCTCCGCGCTGTTCACCGGATCCGAGTCGGAGCAGTGGTACCTGGGCGAGGAGAACACCCTCCGGTTGCCCGCCGCGGCCGCCGCCCCGCCCGCCGATGCCCGCGCCTGGCTCGACGCCGTCTACCTCGCGCTCACCTGCCGCGCGCACGACCGGGTGGCCCGGCTGTGCCGGGTCCCGCTGGAGACGCTGCGGGAGGACGACACCGTCGACGCCTACGTCCTGCACTGGGTCGAGACCCTGCAGACCTACCTCTCCGGCGGCACCGGCGACGCGGTCGTGGAGAAGCTGCTCGCCACCATGCAGGCGTCCCTGCCCGAGACGCTGACCCACTCCCCGGACGAGTTCGTGAACCGCGTCGACTACCAGCCGGTCGCGCTCTTCCACCGCCTCTTCACCCGGGACCACGAGGCCTTCGGGGAGGCGCTCAACGAGGCCCTCGCGGAACACGGCAGCTACTGGGCGGAGTCGGCGGCGCCGCGCGCCCGGGTGGCGCTCGGCCCGCTCGCCATGGCCTGCCTCGCCCACGACCAGGGATTCCCGATCGATCCGGAACGGCTGCCGCACCTGCCCAGGTACCTCGTCGACGGCAAGAGGATCGAGGACATCTCCTGACACACCGGCGGCGTGCCGCAGCGCGAGGTGATTGTCCGATTGAGTTAGGTTTGCCCGCGTATGTGGTGCCGATGTTCCCGGAGGGACACTCATGGCGATCGATCTGGACAAGGTGCTCGACAAGGCATGGGCCGACAAGCCGCTGGCCGACGTGCTGGCCGCTCCCGTGGCCGCGCTGAAGGGCGTCAGCGAGAAGGACGGCGAGCTGCTGCACGAGGCGTTCGGTGTCAAGACCGTCGCCGACTTCGGGCAGCTGAAGTACGTACGGTGGGCGCAGGCGCTCGTCGCGCTGAACCAGACCGTCAAGGCGTAGCCGGCCGGCGGTCCGCGTACTCGGGGTACGCGGATCCGACCGCGCGAAGGCCGTCCTTCCCACCCGCTGAAGGGGTGGGAAGGACGGCCTTCGTCGTCGACGGGTACAGCCGGCGGACTACTCCGCCTCACCTTCCAGGTTGCCCTCCGTGTCCAGGTACACCTGGCGCAGGGACTCCAGGACCTGCGGGTCCGGCTTCTCCCACATGCCGCGGGACTCCGCTTCGAGGAGGCGCTCCGCGATGCCGTGCAGGGCCCACGGGTTCGCCTCCTCCAGGAAGGCGCGGTTGACCGGGTCCAGGACGTACGTCTCGGTGAGCTTGTCGTACATCCAGTCCGCGACCACGCCCGTCGTGGCGTCGTAGCCGAAGAGGTAGTCCACCGTGGCCGCGAGCTCGAAGGCGCCCTTGTAGCCGTGGCGGCGCATCGCCTCGATCCACTTCGGGTTCACGACGCGGGCGCGGAAGACGCGGCTGGTCTCCTCCACCAGGGTGCGGGTCTTGACCGTCTCCGGGCGGGTGGAGTCGCCGATGTACGCCTCGGGGGCCGTGCCGCGCAGGGCGCGGACCGTGGCCACCATGCCGCCGTGGTACTGGAAGTAGTCGTCCGAGTCCGCGATGTCGTGCTCGCGGGTGTCCGTGTTCTTCGCCGCGACCGTGATCCGCTTGTAGGCCGTCTCCATCTCGTCCCGGGCGGGGCGTCCTTCGAGGCCGCGGCCGTAGGCGTAGCCGCCCCACACCGTGTAGACCTCCGCCAGGTCGGCGTCCGTACGCCAGTCGCGGGAGTCGATCAGCTGGAGGATGCCCGCCCCGTACGTACCCGGGCGCGAGCCGAAGATACGGGTCGTCGCGCGGCGCTCGTCACCGTGCAGGGCCAGGTCCGCCTGGGCGTGCGCGCGGACGTAGTTCTCGGACTCCGGCTCCTCCAGCGAGGCGGCGAGCCGGACCGCGTCGTCCAGCAGTCCGATCACGTGCGGGAACGCGTCGCGGAAGAAGCCCGAGATGCGCAGCGTCACGTCGATGCGGGGCCGGCCCAGCTCCACGAGCGGGATCGCCTCCAGGCCGGTGACGCGGCGCGAGGCCTCGTCCCAGACCGGGCGGATGCCGAGCAGGGCGAGGACCTCGGCGACGTCGTCGCCCGCCGTGCGCATCGCGCTCGTGCCCCACAGGGACAGGCCGACCGAGGCGGGCCACTCGCCGTTGTCGGTGCGGTAGCGGGTGAGCAGGGAGTCCGCCAGGGCCTGGCCCGTCTCCCACGCGAGGCGGGACGGGACGGCCTTCGGGTCGACCGAGTAGAAGTTGCGGCCCGTCGGCAGGACGTTGACCAGGCCGCGCAGCGGGGAGCCCGAGGGGCCGGCCGGCACGAAGCGGCCGTCCAGGGCCGCGACCACGTGGGCGATCTCGTCCGTCGTGCCGGCCAGGCGCGGAACCACCTCGCGGGCCGCGAAGGACAGCACCTCCGCGACGTCCGCCGGGTGGTCCGCCGCGACCGAGGCCACGGCGCCCGGGGCCCAGTCGGCGTCCTCCATCGCCTGGACCAGGGCGCGGGCCTGCTCCTCGACGTCGTCCGCGGAGGTACGGGTGGCCTTCGACTCGTCCAGGCCCAGCGCCTCGCGCAGGCCCGGAAGGGCCGTGGTGCCGCCCCAGATCTGGCGGGCGCGCAGGATCGCGAGGACCAGGTTGACCCGGGCCTCGCCCGTCGGGGCGCCGCCCAGGACGTGCAGGCCGTCGCGGATCTGGGCGTCCTTGACCTCGCACAGCCAGCCGTCGACGTGCAGCAGGAAGTCGTCGAAGCCGTCGTCGTCCGGGCGCTCCGCCAGACCCAGGTCGTGGTCGAGCTTCGCCGCCTGGATCAGCGTCCAGATCTGCGCGCGGATGGCCGGCAGCTTCGCCGGGTCCATCGCGGAGATCTGGGCGTACTCGTCCAGGTGCTGCTCCAGGCGCGCGATGTCGCCGTACGACTCCGCGCGCGCCATCGGCGGCACCAGGTGGTCCACCAGGGTGGCGTGCACGCGGCGCTTGGCCTGGGTGCCCTCGCCCGGGTCGTTGACCAGGAACGGGTAGACGAGGGGGAGGTCGCCGAGGGCGGCGTCGGGTGCGCACGCCGCGGACAGGCCGGCGTTCTTGCCCGGCAGCCACTCCAGGTTGCCGTGCTTGCCCAGGTGGATCATCGCGTCGGCGCCGAAGCCGCCGTCCTCCGCACGCGCCTGGATCCAGCGGTACGCGGCCAGGTAGTGGTGCGAGGGCGGCAGATCGGGGTCGTGGTAGATCGCGATCGGGTTCTCGCCGAAGCCGCGCGGCGGCTGGATGAGGATCAGGAGGTTCCCGCGGCGCAGGGCGGCCAGGACGATGTCGCCCTCGGGGTTCGCCGAGCGGTCCACGAACATGCTGCCCGGGGCCTCGCCCCAGTGCTCCTCCACGCTGCCCCGCAGCTCGGCGGGGAGCTCGGCGAACCAGCGCTTGTAGTCGGCGGCGGGGATGCGGACCGGGTTGCGGGCCAGCTGCTCTTCGGTCAGCCAGTCCTGGTCGTGGCCGCCGGCCTCGATCAGGGCGCGGATCAGCTCGTCGCCGTCGCCCGAGACCAGGCCGGGGATCTCGGGGACCGGGCCGAAGTCGTAGCCCTCGGCGATGAGGGTGCGCAGCAGCTCCACCGCGCTGGCCGGGGTGTCCAGGCCGACCGCGTTGCCGATGCGGGAGTGCTTGGTCGGGTACGCGGAGAGGACGAGGGCGATCTTCTTGTCGCGGCGCTCGATGTGGCGCAGCCGGGCGTGGCGCACGGCGATGCCGGCGACCCGGGCGGCCCGCTCGGGGTCGGCCACGTAGGCGGGCAGGCCGTCCTCGTCGAGCTCCTTGAAGGAGAACGGGACGGTGATCAGCCGGCCGTCGAACTCGGGCACGGCGACCTGCGTCGCGGCGTCCAGCGGGGAGAGGCCCTCGTCGTTCTCCTCCCAGGCGGCGCGGGAGCCCGTCAGGCACAGGGCCTGGAGGATCGGCACGCCGAGGCCGGCGAGCGCGCCCGCGTCCCAGGACTCGTCGTCGCCGCCCGCCGAGGCGGTGGCGGGCTTGGTGCCGCCCGCCGCGAGGACGGTGGTGACGACCGCGTCCGCGGAACCCAGGGCCGCGACGAGCTCCGGCTCCGGGCTGCGCAGGGAGGAGACGAAGAGGGGGACCGGCCGGGCGCCGTGGGCCTCGATGGCCTCGCAGAGCGTGTGCACGAAGCCGGTGTTGCCGCTCATCTGGTGGGCGCGGTAGTAGAGCACGGCGACCTCGGGGCCGTCCGTGCGCTGCGCGGTGCGCTCCAGGGGGCCCCAGGTGGGGGCGGCGGCGGGCGGCTCGAAGCCGTGGCCGGTGAGCAGGACGGTGTCGGAGAGGAACCGGGCCAGCTGTTCGAGGTTGGCCGGGCCGCCGTGCGCGAGGTAGGCGTGCGCCTCGGCCGCGATGCCGATCGGAACCGTGGAGGCCTCCATCAGCTGGGCGTCCGGAGCCTGTTCGCCGGTCAGGACCACGACCGGGCGGGTCTGGCCGGGGGCCAGCAGCAGGTCCAGGCCGTCCTGCCAGGCCCGCAGGCCGCCGAGGAGGCGTACGACGACCAGGTCGGCCCCGTCGAGGAGGCCGGGGAGGTCGTCGAGGGGAAGGCGGGAGGGGTTCGCGAACCGGTACGGGACGGGGGCGTCCGCCGTGTTCGCTGCGCGAGCGCTGAGCAGATCGGTGTCGGACGTCGACAGCAGCAGGATCATGCGGCGGCAGGCCTTCCTCGGGGTTTCCGCGCCCCGGGCAGTGAGGACAGCGGGAGTTCCTGACTCACCCGGCCCCATGGCTCGGCCGGGTTCACAGTGGCGGGACCGCGCCGGATTCGCACCGGGCTTCCTCCCATGTCGCCGTCCTCGGCGACGGCGGACCGTGTGGGCCGCCGGAAGGTCATCTTAGGGGCGGGTGGTCCGTGCCGGGGTGGGCGGGGCCGTGGTCGTGTGCGGTGCCCCTGCGGGGGGCTCGGCCGTGGCTTGGTCGGTGGGGCGGGCTGGTTGTGTCGGGTGTGGTGCTGCTGCGGGGGGCTCGGCCGTGGCTTGGTCGGTGGGGCGGGCTGGTTGTGTCGGGTGCGGATCCGTTGCAGGGGCTCTGCCCCCGGACCCCCGCGCCCCAAACTCCCCCGGCCACCGCTGGGTGGTACCCCCTGGCAGGGCTGGGATTTCCGGCGGTGCCCGGAGCGCGCCGGGTGACGGAGAGTGGCGGCGGACACAGTTCCGGTGAGGGGAAACGTGGGTATGCTCGCCGCCATGCCCCAGCCCCCTTCCGCCGTATCGCGGGACGAACCCGTCATACGGGACCGCGATGACGCCTGCCCCGGCGCGCTCCGGCTCCACGCGGCGGACGACGGGCACCTCGCACGCGTCCGGATCCCCGGCGGGGCGCTGACCGCGCACCAGGCCTCGCTCCTCGCGTCGGCCGCCGACCGGTTCGGCGACGGGCACCTGGAGCTCACCTCCCGCGGCAACGTGCAGCTGCGCGGCCTCGCCGACGGCTGCGGCGCCGGACTCGCCGCGCTGCTGGACGCGGCCGGGCTGCTGCCCGCGCCAGGCCACGAACGCGTACGCAACATCGTGGCCACCCCGACCTCGCAGGACGTACTGCCCTGGGTCCGCGAGCTGGACCGGCTGCTGTGCGCGAACGCCCGCGTCACCGCCCTGTCCGGCCGCTTCCTGTTCGCCCTCGACGACGGGCGCGGGGACGTGGCCGCCCTGGAACCCGACGTCACCGTCCTCGGGAGGCCCGGCGGCCGGGCGCTGGTACGCCTCGGTGCGGCCGCCGGGGCCGTGGCCGTCGCCGCACAGGACGCCCCGCGTGCCGCGCTGCTCGCCGCCGAGTACTTCCTCGATGCCGCGGACGCGGCCGGTACCCGCGCCTGGCGCCTGGCCGAACTGCCCGCCGGACACGCCCTGGACGACGCGGAGTTCACCGCCCGCCTGACCGCCGCCGGCATCGACGCGGCCCGCACCCCCGAAGTGGCCTGGCCGTACACCGCCCCGCCCCGGCCGTGGGGCCGGGGGCCGGGCCCGCGCGGCGACCTGTGCGTCCTGCCCCCGCTGGGCCGGATGACCACCGGCCAGTGGCGGGTCCTGGCCGAGGTCGCCGGTCACGGCGACGGGCTGCGGATCACCCCCTGGCGCACCGTCGTCCTCCCCGACGCCCCCCTCCGCGGCCCCGTCGACGGCCCCGCCCTGCTGGAGGAGGCGGGCCTGGTCGTGTCCGCAGGCAACCCCTGGCAGTCCGTCACCGCCTGTACCGGGCGCCCCGGTTGCGCGAAGTCCCTCGCGGACGTACGCGCCGACGCGCGCGCCCTCGTGGACCGGGCGCGCGGGCCGCTGCCCGTGCACTGGTCCGGCTGCGAGCGCCGGTGCGGCCACCCGCGGGGAACGCAGTGGGTGGACGCGCTCGCCACGGAGGACGGGTACCGGCTCTCCGTGGACGGGCGCACCCTGCCGCACGGGCCGGACCTGGCGGCCGCCCTCACGGCCGCCCGCGAGACCACCTCATCACCCCAGAGTCCGAAGCCGCAGTGAAGAAATGAGCGAGTACACCGTGTTCGAGTACGAGAAGGACGGCGCCGCGATCTACCGCCAGTCCTTTGCCACGATCCGCGCCGAGGCGGATCTCTCCGGGCTGCCCGCCTCGGTCGCCCAGGTCGCGGTGCGCATGATTCACGCCTGCGGGATGACCGACCTCCCGCAGGACCTGGGGTACACCCCCGAGGTGGTGCTGCGCGCCCGCGCCGCGCTGGAGGCGGGCGCGCCGATCCTGTGCGACGTGCAGATGGTCGCCAGCGGGGTCACCCGCAAGCGGCTGCCCGCCGACAACGAGGTGATCTGCACCCTCTCCGACCCGGCGGTCCCGGAACTCGCCGCGAAGATGGGCACCACGCGCAGCGCCGCCGCTCTCGAAGTGTGGCGCGACCGCGGCCTGTTGGAGGGCTCCGTGGTCGCCGTCGGCAACGCGCCGACCGCGCTGTTCCGGCTGCTGGAGATGATCGAGGAGGGCGCCCCGCGCCCGGCCGCCGTCATCGGCGTGCCCGTCGGCTTCATCGGCGCCGCCGAGTCCAAGGACGCCCTCGCCGCCCACCCGTCCGGCCTCGACCACCTCGTCGTGCGCGGCCGCCGGGGCGGCAGCGCCATCGCCGCGGCCGCCCTCAACGCCATCGCGAGCGTGGCCGAATGAGCGACGCGCAGCCCAAGGGCCGCCTCTACGGGGTCGGGCTCGGCCCCGGCGACCCGAACCTGATGACCCTGCGGGCCGTCGAGGTGATCGGCGAGGCGGACGTCGTCGCCTACCACAGCGCCCGCCACGGCCGGTCCATCGCCCGCTCGATCGCCGCGAAGCACCTGCGCGACAGCCACATCGAGGAACCGCTGGTCTACCCGGTCACCACCGAGACCACCGACCACCCCGGCGGCTACCAGGGCGCGATGGAGGAGTTCTACGAGGCCGCCGCCGCCCGGCTGGCCGCCCACCTGGACGCCGGCCGTACCGTCGCCGTGCTCGCGGAGGGCGACCCGCTCTTCTACAGCTCGTACATGCACATGCACAAGCGGCTCGCCGACCGGTACGACACCGAGGTCATCCCCGGCGTCACCTCCGTCAGCGCCGCCGCCGCCCGGCTCGGCACCCCGCTCGTGGAGGGCGAGGAGGTCCTGACCATCCTCCCCGGCACGCTGCCCGAGGAGGAGCTGACCGCCCGCCTCGCCGCCACCGACTCGGCGGTCGTGATGAAGCTCGGCCGGACCTTCCCCGCCGTGCGCGGCGCCATGGAGAACAGCGGCCGCCTCGCCGAGGCCCGCTACGTCGAACGCGCCACGATGGAGGGCGAGCGCACCGGACACCTCGCCGACACCGACGCCGACAGCGTGCCGTACTTCGCCGTCGCCGTGGTGCCCAGCAGAATCGGCAACCCCGGCAGCGTGCCGTCCGGCCCCGGCGAGGTCGCGGTCGTCGGCACCGGCCCGGCCGGCCCGCTGTGGCTCACCCCGCAGACCCGGCGCGCCCTCGCGGACGCCGAGGTGCTGGTCGGGTACACGACGTACCTGGACCGGGTGCCCGTCAAGCCGGGCCAGGTCCGGCACGGCTCCGACAACAAGGTGGAGTCGGAGCGCGCCGAGTTCGCGCTCGACCTCGCCCGCCGCGGGAAGCGGGTGGCCGTGGTCTCCGGCGGCGACCCGGGCGTCTTCGCCATGGCAACGGCGGTCCTGGAGGTCGCCGGGCAGGCCGAGTACAAGGACGTGCCCGTACGGGTCCTCCCGGGCGTGACCGCGGCCAACGCGGCGGCCGCCGCGGCCGGCGCCCCGCTCGGCCACGACTACGCGACGATCTCGCTGTCCGACCGGCTCAAGCCGTGGGAGGTCATCGCGGAGCGGCTGCGCGCGGCCGCCGCGGCCGACCTGGTCCTCGCCCTCTACAACCCCGGCTCGCGCAGCCGGACCTGGCAGGTGGCCCAGGCCCGCGAGCTGCTGCTGGAACTGCGCTCGCCGCAGACCCCGGTGGTCGTCGCCCGCGACGTGGGCGGCCCCGAGCAGTCGGTGCGGGTCGTCACGCTCGCCGAACTGGAGCCGTCCGAGGTCGACATGCGCACGATCCTGCTGATCGGCTCCTCGCAGACGCAGGTCACCGAGCGGCCCGACGGGTCGCGGATCACGTGGACGCCGCGCCGCTACCCGTGACGTAGCCTGACCGGACGTCGGTCCCCGGGGTGCTTTTCCCACCCCGGGACCGACGTCTTCACGCCTGCTGCCGCAGCCAGTCGAGTACCGCGGCCACCGATTCCGCCTCCGCCACGCCCTCCGGGACCGGGGGGCGGCGTACGACGAGGACCGGGATGCCGGCCTCGCGGGCGGCCGTCAGCTTGGGGGCGGTGGCCGAGCCGCCGCTGTCCTTCGTCACCAGGACGTCGATGCGGTGGCGGGCCAGCAGCTCCCGCTCGTCCTCCAGCGTGAACGGGCCCCGCGCCAGCAGGACTTCGAGGTGTGCGGGGACGGGTCCGGCCGGCGGGTCCACCGAACGCACCAGGAACCAGAGGCCGTCGAGGTCCGCGAAGGTGTGCAGGCCCATCCGGCCGGTGGTCAGGAACACCCGGTTGCCGAGGCCCGGCAACAGGTCCGCGGCCCCGTCCAGAGAGTCCGCGAACGTCCACGCGCCGCCCGGTCCGGGCTCCCAGCCGGGGCGGCGCAGCGCGAGCAGCGGAACGCCCGAAAGCGCCGCGGCCGCAGCCGCGTTGAAACTCATGCGCTCCGCGAAGGGGTGGGTGGCGTCGACCACCCGGGTGACTCCGTGCGCGCCGATCCAGGCCGCCAGACCACTCGGCCCGCCGAAGCCCCCGATCCGCGTTTCGCCCGGGGGGAGCACGGGTGAGGCGACCCGCCCCGCCAGCGAGGTCGTCACCCGGTACGAGGACTCCCGTGCCAGTGCCTCCGCGAGGCGGCGGGCCTCCGTCGTACCGCCCAGGACCAGGACGTGGGGCGGAGCTGCGTCAGCAGACATGCCGGTCGCGCTCGGGGGAGTACAGGTGGCTGTCGCGGAACTGCTCCGCGCCGAGCGTGCGGCCCACCACGATGACGGCGGTGCGGACCAGTCCCGCCTCCTTCACCTGGCCGGCGATGTCGGCCAGGGTGCCGCGCAGGATCAGCTCGTCGGGGCGGCTGGCCATCGCCACCACCGCGACCGGGCACTCGGCCCCGTAGTGCGGCAGCAGCTCGTCGACCACCCGGTCCACGTAGCGGGTGGCCAGGTGCAGGACGAGCAGCGCGCCGCTGCGGCCCAGGGTGGCCAGGTCCTCGCCGGGCGGCATGGGGGTGGCCTGCTGGGCGATCCGGGTGAGGATCACGGTCTGGCCGACGGTGGGCACCGTCAGCTCCCGCTTGAGGGCGGCGGCCGCGGCGGCGAAGGCCGGCACGCCCGGGACGACCTCGTAGGGGATGCCGGCCGCGTCCAGCCGGCGCATCTGCTCGGCGACCGCGCTGAAGATCGACGGGTCGCCGGAGTGCAGCCGCGCCACGTCCTGGCCCGCCCGGTGGGCCCGTACGCACTCGGCGACGATCTCGTCCAGGTTCAGCTGCGAGGTGTCGACGAGGCGGGCGTCCGCCGGGCACTCGGCGAGCAGCTCGCGCGGCACGAGGCTGCCCGCGTACAGGCAGACCGGGGCGGCGGCGAGGGTCCGGGCACCGCGCACCGTGATCAGGTCGGCGGCGCCGGGGCCCGCACCGATGAAGTACACGGTCATGTCTGATCCTTCTCCTTGGTGTCCGCGTCCGTCCGGGTTGCCGTCATCGGCTTCGTCACCGACCACTGGGTGACCGCCATGGCCTGCCGCCAGCCCGTGAAACCGCCCACCGGCACGGCGTGCGCGACGGCCAGCTTCACCAGGTCGCCGCCGTGGCGCCGGTAGCGCTCGGCGAGGACCGCCTCCGACTCCAGCGTGACCGTGTTGACCACCAGCCGGCCGCCGGGGGCCAGCGCCGCCCACACCGCGTCGAGCAGGCCCGGAGCGGTCAGCCCGCCGCCGATGAACACCGCGTCGGGGGCCGGCAGCCCGGTGAGCGCCTCCGGTGCGGCTCCGACGAACACGCGCAGGCCGGGCACGCCGAGCGCCGCCGCGTTGCGGGTGATCCGCGCGGCCCGCTCCGGGACGCGCTCCACGGCCACCGCCCGGCACGAGGGGTGCGTGCGCATCCACTCGATGCCGATGGAGCCGGAGCCGCCGCCGATGTCCCACAGCAGCTCGCCGGGGGCCGGGGCGAGCGCGCACAGGGTCGCGGCGCGCACGTGGCGCTTGGTGAGCTGTCCGTCGTGCTCGTAGGCGGCGTCCGGCAGGCCGGGGGTCGCGCCGAGGCGCGGCCCGTCGTGGGCCGGGTCGCGGCGGCAGTCGACGGCCACCACGTTCAGGGGGTCGCCGGGCGCGTGGTCCCAGCCGTCGGCCGTGCCCTCGTACGCGTCCTCGCGCTCGGAGCCGAGCTGTTCCAGCACCCGCATCCGGCTGGGGCCGAAGCCGTGCTCGCGCAGCAGTGCGGCGATCTCGCCCGGGGAAGCGGCTCCGGCGCTGAGCACGAGTACCCGGCGCCCGTCGTACAGCGCGGCCGCGAGCCGGGCCACGGGGCGGCCGACCACGGTGACCACCTCGGTGTCCTCCACCGGCCAGCCCAGGCGGGCGCAGGCGTAGGAGACGGACGAGGGGTGCGGGTGGACCAGCAGTGAGTGCGGCCCGAGCTCCTCGGCGAGGGCGCGGCCGATCCCGTAGAACATCGGATCGCCGCTGGCCAGCACCGTGATCCGGCGCCCGGCGTGCTCGGCCACCAGCTTCGGCACGGCCGGCCGCAGCGGGCTCGGCCACGCCACCCGCTGCCCGGGGCACTCGGCGGAGGGCAGCAGGTCCAGCTGGCGCGGCCCGCCGATCAGTACCTCGGCCGAGGACAGTGACGACCGCGCGGCGGCGGTGAGCCCGGCCCACCCGTCGGCGCCGAGGCCGACGACCGTCACGGGTATGGGGGGCGGTGCGGAGCTCACTGCGCTGTACCTCGGGGCGGGAAGGGGAAAGAGGGCGGACCCGCAGCCTACTGGCCTGCGGCTGCGCCGCCCACGCCCACCCTCGCGAGTACTGATCCGGAGCCAGTGCTGCGGCCCGGGCACCCGACGTGAGCCCGTCCGCCCCCGGGGCGCCCCCGGGCGCCCCACCACGTGCCTACCCCGCACCCGCCCGCCGGTGGAGACTCCTCGCCATGGACGACGACGCTGCGGACAACCACCCACGACCCGTCGCCGGCGGCGCCCCGGCATGTCGCCGACCGCCGCGTGGGCGCCGGCACGATGACGTCCACGGTCGGTCGACCGGGCCGAGTTCCCCGTCGCGGACGCCCGCGCCGGTGTGCCCGAGGGCGGTGGCGCCCGCCCGCAGCGGTCAGGCCGGGTCGGGGCGGAGGGAGCGCCAGATGTGGTCGGGGAGGTGGCGGGCGGCTTCGGCGAGGTCGATCTCGTAGGTGCTGGAGAGCCAGCGCCGGGCCGCCTCGGTGAGCGGGCCCATGACCAGGACCTCGATCACGGGTGCGGGGAGCGGGGCGATCTCGCCGCGCCGTATGCGCACCTCCAGCCACGTCATGATGGCCGCGAACTTCTCCGCCCTGGCCGCCCCGATCTCCTCGGCGTGCGCCACCAGGTAGCCCGAGTAGGCGGAGGCGTGCAGGAACAGTGCGACGTCCCGGTGCTCGCGGGTGAAGTCCAGGTACGACGCCACCCACTTGTGCACCCCGGTCCGGGCGGCGCGGCACCGGGTGAGGGCGGCGACCATTTCGTCGCACAGCTCGTCCATGCAGCGGATGTAGAGCGCGGCGGCCAGGCCGTCGAAGCTGCCGAAGTGGTGGTAGAGGCTGCCGAGGCTGACCCCGCTGGCCGAGACGATCGCGTTCACCGTGAAGCCCTGTTGGCCGGACTCCGCGAACACCCGCAGTGCGGTGGTCAGCAGCAGGTCGACGGTGGCCTCGCCGCGTTGTTGCTTGGGAGACATGGGCCGGTCCCGTCGGGGTGCGTTCGGTGTGCGTGGTGCCGCGATGCGGAATCTGCGCCCCGAGCCTAGCAATCCCCGGAAATGGCCGGACCTTTACGCAAAAGGAGCGGGTCAGGGCTGGGTGGAGCGTTCGTAGAGGGCGCGTATGCCGTCGCCGAACCAGATGCTGTACGAGGTCTCGTCGTCGCCGCCCCCGTCGCGTCCGCCGATCACCCCGATGAGGGTGTGCCCGTCGGTCAGCACCGGGCCGCCGCTGGTCCCGTTGGGCACGTCCGCGCAGTCCAGCCGCAGCTGCGTCGGACCGGCCGGGCGGGCCGTGGTCCGGCAGTCCAGCGGCCGCTCGGAGAAGTTCGGGTAGCCCACGAGCCGTGCGGGCACGGGCAGTTCGGTCCCGAAGGCGATCGTCTTGCCGCCGGTGACGTCCTCCAGCCGCTGGCCGGGGTATCCGGGCCGGCGCAGCCGGAGGAACGCGATGTCGTAGTCGGGGTCCTGGTCCGCGGTCCAGCGCGGGTCCACGTCGATCCGGGTGGGCACCCAGACGCCGTACGGTGCGACCCCGTTCCGGTAGGCGGGGGCGAAGGCGAGGTTGGTGCGGAAGCCGCCGCCGTGGACGCAGTGGGCGGCGGTGGCGACGAGGTCGCCGCCGGGGGAGTGGACCACGACGCCCGAGCAGTGGTGGTCGGGGTCGCCGTCGTTGCCGGGGGAGAAGAGCGCGCCGATCGCGGGTTCGGCCGGGGCGGGGCGGGCCTCCAGCGGATCGGAGGGCTCCCAGCCGCCGGAGCGCCAGTCCACCGCACCGCTCCCGGCGAAGACCTTGCCGTCCGTGGGGGGTTCCAGCTCCTCGCGGACGATCCCGTCGAGCACGGCCGACGCCGTCCGGTCGGCACGCTCGGGGTCCTGCCGGTAGACGCCCCGCGCCGGATCGCCGTCGGCGCGGTTCGCGGCGATGCCGCGCAGCTCCCAGGCGACGTACCCGGCCCCCGCGAGGACCAGGGTGCACACGAGGCCGACGGCCACGCCGCCCCGTGCCGCGGTCCGGCCCCGCTCCCGCCCCTCGACCCTGCTGGACATGTGGCCCCTCCCGCCCCGCGTACGCGTCCGCCTCTCGGTTCGATGGGGGGAGCGCGGCCCGGGTTCCGAGGTCGGGACGTGTTCGTCCTCACAACCGATCCTACCGTCGTGTGCATGTCATGGATTGGCCTTCCGGGCGTCACCCGACCGCCCTACGCTCCGGGCGACTTGAGCCGCGAACGAACCGACGGGAGCCCGGAACGGGACTGCGCAGCCGGACGGGGGCCGCGGTGCGCGCCGCACTGGCCGCCCTCACCCTCACCCTCGCGCTGGGGGCGACGCCCGCCGGCGCGTCCGCCGCCGACCCGCCCCGCGGACCACCGGCGGGCTCCCGTACGCCGGTTCCACCGGGGTCGGCGTGCACCACTCCGCCGACTGGTACCCCCTGCGCCAGGTCCTGGCCACCGTCGTCCCGCGCGGCCGCTGACCCGGCCCGCCCCGAAACCGGATGCGGGAAACGCCTCCGGTTGAAAGGCTGACGGGATGGACGACCTGGCGCAGAACGCATCCCCCGACGGCATCCCCGGCCGGTTCACCACACCGGTCGGGCCGCAACTCCTGCGCGGCGCACTGGAAGTGGAACGCACCGACCACGGCGTCCTGCCATACCGGCTGCCCGCCTGGGCCCGCCGCCAGGCCCCCGCCGAGCTCACCGAGGTCGTGGCGCAGCCCGCCGGCGTGCGGCTGGCCTTCCGCACCAGGGCCACCGCCGTCGAACTGGACGTCCTCGCCACGACGACGGTCTACCGCGGCGCCCCGCAGCCCCCGGACGCCGTGTACGAGCTGCTGGTCGACGGCCGCCCGGCCGGCCGGGCCGTCGCCGACGGCGGCAACGTCCGTACGGTCGACCTCACCACCTGGGCCGAGGTCCTCACCCCGGGGCTGCCCGGCACCGTCCGGTTCACCGGGCTGGCCGACACGGCGAAGGACATCGAGATCTGGCTGCCGTACCGGGGGATCCACGAACTCATCGCCCTGCGCACCGACGCCCCCGTCGAGCCGGCGCCGGACCCCGGCCGGCGCGTCTGGCTGCACCACGGCAGCTCGATCAGCCACGGCTCGAACGCCGACGGCCCGACCGGCACCTGGCCGGCGCTGGCCGCCGCCCGAGCCGGAGTGGAACTGGTCAACCTCGGCTTCAGCGGCAACGCCCTGCTCGACCCGTTCACCGCACGGACCATGCGGGACACCCCCGCCGACCTCATCAGCGTCAAGATCGGCATCAACCTCGTCAACCACGACGTGATGCGCCTGCGCGCCTTCACCTCCGCGGTCCACGGCTTCCTCGACACCCTCCGAGAAGGACACCCCACCACGCCGGTCCTGGTCGTCTCCCCGCTCCACTGCCCGATCCACGAGGACACCCCGGGCCCGGCCGCCGCCGACCTCGGCGACGGCAGGCTGCGCTTCCGCGCCCTCGGCGACCCGGCGGAGGCCGCCCACGGGCGGCTGACCCTGCGCGTCGTCCGCGACGAGCTCGCCCGCATCACCGCGGCGCGCGCCGCCGACGACCCCCACCTGCACCACCTCGACGGGCGCGCCCTGTACGGCGAGGCCGACTTCGCCGAGTTCCCGCTGCCCGACGACCTCCACCCGGACGCCGCCGGCCACCGCCGCATCGGCGAGAACTTCGCCGCACACGCCTTCGGCTCCGCCTGGGCCCGGTGACGCTTCGGGGGTGTCCGGCGGATCAGGGTCGGACACCCCCCAACCCGCCGTTCCCTACCCCCTGCCGAGCGCTCGGCGCTATCGTGCCGGGGCGGAGGGGCGACTGCACGAGGGGGGCGGGGCGGCGATGCGTTTTCTCTTTGTCCACGGCACGGGGGTACGGCGCGAGCGGCACGACCGGCTCTTCGCCCTGGTCCGCGAGCGGCTGACGGCCAGATTCCCCGACGCCGCCGTCGACTCCTGCTACTGGGGCGACCGCTTCGGGGCGACCCTCGGCGCCGGCGGCCGGTCCGTGCCCGGGCTGAAGCCCGCGCCGGGAGCCGCACCGGACGCGCCCGACGAGATCGACGCGATCGACGCCGAGACGGCCGAGTGGGCCCTGTTGCTCGCCGACCCGCTGTGCGAACTCCGGGTCCTCGCCGAGGCCGGCTGGCCCGCCGGGGCCGGGGGCGCGGACGACGCCGCGGACGACGACCCCTTCGCGATGCCCGGCGTACAGGCCGCCGGGATCCGGGTGCTCGCGACTCTGGCCGCCTTACCCCCGGCGCCGCCCCACCCCGGCGACGAACTCGGCGCCCTGCTGCACGGCACCGGCCTCGCCGCGGACTTCCCCGCCGCCCTGGACGCCGCCGCCCGCTCCGCCGAGGCGGCCCGCGCCGCGGAACGCGCCACCGGAGACCCGCAGGCGCGCGAGCTGGCCACCGCCCTCGCCCGGGCCGTGGCCGCCGACGCGCTCGCCGCCGCCGGAGCCGAGGCCGACTGCACCGGCGCCGAACGCGACCGCCTCGTCGAACTGCTCACCACCCGCCTCGGCGGCGACGCCCGGGTGCCCGGCGCCCGCGCGGCCGCCTTCCTCGGCCGGCTCGCCCTGCGGGTCACCACCCAGCCCCTGCTCAACGCCCGGCGCGGCTCCCTCACCGTCGGGGCCACCCCCGCGCTCGGCGACATCCTGCGCTACCAGGCCCGGGGCCACGACCTGCGCCAGTTCCTGCACGCCCGGATCACCGCGGCCCCCGGACCGACCGTGCTCATCGGCCACAGCCTCGGCGGGATCGCCCTCGTGGACCTCCTCGCCCTCGCCGCCGCCCGCGGTGAGGCCGTCCCCGGCACGGAACTGCTCGTCACCGTCGGCTCCCAGGCCCCCTTCCTCTACGAGCTCGGCGCCCTGACCGCGCTCGAACCGGGCGCGAAACTCCCGTACGGCTTCCCGCGCTGGCTCAACGTCTACGACCGCCAGGACGTGCTCTCCTACCTCGCCGGGCCCGTCTTCCCCGGCGACCCCCGCATCACCGACCACGAGATCGGCAGCCGCCAGCCCTTCCCCGCCTGCCACAGCGCCTACTGGAAACAGGACGCCCTCTACGAACGGATCGAACAGGCGGTGGCCGAAGCGGAGATCGGGTGACCCCCGCCGACTTCCTGCCCCCGGCCCTCGGCCCGCAGCGCACCTTCGCGCTCGTCGCCGGCGTCGAGCGCTACGAGATCAGCCACCGCTGGAACCTGCGCGGCCCGGCCCGCGACGCCCTGCGCTTCGCCCAGTGGCTGACCGGCCCCGCCCGGGTGCCGCCCGGCAACCTCAGGCTCCTGCTGTCCCCGCTCGACGACCCCGACGCCCTCGACTGGCCGGACTCCCCGGCCATGGCCGCCCTGCGGGCCGCGTACCGGCCGGCGACCGAGGAGAACGTCAAGGCGGCGCTGCTCGACGAACTCCCGCAGTGCGACGGCGACCTGCTGTGGATCTTCTGGGCCGGTCACGGCTACCTCGGGCCGCGCCAGGAGCTGATGCTGCCCTGCGCCGACGCCCGTCCCAGCCAGATCCGGCACCTCAACCTCGATTCGGCCCTGCGCTGGTGGCGCACCGACCTCGTCAAACACCGCAGCTTCCCGCTCCAGGCCGCACTCGTCGACTCCTGCCGGGTCGACGCGCCCCGCGACGCCCGGTGGAACTTCGGCAGCACCGACTACGGCGGCGGGAGCTCGGTGCCGGGACGCCGGCAGTTCCGGCTCTACGCCTCCCGCGAGGGCGAGGCCGCGCAGAACGACGCCGAGCGCGGCGCGGGCCGCTTCACCGAGGCCCTCCTCACGGAACTCGGCCCACGCTCCGTACGGGAGAGCGTCAGCGGGCTGCCGGCCGCCGCCCGCAGCATCCACCGCACCTTCCAGGACCTGCGCGAGCGCGGCGAGGGCTGGCAGCTCCCGCAGTTCCTCGTGGACCGGGACTGGGACGCCTGCTCCTTCCTCGACGACGACCTGACCGCCCCCGCGCCGCCCGGAGCGGCCCGGCTCGACCAGCAGGCATGGGACGGACTGGGCGAGCTCTTCGAAGGCCGCGAACTGCCGCGCTGCGCCTACGAGGCCTACGCATGGGCGTTCAAGGCGGCCGGCTGCACCACCCCGGTCGGCGGCGGCCTGCCGGGCGACGGTCTCCTGGAAGTGGTCCAGGACCTGGACGAACGCCAGGGCGGGCGCGGCGGGATGCCGCTGGCCGTGCCCTTCGTACGGTTCCTCGCGGACCGGGCCGGCACCGCGGGCGACACGGCGTGGGCGGGCCGGCTGAAGGACTGGGTGTCCACCACCCGCGAGCGGCTCGCCCTGCCGGTGCTGCCCCCGCCCCCGCCGCCGGCGCGCACGACGGTCGTGCACGTCGGGCTGGAGCCGCCGCCGGACGGCGGCCCCGGCTTCCGGGCCCGGATGTGGCTGAGCGGGGAACGCACCGAGCAGATATGGGAGTCGGAAGGCGCACCCGTGCGGCTGGACGCCGTACGGGAGGAACTCCTGCGCCAGCTCGCCCTCGTCGGCGCGGCGCCGGCCGACGGCGGCGAGGCCGGGCCGCGGACCCGGGGAGGCGTCGACCGCATCGAGTTCCACGTGCCGTACGAGCTGCTCGACACCGACTTCGACCAGTGGCCGGTGCCCCGCGGCCCGGCCGGCCGGCACCGCGCCCTCGGCCTGCTCCACCAGGTCGTGGTGCGCTGCCCGCAGGAACGCCTCGACACCCGCGCCGAGTGGCGGACCAGCTGGCGCTGGCTGTGCACCCGGGGCGGCCGGCACCCCGAGGCCGTCCGGGTGGTGCAGGAGGCCGAGGTCACGGACGCGCTGGGGATGGAGCTGGCCGAGCGGCCGGCACCCGCGTGCGTCCTGGCCCACACCACCGCCGCCCCGCACGCGGGACTGCTGGAGGCCGTGCTCGAAGGCGGTGTCCCGGTCGCGGTGTGGCGGCGCGGGGGCGGAGCGCCGGCGCCCCCGCTCCTCGACCTGCTCGCACCGGCCGGGCCCGACGGGCGACCGGACCCCGGCGCACTGGACGTACTGGCCCTGCCCGCGCGCGTGCGGGAAGTGCGCCGGGCGGCCGCCGGAGCCGCCGCGGGCGCCCAACGCGCCGCACAACAACCCGCAGGGGAAGACCAGTTGGTGCTCCTGTGGGACGATCCCGACGACATACCGGGCTTCCGGTCCCTGGCCTGACCCCGACCACTGACAGACGGCGACACGACGATGGAGGCAGAGGCAGTGGTGAAGGACTGGTGGCTGTACCACGGGACCGGTGAGGGCACGGACCGGCGCGCCCGCCTGGAATCCGGATCCCCGCCGCCCTGGCGGGACTTCACCGGCGTCCCCGACCCCGGTTACGCGCCCCCCGGGTGCGAGGGTCCGGCCTGGGAGCGCACCCGGCGGCGCGGCGAGGGCTACGTCCCCGACGAGCAGGAGAAGGACGTCGTCAACACGGCCCTGCACCTGCGCAGGCCGCTGCTGATCACCGGGAAGCCCGGTGTCGGGAAGTCCACCCTCGCCTACAGCATCGCCGCGGACCTGGACCTGGGGCCCGTACTGCACTGGCCCATCACCAGCCGGACCGTGCTCCGCGACGGCCTCTACCTGTACGACGCCATCGGCCGCCTCCAGGAGGCCGGCCTGGAGCAACTGCGCAGGCCCGCAGGCCCGGTGGGGCCAGCGGCGCCGGCCCTGGCAGCCGACGCGACCACCCCGGCGCCCGAACCCGAACCCGCTCCCGCGCCGTCGATCTCCCGCTACCTGCGCCTCGGGCCCCTCGGCACCGCCCTGCTGCCGCAGGACCGGCCCCGCGTCCTGCTCGTCGACGAGATCGACAAGAGCGACATCGACCTCCCCGGCGACCTCCTGACCGTCTTCGAGGACGGCGGCTTCGTCATCCCCGAACTGGCCCGCCTCGCCCAGGAGGACCCCGCCGTCGCCATCGGCACCGACGACGACCCGGACGCCGCCGTACGCATCGCACAAGGCCGCGTGCAGTGCCGGTACTTCCCCGTCGTCGTCCTCACCAGCAACGGCGAACGCGACTTCCCGCCCGCCTTCCTGCGCCGCTGCGTCCGCCTGCACCTGGAGCCGCCCGGCGAGGAGAAGCTCGCCCTCATCGTGCGCCGCCGGCTCGGCATCGACGTCGAGGCGGGCGGGGAGTACCAGGAGCTCGTCCGGGACTTCATCGACCGCGCCGGGGACGGAGACCTGGCCACCGACCAACTCCTCAACGCCATCCAGCTGCGCCTCGCCGGAGCCTGGTCCGCCCCCGGCGACCGCGACCGCTTCCTCAAGACCGTCATGCAGCACCTGACCGGGCCCACGGCGTGATCGAGGAACTGCTCGCCGCCCTCGCAGACGGCGCCGAGGACGCGGGCCCGCGTCCCGGCATCGGGGCGGAGGAGATCGCCGACATCCTGTGGCTGGCCGCCCGCGTGGATCCCGCCGGGCCCCGCGCGCCCGCGGTGACGCCCGGCGACTTCGCGGGCCTGCCGCCACCGGCCGCCGACCCGCCGGTCCCCGAGGCCGCGACGCTCCCCGGCGGCCCGGCCGGCGGCCGGCCCGGCGTGAAGATCTTCCCCGCCTCCGTACCCGACCCGGCCGGGAAACCGGCCGACGACGGCGCGGGCCGCCGGGGTTCCCCCGTACGGCTGCCCCGCGCCGCCTCCCTCGACGACCCGCTCGCCCTGATGCGCGCCCTGCGCCCCGTCGGCCGGCGCTCCATCGGCGGCCCCGGAGAGGAACTGGACGAGCAGCTCACCGTCGAGCGCAGCATCGAGCGGATGGTGCCGACCCCCGTCCTGCGGCCGGCCGAGAGCCGCTGGCTGGACCTGGCGCTGGTCGTCGACGCGCACCACTCGATGCTGCTCTGGGCGGACCTCGTGGACGAACTGCGCCGCGTGCTGACCCGCAGCGGGGTCTTCCGCGACGTACGCACCTGGCGGCTGACGGGCACCGGCTCCGGCGCCACCCCGATGCTCACCCGCGGCCGGTCCGGCGCCCCGCGCAACCCGCTGGAACTGGCCGACCCCGCCGGCCGCAGGCTGATCCTCGTACTCTCCGACACCGTGGCGGGCGGCTGGCGCGAGGCCTCCGTGCAGGGCGTGCTGCGGCACTGGTGCACGCACAACGCCGTGGCCGTGCTGAACGTCCTGCCCGAACGGCTCTGGACGCGCGGCGCCGTCCGGCCCGTCCCCTTCGCCGTCCGCGCGGACCGGCCCGCGGCCGCCACCCGATCCTGGCAGCGGGCGGCGACGGCCCGCCGCTCCCGCGCCGGCCGCCGGCGCCCACCCGACGTCGTCCCCGTGGTCGGCGTCGCCCCGGGCAGCCTGGCCAGGCTGGTGCGGGTCGTCTCCGGGGACGGCCGCTGGCGGCGCCTGGCCTGTCTGCGGCTGGACGCGGAGCCGGAGCCGGAGCCGGGGACGGCGCGGGTGCGCGAAGCCTCCTCGGCCGGTCCGCACAGCGCGCTGGAGGTGGTGGAGCGCTTCCGCGCGAGTGCCTCGCCGACCGCCCAGCAGCTCGCCGCACACCTGGCCGCCGTACCGCTGACCCTGCCGGTCATGAACCTGGTCCGGCGCTCCCTGCTGCGCGACTCGGAGCACGGCCACCTCGCGGAGGTCGCCCTCGGCGGGCTGTTCGCGCCCTGGGACCACGAACGGGACGCCGAGGAGGTGGAGTTCGCGTTCCTGCCGGGCGTCCGGGAGGCGCTGCTCGGCTCGCAGCTGCGCGGGGACGTGGCCGCCGTACGGGAACTGGTCCGCCGCCGCGTGTGGGAGTACATGTCCCGCAGCCGCGGCACCGGGCCGGACTTCTCCGCGACCCGCGTCACCGACGGGCGGGAGGGCCGCCGCGGCGTCGCCGAGGGAACCCTGCCCTTCGCCGCGCGGCCGCCGCAGGACCCCGGGCTCTCGGACCGGGTCGTACGGGTCCGCTACGACCCGATGCCCGAGCCGCAGGAGGTGGGCACCCTGCTGACGCCGCGCCTCGTCCTCACGGTCGGGGACGCGCCGCTGCCCTCCGGAGCGGCGGCATGGGTGCGGGCCGGCGACCGCGAGGTCGCCTGCCGCGCGGTCTGGGCGGACGACGCCCTGCCCCGGGTGTTCCTCCTGCTGGCCGACGAGGATCTGGTGGACCCTGCGCCCTGGTCGGAGGCGACGCCCTGGGCTCGGGCGGAACCCCAGGTGGTCCGGATCCGGGTCGACGGGGTCACGGACCAGGGCCGCCCCGTCGCGCTGACGGGCGAAGCGGTCCCGTACGAGGGCGACCGCAACGGCGAACTCGTCCGGCTCTCCCCGGAACCGGAGGGCTGGACCCACTTCCGCGGCGGCCCGGTCTCCCACGAGGGCGCCCTGCTCGGCGTCGTCCACGGCGTCTGGCCGGACCGCATGGTGTTCCTGTCGGGCCGGGCCCTGCTGGAACAGCCCGGCTTCCGGGCGGCGATGGCGGAGCACGGGCAGGTCCGCCGGGTGCCGAGCACCTTCGTGTGCCTGGCCGTGCAGCCCGGTGACGACGGCGCGTACCCGATCGGGAGCTCGCCCCACGCGGAGGCGGTGAGACTCCTGATGGGGCTCATCGCCGACACGGGCCTCACGGAGAGGCTGGCCGGCAGCGGGCCGGGAGCACCCCTCTTCCTGCTGCTGCAGGGGCCGGGAGCCCTCGGCAGGGCCGGCCGGCTGCTGACCGGGCTCCCCGGTGCCATGGCCCGGTCCGCCGACCGGACGGGGGACGGCGGCCCCCTCTCGCTCGACGTGGCGGTGGCCGCGGGGCCCATGGAACCGGTCCTGACGGACCTCGACCTCGACGGGCTGCCCACGTCGGAGGCCGCCCGGATCGTCCGCCATCCCGGGATGGCGGACCGCCCCCGGCTGCTCCCGGGGTTCCTCGCCGTCGCCCTGTCGCAGTCCGTGTACGAGGCGCTCGGCGAGAAGGTCGGTCCCACGGCGACGCGTGCGCTCGTACCGCTCGGCGGCGAGGCGGAGGGCTGGTTGTGCACCGACCCCGACGAAATCGGCGCGGCCCTGACGGAGGCCGACGCGTCGCAGGACGCCGGCATCGCATGGCCGGTGTGCGGCCGCCGTGCGGTGGAGGACGTCCGCGCCCCGTGCAGGGGGATCCGGCTGCCCGGCCACGACGTGTGCCTCGCCCATCTCGAGCCCGACGAGGAGCACGTGTACCTGGGGACCCTCGGGCCGGGATCCGCGGTGGACTTCAGGGGCACCACCTTCAAGGAGGGGCTGCTCCAGCGGCTTCTGGCCGCGCTGCGGGAATCGCGCGCGCAGCCCGTCACCCTGGGCGAGGCGGCCTTCGACCACGCCACCTTCGTGGACGACTGGAACGAGGGCGGCATCGAGTTCCTGGCCGGGGCCTCCTTCACCCGGGCCGTCTTCGCCGGGCGGGCCAGGCTCGGGGACTCCGCGTTCGCCGGACGGGTCTCCTTCTACGAGGCGGTGTTCCTGGGCGTCGGCGACTTCGACCGCAGCCGGTTCCACGGGGGAGCCGATTTCCGCCGTGCGCAGTTCCGCGGCCTGGCGGGCTTCTCGGACAGCGTCTTCCTGGACGAGGTGTCCTTCGACCGGGCGGTGATGGAGCTGTCGGCGGACCTGAACGGGATGCAGGTGGCCGGGAGCGCGGACTTCTCCCGCGCCGTGTTCTGCGGCCTGACCGGGCTGAGCGGGGCCCGCTTCGAGGCAGCCGTCTCCTTCGCCGCCACCACGTGGGAGCGGGGACTGGTGGCCACCGGCGCCGTCTTCGAGGGGCCGGCGGACTTCCGCCGGGCCAGGTTCCTCGGGCGGGTCCGCCTCGAACAGCTGAGCCTCCCGCAGGCCCC
The DNA here is from genome assembly GCF_036170895.1 of Streptomyces erythrochromogenes. Classification (NCBI taxonomy): domain Bacteria; kingdom Bacillati; phylum Actinomycetota; class Actinomycetes; order Kitasatosporales; family Streptomycetaceae; genus Streptomyces; species Streptomyces erythrochromogenes. Next base: position 1,942,327 of record NZ_CP108036.1, on the reverse strand, counting down.
CGCGTTCGTCCTCGACGACCGGCACGGCCCCTGGGACACCCAGCGGCGCCCGGACGGCACCTGGGACATCCAACTGCGCGGCACCGGGACGCAGTGACCGGCGGGGGGCCGGCCGGTCAGGAGCTGCTGTGGGAGGGCTCCAGGCGGCGCGGGGGGCGGCCGTCCTGGGCGGGGAGGCTCGCCTCGATCTCGTCCAGGGCGCGCCGGGCCGTCGCGATGCGGTCCCGGACGTCCGTGTCGGGGCCCGCGGCCGGCGGCGGGCCCGGCTGCTTGCGATCGCGGTCGGCCGCGTCCTCGATCTCGCGTGCCTCGTCGAGGGAGTTGAGGACCACCCCGATGAGGACGTTGACCAGGACGAAGGAGGCGAGCAGCGCGTAGGAGGCGTAGTAGAGGATGCTGAGGCGGGAGATCTGCAGTCCCGCGCGGACGGCGTCGGTCAGGCCGTCCAGGGTGGTCAGCAGGAACAGCGTGAGCATCGCGCGGCCCACCGAGCCGTAGTGTCCGGGGTCCGACTCGGCGAAGCAGACCCAGCCGACCATGGCGTACACGTACAGGACCAGTCCGCCGACGAACAGGAAGCTGGCGGTGCCGGGCAGACTGCGGCCCACCGCGATCAGCAGGATGCGCAGGTGCGGAAGAAAGCGGGCCGTGCGCAGGACCCGGGCCAGCCGCAGCAGCCGCAGCAGAGTGGTGTTCTCGCGCACGAACGGGACGAAGGCGCAGGCGACGACCGCGAGGTCGAAGAGGTTCCACGGGTCGCGGAAGAATGCTTTCGGCCGGTCCGCGAAGGCGCCGATGCGCAGCAGCATCTCCAGGCTGAACAGGGCCAGGCAGCACTGCTCGGCGGTCCGCAGCAGCCGCTGGTACTCCGCGGCGAGCCCGCTGTACGTCTCGACACCCATCAGCGCGGCGTTGAGCAGGATCACGCAGAAGACGACCAACCCGAAGGCGGGGGCCTCGGTGGCCACCCGGCACCGGGCTGCCAGCTTCATCCGACGGCGTCCGGCCGGCCTGGGGTCTGTCATCGTGCTCCTCGTGCTCTCGCGTGCATCACGGGCGAACGGCGGCCCACCTTCCCTAACGCCCCACAGCCGATCGGGTTTCACCACAATGCGCACGCCAACGCGCCGACTCGGACGTGCCGACCGCCGAAACGGTCTCCGAGCCGGCGCCGGACGGCCCGCAGGTCACCCGAGCTGCCGCCGTACCAGGCCGTTCACCTCGGCCGCGTGCCGGCTCAGGTAGAAGTGGCCGCCGGTGAAGCGGTGCAGGGCGAAGGGGCCCTCGGTGTGGTCGGCCCAGCCCGCGGCCTCCTCGGCCGTCACCGCCGGGTCCGCGTCCCCGGTGAGGACCGTGATCGGGCAGGTCAGGGCGGGGCCCGGACGGTAGCGGTAGGTCTCGGCGGCCTTGTAGTCGCCGCGGATCGCCGGGAGCACCGACCGCAGCAGCTCGTCGTCGGCCAGGACCGCCGGGTCCGTGCCGCTCAGGGCCTTGATCTCGGCCAGCAGCTGCTCGTCGGGGGCGAGGTGGACGGTCTGGTTCTCGCGGTGGTGCGAGGGGGCCCGGCGGCCCGAGGCGAACAGGGCCACGGGATCCGGTTCCCCGGCCTCCCGCAGCCGCAGCGCCACCTCGAAGGCCAGGGACGCGCCCAGGCTGTGCCCGAACAGCGCCACCGGCCGGTCGCACCAGGGCAGCAGCTCCCGGGTGACCCGGTCCGCGAGCTCCATCAGGTCGTCGACGCACCGCTCGCCGCGGCGGTCCTGGCGGCCCGGGTACTGCACGGGCACCACGTCGGCGTGCGGGGACAGGGCCCGGGACATCGGGAAGTAGTAGCTCGCCGCGCCGCCCGCGTGCGGGAAGCAGAACAGCCGTACGGGGGCGTCGTCGGCGGGGTGGAAGCGCCGCAGCCAGGCGCCGGTCGCCGGCAGGGCCGGGGCGGCCGTGGTCGTAGGGGTCATCGTCGGTCGGTTTCCTTTCGGTGGGGTCCCACCCCGCTCAGGGGGCGGTCCAGGAGCCCGGCGGCCGCCAGCCGTGCGCCGGACGCCACAGGGCCCGGGGCGGGGGAGCGGCGGCCCGGCCGGAGCGGTCGTCCGGCTGCCGGGCGAGGGAGAGCAGCGCGAGGAGGACGGCCGCCAGTTCCGTGCTGTCGGGGGCGCCGCGCACGATCCTCAGGGGTGGTTCGGTCCGCTCGTCCATCAGAACGGCGGGTTGCCGTGCTTGCGTTCGGGCAGCGCCACGTGCTTGGCCCGCAGCACGTCCAGCGCGTCCACCAGCACCTGCCGGGTCCCGGCCGGGTCGATGACGTCGTCCACCAGGCCGCGCTCGGCGGCGTAGTAGGGGTGCATGAGTTCCTGGCGGTACTGCTTGACGCGCAGCGCCCGCGCCGCCTCCGGGTCGGCCGAGGCGGAGATCTCCCGGCGGAAGACCACGTTCGCCGCACCCTCGGCGCCCATGACGGCGATCTCGTTGGTGGGCCACGCGAAGGACAGGTCCGCGCCGATCGAGCGGGAGTCCATCACGATGTAGGCGCCGCCGTACGCCTTGCGCAGGATCACCTGCACCCGCGGCACGGTCGCCGCGCAGTACGCGTACAGGAGTTTCGCGCCGTGCCGGATGACACCGTTGTGCTCCTGGCCGCTGCCCGGAAGGAAGCCCGGCACGTCCACCAGAGTCACCAGCGGGATGCTGAAGGCGTCGCAGGTCTGCACGAACCGGGCCGCCTTCTCCGAGGCGTTGATGTCCAGCACCCCGGCGAGCGAGGCGGGCTGGTTCGCGACGACGCCCACCACGTGGCCGTCCAGCCGGGCCAGCCCACAGATGATGTTGGTCGCCCAGTGGGCGTGGACCTCGAACAGGTCGCCGTCGTCGACGATCTCCTCGATCACGGCGCGCATGTCGTACGAGCGGGCCGGGTCGGCGGGCACCAGCTCGGACAGCGCCGCGGTGCGCCGGTGGGCCGGGTCGGAGGGGACGACCGCGGGCGGCAGCTCGCGGTTGTTGGCCGGCAGGAGCGACAGCAGGTGCCGCACCTCTTCGAGGCACTCCTCCTCGGTGTCGTACAGGAAGGCACTCGCACCGGACACCGAGGAGTGGACCTGCGCGCCGCCGAGGTCGTCGTGGCTGATCCGCTCGCCCGTCACCGCCTGCACCACGTCGGGGCCGGTGATGTACATCTGCGCGATGTCGCGCACCATGAACACGTAGTCCGTCAGGGCGGGGGAGTACGCCGCCCCGCCGGCGCACGGCCCGAGCATCACGCTGATCTGCGGGATCACCCCGGACGCCGCCACGTTGCGGCGGAAGATGCCGCCGTAGCCGGCGAGCGCGGTGACCCCTTCCTGGATCCGGGCGCCCGCGCCGTCGCTGAGCGACACCAGCGGGGCGCCCGCGGCCAGCGCCAGGTCCATCACCTTGTGGATCTTCTGCGCGTGCGCCTCGCCGAGCGAACCGCCGAAGATCCGGAAGTCGTGCGCGTACACGAACACCCGGCGGCCGTCGACCTTGCCCCAGCCGGTCACCACACCGTCGGTGTGCGGCCTGCGGTCCTCCAGGCCGAAGCCCGTCGCCCGGTGCCGGCGCAGCTGCTCGATCTCGCGGAAGGTACCCGGATCGAAGAGCAGGTCCAGCCGCTCGCGCACCGTCAGCTTGCCGCGGGCGTGCTGCGCCTCGGAGGCGCCGGGCGACGGGCCCAGCTCGACGGACTCCTTGATCGCTCCTAGTTCGGCCACTCGGACACCGACATCGCCAACTGTCATGCTCCACCCGTTTCCTCGGCCGTCGGGGCGCGCCCACGGCGGCCCTGGACAGTGCCTGCCATTGAAGGCACCGGCGGCGGGCGCGGAGAACAGCGACCACCCCCCTGACCGGGATAGGGGTCGCGGCCCGCGCGCCCCGCCCGCCGCACGGCCGGACGGGCGCAAGCGCCCCTTAAGGCGGCGCACGCATGATCCGGGGAATCGAGGTCCGCCACTCCACGGGCCCGCAGACCCGAGGGGACGCCGCGGATGTCAGAGCCACGCTTCGCCACCTTCACCGAACTCCTCCGGGCCAGGGCGGCCGAACTCGCCGACGAGGACGTCCACGTCTTCCTCCGCGAGACGGCCGGCGGGGTGGAGGCCGAGCACCTCACCTACGGGCGACTGGACCGCGAGGCGAGACGGATCGCCGCCGTCCTCCAGGAGTACGACGTCGCCGGCCGGCCCGTGCTGCTCGTCTACTCCTCCACCGTCGAGTTCCTCAAGGCATTCGCCGGCTGCCTCTACGCCGGAGCCGTCGCCGTACCCGTACCGCTGCCGGGCGAGGCCGGCCGGGACAAGCGCCTGAGCCGCACCACCGCGGTGCTGGGGGACACCGGCGCGACCCTCGTGCTGACCGAGACGGCCGCCGCCCCCGAGGTCGCGCTGTGGCTCGCCCGCAACTCCCGGCCCGACGCGGCATGCCTGGTCAGCGACGCGCCCGGGGTGGGCGACGCCGACGCCTGGCAGCCCGTCACCGCCCGCCCCGACGACCTGGCGTTCCTCCAGTACACCTCGGGCTCCGTCTGCGAACCGCGCGGGGTGACCGTCTCGCACCGCAACCTCCTCGCCAACCAGGCCGCCCTGCAGAAGGTGCTGCGGACCACCCGCGAGGACCGCTTCGGCAGCTGGCTGCCCTACTTCCACGACATGGGCCTGGTCGCCCACCTGCTGCACCCGGTCTGGCTCGGCACCCACTGCGTCCAGATCACCCCGCTGTCCTTCGTCAAACACCCGCTGCGCTGGCTCCAGGCCGTCGACCGCTACGGCGTCACCGTGGGCGGCGGCCCCAACTTCAGCTACGACCTGTGCACACGCCGGGTCAAGGACGAACAGATCGCCGCACTGGACCTGTCCCGCTGGCGCCTGGCCCTCAACGGCGCCGAACCCGTACGCCCCGAGAGCCTCGACGAGTTCGCCCGGCGCTTCGCCCCCGCCGGCTTCCGGCCCGAGGCCCTCTACCCCTGCTACGGACTGGCGGAGGCCACCCTGGTCGTCTCCGGCGGCGTCCCCGGCACCCCGCACGTCCGCAAGGACTTCGACAGGACCGCCCTGGAAGACGACCGGGTGCTCCGCGCGGCGGCGGGCGGGCGCGTCCGGACCCTGGTCGGCTGCGGCACCCCGGTCGACGTGGAGGTCCGCATCGTCGACCCGCTGACCCACCACGAACTCCCGGCCGGCACCGTCGGCGAGATCTGGCTGCGCGGCCACAGCGTGGCCCGCGGCTACTGGCGCCGCCCCACCGAGACCGCCCGCACCTTCCGCGCCGGCCTCAACGACGAGGAGGGCAACTTCCTGCGCACGGGCGACCTGGGCATGCTGGAGGACGGCGAACTGTTCGTCACCGGGCGGCTCAAGGAAGTCGTCATCGTCAACGGCCGCAACGTCTACCCCCAGGACGTCGAATGGGCCGCGCGCACGGTCAGCCCCGCGCTGACCTTCGGCGCCGGCGCCGCGTTCTCCGTGGACGCCGGGGGCGAACAGCTCGTCCTCGTCCAGGAGGTCCGCGGCGCGGGCGGCGCCGAGCTGCGGACGGTCGCCCAGCGGATCCAGGCCCTGATCGGCAAGGAGTTCGAGATCCCCGCCGGCAACGTGCTCCTCGTACGCCCCGGCACCGTACGCCGCACCAGCAGCGGCAAGGTCCAGCGCACCCTCATGCGGGCGCTGTTCCTCGACGGCGTGCTCCGCGGCGACCACGAGGTGCTGACCCCGGACGTACGGGCGCTGGCACGGCCGGAGGACGTGCTGTTCGGCGAGGACCTGCTGCGTCCGGAAGGAGCCGACGGAGGAAGACGGTGGTGACCTCGCTCCTCGGCGACCGGGCGGCCGCGCAGCCGCGCGAGGACGCAGTCCGCGCCCGGGTGGCCGAGCTGGAGGCACGGTTCGGCGACCCCACCGATCCGGACAACCCGGTCGGCTACACCGCCCTGCTGGAGGCCGACCGGGCCGCGGTGCCCTTCGCCGCGGGCGAGGCGCTGCTCGACGACTTCCGGATCGCCGAGGAGTACGTGCCGCGCGCCCTCGGCGGCCGGCTGGACGGGATGGACACCCTGGTCAGGATCATGCGCCCGGTCTTCCGCCGGGACGTGGGACTGGCCATGGGCCACGGCATGACCACCTTCATGGCGGCCTCCGACGTCTGGGCCGCCGGCAGCTCCCGGCAGCGCCACTGGCTCGCCGGGCTGCTGCGCGCCGGCGGCAAGGCCGCCATCGCCCAGCACGAGACCGCCCACAGCAACGACTTCGTGCGCAGCCAGGTCACCGCCCGCCGCAGCGGCGGCGGCTACCTGATCAGCGGCGGCAAGCCGATGGTCAACAACCTGGAACGGGCCGGGGCACTGGTCCTGTTCTGCCGCACCGATCCCGCCCCGGGCAGCGGCAGCCACTCGGTGCTCCTGTTGGAGCCCGGACAGCTCACCGGCGCACGGGCGGCCGTGACGGCCCGCCGGACCCCGGTCGGGCTGCGCGGCTGCCGGTTCGCCGGGGTGGAGTTCGACGACTGTCCGGTGCCCGGATCGGCCCTGCTGGGCCCCGAGGGCAGCGGGATCCGGACCGCCCTGCGGTCGTTCCAGATCAGCCGTACCGTGATCGCCGCGACGGCCGTCGCGGCCCTCGACACCAGCCTGCGCACCGCCGTCCGCTTCGACCGGGAGCGCTCCGGCGGATGGCAGGCCGGCGGGGGCGGCCGCGACGGCGGCCGTACCGGGGCGGCCCTCACCAACGCCTTCGTCAACCTGCTGCTCTACGACGCCCTCGCCGTCGTCGCCACCCGCGCCCTGCACCTGCTGCCCGCCGAGACCAGCGTCTACTCGGCGGCGCTCAAGTACCTGCTGCCCCGCGTGCTGACCGAGACCATGTACGACCTGTCCATCGTGCTGGGCTCGGGCTTCTACACCCGCGAGGGCACCCTGGGCATCTTCCAGAAACACCTCAGGGACGTGCCGGTGCTCAGCCTCGGCCACGCCGGGACCGTCGCCTGCCAGGCCACGGTCATCCCGCAGATGCCGCGTCTGGCACGGTCGTCCTGGTTCGTCGAGGACGAGGCGCCCGCCGGCCTGTTCCGGCTGCACGGCGACCTGCCGCCGCTGCGGACCGAACGGCTCAGCCTCGCGTGCGGGCGGGACTCGCTCAGCGCGACCATGCTCGCGGTCAGCGCGGGCATCGACGGCGACGGCCCCGTCGAGCGGACCCTGCGCACGCTCGCCCACCAGCTCGTCGGGGAGTTCCGCGACGTACGCGGCCGGGTGCTGGCGCTGGAGGCGGCCGGTGCGCAGGCCACCGCCCGGCCCGCGAAGTTCGCCCTCATGGACCGGTACGCGCTGCTGCTCGCCGCCGCCGCCGTGCTCGGCCTGTGGGACCAGGCCCGCCACGGCCCCGACCCGTTCCTCGCCGACCCGTCCTGGGCGGCCGCCGCACTGCACCGCATCGCCCGCCGGCTGGGCACGCGCGTCGCCGACCTGCCGGCGGAGTGCGAGACCCGGATCCGGCACGAGGTCCAGCTCCGCTTCAGCACCCAGACCAGCTACGACCTCTACTCCACTCCCATTCCCGGCTGACCGGCAGCCCCGGCCGGCCGGCGGATGCGCCGTACGCACTGAAGGAGCCCCACGATGACCGTTCACACCGGCCGGCCCGCCACCGCCGACGGCGTCCTGCCGCACGAGTGGCTGTACGCCCGGCTCTCGCTGTACCTGCGGCGCGCTCCCGAGACGATCGACCCGACCGTGCCCTTCGCCGAGTACGGCATGGACTCGGTGGCGGCGCTGAGCCTGTGCGGCGACCTCGAGGACGAGTTCGGCCTGGAGGTGGAACCGACGCTGCTCTGGGACCACCCCACCGTGGAGAGCCTCGTCGGCCACCTGTCGTCGGTGCTCCCCGCCGCCCCGGCCCACGCGCGGGACCGGCACTGATGGGGGACGTCGCCATCGTCGGGATCGACTGCACGTTCCCCGGGGCGGCGGGCGTGCAGGCGTACTGGGACCTCCTCATGCGCGGCGGAGCCGGCATCGCGCCGGTCCCCGCGCAGCGCTGGGAGGCCCGGGACTTCCCCGCCGTCAGCGGCAGCGGCGGTTTCATCGACGACGCCGATGTCTTCGACAGCGACTTCTTCTCGGTCACCCCCCGCGAGGCCGCCGCCATGGACCCGCACCACCGGCTGCTGCTGCCCTGCGCCTGGCGGGCCCTGGAGGACGCAGGCCGGGCCCCCGGCGACCTCGCGGGCACCGAGACCGGGGTGTTCGTCGGGGTGATGGGCGGTGAGTGGGGCCGCCTCACGATGAGCGACCTCGCACGCGTCACCCCCCTGCTCGGCTCCGGCAGCAGCGCCGGCATGGCGGCCAACCGGATCTCCTACCACTTCAACTTCACCGGGCCGAGCCTCGCCGTCGACACGGCCTGCTCGTCCTCGCTGGTCGCCGTCCACCTCGCGGCGGGCTCCCTGCTGACCGGGGAGTGCGACACCGCCCTGGCCGGCGGGGTCAACATCGTGCTCTCGCCCTCGCTGGGCATGGTCTACGGGCAGCTCGGCCTGGCCGCCGCCGACGGGCGCTGCAAGCCCTTCAGCGCGGACGCCGACGGGATCGGCCGCAGCGACGGAGTGGGCCTGGTCGTGCTGCGCCGGCTGGCGGACGCCCTCGCGGACGGCCAGCGGATCTACGCCGTGCTGCGCGGCAGCGCCGTCAACCAGGACGGCCGCAGCAACGGCGTGATCGCCCCCAACCGCTGGTCGCAGCAGCGGGTGCTGGACTCCGCGTACCGGCGCGCCGGGGTCGCCCCCGACCGGGTCGCGTTCGTGGAGGCGCACGGCACCGGGACCGTGCTGGGCGACGCCATCGAGTGCGCGGCGCTCGGCGCGGTGCACGGCGTCCCGCGAGAGACCCCGTGCGCGATCGGCTCCGTCAAGGGCAACCTCGGCCACACCGAAGGCGCGGCGGGCATCGCCGGCCTCATCAAGACCGCCCTCGCCCTGCACCACCGCATCGTCCCCGCCAGCCTCTTCGCCGACCGGGAGAACCCGCAGCTGAGGCTCGGCGAGCGCGGCCTGCGGCTGCTGAAGTCGCCGCTGCGGCTGCCGCGCGGGGAGAGCCTCGCCGGCGTCAGCAGCTTCGGCATGGGGGGAACGAACGCCCACGCGGTCCTCGGCTCGGCGCCGCGTACCCCGCGCAGCGGCGTCGCCGGCGGGGCCCGTACGCGCGGCGCCGGCGACGCGGTCGGCGTCTTCACCGTCAGCGCCGACACCCCCGAGGCCCTGCGCCGCAACCTCGCCGCCCAGGCCGATGCGGTGGCCGGGCGGCCGCGCGGCGGCGCGGCCGCCCTGTGCCGCAGCAGCAACCTCGTCAAGACCGGGCTGCCGCACCGCTTCGCGGCCCCCGTCCGCGACACCGGCGAACTCGTCGGCGCCCTGCGCCGGGCGGCAGCGCTCCAGGACACCACCGCCGGCGGCGGCCGTCCGTGGGGCAGGCCCGTCACCGCCTTCCTCTTCACCGGCCAGGGCAGCGAGTTCCCCGGCATGACGGCCGGGCTGCACCGCGACTCCCCGCTCTACCGCCGGCACCTCGCCGAGGCCGACGAGGCGCTCGCCCCGCACCTCGGTGCGTCGGTGCGCGACCTCCTCCTCGGCGGCGACGAGCGGGTGCACCGGCCGCGGTTCGCGCAGCCCGCCCTGTTCGCCGTCGGATACGCCCTGGCCCGTACGCTCACCTCGCTCGGCGTCACCCCGGCCGCCGTCCTCGGCCACAGCCTCGGCGAGTACGGCGCCGCCGTCACCGCGGGCGCCCTCGGCCTGCAGGAGGCGGCCCGGCTCGTCGTCCGGCGCGGCGCCCTGACGGACGGACTCCCCGCAGGCGGCGGCATGATCGCCACGAGCGCCGGCCCCGAGGAGCTCGCCGGCCTCCTGGCGGCCGAGCCGGGCACGGTGGTGGCGGCGCTGAACGGCCCCGCCGACACCGTGGTCTCCGGCCCCCTGGACGCACTGGACCGGATCACGCGGCAGCTCACCGGCCGCGGGACCAGGGTCAGGCCGCTGCCCGTCTCCCACGCCTTCCACTCGCCCCTGATGGCCCCGGCCGCCGCGGGACTGCGCACCGAGACGGTGCGGTGCGCACCGCCCGCCGTGCCGCTGGCCTCGACCCGGCACGGCCGGGTGCTGCGCCACGAGCCCATGGACGCCGGCTACTGGGCCGGCCAGATCGAGGAGCCGGTCCTCATGGACAGCGCGCTGGGGGCGCTCGTCGCCGACGTCGCCCCCACCCATCTGATCGAGATCGGCCCCCGCGGCCTGCTCCTGCAGATCGCCGCCCGCGGCGGGCGCGCGCCCGGCGTGGAGTACCTGCACCCGTCCCCTGGCCCCGGGGCCACCGGCCTGGAGCTCGCCGAGGCCCTCGCGGCCCTGTACCGCGGCGGGCTCGACCCGCGGTGGGAGGAGCTGTACGCCCCAGAGCACCGCAGTGCCGAGACCCTGGCCCCGTACGTCTTCTCCTCGGCGCGGCGCTCCTGGGACCGGGAGTCCTTCGTACCCGCGGTCCGGCCGGCCGCCGCGCCCGTCACCGCTTTCACCGGCTTCACGGCCGCACGGCCGGAGCCGTCCCGCGGGGCCGCCGGGGCGGACGGCCCCGACGCCGACGACCCGGTGCTGCACGCGGTGGTGCGGGCCGTCGCCGAGGTCGGCGGCTACCCGCCGGAGCGCGTCGTGCCCGAGGCCCGCTTCTACGAGGACCTCGGCTTCGACTCCGTGATGATCATGCAGCTCAAGAACCAGGTGGAGGCCCGGCTGCCACGGCTCGGTGAGGTGTCCGTGCAGCAGATGCTGCCCGCGCTGCGGTCCGTCGGAGCGCTGGCCGAGTTCCTGGGGGACGTGGCCATGGCGAGGTCGTCGTGACGCGGGGACCGCACGCGGCGGACCGCGCCGCCGTGTACCTCGCCTCGACCGGAACGGCGCTGCCCGGCGACCCGGTGGACAACGCCGCGCTCGGCAGGCTGCTCGGCGTCAGCGAGGAGTGGATCGACATCTTCGTCGGCACGCGGACCCGGCACTTCGGCTGGGACCCGGTCACCGGCGAGGTCCGCGGCTCGCTCGCCGACCTGTGCGCCGAGGCCGGGGCCCGGGCCATGGACGCCGCCGGACTCGGCCCCGCCGACGTCGAGTTCGTGGTGCTGGCCACCGCGACCCCCGACACGCTCCTGCCGACCACCGCGAGCGAGGTGGCCGACCGGCTCGGCCTCGACCACCTGCCGGTCTACCAGATCCAGGCCGGCTGCTCCGGCGCCGTGCAGGCCCTCGACCTCGGCCGCACCCTGGTCCTCGGCGGTCGGCGGGCCGGCCTGGTCCTCGGCGGGGACGTCACCCACCGCTTCCTCTCGCCCCGGCGGGACACCGCCCGGATGCCCACCGAGGAACTGGTCAACCACGTCCTGTTCGGCGACGGGGCGGGAGCCGCCGTCCTCACGGACGAACCCGAGGGCGAGCGGATCGCCCTGCGGTCGGTGCTCAACTCCTGGACCGGGCGGGGCCGTCCGCCCGGCCAGCTCCTCGACTGGTACGGCACCACCGACCGGGACTCGCAGCGGCGGATGCTGGCCGAGGACTACAAGGCGATCGAGGAGCACGTCCCCGCCATCTCCGTGGAGATCCTCTGGGAGCTGCTCGGCGGGCTCGGGTGGGGCCTCGACGACATCGCCTTCCTGCTGCCGCCGCAGCTGTCCGAGCGGATGACCGCCCGCATCGTCGAGCGGCTCCCGGCCGGGCCCGCCCGGGAGGTCTCCTGCGTCGCCGAGACCGGCAACACGGGCAACGCCCTCCCCTTCCTGCAAGTCGACCGACTGCTCCCGCAGTTCGCCACCGGGGACCGGGCGCTCGCCCTGTGCGTGGAGTCCAGCAGGTGGATCAGAGCCGGGTTCGCCCTGGAGAAGGTGTGAGGCACTCCATGACCAAGGGACCGGACCGGCTGCGCGAACTGCGCGAGCGGGGACTGCTGGAGAAGGCCTACGACCGGGTGCCGGCGCTGCTCGCCGACGAGGACGGGCCCGGCGACGCCGCCGCGGCGGGCCGGCTGCTCGCCGCCCTCGACCACGACGCCGTACTCGGCCACCACCCGCACACCCCGGTGGTGACGGTGGCGGTCACCGGGCAGTCCACCGTGGGCCACGTCGTCGACCCCCTCAGGGGCGAACTGGCCCGCCACGGCATGCTGCTGCGGGCGGTGGTCGGCGAGCACGGCACGTACCTGCGCGACCTCACCGATCCGGCCGGCGAGCTCCGGGCGGCCGCACCGGACCTCACCCTGTGCCTGCTGGACGCCGAGACCCTCTTCTCCCAGGTCCCCGCAGTGTGGGGACCCGAGGACGTCGAGCGCGCGGGCGAAGAGGCGCTGGACCGGTGCGCCGCCCTCGCCGCCGAGGCTCCCGGGACCCTGGTGCTCAACACCGTGCCGCTGCCCCGCTCCTGCAGCCACCAGCTCCTCGACCACCGCTCGCGAGCCCGACTGGGCGCCGTCTGGCGGGAGTTCAACGCCCGTCTGCTGCGCCTGACCGAGTCCGCCGACCGGCTCGTGGTGATCGACCTGGAACCGCTGGTCGGCGAGGGCGGGCCGGTCACCGACCCGCGCCTGGCCCGCCACGCCAAGGTCCAGCTCGGCGCCGGGCTCCTGGCGGCGTACGCCCGCGAGATCGGGCACCTGGCCCGCGCGGTCCGCGGCAGGGTCCGCAAGTGCCTCGTGCTCGACCTCGACGACACCCTGTGGGACGGGGTGCTCGGCGAGGACGGCCCCGACGGCGTCGCGGCGGCCGGCACCCTGCGCGGAGAGGCGTTCGGCGCCTTCCAGAAGTGCGTCAAACAGCTCGCCTCCCAGGGCGTGCTCCTCGCCGTGAGCAGCAAGAACGACGAGGGCCTGGTCCTGGAGGCGCTCGCCTCCCATCCCGACCTCGTCCTGCGCGAGCCGGACTTCGCCGCCGTCAACGCCAACTGGGAGCCCAAGGACGCCAACCTCGCCGACATCGCGCGGACCCTGGACCTGGCTCCCGACGCCCTCGTCTTCGCCGACGACTCGCCGGCGGAACGCGCCCAGGTCCGGCTCGGCGCACCCGAGGTCGCCGTCGTGGCGCTCGACGCGGAACCGGCGCTCCACGTGACCCGCCTGCTCGCCGACGGCTGGTTCGACACCCTGCGGCTGACCGACGAGGACCGCGCCAGGCCCGGCGAGTACCGCAGGCGGCGCGAGCGCGGGGCGCTGCGGGCCGGTTCGGGCTCGTACGAGGAGTTCCTGCGAGCCCTGGAGGTGAGCGTCGGGCTCGGCCCGCCCCGCCCCCACGAGTTCGCCCGCGTGTCCCAATTGACCCTTCGGACCAACCAGTTCAACCTGATCGGTGTGGGATACACCGAAGCCGAGCTGGCCCGGCGGGCCGCCGATCCGGGGCGGCTGCTGCTCGTGGCGCGCAGCGCGGACCGGTTCGGCGACAACGGTCTGGTGGGTGCGGTGCTGGGATCCATCGCCGGGGAGGTGCTCCGGCTGGACGGCATGTGGCTCAGCTGCCGGGTGCTCGGCCGCGGCGTGGAACAGGCCTGCCTCGCGCTGCTGCTGGCCCGCGCACGGGAGCTCGGACTGTCCGCGGTCGGCGCCCGGTACGTGCCCACGGCCCGCAACCACCGTGCCCGGGACTTCTACCCGTCCTGCGGGTTCACCCCGGCGGATCCCGGCGGAAGCGAAGGCTCCGCAGACGGTCCGGTGGTGTTCCGCCACGACCTGGCCCGGCTGCCGCAGGTGCCCGCGCACGTGCGCATCACCGAAACCCCGGGAGGAGGGCTGGCCGATGGGCCTCGATAGCCTCGACGTGTTCCTGCGGACGGTCCGCGGCGACCTCGGCCTGGACATCGCCGTCCCCGAAGGCGCGGACACGGCTCTGGGCGAACTGCCGGGCTGGGATTCGCTGAACCTGCTCCGACTGGTGGCGCTCCTGGAGGAGTCCGGCCACCGGGTACCGGTACACCGCCTGCTGGAGGCGCGCAGCCTCCGGGAGGTCCACACACTCGTGAAGGAGTACGGATGACCGCCCCGGGCAGCCCCTCGCTCGGCCCGCCGCTCGGTGAGCCCGTCGCCGTGGTACCGGGCGGCGACTCGTGGGACCGGGTCCGGGACGACCTGGCCACCCACGGGACCGCCCTGGTCTACGCGTGGCTGAGGGACCTGGAGCCGGTCGTGCCCCCCGGCGACGGGCTGCGCGAGCTGCTCGGCCGCGACTGGACGCGTTACCTGGACCTGACGCACGCCGACGTGCGGGGCCGCTACATCGCCTCCCGGATGCTCCTCAAGTACGCGGCGGGTGCGGTGCTCGACAGCGATCCCGCCGACCTGGAACTGGCCTACGGGCCGACCGGGCGCCCGTACCTGCGCGGCTGCGACCAGATCGACATCAGCCTCAGCCACACCGACGACCTGCTGCTCGTGGGCCTGACGACCTGTGGGCTGATCGGTGTCGACGCGGAGCGCGCCGACCGCGAGATGCACGGCAGCGGCCTCGGCCGGCACATCTGCACCCCGTACGAGTCGGTGCTGCTGTCGGGGATGCCGGAACCGCAGCGCAACGACGCCCTCGTACGCCTGTGGACGCTCAAGGAGGCCTACAGCAAGGCGATCGGCCAGGGCATGCAGTTCCGTTTCACCGAGTTCGGCTTCGGTCCCGACGGCCGCGCCGTGCGGGTCCAGCGGCCCGACGGCACTCCGGGGACCGGGGACGAGTGGATCTTCCGTACGTTCCCGGTCGCCGACGGCTACGTGGTCAGTGCGGCGGTGTACGACGCGGGCTTCGGCCGGCTCCAGGACGCCCACGTGACGACGATGCTCGACCAGGACTGCGTGGACGCCATCACCGAGGCGCTCGACGAGGTCCCGGACAGGGCCTAGGAGGGCACCGACCCCCCGGCCAGCATCTCCTGCCGGGCTGCGTTGTAGCCGGCCTGGAAGCGGCTGGTGGCCTCCAGCTCCTCGGTGATCTCGGCGATGTGGCGGCGGCAGGTGCGCACGGACATGCCGAGCCGCCGGGCGACCATCTCGTCCTTGTAGCCCTTGGTCATCAACCGGATGATCGACCACTTGAGCTCGTCGGAGGAGGCGGGGGACCGTTGGGAATCCACCACATAGGGGCTCGCCCCGTCCCACAGGTACTCGAAGACCGAGCACAGGAACGCCACCAGGGTGGGCTCGCGCACGATCGCCGCACCGGGCGTGCGGTCGCCGGCGGACCGTTCCGGCAGGAAGGCCACCTCCCGGTCGTAGATGATCAGCCGGTCGATGACTTCGTCGGCGGTACGGATCTCCGCGCCCTGTTCGCTGACCTCGCGCACGTAGCTGCGGGTCGGCAGGTCGTTGCGGGCGGTGTGCTGGTAGATGGTGCGGATCCGCACCCCGCGCGAGAGGGTCGTCAGCGCGGACTCCCGGGCCTGCGCCAGCGCGTACGCGGGGCGGGCCCCGCCGGGCTGGACGGTGAGCATCTCGCTCTGGCAGCTCTGGGTGAGGTGGTTGAGCATCGACTGGATGCGGGAGACGTCGGTGATGACGTCGAAGGCCTCCAGCCGGTTGCGCACCCGCCGGCCCTCGAAGTACAGGGGCGTCAGGGACAGCAGCTTGGCCCGGACGTCCGTGACCGCCTGCTGGAGGTCGCGTATGTGCCGTTCGGCGGGCGCGACCAGGGACGCGGCCGCGACGTCGGGCGTCACGGGGGTCAGCTCGGAGGGGTTGCCCGGCATCGCCTGTAACAGGCGGACCCCGCTCAGCACCTGTTCCACCCGGGCGATCTCCTCGGGCGTCAGCGACAGCTGTTCGGCGATCCGTTCCCGCTCGAAGCGGCCGTACTCGACGGCCAGGCCGTATGCCGCGGCACTGACGTCGTCCAGCTCGGCGAACCCTGAATCCGAGCCCTCCCCTGCAAACATGTCAGCCCCCGCTGATTGATGTATTTGCTGCCACGTAACTTTACGCCAACGTACCGCCCTTGGCGGGATTGATCGAGAGCGAGCACTCTGTTCCCATCAACCGAGCCGCAGAGCCGGAAGTGGCGAGCGGTACGGATGAGTAGATCTCGATCTTCGACTGGGGGAAGTCGTGAGAACAGTTTCCGTTAAGGTCTTCTCGATTAGCTTGACTGCGGTGGCGAGTGTGGTATTGGCGGCGGGGGTTCAGGTCATGACGGGACCGGTCGTGTCCGGAGCGTCCGCCGAGTCGGCCGTCACCGCCCCGCTGACCGACTCCGACACCGGAACCGACGTCGGGGCCAAGCCCGAGGACGACCAGTGGACGTGATCTGACACCACGTCCGGCGGTTCACGAAGCGCTCCCCGCACGGCAGATGCGGGGAGCGCTTCTGCGTACCGGAGCGCCGACGGCGGCCGGCCTGCCGGCCGGCACCGCTATCGCGCTCAGCAGTACGCCCCGCTCCGCCGACCAGCGACCGTCGAAGGCGGTCGGCCCGGCCGGGGAGAGGGTCTCGGGGTCCGGCAGCAGCCGGGCGTGGAAGGTCTCGCGCACCGGGTCCACGCCCACCAGTGCGTCCGTGAAGTCGAGTTCCTGGCCCGTCAGCGGGAACCAGGTCTTGTAGACGGCCTCCTTGATGCTGAAGAGCAGCCGGTCCCACGCCACACCGGGCTCCGTCCGCTCCAGTCCGGCGATCAGATCGAGCTCCCGGGGCAGCGCGATCGAGTCGAGGACCCCTTCCGGCATGGGGGCGTTGGGCTCCGCGTCCACCCCGACCGAGGCGAACTCGGCGGAGCGGGCCAGCGCCGCGCCCCGGAAGCCGGCGCAGTGGGTCATGGACCCGACGACCGAGGGCGCCCACTGCGGGACACCGCGCCGGCCCGGCACCACGGGGGCCGGGGGCAGCCCCAGCTCTCCCATGGCACGGCGGGCGCACCACCTGACGGTGCCGAACTCCAGACGCCGCTTGGGTACGGCGTTGCGGACGAGGTACTCCTCCTCGGGGTAGAGGAAGACGTCGGCGGGGTCGGTGGTGGCTTCGGCGGTCGCGACGTTCGCGGGCAGGAGCTTTGTGAGCACGGCGTTCCCTCGGGTCGCTGTTCCGGTCGGACAGCTCCCACGTTCCCGCCGCCGCGCCGGCCGGCCCAGGGTCGAAGGCGCAGGTCAACCCGATGGACCGGGGTGCGGCCCGGTTCTCTGCCAGGCCGCTGCCATCCCGCCGGTCCGCCGGCCCGACGCCTGCCGGTCCGCTGGCAGTCGGCCGCACCGGCATTGCCATCCCCCTGCCATGGGGCCCGAAGAGGCGCCCGCCGCCGCCAATTGAGGGGCCGTTAAGGGGTGTTCACGCGATCACCGACCGTCCACACTCACGGAATGCCGCACGGAAACCTCATGGGTATCAGCGACCTCCATGTCGGATTCCCGGAGAACCGCCGGATCGTCGAGGACCTCTATCCCGACAGTCCCGCCGACTGGCTCATCGTGGCCGGCGACGTGAGCGAGTCACTCGACGATCTCCGGTGGGTGCTCGACCTCCTCACCCGGCGCTACGCCACCGTGGTGTGGGCGCCCGGCAACCACGAACTGTGGACCGTCCGGGACGACCCCGAGCCCCTGCGCGGCGAGGCGCGCTACCGGCGGCTCGTCGAGATCTGCCGGTCCTTCGGCGTGCACACACCGGAGGACCCCTACCCCGTCTGGTCCGGGCCCGGCGGCCCGCTCGTCGTGGCCCCGCTCTTCCTGCTGTACGACTACAGCTTCCGCACGCGCACCGCCGCCACCAGGGAACAGGCCCTGGAACAGGCCTACGAGGCCGGGGTGGTGTGCTCCGACGAGTTCATGCTGCACCCCGACCCCTACGCCTCCCGCGAGGCCTGGTGCCGGGCCCGGGTCGCCGCCACCGAAGCGCGGCTGGCCGCGTGCGGCCCCGACCTGCGCACGGTCCTCGTCAACCACTTCCCGCTGGTCCGCGCCCCCACGGACGTACTGCGCCACCCCGAGTTCGCCCAGTGGTGCGGCACCGAGCTCACCGCCGACTGGCACGTCCGCTTCCGGGCCGCCGCCGTCGTCTACGGCCACCTGCACATCCCGCGCACCACCTGGTACGACGGCGTCCGCTTCGAGGAGGTCTCCGTCGGCTACCCGCGCGAGTGGCAGCGGCCCGGCCACCCGCGGAATATCCCCCGCCGGATCTTCCCGGCCCCCGGACGCGGGGATTGATGCCAGGCAACTTCCGGACACCACCGGGTACGGATCCGGCCCCTAGACTGATCGCGAATTCTTGCTCGCGCCACGCTCGAACATCCCCGTTCGGTATTTGAGTTCCCATTTCGAATATCCGGGGCGGGGGCCCTGGGGGATTTTCATGCTGCCGTTCCGCCGTGCCGAGGAACTGTCCTTATTGGAAGCGCTGCTCGACGGCTGCGCCGAAGGAAATGCCGGATTGCTCCTCGTGGAAGGGGCCGTCGGCTGCGGAAAGAGCGAATTCCTCGAAACGGCCGCCGCGCACGCCGAGAACCTCGGCGCCCTCGTGCTGCGGGCCGGCGGCAGCGCCGCCGAACGCGGCCGCGCCCTCGGCGTCCTGCGCCGGCTGGCCGCCGACGCCCCGCCCGGCGCGCTGCCCGTGCCGTCGTCGCCGGACGAGGCCGAAGACCCCCTGGCCCTGCGGGACCTGGCCGTCGCCGTCCGCGAACTGAGCACCACCGCACCCGTGGTGATCTGCGTGGACGACCTGCACCACGTCGACGAGCCCTCCGGCCGCCACCTGCTCCACCTCGCGCACGCGACCCGCCGCGCCCCCGTCCTGCTGGTCCTGGCGGCGTCCCCGCACGAACACCACGACCCGCTGCTGCGCACCGAACTCCTGCGCCTTCCCCACTTCGTCCGCCTGCGCCTGCGGCGGCTCACCCCCGACGCCGTCCACGCCCTGCTGCCCGGCCGCACCGAGGCGCAGGCCGCCCAGCTCCACGAGGCCAGCGGCGGCAACCCGCTGCTGCTGCGGGCCCTGCTCCAGGACCCGCAGGGCCGGCCCGGCGACGCCTACGCCCAGGCCGTCCTCGCCTGCCTGCACCGCTGCGGCCCCGCCACCCCCGAACTGGCCGGTGCGATCGCCGTACTGGACGGCCTGGCCACGCCCGCGCACCTCGCACGGCTCAGCGGCACCGCCGAGACCACCGCCGCCCGCGCCCTCACGGCCCTGGAGGACGCCGGACTGCTCGCCCCCGCAGGGCGCCAGGGGCTGCGCCACCCGGCCGCCCGGGCCGCCGTGCTGGACGGGATGGACCCCGCCGCCCGGTCGGCCCTGCACGCGGAGGCCGCCCGGCTGGCGCACGCGGCGGGCGCTGCCGACACCGAGGTCGCCGGACAGCTCCTCGCCGCACGCGACACGCGCCCGGAGTGGTCCCTGCCCGTCCTGCGCTCCGCCGCGGACCGGCACGCGGCCGAGGGGGACACCGACCGGGCCGCGGCACTGCTGGGGCTCGCCCACGAGGCATGCCCGGACGCCACCTCCCGCGCCGAGGTGGACATCCGGCTCGGCGTCGTGCTGGGCCGCACCGACCCGGCCGCCGCCGAACACCGCCTCGCGGCCCCCCTGGCCGCCGCGACCGCCGGGCAGCTCGGTCCGCGCGCCCTCGCCCCCCTGGCCAGGGCACTGGCCGCGCAGGGCCGCGTCGACGAGTCCGCCGACGTACTGGAACGCCTGGCGGCCGACGGTGCACGGCGCGGCGCCGCCCCCGGAGGCGACCCTCTGGACGGCCTGTCGGCGTTCCCCCGGTGGGCCGCGGGCCGCCGGCGTCCCCCTGCGGAGCCCGGTTCGCACCCGGCCGTCCGGACCACCGGGACCACCGGGACCACCGTCCACCCGGCGGCCCTGTGGGCGCTCCCCGTCGAGGCGGAGGAGGGCGCCGCAGCCCGCTCGGCCGAGCTGTTCCTACGGGGCGCCACCCTCGCCGAGGGCACCGTGGAACCGGTGGCCCAGGCCCTGCGCACCCTGCTCCACCTGGACGGCGCTGCCCGGGCACTGCCCTGGTGCGAGGAGTTCGCCCACCAGGCGGCCCGGCGCGGAGCCACCGGCTGGCTGGCCGTGTTCGCGGGACTCACCGCCGAGGCCCGGCTGCGCCTGGGCGACCTGACGGGCGCCGCGGAAACCGCCGAGGGGGCCCTGCGGGCGGCGCCCGCCCGGGGCACCAGCGTGCTGCTCGGCGCACTGGCGGGCACCCTGGCGCGGGCGTACACCGCGATGGGCCGGCTGGAGGAGGCGGAGACCGTCCTGACCCGGCCCGCGCCCGCGGAGCACGCGGGAGGCGTGCACGGACTGGCGTACCTGCGAGCCAGGGGCCACCACGCCCTGGCGACGAGCCGCTTCCACGCGGCCCTCGGCGACTTCCTGGACATCGGCCGGCACGCGAAGCTCTGGGGCCTGGACCGGCCCCGGGTCCTGCCCTGGCGCGCGGACGCGGCCGAGGCCCTGCTCCGGCTCGGCGAGGCGCACCGGGCCGAGCGCTTCCTCGCGGACCAGCTCACCACACGGGACGCCGCCGACCCCTGGGTGCGCGGCACCTCCCTGCGGCTGCGGGCGTCCCTGCGTGGCCCCGGGGAACGCCAGGCGATGCTGGCCAGGGCCGTCGACGACCTCCAGCGCTCGGGCGACAAGTACGAACTGGCCCGCGCCATGGCCGACTTCGGACAAGCCCTGCGCGAGGCCGGCGAACCGGCGCGGGCGGCCATGGTCCAGCGCAAGGCCTGGCACCTCGCGAAGACCTGCGGGGCCGACGCCCTGCGCGAGAGGATCCTCCCCGGCCACACCGAGGACGACACCGACGAAGCGGGCGGGACCGGGACCCCGGACGCCGGACTGGTCGCGAGCCTCAGCGAGTCGGAGCGGCGGGTGGCGCTGCTCGCGGTGCACGGCCACACCAACCGGGAGATCGCCAAGAAGCTCTACATCACCGTCAGCACGGTGGAGCAGCACCTCACCCGGGTCTACCGCAAGCTGAACATCCCCGGCCGGCAGGCGCTGCCGGTCGACCTCGACCCCGCGGGCGCCGGAGAGCGCGCCTGAGGCGGGCAGCGGGGCGGGCAGGGGGCCGGGAGAGCCCGCCATGGCAAGGTCATGGCAAGCCCGGCCCGACCGGCCGGCCCGTGACAGACATCTGGCACGGAGGGGCCCCGCCGCACCGCCCGTTCCCGCCTCCGAACCCCGAACGGGTGGCTTCCGCGCGCCGCGTCCGGGAAAGTCGGTCATGAGCCGTAGCCCGCAGGGAGGGCACCATGACCACAACACACGACCAGCCGTGGCGCACCGCGTCGCCCGGAGAGCTCCGCGACGCCATGCTCGACCGGGTCGAGGAGGAGCTGGCGAAGCTCCTCGCGCAGGAGCACCGCGGCCGGCGCACCTCCGATCCGCGCAGCGCCGTCCTGGTGATGGGGGTGGCCGAGCTCATCCAGGCCGGCGGCGAACGCGCCCGCCCCGCCATCTGCCTCACCGGATACCTCGCCGCCGGCGGCGACCCCGAGGCGGAGGACGCCCTCGCGGCGGCCGCCGCCCTCGAACTCCTCGACACCTGCTGGGTGATCCGCGCGGACGTACGGGACAACACCCCGCTGCGCCGCGGCATCCCGACCCTGCACATCAGCCACGCCGCCGAACACGAGCGCAACGGCTGGCGCGGCGAGCCGCGCCGGTTCGGCGAGGGCACCGCCGTGCTCGCGGGCGACCTCACCCTCGCCTACGGGGACCGGCTCGCCGCCGGACTGCCGCCCGGGGCCCGCACGTTGTGGGACGACCTGCGCGTCGAGCGGGCGATCGGCTCGCACATGGAGGCCGCCGCGGCCACCGAGTACCTCGACGACGCCTGGCCCGGCCAGTGCCTCGACGGCTGTGCCACCGGCTGCGGCGCGGGCTGGTACGGGCTGCGCCACGCGCTGCTGATCGGCGCCGCGCTCGCGGGCCGCGACGACGTCCGCGAGGCCTACGAGGAGTACGCGCGAGCCCTGCATGCGGCCTGGCGGATCCGCGGGTTCCTCGGCGGGGGCCCGGGCTTCGACGGCGACGCGCAGTTCCTGCGCGACGTGTTCTTCGACGCCCAGGCGCGGGAACGGGCCGAGGAGACGATAGCGGCGCTCGTGGTCCGCGCCGACAAGGCCGTGGCCGGAGCCCGGATCGCACCCGCATGGCGCGACGAACTCGGCGCCCTCGCCCGCGAGATCGCCGGCTGACGCTGTCCCGTCGTCCGGGACGAAGCCCCGCCCTTCGGCCCCCTGCCTTCGGCCCCGGACCGGCCCCTTGCCCGGTGGCCGCCTTCCGGCCCGCGCCCGGATCCGCCCCCGGCCTCCCGTCCGGCACCCGGGCCCGGCCTCGCGGGCGCCGGTCCGGCGGGTGGTGCGGGGCGCGGGATCAGGTCGGGGTAGGTCGGGGGGTGCCCGGGCGGAGGCGGGTCAGCCAGCTCCGCAGGGCCTCTCGGCGCAGGCGGCCGCGGTCGTCGCGGGGCAGCGCCCCGACGATCTCCAGCCGGGTGGGCAGAAAGGCCTCCGCGACGCCCAGGGAGACGAGGTGCTCGCGGAGCTCGGCCGGTCCCGGCGGGCCGTCCTCGGCGGCCGGGACCACGACGGCGCACGGCAGCTCACCGTGCTCCGGGTCGGTGTAGGCCACCACCGCGGCCTCCCGCACCCGGGGGTGGGCCAGCAGCCGCTCCTCCACCTCGGAGACCGGCACCATGAAAATGGCGCCGGTCCGCGTGCCGGCCCGGGCCAGGACCCGTATCCCGCCGTCCCGGTCGGCCGCCGCCAGGTCACCCGTGTCCAGCCAGCCGTCCCCGTGCTCCCAGGTCGCCACCGGCGCCGGGGCGCCGTGCCGCCAGGTGGCCAGGCAGACCGACGGGCCGCGGACCTCCAGCGCCGAGCCCGCGTGCGCGGCCGACACCTCCAGCCCGCCCAGCGGCCGGACCCCGTCACCGTCCCGGTCCCCGCCACCGCTCCCGGAGAGCGCGCCCATCCCCAGCTCGGGAGCCCCCCACACGGAGAGCACCGGTACCCCGAACACCTCGCGCAGCTCCTCGGCGAGCGGCGCCGGCGTACTCGTGCGGCCCCCCGACAGTACGAGCCGCAGCCGCCGCGCCGCCCGGGGCCGGCGGCGCTGCGCCGTCACCAGCTCGGCGAGGTAGGCCGGTTCGGCGTATACCTGGTCCACCCCGGCCGCCGCCATCAGGTCCAGGCACCGGCCCGGATCCCACACGTCCTGGAACACCCCGGTCCCGCCCACGGCCAGCGGCCAGCACACCGTGTAGATCAGGGAGGCCAGCGAGGTGAGCGGCAGGGTGCTGAGGAAGGCCTCGCCCGGCCGCCGTCCGGGCCCGTCGGGCGCGCTCTGGGCGGAGATGTTGGCGTACAGGGTGTTGGGGGAGTGCAGCACCGAGGTGTAGGAGTCCCGCAGCCCCATGACGCTGATCAGCAGGGCCGGCCGGTCGGCCCGTCCGCCGCGCGGCCCGCTGCGCAGGCCCGCCGCCGTGCGTTCGTGCGCGGTCCGCCGGAAGTACGCGGTGAAGTCCACCGCTCCGGTCGCCGCCGCGTCCCCCACGACGACGCGGTGGCGCAGCCACGGCAGCCGCCCGGCCAGGTCCGCCAGGGCCTCGGCGTGCGCGAAGCCCTCCCAGACGTCGGGCACCACGCAGATCCGCGCCCGGGTGCCGTCCAGGATCCGGTGCAGGCCGCGGGCCCGCACGGTCGGCAGCACCGGCACCGCGACCGCGCCGATCCGCAGGCAGGCCAGGGTGAGGGCCGTGGTCTCCCACCAGTTCGGCAGCTGGTAGGCGACCGGGTCGCCCGCTACGACACCGAGGGACGACAGGGCGGCGGCGAACCGGTCCACGTACGCGGCGAGCTGGGCGTAGGTGACCGTGACCAGGCGCCGGCCGGCGGGGCGGTGGGCGCGCTCGGAGACGATCGCGGGGCGCTGCGGCGCACGGGCGGCCGTACGGTACAGGTCGTCCAGGAAGGTCTCCCCGCGCCACCGGCCGGCGGCCCGGAACCGGGCCGCGACCTCGGCGGGCGGCGCCAGGTCCAGCGGCCGCGCGGCGGCGCGCCCCGGGCGGCCGGCCGTACGGGCGGTGCCCGCCGGGCTCGTCAGGTCCATCTGCCCACCGCCCCCGCGACCTGCACCCGCGAGGAGCAGCCCAGGCGGCGCATGACCTGCCGTACGTGGTTGACCACGGTCCACTCGGATATGTCCAGCCTGGCCGCTATCTGACGGTTCGTCATGCCTTCCGAGACCAGCAGCGCCACCTGGACCTGGCGCGGGGTGAGCGACTGGTCCTCGGGGGCCGGTCCGGTCGTCGGGCGGCGCGCGGGCGCGGGCGCCGCCAGAGCCTCCGCCACCGCCTGCGGCGCGGTCATCCGTACGCCCTCCGCCCAGGCCACCGCGAAGTCCGTCCAGTCAAGGCGGGCGCCGAGATCCGTACGGGCCCGCTCGGCCGCCGAGCGCCACTCGTCCGCCACCGCGGCGCCTGTCTCGGCGCGCAGGGTGTCGGCCGCGGCCAGCAGCCGTACCGTCCGCGGCCGCTGGGCGGGCGCGGTGCGCATCAGCAGCAGGGAGAACTCCTCCAGCAGCCCCGGCAGTTCGCTCCGCTCGCCGACCTCCCCGTAGAGCCGCAGGCTCTCCCGCAGCGCCCGGTCGGCCCGGGCCGGCTCGTCGCCGTCGAGGGCGAGCGCGGCCTCCGTGCGCAGGGCACCCGCGAGGCCCCGCCCGTCCCGGGTCCGCCGCAGCGCCTCCACCGCCCGGTCCAGCAGCTCCTGGGCCCGGCGCCGGTCGCCCTCGGCGCGCAGGACGCCGGCCAGCGAAGCGGCCGCACCGGCCGCACCCCCGGTGACGCCCATCGACTCCAGCGCGCTGAGCGCGGTCACCAGCACGGCCCGCGCCCCCGGCGGATCGCCGGCCGCCAGCAGGGCGGCGCCGAGGTGCGCGGAGACGAGGGCGTTCTGCCGCCGGTCGCCCACGCCCTTGCCCAGGGCGAGGGCGCGGCGGTGGCGGCGGACCGCCTCCTGCGGATCGCCCAGGGCCAGCGCGAAGACGCCGGACATGTCGGCGAGACGGGCCCGCACGGCCTCCGGCAGCACCGCACCGCCCGCCCCATCGCTCTCGTCGCACCACTCCAGGCCCTCCCGCAGCCTTCCCTGCGCCAGCCAGGGCAGGCGGCAGCCGAGGACCAGGGCGGCAGCCGCCTCGCCGTCGCCCCGCTCGCGCAGCCGCCGCAGGGCCGCGGTCACGTTGGCGCCCTCGGCCGCCAGCTCCCGCAGGAGGTGGTCCTGGCCGGTCCCGCCGAGCCCGGCCTGCGCGGAGCCCACCAGCGTCCGGTAGCGCTCGGCGTGCGCGTCCCGGGCGGCGTCCTCCTCGCCCGCCTGGGCCAGCACCTCGCGCGCGTGGGAGCGTACGGGCTCGGAGACGGCGAGGCGCAGTTCCCCCTGCTCCTCGCCCACCACGACGAGCAGGCCGCGGTCCATCAGCGTGTCCACGGCCGGTTCGGCCGACAGCCCCGCCGCCGACAGGCCGAAGCCCGGCTCGTACACGGCCAGCCGGCCCAGCAGGGCGCGGGCCGGGGCGTCCAGGCCGCGGCAGCTCCATTCGGCGAGCGCGGCCAGCGAGCGGTGCCGCTCGGGCGCGTTCGCCGGCCCGCCGGACAGGACGGTCGTACGGTCCCGCAGCCGTACCGGCAGCAGGTGCGGGGGCAGCAGCCGCAGTCGGCGCGCGGCGAGTTCGACGGCGAGCGGCAGACCGTCCAGCAGCGTGCAGATCTCGGCGACGGCCCCGGCGTTCTCCAGGGTGAGCGCGAAGGCCGGGTCGGCGGCCCGGGCCCGCCGTACGAACAGCTCCACCGAGGCCACTTCCGCGAGCTCCTGCGGATCGGCCGCGGCCCCGCCGGCCGGACCGCGCACGGGTCCGGGGACCGGCAGCGGGGCCAGCGGCAGCAGCAACTCCCCGTACACCCCGAGCGGTTCCACGGCCGTGGCCAGCACCACCACCCGCGGATCACCGGCGAGGGCCTCCAGGGCCGCGGCGGCGCCCGCACGCGCCTCGTGGTCGCAGCCGTCGAGCAGCAGCAGGAACCGGCCGGGCTCCCCGCCCCGCGCGGACGGCGAACACGGTCCTGCCAGCCCGGTCACTGCGGTCACTGCGGTCAGTGCCGAAGGCGTGTCCGGCGCCCCGGCGTCGAGGACCTCCACCCGGCCGAACTCCCCGCCGATCTCCCGCACGACCTCCAGCGCCAGCCGGCTCTTGCCCACCCCGGCCCGCCCGGTGACCGTCACCAGCCGTACCAGGGGGTCCCGCAGCCGCTCGCGCAGCATGGCCGCCTCCAGCTCCCGGCCGACGAGCTCCGTCACCGGGCCGAGCGATGCCGGCAGGGTGCCCATCGCGCTCATGGTGCTCCTTTCACAGGGGGTTGGCGGGGACGGCGGCCGGGTCGATGCGCCAGAGGCCGGGGCGGATCTCCACGGCCCGCGACGCCGGGCCGGAGCCGCCCCGCGGCGGCAGGCTCAGCGCGCGCAGCGAGCGCAGCGCGTACACCTCCAGCCGCTGGTCGCGCAGCGCGCCCGCCAGCTCCAGGCACTCGCCGAACCAGGCCCGGGCGCTCTCCCGGCCCTCCTGTGCCAGCGCCAGCAGGGCCCGCGCGCGGCTCGCCTCGTACCGGCCCCGGGCACGGCCCGGCGCCGACAGGGCGGCGAGCGCGGGCTCCAGCAGCGCCGCGGCCTCCGCAGACTCCCCGGCGTCCAGCCGCAGTTCGGCCAGGCCCACCAGGGCGCGGGCGGCCTCCTCCTCGTCACCGGCCGCCCGGGCCAGTCCGAGGGCGCCCGAGAACAGCTCGTGCGCCCGCTCCACCTGCCGGTACTGCCAGGCGAGTTCACCGAGCGAGCGCCGCATCCGAGCCTGGGCCGCACGGTCCGCGCACCGCCCCGCCGCGTCCAGGGCCAGCGCGTACACGGCCTCCGCGTCGTCCGGCACCCACCCGGCCAGGGCGTCCGTCAGCCGTACGGTCAGCGCCCACAGCCCCGCCCCGTACGCGGTCCGGGCCAGGCGTACGAGGCCGCGCGCGCCCGAGTCCGAGACGCGGCCCCGCTCCGCGGAGCCGTCCGCGTACGCCCGGCACACGCGCTCCGCCGCAGCCCGCGCCACCTCGGGCGGGTCCTCCAGCGCCAGCCGTTCCACCGCCAGCAGCCGCAGCAGCTCCGGGAGGCGGCAGCCGTCCCGGTCCACAGCCACCAGCCGCTCGTCGGCCAGAGCCTCCAGGGCGGCCGAGGCCTGCGGCTCGGTCAGGTCCAGGGCGGCCGCGGCCTGCCGGGCACCGAACCGGCCCGGCGGCAGCAGGGACAGCAGCCGGAAGGCCCGCCGCTGCGGGTCGGGACAGGCCGCGTAGGCGTCGAGGAGGCGCGAGCGGACGTCCACGTCACCCGTGCGCAGCACGTCCAGGCGTCCGCCCTCGTCCCGTAGCCGGTCCGCCAGGACGGCGGCCGTCCAGTGCGGACGGGCGGCGAGCTGGGCCGCGGCCGTCCGCACGGCGAGCGGGAGCCGCCCGCACAGCTCGGCGATCTCGGCGACCGTGTCGGGACCGAGGCCCGGCCCGGCGTCCAGTGCGGCCGCGGCGCCGAGCGTCCCCGCACGGGTCCCCGCGCGTCCGGTGAACAGCCCGACGAGCCGCTGCGCCTCGTCGGGGCGCCACGGTCCGAGGAGCACCGACCGCAGCCCGGGGAGCCCGGCGGGCACCCGGCGCGCCACGAGCAGCACCACGGCGCCGCGCAGAACGGGCAGCAGGGGCCGCACCTCGGTCTCCGAGCCGACCCCGTCCAGGACCAGCAGCAGCCTGGGAGCCGCCGCGCCGCCGTCCGCGGGGGCGGCGCCGGGTCCGCCGGACGCGCGCACCAGCCGGTCCAGGACCGGTCCCGCGGCCGGCGGCAGACCGGGGCCGGCGCCGCCGCGCAGGTCCAGGAAGAGCCGCCCGTCGGGGAAGGCGTCCGCGACCCGGTGCGCGGCCTCGACGGCCAGCGCGGTCTTGCCCGCGCCCGGCATGCCCGTCACGGCGACGCAGCCGCCGGCCGGGGCGCTGCGCAGCAGCCGCTCCAGCTCCGCCAGTTCCTCCGTGCGGCCGGTGAAACAGGGGTCGGCGGCCGGCAGCGCGCCGAGCGCCGCGGACCAGCCGCCGGCACCCGTGACGGAGCCGTCGCCGGTGTCCGCGACGGCTGCGGGCAGCCCGTCGTGCCCCGGGTCCCGGCCGGTCGCGGCCGTCGCGGACACCGGCGCGGCGGACGGCGCGGCCGACGGACCGGGAGCACGGCCCCCGGCGCGCGCCAGTGCCGGGTCGCCTTCCAGGATGCGCTGGCGGAGCCGGCTCGACGACGGGCCCGGTTCGATGCCGAGCTCCTCGACGAGGGTCTGCCGCAGCGTCGTGAACACCCGCAGGGCCTCCGCCTGCCGCCCGCACCGGTACAGCGCCACCATCAGGTGGGTGTGGAACTCCTCGTGCATCCGGTGCTCGGCAACCAACTCCTGCAGCTCGGCGACCAGTTCGCGGTGCAGTCCGAGGTGCAGTTCGGCCCGGATCCGCTCGTCGAGGGCGCCGGTGCGCGCCTCGGCCAGCCGCACGGCGGCGCCCTCCAGCACCGGTCCGTGCGGGGTGTCCGACAGCAGGGGCCCCCGCCACAGCGCCAGCGCCCGCCGGTGCAGATCGGCCGCGGCGGCGAAGTCCGAGGTCTGCAGGGCCTGGTGGCCGCGCCGGTGGAGGTCCTCGAAGGCGAGCGCGTCGAGGGCGTCCGCGCCGACCCGCAGCAGGTACCCCGGACGGCGGGTGACCAGGGCCTCGCGGCCGTTGTCCGGATCGGCGCTCTGGAGGGTCTTGCGCAGGTGGGACACGTACACCTGGAGCGTGGTCGTCGCGGTGCGCGGCGGCGCGTCCGGCCAGAGCTCGTCGATCAGGCTCTCCACCGACACGACCTCGTTCGCGCGGATCAGCAGGGTGCCGAGGACGACCCGCAGCTTGGCGGCCTGCGGAGCGTACGAGGGCTCCCGGCGGCCGTCCGCCGGGGCCGCGGCGCCGGTGACCTCCAGCGGGCCCAGGATCCCGAAGCGCATGGTGCTCAGTGGTCCTGCACCACGGTCGTGCGGGCCTCGGCCACGGCACGCCGCCGCTGGGTCAGGGTGAGCGTGACCGCGACGGCCGGCCGTCCCTCGTCATCGCGCCCGAGCGGTCCGGCCACCGCGACGCAGCGCAGCGGCAGTTCACGCTCCGCGGGCCCGCGGAAGTGGATCTGGCAGGCGCCGAGCGTGCTGTGCGCGGAGCTCAGCCCGTGCGTGCGGCCCGCGGCGACCAGCGAGGTCTGGCGCAGCGCCTCCAGCAGGTGCAGGCCGGAGTACTGGCCGTCCTCGCCGGTGAACACCGGGCTGACGGGGGTGGGGAGCAGCCAGGTGCTCAGCCGGCCGCGCGAGACGTCGGCCGGTTCGCTGATCACGATGTTCTCGGGCGCGTAGCGGCCCGCCTCGGCGGAGTCGGCCGGCAGCAGCGGACCGTCCGGCGCGTCGTCGATCTCCGGCGCGGCCTGCAGGGCCCGCCGGGAGTGCTCCACGTGCTTGCGGTACAGCTTCGGCATGAGGAAGACGAGGCCGGCCGCGCCGGTCGCGCACGGGCGGCCGTCGATGGTCACCTGGAGGTGGAAGTCGAGCCCGCGCGGCACCTCGGCCACGACGTTGGCCGGACGTGCCCGGATGTGGGTGGCCAGCGGCACGGGACGGGGGCCGCCCGCGTCCGTACGCCAGGCGGAGAGGTCGGTGAAGTCGAGGGCGAAGCGGTAGAACAGGCCGGGCCGGTCGTCCGGGACGCCGAAGTAGCGGTGGCCGACGAACTCGCCGATCTCGCGCACCGTCTCGGTCGCGATCTGCAGGTCGTGGAAGCGGCCGGGGCCGTCGTTGAAGAGCGGGTGGGTGACGGGAGTCGCGCCGACGAGGGTGAAGTTCTCCTCGCCCAGGCTGGGTGCGTCGAGGGCGTAGTACGCCCGCGAGGGCGGGCGGTGGATCAGGTGCTGGGTGCCCGCGGTCGCATGTCCATGGATGGCGGGGGGCGAGGTCGTGCCGTTGTCGACTGTCATGTCCCTCTCCTTCTCTGCAGACATGGTGGGGCGGCCGCGGAGCGGGCGGCCAGCCGGAGCCGGTGTCAGCAAGGTGCATGGCAGGAACTCGTCCGGCCGCGTCGGCCCCGCTCGCGGGGCCGGGGCTTTAGCGCGGTCCATGCCGCACGCCGGAGTGTGGGTGCCAGGGAGCTTCCGTGGAGTTCCCCGGAAACCGGCGGGACTTCACGGACACGGCCAGGGCCCCGCCCCTTCGGGGCATCCCCCACCCTTCGGGCGCGGGGCCCTGGCACCCGCAGCTTCCCCCTTTACCCCGTTCCTTCGGTCCCCCGATTCCCCGTTCCGCTGTTCCCCGCTCTCCCCGATCCCGGAAGGGAGCCCCCGATGGCCACCACAGCGACCGCGCGCACGCGAGGCGCGGCACCGTCCGCACCCGGGCCGCCGGCCGGCCCGCCGGCCCGGCTGCGGTTCGGCTACGCCTCGGGATCCCTCGTCACCGCGACCTTCACCACCCTCCCGGGCCTGCTGCTGCTCCCGTACCTCACCGACACCCTCGGCGTGGGCGCCGCGCTCGCGGGTGCGGTCGTATTCGTGCCCAAGGCCTGGGACGCCCTGCTCAACCCCCTCGTCGGCCGGGCCAGCGACCGCACCCGCACCCGGTGGGGCGCCCGCCGCCCGTACGTCCTGTGGGGCGGCCTCGCCATGGCCGCGGCCTTCGCGCTGACCTTCGCGGGTCCGCTGCCGGGCACCGCGGGAGCCTGGTTCACGGCGGCCGGATACCTGCTGACCGCCACCGCGTTCGCCTTCTTCCAGGTGCCGTACGTGGCCATGCCCGCCGAACTCGCCGACCGCGACGAGGACCGCATGCGCCTGGTCGGCGGGCGGGTCGCGGTCATCGGGGTGGCGGCCCTCGTCACCGGAGCCGCCGCCCCCGCCCTGATCGACGCCGGGGGCGGCGGCCTCGCCGGGCACCGATGGGCCGGCGGGTTCGGCGCCGTGGTCATCGCCCTGGGCGCCCTCTGGGTCTTCGCCGGTACCGCAGGAACCCCCGGTTCCGCCGGCGCTCCAGGTGTCGCCCCGCCCGGCCGCCGCCGGGTGGCCGAGAGCGGGCCCGGGCTGCGCCGGCAGTTCGCCGCCGCCCGCGCCAACCCGTCCTTCACGGCGCTGCTGCGGTGCGCCGTCGTACAGTCCGCCGCCACCGGGGTCCTGCTCGCGGGCGCCCCGTACTTCGCCGACCACGTGCTGCGCGACTCCGCCGGTCTGGGCCCCCTCGTCGTCGCGTTCGTCGCCCCCAACCTGCTGACCGTCCCGCTCTGGTCGCGGCTGCGCGGCCGCCGCGGCTACGCCTGGGCGTCCGCGCTGTTCGCCGCCGGCTGCCTGCTCCTCCTCGCGGCCCCCGTGCTGCCCGACGCCGCGGTGCTCGCCGTGATGGCCCTCGCCGGCACCGGCCACGCCGGCCAACTGCTCTTCCTGTACGCCATGCTGCCGCAGTGCATCGCCCGCGACGGCGCCCGCGGCGGCACCCGGGGCGGGAGCCGCCGGGCGGGCGTCCTGTCCGGTCTGTTCACCACCTGCGAGGGCCTCGGGGTCGCCGCCGGCCCCTTCCTCTTCGGGCTCGTGCTCCAGCTCTCCGGCTACGTCTCCTCCGGCACCGGCCGCGCCGCGGAGCAGAGCGCGACCGCCGAACTGGGCGTGCTGGCCGGATTCGCGGCCCTGCCGGCCCTCGCCACCGCGGCCGCCGTCGTCCTGCTGCGCGGGTACGACCGCCCGCCCGCCCCTACCGACCCCTGATCGGCCGCCGCGCGGATGACACGGGTAGGCGCGGCCCCGTAGGCACAGGATGATGGGGCGATCATGGATCGGGCGCATCGGGGGATGGCGTGACGTACGCACAGGGATGGGACGCGGCCCAGGTCGGCTTCGGCCCGGGCGTGCGCGCCCTGGTCGAGGAGGAACTCCTCCCGGACCGCAGCGTCGTCGTCCGCACCGGGACGTACGTCGTCGACCCGCCGTTCTTCGGCAACGGCGACATCGGCCGGGTGGCCGTTTGCGGCGCCGTCAACGAACTGGCCGTCACCGGCGCCGAACCCCGGCACATCGCCCTCGGCATCGTGCTGGAGGCCGGGCTCCCGCTGGAGCTCGTCCACCGGCTGACGGCATCGGTGCGCACCGCCGCCGCCGAGGCCGGTGTCGCCATCGCCGCGGTGGACACCCAGGTCGTCCGCGCGGGCGAGGCGGACCGGGTCTTCGTCACCACGACCGCGTTCGGGGTGCTGGGCGCCGGTCCCACCCTGGATCTGCACGCGGTCCGGCCGGGGGACCGCATCGTCGTGACCGGGCCGCTGGGCAGCCACGCCGCCCACCTGGTCTCGTTGCGCGACGGCCTCGGCTACGAGCACCACGTACCCAGCGACTGCGCCCCCCTGGCCGGCCTCATGCGGACGGTGAGCGCCGACCTCCGCCACGCCCGGACCGTGGTCGCGGGCGGCCTGGCGGAGGTGCTGCGTCAGGCTGCGGCGGGCCGCGGCCTGACGCTGCGCGTCGACGAGTCCGCCCTGCCCGTACGCCACGAGGCCCGGGTGGCCCTCGGCGCCCGGGGCCTCGCCCCCCTGGACGCGGCGTGCGCCGGCTGCCTGTGCCTCTTCGTCCCGCCCGAGCACACCGGCCGGGTCCTGGCGGCGCTGCACGCCCACCCCCACGGCCGGCTGGCCGCCGTCGTCGGCGAGGTCACGGCCGACCCCACGGGCGACGTCGAGTTCCGTTCCCCCGACGGACGCCTGCGCACCCGCACCGTCCCCGCCGGCTCCGTTCCCGAACGCCTCCTCTGACGGTTCCCAAGTGCGTTGGATGAACAGTCGGTTGATCCACGTATGGAGCGGCCCGCCGGCGCATATGCTCGGCGCGTACTTCCGTACACCTGAACACCGGCACGTCCGTGCGCCCGCACATCCGTGCATCCGCACGCCCGTGCACCGTACGTCTCGCGAACCGTTAGGGGACCGCGCCGTGAGTGTCCGCATTCAACCCACCTCGCAGGTCGACGAGAGCGCCGAGCTCGGCGAGGGGACCACGATCTGGGATCTGGCGCAGATACGCGAGGACGCCCGGCTCGGGCGCGGGTGCATCGTGGGGCGCGGCGCGTACGTCGGGCCCGGTGTACGGATCGGCGACCACGTGAAGCTCCAGAACTACGCGCTCGTGTACGAGCCGGCGGAGCTCGGCGACGGGGTGTTCATCGGCCCGGCCGCCGTCCTCACCAACGACTTCTACCCGCGCGCGGTCGACCCCGACGGTGGGCTCAAGCGCGACGGCGACTGGGAGGCCGCCGGGGTCGTGGTGGCCGAGGGCGCCTCGCTGGGGGCCCGTTCGGTGTGCGTGGCGGGGGTGCGCGTCGGGCGCTGGGCCCTCGTCGCGGCCGGGGCGGTGGTCTCCAAGGACGTGCCGGACTTCGCGCTCGTGGCCGGGGTACCGGCCCGCCGGATCGGCTGGGTGGGCCGGGCGGGGGTCCGGCTCGTGGAACGCGAGGGCGAGCCGGGCGCGTGGGAGTGTCCGCGCACCGGGGCGCTGCACGACGAGAAGGACGGCGCGCTCACCGAGCGAAACTGACGGAATGTCGGCAATCTAGGCCACAAGCATTTCCTCAAAACCACAATCAATGAACATCCGTGGGCATAACGTGTCCCTGCACACGGGATCTGAGCAGGCAACAGGCCTTGTTCAGTGGGGGGTTGTGTACGACGAGGCACCGCGGGCAACGCCCGGCGGAGCGCGGTTCCACCGTGCCCGCCGCCATTGCCGTGCGCGCGTGTCCCGGTCCGAGGCATCGCTGGGGGGATCCAGACGGCAGCCTTCGGACGGCTCGTGCCCTCGGCGTCGGACGCCGCGGGCACGGGCGCCGTCACGCGCAGTCCCCCTCCGCGGAATGACGACCGCCAGGTCCGTCCGAGGAGCGATCAGAGGGGGTAGGTGTGTTGGAGCCGAAGAGCTCGGACATGCGGGGTGCGAGCGGCACCCGGGGAGTCGGGGTGGGGACCCGATGACCACCACACGATTAGGAGCACTGGCCGAAGAGGACCCGAAGCTGCACGCGCTGGCGCAGCGGCTGCTCGGGCTGGCCGAGGCGGGTCTGCCCGCCATGTATCTGCCCGAGGCCGAGACTTTCGTCTTCACCAGGGCCGGGGCGGTCTCGCCCGAGGGCACACGACGCCTGGAACTGCGGGGAACCAGCACCCGGTACGCGGCCATCACCGCGCTGGGCGCCCGGTTCCTGCCCGAGGAGCGGCAGCGCGCCCTGTTCGGCGGACGCTCCGCCGAGGAGTTCACCGGCCTGCTCGTGGAACGGCTGCCCGGGGTGGTGAACCTCGGCGACGCGGCGCTCATCGCCTGGGCCGCCGCCGAGACCGGCCACCCGAAACTGTCCGACGCGCTCGGCCGGGTCGCCGCCCTGGACCGGCCCGGGCGGCCGCAGTACACGGTCGAGGCGGCCTGGGTGCTCTCCGCCCTCGCTGCCGCGCGCGCCGTGGTGGACGTGGAGGACCGCCTCACGGCCGCCCGCGACCGCCTGCTGGCGGCCAGGACCGGCAACAGTCCGCTGTTCCCGCACGCCACCGGCCCGGGACCGGTGCCCGGCTACCGCGCGCACGTGGCCTGTTTCGCCGACCAGACCTATCCGCTGCAGGCGCTGGCCCGGCTGCACGCGAGCGGCGACGACCCGGAGGCCCTCGCGGCCGCCGACGCCTGCGCCGCCCGCATCGTCGACCTCCAGGGCGACGGCGGACAGTGGTGGTGGCACTACGACGCCCGCGAAGGCGGCGTGATCGAGGGCTACCCCGTCTACAGCGTGCACCAGCACGCGATGGCCCCCACCGCCCTGTTCGACCTCGCTGAGGCGGGCGGCACCGACTTCGGCGCGGCGATCCGCCGCGGACTGCGCTGGATGACGGAGGTCCCCGAACTCGCCGGGCCCACCGGAACCCCGCGCGAGCCGATGATCCGCGAGGACCTCGGCATCACCTGGCGCAAGGTCTACCGCGGCGACCCGAAGAAGGCCGTCCGGGCCGCCCGCGGGCTCACCACCCGGGTCGCCCCGCACGCCCGGCTCGCACCCCTGGACCTGCTCTTCCGCCCCCGCGCGGTGGACCGGGAGTGCCGCCCGTACGAGTTCGGCTGGATGCTGTTCGCCTGGCTCGGGGGGCCGCAGAGATGACCCGCCACACCCTCTTCGGGGTCGCACTCGACCCCCTGACCATGGACGAGACCGTCCAGCGCTGCCTCGACGCCGTACGGCGCGGCGAGCAGATCGAGATCGGCATGGTCAACGCCGCCAAGCTCGTCAACATGCGGCGCGACCCGGCCCTCGCCGAGGCGGTCGCCGGCTGCGACCTCGTCCTCGCCGACGGCCAGGCCGTGGTCTGGGCCGGCCGCGTCCTCGGCGTCCGGCTGCCCGAACGGGTCGCGGGCATCGACCTGTTCATGCGCCTGCTCGCCGCGGCCGAGGTCGCGGACATCCCCGTCTACCTGCTCGGCGCCCAGCAGGAGGTGCTGGAGATGATGCTCCGGCAGATCTCCGAACGCTTCCCGCAACTGCGGGTCGCCGGCAGCCGCAACGGCTACTTCGGCGACTCCGAGCAGGAGGAGATCGCCGACTCCGTCGCCGACAGCGGCGCCCGCCTGCTGTTCCTCGGCATGACCTCGCCCAAGAAGGAGATCTTCACCGCCGGCTACGGCAAGCGCACCGGCGCCCACGTCGTGCACGGCGTCGGAGGCTCCTTCGACATCCTCGCCGGCATCACCAAGCGGGCCCCGCTCGTCTGGCAGCGGATGGGCCTCGAATGGTTCTACCGGACCCTCCAGGAACCGCGTCGCCTCGGCAAGCGCTACCTCACCACCAATGCCGCCTTCCTCGCCATGACGGTCCGGGAGCTCATCCACCGCACACCGTCTGCCGGTTCCGCGAACAGGAGTCACTGCTGATGCGCGTCGTCGTCGTGGGACAGGGATACGTCGGACTTCCGCTGGCCGTCCGGGCCGCCGAGGTCGGCCACCAGGTGATCGGTTACGACGTGGACGAGCGGCGGGTCAAGAGCCTCGCCGCCGGAGAGTCGTACGTCGAGGACGTCACCTCCGAACGCCTCGCCCGCGCCCTGGAGCGCGGCACCTACCGCCCGAGCGAACTCGCCCGGGACTGCGGCGGTTTCGACGTCGCCGTCGTCACCGTCCCCACCCCCTTGCAGGACGGGGCCCCCGACCTGCGCTACATCGAGGAGTCGGCCCACACCCTGGCCCGCTTCCTGCGGCCGGGCGCGACCGTGATCCTGGAGTCCACCACCTACCCGGGCACCACCGAGGAGCTGTTCGCCCCGATCCTGGAGGACGGCTCCGGGCTCACCGCCGGCGCCGACTTCCACCTGGGATACAGCCCCGAGCGCATCGACCCCGGCAACAC
Source organism: Streptomyces erythrochromogenes (assembly GCF_036170895.1). Lineage (NCBI taxonomy): Bacteria > Bacillati > Actinomycetota > Actinomycetes > Kitasatosporales > Streptomycetaceae > Streptomyces > Streptomyces erythrochromogenes. The sequence continues at coordinate 1,905,806 of NZ_CP108036.1, read as the reverse complement.
CGTCTGGGGCTTCCAGCAGACGCCCAAGGTCGTCTCCGGCGTCGACGCCGCCTCCCTGAAGGCCGTCGAGGCGTTCTACGGGCAGCTCGTCGACACCACCGTGCCCGTGCGCTCGCCCAAGGAGGCCGAGCTGGCGAAGCTGCTGGAGAACACCTTCCGGCACGTGAACATCGCCCTCGTCAACGAGATCGCCATGTTCGCCCGCCACCTCGACATCGACGTCTGGCAGTCCATCGAGGCCGCCTCCAGCAAGCCGTTCGGCTTCATGAAGTTCACCCCCGGCCCGGGCGTCGGCGGCCACTGCCTGCCCATCGACCCCTCGTACCTGAACTGGCGCGTCCAGCGGGAGCTCGGCCAGAACTTCCGCTTCGTCGAACTCGCCAACGACATCAACAACCACATGCCCGAATACGTGACGCGCCGCGTGGTGGACGCCCTCAACGCCAAGCGCCGCTCCGTCAACGGCTCCCGGATCCTGCTGCTCGGCCTCGCGTACAAGAAGAACACCGGCGACGCCCGGGAGTCGCCCGCCGTACGCATCGCCCAACTGCTCCTCGACATGGGGGCCAAGGTCCGCGCCGTCGACCCGCACGTCGTGGAGGGCGTGAAGGTCGACGCCCGCCTCGCCCGGGTCGAAGCGACCCGCAAGGAGCTGGCGGCCGCCGACGTCGTCGTCCTGCTCACCGACCACGACTCCTTCGACTACCAGATGATCACCGAGCACGCCTCCTTCGTGCTCGACACCCGCAACCGCATGACCGGCCCGAAGGTGGAGGTGCTCTGAATCCATGACCAGGATCGTCTGCGTCGCCGGGGCGCGCCCCAACTACATGAAGATCAAACCGGTGATGGACGCACTGGAGCGCCGCGGCGCCGAGGTGGTCCTCGTCCACACCGGACAGCACTACGACGAGTCCATGAACGACGTGTTCTTCCGCGACCTCGGCATCCGGCCGCCCGACCGGTACCTGGGCGCCGGCTCGGGCAGCCACGCCCAGCAGACCGGGCGGGTGATGGCCGCCTTCGAGCCGCTGCTCGACGAACTGGCCCCGGACGCCGTGGTGGTGGTCGGGGACATCAACTCCACCCTCGCCTGCGCCCTGGTGACCGCGAAGGCCGGCCCGCTGCTGGCCCACGTGGAAGCAGGCCTGCGCAGCCGCGACTGGAGCATGCCCGAGGAGGTCAACCGGGTCGCCACCGACCGGGTCAGCGACTACCTGCTGGCCCCCTCGCCCGACGCCGCCGCGAACCTGCGCGCGGAGGGCTACCGCGAGGACCAGGTCCACGTCGTCGGCAACGTCATGATCGACACCCTCCTGGCCAACCTGGACCGGGCCAGGCAGTCCGACGTCCTGGACCGCTACGGGCTGACCCGCGGCGGATACGGCCTGGTCACCCTGCACCGGCCGGCCAACGTGGACGACCCCGGCGCGCTGCGCGGCCTCCTCAAGGCCCTCGGCGAGATCGCCGGCCGCTGCCCGCTCCTGCTGCCCGTGCACCCGCGGGCCGCCGATCGGCTGGCAGACCTGGGCGTCCCCGACGGCATCCGGCTCGTACCGGCCGCCGGGTACCTCGACTTCATCGCGCTGCAGGACTCCGCCCGCCTGGTCCTCACCGACTCCGGCGGCGTCCAGGAGGAGACCACCGCGCTGGGCGTCCCCTGCGTGACCCTGCGGGAGAACACCGAGCGCCCCGTCACCGTCGACGAGGGCACCAACGTCCTCGCCGGCACCGATCCGGACCGGATCGTCGCCACCGTCGACAAGGTCCTCGACGATCCGCCCGCGCCGCGCTGCCCCGCACTGTGGGACGGCCGCGCCAGCGAGCGCATCGCCGCCGTCCTCCTCGACGGCGGCACCGCCCGCACCCGGCCCAGACCCACCGACCTCGTGCCGGCCGCCGGGCACGGACCGCAGTAGCCGGAACATCCGCAACAAGGGGGAAGACCATGGATCTCGCCGAGATAGGGCGGGTCATGCGCAGGCGCTGGTACGTGCTGCTGCCCGGACTGCTGCTGACGGCGGCACTCACCACCGCCGTGCACCTGCTGATCCCGGTGGAGTACCAGTCGCAGAGCACCGTGACGCTGCTCAACTCGTCGAAGGCCACCGAGGCCTTCGACGGAAACCCCTTCCTCAGCACGCAGACCTCGCTGACCGGCATGGCCGACGGCCTCGCCCGCAACCTCAACTCGGACGGGGCCAAAGCCGACCTCAAGGCCCTCGGCGTCACCGGCAGGCACGAAGTGAAGATCGCCGACAACGCCCAGGGCCCCTTCATGTGGCTGACCGTCACCGGCACCGACCCGGCGGCCGTCCTCACGTCCGACGAACTCCTCGCCGCCTACGCCGACAAGCGGCTCAAGGAGTTCCAGACCCAGCAGTCCGTGGCCCCCGAGGCCATGATCCGGATGGCGACGATCGTGCCCCCGCAGAAGCCGGAGGCACAGACCAAGACCCGGCTCCAGTACCTGGTGATGGTGGGCGCGCTGGGCTTCGTCCTCAGCCTGGTCGCCGTCTTCTTCGTGGAGGCCCGGCGGCGCACCCCGCGCGGGAAGAACCGCCCGGCCCCCGCCGCGACGCCCTCCGCCGAGGCGGCCCCCGTACCCGTCGGCGCGGCGCCCGCCGCGACCGACGAGACCATGGCCCTGCGCACCGTCGGCCCGGGCGGGGCGGGGGCGACGTGACCGACACCGGCACGAGCACGCAGCCCGCGCCCGCGGCGCCCTCGCTGGGGCGCAAGGTCGGCTCCGCCGCCAAGTGGAGCCTGATCAACACGGTCGTGATGCGCCTCGGCAACTTCGCGACCGGCATCGTCCTCGCCCGCTACTTCCTCGGCCCCGAGGCCTGGGGCGTGTACGGCATCGCCCAGACCGTCCTGCTCGTCCTGCTCTCCGCGAACGAGCTGGGCGTCTCCCTCGCCATCGTCCGCTGGGAGGGCGACCCGCGCCGCTTCGCCCCCACCGTCCTCACCCTGAGCGCGGCCTCCAGCTGCCTGCTGTACGCCGTGCTCTTCGCGACCGCCCCGGCCGTCGCCGACGTGCTCGGCTCACCCGAAGCCTCCGGGGTCCTGCGGGTCATGTGCCTGTGCGTGGTCCTCGACGGACTGTCCCAGGTGCCGGCCGGCTTCCTGACCCGGGAGTTCGCGCAGGGCCGGCGGATGGCCGTCGACGGCCTCAACTTCGTCCTCAGCACCGCCGTGACCCTGCTGCTGGCCGTCCAGGGCTGGGGCGCGATGAGCTTCGCCTGGGGGTCCGTCGTCGGCAACGTGGCCGCCCTCATCGGCTGCTGCCTCGCCGCACCCGGCACCCTGAAGTTCGGCTGGGACCGGGAACAGGCCCGCGCCCTGCTGAAGTTCGGCCTCCCGCTCGCCGGGGCCAGCATGCTCGCCCTCGGCGTCGTCAACGTGGACACCATGGTCGTGGGCTCCACCCTGGACCCCCTCGCGCTCGGCTTCTACGTCCTCGCCTTCAACATCTCCGGCTGGCCGGTCCGCATCATCTCCGAGGCCGCCCGCCGCGTCTCCTTCGCCGGCTTCTCCCGGCTGGCCGACTCACCACAGGCACTGGCCGCCGGATTCGCCCGCGCCCTCGGCGTGGTGACCGCGGCCACCGTCCCGCTGTGCGTCCTGCTGGCCGCCCTCGCCGCGCCCGTGATCGAGCTCGTCTACGGCGGACGCTGGCTGCCCGCGGCCGGCGCCCTGCCCTGGCTGATGGCCCTGGGCCTGGTCCGCATCGGCTGCGAACTCGCCTACGACTGCCTGGTGGCCGTCGGCCGCCGCCGCTCGCTCATCGCGGTCCAGGGCCTGTGGCTCGTCCTGCTGATCCCGGCCCTCGTGATCGGCGCCCGCGGCGGCGGCATCGTTGGCGTGGCCCAGGGCCACGTCGCGGTCGCCGGCGCCGTCGTGGTCCCGGTCTTCCTCCTCGCCCTGCACCGCGGCGGCATCCGCCTGGGCACGGTCGCCCGGGCCTGCGCCTGGCCGCTGCTCGGCGGGGCCGTGATGGCCGCGGCGCTCCTCGTACTGGAGCGGTACCTCGGCGACTCCGTGCCCGCGCTCCTGGCCACCGCGGCCGTCGGCACCCTGGCGTACGCCGTGTGCCTCCTGCCCGCCCGAAAAACGCTCCGAGGATAGGCGAACGGCCATGACACGGAACCGAAGGCGCCTCGTGGCGTGGCTGCTCGCCGGGGTGGTCCTGGCCGTCGTCCTCACGCTGTACGACGCCGACCGCACCGGGGTGGGCGACCCGAAGGCCGCGCCTTCCGCGACACCGTCGGCCGTCCTGCCCGGGACGGCGGCGCCCGCCCCCACCGCCACGCCGAGCCCGTCGGCCACACCCTCCCCGACGGCCCCGCCGGGAACGGGCGCACCGTCGCCCTCCGCCTCCGCCACCGCCTGCACCTCACCCGGGGCGTGCGGATACCCCGACGCGAACAGCACCGGGCCGCGGATCGCACTCGAACGGCACGACACCGGCAACATGTCGGTCAAGAAGGACGGCACGGTCATCAAGGGCTGGGACATCCGCGGCTCGCTCGACATCTACGCCAACGACGTCACGATCATCGACAGCAGGATCACCTCCACCAACTGGTGGGGGGTCAACCTGCGTCCCGGCTTCAGCGGGCTCAAGGTCCTGCACACCACCATCACCGCCGTACCGGGCAAGGGCCCCGACAACGGAGGGGTCAACTACGCCGTCTCGAACATGGGCGGCAGCTCCATCGAGGTCGGCTGGTGCGACATCTCGGTGTTCGGCAACGCCCTGTCCATGGGCCAGGGCGACCTGCACGACAACTACGTGCACGACCTCGTCGCCTTCCGCAACCAGGGCGGCGAATGGCAGCACATCGACGCCGTCATCAGCGGCGGCGGCAACAAGGGCCGGCTGACCGTCCGGCACAACACCCTGCTCAACTCCACCCCCGTCGACAAGGGCGCCACCGCCGCCGTCGGCCTCTTCGCCGACACCGGGGTCGTCTCCTCCGTCGTCGTCGAGGACAACTGGCTGGCCGGGGGCGCGTACGCGCTCTACGGCGGAGGCCCGGGCGCCACCGGCATCCAGGTCACCGGCAACGTCTTCTCCACCCAGTACCACCCGGCCGGCGGCGCCTACGGGCCGGTCACCGCCTGGAACGCCGGCGGCGCCGGGAACGTGTGGAAGGACAACCGCATGTCCGACGGCCGCCCCGTGGAACCCGCCCCCTGACCCCCACCACGACGGAGTGTGCGACATGCGCCGTATCGCCCGGGCCCCCTGGGAACTGCTCAAGCGGGCCTTCGGCTGGCTGGTGCTCTTCGAAGCACGCAACAAACTCCTGCTCCTGCCCTCCGCCGTACGGCTGCGGCGCTTCGAGGACGCCGAGACCACCCGCCTCGCCGCCCTCCTGGGCCGGCCGCCGGCCGCCCGGGTCGCCACCGTGATCGCCACCCACCGCCGCCCCGACGCGCTGCGCGCGGCGGTCCGCTCCGCCTTGGCCCAGACCGTCGCCGACCAGGTGGTCATCGTCGTCGACGACGGCGCCGGACTGCCCGAACTGCCCGCGGACCCGCGCCTGTTCGCCGTGTCCCTGGCCCGCAACACGGCGACCGCCGGAGTCGTGCGCAACGTCGGCATCCGGCTCACCCGCTCCCGGTACGTGGCCTTCCTCGACGACGACAACCTGTGGGAGCCCGACCACCTGGAGCAGGCCCTGGCGGCACTCGACGCGGCTGGCGGACCCGACGCCGTCTACACCGCACTGCGCAGGGTGCTGCCCGACGGCACCGAACGCGACGTCCTGTCGGTGCCCTTCGACCGCCGCCGCGCCGCCCACGAGGCCTTCCTGGACACCAATGCCTTCGTGGCCCGCCGCAGCCGGGCCCTGCACTTCAGTCGGCTGCGGCGGACCCCCGAGGTGCTGCCCCGCGAGGACTGGGAGCTCATCCGCCGCTACGCCCGCCGCCACGAGGTGCGCCACCTGCCCCGCCCCACCGTCCGCTACCTGGTGAACCCCGGCAGCTTCTACACCGCGTGGGACGGCGCGTGAGGAAGGGCGGGGACGGCGGGGCTCACCGCAGGGCCAGCGGGATCTCCGACGCCAGGCGGGCCAGCTTCTCCGGGTTGCGGACGTAGTAGAGGCCGGTGATACGGGAGTCCTCGACCCGGACCGTCATGATCCCGTCGAGCTCCCCGCCCAGATGGACGGCCAGGGCCGGGCTGCCGTTGACCACCGTCGGCGCGAGCGTCATCGGAAGGTTGTTCCTGTCGTTCTTGCCGATGCCGCCCACCATGAAGCGGGCCACCCTCTCGGCACCGGCGATCGGCCGCAGCGCCGCCTGCTTGATGCCGCCGCCGTCCGCCACGAGGACGACGTCGGGGGCGAGCACGGCGAGGAGGTCCTGCGGGTCGCCGGACTCCAGCGCGCCCCGGAAGGACTCCAACGCCGCCCGCGTCTGCGCGGCCGAGACCGCCTGCCGGGGCCGCCGCGCGTCCACGTGCTTGCGGGCGCGGTGGGCGATCTGGCGGACGGCCGCCGAGCTCTTGCCCACCGCGGCCGCGATCTCCTCGTAGCCGACGTCGAAGACCTCCCGCAGCACGAAGACGGCGCGCTCGGTCGGCGACAGCGTCTCCAGGACGAGCATCAGCGCCATCGACACGCTCTCCGCGAGCTCGGCGTCCTCGGCCACGTCCGGCGCGGTGAGCAGCGGTTCGGGCAGCCAGGAACCGACGTACGCCTCCTTGCGGCGGCTCATCGCGCGCAGCCGGTTCAGCGCCTGCCGGGTCGTGATCCGCACCAGGTACGCACGCCGGTCGCGCACCTGCTCCAGATCGACCTCGACCCAGCGCAGCCACGTCTCCTGGAGGACGTCCTCCGCGTCGGCCGCCGATCCGAGCATCTCGTAGGCCACGGTGAACAGCAGATTGCGGTGCGCGACGAAGGTCTCGGTCGCCGCGCCGGCGCCGTCCTCGCTCATGATGTCTCCTCCGATTCCAGGGGTACGCCCACAGGACACCGGCCGATCCGTTCCTGTGACAACACGTGCCGGTTCCGCCGGCCCGGGCGGTCTACGGGGCACCGTGCGGCGCCGAACGGCCGGCCAGGGCCCGGGCCGCCGCCAGGCTCGCCGGGCGGCCCAGCGCAGCCCGGGAGGACTCCCGCAGCAGCACGGCCGCCCGGAAGGCGGTGGTGGCCGCCAGGCCGTGACGGCGCCGGTAGAGGCGGACCCGGTTGACGGTCAGCAGGGTCCACAGCCGCGGCGACACCTGGGAGTCCCCGCCGAGGTGGGTGGCCGAGGCCGAGGGCTCCAGCCGGGTCACGAAGCCCAAGTCCCGGGCCCGCAGACAGTACTCGGTCTCCTCCGAGTACAGGAAGAACGACTCGTCCCACGGCCCGCACGCGGCCAGGCACTCCCCGGACAGGGCCATCAGCGCCCCCGTCGCCCAGTCCGCCACCGTCTCCCGCCCGTACGCGGCCGGGTCGGTGACCAGCTCGCTCCAGCGCGGGAAGCGCCCCGCCCGGCGGTTGCCGATCACCGCCTCGCCCAGCGCGCGGGTCACGCTGGACTCGCGGCGCAGCGAGTGCAGCAGTGTCCGGCCGTCCTCCTCGTACAGCAGCGGGACGCTGATCCCGACCCGGCCGCCGCCGGGGTGCGCCTCGCCCAGCGCGTCGACGAGCAGCTTGGCGCAGCCCTGCCGCATCCGGATGTCCGGATTGCACACCAGGGCGGCCCGGAAGCCGCCCTCCCACCCGGCGGCCGCCGCCAGCGCGGCGTTCACCCCGGCCGCGTAACCGGCGTTGCGGCCGGTCCGGACGACCGTCGCGTCCGGGGCCAGGGAGCGGATCACCTCCACCGTGTCGTCGGCGGAGTCGTTGTCGGCGACGACGAGGCGCCAGTCGAGCCCGGCCATGCCCTCCGGCAGCGAGGCGAGGAACCCCGGCAGGACCTCCGCACTGTTCCAGGTGACGACGAGGACCGCTACCGGGCCGGAGCCGGTGCCCGCGAGGAGGTCGGGGGATGCTGATCGGCGGGAAGGCATGGGAACTCCACGGATCGGGGCTTCGGCGCCGCGCGCCGGATGAAGCCGAGGTAACTGCCTCCGGCGGCGATCGTCAGGAAGAACATCCCGGCGAACATCGGGAAGCTGAGTGCGTCGAAGGTGGCGCTGACGACCAGGGCGACGAGGGCGGACGCGAAGAACGCCTGTCCCAGCTCCCGGTCGGACTCGCCGACGGCCAGCCGGCGGATCGCCCCGCCCTGGTGGATGCCGGTGAGGAAGAGGAACAGGAGCGCGAGCAGCCCCAGGAACCCCATCTCGGCGAGGGTCAGCATGTACTGGTTGTCGGTGAAGAAGTAGAGCTCGGGAATGAACGTGCCCAGGCCCCGCCCGAACAGGGGCCGCTCGTCCAGGTAGGGGACGATCGCGCTGTACTTGACCGTACGGGCCTGGGTACTGCTGTCGGAGTTCGACAGGAAGGACGCGAACAGGGCCGTGATGGTGCCGATCAGCCCGGGGATGATCACCTTGAAGCAGGCCACGGCCCCCACGAGCACACCGATCGCGGTCCACCGCCGCTGCGGCTTCCAGCGCGGCACCATCACCAGGATCACGATCAGCGCCCCGATGATCGAGGTGCGCGACACCGTCAGCGGCAGCGCCCCGCCCATCAGCGCCACCGGCCCCCACCGGCGCCAGGCCTTCAGGTGGCGCCGTACCGGATCGAAGGCCTGCTGCACGGCGAAGGGCAGCAGCAGCGCCAGCATCCCGCCGAACTCCAGCGGCTGCGCCGTCGTGGACCGGGGCCGGGTGAACGCCCCGCGGTCCAGGGTCGTGATCTGGGGGACGCTCGACGACAGCCCCGGGATGCTGATGCTGTCGGCGATGTTGGTCGCGGTGAAGAAGTCGTAGAACCCTATGGCCGCCACGATCGTCCCCATCACCACCGCCCTGCGCAGCAGGACGTCCAGGCGCGCCCGGTCCTGGATCCCGGCGGAGACCAGCACCACCAGCGACACCCACACCAGCAGGGCGATCAGGCCGCGGTCGGCGCCGAGCAGCTCCTTGCGCACGCTCCCGCGGCTCGCGTTCGCGATGTAGGAGGCCAGCACCGAGACGGTCAGCAGCCACATCGCCACCCGGGGCAGCCGGGTCCCGGGCGCCGACCGGATCCGGCCGGCGAGCCAGGTCGCCAGATACCAGAACAGGGCCAGCAGGGCGAACACGTTGGCCGGGGTCCCCACCCCGCCCAGGCCCGGCAGCGTCAGGTTCGACGGGATGAAGAAGGCCAGCGCCAGATACCCGGTGAGCAGCGCGGTGGCGTCCACACGGCGGCCCCGGGACCTGCGCCGGCCGGCCCGGCCCGGCCCGCCGGAGTCCTCCGCGGAGCTCTCCCGCCTGCGCCGCCGGGCGGCCGGCAGCGCGTCCGCCACGAAGGAGAGGGTGAACCCGCTGCCGACGCCGACGATGAGGACCCCCAGCACCTGCTGGTAGCGGCTCTTGAGCTGCGGCACCGGGGTCTGCGGCAGTACCACCGGCGCGGTCTGCACCATGTACGCGGGCTGCACCTTGGCCGCCGCCTGCAGGGCGTTGAGCTGCTCCCCGGCGAACCCGGTCAGGATGTTGGTCTCCTCGAGCACCTTCTCCCGGTCGGTGCCCGTGACCGTCAGCGTCAGCAGCGGGCCCGAGGTGTTCGCGGCGAACCCGACGGTGTAGGGATCGGTCACGCCCAGGCTGTGCAGTTCACGGGCGGAGTCCGCCCCCGACAGCGTCCTGATCAGTACGTCCGCGGTCACCACCAGGGCGCCGCCGGCATTGGAGATGGGATTGCCGAAGGAGGGCGGCAGCTTGGAGGCCGCCGAGGAGTCCAGCAGCGCCACCGAACTCTGCGACTGGTACGCCACCGGCACCGACCGGTACAGGTGCAGCGCCGCCAGCAGGCTGAGCACGACCGTCGGCACGATCACGTACCAGCGCCGGCGCAGCACCGCGACCAATTCACGAATGCTCACGAACACCCCTGCCGGGTAACGGATTTGATGGCGGACCTACCCGGGTCCTGCAAAGATCGGACATGAAGGAAAGGATCCCCGTGTCGCCTGGTGAGTTGGTCCGTGCGCTGCGCCGGCGCTGGTACGTCCTGGTCGTGGCGGCGCTGCTCGCGGCCGCCGGAGCGGCGGCGGTGCTGCGGCCCGAACCGGTCCATCTCAGCTCCGCGATCGTGGTGCTCAAGCCGCCGGTGACCAGCAGGCAGCCGAACCAGCTCGCGAACCTCCAGCCGCCGCTCGCCGCCGTCTCGTACGCCGTCGTGCAGCAGCTGGACTCGCCCGCGGGAGCGGCCGAGCTCAAGGCGGCGGGGGTCGGCGGCACCTACCGGATGACACCGCGCAACAGCGGCACCAGCGTCACCCCGCGCCACCTGATCCCCTCGCTCCAGATCCAGGTGGAGCACTCCGACCCCGACGTGGCGGACGCGTCCGTACGGAAGATCATCGAGGTCTACACCCGGCACCTGACCGAGCTCCAGACCCAGCAGGGCATCCCGGACGCGGCACGGATGAGCGTGGACCTGCTGGTGCAGCCGCACGCGGTCGCGCGGACCGGCGACCGGATGCGGTCCCTGGCCGGGGCGGCCCTGCTGGCCGTGGTCGGCGGTGTGGCCGCGACCCTGTGGACCGACCGGCTCCTGACACGCCGGGACCGGCGCCGGCGCGAGAGCGCCGACGCCGGTCCCGAGGACCCGCCGGTGGAGCCGGTGGAGACGGGGCATCAGATCCCTCGGCGCTTCCAGGAACGCCACCACAGCCACTCGCGCCCCCGGTCGGCGACCGCCGACAGCACCAGCGGCTGAAGGTAGGGCATCACGCCCGGACCGATCCGACGGCGCAGCCGCAGCGCCCGGTATTCGCCCAGCGACGTGTAGCCGTCGGGCAGGCACTCGGCCGCGAACTGCACCAGTTCGTCGACCGGCACCACCGCGGTGCGGCCCCGGTCGTACGCCCGGTAGGCGCGCCGCAGCGCGTACCGGGCGAGCCGGGTGCGCGCCGCCAGTGCCAGCCGGTCGGCCCCCGGGAGCAGATCGCCGCACTTGACCAGCACCGAGTCGAAGGCGACGAGGCGCTGGCGCAGGTCGTCGAGCTGTCCGCCGAAGTCCGTCGTGGACATGTTGTCGCCGTGGACGCGGTAGAAGGCCTGGTCGGCCCCCTGGACGTAGCCCACGTCGGCGTGCGCGGCGAGCCGCATCCACATCTCGATGTCACCGGCGTGCGGAAGCTCCGGGTCGTAGCCGCCGACCTTGCGCTGGAGGCTGGAACGGACGACCACCTCGGGCGAGGTGATGCAGCCGGTGCCCTCCCGGAACCGCCGGTCCAGCCACCACCGCCCCGGGTAGACCACCGAGCCGGTGGACCGGGTACGGGCCGCCGGCAGCGGGCCGCCGTGCAGGAAGCGCAGCGGCCTGCCGTAGGCGAAACCGGCCTCCGGATGGGCGTCGAGCAGGGCGGCGGCGCGCACCAGGGCCCCGGGGACGAGCCGGTCGTCGGCCGAGAGCAGGGCGACGTAGTCCCCGTCGGCCCACTCCAGCAGACCCTCGTTGTAGGTCGCGATGTGCCCCTGGTTGCGCTCGTGGACCCGCACCTCGATCCGCGGGTCGGCGGCCGCCAGCGCGCGGGCCACGTCCGCGGAGTCGTCGGGCGAGGCGTCGTCGATGATCAGCACCCGGACGTCCACGCCCTCCTGCTCGTCCAGGACGCTCTTGACGCAGTCGGCCAGGAAGTGGCCGTACTTGTAGCAGGGGATCACCACGCTGACCGTGCTCACTGGCCGGACACCTCCGTGGACCCGTCCGTGGACTGGAGCGGGTTCGGCGGGGTGGTGGTGAAGACGGGACCGACCCAGTAGTTCACGGATCCGAAGGTGTTCGACGGGAACGCCGTGGCGGAGCCGTACTTGTAGAGCCCGTTGGCGCTGCCCGGCGCGTCGGCCGGGGCCACCAGCGGGTAGGAGCGGTGGGCGCCGGTGAAGTAGCCGCCGTCCACGGAGTAGTTGCCGTTCGGCGCGTGGTAGGAGGCCACGTACGTGGTGCCCGCCGTGATGGGCACGGGCGTCGCGAACTGCAGCTGCTGCCACCCGGTCAGGGTTTCGCTGCCGAAGGTGCCGGTGGCCAGCAGCGTGCCGGAGGCGGACCACAGGCTGCCCGTGTGGGTGCCGGTGTTCCCGGGGCCCTTGTAGAAGGTGACACCGGTGATGTAGCCGTTCACCGCCGACTGGAAGCGGGTGCCCAGCTCCACCGAGTTGGCGTCGTCGCCCACGTTGGCGGTGCTCGGCGTCGCGGCGGAGTTCCACAGGGTGCACGGGCAGTTCACCGCCGGAGGGCTGGCGCTGGTCGTGAAGTTCCACGTGACCGGCGCGCTCATGGCGTTGCCCCACAGGTCGGACGCCTGGACGGACGCCGTGTACGCGGTGTTCAGGGCCAGTTCGGAGGACGGGGTGAAGGTGGCGCTGTTCGAGGCGCCGAGGACCTTGGTGCCCGGGACGGTGGCGCCGCCCGAGTCCTTCACGGTGAAGGTGAGCGTCTCCGCGTCGACGGCGGTGCTGAAGGTGGCCGTCACGGCCGCCGTGATCTGGGTGCCGGTCGCGGCGGACTGCGGCGAGGTTCCGGTGACGGTGGGCGGGGTCGTGCTGGCGCCCGAGGTGTCCAGGACCGCGTCCACCCAGTAGTTGCTGCCGGACGAGGCCTTGTTCGGGAAACCGCCCGTGCCGCTGTAGCGGTAGACGCCGTTGCCGCCGTCGGTCCCGTTCTTCAGCGCGGTGAGCGGGGCCAGGCCCGCGTCGCCGGCGGCGAAGGTGTTGTCGAAGGAGTATCCGCCGTTCGGGGCGAAGTAGGAGGCGATGTAGGTGGTGTTGGGCTTGATCGGCACCGGGCTGGAGAAGTTCAGCTGCTGCCAGCCGGACGCGGTCTCGTTGGTGAAGGTGCCGGTGGCCAGGCGCTGGCCGGTGCTGCTCCACAGGCTGCCGGTGTGGGTCCCGGTGTTGGCGGGGGACTTGTAGAACCGGACGCCGGTGATGGAGCCGGCCACGGAGGAGCGGATCTTCACGCCGAGCTCGACGGCGCTGCCGTCACCGGCGTTGACGGTGCCCGGCACGGCCGCGGCGGGCCACACGGTGCAGGGGCACTGCTGCGGGCCGACGGTCAGCGGGACCGTGGTGGTCGCGCCGATGTTGACGCTGTCGTCGACCGCGCGCACCTTGATCTGCACGGGGCCCGGGGTGGTCGGGGTCCACGTGTAGCTCCAGGCGGCCAGGCCCGTCGTCGCCTTCCAGGTGGTTCCGCCGTCGGTGGAGACCTCGACCCGGGCCACCACGCCGCCGCCGGTGTCGGTCGCCGTACCGGTGACGGTCACGGGCCGCAGGGCCGGGACGGTGGCGTTCGCCGCCGGGCTGGTCACGGTGATGCCGGGTCCCACGGTGTCCGTGGACGCGGTCGAGGCGATCAGGTCGCTCTGCAGGGACTTGGGCTGGACGCCCATGTCGGCGAAGACGTTCACGGTGGCCTGCTGCATGCGCTTGTCGGCCGTGACCACCGTGTCGTCCGGGTTGCTCGTGGGCATGTTGGTCAGGCCCCAGGACCACTGCACCGTGCCCGCGCCGAACACCAGCGCGTGCGAGGTCTGGTCCCGGAAGGCCACCAGGCTGTGCGTCGCGGTGCCGTTGCCGTAGGTGTTGCCGTAGTCCTTCAGGAGCTTGCCGTCCTCGATGTCGACGGTCGTGGACGACATCTGGATCTGTCCGGCCGGGCGGCTTGCGTTCTCCACGTCGCTGTCCCACTCGTAGCCCAGCGTCCCGGTGGGGAAGGTGGCGGTCTGCGAGGGGGTGAGGTTCGCGACGGAGGTGTTGCGCCACAGCCGCTGCTTGGCGAAGGTGCCCGGCACGGTGATCGCGTCGCTGCGGTAGCCGTTGACGCTGAACATCGAACCGGTCAGCTGGTTCTGCGGCTGGAAGGGCCGGCCGTTGGTCGCGCCGGCCGGGTCCATGAAGGTACCCGTCCAGATCCCGCTCGGGTCCGGGACGCCGTTCGGCTGCGGGAAGGACAGCTTGGTCTCCTTGTACGAGACCAGCGTCCGGTCGGCGGTGTTCGTCCCGTCGATGCTCGGCGCGAGCCGGGTCTTCCAGAAGATCTCGTTGCCGGCGAAGTACGTCTGGTGCTGCCCGGCGCGGCGCGCGTTCAGGGCGTTGGTGAACTGGTCCTGGGTCCAGTACTCGTCGTGCCCGGAGGACATGAACACCTTGTGGTTCTGCAGCAGGGTCGCGCCGCGGACCGACATGTCGATGCCGGACATGTAGCTCACGTCGTAGCCGTTGCGCTCCAGCCACGCGACCATCTGGAACTCGGAGCCGTAGATCCCGTTGTCACCGCCGATGTCCATCGGCCGGTTGTAGCTGACCTCGTAGGCCCGCCCGTCCGGCGCGGGACCGCCGCCGTCGTAGAGGTCCTGGCCGCCGTAGTTGTTGTACGCCTGCCAGGTCTGGTCGCTGGTCTGCACGACGATGTCGGAGTGGCTGGAGTCCTTGCGGACGACGAACGGGTACGGCATCACGCCGTTGCCGTCCGCCTGGTCGAAGTTGGCGATGTAGAGCCCGGAGACGGCGTCGGCCGGCACGTTCCACGTCACGGTGACGGGCCAGTTGCCGCAGTCGACCAGGCCGGTGGCGGCCTTGGTGGTGCAGGCGGCCGGGTTCCCGCCGGGCGCGAAGTTCGCCGGGTACGTCTGGGCGGCCTGGGCCGCGGTCGACATCAGCCGGGCCCCGTTGCCCCCGTAGTGGCCGAGGCGGTAGACCGAGACCTTGTACGCCGTCGGCGACTGGATCTTGAACTGCACCGTTTCGCCGGGCTGGACGCTCGTCCGGTCGGGGAAGCCCTTGATGTCGCCGTACGCGCTCGGCGCGAACCACTCCTCCATCGGGGTGCCCGGCTTGGAGTTCTCGCAGACGATCGCGTTCGTGGTGGGACCGCAGGGATCGGCCGCCCCGGCCACCGCGGCCGGGGGCAGGACCGTGGCCATCAGGGCCGCCACCACGGTGAAGAGACCGTAACGGAGCAACTTTGTCCGTCTGTTCATGTGGACCTCATTGATTTCGCGCCGGCACGTATCAGCGCAGGGCGTCGGAGAACGCTTCCACGACCCGCTGCTGCTGGGCAGCGGTGATCTGCGGGAAGAGGGGGAGGGAGAGCATGCTGTCCGCTGCCTGCTCCGCGTGCGGGAAGTCCCCGCGACCGTGACCGAGGTGGCCGAAGGCCCCGGTGAGGTGGACCGGGGCCGGGTAGTGCACCCCCGCGCCGATCCCCTCCGCGTTGAGCTTGCCGACGACCGTGTCGCGGTCCGCTCCGGAGATCCGTACGACGTACAGGTGCCAGACGTGGACGTTGCCCTCCGCCGTGACCGGCAGCGTGACGCGGCCCGCCGCGGCCAGGTCGCCGAGCAGCTCGTCGTAGCGGGCGGCGGCGGCCCGCCGGGCCGCGTTCCCCTCCGCCAGGCGGGCCAGCTTCGCCCGCAGGACCACGGCCTGCAGACCGTCCAGCCGGCTGTTGAAACCGGCCACGTCGTGGCGGTACTTGGCGACCCCGCCGTGATTGGCGACGGCCCGCACGAGGTCGGCGCGCTCCTGGTCGTCGGTCACCACCGCGCCGGCGTCCCCGTAGGCTCCCAGGTTCTTGCCCGGGTAGAAGCTGGTGGCCGCGATCGTCCCGCTGCCGGGGGAGCGGCCGTCACGGGTCGCGCCCTGGCTCTGCGCCGCGTCCTCGACGACCTTCACGTGCGACGGGAGCCGCTCCGCCAGCTCCGCGGCGGCCGCACACTGCCCGTACAGGTGGACGGGCACCACCGCGCGGGTGGCCTTCCCGACCGCGTCCAGCGCGGCCTGCGGGTCCATCAGCAGGGTGTCGGGAAGGCAGTCGACCAGCACCGGCCGGGCACCGATCCGGGCGACGGCGCCCGCCGTGGCGATGAAGGTGTTGGCGGGCAGCACCACCTCGTCGCCGACGCCGACCCCGCTCGCGCGCAGGGCCAGTTCGAGGGCGTCCGTGCCGTTGGCGACCCCCACGCAGTGCCGGACCCCGGCGAATTCGGCGTACTCGCGCTCGAAGGCCTGGACCTCCGCACCGCCGATGAAGGCCGTGCCGGCCAGCACACGGTCGAATCCGGCCTTTAACTCCTCGGCGACCTCGGCGTGCGCCGCCTTCAGGTCGACGAGCGGTATCTGGTTCATACGACGGGACTCTCCATCCGTGTCTGCGGCCGCCGGCCGTTCGGGCCGGTGCCGTCTTCCGTGCCGTGCGCCGGCGCCCCGGCGGGCACCGGTGCGTCCCCGGCGGGCCCGCACGGGGCCCCGCCGGGCCCGCCCGCCTCGCGGGCCAGTTCGGCGAGGGCGGTGGCCCCCGCCGGCCGCAGGAGGCGGGCCGGGCTGCCGGCCCACACCTCCCCGGCCGGGACGTCCGCGAGGACGGTGCTGCCCATCCCGGTCAGCGACCAGGCGCCGATCCCGGCGTACTCCCGCACCAGCGCCCCCGCCCCCACGTACGCCCCGCGCCCCACCCGCACCCCGCCGCCCAGGCGGACGCCCGAGGCGAGGGTGGCGAAGTCCCCGACCTCGTCCTCGTGGGTGAGCACCGCCTGCGGCATCACCGCCACGTGCGACCCGACCCGGACGCCGGCCGTCAGCACGCAGTGCGCGAGCAGGACCGAGCCCGGGCCCACGGCCGAGGAGCCCGACACCGCCGCCGCGGGGTGCACCACCGTCGCGTACCGGTCCACCGGCAGCCCCAGGCGCCGCACCAGGCGGGCCCGTACCGCGTAGTCCCGCGGACTGCCCACGCAGACCACCACCCGGGCGGCCGGCAGGTCGTGGACCAGTTCGCAGCCGCCCGGCACCGGCACCCCGTCGACCTCCCGGCCGTGCAGGGCCGGATCGTCGTCGAGGTGACCGGCGAGCCGCCACCGGGGTGCGCGGCCGCGCGCCACGTCGGCCGCGGCCACGTCCCGTACCGCCTGCGCGGTCTCCCGCGCGAACCCGCCCGCGCCGACGATCAGCAGGTCCTCGGTCACCGGAGCGCTCATCCGCCGGCCTGCTCCCGGAGCACCGCCACCACCCGGTCCTGCTGGGCCGCGGTCATCGTGTGGAACAGCGGGAGGATCAGGGAGTCGCGGCTGATCCGCTCGGTCACCGGCAGCGGGGCCGCGCCGTGGCCCTCGTACGCCGGCTCCAGGTGCGAGGCCATGATCCCGCGCCGGGCCGAGACACCGGCCTCGGAGAGCACCCCGAGCAGTTCGTCCCGGCCGACGGGGAAGTCCTCGGCCAGCAGCACCCAGTACGACTGGAAGTTGCCCTGCCCGTAGGCGGGATCGCGGACCGGGCGCACGCCCGGGACCTCGCGCAGCAGCTCCGTGTAGCGGGCGGCGAGCGAGCGCCGCCGGGCCACGATCTCGTCCAGCCTGCCGAGCTGCACCAGGCCGACCGCGGCCTGGATGTCGGTCATCCGGTAGTTGTAGCCGACCTCCAGGTAGCTCTCGACGATCGGCTTGCTGCTCGCGTGGCGCTGTGCGGCCGACACGTTCATGCCGTGCTCGCGCAGCCGGCGCAGCCGCTCCGCCCACTGCGCGTCGTCCGTGGTCACCATGCCGCCCTCGCCGGTGGTGATCACCTTGCGGGGGTGGAAGGACCAGGCGGCGAGCAGCGCCCCGTGGCCGACGGACTTACCGCCGACCGTCGCACCGATGCCGCACGCGGCGTCCTCCACGAGCGCGACGTCCCACTCGGCGCACGCCGCGCGCAGCGCGTGCACGTCGGCGGGGACCCCGCCCTGGTGGACGGCGAGCACCGCCTTCGTGCGGGGGGTGCGAACCGCGTCCACGGTGGCCGCGGTCAGGTTGCCGGTGGCCTCCTCGACGTCGGCGAACACCGGCCGCGCGCCCACGTAGCGCACGGCGTTGGCGGTGGCGATGAACGACAGGGAGGGGACGATCACCTCGTCGCCCGGCCCGAGGTCCAGCGCGACGAGGGCCAGGTGCAGGGCGGTGGTGCACGAGCTCACGGCGATGCCGTGCTCGGCGCCCACCCGCTCCGCGAAGGCCCGCTCGAACTCGGCGACCCGGGGCCCCTGGGCGACCCAGCCCGAGAGCACCGCGTCCGCCGCCGCCTTCGCCTCCTCCTCGCCCAGCCAGGGCACCATCACGGGGATCCGGGCGCCCGCGTCCGGGGCGCTCATCGGCCCGCCTCCGGGTCCGCGCCGGCGGCGCGCTCGGCCCGCCACCAGTCCACCAGGTCCCGCAGACCGGTGCGCAGGTCGATCCCGGCCGTGAAGCCGAGGCGCTCGGAGGCCCGCGCGGTGTCCGCGAGGCGGCGGGTCACGCCGTTCACGGCGCGGGCCGGGCCGTGCTCCGGCACCAGGCCGTCCGCGCCCATCGCCTCCAGCAGCCCGTTCGCCAGCTCCAGCAGGCTGGTCTCGGTCCCGCTCGCGACGTTGAACACCTCGTCGGTCAGGTCCGACTCGGCGGCCAGCAGGTTGGCGCGCGCGATGTCGCGCACGTCCACGAAGTCCATCGTCTGCAGGCCGTCGCCGAGGATCAGCGGCGGCTCGCCCGAGGCTATGCGCTCCATCCAGCGGATGAGCACCTCGGTGTAAAGACCGTGGATGTCCATCCGCGGCCCGTACACGTTGAAGTAGCGCAGCGCGACGTAGTCCAGCCCGTACATCGAGTGGAAGCTGCGCAGCATCCCCTCGTTGAAGGCCTTCGCCGCGCCGTAGAAGGTGTCGTTGTTGTAGGGGTGGTGGCGCTCGGTCGTCGGGAACTGCTCGGCCAGCCCGTAGACGGAGGCCGAGGACGAGGCGATCACCTTGCCCACCCCGGCCGCGGCCGCCGCCTCCAGCACGTTGAACGTGCCGTCCACCATCACCTCGTTCGCCAGCCGCGGCTCCTCCGCGCACTGGGTGATCCGGATGGCGGCCAGGTGGAAGACCAGGTCGGCGCCTTCCGTCACCTTGCGCACCGCCGCCACGTCGCGGATGTCGCCCTCGACGACCTCGACGACGCCGCTGGGCAGGGCGCGGGCCAGGTTGGCGGTCCGCCCCCGCACGAAGTTGTCGAGCACCACGATCTCGCGTGCCCCGTTGTCCACCAGCTGGTCCACCACGTGCGAGCCGATGGTGCCCGCTCCGCCGGTGACCAGAATCTTCTTGCCTCGTACGCTGCTGCTCAACGCCCTGCTCCCACTGGATCGGTCGTGGTCTTGCGTGTGACGGAATGCGAGGGGTCCGGACAGGACCGGGATCGGACCGCCGGCGGTCAGCGCCCGGTGCGCAGTCCGACGACCGCACCCCGGAACTCCAGGCTCCTGGAGGCCGCTTCGAGGATGTCCAGCACCTTCAGGCCCGCCCGGCCGTCGGTCAGCGGCGGCCGACCGGTCCTGATGGCGTCGCCGAACTCCTCGACCACGCTGCGCAGCGCTTCCTTCTCGCCGATCGCGGGCGCCACCATGTCGCCGGTCCGGTAGGAGACGAGCATGTCGCGGCGCTCGTCGGCGCCGATCTCCTGCGGGGTGCTCAGCTCCACGCCCCGGTCGAACACCGAGACGCGCTGGGTGGGGTTGAGGTCGTCCCAGACCAGGGTGCGCTTGGAGCCGCCGACCATGGTGGTGCGGACCTTCGTCGGGGAGAGCCAGTTGACGTGCACGTGCGCGATGGCGCCGGTGTTCAGCTGGAGGGTCAGGTAGGCCACGCAGGACTGGCCGGCCCCGATCGGATCGGCGCCTGTCGTGGCGACGGCCACCGGCTGCACGTGGTCGGGGAGGATGAAGTCGAGGACCGACAGGTCGTGCGGGGCGAGGTCCCACAGGACGTCGACGTCCTTCTGGACGAGTCCCAGGTTGATCCGCACCGAGTCGACGAAGTGGATCTCGCCCAGTTCGCCGGAGCGGACCATCTCCCGGATCCGGCGCACCGCCGGGGTGTAGCAGTAGGTGTGGTCGCACATCAGGGTGAGGCCGCGCTTCTCGGCCTCCGCGACCAGCCGCATCCCGTCCTCGTACGTGGCGGCGAGCGGCTTCTCCACGAGGACGTGCTTGCCGGCGCGCAGGGCGGCCAGCGCGACGTCCAGGTGCGTCCCGGCCGGGGTGGCCACGGCGACCGCCTGCACGGACGGGTCGGCGAGGACCGCCGCGTAGTCCGAGGTCGGCTGCACCGTGGAGTACCGGCCGAGCGCCTGGCGGGCCCGGTCGATGTCCAGGTCGCAGAGCCACCGCAGCCGGAACTGCGGGCTGGACTGGAAGTTGCGGACGAGGTTGGGGCCCCAGTACCCGGCTCCGACCACCGCGATGCCTAAGGGCGCCGCGGACCCCCGGCCGGAGATTGCGGCGCTCTGCCCGACGGTCCGGTCGGCGCTCTGCGCGCCGTCCTTGGAGGTGTCCTTCACAGCGTTCCCTTCGTTCCGCGCACGCCGACTGGCGTGTCGACAACCCATGGCCGGGACGCGTGCGGTGGAGGAGAACGCCGTCGCCGAGGGGCACGCCGGACGCCTGCGCGTCCCGTGCGTGACCTGCTCAACGGTGATGGCCCCCCACAACCGATGTTCTGCGTGAATCGCGTACGCCGCCCCCCGGCCCGACCGCCTGTTCCCCACAAGCAGCCGAACCCGTACCACCCTTGCCGGTTCCGGACGGTGTCGGCCGCGCCGAAGCGCGCCGAATCCGGTCGGCGCCGCTCAATCTAGTCCACCGGGCGTACCCCCGGGCAGAGTTGGCGGAATCGCCGGGAGCTGGTGCTCGAGCGTGCATACTGCCCGGGTGACCAGCATCGTGATACCGGCCCACAACGAGGGCCGGGTCATCGGCCGGCTCCTCGACGCGCTCCTGGCCGACTCCCCGTCGTCCGGGCCCGACATCGTCGTGGTGTGCAACGGCTGTACGGACGACACCGCCCGGGTGGCGGGCGCGCGCGGCGACCGCGTACGCGTCGTGGAGATCCCGACCCCCTCCAAGCACACGGCACTTCGGGTCGGCGACGAGCACGCGCGCGGCTTCCCCCGGCTGTACGTGGACGCCGACGTCGTCGTCGGGGCCGCCGACGTACGGGCCCTGGCGGGCGCGCTCGCCGCGGACCCGGACCTGCTCGCCGCCGCCCCCGGCCGCGACATCCCGCCGACCGGCTGCGCCTGGCCGGTCCGGGCCTACTACCGGGTCTGGCAGCGGCTGCCGGCCGTCCGCGAGGGCCTGTTCGGCCGGGGCGTCATCGCCGTGACCGA
Organism: Streptomyces erythrochromogenes; assembly: GCF_036170895.1. NCBI lineage: Bacteria > Bacillati > Actinomycetota > Actinomycetes > Kitasatosporales > Streptomycetaceae > Streptomyces > Streptomyces erythrochromogenes. The sequence continues at coordinate 1,884,539 of NZ_CP108036.1, read as the reverse complement.
GGAGGGACACAAGCGGATCGCCGCACTGCCCCCGCTGATGGCCGACGACCTGGCCGCGTCCCTCGCCTTCGGGCCGGGGGAGCGGCGCGTGGTGGAGGCGGCCCGGGTCGTCGTGCGTCCGCCGCGCACCTGGTCCGACCTGATCCGGCGCAAGGTCCGCGCGGCGACCTCCTCCGCGGAGTTCGAGCGCTTCCAGGCCGCGCGGGAGGCCTGCGCGGGGGCCGCGCCCTCGGCGCGCACCGGAGCGTCCGACCTGCGCGCCCTGCTGCGCGCCGATCCGGAACTGCTGCCCGCGGTCGTGGTGTTCGCGGCGGCCGCCCTCGCCGCCCGCCGGGGCGCCCGCAAGGCCATCCGCGAGCAGGACTTCTCCACCTGGCTGCGGGACGAGAGCAGCCGGCAGTGACGCGCCGGTGCGTACGGCCGAATCGTGGCGTACGCACCACAGTTGGCCCGTACACGCACTAGGGTTCGGGTTCGACTCGCACGTTCGAACGACCTCAGACCGTCTGCACGGGGGAGCGCCAGAGCATGTACCTCGCGGACCGCTCCGCGCCCTCGGGCGCGAAGACCGCGCCGACGGACCGGGGATCCGGCAGGGCGCCGGCGGTCGCCTCGACCGTCCTCGCGCTGGGCACGGTCAGCCTGATCACCGACATCTCCTCCGAGATGGTCACCGCCGTCCTGCCCCTGTACCTGATCGCCGGGCTGGGCCTGAGCCCGCTCGGATTCGGCGCCCTCGACGGGGTCTACAACGGCGTCAGCGCCCTGGTGCAGCTCACCGGAGGCCACCTCGCCGACCGGGTCCGCAACCACAAGCTGGTCGCCGGCCTCGGCTACGGCCTGTCCGCCCTGTGCAAACCCCTGCTGCTGCTCGCCCACAGCCTGGGCCCGATCAGCGTGATCCTCGCGCTGGAACGCACCGGCAAGGGCCTGCGCACGGCCCCGCGCGACGCGCTCATCTCCCTGTCCACACCGGACGGGTTACAGGGCCGGGCCTTCGGCGTCCACCGGGCCATGGACACCACGGGCGCGCTGCTCGGCCCCCTCGCCGCCTTCCTCATCCTCGGCGTGGCCGTCGACGGCTACGACGCCGTCTTCGGCGTCAGCGCCTGCGTCGCCGTACTCGGCGTCGTGGTGCTCCTGCTGTTCGTCCCCTCCGGCGCGGGCGGCACCCCGCCCCGGCAGGCCGCGGCCCCGCCCGCCGCCCTTCCGGCCCCGGCCCGCCCGAACCCCGTACGCCTGCGCGACGCGGCGGCCCTGCTGCGCCTGCCGCGGCTGCGCGCCCTGGCGCTCTGTGCGGTCCTCCTCGGCCTCACCACCGTCAGCGACGCGTTCGTCTACCTGCTGCTCCAGCGCCGGACCGGCATCGACGACCAGTGGTTCCCGCTCCTGCCGCTCGGGACCGCCGCCGTGTTCCTGCTGCTGGCCGTCCCGGCCGGCGCCCTCGCCGACCGGATCGGGCGCCGCACCGTCTTCCTGACCGGGCACGCCCTCCTGCTCGCCGCCTACGGGCTGCTGCTGTGGGCCCCCGACTGGCCCGCGCTGCCCTACCTCGTGCTCGCCCTGCACGGCATGTTCTACGCCGCCACCGACGGGGTGCTGCCCGCCGCCGTCGCCGCCACCGTCCCGGAGTCCCTGCGCGCCACCGGCCTGGCCCTGGTCGGCACCGGCCAGGCACTGGCCCGCTTCGCCTGCTCGCTCGCCTTCGGCGGGGCGTGGACCCTGTGGGGCACCGGCCCGGCACTCGCCGCCGCCGCGGCCGGCCTGCTCTGCTGCGCGGCCGTCGCCGGCCACGTACTGCGACCCTCGCCGCCCGTGCCCGCCGCACCTGCTCCGCCCGACCCTGCCCGACGCCCGTGAGGAACCCGATGACACGCTCCCGCCGCCTGCTCATCCTCGCGGTCGCGGTGCTGCTGCTCGGGGGCGTCGGCGCCGCCCTGGTGCTGCACGCCGCCTCCCGCGCCGACCGGCCCCGGACCGGCGGCCCGGCGGCGACCGCGGGGGCCGTCACGCTGACGGCCGGACGCGACACCCTGACCTTCCTGGGCAGCGGACAGGGCCCGCACCGCGGGGCCCTCGCCTCCGTCCCGGCCGATGCGCCCGACGGCACCCGCACGGTGTCCGACCTCAGCTGCCAGCGCTTCCACGCCGCCGCGGGGACCGGCGTCTGCCTGCGCTCCAGCCCGGGCGCGCTCGCCCAGGACAACAAGGCGATCATCGTCGACGCCGAGCTGCGCCCGGTGCGCAGCTTCCCCCTGGCGGGCACGCCCAGCCGGGCCCGCGTCTCGCCCAGCGGCCGCTTCGCCGCCTGGACCGTGTTCGTCTCCGGCGAGTCCTACGGCGCGGCGTTCTTCTCCACGCGCACCGCGATCCTGGACACCAGGACCTGGAAACTCGAGCCCAACCTGGAGGAGTTCGCGATCACGATGGACGGGCGGGACCACCGGGCCCAGGACGTGAACTTCTGGGGCGTCACCTTCGCCAAGGACGACGACACCTTCTACGCCACCCTCTCCACGGCCGGCGAGACGCACCTGGTCAAGGGATCGGTCTCCCGACGCTCCGTCACCACCCTCGTCAAGAACGTCGAATGCCCGTCCCTGTCCCCGGACGAGACGCGCATCGCCTACAAGAAGCGGGTGCGGGCCGGCGCCTCCCTGTGGCGCGAACACGTCATGGATCTGGGGACGTTGCGGGACCACCCGCTCGCCGAGAAGCGCAGCGTGGACGACCAGGCCGCCTGGCTCGACGACGACACGCTGGCCTACGGCCTGCCCGGCGACGACGCCGCCGACCGCACGGACCTGTGGACCGTGCCCGCCGACGGCTCCGGGACCCCCCGCCTGCTGACCTCCGGTGCCTCCTCCCCGGCCCGTCTGGGCTGACGGGCCGGGCAGCAGGTCAGGCCCGGTCCACGAAGGTCCGTACCCGCTCGACGAGCGCGGCGCTGTCCTGGCAGGAGGGGGCTCCCACCAGTACCGCGCCCGAGGCCATGTGCGGCTCCTGGCTCGCGGCGCAGTTCGGCGGCGACGACCACCTGCTCCACGCCGTCCGCGTCCACGCCGAAGGCGGCGACGCAGCCCGGGCGGATCGCGGGGTGCGCGCTCTCGGCGGTGCGCTGGATGTCGTGCGGGTAGTGGTTGCGCCCGCCCACGATGACGACGTCCTTGATGCGGCCGCAGACGAAGAGGCCGTCCTCCGTCCGGAAGCCGAGGTCGCCGGTGCGCATGTACGGGCCCTGGTCCCCGCCGTCGACCGGCGTCGCCTCGAAGGCCTCGCGGGTGAGGTCGGGGCGCTGCCAGTAGCCGACGGCGACGCTGTCGCCCGCGACCCAGATCTCGCCGACCTGCCCCGGACGGCACCGCGCACGCGTCCGAGGGTCGACGACGGCCACGTCCAGGGTCCGGCTGGTGCCGCAGCTGACGAGGACGCGCGCGGCCGGGCTGTCGTCAGGCACGCTCACCGCGGTGCCGCGTTCGAGCTCGTCCTCGTCGAAGGCCCGGACCCAGGGCCGTTCGAGGGGCGCCCCGCTCACGAGCAGTGTGCTTTCGGCGAGCCCGTACACCGGAACGATGGTTTCCGGGCGGAACCCGGTGGAGGCGAATTCCTCCGAGAACCGCTTCATGGAATCGGCACGGACGGGTTCGGCGCCGTTCGTCGCGACCAGCCAGGACGAAAGGTCCAGGCCCGCACGTTCCTCGTCGGTCGCTTTTCGAGTGCACAGGTCGAATGCGAAATTGGGGGCCGCGGAAAGCGTTCCGCGGACGTCGATATCGCTCGCAGCCAGCGCACCGGGCTCTGCAGGAACGCCACGGTCGGCATGGAAACGGAATGGATTCCCGTCATCGCCGGAACGATGATCATCGAGATCAGTCCCATGTCGTGATAGGGGGGAGCCACCCCACGACGACCGTGGACCCGTCCATCCCGAGCGAGGTGCGGATGAGGTCGGTGTTGTGGGTGAGGTTGCCGTGGGTGACCATCACACCCTTCGGCCGGCCGCTCGAACCGGAGGTGTACTGGAGGAAGGCGACGGACTTCGGCTCCGGGGACGGCGCGGACCAGCCCGCTCCGGCCCCGTCGGCGATCGTGTCGACCGCCAGCCAGGGCGCCTCCTGGACATCCGGGATCGTGCGCGCCGCCGTCTCGACGGCCGCCCGGATCCCGGCGGTGGTCAGTACGGCCGCGGGCTGCGCGTCCTCGGCGATGCCGGCCAGCCGCAGCAGCCCGCGGGCGCGCTGCGCGGGGTGGGGCAGGTACGCGGGCACGGCGACGACGCCCGCGTACAGGCAGCCGAATAGCGCGACGACGAAGTCCTGGCCGGGCTGGAACGGCAGGAGCGCGCGGGATCCGGGCTCCACCTGCGCGGCGTGCAGGCTCGCGGCGACGGCCCGCGCCCTGGCGTCGAGCATCGCGAAGGTGAGCGGGGGCTCGGCCTCCTCGCCGTCGGGGAGGAAGGTGAACAGCGGATGGTCCGGTATGCGCGCGGCGTGCGCGCGGACGGCGTCGACCACCGTCTCGTGATGCATCGGTTCGGCAGGCATTCTCAGCCTCATTCGGTGCCGGATCGTCGGCTCGCACGGGGTGCGGGCCGACGGGCGGGATGACGGGAGCAACGCGCGGGATACCCCTTCTTCGGGGTGCCGGAGCTCCGGGACTCACGGGGCCGATCTGGGGACGAGGAAGCGCGGGGCCCTCCGGGTCGGATGACACGAGGTCATGCAACCGGCGTCCATCGCATCCTGATCCGCAAACATCGACCTTTTCTTCCGGTGAGTTTCGATCCGCAGCACAGCGCGGACGTGCGGGGGCGAATCAATCAATTCCCCATACCGTGTCCTCGGCGATCAGGAGCACTGGTCCAAACCTTAGGTCGACCCTCGCTGCGCGGTCAACTCGCATTGAATGGCCGGAAATTGTCTGCAATTCCGGGCGGCCTGAATAGTTTTGGCCACCCCTGGTCGGGGCGGGAGGAGGGGGCGGGGCGCGATGCGTCCGAGCGGTGACGATGGGACCGGATGCTGGATGGCCGTAACCGATTGAGCGAAATCGAGCCTTTCGCGCGGGGACATCCTGTCAATCCGGCGCGCGTATGGGCCGTTCGGCCCGGTAGTGACACCTTCGGGCACAAGCGGCCGAACCGGGTGGTTCGAGGTGCCCGGAGCGGGCAGGCGTGGGGCATGACCTTTGAGCATCCCGCGAAGGAGGGCGACGAGAACGAGCTGGGGCGGTTCGCGAAGCTCGCGGAACTGGCCTCCAACCTCACCAGCTCCGCCGGCTTCTCCGTGTTCTGCGTCCTGCTCGTGGCGGCCTTCATCGTGGTCCACCTGCTCCATCTGGACACGAGCTGGCAGCACCTGGTCGGCGACGCGATGGGCGCGGTGGCCCTGCTCCTCCTGGCCCTGCTGAAGAACTCCGAACGCCGGGCGGAACACGCCATCCAGGTCAAACTCAACGCCATCGCGGCCGCCCTGCTGGAACAACAGGAGGGCGACTGGGGCCAGGCCCACAAGGACCTCCAGAAGGCCATCGGCCTGGAAGACCGCCAATAGCCTCCCGGCGGGGTTGCGGGTTTTCGCGGGGCGGCTTTGGTCCTTCGGCGGCTCGGCTCCTGCCGGGGTTGCGGGTTGTCGTGGGGCGGGATGGATGGGGTGGGGCGGTGCCGCTCGGCTCCTGCCGGGGTTGCGGGTTGTCGTGGGGCGGGATGGATGGGGTGGGGCGGTGCCCCGCCGGAGTGTCTCCTCGGCTCGGCGCGTGCGGGGTGTCTCGGCGAGGCGGCCTGGGTCGCGCGCTCGTCCTGCGGGGACACTCCGCCGTGTCCCCACCCCACGCCAGCGCTCCGGTACTCCTGCCCGTGCAGGGGGACACGCCCGTACTGCGCGCTCCGGGCCGGCACGGATGGCGCCCCGGAACCGGGCTCGTACTGCTGGAGCGGGGACGGGGAGGGGTGTCCCCGCAGGACGAGCGCGCAACCACCCCGCACAGGACGAACCCCTCGCACGCGCGAGCCGAGGAGACACCCCTCCGCGGCACCGCGACCCGCCCGCACGGGGCATGGATTCCGCCCGTACCGCGATGCCACGGCCCGGCCACACCGCGCCCGGATCCCGGCCCGGCAAGGGCAGGGGCCCGGGGCCGTGGCCCCGGAGTCGGATCCCGTACGGCCCGGCCAGGGCATGGGCCTCGGAGTCGGATCCCGTACGGCCCGGCCAGGGCATGGGCCTCGGAGTCGGATCCCGTACGGCCCGGCCAGGGCATGGGCCTCGGAGTCGGATCCCGTACGGCCCGGCCAGGGCATGGGCCTCGGAGTCGGATCCCGTACGGCCCGGCCAGGGCATGGGCCTCGGAGTCGGATCCCGTACGGCCCGGCCAGGGCATGGGCCTCGGAGTCGGATCCCGTACGGCCCGGCCAGGGCAAGGGCCCCGGAGTCGGATCCCGTACGGCCCGGCCAGGGCAAGGGCCCCGGAGTCGGATCCCGCACCGCCCGGCCAGGGCAAGGGCGTGGGCCGAGCGGCCGTGCCCCCCGGCGCTTTCGGGTGACATCGCCGCTCCGCTTCGGCCGCCCCCCGCCCGAAGGGGACGAGCATCGCAGGCGGCCGGTCGTGCGCCGGTCACCAGCCGCCGAACAGGCCCGGCACCGCGACGCGGCGGCTCCGGGTCGCCGCCGGGAGACCACGTGTACGTCCTGCTCGTCGCGAGCGCGTTCAACAGCCTCACCCAGCGAGTCCACGCCGAGCTGCGCGACCACGGCCACCGGGTGGCCGTAGAACTGGCCCTGCCCGACGCCCCCCTGGGCGACACCGTGCGCCGCCACCGGCCCGACCTCGTCCTCGCGCCCATGCTGCGCACCGCCATCCCCGAGGACGTCTGGGCCGCGTACACCTGCCTCGTCGTCCACCCGGGACCGGTCGGCGACCGCGGCCCCTCCTCCCTCGACCACGCCGTCCAGGACGGCGAGACCCGTTGGGGGGTCACGGTCCTCCAGGCCAACGCCGAGATGGACGCCGGGGACGTCTGGGCCACCGCCGACTGCCCGGTGCCCCCCGTCGGCAAGAGCGACCTCTACCGCGGCGAGATCGCCGACGCGGCGCTGGAGGCCGTCCTGCTCGCCGTCGAGCGCTTCGCCTCCGGCACGTACGTCCCGCCCCCCCAGACCGGTGGCCGGGCCCGGCCGCCCGTGCGCCAGGAGGACCGCCGGATCGACTGGGCGGCGGACGGCACCGAGCGCGTCCTGCGGGTCCTGCGCGCCGCCGACTCGCAGCCCGGCGTACGCGACCACCTGCTCGGCGCCGACTGGTACCTGCACGGCGGCCACCGCGAGGACGGCCTGCGCGGCCGCCCCGGCGAGCTCCTCGCCACCCGGGCCGGCGCGGTGTGCCGCGCCACGGCCGACGGGGCCGTGTGGATCCCCGAGCTGCGCGCCCCCCGGCTGCCGGGCCGGCCCGCCACCCCCCGGCTGCCCGCGACGCTCGCCCTCGCGGACCGGCTCGACCGGCTGCCCCCGCTGCCCGAACTGCCCGCACCGCCGGACGCCGGCCCGTACCGCCCCGCCTGGTCCGACATCGGCTACCACGAGGAGGGCCAGACCGGCTTCCTGACGTTCTCCTTCCCCGGCGGCGCGATGAGCACCGCGCACTGCCGCCGCCTGCTGGACGCGTACCGGACCGCCTGCACCCGCCCCACCACCGTCCTGGTCCTGGGCGGCGGCCGCGACTTCTTCTCCAACGGCATCCACCTGGGTGTCATCGAGGCCGCCGCGGACCCCGCCGAGGAGTCCTGGGCCAACATCAACGCCATGGACGACCTGGTCGAGGCGGTTCTGACGACCACTGACCGCCTCGTGGTCAGCGCCCTCGGCGGCAACGCCGCCGCCGGCGGCGCCATGCTCGCCCTCGCCGCCGACGAGGTCTGGTGCCGCTCCGGCGTCGTCCTGAACCCGCACTACCGCCTGATGGGGCTGTACGGCTCCGAGTACTGGACGTACACCCTGCCCCGGCGCGTCGGCCCCGCCCTCGCGGACCGCCTCACCACCGAGGCCCTGCCGCTGGGCGCCGCCGCCGCGCAGCGGCTCGGGCTGGTCGACCGTACGGTCCCCTGCGCGGCCGGGGACTTCCCCCGCGAGACGCAGCGCCTCGCGGTCCGTCTCGCCGCCCTGCCCGCCACCGCCTCCCGGACCGCCGCGAAGAAGGCCGCACGCGAGCGCGACGAGGCGCGGCGCCCGCTGGCCGCCCACCGGGAGGCCGAGCTGGCGCGGATGCGGCGGACCTTCTTCGACCCGCACGCCCCCTACCACGCCCTCCGCCGCGCCTTCGTCCGCAAGGAACGCCCCTCGGCCACCCCGCCCCACCTCACCCGCGCCGCCGCGGACCGGCGCGGTGTCACTGGACTGGCCGTACCAGACGCGGCGCCCGGCCCCGGCAGCTGTTAGCAAGAAATGTGGAGCCGAGGCAGACCGCCTCCCCGCCCCACCCCTCTCACACCCTGATCCCCTCCCCGAGGAGGCAGCGCATGGCCGCAGTGACGAAGGACCCGGTCGAAGACCCCGTGATCCACATTCTCTGGATCAACGCGGGCCTGAGCTGCGACGGCGACTCCGTGTCCCTGACGGCGGCGATGCAGCCGAGCATCGAGGAGATCGTCACCGGCACCCTGCCGGGTCTCCCCAAGATCGCCGTGCATTGGCCCCTGATCGACTTCGAATGCGGCCCGGTCGGCGGCGCGGACACCTTCATCGAGTGGTTCTTCAAGGGCGAGCGCGGCGAGATCGACCCGTTCGTCCTCGTCGTCGAGGGCTCGATCCCCAACGAGTCGATCAAGCCCGAGGGCTACTGGTGCGGGTTCGGCGACGACCCGGCGACCGGCCAGCCCATCACCACCAGCGAGTGGATCGACCGGCTGGCACCCAAGGCCCTCGCCGTCGTCGCCATCGGCACCTGCGCCACGTACGGCGGCATCCACGCGATGGAGGGCAACCCGACGGGCGCCATGGGCGTGCCCGACTACCTGGGCTGGGACTGGAAGTCGCAGGCCGGCATCCCCATCGTGTGCGTGCCCGGCTGCCCGATCCAGCCGGACAACTTCTCGGAGACCCTGACCTACCTGCTCTACCAGGCGGCCGGCTCGGCCCCGATGATCCCCCTCGACGACAAGCTGCGCCCCACCTGGCTGTTCGGCGCGACCGTGCACGAGGGCTGCGACCGCGCCGGCTACTACGAGCAGGGCCAGTTCGCCCACACCTACGACTCCCCGAAGTGCCTGGTCAAGCTGGGCTGCTGGGGTCCCGTCGTGAAGTGCAACGTCCCCAAGCGCGGCTGGATGAACGGCATCGGCGGCTGCCCCAATGTCGGCGGCATCTGCATCGCCTGCACCATGCCCGGCTTCCCCGACAAGTTCATGCCCTTCATGGACGAGCCCCCCGGCGCGAGGGTCTCCGTGACCGCGAGCGGGGCGTACGGGGTGCTGATCCGCAAGCTCCGCTCGGTCACCGCCCACACCGTGGACGAGGAGCCGAAGTGGCGGCGTGCCGGACGGAGCCTGACCACGGGCTACCGCCCGCCCTGGTGACGGCCCGCTCCTCCCGCCCCCCCCGCAGACAACGCCCCGCACGTACCGCACGTACCGAAGAAGGGTCACGGCAGAAACGATGGCAGCGAACACGAAGGCGGCCGGTGACGGCAGCGGCCTGGTGGAGATGGCCTGGGATCCGATCACGCGGATCGTCGGCAGCCTCGGCATCCACACGAAGATCGACTTCAAGCAGAAGCGCGTCGCGGAGTGCTACAGCACCTCGTCGGTCTTCCGCGGCTACAGCGTCTTCATGCGCGGCAAGGACCCCCGCGACGCGCACTTCATCACCAGCCGCATCTGCGGGATCTGCGGCGACAACCACGCCACCTGTTCCGTCTACGCGCAGAACATGGCCTACGGGGTGAAGCCGCCGCACCTCGGCGAGTGGATCATCAACCTGGGCGAGTCCGCGGAGTACATGTTCGACCACAACATCTTCCAGGAGAACCTGGTCGGGGTCGACTACTGCGAGAAGATGGTCCGCGAGACCAACCCCGGCGTCCTGGAACTGGCCGAGCGCACCGAGGCCCCGCACGCCGGCGACCACGGCTACCGCACCATCGCCGACATCATGCGCTCCCTCAACCCCATCGAGGGCGAGTTCTACCGCGAGGCCCTCCAGGTCAGCCGCTACACGCGCGAGATGTTCTGCCTGATGGAGGGGCGCCACGTGCACCCCTCCACGCTCTACCCGGGAGGCGTCGGCACCGTCGCCTCCGTCCAGCTCTTCACGGACTACATGAGCCGGCTCATGCGCTACGTCGAGTTCATGAAGCGCGTCGTCCCGCTCCACGACGACCTCTTCGACTTCTTCTACGAGGCCCTGCCCGGCTACGAGGAGGTCGGCCGCCGCCGGGTGCTCCTGGGCTGCTGGGGCGCGCTCAACGACCCCGAGCACTGCGACTTCACCTACGCCAACATGACCGAGTGGGGACGGAAGATGTTCGTCACCCCGGGCGTCGTCGTGGACGGCAAACTCGTCACCAACGACCTCACCGAGATCAACCTCGGCATCCGCATCCTGCTCGGCAGCTCGTACTACGACGACTGGGAGGGCAAGGAGCAGTTCGTCACGCACGACCCGCTCGGCAACCCGGTCGACCCCCGCCACCCGTGGAACCAGCACACCATCCCGGCCCCGCAGAAGCGCAACTTCGACGACAAGTACAGCTGGGTGATGTCACCCCGCTGGTTCGACGGCAAGGACCACCTCGCCCTCGACACCGGCGGCGGCCCCATCGCCCGCCTGTGGTCCACGGCCCTGTCCGGCCTCGTCGACGTCGGCTACGTCAAGGCCACCGGGCACAGCGTCGTCATCAACCTGCCCCGCACGATGACCAAGCCCGAGACCCGCTTCGAGTGGAAGATCCCGAAGTGGAGCAACGCGCTGGAGCGCAACCGCGCCCGCACCTACTTCCAGGCGTACGCGGCCGGCATCGCCCTGCACTGCGCCGAGATGGGCCTCGCCGAGGTCCGCGCGGGACGCACCCAGACCTGGGAGAAGTTCGAGGTGCCGGACGAGTCCATCGGCGTCGGCTTCACCGAGGCCGTCCGGGGCGTCCTCTCGCACCACATGGTCATCCGCGACGGCAAGATCGCCAACTACCACCCCTACCCGCCGACGCCGTGGAACGCCAGCACCCGCGACACCTTCGGCACGCCCGGACCGTACGAGGACGCCGTGCAGAACACCCCGATCTTCGAGGAGAACACCCCGGAGAACTTCAAGGGCATCGACATCATGCGCGCCGTGCGCAGCTTCGACCCCTGCCTGCCCTGCGGCGTCCACATGTACGTCGGCGGCGGCAAGACCGTGAAGACGATGCACGTTCCCACCGGCCTGAGCGGACTGGGCGGATGAGCGCGGCCGTCGACGCCCGGGAGGCGGGCCGCCGCGTCGAGGAGGTCCTCGACCGGCTGGCCGCCACCGGGGACCGCGAGGCGTGCGCGGCCGCCGAGGAACTGGTGCGGGTGCTCATGGAGTTCTACGGCGCCGGGCTCGCCCGGATCGCCGAGAAGCTGGGCAACGGCCCGCTGGCCGCGGCCGCGGACGACGAGCTCGTGGCGAGCCTGCTGTCCCTGCACGGCCTGCACCCCGAGGACGTGCACACCCGGATCGCCCGCGCCCTGGCCGGCGCGGCCGACCCGGTGGAACTGCTCGGCTTCGACGAGGCCACCGGTGTCCTGCGGCTGCGCCCCGCTGCCGCCCCCACCGGCTGCGGCTGCGGCCCCGGCGGCGAGGAGGCCGCCCGGCGGACGCTGGAGGACGCCCTGACCTGCTTCGCCCCCGAGGTCACCAGCGTGGAGATGGAGCCCGCCCCGGCCCCGCAGCCCCCGCTGCTGCAGATCGGCACCCGGCCGCACAGCCCGGCGCGGGTCTCGTGAGCGGGCCCGCCCTGCGTACGGGGGGCCCGCGCGGGCTGCGCCGGTTCGCCGGCCCGCGCCCGCCCCGGCCCGAGACCTGCGAGCTGTGCGGGGTGGCGGTGCCCCCGGACGGGCACCGCCACCTGGTGGAGACCGAGAAGCGGACGCTGGTCTGCGCCTGCACCGCCTGCTCGCTGCTGTTCGACCGGCCCGGCGCCCGGACCGGCCGCTACCGGGCGGTCCCCGACCGGTACCTGACCGACCCGGACCACCGGCTCGACGCCGGGGTGTGGGAACGGCTCCAGATCCCCGTCGGCGTCGCCTTCTTCTTCCGCAACGCCGCACTGGACCGGCTGGTCGCCCTCTACCCCAGCCCGGCCGGGGCGACCGAGAGCGAACTCGATCCGCAGACCTGGCAGCAGGTCCTCGACGGCGGGCCCCTGGCCGCCCTGCTCGAACCCGACACGGAAGCCCTGCTCGTGCACCGCTGGGAGGGCCGCTCCGGCTGCTACCTCGTGCCGATCGACGTCTGTTACGAACTGGTCGGCCGGATGCGGATGCTGTGGCAGGGCTTCGACGGAGGGGCCGAGGCCCGGGCCGCCCTCGGCGCCTTCTTCGACGACGTCGAACGGCGGGCCAGGCCCGTGGCCCCCGCAAACCCCGCGGGGGACCGGTCATGACGGGCTTCGGCTTCACCTGCACCGGGGTGCGGGCCGACCCGTACGCCGCCGGCCCCACCCTCGTCTTCCGGCTGCGCGTCACCGCCGACCCGGACACCCGCGTGCACGCCCTCGCCCTGCGCTGCCAGATCCGCATCGAACCGGCCCGGCGCGGCTACGGCCCCGCCGAGGCGGAGGGCCTCGCCGACCTGTTCGGCGAACGCTCCCGGTGGGGCTCCACGCTCCAGCCGGTGCAGTTCGCCATGGTGTCGGTGATGGTGCCAGGCTTCACCGGGGAGACCGAGGCGGACCTCGTCGTGCCCTGCACCTACGACATGGACATCGCCGCGACCCGGTACTTCGAAGCCCTCCAGGACGGCGAAGTCCCGCTGCTGATGCTGTTCTCCGGCACCGCCTTCACCGGCGACGGCGGCTTCCGGGTCGAGCCGGTGCCCTGGGACCGCGAAGCCGCGTACCGGATGCCCGTGGCCGTCTGGCGCGAGATGGTCGAGCAGCACTTCCCCGGGTGCGGCTGGCTCCGGCTGCCGGCCGACACCATGGCCGAGCTGCTCGCCTACCGCTCCCGCCACGCGCTCGCCTCCTGGGAGGCGACCGTACGCGCCCTGCTGGACGCGGCCGACCCCGCGCAGCCGCCCCCGCCCGGGGCCGTCCGGCTGGGTGCGCTGCGTCCGCGCCTCACCGAGAGGACCGCCCCGTGACCGCGACCACCACCGCGGACCAGCGCTTCGCGGCCGCCCGGCAGGTGGCCGACGCCGTCCTCCTCGAGGGGTACGTGCTCTACCCGTACCGGGCCTCCGCCGCCAAGAACCGGATGCGCTGGCAGTTCGGGGTCCTCGTGCCCCCGGCATGGGGCCCGGCCCACGGCGAGCACGCCTTCCAGCGGACCGAGATCCTGATGGAGCCGAAGGGCGACGCGACGCTCGCCCTGGAGCTGCGGTTCCTGCACGCGCAGCGGCGTACGGTCCAGCAGGCGCTGGACGGCGGCGGCTTCGCCGACGCCGACGAACTGCACCTGGCCGACCGGGTCCTCGTCCCCTGGGACGAGGGAACCGAGGAGCGCGTCGAACTGGCCGTGCCCGTGAGCGGGTTGGCGGGGGACGGCATCTGCGTGCCGTTCGCCCGCCCCGCCCGCGACGGCATCGAGCCCGTCCTCGACGCCGACGGGCGGACGGCGGGCCGCCTGGTGCGGCGCACCGAGGAGATCGAGGGCGTACTGCGGCTGCGGGCCGTCGAACTCGACAGTGCCTACCGGGTGTTCCGGCTCACGGCCGTCGTGGAGAACACCAGCCCGTGGACCCCCGCGGCCGGATCCGACGCCGACCGGGAAGCGGCCCTGCCCCGCTCGCTGGTCGCCGCCCACCTCCTGCTCGGCCTCGACTCCGGTTCCTTCCTGTCGATGACCGACCCGCCCGAATGGGCCCGGGAGGCCGTCGCCGACTGCGAGAACCGCCACACCTGGCCGGTGCTCGCGGGCGAGGCGGGCCGCGCCGACGTGGTCCTGTCCTCCCCGATCATCCTGGAGGACCACCCGGCCATCGCCCCCGAGAGCGCGGGCGCCATGTACGACGCCACCGAGATCGACGAGATCCTCGCCCTGCGCACGGCAGCCCTGACCGACCAGGAGAAGCGCGAGGCGCGCGGCACCGACGCCCGGGCGGCCGCCGTCATCGACCTCGCCGACTCCCTGCCCCCCGAGGTGCTGGAACGGCTGCACGGCGCGGTGCGCTCCCTGCGGGAGGTCACCGGCCCGGACGGCCCGGAGCAGATCTGCGAAGTCCCCGACGAGGAAGCGGTCTTCAGACCGGACACCCCCTGGTGGGACCCGGCCGGCGCCGACACCGCCGATCCGGCCCGCGACCGCGTCACGATCGACGGCGCCCCCGTCGGCCCGGGCAGCCGCGTCCTGCTCCGCCCCGGACCGCGCCGCACCGACGCCCAGGACCTCTTCCTGCACGGCCGCGCCGCACAGGTCGAGGCCGTCCTGCACGACGTCGACGGGGGAGTGCACCTCGCCGTCACGGTGGAGGACGACCCCGGCGCGGACATCCGCCGGGAACAGGGCCGCTTCCTCTACTTCCAGCCCGACGAGGTCACCCTGTTGGAGGACGCGTGAGCCCCAAGGTCCTGATCGCGGGCATCGGCAACGTCTTCCTCGGCGACGACGGCTTCGGCGTGGAGACCGTGCGGGCCCTTTCCGCGCACCCCCTGCCCGACGGGGTCGAGGTGGTCGACTTCGGCGTGCGCGGGGTCCACCTCGCCTACCAGCTCCTCGACGGCTACGACACGCTCGTCCTGGTCGACGCCACCGCCCGCGGCAGCGCACCGGGCACCCTCTACCTCATCGAGGCGGAGGCGGAGACGGGCGCCGGTGCGGGTGCCGGTGCCGATGCGGGTGCCGGCACGCAGGCAGCAGGACCCGGCGAAGGGCCCGTGCTCGACGGCCACCACATGTCGCCCGACACCGTCCTCGCCCTGCTGGGCGCCCTGTGCGCCGGAACCGGCGCCACCCCTCCGCGGCGCACGCTGGTCCTCGGCTGTGAACCGGCCTGCGTCGAGGAGGGCATCGGACTGAGCGCGCCCGTGGCCGCCGCGGTACCGGAGGCCGTCCGCATGGCCCTCGACCTGCTCGACCGTCCGGCTCCCGACGAAGCCGGCGCACCCCGCCGTGAACTGAGGAGAACCCCATGAAGAAGGCTGTCATCAGCGGGGCCGCTCTCGCCGCCCTCGCCGCCGTCGTGCTCCAGGTCCTTCCCGACCTCAGGCGCTACCTGCGCATGCGCCGGATGTGACACCGCTGCCGCCGTGCCCCCCGCCGAACGGCGTACGGGGGGTGCGGCGCATCGGCGTGCCCGCCCGCCGCAACCCCGTCCCGCCGGTGTAATGAGCCCCGGCAGGACGGAGTCCGATGCACGAGATGTCGATCGCCATGGCCGTCGTGGGCCAGGTGGAAGAAGCCGCCGCGGCGGCCGGCGCGCACGCCGTCACGTCCGTACGGCTCCGGGTGGGCGAGCTGGCGGGGGTGGTGCCCGACGCGCTGGCCTTCTGCTTCGAACTGGCCTGTGCCGGAACGGTTCTCGACGGCGCCGAGCTCGTCACCGAATCCGTGGCGGCCCGCGCCCGCTGCGCGACCTGCCCCGGCACCTGGGCCGTGGGGATGCCCCCCGAGCTGTGCTGCCCCGGATGCGGCAGGGCCACGGACGTGGAACTGCTGTCGGGCCGCGAGCTGGAGATCCTCAGCGTCCGCTGGGAGGACGGCCCCGCCGGCGCCCGTACCCGCGAACCGATTCCCGAGGAGGCCTGAACCATGTGCCGAGTGGTCGATCTGCGGCAGGCGGTACTCGCCAAGAACGACGACGCCGCCCAGGCCCTGCGCACCGGACTCACCGCCCGCGGTACGACGGTGGTCAACCTGCTCTCCAGCCCCGGCAGCGGCAAGACGGCGCTCCTGGAGCGCGAACTGCTCCTGGCGCGTGAACGATCGGTGCCGGTCGCCGCACTCACCGCGGACCTGGCCACCGAGAACGACGCGCTGCGGCTGGCCCGTTCGGGCGTACCGGTCAAGCAGGTCCTCACGGACGGGCTGTGCCACCTGGAGGCCGGGATGCTCGGCCGGCACCTGGACGGCTGGCTGCCCGAGGACACTCGGATCCTCTTCGTGGAGAACGTGGGGAACCTGGTCTGCCCGGCGAGTTACGACCTGGGGGAGTCGCTGCGGGTGGTGCTCGCCTCGGTGACCGAGGGCGAGGACAAGCCGCTGAAGTACCCGACCGCCTTCGGGCTGGCGCAGCTGGTGGTCGTCACCAAGACCGACATCGCGCACGCCGTCGAATTCGACGAGGCCGCCTTCCGCGCCAACGTCGAACGCGTCAACCCCGGTGTGGAGATCATCATGACCTCGGCCCGCAGGGGCGAGGGCCTCGGGCTCCTGCTCGACCGGGCGCTGGCGGCCGGGGACGGGACCGGGACGCACACCCCGGTGATGGCCGGCCGACAGCAGGCGCAGGGCCACGACCACGGCCACCTGCACGGGCACGACCACGGACACCTGCACGGGCACGGGCACGGTCATGACCACGGGGCCGACGACCATCACCACCACCACGGCCCCGGCCACTCCCACGGCCCGGACCACCTTCCCGGCCCCGATCACGACCACGACCACGATCACGCGCACCCGCACCCGCACGTCCGGCCCGCCGCGCAGCCCCGCTGATGGAGGCGGTCCAGCGCCGCCGCGTCACCGTCCGCGGCGTGGTCCAGGGCGTCGGCTTCCGCCCCTACCTCTACACGCGCGCGACCGGGCTCGGCCTCGCCGGGCACGTCACCAACACCCCCGAGGGCGTCGTCGCCGAGGTCGAGGGCGCCCCGGCCGCCGTCTCGCGGTTCTGCGAGCACCTCGCGGCGGACGCGCCCCCGCTGGCGGTCGTGGACGCCGTCGACCACCACGAGGTCCCCGTCGCGGGCGGCGCCGGATTCACCATCATCGCCTCCCGCACCGGTGGCCCCGCGCGCACGCTCGTCTCCCCGGACGTCGCCACCTGCGCCGACTGCCTCGCCGAGCTCGCCGACCCGGCCGACCGGCGCCACCGGCACCCCTTCATCACCTGCACCCACTGCGGGCCGCGGTTCACCATCGTCACCGGGCTGCCCTACGACCGCGCCCACACCACCATGGCCCGCTTCCCCATGTGCCCCGACTGCGCCCGCGAGTACGGCGATCCCGCCGACCGCCGGTTCCACGCCCAGCCGGTCGCCTGCCCGGCCTGCGGCCCCCGGCTGACCCTGCTCACCGGGCGGACCGGGCGGCCCCCCTGCGAGACCCCGGACGAGGACCCGATCGCCGGGGCCCGCCGACTCCTGGCGGCCGGGGCGATCCTCGCCGTCAAGGGCCTCGGCGGCTACCACCTCGCCTGCGACGCCACCCACCCGGGAGCCGTGGCCGAGCTGCGCCGCCGCAAGGCCCGCGGCGACAAGCCCTTCGCCCTCATGGCCCGGGACATCCGCGACGCCGAACGGTACGCCTACATCGGCCCCGAGGAGCGCGCCCTGCTGGAGGGCGGCGTACGGCCCGTCGTGCTGCTGCGCCGCCGCGCCGGCGCGGACCCCGGGGGCCCGGCGGGCGCACTCGCCGAAGGGGTCGCCCCGCGCTGTCCCGACCTCGGCGTGATGCTCCCGTACACCCCGGTCCACCACCTGCTGCTCGGCCTGCCCGGTGACCCGCCCGGCCCCCGCCTGCTCGTCATGACCAGCGGGAACCTCGCCGGGGAGCCCATCGTCACCGACGACGACGAGGCCCTGGAACGGCTCGCCGGCCTCGCCGACGCCTGGCTCACCCACGACCGCCCCATCCACGTGCCGTGCGACGACTCCGTGGTGCGGGTCTGCGACGGCGAGACGCTGACCGTACGGCGCGCCCGCGGCTACGCCCCGCTCCCGATGACACTGCCGCTGCCGGTCCCCGCGACCCTCGCCGCCGGCGGCGACCTGAAGAACACCTTCTGCCTCGGCGAGGGACGCCGCGCCTGGCTGTCCGCCCACATCGGCGACATGGACGACCTCGCCACCCAGTACGCCCTCGAACGCGCCGAGCGGCAGCTGGAGTCCATCACCGGCGTCCGCCCCGTACTCCTCGCGGCGGACCGGCACCCGGGCTACCGCTCCGCCCAGTGGGCGCGGCGCACCACGGGATCCCGCCCGCTCGTCCGCGTGCAGCACCACCACGCGCACATCGCCTCCGCCCTCGCGGAACACGGCCTCGACGGCGAACACCCGGTGATCGGCGTCGCCTTCGACGGCACCGGCTACGGCGACGACGGCGCCGTGTGGGGCGGCGAGGTCCTCCTCGCCGACTACGCCGGCTACACCCGCTTCGCCCACCTCGGCTACGTGCCGCTGCCCGGCGGTGACGCGGCGGTGCACCGCCCGTACCGGATGGCCCTGGCCCATCTGCGGGCCGCAGGCCTGGCCCGCACCCCGGACCTCCCCTGCGTCGCCGCCTGCCCGCCCGACGAACTGCACGTACTGGAACGCCAGTTGGAGCGCGGCCTGAACTGCGTCCCGACCTCCAGCATGGGGCGGCTCTTCGACGCCGTCTCCTCGCTGGCCGGCGTTTGCCACCACGCCGGCTACGAGGCACAGGCCGCGATCGAGCTGGAGGCCGCGGCCCTGGAGGCCTCTGCCGCCGGCCCCGGCTACGCCTTCGGGCTGCGCGTCCCGGAGCGCCCCGGCGCCGGCCCGGTGGTCGCCGACCCGGCGCCGCTGCTGACGGCCGTGGTGGCCGACGTACGCGCGGGCCGGGAACCGGGGCTGATCGCCGCCGGCTTCCACGCCGGCGTCACCGCCCTCGTCGCCGAGCTCTGCGCACTCGCGCGCGAGCGGCACGGCCTGGACACCGTCGCGCTGACCGGCGGCGTCTTCGCCAACACCCTGCTGTCCTCCGCGTGCGCCCGCACCCTGCGGGCCTCCGGGTTCACCGTCCTGCGCCACGGCCGGGTCCCCCCGAACGACGGCGGGCTGTCCCTCGGCCAGCTCATGGTGGCGGCGGCCGCCGCCCCGGAGCAGTACCCGCACCACCCACAGCAAGGAGAAGCCCATGTGCCTGGCGGTACCCGGCAGAGTGCTTGACATCGGGGAGAAGGACGGCACCCGCATGGCTACCGTCGACTTCGGCGGCGTGCAGAAGGAGGTGTGCCTGGAGTACCTGCCGGACCTTCAGGTGGGCGAGTACGCCATCGTCCACGTCGGCTTCGCCCTCCAGCGCCTCGACGAGGAGTCGGCCCGGCAGACCCTCGCGCTCTTCGAGGAACTCGGCATGCTCCAGGAGGAGTTCGGCGACCCGTGGGAGCAGGCGGCCGCCCAGGCCGGCGCCGACTCCCCCTGGCCCTTCGCCGACGGCCCGTTCGGGGGAGAGGCCACCGCACCCCAGCACGTCCAGGAAGAAGGCCGGCCGTGAAGTACATCGAAGAGTTCCAGGACCCCGCCCTCGCGCGCCGGCTGCTCGACGACATCCACGCCACCGTGACCCGCCCCTGGGCCCTCATGGAGGTCTGCGGCGGCCAGACCCACACCATCATCCGGCACGGCATCGACCAACTCCTGCCCGAGCAGGTCGAGTTGATCCACGGCCCGGGCTGTCCGGTGTGCGTCACCCCGCTCGAGGTCATCGACAAGGCACTGGAGATCGCCTCCCGCCCCGACGTGATCTTCTGTTCCTTCGGGGACATGCTCCGGGTGCCCGGCACCGGCCGCGACCTGTTCCAGGTGCGCAGCGAGGGCGGCGACGTACGCGTCGTCTACTCTCCGCTCGACGCCCTGCGCGTCGCCCAGGAGAACCCGCAGCGCCAGGTGGTGTTCTTCGGCATCGGCTTCGAGACCACCGCCCCGCCCAACGCCATGACCGTCCACCAGGCGAAGAAGCTCGGCATCCACAACTTCAGCCTGCTGGTGTCCCACGTCCGGGTGCCCCCGGCGATCGAGGCGATCATGCAGTCGCCGAGCTGCCGCGTCCAGGGCTTCCTGGCCGCCGGGCACGTGTGCAGCGTGATGGGTGTGAGCGAGTACCCCGAGCTGGCCGCGCGCCACCGCGTACCCATCGTGGTGACGGGCTTCGAGCCGCTGGACATCCTGGAGGGCGTGCGCCGGGCCGTGCGGCAGCTGGAACGCGGCGAGCACACCGTCGACAACGCCTACGCGCGCGCCGTCCGCCCGGAGGGCAACCCGGCGGCCCTCGCCATGCTGGAGGACGTCTTCGAGGTCACCGACCGGGCCTGGCGCGGCATCGGCGTGATCCCGGACAGCGGGTGGCGGCTGTCCGCCCGCTACCGCGACTTCGACGCCGAACACCGCTTCTCGGTCAGCGGCATCAACACCCGGGAGCCGGCCGAGTGCCGCAGCGGCGAGGTGCTCCAGGGGCTGCTGAAACCGCACGAGTGCGAGGCGTTCGGCACCCTGTGCACCCCGCGCAGCCCGCTCGGCGCCACGATGGTCTCCAGCGAGGGCGCCTGCGCCGCGTACTACCTCTACCGGCGGCTCGAACTGGGGACCGTTCCCGCCGCCGCGACCACCCCGCAGGAGGCGAGCCCCGTTGTCTGACGCCGGTACCACCCTCGACATCACGGGCTGGACCTGCCCGGCCCCGCTGCGCGACCGTCCGCGCGTGGTGATGGGCCACGGCGGCGGTGGCGCACTCTCCGCCGAGCTGGTCGAGCACCTCTTCGCCCCCGCCTTCGGCGGTGACGTGCTGGCCCAGCTGGGAGACTCGGCGGCCGTCTCCCTCGGGGGCGTCCGGCTGGCGTTCTCGACCGACTCCTACGTGGTGCGGCCGCTGTTCTTCCCGGGCGGCGGCATCGGCGACCTCGCGGTCAACGGCACGGTGAACGACCTGGCCATGAGCGGAGCGCGCGCGGCGTACCTGTCCTGCGGGTTCATCCTGGAGGAGGGCATCGAGATGTCGGTGGTGGCGCGCGTGGCCGAGGCCATGGGCGCCGCCGCACGGACGGCGGGCGTGGAGATCGCCACCGGCGACACCAAGGTCGTCGAGGCGGGCCACGGCGACGGCGTCTACATCAACACCGCGGGCATCGGGATCATCCCCGACGGGGTGGACCTGCGTCCGCAGCGTGTCGTACCGGGCGACGTCGTGATCGTCAGCGGAGAGATCGGCCTCCACGGGGTGGCGATCATGAGTGTCCGGGAGGGCCTGGAGTTCGGCGTGGACGTCGAGAGCGACTGCGCCGCCCTCGGCGGTCTCGTCCAGAGCATGCTCGCCGTCACCCCCGACCTGCACGTCCTGCGCGACCCCACCCGGGGCGGCCTCGCCGCCTCCCTGAACGAGATCGCGGCCGCCTCGGGCACCGGGGTCGTGATCCGGGAGCGCAGCGTCCCGGTCCCCGCGGCCGTCGCCAACGCGTGCGCGATCCTCGGCCTCGACCCGCTGTACGTGGCGAACGAGGGCAAGCTGGTGGCCTTCGTGCCGCGCGAGCACGCCGAGGCCGTAATGGACGCGATGCGCGCCCATCCGCTCGGGCGGGCGGCGACGGTCATCGGCGAGGCCGTGGACGCCCACCCGGGCCTGGTCGTGGCCCGTACCGCCCTCGGCGGCACGCGTGTGGTCGACCTCCCGATCGGTGAGCAGCTGCCGCGCATCTGCTGACGCCCGGCCCGGGGCCGCTCCGTCCGGGCGGCGGCGAGCGGGGCGGGTCGGGTGGGCGGCGGGCGGGTCCGGTCAGCGGTCGTCCCGCATGTCGTCCAGGTCCCGCTCGCCCAGGTCCCGCATCACGTCCCGCATCGTCGCGTCCTCCCGGCCCCGCTCGTGCGCGACCTCGTCCGGGGTGCGCGGCCGGCCGCCCGTCTTCATCCGGTCCGGATCCGGCGACCGCCCGCGGATCCGCTCCTCCTTCTTGCCCGTCTCGCCACCCATGACCGTTCACACTCCTTCCGTGCGTACCGGTCCCTGCCCTGCGGCTACCCGTCCGGCGCTGCCCAAACCAGGGGCCCAGCCGGTCGGGTCGTGTCCCTCGGCGGCCGGCGCAGCAGGGCCTGACGGCAATTCCAGGTGACCGGGAAAGGGCCGGGCACACCCTCTGACCTGCCATGATGGATGTGACATCACTCTCCGCGCGAGCGGCCGCCGGCATCCCCGGACGCCATGGCCGCGCGCACCTCTCGTTCGGCCCGCTCCGGATCGTCGACGGAGACGGCGACCCGGCTGAAGGGCGCCCCTTCGGCCAGCTCCAGACAGAGGACGGTGCTCTCGGCCTTCACCGCGACGAAGTCCTCCCCGGCCGGCCTGTCCCGGACCCCGCTGCACCGCCCCGGGGACCACCTCCCCGAACCGGGCCGGCCGCGCAGTACGCGCCACCAGCTCCTCTCGACGCGCACCTCGCGCAGCGCCGACACGGGTACGCGCACCTGCCGCCGCCGCGCCGCCAGGCCCTCGCGCACCCCCAGCCGCACCACGACCTCGCCCCCCTCCACCTCCACCCGCGCCATGACCGCTCACCGCCTTCCCGCGGTGCGCCTCCCCAGGAACGCCCCACCCACACCTGTCAGCGCACGGCGGCCGGGTCGGCGCGCCCAGGACACCGTCATCATCGGATGAGCGGACGTGCCGACCCGGCCCAGGGGCTCAGGCGGGGAGGCTCAGGCGGGGAGGCCCACCTTCTCGTACGCCTCGTCGATCGCAGCCCGGGCGGCGGACTGCAGCGCGGTGTTGCCGAAGAGGTACGTGCCGGTGACGTCCCGCAGGGCGCGTCGCATGTCCGAGAAGTCAGACGTGCTCAGCAGCCGCACCAGGGCGAGGTAGATCAGCAGCGCCCACTCCTCGACCTTGAGGACCGGCCGGCCCGCCGCGTCCACCGAGGTGAGCAGGTTGAACATCGCCTTGTTGTGGATGTTGCTGTTGGTGTGCACCCCGCCGCTGTCGTGCGTCGTGTTCAGATAGTCGTCCATGTGGTCGGGATCGCCGGTCCGGGTGGGATCGCTCAGGTCGCGCAGGGGTTTCCCGTTGCCGCCCATCCCGGCCCCGAGCTCCCAGCTCCAGGTGCCGACGTCGTGGCGGTCCGGGGCCTGGTACCAGTTGGAGATGATGATGCCCATCGTGTCCGACAGCGACTCGTTCAGGGCGCCGGACTGGTCCTGGTAGATCAGGTTGCTGGAGGTCTCGATCACCCCGTGGGTCATCTCGTGCGCGATGATGTCGAGATGCCGGGCCAGGCTGACCAGCCGGCCTCCCTCGGACACCTGGCCGTACCACATCCGCCCCTTGAACCAGACGGCGTTGAACCACTCGGGTCCCGGTCCGTCCTCGTGGTAGGTGCAGTTGACCAGGGAGACCAGGTCCATGTCGGCGTCGTCGATGCCGTTGCGGAAGAGCTGGTCGCGGTAGTACTTCTCCACCCGCTCGGCATTGACGTGCGCGGAGACCCCGGCCCGGTGGCCGACACCGAAGTCGGCCTGCGGCGAGCCGATCGCCGCGGTCGGCGGCGGGGCGGTGTCGATGTCCGCGAAGCCCATGTCGTAGGTGGCGATCTGCCGCCACTGGTCGTGCAGGAGGAAGGAGCCGTTCTGCCGGCTGCCGTGGAACCGCTGCCGGGCGCTGACCTCGTCCTCGCCCTCCAGCCTGATCGGTACGGTGATCGTGGGGGACATCCCGTACGACTTGAGGATCTCGCCGGAGTGCGCGTCGACGAGGTATCCGGTGAGCGGGAATGCCTCGCGCGGCGACGCGCCGAGGCCGTGGCCGCGCCGGCCTGCCTCACGGCGGTTCTCGGGCAGTTGGGCCGGCACCTCGCGCAGGTGCCAGGCCAGGTGCCACTGATCGTTGCGGCTGATGTACGTCAAGGTGGGCGGTGGCAGCTCCGCGGCGTCGACCGTGCTCCCGGTCGCCGACTTGACCCGCTCCAGGGCCTCCGTACCCGACAGCTCCGGCACGGGGGTGACGCCCGCCACCTCGCCGAGCCTGCCGTCCATCGACACCAGCCGCTGGTCCTCGTCGATCTCGACCAGCACCTCGGCGCCGAAGACGGGGATCTCCTGCTGGGTCTGCTCGAAGCGGACCAGAGTGGTGCCCGTACCGGCCTGACGGCGCTCCATGCTCAGGACGAGATCGGGCACCCGCTCGGGCCGGTCCTCGCGGACGGCCTCCCGCAGCGCCGGTGACTCCTCCACGGCGAGCTTCTCCGCCAGGTAGAACCGTGCGGCCGATTCGGCCGAGTTGAAACCGCGGGACCCTTCGACGCCCTCCGGGGCGCCCACCCCGCGCACCGACTCGGGCCCTGGAGGCCCGCCGTCCGCCTGCGGGTCGTCGGTGAAGTGATAGCGGAAGCTTTCGAGCTGTGACATGACTGATGACACGACCCTTCGTGACGCTCCTGGTGGGGTCCCCCGCTCCTGCTTCCCCTCCCCTTCGCGCGCGTCCCCTTCGCGGCCTCCCCTTCAAACGTCACATCAGGTGACACCGGCGGCAACCGGGCAGCCCGTAGGGATGCACTGTGCTCCTGCTCCCACAGCCGTGTCCCGTTCAACTGTGCCCCGTTCAACGGCATCCGCCGTGGATGCGGGGATGCGGGGGTGCCACCGCAAGACGACGATGGAGGGGTCGGGAGCCTGTTCTCGGAGCAGCGTGCCCGGCCGTTGGCCGGGCACGTGGCCGTCGGCCCCCCGGGCTCCCGGGTCACGGAGGACTTCAGATGCCTGTGTTCTTCTTCGACATAGGGGGCACCCTGGCCGATGCCCTGCTGGCGGCCGACGACTCGCTGACCCTCCGGCCCCGGCCGCGTGTCATGGCCGTCCTCGACTCCCTCGGCGAGGCTCCGAAGGGCATCCTCTCCGACCCCGGAACGCTTCCACCGGCCACCGTGGCGGCGGCCCTGCACGAGGCGTTCCCCGGCCGCTTCACGGACGACGCCCTCGTGCGCTGGGGGCCGAAGGGCAGCCGGAGCCCCTTCGACGAGGCGGTCGCGAGCGTCCAGCCGCCCGGCTCGGCTCCCGTCGCGTGCGTCTTCGTCGGCGAGGACCCCCAGGAGCGCGCGTTCGCCCGGGAAGCGGGGATGCGCACCGCGGCCCACCCCGTGTTCGCCCGCGCGGCCATGGAGAACCGTCCCGTCCTCTGGACGCGGATCGAGCTGCCGGAGGGGCGGGAGCTGTCCGACCTGGCGGTGATCGCGAACGCCGCGGAGGTCGTTCCGGTGCATGTCGCCTCCGCGCGGCTCGTGCTCGCCATGGCGAGCACGAGCGGTGTCACCGCGCTCCAACAGGCCGGATTCACAACCGACTTGCGCGGGAGCGTGGAGGACACGGTGGCCTTCCTCCTCCGCGACAACCGCCCGCTCCCGGCCGTCGAAGCCTTCGAGGCGTTCGCCGGCGCCCCGCCCGGATCCCGGCCGGACGTCGAGGCGGCGCTGCGCGCCACGGCCGTCTTCGGCTACGTCGCCGACGAGCTGGCGGCGACCTCGGCCCCGCCGGTCGCCTCGCTGGGGCCCGCGCCCGGCGGCGTCTATCTCGCCGCGCCCGCCGGGGCCCCGGTGGAGGAGGTGCACCTGCCGGGTGCGAAGCCGGGACACACCGAACGGCTGCTACCGGACCCGGCGCTCCTCGACTTCCGCACCGAGGCCCCGCCCGGACGCCTCGCGGCGGCGTTCGGGGACGGCCTCCCCTCCCCGGAGACGATCGCCGCGGTCCGCGCGGCCGTGACGTCGGAGGTGCTCAGCAGGCACGTGGCGCGCATCTCCGGCATCGAGCCGCTGGTGGAGGGCGGACCGCTGAAGGTGCGCAGCCGGGACGCGTCGGCCGAGGACAACGCACGGGTCGTCGAGGCGCTGGCGCGCCGGTTCGAGGACCTCGGCCTGACCGTCCGGCTGCACCCGTTCCGGTGGCGCGAGCACCGGCTGCTGAACGTGGAGGCCGAGCACAGCGTCCCCGGCGCGGACTCGACCGTACTCATCACCGCCCACATGGACTCCACTGCGGCGAACGGCGACTTCGTCGACGCTGACGGCGATCCGCGCCCCTACGATCCGGCGGTCGACCCCGCGCCGGGAGCCGACGACGACGGCAGCGGGACAGCAGCCGTCATGGCCGCGGCGGAGTGTCTGAGAGGCTTGCTCGACGACGGCAGGGAGCCCACCCGGAACGTGCGCTTCGTACTGTTCAACGCCGAGGAACAGGGCCTGGTCGGGAGCAAGTTCTACGCACGGGCCGCCGCTGCGGCGGGTGACCGCATCGCCGGGGTCTTCCAGATGGACATGATCGCGGGCAGGCAGCAGGGGAGCAGCCCCGTCGTCGAGATCCACGCAGGGTCCCTGGTGGCGGGCCCGGTCGTGAGCGCGTCCGACGCGCTGGGCGAACGGGTCGCCCGTACCGTGCCGGTCATCGACTCCGCGGTGACGGTGCAGCAGCTCACCGGTCCCGCCGACCCGGCGGCGGGGCGCAGCGACCACGCGAGCTTCCACGAGCGGGGCTGGGCCGCCGTCGCCGTCTCCGAGGACCTGTTCTCCACGCCCGACGGAGACCCCGGCACCGGGACGCGGCAGTACCACACCCCGGGCGACACCCTCCTCGACCAGGACCACAACCCGGAGTTCGCGGCGACCGTGGCCCGCTCGGTCATCGCGACGGCCCTGACCTTCGCCGGCCTGTGACGGCGGTGAGGGCCCCTGACGGCCGGGCCGAGGGCTGCTGCGTCGTTCGGTACGAGGTGGCTCGGGTGCAACAGACGAGTAGATCAACGGAGTTGATGGCCCGATTACAGCCAGTCGCGCTTCTTGAAGATGACGTACAGGCTGACGCAGACGACCGCCATCAGCAGGATCGTGAAGGGGTAGCCGGCTGCCCACTTGAGTTCGGGCATGTCCTCGAAGTTCATGCCGCAGATGGTTCCCACCAGGGTGGGGGTGAAGAGGATGGCGGCCCAGGAGGAGATCTTCTTGAAGTCGGCACCCTTACACCGCTGACCTGCGTAAATCGGCTGCACGGGTGGTCTGACCTGGAGCGATCGACGTTTCCGAGTCTTTCATCCTGCTGCCCGTTTATGCAGCCGATTCTCCCCAGCCGCCCCGACCAGTCGCTCCGCGGGTCAGGAATCCGCCGAGGCGCGAGCCCCTCTGCGTGCCGACAGTCCTCGCATCAGGCGGGCGGCGCCGGCCGCGTAGGCGATGCCGAAGAGGAGCGAGGCCAAGAACGCCAGGTGCCGGGAGAACCCGTCGATGAGCGGGAAGATTTGCCAGTGGGTCAGGTAGATGTACAGGGAGCTGGTCGCGAGGAGGCCGGCCAGTTGGTTCAGGCGCTCCCAGCTGGGGAGGCTGGGCACCCACACCAGGAGCACGAATCCGGCGACGATAATCGCCTCGCGCCCGGGGTCGCCGGGGAAGAAGCCCGGCACGGTGGCCAGGGCCGCGAGGGTGACCAGGAGGCGCTGTCGCACGGTGGCGGCCTTGGCGGCGGCCCAGCCGAGGGCGAACAGCCAGAAGACGGTGACGGCGTCGGGGATGTGCTCGCGCTCCGGCAGGCCGACGAGGTCGTACCGGGTGAGGAGTCCCAGGCCGGCGAGGGCCAGGGGCAGGGCGTACGGGAACCGGCGCTCCGCCCGGTCGGCTGCGGGCAGGCCCAGGAGGCCGACGGCGGCGATCAGGATGTAGACGAGGGCCTCGATGAACCAGAAGTGCATACCGGTCTTGAGGTCGGCGGGGCCCATGACGCTGTCGAGCAGGAAGAGATTGGCGAGCGTGTAGTCGTCGTTGAGGAGCAGGATCAGGCCGATCCAGGCCATGCTCGGCAGCGCGACGCGGGCGAGGCTGGTCCAGCCCCGGCGTACGCGTACGCGCCGTTCGGCAGAAGTGAGCTGGAAGCGGGCGAAGTTGTATCCGGCGACCGCGAGCAGGATGTGCGCCCCGCCCTTGATGCCGAACACCTGGATGTGCGAGCCGACGATGCAGAAGATGGCCAGGGCGCGGAGCGCGACGCTCGTCTCCAGGGTCCGCCTGCGGGAGGTGTCCGCGTGCTCGGGCGGCCTGAGGTCCCGGATCGGTGTCGTGTGCCAGCCGGCCGGCAGGTGACCGAGCCGCTCTTCGAGCTGGATCGACATCTCCACGTACGAGAGCGAATCGCCGCCCAGGCTGACGAAGGAGCTGTCGTCCGTCACGTCCGAGCGGTCGAGGACCCGTGCGTAGAGCAGGTGTAGGGGTTCGGGGGCGCCGTCCGGCGTGGCCGCGGGGCGGGTGGTGGTGTCAGTGGTGCTGTCGGGCGCCTGACGGGTCAGGTTGCGCACGGCCCGGTAGTCGGGCTTGCCCGAGGGGAGGCGGGGGAGGGTGGCCAGGACGCGGACATGCACGGCGCGGGCCGGCAGACTGCAGTCGCGGGCCACGCGCCGGGCTATCCGGCGGGCGTCCCGGTCGTGGCCGCCGACGGCCGCGATGCGCAGTGCCTCGTCGTCGCCGGTGCACAGGGCGCTGACGCCGTGCCGGGCGAGCATCGCCTCGACCTGCCCGGGGTCGATGCGCAGGCCGAGGATCTTCGCGAACCGGCTGCTCCGGCCGACGATCTCGTACAGCCCGTCGGGCGAGCGGCGCGCGATGTCGCCGGTGCGGAGTTCGTGCACGGTCCGGCCCAGCGCGAGGTCGCCCGGGGAACGGGCATAGCCGAGCATGACGTTGGGGCCCGAGTAGACCAGCTCGCCGGTGTCGTCGTCGGTGCCATGGGTGCAGTCAGGGCCGTCGGCGCTGTCGGGTAGCGGCCGAAGGCGGAAGGAGCCGCCGGGGATGGGGATCCCTGCCGCCTCGGGGCGGGATTCCGCGAGGTGCGGCGGCAGGTAGGCCATGCGGGCCGTCGCCTCGGTCTGGCCGTACATCACGAAGAGCTTCCAGCCGGCTGCGCGGCCGAGTGCGGCGTAGCGGCGGACCTGGTCGGGCGCCAGGCGCCCGCCCGCCTGGGTGACGTAGCGCAGGTGGGGCAGTTCCATGGCGGCGAAGCCGACCCGGTCGAGCAGGTCGAAGGTGTAGGGAACCCCGGCGAGGGCCGTCCCCCGCGCGGCTTTGAAGAGCTCCCAGAAGCAGGTGTCGGCGACCGACAGGTCGGTCAGGATCAGTCCGGCGCCGCGCAGGAGGTGGCTGTGCACGACGGACAGGCCGTAGCAGTAGTGCAGGGGCAGGGTGGTCGCGGCGCGGTCGGTGTCCCGGATGTCCAGGTACTGGGCGATGGACTCCGCGTTGGTCTGGAGGTTCTCGTGCGACAGCCGGACGAGCTTCGGTGATCCGGTCGAGCCCGAGGTGCTGAGCAGCAGGGCGAGGTCCGGGTGCAGGTCGTGTGCCGAGACCTCGCGCCGCTCGTCGAGCAGCATGTCCTCGCCCTCGCGGCGGGCCACGACGTCCGGGTCGTACGCGTCGATCAAGGACTGGACGGCTTCGGGGTGGTCGCCCGGTACCAGGAGGACGGGGTGCCCGGCCGCGAGGGCGGCGAGGTGGACGACGAGGGCGTCGACGGTGTTGGTACCGACCAGCAGGACCAGGCGGCGTTCCCGGCCGAGGCGGCGGGCCGTCCTGTCCACGCGTACGGCCAACTCGGCATAGCTGACCGTGCCGTCGGCCGTGATGATGGCGGTCCGGTCGCCGTGGGCGGCGAGGCCGAGGGCGAACGGGACGGACGCGGTGCCTGGGAGTAGGCCGGGAAGGACTGTCACGGGCGCATCTTAGGAATGCCTTACCTCGCCCGATAGTCACAGGAAAGTCACAGATGGCTCATGGAAGATCCATTGAAAAATAAGCGGTAGGGTCGGCTCCGCCGATGGGTGGGCGCGGTCGAACTGTTGCGTGTATCACCCTTGACCTTTAGGTTAGCTTTACCTTACTTATGGGGCGATACCCGGTTCTCCGCTGCCCTTGTAGGAAGGCTTCCCATGCGACGCCCCTTGGTCCGACGCCTGACCGCGCTCTTCGCGGCGGCACTCCTCCTCCCCGCCGTCGCAGGCTGCGGCGTCGACGAGGACGACGCAGGGCTCGTCATCTACTCGGGCCGCAACGAGAAGCTGGTCAAGCCGCTCCTGGACGATCTGGAGAAGGCCGTCGGCACCACGGTCGCCGTCCGCTACGGCGAGAGCGCCGAACTCGCCGCCCAGATCCAGGAAGAGGGCGGCAAGACCAAGGCCGGGCTGTTCTTCTCCCAGGACGCCGGCGCCCTCGGGGCCCTGTCCACCAAGGGCATGCTGGAGAAGCTTCCGCAGGCGTCCCTCGACAAGGTGGACCCCGGCTTCCGCGGCGGCGCGGGCGACTGGGTGGGCACCTCCGGGCGGGTCCGCGTCCTCGCGTACAACCCGGGACAGGTCTCCAAGGTCCCGGACACCGTTCACGATCTGGTCAAGCCGGAGTGGAAGGGGAAGGTCGGTTACGTCCCGACGAACGCCTCCTTCCAGGCCTTCGTCACCGGCATGCGCGTCCTGGAGGGCGACGACGCCACCCGCACCTGGCTGAAGGGCCTGAAGGCCAACGAGCCGAAGGTGTACGACAACAACCTCAAGGTGCTGGAGGCGGTCGGCAAGGGCGAGGTCTCGCTCGGGCTGGTCAACCACTACTACTGGTACGAGCAGGTCGCCGAGAAGGGCGAGGCGAAGGTCAAGGCGAAGATCCACTTCCTCCCCGGTGGTGACGCGGGTGGCCTCGTCAACACCGCCGGTGTCGCCGTCGTCAAGGGAACCGACCAGGCACCGGTCGCCCAGAAGGCCGTCGACTTCCTGCTCTCGGAGAAGGCGCAGAAGTACTTCGCCGAGGACACCAAGGAGTACCCGCTGGCCTCGGGCGTGACCAGCACGGTCAAGGGCCTTCCGCCGCTGGCCTCCCTGGACGCACCGAAGATCGACCTCGGGAAGCTGGAATCGCTTCAGGAGACCCTGAAGATGCTCCAAGAAGCCGGGATGGTCTGACCCTCATGCCCTCCACGGATCCCGTCACGCCGACGGATCCCGCCACTGCCCACCGCCCGGACGGCGCCACCGCGCGGAGCGGGCGGTGGCGTGCCGGCCGTCGGCCACCCGCCATCCTGCTCGTTCCCGCGGCCGTCGCCGCGGTGTTCGCCCTGCTGCCCCTCGGATACCTCGCCGTCCGCTCCCTGGAGCGCGGCCCGGCCTTCGCCTGGGACGTCATCGCCGACGAGCGCACCGCCCAACTGCTAGGCCGCAGCCTCGGACTGGCCGTCGTGGTCGTCTCGGCCTGCCTGGTCCTGGGCGTCTCCCTGGCTTGGCTGACCGTACGCACCGACCTGCCCGGCGCCCGGGCCTGGTCCGTGCTGGTGACCCTGCCGCTGGCCGTGCCGAGCTACGTCGCCGCCTTCGCCTGGCTGTCCGCCTTCCCGGAGCTGGCCGGCTTCACCGGGTCGGCCCTCGCGCTGACGTTGGTGAGCTTCCCGTACGTCTACCTGCCCGTCACCGCCGCCCTGCGCGGCACCGACCCGGCGCAGGGGGAGGTAGCCCGCTCCCTCGGGCACGGCCCGCTCAAGACGTTCCTGCGGGTGACGCTGCCGCAGGTGCGGCCCGCCGCCGCCGGCGGGGCGGTCCTCGTGGCGCTGTACGTGTTCTCCGACTTCGGCGCCGTGTCGCTGATGCGGTACGACACCTTCACGCGCGGCATCTACACCTCCTACCGGGCCAGCTTCGACCGCACCCCGGCCGCCGCCCTCAGCATCGTCCTCGTGGTGATGACGATCGCCCTGGTCGCCGCCGAGGCGCGGACCCGCGGCCGGGCCGGCCACGCGAGAACGGGCGGCGGCACCGCCCGCCCCGCCGTTCCCGCCGCGCTGGGCCGCTGGCGGGTGCCCGCGCTGGCCTGGTGCGCGGCGGTCACCGGCATCGCCGTCCTCACCCCGCTGGCGACGCTCGGGTACTGGCTGGCCGTCGGCAACTCCGCGACCTGGGACCCGGCCACGCTCCTCGACACCGCCGCCACCACCCTCGGCGTCGCCGCCGCGGGAGCCGCGCTCACCACCCTGCTCGCCCTCCCGGTCGGAGTGATCGCCGCGCGGTACCGCGGCCGGACTGCCCGACTGCTGGAGCAGTCGGCCTACGCCGGGCACGCGCTTCCGGGCATCACGGTGGCCCTGTCCCTGGTCTTCTTCGCGGTCCGCTACGCCGAACCGGTCTACCAGGAACTCCCGCTGCTGGTCTGCGCGTACGCCGTGCTCTTCCTGCCCGTCGCCGTCGCGGGGACCCGCGCGGCCGTGCTCCAGTCCCCGCCCGTCCTGGAGGACGTGGCCCGCTCGCTGGGCCGCTCCCCGCTGCGCGTGCTGCGCGAGGTGACCGTGCCGCTGGCCGCCCCCGGGGTCGCCGCCGGAGCCGCGCTCACCTTCGTCGTGTGCATGAAGGAACTCCCCGCCACCCTCCTGCTGCGCCCCACGGGAATGGACACCCTGGCCACCCGCCTGTGGACGGAGACCGGCACCGGATCCTTCGCCGCCGCCGCGCCCTACGCCGCTGCGCTGATCCTGCTGGCCGCCATCCCGTCTTATCTCCTCGGAAGGCACCGCACATGACCGACCTGCAGATCGCCGGACTGGCCAAGGCGTACGGCCCCGGTGCGGCGCCGGTCCTCGACGGCCTCGACCTCACGGTCCCCGGCGGCGCGCTGACCGCGGTCCTCGGTCCCTCGGGCTGCGGCAAGACCACGCTGCTGCGCATCATCGCGGGCTTCCTGCGCGCCGACGCAGGCACCGTCACCCTCGACGGACGCGCGCTCAGCGGCCCCGGGGTCCACCTTCCGCCCGAACGCCGCCGCATCGGCATCGTGCCCCAGGAGGGCGCGCTCTTCCCACACCTGAGCGTGGCCCGCAACGTCGCCTTCGGCCTGACCACCCTCGACCGGTCCACCCGGCACCGGCGCACGGAAGAGATGCTCGAACTCGTCGGACTGGCCGGCTACGGCGACCGCATGCCGCACGAGCTGTCCGGCGGCCAGCAGCAGCGCATCGCCCTGGCCCGGGCTCTGGCACCGCAGCCCGCCCTGGTCCTCCTCGACGAGCCGTTCAACGCCCTCGACGCCGCCCTGCGCGCCGGCGTACGGGCCGACGTGCGCGCAGCCCTGCGCGCCACCGGAGCCACCGCCCTGCTCGTCACCCACGACCAGCAGGAAGCCCTCTCCACGGCCGACCTCGTCGCCGTCGTCCGGGACGGCCGCGTGGCCCAGTGCGCCACGCCGCACGAGGTGTACAGCCGTCCCGAGGACCCTTGGGTGGCCGCATTCGTCGGTGACGCGGTCCTCGTCACCGGCACCGCGGACCAAGGCGTGGCGGCCACCGCGCTCGGCCGTATCCCGCTGACGGATCGGTCCCGCGGGGTCCGCGACGGCGTGGTGCTGCTCCGGCCCGAGCAGCTCCGACTGACCGACCCGGATGGGGCCGAAGCCCGTGGCACGGTGACTGACGTCCGCTTCTACGGCCACGACGCCATGGTCACGGTTGCGGTGGACGGCCTTGACCAGCCCATCGACGTCCGAGTCCCCACCCCTGCCGCCGCACGCCCCGGCGAGCGCACAGGGATCGGGGTAGTGGGGAAGGCGACTCTGCACTCCGCCGCCGTGTGACGTGCCCGTATCCGATGTGTACATCGTGACTGGTATGCGGACCTACAGCCACGAGGCGCATCACCAGGTCCGGCTCCGCTTGGAGGATTCCAGGTCGGGGCCAGCGGGGCACCTCGGTGAGGTAGCCGAGAAGGCTTCGGGGCCCCGCCGTAGAGCACGGCCCTGCACAGGTGCCGCGGCTCTGAAACGTCGGACTCAAGCACTGCGCCTGCTGTGCTCCGGGCAGTACGTCTGGCATCCCATACTCCGTCCTGGGCGGGACCCCCGGAGGCACACTCACGGCCCGGGTCCTCGTCCAGCGGGCGGCCGGAAATCCGCGAGGCCCGCCACCCGGAGCACCCCTGCGGCACCTGGAGACAGACTCGGGCCAATTCGGAGCCACTCTGCCCGCCACCGGTCGGCGGGCAGAGTGGCGGCCGACAAGGAGGGGGCCGAGAGCATGGTGTCTGCAGGACGATGAGGCGCCCCGACCGCGAGACCTTGATCGAGGCGAGCGGCGTACGGGGGTCGTGGCTGACTGCGGCGATTGCTTTCAGTCCTGCCGTCGCCTCTGTCTGGTCCGGGCCGTGCTCGGCCGCCTGCAGTTCCCGGCCGCAGCCACACGCACTCGGGCGGGCCCGTTGCGGCGGACGCGAGGCACCAGCCGGCTGCCAGTCGATTCTCCCCAAATTCCCCCCAGGGCCTGTCAATGTCACAAAAGGCCTGTTCAGGGGCCGGTCTGAGGCAAGGTGAGGAGATCACCCGCATGTATTCTCCCCAGGGACCCCCACGGCCGCTTCTGGGCCGTTCTGTGAGTGTCGCGAGAGCGAAGTGCGAAGGACGACTGAGCGGGATACGAGGGGCTCAGAGCCAGTCCCGCCGCTTGAAAATCACGTACAAACTGATGCAAACCATCCCCATGAGGCAGATCGCAAGGGGGTATCCGAAGCTCCAACCCAACTCAGGCATGGACTCGAAGTTCATGCCGTAGATCGTGCCGACCAGGGTGGGGGCGAAGAGGATGGCGGCCCATGAGGAGATCTTCTTGACGTCGTCACCCACACGCCGCTGACCTGCGGAAACCGACTGTGTGGGCAGTCCGACCTGCGGCGATCGATCTTTCCGACCCTTTCACCGTGCTGCCCGCTTGTACGGCCGATCCTCCCCAGCCGCTCCCCAACGGGCCTTCATTCTCCCCGGATTCTCCCAGTCGCGACTGCCGGAGAGGGCAGATCAGAGCTGGCTAGGAGTCCGATCCAGGTGCAGGAACGGGCTACGCAAAGTAGTGGAAGCGAGTCGGAGTAGCGGTGGCGTTGCCCTTCGTGGGCGAAGCTTCCATGAACGAATCGGAACAGCCGCGCAAGGGCGGGCGCACAGCGGGGCGCGCACGTTGTCGCCCTTGAGATCAACGTCCCGTGCGCGGGAAGCGGGCTGGTCCGGCCCTTGTCTGTGCCACCGTTGAACCTGTCGATGACCGGCGGCGCGAAGGGGGATGGCGTGCGACTGTCACGGGAGGTCACCGGGTGGGCGTTCCTCGCCGATGTGGAGGGTGTCCGGCATGCCGGCCTGGCCGTCGGTCTGGCCAGCATCAGCCCGTTCACCACTGGTGGCGGGGCGGGAGGCAGCCTGTTCACCCGCGCGTACGCGCGGGGCCTCCCAGCGCTCCTCTCACTGGACGAATTGCCGTTCAGTCACCCTCTCGCCCCCCGGTGGTGTGTCACGCAGGACGAAGAAGGTGTGCTGTCCGTTCTCGGCCCTGATGGTGCGTACTTCGTGCACGAGCTCGACCTGGAAAGGCCGCCAGGGTGGCGGGAGGCGGCGGACGTCTCGGGCTCGGTCATGCTGGTCGTGTCCCACGTGCTGCCTGCCACAGATGATCCGCTCGGCGCGCTGGTCTTCGAAACGCGGCGGGGGAAGGTGTGCGCCGGCTCTGTGCGCTTCGGTGAGCCTGCTTACGAGACGGACGGCAAGCCGACAGTCACCTTCGTCATCGACCCCGTCGGCGTGCTCATGGAGCTGGCGCAGTACGTGTGCGATCGGATCATGTCGCTGGACGAGGCGAAGCGACGGGCGCGCGAAGTAGTGGAGATGCGACAGGCCCTGGCGGAGCACGGTGCGATGCCCGCCGCGGCGATGGTGGATCTGCTGTTCCGGGACGAGTTCCTCGATCACCGCGGCCTGGTGGAGTTCATGTACGTCTACTGGCGACTGGTCGCCGAGGTCGCCGACGCCTGCGCGATGGAGGCTGCCTGGCGGGTCGCGGCCTTCCAAACCGTCGAGGCGGGCGTCCACCTGGTGGCGGACCGGTGCGACCGCGCGGTGTTCGAGGAGTCGGAAGCCTTGGCGGCTCGGCTGATCGACAAACTGAGCGACTCCGCCGACTTGGAAGCCGCGCTGCTGGCTGCCGCTCGGTTACGGATGGCGACCCGGGGACCGGAGGACTTGGCCGCCGACGACTACGCTCGCGAGCCGCTGCTGACCACATGGTCCGCTCGGCTGACCGCGGACCTGTACCGCACGTGGTTCACCGAAGAGGAGCCCTTCCAGACGGAGTCCCACCGGCTGGTGGCGGAAGCGGGACACCTGGTGGTGCGCGCGCTGGAGCTGGACGGTGGGTTGAAGAGGCCCCGGCTGCTGGCGGTACTGGCTCAGATTCTCGCGGACGAGGAGGGAGTGCACCGTGATGCTGCCCGCGCTGCGCTGTCGGCATGGCGCGACTCGTCCGCTGCCGACGAGCCGGACCTCGCGCTGTTCCTCCTCAGGACGGTGGACGGGGTGTCCCCGGAGACGACCGACGGGGTGCTCGCGGGGGTGTTCGGGACGCCACCGGCCGATTTCGTCGCCGCCCACGGCAGTACGGTGACCGCGAAGGTGATCAGCCAGGGCGTCAACCTGGCCCGGGAACGCGCCGACCGGCTGCTGCTGCGCACCGTGTTGGATTGGGCGGGGCAGCTCGACATCCAGCGGCCCTCTGCCCACCGCAGGCAGCTGATCGAGGCCCGGCTCCACGCCTTGCCCGACGACCCGACCGAGTGCCCGCGCCCCGACCAGGTGCTCCCGGTGTCGTTCCCGGAGTCCTGGACACCGGCGCAGCGATCTGCGGCTCTGCTGCATGCGGCCGCACACGCCCGCGACCGGCGGCAGCCGGCGTTGGGGCTCACCCTCCTGCGGCAGGCGGGCGACAGTAGGAACGAGGAGATCCGGCTGCTCACGGCGGATCTGTACTACCAGTCGGCGGAGGCAGGCGAGCCGGTCTCCAGCCCTGTCCC
Organism: Streptomyces erythrochromogenes; assembly: GCF_036170895.1. Taxonomy (NCBI): domain Bacteria; kingdom Bacillati; phylum Actinomycetota; class Actinomycetes; order Kitasatosporales; family Streptomycetaceae; genus Streptomyces; species Streptomyces erythrochromogenes. Next base: position 1,847,626 of record NZ_CP108036.1, on the reverse strand, counting down.
GTTCCCATGGGGCTACTACACGTACGCGGCGCTCGCCTACGCCTCGCTCGGCTTCGAGGAATTGGCGCAGGCGAGCCTGGTGCCGCTTGTGCAGCAGCTGGACAACCTCCGCGGCGACGAACTCAGGAATGCGCTGTACGCGATCATCGTGGATGCGCCGAACTTTGACACGAGCGGCACGCCCGAACTCGGCGCGATACTGCGCGACCTCGTGCACTCGGCGATATGGCAGCTCACCGCGGAAAGCGAGACGCTGCCAATGGGGCTGATACTCGGCCTGCATCAAGCGGGCAAGGGTTCGGAGCTGGGCGCGTGGTGGCGCATCGAAGGCCCGCTCGTGCTGCCTGCGCACATCCAGCACTTCCTCGGCAAGCTGCGCGACTGGGAGGATCCCGCCGCCGCCGGCAGCGCCTTGCCGAACCTGCTGAACGTGGTGGACGCCGACCATCGTCCTGGCGGCCACGACAACACGCAGATCGCCCGGAATCTGCGGTGGCGAATCTCGTCGTTCATCGACGACGAGCTGCGTCGGCGTTCGGCACCGCTCATCGACGACCAGCGCATCTGGGCCAAGGTGCATGATCTGCTGGACGATCGAACGGTGCTGTTGACGTGGTTCCTGCCCGCGGCGGTGAGCGGCGCGGCCGTGCTGCTCGCGGTCACCAGGCAGGGCCGGGAGCTCGTGGTGCACCTCGGCGAGGGCGAGGGCGCGGACGAGAACGGCGACCGGCACCCGGATGCGGACCGGGTCGAGGCGATCCGGACGGAGATCGAACGCGACCCGCTGTTCGGCGACGTGACACCGGAGGGCAGTCGGCTGCTGGAGTCGGCCGGCCTGCCGGTCGGCGGCAGCGAACGGTGGGACAAGTGGCGCGCCCAGGGCAAGGACCGAATCCTGGCCTGGCCGCACGACGCTCTGCACTTCCTGCCCCTACCGCTTTGCCGCAGGGGCGGCCGTCTGATCGTCGACGACTGGACGGTCACCACGATCGCCGGTCTCGAAGCCCTGGCACCCGTCGAAGTGCCTGCGCGTGAGGGCCGGACCGTTGTACTGGCCTCCGCTGCCGGGGGTGTTCCCTTCGGTCTGCATGCCGAACCGGCGCTGGAGGAGCACGCGCGGAAGGTTGCCGAGGCGGTGGGCGCTGAGGCCCTCACCGGTCGTGCGGCCACTCGCGACAGGCTGCGCGCAGAGATGTCCACGGCGGACGTCGTCCACATTGCCGTACACGGGACGCTGGACGAGGACGCGCCGTGGATGCACTGCCTCTACCTCACGCCGGACGGCGACGACGACGGCCGCGTATTCGCGTACGACTTCCTGGATGTCGACCTGCGCGGCGTCCGTCTTGTCACACTCGCCGCTTGTGAGTCGGCGCTCGGCCGATTCGACCGCGGAGACAACATTCGCGGCATCCCTTCGGCACTGATCACCGCCGGAGCGCAGGCCGTCGTCGGGTGCCTGTGGCCCGTGCGCCCGGCGCCGGCCACGTATTTCTACCACCACCTGTACCACGGAGTCGCGCGCGGCGCGGACCCGGAACAGGCCTTCCGCGGTGCCCAACTCGCCACGCGCGCCACGTATCCCCACTACCGTGACTGGGGAGCGTTCACTTATGTGCACGGTAGGAACAAGGGAGCCGCCGCATGATCGAGATTCGGCTGCACGACGTCGAACTCGTGCCGGAGCGTACGCTCGGCAGCCCAGCGGATGACGCACCGCTGCGCGGCAGGCTCACTTTCGGCTGGGACCTACTGCCTGCCGCCCACGCGAGCGTGCCGGCCGACTGGCTGTCCTATCTCAGTGCCACACCCGACCGGGAGTTCCGGCAACTGCTCATGGTGTGCTCGTTTCGCCCTGAGACACCGGAGAGCAAAGGCGTATTCCGCCACGCCTCCCTGGGCGTCGCACTGTCCACACCGGAGTGTGAGGTACAGCCGATCGCACGCCTGATCGACCCCGGTGAGCGCACCCGCCCGGTCCCCGGCCTCGGGACGGGCGTGAGTTTCACGGTCACGACAGGCGTGCTGGATGTAGGGGTGGAGAAGCCGCCAGGAGCCGGACCAACGAGGGAGGAGTGGATCGTCCGGGGCCACGGCGCTTCTCAGCCGAACCCGCAGTGGGAGTTCCGGCGAGTCAAGGGATTCCCGCTGGTCGGCGATCACCCGGTGGCCGCGCTGGTGGAGCTCGTGCCCGACCGTATGAACACGGCCGAGGTGCTGGTCGCGGCGGAGCTGGAGCACCGCAGCTGGGGCGTCCGCCGCTACCGCGCGCAGCTCGCGCCGACACCGCACACCATCGTGCTGGCGGAGTGACCCGGTGCTGGGGGGCGAGCCCGCCTCATGCACGGCGGGGCCTCTGGCTCAGGATTGGTCGGGGTCTCGGTGCCTTTCCGGGCGGCTGTGAATTCTGGCGCTCTCGGGTCAGCGTCAGCGGCGCGCTTGACGCTGACCCGGCAGCAGCCGGCTAGCGAGTACGGATCCGTCGGCATGTACGGAGACGGGGCCGCCCCACTTCTCGTCCCAGGCGAGCAGGGGCCGGGTGTGGCGGGTTGCGTGCACGATGGCGCGGTACTCTTCGGCGCTCCCCTCGGAGAGAAGCCTGAAGAGGCTCGCGTCCACGCCGGAGAACGCCTCGACCCGGGGGCCGTTCAAGCGGAAGACGTGATCCGTGCCGGCGTACGTGTTTCCGAGTAGCTCGTGGCTGATGTCCTGGACGCTGGTGCTGGCAGCATGCTCGAAGCCGTCGAAGCGCTTGTAGCCCTGCCGGTCGGTCAGGTGACGGGCGGTGGCTTTGCCGGAGCCGGTGAAGGCCATGAGCCCGGCAGCCGCGGTGTGACCGAGAGTCTCTTGGAACCAGGTGTAGTACTTGGGTGTGACATGGAAGCCGGCTATGGGCTCGGGTATCAGGTCGCCCTCGGGAGGCGGCTGGATGCCCGGTATGACGTTCTCCTGTACGGGCCCGGAGTCCAGATTCGCTTTCGTTTCTCCGGAAGGGCCAGCCAGCCAGCCGCCTTGGCCCGGGGCCTGGAGCGTGTGGACGGTCACGGTGCCGTCGGTCGGCAGCTCCGTGCTGAACAGCAGGCTCGGGGTTTCGTTCCAATCGCCGATGTGCACCGCCTCGGCGTGGGCTGAGGTGGATGCCAACTGGCCTGCCGACGTCGCGGCGTTGCCGTGGTTGCCTTTGCACGCGATGGGGATGACGAGAGACGGCTCACCGGGGCGCCAGACCTCAGCGAAGTACTGCGGACGACGCAGAGAGTGCGGGACGAGATCAATCCTCGCTACCGGATCGCGGTCGTCGTCGCGCTGGGGTGTGGGCTGCGCCAGGGCGAGGTGTTCGGGCTGTCGCCGAGGGACATCGACTTCGAACGCTGCGTCATCCGAGTGCGCAGGCAGGTGCAACTCCTCTCAGGGCGCCTCTACTTCGCCCTGCCCAAGGGTGGCAAGACGCGCATCGTCGACATGCCCCGCTCGGTGGCCACGGAACTGGCCGCGTACTTCCTCGACCATCCGGCGGTCGACGTCGAGCTCCCCTGGGGCGGACCGGAGCCCGACCGGGAGAAGCAGAGCTTCCCGCTCGTCCTCACGACGACGTACGGCAACGCCATCCGCGCCAACATCTTCAACGATGAGGCCTGGAAGCCGGCTCTCGCAGCGGCAGGAGTCATTCCGGTACGGGAGAAGGGGGCACGGTGGAAGGCCTCCCGCAAGGACGGCTTCCACGTACTCCGACACACTTACGCCTCGGTCCTCCTCGAAGCGGGCGAGTCCATCGTCACGCTCGCCAGGTGGCTCGGTCACTCAAGTCCGACCATCACCCTGGACCACTGTGCCCACTTCATGCCCGAGGCCGGCGGCAAGGGTCGCGCGGCCATCGACGCACTGCTCGGCACGGTGCCCGAGTACGCACCTGAGGCCCTGGTCTCCTCTCACGGCCGCATCTGAGATCCCGTACCGAAGCAGGTCGCCTGCGCCCGGGAATGTTCCAACCCCGCCGTCATCTCTGCCTGGTCCGAGCCGTCCTCGGCCGCCAGTAGTTCCCCGGCCGTAACCATGGCCGCCCAGAACTCGGGAGGTGAGCCCTGCCCGTCCCGGAACCGGGTCTGCGCGAAGAGGAGGAAGATCTTCGTGAGCTCCCCGGTGCGAAACCAGGGGATCATGCTGCCAGGAAAGCCTCCGCGGGCGCAGGCGGCAGTCCACAACAGGTCACGGATCCGCTCACCGCGACCGTCCAGAACCCGGTCCACGACGAACACGTGCCCACAGGCGAGAAGCATGGCGACGAGGTCTTCCTCTCCCACCTCGAACTCGTCGAAGAGGGGCCGAGCCTCGCGGATTCGGGCTTCGGCGTCCGTCCGGGGCACTCCGAGGGCCAGACACACAGCCAACGCGGAGGCGCCCCAGTCGCTGGTGCGCGCGGCCAGTTCGGCGAAGACCTCCTCCTCGTCCCGTCCGGTGGCCAGCATTTCGCGGGCCTCCAGGACCAGGTTGTCCTCGCCTTCCCCATGGCTCATGGCCAGAGGCTACAGCGATGCTCGAACGCGACAGAGGCGCGTGGTGACTTGAGTGAACGGCCCCATCCCCCTGCCGTGGGGACCTTGCCGAAGCGGCGAGTTCGGCGGTGATCACTTGCGTCCGATCGAGGGTTTGTCCAGTGAGCTTCTTCGAGTTGGCCACCGATCGGGTGACTGCGACTGAGCGCTTCAGTGTCGAGTGGGCAGCTGCAGCGTCCGGTGCCAGCAGCTTGGTGAGCCGGGCCAAGGGGCCGCTCGAGCTTGCCGGCCTGAACGCCAACCGGCGGCAAGGCCGGTGAGCGACGATCAAGCTGTTGTCAGCCGCTGGTTCTAAGGTCGGCCCCATGACATCAGACCTGGTCCAGGACTCATGGACTCGCATCGACGCGTGGCTGCGCGAGCACGCGCCCCGCACGTTTGCCACGCTTCGGCCGCCTGCAGGCGGCGGGGAGATCGCAGCAGCGCAACAGGAACTGGGGGTCACCTTTCCTCCGGACCTGGTCGCTTCACTCCTCCGGCACAACGGGGCGCTGGAGGGACCTGAGGCTTTCCGCTTCAGCACGGGCGACCGGCTGCTCGGAGTGAGCGGAATCCTCGGGGACACCGCGTTCATGCGTGGCATCGACCAGGGCCTCGACCGGGAGACCGAGGGCTACTGGCTTTACGATTACGTAAAGTTCGGTTCTTACGACGTGACGTCGGACGGTCTTCTGATGGATTGCCGTACCGGGCGGGACTCCTTCGGTGTGATCGGACGGTTCTTCGACGAGACCGGCACCAGTTTCGGGCAGGCCAACTCGCTGGGGGAGTATCTGGCCGAACTGGCCGGCACGCTTGAGCGCGGCCAGGACGCTGGTGTCGTCACCTTCAACGGCCGGCTGTTCTGGGAGGCGCGTCCGCCTGCCAGGCCGCAGTACAGTGCCGACGAGCCCCTTCCCGCACCGTATGAGCAGCTGCCAGAGCTGGACCTGTCCTACAGTCCCACCGACCTCCTCCACGTGAGCCACCTGGACGGGCATGAGGAACTCGGTGCGCTGATCGCAGTCCTGCCGTATGAGCAGGTGGTCGACGCCGCGCGGAAGCAGCTACGCAGACTGGCGGTCGAAACGGGTCTGAACAACTACCCGGAGGTCAAGACAGCCCTGGACGCGTGGGAGTGCGGTGTGGCCCTGCCGCAGCCTGACCAGACCGGCCCGCTCGCCTTGCGACTCCGCGCGGTGCTCGCACAGGCCGACACCGGCCGAGACCACACGCGCAGGTGGGCCGCGGAGAAGATAGCCCTCGGGATCTGGGGGTCCCCGTACAGGTCCGTGTGCGAGAGCGCGGAGACCCGGAGCCACTTCACTCTCGACTGGCGTGCGGATCTGCATGCGGACCTGGGCAATCAGCCCCTGCCGCCGATACCTGACGACCGATTCTGGGGGACGCTGCGCAACCCCGCCATCGACTCCAGTTGGTACGCGGCCCAGTACAGCCAAGATCAGGACTGACCCCAGGGGTTTCGGTTCCGCGTGAGCGCTTCATGTGGCGGTTATCGCCAGACGAAGCGCTCACTAAGGATCTTCAGCGCTGCCGCTCCAGCGTGAGGATGGCCTTGACGATTGACGTCATGCGGTTGGGGCTGCACCGGGACCTGCGGAAGATCCGCCAGGACTTCAGGCTCGCGACACCGCGTTCAACGGGCGCTCGTGCTGCGGCCAGCGCCCGGTTGAGGGTCTTCTCGGTGGGAGTGAGTTCCTGGAGTGGCTTGCGTTTGATGCCGGTCGTCAGCCACGGTCCTGCGCCTTGGTAGGCGAGATCGGCCAGGATGGGAACGCCCTGGCGCTCGCAGATCCGGATGATCCGGTGGGTGCGGGCGGCGGTCAGGTCGTGTGTGCGGCCCGGCAGGGCGGGCGAGAGCCACAGCCGGCCGCCCGGGTCGGTGACGACCTGCACGTTCACTCCGTGGCGCCGGTGTTTGTGGGAGTAGTCGGCCCGGCCGTCGCCGACCCGGTCGCACTCGGCGAGGGTGCCGTCGAGCAGGATGAAGTCGGGATCGTGCTCGCGCAGCGTCTTGAGCAGACCCGGTGCTCGTTCGGCGAGCAGGTCGACGACCGTGCGGGTGTAGGCGTGGGCGGCGGACTCGCTGATCCCGAACCCGGCGGCGATCTTCGCCAGAGTGGTGTGCTCTCGTAGGTACACCAGTGCCACCATCGCCCGTTGGGACGGACGGAGCTTGCAGCGCCGGGCGCCCTCACGAGTGACAACCAGCATGGCGACCCACTCCACGAGCGCATGCGGCAGGTCAAGTGCGCCAGGATGGATGACCAACGAGGCCCCGAGCAACGTGATTGAGACGTCAGACATCTCGATCAACAGCTCGGGGGCCTCGTTCGTTGCGCTTCACGACCATCACCCGATCGGTGGCCAACTCGAAGAAGCTCAGTGATTCCGGCTGGTCGTTCAGGTGGCGAGGCTGGGTTCAGCGGCAGAGCTCCATGATGGTGTCGTCGAAGTCGGGGAACTCCTGGGCCGCCAGCTCGATCACGGTTGCCGCCGACCGGCGCTGGTTCGGTGCGAATCCTTCGGCGATGGCTGCCAACTCCGGATTGGCGCGCGCGTTCCAGTCGGGTTCGTACGAGGTGGCGGCTTCCCAGGGGCCGAAGCCGTCGGCCAGTAGCCACAGGAAGTCGCCCAGGTCGCGGGCTACGACACCGGTCTCGCCCTCGGAGCCGAGGAAGACGACGGGCTGCTCGGCCAGTGGCCGGCTCGGGCGGATGAGCCAGATCGCCGCGTACCCGCCCGTGCCGTCCTGTCCGAACACGCGGAAGTCGTTGCCGTCCAGTTCACTGTTCCCGGTCCATGCCTGGAACCAGTCGGTGGTCTCGGCAGCGGACAGGAAGGCCGGGAAGGGTTCGAAGTCGACCCCGGTCTTCCCGTCGGCGTAGTCGAATCGAACGGCCATCGCGGTGGCGAGCGCGGCGGGGAACTGGCGGTCATCGGTGGGCTTCACGGAGACAGGCTAGACAGGGGGGCGGACATCGACGCCCCACGGGCAAGGTCGTTGGACGACTGCTGGCTTGTGGTCGTCGGGGGGAGACAGGGCAGGCCTGGTCGCGACAACGGGTGGCACGGCATCTGCTGTGCCACCCGTTGTCGTTACCCTCCGCAATCGCGTGCCGTCGAAGGTGGTCGGCGGTGCGGGAGGGCTGGCCCCAAAGTGCGGGGGAGCGTCCGGCATGGGCGGGCTGCGGATTCTCCCCAGGTTCTCCCCAGGGGGTCCTGCGGGGCACTTCTTAGCGTTCGCAGGAGCTAAGTTGATCAGTGGTGCTGCTGTGTGGTCTACAGCCAGTCGCGCTTCTTGAAGATGACGTACAGGCTCACGCAGACCACTGCCATCAGCAGGATCGCGAAGGGGTAGCCGCCTGCCCACTTCAGTTCCGGCATGTCTTCGAAGTTCATGCCGTAGATGGTTCCCACGAGTGTGGGTGCAAACAGAATCGCCGCCCACGAGGAGATCTTCTTGATCTCCTCGTTCTGTTCGAAGCCGGCTTCGGCCAGGGCGCGCATTTCCGCGTTCTGCTGCTGGGAGACCAGGGTGGCGTTCACCGTGAGGATCTCGGTCAGGGCCTGGCGGAAGCCGTCGACGCGTTCGCTCGTGTGCGTGACGTGGTCCGCCACGTCGCGGAGGTAGCGCTGGAGTTCCTCGTCCGTGCCGTACTTCGCGAAGCCCGCCATCAGGCCGTGGAGCATGCCGACCAGGGGGCGGGTCGCGCGCTGGAACTCGACCATCTCGCGGGAGAGTTCGTAGATGCGGCGGGAGACCGCCGGGTCGCCGCGGAAGACTTCCGTCTCGATCTCGTCGATGTCCGTCTGGACGCCCTCCACGACCGGGGCGTAGCCGTCGACCACCGCGTCGAGGATGGCGTACAGCGCGGCCTCCGGGCCCAGGGCGAGGAGGTCCGGGTTCGCCTCCATGCGGCGGCGCACCGCCGAGAGGTCGGGGGCACTGCCGTGGCGGACCGTGATCAGGAAGTCCGGGCCGACGAAGATGTGGAGCTCGGCGAAATCGACCTCCTCCTGGGCGTCGAGGTAGCGGGCGGCGCGCAGGACGACGAAGAGGGTGTCGCCGTAGCGCTCCAGCTTGGGGCGCTGATGGGCTTCGAGGGCGTCTTCGACGGCGAGTTCGTGGAGGTTGAACTCGGCTGCGAGTGAGTGCAGTTCGGGTTCCGTCGGCCGGTGCAGGCCGATCCAGGCCATGCCGTCGGGCTCCTCGCGCAGCTGCCGGAAGGTCTCGGCCAGGGTGGCGGGGGACGCGACCCGGTGGCCGTCGCGGTAGACGGCGGAGTCGATCACGCTGCGGTGGTCCGGGGGAGTCGGGGCGGCCGGAGCCGCCGGCGGTGCGGACGCCGGTAGGGAGGGCGGCGCCGCGGCCGGGGAGGCGGGGCGCCGCCATCCCGAGCGCTTCGCGGCGGACGGCGGTTGGGGGCGGCGGTCAGGACGCTCCGGCATCGCAGGTCAGCTCCCGGTCGAACGTGTGTTTAGGGGCAAGGGGCAGGATATAGGGGGAAAAGGAGTCGGGTGCGGGCGCAGGCGGGATTCCGGCCGACCCCCGATGCCGAGTTGCGGACAGAAGGTGTCCGCAAGGACGGATAGCTTGCTGTCATGGCTTCCAGGACGACACATCCCGTACTCGACACCCGTGCGCTGAACCGTGCCACGCTCGCCCGCCAACTGCTGCTGAGCCGCGCCGAGATGTCCGCGCGGGACGCCGTCGCCCACCTCCTCGGGCTGCAGGCGCAGAACGTCAAGCCGCCCTACTTCCAGCTGCACGCCCGGCTCGCCGGTTTCGACCCCGCCGAACTGGCCGGCCTCATGGAGTCCCGCGAGGTGGTCCGGATGGTCACCATGCGCTCCACCATCCACACCCACACCGCGCACGACGCCCTCACCCTGCGCCCCCTCGTCCAGCCCGCCCGCGACCGCGAGGTCGACTACTTCCGCAAGGGGCTCGTGGGAGTGGACCTGGACCGGCTGGCCGACCGGGCCCGCGCCCTCGTCGACAGTGCGCCGCGCACCATGGCCGAGATCCGCGAGGACCTGCTGGAGGAGTGGCCCGACGCCGACCCGCAGTCCCTGTCCGTCGCGGCGCGCTGCCGGCTGCCACTGGTCCAGGTCACGCCCCGCGGGGTGTGGGGCCGCAGCGGACAGGTGCGGCTCACCACCGTCGAGAACTGGCTCGGCGAGCCCGCCGGCGCGGCGCAGCCCGTGGACGACGTCGTACTGCGCTACCTCGCCGCGTTCGGGCCCGCCTCCGTCAAGGACATGCAGACCTGGGCCGGGCTGACCCGGCTGCGCGAGGCCTTCGAGCGGCTGCGGCCCGGGCTGCTCGCCTTCCGCGACGAGAACGGCGTGGAGCTCTTCGACCTGCCCGACGCGCCCCGTCCCGACGCCGCCACCCCGGCGCCGCCGCGCTTCCTCCCGGAGTTCGACAACCTCCTGCTGTCGCACGCCGACCGGACCCGGGTGGTCGCCCCCGAGGTCAAGGGGCGCAGCTGGACCGGGAACCAGGCCCACTGCACCCTGCTCGTCGACGGGTTCCTCGCCGGCCTGTGGAAGCTGGAGGGCGCGGTGCTCACCGTCGAACTGTTCGACCGGGTGTCGAAAGCGGCCGAGGAGGAGATCGTCGCCGAGGGGGAGAAGCTGATCGCCGAGATGGGCGGTCCGCTCGACGGGAGCGAAGGGCCCGCCCCGTCCGTACGGTTCGCGCCGATCCGCCCCTGAGCCGCCCGCCGAGGCGCAGCAAACGGTCAACTCACGGCTGACGCCGCCCTGGTGGTCCGTACACCGGAGGCGGCACGATACCTGCCATGACGACCGAAAGTGCCCGGAACAGCGCCGTTGCCCAGTTCCTCGCCGCGCGGGACTTCCTGCTGGAGCGGCGCGGCGACTACGAAGCCGCCCACACCGGATTCACCTGGCCCCGCCCCCACCGCTTCAACTGGGCCCTCGACTGGTTCGACCACATGGCCGCCGGCAACGACGCCGACGCCCTGCGCATCGTCGAGGAGGACGGCTCCAGCGAGGTCCTCTCCTTCGCACAGCTCTCCGCACGGTCCGACGCGACCGCCAACTGGCTGCGCGCCCGGGGCGTCGCGCCCGGCGACCGGATCCTCGTCATGCTCGGCAACCAGCGCGAGCTGTGGGAGGTGATGCTCGGCGCGATGAAACTGCGCGCCGTCGTCATCCCCGCCACCCCCCTCCTCGGCCCGGCCGACCTGCGCGACCGGGTCGAGCGGGGCCACGTGCGGCACGTCGTGGCCCGCGCCGAGGACACGGCCAAGTTCGACGAGGTCCCGGGCGGCTACACCCGGATCGCCGCCGGCGGCGAGGAGCAGGTCCCCGCCGGCTGGCTGCGGCTCGCCGATGCCGCCGCCGGCGCCGCCGCCGACGCACCGGACGCCGAGGGCGGCTTCACCCCCGACGGGGAGACCCTCGCCACCGACCCCCTGATGCTCTACTTCACCTCCGGTACCACCGACCGCCCCAAGCTCGTCGAGCACACCCACGCCTCGTACCCCATCGGGCACCTCTCCACCATGTACTGGCTCGGACTGCGCCCCGGCGACGTGCACCTCAACATCGCCTCGCCCGGCTGGGCCAAGCACGCCTGGTCCAACCTCTTCGCCCCCTGGAACGCCGGCGCGACCGTCTTCGTCCACAACTACGCCCGCTTCGACGCCGAACGCCTGATGGCCGAGATGGACCGGCACGGCGTGACCACCTTCTGCGCCCCGCCCACCGTGTGGCGGATGCTGATCCAGTCCGACCTCACCCGGCTGGCCAGGCCCCCGCGCGAGGCCGTCGCCGCCGGCGAGCCGCTCAACCCCGAGGTCATCGAGAAGGTCCGTGAGGCCTGGGGCGTCACCATCCGCGACGGCTTCGGCCAGACCGAGACCACCCTCCAGGTCGGCAACTTCCCCGGGGTCCCCGTCAAGCCCGGCTCCATGGGCCGTCCGGCGCCCGGCTACGAGATCGTCCTGCTGGACCCGGTCACCGGCAAGGAGTCCCCGGACGAGGGCGAGCTGTGCGTGGACCTGCGCGTACGGCCCGCCGGGGTGATGACCGGCTACCGGGACGACCCGGCGCGCACCGCCGAGGCGATGGCGGACGGGCTCTACCGGACCGGCGACATCGCCGCCCGCGACGCCGACGGGTACCTCACCTACGTCGGGCGCTCCGACGACGTCTTCAAGGCCTCCGACTACAAGATCAGCCCGTTCGAGCTGGAGAGCGCCCTGCTGGAGCACGAGGCCGTCGCCGAGGCCGCCGTCGTCCCCGCCCCGGACGAGTTGCGGCTGGCGGTCCCGAAGGCGTACGTCACCCTCGCGGGCGGGTGGGAGCCCGGGCCGGAGACCGCCCGGGTGCTGTTCGAGCACTCCCGCGCCGTGCTGTCCCCGTACAAGAGGATCCGGTGCATCGAGTTCGGCGAACTGCCGAAGACCGTGTCCGGCAAGATCCGGCGGGTGGAGCTGCGCGAGCTCACGGAGGCCGGCTCGGCGGCGGAGTACCGCGAGGCCGACCTGGGCTGACCTGGGCTGACCTGGGCGGCCTGGGTGAGCCGGGATGCCTGGGCCGGGCCCGGGCCCGGGCCCGGGTCCTGGATCCGGCTCCGCGGGGCGGTGCGGCGCCCAGGCCCGTACGCGGGCGCCCGTACGTGCGTGCCTACGCGGGCAGGTGCGCCTCGATCGCGGCGATGACCTCGGGGGCCTCCGGCTCGGTACGCGGGCGGAAGCGCGCCACGACCTCACCGGCGGGGGAGATCAGGAACTTCTCGAAGTTCCACTGGATGTCCCCCGCCTCGCCGTCCGCGTCGGGGGTCTTCACCAGCTCCTGGTAGAGGGGGTGCCGGTTCTCGCCGTTGACCTCGGACTTCTCCAGCATCGGGAAGGTGACGCCGAAGCCGGCCGCGCAGAACGTCTGGATGTCCTCGGCGTTGCCGGGCTCCTGCCCGCCGAACTGGTTGCAGGGCACGCCGATGACCGTGAAGCCCTTCTCCTCGTACGCGAACTGCAGGCGGGCCAGTCCCGAGTACTGCGGGGTGAGACCGCACTGCGACGCGGTGTTCACCAGGAGGATCGCCTTGCCCTTGTGCGCGGCCAGGCTGGTGGGCTCGTCGGACAGGGTGGTCAGCGGGATGTCGTACAGGCTCACGGGACTCTCCTCGGACAGTCGGCAGGTAATGCCCCGAGCCTAAGGGGTCGGCCGCTACGCCCCCGATCCGACCAGCGCGTCCGCCGGGTCGTTGACCGGCTGCGGCATGCCCGTGAGGTCCATGACGAACAGCGGTATCCCGAGGTCGTCCGCGCGGCTGCGGGCGTCCTCCGTGTACCCGGCGAGCGAGAAGTAGACGCTGGTCGCCGAAGCCGTGAGCCCGTTCAGCCAGACGCACTCCACCGCCCGCAGCCCGGCCGGCGCGGTGGTCGGGTCCACCTGGGCCACCAGCCCCGGAGCCCGCAGGTCCACCGCCGCCGAGGGGATGGGGCGCCCGTCGGGCTGCCGTACGTCCTGGAAGCCGAGCCAGCGCAGGTACAGCGCGGCGGTGGCCACCGCGTCCCGGGCCGTACGGATGGTCACCGGCCGGAACGCGGGCCGCGGGACGGCAGCCGTCGGCGGCAGGGGCATGTGCGCCGGGTCCGCGGCGGGCGGCGGCGCCGGGGCGCCGGCCGCAGCGGCACCCGCGGCCTCCCCCGAAGCGTCGCCGCGCTGATCCGCCGGCCCGCCCGCGCGTCCCGGGCCCGCAGGACCCGCCGAACCCACGGCACCCGCCGAAGCCGCCGCCCCCGCCGTGGCCCCCGGCCCCGCACCCGGCCCCGCACCCCGACCCGTCCCGGCCTCCGGCTGCTCCAGCGGGTGCACGGGAAGGCGCACCACCGTGCCGCACGATCCGCACCCCACCTCGGGATGCGGCCACTCGCTCTCCCGCCCGCACGACGTGCAGCGCACCGTCACCCAGCTGTCCGACCAGGTGCGGTGCGTCAGCAGCAGCGGTGGCGCGGACAGGTCCAGCGGGGGATTGACCGGGCTCCCGCAGGCGCAGGGGAAGACCGGCGCGGTGTAGCCGTTCTCGCGCAGGCATGCCGGGCAGCGCACCGGTACCGCTTCCGCCATGACACCTGGCCCCCTCCGTCGCCGTGCGTAGGTCCATGCTCCACCACCGGCGACCGCCGGGGCGAGCTTGCGCGCCATTTCCGGCCCGTTCCCGCCGGCGGATCGGTGATTTGTACAAGTCGCCGAGCGAGATGCGGCTTTTGGTGGTTTCCGGGGTCCCCTACCGCCTTGACGCCGAAGAAGACGCCGCTTAGCTTGTTCCGTATAGCAGAACAAAACTTCCGGATTACGGAAAAGCCTGACCGCCAGACCCGCAGGAGAACCTGATGCCTCGTATGACAGCCGCCGCTGCTGCAGTTGAGATCCTCAAGCTCGAGGGTGTCGAACAAGCGTTCGGTGTCCCCGGTGCTGCGATCAACCCCTTCTACCGCGAGCTCAAGAACGTGGGCGGCATCAACCACACGCTCGCCCGCCACGTCGAGGGCGCCTCGCACATGGCGGAGGGGTACACGCGCGCCAAGGCGGGCAACATCGGCGTCTGCATCGGTACCTCGGGCCCGGCCGGCACCGACATGATCACCGGCCTGTACTCCGCCATCGCGGACTCCATCCCGATCCTGTGCATCACCGGTCAGGCTCCGGTCTCGAAGCTCCACAAGGAGGACTTCCAGGCCGTCGACATCGCCTCGATCGCCAAGCCGGTCACCAAGGCCGCCACGACGGTCCTGGAGGCCGCGCAGGTCCCCGGCGTCTTCCAGCAGGCGTTCCACCTCATGCGTTCCGGCCGTCCCGGCCCGGTCCTCATCGACCTGCCGATCGACGTCCAGCTGACCGAGATCGAGTTCGACCCGGCCACCTACCAGCCGCTGCCGGTCTACAAGCCGCAGGCCAGCCGCGCCCAGGCCGAGAAGGCCCTGAGCTTCCTGCTGGAGTCCGAGCGCCCGCTGATCGTCGCCGGCGGCGGCATCATCAACGCCGACGCCTCCGACCTGCTGGTCGAGTTCGCCGAGCTGACCAACATCCCGGTCATCTCCACCCTCATGGGCTGGGGCGTCATCCCGGACGACCACGAGCTGGCGGCCGGCATGGTCGGCGTCCAGACCTCGCACCGCTACGGCAACGCGACCTTCCTGGAGTCGGACGTCGTCCTCGGTATCGGCAACCGCTGGGCCAACCGCCACACCGGTTACAACCTGGACGCGTACCTCGGCGACCGCAAGTTCGTCCACGTCGACATCGAGCCCACCCAGATCGGCAAGATCTTCGCTCCGGACTTCGGCATCGCCTCCGACGCCAAGGCCGCGCTGGAGCTCTTCATCGAGGTCGCCAAGGAGCTCAAGGCAGAGGGCAAGCTGCCGGACTTCTCCGCCTGGGCCGCCTCCGCCCAGGAGCGCAAGGCCACCCTGCAGCGCCGCACGCACTTCGACAACATCCCCATGAAGCCGCAGCGCGTCTACGAGGAGATGAACAAGGCGTTCGGTCCCGAGACCCGCTACGTCACCACCATCGGCCTCTCCCAGATCGCCGGCGCGCAGATGCTGCACGTCTACAAGCCGCGCCACTGGATCAACTGCGGCCAGGCCGGCCCGCTCGGCTGGACCATCCCGGCCGCCATCGGTGCCGCCACCGCGGACCCGGAGACCCCGATCGTCGCGCTCTCGGGCGACTACGACTTCCAGTTCATGATCGAGGAGCTGGCGGTCGCCGCCCAGCACAAGGTCCCCTACGTCCACGTCCTCGTGAACAACGCCTACCTGGGCCTGATCCGTCAGGCGCAGGGCGGTCTCGGCATCAACTTCGAGGTCAACCTCGAATTCGAGAACATCAACACCCCGGAGCTCGGCGTCTACGGCGTCGACCACGTCAAGGTCGCCGAGGGCCTGGGCGTCAAGGCCATCCGCGTCACCGACCCGAACGAGTTGGGCGCCGCCTTCGAGCAGGCCAAGAAGCTGGCCCAGGAGTTCCAGGTCCCGGTCGTCGTCGAGGCCATCCTGGAGCGCGTCACCAACATCTCGATGAGCAAGACCGTCGACATGAGCGACGTCACCGAGTTCGAGGAGCTCGCAACCGAGCCCGGTCACGCCCCGACCGCGATCAAGGCCCTGAAGGTCTGATCCCCGGCTCCGGCCGTACGCCGCGACCCCCGCGCCTCCACGAGGAGGGCGGGGGTCGCTGCGCGTGCGGCCATCGCGTCCGGGCCGGTGGGGATCCGGCTCCGGCCGCTCGCCGCGGTGGGGCAGCCCCTGGTGGCGCTGGTGGTCGCCCGGTCCGCGGCCCGCATCCCGCTCAGCGGCCCCTCGTACCAGTGGGCGTTCGCCCGGGCAGCCCCGGACCGGCCGGTGATCCTGTTCGTCCAGGCCGTCCCCGCCATCGCCCGTGCGATCCTGATCGGGCTGCGGCCCGGCCGGGCCGCAGCCCGATCAGGGGGAGAGATGGCCGAGCTCGGACACCCGCGCGCCTGCGAGGAAGTCCTCACCGTCCGCAGGGAGCTGGCCGGGCAGGTCGTCCGGGCCCTGCAGGACGCCGGCCTGCCCGCCCTCCGCGCGGACGCTCCCGACGCCCCGGGCCGGCCGGGTCCGGTGGTCATGGTCGACGCCGACGCCGAGATGGGGTCGGCGGCCGTCTCCGTGAGCTGGACGCCCGGTCCCGGCATGGCCCGGGCGGCGGCGGAGGCCTTCCTCGCCGGCGATGTCGAGGCGCTGGCCGTCCGGCGTTTCGCAACGGCGAGTACCCGTATGCAGGGCGAGCTGATCAGGATCCTGCTCGCGGCGGGGTTCCTCGCGACGTGGGAGAACGACGACATGGATCCGGACCACGTCCAGGTGTTCGGGCGGAAGTCCGACCTGCCGCCCGCGCTGCGGCCCACCTTCGTGCCACCGGCACGCTGAGGTCCGGGGTACGACAAAGCGCCGAGCCACGGGACCGTCCGTGACTCGGCGCTCTGGTTGTTACCGCCCGACGGTGCGAGGCTGGCGCGACAGGACGTTCGCACCGCCGGGCGGAGTATGTGGGGAGGAGTCCTCCTCTTCCTGCAGGGCGCTCTGTGCGCAGCCCCTGTAAGAAGAAGAGGAGTGGCTGGGACCGTGGCGGGCGGGCGACGAGAACTCCGGCACCGTCTCCCTCAGGTCAAGAGACGGGCCTCGGAACCCATTACCACCGCACTGGCTCGCACGCTCGCCACGGTCCTCGTCCTGCCCTCGCCGCGTACCACCCCTCATCCGGGTCCACGGGTCGGGCTCAGCACCCGGAGCCTGACCTCCCGTCAGGCCCCCGGTACATCCATATCGGCTCAGGCGTCGCGCAGGGCGCGCACGGCCTCCTCGACGCGACGGCCGTAGTCGGCGTCGGCGGCGTGGAAGTGAGCCAGGTTCTTCTCGATGACGTCCTCGAGGGTGACCTGGGAGAGGCCGCCGGCGATGTTCGCCACCAGGCGCTGCTTCTCGGCCTCCGACATCAGGCGGTAGAGCTCACCGGCCTGGAAGAAGTCGTCGTCCTTGGTGTGGGCCGGGGCCTCGTGGGTGCCCGTGTAGCCGGAGACGGCCTTCGGGGCGCCGAGGGCGAGACCGGTCTCGGCCGGGCCCTGGTACGAGTTGGGCTCGTAGTTCTTGTCGTGGCGCGAGCCGTTGCGCAGCGCCATGACGCCGTCGCGGCCGTAGTTGTCGGCCTTCGTCGCCTTCGGTGCGTTGACCGGCAGCACGGTGTGGTTCACGCCGAGGCGGTAGCGCTGGGCGTCGGCGTAGGCGAACAGGCGGCCCTGGAGCATCTTGTCCGGCGAGGCGGTGATGCCCGGGACGAAGTTGTTCGGGGAGAAGGCGGACTGCTCGACCTCGGCGAAGACGTTGTCCGGGTTGCGGTCGAGGACCAGGCGGCCCACGCGCTGCAGCGGGTAGTCGCTGTGCGGCCACACCTTGGTGAGGTCGAACGGGTTGAAGCGGTAGTCCGCGGCCTCGGCGGCCGGCATGATCTGGACGTAGAGGGTCCAGCTCGGGTTCACGCCGCGCTCGATCGCCTGCAGCAGGTCGGTCTGGTGCGAGTTCGCGTCCTTGCCGACGAGCTCGGCGGCCTGCTCCCCGGAGAGGCAGCGGATGCCCTGGTTCGTCTTGAAGTGGTACTTGACGAAGAAGGCCTCGCCCTGCTCGTTCGTCCACTGGTAGGTGTGGGAGCCGTAGCCGTTCATGTGGCGGTACGACGCCGGGATGCCGCGGTCGCCCATCAGCCAGGTGATCTGGTGCGTGGCCTCGGGGGCGTGCGCCCAGAAGTCCCAGACGTTGTCCGGCTCCTGCTTGCCCGTGAAGGGGTCGCGCTTCTGGGAGTGGATGAAGTCGGGGAACTTGATCGGGTCCTTGATGAAGAACACCGGGGTGTTGTTGCCGACGAGGTCGTAGTTGCCCTCTTCGGTGTAGAACTTCAGGGCGAAACCGCGGGGGTCGCGCACCGCGTCCGCGCCACCGAGGGAGTCGGCGACGGTGGAGAAGCGCAGGAAGGTCTCGGTCTTCTTGCCGACCGTGTTCAGGAAGGCGGCGCTGGTGTAGGCGGTGACGTCGTCGGTCACCTCGAAGTAGCCGTACGCGGCCGAGCCGCGGGCGTGCACCACACGCTCCGGGATGCGCTCACGGTTGAAGCGGGCGAGCTTCTCAAGGAGCTGCTGGTCCTGGATCAGGAGCGGGCCACCGACGCCGGCGGTGGCGGAGTTCTGATTGTCGGCGACCGGGGCGCCGGACTCGGTCGTCAGCGTGCGCTTCGACATGGTGACCTTCCGTACGGGTAACTGCTGACGGAAAGCGTCTTCCGTCATGCGGAACAGCCTAAATTCGGCGAGAACTAAACGTCAACAGTTTGTTGAACGAAGTTGTGGGGTGAGGTGACCCGGACGGTGCCGGCGCTTGGGCGCGACAGGACAGGTGTCAGCACCGGCACCATCCGGAGACTCGGCGCCCCCTGCGTGAGGGGGCGGTCCGGGCCCCGTGGGGGCCCGGCGGGGGACCTCAGACCTGGGCGCCGGAGAGGCGCTCGACGGCGCGCAGCAGGGCCGAGTGGTCCAGGCCGCCGTCACCCTGGGCGCGCAGCGAGGCGACCAGCTGGGCGACGACCGCGCCGACCGGGAGGGCCGCACCGACGTTGCGGGCGGCGTCGGTGACGATGCCCATGTCCTTGTGGTGCAGGTCGATCCGGAACCCGGGCTTGAAGTCGCGGTTCAGGAAGTTGTCCTTCTTGCGGGTCAGCACCGTGGAGCCGGCGAGGCCGCCGTTGAGGACGTCCAGGGCGGCGGTGAGGTTCACGCCCGACTTCTCGAGGAAGACGACGGCCTCGGCGCACGCCTGGATGTTCACCGCGACGATGAGCTGGTTGGCGGCCTTCACCGTCTGGCCGGAGCCGTGCGGCCCGCACAGGACGATGGTCTTGCCGAGGGCCTCGAGGACCGGCAGGGCCTCGTCGAAGTCGGCCTGCTCGCCACCCACCATGATCGACAGGACGGCCTCGATGGCGCCGGCCTCGCCGCCGGACACCGGGGCGTCGATGACGCGGATGCCCTTCTCGGCGGCGTTCTTCGCCAGGTCCACGGAGGTCTGCGGGGTGATCGAGGACATGTCGACGATCAGCGCGCCCGACCTGGCGTTCTCGAGGATGCCCTCGGGGCCGTAGTTGATGGCCTCGACCTGCGGGGAGGCGGGCACCATCGTGATGATCACGTCGGCGTCCTTGACGGCCTCGGCGATCGAGCCGGCCGCGGTGCCGCCGGCGGCGGCCAGGCGCTCCAGCTTGTCCTGCTCCAGCGTGAAGCCGGTGACCGAGTAGCCGGCCTTCAGCAGGTTCTCGGACATGGGGGAGCCCATGATTCCGAGACCGATCCAGGCGATCTTGGGGAGGTTGCTCATGATGAGGGTCCTTCTCTTAATGCTTTGTACGAAAAGTGCGTGAGGTGCCTGGCTGATCGCCCGGACTTCGTCCTCCTACTTGGCGGCGCGGGCCTCGGCCGGCAGCCATGCGAAGGAGGCGGCAGCGTCTGCGGCCTTGTACTCGAGGCCTACGTAGCCCTCGTATCCGGCCTTCTTCAGCTGGTCGAGCAGCTCCTCGAGGGGCAGCTCGCCGGTGCCCGGAGCCCCTCGTCCCGGCTTGTCCGCGATCTGGACGTGCCCGGTCTTGGCGGCGTACTTTTCGATGACCTCGGAGAGGTCCTCATCGTTCATCGCCAGGTGGTACAGGTCGAGCAGGAACTTGGCGTTGCCGAGGCCGGTGGCCTCGTTCACCTTGTCCACCACCTCGATGCCGGCCGGGGCGCTCACCAGCGGGTAGAGCGGCGACTCGGGCTTGTTGAGGGTCTCGATCAGGAGGATCGCCCCCACGCGGTCCGCGGCCTGCGCCGCCACGACCAGGTTCTTGAGGGCCAGCTCGTCCTGGACGGCCGGGTCCACGCCTTCGACGCGGTTGCCGTACAGGGCGTTCAGCGCCTTGCAGCCGACCGAGGCGGCGAAGTCCGCCGCCACGTTGATGTTGGCGTTGAAGCGGTCCGACTCCTCGCCGGGTACCGAGACCGCGCCGCGGTCCGGGCCCGGCAGTTGGCCGGCGTAGAAGTTCAGGCCCACCAGCTGGGTGCCGGCTTCCTCAAGAGCCTTCTTGAGGGCGTCGAGCTCCTCCTGAGCGGGGGTGGGGGTCTCGATCCAGGGCCACCACAGCTCGACCGCCGTGAAGCCCGCCGCGGCGGCAGCCGCAGGGCGCTCCAGGAGCGGGAGTTCCGTGAAGAGGATCGACAGGTTCACATCGAAGCGCTGGTCCGTGTATCCCATGAGGGGTGTGCGCTCCTTCCGTATTGCGGAAGTTATTTTCTGCTTGATGGAAGACTGCATGGGGTTCCGCGCGGATGTCAAGTGCGGACTCCCGAAAAATCGAGACAGCGCGGTAGCTTGAGCCGCGTGCGATTGAGAGTGGAGTTCACGACCGAGCCCTTCGATCTCGAAGAGGCCCCCGACCACGCCGTGGCGGCCCGCGAGGTCATCCAGAAGGCCCAGCTGGAGGCGGTGGACGTCGGCCCGTTCGGCAACACTGCGGAAGGCGAGGCCGACCGGGTGCTGTCCGCGGTGACCGCGCTGCTGCGCGATTCCTTGGGGGCCGGTGCCACGCGCGTCACCCTCCAGGTCAACGTGATCGGCGAGGAGACGCCATGACCGAGCCCCGCGACCACCCCTTCGTCACGGCGGTCAAGCCGCTGGTGGACGCGATGGGCGGCGAGCTGATGGACCCGGCCCAGGCCACGCCCGACGACGTCGTGCTCACCTGGGAGGGTCAGGAGCTGCTCGCCGTGCGCCTGCCCCAGCTCTCGGACTCGCTGGACCACATCCTGGCCGCGCTGGAGCGCCGGCACGGCGTACCGTTGTCCCAGCTCGACCGGAAGTCCAAGCAGGACGTCGTGCGGATACTGGAGGCGCGGGGCGCCTTCTCCGTGCGGCACGGTGTGGAAACGGTCGCGGGCGCGCTGGGCGTAAGCCGCTTCACGGTCTACAACTACTTGAACAGGGAAAACCCCAGTAAGAACACCCCAGCGTGAACAAATTCTGACTCACGGTGACGAGCCGCCGCCCAATTCACCCGGGCGGCGGCTTTTGTGTACGGGAAGTTTCAACAAAGTGTTGACGCCGTGTGGTGGAGAGCGTTAGCTATGCGCAGCCCGTCAAAGCAACAACAGGCCACGGAGGCCTACCGTGACTTCGAGTCCGACCCCGGGTCTCACCCGGATCAACACCTTGGACGACAGCGCGGCCACGGCCGAGCTGCACGAGGTGTGCGCCAGCTCGGCGTGGGGGAGCAAGATGCTCGCCCAGCGCCCCTTCGCCACCGCCGAGTCGCTGTTCGCCGCGAACGAGGCCGCCATGGCGGAGCTCACCGCGGAGGACCTGGCCGAGGCGATGGGAGGCCACGCGCCGATCGGCCGGCCGAAGCCGGGAGACCCGACCTCCGCCCGCGAGCAGCGCGGCATGGCCGGTGCCTCGGAGGAGCTCAAGAACGAACTCCTCGAACTGAACCTGGCCTACCAGGAGAAGTTCGGCCACGTCTTCCTCATCTGCGCCACCGGTGCGACCGGTGAGTTCATGCGGGACGCGGTCAAGGTCCGGATCGACAACTCGCCGGAGCAGGAGCGGGAAATCGCCCGCGGCGAGCTCGTCAAGATCAACAAGATCCGCCTGACCCGCCTCGTAGAAGGAGAGTGAGACCGACCATGAGCACCGAGACCACCGCGTCGGTGTCCACGCACATCCTGGACACCAGCATCGGCAAGCCCGCCGAGGGCGTCGCCATCTCCCTGTCGGCCCGTACGGGACTCGACGGCGAGTGGGTGGCCCTGGGCGGATCCGCCACCGATGCGGACGGGCGCTGCAAGGACCTGCCGGCGCTGCCGGAGGGCACCACCCACGTACGTCTGGACTTCGAGACCGAGACGTACTTCTCAAAGAAGCAAGCCGAGGCGCAGCAGGACGCCCCCCGCGTAAGGGACAGCGCTACGTTCTTCCCCGAGGTCACCATCACGTTCGCGGTGAACCCGGGCGAGCACTACCACGTACCGCTGCTGCTCAACCCGTTCGGCTACTCCGTTTACCGAGGGAGCTAGCATGGCCACGATTCTGGGCCAGAACCAGTACGGCAAAGCAGAGAACCGCGTCGTCAAGATCACGCGGGACGGCGACACGCACCACATCAAGGATCTGAACGTCTCGGTCGCCCTCTCCGGCGACATGGACGACGTCCACTACTCCGGCTCGAACGCCAACGTCCTGCCGACGGACACCACCAAGAACACGGTGTACGCGTTCGCCAAGGAGTACGGCATCGAGTCCGCCGAGCAGTTCGGCATCCACCTGGCCCGCTGGTTCGTGAACAGCCAGGAGCCGATCCAGCGCGCGCGCATCCGGATCGAGGAGTACGCCTGGGACCGGATCGCCACGTCCGACGCCAACTCCAAGTTCATCGGCGCCGACGAGGTGAACCACTCCTTCGTCCGCCAGGGCATGGAGACCCGCGTCACCCAGATCACGTACGACGGCCAGAACTGGGAGGTCATCTCCGGCCTCAAGGACCTGGTCGTCATGAACTCCACGAACTCCGAGTTCTGGGGTTACGTGAAGGACAAGTACACGACGCTGCAGGAGGCGTACGACCGCATCCTGGCCACCCAGGTGTCGAGCCGCTGGCGCTTCAACTGGTCGGACGACGAGCAGCGGATGCCCAACTGGGAGAAGTCCTACGCCGAGACCCGCAAGCACATGCTGCAGGCCTTCGCGGAGACCTACTCCCTCTCGCTGCAGCAGACCCTCTACCAGATGGGTTCGCGCATCATCAACCACCGTTCGGAGATCGACGAGGTCCGCTTCTCGCTCCCGAACAAGCACCACTTCCTCGTCGACCTGGAGCCCTTCGGCCTCAAGAACGACAACGAGGTGTACTTCGCCGCGGACCGTCCCTACGGTCTGATCGAGGCCACGATCCTGCGGGACGGCGCCGACGCGCGCATCCCGGTGGACATGACCAACCTCTAGAGCGCGGCACGCGCGTCCCGGGGCTCCGCAGTGGCCCCGGGACCGCGCGACACGACCCAACTTCCTGAATCGGCACCCGGACGCACCACACGGGGCGGCAGTACTGTCAGCTGCCAAGGCCCCGGCTCCGGCACTCAAATCCCCTGGGTCCTGCCGTGCCCGCACCGCCACTGAAAGCACGAGGAAGTCCCATGGCAGCATCGGCAGCCCATGACAGCGCCACCCGGCGCATCGTCATCGAGAACTGTGCGATCGCGACCGTCGACGCCAATGACACCGAGTACGCCTCGGGCCACATCGTCGTCGCAGGCAACAGGATCGAATTCATCGGTGCGGGCAAGGCCCCCGAGAACCTCGAGAACGTAGTCCGCCGCATCGACGGTACCGGGCACCTCGTGACCCCCGGTCTGGTCAACACGCACCACCACTTCTACCAGTGGATCACGCGTGGCCTGGCCACCGACCACAACCTCTTCAACTGGCTCGTCGCGCTGTACCCGACGTGGGCGCGCATCGACGAGCAGATGACGTACACGGCCGCGCAGGGCTCCCTCGCCGCGATGGCCAAGGGCGGTGTCACCACCGCGATGGACCACCACTACGTCTTCCCCAAGGGCTCCGGCGACCTGTCCGGCTCGATCATCCGGGCCGCGTCCGAGATGGGCGTCCGCTTCACCCTCGCCCGCGGCTCCATGGACCGCAGCGAGAAGGACGGCGGCCTGCCGCCGGACCACGCCGTCGAGACCCTCGAGGGCGCGCTGGCCGACACCGAGGCGACCGTCAAGAAGTTCCACGACGCGTCCTTCGACTCGATGACCCAGGTCGCCGTCGCCCCCTGCTCCCCCTTCTCGGTCTCCACCGAACTGCTCAAGCAGGGCGCCGAGCTGGCCCGCCGCCTCGGCGTGCGCATGCACACGCACGGCAGCGAGACCGTCGAGGAAGAGAAGTTCTGCCACGAGCTCTTCGGCATGGGCCCGACCGACTACTTCGAGTCGACCGGCTGGCTCGGCGAGGACGTGTGGATGGCGCACAGCGTCCACATGAACGACTCCGACATCGCCGCTTTCGCCCGTACCAAGACCGGTGTCGCGCACTGCCCGTCCTCCAACGCCCGTCTGGCCGCCGGCATCGCCCGCGTCCCGGACATGCTCGCCGCCGGCGTCCCGGTCGGCCTCGGCGTGGACGGCACCGCCTCCAACGAGTCCGGTGAGCTGCACACCGAGCTGCGCAACGCGCTGCTGATCAACCGCCTGAACCCGGTCCACCGCGAGCGCGCCCTGAACGCGCGCCAGGCCCTGCGCCTCGGTACCTACGGAGGCGCCCAGGTCCTCGGCCGTGCCGACAACATCGGTTCGCTGGAGGTCGGCAAGTGCGCCGACCTGGTCCTGTGGAACCTGAACACCTTCCTGCACTCCTCGATCGCCGACCCGGTGACCGCTCTGGTCTTCGGTGCGGCCGCCCCGGTGACGGCCTCGTTCGTCAACGGCAAGCAGATCGTCGAGAACAACCGACTGCTCTTCGCCGACGAGGACGCCATCGCGGTGTCCACGCGGGAAGAGGCCCAGCGCCTCGCGCGGATCGCGCAGGCCTGATCCCCCGGAGTCCGGCCGGGGGGGACGGCCCCCGGCCGGCCGCCGCGGACCCGAGCGGGGTCCGTGGGCAGCCGTTCCCGGGAGGCGCCCGAGGAAATCCGAAGGCGTCCCCGGGAGCGGTGACTCGTGCCACCAGCGCCATGGCGCATCGCGGGAGCGGCGATTGGGCGAATCGTTTCTGCACCCCTTGGGACCAAGAAGTGGCTCCACCGGCTCCACCCACAACTTCACACACGCGCTCGACTCGCACCGCTTTCGCACCACCTCCATGACACCCACGTCCCTGCCGACGTGTTACCCGACCGGAGGAAGCCGTGGCCCAACCGCCCAGGTTTCGCAAAGACGCAGTCGCAGTACCGGAGGAGAAGCACCCGGTCGACGAGACCCTGCCTCCGCTGAAAATGTTCACGAGCGGCCTGCAGCACGTGGCCGCCATGTACGCGGGTGTCGTGGCCCCGCCCATGATCGTCGGCCCCGCGGTCGGACTCTCCGCCTCCGAGACCGCCTTCCTGATGGGCGCCTCGCTCTTCACCGCCGGGCTCGCCACCCTCCTGCAGACCCTCGGTTTCTGGAAGATCGGCGCCAAACTCCCCTTCGTCAACGGCGTCTCCTTCGCCGGTGTGACCCCGATGATCGCCATAGGGAAGGGGGAGGGTGCGGACGCCCTCCCCGTCATCTTCGGCGCGATCATCGTCGCCGGAGCCATCGGCTTCCTCGCCGCCCCCTACTTCGGCAAGCTCGTCCGCTTCTTCCCGCCAGTCGTCACGGGCACGGTCATCACCCTGATCGGCGTCTCGCTCCTGCCCGTGGCCTTCAACTGGTCGCAGGGCGGCAACCGCACCGCCGCCGACTACGGCTCCATGAAGAACATCGGCATGGCCGCCGTCACCCTGGTGATCGTCCTGCTCATGCGCAAGTTCCTGCGCGGCTTCCTCCAGCAGATCTCCATCCTGCTCGGACTGGTCGCGGGCACCCTGATCGCGCTTCCGCTGGGGATGACCGGCTTCGACGCCGTCAGGAACGCCTCGGTGGTCGGCTTCCCCACGCCGTTCCACTTCGGCGCGCCGCAGTTCCAGGTCGCCGCGATCGTCTCGATGTGCATCGTCATGCTCGTCTGCATGACCGAGTCCACCGCCGACATCCTGGCCCTGGGCAAGATCGTCGGCCGGCCGGCGGACGAGAGGGCCATCGCGGGAGGCCTGCGCGCAGACACCCTCGGCAGCGCGATCAGCCCGCTCTTCAACGGGTTCATGTGCAGCGCCTTCGCCCAGAACATCGGCCTGGTCGCCATGACCAAGGTGCGCAGCCGCTTCGTCGTCGCCGCGGGCGGCGGCATCCTGATCCTGCTGGGCCTGTGTCCGATGGCCGCCTCCGTCATCGGAGTGGTCCCGCTGCCCGTCCTGGGCGGCGCCGGCATCGTCCTCTTCGGTTCGGTGGCCGCCAGCGGCATCCAGACCCTGGCCGGCGCGGCCATGGAGAAGGGCGAGAACGCCCTGATCGTCGCCGCGTCCGTCGGCATCGGCCTGATCCCGATCGCCGCGCCGGATTTCTACCACGCCTTCCCGAAGGACCTGCTGGTCGTCCTCGACTCCGGCATCAGCACCGGCTGCGTGGTGGCCATCGTGCTGAACCTGGCCTTCAACCACCTCGGTGCCAGGAAGGGTGCGGCCTCGGGGGCCGCACCCGAACCCGTGCCGATCCACTGACCGGCAAGGAAGCACGGCGGCGCGCTCGCCACCCACTGCGGGTGTGGCGAGCGCACCGCCGCGTCCGGTACGAGCGAACCGCCGTGCGCCCGTACGTGCGGTGACGGCGCGCCGGGTCAGGGCCGCCAGAGCATCAGGTTGCTCATCAGCTCGGCCTGCTCGATCGCGTCGTCGAGTGCGTGGTGCGTGTGGCGCCGCCGGGACAGCAGTTCGCGGGGCATCCGCCCCTTGACCGCGGCCCGCAGAGGCACCCGCGCCTTCGTCGCGTAGAGGGTCTTCATGTCGAGGCACCCGGAGTGTCCGAAGGGGCTGTCCCCGCCGAACCGCATCAGGTACCAGTACAGGAACGTCCAGTCGAAGGACGCCGGGTAGCCGCACATCACCGGTTGGGCGTCCACGGACACCTTCCGCACCCAGGCGCGGAACTCGGCCATCGCCGCCGCCGGATCGGCGCCCTCCCGGACCAGCCGGTCGCGGTCGAGCCCGCTGACGGCCAGCGCCTCGGGCACGAACGCGTCACTGATCGGCCGCAACTCCCGGTAGAAGGTGCGCCTTTGCGGATCTGCGGCCGTATACGCATCCCCCTCCTGCCGGCCGGCGACCGCGGCCCCGAAGCTGATCATCGAATACGGTCCCGGAATGGGTCCGTCGGCCTCGATGTCGACGGAGATGTAGAGACTGGGACGTGCGTTGCGGACTGCCATGCGCGAGAGCATGCCAGCCCGCACCGCTGTCGATCATCCGGTTTTCACCGCTACGGCGCCGGTGTCAGGAACATCCCGGTGTGATCGCTCCCCGCCGTGTTCTTGCAGCTGGTGGCCGAGGCCGCGGGCTGTGCCACCGCCAGGGCCAGGCACCGGCCGGCGGCCAGCTGGCCGTAGTAGTTGGGGTGCATGGACTCCTGGATCAGGCCCTGCGACTCGTTGTTGTCGATCCAGCGCGCCCACTCGCTCGTCCTGCCCGAGGCCGGCACCGTGGAGCTCACCGGCTTGCTCGCCTTGGCGCACACCTCGCGTCCCTGGAGCATGTCCCGAAGGTCCAGGAACTGCACGCCCTTGGCCGCGGCGACGCCCTTGATGCGGCCCGCGATCTGCGGCACGAGCGAGTCGCGCGCCCAGTCCGAGTCACGGTTCCAGAAGGGGCATCCGCCCGTGTTGAGCCGGCTCCAGTCGCTCTGGGTGTACCGGTTCTCCGCGCCGCGCGGGATCGGCGACGGGTAGGACTGGAGCACGATCCGGTAGGAGGAGTCGGCGTACCCGGCCGTACGCATGACGGCCCGGATCTCGTCGACCGACTTGCCGACGTCGGCCATGACCGCGTCGATCTTCTGGTCGACGCCGTACTGCTGGTCGTCGTAGCAGTACGAGTTCCAGATGACGAAGTCGAGGGCGCAGTCCTTGATGATGTCGGCGAATCCCAGGTCGTTGCCGCCGATGGACAGGGCGATGACCTTGACGTTGTTGCTCGCGGCCACCGCGGCCAGCTGATCGGCCTGGGGGGCTTCGCCCCTGTAGGAGACGCCGCCGTTGGAGGCGCGGAACACGTTCTGCGAGACGGCCCCGGAGCAGGCCAGGTTCACGGCGACGTCGGCGATCGCCCCGGCGCTGCGCACCTCCGCCGAGTCCGACCGGTGGCAGCCGCCGGCCGTGGTCCCGTACACCCTGGCGGGATCGTAGGTGCTGCCGCTGACCCAGCCCCGGTCCGTGCCGTTGCGGTTCCCGGTGTTGGTCAGGCTGTTGCCCTTCCAGCGCCCGGCCTCGCCGGAGATGTAGCTGTCGCCCATGGACACCACGGCCGTGGGCCCGGTCCCGGGGGCGGCCCCGGCGGTTCCGGCGCCGCCGGCCAGCAGCGCGCCGGCGGCGAGCGGCACGGTCACGGCGGCACAGGCCAGTCGTCGCACCCGACGGGGGACCCGGTCCTTGCTGACGTTGCGGAATCCGATCACTGCGGAACTCCTGCGCTAGGCCACGCCGAAGCCGGCAACGACTTCGTTGCCGTCTCGTGTGGCTGGGAAAGTGGGGGTACCGCCGGCCGGTGGCATCGGAAAGGTGACACGGGCCCGCTTGTTACCGCTAGGTACAGGGAAGTTACGAACCAGTAACGACCGATCGGTCGTTCGGTCTCCTGTGCCGTGCCGGCGGGGTCAACTCCCTTGCGGTGCAGGTGGGCTGACTGAGCGTCCGTGAAGTGTCCACCGTGTGTAACAATGTCCACCCTTCCGGCCGCGGGCACCGGTGAGGGCGAGGGGGACACCACGCATGACGTACAGGGTTGTGGCGGCCATCGACTTCGGGACGCACGGCTCCGGGTTCGCCTGGGCGGTGCTCCCGGCCGGCGCGGACGCACCCGGCGAGCGCCAGATCGACTATCCGGACCAGTGGGACGACGCCCCCCTCACCTATCCCAAGAACCTCTCCGCGCTCTTCCTCGACCCCGACGGCAACGACCGCCACTGGGGGTACTCCGCCCGGCGCGCGAGCGCCGCGGAGGAGGAGGGCCGCCTGGAGCACGGGTTCAAGATGTGGCTGAGGCGCGAGGGCCGGGACGCAGCCCGGGACCCCGGTGCGGGCCTCGTCGGCACCCCGGAACGAGCCGTACCGCTGATCGCGGCCTACCTGCGCAGACTCCGCGGCGCGGCCCTGGACCGGATCGTGGGCGGCGGCGGGTTCCTGGAGTCCGACATCCGCTGGTGCCTGACCGTCCCCGCCATCTGGGAGCCCGAGGAGCGCAACCTCATGCGCGAGGCCGCCCGCCAGGCCGGCTTCCCCGCACACGACCGCAACCGGCTGATCCTGGTGACCGAGCCCGAGGCCGCGACCGTGTACTGCGCCCAGGACGCCGCCGCCGGAATCGGCGGCCTCGGTTCCCTGGCCACGCTGGTCGTCGACTGCGGCGGCGGCACGGTGGACATCGCCGCCTACCGGTGCCGGCGCGACGGCTCCCTCGAACAGCTGCGCCCGCCCTCCGGCGGCAAACTGGGCTCCAACTTCATCAACCGCCGCTTCCAGGTCCAGGTGCTCCGCCCGCGGCTCGGACAGGCCGCGTTCAAGGCCCTCGAAGCCGCCCCCGCCCAGCTGATGGAGCTGATGGACGCCTTCGAACGGCTCAAGACCGGCTTCCGCGACGGGGACAGCGCCGTCCGCATCCCGATCTCCCTCAAGGCGAGCCGGATCATCGACCCCCACGGCGGATCCCAGCGCCTCGCCGCGGAACAGCAGGGCGTCGACGACCACATCGTCATCGAACCCGACGTGATGCGGGGCCTCTTCCAGGGCACCACCGAACCCCTCCAGAAGCTGGTGAGCACCCAGATCCGCGAACTGCTCGCCGACCCGGCCGTCGCCGCCGAGGGCCTGCGCGTGATCCTGGTCGGCGGATTCGCCCAGTCGCCCTACGTCCAGAGCCGGCTCGGCCAGCACATCGACAAGGAGTTCCCGGCCGGGGTCCAGCTGATGATCCCGCCGAACCCCTCCCGCGCGGTGCTCGGCGGCGCCGTGCACTACGCCTGCCGCCCCGAGGTCGTGCACTCCCGGCGCGCGTCCCACACGTACGCCGTCGAGGTCTCCACCCGCCGCAGGTTCGGCGGCGTGCTGCGCGAGTCGGGAGCCGTCCGCGCCCTCGGCATCACCCGGGTCAGGGGCCAGGGCGCCTTCCGCGACGGGGTCCTCGACCCCCTCGTCCTCATGGGCGAATCGGTCCGGGTCGGCAGCGAACGCACCCACTCCCTCCTCCCGCTGAGCAAGGAGCAGAGCGAACTGGAGGTCGCGCTGTACGCGGTACCCGCCGTGAAGGGCCTGACGGTCAAGACACCCGGCGCCCGTCTCCTGGGCACCGTCGTCGTCGACATCCGCGACTCGGTCGGCGAAGACGTCGAGGACCGCGTCGTGGACCTGCACTTCACCTTCGGCGGCACCGAGATCGGCGTGACCGTGGTGAACCGCCGCACCCAGGCCCGCCTCGACACCGTCGTCGAGTTCGCCGGAGTACCCGAGTAGCAGGCAGCAGGAGAAGGGGAACGCCACATGGATAGCTCAGAACCGGACCGGGGCCGGCCCGCGTCACCGGGACCGTGGCCCGGCGCCCGCCCGCCCGCGCCGTCCACACCGCCGCCCGTGCCCGCACAGCAGCCGCCCCACCCCGGCGCCCACGACCACGAGCCCGAACAGCAGGAGGACTCCCGCCGCATCCTCCCGTGGAAGGTCTTCCACGAGGTACGGGCCCTGCGCACGGAGGTCGAGTCCCTGCGCGCCGAACGCGAGGACCGGCAGGGCCGGCTCGACAAGCTCTACGAGGTGGTGCACAGCCTGCGCGCCGACCGGACCACGGAACTGGAGAGCGCCCACAACGAGACGGCCCGCGGCTACGTCGCCCTGCGCGACCAGATCGTCGGACGCTGCGCCGACGTGGCCGCCGCGATCCCGGACCGCTACGGCCGGCTGGAGACCCACGTACGGCTCGCCGCCGCCCTGTTCCGCACGGTCCTCGCGGAACACCCCGCCGCCGAGGAGGACTGGCACGGCGCGGCCGCCCGCGTGCTGGGCGGGGACGCGAGGCTGGGCACGGTGACGGACCTTCACCACCAGACCGCCGAGCTGCGCGCCGACATCGCCGAACTGGGCGGAGTCCACCGATGGAACTTCGAGCTGCACCTGGGCCGCACCCCCGACACCCACCTGTACGACCTGTGGCCCTGGGCCGAGGAGAGCGAACCCCTCACCCTGTGCGTCGCCCCCGCCTACCAGGTCGTCGGCCGCACCCCGCACGTCCGCGCCCTCGTCCACACCGCGATCGGCGGGTGACGATGGCCGGCCCCGCCCTGGACGGGATACTGCTCGACGGCCGCTACCGGCTGGACCGGCTCCTCGGCCGGGGCGGCATGGGCGAGGTCTGGCAGGCCACCGACACCGGGAGCGGCGACACCGTCGCCGTGAAGACGATCCTCGCGCAGTCCCTGGACTCCCCGGAGGCGCGGGCCCGCTTCCGGCACGAGGCGCGCGCCCTGGAACGCGTCGTGAGCCGCCACACCGTGCGCCTCTTCGGCGCCGGCTCCGACAGCGGCGTCGACTACCTGGCGATGGAGTACGTCGAGGGCCACAGCCTGCACCGGGAACTGGCGGAGCGGTTCATCGCCGACCGCACCCCGGCCTGGGCGCTGCCCGTCCTGCGCGAGATCGTCCAGGGCATCGTCGACGTGCACGGCGCCGAGATCGTGCACCGGGACATCAAGCCCTCCAACGTCCTCCTGACGTCCGGCGGCACGGTCAAGGTGTGCGACTTCGGCATCGCCAAGCTCGTCGGCGCCGAACCGGTCACCGAGCTCACCACCCCCGGCCAGGTCCTCGGCAGCGCCCCCTACATGCCGCCCGAGCAGTGGAGCGGGAGCCCGGTCACCTACCAGGGCGACCTCTACGCCTTCGGCTGCCTGGCCTTCGAACTCCTCACCGGAGTGCGCCCCTTCGGAACCTGCGAATCCCGCGAGGAATACCGCCGCGCCCACCTGGAGGAGCAGCCGCAAAGGCTGTCCGCCCTGCGGCCCGACCTGCCGCCCGCGCTGGACCTCCTGGTCTCCGCCCTGCTGGAGAAGCGCCCGGGGGACCGGCCGGCCTCCGCCGAACTAGCGTCCTACGTCCTCGACGTGCCGCCGCTGGAGGCCCACGGCCCGGTGTGGGCCAGGCAGCGGCTCGCCGCCCACGACGCGGAGACCGACCGGATGCTGCGCGACGCCGAGAACAACTGGCTGTCCAACCGGCCCGAGGCGGGGCTCGCCGCGAGCCGCGAGGTCGTCCGCCGCCGGGTGCTGGTGAACGGCCCGAACGCCGACGCGACCCTGCGGGCCCGCCGGGTGGAGGCCGACTGCCTGTGGACGCTGGGGGACCTGGACGAGGCGCTGCAGCTGAGCGAGGAACTCGCCGAGCAGCGCGTCGCGGTGCTCGGCCCGCACAACGACGAGGCGATCATGTCACTGCGGGCCTGGGCCAGCAGGCTCTGGCACCTGGGGCGGCTCAGCGAGGCCCTGGTCCCGCTGCGGCTGATAGCCGAGGCGCGCGAGGACACCCACGGGGACTACTCCCCGGAGTACCACCGGGCCTCCTACGACCTCGCCCTCTGCCTCTCCGCCTGCGGCCGCGGCGCGGAGGCCGTCCCGCTGCTGCGCAGCGTGGCCGCCGGGCGGGCGGACCTGCTCGGAGCGGACGCGCCGGAGACCCTGGAGAGCTGCCTGCTGCTGGGCGCCGTACTGCTGGAGGACGAGGACGGCGCGGTCGAGGCCTTCGCCCGGCTGGAGCCCCTCGAAGCCGCCCTGGACCGGGGCTGGATCCCGACGCAGCGGCCACCGGACCACGCGCGCGTGCTCATCGAGACCGCGCGGCAGCGCGTCAGGCGCCGGCGCTGACCGGGCGGCGGATACGCCTCCGCCCCCGCAGCCGTGGGCTGCGGGGGCGGAGGCGTAGGGTCCGGCCGCTGTGCGTTCCGGCCGGATCCGGGGTCTCAGCCGACCAGCTGGTCGTACGCGGGGAGCGTGAGGAAGTCGGCGTAGTCCGCGTCCAGGGAGACCTTGAGGAACAGGTCGTGGGCCTGCTGCCACTTGCCGGCCGCGAAGGCCTCCTCGCCGACCTCGGCGCGCAGAGCGGTCAGTTCCTCGGCCGCCAGCTCGCGGGTCAGCTCGGCGGTGGCCGTCCTGCCGTTCTCGAAGACGACTCCGGCGTTGATCCACTGCCAGACCTGCGAGCGGGAGATCTCGGCGGTGGCCGCGTCCTCCATCAGGCCGAAGATGCCGACGGCGCCGAGGCCGCGCAGCCAGGCCTCGATGTAGCGGATGCCGACCTGGACCGCGTTGCGCAGGCCCTCGTACGTCGGCTTCGCGTCGAGCGAGTCGATCGCGATGAGCTCGCCCGGGGCCACCGAGACGTCCTCGCGCAGCCGGTCCTTCTGGTTGGGCTTGTCGCCGAGGACGGCGTCGAAGGAGGCCATCGCGATCGGGACCAGGTCGGGGTGGGCGACCCAGGAGCCGTCGAAGCCGTCGCCCGCCTCACGGTCCTTGTCGGCCTTGACCTTCGCGAAGGCGATCTTGTTGACCTCGGCGTCCTTGCGGGACGGGATGAAGGCGGCCATGCCGCCGATGGCGTGCGCGCCGCGCTTGTGGCAGGTGCGGACGAGCAGTTCGGTGTACGCCCGCATGAACGGGGCGGTCATCGTCACCGCGTTGCGGTCCGGCAGGACGAACTTCTCGCCGCCGTCGCGGAAGTTCTTCACGATGGAGAAGAGGTAGTCCCAGCGGCCCGCGTTCAGGCCCGCCGCGTGGTCGCGCAGCTCGTAGAGGATCTCGTCCATCTCGTACGCGGCGGTGATCGTCTCGATCAGGACGGTCGCGCGGACCGTGCCCTGGGGGATGCCGACGTAGTCCTGGGAGAAGACGAAGATGTCGTTCCAGAGGCGGGCCTCGAGGTGCGACTCCGTCTTCGGCAGGTAGAAGTACGGGCCCTTGCCGAGGTCGATCAGACGCTTGGCGTTGTGGAAGAAGTACAGGCCGAAGTCGACGAGCGAGCCGGAGGCCGGGCCGCCCTCGAACTGCAGGTGGCGCTCCTCCAGGTGCCAGCCGCGCGGCCGCATGACGACGGTCGCCAGCTGCTCGGCGGGCTTGAGGTTGTAGGCCTTGCCCGTGCGGGCGTCGGTGAAGTCGATGCGGCGCTCGTAGGCGTCGATCAGGTTGAGCTGGCCGAGGACGACGTTCTCCCAGGTGGGAGCCGAGGCGTCCTCGAAGTCGGCGAGCCAGACCTTGGCGCCCGAGTTCAGGGCGTTGATGGTCATCTTGCGGTCCGTCGGACCGGTGATCTCCACACGGCGGTCGTTCAGCGCGGCCGGGGCCGGTGCCACCTTCCAGTCGCCCTCGCGGACCTGTGCGGTGTCCGGGAGGAAGTCGAGGGTGGAGGTCCGGGCGATCTCGGCACGGCGCTCACCGCGGCGGGCGAGGAGCTCGGCGCGGCGGGGGGCGAACCGCCGGTGGAGCTCGGCCACGAACGCGAGGGCCGCTTCGGTGAGCACTTCGTCCTGCCGCGGCAGGGGCTCGGCATCGACGATGGCCAGCGGGGACGGCGCTGGTGCGGACATAACTGTCACTCCTTCAGCGGCGGTGCCTGGCGGCCGCGGGGAATGCTCGCGCGAGACGGCACGCAGTGCCGTCGGGTGTGGAGAGTTCCGAAATACGGTCGCGGGCGCCGTCTGTGGGTTCAGGGCGCTTCTGACCAGTGGATAGTAATTTCCTCATGGTGGAAGTTCAATGGTTTGTTGATGTCGAGATTCTCTGAGTCGACAGATTCCACTTGCCGGTGGCCCTCAGTGCCACTGTCGTCACGCGGTGCTCAAAGGAGTCGTGCCAGGTCGGGCGGCGTGTCGATGTCGAAGGCCTCCGCGACGTCGGAGCACTCCACCAGCATGAGCTCTCCGGCGTGGCGCGCCAGATGGACCCGCGCGCCCCTGTCGCCCGTCGCCGTCGCCGCGATGTCCGCCCACCGGTCCGCGCCGAACAGCACGGGGTGCCCGCGCTCCCCGCCGTACGCCGCCGCCGCCAGGCTCGCGGGGGAGCGGTAGGCCTCCCGCACCCGGGCCACCGCCGCCGGGCCGATGCCCGGCTGGTCGACCAGCGAGACCAGGGCCGCGCGGGCGTCCGTACCGGCCAGGGAGGCCAGGCCCACCCGCAGCGAGGAACCCATCCCCTCCGCCCAGTCCGGGTTGTCCACGACCACGCAGCCGGACAGGTCGGCGCGCTCGCGGACCTCGGCCGCCGAGGCGCCGAGCACCACGTGCACCGGGCCGCAGCCCGCCTCCCGCAGCACCCGCACGGCGTTCTCCACCAGAGGCCGGCCGCGGTAGGGCAGCAGGGCCTTGGGGCGGCCGCCGAGCCGCCGGCCGCCGCCGGCGGCCAGGAGCAGTCCCGCGATCACGGGTGAATCGGAGTGCGTGTTGGCTGACATGCCACCGATTCTCGCCCCTGCGTGCGATCCTGCGGCCGCCGCGCGACAGCGCGCCGTACGGAGGCCAGCGCGGCCCCGATCCCCAGCGGACGGGAGATCCGGTTCTCGGCGGCGGCCAGCAGGGCACGTTCGTCACGGTCGGTCAGCATCTCGGCGTCTCCTTGCCAATCGGGGGCCAATACCGCGAGTCTGGACCTCGATTGGCCTGGCCGTCAGAGCCAATCAGGGGAGGTTGGCATGGCGAACGGGCGAGTGGTCCGGACAGCGGACAGAACCATCGGCAGCCGCCAGCTCGCGGCCCTGCTCCCCGCCGACGTACTCGCCCGCCCCGGCTACCGGTCGCTCGCCGAAGCCGTCCGCACGCTGATCCTCGACGGCCGCATCGCCCTGCACGTGCGCCTGCCCGCCGAACGCGAGCTCGCCGAAGCCGTCGGCGCCAGCCGGGCCACCGTCACCGGCGCCTACGACCTGCTGCGCGAGAGCGGCTACGTCCGCAGCCGGCGCGGCTCCGGCACCTGGACCGAGCTCCCCGACGGACACCGCCCCGTCGGCGCCCACGCCCTCGTCGGCGCCGGCGGCCACAGCGCCGACGGCGAGCCCGGCATCGACCTGGCCATCGCCGCCATGGGCGCCCCGGACGGCGCCCTCGCCGACGCCCTCGCCGGGGCCGCGCCCCGGCTGCCCGACGCCGCCCGCAGCCCCGGCTACCACCCCTTCGGCCTGCCCGACCTGCGCACGGCCGTCGCCGAACGCTTCACCCGGCGCGGCCTGCCCACCCGCCCCGAGCAGATCCTCGTCACCTCCGGCGCCCAGCAGGCCTTCACCCTCGTTGTCAGCCTGCTCTGCCGCGCCGGGGACCGGGTCGTCACCGAGAACCCCACCTACGCCAACGCCCTGGACGCCCTGCGCCACGCCCGGCTGCGCACCGGGTCCATCGCCGTCTCCGACACCGGCTGGGACATGGAGATCGCCGAGTCCACGCTGCGCCAGACCGTGCCGAGGCTGGCCTACACGATCCCCGACTTCCACAACCCGACGGGTGCGCTCATGCCCGCGGAGGAGCGGCTGCGGCTGCTCGCGGCGACCCGGCGCACCGGCACCTGGCTCGTGGTCGACGAGACCATCGCCGACATCGCCCTGGACGTGCCGGCCCCCGCGCCCCTGGCCTCACTGGCCCCGCGCGGCGGCGCGGACCACGTGGTGACCATCGGCTCGCTCAGCAAGACCCACTGGGGCGGCCTGCGCGTCGGCTGGGTCCGGGCCGGTGCGAAGATGATCACCGAGCTGACGGCCCTGCGGGTCTCCGCCGACATGACCGGCTCGGTCCTCGACCAGCTCGTCGCGCTCCCGCTGCTGGACAACATGGACCGCACCCTGCCCGCACGGCTCGCCCAGCTGCGCGACCGGCGTGCGGCCCTGGTGGACGCGCTCCAGCGGCACGCCCCGGAGTGGTCCTGGCGGATACCGCCGGGCGGCCTGTCGCTCTGGGTCGACCTGGGCGAGCCGGTCAGCTCGGCCCTGGCCGAACGGGCCGCGGCCGCCGGCGTGCACATCGGACGCGGAGCCCGCTTCGGCGTCGACCCGGGCACCTTCGAACACCGCCTCCGCATTCCGTACACCCTCCCCGCCGACCGCCTCGACGAGGGCGTACGCCGCCTCGCTGACGCCTTCCACGGCGACGTCCCCCTGCCCCCGTCGGTGGACCGCCCGCACTGGGTGGCGTAGCGCGGCCCCGGGCTACGGGTTACGGGGTGCGGATCAGGCGGCGGGTGGCGGCTGCCGCGACCGCCGCCGTGCGGGATTCGACGCCGAGCTTCGCGTAGACGTGGACCAGGTGGGACTTGACCGTGGCCTGGCTGAGGAAGAGCTGCTTGGAGATCTGCTGGTTCGACAGGCCGTCCGCCACCAGCTGGAGGACCTCCAGCTCCCGCTTCGTCAGGGCCTCCGCCGGCATCCGCATCCGGTCCATCAGGCGCAGCGCCACTGCCGGGGCCAGCGCCGACTGGCCCGCTGCGGCCGTGCGCACGGCCGCCGCCAGCTCCTCCGGCGGGGCGTCCTTGAGCAGGTAGCCCGAGGCGCCCGCCTCCACCGCCGCCAGGATGTCCGCGTCCGTGTCGTACGTGGTCAGCACCAGCACCCGGGGGGCGCCCGGGCGGGCCGTGATCAGGGCCGTCGCCTCCGATCCGTGCATGCCCGGTCCGAACTGGAGGTCCATCAGGACCACGTCCACCGGTTCGCCGGCGGCCAGCTCCACCGCCCGCTCGGCGGTCGCCGCCTCGGCCACCACCGCGAAGTCCGCCTCGGTGTCCAGCACCGCGCGCAGGCCCGCCCGGACCACGGGGTGGTCGTCGGCGAGCAGGAGACGGATGGTCACGGGGCCTCCACGGGATCCGTGTGTTCCAGATGTTCCAGGGGCAGCGGCAGGGTGACGGCCACGGCGGTGCCCTGCCCGGGGGCGGACTCCACCGTGAACAGCCCGCCCAGGGTCTCGGCGCGCGAGCGCATGGCGGGCAGCCCGAAGCCGCCGTCGCCCGAGCCGGAGGCGGCCGAGGACGGGTCGAAGCCGTGCCCGTCGTCGACGATGTCCAGCGTCACCGAGGCGTCCATGAAGGTCAGCGTGATCTCCGCGCGCCCGGCCCGGGCGTGCCGCACCACGTTGGCCAGCGCCGACTGGGCGATCCGCAGCAGCGCCACCTCGTACGGGGTCGGCAGCACCCGCGGCCGGCCGCTCAGCGAGAACCGCACCCGCGGCCCCGGCATGCCCGCGCACAGCCGCTCCAACGCCGCGGCGAGCGAGCCGTGCTCCAGGTCCGGCGGCGTCAGGGCGCG
Organism: Streptomyces erythrochromogenes; assembly: GCF_036170895.1. NCBI lineage: Bacteria > Bacillati > Actinomycetota > Actinomycetes > Kitasatosporales > Streptomycetaceae > Streptomyces > Streptomyces erythrochromogenes. The sequence continues at coordinate 1,809,399 of NZ_CP108036.1, read as the reverse complement.
TACGAAGCGACGCGCCTCGGCGAGGTTGTCCTGGGCGGCCTCCCGGGCCTGCGCGATGTGCGGCAGGGCCGGTGCGCCTTCCGGAAGCGCCCGCTCGGCCGCCCGCAGCAGCAGCTGGATGGAGGACAGGCCCTGCGCGAGGGTGTCGTGGATCTCCCGGGCCAGCCGCTCCCGCTCGGCCAGGATCCCGGCGCCGCGTTCGGCCGCGGCCAGATCGGCCCGCGTCGTGATGAGCTCCTCGATGAGCTCCCGGCGCCGTTCGCTCTCGCGGTACAGCGCCTGGTAGCCCAGTACGGTCGCCACCGCCACGGCGCCGCCCAGCAGCGGCCCGAGGAAGGCCCCCGGGGTGGCCGCGCTGCTGTGCGCGAGGAAGCCGCCGATGGCGGCGCAGGCGGTCACCGCGACGGCCGCGACCCCCCACCGCAGCCGCAGCAGGTGCAGTTCCAGGAAGTACAGGGGGAAGGCGATCCACAGCCCGTCGGGGGAGACCAGCAGCAGGCCCGCCCATGCCGCCCCGAGCCCGGCCAGCCACACCGCGCCCGCCCGCGGCGAGCCGTGCACGGCGGGCGCCCGCACGCCGGCCGCGTACACGGCGGCGAGCAGCACGCAGGCGGCGACCACCCAGCCGGCCCGGGGCGCGGAGTCGGCGACGGCCCGGCCGGCGGCCAGTGCGAGCAGCCCGAGGAGCAGGGCGTGCAGGCACAGCTTCAGCACCTTCGACACGGGGGTCAGGGTCAGGGCGGTGGCGGCGGGCGCGGCCGTGGGCGCGCAGGCGCCGGGCGGGACGGGGGGAGCGGCAGCAGTCATGTCCCGACCAGCGTAAGCGGGTCCCCGCCGGCCCCGGTCAACCGAAAGTTTGATGTCCCGGTGCGCCCTTCGATACGAGGATCACTACTGTGGCGCGATGCCTTGTGTCCACGCGGAACACCAAGGTGGGGGACATGTTCGTCGCATGGAGAGATCTACGGTTCGCCAAGGGCCGCTTCGCCCTCATGGGCTCGGTCGTGCTGCTGATCACGCTGCTGGTCGGCCTGCTGTCCGGGCTCACCGCCGGCCTGGCCCGGGAGAACATCTCGGCCATCACCGGCCTGCCCGCCTCGCACCTGGCCTTCGCCGCTCCCGCCGGGGACCAGGATGTGTCCTTCAACAACTCCCAGGTGCCCGAGTCAGCGTGGCTGGCCTGGCGGGGGCAGCCCGGCGTGAAGGCGGCGCAGCCCCTCGGCATCCGCACCACCAACGCCGTCTCGGGTGAGCGCACCGCCGCGGTCTCGGTCTTCGGCGTGGAACCCGCGGGCGGGCTCGCGCCGCGGGACGCGGGCCTCACACAGGGCCAGGTGGTCCTCGCCGAGAAGGCGGCGAAGGAGCTCGGCGGCCTCACCGCCGGCGCCAAGCTCAAGATCGGGCCGCTCGAACTGACGGTGGCCGCCGTCGCCGGCACCGCCGCCTACAGCCACACCCCGGTCGTCTGGATGGACCTCAACGACTGGCAGCGCATCGGCAACCCCGGCACCTCCATCGACACCCTCGCCACCGTCGTCGCCGTCTCCGGCAGCGGACTGGACCTCGCCGCCGCCGACCGGGCGGCGGCCACCCGGGCGCAGACCGTGGACGAGGCCTTGGGCGCCATAGGCTCCTACCAGGCCGAGAACGGCTCGCTCCAGCTGATGCGCGGCTTCCTCTTCGCCATCTCGGCCCTGGTCATAGGTGCCTTCTTCACGGTGTGGACCATCCAGCGCAGCGGCGACATCGCCGTCCTGAAGGCGCTGGGCGCCTCCACCCCCTACCTGCTGCGGGACGCCCTCGGCCAGGCCGTGGTGATGCTCGCCATCGGCACCGGGCTGGGCACCGCGCTCGCCGCCGGATTCGGCGCGCTGATCAGCGGCGGCGACGTGCCCTTCGTCCTCGACGCCGCCACGGTGCTCGTCCCCGCCGCGATCATGATCGCGCTCGGCGCGCTGGGCGCGGCCCTGTCCATCCGGCGGATCACCGCCGTCGACCCGCTGACCGCCCTCGGGAGCGCCCGATGACCCTCCTCGTCCACGACGTCACGCTCACCTACCCCGACGGGGAGGGCCGGCTCACCGCCCTCGACGCGGTCGGCCTGGAGGTGCCCGCCGGCACCCTCACGGCGGTGGTCGGACCCTCCGGATCCGGCAAGTCCTCCCTGCTCGCGGTCGCCGCCACCCTCGTCACCCCGGACCGCGGCCGGGTCGTCGTCGCAGGCGAGGACACCACGCGGCTCGGCCCCGCCGAGAAATCGGCCCTGCGTCGGGAGAAGATGGGCATCGTCTTCCAGCAGCCGAACCTGCTGGCCTCGCTGACCGCCGCCGAGCAGCTCCAGGTCATGGCGCACGTGGCGGGCCGGCCCGCGAAGGCCGTGCGCCGGCGGGCGCTTGAACTGCTGGACGCGGTGGGCCTCGCCGACAAGGCCGACAAGCGCCCCCACCAGCTCTCCGGCGGCCAGCGCCAACGGATCAACATCGCCCGCGCGCTGATGAACGAGCCCGCCGTGCTGCTGGTCGACGAACCGACCAGCGCCCTCGACCACGAGCGCGGCGCGGCCGTGCTGGACCTGCTGGTCACGCTGACGCGCGAGCGCTCCACCGCGACCGTGCTGGTCACCCACGACCACGCCCACCTGGAACGGATGGACCGTACGGCGACCATGGCCGACGGCCGGCTGACGGCCGGCCGCCAGGACCCCGTCGCCGCGTCCTGAGCCCGCGTACGGGAAGGCCCCGGCGCCCCTCGGCGGGGCGCCGGGGCCTTCCCGTACGGCCGTGCGGCAGACCTACGCCGGGCTCTGGTTGGCCAGCGCCACCGACAGCTCGGCGGCGACGTTCTGGAGGATCGGGACGAAGGACTCGGTCACGGCCTCGGTGACGCGGCCGGCCGGGCCGGAGATGGAGATCGCGGCGGCGGTCGGCGAGTTCGGCACCGACACGGCCAGGCAGCGGACTCCTATCTCCTGCTCGTTGTCGTCGACCGCGTAGCCGGCCCTGCGGACCTGCTCCAGCGCCTCCAGGAAGCCCTCGGGCGTGGTGATGGTCTTCTCGGTCGCCGCCGGCATCCCGGTGCGGGCCAGCAGGGCCCGTACCTCGTCGGCGGGGGTGTGGGCGAGCAGTGCCTTGCCCACACCGGTGGAGTGCGGCAGGACCCGGCGGCCGACCTCGGTGAACATGCGCATCGAGTGCTTGGACGGCACCTGGGCGACGTAGACGATCTCGTCCCCGTCGAGCAGGGCCATGTTCGCCGTCTCGCCCGTCTCCTCGACCAGACGGGCGAGGTAGGGGCGCGCCCAGGTACCCAGCAGGCGCGACGCGGACTCGCCGAGGCGGATCAGGCGGGGGCCGAGGGAGTACCGTCGGTTGGGCTGCTGGCGTACGTACCCGCACGCCACCAGCGTGCGCATCAGGCGGTGGATCGTGGGCAGGGGCAGACCGCTGGCGGCCGAGAGCTCACTGAGGCCGACCTCGCCCCCGGCGTCGGCCATACGTTCGAGCAGATCGAAGGCGCGCTCAAGGGACTGGACGCCACCGCTGGCGGCAGGGGTCTTTGAGGAAGCGTCGGTGGTGCTGGCGCTGGACGTCGGCACGGCGCGGTCCTTTCGGTGCTGGCAGGCAAGGGAGCAGCCTACCCGGCGGTCGGCGTCGGCCCTAGTGCTGGGGTGGGGACCGTCGCCGCCGGTCAGAGGTGGTTTGTCCTGGTGGCGGACGTCCTCCGGAAGTTATCCGCCCGGACTCCCGTGGTGGTAGCTACATTCTGTATAGCGAAATCTTAATTCCATCCTGTGGAAACATCCAATTGCGGTCCGGGTGTGTCAGTGGTCCGTCCGGGCGCTCTTGACTGCTCCCGGATCGCCGGGAAGACTCCGTCAACAGAACGTTGAATTTCGCTCTGTGGAAGTAGATGGGGAGGTTCCGGTGGCCGACGTGGCTGTGGAACTGGTACTGCGCTCGACGCGCGTCATCACCCCCGAGGGGACGCGCGCCGCCTCGGTCGCCGTCGCCGGCGGGAAGATCGCGGCCGTGCTGGCACACGACGCCGAGGTACCGGCCGGAGCCCGGCTGGAGGACTTCGGCGACGACGTCCTGCTCCCCGGCCTGGTCGACACCCACGTCCACGTGAACGACCCCGGCCGCACCGAGTGGGAGGGCTTCTGGACGGCCACCCGCGCCGCCGCGGCCGGCGGCATCACCACGATCCTCGACATGCCGCTCAACTCCCTCCCGCCGACCACCACCGTCGACAACCTGCGCGTCAAGCAGGAGGTCGCCCGCGCCAAGGCGCACGTGGACGTCGGCTTCTGGGGCGGCGCCCTCCCGGACAACGTCAAGGACCTGGCCCCGCTGCACGACGCCGGCGTCTACGGCTTCAAGTGCTTCCTGTCGCCCTCGGGCGTGGACGAGTTCCCCGAGCTCGACCAGGAACAGCTGGCCACCTCCCTCGCCGAGATCACCGGCTTCGGCGGCCTGCTGATCGTGCACGCCGAGGACCCGCACCACCTCGACGCCGCCCCCGTGGTCCCCGGCCCCAAGTACGCCGACTTCCTGGCCTCCAGGCCGCGCGACGCCGAGAACACCGCCATCGGCAACCTCATCGCCCAGGCGAAGCGGCTGAACGCCCGCGTCCACGTCCTGCACCTGTCGTCCTCGGACGCGCTGCCGCTGATCGCAGCCGCCAAGGCCGAGGGCGTCAGGATCACCGTCGAGTCCTGCCCGCACTACCTCACCCTCACCGCCGAGGAAGTGCCGGACGGCGCCAGCGAGTTCAAGTGCTGCCCGCCCATCCGCGAGGCCGCCAACCAGGACCTCCTGTGGGACGCGCTCGCCGACGGCACCATCGACTGCATCGTCTCCGACCACTCGCCCTCCACCGCGGACCTGAAGACCAGCGACTTCTCCACCGCGTGGGGCGGCATCTCCTCCCTCCAGCTGGGCCTGCCGGCCATCTGGACCGAGGCGCGCAGGCGCGGCCGGACCCTGGAGGACGTCGTCCGCTGGATGTCCGCGGCCCCGGCCGCCCTCGCCGGGCTGGCGCAGAAGGGCGCGATCGAGGCCGGCCGCGACGCCGACTTCGCCGTGCTCGCCCCCGAAGAAACGTTCACCGTGGACCCGGCCGAACTCCACCACCGCAACCAGGTCACGGCGTACGCGGGCAAGACCCTGCACGGCGTCGTGAAGTCCACCTGGCTGCGCGGCACGCAGATCGCCGACCACGGCACCCCGACCGAGCCCACGGGCCTCCTCCTCGAAAGGCAGAACTGACCAGTGGCGATTGAATCCTTCACCGGCAACGCGAACCCGTACGGAGGCGGCGACCCGTACGCGGACTACCGCACCGCGGACTTCCCCTTCACCCAGTACGCGAACCTTGCCGCCCGTGAGCTGGGCGCCGGTGTCATCGCCGCCAACGACGAGTTCTTCGCCCAGCGCGAGAACCTGCTGATCTCCGAGGCCGCGCACTTCGACCCCGAGGACTTCGGCCACAAGGGCAAGGTCATGGACGGCTGGGAGACCCGCCGCCGCCGCGGCGTCTCCGCCACCCAGCCCTGGCCCACGCCCGAGGACCACGACTGGGCGCTGGTGCGCCTGGGCGCCCCCGGCATCATCCGCGGCATCGTCGTCGACACCGCGCACTTCCGCGGCAACATGCCGCAGGCCGTCTCCGTCGAGGCCACCAACTGGAAGGGCGCCCTCGCGCCGACCCCGGAGGAGCTCCAGGGCGACGACGTGAAGTGGACGACCATCGTCCCCCGCACGGCGGTCGGCGGCCACGCCGCCAACGGCTTCGAGGTCGACGTCGAACAGCGCTTCACCCACCTGCGCGTCAACCAGCACCCCGACGGCGGCATCGCCCGCCTGCGCGTCCACGGCGAGGTCCTGCCCGACCCGAAGTGGCTCGCGGCGCTCGGCTCCTTCGACGTGGTGGCGCTGGAGAACGGCGGCTCCGTCCAGGACGCCTCCAACCGCTTCTACTCCCCGCCGACCAACACCATCAACCCGGGCCGCTCCCGCAAGATGGACGACGGCTGGGAGACCGCCCGCCGCCGCGACAACGGCAACGACTGGATCCGCTACCAGCTCGTCACCGAGTCCGAGATCCGCGCCGTCGAGATCGACACCGCCTACCTCAAGGGCAACTCGGCCGGCTGGGCCTCGCTGTCGGTCAAGACGGGCGAGGAGGGCGAGTGGACGGAGTTCCTGCCGCGGACCCGCCTGCAGCCCGACACCAACCACCGCTTCGTACTGGACACCCCGGCGGTGGGCACCCACGTACGGATCGACATCTTCCCGGACGGCGGCTTCTCGCGCCTGCGCCTGTTCGGCTCCCTCACGGAGGCCGGCGCGGCGGCGCTGACCGCCCGTCACCAGGAGCTGGGCGGCTGACGCCGTACCGCTGACCGCCCCGGGGGCCGACACCCCCGGGGCCCGCACGTCCCTCGGGGGCGCACCGGATCCCGGTGCGCCCCTGCGGCGGTTGCGACCGCGAGCACTGCCGCGACCTCGTCGTCCTCGAAGTCGCCGGCGGGCCCGAAGCCGAACTCGGCGTAGAGCCGCGCGGCGGGCGCGTTGTCCGGGTGGTAGGAGAGCCGGATCTCCCGGCAGGCCGGCAGGCCGGCAGCGTGGCGAGCCGCCCGACCAGTGCGCGCACCGCGGCCCGCCCCACGCCCCGTCCCTGCTCGGCGGCGCCGACGGTCATGCCGCCGATCCAGTGGGCGCCGCCCTCCTCGTCGTACGCCCACATCACGTCCCCGACCACCGCGTCGCCGGCCCGGACGGCGAGCGAGTTCCACACGCCGCGGCGCATCGAGAGCGGCGACGAACCGCCGCTGGTCGTCGGAGGGCGCGACGTCGGCGACGTCCCGCCAGTTCCCGTCGGTGACCTCGTCGAGCACCACGCACCGGCCCTGCCGATCGGTGAAGTCCACGGTGTTCCCCCTCGTCGTCGATGCCGCTCCACCGCGAGGCAATGGCGGCGCCGGGCGAGCACGTGGGCCGGGTGGGCCGGGTGGGCCGGGTGGGCCGGGCTCCGACGGGCGGCGGCCGGGTGCCCGCGCGCCGACGCTCACGACGGCAGGCACCCGGTCGGCGTCGGCTCTCACACCGATGCGCCCGCCCGCCCAGGCGCCCGCCCACACGCCCGCCCACACGCCCGGCGAGGGCTACGCGGCGTGCCCGCCGTCCACCGCGAACTCCGCCCCCGTCACGTACGAGGCCTCCGGCCCCGCCAGGAACGCCACCACGGCCGCCACCTCCCGCGGCGCACCGAACCGCCCGAGCGCGGTCAAGGCCGCCTGCGAACCCGCGTACGGTCCGTCCGCCGGGTTCATGTCCGTGTCCACCGGCCCCGGGTGCACGATGTTCGCGGTGATCCCGCGCCCGCCCAGCTCCCTCGCCAGGGCCTTGTTGAACCCGATCAGCGCCGACTTGCTCATTGCGTAGAGCGTCCCGCCCGGGGCCGGCACCCGCTGGGTCATGCAGCTGCCGATGGTGATGATCCGCCCGCCGGGGCCGAGGTGTGCGGCCGCCGCCTGCGCGGCGTGGAACACCCCGCGCACGTTGACCGCGAGTACGCGCTCCACGTCGGCCGGGGTCAGCCCCTCCAACGGTCCGATCAAGCCCACGCCGGCGTTGTTGACCAGCACGTCGAGCCGCCCGAAGCGTCGTACGGTCTCCCCGACGGCGTTCGCGACCTGCGCCGCGTCCTCCGCATCGGCCCGCAGCGCGACCGCCCGCCGCCCGAGGGCCTCGATCTTCCCGACGACCTCGGCGGACGCCTCCGCGTCGCTGACGTAGGTGATCGCGACGTCCGCCCCGTCCTCGGCGAGACGCACCGCGACGGCCGCCCCGATCCCCCGGCTTCCCCCGGTCACCAGCGCCACCGTGTCCCTGTCCATGGTCTTCCTCCCGCATCGCTTGGTTGCGGGTTCAATCAAATAGCCCCCAACCCCCCACCGCTGGCGGGAATCCGACCCCGCGTTTCCCCGGCACAGAAACGGCATGGGGGTCATGCGTGGCGGCGCGATGAGTTCCGGCCGGGGCGGGAGTCTGAACCCGTAGAGACCATCGAGCGAGGAGCGCAGGGTAATGGCCGAGCTGACACTGACCACCTTCGTGACGCTGGACGGCGTGATGCAGGCGCCGGGCGGGCCCGAGGAGGACCGCAGTGACGGGTTCGAGTACGGCGGGTGGGCCGCACCGTACGTCGACGAGGGGATGGGGGAGTTCGTCACCGAGGTGTTCGGGCGGGCCGGGGCGTTCCTGCTCGGGCGGAAGACGTACGAGATCTTCGCCGGCTACTGGCCGGAGCACGACGAGCCCGGCGACCCCGTGGCGGGCGGGCTGAACCGGCTGCCGAAGTACGTCGCCTCGACCACCCTCGAGGAGCCCGCCTGGGGGCCGGCGACCGTGCTCGACGGGGAGCACCTGCAGAGCGAGATCGTCCGGGTCAAGGACGCGCTGGACGGGGAGCTCCAGGTGCACGGCAGCGGGCAGCTCGCGCAGTGGCTGCTCGCCCGGGACCTCGTCGACGAGATCAACCTGTTGGTGTTCCCCGTGGCGTTGGGCGCCGGGCGCCGGCTGTTCCCCACCGGCGGGCTGCCGACCGCCTACGAGCTGAAGGCCTCCCGCACGACGCCCGTCGGGACGGCCATCCACACCTACCGCCCCACCGGCCGGGCCGCCTTCGGTACCGTCGGCGCGTAGGCGAGCGGCCGGGCGGAGCCCGGCCGGGAGAGCGAACGGGCCCTCTGGCAGGCTGCGGCCGTGGAAGAGCGGGGGACCGGTTCTTCTGGTGCGGGCTCGAAGGGGATCCGGAGCACTGGCCCGTCACCGTCTGCTCCCGCAACGGCCCCTGGTGGCACTACGAGGGCGGAACGGTCCAGTTCCTGGCCGGGCTCTGCGACGCGAGCGTGGAACCCTGGGCCCTCCCCACGGTCCGGTCCCGCGTCACCGGCTGGGCCGCCGAGGGCAGCGGGTGGCACAGAAGGGTGTAGAGCTGCCGATCTCGACGGCGGACTCGCCGCAGCCGGGGCGGCGCACGCCGGGCGGCATCGGCTACCGCCGGTCCAGGGCCAGTTGGACCACGCGGCCCTCGCGCAGGACCAGGAGGTCCGGGGATTCGTGTGCGTGGTGGCGGATGCGGCCGACCGGGCCCGGCGGGCGGATGTGCGGGGTCAGGAGCAGGAGGAGGTCCTCCAGGGCCGGGAGCTGGTCCTCGTGGATCTCCTGGCGGACCGTCAGGGCCCAGCCGTCGTGTTCCGCCGGCCCGAACTCGCCGACGAGCATGCCGCCGACGCGCCAGGCCGGGCCCCTTGGTGAGAGCAGGCCGTCCCCCGTCAGGTGGCGGCGCACCTGCGCGAGTACGGCGTCGGGCGTGGTGTCGAGCAGGTCGAACGCCAGATCCACGGCGTAAAGATCAGCCATGCGCCCGATGCTACGGGTCTGGGGCGCGGGGCCCGGAAACGGGTCGCCCCGCATGATCGGCTCCGGTACGGTGTGCCCCGCAACCGTGCGAGCCGCCGCCGTCTCCACCTCCCGAGTGACGTTGGAGACCTTCCGTGGCCGTCGCCTCGCCCACCCTGCAAGCCGCACCCCGCCGCGCCTGGATCGCTGATCTGCCCGTGCTGGCCGTCGCCGTCGTGTGGGGCGGGAGTTATCTCGCCGCCAAGGGGATCACCACCGCGCACACCGTGATCGCCGTGCTCGTGCTGCGGTTCGCGCTCGTGCTGCCCGTGCTGGTCGTCGCCGGGTGGGCGCGGCTGCGCGCGCTCACCCCCGCCCAGCTGCGCGGCGCCGGTCTGCTGGGGCTCGTACTCGGCGGGATCTTCCTGCTGGAGACCTACGGGGTCGTCCACACCTCCGCCACCAACGCCGGTCTGATCATCAGCCTGACCATGATCTTCACCCCGCTCGCCGACGCCGCCGTGAAGGGGAAGGCGCCCTCCGCCTCCTTCCTCGGCGCCGCCGCAGCCTCCGTCCTCGGTGTCGTGCTGCTCACCCAGGGCGCCGGCTTCACCGCACCCGGCCTCGGCGACCTGCTCATCCTCGGCGCCGCCCTCGCCCGGACCCTGCACGTGCTGCTGATGGCCCGGTCCGAGGGCGTCCGCGGCGCCGACCCGCTGTCGCTGACCACCGTGCAGCTCGGCGGCGCCGTGCTCGTCTTCGCCCTGCTGGCCGCCGTACCGGGGACCGGCGCGACCCCCTGGGCCGCCGCGGCGGACTTCGGGCCCGCCCAGTGGGCCGGCCTGGCGTTCCTCTCGGTCTTCTGCACCCTCTTCGCCTTCTTCGTGCAGATGTGGGCCGTACGCCGTACCTCGCCCTCCCGGGTCGGCCTGCTGCTCGGCACCGAGCCCCTGTGGGCGGCCGTCGCGGGCATCGCCGTCGGCGGGGAGCACCTGGGACCCCTCGGATACGCCGGCGTCGTGCTGGTCCTGGCCGGCACCGCCTGGGGGCGGCGCGCGCTCACCGCTGCTCCCGCCTGAGCGTGCCGCGAGCGTGTCCGGAAAGCGCCGCAGCCAGCCGGGGACCACCGCCGTAGGGTGGCCGGATGCCCTGCTCACCGAACCGGTCGCCGAACCGGTCGCCGAACCGGTCGCCGAACCGGTTACCGATCCGGCAGGTCCGGGAGCTCCTCCAACCGGACCCGGCGCCGCTCCCGCCGCGACAGCTCGCAGGCCTCCGCGACCCGCAGCGCGGCCAGGGCCTCCCGCCCGTCGCAGGGGTTCTCGCACTCGCCGCGCACCAGCCGTACGAAGGCGTCCAGCTCGGCCTCGTACGCGGGGCCGAAGCGTTCCAGGAAGCCGGTCCACGGCTTGCTCGCGGCCGGCGGCCCGTTCGGTTCGGTCGAGGCGATCGGCGTCCGGTCGTCCAGTCCGGCGGAGACCTGGTCCCGCTCCCCGGCCAGCTCCATCCGCACGTCGTAGCCGGCGCCGTTGCACCGGGTGCCGGTGGCCGTGACCAGGGTCCCGTCGTCCAGCGTGAGGACCGCCGCGGCCGTGTCGACGTCACCCGTCTGCCGGAACTGCGGCGGACCGGCGTCCGACCCGGCCGCGTACACCTCCACCACCTCGTGCCCGGTCACCCACCGCACCATGTCGAAGTCGTGCACCATGCAGTCCCGGTACAGGCCGCCCGAGGCGGCCAGGTAGTCGGCGGCCGGCGGTGCCGGGTCGGCCGTCGTCGTCCGTACGGTGTGCAGCCGGCCCAGGGCGCCGGAGCGGACCATCTCCCGGGCCGTGAGGTAGCCCGCGTCGAAGCGGCGCATGAAGCCCACCTGGAGCAGCCCGCCCAGGGCCGACACCTCGCGCAGTACGGCCAGGGTGCGGTTCAGGTCGGGGGCGATGGGCTTCTCGCAGAACACCGGCAGCCCGCCGCGGATCGCCCGGACGACCAGCTCCGCGTGCCCGTCGGTGGAGGAGGCCACGACCACCGCGTCCACGCCCCAGGTGAAGACCTGCTCCACGGAGGGCGCGGCCGTGGCCCCGAGCCGGTCGGCGAGGCGTGCCGCCCGCGCGGGATCGGAGTCGGCGAGCAGGAGCGAGCCCGCCTCCGGGTGGCGGGCGAGCGCCGCCGCGTGGAACGAGCCGATCCGGCCAGTTCCGATGAGCCCGATGCGCATGAACTCAACCTGGCCCCGTCGGGGGAACCTGTCAATCCGCTCGCATCGATCTTGGGGATTTCGCGTGCTGATCTGCGAGCCCGCCGTGTCGATCTGCGGGTGCATGCCCCGATGGCCCTTCATGGTCCACTGTGGCGGATACTGGGCGGCTGAAACCGGAATGACCGAATGATGACGGACGCGATGGCGGACGAGACGAACGAGGGAAGGGCGCGGCGACGTGGCTAGGGTTCGGACAGGGGTACGCGTCGTGGGCGCCGTGCTCGCGGCGGTACTGGGGGCCTCGCTCGCGGGATGCAGCAGTACGGGCGGCAAGCGCGCCGAGGAGCGGGCGAAGGCCGCCGAGGCGGGCCGGCCCGCCGTCTCCACCCCGCGCTGGACCTTCGCGATGGTGACCCACGCGGGCGACGGCGACACCTTCTGGGACATCGTCCAGAAGGGGGCCAAGGAGGCCGCGGCCAAGGACAACATCAACTTCGTCTACTCCCACGACGACCAGGCCCAGCAGCAGGCGCAGTTCGTGCAGAACGCCATCGACCAGAAGGTCGACGGGATCGTGGTGAGCCTGGCCAAGCCGGAAGCGCTCAAGGACGTCGTGCAGAAGGCCGTCAAGGCCGGCATCCCGGTGATCACGGTCAACTCCGGATCCGCCCAGTCCGCCGCGTACGGGGCGCTCACCCACATCGGCCAGGACGAGACGATCGCGGGCGAGGCGGTCGGCACCGAGCTGGGCAAGCGCGGCCGCAAGAAGGCCGTCTGCGTCCTGCACGAGCAGGGCAACGTCGGCCACGAGCAGCGCTGCGCAGGTGCGAAGAAGACCTTCTCCGGGGAGATGGAGAACCTGTACGTCGAGGGCACGAACATGCCGTCCGTGCAGGCTGCCATCCAGGCCAAGCTCCAGGCGGACCCGTCCGTCGACGCGATCCTGACCCTCGGCGCGCCCTTCGCCCCCACCGCGGTCAAGGCCAAGGAGGCCGCCGGCAGCAAGGCCGAGGTCGACACCTTCGACCTCAACGACTCGGTGGCCCGCGACCTCAAGTCCGGCGCCCTCGGCTTCGCCGTGGACCAGCAGCCCTACCTGCAGGGATACGAGGCCATCGACCTGCTCTGGCTCTACCGCTACAACGCCGACGTGCTCGGCGGCGGCCGCCCCGTGCTCACCGGGCCGCAGATCGTCACCGCCGCCGAGGCCGCCGAGCTGGAGGAGTACATCAAGCGGGGCAGCCGATGAGCGCCGCCACCGCCGTCGACGAACGGCTCGCGCCGGCCTCCCTCGTACGCAGGCTGCTCGGGCGCCCCGAGCTGGGCGCGGTGGTCGGCGCCGTGGCCGTCTTCGTCTTCTTCTCCCTCGTCGCCCCCACCTTCCTGCAGGCCTCCAGCCTGAGCACGATCCTCTACTCGGCCTCCACCATCGGGATCATGGCGGTGCCCGTGGCCATGCTGATGATCGGCGGCGAGTTCGACCTCTCCGCCGGTGTCATGGTCACGACCTCGGCACTGGTGAGCTCGATGTTCAGCTACCAGATGACCGCCGACGTCTGGGTCGGCGTCCTGGTGTCCCTGCTGGTCACCCTGGCCATCGGCTTCTTCAACGGCTTCATGCTGACCCGCACCAAGCTGCCCAGCTTCATCATCACGCTCGGCACCTTCCTGATGCTGACCGGCCTGAACCTCGGCTTCACCAAGCTGATCAGCGGCACGGTCTCCACCAAGTCCATCGCCGACATGGAGGGCTTCCCCTCCGCCCGCGCCCTCTTCGCCTCGAAGTGGGAGATCGGCCCGGTCACCCTGCAGATCACCGTCCTGTGGTGGCTGGCCCTGGTCGCCGTCGCCACGTGGATCCTGCTGCGCACCCGCGCAGGCAACTGGATCTTCGCGGTCGGCGGCGGGGCCGACGCGGCCCGCGCGGTCGGCGTGCCCGTCGTGAAGACCCGCATCGGCCTCTACATGGGCGTCGCCCTGTGCGCCTGGATCTCCGGCCAGCACATCCTCTTCTCGTTCGATGTGGTCCAGTCGGGTGAGGGCGTGGGCAACGAGTTCCTCTACATCATCGCGGCGGTCATCGGCGGCTGTCTGATGACCGGCGGCTACGGCTCCGCCATCGGCTCGGCGGTCGGCGCCTTCATCTTCGGCATGACCAGCAACGGCATCGTGTACGCCCAGTGGAATCCGGACTGGTTCAAGTTCTTCCTCGGTGCGATGCTCCTGCTGGCCACACTCCTCAACGCATGGGTCCGCAAGCGGGCGGAGGCGAGCAAGTGACCACCACCGGAGCCACCGCCGAGAGCGGCGGTACGACCGCCCTGGTGAAACTGACCGGCGTCAGCAAGTACTACGGCAACATCCGCGCCCTCCAGGACGTCTCCCTGGAGGTCTCCGCGGGCGAGATCACCTGCGTCCTCGGCGACAACGGCGCAGGCAAATCCACCCTCATCAAGATCATCGCGGGACTGCACCGGCACGACGCCGGCACCTTCGAGATCGAGGGCGAGGAGACCGTCCTCGCCAACCCGCGCGCAGCCCTCGACCACGGCATCGCGACCGTCTACCAGGACCTCGCCGTGGTCCCGCTCATGCCCGTCTGGCGCAACTTCTTCCTCGGCTCCGAACCGACGAAGGGCCGCGGCCCCCTGCGCCGCCTCGACGTGGAGCTCATGCGCCGGACCACCCGCGACGAGCTGCTGCGCATGGGCATCGACCTGCGCGACGTGGACCAGCCCATCGGCACCCTGTCCGGCGGGGAGCGGCAGTGCGTGGCCATCGCCCGCGCCGTCCACTTCGGGGCGAAGGTCCTCGTACTCGACGAGCCGACCGCGGCCCTCGGGGTCAAGCAGTCCGGCGTGGTCCTCAAGTACGTCGCCGCGGCCCGCGACGCCGGCCTCGGTGTGGTCCTGATCACCCACAACCCGCACCACGCGTACCTGGTCGGGGACCGCTTCGTGCTGCTCAAGCGCGGCACCATGGCAGGCAGTCACACCCGCGACTCGATCACCCTGGACGAGCTCACCCGCCAGATGGCGGGCGGCTCCGAGCTCGACGCACTGAGCCACGAACTGGAGCGGGTGGCAGAATCGGGATCGGGCGTCACGGACGCCACGGCCCGCGGAGCCGGCCGCACCGGCCCGGCGGGCCCGGCCGACCAGGCTTCCCGCACCACCGCACCCACGAGGGACGACACGACTCGATGAGCACGTACCGGGACTTCACGCTCACCCACCGGGGGTCGGCGCGAGGCACCGTCCTGCGCACCATCGGCACCCGTGAGCGGCGGTCGCACCTGACCGCCCCGCGCGTCCCGACCGTCGGCATCGACATCGGCGGCACCAAGGTGATGGCCGGCGTCGTCGACGCCGACGGGATCATCCTGGAGAAGATCCGCACCGAGACCCCGGACAAGTCCAAGAGCCCCAAGGTCGTCGAGGACACCATCGTCGAGCTGGTCCTGGACCTCTCCGACCGGCACGACGTGCACGCCGTCGGCATCGGGGCGGCCGGCTGGGTCGACGCCGACCGCTCCCGGGTCCTCTTCGCACCCCACCTGGCCTGGCGCGACGAGCCCCTGCGCGACGCCCTCCAGTCACGGCTCGCGGTCCCGGTCATGGTCGACAACGACGCCAACACCGCCGCCTGGGCCGAATGGCGCTTCGGCGCCGGACGCGGTGAGGACCACCTCGTCATGATCACGCTCGGCACCGGCATCGGCGGCGCCATCCTCGAAGGCGGCCAGGTCAAGCGCGGCCGGTACGGGGTCGCCGGCGAGTTCGGCCACATGCAGGTCGTCCCGGGCGGACACCGCTGCCCCTGCGGGAACCGCGGCTGCTGGGAGCAGTACAGCTCCGGCAACGCCCTGGTGCGCGAGGCGCGCGAGCTGGCCGCCGCCGACTCCCCGGTCGCGTACAACATCATCGCCAAGGTCGGCGGGAACATCTCCGAGATCACCGGGCCGCTGATCACCGAGCTGGCCCGCGAGGGCGACGCCATGTGCGTCGAGCTGCTCCAGGACATCGGCCAGTGGCTCGGCGTCGGCATCGCCAACCTCGCCGCCGCCCTCGACCCGTCCTGCTTCGTCATCGGCGGCGGCGTCAGCGCCGCCGACGACCTGCTGATCGGCCCCGCCCGGGACGCCTTCCGCCGCCACCTCACCGGCCGCGGCTACCGCCCCGAGGCCCGTATCGCCAAGGCCCAGCTCGGCCCCGAGGCGGGCATGGTCGGCGCCGCCGACCTCGCCCGGCTCGTCGCCCGGCGCTTCCGCCGCGCCACCCGCCGACGGGTCGAGCGCTACGAGCGCTACGCGCAGCTGGGCCAGCTGGGCCGCAGGCGCGAGACCGCCGCATCCGAGGACCAGGACCAGTCGTGAACCCGCCCACCCTGCCCCACCAGGCCTCCGCCCCCGACGAGGGCGGTACGCCCCCGCCCACCCCCGAGGACCGCCGGCACGTCGTCAAGCGCCGCTGGATCACCGCGATCATCATCCTGCTGCTGATCGGCGTACCCGCGGGCTACCTCGCCATCTCCACCCAGCAGAGCCGCGAGAGCGGCCGCGACAAGGCGGCCAAGGTCGGCGCGTCCGAGGTGCGCCCCGGCTGGCCCTCCAAGGTGCAGCGCAGCATCTACGAGGTGCCTATCCCGGCGAAGGCCTGGAAGGTCGGGTTCCTGGAGACCAACAACTGGCGCACCAGCCGGCTCTTCACGCAGTTCGCGGTGACCCCGGCCGACCTGGACGCCTTCCTCGCCTCCGTCGGCACCAGCCGCGCCGAGCTGGTCGCCGGGGACGTCACCATCTCGCCCCACGACTCCGAGGTCGCGGGCTGGAGCTGGAGCCCCCGCGCCACCTGGTACGGGACCAGCCTGGAGCAGGCCGACCCGCGCCCCAGCCGGGACATCACGGTGGACCTCACGGACCCCGAGCACCCCAAGGTCTACGTGGTCTCCACGACCACCCCCTGAACGCCGGCCTCCGAACGCGCCACCCCCTAGCCTGGGATCATGAAGCTCACCAAGCGGCTGCACTCCTGCGTCCAGTTGGAGAAGGACGGGCACACGCTCGTCATCGACCCGGGCGCCTTCAGCGAACCGGACGCGGGCCTGGGGGCGGACGCCCTGCTGGTCACGCACGAACACCCCGACCACTTCGACGAGGGCCGGCTGCGGGCCGCCCTCGACGCGAATCCGGCGGCCGGGCTGTGGACCCTGCGCAGCGTCGCCGAGCGGCTCGCCCCCGCCTACCCGGGCCGGGTGCACACGGTCGGCCACGGCGACGCCTTCACCGCCGCGGGTTTCGAGGTGCAGGTGCACGGCGAGCTGCACGCCGTGATCCACCCGGACATCCCGCGGGTCACGAACGTCGGCTACCTCGTCGAGGGATCCCTCTTCCACCCCGGCGACGCGCTGACCGTGCCCGGGGTCCCGGTGGAGACCCTGATGGTGCCGGTCCACGCACCCTGGAACAAGGTCTCCGAGGTGATCGACTACCTCCGCGAGGTGGGGCCGCGCCGTGCCCTCGACATCCACGACGCCTACCTCGCCGACATCGCCCGTCCGATCTACGACTTCGCCCTGGACAAGCTGGGCGGCACCGACCACGGGCGGCTCGCCGCGGGGGACAGCGCCGAGCTGTGACGGCCGGGCTGTGGCGGCCGGGACGAGCCGTCGCACGGTCGCTGTCGGTGCCGGGCGGTAGGTTGGCAGGCATGCGTATCGCCACCTACAACGTCAACTCCATCACCGCCCGGCTGCCGCGCCTGCTGGCCTGGTTGGAGAGCTCCGGCACCGATGTCGTGTGCATCCAGGAGACCAAGTGCTCGGCGGAGCAGTTCCCGCACGAGCAGCTGCGCGAGCTGGGCTACGAGGCGGCCGTCAACGCCACCGGCCGCTGGAACGGCGTGGCCCTGCTCTCCAAGGTCGGCCTGGACGACGTGGTCACGGGGCTGCCCGGCGGCCCCGACTACGAGGGCGTCCAGGAGCCCCGGGCGATCTCCGCCACCTGCGGCGGGGTCCGGGTCTGGTCGGTGTACGTGCCCAACGGCCGCGAGGTCGAGCACGACCACTACGGCTACAAGCTGGACTGGTTCCGCTCCCTGGCCACGGCCGTCGCCGAGGACGCGGCCGGCCCGCGCCCCTTCGCCGTGCTCGGCGACTTCAACGTGGCCCCGACCGACGAGGACGTGTACGACCCGGCCGTCTTCGCCGGCCTCACCCACGTCACCCCGGCCGAGCGGGCCGCCCTGGAGGCGCTGCGCGCCGTCGGCCTCTCGGACGTCTTCCCGCGCGCGCTGAAGTACGACCGTCCGTACACCTTCTGGGACTACCGGATGCTCGCCTTCCCCAAGAACAAGGGCATGCGCATCGACCTGGTCTACGGCAACGAGCCCTTCACCAAGGCCGTCACCGACGCCTACGTCGACCGCGAGGAGCGCAAGGGCAAGGGCGCCTCCGACCACGCACCCGTCGTCGTCGACCTCGACCTCGACCGGTAGGCCGGGGGCCTTTGCAGGCGCGCCCTGTGGCCAGCGGAGGATCCTGGTGCGACGCTGGGCGGTATGAACATCCCTTTCCTGGACAACTGGCTGAACCGGCGTGAAACGGAACGGGGTGCGGGGCTCGCCGCCGCCCTCGTGGACGACCCCGAGGGCGTCGCCGAGATGTTCTCGGAGTGCGAGATGCTGCGGGTCCAGGCACGGGCGGCCGGGCTCGAACTCGACGGGAGCCCGGCCTCGTTGGAGGCCCTCGACCAGCTGATGCCCCGCTGGCGGCGGGACCCCGAGGTGGTGCCCTGGCTCGGCAACGACGCGGGCTTCTACCTCGGCACCGTGATCGTCCGGACCATCCCGGGGACCGCCTGGCAGGTGTGGCCCAACGGCCAGCCGGTGATCCGCCTGGTCTCGGGCCGGGAGCTGAACGTGATCGAGTCGGGGGTGTCCTGGGCGATGACCGGTTCCCCCGAGCTCAGCCAGGCGTACGCGGAGGCCTCCGAGGGCTGACGCCCCCGCGGCCCCTGTGCCCCCGCGCGCCCCCGCGCGCGCCGCGGCTCCGGGGCGGGCGGCGTGTCGCGGCGAAGTGCCCTTCCGCGGCTGGATAGTTTGCGCTGACCGGCATCCGACACCGAGTGGGCAGGGCAGCGCATGGCCGTCGATCCGTTGATCGAGCTGCGGGACGTCAACAAGCACTTCGGACCGCTGCACGTGCTGCGGGACATCAGCCTCACCGTCGGCCGCGGGGAGGTGGTGGTGGTCATCGGGCCCTCCGGCTCCGGGAAGTCCACCCTGTGCCGGGCGATCAACCGGCTGGAGCCCGTCGAGTCGGGCACGATCCTGATCGACGGGGAGCCGCTGCCCGCCGAGGGCAAGGACCTGGCCCGGCTGCGCGCCGAGGTGGGGATGGTCTTCCAGTCCTTCAACCTCTTCGCGCACAAGACCGTCCTGGCCAACCTCTCGCTCGCGCAGGTCAAGGTCCGCGGGCGGTCGAAGCGCGAGGCGGACCGGCGCTCCCGCGAGCTCCTGGACCGCGTCGGCCTCGCCGACCAGGCCGACAAGTTCCCTGCCCAGCTCTCCGGCGGCCAGCAGCAGCGCGTGGCCATCGCCCGAGCCCTCGCCATGGACCCCAAGGCCCTGCTCTTCGACGAGCCCACCTCCGCACTGGACCCGGAGATGATCAACGAGGTGCTGGAGGTCATGCAGCAGCTCGCCCGGGAGGGCATGACCATGGTCGTGGTCACGCACGAGATGGGCTTCGCCCGCTCCGCGGCCAACCGCGTGCTGTTCATGGCCGACGGCCGGATCGTCGAGGACCGCACCCCGGAGGAGTTCTTCACCGCCCCCGAGAGCGACCGGGCCAAGGACTTCCTCTCCAAGATCCTCAAACACTGAGGGTCCGGAGCGGGGCCGTCCCGGTCCGGCCGCCGCCGTGGATCACTGCTCGCGCAGCGGCACCGCGACGTAGCTGGGGTCGCCCGGCGGCGAGGAGAAGGCCAGCTGCGCGCCGGTGGGGTTGTGCTCGATGTAGAGCGGGTCGACGGTGTCGACGACGAGGGCGAGCCGGTGGCCCGCGGGCACGTCGTAGGCGGTCGAGAAGAGCTCCAGGTCCACGCCGAAGGCCCGCCCCGGGGTCTTGCCGTGGAAGGTGTACGGGGCGTTGCTGACCAGCTTGCCGATGCCGAGCGGGCCGACGTCGTAGAGGTACGCGACGAAGGTGCCGTCGCCCTTGGTGGGCGTGACGGTGGTGTGCAGCCTGACGGTGCCGCGGATCCGGCGGGCCTCGTCGTAGCGTCCGGACTGCCAGACGGCGGCGAAGGAGCGGGGGAGCAGCGGGATCGAGGCGACCGGGGGCGCCTTGAAGAACTGGTCGAAGACGCTGGAGAGGAGCACGATGCCGCCGTTGGCCCCGGAGTCGACGTTCGCGAAGAGGTGCTCGCTGTCGGAGAGCGCGAGCTTCTCGGTGCCGCCGGAGCCGACCGAGGCCCAGTCCGCGTAGCCCTCGTAGCCGCCTTCGCTGCGGGACTTGACCTGCACCGGGGCCTCGGTGTCGACGCCGTTGCGCTCGCCCTTGAGGTAGCGGTCGAACCAGCGGTGGGCGTTGGTCCAGGTGTCGTTGGGCAGTCCGAGCAGGCCGGTGCCCTCGGCGGTGGCGTGGTCTCCCGGGCGGAATTCCAGCCGCTTGGGGCCGGTCAGCCGCTCGTAGAACTTCGCGTACTGGTTGGGCGGGAAGACCGTGTCGCCCCAGGCGTTGCCGAGCATGATCGCGGTGCCGTTGGCGTTGATCCGGTCCACCTGCTCGGCGGCCGAGCGCTTCCTGCCCCACTCGATCATCTGCTGTTCGCGGTCCAGCCGGGATCCGAGGAAGTCGCCCAGGATCGACTGGAGTTCGGGTCCGGGGCGGCCGGTGAGGTAGCCGGCGGCGCCGAGCAGCCCGGCGGCCTGGCGGTGCTGGGTGCGGCCCGAGTAGATGGACTCGATGAGGTCGGCCCAGCCGCTCATCGCGACCACGGCCTTGACGCGCGGGTCGTGTGCCGAGGCCAGCAGGCTGATGCCCGCGCCGTAGGAGACCCCGCCCAGGCCGATGCGGTCCGCGTCGGCGGGGGTGTGGGCGAGGGCCCAGTCGATGACGGCGGATACGTCGGCGACGTCCGGCGGCCCGGCCACCTCGATCTGCCCGCCGGAGAGCCAGAAGCCGCGGGAGGTGTAACTGACCACGACGTAGCCGGAGTCGGCGAGCTTCTTGGCCTGGGCGATGTATTCGATCTGCGGCATGCCCCAGCTGGTGGGCAGCACGATCAGCGGGTACTTCCGGCCGCTCTGCGCTCCGGCCGGGGTGAAGACGTTGCCCTTGAGGGTGATGCCGCCGGAGCCGGGGATGTCGTGGAAGCGCAGGTCCGCGGCGGCGGTCTGCGGGGCGGTGGTGGTGGCCGTGGTGGGTGCGGGAGCCGCCTGGGCCTGGTGGGGGGCCAGGCCCAGGGCGGTCGCCGCCAGGAGTGCCGCCACGGCTGCGGCGGTGGTGGTGCGTTCCATCGGTCGCTCCTCGCGTGCACCGGGAGTCCTGAAAGTGACCCGACGGTAACGGGAGCGGCTTACCGAAGGTAACCCGTCGGTAAGTTACGTGGTGGTAACAATTGAACGAGAGTCAGGAAGGGAGGTCCGCAGGTCAGCCGTTCTGCGGGGCGCCGGACAGGGCGCTCTTGGCCTTCCACTCGTCCCAGGAGAGGTTCCACTCGCCGTAGCCGTTGCCGATCGGCGCCTGGCCCTTCGAGCCCTCGCCGACCACCTCGAAGAGGTCGCCGACCTGGGACTGCCCGAAGAACTCCTTGGCGTCGGCGTCGCTCATCCCCACGCAGCCGGAACTGCTGTTGGTGCGCCCGAAGTTGCCGGAGTTCCACGGCGCGGCGTGCGCGTACATGCCGGACCAGGTCAGGCGCATCGAGTAATCGACCATCTTGTCGTAGGCGTTGTCCAGGCCCACCGTCTGGGAGTCCATCCGGATGGTGCCCTCCTTGGTCATGATCACCATCTTCCCGGACCAGGAGGCCTTCTTGCCGCCGGGAGTGCCGGCCGAGATCGGGATCGTCCTGAGCGCCTGGCCGTCCTGGGTGACCGACATCTTCTTCGTGTCGAGGCTGACCTGGACCCGGCGGTCCTTGCCGATCTTGAACTCGGTGTTGTAGTCGCGGGCGAACAGCCCGCCGCCCTTGCCCGAGTCCACTCCGTTCAGCTTCATGTCGACCTTCACGTCCGTGCCGGACTTCCAGTAGTCCCTGGGCCGCCAGTCGACGCGGTCCTTGCCGTCGTGGTCCTTCATCCAGCCCCAGGAGCCCTCGGTGTTGTCCGAGGTGGTGACCTTGAGCTGCTTCTCCACGTCGGCCTTGTTCGCCACCGGGTTGTCGAAGACGAGGGACACCGGCATCGCCACGCCCACCGTGCTGCCCTTGGAGATGTTGATCGAGACCTTGTTCACCTTGTCGGCGGGTCCGGTCTTGAACTGCGTGGTGGCGCTCTGGCTGTCGGTGTTCTGCGCCTCGACCTTGTACTCCGCACCGGGCGGGGCGTTGCGCTCCGAGGTCCAGGTCTTCCCGTCGTCGGCTATCTTCCCCGGCAGCTCCGCACCCTTGGCGTCGGTCACCTTCACCTGCGCCAGCTTGCCCTCGGCCACGGTCACCGTCACCGGCTGCCCCGCCTTGACCTGATCGCCCGTGAGGTTCACCGAGACCGCCATGGGCGCCTTCGGCTTCGACTCGTCCTTGCCCTTGTCGTCGCTGCCGGCATCGCTCCCGCCCGAGCAGGCGGTCAGCGCGGCGGCCAGGAGTGCGGTGCCCGCAATGGCGGTGCGGCGTGTGCGGCTCAACGAAGGGCCCCTTCGAGTCGTGGTGGTGATGAACGTTCGCAAAAGAGGATGAGAACGGGACGACTTTAGGTTGCACAAACAGCAGAAAAGATCAGCCTTTTTGTTGTGACGTGGACCGCAGCGAAACGGTCATCATCCGGTCACATTCGTCGCGCACTTCGGTCACGGCTGGCTGTGAGAGTCCTGTGAACGACCCCTCAGGACGAACAGGAAGGCCGTCAGCCGTGTGCGCACTGCTCGTTACCCCCGCCCGGCAGGACCAGGACCACGAGCTCCGGGTGCGCACCCTGTCCCTCCCCGAATACCAGTCCTTCCTGTGCAGGACCCCGGCGGCGAGCTTTCTCCAGCACCCGTCATGGGCCCGGGTGAAGGACCTTTGGCGCTCGGAAATGGTCGGATGGCACTGTTCCGGCGGCGAGATCGAAGGTGCCGGACTCGTTCTCTATCGGCAATTCCCCGGTACCCGCAAATACTTCGCCTACCTTCCCGAAGGGCCCGTCGCCGACTGGTCCGACCCGCGCCTCGACCGCTGGCTGGACCCGCTCATGCGCCACCTGCGCGCCGCCGGCGCCTTCGCCGTCCGCATCGGCCCCAGCCCCGCCTACCGCCGCTGGGACGCCGCCACCGCAAAGGCCGGCACCGGAACGGGCCGCCAGATATCCGACGTCCTCGCCACCGAGGTCGACCCCGTGGGCGCCGCCCTCGCCGACCGGCTGCGCACCCGCGGCTGGAAGCGCTGCGGCGGCGAGGACGACGGCGACGCCCAGCCCCGCCACGTCTTCCGCGTCCCGCTCGCCGGACGCACCCTGGACGAGCTGTGGTCCGGCCTCAACCAGGAGTGGCGGCGCAACGTGCGCAAGGCCGGCAAGGCCGGCGTGGAGACCGTCCTCGGCACCTCCGCCGACCTGCCCGAGTTCTACCGGCTGCTGAGGATCACCGAGGAACGCGACGGCTTCCGGCTCGGCCGCTCCCTCGCGTACTACGAGCAGCAGTACCGCGTCCTGAACGAGGAACAGCCCGGCCGGATGCGGCTCTACCTGGCCGTCCACCGCGGCGAGATCCTCGCCGCCCACACCATGATCAGCACCGGCAGCAGGGTCTGGTACCAGACCGGCGCCTCCGCCGACCACCGGCGCGAAGTACGGCCCAGCAACGCCCTGCAGTGGCGCATGATGCGCGATGCC
Organism: Streptomyces erythrochromogenes; assembly: GCF_036170895.1. Classification (NCBI taxonomy): domain Bacteria; kingdom Bacillati; phylum Actinomycetota; class Actinomycetes; order Kitasatosporales; family Streptomycetaceae; genus Streptomyces; species Streptomyces erythrochromogenes. The sequence goes on along the minus strand of NZ_CP108036.1, from coordinate 1,785,763 downwards.
CACGCCCTCGGAGCCGACGAGTACGACATGCGCGGGGTACCCTCCACCCTCGACCCCGACGAACGTTCCTTCGGGCTGCTGCGCTGGAAGCTCGGCACCGGCGGACAGGTCGTCGAAACGCTCGGCGAATGGGAGATCCCGATGGACGGAGTCGCCAACACGGCGCTCTACAAGGCGTTCCAGGCGTACCTGGCCCGCCGGTGACGGCCACCGACACCAGACCGGCCGGCCCCGCCGCCGACAGCGCAGCACCGAAGAAGACCTCGGTGCTGCGCAGCGGCGCGCTCATGGCGGCCGGCTCGATCGTCTCCCGCGCCACCGGCTTCATCCGCTCCGCCGTCGTCGTCGCCGCCCTCGGCACAGGACTGCTCGGCGACGGCTACGCCGTCGCCAACACCGTCCCGAACATCATCTACATCCTGCTCGTCGGCGGAGCGCTCAACGCCGTCTTCGTACCCGAGCTGGTCCGCGCCGCCAAGGAGCACGCCGACGGCGGCGCCGCCTACACCGACCGGCTGCTCACCGCCTGCACCGCCGCCCTCGTCGCCCTCACCGCCGCCGCGGTCCTCGCCGCCCCGCTGATCGTCTCGGCGTACACCGGCTACACCGGCGCCCAGGCGAGCACCACCGTGGCCCTGGCCCGGTACTGCCTGCCCCAGATCCTCTTCTACGGGCTCTTCACCCTCCTCGGCCAGGTGCTGAACTCCCGCGGCCGGTTCGGCGCGATGATGTGGACCCCCGTCCTCAACAACTTCGTCATCATCGCCGTCTTCGGGCTGTTCCTGTACGTCTCCCACGACGCCGCCGGCGGCCTCACCGCGGCCGAGACCCGGCTCCTGGGCCTCGGCACCACCGCCGGCATCGTCGTCCAGGCCCTCGCCCTGATCCCCTCGCTGCGCGCGGCCCGCTTCCGCTGGCGCCCCCGCTTCGACTGGCGCGGCAGCGGCCTCGGCCGCCCCCTGCGCAACGCGGGCTGGACCGTCATGCTCGTCCTCACCAACCAGATCGCCTACTGGGTCGTCACCCGGCTCTCCACCGCCACCGGACAGAGCGCGGTCGAGGCCGGCCTCGCGGGCGGCGCCGGCTACACCGCCTACAGCAACGCCTACCAGCTGTGGATCGTCCCGCAGGGCATCATCACCGTCTCCCTCGTCACCGCCCTGATGCCCCGGATGAGCTCCGCCGCCACCGACGGCGACCTCGGCGCCGTCCGCCGCGACGTCTCCTACGCCCTGCGCTCCAGCGCCGCCCTCGTCGTCCCCGCCGCCGCCCTCATGGCCGCCCTCGCCCCCTGGGTGATGGGCAGCGTCTTCGGCTACGGACGCACCGGCGCCGCCGACATCGCGGTCATGGCCGGCATGCTCACGGCCTTCGCCCCCGGCCTGGTCGCCTTCTCCGCGCAGTACGTGCTCTCCCGCGGCTTCTACGCCCTCTCCGACACCCGGACCCCCTTCTTCCTGAACCTCGTCATCGTCACCCTCAACGCCGGTCTGTCGGCCGCCGCCTACTTCCTGCTGTCCCCGCGCTGGGCCGTCACCGGCATGGCCGCCGCCTCCTCCGTCGCCTTCCTCGCGGGAGCCGCCGCCACCGGTTACGCCCTCTCCCGCCGACTCAGCCCGCGCACGGGCAGCCGCAGCGAACGGCGCGCCACCGCCGTACGCACCCACCTGCGCCTCCTCGCGGCCTGCGCGCCCGCGGCCGCCGCGGCCTACGCCGCCGCCCGCGCCGCCGAGCGGTTCGGCGACTTCGCCGCGGTCGGCGCGGGAACCGCGGCCCTCGCCCTGGTCGTCGTCCTCCTTGCCCGGCCACTGCGCCTGGTGGAGATCACCGACCTGCTGGCCTCCCTGCGGCGCAAGACCGGCCGATAGCGGGAGGAGAAGCCGAAGAACGCCTTGGGATACTGACCGGATGCCACGCGTACTGCTGATCGAGGACGACCCTTCCATCCGCGAAGGGGTGGGCCTCGGCCTGCGCCGCCGCGGCCACGAGGTCCGGGCCGCCGAGACCGGGGAGGACGGACTCGCCCTGATGACGAGCTTCCACCCCGAACTCGTGCTGCTCGACCTGATGCTGCCCGGCATCAACGGCGTGCAGGTCTGCCACCGCATCCGCCAGACCAGCGAAGTGCCGATCATCATGCTCACCGCACGCGGCGACGACTTCGACATCGTCATCGGCCTGGAGGCGGGCGCCGACGACTACATCGTCAAACCCGCCCGCACCGAGGTCATCGAAGCCCGCATCAAGGCCGTCCTGCGCCGGCTCAGCGACCCGGTGGGATCCCGCCCCGGCATCGAGAGCCACGGCGAACTCGTCATCGACCGCGCCGGACTGACCGTCGCCAAGAACGGCGAACGCGTCGCCCTCGCACCCAGCGAGATCAAGCTCCTGCTGCACCTGTCGGCCTCGCCCGAACAGGTCTTCTCCCGCCAGCAGCTCCTCGAATACGTCTGGGACCACAGTTACCACGCCGACGCCCGCCTCGTGGACGCCTGCGTCCGCCGCCTGCGCCACAAGATCGAGGACCCCGCCCGCAGCCCCCGCTACATACAGACCGTGCGCGGCTTCGGCTACCGCTTCGGTCCCCTGTAGGCCGCGGTGCGACGCATAGCACCCCTGGGGCTGCGCACCCGGCTGATCGCGGCCTTCCTCCTGGTCGCCGCGATCAGTGCGGGAACCACCGCGGCCCTGACCTACCAGCAGGCGCGCAACGCCATCCTCAAACAGACCCAGGACACCGCCGTCAGCACCCTGCGGGACCAGGTCGAGCAGCAGGAGATCCGCCTGCCCCTGGAGCAGCAGGAGCTCCAGCGCATCGTCATCGAGCTCGGCAAGCGCGGCAAACCCCACCCGTGGATCATCTTCGGCGAGTACGGCGGCATACGCGTCTCCACCAACCCCGGCACGCCCACGTCCACCGTGATCACCGACAGCCTGCGCGACCGGGTCCGCAACAACCAGTACGCCGCCTTCCAGCGCGTCGAGGACCAGCGCGGCAGCCCCTGGCTCACCATCGGCGTCCCCGCCCTCTTCGAGCACAACGGGTACATCGAATCCACCGGGGTCGTCTTCTACGCCAGCGTCCCGCTCTCCACCGAGAAGCAGACCGTCGAAGCCATGGTCGAGGCGGCCCAGCAGGGCGCCGTCCCGGGCCTGGCCATCGCCATCGTCCCCGCCCTGCTGGCCGCCCGCAGCGTGCTGCGCCCGGTCCGCGACATGCGCCGCGCCGCACAGAAACTGGGACGCGGCCGCCTCGACACCCGCATCGAGGTCCGGGGGGCCGACGAACTCGCCGGACTCGCCCGCACCTTCAACGAGACCGCCCGCGCCCTGGAACAGTCCGTGCGCGAACTCCAGGAGGCCGAGGTCCGCGCCCGCCGCTTCGCCTCCGACGTCTCCCACGAACTGCGCACCCCGCTCGCCGGCATGCTCGCCGTCACGGAGGTCCTGGACGAGGACGCCGCCCGCCTCGACGCCGACACCGCCAAGGCCCTGCGCCTGGTCAGCGCCGAGACCGGAAAACTCGCCGTCCTCGTCGAGGACCTCATGGAGATCTCCCGGTTCGACGCCCGGGCCGCCGAGCTCAACCTCGACGACGTCGACATCGCCGAAGCCGTGCGCAAGACCCTCGAACGACGCCACTGGGACGACGCCCGCGTCGTCACCGACCTGCCCCACGGGGTACGCGCCCGCCTCGACCCGCGCCGCTTCGACGTGGTCCTCGCCAACCTCGTCGGCAACGCCCTGCGGCACGGCGGCGCCCCCGTCCACGTCACCGTGAGCACCGCAGCCGGCGCGGACGGAGAACGGCTCCTCATCGACGTCGCCGACAGCGGCCCCGGCATCGCCCCCGAGGTGCTGCCGCACATCTTCGACCGCTTCTTCAAGGCCGACGCGGCCCGAACCCGCTCCGCCGGCAGCGGCCTCGGACTCGCCATCACCCTGGAGAACGTCCGCCTGCACGGCGGCACCCTCCGGGCGGGCAACCGACCCGCCGGCGGCGCCCTCTTCACCCTCGACATGCCGCTGGAGGCCCACGTATGACAGGGCGGAAGACGAGAGCCCGCGCCGCGGCGGCCACCGCCGCAATGGCCGGCTGCGCCCTGCTGCTCGCCGGATGCGGGATCAAACGCACCGGGGTGATCGAGAGCGGCCACGCCGCCGCCGTCAAGGTTCCCGGCGCCAAGAACGCCGCCGTCCTCTACTTCGTCTCCAAGGAGGGCGACCGGCTCGTCCCGGTCCCGTTCTCGATCAGCACCGAATACACCCTCGCGCCCACACCGCTCGCGCGGCTGCTGCTGGACGGACCCAGCGGCCCTGCTTCGGCGGCAGGGCTCACCACGGCGCTGCCGAAGGTGCCCGACGAGCAGGTGGACGCGGTGTCGGTGAGCAGGTACTCGCCGGACAAGGGGCTGACCGTCAGCGTCCCCTTCGCCGTGGGCGGCCTGTCGGACCTGGCCCGCAACCAGCTGGTGTGCACCGTCGGCGTCTCCGCCGTGCCCGACACCCTCAGCCAGGTCAGCATCAAGGGCACCGACGCCGTCCTGCCCGCCGCCGACTGCAACCCGCGGCGCTGACGCCCGGCGGCTCCTGTCCGCAGGGGCGGTGCCCTTGCGGGCGGGGCCGGACACCCGTCACGGTGGCCCCATGGACCACGCCGCGGACGTCCCCGACGTCTTCGACCCCCGCCTCTACGCCGTCGGCGTCCCGCACGAGCGCTACCGGCTGCTGCGCGACCACCACCCCGTGGCCTGGCAGCCGGAGCCCGAGATCGCGGGCTGGCCCGCCGGCCCCGGATTCTGGGCCGTCACCCGGCACGCCGACGTCGTCCGGGTCCTGCGCGACCACCGGACGTACTCCTCCTGGCTGGGCGCCACCCAGATCCGCGACCCCGACCCGGCCGACCTGCCCTTCCTGCGCCGCACCATGCTCAACCAGGACCCGCCGGAGCACGGCAGGCTGCGCCGGCTCGTCGCCCGCGCCTTCACCCCCGCCCGCGTCGACGCCTTCGCCGGGCGCGTACGCGAACGGGCCCGCACCCTGCTGGCCGCCGCCCGGGACGCCGCCGAAGACGGCGCCGCCGACCTCGTCCGCACCGTCACCGACGAGTACGCACTGCTCAACCTCACCGACCTGCTCGGCGTCCCGCCCGCCGACCGGGCCCTGCTGCTGGAATGGACCGTCCGCGTCATCGGCTACCAGGACCCCGACGACGCCCCGGCACCGCCCCTCGGACCCGACGGCAAGCCCCTCAACCCGCGCTCCCCGGCCCTGCTCGGCGAGATGTTCGCGTACGCCCGCGAACTCGCCGCCCACAAACGCCGACACCCCGGCGACGACCTGATGACCGCCCTCGCCACGGCCGGGCTCGACCCGGCCGAACTGGAGATGTTCTTCTTCCTGCTCACCGTCGCGGGCAACGACACCGTACGCAGCGCCGCCCCCGGCGGCCTCCTCGCCCTCGCCCGCGCACCCGACGAATACCGCCGGCTCGCGGAGGGGAAGGTCCCCGCGCAGAGCGCCGTCGAGGAACTCCTGCGCGTCCACCCGCCGGTCCTCAGCTTCCGCCGCACCGCCGCCGTCGACCACGAACCGGCCGGGCAGCCGGTCCGGGCCGGCGACAAGGTCGTCGTCTTCCACACCTCCGCCAACCACGACGAGCGCGTCTTCACCGACCCCGGCCGCCTGGACCTCGGCCGCACCCCCAACCCGCACGTGTCCTTCGGGGACGGCCCGCACGTCTGCCTGGGCGCGCACTTCGCCCGGCTCCAACTGCGCACCCTCTACGAGGAGTGGTGCGCGGCCATGCCCGTGCCGGAACTCGCCGGTCCACCCGGGCGGTTGGTGTCGAACTTCATCAACGGGATCACGCGACTGCCGCTGCGGGTGTCCGGGCCGCCCGGGTGACGTCCGCGACCAGCTCGGCCACGTCCGGCCCATAGGCGTCGGAGTTCACGACCTTCAGCACCAGACAGAAGGAGGCCACCCCGTACTTGCGCGCCAGGTGCGTGTGCTGCCGGTTCAGATACCGGGCCGCAGCCTGGTTGCTGACCGCGGTCTGCCCGGACAGCAGGAACACCGGCCGGCCGCCCTCCCCGCCCGCCAGCCGGGCCAGCACCACGTACTCCTCCAGACCCTTGCGCCACCGGTAGACCTCGTCGCCCACGCGGATCGCGCCCCGGTCCTCGTGCTGCTCCGCGTCCGTGTTGACGGTGATGCCCGGCAGCATGGACGCCAGGTGCGCCGTGGTGCGGGCGTTGGAGCTGGGCCCGCCGACGCAGAACTCGGCCCGGTCGCCGAAGCCCTGGCGGGCTGTGTCGTGCGTGACGATCTGGACGTTCGCCCCGCAGTCCTTGATCAGCGCGGAGATCTCCAGCAGGGCGAAGGCGTCGTTGCGGTGCAGGGAGGAATCCTTGCCCCCCATCTGCCGGTTGACCACGAACAGGCAGTCGGAGCCGGTCGGCAGCCCGAAGAAGGCCTGCTTGCGGCGGAGCGCGCGCCGCCAGAGGTAGGTCCGGGAGAACCAGCCGAACCCGCCGCTGACGGCGGTGGCTATCACCCCGAGCACGATGTTGCGCACGTCGTCGTTCATGCGCGGGATGCTAGGCCATTTGCCGCGAGAGATCACCGCCGCGGTGCGCCCCGGTCCGCCGACGTCCGGCGCGGCCCCGGCCCCGGTCCGTCCCGTCGGGCGGCGCGCCACGGCCGACGCCCTGACGGGGCGGCGGGCCCGGCGCTAGGCTCGGCCCACGCTGCCACTGGAGGTCCGGATGCACCGTCCCGCCGTCGCCCGCACGTTACCGATGCTGACCGTCGTCGCCGCACTCGTCTCGACCGGAGCCGCCCCGCCCACCGCCGCCGCGGCCCCGGCCCCGCCGGCGAAGGTGCCGGTCGCCGCCGGCTACGGCGGTGCCGTCGCCAGCGTCGACGCCGACGCCTCGGCCGCCGGGATCGCCGTGCTGCGCGCCGGCGGCAACGCCGTCGACGCGGCCGTCGCCACCGCCGCCGCGCTCGGCGTCACCGAGCCCTACTCGGCGGGCATCGGGGGCGGCGGCTACTTCGTCTACTACGACGCCCGCTCGCACCGGGTACACACCGTCGACGGCCGGGAGACCGCCCCGGCCACGGCCACCGCCACCCTGTTCCAGGAGAACGGCCAGCCCATCCCCTTCGCCGAGGGCCAGACCAGCGGCCTCGGCGTCGGAGTCCCCGGCACCCCCGCCACCTGGAAGAGCGCCCTCGACGCCTGGGGCAGCCGCCCGCTGCGCCAACTCCTGCGGCCCGCCGAGAAACTGGCCCGCGACGGCTTCACGGTGGACGCCACCTTCCGGGCCCAGACCGAGCTCAACGAAGCCCGGTTCAGGGACTTCCCGGACACCTCGAAGCTCTTCCTGCCGGGCGGCTCCCTGCCGGTCGTCGGCTCCACCTTCAAGAACCCGGACCTCGCCGACACCTACGCCGAACTCGCCCGCAAGGGCACCGGCGCCCTCTACCGGGGCCCCATCGCCGACGACATCGTCCGCACCGTCCGCACGCCCCCGGTGGACCCCGCGGCCACCCGCACGGTCCGGCCCGGCGACCTGACCGCCGGGGACCTGCGCGCGTACGGCACCAAGCGGCAGGACCCCACCCGGGTGAACTACCGGGGCCTGGACGTCTACAGCATGGCGCCCTCCTCCTCCGGCGGCACCACGGTCGGCGAGGCGCTGAACATCCTGGAACGGACCGACCTCTCGAAGCTCTCCGAGGCCCAGTACCTGCACCGCTTCATCGAGGCCTCCCGGATCTCCTTCGCCGACCGCGGCCGCTGGGTCGGCGACCCGGCCGCCGAGGACGTGCCGACCCGTGAACTGCTCTCGCAGCGCTTCGCCGACTCCCGCGCCTGCCTGATCAAGCCGGACCGGGCCCTGACCAGCCCGCTGGCCCCCGGCGACCCGCGCCGCCCGGTGCCCTGCGCCACCACCGGACAGGCCGCCCCGACCACGTACGAGGGCGAGAACACCACGCACCTGACGGTCGCCGACCGCTGGGGCAACGTCGTCTCCTACACCCTGACCATCGAGTCCACCGGCGGCAGCGCGATCACCGTCCCCGGCCGCGGCTTCCTGCTCAACAACGAGCTCACCGACTTCTCCTTCGCCCGGGCGGCGCCCGGCGTCCCGGACCCGAACCTGCCCGGCCCCGGCAAGCGGCCGCGCTCGTCCATGTCCCCGACGATCGTGCTGGACCACGGCCGGCCGGTGCTGGCGGTCGGTTCGCCCGGCGGAGCCACCATCATCACCACCGTCCTGCAGACCCTGACCGGCCACCTCGACCGGGGCCTGCCGCTGGTCGACGCGATCTCCGCGCCCCGGGCCAGCCAGCGCAACCAGACCACCACCGAGCTGGAACCGGGCCTGTGGAACAGCCCGCTGCGCGCCGAGTTGGAGGCCCTGGGCCACGGCTTCCGGCAGAACCCGGAGATCGGCGCGGCCACCGGCGTCCAGCGGCTGCCCGACGGCCGATGGCTGGCGGCGGCCGAGACCTCCCGGCGCGGCGGCGGCTCGGCCATGGTCGTACGCCCGCACGGCAAGCCGTAGGAGCCGTCCGCAGGAGCCGTCTGCAGGAGCCGACCGGGGGAGTCAGAGCGCGGTGAGGATCCGCGGGCCGCGTGCGGTGATCGCGACCGTGTGCTCCGAGTGCGCGGCTCGGGTGCCGTCGACGGTGCGCAGGGTCCAGCCGTCGCCGTCGCACCGGTAGTCGTCCGTACCGCCGGCGATCAGCATCGGCTCGATGGCGAGGACCATGCCGGGGCGCAGCTTCATGCCGCGCCCCGGCGCGCCCTCGTTGGGCACGCCCGGGTCCTCGTGCATGTTCCGCCCGATGCCGTGGCCTCCGAAGCCGTCGGGGACGCCGTATCCGGCGGAGCGGCAGACCGTGCCGACGGCGTGGGCGATGTCCCCGATCCTGTTGCCGGGCACGGCGGCGGCGATGCCGGCCGCGAGGGCCGCCTCGGACGTCTCGATCAGCCGCAGGTCCTCGGGGCGGGCGCGGCCGACGGTGAAGCTGACCGCCGCGTCCCCGGCCCAGCCGCCGAGCTTCGCCCCGCAGTCGATGCTGACGAGGTCGCCGTCGCACAGCCGGTAGTCGTCGGGGACGCCGTGCACGATCGCGTCGTTGACGGAGGCGCACACCACCGCGGGGAAGGGCACCGGCGCGAAGCTCGGCCGGTAGCCGAGGAAGGGTGACGTCGCTCCGGCCGCCCGGAGCACCTCGCGGGCCACCCGGTCCAGGTCCGACAGGGCCACTCCCACATGGGCGGCCTTCCGTACGGCGGCCAGGGCACGGGCGACGACCTGGCCCGCGGCGCGCATCTTCTCGATCTCGGGTGCTGTCTTCAGTTCCACCATGCCAATAACTATACCGGTATAACTGTAACGGGATAACTATTGGTCGTCCGGGTAGGATGGGCGCATGGTCCGTACCCCTCTCACCCCCGAAGAGCGCGAGCGCGGCGAGCGCCTGGGCGCCCTGCTGCGCGAAGCCCGCGGTGCCCGCAGCATGGTCGAGGTCGCGGCCGGGGCAGGGCTCTCCGCCGAGACCCTGCGCAAGATCGAGACGGGCAGGGCGCCCACCCCCGCCTTCTTCACCGTCGCCGCCCTCGCCGAGGCGCTCGGGCTCTCGCTCGACGACGTGCTCAGGCGCTGCGCGGCCGTACCCGCCTGAGGCCCAGGCCGCCGAAGCCGCCGAGAGGGCTCGCCCCCGCCGCCCCCGCGGTGCCCCGACGCCCCCGCCGTGCACCGACCGCCGTGCCGTTCGGGCGGGAGCCGAGGCCGAACGGCCCAATCCGCGGTGGGACTTGCCGCGCGCGGGGCAAGCGTGAAGGCGTGTCAGCCACGAACGCAGCCAAACGACTCGGATTCGCAGCCGTCGGCGCCCTCCTCGCGGGAGGGCTGCTGCTGGCGGCGTGCACGCTGCCGGACGACCGGCCGGGCCCCCTGCGCGAAGCGGACGGGCGGGGCCGAACGGGAGCCGTGGAGCCGGGAGGCCCGCACGGCCGCTGAGCTGTGACACCCCGTTCTCACCCGATGGGGTGAAGGACCCATCCGCCGGGCGGAGCGCGCCGAATCCATGGTGTGAGCACATTGCGCACCACCCTCGTCCGGCCCGCGGCCGCCGCCCTGCGCCGCCGTCGCCCCGGGCCTGCCGGTCCTCCGCTGCGGGGATCGGCCCGCCCGCCACGCCGTACCGCGACTCCTGCCGCGTCGACCTGCGTCCCGAACGGAACAGGACCCCGACCCAGCGGCCCCGACCCGCCGTCGGCACCGGGCGCAGCGGCTTCGTCACCGTCCCCCGAATCCCATCACTGAAGTCCGAGGAGCAACCGATCATGAACAACACCCGCACCCGCATCCGCCGTACCGCGATCGCCGTGGCCGCGGCCGCCTTCCTGCCCTTCTCGCTCGCGGCCTGTTCGGACTCCGGCGGCGACGCCGGGGCCGCCCCCGCCGCCGGTTCCGCCCAGGACCAGGCGGCCGGCAGCCCGGCGGCCGCCGACGGCGCCGTGACGGCCGACGGCCCCTTCGGCCCGGCCTGTGCCGGCGTGCCCAAGCAGGGGGCAGGCTCCTTCGAGGGCATGGCCAAGGACCCGGTCGCCACCGCGGCCTCCAACAACCCGGCCCTGTCCACGCTGGTCGCCGCGGTCAAGAAGGCCGGCCTGGTCGACACCCTCAACAACGCCAAGGACATCACCGTCTTCGCGCCGACCAACGACGCCTTCGCGAAGATCCCGAAGGCCGACCTCGACAAGGTCCTCGCCGACAAGGCCGCGCTGACCAAGATCCTCACCTACCACGTCGTCGGCCAGAAGCTGACGCCGAGGCAGCTGGAGAGCGGCACCTTCGAGACGCTGCAGAAGAGCGAGCTGACCACGGACGGCCTGGGGGAGGAGTACAAGGTCAACGGCACCTCCAACGTGGTCTGCGGCGAGGTGGAGACCGCCAACGCCACCGTCTACATCGTCGACACCGTCCTGATGCCGAAGTAGCGGGCGGTGGGCCGGGCTGTCGGCCGTCCGCGTTAGGGTCCGGGTATGGGTCTCCAGGAGCTCGGCAGCGCGCGGTACGTCAGCCTCACCACCTTCCGCAAGGACGGCACGCCCGTGGCGACGCCGGTGTGGGCGGTCGCCGACGGGGGTGAGCTGTACGTGTGGACGCGCAGCGACTCCTGGAAGGTCAAGCGCATCCGCAACGACGGGCGGGTCACGGTCGCCGCGTGCGACGTGCGAGGGCGCCTCGAGGAAGGCGCCCCCGTGACCGAGGGGCAGGCCCGGCTGCTCGACGAGGAGGGCCTGCGCCGGGTGCGCAAGCTGATGTCGCGCAAGTACACCTGGCAGTTCTGGGCGGTGGACGTGCCCGCCGCTCTGGTGCGGCGGGGGAAGCGGCCGCACACCGCGATCGCCGTCAAGCTTTGAGACTCCCGTAGCCCGCCCGTAACACGGGTGGGGTCCAATGCGGTCATGGAGACCGCGACTTCACTGGCGATCAGTCAACTCTCCGGATATTTGCGGGGGTTGACGCAGAGGCTGGATGCCGGGGCAGGCTGGTACGGGGAATTCCTACGCCGGGATCCGGAGGGCGTGCGGGCCTGTCTGAACGGGGCGGCGATACCCCCGTGGGACGTGGTGGAATCGCTGCTGAGGGACCTTGCTGGGGCGGGGGGAGCGGAGCTCGCGGCACGGGAGACCGTATACGCCGCCCGGCTGCGGGCGGCGGCCGTCACCGTGTGGGACCGGCTGCCGGGTGGCGAGGAGGAACTGCGGACCCTGCTCGCGGCGGCCGCCGCCCAGCGGGCCGAGTCGGAGGCCGCCCTGCGGAGCCTGACCGCCCGCCTCGGCGGGACCGCCGACCGGGCCGAGACCGACGCCCTGACCCGCGAACTGTCCTGGACCCAGGACGACGTGGCCCGCGCCGCGGCCCGCCACGAGGACCTGGCGGCCCGCCTGGCCGCCCTGAAAGCCACCCCTTCGCCGACCGTCCCCCACCAACGTGCCCCCCACCCGCCCCGGCCCGGGACCCGAACGGACCCCGGACCTGCCCCGGCGGGCGCTCGGCCGCAGGTCCCCGAGGCTCCGGACGCGCAGCCCGCGGCGCGCGCGGGGGCCTGGCGGGCGGCATCGCCCGGGGAAGGGGCGCCCGCGCAGGCCGATGCCGGGTCGGGAGTCCGGCCGCAGGCTCCGGCCGCGGCGGGTGGGGCTGACGAGGGCCCGGCTGAGGCGACGGCCCTGCCGCCCGTCGGGCGGGCCGAAGGGCGGTGGCTGCGCGGGGCGCGGCGGGCCGGGGGCGCCCGGTACGCCGGAGCGGCGGCTCCCGAGGCCCTGGCCTTCACCCCGCCCCCGGGCCACCCGGACGCCGAGGCCCCGGGCGGGCCGGCGAGTCCGGAGTCCCATCCCGCCCCGCGCGGCGCCCGCTTCGGCCGGCCGAGGCCCGAGGCCGAGCCCGAGCCGTCGCCCGTACCGCAGGCCGCGCCGGCGCCGGCGCCCGCGCCGCCGACCGGCAGGCCGCGGGCCGTCGCCGCCGAGCTGCTCGCGCTGCGCGCGCAGGGCCGCACCGGCGAGGCGCACGCCCTGCTCTGCCAGGTCGCGACGTGGCCCGCCGTGCAGCTGCCCGAGCTGGCCGCCGAACTGGCCCGCGCCGGCCTGGCGGCCGACTGGACCACCCTGCTGTGGGAGGCGGCCTCGCTGCCGCCGGAACAACTCGCGGCGGCCGCCGCCGCCCTCGGCGACGCCGGCCGGGAGGCCGACCGCGACGCCCTGCTGCGCCAGGGCGTCGCCCGCCCCTGCGCCGAGGTCGCCGACGCGGCCCTCGCCCTCGGCGCGGCCGGCCGGAACCGCGAGGCCGACGCACTGCTCGGAGCCTTCGTACGGGTCCGTACCGCCGAGGAGGCCGCCGACCTGGCCCGGCACGACCCGCCATGGCTCGCCCCGCGCCTGCTCCAGGCTGCCGGCTTACTCCCCGGCGCCCGCCACCGCGACCTCCTCCACGCCCTGCGCGTGGCCGGCATCGCAACCTAGCCAGTCGCCCCGCGAGTGCGGCGCGACCGCCGTGCCGCCTTGCGGACACCCCTCGGTTCATGTCGTCAAAGTCCCGCCTGCTGACCGCAAACGACCACGACGCGACGTAACGTGATCGACTACTCCAACCGCGCACGGCGGTCTTGCCCCACGCTGTGACGAGGCCTACGTTCTACTCCCTACGCACTCCGTCTACGTGCGTAGAACCGGCGTTCCCGTCGCAAGGAGCAGCTCATGGCCCAAGTCGTCCGCGCCGCGCTGGTCCAGGCCACCTGGACCGGAGACACCGAATCGATGATCGCCAAGCATGAGGAGTACGCTCGACGGGCCGCCGCCGAGGGTGCGAAGATCATCGGCTTCCAGGAAGTGTTCAACGCCCCCTACTTCTGCCAGGTCCAGGAGCCCGAGCACTACCGCTGGGCCGAGGCGGTCCCCGACGGCCCGACCGTCCGCCGCATGCAGGACCTCGCCCGCGAGACCGGCATGGTCGTCGTCGTCCCGGTCTTCGAGCTGGAGAGCGAGGGCTTCTACTACAACACCGCCGCCGTCATCGACGCCGACGGAACCTACCTCGGCAAGTACCGCAAGCACCACATCCCGCAGGTCAAGGGCTTCTGGGAGAAGTACTACTTCCGCCCGGGCAACCTCGGCTGGCCCGTCTTCGACACCGCCGTCGGCAGGATCGGCGTCTACATCTGCTACGACCGCCACTTCCCCGAGGGCTGGCGCCAACTGGGCCTGGCCGGCGCCCAACTGGTCTACAACCCGTCCGCCACCCACCGCGGCCTCTCCGCCTACCTCTGGCAGCTGGAACAGCCCGCCGCGGCCGTCGCCAACGAGTACTTCATCGCCGCGATCAACCGCATCGGCCAGGAGGAGTACGGCGACAACGACTTCTACGGCACGAGCTACTTCGTCGACCCGCGGGGCCGGTTCGTCGGCGACGTCGCCAGCGACAAGGAGGAGGAACTCCTCGTCCGCGACCTCGACTTCGACCTGATCAAGGAAGTCCGCGACCAGTGGGCCTTCTACCGCGACCGCCGCCCCGACGCCTACGGAGGACTCGTACAGCCGTGACCAACCCCACCCCGCTCCACAACCGCCACCGCACCGTCCTGCCCGACTGGCTCGCGCTCTACTACGAGAACCCCATCGAGCTCACCCACGGCGAGGGACGCCACGTCTGGGACGCCGACGGCAACCGCTACCTCGACTTCTTCGGCGGCATCCTCACCACGATGACCGCCCACGCCCTGCCCGAAGTCACCAAGGCCGTCGCCGAGCAGGCCGGGCGGATCATCCACTCCTCCACCCTGTACCTCAACCGGCCGATGATCGAACTGGCCGAGCGGGTCGCCGCCCTGTCCGGCATCCCCGACGCCCGCGTCTTCTTCACCACCTCCGGCACCGAGGCCAACGACACCGCCCTGCTGCTCGCGACGACGTACCGCCGCTCCAACCAGATCCTGGCGATGCGCAACAGCTACCACGGCCGGTCCTTCTCCACCGTCTCCATCACCGGCAACCGCGGCTGGTCGCCGACCAGCCTCTCGCCGCTGCAGACCTACTACGTCCACGGCGCCGTCCGAACCCGCGGCCCCTTCGCCCACCTCGACGACACCGCCTTCACCGCCGCGGCCGTCGCCGACCTGGAGGACGTACTCGGCCAGGCCCGCGGGGGAGTGGCCGCCCTCATCGCCGAACCGGTCCAGGGCGTCGGCGGCTTCACCTCCCCGCCCGACGGCCTGTACGGCGCCTTCCGCGAGGTCCTCGACCGCCACGGCATCCTGTGGATCAGCGACGAGGTGCAGACCGGCTGGGGCCGCACCGGAGACCACTTCTGGGGCTGGCAGGCCCACGCCCAGAACGGCCCGCCGGACATCCTCACCTTCGCCAAGGGCATCGGCAACGGCATGTCCATCGGCGGGGTCGTCGCCCGCGCCGAGGTGATGAACTGCCTGGACTCCAACTCCATCTCCACCTTCGGCGGCTCCCCCGTCACCATGGCCGCCGGTGTCGCGAACCTCGGCTACCTGCTGGAACACGACCTCCAGGGCAACGCCCGCCGCGTCGGCGGCCTGCTCCTGGAACGGCTGCGCGGCATCGCCGCCACCGTTCCCGCCGTGCGGGAGGTCCGCGGCCGGGGCCTGATGGCCGGCATCGAACTGACCAGGCCCGGCACCGACGAGGCCGATCCGGACGCCGCCTCCGCCGTCCTGGAGGCCGCCCGCGAAGGCGGCCTGCTGCTCGGCAAGGGCGGCGGCCACAACACCAGCGTGCTGCGCATCGCGCCGCCGCTCTCCCTCACCGTCGCCGAGGCGGAAGAGGGCGCCGAGATCCTCGAACAGGCACTCCACCAAGTGAACCGTGTCGAGTAGGGGGAACCTCCCATGAGCAACCGCACCCTCATCAGCGGCGGCCTGGTCGTCACCGCCGCCGACGAAATCCACGCGGACGTCCTGATCGAGGACGGCCGCGTGGCGGCGCTGGCCGCGCACGGCTCCGCGGCCGCCGGGGCCTGGACCGCCGAACGCACGATCGACGCCACCGGGAAGTACGTCATCCCGGGCGGCGTCGACGCCCACACCCACATGGAGCTCCCCTTCGGCGGGACCTCGGCCTCGGACACCTTCGAGACCGGCACCAGAGCCGCCGCCTGGGGCGGCACCACGACCATCGTCGACTTCGCCGTGCAGAGCGTGGGCCACTCCCTGCGCGAGGGACTCGACACCTGGTACGCCAAGGCCGACGGCAACTGCGCCGTCGACTACGCCTTCCACATGATCCTTTCGGACGTCAACGAGGGCACCCTGAAGGAGATGGACCTCCTCGTGGGGGAGGGCGTCACCTCCTTCAAGCTGTTCATGGCCTACCCGGGCGTCTTCTACAGCGACGACGGGCAGATCCTGCGGGCGATGCAGCGCGGCGCCGCCAACGGCGGGCTGATCATGATGCACGCCGAGAACGGCATCGCCATCGACGTCCTCGTCGAACAGGCCCTGGCCCGAGGCGAGACCGACCCCCGCCACCACGGCGAGGTCCGCAGGGTGCTCCTGGAGGCGGAGGCCACCCACCGCGCCATCCAGCTCGCCCGGGTCGCCGGATCCCCGCTGTACGTCGTGCACGTATCGGCGGAGGAGGCCGTGGCCGAGCTCGCGGCGGCCCGCGACAAGGGGCTCCCGGTCTTCGGGGAGACCTGTCCGCAGTACCTGTTCCTGTCCACCGACAACCTGGCGGAGCCGGACTTCCAGGGAGCCAAGTACGTCTGTTCCACCCCGCTGCGGCCCCGCGAACACCAGGCGGCGCTGTGGCGGGGGCTGCGGACCAACGACCTCCAGGTGGTCTCCACCGATCACTGCCCCTTCTGCTTCCGGGGCCAGAAGGAGCTGGGCCGGGGGGACTTCTCGAAGATCCCCAACGGGCTGCCGGGCGTGGAGAACCGGATGGACCTCCTGCACCAGGCCGTGGTGGACGGCCACATCAGCCGCCGCCGGTGGATCGAGATCGCCTGCGCCACGCCCGCCCGGATGTTCGGCCTCTACCCGAAGAAGGGAACCATCGCACCCGGGGCCGACGCCGACATCGTCCTCTACGATCCGCACGCCGAGCAGGTCATCTCCGCCGAGACGCACCACATGAACGTGGACTACTCGGCGTACGAGGGCAAGCGGATCACCGGACGCGTCGACACCGTGCTCTCGCGCGGCGAACTCGTCATCGACCGGCGCGAGTACACCGGCCGGGCCGGCCACGGGGCCTTCGTCCACCGCTCCACCTGCCAGTACCTGTAAAGAGCGTCAAGGAGCCGCCCGATGGACTTCGGCCTCGTCCTGCAGACCGACCCGCCCGCCTCCCAGGTCATCAGCCTCATGAAGCGCGCCGAGCGCAACGGCTTCCGCTACGGCTGGACCTTCGACTCCGCCGTGCTGTGGCAGGAGCCGTTCGTCATCTACAGCCAGATCCTGGCCAACACCCAGAAGCTGCACGTCGGCCCGATGGTGACCAACCCGGGCACCCGCACCTGGGAGGTCACCGCCTCCACCTTCGCCACCCTCAACGACATGTACGGCAACCGCACCGTCTGCGGGATCGGCCGCGGCGACTCCGCGATGCGCGTCGCCGGCCGGGCCCCCAACACCCTGGCCCGCCTGGGCGAGGCCATCGACGTCATCCGCGACCTGGCCGAGGGCCGCGAGGCGTCGGTCGACGGCAACCCGATCCGCATCCCCTGGATCAAGGACGGGAAGCTGCCCGTCTGGATGGCGGCGTACGGGCCCAAGGCCCTTGCGCTCGCCGGACAGAAGGCGGACGGCTTCATCCTCCAGCTCGCCGACCTCTACCTCACCGAATGGATGATCAAGGCGGTCCGCCAGGCTGCGGTGGAGGACGGCCGGGATCCCTCGGCGATCACGATCTGCGTGGCGGCGCCCGCGTACGTGGGCGAGGACCTGGCCCACGCCCGCGACCAGTGCCGCTGGTTCGGCGGAATGGTCGGCAACCACGTCGCCGACCTGGTCTCCCGCTACGGCGAGCACTCCTCGATGGTCCCCGACGAACTCACCGAGTACGTCAAGGCCCGCCAGGGCTACGACTACAGCCACCACGGCCGCGCCGGGAACCCGTCCACCGACTTCGTCCCCGACGAGATCGTCGACCGCTTCTGCCTCCTGGGCCCCGCCGAGGCCCACATCGAGAAGCTGCGGGCCCTGCGCGACCTGGGCGTGGACCAGTTCGCGGTCTACGACATGCACGACGCGAAGGAGTCCACGATCGACGCCTACGGCACGCAGATCATCCCCGCCCTGAACGCCTGATCCGCCCCGCCGCCCCGCCGCCCCGCCGCCCCGCCGCCCCGCCGCCCCGCCGGTCCGGCCGCCCGCGGCGCGGGCCGGCCGGCAGGGGTCAGGCCTTCCCGCGGCCGCGCAGGCCGAGGCCCACCAGGACCGCCGCCGCCAGCACGATCACCGCGTCCACCGCCAGGACCGTCCGCACCCCGCCGAACAGCGTGGCCTGCGTCGTCGCCAGCACCCCGAGCAGCGGGATGCCGATGGTCAGGCCGGTCTGCTGCGTCGTGGTGACCAGACCGGTCGCCAGCCCCTGCTCCTCGTCGGGCACGCCGCTCGTCACGACCACCCCGTACGAGATGATCGCGCCGAGGTGGCACATGCTCGCCAGCGAGACGGCCACGGTCGCCAGCAGGGCGCCGGACTCCGCGCCCGCCGAGCAGCGCGGCCCCCAGCACGCGGCGACGGCTTCCGGGCGGTCATCGAGGAGGCGCGCGAGCTCAGCCCCGAGTTCGCCGACCTGTGGGAACGGGGCGACGTGCGCCCGGGCGGGCAGACGCAGAAGGAGATCGAGCACCCGGTCGTCGGCACGCTCCACGTGGAGGCCACCCAGCTGCGGATACCGGCCCGCCCCGATCTGGCGATCGTGCTGTACACCCCGCAGCCGGGCACCGACACGGCCGAGAAGCTGGAGTGGCTGACGTCGCCCGAGGGCCGGCGCGGATCGATGTACCCGATCGCCGGCTGACCCCGCCCGCGGCCGAGCCGCCGGTACCCGCCCGCCGCGGCGGCCCCGGGGGCGGTTCACCCGGAGGCCACCCGGTGTCCGCCTCCGTGTCCGGTACCGGCGGTGGGGTTTGTCGGCCGGGCGTGCTTTGCTGGAGGCATGATCGATGAGTTCCTGGCCCAGGGCCTGCCCGATGTGGAAGAGGCCGTCCGCAAGGCGGCGGCGATCGAGATCATGCCGAGGTTCCGGCAGCTCGCCGAGCACGAGGTCGTCGAGAAGAGCGGCCCGCACGACCTGGTGACCGTCGCCGACCGCAAGGCCGAGGAACACCTCACGGCCTCGCTGACGTGCCTGCTGCCCGGCTCTGCCGTGGTCGGCGAGGAAGCCGTCCACGCCGACCCCACCGTCTACGAGGCGCTGCGCGCGGACGCCCCGGTGTGGATCGTCGACCCCGTCGACGGAACCCGCCAGTTCGTGAACGGCGACCCGGCCTTCTGCACCCTGGTCGCACTGGCGCAGCGCGGGGAGATCCTCGCCTCCTGGACCTTCGCCCCCGCCCTGGAGGAGCTCGCGACCGCCGTGCGCGGGCAGGGCGCGTACGTCAACGGGCAGCGGATCCACAGCGGTTCTCCCGAACCCGGGGCCGACCTGCGGGTCGCCATCGCCCACCCGCTCTACACCACCGACGAGAACAAGCGCACCCTGGCCCGGCTGGACGTGCCCGGAGTCGCGGCCAGGCCCTGCGGCTCGGCCGGCCTGGAGTACCTGAAGGTGGCCCGCGGAGAGATGGACGCCCTCGCCTTCACCTGGCCCTCGGCCTGGGACCACGCCGCCGGGCTGCTGCTGGTCGCCGAGGCCGGCGGCGCACAGAGCACCGTCGACGGGATCCCCTTCCGGGTGGACCGCGACAACGCCCTGCCGTTCGCCGTCGGGCGGGACGAGGCCACCACCGTACGGATCCGGGCACTCCTCCGGGGAGCGTAGGGGGCCGGTCCCGCCCACACGTCGCCATATCCTGGGGGTGCAGGCGCCGCCGCCGGAAACGAAGGAGTCGCAAGTGCCGTCGATTTTCGATGTGGTCGTGGTGGGGGCGGGTCCCAACGGGCTGACGGCCGCCGTCGAACTGGCCCGGCGCGGCTTCTCGGTGGCCGTCTTCGAAGGCGCCGACACGGTCGGCGGGGGAGCCCGGACCGAGGAGCTCACCCTCCCCGGCTTCCGGCACGACCCCTGCTCGGCGGTGCACCCGCTCGGCGCCGGATCGCCCGTCTTCGCCACGATGCCGCTGAAGCGGTACGGGCTGGAATGGCTGCACGCCCCGCTGCCCATGGCCCACCCCTTCGACGACGGAACGGCCGCCGTCCTCTCGCGCTCGGTCGCGGAGACGGCCGCGTCCTTCGGGCCGCGCGACGCGGGTGCCTACCGGCGCCTGGTCGGACCGTTCCTCGGCCGATGGGACACCCTGGCCCGGGACTTCATGTCCCTGCCGAACACGGCGCTGCCCCGCGACCCGGTGACCCTCGCCCGCTTCGGGCTCGCCGGCCTGCCGCCCTCGACCTGGCTGCTGCGCCGTTTCCAGGACGAACGGGCGCGGGCGCTGTTCGCGGGGCTGGTGGCCCACGTCATCGCACCGCTCGGCGGGATCGGCACCGGCGCCGTCGGCCTGGTCTTCGCCCTCGCCGCCCACGCGGGCGGCTGGCCGATGGCCCGCGGCGGCTCCCAGTCGATCTCCGACGCCCTCGCCTCCTACCTGCGCGACCTCGGCGGGTCGATCCACACGGACTTCGAGGTCAAGCGGCTCGACGACCTCCCACCCGCCCGCGCCTACGTCTTCGACACCTCGCCGACCGCGCTGGCCCGGATCGCCCGGCTGGGGCGCGCGTACGACGGCTACCGGTACGGCGCCTCCGTGTTCAAGATCGACTACGCGCTGGACGGCCCGGTCCCGTGGACGGCCGAGGAGCCGCGCCGCGCCGGAACCGTCCAGATCGGCCCGCGCACGCGCGACATCGACGCCGCCCTGCAGCTGGCCTCGGGCGGCCGGGCCCCCCGCACGCCGTTCCTCATCACGGCGCAGCCCAGCCTGGCCGACCCCGGCAGGGCCCCCGAGGGCAAGCACGTCTTCTGGGCCTACGGGCACGTCCCCGCGGGCTGGGACGGAGACCTCACCGACGCCGTCGAGCGCCAACTGGAGCGCTTCGCACCGGGCTTCCGCGACCTGGTCCTGGCCCGCGCCACCGCCGGCCCGCCCCAGCTCGCCGCCCGCAACCCCAACTACGTCGGCGGCGACATCGCCTGCGGAGCCGCCTCGGGCCTCCAGCTCCTGCTGCGCCCCAGGCTCAGCCTCTCCCCGTACACGACGGCCCACCCGGCGGTCTTCATCTGCTCCTCGGCGACCCCGCCGGGACCGGGCGTCCACGGCATGTCCGGCCACAACGCCGCCAAGGCGGTCTGGCGCCACCTGCGCAAGGCCTCCTGAGGCCGCGCCGCCCGCCCCGCCCCCACCTGCGAAGGGACTTCCGATGGTCCGCATCACCCTGGTCCGCGGTGACATCACCGCCGAGAAGGCCGACGCCATCGTCAACGCCGCGAACTCCTCGCTGCTCGGCGGCGGCGGGGTCGACGGCGCCATCCACCGCAAGGGCGGCCCGGAGATCCTCGCGGCCTGCGAGGACCTGCGGCGCGGGCACTACGGCAAAGGCCTGGCGACGGGCCGGGCCGTCGCCACCACCGCCGGCCGGCTGTCCGCCGAGCACGTCATCCACACGGTGGGTCCCGTCTGGTCGCGCGAAGAGGACCGGTCGGAGCTGCTCGCCTCCTGCTACCGCGAGTCGCTGCGCGTCGCCGACGAGCTGGGCGCCCGTACGGTCGCCTTCCCGGCCATCTCCACCGGCATCTACGGCTGGCCCATCGACGACGGGGCGAGGATCGCGGTCCGGACGGTCCGCGCCGCCCGCACCGAGGTCCAGGAGGTGCGCTTCGTCCTCTTCGACGAAGCCGCCCACGCCGCCTTCGAGGCCGCGGTCGAAGCCTCCCGCTGAGTGCCTCCGCCGAGTCCCGTGGTCAGCGCGGGCGCCGGGAGGCGCCCGGCGCCGGCCGCGGGTAGGTCCTGGACTGCTTCACGCTGCCGTACGCGAAGCTCGACTCGATCGAGGCGATCCCGGGGATGGCGTGGATCCGGTGGCGCACCAGTGCCTCGTACGCCTCGAGGTCCTCGATGACGACCCGGAGCAGGTAGTCGCTGCTCCCCGCCATCAGGTAGCAGTCCTGGATGTGCTCGATGACCGCCACGTGCTCCTCGAAGAGCCGCACCGCCTCCGCCGTGTGCCGCTCCAGCCGGATCCGGACGAAGACGGTGACCGGCAGCCCGAAGGCGACCTGGTCGACCATGGCCGTGTAGCCCCGGATCAGGCCCGCCTCCTCCAGCCGCCGGACCCGGCGCAGGCAGGGCGACGGGGACAGCCGCACGCGGTCGGCCAGTTCCTGGTTGGAAAGGCGCCCGTCCGTCTGCAATTCCCGGATGATCTGCAGATCGACTGCGTCCATGGCCACTCCTTGGCAGATCCTGCCCCAAACGTATGTCCGAGAGGCAGAACTGGCAATCGGCTGCCCCGGCCCAAGCCCTAGCGTTGCCCTTGAGCGGACCGGACCGGTCCGTGATCCGGAGGCTGGAGTGGATTCCTTGGTCGCGACGCACACCACCCGGGCGACCCTGCCTCCCGATGCGGCGGGCCCGCGCGCCGGACACCCCGGCCGGCGCGGGCTCTCCCCCCAGGCCCGGGGCATGCTGGCACTGCTGGTGACGGTGTCGATCTGGGCGGCGTTCGCGCTCAGCGCCCGCGCCCTGAGCAGCTCCTCGCTGCTGCCCGCCGACGCGGCCCTGCTGCGGTTCGGCCTCCCCCTCGTCATCCTCTTCCCGGCCCTGTGGCGGCGCCGCCGCGCCATCGCCGCGGTGCGGCCGGGCCCCGCCCTGAAGATCGTCTGCGGCGCCGGGGTGCCCTTCTTCCTGGCCGCGATGCACGGCGGGTCCCTGACCTCCGCGGCCTTCGTCGGCTCGATCGTCCCCGGCATGGTCCCGCTCTTCGTCTCCCTGATCATGATCCGGCGCGGTCACGGCGTGCCGAAGGGCACGCAGGCCGTCGGCCTCGCGCTGATCGCGGCCGGCGTCGTCGCCCTCGTCTGGCGCTACGTCGTCCCCGTGGACGCGGACGTCCTCGCCGGCTCCGGCATCCTCCTGGTCGCCAGCGGCCTGTGGGCCCTCTACACCGTGGGGCTGCGCGAGGTGGACCTCGATCCCGTCGGATCGATCGGACTGCTGTGCCTGCCCTCCTTCGCCATCATCGGACTGCTCGTCCTGACCGGCGTCCTGCCCACCGGGATCGCGCACGCCGCAGGCTCCGACATCGCCCTGTTCCTGGTCGTCCAGGGCCTCGGCGTGGGGCTGTGCGCCGGCCTGCTGTACGCCTTCGCCATCCGCCGCCTCGGCGCCGAACGCAGCTCCGTCGTCGGCAGCCTCAGCCCCGTCGCCGTGGTCCTGCTCGCCATCCCCCTGCTCGGCGAATCACCGACCGCCGCCGTCCTCGTCGGCGTCCCCCTGATCACCGCCGGCGTCGTCCTCGCCAACCGCCGCCCCCGACCCGAGGTCCCCGCAGATGCTTGAGCTCCTTCCCACGCCGCCCACCGACCCGCTGTGGGACCTGACGTACGAGTTCGGCGGCGACGAGCGGCCCGAACGCCTGAACCTGGTCCTCGGCGTCTACCGGGACCAGACCGGCACCACCCCGGTCATGGCGGCCGTCCGCGAGGCCGAGATCCGGCTGGCGCAGCGCTCCGAGTCCAAGGAGTACCGCGGGCTCTCCGGCAACACCGCCTTCAACCAGTCCCTGCTGGACCTGGTCCTGGGCCCGGACGGGCCCGGGACGCGGGCCGCGGCCGTCCAGACCGTCGCGGGCTCCGGCGCACTGCGGCTGCTCGCCGACCTGATCTTCCGCACCCGCCCGGGCGCCACGGTGTGGATCAGCGACCCGGCCTACGTCAACCACCGGCCCATCCTGGAGGCCGCCGGACTCAAGGTCCGCACCTACGGGTGGCGGGACGCCGAGGGCGGCTTCGACACGGCCGGCGTGCTGCGGGAGCTGGCGGACGCCGGGCGCGACGACGTCGTCCTGCTCCAGGGCAGCTGCCACAACCCCACGGGCGTCGACCCCCTCCTGGACGACTGGGAGGCGCTCGCCGAGTCGGCCGTGCGCGGCGGCTGGGTGCCCTTCGTCGACCTCGCCTACCACGGGCTCGGCGACGGCCTGGAGGCCGACCTGCTGGCCACGCGGATGCTGGCGGCCCGGGTGCCCGAGATGCTGATCGCCGTCAGCTGCTCGAAGAACTTCGGCCTCTACAGCGACCGCGTCGGCTGCGCCATCGTGCTGGGCGCCTCGCGGCAGGCCGTGCGGCACGCCGAGACGGCCCTGCAGAACGCCGCCCGGACCCTGTACTCCATGCCGCCGGAGCACGGCGCCGCCGTCGTGACCACGATCCTCCAGGACGAGGGGCTACGGGCCTCCTGGCGCGCGGAGCTGGACGTCATGCGCGGCCGGATCATGGCCAACCGGGCGGACCTGACCGCCCACCTCGGCGCGCTCGGCCACACCGAGCAGGCGCGCTCGCTGGCCCGGCAGAGGGGCATGTTCTCGATGCTGCCGCTGACTCCGAACCAGATGCTCCGGCTGCGCAGGCAGTACGCCATCTACGGGACGACCTCGGGGCGCATCAACATCGCCGGCATCCCGGCCCACCGCATCCCGTGCCTGGCCCAGGGGATCGCGGCGGTCCTGGACACGGCCGAGGTGCCACGCCAGCGCGAGCTCGCCTGAGCCCGGAGTCGGTGACTCCCGCGCCGACGCGGGAGTCACCGGGCTGTCACTTGACGTCGGTGTCCTTGAAGCACCGGGAGTACACGGCGAAGTTGATCAGGTTCTCGCCCCCGTCGGAGCTGTCCATCCACTTGGCCTCCAGCTGGGTGTGGGTCGCCTCGTGGACGGCGAGGACCTCGGGCGTCTTCGCGGCGGTGTTCTCGTTCGGGCCGTTCTTCACGACCTTCCAGCCGTTCTGCGGCAGTTGCGCGGCGAGGTTCTTCATGCCCTGGCCGAGGGCGTCGTGGTCCACGCCGTACACGGACCAGACGTGCCGGACGTTGCGCAGGCCCTGCTTCTTCTCCTCGCTGGTGCCGCACGGATAGGTCGCCGGCCCCCCGTCGGTCACCTTGCCCTTGACCTGGGTCATGTCGAGGGCCCTGCTCGACAGGTCGCCGACCTCCTTCTCCACGTCCTGGTGGGCGCGGGGCTGCGGGTCGTAGGTGCGCTTGGCGGAGGGTTCGCTGTCCATGAGGGTGCATCCCGATGCGAGGGTCAGGGCGCCCAGGAGCGCCAGTGCCGTGACGTTACGCCTGTTCCTGCGGTTCATCAGTGCGGAGCCGCCCTTTCCAGATCGACCTGGTCGTAGCGGCCGGCGATGACGGCCGCCTGGTTGCGCAGACTGAGGGACGCCTTGCCGTCCTCCTCGTCCCAGAAGTTTCCGTGGCCGGGGGAATCGCTGCGCATCTTGTTGGCGCCGAAGGACTCGTCCGTCGGAATGGTCCAGTTGTCGCCGAGGCCGGCGAAGCGGCCGCCACCCGTGACGAAGTTGTCGTCGCCCCCGCCTTCCATGGCCCACACGTGCTTCGGCTTGAAGCCGAGGTCGGCGGCGTGGTCCGCCTGCATGCCGGGGCTGCCGGCCACGACCACGTCGTCGACGGGCAGGGGATCGTCCCAGGTGTCGGCGTACTCGCTGCGGTACTTCGCCGTGTCGCCGATCAAGGTGGATCCGTAGCTGTGGCCCATGAGCGTCGTGTGCGAGCTGTCGCCGGTGGCCGACCGGTGGGCCGTCTCGGTGCCGTCGAGGAACTGCCGCAGCGTCGGAGCGCCCTGCTGCGCCCACTTGTCCTGGGTGGCCTCGGAGACGATGGTGTTCGGGGCGTCGTAGTCGAACCAGGTGATGGTCGACACCGACTTGCCGGGCGCCATCGCCGAGGACTCGCGCCACAGGGCGTCGCTCTTCGCGGCCTCGTCCTCGATGCTGCCCAGGGTCGTCTTCGTGCCCGGCACGAAGACGGCCGTGTGGTCCGCGGTGTCCGGGTTCCCGTTGGCCAGGATCACCCGGCCGTCGTTGTTCGCCTCGGCGTCGAAACCGAGCAGGTACGCCTGGGGCAGTCCGCGCTCGGCGCTCTCGTCGAAGCGCTTCTGGATGGTTTCCATGCCGAACAGACGGTCCTCCAGGTGGGCCTTGCGGTCCCCGTGCTTGTCGTTCCAGGCACTCCACGCGTCGGTCTCTTCGCGCATCCAGGCGCGCCCGCGCTGGACGTAGTGGTACTTGGGCTCGGGTTCCTTGGGGATCCCGTTCAGCTCCGTCCTGTAGAGGCCGTGCGTCTCCGCGAGGACCGTGCGGTTGGCGCTGTCGCGGGCGTCCGCGGGAAGCCCGTTCATGGCCCCGACGCTCGCCGGCTGAAGGGTGATGTAGGCCTCCCTCTCCCTGTCGGAAAGGCCCTTCCACCATTCGGCGTTCAGCTCGGGGTCGCTGCCCTTCGGGGGCGGCGGCTTGATGTGGGCGAGGTAGTCCTTGGCCCCGGCCCGGACCTCGCCGCTGTCCGCCGCGACATCGGCCCAGTCGGATTCGGAGACGAGGAAGTCGTCGTCCGCCTTCAGCTTGCGGAGTTTGGGCGCCCACTGGGTGTCGGCCTCGGTGGCCTCGGCGACGGCCTGGGCGATCCGGTTGGCTATCTCCACCGCCTTCCCGAAGTTCGGGTTCGGGTGGATGTTGGCGGCCTGCCGCTCCAGCGCGGCGGACAGGTCGCCCGCGTCCTTGGCGGGGTCGATGACGTTCCCGGACGGTTTGCCCTTGGCACTGCCACTGACCGTGCCCCCCTCGGGCAGCTTGCCGTCCTTCTCCTCGCCGGCGGGCGGGTAGCTGACCGAACCGTCCGCCCCCACCGAGAACTTCGCGGCCTCCGCGTCCGCGACAGCGCCGTCCAGCTTCGACTTGGCCGTCGTCAGCGAGGCCGCCAGAGCGTTCAGCGAGGTCGCGGCGAGCCCGCATTCGACCTGCGTGTAGTGGAAGTTCTTCGCCAGCAGCTGGAGTTGCTCCACCGCGGCGTCCACCGCCTTGCCGCTCAGCCCGGACCGGAGCCGCGTCGTGATCTGCTGCTCGGCGCTCGCATAGGCGTGGTCGGCCATGCTGCTGACCGACCGGTATCCGTCCGCCGCCTCCGTGAACTCCGAAGGCTTGAGCGCCTTCAGCGTTGCGTAGTCCATCCCCGCGATCACCGACCCCGTACGTATCTGCGAATGCAATGGTCGGGATCTTACATACGGGTGTCTGTGGACATGACAGTCCCCGGCAGTCCGTCGGTGCCATGAGCCATCCGCCGTCGCCGATGGCTCCCGTGGTCGACAAGTCCTGCCGGGGGCCTGGCCAGAGCCTGGATCGAAGTCACTCGGGCCCCAGGACGTCTCCTGAGGGAGGTGCGGCTCTTTCCGGTGATCCGGTGTATTAGTGAGTCTCCTCCCTATTCGTCCTGAGTCAATACCTTTCGGGACGTAGGCTGGAAGAAATTCGCGTCGCGCTCGCCACGAGGCCGACGGGAGGTGTGGCCATGACCGCAGCGCCGGATTCCAAGGTCGCCCGCGGGCCCGGTGCAACCGTCTGGGCCCCCGAGACGGTCAGCGCCGACCCGTACAACGCCCAGACCCCGTCGGCCGCCCTGGCCGAGCCCGTCACCCCCGTCGACGCCTTCTTCGTGCGCGACCACTTCGGCATCCCGCCGACCGGCCCCGGCCGGTGGCGGCTCCGGGTCGGCGGCGCCGTGGCCACCGCCTTCTCCATCGGCCTGGAAGAACTGCTCACGCTGGAACACCGCGAACTCGACGTCGTCGTGGAATGCGCCGGGAACGGCCGCAGCCTGATGCGGCCCGCCCCGCCCGGCCTGCCCTGGGGCCAGCGCGCCGTGGGCTGCGCACACTTCGCGGGCGTGCCCTTCCGCATCCTCGCCGACCGCGCCGGCACGGACCCGGAGTCCGTCGAGGTCGTCTTCACCGGAGCCGACTCCGGCACCGTCCGCGGCCGCCGGACGCCCTTCGAACGCAGCCTCCCGCTCGCCGCGGCCCGCCACCCCGACACCCTCCTCGCCACCCGTATGAACGGCGAGCCGCTCACCCCCGAGCACGGCGCCCCGGTCCGCCTGGTGGTCCCCGGCCGCTACGCCGTCGCAGATGTGAAGTGGCTGGTCGGGGCGCGGGCCGTGACCGCCCCCTTCACCGGGGTCTTCCAGGCCGAGGAATACCTCTACCTCACCCCGCACGGCACCCCCGAAGGACCCGTGACGACCCTGCGGGTCAAGTCGCTCATCACCGAGCCCACACCGGACGAGGACCTGCGCCGGGGCCACGAGACCCTGGTCCGCGGCCACGCCTGGTCGGGCGACGGCGTGCCCGTGCACAGGGTCGAGGTACGGGCCGAACACGAGGACGACGGCCGCGACCCGGACCACGTCCGGGGCTGGCACGAAGCCGTCCTCGAACCGCCGGCCGGCCCGTACGCCTGGCGCGGCTGGTCCTACCGGTGGACCCCGCAGCAGCCGGGACCGTACCGGCTGCTGTCCCGCGCGACCGACGCCCGCGGCGACACACAGCCGCCGCAGGCCCCGTGGAACGCCCGCGGCTACGGCTGCAATCCCGTGGCCTCCGTAGAAGTGGTGGTCGTATGAACGGTTCCGAGGCGACGATCGAGGTCATCGCCACCCCGTCCCTCGGGGACACCAGCTACCTGCTCGTCAGCGGCGACGAGGCCGCCCTCGTCGACCCGCAGCGGGACGTCTGGGGGCTGATGGACTCCTGCGCCGCCAAGGGCGTCCGCATCCGGTACGTCCTGGAGACGCACGTGCACAACGACTACGTCTCCGGCGCGCTGGAGGTCCGGGCGGCGACCGGCGCCACCGTCGCAGGCCCGGCCCGCGCCCCCTACGCCTTCGACCACCTGGCCATGGCCGAGGACGACGAGATCTCCGTCGGCGACGCGACCGTACGGGCCGTCGAAACACCCGGCCACACCGCCGAACACACCTCCTACCTGGTCTTCGACGAGGAGCACCGCGTCCCGTCGGCCGTCTTCACCGGAGGCAGCCTCCTCGTCGGCAACGCCGGCCGCACCGACCTGTCCGGCAGCGGCCGTACGGAGGAACTCGCCCGGGCCCAGTACCGGACCCTGCGCCGGCTCGCCCTGCTCCCGGACGGCACCCGCGTGCTGCCGACGCACGGCGCGGGCAGCTCCTGCGCGGCCGGCCCGGTGTCGGGGGAGCGGACCAGCACCGTCGGCACGGAGCGGCGCACCAACCCCGTCCTGACCGCCCAGGACGAGGAGGAGTTCGTCAGGGGACGGATGTCCGGCCTGCCCCCGTACCCCGCCTACTACCGCCACATGGCCCCGGTCAACTGGCACGGCCCGCGGGTCCTCGGCGGCCCGCCCGTGCTCCGCGCGCTCACCCCGAACATGGTGGAGGGGCTCGCCGGCGGCGGCGCTCAGATCGTCGACGCGCGCGACCGGGCGGCCTTCGCCGCCGGCCACCTGCCCGACTCGATCTGCGACGAGCTCGACGAGCGCTTCGCGACCCTGGTCGGCGAGGTCGTGCCCTTCGGCACGCGGCTGGTCCTCGTCCTGCCGGAACCGGCAGCGGACGCCGCCCGCGAGGCGATGGTCCAGCTCCTGCGGATCGGATACGACGACGTCGCCGGATACCTGGCGGGAGGCGTCGACGCCTGGGCGGCCGCCGGCCGGCCGCTGCGCACCTTCCGCACCGCGGACGCGGCCGCGCTGGCCGGGCACCTCGACGGCAGACGGCTGCTCGACGTGCGGCCGGACCGCCCCGAGGGCGGCATCCCCGGATCCCTCGCCGTACCCCTCGCCGAACTGCCCCGCAGGATCGGCGAGCTGCCCCGGGACCAGGAGATCTGGGTGGTGTGCGGCAGCGGCCGCCGGGCGGCCGTCGCCGCGGGCCTGATCGACCGGGCGGGGATCCCGGTGACCGCGGTCATCAGCGGCGGTGCCCAGGATCTGATGGCGCACGCCTGACCGGTGGCCACCCGACGGCCGTGCCGCCCGGTTTCCCGCCGCCCGGTTTCCCGCCGCCCCCGCGGAGGTACTGGTCCTACCCGACCTTCCGGCGGACACAGGGCCCGGTGCCGATGCCTCGGATAGGGTGAATCGGTAGGAATCAGGCCCCCGGGGTGAGGTCGGTGTGGACACTTACCAGTCGACGAGCGAGGTGCCGGACCCGCCGGCGGCGGTTGTCGGCTACGCGGGCGTACTCCGCGAGCTGCTGCCGATCGCCCTGTGGCGGGAGGACGCCGACGGGCGCATCGCGGAGTGGTCCCTGGCCGCCCAGGACCTGCTCGGGCACCGCCCCGAGGACGTCCTCGGCCGCCCCGGAACCTCCGTACTGGTCCCCGAGGCCAACCACGAACTCGCCGACCAGCTGACCCGGCGCGTCCAGGCGGGCGAGACCGTCGTCGGCACCCTCCCCGTGCGCCACCGCGACGGGCACCGCGTCGTGATGGAGATGTGGATCGTCCCCGCCGTCGACGCCGCCGGGCGGACGGGCACCCTGCTCATCGCCGTGGAGACCTCCGAGGTCCTCCACATGCGCGACTCCCTCGCCGCCCTCCAGAGCCTGTTCACCCAGTCACCCATCGGCCTGGCCACCCTCGGCCCCGACCTGCGCTTCCTCCGGGTCAACGACGCGCTCGCCAGGATGAACGGCGTCTCCGCCGCCGAGCACCTCGGCAAACGGCTCACCGAAGTGGTCCCCGGCGTCAACGCCGCCGCCCTCGAGGCGACGATGCAGCAGGTCCTCGACCGCGGCACCGCCGTCGTCGACGTCCGCCGCACCGGGCGGACCCCCGCCGACCCCGAGCACGACCGGACCTGGTCCTGCTCCTACGCCCCGCTCCTCGACGGCTCCGGGCGGCCCCTCGGCCTGATCGCCTCCCTCATCGACATCACCGAGAGCCAGCGGGCCCAGGCCGAGGCCGAGCTGGCCCAGCACCGCTTCGCCCTGCTCGCGGAAGCCGGCACCCGCATCGGCACGACCCTGGACCTGCACCAGACCGCCCAGGAGATCGTGGAACTGCTGGTCCCGCAGCTCTCGGACTCCGCCGACGTCCAGCTCCTCGAATCCGTCCTGGGCCCCGACGAGGGCGCGGCGCCCACGGCCTCCACCCGAGGGGTCCTGCGCCGCCTGGCGGCACACTTCCCCGACCCGACCGCCCCCACCGCGAAACTCACCCCCGGCCAGACGTTCCAGATCCCCGCCGGCACCCTCTACGAGCAGGTCATCACCGAGGGCCGGCCCATGAACCTCTACATCTCCGACATCCCGGCACTGATCACCTCCCCGCGAGCCGACGCCCTGCGGGCCTACCTGGCCACCCTGGGCTCGGCCCGCCTGGTCCCGCTCGTCGCCCGCGGCACGGTGCTGGGCGCCGTCACCGTCACCCGGACGCGCGAGCGCGAGCCCTTCGACGAGCAGGACTGCGTACTGGTCGACGAGCTCGTCGCCCGGGCGGCCCTCAACATCGACAACGCACGCATGTACACCCGGCAGCGCCAGGCCGCCCTGACCCTCCAGCGCAGCCTCACCAACAGCGTCCTGCCCGAGGTCCCCGGCCTCGAACTCACCGGCCGCTACCTCCCCGCCAGCGACCACGACGTCGGCGGGGACTGGTTCGACGCCATCCCGCTGCCCGGCGGCCGCACCGGGCTCGTCATCGGGGACGTCATGGGCCACGGGATCCACGCCGCGGCCGTGATGGGACAGCTGCGCACGGCCGTACGGACCCTCGCGCGCCACGGCGTACCCCCCGCACAACTGCTCCGCTCCCTCGACGCCGTGGTCGCCGACCTCGGCGAGGACGAGATGGCGACGTGCGTGTACGCCGTCCACCACGCGGCATCGGGCACCTGCGTGATCGCCCGCGCCGGCCACCCGCCGCCGGCCGTCGTCGCCACCGACGGGGCGGTGACCTTTCTCCACGGCCCGCCCGGGACCCCGCTGGGCGCCGGCGGACGGGACTTCCGCACCGAGGAGGTGCACCTTCCCCCGGGCAGCCTGCTCGTCCTCTACACCGACGGACTCATCGAGGCCCGCGACCGCGACCTCGACCAGGGCATGGAACAGCTGGGGCAGGCCCTGCACGGGGTGGAACAGCCCCTGGAGCGGCTGTGCGACCAGATCCTGCGGCGGCTGCTCCCGAGCGCCCAGCAGGACGACGTGGCGATGCTGCTGGCCCGCTCCCGGCCGCTGTGACCGGCCCGCCGACGACGGCCCGCCGCGGCCCCCCGGCGGACCGCAGCGTCACCAGGCCATGTCCTCCAGCGCGTCCAGGTCCAGCGGGGCCGGCGGCTGCGGCTCCGCGCCGCCGGTCAGCGGCAGCTCGGCCCAGATGACCTTCCCGCGGTCGGTGTAGCGGGTGCCCCACCGTTCGGCGTACTGCGCGACGAGGAACAGTCCGCGCCCGCCCTCGTCTGTGGTGGCCGCGTACCGCAGGTGCGGGGAGGTGCTGCTGCCGTCGGAGACCTCGCAGATCAGGCTCCGGTCGCGCAGCAGGCGGACCCCGACGGGCGCGCTCCCGTACCGGATCGCGTTGGTGACCAGCTCGCTGAGGATCAGCTCCACGGCGAAGGAGATGTCCCCCAGGCCCCACTCGACGAGCTGCGCCGAGCCGGCGTTGCGCACCCGGGAGACGGCCGAGTGCTCGCCGGGCACCTCCCATTCGGCGATCCGGTCCGCCTCCAGCCGCCGGGTGTCCGCGATCAGCAGCGCGATGTCGTCGCTCGGCACCGGGAACAGCATCGTCGCGAGCACGTCCGAGGCCGCCTGGTCGGGGCTGCGGCCGGGACGGGAGAGCGCGTCGGCGAGGAGCTGCAGACCGGTGTCGAAGTCCCGGTCGCGGTCCTCGACCAGGCCGTCCGTGAACAACACGAGCCGGCTCCCCTCGGACAGCTGGAACTCGACCGCCTCGAAGGGCATCCCGCCCACGCCGAGCGGGAGCCCGGCCGGCAGCTCGGGGAACTCCACCCCGCCGTCGGGGCTGATCAGCGCGGGCCCGGGATGCCCGGCGCTCGCCATCCGGCACCGTCCGGAGACCGGGTCGTAGACCGCGTAGAGACAGGTGGCCCCGGTGACGGCGGAAGCACGCTCGGCCGCACCGTCGGGCCCTCCGTGCTCCCCGCCCGCTCCGCTCCCGTCCGCGTCCCCGCCCCCGCCCCCGGCCTCGTCCTGGTCGATCCGGTTGATCAGCTCGTCCAGGTGCCCGAGCAGCTCGTCGGGCGGCAGGTCCAGGGTGGCGAAGTTGTGCACCGCGGTCCGCAGCCGGCCCATGGTGGCCGCGGCGTGCACCCCGTGCCCGACGACATCGCCCACGACCAGCGCCACGCGGGCGCCCGGGAGCTGGATCACGTCGAACCAGTCGCCTCCCACCCCCGCCTTCGCCGGCAGGTAGCGGTAGGCCACGTCCACGGCGCTCTGGTCGGGCAGCACCCGGGGCAGGAGCCTGCGCTGGAGGGTCACGGCCGTCGCGTGCTCGCGGGTGAAGCGGCGGGCGTTGTCGATGGAGACGGCCGCCCGCGCACCCAGCTCCTCCGCGAAGGACAGGTCCTCCCCGTCGAAGGGCTCCGGCGTGTCGGCGCGCCAGAAGTTGGCCATGCCGAGGACCACCCCGCGGGCCTGGAGGGGTACGGAGATCAGCGAGTGCAACCCGTACTCGAGGGCCACGCGGGTGCCCTCGGAGTCCTGGGCCCGCCAGCCCATGGCCGCGTTCAGATCGGCAGCCAGCACCGCGTGCCCTTCGTCCAGGGCCGCCGCCATCGGGGCCGTCGGCACCACGAACCGGATGAGGTCGCCGACCGGCTGGAGCGGCGAGTCGGTGCGCACGCCGGTGATGGCCGCCCGGCGCATCTCGGTGTAGACGCCGGTGACGTCGGAGGGCTCGTCACCGTGCAGTACGGGCTCCAGCAGCTCCACCGTCACGAAGTCGGCGAAGCGCGGTACGGCCACCTCCGACAGCTCCTCGGCGGTGCGCACCACGTCGAGCGTGGTGCCGATCCGCCCGCCCGCGTCGTACAGCAGCTGCAGGCGGCTGCGGGCGACCTCGGCCCGGCCGGTGAGGGAGGCGAGCTCCGTAGTGTCGCGCAGCGTCACCACGCGGCCCGCCGGCCGCCCCGCGTACGCCATGGTCGGCCGTACGTTGACCGCGAGCAGCCGGTCGCCCGCCAGGTGCACGTGGTCCGTCACGACCCGGCCCGAGGCGAGGAGCTCGGTGGTGCGGGGGTCGAGACCGAGGTCGCCGACGGCGCGCTCCTCGGCGTCCTGCGGCAGGTCCAGGAGTCTGCGGGCCTCGTCGTTGGCCAGGATGAGCCGCTGGTCGTTGCCGATGATGAGCACGCCCTCGCGCACGGCGTGCAGAACGGCCTCGTGGTGTTCGTTCATCCGGGTCATCTCGGCGGCGCCCAGGCCCCTGGTCTGGTGCAGCAGCCGCCGGCTGACCAGGGCGGCGCCGGCGGTGCCGAGCAGCAGTCCGCCGGCCGTGGCGCCCACGAGGAGCGGGAGCTGCCCCTCCACCGCGTGGGAGACGTTCTCCACCTCTATGCCGGTGCCGACCAGGCCGATGACGGCGCCGTCCGCGTTCCGCACGGGGACCACGGCCCGGACGGCATCGCTCGGCTGGCCCTGGAAGACCTCCGTGAAGGACTCCCCGGCGACGGCCCGGGAGACGTCGGAGGCGCGCTGGCCGATCAGCTCGGGCCGCGAGTCGGTGTAGCGGACCCCGCGGACGTCCATCACGGCGATGAAGTCGAGGCCCGAGGCCCTGCGGGCGGCCTCGGCCAACGGCTGGAGCGCGGCCGTCGGATCCCGGGACATCAGCGCCTCCGGCAGGCCGGGGGCGTGCGCGAAGGCCTCGGCGGCGGCGAGCGAGCGGTTGCGGGCGTCGCGCTGGCTGTCGTAGCGGGCCTGGAAGACCAGGGCCAGCGCGGCGGCCGTGGTGAGCAGCACCACGATCACCGCCATGAGGGCGAAGACCTGACCGGCGACACTGTGCGCCCCCCGGGACAGGCGAGCGGACATGCGCGAACCCCTCCCGGTCGGCTGTCGACCAAAACGTCCGGTCATGAGCCCTTTCTAACACTGTCCCGGGGTTTGGGCGTGGCCGGGCGGCGGCGCCGACCGGCCGCGCCCGCACGGCCGCCCGCTCCGGCCCGTGGAACGGCCGAGGCCCGGCCCCCGGGCGGGGGGCCGGGCCTCCGGGCCGGGTGGGTCAGAGGACGTCGGCGGCGATGTTCGCCGCGACCTGCTCCAGGAGGGGACCCGCGTTCGGGATGGACTTGGCCGGGTCGGGTTCCAGGTCCGTCAGCGGGTACGCCTTGCGGATGCCCGCCGCCTGCAGGGCCTCCTGGCCCAGCAGCAGCCGGCCGCAGACCGCCACGACCGGCTTGCCGGCGGCGCGCGCGGCCGCCGCGACACCCGCGGGAGCCTTGCCGTGCAGGGTCTGCTCGTCCAGCGAGCCCTCACCGGTGATGACGAGCGTGGCCCGCTCCAGCGCCGGCGCGAAGCCCAGTACCTCCAGCATCAGCTCGATGCCGGGACGGAAGCTCGCGCCCAGCAGCAGCGCGCCGTAGCCGATGCCGCCCGCGCCGCCCGCGCCCGGGGAGGCGGCGAGCTCGGCGGCCTTCGGGCCGATCGACTTCTCCAGCACCTGCGCGTAGTGCGCCAGCGCCGCGTCGAGCGTCGCCACGTCCTCGGGCGAGGCGCCCTTCTGCGGGCCGTAGACGGCCGCGCAGCCCTTCGGACCGGTCAGCGGGTTGTCCACGTCGCTGGCCAGGACGAAGTCGACCTCCGCGAAGCGCGGGTCCACGCCCGACAGGTCGGCCGAGGCCAGGTCGGCCAGCGCGCCGCCGCCCGGACCGACCGGTTCGCCGTTCGCATCCAGGAACACCGCACCGAGAGCCGCGAGCATGCCGGCGCCGCCGTCCGTGGTGGCGCTGCCGCCGACGCCGAAGACGATCGAGCGGGCACCCGCGTCCAGCGCGGCCTTGAGGACCTCGCCCGAGCCGTACGTGGTCGCCGTCAGCGCGGCGAAGGTGCCCGCCGGCAGCAGCTGGAGACCGGAGGCCTCCGCCATCTCGACCACCGCGGTGCCCTCGCGCAGCGCGAAGGCGGCCGTGACCTGGTCCCCGAGGGGCCCGGTGACCCGTACCTCCCGGCGTTCGAAACCGGCCGCGACGGCGGCCGCGACCGTGCCGTCGCCGCCGTCCGCGACGGGGAGGGTCTCGATCTCCACGCCCGGTACGGCCCTTCGGAGGCCGGCCGTGACCCGCTCCGCGACCTGAACGGCCGTGAGCGAGCCCTTGAATTTGTCCGCGGCGATGAGCACGCGCGCGGCCTCAGTTACTGCTCCGTCCGTCACCTTGCTATTCCCTTGCTATCGAACAGTGCAGTCGCGCCGCCATGAGCTTATCCGGAGGATCCTCCTATGCCCATGAGTGGCCTGGGCCACACCCGGCGCGCCATGCCCCTAAATAGGGATATACGCCTGCATAGTGTGGCCGCATGAGCGCCGAATCACTGGAACAGCCACGTCCGGACACCCCCGGAGGGGGCTCCGGCAGTCCGGTGGACGGCGCCCCCGACCTCACCGTCGTCAGCGTCGGCGTGATCGCCGTGCTGGCCGTCGTCGCCTGGGCGGCCCTCGGCAAGGACTCCTTCGACACCGCCTCCGCTGCCGCCCTGGCCTGGGTCCTGAACAACTTCGCGTGGCTGTTCGTGATCGCCGCGGACGTCTTCCTCGTCATGTGCGTCGTCCTCGCGATCAGCCGCTTCGGCCGGATCCGCCTCGGCGCCGACGACTCCGAGCCCGAGTTCACCAACCTGTCGTGGATCGCGATGATGTTCAGCGCCGGCATGGGCATCGGCCTGATGTTCTACGGCGTGGGGGAGCCGCTCACCCACTACCTGGCCCCGCCGCCCGCCTCCGGGGCGGCCCCCCGCACGGGCGCGGCCGCCTTAGCGGCCATGGAGTACTCCTTCTTCCACTGGACCCTCACCCCGTGGGCCATCTACGGCATCGCCGGCCTCGCCCTCGCCTACGCGACCTTCCGCAAGGGCCGCGGCAACCGCCTCAGCTCCGCCTTCGTCCCCCTGATCGGCCGGGAACGGGCCGACGGCGGGCCCGGCAGGGCCATCGACCTGCTCGCCGTCTTCGCCACCGTCTTCGGTACCGCCACCAGCCTCGGCCTCGGCGCGCTCCAGGTGTCCAAGGGACTCAGCCTCACCACCGGGATCGAGGACTCCACCACCGTCGAGCTGATCATCATCTGCTCGCTCTCGGCGGCCTTCGTGCTCTCCGCCTTCTCCGGCCTGCACAAGGGAGTGAAGTGGCTGAGCACCAGCAACATCGTGCTCGCCGCCGTCCTGATGGTCTTCGTCTTCCTGCTCGGCCCCACCGTCTACATCCTCGACGTGATCCCCTCCGGCGTCGGCGGCTACCTGAGCGAGCTGCTGCCCATGGCCAGCCGCACCGGCGCCTTCACCGACAGCGCCTGGCTCGGCGCGTGGACGATCTTCTACTGGGCGTGGTGGCTCTCCTGGGCCCCCTTCGTCGGCACCTTCATCGCCCGCATCTCACGGGGCCGCACCATCCGCGAGTTCCTCATCGGGGTGCTGCTCGTACCCAGCGGGGCCACCGTCGTCTGGTTCTGCGTGATGGGCGGCACCGCCATCCGCCTCGACTCCACCGGCGCCGTCGACTTCGCGGCCGAGCTCGAGGAAGGCACCGAAGCCTCCCTCTTCGCCATGCTGGACGCGCTGCCGCTGTCCACGCTCACCTCGTGGGTCGCCATGGCCCTCGTCATGACCTACTTCGTCACCAGCGCCGACTCCGCCTCCCTCGTCATGGGCTCCCTCACCAGCCGCGGCTCCCTCCACCCGCCCACCTGGCTCGTCGT
The DNA here is from genome assembly GCF_036170895.1 of Streptomyces erythrochromogenes. Lineage (NCBI taxonomy): Bacteria > Bacillati > Actinomycetota > Actinomycetes > Kitasatosporales > Streptomycetaceae > Streptomyces > Streptomyces erythrochromogenes. The sequence continues at coordinate 1,748,127 of NZ_CP108036.1, read as the reverse complement.
CACCTGGGGCGTGCTGATGGCCGCCGTGGCCGCGGTACTGCTCCTCGCGGGCGGCCTGAAGTCCCTGCAGACCGCCACCATCCTGGTCGCGCTGCCCTTCGTCGTCGTCATGCTGCTGCTCTGTTGGGCCCTGCTCAAGGAGCTCCGCGAGGACCCCGGCGCGGGACCCGCCCGCCACCATCCCCTGCACGGCGTGCGGGACGCGGTCCGGGCCATGGTCGGAGACGCCGTCACCGAACAGGGGCGGGCGGCCGACCGACCGCCCCCTCGGTAGGGTGGCCGGGTGACCACCACGGATGACTTCGCCACGTACATCGCGAGCCTGCCCCGGGTGCTGGCCGGCGCGGCCGCCCTCTACCGGGACGCCGAGGGCCGGGTCCTGCTCGTCGAGCCCAACTACCGCGAGGGCTGGGCCCTGCCGGGCGGAACCATCGAGTCGGACCAGGGCGAGTCGCCGCGCACCGCCGCCCGCCGGGAGAGCGCCGAGGAGATCGGCATCGACGTCCCCCTCGGCCGCCTCCTCGCCGTGGACTGGACGCTCGGCCCCGGCCGCCCGCCGCTCGTCGCGTACCTCTACGACGGGGGAGTGCTCGACGAGGCCCAGTTCGCCTCGATCAGGCTCCAGGAGGAGGAACTGGTCTCGTGGCGGCTCGTCGACCCCGCCGAACTCACCACCTACCTGCCCGGATCGCTCGGCCGGCGTACCGAAGAGGCCTACCGCGTCCTCCGGTCGGGTGAGGGCACCGCGGAACTGGAGAACGGCCGGCGCCCGGTCACCTCGTAAACACCCGGCTTACTTCGACCAGGACAGAATCAGAAGATGATCACGATGTACGCCTGGCCCAGCACGGCTGACGGGCCGGACGCCCTGCCCATGGTCCACTTCACGACGGACCAGCAGGCCGGTGGCGAGGTCACCCCCGACGGGACGCCGGTGTGGCTCTTCGACACCGCGATACGCGAGGGCGGCTGGGCCCAGTTCGCCGACTTCGAGGGCTGGTCCACACCCGCCGCCGACTGGCGGGCCCTCTACCGCCGCGAGGACGACTTCCTCGCCGTCACCGGCCCCGGCGCCTGCGAGGGCTGGTACGAGGGCAACCTAGGCGCCGACACCGACTGGGTGGCGGCGGCCGCCACCCAGTCGAGCGTGGTGCTGCTGGCCGCCCCCGTGCAGCACCCCTCGCTCTACGGCTACGCCGTGGAGGCCGGCGCCGCCTTCGCCCTGCTCGTCCCGCTCCTCGTGGTCTGACCCGGGGTCAGGCCAGCAGCTTGGCCTTGGCGCGGTCGAACTCCTCCTGGGTGATGTCGCCCTTGTCCTTGAGGGCGGAGAGCTTGTGCAACTCGTCCGCCGAACCGCTGCCGGGGCCGGCCGCCTGCTGGACGTACTGCTTGAAGGCCGCCTCGTTCTCCTGCATCTGCTTCATGTCCCGCTCGCCCATGCTCTTCCCGCGGGCGATGAGGTACACGAACACGCCGAGGAACGGCAGGATCAGCACGAAGATCAGCCATCCCGCCTTGCCCCAGCCGCTCATCGTGTGGTCACGGAAGATGTCCGTGATGATCTTGAAGAGCAGGAAGAACCACATGATCCACAGGAACAGCCACAGCATCGTCCAGAAGAGGTTCAGAAGCGGATAGTCGTCCATGCCCGGCTCCGATCGTGTAGCGGTACTCCTTTCATACAGGTGCTCCCTTATGTCCGCATTCGGAGCGATCTGTTGCCGGACCCCCTTGGAGTGACTTCGGCCCCGCCGCCGCTGCGGCGACCCCGCCGGACGGCGCCCGGATGCTTGCCTAGGGGCTAGGGCCGCACACCGGCGGCCGCAGCCGACCCCACAGGAGCACGCACCCATGGCCGCACCCAGGGAACCGGACAGCGCGAAGGTCGAAGCCTTCATGGAAAAGGCGCTCGGGGACCTGAGCGGAGCCATGGCCACCGCACTGTGCGCCATCGGCGACCGGCTCGGCCTGTTCAAGGACCTCGCCGCCCACGGCCCGACCCGCAGCCAGGACCTGGCGGACCGACTGGACCTGCGCGAACGCTACGTCCGCGAGTGGCTGCGCGGCCTCACGGCCGCCGGCTACCTCACCGAGCCCGAACCGGGCACCTTCGCCCTGCCCCCCGAACACGTCCCCGCACTCGCCGCCGAACCGGGCCCGATGTTCCTGGGCGGCGTCCACCAGATGCTCCCCGGCCTCTGGCAGCCCTACGAACAACTCGTGGACGCCTTCCGGACGGGCGGCGGCGTACCGCAGGCCGCCTACCCGCCCTCCGTCTGGGACGGCATGAGCCGCTTCTCCGGCAGCTGGTTCGAGAGCGTCATGATCGACGACTGGCTCTCCACCTTCCCGCACGTCGTCGGCAAGCTCGAACGCGGCAGCTACGTCGCGGACGTCGGCTGCGGCGCGGGCCGGGCCCTGATCGTGCTCGCCAAGGCGTTCCCGCGCTCGCGGTTCACCGGCTTCGACGTCTTCCCGGCCCAGGTCGAACGCGCCCGCGCCAACGCCCAACGGGCGGGCGTCGCCGACCGGGTCTCCTTCCGCCTCCTCGACGTCGCACAGGGCCTCCCCGACCGGTACGACATCGTCACCACCTTCGACGTCATCCACGACGCCGCGGACCCCCGGGGCCTGCTGGCCGCCATCAGAGCCGCCGTCAAGGACAACGGCGACTACCTCATGCTGGAGGTCAACTCCCGGGACCGCCCCGAGGACAACGTCGGCCCCGTCGCCTCGCTCCTGTACGGGTTCAGCGTCTTCTACTGCATGACCACGTCCCTGGCCGGCGACGGAGCCGCCCTCGGGACCTGCGGCCTGCCCGAGGAGACCGTCCGCACCCTCTGTGCCGAGGCCGGCTTCCGCGAAGTCACCCGTTCTCCCGCCGAAGACCCCTTCAACGTCCTCTACGACGTCAGACCCTGACCGGCCTCGAAGGCCAGCAGCCGCACCTTGCGCTCGACCCCGCCGCCGTAGCCGGTCATGCTGCCGGACGCGCCGATCACCCGGTGGCACGGCACGATGATCCCGACCGGGTTCTTCCCGTTGGCCAGACCCACCGCGCGCGAGGCGTTCGGCTTGCCCAGCTTCGCCGCCAGCTCCCCGTACGACCACGTCTCGCCGTACGGGATCCGCGCGAGCTGCTCCCAGACGCTGCGCTGGAACTCGGTGCCCTCCAACCGGAGCGGGAGGTCGAACTCGGTCAGCTCCCCGGCGAAGTACGCGGCCAGCTGGCGCACCACTTCGGGAAAGGGCTCCTCGCCGGCCGCCACCCGCTCCCCGAAGGACTCCTCAGCCGGGCGGTGGCGCTGCCCGGTCATGTAGAGGCCGCTGAGGACGCCGTCCGCGGCCACCAGGGTGAGCGGACCGTACGGGCTGTCGACGACGGTGTGCTGCTTGCGGCTGTTCGCGGTGTCTCGCATGACTGCTGCTCCTCAGACCGGCAGGTGGTTGATGGGGTGGGCGTCCGTGGCCCACAGGTACTGGACGGCGTACGCGCGCCAGGGCCGCCAGCCGGCGGCCCGCGCCGTGAGCGCGGACGGGGTCGACGGCAGACCGAGCCCCTGCGCGGCGCGCCGCACGCCCAGATCGGACGGCAGGAACGCGTCCGGGTCGCCGAGCGCCCGCATCGCGATCACCTCGGTGGTCCACGGGCCGAAGCCGGGCAGCGCCGACAGCTGCGCGCGGGCCGCGTCCCAGTCGCTGTCGATGCCGAGCGGCAGCGAACCGTCGGCCAGCGCCGACACCAGGGTGGTGAGCGTGGCCCGCCGGCTGCGCGGCAGGGCCAGCGACTCCGGGTCGAGCCCCGCGAGGGCCTGCGGCGACGGGAAGAGGTGCGTCAGCCCGCCCAGCGGGTCCTCGACGCGCTCCCCGTACGCCGTGACCAGCCGGGCGGCGTGCGTGCGCGCCGCCGCGGTGGACACCTGCTGGCCCAGCACGGCCCGCACGGCGAACTCCGCCGCGTCGACCGTACGGGGGACACGGCGCCCCGGGGCCTTGTCCACGAGCGGCGCCAGCAGCGGGTCGGAGCGCAGCTGCTCGTCGACGGCCTCGGGGTCCGCGTCGAGGTCGAGCATCCAGCGGCAGCGGCTGATCGCGATCGTCAGGTCGCGCAGGTCGGTGAGGGCCAGGCGGCAGCCGATGTGGTCGGGCTGCGGGGTCAGCGCCACGACGCCGGTGCCGTGGGGGAGGCGCAGGGTGCGGCGGTAGGCGCCGTCGCGCCACTCCTCGACACCGGGGACGGCGGTCGCGGCGAGGTGCCCGAAGAGGTTGTCGGGGTTCAGGGGGGCCCGGAACGGCAGCCGCAGGCTGATGGTCCCGGGGATCCGGGGCGGGGCGTCCTTCTTCCGCCCGGCCTTCACGGACCGCTCCCGCAGCTCGCTCGGGGAGAGGGCGAAGACCTCGCGGACGGTGTCGTTGAAGGTGCGGATGGAGGAGAAGCCGGCGGCGAAGGCGACGTCGCCCATCGGAAGCTCGGAGGTCTCGATGAGCAGCCGCGCGGTCTGGGCGCGCTGGGCCCTGGCCAGGGCGAGCGGGCCGGCGCCGAGTTCGGCGCCCAGCTGCCGTTCGACCTGGCGGGTGGAGTAGCCGAGGCGGTTGGCCAGGCCGGGGACGCCCTCGCGGTCGACGACCCCGTCCTGGATCAGCCGCATCGCCCGGGCGACGGCGTCGGCGCGGGCGTTCCACTCGGGGGAGCCGGGGCTCGTGTCGGGCCGGCAGCGCTTGCAGGCGCGGAACCCGGCCTGCTGGCAGGCGGCGGCGCTGGGCAGGAAGGTCATGTTCTCGACCTTCGGCGGCACGGCGGGGCAGCTGGGCCGGCAGTAGATCCGGGTGGTCAGGACGGCGGTGAAGAACCAGCCGTCGAAGCGGGCGTCCTTCGACTGCACGGCCCTTACGCAGCGCTCGGTGTCGGTGTGCATGGCTCCAGGATCCGGGGCGTGATCCCCGGCGGCTGGCGGTTTTCCGACATCAAGGCTAACGCGGGGTGGGGTGGGGTGGGGTGGGGTCGGGTGGGCGGGGGCGGGCGGGGCCGTGGCCGGCGGCGGGGCGGGGGCTGTCCGGGGTAGGCATGATTTATGGCCCCCCGGCCGGATGGAAAGGCGCCCCGCGGCAAGGGCCACAAATCACGTTTTACACCCCGGACAGCCCCCGCCCCACCACCGACCCCGTCCCCGCCCTCAGGCCCACCCCCCCGTCCTGGGCCCCTCCTGCACCCAGTCCCCGGCCCTGAGGCGCCACGGGGGTCATGGAGGCCATGAGGGGGCCATGAGGGGGCCATGGGGTGGGGGGAAGGGGCCTGGAGGGGACAGGTCAGGGTCGGGGTGGGGTCGGGCCGAGTAACGGGGGCCGGGACAGGGCCGGGTCGCTCCGTGGGCAAGGGGGCCGGGACAGGGCCGGGTCGCTCCGTGGGCACGGGGGCCGGGTCGGGGTCGGGGACGGGGACGGCGGCGGGGCGGGGAGGGTCCGGGGTGTAAAACGTGATTTGTGGCCCTTGTGCCGAGTCCTGTGGCATTCCGCTCGGGGGCCATAAATCATGCCTACCCCGGACCCTCCCCGCCCCGCCGCAGGCCCCGGCCCCGACCCGCGCCACCGCCGCCCGGCCCCGCCCCCGGACACGCAGAGGGCCCCCGGATGCCCATGGCATCCGGGGGCCCTCATCGGTACAGCTAGCGCAGCGACGTGGCGCGGGCTTCGCGGCGGTTGTGGCGGAAGGTGTTGGCCCTCCGAGTCGTCGCGAACAGCGGAATGGTCGCCGCCATCGCGATCTGCAGCGCACAGCCGGTCTGCAGCAGCAGCTGACCGCCCGGGGCGTCGAACGCCCAGGCCGCCAGCAGCCCCATCGCGCCGATGATCCAGCAGAGCATCGCCACCGCGAGGACACCCCGCGGCTTGGGGTACTCGACCCGGCTCACCATCAGCCACGCCACCCCGATGATCGCCAGCAGCGTCGGGATGAACGGAAGCTCCAGCAGCACGATCGACACGACCGTCAGCGCGCCGAACGGGCTCGGCATGCCCTGGAACATGCCGTCCTTCATCGTCACGCAGCTGAATCTCGCGAGCCGCAGCACCACGGCGAGCAGCACCACGATCGCGGCCAGCGCCGACATCTTCTGGTCCGCGTCGACGGCGACCATGCCGTAGACGAGGACGAAGTAGGCCGGGGCCAGGCCGAAGCTGATCAGGTCGGACAGGTTGTCCAGCTCGGCACCCATCGGGGAGCTGCGCAGCTTGCGGGCCACGATGCCGTCGAAGAGGTCGAAGACCGCGGCGAGCAGCATCAGTATCACCGCCGTGGCGGCGCTGTTGCGGGCCATGCCCGTCTCGCCGCTCCCGGTCAGGTGCGGGATGAGGATTCCGGTGGTGGTGAAGTACACCGCCATGAATCCGCACGTTGCGTTGCCGAGGGTGAGGGTGTCCGCTATCGACAGCCGCAGCGAGAGCGGCATGTCGTCCTCTGCGGACTCCTCCTCGGCGGACTCGGGCACCCAGCCGGTGGCCGGAGTCTCAGGGTCAGTCACGGTCAATTCGTGTCACCCCCGCGGTGGTGGCCTGACCGACCTCGACCGCGACCTCGACGCCCTCCGGGAGGTAGATGTCGACGCGGGAGCCGAAGCGGATCAGACCGATGCGTTCGCCCTGCTCCACCTTGGTGCCGGCCGGCAGGTACGGGACGATGCGCCGGGCGACGGCGCCGGCGATCTGCACCATCTCGATGTCACCGAGCTCGGTGTCGAAGTGCCAGACAACGCGCTCGTTGTTCTCGCTCTCCTTGTTGAAAGCCGGGACGAATCCGCCGGGGATGTGCTCCACGGACGTCACCGTGCCCGCGAGGGGCGCGCGGTTGACGTGGACGTTGAGCGGGCTCATGAAGATCGCGACCCGGGTCCGTCCGTCCTTCCACGGCATGATGCTCTGCACCACACCGTCGGCGGGCGAGATGACACGGCCCTGAGCGATCTCACGCTCCGGGTCGCGGAAGAACCACAGCATGCCCGCGGCGAGCGCGGTTGCGGGCACGGCCACAGCGGCCCAGCGTCCGGACTTGCGCGCCCGGGTGAGGCTGAGCGCCGCGGTGGCGACGGTCGGCAGAAGCCACGGCGATGCTCCGCGGGCGAGACGTACGCCGAGTCGGCTGTCGCGGGATGCAGAGGTTTGGCTGTGGGGCATGGATGACCTTCGTAGCGGGTGATTGCCGCGCCGCAAACAGGGGGACGGGACGGCGGCTTTACTGGAATGCTATCGGTTGCGCGCAACAACTGGGCAAGCCAGAAGCCGAGTCGATGACCGTCGGCCAGTGACTGGTAGTGACCTTGCTGCGACGGACCCGGGGAGGATCCGCCGCAAAAGGGACTTTCAGCCCTGGAGTCGGTACTCCTCGAGCAGGCGTCGCCCGATGATCATTTTCTGGATCTCGGCGGTACCTTCGCCGATCAGCAGCATCGGGGCCTCGCGGTAGAGGCGCTCGATCTCGTACTCCTTCGAGAATCCGTATCCACCGTGGATCCGGAAGGCGTCCTCCACGACCTCCTTGCAGTACTCGGAGGCGAGGTACTTCGCCATCCCCGCTTCGAGGTCGTTTCGTTCCCCAGAGTCCTTTTTGCGTGCTGCATTCACCATCATCGCATGAGCGGCTTCGACCTTGGTAGCCATCTCGGCCAGCTTGAACTGGATGGCCTGGTGTTCGGCGATCGCCTTGCCGAAAGTGTGACGTTGCTGGGCATACGAGACGCCGAGTTCGAAAGCACGCTGAGCGACGCCACAGCCACGCGCCGCCACGTTGACGCGGCCGACCTCGACGCCGTCCATCATTTGGTAAAACCCTCGGCCGGTCTGGCCGCCGAGGACGCGATTGGCCGGAATGCGCAGTCCGTCCATGATGAGCTCGGTCGTGTCGACGCCCTTGTAGCCCATCTTGTCGATCTTGCCGGGGATGGTCAGGCCGGGGCGGACCTCACCGAAGCCGGGCTCCTTCTCGACGAGGAACGTCGTCATCGACTTGTGGGGCGCGGTGCCCTCGGGGTGTCCTTCGTCACTCCGGACGAGAACGGCCACCAGGGTGGAGCTGCCGCCGTTCGTCAGCCACATCTTCTGGCCGTTCAGGACGTACTCGTCGCCGTCCTTCACCGCCTTGGACGTGATGGCCGACACGTCGGAGCCGAGCGCCGGCTCGGACATCGAGAACGCGCCGCGCACCTCGCCCAGCGCCATGCGCGGGAGGAAGTGGTCCTTCTGCTCCTGAGTGCCGTGCTGCTTGAGCATGTACGCCACGATGAAGTGCGTGTTGATGATGCCCGAGACGGACATCCAGCCCCGCGCGATCTCCTCGACGCACAGGGCGTAGGTGAGGAGCGACTCACCCAGGCCGCCGTACTCCTCCGGGATCATCAGCCCGAAGAGGCCGAGCTCCTTGAGACCGTCGACGATCTGCTGCGGGTACTCGTCGCGGTGCTCCAGCTCGGTGGCGACCGGGATGATCTCCTTGTCGACGAACTCGCGGACGGTCTTGAGGATCTCCCGCTGGACGTCGGTCAGCCCGGCGGTCTGGGCGAGTCGGGCCATGGCTACTTCTCCTGGGTCTTCAGCTGGGGGCGGCCGGGCTGCTCGCCGCCGCGCTCCTTGATGTACGTCTCGGTCGGGACCATCACCTTGCGCCGGAAGACGCAGACGAGGGTGCCGTCCTGCTTGTAGCCCTTGGTCTCGACGTAGACGATGCCGCGGTCGTTCTTCGACTTCGACGGGGTCTTGTCGAGGACCGTGGTCTCGCCGTAGATCGTGTCGCCGTGGAAGGTCGGCGCCACGTGCCGCAGGGACTCGATCTCCAGGTTGGCGATGGCCTTCCCGGAGACGTCCGGCACGGACATGCCGAGCAGCAGCGAGTAGATGTAGTTGCCCACGACCACGTTCTTGCCGAAGTCGGTGGTGTTCTCGGCGTAGTTCGCGTCCATGTGGAGCGGGTGGTGGTTCATGGTCAGGAGACAGAAGAGGTGGTCGTCGTACTCCGTGACCGTCTTCCCGGGCCAGTGCTTGTAGACGGCCCCGACCTCGAACTCCTCGTACGTGCGTCCGAACTGCATGGTGGTCTGTCCTTGTCAGCTGGCGGGAATCTCGAACTTGGTGGTGCGCTCCATGCCGGCGGCCCGGCCCTTGCCCGCGATGACCAGGGCCATCTTGCGGCTGGCCTCGTCGATCATCTCGTCGCCGAGCATCGCGGAGCCCTTCTTGCCGCCGGCCTCCGAGGTGCACCAGTCGTACGCGTCGAGGATCAGCTCGGCGTGGTCGTAGTCCTCCTGGGAGGGGGAGAAGACCTCGTTGGCCGCGTCGACCTGGCCGGGGTGCAGCACCCACTTGCCGTCGAAGCCCAGCGCCGCGGCCCGGCCGGCCACCTCGCGGTAGGCGTCCACGTCGCGGATCTGGAGGAAGGGGCCGTCGATGGCCTGGAGGTTGTGCGTACGGGCCGCCATCAGGATCCGCATGAGGATGTAGTGGTAGGCGTCCGCCGGGTAGCCGGGCGGCTGCATGCCCACGACCAGGGACTTCATGTTGATCGAGGCCATGAAGTCGGCCGGGCCGAAGATGATGGTCTCCAGCCGGGGCGAGGCGGCGGCGATCTCGTCGACGTTCACCAGGCCCTTGGCGTTCTCGATCTGCGCCTCGATGCCGATCTTGCCGACCTCGAAGCCCATGGTCTTCTCGATCTGGGTCAGGAGGAGGTCGAGGGCGACGACCTGCTGGGCGTCCTGGACCTTCGGCAGCATGATGCAGTCGAGGTTCTGGCCGGCGCCCTCGACGACGGTGATGACGTCGCGGTAGGTCCAGTGGGTGGTCCAGTCGTTGACGCGCACGACGCGGGTCTTGCCGGTCCAGTCGCCGTTGTTCAGCGCGTCCACGATGGTGTGGCGGGCGCCTTCCTTGGCGAGCGGGGCGCAGGCGTCCTCCAGGTCCAGGAAGACCTGGTCGGCCGGCAGGCCCTGGGCCTTCTCCAGGAACCGCGGGTTCGAGCCGGGCACCGCGAGGCAGGAGCGACGCGGGCGAAGGCGGTTCACCGGGTGGACGGGCGTGGTCATGCGGGGACCTCCGTGCTTGCAACGAGTGCGTTGTCTGTGTCGAGGGGGGCGAGCTTGTTGGCCTTGCGGATCTCGTCGACGATACGGCCGATGATCTCCGTGATGCCGAAGTCCTTCGGGGTGAAGACCGCGGCGACACCCGCGGCCTTGAGCGCGACGGCGTCGGCGTTCGGAATGATGCCTCCGACGATGACGGGGATGTCACCCGCCCCCGCCCCGCGCAGCCGCTCCAGGACGTCCGGGACGAGGGCGCTGTGCGATCCGGACAGGATGGACAGTCCCACGCAGTGCACGTCCTCGGCCAGCGCGGCGGAGGAGATCTCCTCCGGCGTCAGCCTGATGCCCTGGTAGACCACCTCGAAGCCGGCGTCGCGGGCGCGGACGGCGATCTGCTCGGCGCCGTTGGAGTGCCCGTCCAGGCCGGGCTTGCCCACCAGCAGGCGCAGCCGGCCCGAGCCGAGCTCGTCGGCGGTGCGGGCGACCTTCTCGCGGACCTCGTGCATCGGCGTGCCCGGTTCGGCGGTCACGGCGACGGGGGCCGAGGAGACCCCGGTCGGTGCGCGGAACTCGCCGAACACCTCGCGCAGCGCGCCCGCCCATTCGCCGGTGGTGACACCGGCCCGGGCGCACTCCAGGGTGGCCTCCATCAGGTTCTCGGTGCCCGCCGCGGCCTCCTTCAGGCGCTCCAGCGCCTGCTGGGTGGTGGGGAAGACGAACGGGTCGCCGTTCCCCTGGCGGTCCGAGGACTCCTGGCGCTCGGCGCGCCAGCGGCCGATCCGCTCGACGGTGAAGGCCTCCACTGCCCCGTCCACGGTCATGATGGCGCCGTCCAGGTCGGCCGTCAGCGGGTTCGGCTCGGTCTGCTCGAAGCAGTTCACGCCGACGATCTTGTCCTCGCCGGCCTCGATCCGCGCCCGCCGCTCGGCGTGCGAGGAGACCAGCTGGGACTTCAGGTACCCGGACTCGACGGCGGCCATGGCGCCGCCCATCTCCTGGATCCGGTCGATCTCGGCCAGGCAGTCGGCGACCAGGGAGTCGACTTTGGCCTCGATGACGTGGGATCCGGCGAAGATGTCGTCGTACTCCAGCAGGTCGCTCTCGTGGGCGAGGACCTGCTGGATGCGCAGCGACCACTGCTGGTCCCAGGGCCGGGGCAGGCCCAGCGCCTCGTTCCAGGCGGGCAGCTGCACCGCGCGGGCGCGGGCGTCCTTGGAGAGGGTGACCGCGAGCATCTCCAGCACGATGCGCTGGACGTTGTTCTCCGGCTGCGCCTCGGTGAGTCCCAGGGAGTTGACCTGGACGCCGTAACGGAAGCGGCGCTGCTTCGCGTTCTCGATGCCGTAGCGCTCCTTGGTGACCTTGTCCCAGATGCGGCCGAAGGCGCGCATCTTGCACATCTCCTCGATGAAGCGGACGCCCGCGTTCACGAAGAAGGAGATACGGGCGACCACCTCGCCGAAGCGCTCCTCGGGAACCTGCCCCGAGTCGCGCACCGAGTCGAGGACGGCGATCGCCGTGGACATCGCGTACGAGATCTCCTGGACCGGGGTGGCCCCGGCCTCCTGCAGGTGGTAGCTGCAGATGTTGATCGGGTTCCACTTCGGGATGTGGTTGACCGTGTACGCGATCATGTCGGTCGTCAGCCGCAGGGACGGCCCCGGCGGGAAGACGTGCGTCCCGCGCGAGAGGTACTCCTTGACGATGTCGTTCTGGGTGGTGCCCTGGAGCTGGGCGATGTCCGCGCCCTGCTCCTCGGCGGCCACCTGGTAGAGCGCCAGCAGCCACATGGCGGTGGCGTTGATCGTCATCGAGGTGTTCATCTGTTCCAGGGGTATGTCCTGGAACAGCCTCCGCATGTCGCCCAGATGGGAGACCGGGACCCCGACCCGGCCCACTTCGCCGCGGGCGAGGATGTGGTCGGGGTCGTAGCCGGTCTGCGTCGGCAGGTCGAACGCGACCGACAGGCCGGTCTGGCCCTTGGCGAGGTTGCGGCGGTACAGCTCGTTGGACGCCTCGGCCGTGGAGTGGCCGGCGTACGTCCGCATGAGCCACGGACGGTCCTTCTGGCGCTCTGTCATCTCAGGCTGTCCCTTAGGCCTTTGAACGGTCTCAGACGTTGCGGAAGCGGTTGATGGCGTCGAGGTGCTTGGCGCGCATCTCGTGGTCGCGGACGCCCAGGCCCTCCTCGGGGGCCAGCGCGAGGACGCCGACCTTGCCCTGGTGGAGGTTGCGGTGGACGTCGTAGGCGGCCTGGCCGGTCTCCTCCAGGGAGTAGACCTTCGACAGGGTGGGGTGGATCTTGCCCTTGGCGATCAGGCGGTTGGCCTCCCACGCCTCGCGGTAGTTGGCGAAGTGCGAGCCGACGATCCGCTTCAGCGACATCCACAGGTAGCGGTTGTCGTACTGGTGCATGTAGCCCGAGGTCGAGGCGCAGGTGGTGATGGTGCCGCCCTTGCGGGTGACGTAGACCGAGGCGCCGAAGGTCTCGCGGCCCGGGTGCTCGAAGACGATGTCGATGTCCTCGCCGCCGGTCAGCTCGCGGATCTTGGAGCCGAAGCGCTTCCACTCGCGGGGGTCCTGGGTGTGCTCGTCCTTCCAGAACTTGTAGCCCTCGGCGTTGCGGTCGATGACCGCGGTGGCGCCCATGGCCCGGCAGATGTCGGCCTTCTCGGGGGAGGAGACGACGCAGATCGGGTTGGCGCCGCCGGCCAGCGCGAACTGGGTGGCGTAGGAGCCGAGGCCGCCGCTGGCGCCCCAGATCAGGACGTTGTCGCCCTGCTTCATGCCGGCGCCGTTGCTGGAGACCAGCTGGCGGTAGGCGGTGGAGTTGACCAGGCCGGGGGAGGCGGCCTCCTCCCAGCTCAGGTGGTCGGGCTTGGGCATCAGCTGGTTCGACTTGACGAGCGCGATCTCGGCCAGGCCGCCGAAGTTGGTCTCGAAGCCCCAGATGCGCTGCTCGGGGTCGAGCATCGTGTCGTTGTGGCCGTCGGAGGACTCCAGCTCGACGGACAGACAGTGCGCGACGACCTCGTCGCCCGGGTTCCAGGCGTTGACGCCGGGGCCGGTGCGCAGGACGACGCCCGCGAGGTCGGAGCCGATGACGTGGTACGGGAGGTCGTGGCGCTTGGTGAGCTCCGACAGGCGCCCGTAGCGCTCCAGGAAGCTGAAGGTGGAGACCGGCTCGAAGATCGAGGTCCACACGGAGTTGTAGTTGACCGAGGAGGCCATGACCGCGACCAGGGCCTCGCCCGGGCCCAGCTCCGGCACCGGGACGTTGTCCAGGTGGAGGGACTTGCGCGGGTCCTTCTCGCGTGTCGTCAGCCCCGCGAACATCTCCGCCTCGTCCTTGTGCACGGTGATCGCGCGGTACGAGTCGGGAAGCGGCAGGGCTGCGAAGTCTGCTGCGGTGGCGGACTGCGACTGAATCGCGTCCAGGATGTCCTTCACGGTGAGCCTCCGGCTAGCGCTGATGAGGGTGCGCTGAGGTGAACGGGTGCGTGGAGCGGGTGCGGTGTGCCGTCGGTCCGGCTGTGCTGTGGTGCTGGGCGCCGCCCGTGGTGGGGCGTGCGGGGTGCCTGGTGACGCAGGCGTCCGGGGCGCGTTCCGTGCCGTGTGGGCGTGGGTCGCGGGGACATCCGGACGACTTCAACGTATGGCACCCCGTGTCACCCGGCAAGGCACCGCGTGCCAAAACTTTCTCTCATTTGCCTATTGACCTGCGCAGATGAGCGATGATCGATCAGAGTTACCGCCGAGTAGGGGCAAGCCGGACATACGAAAGCGGCCGCCCCCTCCTCGGGGACGGCCGCTGTGACGAGCATCGCTTCCGGCGGTGCTACCGCGCGCGCAGTGCCTCTTCGATGGTCCGCATGACCTCGTCCAGGGGCGCGTCGGTGCGGGCCACCGCCACCAGCACCTCGCCCTCCGTACGGACGGCCGCCGGCGCGGACGGCGCCGCCGGGCCCAGGGTGCGGCCCGCGCCGATCCCCGTACCGAAGGTCTTGCGCACGATCGAGAAGGCGTGGTCCAGCTGCGCCTCCACGTCACCCTGGCCGCCGGCCCGCAGCCAGCGCCGCAGGACGTGGTTGTGGGCCGTGACCACCGCCGAGGCGGCCACCTCGGCCAGCAGCGGGTCGTCGTTGCCGTCGTGGTGGTCGGTCTCGTCGAAGTGCGCCAGCAGGTAGCGCGTGAACAGCCGCTCGTACCGGGCCACGGAGGCGATCTCCCGCTCCCGCAGCGCCGGCACCTCGCGGGTCAGCCGGTAGCGCTCCACCGACACCGCGGGCGAGGCGGCGTACATCTTCATGACTTCCTTGATCCCGCGGCACACCGTGTCGAGCGGGTGCTCGTGCGCCGGGGCCACGTCCAGGACCGCCTCGGCGCGGATCAGGGTGTCGTCGTGGTCCGGGAAGATCGCCTCTTCCTTCGACCGGAAGTGCCGGAAGAAGGTCCGCCGCGCGACCCCGGCCGTCGCGGCGATCTCGTCGACCGTCGTCGCCTCGTACCCCTTGGTGGCGAACAGCTCCATGGCCGCCGTGGCCAGCTCGCGGCGCATTTTGAGCCGCTGGGCGGCAGCCCGGGTGCCGGCCGCGCTCTCCGGGGCGTCGGGGGCCGAGGAGGCGCGGGGCGAGGTCTTGGCGGGCTGGGACATAGAGCGAAAGTACTTCATTCGCGCAGGGGAGCGCGCCTGAGGGGGGTGGGAGAGGGGTGGATGCGGGGGAGAGCCCGCACTGGGCTCGGGAGGGTCAGTCCGCCGTGAGGGTCCGGCGGACCCGAGCAGCCCTCCCCACGCATCCGGCTCATGGCCCGCTCGGTTACCGCCGGGCGTACTCACGGAATCCGCGGCCGGTCTTCCGGCCCAGGCAGCCCGCCGCCACCAGGTGCTCCAGCAGCGGGGACGGGGCCAGGCCCGGGTCGCGGAACTCCTTGTGGAGGACCTTCTCGATGGCCAGCGAGACGTCGAGGCCGACCACGTCGAGCAGCTCGAACGGTCCCATCGGGTAGCCGCCGCCCAGCTTCATCGCCGCGTCGATCTGGTCGAGGCTCGCGTAGTGCTCCTCGACCATCTTGATCGCGTTGTTGAGGTACGGGAACAGCAGCGCGTTCACGATGAAGCCGGCCCGGTCCCCGCAGTCCACCGGGTGCTTGCGCACCTTCACGCAGATCTCGCGGACCGTGGCGTGCACGTCGTCGGCCGTCAGGACGGTCCGGACGACCTCGACCAGCTTCATCGCCGGGGCCGGGTTGAAGAAGTGCATGCCGATCACGTCCTGCGGACGCGAGGTCACCCGGGCCACGGCGATCACCGGCAGCGAGGAGGTGGTGGTGGCGAGCACCGCGCCCGGCTTGCAGACCTTGTCCAGCGCCGCGAACAGCTCCTGCTTGACCGCCAGGTCCTCGGCGACCGCCTCCACCGCCAGGTCCACCTCGGCGAAGGCGTCCAGCGACCCGGCCGGGGTGATCCGGCCCAGGGTCTCGTCCGCCGCCTCCTGCGTCAGCCGGCCCTTGGACACCGCACGGCCCAGGGACTTGCCGATGGCGGCCTTGGCGGCCTCCGCCTTCTCCTGGCTGCGCGCCGCCAGGACCACGTCGAACCCGGACTGGGCGAAGACCTGCGCGATGCCGCTCGCCATGGTGCCGGAACCGGCCACGCCGACCGAGCTCACCGGGCGGCCCGCACCCAGCAGGGACCCGTCCAGCGGGGTCTGCAGGTCGCGGACGATCACCGAGCTGCCGGGTGCCTCGTACGTGTAGAAACCGCGCCCGGACTTCTGCCCGGCCAGCCCGGCCTCGGCCAGCTGCCCGAGGATCGGGGCCGGGGCGTGCAGCCGGTCGCCGGAGGAGGCGTACATGGCCTCCAGGACCGTGCGGGCCGTGTCCACGCCGATCAGGTCGAGCAGCGCGAGCGGGCCCATGGGCAGGCCGCAGCCGAGCCGCATCGCCGCGTCGATGTCCTCGCGGGAGGCGTACTTCGCCTCGTACATGGCGGCGGCCTGGTTGAGGTAGCCGAAGAGCAGGCCGTCCGCGACGAACCCGGGCCGGTCGCCGACCGCCACGGGCTCCTTGCCGAGTTCGCGGGCCAGCTCCGTGACCGCTTCCACGGCCGTCGGGGCGGTCAGGACGCAGGAGACGATCTCGACCAGCTTCATCGCCGGGACCGGGTTGAAGAAGTGCAGGCCCAGCACGCGCTCGGGGCGCTGGGACTCGGCGGCGAGCCGGGTCACCGACAGGGCGTTGGTGCCCGTGGCCAGGATCGTGTCGGGCCGCACGACCGCGTCGAGCTCGCGGAACACCTGCTGCTTGACCTCGTACGACTCCGGCACGACCTCGATGACGAGATCGGCCTCGGCCACGGCGGCCAGATCGGTGAAGGTGCGGAAACGGGCCAGGACGTCCGCCCGCTCCTGCTCGGTGAGGCGCTCCCGGGCGACGGAACGCGCGGTCGCCGCGGCGAGGGAGGTCGAGGCCCGGCGGGCGGCGGTCTCGCTGATGTCGATGCCGATGACCTCGCGGCCGGCCCGGGCGAGGACCTCGGCGATGCCGGTGCCCATCGTGCCGAGGCCGACGACGGCGATGGTCTGGAGGGTGGGCTGACTGGACTGACGGTCCATCGAGGGACTCCAGTGGAAGAGGGTGACGACTGAGGGGGCGCGCGGCGCACGGCGCGCGCGGATGCCGTACGGAGTGCCGTGCGGTGAGGAGCCCGGGGCGGGAACCGCCCGGACGGGAACCCGGCGGGGAGGAACCCCGGGGGTGGAAGCGGCAGGACCCTGTCCCGGGGCCATACCGTGCATGCGAGAACGAACCGACCGGCACGAGGCGGCTGCGTCACCAGGCCGCCCTCGTACGTGTTGCAACGACAGTAACTCGCCGGTAACTGGTGCGCCAGAGCGCGGAGATGTGACCTGTACCGCCGAAATGTACCGATCATCGATCATCGATCAACCGGCCTTGATCATCTGCGGGAACCCGGCGTGCCGACCGCCCCGCCCGCCTAGGGTGGGCCGCGTGAACGACGTGCTGGAGCGCTTGCGGGCGGAGGCGGGCGGGTCGCCCGAGTACGAGGTGCTGCTCGCGGCCGGCCCCGACGCGCTGGCGGACTCACTGACCTCGGCCGGGCTGCCCCTGTGGGCCCGCGAGCTGGCCGCGTACCGGCTCGGGCTCGCCGGGGACCGGCGCGCCTTCGAATCCCTCGTGCTGCTCCTCAACCACCGGGACCCGCCCCGCTGCGCGGCCGCCGCCGAGGCCCTGGCCGCCCTCGGCGACCCGCGCACCGCCCGCGCGGCCGCGGCCCTCGCCACCAACGGCCTGCGCACGGCCTACGCCCTCCAGCCCGTCCGGCTGCTCACCGCCCTGCGCGCCCCCGAGTCCGTACCGGCCCTGCTCACCACCCTGTCGCGGCTGCTGTCCCCGAACGATCCCTACTGGCGGGTGGCCCTGGCCTGCGTCGAGGGCCTGGGCGCCCTCGGCGACCCCCGCGCACGCGAACTCCTCACCCGCGCCCAGTCCCACCCCCGCCTGGCGGTGGCCGCGACGACCGCGCTGCGCGGCCTGCCTCCCGGCTAGGGCCGGTGGATCAGGGCCGGGCCGGGGCCGTCGCCGGGGGCTGTGCCGGGACGACCGCGAAGGCCTCCACCTCCAGCAGGAGCTCGGGACGGACCAGGGCCGCGACCTGGACCGCCGAGGAGGCCGGGAGGCGGTCCGCGGGGATGACCGCGTCACGGGCGGCCCGCACCGCGGGGAGGTGCGCCACGTCCGTGACGAAGTAGGTCAGTTTCACGACGTCGTCGAAGGTGGCCCCGGCCGCCGCCAGGCACCGGCGCAGGTTCTCGAACACCTGGCGGGCCTGGGCGGCGGCGTCGCCTTCGCCGACCACCTCGCCCTTCTCGTCGAAGGCGCACTGGCCGGAGACGGCGACGAACCGCCCGGTGCCCCAGACGACGTGGCTGTATCCGGTACCGGGGCTGACGCCCTCCGGGGCGTGGACGCGGGTGAGGTGGCCGTGCTCAGGCGTGATGGTCATGGGCACGATCGTGCCCTGTGAAGATCAGCCGCGGAAGCCCAGCAGGCCGTGCAGGGCGGCGCCGCCCGCCGAGGACGGCACGGCCCGCGTCGCCGTCGTCGGCTGCGGGGCCGCCTGCGCCGGGCAGGTGGCGTCCGCGGCCTGCCCGGTCCTCAGGTAGGCCGCCACCTTCTCGTCCAGGCACTTGTTCCCGCTCAGGGCGATGCCGTGGTTGCCGCCGCCCTCCTCGACCACCAGGGCCGAGCCCGACAGCTTCTCCCGCATGCTGACCGCCCCCTCGAAGGGGGTCGCCGCGTCGTCCGTCGCCTGCAGGAGCAGGGCGGGAGGCAGATCCGCGTTGGTCACGTCCGGGGCCCGGAGCGGCTCGGTCGGCCAGAACGCGCACGGCGCGTTGTACCAGGCGTTGTTCCAGGTCATGAACGGCGCCTTGGTGTGGGTGCGCCACATGTCCGCGCGCCACTCGTTCCAGTCCCGGGGCCAGGCCGAGTCCCGGCACTGGACCGCGGTGTAGACGCTGTAGCTGTTGCCCGCCGAGGGCTCCACCGCTCCGAACCGCTCGTACGCCGCCACCAGGGGCTTCGGGTCCTTCTTCACCGCGTACGCCGCGAAGGCCTCGGCCAGGTTGGGCCAGTAGCCGTTGTAGTAGCCGCCCGGCATGTAGGTGTCCTCCAGCTCCGACGGGCCCACCTTGCCGCCGGCCGGGGTCCCGCGCAGCGCCTGCCGCATCGCGTACCAGCGCGCCTCGACCGCCGCCGGGTCGGTGCCGAGCCGGTAGGTGGCGTCGTGCCGCGCCACCCACGCCAGGAACGCCTTGTGGCGGGCGTCGAAGGCGAGGTCCTGGGAGAGGTTGTCCTGGTACCAGACGCCGTTCGGGTCGACGACGGAGTCCAGGACGAGCCGGTGCACCCGGCCCGGGTGGCGCTTGGCGTACACCGCGCCCAGGTAGGTCCCGTAGGAGTAGCCGAAGTAGCTGATGCGCTCCGCGCCGAGGGCGGTGCGCAGCACCTCGATGTCCCGGGCGGCCGAGACGGTGTCGATGTGCGGCAGCACGTCCGCGTGCTTGGCGCCGCAGGACTCGGCGAAGGCCCGTACGCGGTCCAGGTTGGCGTGCTCGGTGGCCGCGTCCTGCGGCACGGAGTCGGGCCGCACCGGGGTGAAGTGCCCGGCCCCGCAGTCGAGGGCGGGCTCGCTCTTGCCGACGCCCCGGGGGTCGAAGCCGATGACGTCGTACTGCGCGGCCACGTCCTTGGGCAGCGTGGAGGCGACGAACCCGGCGAGCGCGCGCCCGCTGCCGCCCGGACCGCCCGGGTTGACCAGCAGCGGGCCCTGGGAGGTCTTGGCGGTGTGGGGGACCCGGGTCAGCGCGAGCGTGATCGTCCGGCCGGCGGGCCGGTCGTGGTCGAGAGGCACCTTGAGGGACGCGCACTGCAGCGTCGGGTAGCGGGGCGTCGCGCAGCCGGTCCAGCGCAGGGCGGCCTGTGCGGCCGCCGCGGCCGGGGCGGGCGAGGCCGGGGCGGCCGTCACCGGACTCGCGAGGGCGGCGGCGACGGTGGAGATCGCCAGCAGGACGGCGGCGCGCTTCTTCAAGGGGTGGAGCATGGGGCCTCCCAGCCGAGGGTTCTGGGCGGAATCGTCCCGGAAACCACGCCTGGAAGACGGGATTGGAATGGCTATTGGCCCGATGTGATGACCGTTCAGGGCGTGATGGACGTCAGAGGAGGGTGAGCTGGGTGGCCCCGGCCGGCTCGGGTCCGTCCCGGCGTTCGGGGCCGGCGGTCCGGCGGGTCGCGCCCCGCCGGGCCGGGCCGATGCCGAATTCGGCCGCCAGTTCGTGGACTTGGCGGGTGATCATGCGCTGGTACCAGGTGGGCGCGTACGAGCCGCCCGCGTACATCCGCTCGTAGCGCTCGACGAGGTGCGGGTGGTGCTCGCCCAGCCAGGCGGTGAACCACTCGCGGGCCCCGGGCCGCAGATGGAGTACCAGGGGTGTCACGGAGGTGGCGCCGGACTCGGCGACGGCCCGCACGGTGGCCCGCAGCTGCGCGGGGGAGTCGCCGAGGAAGGGGATCACCGGGGCCATCAGCACCCCGCACTCGATCCCGGCGTCGGTCAGCGTCCGCACGGCGTTCAGCCGGGCGGCGGGGGAGGGCGTCCCGGGCTCCACGGTCCGCCACAGGGGCGTGTCGGTGAAGCCGACGGAGACCGAGATCCCGACCTCGGTGACCTCGGCGGCCTCGCGCAGGAGCGGGAGGTCCCGGAGGATCAGCGTGCCCTTCGTGAGGATCGAGAAGGGATTGGCGCGGTCGCGCAGGGCCTCGATGATCCCGGGCATCAGCCGGTAGCGGCCCTCGGCGCGCTGGTAGCAGTCCACATTGGTGCCCATGGCGATGTGCGCGCCGGTCCAGCGGGGCGCGGCGAGCTCGCGGCGCAGCAGTTCGGGGGCGTTGGTCTTGACCACGATCTGGGAGTCGAAGCCGAGGCCGGTGTCGAGGTCGAGATAGCCGTGCGTCTTGCGGGCGAAGCAGTACACGCATGCGTGGCTGCAGCCGCGGTAGGGGTTGACGGTCCATTCGAACGGCATGCGCGAGGCGCCGGGGACCCGGTTGACGATCGACCGGGCCCGCACCTCGTGGAAGGTGATCCCCCGGAACTCGGGTGTGTCGATGGTGCGCGTCACGACCGCGCCGGCCCCGAAGAGCGCGGCCGGCCCCGCGGGGCCTTCGGTCAGGTTCTCCCAGCGCATGGTGCGCCTCCCTTGCTGGCTCTGCCGAGAGAATAGAACAAATGTTCCCATGATCGTGCGGGCGTGGAACCTTGCCGGTCGGCGACCGGCCCGGATTTGGGCCACCGCCCCGGAGGTGGTTGGCTTCGCCGTGACGAGCGGACACAACTGCTGGAGGAACAGCTATGGCGCAGGTCGAGGCCACCACGGAGCGCATCATCGGGGCCGACGCGGAGACGGTCTTCGACACGCTGGCCGACTACAGCGGAACCCGGGGCAAGCTGCTGCCCGAGCACTTCAGCGAGTACGAGGTGCGTGAGGGCGGCGACGGCGAGGGCACCCTGGTGCACTGGAAGCTCCAGGCCACCAGCAAGCGCGTGCGCGACTGCCTGCTGGAGGTCACCGAGCCCACCGACGGGCAGCTCGTGGAGACGGACCGCAACTCCTCCATGGTCACCACCTGGGTGGTCACCCCGGCCGGCGAGGGCAGGTCCAAGGCCGTCGTCACCACCGTGTGGAACGGCGCCGGCGGCATCGGCGGCTTCTTCGAGCGCACCTTCGCGCCCAAGGGCCTCGGCCGCATCTACGACACCCTGCTGGCCAACCTGGCCGCGGAGGTCGAAGGCAAGGCCTGAGCAAGGCTGTTGCCCGGGCCCGGGCGGGGCCCGGGCAGGGTCCGGCCGCCTCACCGGATCGGGTGGACTTTCCGCCCCGGGCCCTCCCGGCCCCCTCCCGGGCCCCCTCCCGGCCCCCTCCCGGGCCCCCTCCCGGCCTCTCCCCGCCGTGCCCCGGCTCCGCCCCCGCCGTGCCCCGGCTCCGCCCCGCCGTGCCCCGGAACCGACGCCGCGCGCTGATCCACCCCGGACGGGGGGAGAGCCCTTAGGCTGGGCGCAGCGCGTGCCGGCCGCGTCGCGCGCGACCGCGCAACCGACTGCCCGGGGGCCCGATGAAGATCCTCATCTCCGCCGACATGGAAGGCGCCACCGGCGTCACCTGGCCCGCGGACGTGCTGCCCGGCACGCCCCAGTGGGAGCGCTGCCGCGGGATGTTCACCTCCGACGTCAACGCCGCCGTGCTCGGCTTCTACGACGGCGGCGCCGACCAGGTCGTCGTCAACGAGGCCCACTGGACCATGCGCAACCTGCTGCTGGAGCGCCTCGACGCCCGCGCGGAGATGCTCACCGGCCGCCACAAGTCCCTCTCCATGGTCGAGGGCGTCCAGCGCGGCGACGTCGACGGCATCGCCTTCGTCGGCTACCACACGGGCGCCGGCTCCGAAGGCGTGCTCGCCCACACCTACCTCGCCAACTCCATCACCGGCGTCTGGCTCAACGGGACCCGCGCGAGCGAGGGCCTGCTCAACGCCCACGTCGTCGCCGAGTACGGCGTCCCGGTCATCCTGGTCACGGGCGACGACCTGACCTGCGTGGACGCCGCCGGCTACGCCCCGCAGGCCGTGACCGTCGCGGTCAAGGACCACGTCTCGCGCTACGCCGCCGTCTGCCGGACCCCGGCCCGCACCGCCGCCGACATCCGGACCGCGGCCAAGGCGGCCACCGCCCTCGCAGGCCGGCGCGAGCCCGTGCCCGGCGCCGGCCCGTACACCGTGGAGCTGGAGTTCGACGCCGAACACCTGGCTATGTCCGCCACGGTGGTCCCGGGGGTGCAGCGCAGCGGGGAGCGCAGGGTCGCGTACACCAGCGAGACGATGTACGAGGGGATCCGGGCCTTCAAGGCGGTCACGACGGTCGTCTCGGCGGCCGTGGAGGAGCAGTATGGCTGACATGCGCGCAATCGACACCGGGGTTCCCGTCGAAGCCGGCGACGCCGTGACCGCCGTGACCGCCGCGGACGCGGTGGACGCGGTGGCCCTCGACGAGGCCGTCGGGTTCACCTCGGACCTCATCAGGATCGACACCACCAACCGGGGCGGTGGCGACTGCCGGGAGCGGCCCGCCGCCGAGTACGTCGCCGAACGGCTCGCCGCCGCCGGCCTGGAACCGCTCCTGCTGGAGCGCACCCCGGGCCGCACCAACGTGGTCGCCCGGATCGAGGGCACCGACCCTTACGCCGACGCGCTCCTCGTCCACGGCCACCTCGACGTGGTCCCCGCCGAGGCCGCCGACTGGAGCGTGGACCCCTTCTCCGGCGAGGTCCGCGACGGTGTCGTCTGGGGCCGCGGCGCCGTCGACATGAAGAACATGGACGCGATGGTGCTGGCCGTCGTACGGGCCTGGGCGCGCGCGGGAGTGCGCCCGCGCCGGGACATCGTGATCGCCTACACCGCCGACGAGGAGGACAGCGCCGTCGACGGCTCCGGCTTCCTCGCCGACCACCATCGGGAACTCTTCGAAGGCTGCACGGAGGGCCTGAGCGAATCCGGCGCCTTCACCGTCCACACCGGCCCCGGCCGGGCCCTCTACCCGATCGCCGCCGGTGAACGCGGCACGGCCTGGATCAAGTTGACGGCTCACGGCACCACCGGCCACGGCTCCAAGCCCAACAAGGCCAACGCCGTCAGCCGGCTCGCCGCCGCGGTCGCCCGGATCGGCGCGTACGAATGGCCGGTCCGGCTCACCGACACCGTCACCGCCTGCATCACCGAACTCGCCGCCCTCCAGGGCCTGTCGGTCGACCCGCGGCGCCCCGGCTTCGACCTGGACTCGTTCCTCGGCAAGCTGGGCCCGGCCGCCGTCCTCGTCGAGGCGACCGTCCGCAACAGCGCCAACCCGACCATGCTCACCGCCGGTTACAAGCTGAACGTGATCCCGGGCCAGGCCACCGCCTACGTCGACGGCCGCATGCTGCCCGGCGGCGAGGCCGAGTTCATCGCCACCCTCGACGCGCTCACCGGCCCCGACGTCACGTGGGAGTTCCACCACCGGGAGGTCGCGCTCGAGGCTCCCGTGGACGGACGGACCTACGCCGTCCTGCGCGAGTCCGTCGAGCGGTTCGACCCGGACGGGCACGTGGTGCCCTTCTGCATGGCGGGCGGCACCGACGCCAAGCAGTTCTCCCGGCTCGGCATCACCGGCTACGGCTTCTCCCCGCTGAAGCTGCCCCCCGGCTTCGACTACTGGTCCCTCTTCCACGGCGTGGACGAGCGGGTCCCCGTCGAGGCCCTCCACTTCGGCGTCCGCGTCCTCGACCGCGCCCTGCGGACCCTGTGAGCGGGGCCCGGTGATGGCCGCCATGCAGACCTGCCCGTACGGGAGCTGGCCCTCGCCGATCGACGCAGGCCTCGCGGCCTCGCTCGACGGACGCCCCGAATACCTCGGCGCGGTCGGCGACGAGGTGTGGTGGACCGAGCCCCGGCCGCAGGAGGCCGGCCGCCGCACCCTCGTACGCCGCCGCCCCGCCGGGGCCGGGACCGAGGTCAGCGAGCTGCCCGCGCCGTGGAACGTGCGCAGCCGGTTCACCGAGTACGGCGGCCTGCCCTGGGCGGGGGCCGAGCGGGCGAGCGGCGGCCCCCTGCTGGTCTTCGTCCACTTCGCCGATCAGCGGCTGTACGCGTACGAGCCGGACGCGCCCGGAGCCCCCGAGCCCCGGCCCCTCACCCCGGTGTCCGCGACGGGCGGCGGGCTGCGCTGGGCCGACCCGGTGCTGCGCGGGGGCGAGGTCTGGTGCGTGCTGGAGGAGTTCACCGGGCCCGCGCCGAGCGATGTGCGCCGGGTGCTGGCCGCCGTACCGCTGGACGGGTCGGCGGCCGGGGACCGGTCGTCGGTACGGGAGCTCACCGACGACCGGCACCGCTTCACCACGGGACCCCGGCTGTCCCCGGACGGCCGGCGGGCGGCCTGGCTGGTGTGGGACCACCCGCTGATGCCCTGGGACGGCACCGAGCTGCAGCTGGCCGAGGTCACCGCGGACGGGGGACTGTCCGGGGCCCGGACCGTCCTCGGCGGCCCCGACGAGTCCGTCGCCCAGGTGGAGTGGACGGCCGACGGAACCCTCCTCGCGGTCAGTGACCGCGGCGGCTGGTGGAACCCGTACCGGGTGGACCCGGACACGGGGTGGGCCGTCAACCTGTGCCTGCGGGAAGAGGAGTTCGGGGGAGCCCTGTGGAAGCCCGGGCTGCGCTGGATCGCCCCGCTCCCCGACGGGCTCGTCGCCGTGCTGCACGGCCAGGGCTCCTCGGTGCTCGGCATCCTGGACCCGGAGAGCGGCGACCTGGTGGACGCGGCCGGGCCGTGGACGGCATGGCAGCCGACGCTCGCCGTGCAGGGCAGCCGGGTCTACGGGGTCGCCGCCAGCCCGCGCAGCGCCTACGAGGTGGTCGAGCTGGACACCGCCAGCGGGCACGCCAGGGTCGTCGGCGCGCAGGGCGCGGACCCGGTGGACCCGGCCTACTACCCCGAGCCGCAGAGCCGCACCTTCCTCGGCCCGGACGACCGGCAGATCCACGCCCACGTCTACCCGCCGCACCACCCGGCCTGCCGGGCCGCCGCCGACGAACTGCCCCCGTACGTGGTGTGGGTGCACGGCGGCCCCACCGACCACGTGCCGCCCGTACTCGACCTGCACATCGCCTACTTCACCTCGCGCGGGATCGGCGTGGTCGAGGTGAACTACGGCGGCTCCACCGGCTACGGCCGCGCCTACCGGGAGCGGCTGCGCGAACAGTGGGGCGTGGTGGACGTGGAGGACTGTGCGGCGGTGGCCCGGGCGCTGGCAGCCGAGGGCACCGCCGATCCCGTCCGGCTGGCCATCCGCGGCGGCAGCGCGGGGGGCTGGACGGCGGCGGCGTCGCTGGCCGCGACCGACCTGTACGCCTGCGCGGCGATCATCTACCCGGTGCTGGACCTGCTGGGCTTCGCCGAGGAGACCCACGACCTGGAATCCCGCTACATCGACGGTCTGGCCGGGCCGCCGCAGACCCTCGCCGTCGTGAGCCGCGAGCGCTCCCCGGTGGCCAACGCCGACCGGATCACGGCGCCGTTCGTCCTGCTCCAGGGGCTTGACGACGCGGTGTGCCCGCCGGCCCAGGCGGAGCGGCTGACGGCCGCGATGCGGGGCCGGCCGGTGCCGCACGCCTACCTGGCCTTCGAGGGCGAGGGCCACGGCTTCCGCCGCGCCGACACCATGGTCCGGGCGCTGGAGGCCGAACTGTCGCTCTACGCGCAGGTCTTCGGGATCGAACGCACCGACGTCCCGAGGCTCACCCTGGAGACCTCTTCGTGAATCTCAGACCATGACGAGCAGGCGCGTCCTCGCCTTCAGCTTCCTGTTCACCGAAAGGCTCTGCACGTAGACCTCCAATTCGGGGTTGTGGCCCGCCTTCACGGAGACGGTCCCCCGGACGCCGGTGCCGAAGAGGAGGCTGCGCGCCGCGTCGCCCGTGTAGGCCCGGTCGGTGCCCTTCTCGACGACGACGACCTCCTTGTCGGGCTGTACCTGGACCCGGCTTCCCAACTGGTAGTAGCAGGAGCCGCGTTCATAGGTCACGTCCGGGTGGGCATCGACGAAGGAGCGGATTCCCATATCTGCTTCGACCTCCAGCAGCCGGTATTTGTCGGCCGCGATCGGTTCGAGGTGGGCGCGTACGTCGTCGACGGAAATGTCCTGGCCGACGGCGAACAGGTTCTTCGTGCCGCGCACGCCCTTCTCGCGGCCGCGCAGGAAACTGGTGGCGGCGGCGCGGACGGTGCCGATGGCCTCCTTGACGCCCTCCTGGGAATCCGCGTCCCAGATGGCGATGTTCCCGGCCGGAAAGCCGTAGTTCTGGGCGGTCCGCTTCGCCAGGGAGTTCGGGACGAGGATCGCGGAGGTCCAGTGGCCCGGGAGCGAGCCCATCTTCGCGGTGATCCGGTCGAGCCAGGGGCCGAGGACGGCCATGTTGCCGTCGTGCCGCCGGTCGCCGCCGGAGGCGTTCTCCTCGCCGTCCGTCACCACGATCTGGAGGAAGCTGTGCTCGCCGTATTCCTCCCAGATGTGGCCCAGGTCGTCCAGGGATTTCAGGGAGGCTTCGATGAGAGCGGTGGCGCCGTTCTTCACCTTGTAAAGGCCCCGCATGGACGGCAGGTGCTTCACGTCCATGTCCCAGACCAGATTCTCCACCTTGTGGTCGAAGGCGTAGAGGCTGATCCGCGTCTCATGGCCGAGGTTGTCCGACTCGGCCTTCAGCCCCGACACGAACTCGTCCACCACACGGACGAGTTGATTCTGGTGCTGATGCATGGAACCCGAACAGTCCACTACCAGCGCGACGTGATTCACCTTGTGCTGGATCCTGTTTGCGGACATGATTGTGCCCCCTTTTTCGAAGCTCCCCGAGTGATGTCTCCACACTATGGGGAGGCACTGACAACGGAGCTTGACGGACGATCAGCCGCAGAAGGTGCCCGCCACCAGGGCCGTCACGCCGGCCGTCACGCGGTCCGCAGCCAGACGCGCAGCGGGCCGACGGCGGTGAAGCCGGCACGCAGGGCGGTGTCCAGGTCCTCGCCGTGCTCGTAGCCGACCACGGGCAGGTCCGGCCGGCGGGCGGCGGTCGCGGCCAGGGCGCCCGCCCAGGCCGTGTCGGCGCCGGCCCCGTCGCGGGCGAACAGGTTGGAGACTCCCACCACGCCGCCGCCGGTGTGCAGGGCGGCCCCGGCGACGATCCGGCCCCCGGCGCGGCCGGCGAGGAAGGCGGTGTCCCCGCCGAGCAGGGAGGGCTTGAACAGCCCGGTGCTCTCCTCGCCGTCCCAGGCGGCCTCCCAGGCCGCCAGCTCCGCGGCGTCGCCGACCTCGGACCACTGCGGTGCGGACGGGCCGGCCGCCGGGACCGGGGCCCCGGCCGGCCGGTGGATCCACTGCGCCTCGAACAGCACCTCGAAGCCGTCCCCGGCCAGGTCCAGGTCGGCGAAGCTGTCCTTCACCGAGCAGCCGGGGGAGCCGGTGTCGACCGGCCGGAGCACGCGCTCCGCCGGGACGGCCCCGTCCAGGGTCACGGCATCCGGATACAGCGGCGGGGTCCGCACCGCGCTCAGCCAGAGGTCCCCGCCGTCGTACCGCGGCTTCAGGCCGTGCGCGCGGCAGACCGCGTCGCACCACGAGGCGTTGTTCAGCGCGGCCCGGCGGCGCAGCGCCGCATTCGTCCCGTCCATGATCATGACCCGATCGTGTCACAGGCCCTAGCCTGGGCGGATGACCATTTCGATCTACGTCCGGGAGGGAGGCCGCGTCGGCCTGCGGCCCTACCGGCTCGTCGACGGGCCCGAGTTCACCGCCCGCGTCCGCGAGAGCCGGGACCTCCACCGCCCCTGGCTGTTCCCGCCCGCCACCGTCGAGGAGTACGAGCCCTACGCGACCCGGCTGGCCGAGGGCGACGCCCGCGCCGGGTTCCTCGTGTGCGAGCTCGGCACCGGCGCCCTGGCCGGATTCGTCAACGTCAACAACATCGTGCGGGGCGCCTTCCAGTGCGGGGCCCTCGGCTACGGTGCCTTCGCGCACGCGGCCGGCCGCGGGCTCCTGCGCGAAGCCCTCGGACTGGTCCTCGACCACGCCTTCGCCCCCGCCGGGAAGGGCCTCGGCCTGCACCGGCTGGAGGCCAACGTCCAGCCCGGCAACACCGCCTCGATCGCACTCGTCCGGGGCGCCGGCTTCCGGCTGGAGGGCCTGTCCCCCGACTTCCTCCACGTCGACGGCGCCTGGCGCGACCACGAACGCTGGGCCGTCACCGCCGGGATGCCGCGCGCACGATGAGGCCCCCTACGGAGCGCGGCTCGGCGGGAGGGATCCGCCGGCCGTACGGGCCGGGCCCGGCATCGTTCCGGATCCGGCCGCGACGATTTCCTCCGCCGCGCCGCCGCATCGCGCAGGATGAGGGGATGCGCACCCTCGTACTGCTCGATGCCCCGTCCAACCTGGGTCTGCGGCCGCCCGCGCCCGGGACCGTCCCCGGTGTCTACAAGCTCGCGGGCGCCCTGCGCGAGCAGGGCCTGCTCGCCAGGCTCGGGGCGCGCGAGGGCGGTGTCGTGGTCCCGCCCCGCTACGACCGCGGCGACTGGAAGGAGGGCGACGGCGTCTTCAACGCCGACGCCCTCGCCGCGTACACCGTCGCCCTCGCCGACCGGATCGAACGCCACCTGAAGGCGGGGGAGTTCCCCGTCGTCCTCGGCGGGGACTGCTCCATCCAGCTCGGCGCCTCCCTCGCCATGCGCCGGACCGGCCGCTACGGCCTGGCCGCCGTCGACGGTTCCGCCGACTTCCGCCACCCGGGCAACACCGCCGTCAACGGGCCCGTCGGTGCCGCGGGCGGCGAGGAGCTGGCCCTGGCCACCGGCCGCGGGCAACCCTCGCTCAGCGACCTGGAGGGGCTCGCGCCGTACCTGCGGGACGAGGACGTCCGGCTGTTCGGGATCCGGGACGGGGACGCGGACCTCCTGGAACTGGCGGAGGCCGGGATCTTCGCCGCCACCGTCGGCGAGATCCGCCGCCGGGGCGCCGCGGCCGTCGCCCGCTCCGCGCTGGACGGCCTGCACCCGCCGGTGACCGACGGGTTCTGGGTGCACCTGGACGCCGACGTGCTCGACCCGGAGGTGATGCCCGCCGTGGACAGCCCCGACCCCGGGGGCCTGCTGCCGGAGGAGGTCGCCGAACTGCTCGGCGTACTGGTGGGGTCACCGCGCTGCGTCGGACTGAACGTCACCATCTACGACCCGGACCTCGACCCGGACGGCCGTGCGGGCGCGCTCCTCGCGGATCTGGTGGCGGGGGCCTTTGCGTAATCCTGACCGGTGGTGATCCGCGGAACCCCTGTGCACCGGACGCCGTGGCGTGTTCCATTTCCCCATGGCCACCACCGTCCGACGCGCCGTACTGACCCTCCCCGCAGCCCCGTTGGGCTCCGACAACCCGCTGCCCGCCCTGCGCGCGCCCGACGGCGTGCACGTCCTGGACGAGCGCTCCCGCGACGGCCTGCCGCGTGACATGGCCCGCCAGATCGGGTACGAGCCGCTGCGCTCGCTGCTGCCCGTACGGATCCGCGACGGGTACCGGCGGGAGCGTGCGGAGCGGGAGTTCGAGGCCGTCGTCATCGAGAACGAGCACCTGCGGGTCACCGTGCTGCCGGGCCTGGGCGGGCGGGTCCACTCGCTCGTCCACCTGCCGACCGGGCGCGAACTGCTCTACCGCAACCCGGTGTTCCAGCCCGCCAACTTCGCGCTGAACGGTGCCTGGTTCTCCGGCGGCATCGAGTGGAACACCGGCGCGACCGGCCACACCACCCTGTCCTGCGCCCCGCTGCACGCCGCCCTGGTCCCCGCCCCGGACGGCGGCGTGATGGTCCGGCTGTGGGAGTGGGAGCGGCTGCGCGACCTGCCGTTCCAGGTGGACCTGTGGCTGCCCGGGGACTCGCAGTTCCTGTACGTCGGCGTCCGCGTGCGCAACCCGCACGAGCGGCCCGCCCCCGTCTACTGGTGGTCCAACATCGCCGTCCCCGAGGACCCGGGCAGCCGGGTCCTGGCCCCCGCCGACGAGGCCTGGCACTTCGGGTACGAGCGCTCGCTGCGCCGCATCCCGGTGCCGGAGTGGGAGGCCGCGGACCGCACGTACCCGCTGCGCAGCGAGTACCCGGCCGACTTCTTCTACGAGGTCCGGGACGGGGCCCGGCCCTGGATCGCCTCCCTGGACGCGGACGGGCAGGGCCTGGTGCAGACCTCCACCGGGCGGCTGCGCGGGCGGAAGCTGTTCGTGTGGGGCGCGGGCGGTGGCGGCCGGCGCTGGCAGGAGTGGCTGACCGAGCCGGGCACGGGCGGCTACGCGGAGATCCAGGCCGGGCTGGCCCGGACCCAGCTGGAGCACGTACGCCTGGAGGGCGGGGCGGAGTTCAGCTGGCTGGAGGCGTACGGGCCGCTGTCCGCAGAGCCCTCGGCGGTGCACGGCGCGGACTGGGCGGCGGCCCGCGGCGCGGCGCAGGACGCGCTGGAAGCCGTACTGCCGCGGGAGCGCGTGGACGCGGCGTACGAGGCGTGGCGCGGCCACGCCGACACCGAACCGGGGGAGCGGCTCGCGGTCGGCTCGGGCTGGGGAGCGCTGGAGGTGCTGTGCGCGGGCCACCGGCTGCCGGGTACGCCCTTCGAGGAGTCCACGCTGGGCGAGGAGCAGGAGCCGTGGCTGGAGCTGTGGCGCACGGGCGTCCTGCCCGCCCCGCGGCGGGTGGTTCCGCCGGGGCCGAGCCTGGTCGCCGCGCACTGGCGGGACATGCTGGAGACGGCTCCCGCGGATCCGCTGACGGAGTACCACCTGGGGGTGGCGCAGTGGCACGCGGGTGACACCGCCCAGGCGGTACGGAGCTGGGAGCGCGGCTTGGCGCTGGCGCCGTCGCAGTGGCCCCTGCTGCGCTGTCTGGCGGTGGCGGACGCGCTGGCGGGCGATGCGGCGCGGGCCGCCGACGGATTCGCGGCGGCCTTCGAGGACCTGGTGGTGGAGAGCCGCGGGGGCGAGCCGTGGACGGCCGCGGAGTCGGCCCTCGGCCAGGAGGCGATGGCCGCGCTCCTCACGGCGGGCCGGCTGCCCCAGGCCCGCGCCGTCTGGGACCGGCTCCGGCCGGCCCTGCGCGAACAGGGCCGCTTCCGGCTGCTGGCGGCCCGGCTGCTCGCGGCGGAGGGCCACGTGCGGGCGGCCCGCCGGGTCTTCGAGGACGGCTTCGAACTCCCCGACCTGCGGGAGGGCGAGGAGACCCTGTCCGAGGTCTGGTCCGTCCTCACGGACTGCCCGCTGCCCGCCCGCTACGACTTCCGCATGCGCCCGCCGGTCTGATCCCCCGCCCGCCGGCGGCGGGCCCGTGACCGCCGCCGGGTCAGGCCCGGCACAGGATCTCGGCGTTCAGGACCGAGAACCAGGCGTCCGGGTCGGCGCCCCAGGTGTGCCAGGCATCCGCTGCGGCCTCCAGGTCGCCGGTCGCCGCGTGGCCGCCGCGGACGGCGATGTCCGCGTACGAGGAGGCCTTCGTCCGGTCGGCCCACAGTGCGGACCACCATGCCGTCTCCTCCGGGGTGGCGAAGCACCAGGCGGTGGCCGAGGAGGTCACGTCCGTGAAGCCGGCCTTGCGGGCCCAGGCCCGCAGCCAGCGGCCCGCGTCCGGTTCGCCGCCGTTGGCGCGGGCCACCCGCCGGTACAGGTCCAGCCATTCGTCCAGCCCGGGCGTCGCCGGGTACCAGGTCATCGCCGCGTAGTCGGCGTCGCGCGCGGCGACGACCCCGCCCGGCCGGCACACCCGCCGCATCTCGCGCAGCGCCCGTACCGGATCCCCGACGTGCTGCAGCACCTGGTGGGCGTGGACCACGTCGAAGGAGTCGTCGGGGAAGTCCAGGGCGTGCACGTCCGCGACGGCGAAGGACACGGCGTCGTCCAGGCCGCGCTCCGCCGCGTGGGCCCGGGCCTGTGCCAGGACGTCCTCGGCCGCGTCGACGGCGGTGACCCGGCCGCCCGGTGCGACCAGCTCCGCCAGGTCGGCCGTGATGGTGCCCGGGCCGCAGCCGACGTCCAGCACCGACAGGCCGGGGCGGAGCTCGCCGATCAGGTAGGCGGCGGAGTTCCGGGCCGTGCGCCAGCGGTGCGAGCGCAGGACCGACTCGTGGTGGCCGTGCGTGTAGACGGCGGTCTCCTTGGCGGCGTTCGTGGCGTCCATGGCCGTACCCCTCCTCGTCGAAGCGTGGGCACCACCGTAGGCGATCAGTTCGCCATTCGAGATATGCGTTTTGACATGTGGACACTGCCCTTGGTTGACAAGGAGGTTGGGTGGGTCGGTGGCAGGGCCGTACGGGGGCGAGGAGAGTTGCACCAGGGGGATGTCACCCCCGGCGGAGGGCGGTGGGAGCCATGTCCGACACGCTGCTCGAACGGCACGCCGAAGCGCTGCGGTTCTTCGGCGAGCAGGTGCGCGCCGTGAAGGGCGACCAGTGGGACGCGCCCACCCCGTGCTCGGAGTGGACGGTGCGGGACCTGGTCAACCACGTCACCGGGGAGCAGCTCTGGATCCCGCCGCTGATCACCGAGGGCCGCACCGTGGAGGAGCTGGGCGACGCCTTCTCCGGGGACGTGCTGGGGGACGACCCGGTCGCCGCGTGGGACAGGGCCTCGGGCGCCGCGCACGCCGCCTTCGCCGCGTCCGGCGCACTGGAGCGGACCGTCCGGCTCTCGTACGGGCCCGCGCTCGGGTCGGCGTACTGCTCGGAGCTGACCGCCGACTGCGTCGTGCACACCTGGGACCTCTGCCGCGGCATCGGCGCCGACGACCGGCTGCCCGACACCCTCGTCGAGTTCTCGATCAAAGAGGTCATGCCGTACGCCGACGCACTCGCGGCCAGCGGCATGTACGCCGAGCCGGTCGAGGTCCCCGCGGGCGCGGACGCGCAGACCAGGCTGCTCGCGATGGTGGGGCGAACGGGCTGAGGGAGGCCGGCGGGCCGACGGGCGGCGCCCGACAGGGCATATCCGGCCAAATAATCGTATAAAGGTCAGGGTCGGGGAGTGCGGCGCGACGAACGCGGAAGGCGGACAGCGGTGGAGGGGATGCAGCGCACGGCGGAGGGCCGCGGCCCGGTCCGCTACGGCCCGCCCGCGCCGCAGCCCGGCCTGCCCGTGCTCTCCGATCTGGTCTCCGTCCTCGGCGCGGCCGCCGGACGCTCCTCCCCGCAGCCCCCGGGCGGCGGGTTGTCGCTGCGCGAGGCGGGCTGCCGGTACTGGGGCCGGCGCGGACTGGCCACCTCACCGGAGAACGTGGCGGCGGGACCCGGCGCCCCGGCGCTGCTCCTGGCCCTCCTCGGAGCGTACGGGGGCGACGTGATGCTGCCCCGGCCCTGTCCCGCCTGGTGGACCCCGCAGGTCAGACTGCTCGGGCGGCGGGCCTACCATGTGCCGACCCCCGCCGAGTGCGGCGGCGTGCCCGACCCCTACGCCCTGCTGGAGACCGTACGGCGGGTGCGCGCCGAGGGCGGTGATCCGCGCGTGCTGCTGCTGTCGGTCGCCGACGACCCGACCGCGACCGTCCCGCCGCCCGAGCTGGTGCGCGAGGCGTGCGAGGCCGCCGAGTCCGCCGGGCTGTTCGTCGTCAGCGACGAGAGCTGGCGCGACACCGTCCACCGGCCCCACGACGACCTCGTCCTGAGCCCCGCCGAGATGCTGCCCGAACAGGCGGCGGTCCTCGTCGACCTGTCCGGGGCACTGCTGCCGGCCGGCTGGCCCGCCGCCGTGGTCCGCTTCCCCGGCACACCGCGCGGGGTGCGGCTGCGCGCCGGCACCCTCGACGTCCTCACCGCCACCGGCGCGGTGGTCGCCGGGCCCGTCGCCGGCGCCGCGGCGCACGCCCTCGACGAACCCGACGCCGTCGCCGCACGCGCGTACGCGGCCGCCCGCCTGCACGGCCTGGTGGCCGCCGCCGCGCACCGCGAGATCCGCACGGCGGGAGGCCTGGCCCGGCCCCCGCAGGCCGGACGGCACCTGTACGCAGACCTCACCCCGCTGCGCGTCGGCCTCGCCCGGCACGGCGTCGGCGACGCCATGGAACTGGAGGACTGGCTCGGCGCCCGGCTCGGCGCGCCCACCCCCGGCGGACAGCGGTTCGCGGACGAACTGGGCGCACTGCGGGTCAGGTTGTCCACCGGGCCGCTGCTGGGCGCCACGCCCGAGGAGCGGCTGGCCGCGCTCACCGCCCGCGATCCGCTCGAACTGCCGCACGTGCGGAGCTCCCTGGACCTCCTCGGATCGGTCCTGGCCGGGCTGGCCTGACCACCCGGGCGGGCCGCCCGGCCCGCCGCGACCCCGCACCCGCACCCGCACCCGCACCCGCGACCACGGTGAACGGAGACTTCTCGATGAGCGACCGGACGGACGCCGCCCCCGCACCCGCCCCGGCCGCCCCCGCCGCGGGGCCCGTACGCCAAGGCGCCACCCGGCCGGCCCCGCACCCGTCCGCCCCGCGCCCGCTCGGCGCACGGCGCCGCTGGCCCCGCTCGTTCGCCGACCGGCTGACCACTCCGCTCCCCGGCGTGCGCGCCTTCGCCCGGCTCGCCCGCGAGGGTGCCTTCCGGCCCGGCCCCGAAGGGCTGCGCGGCATCCCGGACCTGCCGTACGAGCCGGGCCCGCTGCCCGCGACGGCCGCCGGCGCGGTGTCCGTCACCTGGGCCGGGCACGCCAGCTGGGTCCTGCGGACCGGCGGACTGACCGTGCTGACCGACCCCGTCTGGTCCCGGCGGATCCTCGGCACCCCCTCCCGGATGACGCCCGTCGGGGTGCGCTGGGAGGACCTGCCGCCGGTGGACGCGGTCGTGATCAGCCACAACCACTACGACCACCTCGACGCCCCCACCATCCGGCGGCTGCCCCGGGACACCGCCCTCTTCGTCCCGGCGGGCCTCGCGGGCTGGTTCCGCCGCCGCGGCTTCACCCGGGTCACCGACCTCGACTGGTGGGAATCGGCCGAACTGGGCGGCGTACGGTTCGAGTTCGTCCCCGCCCACCACTGGTCGAAGCGGTCCCTGATCGACACCTGCCGGTCCCTGTGGGGCGGCTGGATCCTCACCGACACCCTGAGCCCGGTCCCGAGGAAGGTCTACTTCGCGGGGGACACGGGCTACGGCCGGTGGTTCCGCGAGATCGGCCGCCGCCACCCCGGCATCGACCTCGCCCTGCTGCCTGTGGGTGCGTACGCCCCGCGCTGGTGGCTCGGCGACGTCCACGCCGACCCGGAGGAAGCCGTCCAGGCCTGCCTCGACCTCGGGGCCCGAAGGATGGCCCCCATGCACTGGGCGGCCTTCGTGCTCTCCGCCGAGCCGGTCATGGAGCCCCTGCACCGCACCCTCGCCGCCTGGTCCCGGTCGGGACTGCCCCGCGAAGACCTCTGGGACCTCCCGGTCGGAGCCTCCCGCACCCTCCCGGACCCGGATACGGCCCCCGTCCCGGATCCGGCCTAGTGGTGCCAGGCACGGCCGCCCGTGTTGTGGATGAAGCGCTGCAGCACCTTGAGGGTGGCCAGGTACTCCTCGTCCGAGATGCCGTCGTGCCGCTCGTCCCACAGCTGCTTCTGCAGTGCCTCCGCGCGGCCGAAGAACTCCAGGCCCTCCGGGGTGAGCGCGAGGCGGCCCTCGTCGTCCTGCGCGATCCAGCCCCGGGCGACGGTCGTGTCGATCTCCTCCGCCAGCGCCTCGTCGCCCACGGAGAGGTAGCCGCGCAGGGTCCGCGTCACCTCGTCGCGGGTCCGCACCTCCTCGGCCCGGGCCACCTGGGCCAGGATCCACCACTGGGGCTGGGTGGTGCCGATCGAGGCGAGCGCGCCCCGGGTGCGGGTGACGACCGCGTCGTAGGCGGCCCAGCTCCAGTAGCCGATGGGCTGCTGGAGGAGTCCGGCGTCGTCGTGCGAGTACTCCATGGCGATCAACTCCCCGTAGGTCCTTCAGGTCTGCTGATCCACGACCCTACGAACCCAACCGCACTTGAGGTCCAGCCCCCGCGGCGGCGGGCATTGGAGTGGCCGGGGCGGGTACCGGTGGCGTGGCTCCCGCACCCCCGGGCGGCGGTTCCTAAGGTCGGCGGGGGTACGGCACCGGGCCGACCGTCCAGATCAGGTGGGTGAGTCGTGGAACGCAAGACGGCCGAGTCGCGAACGATCGATCCGCCGGCCCCCGCGGGCCGCCCGGCCGCCCGGCGGTGGACCCGGCGGCTGGCCGCCGCCGCGGGACTGCTGGCGCTGTGCGCGCTCGCGGGCGGGGTGGCCGGCGCCGCGCAGCCCGGCGGTGCGGGATCGCCCGCCGGCCCGCCGCTGTACGTGTCCGACTACGGCAACAACCGCGTGGTGGCCCTGCCCGCGGACGGCGGCGGCCAGAGCACCGTGCCCCTCGACGGCCTGGTGCGGCCGACCGGCCTGGCCTGGGACGCGGCGGGCCGGCTCTACGTCGCCGACACCGGCAACAACAGGGTGGTCGTCCTGCCTCCGGACGGCGGGGGACAGTCGGTCGTCCCCACCGTCAACCTGTCGCGCCCGCTGGGGCTCGCCGTCGACCCGGCCGGCAGCCTCTTCATCGCCGACAGCTTCAACGACCGGGTCGTGAAGGTGGCCGCGGACGGGAGCGGCCAGACCACCGTCCCCACCACCGGGCTGCTGCACCCCTGGGGGCTGGCGATCGCGTCCGACGGGGGCCTGTACGTCTCCGACTTCGTCAACGACCGGGTCGTCAAGGTCGCCGCGGGCGGGGGCGGCCAGACCACCGTCCCCACCACCGGCCTCTCCCAGCCGACCGGGCTGGCCCTGAACGCCGCCGGCGACCTGTACATCGCGGACAGCGGCAACAACCGTGTCGTGAAGGTGCCCGCGGGCGGCGGCCCGCAGAGTACGGTGCCCATCACCGGCCTGAGCTCTCCGCTGGGCCTCGCGCTCGACGGCTCCGGCGGCCTGTACGTGGCCGACGGCTTCAACAACCGCGTGGTACGGGTCCGGGAGACCGGCGGCGGACAGGTGACGCTCGCCCTCACCGGCCTCAACACGCCGACGGGCCTCGCGTTCCCGCCGCAGGCCGCCCGGCCGGGCCACGGCCGGCACGAGGCCCCCTAAGGGGTGTCCTGCCGGTCAGGCCGCGCCCGGGCGGCCCGGCACCGCGGCCTGCGGCGTCGGCCGTCAGTCGCCGACGCCGCGCGGGGGCTCCCTCCTCCGCCTTGCCGGCCTCACCCCTCGGCCCTGCGGGCGCCAGGGCACCTGACGACCCGGGCCGAGCGACCCTGGTCCGCCGGGCACCCCCTGGTGTTCCGGCGGCCCGCTCACGGACTGCGGCGCAGCCGGCGCCAAGCCGCCGGGCCCGCGCTGATCAGCAGCGCCAGGCCGACCGCCACGGCCACGCCCTTCCACGGCTCCGAGAAGAGCGAGCCGCCCAGGATGCCGATCAGCCCGTACGCGGCCGCCCAGGCCAGGCACGCGGGGCCGTCGCCGCGGGCGAACCGGCGCAGCGGCAGCTCCGCCAGTAGGCAGGCCAGCATCACCGGGATCCGGCCCGCCGGGACCAGCCGGGAGAGCACCAGCACCGTCACCCCGTGCTCGTCCAGCCGGGTCTGCGCCTGCGCCAGCCGCTCGGGCGTGGCCCGGCCGCGCAACGCCTCCAGCCACCGCGAACCGTTGTGGGAGCGCACCCCGCGCTGCCCGAGCCAGTACAGCGCCAGGTCCCCGGTGAAGGCCGCCACCGCCGCCACCGCGAACACCAGCAGCACCCCGTACGGCGCCTGGTGGTGGAACGCCACCACCGCCGCCGAACTCACCAGCGCACCGGTGGGAATCACCGGCACCAGCGCACCCAGCGCCACCAGCACGAACAACGCCGGGTAGCCCACCGCCTGCCGGGTGGTCTCCGGCGGCACCTGGCCGGCCCCCGCGGCCGCCGCCGCTGCCACCGCCGTGAGGTCGCGGAGCGTCACGGCAGCCGCACCCGCTCACCGTGTCCCGGTACCCGCACGGTCACCTTGGGCGCCAGCTGCCGGGCCCGCCGCTCGAACTCCTCGCCCGGCGCGTGGAACTCGTGCGGCCGCACCGCGTCCATCCCCACCGGCCAGTACGTCCCGTAGTGGACCGGCACCGCCGCCGCCGGCGCCAGTTGCGCCAGCGCGCGCGCCGCCCGCCCGGCGTCCAGGTGCCCGGGCCCCAGGTACGGACCCCAGCCGCCCACCGGCAGCAGGGCCACGTCCACCGGCCCCACCTCCTCGGCCATCGTGTCGAACAGCCCCGTGTCCCCGGCGAAGTACGTCCGCGCGGAGCCCTGGACCACGTATCCGAGCGCCGGCGCGCGGTGCGGCCCGAACGGCAGGCGGCGCCCGTCGTGCCGGGCGCTGACCGCCCGGACCCGTACGCCCTCCGCCACGCGGACCTCCTCGCCCGGCGCCGTCTCCGTCACCGTCAGCCCGCGCAGCCCGGCGAGCCGGGCCAGCCCCGGGACCGCCCGCCGGGCCCCCCGCGGC
This sequence comes from Streptomyces erythrochromogenes, assembly GCF_036170895.1. NCBI lineage: Bacteria > Bacillati > Actinomycetota > Actinomycetes > Kitasatosporales > Streptomycetaceae > Streptomyces > Streptomyces erythrochromogenes. The sequence continues at coordinate 1,709,399 of NZ_CP108036.1, read as the reverse complement.
ACCAGGAGCCTGGTCCCGGGCGCGAGCCGACCCAGCGACGGCAGGTGCAGATGGTCCGCGTGCAGGTGCGACACCAGCACCACGTCCGCCGCAGCCGCCTCGGGCGGCGGGAGCGCCCCGCGCCGCCGCCGCAGGTGCGCGAGCCGCCGCGTGAACAACGGGTCCGTCAGCAGCCGCACCCCGGAATCCTCGACGGTGCACGTCGCATGGCCCCACCAGGTGATCTCCACCGGCACCAGGCCCTCCCTCCCTCGCCGTCCCGCCAGCCTCGGGGTGTCCTACCCATCATGCCGGGCCGGAGGCTCCCGCCACCGCGTCGGAATCCGAAGCCGGCAGCCCCTCCTCTCGGGCGGCGGATCGGAGTAGGGTCCGGCGGCATGGAAGAGTTGCGCGTGGCCGCGATCGCCAGCCTGGCCCCGCTCGAAGACCTGGACGCCGACCCCTTCGCCGTGGACACCCGAGGCCAGCACGCCGTGTGCGCACGCTGGGCGGCCGACCGGGGCTACGTCGTGACCAAGCAGCTGCTGGTCTACGGGATGCGCGCGGACAACTGCGGGTTCTGGTCCGAGATAGCCATCGGGCGGGTCGACCTCTTCGTCGCCGCCAACCAGCGGGTGCTGGCCCGCGCACTGGGCTGCGTCGAGGAGTTCACCGCCGAGTGCGAACGGCGCGGCGTGCGCCTGGAGACCGCCGGGGGCGAAGAGCCCCGGTACACCTCCGCGATGAAGGCCGAGGTGCACCGCCGGCTGTCCATGCCGACCGCCGGCTACGACGGCACCTGACCGCCGCCCCGCCGCGCACTCCCGTACGCCGTCCCGGCCGCCCGGCCGGGCCGCCCCCGCTGTGCGAGCCTGGAAGCGCAGGACGACCCAGGGGGTGGCACGGTGCGGCGACGACGGTGGCGGACCACGGGCAACGCCCTGGTGCGGGTGGCCCTCGTCTGGGCGGTGTCCACCCTGACGATGCTCGCCCTGGCCGGGATCCTCCCCGACTTCCGGCTCCAGTCCGACGACGGCGACAGCATCACGCAGATCGGCCTCACCGCGGCCTGGGGCGCCGGCGCCTTCGGCCTGCTGAGCGCCCTCGTCTGGCCCGCGCTCGTGCGGGCCCTGCTGCTCGTGCCCGCCCTCGTGCTCGGGCTGCTCGTCTTCTTCCTGAACGGCTCGCTCCTGCTGATAGCGCTCAGACTGATCCCCGACGGGCGGGGCGAGGCCGCCCCCGAGACCGCGGTCGTCGTCGCCGCCGTGATGTCCGCGGTGGCCTCGGCGACCTCCACCGCGCTCGCGGTGCGCGACGACGAGGCCTACCGGCGCCGGCTCTACCGGCTCGCCGACCGGCGCCGCCGCAGGCAGGGCCGCGGGGCCGCGCCCCGGGCCGGGGCGGCCGCGCCCGGGCTGCTGGTCCTCCAGCTCGACGGGGTCGGGTACGAGGTGCTGCGCGAGGCCTGCAGCAACGCGCTGATGCCGACCGTCGCCGACTGGCTGGAGCGCGGCCACCGCGTCACGTCCTGGCGCACGGACTGGTCGAGCCAGACCGGCGCCAGCCAGCTCGGCATCCTGCACGGCTCCACCTTCGACGTGCCCGCCTTCCGCTGGTACGAGAAGGACACCGGCGAGGTGATGGTCTGCAACCGGCCCACCAGCGCCGCGGAACTCCAGCGGCGGGCCATCGAGCGCACCGGCGACGGCGGACTGCTCACGCTCGACGGGGCCAGCCGGGGCAACCTCTTCAGCGGCGGCGCGGACCAGCTGGCGCTCGTGCTCTCGGTCTCGGCGCGGCGCGGCCGGGCCAACCGGTCCCGCTCCGGCTACTTCGCGTACTTCTCCGATCCGGCCAACGCCGTCCGCACGGCCCTGTCCTTCGTCGCCGACGCGGTCCGCGAGATCGGCCAGTCCCTGCGGGCACGGATCCGCGGAGACCGGCCCCGGGTCTCGCGCGGCGGGCTCTACCCGCTGATCCGGGCCTTCGCGACCGTGGTCGAACGGGACGTGGTCGTCGCGGCGGTGATCGGCGACATGCTCGCGGGACGCTCCGCGGTCTACGCCGACCTCGTCGCCTACGACGAGGTCGCGCACCACTCGGGCCCGCGCGGCCGGGACACCGACCAGGTGCTGGAACGCCTCGACCGCAGCCTCGCGCTGCTCGCCCGGGTCGCCGAGCACGCGCCGCGCCCGTACCGGATCGTGCTGCTCTCCGACCACGGCCAGAGTCCGGGGGAGACCTTCCTGGCGCGGTACGGGCTGACCCTCAAGGACCTGGTGCGGGCGGGCTGCGGACTGCCCGTCTCCCGCAAGGCCGGCGGTACGCGCAGCGGGGCCGAGGCCCGCGCGGCGGTCCTCGCGGCCCTGCACCGGCCGGTGGAGGAGGGTGAGGAGGCCCGCCCCGGGCCGGGTTCCGACCCGGTGGTGCTGGCCTCCGGCAACCTCGCCCTGATCTCCTTCCCGGACGTCCCCGGCAGGGCCTCCCGGGCCCGCATCGAGCGCACGCACCCCGCGCTGCTGGCGACCCTGGCGAACCACCCCGGCGTGGGCTTCCTCCTGGTGGACGGGGTGGTGCTGGGACCGGGCGGGGCCGAGGCCCGGCTGGACGTGCCCGGCGAGGCGGAGGAGCTGCTGGCCCCCTTCGGTCCTGGCGCGGCCGCGGCAGTCCGCCGGACCGACGCCTTCCCGCACGTGGCCGACATCATGGTGAATTCGGCGTACGACCCGGACACGGGCGCGGTGCACGCCTTCGAGGAGCAGATCGGCTCGCACGGCGGGCTGGGCGGGGAGCAGGGACACCCGTTCCTGATGTGGCCCGCGGAGCTGTCGGACCCGGGGGAGGAGCTGGTCGGCGCGGAGGCCGTGCACGGCGTACTGCGGCGCTGGCTCAGGGAGGCGGACGGCCCCCAGGTGCCGGTGGCTCCGCCGGGGGACAGGTGGGCGTGGGAGCCCGCGCCCCGCGACGCGGGGCGGTACGCGGCCGCCCCGCCGGCCCGGGCCGCGGGGGCGGTCGGCAGGGGGACCTCCCGAGAGGCGCCGCAGGATTCCCCGCCGGAAGGCCCCCTGGGCGGAATCCTTCCTTCCGATGGGTCGCCCGCGCGGGACGAAACCCGCTGATTTGGTACGTCCCGCACCGTGGCCGACCATGTGTCGACCCGCCCACCATGTGAGACGACCCGAGGCGCACCACCGATGACCAGCACCGCAGCCCTGCCCGCCGAGGCCACCGCACCCCCCGAGCCGGGCCGCGACCCCCATGCCCGGCGCTTCGGCCTCCCCATCGCGACCTGCCTGGTCATGGGCAACATCATCGGCGGCGGGATCTTCCTCCTCCCCGCCTCGGTCGCACCCTTCGGCACCATCAGCCTCCTCGCCTTCGCGGTGCTCACCCTCGGAGCGATCGCCCTCGCGCTCGTCTTCGGCCGCCTCGCCCACCGCCACCCGCAGACCGGCGGCCCGTACGTCTACGCCCGCGCCGCCTTCGGCGACTTCGCCGGCTTCCTCGCCGCCTGGAGCTACTGGATCACCTCCTGGGTGTCGAACGCGGCCCTCGCCGTCGCCTCCGTCGGCTACCTCTCCGTCCTCTTCCCGGCCATCGGCGAGCACAAGTGGTCCATGTGCCTGGCGGCCCTGGCCATGCAGTGGCTCCCCGCGCTCGCCAACCTGGCCGGCACCCGCTACGTCGGCGCCGTCCAACTCGTCGCCACCGTGCTGAAGTTCGCCCCGCTGCTGCTGGTGGCCGTGGGCGGCCTGTTCTTCTTCGACCCCGCCAACCTCGGCCCGTTCCAGGCCACCGACCAGAGCCCGGCCGGCGCGCTGTCCGCCTCCGCGGCGATCCTCCTCTTCAGCTACCTCGGCGTGGAGTCGGCCGCCGTCAGCGCCGGAGAGGTCCGCGACCCCGCCCGCAACGTCGGCCGGGCCACGATCCTCGGCACCACCGGCGCGGCCGTCGTCTACCTCCTCGGGACCCTCTCCGTCTTCGGCCTCGTCGCCCACGAGAAGCTGGTCTCCTCCGAAGCCCCCTTCACCGACGCCGTCAACGCCATGTTCGGCGGCACCTGGGGCGGCACCCTCGTCGCCTGCGCCGCCGTCGTCTCGATGGCCGGCGCCCTCAACGGCTGGACCCTGCTCAGCGCCCAGACCCCGTACGCCGCCGCCAAGGACGGGCTCTTCCCGCGGGCCTTCGAGAAGAAGCGGCGCGGCGTCCCCGTGGTCGGCGTCGTCGTCACGACCTCCCTGGCCTCCGCCCTGACCGTCTACAACTACACGGCCGGCTCCGACGGCGTCTTCGAGATCCTGGTCCTCGTCACCACCTTCACCGCGACCGTCCCCTACCTGCTCTCCACCGCCGCGCAGATCTACTTCCTGCTCTCCGGCCAGGGCGAGCGCGTCGGGCGGGGGCGCCTGGTCCGCGACGGCGCCCTCGCCGTCCTGGCCTTCGGCTTCTCCATGTGGCTGGTGGCCGGCTCCGGCTACGCCGCCGTCTACCAGGGCGTGCTCTTCCTCTTCGCCGGCGTCGCCGTCTATGCCGTGATGGCCGCCCGCAGGCAGCGGACAGTCGCCTGACCTGCGCGGTAGCGTGGAAGGACAGCGCCTTTAGGGGGCACGAAAGGGCCGCCATGTCCGCGATCAGAGAAAGCATCGAGATCGACCGCAGTCCCGAAGAGGTCTTCTCCTACGTGTCGGACGCCTCCCACCTGCCGGAGTGGCAGAAGAGCGCCGTGTCCGTCCGGGGCTCCGAGCACCCGGCCGTCGGCTCGCTCATCGCCGTACGGCGGCGCATCGGGCGGCGCGAGTTCCCGACGACCATGGAACTCACCGAGTACGACCCGCCCAGGAGCTGGCACCTGCACGGCATCGACGGCCCGGTCCGCGGCGACGTCCGGGGCACCGTCGAGCCCCTGGGCGACGGGACGCGCTCCCGGCTCACCCTGAGCCTCGACTTCGAGGGGCACGGCATCGGCAGGGTCCTCGTACCGCTCGTCGTGAAGCCTTACGCGCGCAAGGAGATGCCGCTGAACGAGGAGAAGCTCAAGCACCTCATCGAGACCTGAACCGGGCGGGCGTCCGGCGAAAAACCGGATGCCGGGCGGTGCGCGGTATGACCACACTGGCCGCACCACACACCGCCCCGCCCCGAAGGACCATCCCGCCCGTGCAGGCTGCCGTCACCGTCACCCCCGCCCAGATCCCCGAACTGCTGCTCGGCCTCGCCACCGTGCGGCCCGTTTTCCTCTGGGGGGCGCCCGGCATCGGGAAGTCCTCGCTCGTGCGGAAGTTCGCCGACTCCCTCGGCCTGGAGTGCGTCAGCCTCCTCGGCACGCAGCTCGCCCCCGAGGACCTGATCGGCGTACCGCAGATCCGCGACGGCCGCTCCGTCTTCTGCCCGCCCGAGGCCATCGCCCGCGACGAGCCGTACTGCCTCTTCCTCGACGAGCTCAACGCCGCGGGCCCGGACGTCCAGAAGGCCTTCTACTCGCTGATCCTCGACCGCCGGATCGGCTCCTACGAACTGCCCGCCGGCTCCATCGTCATCGGCGCGGGCAACCGTGCCACGGACAACGCGCTGGCCCGGCCCATCGCCTCCGCCCTGGTCAACCGCCTCACCCACGTCCACCTCCAGGCGTCCGCACAGGACTGGCTGGTCTGGGCCGGCGAGCACGGCATCCACCCGTGGGTCACCGACTACCTCACCGAGCGCCCCGACCACCTCTGGTCGCAGCCGCCCAAGACCGAGGAGCCCTTCTCCACCCCGCGCTCCTGGCACATGCTCTCCGACGCCCTGCACTCCTTCGGCACGGAGCTGGACGAGGAGACCCTCAAGGTGGTCGCCCACGGCACGCTCACCCCTGCGCACGCCGTCTCCTTCTGCGGCTACGCCAAGATCGTCCGCCACACCTTCGGCATCGAGGCCATCGTGAAGGGCGACGCCTCCTGGCCCGCCCGGCTCCAGGACCGCGACCTGCTCTACTACCTCGCGGAGGCCTTCCGCGGCCGCCTGCTCAAGGAGCTCCCGGCGCAGAAGGAACACGTCTCGCCCGCCCTGCGGCAGCACACGTACCGCTTCAAGTCGCTCCTCGTCCAGCTCGCCGAGATCTCCGTCGAGGTGGCCCAGACCGTCATCGCCGACGACGCCGACGGCCTGCCCGTGCTGCCCGGATGGTTCCTGATCGAGGCCGCCCGCGACATGCCCCGGCTGGTCGAGGCCCGCCGGTGAGCCGGAGCGGAAAGGCCCGGGCGAAGGCCGCCGCCAAGCCCGACCCGGCCACCCAGGCCTTCGCCGAGGGCCTGGCACTGGTCAAGCAGAACCCGGCCCTCGGCGCCCTCGACGGCAAGATCTGCCGCGAGGCCGGCTGCCCGGAGTCCCCGGACGGGGGCCTGGCCACCATCACCTCCAACGGCGTCGTCCACGTCCACCCCACCCGGCGGGCCGAGCCCCGGGAGTGGGCCTGGACGATCGCCCACGCCCTGCTCCACCTCGGCTTCGGCCACGTCCCCGCCGCCAAGGACGAGAACCGGACCCAGCCGGACCGCTTCGACCTCGCCGCCCGCTGCGCGGTCGTCAACCGCTTCCTGCTGACCTTCCCGGTCGGCCGCGCCCCCGACCACCTGCCCGCCGGTTACCCGGGCGGCGACGAGGACGAGCTCGCCGCCCGCTGGCGCCGCGACGGCATCCCGGCCGCCTACGAGCACTGCGGCACCGCCGGGCGCGCCCCCGACCAGGTCCTGACCACCTGGCGGACCTGGAGCACCGCCGTCCCCGACTGGCAGACCGCCTTCGCCGCCGCCCTGACCCGCAGCGTCTCCGCCGCCATGGACGTGGCCGGCGGCCGCCGTGACCGGACCACCGGCGAACGCGTGGCACAACGCCCCTGGGACCGGGCCCTGAACTGGTTCGTGTCCTCGTACCCGCTGCTCGGCGGGCTCGCCGCCGGCCTGACCGTCGTCGCCGACGCCGAGCTGGCCCGCGCCCAGGACATCGCCGTCGCCGCCGTCAGCGCCACCGCCGGGGAGATCTACATCAACCCGCTGCGCACCTTCGAGGACGACGAGTGGCGGTTCATCCTGGCCCACGAGATGCTGCACGCCGCCCTGCGCCACGGCGAGCGCCGCGGCGGCCGCGACCCGTACCTGCACAACGTCGCCGCCGACTACGTCGTCAACGACTGGCTGGTGGAGATGCGGATCGGCAGCATGCCCGAGGGGCTGCTGCACGACCCGGCGCTGCGCGGGCTCTCCGTCGAGGAGGTGTACGACCGGATCGCCACCGACCTGCGCCGGATGCGGCGCCTGGCCACCCTGCGCGGCAAGGGGGCCGGGGACATCCTGGGCGAGCCCCTCGCGCACGGCGCGGGGCGCCCGTACGCGGACCTCGACGATTTCTACCGGCGCGGCCTCGTCCAGGGCTTCGACCTGCACGTCCGCGACGGGCGCGGCCTGCTGCCCGCCGGGCTCGTCCAGGAGATCCGGGCCCTCGCCCACCCGCCCGTGCCCTGGGACGCCCGGCTCGCCCGCTGGTTCGACGAGTACGTGCCGAGGCCGGAGGCCGTACGGTCCTACGCCCGCCCGGCGCGCCGCCAGGCCTCGACCCCGGGCATCCCGCGCGCTGGCCGGTACTTCCCGCCCGAGGAGATCGCCCGCTGCACCTTCGGCGTGGTCCTCGACACCTCCGGGTCGATGAACGCCGCCCTGCTCGGCAAGGCGCTGGGAGCGATCGCCTCGTACGCCGAGGCCCGGGACGTACCGGCGGCGCGCGTCGTGTTCTGCGACGCGGCGCCGTACGACGCGGGCTACGTGCCGCCGACCGAGATCGCGGGCCGCGTCCGGGTCCGCGGCCGGGGCGGCACGGTGCTCCAGCCGGGCATCGACCTGCTCCAGCGGGCCGAGGACTTCCCGCCCGCGGCGCCGCTGCTGGTCATCACCGACGGCTGGTGCGACACCCTGCGCATCCGCCGCGAACACGCCTACCTGATCCCCCAGGGAGCCTCCCTCCCCTTCACCCCGAGGGGCCCGGTCTTCCGGCTGTCCTGAGACGCAGAACGCCCCCGGCCCGCGGATGCGCAGGTCGGGGGCGTGCTGGTGGAGATCGACTCAGTCGAGGTAGTCGCGCAGCACCTGCGAACGCGACGGGTGGCGCAGCTTCGACATGGTCTTCGACTCGATCTGGCGGATGCGCTCACGGGTGACCCCGTACACGCGGCCGATCTCGTCGAGGGTCTTCGGCTGGCCGTCGTTGAGGCCGTAGCGCATGGAGACCACGCCCGCCTCGCGCTCCGAGAGCGTGCCCAGGATCGACTGGAGCTGCTCCTGGAGGAAGGTGAAGGAGACCGCGTCCGCGGGCACGACGGCCTCGGAGTCCTCGATGAGGTCACCGAACTCGCTGTCGCCCTCCTCACCCAGCGGGGTGTGCAGGGAGATCGGCTCGCGGCCGTACTTCTGGACCTCGATGACCTTCTCGGGGGTCATGTCGAGTTCCTTGCCCAGCTCCTCCGGAGTGGGCTCCCGGCCGAGGTCCTGCAGCATCTGGCGCTGCACACGGGCGAGCTTGTTGATGATCTCGACCATGTGGACGGGGATGCGGATCGTGCGCGACTGGTCGGCCATGGCACGCGTGATCGCCTGCCGGATCCACCAGGTCGCGTACGTGGAGAACTTGAAGCCCTTGGTGTAGTCGAACTTCTCCACGGCGCGGATCAGGCCGACGTTGCCCTCCTGGATCAGGTCCAGGAAGAGCATGCCGCGGCCGGTGTAGCGCTTGGCGAGGGAGACCACGAGACGGAGGTTGGCCTCCAGCAGGTGGTTCTTCGCACGGCGGCCGTCCTCGACGAGGATCTCCAGCTCGCGCTTGAAGGCGGGCTTGTGGTCCTCCTCCTCTTCGAGCTTGTACTCGGAGAAGAGACCGGCCTCGATGCGCTTGGCGAGCTCGACCTCCTGCTCGGCGTTGAGGAGGGGCACCTTGCCAATGAGCTTGAGGTAGTCCTTGACCGGGTCGGCGGTGGCGCCGGCGACCATGACGGTCTGCGCCGGGGCGTCGTCCTCGTCGTCGTCGGACAGCACGAAGCCCTGGGCGCCGGCCTTGGGCGCCTCCTCCTCGGCCTCGTCGACGAGGTCCTCGGCCGCCCAGTCCTCGCCCTCGACGGCCGGGGTCTCGCCCTCGTCGGAGTCCTTGGCGCTGGTCTTCTTCGCCGCGGCGGTCTTCTTCACGGCGGTCTTCTTGGCGGCGGTCTTCTTGACCGTGCGCTTCTTCGGCTCGGCGGCGGCCTCGGCCGGCGCCGCCTCCGCAGCCGCGGCGGCCGACGGAGCGGATATCGCCGAGGCCGTGGACGTGACCGTGGTGGCCGCGGCCGGGGCCGCGGTCTTGCGCGCACCGATGGGGCGGGGCGCGGCGGCGGCCTTCTTGGCCACGGTGCGGGCGGGGGCGGCGGCAGCCTTGCGGGGCTTCTTCGCGGCAGCCTTGGTGGCAGGGGCCGCGCTGACGTGAAGGGCGACACCCTCCTCGTCGAGGACCTGGTTCAGGCTGCGCAGGACCCGCTTCCACTGGTCCACCGGGATGCGGCCGGCCTCGAAGGCCTGGCGCACGTCGTCACCGTTGATGTGACCCTGCTCGCGGCCGCGCTCGACGAGCGCGACGAGGGCCTCGGATTCGGCGATCTCCGGAGGGAACGTACGGGACGGGCTGAGCGACACAAGGAGCCTCTCGTTGCGAACAAATATGGGGTGGGCGGGACATCATCGCGCGAACTCGGGAAACAGACCCGAGGGGGGTCTGTATTCCGGGCCGCGCGAGGACACCTGTCGGTTCATCGCATGCCCGAGTCGATTCGTTACGCGCTGAATTGAGTGACCTGCGCCACGCTGCGACCGGGCAACCTGATCCGGCGTGGATCCGTCCGCCCTCCGTGTCAGCCCGTTTTGCGGGCTTCGATCAGGAAGCGGGCGGTGTGCGCGACGAACGGACCGTCGCGCTGGATCCGTTCGTGCAGCTCGCGCAAGCGGTCCCGGTACTGCCCGACCGTGAAGCCGGGCACCATCCAGATCACCTTCCGTAGAAAGTAGATCACGGCTCCGATGTCGTGGAACTCGGTGCGCAGCCGTTCGGAGCGCAGGTCCAGGACTTCAAGGCCCGCCTTCGTGGCGTCGGCGACCGCGTCGTCGGGGTGCCGGGCGCGCCGCACCTCCTCGGGCTGGGGCCCGAGAAAGAATTCGACGAGTTCGAAGACGCTCGCCGGGCCGACCTGCTGCGAGAGATACGTTCCGCCCGGTGTCAGCACCCGGGCGATCTCGTCCCACCAGATGGTCACCGGGTGTCGGCTGGTCACCAGCTCGAAGGCCTCGTCGCCGAAGGGCAGGGGCGGCTCGTCGGAGTCAGCGACCACCACCGCGCCCAGCGGGTGCAGCAGCCGGGTCGCCCGCTCGATATTGGGCGGCCAGGACTCCGTGGCCACCGTCAAGGGCGGCAGGGGACCGGACCCGGCGAGGACCTCGCCGCCGCCGGTCTGGATGTCCAGGGCCGACCGGACCCGGGCCAGGCGCTCGGCCAGCAGGCGCTGGTACCCCCAGGAAGGACGCTGCTCGGTGGCCCGCCCGTCGAGCCAGGAGAAGTCCCAGCCGTCCACGGACACGGACTCGGCCTCGGCGACAAGATGGTCGAAAGTACGCGTCATGTACTGATCGTCGCAGGTCGGGCGCCGGGCGACCACCGATTTGGTCGACTACAGTGGTCGGCGGGCCGTGACTGGCGTTCGGGTGGATCACCACCGGGGAGCGGCCCGGCGTACCGAGGACCTCCCGTACGTCGACTGCCGCGCGCCTGGGCGAACCGCGATCCGCGCACCGCGCACCGCAGCGACGTTCAGGAGATCCCGTGACGACCGCCCAGCAGACCGCCCCCGCCCCCGCCGCCGGCACCGCCCGGCCGATGGACGGCACCGCCCTCGCCCGCCGCATCTCGGAGCAGACCGCCGCCCTCGCGGCGAAGATCACCGAGCGCACCGGCACCGCGCCCTGCCTCGCGACCGTACTGGTCGGCGAGGACCCCGCCTCCGTCACCTACGTCCGCATGAAGCAGAACCGCTGCGCGAAGGCCGGGATCACCTCCCGCCACGTGGAGCTGCCGGCCTCGACCACCACGGAGGAGCTGGTCGCGGCGATCACGGCCCTGTCCGAGGACCCGGAGATCAGCGGCATCCTGCTCCAGCACCCCGTTCCGCACCACATCGACGAGCGCGCCGCCTTCGAGGCCATCGCCCCCGGCAAGGACGTGGACGGGGTCACCATGCACTCCTTCGCGGCCATGGGCTTCGGCCTGCCGGGCTTCGTCTCCTGCACCCCGGGCGGCATCATGCGCCTGCTCGCCGCGTACGACGTGGACCTGACCGGCAAGCACGCCGTGGTCGTCGGCCGCAGCGCGATCCTGGGCAAGCCGGCCGGGATGCTGCTGCTGGAGCAGAACGCCACCGTCACCTACTGCCACTCCCGTACCCAGGACCTGTCCTCGATCGTGCGCCAGGCGGACGTGCTGGTCGCGGCCGTCGGCAAGGCCGAGTTCATCCGGGGCGAGGACATCAAGCCGGGTGCCGTGGTCCTGGACGCCGGCTACAACGAGGGCAACGTCGGCGACGTCCACTTCGAGTCGGCGGCGGCCCGGGCCTCGCTGATCACGCCCGTGCCGGGCGGTGTCGGCCCGATGACCATCGCCGTCCTGCTGGAGCAGACCGTGCAGGCCGCCGCGGCGCAGGCCGGGCTGGACCTCGCCGAGCTCTGACCCGCCCCGCCGATACGCAAGCGCCCCGGACCCCCGGTCCGGGGCGCTGCCGTTTCCCGGCCGTCAGACGGACGTGCGGAACGCGTGGGCCAGGGCCGTCAGGGGGCGGTGGCCCAGGCGGTGCGGCTCCGGGAGCGGGGCCGGTCCCGCCCCGGATCCGCGGGCGGCGGCGGCCTTGAGGCGGCACGCGGCAGCCAGTACGGCCGCGTCCGCGACCGTGGCCGCCCGCGCGTCGTCCATGCCCCGGCCGCGGGCCTCCTCGTACGCGGCGGCGTGCACCCGGGGGTCGAACCAGCCGGCCAGCGCCAGGATGCCGTCGTCGATGACCGACTCGCGGTGGACGAGCCGGATCCGCACCGGGGACCACCAGGCCAGCGGTACGGTCCGGCCCTGGGCCGCGGCGAACCCGCGCAGCGCCTTCCACAGCGGGCGCAGCCGCCGGTACTCGCCGAAGGCCGTCCACGTCGCCGACCCGCCGACCAGCGGCACGACGAACCCGGCCCCGAGCAGCAGCGCGGAGGCCGACGCCAGGGGCGGCGCCACGTCCGTGGACAGGTACACGCAGTCACGGCCGACCCAGCGCGCGGCCACCGAGGCCCATTTCGCGACGAGGTAGGCCAGGTCCAGCAGCCCCGCGAGCACGATCAGGGCCAGCCCCGTGCGCAGCGGGCGCAGCGAGCGGTCCGCGCGCGCGAACCACTTCGCGCACAGCCAGGTCAGCGCCGAGGTGCCCAGCGTGTGCGCGACCAGGAAGCAGACGATCATCTCGCGGATCCACGGCGTCGTGGCGTAGTACGTGTCCAGGTCCCTGAGCCGTTCCACCGGCGCGTCGCCGATCACGAACAGGGCGACGATCGCCGCGGTGGCCGTGCCGAACACGGCCGAGGTCAGCCGGGTGGCCCGGCGCACGGCCGCGGGCGGCCCGCCGCGCCACTGCAGGACCAGGACGACGCACAGCCCGGAGAACACGGTGAGCAGGCCGAACACCAGGGGCGCGGAGAAGTTGACCACGCCGGTGCGGCGGTTGACCGCGGCGATCGTCGGCGGCGAGGCCAGGAAGGTGATGGGGGCGCCGACGACGAGCAGCGCGCAGGCGGTCCGGTTCAGCGGCTGGTCCCAGTTCCGGCGCAGCTTCGGAATCTTGATCAGCAGCGCCAGGACCATCAGGGAGCCGGGCAGGAGGAGCAGGGCGGTCTCGCCGCTCATCGGGCCTGTCCGACGGGGTCGGCTGGGCCGACCGGATCGGTTGCCGGACCGGTGGGGGCGCCGCCGCCCCCGCCCCCTCTGCCGGAGCCGGCGCCGGTGCCCGCTCCGGGCGTCGGGTCGAGCCCGGCGACGGCCCGCTCCGCGGCGGTGAGCGGCGGCGCCTTCAGCGCGCCCCGGTCGGAGGCGCGCATCACGTGCCAGACCACCGACGGGCGGAGCCAGTGGGTGGGCTCGATGCTCATGGTGAGGACGTTGAACAGGGCGGCGGTGAGCGCCTCGTCCGTGGTGGCTCCCGTCATCAGGCGGTTGACGTAGCCGTTCAGGACGTTGGTGCCGGCGCGCGGCTTCATCCCGGTGGCGCCCGGATAGAGGATGTCCTGCGACGTGGCGAGCTCCCAGGCGGTGCCGACCTGGGGCGCGATCACGCGCTGCGCCTCGCGGCCGATCCCGGGATGGGCCAGGCCCTTGCCCCGCAGCAGGGTGCGTACGGCCAGCAGTCCCTGGGCGGCGACGCTCATGCCCTGTCCGTACAGCGGGTTGAAGGTGGCGACGGAGTCGCCGACGGCGAAGAAGCCGTCGGGCAGCTCGGCCTTCTCGAAGTAGATCCGGCGGTTGGCGGTGCCCTGGGTGACGGCGACGTCCGTGAGGGGCTTGCGGCCCTCCAGGAGCTCGCCGACGATCGGGTCGCGGACGGACTTGGCGAACGGGATGAACGCGTCGGGGTCGCCGGTGGGCTGGCCGCCGCGGGTGCCGGACAGGGTGGCCTGCCACTGGCCGTTCTCGATGGGCACGATCGTGGCGGTCTGCCCGGGCACGGGCACCCGCGGGTCGGACTGCACGTTGACGATGGGGAAACCCATCTCGTGCGCGCCTGCGGGCGCCTCGAAGATCCGGGTCGCGTAGACGAGCCCGGAGTCGACCTCGGCCTGCCGGATGCCGCTCACGCCGAGCGCCTGGAGCCACGTCCGGGCCCGCGATCCGCGGCCGCTGGCGTCGACCACGAGATCGGCCGTCACCAGCCGGTCCCGCTCCTCGGGGGTGTCGACCCGGACGCCGGTCACCCGGGCCGCCGTGCCCTCCAGGCCCCGCACCCGGCTCTGCTGGAGGGTGGACACGCCGGCGAGGCCGGTGACGCGGGCGCGGACCACCGAGTCGAGGAGGTCGCGGCTGCAGGAGATGTTGAACTGCTTCTCCCCGCAGCGCGGGATCCAGCCCTGGGCGGTCTTGGTGACCAGGTCGGTGGGCAGGCTGCGGCGGATGGCGCCGGCCTTCGTCCAGTCGTCGGTGATGCCGGGCAGGATCCGCTCGATGGCCCGGGCACCGCCCGACCACAGGAGATGGGTGTGCCGGGCCTGCGGGAGCCCGCGGCGCGGGGCAGGCCCCTCGGGCAGCGGGTCGGCGTCGATGACGGTGACCGTGGCGTGCTCGGCGAGGACAGCGGCCGCGAGGAGGCCGGCCAGACTGCCGCCTATGACGACGACGTGGCGGGGCGGTGAGGACTGGTTCATCGTGGCGGGCTCTCTGTCAGGGCCGTGCTGAGGGCATCGGCGTGAGGGATGCGGCGACTGGCTGGTGCTGGTCACGGCGCGGCACGGGGCTTCCCCAGCCGAGTGAGGACTTGATGCGTTCGATCGCCTCGGGGAACTGCTGCTCCCGGGGCGACGGCAGGTAGGAGCGCAGGAGGGTGCCGAGGTGCAGGCCGAAGGTCTCGGCCCGGATCTCCGCCGGATCCCCCTGGTCGGCGCGTGCGGCCGCCTGCCGGACGACCGCGTCCAGCCCGGCGTCGGAGGCCAGCAGGGCGGCGAGGCGGCCGGGGCGTCCCTCTCCCGCGAGGCGGGCGGCCGCCAGCATGCCCGGGCCGACGCTGTCGCAGGTCCCCTCGTCCAGGTGCCACAGCTCGTGGCACGCGATGACGAGCTGGTGCTCGGGCCGGGTGTGCTGCTCGACGACGATCAGGTCGACGTCGTCCAGCTCCAGCCACAGTCCGCTCGCGGTGTCGGGCGGGAAGGAGGTGAAGTGGAAGTCCACCTTCCGATCCCCGCCGCGCCGCCCGGCGTAGGCCGCGCACAGCGCCCCGATGATCTCCCCGACATCGGCCGGGGCCGTCAGGCGTGCGCCCTCCAGCAGTTCGGAGCCCAGCTTGCGCATGGCCCGTGTGGTCCTCATGGTGTTTCTCCCTCGGCGGCGGCGTCCTCCGTCGGCGCCCCGCCCTTCGTGCCCGGAACCCCGAGCTGCCCCTCGCGTGCGAGGAGGTCGTCCAAGTGGTCGGCCAGCGACTTCCAGCCCTGGGGCGACAGCCGGCCGGCCCGCGTGACGATGCTGCGTACGTCGTGCGCACGCAGCACGGCCAGCATCGGATTCTCCCGCGCCCGTTCCACGCACTCCAGTTCGCCCTCGATCAGCGCGAGCGCAGTACCGAGCGCCTCGGTGTCGTCGGCGAGCAGGAAGCCGCCGTCCACGCCGTAGAAGCGCTGGATCCCGGCGGCCGCGGCGAGGTTCGGCATGCCCTCGCCCTGGGCGAGACGGGTCAGCGACTGCCCCGACGCGTCGAAGGACTTGGCTATGGCCGTCAGCGAGTGGGCCTGGCCGTCCTCCCGCGGCCGGGTGCGCCGCAGGTGCTCGAACCGCTGGTGGACCTGCTCCTTCAGGGGGAGCCGGGGCGGCCGGCCGTCGAGGGTCTGCCGGATGGCCCGGGGCGTGATGCCGGTCAGGTACGAGAGGTGTTCCAGGTCCTCGCGGCCGTCCGAGACGGTGCCGGCCGACAGGGCGAGGGCCCGTTCCACCGCGCTCTTGCTGTCGGCCAGCAGGAAGCCGGCGTAGACGCCGAAGAACCGCTGCACGCCCGCCGCATGACCCATCCGCAGCAGCCCGGTGCCCGCGTTGAGCGGTCCGAGGGAGGCGCCGGGCGCGCCGAAGTCATGGGCGATGGCGGCGAGCGGCCATTCCCGGCCGTGCTTGTCGCGGCGGGTCGCGCGCAGCAGCCGGAACCGCTGGTGCACGCGCCGCTCCAGCGGCACTTCGGCGGCCGTACCCGCCACCACGCAGGCAATGCGGTGGGGTTCGACGCCCGACAGGTGGCTCAGCCGCCCCACCGCCAGCACCTCGCCGGGGTCCCGGCCGCAGCGCTCCGCGAGTGCCCCGACGCGGCGCCAGATCGCGGCGAGCTCGGGTCGATCAGCGGCTCGCACCTGCGGAATCTCCATATGTCGACAAGGCGTTCGAGTGGATCGGGCTGCGTGAAGCCTAGCCCCCCACTCCCGGCCGAACCACGCGAACCCCAATGTTTCCTGCCGCCCACCTCAAAAACCGTTGGCATGACCTCGGAGGTAATCGACCGGCGGTGAGGGGGCGCGGCACAGTGGGGGCGTCGGGTTCCGGGGCCGCGCACTCGGTTCCGGGGTCCGGCTCCCACCTGGCCGTTCGACCTCGACGGAGGCTGATTCCCCATGTCCGCGACCCTGCTCGCCGGTTTCGCCCGTACCTCCGTGCCGCAGCTCGCGCTGCGTCGCTTCCTCGCCCTCGACGCCGTCGTCACCACCGGCAACGGCCTCGCCTACGTCGCCTTCTCCGCGCCGCTGGGGCGGCTGCTCGGGGTCGGGCAGGAGCTGCTCCTGGCCCTCGGTGTCGTGCTCGTGCTGTACGGCGCCGCCGTCGGGTGGCTGGCCTCGCGCAGCCAGCCCCCGGCGCTCGCCGTGAAGGCCGTCGTCGAGACCAACTACGCCTGGGCCGCGCTGAGCCTGGTGGCCCTCGTCGTGTGGTTCTCGCCGACCGTCGCCGGGACCGTGTGGATCCCGGCGCAGGCCCTGACCGTCGCCGGCTTCGCCGCGCTCCAGCAGCTCGCCCTGCGCTCAGTCGCCGAGTGAGCGCAGGTACTTCACCGTCGCCGGGTCGGCCGGGAGCATCGTCTCGATGGCCAGCTCGGCGACGGTCACGTCCATCGGCGTGTTGAAGGTCGCGATGGACGACACGAAGGACAGCAGGTGGCCGTCGTGCTCGATGACCAGCGGGAGCGCGATGTACGGGACGGCCTCCTCCGGTTCGCCGTCGCCCCGGCGTTCGGCCACCGGGTAGGAGGAGACCTCCTCGTACAGCGCGCGCAGCGGCTCGGAGCGGGCCAGGGCGATCTGGCGCTCCATCTGCGCGAGCAGGTGACCGCGCCACTCCCTGAGGTTGCGGATCCTCGGCGCCAGGCCCTCGGGGTGCAGGGTGATCCGCATCGCGTTCAGCGGCGGCGTCAGCAGGTGCTCCGGCAGACCGTCCAGCAGCATCAGGGTGCCCCGGTTGGCGGCGACGACGTTGTACACGGCGTCCACGACCAGCGCCGGATAGGGCTCGTATCCGGTCAGCAGCCGCTCGATGCCCTCGCGCAGGGTCTCCATCGACGGGTCGTCCAGCGCGGTCTGCGCATAGTGCGGGGCGTAACCCGCCGCGAGGAGGAGGGAGTTGCGCTCCCGTACCGGGACGTCGAGGCGGTCGGCGAGCCGGAGCAGCATCTCCTCGCTCGGCCGGGAGCGCCCCGTCTCGATGAAGCTGATGTGCCGGGACGAGGAGTCGGCGCGGCCCGCCAGCTCCAGCTGGCTGATGCCGCGCCGCTCCCGCCATGTGCGGAGCAGGGCGCCGACCGTGGGCGTCGAGGTGGTCATGGGCCCGACGGTAGCCGAGCCCGCCGGGCCGGGGACCCCGGGGCGATCAGCCGACATCGAAGACGTTGCGCAGGCCGAGGCGGTACCGCCACAGGTCGTGCCGCTTGGCGGACTCCATCTCCGGCGACCGGTACAGCGGCCGGACGGTGCACCGCCGCGCCGTCGAACCGTCCCGGTCCAGCAGGCTGTTGACGGCCGCGCGGGCCGAGGCGTTGGCGCCCTCCATCGTCGCCAGGTCGATGTCGACGGCGACGTAGTCCCCGCTGAGGAAGAAGTTCGGTACGCGCGTGTCCGCGCTCGGCCGGTTGCGGAGGGTGCCGACCGGGTGGATCAGCAGCTCGTCCTGGTTGGTGGGGTTCGGGGTGCCGAGCCCGTCCACCCCGGGGTCCAGGAACCACGAATGCAGCTTGGAGTCGGACAGCGGGGTCTTCCCGGTGTCGTTCAGGGAGGCCTTCAGCTGGGCCCACACCTCGCGCGCCACCTCGTCGCGGGTGCACTGCTTGGCCGTCTTCCCGTACAGGATCCCCGCCTTGTCCCACTCGGAGATGTCCACCGACAGGCAGTCGACCGCCGCCCCGTCGCCGTAGTCGGCGGGGAAGTTCCGCGACGGCCAGTGCTCGGCCTGCTGGATCGCCGTCAACGACCAGGGCGAGTCGATGCAGTTGAGGTGGCCGTGCACCAGCGGCGCCCGCTCGGTGAGGTAGAACTGGATGCCGGTCATCCAGTCGGTCTGGAGCCTGTCGCAGCGCCCCAGCATCGGATCGGCGGCCCGCAGCCCCGCGCTCCAGGTGCGCCGGGCGTGCTCGACGGGCAGCGCGCTGACGTAGTGGTCGGCGGTCACGGTCTGCCGAGCGCCGTCCGGGCCCTCGACCACGACCCCGCTCACCCGGCCGTTGCCGTACTGCACCTCCCGTACCGCCCAGCCGATCCTGAACTCCACGCCGAGGGAGCGCAGATGGGCCTCCCACGGGTCGATCCACGCCTCGTTGGTCGGCAGGTTGAGGATCCGGTCCGGCGGGCCGTCCGCCCCGCGGCCCAGCAGGTTGAAGACGAAGGCCTCGCCGAGGGTGCCGACCGTGCGGGTGGAGGCCTCCTCCGCCTTGGTCGCCACGATGTTGCGGGTGACGCCGACGGCCAGGATGCGCTGGTACTCGTTCGACATCCGCGCGGCCCGGGTGAACTCCCACCACGGGGTGTTCTCCCAGACCTCGGTCCGCCGCTCGTCGCAGCTGGTGAGGAAGACGAGCACGCGGTCGACGAAGTACGCCGTCTCGTGCAGCGGCAGCCGCACCATGGTCTGCAGGATGCCGGAGAGGGCGCGCCGCACCTCCTCGGGCGTGAGGGCGGCGGGGGAGTGGCCGGGCCAGGGGATGGGGCCGCGCAGGTCCTCGCGGCCCCCGGCGCGGGCGAACATCATCTCGGGCGGGGCCACCAGGTTGTCCCACACGCCGTTCGCGTTGCCCGCGAAGGGGATCCGCCGCATGGTGTCGGGCAGGTTGTGGTAGATGCCCGGGATGAAGCGGAAGCCGTGCTCGGCGGGCAGCGGTCTGCGCCCGCCGCGGGCACTGCCCGGTACGTCCATGCTGCGGGCCTTGCCGCCTAGCGCCCGGCGTTCGTACACCGTGACGGCGTAGCCGCGCTCGGCGAGTTCGTGCGCCGCGGTCAGGCCCGCCACCCCGCCGCCGAGGACGGCGACGCGCCGGCCGTTCGGCGAGGGCGGTGCGGGTGGCGCGGGCGGTGCCGCCGCGGCCGTCGCGGCGGCCGCGGCCGGAGCCGCCAGGGTCGCCGCGGCCTGGGCCGACAGGGCCGCGGCGCCCGTGCCCGCGATGAACGTACGCCTGGAACTTCCGGTGCCGGCCATGGCGAATGCCCCCTCGTTACCGCTGGTAACAGTCACGTCCGGCGCAGGAGCCTAGGGGGCGCGCGCCGGGGGCGGAAGGTGCAGAAGTACCCGAGCGCACTATGGCGCGAAAGGTTCGATCCGGCGTGCACTGTGGGAACCTTGACTACACGTCACGGGGAAAAGGAGCCGGGTGCATGCCGAGTGAACCGCTGTCGCAGAAGGAGATCGAGGACCGCCTGAGGGAACTCCCCGGCTGGGCCTTCGAGAACGACCGGATCATCCGTACCTACCGACTGGGCACGCACTTCGCGGCCAGCGCGCTGGTCTCCCACATCGCATCCGTCCAGGAGGAGTTGAACCACCACTCCGACCTGACGCTCGGCTACAACACCGTGCGGCTCTCGGTGAACAGCCACGACGCCGGAGGCGTGGTGACCGAGACCGACTTCGCCCTCGCCGAGCGCGTCGAGTCCCTCGCCCCCGCCCACGGCGCGAGCTGATGACCACGCACATACCGACCGCGAAACCCCTGCTCGACTACGACGCGGAGGCCGAAGTCTACGACGCCTCCCGCGGCGGCACCCCTCGCGCCGAGGCCGCCGCGGCGGCCGTCCTCAGCCTCCTCCCGGCGGACGTGGCCACCCTCCTCGACCTCGGCTGCGGCACGGGCATCGTCACCGCCCGGCTCACGCGCCCCGGACTGCGCGTCCTGGGCGCCGACGCGTCCCACGGCATGGCCGCCGCCGCGCTGCGCCGCGGCGTCCCCGTGACCCTCGCCGACGCCGTCCGGCTGCCCGTGCGTTCGGGCTCGCTGGACGCGGTGAGCGCGGTGTGGCTGCTGCACCTGCTGCGGGAGCCCGGGCTGGTGCCCGCGGTCCTCGCCGAGGCGGCCCGCGTGCTGCGGCCCGGCGGGGTCCTCGTCGCCACCGTGGACAAGGACTCCGCGCACGACGTCGGCAGCGACATCGACGCCGTCTTCGCCGCGCACCTGACCCCGACCCCCTCGGACGCCTCCGGGGAGGTCGAGGCCCACGCGGCCCGGGCGGGCCTGCGCCCCGGCGGCGAGGCGCACTTCACCGGCCACGGCCAGGGCCGCACCCCGCGCGGCTCCGCCGAGGCGCTGCTCGCGGGACGGTACGCCTCACGCATCGTCCCGCGCGGCATCACCGCAGCGGAGCTGGCCGCCCGGCTGGAGCTGCTGCCCGACCAGGACACCCCGCGCCCGGAGCCGACGTACCGCCTGCGGAGCTTCGTACGGGTGTGACGCACGGGGCCGGTCCCGGGGCCGGTCTCGGGGCCCGTGCCGGTGCCGGGGCCGGGCCCGGCGCGATCCGGAAGAGACGGCCTACGCCGGCTCCAGCCGCCACCACTGGGACGGGGAGTCGGTGTCCTCGCCCTGCCGGACCCGGCCCTCCGCGTCGGCCTCCAGCGGCAGGCCGCTGATACAGGCGATCAAGGACACCACCCCCGGGGCGTCGAGGTGCTCCTCGACGATCCACTCCTGCGCGCCGAAGGCGTTGGCCCGCCACACCTGCACCCGGGCACCACTCTCCGTCGACGCGTTCGCCACGTCCAGGCGCCGCTCGTTGTCCTCGCTCACCAGGTGGAAGATCCCGCCGCCGCTGTGCACCGGCGCGATCAGCCACCGGCGGGCGGCCGGCGGGGCGGGCGGCCCGTCCGGGCCGACCCGCACCCGGGAGGCGCCCTCCAGCTGGAGCACCAGCCCGCTGTCCACGTTGCGGATCCGGTAGATCCCTTCGGGAAGGTTCAACCCGGTCACCCTCACACGTCGAATTCGGCCGGGTCCGGGCCGATCCGGCGGCCCGCCGCGCCCGCACCCAGGGCGTCCAGCGCAGCCATCTCGGCCGCGTCCAGCTCGAAGCCGAAGACGTCCAGGTTCTCCCGGATGCGGGCGGGAGTCACGGACTTCGGGATCACGACGTTCCCGTGCTGGAGGTGCCAGCGCAACACCACCTGCGCGGCGCTGCGGCCGTGCGCGTCGGCGATGGCGGTGACGGCGGGCAGGGTCAGGAGCTCCTTGCCCTGGCCCAGCGGGGACCACGCCTCGGTCACGATCCCGCGCGCGGCGTGCTCGGCGCGCAGCGCGGCCTGGGGGTGCAGCGGGTGCAGCTCGACCTGGTTCACGGCCGGCACGAGGGCGCTCTCGGCGGCGATCCGGTCCAGGTCCTCGGTGCGGAAGTTCGACACGCCGACCGCCTTGGCGCGGCCGCTCGCGGCGATCTCCTCGAAGGTCTTCCAGATGGCGACGAAGTCGTCGCGCATCGGGCGCGGCCAGTGGATCAGGTACAGGTCGACGTGGTCGAGGCCCAGCTTGGCGAGGGAGTCGTCGAAGGCGCGCAGCACCTCGTCGCGGCCCCACGTCTGCTTCGGGCCGTTCCACAGCTTGGTAGTGACGAACAGTTCCTCGCGCGGCAGCCCGGAAGCGGCGACGGCCTTGCCCGTGCCCTTCTCGTTGCCGTAGATGGCGGCCGTGTCGATGCTGCGGTAACCGGCCTCCAGGGCGGTCCCCACGGCGTGCTCCGCCTCCGCGTCCGGCACCTGCCAGACACCGAAGCCGAGCTGGGGCATGAGCGTGCCGTTGTTGAGCTTGATGGCCGGGACCTGGTTCACGTCGGGTCGTTCCCTCACGTCGGCGCGTTGGTGCGCGGTGGTACAGCGTCGTACGAGGGGCGACAACCGGCCCCTCGTACGACGTATTCCCGCCATGCTGGACGTACTGCGGTGCTCCGACAACGCGGCGAGGTGCGGTGCCGGGCGGCGCGGGTCAGGCAGGATCCGGAAGCGACGACTTAGGTGGCCCCGAGGTACGCCTCCCGCACCAGCGGGTCCGCCCGTACCCCGGCCGGCGTGCCCTCGGCCAGCACCGTCCCGAGGTCCAGTACGACGACCCGCGTGCAGAGGTCCATCACGAAGGCCACGTTGTGCTCGACCAGCAGCACCGCACAGCCCTCCTCCGCCAGCCGCCGCACCACCGCCGCGAGCCGCTCGCGCTCGGGCGCCGACATGCCGGACGCCGGTTCGTCCAGCAGCAGCACCCGCGGCGGATCGGCCGCCGCACGCGCCAGCTCGACCATCCGGGCCTGCCCGACGGGCAGCCCGCCGGCGTACGTGGCCCCGAGCGCGCCGATCCCGCAGTCGGCCAGCACCCGCTCGCCGCGGGTGCGGCGCGCCCGCTCCCGGGCCCGTCGGGCCGGAAGGGCGAGCAGGTCGGCGGCCAGGCCGCCCCCGCCGCCCCGCCACTCCTGCGCCACCAGCACGTTGTCGGCCACGCTGAGCTGACCGAACAACTGCTGTCGCTGAAACGTCCGGCGCATCCCGTGCCGGGCCCGCCACACGGGGGAGCGGCGCGTGATGTCCGCCCCGTCCAGCAGCATCCGCCCCCGGTCGGGCCGCCGGATTCCGGACAGGACGTCGAACAGCGTCGTCTTCCCGGCGCCGTTGGGTCCGATCAGCCCGCACACCTCGCCCGCCCGGATCCCCAGGCCCACCCCGGTCAGCGCCCTGACCCCGCCGAACCGCACGCTGACACCGCTGGCTTCCAGCACGTAGCCGCTCATGTCCCCCTCCCCAGGTAGGCCTCGGTGAGCCGGTCCGCCTCCACCTCGGCCCGGGGGCCGCACCAGGACACCCGGCCCTGGGAGAGGTAGGCCACGGTGTCGGCGACGCCCAGGATCCCGGCCGCCTTCTCCTCCACCAGGAGCAGCGCGGTGCCGGCGTCGCGGAGCTCGGTGAGCAGCGCGTACACCTCCTCCACCACGCGCGGGGCGAGCCCGAGCGAGGGCTCGTCGGCGATCAGCACCGCGGGCGGCCGCTGCAGCAGCGGTGCCAGGGCGAGCATCTGCTGCTCGCCGCCGGACAGTGCCCCGGCGGGAATCCCGCGCCGCTGCGCGAGCCGGGGGAAGCGGGCGTAGACGGTGGCCCGCGCGTCGGCCTCCTTGAGGTACAGGGCCAGGTTCTCCTCGATGGTGAGCGCGGGGAAGATCCCCCGCCCCTCGGGGGCGAGCAGCACCCCGGCCCGCGCCCGCCGCACGGCGCCGTCGCGGGTGGCGTCCCGCCCGCTCACGTACACCGCTCCGCCCGAGACGGGCAGCGAGCCGGCGGCGACCCGGCAGGCGGTGCTCTTCCCGGCGCCGTTGGGCCCGAGCAGGGCGAGGATCTCCCCCTTGCGGACGTCGAGACCGACCCCGTGCAGGACCAACCCCCCGTCGTACCCGGCCGTGACCCCGCGCAGCGCGAGTGCGGGCGCGGCCCCTGCGGGGCCTTCCCCCACCCCGCCCCTTCCCGAAACCGGGCTCCGCCCGGACCCGTCGGGGGCTCCGCCCCCGACCCCCCGCGCCTCAAACGCCGGCGAGGCCGTTCTTTCAGCCCCTCCGGCGTTCGAGGAGCGGGGTCTTGGGCGGAGCCCCGGTTCGGGAAGGGGCGGGGTGGGGGACGAGCCGCCCGCAGGGCCCACCGCCCGCCGCTTCGCCAGCCGCACCGGCACGGCCGCGCAATACCCGTCCGGATCGTTGGCCAGGGCCAGCCCCGCCAGGCCGAACAGGATCACCGGCAGGTGAGCGGACTCCGTCACGTAGTCGGACAGCAGCCGCGGGGCCACCGCGTACACCAGCCCGGCCACCACCGCGTACTGCGGCCGCCGCACACCCGCCGCCACCACCACCGCCAGCCACACCAGCCCCGTCATCGCCGTGAAGTCCGTGGCCGTGATCCGGGTGTTGTACGACGCGTACAGCACGCCCCCGAACCCGGCCAGCCCGGCGGACAGGGTGAACAGCAGCAGTTTCGTGCGCAGTACCGACACCCCCGAGGCCGCCGCCGCTGCCGGAGCCGACCGCACCGCCAGCATGGCGCGTCCCGACGGGGAGTTCCGCAGGGCGCTCAGCCCGGCTGCGACCAGCGCGACCAGCACCACCAGGGCCACCCCCAGCGCCCGGTCGTCGGACAGGTCCACCGGCCCGAACACCGGCCGCGGGATCGACCACCCCGTGTCGCCGTTCCGCAGCCATCTCAACTGGAACAGCACTTGGTCGGCCAGGAACGCCAGCGCCAGCGTGGCCAGCGCCAGGGACCTGCCCCCCAGCCGCAGCGCCGGCAGCGCGACCAGCGCCCCCAGCAGGGCCGCCGCGCACGTGCCCACCGCCAGCGCCGCCACGAACGGCCAGCCCCGGCTCATGAGCAGTCCGGCCACGAGCGCCGCCCCGGTCACGAAGGTGCCCTGCGCCAGCGACACCATCGCCCCCAGCCCGGTCACCACGGTGAAGGACATGAACACGAGCGCGATGGCCAGCCCCTGCGCCAGCAGCCCGCTCCAGAAGGGCGTGGTGACGGTGTAGAACGCAATGCACAGGAGCCCCGCGCCCGCCGCCCATAGCCCCCACCGCCGCCCCCACGACGCCCCGGCCAGGTGGTCCACCGGCGGCGCGTCCACGGCGGCGACGCCCGCCGCCCGCGCCCTGCGGGTCAACACCAGCAGCCCGCCGAACAGGATCAGGAAGGGCACCGCCGTACGGAAGCCGGTGACCGACTCGGCGAAGGACGCGTACCCCGCCACCAGGTTCTGCAGGACCCCCAGCCCCAGCCCGCCGGCGAAGGCGAGCGGTACGGACGCGAACCGTCCGATGACCGCGGCCGTGGCCGAGACGAACAGGAACAGCGTGAAGTCGTGGGCCGACAGCCCCAGCAGCGGGGTCGCCAGGACGCCCGCCAGCCCGGCCAGTGCCGAAGCGATCATCCAGGCCACCGACGACAGCCGGTCGGCGCTGATCCCGCGCAGCTCGGTCAGCGAGCGGTTGTCGACGGCCGCCCGCAGCCGCAGCCCGATCCGCGTGTGCCGCATCAGCACCCACAGGGCCACCGCCACCAGCGCGGTGACCACCCAGGTGATCAGCTGGTCGGAGTCGATGCCGACGCCGTCCGTGAGCTGCCAGGACTTCGCCGGGCTCGGCCCCACGCCCGGCAGCCCGAACTGGTTCTCCGCCGGTTTCACCGGGGCGCCCGCGTCCGCCAGCAGTTCGACCGCCCACAGCCCGGCGGCCGGCAGCGCCACCAGCAGTCCGATGGTCGCGACGATCTGCGCCGTCTCACCGACCCGTGCGAGCCGCCGGAACATCAGCCGGTCCAGCCCCCAGCCCAGACCGGGGGCGAGGACGAGCACCACCAGCAGCGCCGCCGGGACCGCCGGCCAGCCCAGCCCCGAGTGCAGTTCGTAGAAGGTGAGCGCGCACAGGTAGGCGGTGGCCCCGTGCGCGAAGTTGAACAGCCCGGACGCCGAGTACGAGAGCACCAGCCCGGTGGCGAGCAGCGCGTACAGGGCGCCGGAGACCAGACCGCTCAGGACGAAGACGAGCAGATCCCCCATGCCGCACCCCTACTTGAAGGGGATGGGTTCGTAGCACTTGAACGGGACGGAGACCTCGTACGCGCCGTTCTTCAGCTGTACGAGCGCTCCGCAGCCGAAGCTGTCCTTCTGCCCCTTGGGCAGCGCGCGGTCGCCGACGAGCGTGCCGGTGTCGGAGAAGCCCTGCGCGGCGGCCTGGAAGGACTCCACGGTCAGGCCCTTGCCGGCCTTCTGCGCGATCGACACGAACAGGTCGGCCGACATGTACCCGGTCAACATGTGCATGTTGAGCGGGACGTCCTTGCCGCCCGCGGCCGCCTTGATGTCGGCCTTGAACTGCGCCATCTTCGGGTCGGCCGACTCGAACGGTTGGAACTGCAGCAGGACGTGGATGCCGTCGAGGGCCTGCCGGGTGGCGTCCTGGGCGAGCAGCCCGGGGTCGTAGTCGGTGGGGTCGGAGAGCAGCCCCTGGTACCCGCTGCGCTTGAGCGCGGTGAAGAGCCCGATGTTGTTGGGGGTCTGCATGACGGAGACCACGGCGTCCGGGGCCTTGCCGTCGTTGCTGGAGAGGATCTCCTTCACGTACGCGGACCAGTCGCTCGGGACGGCGGTGCCCGGTACGGAGGCCTTGGCGTAGGAGACCTTGAATCCGGCGCTGGTGAAGCCCTGCTGGAAGGTCCGGATGCCGAACTTCCCGGCGTCGCTGTCGTTGGCGATGATCGCGACGGACTTGCCCTGGGCACCGCCGAGGATCTGGCCGATGCCCTCGGGCCAAGTCTGGTTCAGGGTGCCGCCGGGAGTGGGGACCAGGCAGCCGTTGAAGCCGTAGATGTACTTGGGTCCGCAGAAGGAGGGCAGGGTGCCCCAGCCGAAGGTGGGCACTTTCTCCTGCTCCAGGAAGTCGGCGCCGGAGAAGGTCACGGAGCTCATGGGGGACACCGCGAAGACCTTGTCCTGCTGGACGAGCTTGCGGGCGGCCGCCATGTTCTTCGCGGGGTCCTGGCCGTCGTCCTCCGCGCCCAGGTATTCGATCTTGCGGCCGTGGACCCCGCCCTCGGCATTGGCCCTCAGGTATCGCGCCTTGGCGCCGAGGTCGGTGTCCTTCTTGCTGTAGCCGCTGGCGGTGGTCATGGAGACGATGCCCCCGACCTTGATCGAGTCGGCGGTCACCCCGCGCGTGTTGCCGGGCGCGTCACCGGACCCGCCCGGAGAGGTGCCGTTGGTGGAGGCGGAGTTGCAGGCGGAGACGAGCGCGATGGCCGCCGCCGCGGCGGCCAGGGTGCGGATCGGTCGCGACATTTCGGGGATCCCCTCCGGTCGGAATCCCCGCATTCTGTGTGTGACCTGACGGATCGTCAATATCCATGGCGAGGTGAAGTGATGAACCGTCAGATGCGCTGATCCCGTGCTCCGGAAACACGGTTCACGTCCGGTAGAGCGCGG
This sequence comes from Streptomyces erythrochromogenes, assembly GCF_036170895.1. Taxonomy (NCBI): domain Bacteria; kingdom Bacillati; phylum Actinomycetota; class Actinomycetes; order Kitasatosporales; family Streptomycetaceae; genus Streptomyces; species Streptomyces erythrochromogenes. The sequence goes on along the minus strand of NZ_CP108036.1, from coordinate 1,682,161 downwards.
CGACCTCCTTCTCGTAGGCCTTCTCGATCGCCCGGCGCTTGAGCTTCAGCGAAGGGGTCAGCAGCCCCCGCTCCTCCGTGAACTGCTCGCCCAGCACGCGGAAGGTGCGGATCGCCTCCGCCTGTGACACCAGGGTGTTGGCGGCCACCACCGCCCGGCGGACCTCCGCCGTCAGCTCCGGGTCGCTCACCAGGTCCGCGGCCGGCATCTGCGGTCTGCCGCGCATCGACAGCCAGTGCGCTATCCCCTCCGTGTCCAGGGTGAGCAGCGCCGCGACGTACGGCCGGTCGTTGCCCACCAGCACGCACTGCGCCACCAGCGGGTGCGAACGGACCCGCTCCTCCAGCGCCGCCGGGGCGACGCTCTTGCCGTTGGACGTCACCAGGATGTCCTTCTTGCGCCCGGTGATGGTCAGGTAGCCGTCCTCGTCCAGCCGCCCCAGGTCCCCGGTCGCCAGCCAGCCGCCCCGCAGCACCGCCTCCGTGGCCCGCGGGTCGCCCAGGTACCCGGAGAAGATGTGCCCGCCGTGCAGCCAGACCTCCCCGTCGTCCGCGATGTGCACCGTGCTGCCAGGGATCGGCCGGCCCACCGTCCCGTACTTCGTCGCCTCCGGGGGGTTCGCCGTGGCGGCCGCGCAGGACTCGGTCAGCCCGTACCCCTCGAACACCGTGATCCCGGCGCCGTCGAAGAACAGCCCGAGGCGGCGCGACATCGCGGACCCGCCCGACATGGCGTACCGCACCTGCCCGCCCATCGCCTCGCGGACCTTGCCGTAGACGAGCTTCTCGAAGAGCTGGTGCTCCATCCGCAGCGCCGTCGAGGGGCCCGGCCCGGTGCCGAAGGCCTTCTGCTCGCGCGCCTCCGCGTACCGCACGGCAGTCTCCACGGCCCGGTCGAAGGGCCCCGTACGCCCCTCCGCCTCCGCCTTGCGGCGGGCGGCCGCGAAGACCTTCTCGAAGACGTAGGGGACGCCGAGCACGAAGGTCGGCCGGAACGCCGCGAGGTCCGGCACCAGCTCGGCCGCCGCCAGCACCGGCTGGTGCCCGAGCTTGACCCGCGCCCGGACGGCCGCCACCTCCACCATCCGTCCGAAGACGTGGGCCAGCGGCAGGAAGAGCAGCGTCGACGGCCGGTCGCCCTGCCGGCCCTGGAACACCGACTCCCAGCGGGCCACCAGGGTGTCGGTCTCGTACATGAAGTTCGCGTGCGTGAGCACGCACCCCTTGGGGCGGCCGGTGGTCCCCGAGGTGTAGATCACGGTCGCCGTCGCGTCGGGAGTCACCGCGCCGCGGTGGCGGTGCACGACGTCCTCGGCGACCGACCGGCCGTCGGCGACGAGCGCGTCCACGGCCCCGGCGTCCAGCTGCCACAGCAGTCTCAGGTGGGGGAGCCGGTCGATGACCGACCCCACCGTCATGGCCTGGTCCTCGTTCTCCACGACACAGGCCGTGCAGTCGGTGTCGTAGAGGATCCAGTGCACCTGCTCGGTGGAGGAGGTCGGGTAGACGGGGACGGGCTGGGCGCCGATCGCCCACAGGGCGAAGTCGAAGAGCGTGAACTCGTACCGGGTCCGGGACATGACGGCCACCCGGTCCCCGAAGCGCACCCCCTGGGCCAGCAGCCCCTTGGCGAGCGCGAGCACCTCGGCGGCCAGCTCGCCGGAGGTCACGTCCCGCCACACCCCGTCGGTCTTCCGGCCGAGGACCACCCGGTCCGGCTCCTCCCGGGCGTGCTGGAAGACGACGTCGGCCAGCCCGCCGACGGGCGCGCCCGTGATGATCGGTGGGACGGTGATCTCGCGCAAGGCCCCGCTCCTCTCCGCGCGCCGCGGTGAACGTACCTCAGCGTCAAGGGGGGTTGATCGACGTTCGGATACCTCCACAAGACCTCCCCAGTGATCACGCGGTTCACGCCGCTGACGTGCGGGTCAGAGGGCGCGGGCGGCCCGGTGTGCGCCCGGCGGTCGCTCCCGTGCGCCGGGTGTCCGGCAGGTGCGCCGGACGGCGCGCCGGGGGTCTGGCGGGTGTCCGGCGGGCGGCCTGCCGGGTGGTCCGGCGGGCGCCCTGCCGGGGTCCGCCGAGCGGTACGAGGGGCGGCCCAGCGGTCCACCGGCGCGGGGTCCACCGGGGCGGGGCGGTCAGCCGGTGCGGGTGAGCCGGTCCGCTCCGGAGAGGACCGCCGCCGCCAGGGCCTCGGCCGCGGGCGACGCACGCGGCCCGCGCACCAGCGCGAACTCCACCGGCCCCAGCTCGGGCAGCCCGCCCACCCGCACCAGACCCGGCGGGACCAGCCCCCGGGTGTGCGCCATCACCCCCAGCCCGGCCCGGGCCGCCGCCACCAGGCCGCTCAGGCTGCCGCTCGTACACGCGATCCGCCACGCCCGGCCGTCCCGTTCCAGCACCTCCAGGGCGCGCGCCCGGGTGATGCCCGGCGGCGGGAAGACGATCAGCGGAACCGGCCGCTCGGGATCCACCCGCAGCCCCTCCGCGCCGATCCACACCATCCGGTCCCGCCAGACCAGGCGGCCCCGCTCGTCCCCGGGCCCCCGCCGCTTCGCCAGCACCAGGTCCAGGCGCCCCGCGTCCAGCCGCTCGTGCAGCGTGCCCGACAGCTCCACCGACAGTTCCAGGTCCACCTCGGGATGCTCGTGCCGGAACCCCTCCAGGATCTCCGGAAGCCGCGACAGCACGAAGTCCTCCGAGGCCCCGAACCGCAGCCGCCCCCGCAGCCGCGTGCCCGTGAAGAAGGCCGCCGCCCGCTCGTGCGCCTCCAGGATCGTGCGCGCGAAGCCGAGCATCGCCTCGCCGTCCTCCGTCAGCTCCACACTGTGCGTGTCCCGCAGGAACAGCGGCCGCCCGGTCGCCTCCTCCAGCCGCCGCACGTGCTGGCTGACCGTGGACTGCCGTACCCCGAGACGCCCCGCGGCCTGCGTGAAGCTCAGCGTCTGGGCCACAGTGAGGAACGTCCGCAACTGCACCGGGTCGTACATCCCCCCATCCTAGGTCCGTTCATCGCGATACGTGATGACAGTGAGAGCGGTGTACGGGTTTCCCGATGACCGGAGGGGCCCGACCATGGAGGGACACCGTGAAGGGACGGAGAGCACCCGGTCCCACCCGCCCCGACAGCAAGTGAGCACCGCGCATGCGCCGCCCGCACCTCCCCGCCTGGCTCCCCCTGGACCCGTACATCCTGGCCCTGCTCGCCACCGTCGGCCTCGCCGCCCTGTACCCGGCCCGCGGCACGGCCGCCACGGCCGCCGGCGCCGCCGCCACCGCGGCCGTGGCCCTCCTCTTCTTCCTCTACGGCGCCCGGCTCTCCACCCGCGAGGCACTCGACGGCCTGCGCCACTGGCGGCTGCATCTCACCGTGCTCACCTGCACCTTCCTGCTCTTCCCGGTCCTCGGCCTGGCCCTGTGCGCCCTCGCCCCCGGCCTCCTGCCGCCCGCGCTCCAGAGCGGCCTGCTCTTCCTCTGCCTTGTCCCCTCGACCGTCCAGTCCTCCATCGCCTTCACCTCGATCGCCCGCGGCAACGTCCCCGCCGCGATCTGCGCCGGCTCCTTCTCCAGCCTGGCCGGCATCGTGCTCACCCCCCTCCTCGCCGCCGTCCTGCTCGGCGGCCGCACGGGCGGCTTCTCCCTCGACTCCCTCCTCAAGATCACCCTCCAGCTCCTGCTGCCCTTCCTCCTGGGCCAGGCCCTGCGTCGCTGGGTCGGCGGCTTCCTCACCCGCCACAAGAAGACCCTCGGGTACGTCGACCGCGGCTCGATCCTGCTCGTCGTCTACACCGCCTTCAGCGCGGGCGTGGTCGCCGGCATCTGGCAGCAGGTGAGCCCGCTGCGCCTGGGCGCGCTGATGCTCCTGGAAGCCGTACTCCTCACGGTCATGCTGCTCGTCACCTGGTACGGCGCGGCCCGCCTCGGCTTCGGCCGCGAGGACCGCATCGCGATCCAGTTCGCCGGGTCGAAGAAGAGCCTGGCCGCCGGACTTCCCATGGCCAGCGTGCTGTTCGGGGCCCAGGCCGGCCTGGCCGTGCTCCCGCTGATGCTCTTCCACCAGATGCAGCTGATGGTCTGCGCGGTCCTCGCCCGGCGCCGCGCGGAGGACCCCCTGCCCGAACTCGCCGCCGACCGTGTGGCGGAGGTCTCCCGCTCGTCCCAACAGGTGGCTCCCCAGGGCCGGTAACGTGCGGTGGTGACCTGGATACGCCCGCTCGGCGCCCACGCCGAACGCCCCTGCACCCTGGTGGTCTGCCGCGGCTGCTGCTGCGGCGACCCCCGCAAGAACCCCGGCTCCGACCACGCCGGCCAGCTCGCCCGGCTGCGCGAGGCCGCGGCCGCCTCCGGGGGCCGGCTGGCCGTCCGTACGAGCGACTGCCTCGGCCCCTGCGCCCAGGCCAACGTCATCGTGGTCCAGCCCACCACCGAAGCCCGCCGCCGCGGCGCCCGCGCGGTGTGGTTCGGCTGGGCCCTCGACGACACCGCCACGGACGAGATCATCGCCTGGGCCGAATCCGGCGGCCCGGGCGCCACCCCGCTCCCGGCCACCCTGGACCTCCACCGCATCGACCCGCCGGCCCCGAAGCCGCCGGCCAACACCGGCCGCCGCCCCCGCCGGGGGCGCTGACGTGCGCGACTACAACCTCGCCCGCGCGGTGACCATAGCCCTCAGCGTGCTGTTCGGCCTGCTGTTGCTGCTGGCCCTGGCCTTCGGCCTGTTGGGCGGCAAGTCCTCCCCGCCGCTGACGGAGGCGGACGTCACCGGGACCTGGCACGGCGACCGCGGAGCGCGGCTGGAGGTGCTGGCCGGCGGCCGGGCCCGCCTCTCGGACGCCTCGGGCTGGGAGTGCTCCCGGGGCGAGAAGCCCGGCGTGTTCACCGGCGAGGGGAGCTGGACCCTCGGCCACCCCCCTGACGAAAACCCGGGGATCCTGCTCAAGTTCAGCCCCGACGGAACCCCCGCGATACAGGAGTGCACCGACTGGTTCCTGCTGAGCGGCACCGGCAAGGGGGGCACCACGGGCGACGGCGGCGACGTGCGGGCCACGTTCCTCGGCTACAAGCGCGGTGCCGCGGAGCTGTTCCGGCGCGCCGCTACAGGGTGATCCGCTCCTCGCCCGCGTAGATGTTCATGTCCGGGCCCCGCAGGAAGCCGACCAGGGTCATGCCCGACTCCAGCGCCAGGTCCACCGCGAGCGAGGACGGCGCCGAGACCGCCGCCAGCACCGGGATGCCCGCCATCACGGCCTTCTGCGCGAGCTCGAAGGAGGCCCGGCCCGACACCAGCAGGACCGCCCCCGTCAGCGGGAGCCGTCCCGCCTGGAGCGCACGGCCGACGATCTTGTCCACCGCGTTGTGCCGGCCCACGTCCTCGCGCAGGTCGAGCAGCTCGCCCTCCGCCGTGAACAGACCCGCCGCGTGCAGGCCGCCCGTACGGTCGAAGACCTTCTGGGCCGCGCGCAGCCGGTCCGGGAGCCCGGTGAGGACCTCCGCCGGCACCTGTACCGGATCGGCGGCGACCCCGGGGAAGCGGCTCGCCGTCCGGACCGCGTCCAGGCTGGCCTTCCCGCACAGCCCGCAGGACGAGGTGGTGTAGACGTTCCGCTCCAGCGTGATGTCCGGTACCGGGACCCCGGGCGCCAGCTGCACGTTGACCACGTTGTAGGTGTTCGAACCGTCCTGCGTCGCCCCCTCGCAGTAGGTGACCGCCTGGACGTCGGACGCAGCGCCGAGCACCCCCTCGCTCACCAGGAAGCCCACCGCCAGGGCGAAGTCGTCACCCGGCGTGCGCATCGTGATGGCCAGCGGCCTGCCGTTCAGCCGTATCTCCAGCGGCTCCTCGGCCACCAGTGTGTCCGGGCGGACACCCGCCCCGCCGTTCCGGATCCGGACGACGCGACGGCGCTCGGTGACCCGTCCCATGGTGATCAGCCCACCCCTTCTGTTTCTCGCCGATGCCCGACGTATTCATTCTCGCGGTTCCGCATCCGACCTGGTCCCGGGCAGGGGGCTCCTCGGGAAGCTCCAAAATCAGGGGCCGGAATCCTGTCGGGTCACACGCACCCGTACCCACCGGTAGCAGGCAAAGCTGGGTGATCCTGACTTGCCTACGAGGGGGGACCCGCCCATGACCGGTTCACGCGTGGTGGCGCTAGGGCACTACCAGCCCGCGAAAGTGCTCACCAACGAGGACCTCGCGGCCATGGTCGACACCACCGACGAGTGGATCCGTTCCCGCGTCGGCATCCGCACCCGCCACGTCGCGGGCCCGGACGAGCCGGTCGACGAGCTCGCCTACCACGCGGCCGGGAAGGCGCTCGCCGGCGCCGGCCTGACCCCGGACGACATCGACCTCGTCCTGGTCGCCACCTCCACCGCGATCGACCGCTCGCCCAACATGGCCGCGCGCGTCGCCGCCAAGCTGGGCATGGGCGGCAGCCCCGCCGTCATGGACATCAACGTCGTCTGCTCGGGCTTCACCCACGCCCTGGCCACGGCCGACCACGCCATCCGGGCCGGTTCCGCCACCCGCGCGCTGGTCATCGGCGCCGACAAGATGGCCGAGATCACCGACTGGACCGACCGCACCACCTGCGTGCTCACCGGCGACGGCGCCGGCGCGGCCGTCGTCGAGGCCTGCGAGGAGCCGGGCATCGGCCCCGTGCTGTGGGGCTCGGTCCCGGAGATGGGCAACGCGGTCCGCATCGAGGGCTCGCCGCCGGTCTTCGCGCAGGAGGGCCAGTCCGTCTACCGCTGGACCACCAGCCAGCTCCCGCCGCTCGCCCGCAAGGTGTGCGAGAAGGCCGGGATCACCCCCGAGGAACTGGCCGCGGTCGTCCTCCACCAGGCGAACCTGCGCATCATCGAGCCGCTCGCCGCCAAGATCGGCGCGGTCAACGCCGTCGTCGCCCGCGACGTCGTCGAATCCGGCAACACCTCGGCGGCCAGCATCCCCATGGCCCTGTCGAAGCTGGTCCAGCGCGGCGAGATCCCCTCCGGCGCCCCGGTCCTCCTCTTCGGCTTCGGCGGCAACCTCTCCTACGCCGGCCAGGTCATCAGCTGCCCGTGACGCTCTCGGCGGCCGTTCCCCGCGCCTGCGCGGCGGGGGAGCGGCCGCCCTCGGCGACCACCGCGCCCACCAGGACGACCGCCAGGGCCACCAGCTGGCCGGCTCCCGTCCAGCCGGTCCCCACGGGCACCGTGGCGAGCGCGAGCACCAGCGCCGTCGCGCGGTAGCGGGCCGGCCCGATGCCCAGCACCGCACGGAAGACCAGGTTCCCGGCCAGGTAGAGGGCGACCCCGCCGGCCAGCGCGACCGCCGGGCCGGTGTGCAGGTGCTCCCCGAGGTGCCCGATCGTCTTCTTCACACCGGCCGCGAAGACGGCGATGCCCAGCAGCACGGGCAGGAAGGCGTAGTAGTACGCCCCCATCGCCAGCTTGAAACGCCGCTCCGGCGGGGTCTGCGCGAAGACCTCCTCGGCCCGGCCCTCGTCGCGCACGAAGTACATCCACCACATCGCGGACGCGATCGTGAGCGCGAGGAAGGCGCCGCCCGCGATGCCGGCGGACAGCGGCAGCGAACCCACCCCGATGCCGATCGCGATCACCGACTCGCCGAAGACGATGATCAGCAGCAGACCGTGCCGCTCCACCAGGTGCGCCGCGTTCATCCCGCCGAGCTGGTCGCCGACCGTCTGCTCGGCCGTCTCCAGCTGCGCCGCGGCCCCGCTCGCCGCGACCCGCTGCACGACCATCGGCGTCACGAACTGGAGCAGCAGCGCCAGCAGCCACAGTCCCCAGGCCGGCAGCCCGTCGAAGAACCCGGCGGCCGTCACCGCCAGCGCGCACAGCACGTTGGGCAGCGCGAACCAGAGCACCCCGCGGCCGTGCGCCTGCGTGAACAGCGCTCCGTGGACGAGTACGACCAGCAGGTACCCCAGGCCGAACGCGACGCCGCCCGCCCCGAAAGCGGTGGGCACGGCCAGCGCGCACACCATGAACGCGCCCATGGCCAGCATGAGCAGCACGCGCCGGACGGTCCGGTCCGGCGGCACCTGGTTGGTCAGGTGCGCGTAGCCCCCGTACATCCAGAACAGCACGGTGAAGATCAGCACCACCTGCCCCGCGCCCCGCGGGGTCAGGTCGTCCGCCAGCAGCACCGTCAACTGCGTGATGGTGAAGACGAAGACGAGGTCGAAGAACAGCTCCAGCGTGCTGACGCGGTGCTCGGTTTCCATGCGCGGCTCCCCCCGGATGTGTGCGCAGCCATCCGACCGCCCGGCGCCGCCGCTGTCCACCCCGATGCCGATATCCGCAAGCCGACCGGTCCCGCCCGCCCCGGGCCGTCCCCACCCCCGCTCGCGACGAGACGCCCCGTCCCGCCGCTCCCTCCGCGGCATGCCCGCAGGTCAGCCCGGCGTGGCGGACCACCCGCCGCCCGGATAAGTGGTCGGAGACCCGCCGATCCTTTGCTATTGTTGTCCATGTCGCCGCGGGAAACCGGGGCCGACCACCGGTCCGGGTGGCGGAATGGCAGACGCGCTAGCTTGAGGTGCTAGTGCCCTTTATCGGGCGTGGGGGTTCAAGTCCCCCCTCGGACACAAGCAAGAGCCCCACACATCGTGTGGGGCTCTTCTGTTTCTCCACCTCTGTTCCCCCGGCCTCCGCCGGGTCCGTTCACCTACCCAGCACCACCAGGCCCGTCGGGCGGGTCAGGCTGCCCGGGGTCACCGACGTGAAGGTGTGGGGGAGGGACAGGCGGGGGGTGGCGCCGTCCGGGGCGGCTTCGAAGAGGTAGGCCGCCGCGGCCGTGGTGTCGCTGACCAGGTGCGGGCCCTGCGCCCCCGCCGCCGCGGCCTCGGCGAGCGGGGTGCGGAAGAGCAGCCGGAGGTGGCGCAGGGTCTCCGGGGTGACCGGGGCCCGCATCGGCCGGGGCTCGGGCCGGCCGGACCCTGGCCCGGAGCCGGGTTCCACGGCGGGCGCGGCCGCGGCGTCCGGGGGGATCGCGCCCGTCAGGAGCAGGGCCAGGAGGACCGGCACGGCCTTGCGGCGCAGTGCCTCGGTGGCCGAGCGCAGCCGGTGGGCATGGGTCGCGGGCAGCGACAGCGCCAGGCTCCCCGCGGCCCCGCCCGCGGCGATGGGAACGGCCGAGCAGACGACCTCCGGCGCGTACTCGAGCAGGTCGAAGACGGGAGCGCCCGGAGCCACCGCGTCCAGCGCGGTGAACAGGGCCCGGCTGTCGGTGATGGTCTGCGGAGTGAGCCGGGCGGGCCGGTGCCGGGCCACGTGGTCCGCGCGGCGGTCGTGGTCGAGCTGCGTCAGCAGGCACTTGCCGACCGCGCTGGCGTGCGCGGCGTCCCGGAAGTCGACCCACTCCCGCACTGGCGGGGTCGCCGGCCCGGCCGCCATCTGCGTGATGTGGACCTCGCCCCCCGCGTACCGGCTGAGGTACACCGCGGCGCCCGCGCTGTCCCGGGCCAGGGCCAGGGTGCGCTGGAGCTGCCAGGCCAGGCCGTGGCCGCCGGGGGCGGCGAGCCGGTCCAGGGCCGGGCCGCGCCCGTACACCCCCACCCCCGGCCGGTACGCGTACTCCTCCTCGCACAGCATCGCCAGGAGCGGGCGCAGCTCCGCCTCCGCCAGGCCCGACTCCCGCGCGAGCTGGCCGGCCCGGACCCCCAGCGGATGCCGCTCCAGGACGCGTACGACGGCCAGCGCGCGGCGGGCCTCCGCCAGCGCCTCGCCCGTACCGCCCTGTACGACGGTCCCGCGCGCCGCGGCCGTCAGCGCGGGGTGGCGCAGCGGCCCGGCGGCCGGCCGGGCCGCCGCCACCGGCGCGACGACCGCGACGGGGACGGGCGGCGGGAGGAACGCGCCCAGCGCCCCCGACAGCCCGGGCCTGGGCAACGGCACCGGACCCAGGTCGGGATCCTCGAACTGGTCGACGTAGCGCAGGACGGCTGCCTGCGCGCACAGCCGGATCTCCCGCAGGTCGCGCCGTCCGTTCGGCCGGAATCCGCGGCGGCCCAGCTCCCGCGCCCAGTGCCGGGCGTCGTGGTGCTCGCCGCGCCGGGAGTGGTCGAGGAAGAGGCAGTAGGCGGCCGCGGGGGCCCGCGCGCTGCCGGAGGCCGCGGCGAACTGCCACCAGAACCGGGCGCCTTCGCGCATCCCGGCGAGGTGCAGCAGGCAGCCGAACACGACGGCGCCGGCCAGGTCGGTGCGTACGCCGGTGAAGGAGTCGAGGTGCGCGGCGGCGTCCGGGGCGCACACGGAGTCCAGGCAGATCGCCTTGAGGTCGCGCCGGGCCCGCTCGGCGTCGAGCGGGTGGTCCCGGACCGGGTCGCTCCAGCCGTGGGCCGCCCGGCGCCGGGCACGGTGCGGGGCGTGTGCGTGCGGTGTGGTGCGCAGCAGCCGGGCCTCGGCCGCGCCGAGGTCGTAGTGGCGGTAGCGGTCGCGGACGCCAGCCCGGGCGAGGAACTCGGCCAGGGAGCGGGGCGCAGGGTCGCCGTCCGGCCGCTCCAGCCGGTCGCGGCGCCTCATGATTCGGCTGGTTCGGCTGGTTCGGCCGGTTCCGCCGGATCGGCGGACGTGTCGAGCAGCCGGGCGAGGCGCCGGTGGGCCTGGCCGAGATGGGAGCGGACCGTGGCCTCGTCGACGCCCATCACGGAGGCGGCCTCGCCGGGGGTGCACTGGAGCCCGTACCGCAGGAGCACGGCGTCGCGCTGGCGCTCGGCGAGCCGGGAGACGGCGGAGTAGAAGCGGATGGTGTCCGTCAGTACCTCGTACTGGTCGGCGTGCGCCTCCTTGAGGGCCGCCTCGAAGGCGCTGATGTCCATCGGCTCCGGCTCCTGCTGCCAGGGGTGGAGCCGGAGCTGCCGGTCGACCAGGCAGTGCTTGAGGACGGTCCACGCGTACGCGTCCAGCCGGTCCATGTGGAGCATCCGCAGCCAGTCGCCCATGATCGAGTCGAAAGTGGCGTCCACCGCCGCCTCGGCCGCCGCGTCAGAGCCCAGCTGCAGGTACGCGAAGCGCATGTACGCAGGGCGCCGGCCCGCATGGAAGGCCCAGTACGACAGGCGCGCCGTCGGGTCCCACTGGCTCATGGGAGTCGGCCGCCGACGCCGGCTCGGCAGTCCCACGGCCCCACCGGACTCCTCCGGTCCGCCATCGCTCACCGCTCCACCTCATCCCCTGGTGCGCAGAACAGGAAAGCAGTGAGGGCGCACTCGGAGGGCGCAGAGAAGAAACCTGGGAAGCATTGCGTCGCAGATGATCGAACCGTGATCGGTCTCGATCGCGCGAGGCTCCAGCCAGCACGTATGCATATGCCGCCTGCCGGTGCCGCCGTATCACCGGTCGGTCCTCCGGTCGGGCGCGCCACCGTCCCGCTGTACCATGGGCCCGATCGCGAGGGCCGTGACGTAAGAGGTCACTGTCCTCGCTTTTGCTTTACGTCCACCCGAAACAAATGCGGCGCGTGGCCTTTCGGCGGTTCGATACGATGACCGCACTCACAGTCCGTGACGTCACGTTGCACCGCACATAGGAAATGGAGCATCCGAGGATGGCTCGACACCTGATCACCAGCGCGCTTCCGTACATCAACGGGATCAAGCACCTGGGCAACATGGTCGGGTCGATGCTTCCGGCGGATGTGTACTCCCGGTACCTCCGCCAGCGCGGCCACGACGTCCTCTACATCTGCGCCACCGACGAGCACGGCACCCCCGCCGAACTCGCCGCCAAGGAGAACGGCATCCCGGTCGCCGAGTTCTGCGCGCAGGCCCACGACGCCCAGAAGGCGGTCTACGACGGCTTCGAGCTGTCCTTCGACTACTTCGGCCGCAGCTCCTCGCCGCAGAACGCCGAGATCACCCAGCACTTCGCGCGCAAGCTCCAGGAGAACGGCTTCATCGAGGAGCGCGCGATCCGGCAGGTCTACTCGCCCGCCGACGGCCGCTTCCTGCCGGACCGCTACGTCGAGGGCACCTGTCCGCACTGCGGCTACGACAAGGCCCGCGGCGACCAGTGCGAGAACTGCACCCGCGTCCTGGACCCCACGGACCTGATCGAGCCGCGCTCTGCCATCTCCGGATCCACCGATCTCGAGGTCCGCGAGACCAAGCACCTCTTCCTCCTGCAGTCCAAGCTCCAGCACGAGGTCGAGGCCTGGGTGGCCGAGCACGAGGAGGAGTGGCCGCAGCTGGCCTCCTCGATCGCCCGCAAGTGGCTGACCGAGGGCCTGCACGACCGCGCCATCACCCGTGACCTCGACTGGGGCGTGCCGGTCCCGGCCGACACCTGGCCCGACCTGGCGGCCGAGGGCAAGGTCTTCTACGTCTGGTTCGACGCCCCGATCGAGTACATCGCCTCCACCAAGGAGTGGGCGGACGCCGACCCGGAGAACCGCGACTACAGGTCCTGGTGGTACGAGGCCGAGGACGTCCGCTACACCCAGTTCATGGCCAAGGACAACGTCCCGTTCCACACGGTCATGTTCCCCGCGACCGAGCTGGGCACCCGCGAGCCGTGGAAGAAGGTCGACTACGTCAAGGCCTTCAACTGGCTGACGTACTACGGCGGCAAGTTCTCCACGTCGCAGAAGCGCGGCGTCTTCACCGACCAGGCGCTGGAGATCCTCCCGGCGGACTTCTGGCGCTACTTCCTGATCGCCAACGCCCCCGAGTCCGACGACTCGTCCTTCACGTGGGAGCACTTCGCGGCCACGGTCAACAAGGACCTCGGCGGCACCCTCGGCAACTTCGTCAACCGCGTACTGACCTTCTCCCGCAAGAAGTTCGGCGACGAGGTCCCGGCCGGCAGCCCCGCGGGCGAGGCCGAGGCGAAGCTCGGCGAGCAGATCGCCGAGCTGCTGGCCGAGTACGAGGGCCACATGGAGACCCTCCAGTACCGCAAGGCCGCGGCCGCGCTGCGCGCCCTGTGGTCCGCCGGCAACGCCTACCTCGACGAGAAGGCCCCCTGGCTGGAGGTCAAGACCGACCTGGAGGCGGCGGCGCTCACCCTGCGCACCGCGATGAACCTCATCCACCTCTACTCGGTGGTCTCCGAGCCGTTCATCCCGGCCTCGGCGCGCGCCATGCGCTCGGCGTTCGCCCTCGCCGACGACACCGCGACGTGGGTGACCCCCGAGCAGGCCAAGGCCCTGGACGCGGTCCCGGCCGGCACCCCGTTCACCGTGCCGCCGGTGCTCTTCGCCCGGGTCACGGAAGAGGACCTGGAGTCCTACCGCGAGCGTTTCGGCGGCACCGAGGCGGGCTGACACCCCCGAGAACCGTCCGACCGGAGGGGCGCGACCACGGGTCGCGCCCCTCCGGCGTACCCGGGCGCACGCCCGACGGGCTCAGCCCCCGGCGCTGGTGAAGGTCCGTACCGCCGTGTCGAAGTAGGACCGCGCCTCGGCGGCGCGCCCGACCGGGGCGGAGACCCACACGTCGTACAGGCGCCCGCCCTCCTCCCAGCACAGGTCGCGGGTGTGCCGGGGGCCCTCGGCCGTCGAGAAGCCGTTCCAGGTGAACAGCCACAGGGCGGCCTCGTGGCCGTTGTGCGTGCTCACGGCGACCTCGGCGTCCCGGTAGCCGGGGTTGTTCGTCGGCCCCTTGGCGTGGGAGCGCTGGTGCACGGCGAGCGGACCGCCCGACTCGGGGGCGGAGATCTTGATGCCGATGCGGAAGCTCTCGTCCGGCGACATGTAGAAGACCCGCGGACCGTCGGTCGTGCGCGTGAAGCCGTCGGGGACGGCGAGCGCGAAGCCCGCCGGGTCCTGGACGACCCCGTAACCGGCGGGGGCCGCCTTGTCGTCCGACGGACCACCGGTTCGCCGGCCGGGCGCCGACGGCACGGGAGCCGGCGCGGAGACCTGCGCGCCCGGCGGCGAGGCCGGAGCGCCCGCGGCACCGCTCGTGGCCGCGGGCCGGCCGGTGCGGTCGGCGGGGTCGTCCTCGTTCATCAGCAGCGCGGCGGCCGACACGCCGGCGCCCGCGATCGCGGCCACCAGCAGGCCGGCGATCAGAGCCGCGCCCGGCCGCCGCCGCGCGGGGGCGCCGGCCGGCTGCGCCGTTACGGGCGCGGTCTGCGCCGCGGGCCGCGGGGCCGGCTCGGGTGCCGGTTCGCGTGCCGGCGCGGGCGTCGTCCGGGCGTCGGACACCCCGGGCACGCAGCGCCGCGTCGGCGTGTAGTCGGCCGCCGACGGCGCCAGCGCCCGCAGCATGTCCTGCGCCCGGTCCGCGTCCAGCCGTGCGGCGGGGTCGCGTTCCAGCAGCCCGCGTACCACCGGCAGCAGCGGCCCGCACGCGGCGGGCGGCCGGATCTCGTCGTAGACCACCGCGTGCAGGACCCCGCCCAGCGAGTCCCGGCGGAAGGGCGACGCCCCGCTGACCGCCGCACACAGCAGGGCGCCCAGCGACCACAGGTCGGACTCCGGCCCGGCCGGAGACTGCGCCGACATCCGCTCGGGCGCGGTGTACTCGGGAGAGCCGACGAACGCCCCGGTCGCGGTCAGGGTCGTCGCCCCCGACACCTGCGCGATCCCGAAGTCGGTGAGGACGGCCCGGCCGCCCGGAGCCTCCAACAGGACGTTGGCCGGCTTGATGTCGCGGTGCAGCACGCCGGCCGCGTGCGCCGTCCGCAGGGCGCCGAGCAGCGCGATCCCGATACCGGCGGCCTCGGCGAGGTCCACCGGTCCGGTCCGGGAGAGCCGGTCGGCCAGCGAGCCGCCCTCGACCAGCTCCATGACGATGTACGGGCGTTCGCCGTCCTCGACGACGTCGTGCACCACGATGATGTGGGGGTGCTTGACCTGCGCGGCGGCGCGCGCCTCGCGCAGCGTGCGCTCGCGCTGGAGCCGGGCCTCGTCCAGGGACAGCGCCGGATCGAGGACCATCTCCTTGACGGCGACGCGTCGGCCGAGCAACTGGTCCGTGGCGCGCCACACGACACCCATGCCGCCGCGCCCGAGCTTGGCGTCCAGTCGATAACGCCCGGCGATCAGACGGGCGTTCTCCCCCTCGGTCAGCATGGCGCCATCATGCCGCATCGCCACCCGGCCCGTGGACCCGATCCCGTGCGGATTCGATCTTCACCGGTCCGCCGCGTGTCGAAGCCGGGACGTGATCGTTTCTTCAGACGTAACCCTCATGTCTGCTGCGGAATCGGGAGGACGCGCGGTGACCGCTTGGCAGTACTTCGCCGGGGCGGGCCTGGTGGCGGCGCTCTGCCCGCTCCACGGCCATGTGGCGGTTGCGGGCGACGGCCACGGCCGTGGGGCCCGCGTCGACCTGTGCGTGCCCGCCGGCCAGCCGAAGCGGCCCGGCGTACCGCCTTCCGGCCGGCCCTCGGTACGGGTCGCCGTGCCCGGCGCCGACGGGCCGACGGTGCACCACCCCGGGCGGATGCCCGCGCCCGCCGCCGCGGTGCGGCCCGGGCGGCCCGCGGCGGCGCCGCCCGGGCCGGCGGAGCCGTCGGCCCCCGCGGACGTCGCCGGGCCCCTTCCCGCGGCGGAAGCGGTGGCCGCGCCGGCGGAGCCACCGCCGCCCGCGCCGGGGCCCGGGGAGGCTGCCGGGCCGGCCCCGGCCGAAGCGTCCGCCCCGCCCCGGCCCAGGGCCGCCGCCGCGCCCGTGAGCGCCTTCCACGTGCGTCCGTACCGTTCGGTCGCCGTACAGCGGCTCGGCCCGGGCGGAATGTCCACCGTGATGCTCATGGTCGTCGTCACCACCCCGGCCGTACTCGCCGCCGCCGCCCTGCGCCCGCGCTCCAAGAGCCGCGGCTGACCCCGCCGCGCGTCCGCCACCTCCGTGGCTGCGCCCGACCTCCGCCCGACCTCCGCCCGTCTCCGCCCGACCTCCGCTCCTCTCCGCCCGACCTCCGCTCGTCCCCGATCCGTCCACCGATCCACACCGGGAGAATCCACGTGTCCGAATGGCTGGTCCTGGCCATTGCCATGGCGCTCGTCTGCGCCCTCGTCCTCGCCATCACGGCGATCCGGCACCGCCGGGCCGCCGAAGACGAGGACACCAGCGAAACCCCCGACGTCATCGAGTACATGACGATGATGGTGGGCGTGGTCTACGCGATCGTCCTGGGCCTGGCCATCGCGGGCGTATGGGAGGCGCGCGGCGCCGCCGAGGACAGCGTGCGCCGGGAGGCACAGGCGCTGTACGAGGTCACCCAGCGCGCCGACGTCTACCCGGCCGCGGTCCGCGACCGGATCCGCGGCGAGGTGGACGCGTACGTCTCCCACACCGTCGCCGTGGACTGGCCGCTGCTGACCTCCGGCGAGGGCGCGTCGGCCGAGGGCGGCGCGCTGCTCGGCAAGCTCCGTACCTCGGTGACCCACCAGAGCCCGGCCACCGAGCTCCAGGCGCAGGCCTACCAGCCGCTGCTGGACCACATCGCGGCCGCCGACGAGGCCCGCCACTCGCGGACCCAGAGCTCGGAGTCGACGCTGCCGGGTGTGGTGTGGTTCGGGCTGCTGGTCGGCGGGGTGGTCACCGTCGGGCTGATCTTCACGCTGCAGATCCGGCGCTCGGGGCGGGAGCTGCTGCTCGCGGGGCTGTTCAGCGCGCTGATCGTGTTCCTGCTGTTCATGGTGTGGAGCTTCGACGCGCCGTACGGGCGGGACGGGATCGACTCGGCCGATCCGTTCCAGGAGCTGTTCCCGAAGACGGCGGTGGCCGCGGCCCGCTGAGCGGGACGGCGGCCGGGGGAGTGGCCGGCCGGTGCCCTGACGGGGTACCGGCCGGCTGCCGCGATCGGCCGGCTGCCGCGATCGGCCGGCTGCCGCGATCGGACGGCCACCGGTCAGACGGCCACCCGGCGCCGGACCGCCTGCACCACCGGCGAACGCCGCAGGGCGTCGGAGATCCGCAGGAGGTCGCGCGGCCCGTCGGAGGTGTCGAGCAGGGTCTCCTCGTCCTCGCCGATGGTCTGCCCGTCGGGGTCCGCGGAGCGGGCCCGTACGGCGGCCGCGACCATGGCGGCGTCGCCGACGGCGCGGGCGGTCTCCTCGTCGGCCCCGTCGGCGAGGGCGCTGTCGTAGGCGTCGTCGCGCAGGCCCTTGTCGAAGTAGGGGCCGAGGTGCAGGAACCCGTCGTGGATGTCGGACTCCCGCTGGATCACGCGCAGTTCCGCCGCCGACCACCAGGCCATCTGCACGGAGGGCGTGCCGACGGGCGCCGAGATCTGCACCTCCTGCCACAGCGCGCCGAGCCGGCGGTACGTGGCCCAGGTCTGCCAGTGGTCCGAGAGCCGCTGGCAGACCAGCGGGACCACGAAGCCCATGGCGCTGATCAGCGCTCCCAGCGAGGCGAGCGGCGGAGCCACGTAGGTGCTCAGGCCGTCGAGGTCGTTGCCGAGCCAGCGGGCGACCACGGCCGTCATCTTCGTGGCGTCGTAGCCGAGGTTGAAGAGGTACCCGGCGACGATGATCATCAGCCCGATGCGCAGCCAGCCGCGCACCTTGAGCGACCAGCGCCAGCACAGGACCACCATCACCACCGCCGCCACGTGGTGCGCCAGCAGGTAGAGGGCGATCATGTGGCCGACGTAAGGCGTGTTCGCGTAGAAGGTGTCGAAGTCCCGCAGGCGTTCCTCGGGGGCCTCACCGAGGGCGAACAGGACGACCAGGGCCACGATCACGATGCTGTAGCCGAGGATCCAGCGGCGCGAGACGCGCCTGGTCCGTTCGGGAGACCCGCCCCGCCAGTTGACCATCAGGACCAGGCAGGAGGCGCTGAAGGCGGTGATCAGGCAGTAGACCAGCGGGGCGGAGAAGTTGGCGATCCCGGTCCAGCGGTTGACCGCCGCGATGGTGGGCGGAGCGGCGAAGGCGAACACGGCCCCCGCCAGGGCCAGCAGGGCGACGACCGAGCGCAGGAGCGGGTCGCGCCAGTTGTGCCGCAGGGCCGGCAGCTTGAAGGCGAGTGAGACCGCCATCGCTGCTGCCGGTATGTAGTAGTCCTCACCGGTCAACGGTCGTTCCTCAGTCCCCGGTAGCCCAGCGAGGCCTCGATCCGGCCCGCGAGATCGTCGCGCTGGACGGGGGCCCGGTGGCCGGCAGACCCGGCCAGCCAGTTCCTGCAGCGGCTGCCCAGCAGTAAGCCGAAGGTCTCGGCCTCGGTCTCCTCCTGGACGTCGGCGCGGGTGCGCGCCGCGACGCGGCGGACCGTCTCGCCGATGTCGGCCTCGTCGGACAGCAGCCGCGCGGCGACGGCGGCGCCGTCGACGTGGTGGCTGCAGTGGCCGGCCTTCATGTGCCACAGCTCGTGGCCCAGGATGACCAGTTGGTGGTCGGGTGCGGTGCGTTCCTCGATGACCACGAGATCGCGGTCCGCCATGTCGAGCCACAGACCGCTGGCCGTCCGGGGAGGGAACGAAGCCATCCGGAAGTCGACCCGGCGGCCGCGGTGTCTGCTCATGCCCTCACAGAGGGCAGCGTAGAGGTCCACGGGTTCCACGGGGGCGGTCAGCCGGATGCCGGCCACCAGCTCCCCGCACAACCGCCGCTGCTCTCTGCCTATGCTCACCGTTCTCCCCGTCGGCGCGGATCCGGATCAGGACTCAAGGATCAGACCCAGACTTTCGACTGGGTCAGGATTCGTTCGGTTTGACGCTTTCGAGGAGCATGTCCAGCCATTCGGTCACCTTGTCCCGGTGCTTGTCGCTGGGCAGTTGGGCAGCGCGCCATGCGATGCCCCGTACACCGTGGTTCTGCAGGAGTCTTGCCAGCGGATCGCCTGCCGATGCGCCCGAGGCCGGTACGGTTTCCCGCGCCCGTCCCGCGTAGTCCTGGAGGAGCTGTTGCTCGGTCCGCTGGAGCGCGTCGGTGAGGGCGTCGGCGTCGTGGGCCGTGAGGAACCCGGCGTGCACCCCGAAGAAGCGCTGGATCGCGTCGCAATGCTCCATGGTGGGGCGGCGGTCGCCGTTGATGAGGGCTCCCGCCTGCTGCCTCGACATGCCGGCGCCGTCCGCGATCTCCTGCTGCGTGTAGCGACGGCCGTTCGGCTTGACGCGGGTGCGCCGCAGCAGGTCGAGACGCTGCAGGAAGCGGGCCTGGAGGTCGGGTTCGCCGGCCGGCCTGCCGTCGAGCAGGGTCTTCACCACATCCGTGGGCACGCCCGAAGCCTCGGAGAGGCGTCGCAGGTCGAAGACCTGGCTGAGGTCGCGGCCCATTTTGCCCGCGAGTTCGGCGACGCGGGTGATGGTCGCTGCCAGGGGTGCGTCGGCCACCGCGACGGGAGCCGGGAAGCCGTCTGTCACCAGTGGTTCTCCTAGATCGCGCGAAGTCGGTACGGCACATGGTCGGCTTCTGGAATCTAGCCGCTCTCGCCCTGAAGGGCTAGAACGTGCCACAGCTGTGGCGGGAATGAGCTGTCAAGAGGCTGGAATTGCCACAATAGTTGACACTCGAATGAAGTCGGTAGCAGGATCGCCACACGGAAATGAAGATCCAGACCGGAGGAGGGGGAGCTCTCAGTGCCACATCTCGCAGCGGTGGGCCCGTCCGATGGACTCGCCCGAGCCGGTGAAGAACGCCTGGCGGGCGAGGAGTCCGCGCGCGGTGCCGTGCGGTCGGAGCGACGCAAGGAGATTTTGCGCCAGCGCCGCGAAGAGCTGGGGCTGAGCCAGGAGGACCTCGCCGCCCGGCTCCGCATCAGTGTGCGCGCGTACGGCAACTGGGAACGCGGCCTGGTCAAGGAATGGACGGACCGCAAACTCCTCGCCCTGGCCGAGGCCCTGGAGATGAGCGAGCGCCAGTGCTTCTGGCTCTTCCGCGTCATGGTCGACCGCGACCCGCCGCCCACGTGGCGGGCCGCCGACGAGAACCGGCTCCCCGAGGACCCGGCGCAGCGCGACTACCTGTGCGACTACGCGGCCCTCATGGAAGCCGTGCCCTACCCGAGCTTCCTGGTGGACCACCGGTGGGACGTCGCCCTCACCAATTCGGCCTTCGACCAGCTCTTCCAGTCGGTACGGCCGCACCCGACGGCCCTGCCGGACGACAACTTCCTGCGCTTCGTGCTGTTCCACCCGGACGCCGCGGCCGTGCTGGAGGACCACGAACCGGCCTGGTGCGTACCGCTGCTCGCGCAGTTCGCGGCGGCACTGGCCGAAGCCCCGGAGGACGAGGGCCTGTGCAGCATCCGCCAGGAGGTGGCCCGTGACCCGTTCATGGAGGCGGCCTACCGGTACGGCGTCCCCCACTGGCTGAGCAAGCGCGGGCCGGAGGCCGCCGAGCAGGACGGGGCGGTGCGCACCGTGCGCCACCCCGACCCGCGATGGGGCCTGGTGCGCTGCCGGATGGTGGCCGAGACCAGTCGCATGCTCGACGAGATGGGGCTCACCCGGATCACCCTGATCCTGTCCGGCCCGCTGGGCGTGCCGACAGGTCCCGTGCGGGGCAGCGCGGCGGTCCCGCACGAGCAGGGAGCCAGGCTGCGCGCCGTGCCGTCGCTGGGAGAGTGACCGAACGGGGCAGACTGGCGGGCGGACGCCGGCCGGAGGTCCCGTGCCGCCGATCGTGTCATCGATCGTGGCACCGGCATCCGGGCGGGCAGCCGCACCGGGCGGGCGTCCGCACCTGCATCTGCACTGGCGAAGGGCGGTAGGGACGTGCGGCTGACGATCCTCGGCGGAGGCGGATTCCGGGTACCGCTCGTCTACGGAGCACTGCTCGGGGACCACGCCGAGGGGCGGGTGTCCCACGTGACGCTGTACGACGAGGACCCCGCGCGGCTCGCCGCCATGGCCCGGGTCCTCGAAGACCTGGCCGCGGCCGCCGCGGTGCCCGACGCCCCGGCCGTCACGGCCACCCGGGACCTCGACGAGGCCCTGCGCGGGGCCGACTTCGTCTTCTCCGCCATCCGCGTCGGCGGCCTCGAAGGGCGCGCCGCCGATGAGCGCGTCGCCCTGGCCGAAGGCGTCCTGGGCCAGGAGACGGTGGGCGCGGGCGGGATCGCGTACGGACTGCGGACCGTACCCGTGGCCCGCGGCATCGCCCGCAGGATCGCCCGTGTGGCCCCCGAGGCGTGGGTCATCAACTTCACCAACCCGGCCGGCCTGGTCACCGAGGCCATGGCCGAGGAGCTCGGCGACCGGGTGATCGGCATCTGCGACTCGCCCGTGGGCCTCGGCCGGCGCATCGCCCGGCTGTTGGGCGCCCGGCCGGAGGACGCCTGGATCGACTACGTGGGCCTCAACCACCTGGGCTGGGTGCGCGGGCTGCGCATCGGCGGGCGGGACGAACTGCCGCGGCTGCTGGCCGACACCGACGCGCTGGAGTCCTTCGAGGAAGGCCGCCTCTTCGGCGCCGAGTGGCTGCGCTCGCTCGGCGCGATCCCCAACGAGTACCTGCACTACTACTACTTCAACCGTGACACCGTCCGGGCGTACCAGGAGGCCGCGCAGACCCGCGGAGCCTTCCTGCGCGACCAGCAGCGCGGCTTCTACGCCGAGGCGGGCCGGGCCGGGCTGCCGGCCGGTGCGGCCCTGGCCGCCTGGGACCGGACCCGGGCGGAGCGCGAGGCCACGTACATGGCCGAGAACCGCGAGGCGGCCGGCGTGGGCGAGCGCGACGAGAGCGACCTGGAGTCCGGGGGCTACGAGAAGGTCGCCCTCGCGCTGATGCGGGCCATCGCCCGGGACGAGCGGGCCACGCTGATCCTGAACGTCCGCAACGGCTCGACGCTCTCCGTCCTGGATGCCGGAGCGGTCATCGAGGTGCCCTGCCTGGTGGACGCGAACGGCGCCCACCCCCTGGGCGTCGAGCAGCTGCCGCTGCACGCGGTGGGGCTGGTGACGGCCGTCAAGGCCGTGGAGCGGGAGATCCTGGCGGCGGCCGCGAGCGGTGCGCGGGCGGACGCCGTCAAGGCCTTCGCGCTCCACCCGCTGGTCGACTCGGTGGCAGTGGCCAGGCGGCTGCTCGACGGCTACGCGACGGCCCATCCGGGCCTGGCCCACCTGCGCTGACCTGCCTCGCCGGTCCCCGGGCCGGGCCGCGCGCGGGGCCGTTCGGGGGTCCCTCCGACGGCCCAGGGCCACATGCGGCGCGGCGGACGTGCTGTGAGAGTGCGAGATGTGACCACTGCCCCCGCCGCAGCCGCGGTGCCCCCCGTGCTCGACCGGCGGCGGCGCAACGTCGTCTTCGGCACGATCATGCTGGGCGTGCTCCTGGCGGCCCTCGACCAGACCATCGTCGGAACCGCCCTGCCCACGATCGTGGGGGACCTGGGCGGCGGGGACCACATGTCGTGGGTGGTGACCTCCTACCTGCTCGCGGAGACCGTGGCGACGGTCCTGGTGGGCAAGTTCGGTGACCTCTTCGGCCGGAAACTGATCTTCCAGATCTCCGCCGTCGTCTTCATCAGCGGCTCCTTCCTGTGCGGCCTGTCCAGCAACATGACGTTCCTGATCGTGTGGCGCGGGGTCCAGGGCGTCGGTGCCGGGGGCCTGATGGTCACCGCGATGGCGCTGATCGCCGACGTCGTGCCCCTGCGCGAACGCGGCAAGTACCAGGGCGCGATCGGCGCGGTCTTCGGCGTCGCCACCGTGATCGGTCCGCTGCTCGGCGGCTTCTTCACCGACCAGCTGACCTGGCGGTGGTGCTTCTACGTCAACGTCCCGATCGCCATCCTGGTGGTCATCGCGGCCGCCAAGACGATCCCGGCGGTGCGCGCCTCGGGCAAGCCGGTCATCGACTACCTCGGCATCGCCCTGGTGGCCATCGGCGCGAGCGCCCTGATCCTGGCCACCAGCTGGGGCGGCAACGAGTACGCCTGGACCTCGCCCGTGATCATCGGCCTGTTCGTGGGCGGTGCGATCGCGCTGGCGCTGTTCTGCCTGGCCGAGACGCGCGCCGTCGAGCCGATGCTCCCGATGCGGCTCTTCCGCAACCCGGTCTTCGCCGTGTGCTCCGTGCTGAGCTTCGTCGTCGGGTTCGCGATGCTGGGCGCGCTGACGTTCCTGCCGACCTACCTGCAGTACGTCGACGGGGACTCGGCCACGATCTCGGGCGTCCGGACCCTGCCCCTGGTCTTCGGCCTGCTGATCGCCTCCGTCTTCAGCGGCAACGTCGTCAGCAGGACCGGCCGGTACCGGATCTTCCCGATCGTCGGCAACGCGGTCATGGGCATCGGCCTGTACCTGCTGTCGCGGATGGAGCCGGGTACCGACAGCCTGCTGGAATCGCTCTACATGTTCGTGCTCGGCACCGGCATCGGCCTGTCCATGCAGGTGCTGACGATCGCCGTGCAGAACACCGTCGACTACGCCGACCTCGGCACGGCCACCTCCGGGGTCACCTTCTTCCGCACCCTCGGCAGCGCCTTCGGGACGGCGGTCTTCGGAACGATCTACGCCAACCAGCTGGGACCCGCCCTGGAGGCGGCGGTCGCCGACGTGGCGAGGGCGACCGGGGAGGACCCTGCGCAGCTGGCCAGGGCCGCCTCGACCCCACAGGGGGTGCACCAGCTGGATCCGGCCGCCGCGACACCGGTCATCGAGGCCTACGCGGAGGCCCTGCAGACCGTGTTCCTCTGGACCGTGCCGGTGGCGGTGTTCGGGTTCGTCGTGGCGCTGTTCCTCAAGCAGGTCAAGCTGCGCGACAGCGCCCGGGCCGCATCCACGGACATGGGCGACGGCTTCGGCTCGCCGGCCACGGCCTCGGGCGACTCGGCCAAGCTGTTGGAGCTGGCGGTCGGCAAACTCGTACGGAACATGGGGGCGGACACGGCGCGGGGGATCGTCACGTCCTCCGACACCCGGCTGGACATCGCGGGCGCGTGGACGGTGATGCAGGTGGAACTGATGACCAGGACGATCGGCTACTCCAGCATCGGCCTGGTCGCGGGGCGGCGCTCGCTGCCGCCGGAGGTACTGCTGCCGGTGTTCGACCGGATGGTGGAGGAGGGCTTCCTCACCCGCGACGACACCTTCTTCAGCCTCACGCGCGCCGGGCAGCGGGAGGCCGACGTCATCTCGGCGGCGTGGGGCAAGTGGCTGGGCGACCAGCTGGAGAAGGACCGCGGCCGGCCGCGCAGCGCCGAACTGCGGGTCGCGGCGGACGCGATCGCGAAGCGGTTGCTGGCCGAGGACCTGGGCGAGGGGAGCTTCGCACCGAAGGTGGTCGCGCGGCACTAGCGTGGACGCCTTGTCGATCATGCAGCTCGGAGCGGAACCCCGGGCGGTCACCCGTCGTCCTTCCCTTCGACACGTACGAGGACCTGGGGGCGACGCACATGGGGATCACGATCACGCTGGCCGAGGAGATCATGCTCCTGTCCCTGGACGACGAGTCCGGGGCGGTGAGGCAGCGCCAGTCGGTGGCACCGGCGCTGGCGGGGGCGATCCTGCTCGAACTGGTCCTGGCGGAACGGGTGTCGATCTCGGGGAAGCACCTGGAACTCAGGAGCACCGAGCCGACCGGGGAGCCGCTGCTCGACGGCCGGATCCGGCTGATCGAGACCTGGCTGCGCGGCCTCGGCCGGCGCCGGGTGACGGACTGGCTGACGAAGGACCACACGAAGGCGACCGGCGCCGTGCTGGAACGGCTCGGCGAGCGCGGGCTGGTGGCGGAGCAGGTGCGCAAGGTGCTGGGCGTGTTCCCCCAGCGGCGCTACCCGGAGGTCGACGGCACGGTCGAGCGCGCCCTGCGGGAGCGGCTGGCCGCGGCGGTCCTGGGGGGCGTCCGGCCGGACGAGCGCACGGCGGGCCTCATCGCCCTGCTCCACGGCGCGAAACTGCACCGCCTGGCCTTCCCGGACCACAGCCCCGCCGCGGTGAAGCCGAGGATGGCGGAGATAGCCGAGGGCCAGTGGGCGGCCGACGGCGTCCGTGCGGCCATCCGCGACATGCAGGCCGCCATGGTGGTGATCATGGCGGCCACGGTCGTCGCCGTCAGCTGAGCCGCCTCCGACCCACCGGCGCCGTCGGCCGTCAGGGGCCGGGGACCGGGTCCGGCCGTTCGGTATCCGGCTCCGGCCGCAGGTACCGGCCCCAGATCTGGGCCTTGCGGTAGGAGCCCGGCCCGTCGCAGTCGCGCTGCGGGGTGTCGAAGTCGACCCGGTACAGCAGTTCGCCGCTGAGGGCCTGGGCGTGTTCGTTCGGTTCTGGTGCCCCCATGGCATCGGTCGTTCCGAGGAACTCGACCTGCCGGGGGCCGTCCCGGTCCGGGTCGCGGACCACGGTGACACGGCTGCCCGGCGGCAGCGCCCCGGTTGGCCGGGCCTGCACCAGGGGGCGGCCGAGAATGCGTTCCACCGCCCGGCGGTCGTCGGTACGGGTACGGGTACGGGTACGGGAAGGACGGGAATCGCCTGTCATGCGACCAGCCTGCCCGCACCACGGCGGAAGGGGGTAGTCCGGCATCGTGCGGGCACCTTGCCCGGCGGCAGGGACCGGATCCGTCAGCCCCGGCCTGCCGTCCTGGGCGAGGAGGAGGACCGGCGCCGACGTCAGGCGCTCGGCGCCGGAGCCGCCGTCGGGTAGTCGTACGAGGGGACGTGCGG
The DNA here is from genome assembly GCF_036170895.1 of Streptomyces erythrochromogenes. NCBI lineage: Bacteria > Bacillati > Actinomycetota > Actinomycetes > Kitasatosporales > Streptomycetaceae > Streptomyces > Streptomyces erythrochromogenes. The sequence goes on along the minus strand of NZ_CP108036.1, from coordinate 1,656,648 downwards.
CAGTTGCGTGAGGTCGGGGCGCCAGGCCCGGAGCACCGCCGCCGAGGGGGCGTACAGCGCCGACGGGATCTCGGCGGGCGAGAACCACTCCCAGCGGGCGATCTTGTGGGGCTCGGTGACGGCCGGCACACCCTCCGCCGTGGTGGTGACGGCGGCCGCCGTCAGCCGGGTAAGGCCTGACGTCGCGTCGATCTGGACGGACAGGACGCGGACGCCCCCGGGGCCCACCCGCAGGTCCGTCTCCTCGGCGAGCTCCCGGGCGGCGGCCTGCTCGAAGCCCTCCCCGGGGTCGACCTTGCCGCCGGGCAGCTCCCAACGGCCGTCGTGCGCCTGGCCGAGCAGCACCCGGCCGTCCCCTCCGATGACGACGAGGCCGACGCCGACGACGGCGTTCGGCTGGGGAACGGCCCGCTCGGGGCGTTCGGAGTGTGCGGCACCGGTGGTGGTCATGGACGTCCTTCCGGAGGAGCGGTGGGCCGGGCGCGGACATGGATCCGCTCGCCCTGGGGGCCGAAGAGGCTGAGGAACTCCGCAGGCTGCGGACCGGCGTTGCAGAAGGCGTGCGGCGTGCGCGTGTCGAACTCGGCGGCCTCTCCGGGGCCGAGCACGAGGTCGTGTTCCCCGAGCAGCAGCCGGACCCGCCCGGACAGCACGTACAGCCACTCGTAGCCCTCGTGGACCTTCAGCTCGGGTACGGGCGGCGGACCCTCGACGGGCGGGAGGATCTGCTTGAAGGCGTGCACCCCGCCGAAGTTGCGGGTCAGCGGCACGTAGGTGTGGCCGTGCCGGACGAAGGGACGCGGGCGGATCCGCGGATCCCCCGTCTCCGGCGCGCCGACCAGCTCGTCCAGCGCCACCCGGTGCGCCTTGGCCAGCGGAAGCAGCAGCTCCAGCGTCGGCTTGCGCTGCCCGGACTCCAGCCGGGAGAGCGTGGAGAGCGAGATGCCGGTGGTCTCACTCAGCTGGGCCAGCGTGGTGCCGCGCTGCCGGCGCAGGGCCCGCAGCCGCGGGCCCACGGCCGTGAGCACGTCGGCGAGTTCCTCGTCCTGCTTCTCGGGGGCCATGACTCCATTTGCTGCTTCGGCAAGAACATTTGTCAAATGGCGGATCCGGGCAGACCCTCGCAGACATGGACAACGCAAAGGAAGACTCGTTCGACGTGGTCGTCGTCGGTGGTGGTGCGGCCGGACTGGCCGGGGCGCTCACCCTGGTCCGGGCGCGCCGTTCGGTCCTGGTGATCGACTCCGGCAGCCCGCGCAACGCCCCGGCCGCGCACATGCACGGCTACCTCGGTCTGGACGGGGCGAGCCCGGCCGAGCTGCTCGCCAGGGGGCGCGCGGAGGTGGAGGGCTACGGCGGGCGGATCCGGCCGGGCACGGCCGTCGCCGCGGACCGGCTGCCCGACGGGAGTTTCCTGGTCCGCTGCGGGGACGGCTCGACCGTGCGGGCGGGGCGGCTGCTGGTCGCCACCGGCCTGGTGGACGAGCTGCCGGCGGTGCCGGGGCTCGGGGAGCGCTGGGGGCGGGACGTGCTGCACTGCCCGTACTGCCACGGCTGGGAGGTCGGGGACGGGCCGGTCGCGGTACTGGCCGACGGCCCGATCGCCGTGCACCAGGCGCAGATGTGGCGGCACTGGAGCGAGAGGACCACGCTGCTGGCGCACACCTGGCCACTGGGGGAGGAAGACCGGGAGCTGCTGGCGGCCCTCGGGATCCGGGTCGTCGAGGGCGAGGTGACCGGCCTGGCCGTCGAGGACGACCGGCTGACCGGGGTGACCCTGGCCGGCGGGGCGGCAGTGGAGTGCCGGGCGCTGGTGGTGGCCCCGCGGTTCACCGCCCGTTCGGGGGTCCTGACGAGCCTGGGCCTGCCGACCGCGGACATGACGCGGGACGGCCATGTGATCGGCCGTTACGTCGAGTCCGACCCGGCAACCGGGGCCACCGCGCTCCGCGGGGTCTGGGTGGCGGGCAACGTGACCGCGCCGCTGGAGAAGGTCGCGGGGGCGGCCGCCCAGGGCGCACAGGCGGCCGCGGCCATCAACGCCGACCTGATCGAGGAGCAGACCCGGCGGGCGGTGGAGGCCCATCGCGCGGGCGCGGCGGCGCTCGCGGGGGAGGGTGCGGGCCGCGGCTGACCGTACGGGGCGCGGCTGACCGTACGGGCCGGGACTCGGCCTGCCGCGCGCGGACCACGGCCGGGCAGCGGCGCGCCCGCCGGACACGTGTGCGGGTTTCGGCCCGCCCCCGTACGTGCAGGCTCTGGGCGGTGTGATCGTCGTACGGTCCAACGGTTCGGGGGACGTTCCATGGCACATGTGCTGGTCATCGGCGGCGGCGTCGGCGGGCTCGCCACCGCCCTGCTCGCGGCGCGGCGAGGACACACGGCGGAGCTGTTCGAGCGCGACACGCGAGCCCCCGGTACCGCGCTCGACCGCGACTTCTTCGGCTGGCGGCGGCCGACCGTACCGCAGGCGGTCCAGCCGCACGCGCTGCTGGGTGCCGCCCGCAACGTCCTGCGGGACGATCTTCCCGACGTGTACGCGGAGATGCTCCGCCTCGGCGCCCGTGAGCGGCACGAGCTGGACTGGTTCGAGGTACGGCCGCCCGAGCTGCCCGGCGACCAGGACCTCGTGATGCTCCAGGCGCGGCGCATCGTGCTGGAGAGCGCGCTGGCCACGGCGCTGCGCGCCGAGCCCGGAGCGGTCGTCCGCCACGGGGAGCCGGTCACGGGACTCACCACCGCGTCGCAGGCCGGGGACGACTCGGCCGCGGGCGAACCTGGCGGGGCCGGCGAGGCCGACGGGATCCGGGTGACGGGGGTGATCACGGAGGCGGGGGGCTACCAGGGGGACCTCGTCGTGGACGCGGGCGGCCGCCGCGGCGGTATCGAGCGCAGGCTCGGCGCGGTGGGCTGCCGGCCGCCCGTCGTGGAACGGCACCGCACGGGGCTCGCGTACTTCTGCCGCTGGTACCGGATGCCGGAGGGGATGGACGAGGGGCCGCGGCGGCCCTGGGCGGTGACCGGCGGCGCCTTCGCCGGGTGCGCGGTCTTCCCGGCCGACAACGGGGTCTTCGCCGTGACGCTGTTCGTGCACACCGCGGACACCACGCGCTCGGCGCTGCGCGACCCCGCGGTCTTCGAGCGGGCGGCGCGTTCCTTCCCGCCCGGCGAGGCCTGGCTGGCACTCGGCGCCGAGCCGCTGTCGGGGGTACTGGCCACGGCCGGCCTGGACAACCGCTGGAGCGCGCTGGTGGACGAGCGCGGTCCCGTGGTGACCGGGCTGGTGCCGGTCGGCGACTCGATCACGCACACCAACCCGACCCTCGGGCAGGGCACCTCCCTCGCGCTGTGGGCGGCGCGCAGGGTGGCCCGTACGGCGCACCGGGACCCCGGGTCGGACCGGTTCGCCGTCGACCACCACGAGTGGGCGGTGCGGACCCTGAAACCGTGGTTCGACTTCCAGGTGGTGGCCGACGCGGCCATCGGCGAGCGCTTCGCGACGCGGGCGGGGCGTACGGGGACGGCGCGGGAGGTGGCCGCGCTGTTCGACTGTGCGCTGGAGGACCCCGAGGTGATGCGGGCGCGGGCGCGGGTCCGGCACCTGGCGGAGCCGCCGGAGCGGGCGTACGCGGACCCGGAGATCCGGGCCCGGGTGGCACGCTGGCTGGCGACGCGGCCGGACTACGCGCCGAACGAGGCGGGACCGGACCGGGAGGAGTGGGAGAAGCTCACGGCGGGCTGACGGGGCGGCGGCCCCGGCCTCAGATGCGGACCGGGCGGGCCGGGCGGACCGGGGGGCGGGGCCGGCCTCTGATGCGGACCGGGCAGACCGGGCGGGCCGGCCTCAGCCGGCCTGCCCGAGCACCTCGGCGAGGTCGTAGCCCACGACCTCCTCCAGCTGGGCGTAGGTGCAGCTCTCGGGCGTCCGGTCGGTCCGCCAGCGCCGGAACTGCGCGGTGTGCCGGAAGCGGTCCCCCTCCATGTGGTCGTACGCGACCTCGATGACGCGCTCCGGGCGCAGCGGCACCCACGAGAGGTCCTTCTTGCCGGTCCAGCGGCTCTGTGCGCCGGGGAGCCGGGCGCTCTCGTGCGCGGACTCCTCGGCCCAGGCGGCCCACGGGTGGCCGGTCGGGTCGGGCATCCGCAGCGGTTCGAGCTCCTCCACCAGCTCGGCCCGGCGCTTCATGGGGAAGGCCGCGCAGACGCCCACGTGCTGGAGCGTGCCCTGAGCGTCGTGCAGGCCGAGCAGGAGCGATCCGACAATCGGACCGCTCTTGTGGAAACGGAAACCGGCGACGACGACGTCGGCGGTACGTTCGTGCTTGATCTTGTACATGAGGCGGGCATCGGGCCGGTAGGGGAGATCGAGCGGTTTGGCGATCACCCCGTCGAGCCCGGCGCCCTCGAACCGCTCGAACCACTCCTGCGCGAGCGCGGGGTCGGTGGTCGCGGGCGCGAGGTGGACGGGGGGCCGTGCAGTGGAGAGGGAGCTGACCAGGGCGGAACGGCGGTCGGTGAGCGGGGCGTCGAGGAGGGCCTCGTCGCCGAGGGCGAGCAGGTCGAAGGCGATGAAGCTGGCGGGGGTCGTCTCGGCCAGAAGGGCGACACGGGACTGCGCGGGGTGGATCCGCTCGGTCAGCCGGTCGAAGTCCAGACGCCCGTCGTGGACGATCACGATCTCGCCGTCCACGACGCAGCGGACGGGCAGATTCTCCTTCAGGGCCTCCACCAGCTCGGGAAAGTACCTGGTCAAGGACTTACCCGTGCGGCTGCCCACCTCGACCTCGTCGCCGTCGCGGTGCACGACCGCCCGGAAGCCGTCCCACTTGGCCTCGTACTGCATGCCGGGCGGGATCTTCGCCACCGACTTGGCGAGCATCGGTTTGACCGGAGGCATCACTGGCAGATCCATGCCCTCGATTCTGCGGTGGTATATCCGGACCCGCCCGGTATGCGGCAGCGGTCCGGCCCGCCTACGGTGGCCCACATGGGTGCTGCTGGCAATGCGATCGAGCTGGAGGCGGCCGGGCGGACGGTACGGCTGTCCAGCCCGGACAAGGTCTACTTCCCGGAGCGCGGGCTCACCAAGAGGCACGTCGCCGAGTACTACCTGGCGGTCGCGGACGGCATCCTCCGCGCCCTCCGCGACCGGCCGACGACCCTGGAGCGCTATCCCGACGGGGTGGAGGGCGAGTCCTTCTTCCAGAAACGGGCCCCGAAGAACCTCCCCGAATGGATCCCGACCGCCCACATCGCCTTCCCGAGCGGCCGTACGGCCGACGAGATCTGCCCGACCGAGCCCGCCGCCGTCCTGTGGGCGGCCAACCTGGGCTGCCTCACCTTCCACCCCTGGCCCGTGCGCCGTGAGGACACCGACCGGCCCGACGAACTGCGCATCGACCTGGACCCCCAACCGGGCACCGACTACCACCACGCGGTGGCCGCCGCCCACCAGCTGCGCGCCCTGCTGGAAGAGCTGGGCCTGCGCGGCTGGCCCAAGACCTCCGGCGGCCGGGGACTGCACGTCTTCGTCCCGATCGAGCCGCGCTGGACCTTCACCGAGGTCCGCCGGTGCGCCATCGCCCTCGGCCGGGAACTGGAGCGCCGCATGCCGGGCAAGGTCACGACGGCCTGGTGGAAGGAGGAGCGCGGCGAGCGGATCTTCGTCGACTACAACCAGACGGCGCGGGACCGCACGATCGCCTCCGCCTACTCGGTCCGCCCCCGCCCGCACGCCCCGGTCTCGGCGCCGCTGCGCTGGGACGAGGTGGACGACGCCGAGCCGCGGGACTTCGACATCGTGACGATGCCGGCCCGCTTCGCGGAACTGGGCGATGTGCACGCGGACATGGAAGACCACGCCTTCACCCTGGACGCCGTTCTGGAACTCGCGGCCCGCGACGAACACGACCACGGCCTGGGCGACATGCCGTACCCCCCGGACTACCCGAAAATGCCGGGCGAACCCAAACGCGTCCAGCCCAGCCGCGCCAAACACAAGGACTGACCCCGCCCATCGCCACCGGGCCCCGTCACTCCAGCACGGGATTGCCCAGGAGGTTCGCATCGCCGCACGGCCACGGACCATCGGCCAGGGCGGCCAGATCCGTCCGGAAGGCGAGGATCTCGCTGCCCAGGGACTGGACGACGAGGCCTCCTCCGAGCAGCAGGGTGCGTCCCGGCACGTTCCTGTCGTCGTCCGACACGAACAACTCGCGCAGGGCCATGTCCGAGTCGACGGCGACCAGCTTTCCGTCATGCCAGAACACCGTGGTGCCGTTGGTGTCCACCGCCGGATGCGAGATGTGGCGGTCGGCCAGATGAGGCCCGTCCACACGGCCGTTCGAGTTGGTCAGCCGACGGAATCGCGACGTGGAGGACGGGGTGACCGACAGCGAGAGGCCGCGAACGGTGCCGAGCCCGTCCACGGTCATCGCCCCGTGGCAGTCCCAGCGGGCGCCCTCCATTCCGTCGCGGCCGAAACGGCGCGTGGCTCACGCCCCGTAACCCAGGGTGCCGACCAGGAAGGCACCATGACCTGCGATCGCATTGCGGCGTGAGGGCCCGGGGTCCGTGACGGCGACGAGCGCACCGCTCACGAAGTCCAGGAAGAAGGTTCGCCCGACGCCGCTCCGGCCATCGGCGAAACCGGCCGCGACCCTGTCGCCGGACACGAGCAGCGGCTCCCAACGGGCGGCTTCCACCCACTCCGGCGGTCGCGGCGCCGCCGTTCGTACCTCCCAGCCGGTCTCCGCGTTCACCTCGAGCATGCCGGGGTGCGAGACCGGGCCGAGGTCGATCGGCGTCGACCACAGGCATTGCCCGTCCCGGCTGTACCGTGCGACGCGTGGCACCTGTGACGGTCTCCAGCCCGGTGCGAGCAGCATCGGGGCGGCGCCGGCCCAACTGACGCAGAAGCCGTCGCCGAGCGCGACGAAGGCCGCCACCTCCTCTCCTGCCCGGCACGGCAGGATGACGGTCCGGTCCACCGAACCGTCGGGAAGGATGCCCTCCAGTGCCCGGCCGCCCCCATCCGTCGGCCGCGCGAGCCAGAGAGTGCCGCTCGGCGACAGCCGGGATCGAGGGCGTCCGGTGCCCGGATACGCCCGCTGCCACAGGACCCGCCCGGACAGATCGACCGACGAGACGACCGTCTCCAGCGGATTCGCCCCGTAAGTGGTTGCGTACAGGGGGCCGGAAGGGTGCTGGGCGGCGACGGACCGTATCTGTCCCGGCAAGTCGAAGCGCGACGAGAGAGTCATGTGCCCGCATCCTGCCGCACGTTCACTACCGGGGCGGGTGAGGCCCGTTGTCAGTGGGGGATGCGATGCTCTGGGAGGGGATGCGTACGTCATGTTGATCAGGCGTATAGCGGACGTCCATCCGCGCTGACCAGTATCTGCGGCATGTCTACGAACACCTCTGCCGCAGCCACCGACACCACCGCCTGGTACGAACTCGCCCTGTGCGCCCAGACCGGCCCGGGCTTCTTCTTCCCGGAGCCGGGCTCCTCATTGCGCGATGCGAAGCGGCTGTGCGGGGCGTGCGAGGGGCGGGCGGCGTGCCTGGAGTACGCCCTGGCCAATGACGAGCGATTCGGGGTCTGGGGCGGCCTCTCGGAGGCGGAGCGCCTCGCGCTGCGCCCCCGCCGCCGCTGACTCAGGTCCGCGTGGCCTTCCCGCTGGCACGAACCAACCCCACCCGCCGCGCGAGGTCGAACCCCTCGCCACCGCACTCCTCGCGCCGCGGCGTGTGGGGCACGACCCGCACGGGGTAGTGCCCCCCGACGGGCGACACGACCCCACCGAAGCGGGGGTCGCCCGCGAACCAGATCCGGTCCGGGTGATCGTTCTCCAACTGCGCGAGCGCAATGGGGAACGGAAGGATCCGCAGCGTGGCCGTGAAGTCCTCCCGAAAGGGAATCGCGATCGTCGCCGGGCTCCCGGGCGGTCGGAGCGGGTGCCGGCACGGCCACTCGCCCCAGGGGTAGGACCGCAGTACGGCCTTGACCCGATGGCGCCTGATGTACGCGGTGAGCACCCATGGAAGAAGCGGCGCGGCGAGCATGGTGATCAGGGCGAAGGCTGTTCCTGCGTGGGGGACGCGGCCGATGCAGGCCAGCGCAATCAGCGGGGGCCCCCCGAGACTGAACACCCATCCGAGGCGGCGGAGGACGAGCCGCCGGAAGCCGACAACCGTCGGAGGGTGGTCCCAGGCCACCTTGGCGACTGCGAGGCTCATAGGAGCACCTCCAGGATGCGTGAGGTACCGGCTGCTGTCGGCGCACTTGCATCGGGGTCCGAGAAGAGGGCGGTGTGTGCGACCGCCTCAAGGATGTTCGTATAGGCCTCAGCGTGCTGTGCTGAAGCGCTGGTCAGATCGAGGACGAGTAGGTGGAGCCCATCCGGATGCACAGTCGCGACTCTGGCCTGAAATAGACGATTCTCCACGTCGGGCACACAAATGGTGCCCGCGACCAGGCAGCAGGGAAGCCCGGACGGCAACTCGATGAACTGGCGGATGCAGCTGGTCCAATGTGGCGAGCGTGCGATCGCCAGTGCCGTACGTGCCACGGTAAGCCGGGGATTGGGCTGTTGGGCCGGCCGGACGGTCAGCGAGAACAACGACGTCGCGACGCCGACCGGCTCCTCGGGGTGAAAGCCGATCGCGGTGTGCACGACGTCATGACCGGCGAGTTCTTCGAGGTCGTCCATGAGCTGGGACAGTTCCCGTTGAGCGTCAGTGCTGCCCAAGGCCTCGGCGAATGCGTCCAGTGTCGCCCTGTCGCCAGGACTGATGTCATGGAAGCCGGGAGGCAGACGGAACCAGACCGGAGGGACGGAATTCGGATGTGTCACGGCCTCAGCTCCGACCAGACGCGGCCGGACTTTCTGATGGCTGAGGGAGCGTCCTCCAGAACCCCGCGGGCACCGTCCACGGACGTCGAGCTGTGTTCGACTGTTTCGTTGTCCGGGCCGTAGTCGAGTGTGGCGGTCAGGGCTCCTGTGCCGGCCACGGCTACGCCTACCCGGTCTCGGGTTTCCTGAGTCGAGGTCCGCAATGCCCATCCTGTCAGGGGGCTCTCCACCTGGCGCAGGTCGTCGGACGTGGACCATGCTGCCTGGCGGAAGGCGGTGGCCCCTGGGCTGAGTCCTGTCAGTGCGCTGGCCTCCGGGGCGGCTGCCATGGCCGCGCGGGCGGCCGCCGTTCCGGCCTTGGCACCTGAGGCGAGGGCGGCCACGCCCGGGACCGAGCCGACGGTGTCCCCCATGAGGGTCACGCTGCTTTTCCAGAAGTCCGCGTCGAACTGGCCCTTGGTCAAGCCGTCCGTCAGGGACTTGCGGAACTTCGGGTCGGAAGCGTGCATGGCCAGGGCCGCCAAGGACAGGCCGCTGCCCACCAGCATGATGGCGAGGCCGGCAGGCGGGCAGGCGAGCGCCACCAGCGCGCCCACGAAGCCCAGGATCGCCGAGGCGTTGGAGAGGGCGTCCGCCGGGTCTTCGGTGATCTTGTGCCAGATCGAGGCCAGGAGGCCCGGTTCCTTCGGGGCCAGTTTGTCCGTCGCGGCGTTCAGCGTCGCGGCCACGCGGCGGGCCGCCGCCGCGTGTTCGGCGGCGAGTTCGCGGGCCAGGCGGCGGGTGTCGGTGAGGGCCTCCTCGGTCTTCGCCGCCGCGGCCTGGGCCTCGTAGCGGGCGGCCAGCTCGCGGTGCGCGACCAGGGTGTCGTGCCAGCCCGTGAGCCGGCGGGCGGCCTCCGCCAGGGAGGTGTGGGCCGAGGCCAGGTAGCGGGGGAGGTCCCGCGAGAGGGAGGCCCGGAAGGCGGTCGCCGCCTCGCCCTGCCAGGAAGAGCTGTGCGAGACGAGGTCCGTCACCACGCGGGAGGCCTCGTCCAGCGACTTCGCCGACGCGCCGAGCTTCCTGGCCAACGCCAGGACCGCGGCCGGATTTCCGGGGGCCGGGTCGAAGCCCAGCGCCGCGTGCTCAGCCATGGGCGGCCGCCGCGCGGAGGAAGGCCGTGCGGACGGCCTGCTCCAGCTCCGCGTACTCCGCCGCGCTGCGGTCCACGCCCTCCCGTACGGCCTTGACCCGTTTGGTCAGCTCCCGGGTGCCGTAGGCCCACCGTTCCTGGAAGCCGTCGCAGGCCGCATCGAGATCCGCCGTGCCCAGCTGGTCGGGCCGCACGTGGTCCAGGGCCCGCCGGGCCTCCCGCAGGGAGCTCAGCGAGGAGTCCAGGGCGCGGGTCAAACGGGTCAGCTGGTCGATGTCCACCTGGAGTGACGTCATGACGCGAAACCCTGGCAGAGCGCGGCTCTGCCAGGGCAATCGGCGTCACTCGCCCGAGCGGGCGGAAATCGGTCAGCCCTTGCGGGCCGCGAGGCGCGCGGCGCGGGCGGCCAGCTTCTCGTCGAACTTCGTGGCCTCGGTGTTCAGGCCGTCCATGAACAGGCCGAGCTCGTCCTGGGCCTTCTGGCCCTCCGGGCCGAGGCCGGCGATGTCCATGACCTTGAGGAAGCGGAGGACCGGCGCCAGTACGTCGTCGTGGTGGATCCGCAGGTTGTAGACGCCGCCGATGGCCATCTGCGCGGCCATCCGCTCGAAACCGGGCATGCCGTGTCCGGGCATCCGGAAGTTGACGACGACGTCCCGCACCGCCTGCATGGTCAGGTCCGGGGCGAGCTCGAAGGCCGCGCCCAGCAGGTTGCGGTAGAAGATCATGTGCAGGTTCTCGTCCTGCGCGATGCGCGCCAGCATGCGGTCGCAGACCGGGTCACCGGACTGGTGGCCGGTGTTGCGGTGCGAGATGCGCGTGGCGAGCTCCTGGAAGGCCACGTACGCCACCGAGTGCAGCATCGAGTGGCGGTTGTCGGACTCGAAGCCCTCCGACATGTGCTGCATGCGGAACGCTTCCAGCTTGTCCGGGTCCACGGCGCGCGAGGCCAGCAGGTAGTCGCGCATCACGATGCCGTGGCGGCCCTCCTCGGCCGTCCAGCGGTGCACCCAGGTGCCCCACGCGCCGTTGCGCCCGAAGAGCGTCGCGATCTCGTGGTGGTAGCTGGGGAGGTTGTCCTCGGTCAGCAGGTTCACGACCAGCGCGATCTTGCCGATGTCGGTGACCTTGGACTGCTGCGGGTCCCAGGCCTCGCCGTCCTCGAAGAAGCCCGGGAAGTTCCGGCCCTCGCTCCACGGAACGTACTCGTGGGGCATCCAGTCCTTGGTGACCTGCAGGTGGCGGTTGAGCTCCTTTTCGACCACCTCTTCCAGCGCGTACAGCAGCTTGGCGTCGGTCCACGCCTCCGAGCTGCCGAGGTGGGGAGAGGTGATCGTCACGGGTACTCCTGGGTGCAAAGCGAATTACCTACGGTTCCGTAGCCTACGGAGTCGTAGGTTAAGCCTGACATCAAGGCCAGCCAAGCCCTCGGCGTACCTATGTCCGGTTACGTCCGGTTATTTGTGCAGTTTGAGAGGGCCTCGAAGGGGAAACGAAAGGGCAAAATCACGCGAGGAGGTGGTCGGCCGCCCCCGCCTTGACGGCCGAGACCAGTGCCCGGAGGGCTTCGACGGAGTCGGACACGTGCGCACCGGAGCCCGTCGTTCCGATGTACGCCCGACCGGCGGCGTCGCGGCCGAAGCGGAAACAGTTGGCGCCCTCGCTGCAGAAGGGCTCCGACCAGGCGATGTCCCGGTGGTCCCGGTGGGTGGCCGAAGCGGCCTCGAAAGGGGTCATGTCGATCTCCGGTCTCCTCGGTCTCCTCGGTCTCCCCGTCGGCCTCGGGGCCGTGGGCCGTGGGTCATAGGGCCATGACACGGGCCCGGGGCCCGGACCCGGTCACAGGTCCCGCACGACGGTGTGGATGAAATCGCGGGAGGCGGCCGCCGGCAGCGCCAGGGAGCGCAGCCGCTCCAGCAGCCCCCGGTACCGCCTCAGCTTCGGGTCCGAGTCGACCAGCATCGAGCCGTGCGAGCTGTCCAGCTGCACGGTGTCCAGCCGGCTCAGCGCCGCCGCGGCGTACGTGAAGGACTGCCCGGACCCCGGGAAGCCGCCGGCGCTGAACGGAATGACCCGGACCGTCGTACGCTCCAGCTCCGACTGTGCGAGTACGTGCTCCAGCTGCTCCCGGACCACCCCGGGCCCGCCGAACCGCATCCGCAGCGCCGCCTCGTGCACCACCGCCTCGTACAGCGGCGGCCGCTCCCGCGCGAACACCTGCTGGCGGCCCATCCGCAGCGCGAGGCGGGCCTGGAGCTCGGATTCCGGCAGCGGCGGGTCGGCGACGCCGAAGACGGCCCGCGCGTGCGCCTCGGTCTGGAGCAGTCCGGGTATGTGCGTGGTCACCGCGGTGTGCAGCCCGACCGCGTGGTGCTCCAGCTCGCAGATGTCGAGCAGCCCGGGCGGCAGTGCCCCCCGGTGCCGCTCCCACCAGCCCTTGTCCCGCTCCTGCGCCATCCCCGCGAGCAGGTCCACGAGCTCCGGGTGCCGGCAGCCGTAGTGGCGGGCGAGGGTGCGGACGCGTTCGGCGCTGATGCCGATCCGGCCCGACTCGATGTTCGGGATCCGGGTGCGGTCGACCCCGAGCAGCGCCGCGGCCCACTGGACCGACGTGCCCGACTCCTCGCGGAGTCTGCGCAGCTCGGAGCCGAGGCGCCGCTGCCTGGCGGTGGGTGTGCTCCTGGGTGGCACGGTTCCCCTCTCCCGCTGACCGAGTTTCGCTACGGTCTGTAGCGTAAGTCTCACACGGGGTGACCTTCGCGCCCTGTATGACTCACCCTCGCGCGGGGAGGGGACCCGCGTACGCCGTGCTCCGTCAGCCGGTCAGCCGTGCCACAGCGCCTCCCGGACCTCCTCGGCCGTGGTCGGCCGCAGCTCGCCGTCCAGCAGGAGCCAGCGCGTCACCCCGATCGACTCCAGGAACGGCACGTCGTGGCTCGCCACCACGAGCGCGCCCTGGTACGACTCCAGCGCGTCGGTCAGCTGCCGCACGCTCGACAGGTCGAGGTTGTTCGTCGGCTCGTCCAGCATGAGGAGCTGCGGGGCGGGCTCCGCCAGAAGCAGCGCCGCCAGTGCCGCCCGGAACCGCTCGCCGCCCGACAGGGTGCCGGCCGGCCGGTCCGCCCGCCCGCCCCGGAAGAGGAAGTGCGCGAGCCGGGCCCGGATCAGGTTGTTGGTGGCCTGCGGGGCGAACCGCGCCACGTTCTCCACGACCGAGCGGTCCTCGTCCAGCACGTCCAGCCGCTGCGGCAGGAACCGCGTGGTCACATGGGTCTCGGCCGTCCCGGACTCCGGTGCTAGCTGCCCCGCGATCGTGCGGAGCAGCGTGGTCTTCCCCGAGCCGTTGCGGCCCACCAGCGCGATCCGCTCCGGGCCCCGGAGCTCCCACTCGCCCCGTACGCGGCCCCCGTGCGGCAGGTGCACATCGCTGAGAGTCAGGACGCGCCGCCCCGGCGGGACCAGGGTCGCGGGCAGTTCGATGCGGATCTCGGCGTCGTCGCGGACCGCCTCCACCGCCTGGTCCAGCCGCTCCTTCGCCTGGGCCAGCTTCTCGGTGTGCATGATCCGGTGCTTGCCGGCCGATTCCTGTGCCGCACGCTTGCGGGCGCCCATCACGATCTTCGGCTCGCGCTTGTTCTCGTACATCTTCTGGCCGTACCGCTTGCGCCGGGCCAATTTGACCTGTGCGTCGGCCAGTTCGCGCTTCTGCCGCTGTACGTCGGCCTCCGCGACCCGGACCATGCGCTCGGCCGCGTCCTGCTCGGCGGCGAGCATCTCCTCGTAGTCGGTGAAGTTCCCTCCGTACCAGCGGACTTCACCGTCGCGCAGGTCGGCGATCTGGTCGACCCGCTCCAGCAGCTCGCGGTCGTGGCTGACCAGGAGCATCACCCCGGACCAGGACTCGACGGCCGCGTACAGGCGGCCCCGGGCGCGCAGGTCAAGGTTGTTGGTCGGCTCGTCCAGCAGCAGGACGTCGGGACGGTCCAGCAGCAGTGCGGCCAGGCGCAGCAGGACGGACTCGCCGCCGGAGAGCTCGCCGACGGTGCGGTCCAGGCCGATCCGGGCGAGACCGAGCTGGTCGAGCGTGGCCAGGGCCCGCTCCTCCACGTCCCAGTCGTCGCCGACGGCGGCGAAGTTCGCCTCCGTGGCCTCGCCCGCCTCGATGGCGTGCAGCGCGGCGCGGGCGGTGCGGATGCCGAGCGCCTCGTCCACGCGCAGCGCGGTGTCGAGGGTGACGGTCTGGGGGAGGTAGCCGACCGAGCCGGCTACGGACGACTGGCCCTCGGACGGGGTAAGTTCACCGGCGATCAGCTTCAACAGGGTGGACTTGCCACTCCCGTTGAGTCCGATCAGGCCGGTACGGCCGGGGCCGACGGCCAGCTGGAACCCGTCGAACACGGGGGTTCCGTCGGGCCAGTCGAAGGACAGGGCGGAACAGGTGATGAATGCAGGGGCGTGGCTCATGGAGGCCTCCAGGTTGCGTGAGTGGTGCGTGCAACGCGGGGAGACAGCCGACGCTCGGATCGCGAACGCGATCACGACAGGGGCGGGACGGCGACCGTGGCCGTGATGTCGATGATCACGGGGGGTTCTTGACGGTCGCGGTGACCGCGGTGGTCGCGGTGGTCGCGCTGGTCGGTGTCTCGGACCTCAGAAGAGCAACGTCCTGCTCCGTTCGACGGCAATGGGGCGTCAACGAAGCTACGGGCGGCCCCCGGCCGCCCGCAAACGATTTACGGCGGGGACAGGGGGGTTCAGCAGGTGTCGCGCATCAGCTCGGCCAGGCTGTGGTCCATGTCGAGGTAGAGGTGCTCCAGGCCGGGCGGGACCACGGCCGCGGCCCGCTCCAGGAATCGGTGCAGCTCGGCCGTCAGCATCAGGACGATCGCGACGCCCTCCACCGCGTGGAACTCGATCGTGGTCCGGTCTCCGTCGTACGGCCGCACGCGCACGTCGCCGCAGCCGGACGGGCGGTCCAGCCCGGACTCCAGCAGCTCGCGCGAGAACGTCCACGAGACCTCGACACCTTCCAGCGTGGCCGGGGCGGGGAAGGCCATGCGAACGGCGAAGGGATCCGCCCGGTCGTAACAGAGGGTGACGGGAACGGTCTCGACCTTCGGCGCGGTGGCGACCAGACGGGCCTGCGCGGCCTGCTCGATGACAGTGATCAAGGCTCACTCCCTTGCGGCGGATCTGCTGCCGGACTGTGGGGTGTGGCCCGGCAACCCGATAGACGCCGGAATCGGCGAATGCGTGCATGGGCGTTTGAGTGAGCTGTGTCACCGACTGGCCGGAACCTGCCTGTGTGATCGCACAGAGTGACCGGGTGGGCGGAAGTGCGCGAAGGTGGGACGGTGTGCCGCGCAGGGCCACGGGGCTCTTCAGAAGGGCCGGTTGTCGCTCACTCCACAGGCGCAACGCACGGGCTGAAGCGCGGGTGCGGCGGTCGGCGGCCGGGCGCCCGGGGGCGGCGGCGAGGCCCCCCGGGGCGGCGGCCGGGCGACCCGGAAGGCGGCGGGGACGCCCTCTGGACGGGCGGATCCGCGGTGCGTTAGCTTCCGGCGCCATGAGACTTCTGGATGTTGGAATTGGCATGTGCGCGGCAATCCTTGCGGTCGGGGTGCTCGCAGGCCCCGCGCACGCCGAAGAGCAGGACCGGGGACAGGACTTACGCGCGAGCGGCTGGGCCCTCAAGGACACCGGGCAGACCTCCCGCTTCCGGGGGCTCGCCGCGGTCAGCCGTTCCACGGCCTGGGTCGCCGGCTCCAAGGGGACCGTGCTGCGCACGCTCGACGGCGGTCGCAGCTGGCAGGACGTCTCGCCGCCCGGCGCGGTCGCGGAGCAACTGGAGCTGCGCGACATCGAGGCCTTCGACGCGCGACGCGCCGTGGCCCTGTCCATCGGCGAGGGCGAGGCCTCCAGGGTGTTGCGCACCGAGGACGGCGGCGCCACCTGGACCGAGACCTTCCGCAACCCCGACCCGCGTGCCTTCTACGACTGCCTCACGTTCTTCGACGCCCGCCACGGGCTGGCCATGAGCGATCCGGTGGACGGCAAGTTCCGCATCCTGTCCACGGACGACGGCGGCCGCCACTGGCGGGTGCTGCCCAGTGAGGGCATGCCCGGGGCGCTGCCGGGCGAGGCGGGCTTCGCCGCGAGCGGCCAGTGCCTGGTCAGCGCCGGCCCGCGCGACGTCTGGCTGGCCACCGGCGGCGCAGCGACCGCGCGGGTCCTGCACTCCGCGGACCGCGGCCGGACCTGGCGGGTGGCCGAATCCACCGTTCCGGCGGGAGATCCCGCACGGGGGGTCTTCGCCCTCGCCTTCCGGGACCGTACGAGGGGCCTCGCCGTGGGCGGCGACTACCGCACCGGGCAGGCCTCCCCGCGAGCCGCGGCGGTGTCCGCGGACGGGGGACGCACCTGGCGCCAGGCGACGACCCCGCCGCCGGCCTACCGGTCGGGCGCGGCCTGGTACCCGTACAGCGGGGGGACGGCCCTCGCGGTCGGGCCCACGGGCACGGACGTGACCACGGACGGGGGCCGCAGCTGGCGGCCGCTGGACGCGGGATCCTTCGACACGGTCGACTGCGCGGCCGACACAGGCTGCTGGGCGGCGGGGGAGAAGGGCCGGGTGGCACGGCTGGAACGCCGCTGACCCCCGGCCGTCCCCGGCCGGAGGTCCGGCCGCGGGCCTCGCCGCAGGCGGTCCCCAGGACGACGCGAGCCCGGCAAGTCCGGACGAGGCGGCCTAGGTGACCGGGTTCTCCCGGACCGTCGCCAGGTCCGCCGAGGTCTTCGTGGCGATGAACTCGGTGATGCGGTAGGCGCAGACGCCCGCGACCACGAAGGGGTCCTCGGCCGCGATCTTCTCGATCTCGGCCCGGGACACCCCTCCGGCCAGGACGACGCCCCCGTCGCGCGGCACCTTGCGTCCCGACGCGAGGAAGACGCCGGTGGCGTAGTAGCCGTCCAGCCAGGCGATGTGGGCGTCCATCTCGTCCTCGACGGCTTCGAGGGGCGCGGTGTAGGTGAGCTCCATGACGAACATGATCGCCAGGCTACTCTCGGTCCATCATGACGAGTGTGAAGACCCCCGCCGACGAGGCCGAGGCCCGGGCGATACAGGACGAACTGCGCCATCACGTCGTGCTCGACGAGCCCGGCCCCCCGCCCGGCCGCGGGCTCGTGGCCGGCGTGGACGTCGCCTACGACGACACGCGCGACCTGGTAGCCGCCGCGGCCGTGGTGCTCGACGCCGCCACCCTGGAGGTCGTCGAGGAGGCCACCGCCGTCGGGCACGTCAGCTTCCCCTACGTGCCGGGGCTGCTCGCCTTCCGCGAGCTGCCGACCGTACTGGCCGCCCTGGACGCCCTGACCGCCGAGCCCGGCCTCGTGGTCTGCGACGGCTACGGCCTCGCCCACCCCCGCGGCTTCGGCCTCGCGTGCCACCTCGGGGTGGTCACCGGGCTCCCGTCCATCGGCGTCGCGAAGAACCCGTTCACCTTCACCTACGAGGAGCCGGGCACCCGGCGGGGCGACGCCTCCACGCTGGTCGCCGCCGACGGCGCCGAGGTCGGGCGGGCACTGCGCACTCAGGACGCGATCAAGCCGGTGTACGTCTCCGTCGGGCACAGGGTCTCGCTCGACAACGCCTGCGCGCACGCCCTGGCCCTGAGCCCTCGCTTCCGGATCCCGGAGACCACCCGCCACGCCGACTCGCTGTGCCGCAGGGCGCTGCGGGAGGCCTCCTGAGCCGGTCCGTCAGCGGGCATCGGCCACCCGGAAGGTGATCCCCGCCTTCTGCAGGCGGTGGATGAGGGCGTCGCCCATCGCCACGGCGGTCGTCACCTGCCCGGCCGTCTCCGGCAGGGCGTCGAGGGCCAGGCAGAGCGCCGACTCCGCCAGCATCTTCGCCGTCTCGCCGTAGCCCGGGTCGCCGCCCGACACCTCGGTGAGCACGCGCCGGCCGCCGCCCTCGCCCACGAACCGCACGGTGAACCAGCTGCGCGCCCGCCGCTCCGCGTCCGGCCCCCGGCCGGGCTCCCAGCGGTTCATGAGCCACCGCCGGGCCGGCGGTACCTGTGCCAGGGCCGCCGTCGCGCCGACCGCCGCCGTGCCGCCCAGTGCGACGGGCAGGTGCTTGACGGAGGCGTAGTGCCGGTAGCGGAAGTCCGGGCCGTAGCGCTCCAGCGCGGCCGCCGACCGGGTCACGATCCGCGGGTCCAGCGAGGGCAGCGGGAGCGCCCAGGTGCCGGTCTCACGGCTGAACCGCGGCACGCCCAGCGGGCCGCGTGCCCGCCGCCCCCGCAGCCGGGGCTCGTGCAGGCGGCGGGCGTGCGCGGCCGCCAGGGTC
The DNA here is from genome assembly GCF_036170895.1 of Streptomyces erythrochromogenes. Taxonomy (NCBI): domain Bacteria; kingdom Bacillati; phylum Actinomycetota; class Actinomycetes; order Kitasatosporales; family Streptomycetaceae; genus Streptomyces; species Streptomyces erythrochromogenes. Next base: position 1,638,308 of record NZ_CP108036.1, on the reverse strand, counting down.
TGGGGGCCGCGGCCCAGCGCGGTCAGCGCGGAGGCCAGGGTCCCGCCGGAGAAGAAGGCGTTGGACCGCATGAACCCGTCGACCGTCAGCGGGACCCCCTCCGGCAGCTGCCGGACCGTGAAGTACGCGCCGAGGTCGGCCGGGATCGAGTCGAAGCCGCAGGCGTGCACGAGCCGGGCGCCGGTCTCGCGGGCCCGCGCGTCGTGCTCCACGTACATCCGGTCCACGAACTCCGGCTCGCCGGTGAGGTCCACGTAGTCCGTGCCCGCCTCGGTGCAGGCGGCCACGAGCCCGGCCCCGTACCAGACGTACGGTCCCACGGTCGTGGCCAGCACCCGGGTGGACGCGGCCAGTTCGCGTACGGCGGCGGCGTCCTGGGCGTCGGCCCGCAGCAGCGGCAGCGTGGCGCACGCCGGATCGATCGAGGCCAGCCGTTCGCGCAGCCGCTCCAGCTTCGCGAGGTCCCGGCCGGCGAGGGCCCACCGGCAGCCGGCGGGCGCGTGCGCGGCGAGGTATTCCGCGGTCAGCGCCCCCACGAACCCGGTGGCGCCGAAGAGCACGACGTCGTAGGCCCGTTCCGGTCGGTCCTGCGGGACCCCTGCGTTCATGAGAGCTCCTCCGAGTGGGTGGTGTGGGTGGCCGAGGCTAGCGCGGTGCTCCGGCGTCCGCGCGGGCAGGTGCCGGACGGGTGCGGCGGATGACCCGCCACGAAGGGACGGCACGACGACGGCGCCCCGGGAACGGCCGTGCGGCCGCGCCCGGGGCGCCGTGGGGTTCACCTGCCGGTGGATCAGCCCTGCTGGTACAGGCCGAAGAGGTCGACGATCAGGTCGACGTCGTCCCAGCCCCGGTTCCAGAGGTCGATGATGCCGTTGCTTCCGGTGCTCGCCTGGACCAGGTTCGGGACGGTGGCGCCCTTCGTCCAGTTCAGGTTCGAGGAGTTCGGCGGCGTCGGCCAGCTCGCCGTCTCGTTGATGTAGTCGTCGATCGAGTTCGGGTCCGGGGTGACCGTGAGGTACCCGTCGCCCTCCGGGTTGGTGACCGTGCTGTTCAGCACGAAGCCCGTGATGCTCGGGTCGTCGAAGGACATCGGCATGTAGATGTAGCTCTGGCCCCACAGCTTCCCGTAGACCGGGTCCTGGGGGTCGCGGGTGTCCAGCAGACGCTCGGGCGAGAGCGGCAGGAAGGCGCTCTTGCTGTCGGCGCTGTAGTAGCCGACGACGTCGACGACGACGTCGGTGCCCGCCCAGGCGCCGTTGAAGACGCTGATCTTGCCGTCCGCGCTGACGGGGACGATCACCGAGTTGGCGATGGTCTGGCCCGGGGTGAAGTTCAGGTTGGACGCGGTCGGGGTGGCGCCGCCGCCCGGGAAGACCGACAGGTGGCCGGCCTCCTTCGGGTTGGTGACCGTCACGTTCAGCGCGACGGCGCTGATGCCCTGGGGCACGCCGCGCAGGCCGCTGATCTGGGTGGAGAAGGTCTTCCGGCCGCCGAGCTGGCCCTGCGCCGTGCCGAGGCCCTCGCGGGTGTCGACGAAGCGCGACGGGGTGACCGGCGTGTAACCGCTGGACGCGGTCTTGGAGAAGTAGCCGGTGACGTCGGCGATCAGGTCGACCGGGGCGCCGCCGCGGTTGGCGATCTCGACGTAGCCGTTCTTGCCGACCTTCACGATGACCAGGTTCGGGACGCTCTGGCGGGCCTTGTAGTTGACGTTCGACGTGGTCGGACGCTCGGTGCCCTCGGGGAAGGCGGTGATGTGGCCTTCGGTGGAGGTGTTGGTGACCGTGATGTTGAGGACCACGGCGGTGACGCCGGCCGGGATCCCGCCGTTGCCGCCGACCTTCACGCGGGTCGAGCTGTACGGCTGGACCATGCCCATCGGTGCGCCGGTCCCGTTGCGGGTGTCCAGCAGGCGGGTGGGGGCGTACGGGGTGAAGTCCGCGCCGGCGGTGACGAAGACGACCTCGTTGACGGCCGAGACGGCGTTCGCGGCGTCCGTCACGGTGACCTTGACCGTGTAGGAGCCGACCTCGGCGTAGGTGTGGGCCGTGGTCCGGCTGTCGGAGCCGTAGGCGTCGAAGACGTCCGACTTCCCGTCGCCCCAGTTGATGGTGACCTTGAGCGCCGTGTCCACGCTCGTGATGGTGGTGTCCACCTCGGTGCCGTGCGCCGTGACGCCGTACGCGGTCAGGCCGACCGCGAGGTCCGGGTTGGCGGAGGCGACGGACTGCGCCGCGGCCGCTCCGGTCTTGGCAGACGGGGCGGTGGCCTTGCGGACCGTGCGGTCAGCGGGGCTGGTGAAGGTGTTGCTCTTGGACTTGGCGTCCTTGCCGAGACCCAGGTCCAGGTCCGGCGCGGTGGTGCCGCGTGCGTCCGGCTTGGCCGGGTCGGCCTGGGCCACGCCCGGGATGAGACCAACGCCCGCCGCGATGGCGGCAGCGGAAATTACAAGACGGCGACGGCGCACCGATCCCCCACTTATCTGATTGAAAGCTTGATCAGCTCGAAAGCTCGTTCAGAGTACATAGTCGCGGGACGATCTATCAGGGGGGTGCGCCCCTGGATCTCGCGCTCTTCTCGAGGGGTGGAACCTCCCCTTCCGGACGATCCCGCCGGAGCGCGGCCCGGGGGCTTGTGCTCGGTGGAACACGTTCCTAGCATCACCGGTGTTACATCAGTTGTGTCACACAGTCCGCACACCAGGCACACCAGACACACCAGGCACACCACCCACACCGCAGACGCTGGGGGCTCGATGGCAGTGACAGGGAACGGGACCGGCACCGGCACCGGCACCGGGACGGCGAGCGGCAGCGGCCCGCTCGCCGGAGTGCGCGTCGTGGAGCTGGCCGGCATCGGCCCGGGACCGTTCGCCGCCATGCTCCTCGCCGACCTGGGGGCGGACGTCGTACGCGTGGACCGGCCCGGCGGCGGCGGGCTCGCCGTCGACCCCGCCTACGACATCACCAACCGCGGCAAGCGCTCCGTCCTGGTCGACCTCAAGTCCCCCGACGGGCCCGCACGCGTCCTGGACCTGGTCGAGCGGGCCGACGTCCTCGTCGAGGGCTTCCGCCCCGGGGTCGCCGAGCGGCTCGGCGTGGGCCCGGCCGAGTGCCACGCCCGCAACCCCCGCCTCGTCTACGGGCGGATGACCGGCTGGGGCCAGGAGGGCCCGCTCGCGCACACCGCGGGCCACGACATCGCCTACATCGCCGTCACCGGGGCCCTTGGCATGATCGGCAACCCGGGAGAGCCCCCGGCGGTTCCGGCCAACCTGGTCGGGGACTACGCGGGAGGCTCGCTCTACCTGGTGATCGGCGTCCTCGCCGCCCTCCAGCACGCCCGGGCCACCGGCACCGGCCAGGTCGTCGACGCGGCCATCGTCGACGGCACCGCCCACCTCACCGCCATGATCCACGGGATGATGGCGGCGGGCGGCTGGCAGGACCGGCGCGGAGCCAACCTCCTCGACGGCGGCTGCCCCTTCTACGGCACCTACGAGACCTCCGACGGCGGGTACATGGCGGTCGGCGCGCTGGAGCAGCAGTTCTACGACACCTTCACGGAGCTCCTCGGCATCGGGGACCGGGCGCCGGCCCGCAAGGACATCGCCCGCTGGGGCGAACTGCGCGAGGCCGTCGCCGCACGCTTCCGGACCCGTACGCGCGAGGAGTGGACGGCGGTCTTCGAGGGCACCGACGCCTGCGTGGCCCCGGTGCTGTCGCTGCGCGAGGCTCCCGGCCACCCCCACCTCGCCTCCCGGGGCACCTTCACGGACTTCGGCGGGATCGTGCAGCCCGCGCCCGCTCCGCGGTTCTCCGCGACCCCGGTCGCCGTCACCGCGGGCCCCGCCCGGCCGGGCGCCCACACCGAGTCGGTGGCCGCCGACTGGGACGTCCCGGCCCTGCTCCCGAAAGAGGCCTGATGGAACTGTCGATGATGCTCGACTACGCGGGGGACCCGCGCCGGGCCGCCGACGAGGCGGCCGCGCTGGAGTCCGCCGGCCTCGACGCCGTGTGGGTGGCCGAGGCCTGGGGCTTCGACTCGCCGACGATCATGGGCTACCTCGCCGCCCGCACCGAGCGGCTGAAGATCGGCTCGGCGATCATGAACGTCTACTCGCGCACCCCCGGCCTGATCGCGCAGACGGCCGCCGGCCTGGACGCCCTCTCGGGGGGCCGGGCGCTCCTCGGCCTCGGCGCCTCCGGCCCGCAGGTCGTCGAGGGCTGGCACGGGAAGCCGTACGACAAGCCGCTCGGCCGCACCCGGGAGACGGTCGAGCTCTGCCGGCGCATCTGGCGCCGCGAGACGATCGACCACCACGGCATCACGGACATGCCGCTGCCGCCGGACAAGGGCGGCCGGCACGGCAAGCCGCTGAAGATCCTCACCCGGCCCGTGCGCGACGCGATCCCCGTCTACATCGCCTCGCTCGGCCCGGCCAACGTACGGCTGACCGCCGAGATCGCGGACGGCTGGCTGCCCACGCTCTTCATCCCCGAGAAGGCCGCCGCGGTGTGGGGCGGCCCGCTCGCGCAGGGCGCGGCCGGGCGCGCCCCCGGGCTCGGCCCCCTGCAGACCGTGGCGGGCGGCCTGCTCGCCATCGGCGAGGACGCGGCCGCCGTACGAGAACGCGCCCGCCCGCAGATCGCGCTGTACGTCGGCGGCATGGGCGCGGTCGGCAAGAACTTCTACAACGACCTCGCGGTCGCCTACGGCTACGAGGAGGAGGCCCGGAAGATCCAGGAGCTCTACCTCGCCGGACGCACGCGCGACGCCGCGGCCGCCGTGCCGGACGAGTTCTGCGAGCTGATGACCCTGTGCGGGCCTGAGGGCTACGTGCGCGAGCGTGTCGAGGCCTTCCGCGAGGCGGGCGTCACCATGCTCAACGTCACACCCGTCGGCCCCGAGCCGGCCCGTCTGATCGAAACCGTCAAGAACTGGCTTTGAGGAGCCCTTCCGATGAAGCGAGCCGCCCGATGAAGCGAGCCGTCCGATGAAGCGCCTTGTCTTCGACGCCGACCACGAGGCGTTCCGTGAGACCGTCCGCACCTTCCTCACCAAGGAGGTGCTGCCGCACTACGAGCAGTGGGAGAAGGACGGCATCGTCAGCCGCGAGGCGTGGCGGGCCGCCGGCCGCCAGGGGCTGCTCGGGCTGGCCGTCCCGGAGGAGTACGGGGGCGGCGGGAACACCGACTTCCGCTACGCCGCCGTGATCGCCGAGGAGTTCACCAGGGCGGGCACGCCCGGGATCGCCATCGGCCTGCACAACGACATCATCGGGCCGTACCTGACCTCGCTCGCCACCGAGGAGCAGAAGCGCCGCTGGCTGCCCGGCTTCTGCTCCGGCGAGACCATCACCGCCATAGCGATGACCGAGCCGGGCGCGGGCTCCGACCTCCAGGGGATCCGGACCACCGCCGAGGACCGCGGCGACCACTGGCTGCTGAACGGCTCCAAGACCTTCATCTCCAACGGCATCCTCGCCGACCTGGTGATCGTGGTCGCCAAGACCACCCCCGAGGGCGGGGCGCACGGCCTGTCGCTGCTGGTCGTCGAGCGCGGTGCGGAGGGCTTCGAGCGCGGCCGCAACCTCGACAAGATCGGCCAGAAGGCGCAGGACACCGCCGAGCTGTTCTTCCACGACGTGCGCGTCCCGAAGGAGAACCTGCTCGGCGAACCGAACGGCGCCTTCGTCCACCTGATGACCAATCTCGCGCAGGAGCGGATGGGCATCGCGATGGCCGGGATCGCCGCCGCCGAGTACCTGCTGGAGATCACCACGCAGTACGTGAAGGAGCGCGAGGCCTTCGGGCGTCCGCTGTCCAAGCTCCAGCACATCCGTTTCGAGATCGCGGAGATGGCCACCGAGGTCGCCGTCACCCGGACCTTCCTCGACCGGTGCATCACCGACCACTCGAACGGCGAACTGGACCACGTGCACGCCTCGATGGCCAAGTGGTGGGCCACCGAGCTGCAGAAGCGCGTGGCGGACCGCTGCCTGCAACTCCACGGCGGGTACGGGTACATGACCGAGTACCGGGTGGCGCGGGCCTTCACCGACGGCCGGATCCAGACGATCTACGGCGGTACGACCGAGATCATGAAGGAGATCATCGGCCGGTCCCTCCTCAGCTGAACCTCCTCAGCCGAACCTCCTCGTCCCAGCCTCCTCGTCCCGCCCTCCTCGTCCCACCAGGACCTTCCAGCACACCGAAAGGCTTGACCAGTGAGCACCGAAGCTTACGTATACGACGCGATCCGCACCCCGCGCGGCCGCGGCAAGGCCAATGGCTCCCTGCACGGCACCAAGCCGATCGACCTGGTCGTCGGACTCATCGACGCGCTGCGCGAGCGCAACCCGGGCCTGGACCCGGCCACCATCGACGACATCGTGCTCGGCGTCGTCGGCCCGGTCGGCGACCAGGGCTCCGACATCGCCCGTATCGCGGCCATCGCCGCCGGGCTCCCGGACACGGTGGCCGGCGTACAGGAGAACCGGTTCTGCGCCTCCGGCCTGGAAGCCGTCAACCTGGCCGCGGCGAAGGTCCGTTCCGGTTGGGAGGACCTGGTCCTCGCGGGCGGCGTGGAGTCCATGTCCCGCGTCCCGATGGCCTCGGACGGCGGCGCCTGGTTCGCCGACCCGATGACCAACTGGGACACCGGCTTCGTGCCGCAGGGCATCGGCGCCGACCTGATCGCCACCATCGAGGGCTTCTCCCGGCGCGACGTCGACGAGTACGCGGCCCTCTCGCAGGAGCGCGCCGCCGCCGCGATCAAGGACGGCCGCTTCGCGAAGTCCGTCGTCCCGGTCACCGACCGCAACGGCCTCGTCGTCCTGGACCACGACGAGTTCGTCCGCCCCGGGACCACCGCCGACACCCTCGCCAAGCTGAAGCCGTCCTTCGCGGACATCGGCGAGCTCGGCGGCTTCGACGCCGTCGCGCTCCAGAAGTACCACTGGATCGAGAAGATCGACCACGTCCACCACGCGGGCAACTCCTCCGGCATCGTCGACGGCGCCTCGCTCGTCGCGATCGGCTCCCGCGAGGCGGGGGAGCGAAACGGCCTCACCCCGCGCGCCCGCATCGTCTCGGCGGCCGTCTCCGGCTCCGAGCCCACCATCATGCTCACCGGCCCCGCCCCGGCCACCCGCAAGGCCCTCGCCAAGGCCGGCCTGACCATCGACGACATCGACCTGGTCGAGATCAACGAGGCCTTCGCCGGCGTCGTCCTGCGCTTCGTCAAGGACATGGGCCTCTCCCTCGACAAGGTCAACGTCAACGGCGGCGCCATCGCCCTGGGCCACCCGCTCGGCGCCACCGGCGCGATGATCCTCGGCACGATCGTCGACGAGCTGGAGCGCCAGGACAAGCGCTACGGGCTCGTCACCCTCTGCGTCGGCGGCGGCATGGGCGTCGCCACCATCGTCGAACGCCTCTGAACCGTCCTGTATCCCCCGACCCCTCCGACACGGAAGTAGCGAACATGAGCGAGTCCACCACGATCCGCTGGGAACAGGACGAGACCGGCGTCGTCACCCTGATCCTCGACGACCCGGGCCAGTCCGCCAACACGATGAACCAGGCCTTCAAGGACTCCATCGCCGCGGTCGCCGACCGCGCCGAGGCCGAGAAGGACTCCATCCGCGGCATCATCTACACCTCCGCCAAGAAGACCTTCTTCGCCGGCGGCGACCTCAAGGACATGATCCGGCTGCGCCCCGAGCACGCGCAGCTCGCCTTCGACACCGGCACCGAGATCAAGCGGTCCCTGCGCCGCATCGAGACCCTCGGCAAGCCCGTCGTCGCCGCCGTCAACGGTGCCGCGCTGGGCGGCGGTTACGAGATCGCCCTCGCCTCCCACCACCGCGTGGCCCTCGACGCGCCCGGCTCCAAGATCGGCCTGCCCGAGGTCACCCTCGGCCTCCTCCCGGCGGGCGGCGGCGTCACCCGCACCGTGCGCCTGATGGGCATCGCCGACGCGCTGCTGAAGGTGCTGCTCCAGGGCACCCAGTACACCCCCCAGCGCGCCCTGGACAACGGCCTCGTGCACGAACTGGCCGCCACGCCCGAGGAGATGCTGGCCAAGGCCCGCGCCTTCATCGACGCCAACCCCCAGTCGCAGCAGCCCTGGGACGTGCCCGGCTACAAGATCCCCGGCGGCACGCCGTCCAACCCGCGCTTCGCCGCGAACCTCCCGGCCTTCCCGGCCAACCTGAAGAAGCAGCTCAACGGGGCCCCGTACCCGGCGCCGCGCAACATCCTGGCCTGCGCCGTCGAGGGCTCCCAGGTGGACTTCGAGACCGCGCTGACCATCGAGGCCCGCTACTTCACCGAGCTGGTCACCGGACAGACCGCCAAGAACATGATCCAGGCGTTCTTCTTCGACCTCCAGGCCGTCAACGCCGGCCGCAGCCGCCCGCAGGGCATCGAGCCGCGGCGGGTCCGCAAGGTCGCCGTCCTCGGCGCCGGCATGATGGGCGCCGGCATCGCCTACTCCTGCGCCCGCGCGGGCATCGAGGTGGTACTCAAGGACGTCACCGCCGAGGCCGCCGCGAAGGGCAAGGCGTACTCCGAGAAGCTGCTCGACAAGGCGCTGTCCCGCGGCCGGACCACCGAGGCGGGGCGCGCCGAGCTGCTCGCCCGGATCACCCCGACCGCCGACGCGGCCGACCTAGCGGGCTGCGACGCCGTCATCGAGGCCGTCTTCGAGGACACGGCCCTCAAGCACAAGGTGTTCCAGGAGGTCCAGGACGTCATCGCGCCCGACGCCCTCCTGTGCTCCAACACCTCGACCCTGCCCATCACCGGGCTGGCCGAGGGCGTCGAGCGGCCCGCCGACTTCATCGGACTGCACTTCTTCTCGCCCGTCGACAAGATGCCGCTCGTCGAGATCATCAAGGGGGCGCAGACCGGCGACGAGGCCATCGCCCGCGCCTTCGACCTGGTCCGCCAGATCAACAAGACCCCGATCGTGGTCAACGACTCGCGCGGCTTCTTCACCTCGCGCGTCATCGGCCAGTTCATCAACGAGGGCGTGGCGATGGTCGGCGAGGGCGTCGAGCCCGCCTCGATCGAGCAGGCCGCCGCCCAGGCCGGCTACCCGGCCAAGGTCCTCTCCCTGATGGACGAGCTCACCCTGACGCTGCCGCGCAAGATCCGCAACGAGAGCCGCAAGGCCTTCGAGGCGGAGGGCCGGACGTGGACCGAGCACCCCGCCGACACCGTCATCGACCGGATGGTCGACGAGTTCGGCCGCCCCGGCCGCAGTGGCGGCGCCGGCTTCTACGAGTACGACGAGTCAGGCAAGCGCGCCCGCATCTGGCCGGGCCTGCGCGAGCACTTCGCCAAGCCGGGCCACGAGGTCCCCTTCGAGGACATGAAGGAGCGGATGCTCTTCTCCGAGGCCCTGGACACCGTCCGCTGCCTCGACGAGGGCGTCCTCACCTCGGTCGCCGACGCCAACATCGGCTCCATCATGGGCATCGGCTTCCCGGCCTGGACCGGCGGCGTGATCCAGTACATCAACGGCTACGAGGGCGGCCTCGCCGGCTTCGTGGACCGCGCCCGTGAGCTCGCCGGGAAGTACGGCGAGCGGTTCACCCCGCCCGCCTCCCTCGTGGAGAAGGCCGAGCGCGGCGAGACGTACGCCGACTGACCCCGAACGGACGCCCCGGGCCCCTGGGAGGGGGCCCGGGGCGTCTCGGTCAGCGCTCGAAGGCGGCCAGGTGGGCGAACGGCCCGTGCTGCCGGGCGCCGTCCGGGTCGGACCAGTCGGCCAGCACCCGTCCCGCCGCGCCGTCACCCTCCGGGGCGGGACCAGGCCGGAGCACCCGGTACACCGTCAGGGTGGACACCGGGCCCTCCGCCGCCGGCGGGCCCACCGTGACGAGGCTCGCGTCGGCGGATTCCGTCACGGTCCCGGGGCCGGTCAGGCCCTGCGGCACCCCGGACCCCTCGGTACGGACCTCGACCGTCGGGTCGGGCGAGTCGCTCGTGTTCTGGTCCTGGGCGGTCGTACGGCCCGCCAGCAGGGCGAGCAACTGCTCCACCAGGACCACGTCATGGGTTCCGTCGTAGATCCAGCGACGACCCAGCACACCGTGCTCGGAGGTGCCGATCAGGCCGTCCGCGGCGGACGCCAGCGGCATCCCGCGGTACGTCATCGGGACCTGGTAGGTGACGGGGGAGTCCCCCGAGGTGTCGGTGACCACCATGAACTCGATGCCCACCTCGCCCGCCGGGTCGTCGAGCCGGAAACCGCCGGCCTTGGCGAGCAGCGGCGCGTCCCCGCCCCGGTACCAGGGCTTCGACGGCATCCAGGCGGCGAGCAGTTCGAGCTTGCCGGGTGACATGGTGGTGCGGTGAATGACTGCCATGATCCATAAACTACCCGGGCGGCACGGGTGTTGACCGGTGACCCGGCCCGGGTCACGCGGGCGCGGTCACGGGGTGTTCCCGGACGGCGATCCTGGCCAGTTTCGTCAGCATCATGCCGTTGCGCACGGCGACGAGGTAGTCCACCGGCAGCCCGTGCATGCGGGTGCCCGGACCCCGCAGCGGATGCCAGTCGAGGGTGAAGAGCGTGCTCCTGCCCCAGGGGCCAGGTTCATGGCGATGCGCGCCGCGCCGAACGTCCAGCGGCGGACCGGGACCCGTCACCCGGGATCCGAGACGAAGGCTGCCCGCAGCTCCTCCCGCAGCGACCGCTGGAAGGCCGTCACCAGCGCCTGCACCACCATCGGCTGCATGTGCGCCGACAGCGCCTTCATCGACTCCACCCGCTCCGGATCGCTCTCGCCCTCCGTGAACGGCCCCCACACCTCGTCCCGGAAGAGTGCCGTCAGCTCGTGCGCCGCCGACCGCGTGTGCTCCACCAGCACCTTGCGCGCCGCCAGGATCGTCTCGTGGGCGATCGGCACGTCGAGCAGCGCGACCCCCAGCCGCAGCAGCCCCACGTCCACCCGGAACCCGTCGCCCGAGGCGGCGAGCACGTTCATGGCCGTCAGCCGCCGCACGTCGGTGTCCGACAGGCTCCGCCCCGCCCGCTTCTCCAGCTCCTCCCGCGAGACCTCCCGGGCCGCGTCCGGAGCCCAACTGGCCACCATCGCCCGGTGGATCGCGAGATCGTGCGCGCTGAGGTCGTCGGGCAGCGCGTCCAGGTAGCGCTCGATGGCGGACAGCGTCATGCCCTGGTGCTGGAGTTCCTCGATCAGGGCCAGCCGCGACAGGTGCTCCGGCCCGTAGTGCCCCACCCGACGCGGACCGATCACGGGAGGGGGCAAAAGGCCGCGGGTGCTGTAGAACCGTACCGTGCGCACGGTGACGCCCGCCCGGGCCGCCAGCTCGTCGACGGTGAGCATCGGCTCGGGTGCCTGGTCGGCCATCGTCTGCGCCTCGCTCTCTGCTCCACAGCTTGGGTTCAACAGTATTGCTGTCGCACCAACGATGTGAAACGGCCAGGAGCTGCCCATGACCACGAACCTGCGACTGCCCGGACGACCCGAAGAGATCACCTTCTCGACCCTGCTGGCCCGCAACGCCGCCGAGCACGGGGACCTCCCCGCCCTCTCCTGGCGCGCCGGCCCCGACGCGGCCGGGTGGACGACGCTCACCTGGAGCGAGGTCCGCCACAAGGTCGCCGTCCTCGCCGCCGGCTACGCCGCCCTCGGCGTCGAGCGCGGGGAGCACGTCCTGCTGATGATGGGCAACCGCCCCGAGCACTGGCTCAGCGACCTCGCCCTCTTCCACCTCGGCGCCGTGCCCGTCACCGTGTACGGGACCTCCGCGCCCGAGCAGATCGCGCACATCGCCCGCCACAGCCGGGCCCGGGTCGCCGTCGTCGAGGGCGCCCGCGAACTCGCCCGGTGGGAGCCGCTGCTGGCCGCCGAGGACCTCCCCCTGGAGCGCCTCGTCGTCGCCGAGGCCGCCGAAGCCGGCCGGCACGGCACCTACGGCTCCCTGTACGCGAGCGGCGCCCGGATCCACCGCGCCGACGCCTTCGAGAAGGCCTGGCAGGAGACCCGCCCCGAGGACCCGCTCACCGTCGTCTACACCTCGGGCACCACCGGCGACCCCAAGGGCGTGCGCCTGACCCACCGCAACCTGATCCTCCAGGCGGTCCGCCTCGACCGCGGCGTGGACCTGCCCGAGCACGCCGAGCACATCTGCTACCTGCCCTTTGCGCACATCGCCGAACGGGTCCTCGGCATCTACCTGCCCCTGTTGCGGGCCTCGCACGTCAGGCTGTGCGCCGATCCCACCGCCGTCTCGGCGGCCGTCCGCGAACTGCGCCCGGTGCAGTTCTTCGGCGTGCCCCGGGTGTGGGAGAAGTTCGCCGCCTCCGTCCGCGCGGTCCTCGCCCAGCTCCCCGAGGACCAGAGGAACGCCATAGAGGCCGCCAACGACCTCGCCCGGGCCCGGGCCGGCCACCACGAGCGGGGCGAAGGGGTGCCGGCCGAGCTCGAAGCCTCGTACGCCTCGGCCAAGGAACGGACGCTGGACCCGCTGTTGCGCCTGGCGGGCATGGACCGGCTCGCCTGGACGGCCAGTGCCACCGCGCCCATGCCCATCGACGTCGTCCGCTTCTGGGCCGGCTGGGGCATCACGATCATGGACGCCTGGGGGCTCACCGAGACGTCGGGCGTGTGCACGCTCAACAGCGCCGAGGGCTTCCGGCTGGGCTCGGTGGGCCGGCCGATCGAGGGACTGGAGCTGAGGATCGCCGAGGACGGGGAGGTCCTCACCCGCGGTGCGACCGTCTTCGGCGGCTACCTGCGGCCGGACGGCTCGGTGGAGAGCGCCTCCGACGCGGAGGGCTGGTTCCCCACGGGGGACGTCGGCCGGATCGACGAGGACGGCTTCCTCTGGATCACCGACCGCAAGAAAGAACTGATCATCACGTCTACGGGCAAGAACGTCTCGCCGGCGCTGGTGGAGAACACGGTCAAGGAGCACCCCCTGATCGGCCAGGCGCTGGTGCACGGCGACGGCCGCTCCTACCTCGTCGCCCTGCTCGTCCTGGACGCCGAGCTCGCCCCGGTCTGGGCGGCCGCCCGGGGCATCGAGGCCGGTTCGGCGAGCGCCCTCGCCGAACACCCCGCGGTGCGGGAGGAGATCGCCCGCGCGGTCGAGGCGGCCAACGCCCGGCTCAACCGGACCGAGCAGATCAAGCGCTACCGGCTGCTGACGCAGGAGTGGGGCCCCGAGACGGGCGAGCTCACCCCCTCCCTCAAGCTCCGCCGCCGGATCGTCCGTGACAAGTACGGCGCCCTGATCGACGGCCTGTACGAGGAGCCGTACGACGCGGTCTGACCCGAACGCCCCTGCCGGTCAGCGGATAGCGGTCGCTCGATTCCCGTCCTGAGCATGCGTAGGGCCAGGCGAATGCGGCGACGCCTCGACCAGCGTCCTTGCGGGGACGAGGGTCGGGGCGTCGCTGCGGCCGGGCGTGGGCGGGGCGGGCTCAGATCAGCGCGTGACAATGAACCCGCGCTCGGCCCGCTGCGCACGCGCTGCGGCAACCCTGGCGAGGGCGGCAGCCGTCACGTCCCGGCCGCCCGCATCGAGAACGATCCACGTGCTCTCCGGATCGTCCGGCGTCACGGGGGTGACGGTCCCCGCAATGCCGTGCTGACGCATTGCGGCGTACACCTCGAAAGCTGTGTCCGTGTTCATGTCCTCGCCTCTCTGCCGTACGGGGCGCCGAGCCTATTCCCCGCCGCCGTGGGTCGCGCAGTTCCCGGGATTGATCGGGCCGCAGCCGCCGGGGACCGGGGTGTGGCTGCAGTTCGCTGCCACCGTGACGAGCGAACTGTCCGGGCCCACCCACAGCTCGGCGTCCGGCGTGTACCCGGTCCGCTCGATCAGGGCGACCGTGCGGGTCAGGACGTCTGGGTCGTGTCGGGAGGCGTCCGGCCGCTCCGGGTAGTGGTGGACGGACCGGCCGAGCCGGCTGCACAGGGTGGCGTACAGGTGCGTGTGCAGGATGAGCGCATGCCAGCCCTCATCGACCTCGCGGGTCGGAGCGATCCGCACCGACGGGAACCGGGCCGCCGATACGACGAACTTCAGGGCCTCGATGAGGAGCCGGCCGGCCATTTCCGGTTCCATCCCCGTGTTGTTGTCCAGGATGGTTGCCCGGACGTCGTTGAACTGGGCGTCGGTGAGGAGGGTGCGGGGCGGCGGGGGCTTCTGCGGGCCGGTGGCGCATGCAGCGGTCATGATGTGCTCCTCGGTGATGAGTTCCGATGGTGCGGGACCGGCACAGCGCGCGGCGGTGCCGGACGGGAGTCTGATCGGGATCAGCGGATCCCATTACGGCCACCCGCTGTGCAGCCCTGTTTGTGGATCGTGGCGCCACCTTCCGGGCCGCCGCCTGGTACCGGGATGGCCCCGCACTTCGCGCAGCTGCGGGCGGCGAGCGGCGAGGCGTCGGACACTAGGTCGTGTCGTCAAAGTCCCGTCTGGCCGGCGGGGCCGCCGGCCCCGCCCTTCGGGCGGCCGACGCTACTGTGACGACACTCCCTAGAGGGCCTCGACGTTTGCGACGGCTGTGGACAGCTCGACGCCCCCGCCATCCGGGCGGATGTAGGCGATCTCCGCCCAGCGCTCCGGGAAGCCGGCGCTTGAGGTGTTCTCGACGAGCACCGCCATGAGCGTGCCCTCGGTGCCGGACGCGATGTCGCGGACCGGCCGCCGGAGGAGCAGGTGCGGCACCTCGGTAAGTGCGTCGTGCGGGGTGGCCATGCAGGGCTCCTTCTACCGTCGTCAGCGGGTGATGGAGACGAGCCTAGGTAGGCGGAGGAGCGCCGCGAAGTGACCCCGAGTACCAGTAGTTTGGGCTCTCGGCAGGTAGAGGAGGCGCCATGGGCATCAACGGCCAAACCACCCTGACCCACAGTCAGGGAACCCCCCGGCGAAGCCGCACCGGCATGGTGTCCGGCTACGTGTTCCGCGTGATCCGAGAACAGCTCGACCACACCCAGGACTCCCTCGCCGAGGCCTTCGGGGTGTCTGCGGACACCGTCGCCGGCTGGGAGTCCGGGCGGCGTCCCCTCACCTCGCTCGCGGTCGGGCAGATGCTGGCTCACCGGCACCGCCTGATGCGCATGGGCGTCACACCGGCCCTGCTCCACGCCCTCGACAAGGCCCTCGAAGCGGACGTTCTCCTCTCCGGCGCCCTCAGCGACGACGAGCCCACCGGCCACAGCCCGCTCGGTGCCTGGGTGATGCAGCGCGACCTCGTCGAAGTACTGGCCTGGCCACTTAACGGCGTTGCCCCCGAACCGATGCGAGGCCTGGACAGTCCGCTCGCGCCCGCCGCGGCCCCGCCCCCGTCCGGCCCGAGTTACCGGCCGAAGACCGGCGCCGCTTCTTCCACCGGATGCGACGCACCGCCGAGGAGGCCCGCGGCGGAGACTTCCTCGTACGCCGCCAGGCCCTCTACCTCGCCGGGTACGACGACGCACCCGACACCCCGGCCTGGCTGACCCACGAGCAGCGTGCGGAAAGGCGAGGAGACTGGCTCACCGAATGGCTCACCGCCCGCTCCGTCGCAACCGTCGCCGCTCGCCGCGGGGACCGCGACCGCATGCAGCACTTCATCACGACCACCCTCGACGGTGACGACGCCGGCGAAGCCGCGAACCTGAACTACTGGGCCTACTGGATCGGAGAGAGCCCGCACCTCCAGCCCACGGACGACTTCATCGCCACCACCGGGACGCCTACCTGGCACGGCCACAAGCTGCTCCACCACCTCGTTGCCGGCCTCGCGCCCGACCGCGGGTTCTTCGATCTGAACACCCACACTCTCTGGGCGTTGCTCGCCGCACGCCCCGGCCTCCTGCGTACCGCCCCCGCCGGACGTGCTCTGCGGGACCGGCTGCCCGTGCTGTTGGATGGCACAGAGCCCTCGACGCGTGCGCGCCGAGAACTCGAAGGCATCCGGTACGCAATCCGCCTCGCAGAGGCGTGAAGGAGACACGCAGTGGCTGACGACCTGTCCGCGGTAGCCCGGTTCCTCTACGAGGTGGGCACCCTCAAGAACACAGCCCGTACGGGCTGGTGGATGGCGGGCGTCAAGCAGCCCGAGAGCGTCGCCGAACACTCGTGGCGGACGTCGCTCATCGCGTCGATCATCGCGAAGCTGGAAGGTGCCGACCCGGCGCGGGCCGCGTTCCTGGCGGTGTGGCACGACACCCAGGAGAGCCGCACCGGAGACGTCAACCACCTCGGCAAGCGGTACTCGCCCGCAGCCGACCCGGAGGCAGTGACCGCCGACCAGACGGCGGGGATGCCTGAACTGCTGGCGTCCACGCTGCAGGAGCTGGTGGCCGAGTACGAGGGCAAGGACTCCGCCGAGGCAGTCTGCGCTCGCGACGCGGACAAGCTGGAGTGCATGCTGCAGGGCCTGGAGTACAAGGCGCAGGGCTACGCCGGCGCCCAACGGTGGATCGACAACAGCCGGGCCCGGCTCACGACCGAGACCGGCCGGAGGCTGGCTGAGGAACTGCTGGGGCAGGGCCCTCTCGACTGGCTGCGGGCCGCCCTGGGAGAGAAGGGCTGAGGGTACGCACGAAAACGCCCCCTTCCGACCCCGTTGGGCCGGAAGGGGGCATCGACTGCCCGGCAGGTCCCCCGCAGACGCTGCCCCGCCCTCGGCGAGCGGCCTTGGCGACGAGTCGAGGATCAGGACCAGCGCCCGCCGGGTTCAGGAGACGCCGGCTGATCTCGCCCGGCCGTCCTGCGGGACGGGGAGCCCGTGGGTCAGCGGCCGATCAGCGGGTAGTGGTCGGAGAGGTTGGTGTAGGTGTAGGAGGTGCCCCAGCTGGAGACCGTCCAGGGCGCCGACTCCTCCTTGACCACGTTGTTCTCCCAGCCCGCCGGGCGGGCGTTGCCCTTGCGGTAGAGCACGTAGTCCAGGTCCTCGCGCGGGTCCGTCGGATAGCGGTACTTCGCTATCGAGTTCAGCGCGGTGTCGAAGGAGTACGGGTGGCCCGTGCGCGTGTCGGAGTCCGCCAGGTCGGCGTTGGCGAGCATGCTCGCGTACTCGGGGGTGCGCGAGTCGACGTTGAGGTCGCCCGCCAGGATGACCTGCTCGTTCGCCGGGATGTTCTTGCCGTCAAGGAAGGCGTCGACGGCCCGGAACTGGCGGGCGCGCATCTGGGCCGCCTCGCCCGCACCGCAGCCCGGGTCGGTGGACTGCGCGTGCGTGCCGACGACGTGCACCTTCGTGCCGTTCACGTTCAGCACGACGTAGGCGAAGCCCTTGTTGGACCACCAGTCCGCCCCGCAGGCGTCCTTGAAGACGAACTGCTCCTTGCGGACGATCGGCCACTTGCTGAGGATCGTGACGCCGCCGTCCTCCGGGGTGGTGGAGGAGTAGGCGCCGCCCGTGGCGTCCCAGCCGCTCTTGCTGCGGCCGACGACCGGGGTCTGGTACGGGTACTGCGCGGCGGAGTTCGCCTTCAGCGCGTCCGAGGAGCTGTTGTCGAAGGCCTCCTGGAGCACGACCACGTCGTGGCCCTTGTAGAAGGAGGTCTTGGGGATCTCCGCGGCCCGGTGGTCCTGGCCCCAGTTCGGGTAGAGGTTCTTGCTCATCAGGAACACGTTGTACGACAGGACGCTGAGCCGGGGGGCGGCGGCGTTCTCCGCGGCCGTGGCGGCGGGCGCGGTGGTGGCGGCCAGTGCGCCTGCGGCGACCGCGGCGACGGCCGTGGCGGCGGCGCGGCGCGAGCGGGTCGTGGAAAGCAGCATGAAGGTCTCCGTCATTCCTGCGGGGGAAGATCGACGCCGTCATACAAGCAGCAGCAGTTACCTCTGGGTAACACCCGTGCAGAGACTTTCTGTCCGTGAGACGGCCGTCCGGTGCTCGCATACTTGTCATATGACGAAGACGGACCCGGCACACCCCACCGGACCTGCGGCCACGCGCCGCACCGACCCCGAGCCTCCCCCGCCGGGCGGGGTGCTGTGGACCATCGCCGGCGACGTCCGCGCGCTGCTGATGCTGCCCGCCGCCTTCACGATGCAGGTCGCGCACCCGGCCATCGCGGCCGGCGTCGACGAGTACTCCGTCTTCCGCACCGACCCCTGGGGCCGCGGCGAGCGCTCCCTGCGCTCGGTCCAGCTGTGGGTGTACGGCGGGGAGGACGCCGCCGAGGAGGGCCGCCGGGTCCGCCGCCTGCACAAGGACATCCAGGGCACCGACACCCGCGGCCGGCGCTACCACTCCCTCGACCCCGCCTGCTACGCGTGGGTCCACGCCACCGGCTTCCCGGTCTACCTCTACGCCGGGCGCTACCTGCTGCGCCGCTTCACCCCCGCCCAGGAGCAGCAGCTCTACCGGGAGTGGCTCCAGGTCGGACGGATCCTCGGCCTGCACGACCGGGACATGCCGCAGACCATCGAGGAGTACTGGACGTACTGGGCCCGGATGCTGGCCGAGGAGATCGAGCCGACCGCGGTCGCCCGCGAGCTGGTCGCCACCGACGTGCCGCTGCCCCGGCCCGAGGTCGGCCCCCTGCCCGTACGGCTGCTGCTGCGGCTGACCTGGCCCGCGCTGCGGGCGGCCTTCCTGCGCCTGCGGGCCTTCGTCACCGCCGGGTACATGCCGCCCGAGGCGCGGGCCGCGATCGGGCTGGAGTGGAGCCCGGCCCAGGAGCGCAGGCTCCGCCGGTTCAGCACCGCCGTACGGCTCCTCGTACCGCTGCTGCCCGAGCGGCTGCGCTACCTGCCGATCGCCTACCGGGCGCGCGCCGCGTGGCGTGCGGGCCGCCGCTGACACCAGCGCACGCGGCCCCCGCGGGGATCGGGAGCCGCGTGCGGGAGCCGCGTGCGGGGGTCGGCGGGCGGCGCGGACTCAGTGCCGGTGGCCGGGCCCGGAACCGTGCTCGGTGTCGTGGATCGTGTCGGTCTGCGCGATCTTCTTCCAGGACTTCGGCTCCGCTGCGGCCCTCGCCGGCACGGACTGCGCCGGGGCCGACGGGGCCGAGCGGGCCGCCGGCTTCGCGGCCGCCGGGTTCAGCGCCGACGCGTCGGGCTTGCCCGGGGTGTAGAGCCAGGTCTCGAACAGCTGGGCCAGCGGCTTGCGGGAGACCTTCTCCGCGTAGCGGACGAAGTCCCCGACCTTGGCGTTGCCGTAGGCCCGCTCGGTCGGCCAGCCCTTGAGGATCTGGAAGAACTTCTCGTCGCCGATCTCGTTGCGCAGCGCCTGCAGGGCGATCGCGCCGCGGTCGTAGACGGCACCGTGGAACTGGTTCTCCGGACCGGGGTCACCCGGCTTGACCTGCCAGAAGGCGTCCTCCGCCGGGCGCAGCGAGTAGGCCCAGTCGGCGAGCTCCTGAGCGGTGCCCTCGCCCTCCTTCTCCGACCACAGCCACTGGCTGTAGCGGGCGAAGCCCTCGTTGATCCAGATGTCCTTCCAGCCCTCCACGGACACGCTGTCGCCGTACCACTGGTGGGCCAGCTCGTGCACGACCACCGAGACGTTCGCGCCGTTCTGGAACTGGCGCGGGCCGTAGAACGGCCGCGTCTGGGTCTCCAGGGCGAAGCCGGCGTTCACGTTCGGCACGTAGCCGCCCAGCGCGTTGAAGGGGTACGGCCCGAAGACCCCTTCCAGCCACTCGGTGACCTCGCCGGTCCGCTCCACGCTCGCGCGCGCCGCCCCCGCGTTGTCGCCGAGGTCCTTGCTGTAGGCGTTGACGATCGGCAGGCCGCTCGCCGTCCGGTCGGTGGTGATGTCGAACTTGCCGACGGCGAGGGTGGCCAGGTAGGTGGCCTGCGGCTTGTTGGAGCGCCAGTTGTACCGGGTCCAGCCGAGCCGCGAGGTCTGTGACTGGAGCACGCCGTTGCTGATGGCCTGGGTGCCGTCGGGAACGTTGACGGAGACGTCGAAGGTGGCCTTGTCCAGCGGGTGGTCGTTGCTGGGGAACCACCAGACCGCAGAGTCGGGCTCCTGCGCCGCCACACCGCCGTCCGGGGTGCGGTGCCAGGCCGTCCAGCCGTCGACCTTCAGCTCCGACGGCTTGCCGGCGTACGTGACGACGACGGTCAGCGGGGTGTTGCGCGCCAGCGGCTTCGCCGGGGTCACCTCCACCTCGTGGGCGCCGGACGTGGCGAACTTCGCCTTGGCGCCGTTGACCCGGATCTCGCTGACCTTCAGGCCGAAGTCGAGGTTGAAGCGCGACAGGTCCTGCTTGGCGGTGGCGATCAGCGTCGCGGTGCCCTCCAGCAGGTCCGTCGTCGGCTGGTACTTCAGGCGCAGGTCGTAGTGCGACACGTCGTATCCGCCGTTGCCGCTGGCCGGGTAGTAGGGATCGCCGATACCCGGGGCGCCCGGACCGGAACTCGCCGCCGACGCCGGGATCACCAGCAGGAGGGAGGCGGCGAGCACGCTCGGGACGATGACTTTGCGGTGCACGAATGACTCCAAGTGGTAGGGGAGACAGCTCGGTTCAAGGTCGTCGCTCGACCGTATTCACCCCTGGCCGCTCAGGTCATGTCCATGGCCCCTGCTGTCACACGATCGCCATTCGGCCGTCACGCGGACGCGCGCGGAACGCTGCCGACGCGCCCGCGCGGGCCTGCCCGCTCCCGCCCGCACCCGCTCCGGCCTGCGGCCCGACCACCCGGCGGCCCGACCCCGCCACCCCCGCCGACCGCCCCGCCCCCACCGCCGGATCGTCCGGATCGGACCACCGGCCCGTGGTCGGCCGGGGCGGCGGGGGCCGGGCTCGGGGACCGCCCTACCCGGCGTACCGAACAGTCGGTACCGTGCCGCGCATGACCCTTCACCCTCGCGCCGCGCGGCGCTGTTGGCACTCCGCCGTCAACCCGCTGCACTCCACCGTCTACTTCTCGCCGGAGATCGCCGAGGAGTTCGCCGCGCTCGGGATAGCCGACCCGGTC
The DNA here is from genome assembly GCF_036170895.1 of Streptomyces erythrochromogenes. Taxonomy (NCBI): domain Bacteria; kingdom Bacillati; phylum Actinomycetota; class Actinomycetes; order Kitasatosporales; family Streptomycetaceae; genus Streptomyces; species Streptomyces erythrochromogenes. The sequence goes on along the minus strand of NZ_CP108036.1, from coordinate 1,617,393 downwards.
GCCGTCAACCTGGCGCACCGCTCCGCCGCGATGGGCGCCGTCGGTGCCGGCGCGGTCACCGCCGCCTTCTACAACTACCGGCACGACCTCGTCGCCCGGCACCTGCCCGCCGTCTGGAACACCGTCACGCCCGAGCAGGCCCTCGCCGCCCGGCTGCGCGCCGCCGACGCCGCCCTGACCCGGCTCCTCGGCGCCGACACGGTGAAGTCCCCCGAGGTGGCGGAAGCCGCCGACCTGGCGATGCGCGCCACCGAGGGCTGCACCCGGCACGCCCGCACCCTGTACGCGGCCCACGCCGACCTCCCCGTACCCGAGGAGCCGCACCTGCGGCTGTGGCACGCCACCACCCTGCTGCGCGAGCACCGCGGCGACGGCCACCTCGCCGCCCTGCTCCTCGCGGGCCTGGACCCGGTCGAGGCGCTGGTCAGCCACACCGCCACCGGCAAGGGCATGACCCCGAAGTGGCTCAAGGGAATGCGCGGCTGGACGCAGGACGAGCTCGACGCCGCGACCGGCCGGCTGCGCGAGCGCGGTGTCCTCGACGCCGCGGGCGGGCTGACCGAGGAGGGCACGGCCCTGCGCGAGCGGCTGGAGAGCGACACCGACCGCCTCGACGCCGCCCCCTACGAGCACCTCGGCGCGGACGGCCTGGCCCGCCTCACCGAGCTCGGCGGCGCCCTCGTCGTCAAGGCCGTGACCGCCGGGGCCTTCCCGAGGGACCTCATGGGCAGGGCCTGACGGGCAGGGCTCCCGCGGTCCGTCACGACCACCTGCCACAATTGGCAGCCTTCCAGTGCAAACGAAGGCAGGCGGGACCCGATCGTGACGATGTCCATCGAAGGCAGGATCGCCGAGGAGCTCGGCGTACGGGAGCGGCAGGTCGAGGCCGCCGTCGAGCTGCTCGACGGCGGCTCCACCGTGCCGTTCATCGCGCGCTACCGCAAGGAAGCGACCGAGATGCTCGACGACGCCCAGCTGCGCACCCTGGAGGAGCGGCTGAGGTATCTGCGCGAGCTGGAGGACCGGCGCGCGGCGATCCTGGACTCCGTACGGGAGCAGGGCAAGCTCGACGCCGAGCTGGAGGCCCGGATCAACGCGGCCGACACCAAGGCGCGCCTGGAGGACATCTACCTCCCCTTCAAGCCCAAGCGCCGCACCAAGGCGCAGATCGCCCGCGAGGCCGGCCTGGAACCGCTCGCGGACGGCCTGCTGGCCGATCCGTCGGTGGACCCGGCCGCCGCGGCGGCCGCGTTCGTCGACGCCGACAAGGGCGTCGCCGACCCGGCGGCCGCCCTGGAGGGCGCCCGCGCCATCCTCACCGAGCGGTTCGCCGAGGACGCCGACCTGATCGGCGAGCTCCGCGAGCGCATGTGGGGCCGCGGCCGGCTCGCCGCGAAGGTCCGCGAGGGCAAGGAGGAGGCGGGCGCCAAGTTCGCCGACTACTTCGACTTCGCCGAGCCGTTCACCGCACTGCCCTCCCACCGGGTCCTCGCCATGCTGCGCGGCGAGAAGGAGGACGTCCTCGACCTCAACCTGGAGCCCGAGGCCCCCGAGGACGCCGACGCCCCCGGCCCCTCCACGTACGAGGGCATGATCGCGCGCCGCTTCGGCGTCGCGGACCGCGGCCGGCCCGGCGACAAGTGGCTCGCCGACACGGTCCGCTGGTGCTGGCGCACCAAGGTCCAGGTGCACCTCGGCATCGACCTGCGGATGCGGCTGCGCCAGGCCGCCGAGGACGAGGCCGTACGCGTCTTCGCGTCGAACCTGCGCGACCTGCTGCTCGCGGCGCCCGCGGGCACCCGGGCCACCCTCGGCCTCGACCCGGGCTTCCGCACCGGTGTGAAGGTCGCCGTCGTGGACGCCACCGGCAAGGTCGTGGCGACCGACGTGATCTACCCGCACGTGCCCGCCAACAAGTGGGACGAGTCCCTCGCCAAGCTGGCCCGCCTCGCGAAGGAGCACGCGGTCGAGCTGGTCGCCATCGGCAACGGCACCGCCTCCCGGGAGACCGACAAGCTGGCCGGGGACCTGATCTCCCGCCACCCCGACCTCGGGCTCACCAAGGTGATGGTCTCGGAGGCGGGCGCCTCCGTGTACTCGGCCTCCGCCTTCGCCTCGCAGGAACTGCCCGGCATGGACGTGTCGCTGCGCGGCGCCGTCTCCATCGCCCGCCGCCTCCAGGACCCGCTCGCCGAGCTCGTCAAGATCGACCCGAAGTCCATCGGCGTCGGCCAGTACCAGCACGACCTGTCCGAGGTGAAGCTGTCGCGCTCCCTCGACGCGGTGGTCGAGGACTGCGTGAACGGCGTCGGCGTGGACGTCAACACCGCCTCCGCGCCGCTGCTGTCGCGGGTCTCCGGCATCAGCGGGACCCTCGCCGAGAACATCGTCGCCCACCGCGACGCCAACGGCCCCTTCCGCAACCGCAAGGGCCTCAAGGACGTGGCCCGCCTCGGCCCCAAGGCGTACGAGCAGTGCGCGGGCTTCCTGCGGATCCGCGGCGGGGACGACCCGCTGGACGCCTCGTCCGTGCACCCCGAGGCCTACCCGGTGGTCCGGGCGATGGGGAAGACGGCGGGCGGCGAGGTGGCCGCGCTGATCGGCAACACCGGAATCCTGCGCTCCCTGCGGCCCGAGCAGTTCGTCACCGAGGCCTTCGGCCTGCCCACGGTCACCGACATCCTGCGCGAGCTGGAGAAGCCGGGCCGTGACCCGCGTCCGGCGTTCAAGACGGCGACCTTCAAGGAGGGCGTCGAGAAGATCGGCGACCTGGCCCCCGGGATGATCCTGGAGGGCGTGGTCACCAACGTGGCCGCCTTCGGCGCCTTCATCGACATCGGCGTCCACCAGGACGGCCTCGCGCACGTCTCGGCACTGTCGAAGAACTTCGTCAAGGACCCCCGGGACGTGGTCAAGCCGGGAGACATCGTCCGCGTCAAGGTCATGGACGTGGACATCCCGCGCAAGCGGATCTCGCTGACCCTGCGCCTGGAGGACGAGGCCGGGGCAGAGCGCGGCGCCGGTGCCCCGCGCCAGCGCGAGGAGCGGCGCGGCGGCGGCCGTCCCCCGCAGCAGCGCGGCGGAGCGGGCGGCCAGGGCGCAGGCCGGAACCAGGGCGACCGAGGCCAGGGCGCAGGCCGGAACCAGGGCGACCGAGGCCAGGGCCAGGGCGGCGGCCAGGGCCGGCGGCAGGGCGGCGCGGCCCCCGCGCCCGCGAACAGCGCGATGGCCGACGCCCTGCGGCGGGCCGGGCTCACCGGACCCGAGGAGCGCCGGGGGCGCTGACCCCCGGCGTCGGGGCCGTGCGGGAGGGATCCCGCAATCCCGCACGGCCAGGGGCGGCCCCCGGCCACCCGGCGCGTGAAGGTCCTCGTACGTGATGGCCGAATAGGTTCCCCACCTGGGGACTTTCCTTGCCAACTCCCGTACAAGATCTGTAGGCATGGTGGAACGCCCGTTCGTCACCCGGCGGACGGGCTTCCGCGTTTCCCCCCTCAGGACTGCATTCCCCGAGGCCGCCTTGAAGGCACAGGACGTCATGCCCATGCCCACACACGCCTACCGACGCTGCCCCGGAAAGGGTCCGAAGAGGGATCACATGCCCCACCGGCAACTCAGCATTCGCAAAAGGTGCGAGAACATTCTCGGCCATCTGGATCTGACCCACCCGTTCTCCCTCGACGTCCTGTGCGGGCGGATAGCCGAGCAGCGCGGCCGCCCCATCCGGCTCCACCCGCTCCCCAAGGAGGCGGCGGAATCCGGGGTCTGCGGCCTGTGGGTGGGCACCGCCAGCGTCGACTACGTCTTCTACGAGGCCCAGACCACCCCGCTGCACCGGGAGCACATCGTCCTCCACGAGCTCGGCCACATCCTCTTCGGGCACAACTCGCTGGAGGGCGAGGAGACCGGCGGCGACGCCCCCGTCGTCCTCGGCCGCACCAACTACACGACCCGCCAGGAGCAGGAGGCGGAGATGCTCGCGAGCATGATCCGCATCCGTACCGCGAACGCCGGCCCGCGCACCCCCGCCCGGGACCGGGGCACCCTGGCCCGGCTGGAGTCCGCCATGGGGTACGAGCGGGGCACCGATGGCGGCTGACCTGACCGACTTCGGCAACTGGCTCGCCGTCCCGAGCGTGGTCTGCCTGTGGCTCGCCGTCCTGCTGCGCGCCCCGGGCGCCCTGCGCTCGCCCCAACAGCGCGGCCTGTGGCTGGCCGTCGCGACCGCCGCCGCCGCGATGACCCTGAACCTGCCGGACGTCGTCACCTACGCGATGACCCGAGGCGCCGCCTACGCCCACACCATCGGCCTCGTCCGCAACCTCATCGGAGTGCTGTCGGCGGGCGCCGTGCTCTACTTCGTCGCCGCCACCACCCGCGGCCGCCGCCTCCAGCTCGCCTCCTGCGCCGCCACCGCGGCCTGGCTGAGCGCACTCGTGGCCCTGGACGCCGCGGCAGCCGGCCACGGCACCCACGCCATGCCCCCGGTCGGCGACCCGGTGCCGTCCCTCGCGTACTGGCTCGTGCTGATCTCGGCCCACGTGGTCGCCAACACCGTCTGCGTGTCCCTGTGCTGGCGCTACAGCCGGCGCACCGAGAGCCGCGGACTGGCCGCCGGCCTGCGCCTCTTCGGCCTGGGCACCGCGCTCGCCGGACTGTTCTGGCTGGCCTACCTGCTCAAGGCCCTGTTCGCCAGCACCTGGGCGATGCCCGCCCTCCCGCTGCTGATGAACCTGCACGGCCTGCTGCGCGCCGCCGCGATCCTCGTTCCCACCCTGTTCACCCTCCGCCGCACCTGCGCCGACATCGCCACCGCCTGGCGGCTGTGGCCGCTGTGGCGCGACCTCGTCGAGGCGGTCCCGCACGTCGCCCTCAACGAGCCGCGCTCGGGCCGGGTGATGGAGCTGCTGTGGCCGCCGGTCCCGCGCAACCTGCTGGTCTACCGCAAGGTCATCGAGACGCGCGACGCCATCCTGATCCTGGGGGAGTACGTCCGCCCGGGCGCAATGGAGCAGGCCCGCAGCCATGTCGCCGGCCACGGGATCCCCGAGCAGCGGCGCACCGCGGCCGCGCTGGCCCGCGTACTGAAGGACGCGCGGCGGGCCAAGCTCGCCGGCCTGCCCGGGCAGACGGGTGAGGCGGCCGGGCTGGAACTGCCCGAGGCCATCCAGAGTTCGAACGCAGGCGGGGACCTGGCGGACGAGGCCCGGTTCCTCGTCGACGTCGCCGAGGCCTACACCTCGCCGGCCACCACCGAGGAAGTGAAAGTGCCGTGACCACCGTACTGATCACCGGAGCCAGCACCGGACTGGGCGCCGCCTTCGCCCGAGGATTCGCCGCCAAGGGCTGCGACCTGGTCCTCGTCGCCCGCGACAAGGACCGGCTCGACGACGTCGCAGGGGCGCTGGCCCGCGAGTACGGCACCGCCTCCGAGGTGCTGCCCGCCGACCTGCTGGACGCGGGCGGCCTCGCGGTGGTCACCGAGCGGCTCGCCGCCCGCGCCCGGCCCGTGGACATCCTGGTCAACAACGCGGGCTTCGGGCTCCCCGCACCCTTCCCGTACAACCCGGTCGAGGACGAGGAGCGGATGCTCGACCTCCTGGTGAAGGTCCCGCTGCGGCTCACCCACGCCGCGCTGCCCGGCCTGCGCGAGCGCCGCCGCGGAGCCGTCGTCAACGTCTCCTCGGTGGCCGGACTGCTGCCCACGGGTACCTACGGGGCCGCCAAGGCCTGGGTCACCGCGTTCAGCGAATCCCTCCGGGTGGACATGGAGCCGTACAACGTACGGGTGCTGGCCGTCGTCCCCGGCTTCACCCGCACCGAGTTCCAGGAACGCGCCGGGATGGACGTCAGCGCGCTGCGCGACGCGGTCTGGCTGGAGCCGGAAGCCGTCGTCGAGCAGGCGCTCAAAGACCTGGCCCTGCGCCGCCCGGTCAGCATCACCGGCCGCCGCTACCAGGCCTACGCCCTCGCCGCCCGCCACCTCCCGCGCGCCTTCGTCGCCCGGAAGATGGCCCGCAAGCGCCGGCCGCCGGCCGACCCGGACGCATGACGGGCACCGTGGAGCGGGCCCGCGAGGCCCTGCGGTCCGGCCTGCGGCCCGTCGACGTGTACGTCGAACTCGCGGCCGGCACGTCCGACCTGCGGGGCGTCGCCCTCGCGGTCTGCGACGCGCTCGGCATCCCGCGCCCGGACGCGGAGCAGCGGCTGCGCGGCAGCGAGGAGCTGTGGGACGGGTTCGGCCCCGGCGAGGAGGGGCTCGTCGGGGAACTCCTCGACCTCGCCGGGCTGTTCGACGTGCACGCCACCCTGGACGAGCGCGGCGAGCGGATCTGCGGACTGATGCACCGGGCCGTGGGCGCGCTGGGCGGCATCGCCGGCGGAGTCGCCTTCAACCTCCACCGGAAGCTGGCCACAGGCCGGCTGCCCGAGGCGTACGCCCTGCTCGTACGGGCACCGGTCCGCGAGCGAGGGGACCCGGCCCGCTACTGGGCGCTGTTGACCACGGTCGGCGAGGAGTTGGCGGCGTGGCTGCCGCCCGGCGACGACGAGGCCGCCGGGCGGGTGGGCGAGGCGCGCGCACGCTGCGCCCGGGAGGCCGCGGCAGCCGCTAGAGCTCGGTGACCTTGCCGTCCGAGACCTGCAGGCGGCGGGTCACCTGGACCGCGTCGAGCATCCGGCGGTCGTGCGTGACCAGCAGGAGGGTGCCCTCGTAGGACTCCAGGGCGGCCTCCAACTGCTCGATCGCCGGCAGGTCGAGGTGGTTGGTCGGCTCGTCCAGGACCAGCAGGTTGACCCCGCGGCCCTGGAGCAGCGCGAGCGCGGCACGGGTGCGCTCACCGGGGGAGAGGGTCGCCGCCGGGCGCAGGACGTGGGCCGCCCTGAGGCCGAACTTCGCCAGCAGGGTGCGCACTTCGGCGGGCTCGGTGTCGGGAACGGCCGCGCAGAACGCCTCCAGCAGCGGTTCGTCCCCCAGGAACAGGCCGCGGGCCTGGTCGACCTCGCCGACCAGAACGCCGGAGCCGAGGGTCGCGGAGCCGGAGTCCGGGGCCAGCCGCCCCAGGAGCACGGCGAGGAGGGTGGACTTGCCGGCGCCGTTGGCCCCGGTGATCGCCACCCGGTCCGCCCAGTCGATCTGCAGGCTGGCCGGGCCGAAGGAGAAGTCCCCGCGCTTGACGGCCGCCTCGCGCAGGGTCGCCACCACGGAGCCCGAGCGCGGGGCCGCCGCGATCTCCATGCGCAGCTCCCACTCCTTGCGGGGCTCGTCGACGACCTCCAGCCGTTCGATCGCGCGCTGCGTCTGGCGGGCCTTGGCGGCCTGCTTCTCGCTGGACTCGCCGCGCAGGTTCTTGCCGATCTTGTCGTTGTCGGTGGCCTTGCGGCGGGCGTTGCGCACGCCCTTGTCCATCCAGTTGCGCTGCATCTGGGCCCGGCCCTCGAGCGCGGCCCTCTTGTCCGCGTACTCCTCGAACTCCTCGCGCGCATGGCTGCGGGCCCGTGCGCGCTCCTCCAGGTAGGAGTCGTAGCCGCCGCCGTAGAGGTTGATCTGCTGCTGCGCCAGGTCGAGTTCGAGCACCTTGGTGACGGTCCGCGTCAGGAACTCGCGGTCGTGGCTGATCACGACGGTTCCGGCGCGCAGCCCCTTGACGAACCGCTCCAGCCGTTCCAGACCGTCCAGGTCCAGGTCGTTGGTGGGCTCGTCGAGCAGGAAGACGTCGTAGCGGGAGAGGAGGAGCGAGGCCAGGCCCGCACGGGCCGCCTGGCCGCCGGACAGCGCCGTCATCGGCAGGTCGAGGCCCACCGCCAGGCCCAGGTCGTCGGCGACCTCCTCGGCGCGCTCGTCGAGGTCGGCGCCGCCGAGGTCCAGCCACCGGTCGAGCGCGGTCGCGTACGCGTCGTCCGCGCCCGGCGTCCCGTCCACCAGGCCCTGCGTCGCCGCGTCGAGCTCCGCCTGGGCGGCGGCCACGCCGGTGCGCCGGGCCAGGAACTCCCGGACCGACTCCTCGGGCCGGCGCTCCGGCTCCTGCGGGAGGTGGCCGACGGCGGCGGTGGGCGGCGAGAGCCGCAGCTCCCCGGTCTCGGGGGTGTCCAGCCCGGCGAGCAGGCGCAGCAGGGTCGACTTCCCGGCGCCGTTCACGCCGACGAGGCCGATGACGTCGCCGGGCGCGACGACGAGGTCGAGATCGGCGAACAGCGTGCGCTCACCATGAGCGGCGGTGAGCTTCTTGGCGACGAGGGTTGCAGTCATGATGTGCCGATCCTATCGGCGCGCGGGCCCGACCCCGACGTGGCCGGATAGGTGGGAAGCACGTCATTGCGGCCACCGCGGGGGCGGCACACCATGAAGCCATGGGGTCATCGCCGCGCAACGTACTCGTCCTCCTCTACGACGGGGTCCAGAGCCTGGACGTGACCGGCCCGGTGGAGGTGTTCGCCGCGCTCGCCCACTTTCCCGGGCGGGCAGGCTACGCGATCCGGACGGTGTCGCCGGGAGGGGAGCACGTCCGTACCGGCAGCGGGCTGACGCTGCTGCCGGACGGGGAGCTGGAGGGCGCCCGGCCGGGGCCCGGGACCACGGTGCTCGTGCCCGGGGGACGCTTCACCGCGGACTTCGAGCCCAGGCTCACCGACTGGCTCCGTACCCACGGGGGTGGCGCGGAGCGGCTGGTCTCCGTGTGCACGGGAGGACTGCTCCTGGCCGAGGCGGGGCTGCTGGACGGGCGGCGGGCGACGACGCACTGGAACGCCTGCGAGCGGATGGCGCAGGACTACCCGGCCGTCGCCGTCGAGCCGGACCCGATCTACGTACGGGACGGGCCGGTGGCCACCTCGGCCGGGGTGACGGCGGGCATCGACCTCGCGCTGGCGCTGGTGGAGGAGGACCACGGGCAGGACGTCGCCCTGACGATCGCCCGGCACCTGGTGGTCTTCCTGCGCAGGCCCGGAAACCAGGCGCAGTTCAGCGCCCAGCTCGCGGCCCAGACGGCCCGGCGGGACCCGCTGCGGGACGTGCAGCAGTGGATCACCGAGCACCCGGGGGAGGAGCTGGGCGTCGAGCACCTCGCCGCCCGTGCCCGGCTGTCGCCGAGGCACTTCGCCCGGGCCTTCCGGGCGGAGACCGGGGTCACGCCCGGAAGGTACGTCGAACGGGTGCGGGTGGACCACGCCCGGCGGCTGCTGGAGGAGAGCGGGGAAGGGATCGCACAGATCGCCCGGGCCTGCGGGTACGGGAACCCGGAGGCGCTGCGCCGGGCCTTCGTGCGCACCCTCGGCCAGCCGCCCGCCGAGTACCGGCGCCGTTTCGGCACGTCCCGCTCCTGAGGGCAGGACCCGGCCCGCGCAGCCGGGCACCCCGAAGAAGGCTCCGCCCCGCCGGGGCGTAGCCGTGTTCCGACCGACGCTTGCGGAGTAGCCATGCAGATCGCCGTACTTCTCTACGACCACTTCACCGCCCTCGACGCCATCGGCCCCTTCGACACCCTCGGCCGGCTGACCGACGCCGAGGTCGTCTTCGTCTCCGAGCGGCCCGGGCCGGTGCGCACCGACAACGGGGCGCTGGCGCTCGTCGCCGACAAGGGGCTCGACGAGGTCACGCGGCCCGACATCGTCATCGTGCCGGGCGGGCCGCATCCCGAGCGGGAGATGGCCAATCCCGTGGTCATGGACTGGCTGCGCACGGTCGACGCCACCACCACCTGGACCACTTCCGTGTGCACCGGATCCCTGTTGCTGGCCGCCGCCGGGCTGCTCGACGGCCGGAAGGCCACCAGCCACTGGCTGTACCTGGAACAGCTGCCCGAGCACGGGGCCCGGCCCACCGGAGAGCGCGTGGTGTTCGACGGGAAGTACGTCACCGCCGCGGGGGTGTCCTCCGGGATCGACATGGGGCTCACCCTGCTCGGCCGGATCGCCGGCGACGACTTCGCCAGGGCGGTGCAGCTGATGACCGAGTACGATCCCCAGCCGCCCTACGACGCGGGCTCGCCCCAGAAGGCCCCGGCCGCCCTCGTCGAGATGCTGCGGGGGAACAACCTGCCCGCCTGAGGGCCGTCCGTCACGGGGTCCAGGTGAAGCGGGGCGCCCGGCGCTCCAGGAACGCGGCGACGCCCTCGGCGGTGTCGTCGCTTCCGGCCGCCTGCTCCTCCCAGTACCCGTCCCGGTCCGTGCGGCCGTCGGCGAATTCCTTGGCCGCCGCCTGCGTCAGCTGCGAGCGGGCGGCGAGGACCCTCGTGAACTCGGCCACGCGCTTGTCCAGCTGACCGGCCGGCAGCAGCTCGTTCAGGAACCCGGCGCGCAGCGCCTGCTCCGCCCCTATCAGCTCCGCGGAGAAGAGGAGGTACTTGGCCCAGGCCGGGCCGACCAGGGAGGCGAGCCTGCGGGTGGAGGACGCCGGGTAGACGATGCCCAGCTTCGCCGGGGTGACCCCGAAGGACGCCCCCTCCTCGGCGAAACGCAGGTCGCAGGCGGCCGCCAGCTGGCTGCCGCCGCCGACGCAGAACCCGCGGATCGCCGCCAGCGTCGGCTTCGGGAAGGCCGCCAGGGCCTCCTCGGCCGCCACGGCGAGGGCCCGCGGGTCCTCGCCGCCGGTGAGGGAGGAGATGTCGGCGCCCGCGCAGAACGTCGGCCCGGCTCCGGTGAGGACGAGCACCCGTACGGCCGGGTCGCCCGCCAGGCCGTCCAGCAGCCCGGGCAGCGCCCGCCACATCGCGGCGGTCATGGCGTTGCGCTTGGCGGGGTGCGAGACGACGACGGTGGCGACCCCGTCGGAGACCGTGTGCAGGAGGGTTGCTTCCAGGGCTGCGTCCATGCGCCGGATGCTATCCCGGGTGGTGAAACCTATGATCAAGGGAGTCCGTCGGGGTGCGAGGAGGTGGCACGTCCATGGGCGCAGACCGTCAGGAGAAGAAGAAGGTCAACCGCAGCTTCGGGCTGATGGCCGTGCTCGGGGTGCTCCTCGTGCTCGCCGGCCTGGTCGGTCTGGTCTACACGGGCCTCGCCACGCTCACCTCGATGTTCCTCTTCGGCTGGCTGCTGCTCATCGGCGGCGTGGTCGGGCTGGTGCAGGCGGTGCAGTCGCGGGGGAGCAGCTACTTCTGGCTCGCCGTCATCGTCGCTGCGATCAACATCGCGGCGGGCTTCGTGATCCTGCGGCGCCCCGAGGCGAGCGCCGAGGCGCTGACCATGTTCGCGGCCCTGCTCTTCCTCACCGGGGGACTGTTCCGGCTGGTCGGCGCGCTGGTGGTGCGCGGAGCCAACTTCGGGCTCGCGCTCGTCCAGGGTGCCTTCGGCGTGCTGCTGGGCTTCCTGATCCTCTCCAACTGGCCCGGCAACAGTCTGTACGTGATCGGAACCTTCTTCTCGCTCGCCCTGCTGTTCGACGGCCTGAGCCTCATCGCGATGGGCATGGGAGCTCGGCGCATCCTGGGGTTGGTCAGGGAAGACGAGCCGGGGACGGAAGCCGGCGCCGCGCAGGGGACGCGCGAGGCGGACGAGAAGCGTCCGGCAGAAGATCAGGAACAGACCAACAACTGACGCTGTCATACGCCAGCGGTCAGAAAGCGTCCGATTGACGCTGACTTCTGGTCAGCAGTCCGGTCCGGACCTACCCCTTCCCCACTCTTGTCGCGTGGAGACGATCGAGCGTGAAGACGGGGGCCGGAAGATGGACGCCAGCGGGAGCGGCCCACGAGCCAGGGAAGGTCTGCCGGAGGCCCCGGCAGACCCCCTCGCCTACGAGGGCGTGTGGAGGTTCACCGCTCCCGCCGTAGAAGAATCCGTTCCGCAGGCCCGCCGGGCCGTCCGGGACCTGCTCGGGCGCCAGGGGGTGCCGGCCCATCAGGACCTCGTGTACTCCCTGCTCCTGATCGTCTCCGAACTGGTGACGAACTCGGTCCGGCACGCCGCCCTGCTCTCGCCCGAGGTCGCGGTCGAGGTCGCGATCGGCCGCGAGTGGGTACGGGTCGCCGTCGAGGACAACCACCCCTACCGCCCCAAGGCGCTGGAGGCCGACTTCGGCCAGACCGGCGGCCGCGGCCTGCTGCTCGTCCGGGAGATCACCCTGGAGGCCGGCGGGGTCTGCGACGTCGAGCACACCTCGACCGGCGGCAAGGTCATCTGGGCGGCCCTCCCGCTCGCCACCCCGCCGACCGTCCGCTGAGCGGCGGACGGCTGCGGACGGCGGGGGAGCGGCGAGGGCGGCGTACGGGGCTACCAGCCCGCCGCGTCGCCGGTCAGCTCGCGGATCGCGGGCCGCGCCGCGTCCAGCACGGTCATGAACCAGGCCGAGAACGGCACCTCGGCGTGCCGCTTCGCCAGCTCCTCGGAGGTGACGAAGGCGGTGTCCTCGACCTCCTCCGGGTCCGGCCGCACGGCAGCCTGAGCAAGTCCCACGAACAGGTGATTGAACTCCTGCTCCACGAGGCCCGACGCGGGGTCCGGGTGGTTGTAGCGAACCGTTCCCGCCTGCGCGAGCAGCGAGGGCGACAGCCCCAGCTCCTCGTGGGTCCGCCGGGCCGCGGCCGCGAACGGCGACTCCCCGGGATACGGGTGACCGCAACAGGTGTTCGACCAGACGCCCGGCGAGTGGTACTTGCCGAGGGCCCGCTGCTGGAGCAGCAGACGGCCCTGCTCGTCGAACAGGAACACGGAGAACGCCCGGTGCAGCTGCCCGGGCGCCTGATGGGCGGAGAGCTTCTCCGCCGTGCCGATGGTGTTGCCGGACTCGTCGACCAGTTCGAGCATGATCGGTTCTTGAGTACCGGTGCCGTTGGACGCGCTGTTCGCGGCGGTGGCTGGTGTGGTCGGCATACCCATCCTTCGCTTCGGACTTCGGCCTTCAGTCTGCCGTACAAAAGAGGCTTGTCCCCACTTCGGACATCCGTGCATGTCCGCCCCCCGCCGCGTGCTAGGCGGGGGGGCGGACCACTGCGGATCACCTCACACGGCGCTCACGCGCGTCAGACTCCGAACGGAGCCGGATACGTGATCGTTCCCGCCGGGACCGGGACGGAACCGTCCAGCACCAGCGCCATCATCGCCTCGTCCGGAACCTCGAAGGGCGCCCGGATCCCGAAGCGCGACGCCGCCGTGAAGCCGAAGCGCGGGTAGTACGACGGGTGCCCCAGGACCAGCACCAGCGACTCCCCCCGCTCCCGGGCCGCCGCGAGCAGCGCACGCACGACGGAGCTCCCCGCCCCCGAGCGCTGGTACGCCGGATCGACGGCCACCGGGGCGAGCGCCAGTGCCGGGGCGCCGCCGACCTCGCACCGGGTGAGCAGGGCGTGCGCCGCGACCGACCCGTCGGGGGCCTCGGCCACGTACGACAGCCCGGCCAGCCAGGAGCCGTCCGCGCGGAGCGCGTCCACGAGATCCGCCTCCAGCGGGGTCTCGAAGGCGGCCAGGTTGACCGCCCGTACCGCGGCGGTGTCCGCCGCGGTCTCCGGCCGGGCCGGCCAGGCGGCGCCGTCGCCGGCCTCCACCGGCCGCAGGACATAGCCGGTGTAGCCGTACTCGTGCCCGTGGCGGGCCCGTACGCCGAGCTCCTCGCGGGTGGCGGCCAGCGCCCGCGCCATGGCGGGGGAGCCGTCCCCGGCGCGGTCGCGGACCCGCTCGGCGAGCGGGCCGTAGTACTCGTCCCAGTCGGAGTCGGGCAGCGGGTGCACGCCGAGGACCCGGTAGCCGGCGGACTGGGCGGCCGCGACGTTGGCGGCGGTGGAGCGCAGCGGGTACTGCGCGTCCCAGAAGGCGCGCGCTCCGGCGGACGGCTCCGCGGCCGTCCACTCGCACTCGGTCAGCACGAGGGTGCCGCCCGGGGCGAGGAGCCGCTTCCACCGCGCGAGCGCGGTGTCGAAGCCCGCGATGTAGGCGGAGCCCTCCGCCCACACGAGGTCGAAGGAGCCCTCTGCGACCTCCTCGGCGGGAAGCGCGTTCATGTCCGCCTCGACGGTGCGGACCCGGTCGGCGAGCCCGCGGGCCGCGGCGGCCGTGCGGAGCTCGTCGAGGAAGGGGCCGTGCAGGTCCACGGCGGTCACCTCGGCGCCGTCCTGGCCGTGCCCGCCCGCTTCGGCGGCGAGCAGCAGCGCGCTGCGGCCCGGACCGCAGCCCAGGTCGAGGACGCGGGGCCGCCGGGGCAGCGGTCCGCACAGGGACAGCAGGGCGCGGGTGCTCGCGTCGGAGCCCGGAGCCTGTCGGGGCAGTCCGTGGTGGAGAGTGAGAAAAGCCTCGAAGAAGGCGTTGTCGGTGTTACCGGCATCGCCGAAGTCGTCGGTCAACGTGAACCCTTGGAAAAGGGGCTCCGGCCGATCTGCGGGTTCCCCTCGGCCCATGCCGGGGAAACGGTGGATCAGGCCCGGCCGGTCGCCCGGGGGAAATGGGAGATGCACCGGAGTGCGCAGCGCTCGGCCGCGACCACTGCGACGGTCATCAACCCACCTCGTTTCCACTCAACACCTTCAGGGGCGTGTCCACCGTAACATCCAGGCCGTTTGTGGTACCGCGTCGTGATCACCGATGATGATCGCGACCCAGCCCGGAGCCGGGATATTCGGCTTATCAGGGCGTAAACGGGTGATGAACCCCTGCTTCCCTTCATCCGATAGCCTCTGCCGACGTGCCGCCCCACGGGCGCGCCCGTTCGGAATCCGTTACAAGGAGTGAGTTCGTCTGCCGACCGTCATCCTCACCGGCCTGCCGGTCCCCGGATCGCCGCTCGCGGACGAGCTCCGCTCACTCGGCTTCGAGGTCCGCCCGGCCGCCGGTCCCCAGGACGCCGCCGCCGCGCTGGCCGGCGTACCCGTCGATCAGCGGGTGGCCGTCGTGGACGCCGCCTTCGTCGGGCACGTGCACGCGCTGCGGCTCGCGCTGACCGACCCGCGCTTCGACGCCTGTGCCGTCACCGGCGCCCTCTCCGTGCAGGCGGGTGCCCGCGAGGCCCTCGACAAGGCCGTCGCCACCGAGGGCGCCCACGGGTCCGGCCCCTACGCCGACCGGCTCGCCGCCGCCGTCGAGGCCGCCGGGACCGCCGTCCAGCGGCCCGAGCTCGGCAGCCTGGTCGCCGCCGTCCCCGCCGACGCCGACGAGCGCGCGGAGGCGTCCGCCGCCGTCGCCGCCGTGGACGAGGAGGCCGTACGGCTGCGCTCCGCCGTGAAGTCCCGCGACGGGTTCTTCACCACCTTCTGCATCAGCCCGTACTCGCGCTACATCGCCCGCTGGTGCGCGCGCCGCGGCCTGACCCCGAACCAGGTCACCACCGCCTCGCTGATCACCGCGCTGATCGCGGCCGGCTGCGCGGCCACGGGCGAGCGCTGGGGCTACGTCGCGGCCGGCGTGCTCCTCATCGTCTCCTTCGTCCTGGACTGCACCGACGGGCAGCTCGCCCGCTACTCCCTGCAGTACTCGACGATGGGCGCGTGGCTCGACGCGACCTTCGACCGGGCCAAGGAGTACTCCTTCTACGCCGGCCTCGCGCTCGGAGCCGCCCGGAACGGGGACGACGTCTGGGGCCTCGCCCTCGGCGCCATGATCCTGATGACCTGCCGCCACGTCGTGGACTTCTCCTTCAACGAGGCCAACCACGACGCCACCGCCAACACGAGCCCGACCGCCGCCCTCTCGGACAGGCTCGACAGCGTCGGCTGGACGGTATGGGTCCGGCGGATGATCATCCTGCCGATCGGCGAGCGCTGGGCGATGATCGCGGTCCTGACCGCCTTCACCACCCCCCGGATCGTCTTCTACGCCCTGATCGTCGGCTGCGCCTTCGGCGCGCTCTACACCACCGCGGGCCGCGTCCTGCGGTCGCTGACCCGCAAGGCCCGGCGCACCGACCGCGCCGCCCAGGCGCTCGCCGACCTCGCCGACTCCGGTCCGCTCGCCGAGCTCCAGGCCCGGCTGCTGCGCGGCCGCGCCGGATCCTTCGGATCCGTCCACGTCGCCGCCCTCGGCACCGTGCTGATGGCCGGAGCCGCGCTGTACCTCCCCTTCGGCGACCCGCGGCTCGTCGCCGTCGCCGTGATCTACGCCATGACCGCCGGCCTCGCCGTCGCAGCCCCGCTGGGGGGAGCGCTCGACTGGCTGATCCCGCCGCTGTTCCGCGCGGCCGAATACGTGACGGTCCTCGCGCTCGCCGCCAAGGCCGACGTCCCCGGGGCCCTTCCGGCGGCATTCGGCCTGATCGCGGCGGTCGCCTACCATCACTACGACACGGTGTACCGCATTCGCGGCGGCACCGGCGCGCCCCCGCACTGGCTGGTGCGGACGATCGGCGGCCACGAGGGCCGGGTCCTGCTGACCACGGTCCTCGCCGCCGTCCTCGTGGACCGCGCATCGGACTTCCCCGTCGCGCTCACGGCCCTGGCCGTGTTCGTGGCACTGGTGGTGCTCGTGGAGAGCATCCGCTTCTGGGTCTCCTCCGGGGCACCCGCCGTACATGACGAAGGAGAACCAGCATGATCGGCCTTGTCCTCGCTGCCGGTGCGGGACGCCGCCTGCGTCCCTACACCGACACCCTGCCCAAGGCCCTCGTGCCCGTCGGCCCCGAAGGCGACGAGGAGAGCCTGACGGTCCTCGACCTGACCCTCGGCAACTTCGCCGCGGTCGGCCTCACCGAGGTCGCGATCGTCGTCGGCTACCGCAAGGAGGCCGTCTACGCGCGACAGGCCGCGCTGGAGGCCAAGTACGGCCTGAAGATCACGCTGATCGACAACGACAAGGCCGAGGAGTGGAACAACGCCTACTCCCTGTGGTGCGCGCGTGAGGTGCTGGGGCGCGGTGTGATCCTCGCCAACGGGGACACCGTCCACCCGGTCTCCGTCGAGGAGACCCTCCTCGCCGCCCGCGGCAACGGTCAGAAGATCATCCTCGCCCTGGACACCGTCAAGGTCCTGGCCGACGAGGAGATGAAGGTCGTCGTCGGCGACACCGGCGTGCAGAAGATCACCAAGTTGATGGACCCCGCCGACGCCACCGGCGAGTACATCGGTGTCACCCTGATCGAGGCCGAGGCGGCCGAGGCCCTCGCCGAGGCGCTGAAGACCACCTTCGAGCGCGACCCGGACCTGTACTACGAGGACGGCTACCAGCAGCTCGTCAACGACGGCTTCGTGGTCGACGTGGCCCCCATCGGCGACGTCAAGTGGGTCGAGATCGACAACCACGAGGACCTCGCCAAGGGCCGGACGATCGCATGCCAGTACTGACGAGGCTCATCCCCTCGCCCGTCGTCGTCGACATCAGTCGCGGGGCGATGGACGACCTGGCCGGCCTCCTGGCAGACCAGCGGATCTCCGCCTCCGGCAAGCTCGCCATCGCGATCAGCGGGGGCTCCGGCGTGGCGCTGCGCGCCAAGCTGGAGCCCGTGCTCCCGCACGCCGACTGGTACGCCGTCGTCGACGGCACCATCGACTCCGCGGTCAAGCTGGCCGACGACATAAAGGGCCGCCGCTACGACGCCGTCGTGGGCCTGGGCGGCGGCAAGATCATCGACGT
The DNA here is from genome assembly GCF_036170895.1 of Streptomyces erythrochromogenes. Taxonomy (NCBI): domain Bacteria; kingdom Bacillati; phylum Actinomycetota; class Actinomycetes; order Kitasatosporales; family Streptomycetaceae; genus Streptomyces; species Streptomyces erythrochromogenes. The sequence goes on along the minus strand of NZ_CP108036.1, from coordinate 1,599,909 downwards.
GGCCAAGTACGCCGCGGCGCGGGTCGGGCTGCCCATGGTGGCCGTCGCCACCAACCTCTCGCACGACGGCATCTGCTCGCCGGTGTCCATCCTGGACAACGACAACGGCCGCGGCTCCTACGGCGTCCCCACGCCGATCGCCATGGTGATCGACCTCGACGTCATCAAGGAAGCCCCGGTGCGGTTCATCCGCGCCGGCATCGGCGACGCGATCTCCAACATCTCGGCGATCGCCGACTGGGAGCTCTCGCACAAGACCACCGGCGAGCCCGTCGACGGCCTGGCCGCCGCGATGGCCCGTACCGCGGGCGAATCCGTGCTGCGCCACCCGGGCGGCTGCGGCGACGACGAGTTCCTCACCGTGCTCTCCGAGGCGCTCGTGCTCTCCGGCATCGCCATGTCGATCAGCGGGGACTCCCGCCCCTCCTCCGGCGCCTGCCACGAGATCAGCCACGCCTTCGACCTGCTCTACCCGGGGCGCTCCGCGCTCCACGGCGAGCAGGTCGGCATCGGCGCGGCCTTCGCGATGCACCTGCGCGGGGCCGCGGACGCCGCCGGCCACTTCGTCGAGGTGCTGCGCCGGCACGGCCTGCCGGTCGCGCCCGAGGAGATCGGCTTCAGCATCGACGAGTTCGTCGCGGCCGTCGAGTACGCCCCCCAGACCCGCCCGGGACGCTTCACGATCCTGGAGCACCTCAACCTGTCCGCCGCCGAGATCAGGGACGCATACGCCGACTATGCCAAGACCATCCGTAGCTGAACTGAGGCCCGTCGTCCACCCCGCGGGTGTGAAGGACCGGGTCAGCGGCGAGCACTGGGGCGGGCGCCTCTACATGCGCGAGATCTCCCTGCGCATCACCCGCGTCCTGGTCACCACCAAGGTCACGCCCAACCAGCTGACCTACCTGATGACCCTCGCCGGCGTCCTCGCCCTCCCGGCCCTGCTGGTGCCGGGCATCCTGGGCGCCGTCCTCGGCGTGGTCGCGGTCCAGATGTACCTGCTGCTCGACTGCGTCGACGGCGAGGTCGCCCGCTGGAAGAAGCAGTACTCGCTCTCCGGGGTCTACCTGGACCGGGTCGGCGCCTACCTGTGCGACGCGGCGGTCCTGGTCGGCTTCGGCCTGCGCGCCGCCGACCTGTGGGGCACCGGAGGCGCCGACTGGCTGTGGGCCTTCCTCGGCACGCTCGCCGCGCTCGGCGCCATCCTGATCAAGGCCGAGACCGACCTGGTCGGCGTCGCCCGCCACCAGGCCGGCAAGCCCGTGGTCAAGGACGCGGCCGCCGAGCCGCGCGCCAAGGGCATGGCCCTCGCGCGCCGGGCCGCCGCCGCGCTCAAGTTCCACCGCCTGATCCTCGGCATCGAGGCCTCGCTGCTCATCCTGTTCCTGGCCGTCCTGGACCAGATGCGCGGCGACCTGTACTGGTCCCGGGTGGGTGTGGCCGTGCTCGCGGGCATCGCGATGCTGCAGACCGTGCTGCACCTGGTGTCGATCCTCGCCTCCAGCAGGCTCAAGTGACCGCCGCGATGCGGCTGGGCGCCGTGATCATCACCATGGGCAACCGGCCCGACGAGCTCAAGGCGCTCCTCGACTCGGTGGCCCGCCAGGACGGCGACCCGGTCGAGGTCGTCGTCGTGGGCCAGGGCGTGCGGGTCTCCGAGGTGGCTGACCTGCCGCCGGGGGTCCGCTGCGTCGACCTGCCCGAGAACCTGGGCATCCCGGGCGGCCGCAACGTCGGCATCGAGGCCTTCGGACCCGGCGGCCGTGACGTGGACGTGCTGCTCTTCCTCGACGACGACGGGCTGCTGGAGCGCACCGACACCGCCGAGCTGTGCCGGCAGGCCTTCGCCGAGGACCCCGCGCTCGGGATCATCAGCTTCCGGATCGCCGACCCGGACACCGGGCAGACGCAGCGCCGCCACGTGCCGCGGCTGCGGGCCTCGGACCCGATGCGGTCCTCGCGCGTGACCACCTTCCTGGGCGGTGCCAACGCCGTCCGCACGAGGGTGTTCGAGCAGGCCGGAGTCCTGCCGGGGGAGTTCTTCTACGCTCACGAGGAGACCGATCTGGCCTGGCGCGCACTCGACGCGGGGTGGCTGATCGACTACCGGGCGGACATGGTGCTGCTCCACCCGACAACTGCCCCCTCCCGGCACGCGGTCTACCACCGTATGGTGGCCCGTAACCGGGTGTGGCTCGCCCGCCGCAACCTGCCCGCACCGCTGGTACCGGTCTACCTGGGCGTCTGGCTCCTGCTGACGCTCGTACGGAAGCCCTCGGGACCCGCGCTCAAGGCCTGGTTCGGCGGATTCCGAGAGGGATGGACCACTCCCTGCGGACCCCGCCGCCCGATGAGATGGCGTACGGTCTGGCGGTTGACCCGTCTGGGCCGACCTCCCGTCATCTGACCAGCCCGCGTCTGGGAACATGGCGCGATCACGGGCCTCGAGCCACCAGCCTGATGCCCACCTGGCCGCATCTTGAAGACGAAAGTTTCAACTTGTGAGTGACACAACCCACGACGGCGCCCTCGCCACGAGCAGGCCGCCGTCCGCAGACGCGGGGCTCAGCGCCGCCGAGCTCGCCAGGAAGTACGGCCTCTCGGTCAGCGGCGCCCGGCCCGCTCTGGGCGAGTACGTGCGGCAGCTCTGGGGCAGGCGCCACTTCATCCTGGCCTTCTCCCGGGCCAAGCTGGTCGCGCAGTACAGCCAGGCGAAGCTCGGCCAGGTCTGGCAGGTGGCGACCCCCCTGCTGAACGCGCTCGTCTACTGGCTGATCTTCGGCCTGATCCTCGGCGCGGGCAAGGAGATGCCCAAGGACGTCTACGTCCCGTTCCTCGTGATGGGCATCTTCGTCTTCACCTTCACCCAGAGCTCGGTGATGGCGGGCGTCCGGGCGATCTCGGGGAACCTCGGGCTGGTGCGCGCGCTGCACTTCCCGCGCGCCTCCCTGCCGGTGTCGTTCTCGCTCCAGCAGCTCCAGCAGCTGCTGTACTCGATGATCGTCGTCTTCGTGATCGCCGTCTCGTTCGGCAACTACCCGCAGCTCTCCTGGCTGCTCGTCATCCCGACCCTGGCGCTCCAGTTCGTCTTCAACACCGGCCTCGCCATGATCTTCGCGCGGATGGGCTCCAAGACCCCCGACCTGGCGCAGCTGATGCCGTTCGTGATGCGCACCTGGATGTACGCCTCGGGCGTCATGTTCCCGATCGGGATCTACCTCAAGGACCACCCGCAGTGGATCAGCGACGTGCTGCTGTGGAACCCGGTCGCGATCTACATGGACCTGATCCGCTTCGCGCTGATCGACGACTACGGGAGCAGCAACCTGCCCCCGCACGTGTGGCTCTTCGCCGTGGGCTGGGCCGCGGTGATCGGCCTCGGCGGCTTCGTGTACTTCTGGAAGTCTGAGGAGCGTTACGGCCGTGGCTGACAACACCCAGGGGCGCGTCCCCACAGTGATCGCGGACGGCGTCCACATCGTCTACCGCGTCAACACCGGCAGCGGCGGCAAGGGCGCGGCCACCGCCGCGCTCAGCAAGATAGTCCGCCGGAAGAAGGGCGACGCCCCGGGCGTACGCCGCGTCCACGCCGTGCGCGGGGTCTCCTTCACCGCCTACCGCGGCGAGGCAATCGGCCTCATCGGCTCCAACGGTTCCGGCAAGTCCACCCTGCTGCGCGCCATCGCCGGCCTGCTGCCCTGCGAGGAGGGCAAGGTCTACACCGACGGCCAGCCCTCGCTGCTGGGCGTGAACGCCGCGCTGATGAACGACCTCACCGGTGAGCGCAACATCGTCCTCGGCGGTCTCGCCATGGGGATGAGCCGCGAGCAGATCAAGCAGCGTTACCAGAGCATCGTCGACTTCTCGGGCATCAACGAGAAGGGCGATTTCGTCTCGCTGCCGATGCGCACCTACTCCTCCGGCATGGCGGCGCGACTGCGGTTCTCCATCGCGGCGGCCAAGGACCACGACGTCCTGATGATCGACGAGGCCCTGGCCACCGGTGACCGCTCCTTCCAGGTGCGTTCGGAGAACCGAATCAAGGAACTCCGTCAGAAGGCCGGCACGGTCTTCCTGGTCAGCCACAACAACAAGTCCATCCGGGACACCTGCGACCGGGTGCTGTGGCTGGAGAAGGGCGAGCTCCTGATGGACGGGCCCACGGAGGAAGTCGTCTCGGCATACGAGAAGGCCACCAACGGCTGACCTCCGGGCCGCGCGGCGCCCTCCGAGGCGCTTCCCCGCTTCACCGAAGGCCCCCGCCGCTCAGCGCGGCGGGGGCCTTAAGCATGTACGTGCATTACGTCGCATGCGCGTTCTCGTATTGCGCGACGACATTCGGTGGCGCGGTGAATACCCGAGCGGCCTCGGCGGCGTTCTACAGCGTAAGCTGAGGCGGTCCTGAATCGCAGCAAGAGGGGACGATTCCCCGCAGGTGAGCGGCCCTGGGGCAGCCCCGGGAAAACCCCGGCGGCGTGTCCGAAATAGGATGTAATGGGTTGGCAGTGTAGAACGGGAGATGTGACGGCAATGGCTACGGGAATTCTCCGGCCCCCAGGGACGGCGGCCGTCCCCGCCCCGGGCGGCGGGCGGTGAACCCGGGGCACGGCACCCGACCCCTGTCCGACACGGTCCACGTGAGCGCCACCCTCGACAAGGCGACGGCGGAGAACTTCCCCGTTGCCCCCGCCTTCCTGCCCCGCGCCTGGCGCGACGGGCTGACGGCCGTCTACGGATACGCCCGCCTCGTCGACGACATCGGCGACGGCGACCTCGCCCCCGGCGGACACGACGCCGTACTGCTCGGCCTCGAACCCGAAGCGGTGGACGACCGGCTCGCCATGCTCGACGCCTTCGAGACCGACCTGCTGCGCGTGTTCGGCTCCGCGGACGGCCCCCCGCGCCACCCGCTGCTGCTCGCCCTGCAGCCCGTGGTGCGCGCCCACGGCCTGACCCCCGAACCCTTCCTCGGGCTCATCGAGGCCAACCGCCAGGACCAGCGCGTCACGCGCTACGAGACCTACGCGGACCTCGTCGCGTACTGCGAGCTGTCCGCCAACCCGGTCGGCCGCCTCGTGCTGTCCCTCACCGGCACCAGCACCCCCGAACGGATCCGCCTCTCCGACTCCGTCTGCACCGCCCTCCAGATCGTCGAGCACGTCCAGGACGTCGCCGAGGACCTGGGCCGCGACCGGATCTACCTGCCCGCCGAGGACATGCGGCGCTTCCACGTGTCCGAGGCCGACCTGGCGGCCCCGTCCGCCGGCGCCTCCGTACGCGCCCTCGTCGCCTTCGAATCAGAGCGCGCACGCGCGTTGCTGAATGAAGGCGTCCCGCTCGTGGGTAGCGTGCACGGCAGACTCCGGCTGCTGCTCGCGGGCTTCGTGGGAGGGGGGCGCGCCGCCCTGCGAGCCGTCACCGCCGCCGGCTTCGACGTACTCCCCGGCCCGCCCAAATCCACCAAGAGCGGCCTGCTCCGCGAGGTTGCCGCCGTCCTGCGCACAGCGCCGAGAAAGAGGTGAGCCCGACCGTGGAGGGCCCCACACACGCTTCCGCACAGACTGCGGTCTCCGCACCGGTCTCGGCGGCCTACAGCTACTGCGAGGCCGTCACCGGTTCACAGGCGCGCAATTTCGCGTACGGAATCCGGCTGCTGCCCACCGACAAGCGCCACGCGATGTCCGCGCTCTACGCCTTCTCCCGGCGGGTCGACGACATCGGCGACGGAACGCTGCCCACCGAGGCGAAGTTCGCGCGCCTGGAGGAGACCCGGGCCGTCCTCGGGCGCATCCGGGCCGGCGCGGTCGACGAGGACGACACCGACCCGGTCGCCGTCGCCCTGGCCCACGCCGCCCGCCGCTTCCCGATCCCGCTCGGCGGCCTCGACGAGCTCATCGACGGCGTGCTGATGGACGTCCGCGGCGAGACCTACGAGACCTGGGACGACCTCAAGACCTACTGCCGCTGCGTGGCCGGCGCCATCGGCCGGCTCTCGCTCGGCGTCTTCGGCACGGTCAACGCGCCGGGCACGCCCGACGCCGCGCGCGCCTCCGAGTACGCCGACACGCTCGGCCTCGCCCTGCAACTGACCAACATCCTCCGCGACGTTCGCGAGGACGCGGGCAACGGACGCACCTACCTGCCCGCCGAGGACCTGGCCAAGTTCGGCTGCTCGGAAGGCTTCCAGGCCGGCCGGGCGGCCCCCGGCGCCGACTTCGCCGGACTGGTCCACCACGAAGTCCGGCGCGCCCGCTCGCTGTTCGCCGAGGGCTACCGGCTGCTGCCGATGCTCGACCGGCGCAGCGGCGCCTGCGTGGCCGCCATGGCCGGCATCTACCGGCGCCTCCTCGACCGCATCGAGCGGGAGCCGGAGGCGGTCCTGCGCGGCCGCGTCTCGCTGCCGCCGCACGAGAAGGCGTACGTGGCCGTGCGCGGCCTGTCCGGACTCGACGCGCGCACCGTGTCCCGCCAGGCCGTCCGGAGGCGGATGTGACGATCCGGACGAAGGCGGTCCCGCGGCGCGCCGCCACCGCCCACCCGGCGTGCGCCGGCGGCGCCCGGCGCACGGGCGCGGCGTGCCGTCCGGGCCGAGCGCCGGCCGGGGCAACCACGCCGACGGCGGGCGCGTCCCTTCCTGCGGACCGGAGCCTGCCGACCGGCCCGGAGGGCCAGCGCACCACGGGGGAGGGCGCATGACGGGCACCGAAGACCACGCCGTCGTAGTCGGCGGCGGACTCGCCGGCGTCACCACCGCCCTCGAACTCGCCGACGCCGGGCTCCGCGTCACCCTGCTCGAAGGCCGCCCCCGGCTCGGCGGGCTCGCCTTCTCCTTCAAGCGCGGCGACCTCAACGTCGACAACGGCCAGCACGTCTACCTGCGGTGCTGCACGGCCTACCGGTGGTTCCTCGACCGCGTCGACGGCGCCGCCCTCGCCCCGCTCCAGGACCGGCTCGACGTACCCGTCCTCGACGTCGCCCACCCCGGCGGGCCGCGCCTGGGACGGCTGCGCCGCGGCGGCCTGCCCGTGCCCCTGCACCTTGCCGGAGCACTCGCCCGCTACCCGCACATGTCCCTCGCCGAGCGCGCGAGCGTCGGCCGCGCCGCCCTCGCCCTGCGCCGCCTCGACCCGGCGGACCCGGCCCTGGACGGCCTGGACTTCGCCACCTGGCTCGGCCGCTACGGGCAGTCCGCCCGCACCATCGAGGCCCTGTGGGACCTCGTCGGCATCGCCACCCTCAACGCCACCGCAGCACACTCCTCGCTGGGCCTGGCCGCCATGGTCTTCAAGACCGGCCTCCTCTCCGAGAAGAGCGCGGCGGACATCGGCTGGGCCCACGTACCGCTCGGCGACCTCCACGACACCCTCGCCCGCAAGCAGCTCGACGCGGCCGGGGTACGGACGGAGCTGCGCACCCGCGCCACGGCCGTGACCCGTACGCCCGAAGGGGCCTGGCGGGTCGACACCGAGGAGGAGTCCCTCGAAGCGGGCACCGTCGTCCTCGCCGTACCGCAGCGCGAGGCGCACGGGCTGCTGCCCAGCGGCGCCCTCGCCGACCCCGACAAGCTCCTCGACATCGGCACCGCGCCGATCCTGAACGTCCACGTCGTCTACGACCGCAAGGTGCTCAAGCAGCCCTTCTTCGCCGCACTCGGCTCCCCGGTGCAGTGGGTCTTCGACCGCACCGAATCCTCCGGACTGCCCGACGGCGGCCAGTACCTGGCACTGTCCCAGTCCGCCGCCCAGGACGACATCGACGAACCCGTCTCGGTGCTGCGCGCCAAGTACCTGCCCGAACTGGAGCGGCTGCTGCCCGCCGCGCGCGGGGCCAAGGTACGGGACTTCTTCGTCACCCGGGAGCGGACGGCGACCTTCGCGCCCACACCCGGGGTCGGCCGGCTGCGCCCCGGGGCGCGGACCGACACGCCGGGGCTCTACCTGGCCGGTGCGTGGACTGCCACGGGTTGGCCCGCGACCATGGAGGGCGCCGTCCGGAGCGGACTGAGCGCGGCCCAGGCCGCCCTCGCTGCACTCGGCCGCCACCGCGAACACCCTCTGCAGGAGGCGGCATGACGACCACCACCACGACGACCGGCACCACCGGTGTCACGAGCACCACGAGCACAGCACGTACAGGAACAAGAGGAGAGCCAGTGAACCCGGGGAATCCGGCTGTCGAGAACACGGATGCCAGTGTGGGCGCAGCCGGAAGGGGCGTGGAGAAGGCCGACACCGTCGCCCTCCTGGAACGCGGCCGTACGATGTCGACCCCCGCGCTCCGCGCGGCCGTGGACCGGCTCGCCGCGCCCATGGACACCGTCGCCGCCTACCACTTCGGCTGGATCGACGCCCAGGGCCACCCGGCCGACGGCGACGGCGGCAAGGCCGTCCGCCCCGCCCTCGCCCTGCTCTCCGCCGAGGCCGCGGGCGCCGCGCCGGAGGTCGGCATCCCCGGCGCCGTCGCCGTCGAGCTCGTGCACAACTTCTCGCTGCTCCACGACGACCTGATGGACGGCGACGAGCAGCGCCGCCACCGCGACACCGTGTGGAAGGTGCACGGACCGGCGCAGGCGATCCTGGTCGGCGACGCCCTCTTCGCCCTCGCCAACGAGGTCCTGCTGGAACTCGGCACCGTCGAGGCCGGCCGCGCCACCCGCCGCCTGACCACCGCCAGCCGCAAGCTCATCGACGGCCAGGCCCAGGACATCTCCTACGAGCACCGCGAGCGCGTCAGCGTCGAGGAGTGCCTGGAGATGGAGGGCAACAAGACCGGCGCCCTGCTCGCCTGCGCGGTCTCCATCGGCGCCGTGCTCGGCGGCGCGGACGACCGCACGGCCGACAAGCTGGAGGAGTACGGCTACCACCTCGGCCTCGCCTTCCAGGCCGTCGACGACCTCCTCGGCATCTGGGGCGACCCGGAGTCCACCGGCAAGCAGACCTGGAGCGACCTGCGCCAGCGCAAGAAGTCCCTGCCGGTGGTCGCCGCCCTCGCCGCCGGCGGGCCGGCCTCCGAGCAGCTCGCCGAACTCCTCGCCGCCGACGCCAAGAGCAGCGACTTCGAGAACTTCTCGGAGGAGGAGTTCGCCGCCCGCGCGGCGCTCATCGAGGAGGCCGGCGGCCGCCAGTGGACCGCGGACGAGGCGCGCCGCCAGCACGCCGTCGCGATCCGGGCCCTGGACGACGTCGACATGCCGCAGCGGGTGCGCGAGCAGCTCGTGGACCTCGCCGACTTCGTCGTCGTACGCAAGAGGTGACCGCCACCCGACAGCGGATATGAATCGCGAGTCGCCGGCCGGCGCCGCCACCTGAACGTGGCGCGCACCGGCCGACGGCAGACCCCAGCACAGCACAGGACACTGTTCTAAGGGGAAGCCATGACAGCGACGACCGACGGCAGCGCGGAGAGCGCCGGCGCCGGCAGCGAATCCACCCCGGGCGCCCCGCCGCCCGGCCCCGCCGGGGCGGCCGCCCCGGGGACCGAGTACGGGCTCGCGGGCCCGCCCGACCCGGCCGGTCCGGCGGCCGGCGGCGCACCCACCGCACCGGTGGCGGTCACGGAGCGGATCGCCGCCCCGCCCGACCCGGCCCGGCGACCCGGCCCGCCGCCCGCCTACCGGCAACCGGGTGCGCCAGGCGCGGGACGCACCGCGGCGGACCTGCCCGAACCGCCGGACGGCTGCCCGCGCGAGGTGTACGAGGCCACCGCGCGCGCGACCCGGCACCTCCTGGACCGCCAGGACCCCGCGGGCTGGTGGAAGGGCGACCTGGAGACCAACGTCACCATGGACGCCGAGGACCTCCTGCTGCGCCAGTTCCTCGGCATCCGGGACGAGGCCACCACGTACGCCGCCGCCCTGTTCATCCGCGGCGAGCAGCGCGAGGACGGCACCTGGGCCACCTTCCACGGCGGACCGCCCGAACTGTCCGCCACCATCGAGGCCTACGTCGCGCTGCGCCTGGCCGGGGACGCGCCGGACGCCCCGCACATGAGCCGTGCCTCGGCCTGGATCCGGGCCAACGGCGGGATCGCCGCCGCCCGCGTCTTCACCCGGATCTGGCTCGCCCTCTTCGGCTGGTGGAGCTGGGACCACCTGCCCGAACTCCCGCCCGAGCTGGTGTTCCTGCCGTCCTGGGTGCCCCTGAACATCTACGACTTCGGCTGCTGGGCCCGCCAGACGATCGTCCCGCTCACCGTGGTCTCCGCGCTGCGCCCGGTCCGCCCGGGCCCCTTCGCCCTCGACGAGCTGCACACCGACGCGCGGACGCCCTGGCCCGCACCCCGCCTGGCCCCGCTGACCAGTTGGGACGGCGCCTTCCAGCGGATGGACAGGGCCCTGCACGTCTACCGCCGGTTCGCCCCGCGCCGGCTGCGCAAGGCGGCCATGGGCACCGCCGCCCGCTGGATCGTCGAGCGCCAGGAGAACGACGGCTGCTGGGGCGGGATCCAGCCGCCCGCCGTGTACTCCGTCATCGCGCTGCACCTGCTCGGCTACGACCTCGGGCACCCGGTGATGCGCGCGGGACTGGAATCCCTGGACCGGTTCGCGGTCCGGCGCGAGGACGGCGCCCGGATGATCGAGGCCTGCCAGTCCCCCGTGTGGGACACCTGCCTCGCCGCGATCGCACTCGCCGACGCGGGCGTGCGCCCCGACCATCCGGCCCTGGTCAAGGCCGCGGACTGGATGCTCGGCGAGGAGATCACCCGCACCGGCGACTGGGCGGTGCGCCGGCCCGGCCTGGCGCCCGGAGGCTGGGCGTTCGAGTTCCACAACGACACCTACCCCGACATCGACGACACCGCCGAAGTCGTCCTCGCCCTGCGCCGGATCAGACACCCGGACCCGGTCCGGGTCGACGCGGCCATCGCCCGCGGCGTGTCCTGGAACCTCGGCATGCAGTCGAAGGACGGCGCGTGGGGCGCCTTCGACGCCGACAACACCAGCCCCTTCCCGAACAGGCTGCCCTTCTGCGACTTCGGCGAGGTCATCGACCCGCCGTCGGCCGACGTCACCGCCCACGTGGTGGAGATGCTCGCCTTCGAGGGCCGGGCGGGCGACGCCCGCACCCGGCGCGGCATCGCCTGGCTGCTCGACGCACAGGAGCCGGACGGAAGCTGGTTCGGCCGCTGGGGCACCAACTACGTCTACGGCACCGGGTCGGTGGTGCCCGCGCTCACCGCGGCCGGCATCGCGCCGGGCCACCCCGCGGTCCGGCGGGCCGTGCACTGGCTGGAATCCGTGCAGAACGACGACGGCGGCTGGGGGGAGGACCAGCGCTCCTACAAGGACCGCTCGTGGGCCGGGAAGGGCGCCTCCACGCCCTCGCAGACCGCGTGGGCGCTCATGGCCCTGCTGGCGGCCGGGGAACGGGACGGCAAGGCCGTCGAACGGGGCGTCGCCCACCTGGTCCGGACCCAGCGGGCGGACGGCTCCTGGGACGAGCCGTACTTCACCGGCACCGGCTTCCCCTGGGACTTCTCCATCAACTACCACCTGTACCGGCAGGTGTTCCCGCTGACCGCGCTCGGCCGCTACCTGTACGGGGAACCGTCCGCCCCGGCAGGCTCACCCGCCGGGAACCCCTGATGTCCGCCGCCGGGGGCGACCGGGCGGACCGGGCCGGCCCGCTGCTCGTCGCGTGCGCCCTGCGCATCGAGCAGGTGGCGCTGCGCAGCGCGGGGCGCGGCTCCGTACACGGTACGGACCGTGCGCAGGCCGGGGCTTACACCCTCCTGCGCACCGGGATGGGCCCGCGCGCGGCCGAACGGGCCCTCCGCCGGGCCCTCGACCGGCCCGGGGCGGAGCGGGCCGCCGTCCTCGCCACCGGGTTCTGCGCCGGGCTCCTCCCCGGCATGAACCCGGGCGACCTCGTCGTCGCGGAGGAGATCCGCGACCCGCGGGGGACCGTCCCCTGCACCGGGACCGCGCTGCTCGCCGAGGCGCTGGCCCGGGCCGTCCCCGGCCGGACCGTGCACACCGGCCCGCTGACCGGGTCCGACCACGTCGTCCGCGGCCAGGAGCGCGCGCACCTGCGCGCCACCGGCGCCGTCGCGGTCGACATGGAATCCGCGGCGACCCTCTGGGCCGCGGTCCGGGGCGGCGACCGCCCCGTTGCGGCCGTCCGGGTGATCGTGGACGCCCCGGAGCACGAGCTCGTCCGAATCGGCACGTTGCGCGGGGGAATATCGGCCTTCCGTGTTCTGCGTGCCGTACTGCCCGCGTTTTTCGAATGGCACCGTTCTTCGCTGCTCCCCAGGAGGTGAGCCAGATGGCCATGCCGCTGCGCCAGACCATCAGGGTCGGGACCTATCTGCTCGAACAGAAGCTCCGCAAGCGTGAGAAGTTCCCGCTGATCGTGGAGCTGGAGCCCCTCTACGCGTGCAACCTGGCCTGCGAGGGGTGCGGGAAGATCCAGCACCCGGCAGGAGTGCTCAAGCAGCGCATGCCGGTGGCCCAGGCGGTCGGGGCCGTGCTGGAGTCCGGTGCGCCCATGGTGTCCATCGCGGGCGGGGAGCCCTTGATGCACCCGCAGATCCACGAGATCGTGCGGCAATTGGTGGCGCGGCGGAAGTACGTCTTCCTCTGCACCAATGCGCTGCTGCTGCGCAAGAAGATCGAGAAGTTCACGCCCTCCCCGTACTTCGCCTTCGCCGTGCACATCGACGGCCTGCGCGAGCGCCACGACGAATCGGTGGCGAAGGAAGGCGTCTTCGACGAGGCGGTCGCGGCCATCAAGGAGGCCAAGAGGCGTGGATTCCGGGTGACCACGAACTCCACCTTCTTCAACACCGACACCCCGCAGACGGTCATCGAGGTCCTCAACTTCCTCAATGACGACCTGCAGGTGGACGAGATGATGATCTCGCCCGCCTATGCCTACGAAAAGGCACCGGACCAGGAGCACTTCCTGGGCGTCGACCAGACCCGCGAACTCTTCAGGAAGGCGTTCGCGGGCGGCAACCGGCGGCGCTGGCGGCTCAACCACTCCCCGCTCTTCCTGGACTTCCTGGAAGGAAAGGCCGATTTCCCCTGCACGGCCTGGGCCATTCCGAATTACTCCCTCTTCGGCTGGCAGCGCCCCTGCTATCTGATGAGCGACGGCTATGTGCCGACGTACCGGGAGCTCGTGGAAGAGACCGACTGGAGCAAGTACGGCCGCGGAAAGGACCCGCGCTGCGCGAACTGCATGGCGCACTGCGGCTACGAGCCCACCGCCGTCCTCGCCACCATGGGCTCCCTCAAGGAATCCCTGCGGGCCGCCCGGGAGACGGTCGGAGGCAACCGGGACAGGTCGGCATGAGCCCGGCGGAAGGGGGGCGGGGCGGCGGGTTCGACCTCGGCGCCCTGTTGGCCGCGCGCGGGGCGGAGCGGTACGAGCTGCACGCCCGCCACCTCAACCACCAACTGCCCCGGATGCTCCGCACCATCGGCTTCGACAAGGTCTACGAGCGGGCCGAGGGGTCCCACTTCTGGGACGCCGAGGGCAACGACTACCTCGACATGCTGGCCGGCTTCGGGGTGATGGGCCTGGGCCGCCACCACCCCGTCGTCCGGCGGGCGCTGCACGACGTGCTGGACGCCCAGCTCGCCGATCTCACCCGCTTCGACTGCCAGCCGCTGCCCGGGCTGCTGGCCGAGAAGCTCCTCTCGTACAGCCCCCACCTGGACCGGGTCTTCTTCGGCAACAGCGGCACCGAGGCGGTCGAGACGGCCCTGAAGTTCGCCCGGTACGCCACGGGGCGCCCCAGGATCCTCTACTGCGACCACGCCTTCCACGGGCTGACCACCGGCTCGCTGTCGGTGAACGGCGAGGGCGGCTTCCGGGACGGCTTCGCACCGCTGCTGCCCGACACCCGGGTGGCGCTGGGCGACCTGGCCGCCCTGGAGCGGGAGCTGAAGCGCGGCGACGTCGCCGCCTTCGTCGTCGAGCCGATCCAGGGCAAGGGGGTCCTCGCGGCCCCGCCCGGATTCCTGCTCGCCGCGCAGGAGCTGCTGCACCGCCACAAGGCGCTGCTGATCGCGGACGAGGTGCAGACCGGTCTGGGACGTACCGGGGACTTCTACGCGTACCAGCACGAGCCGGGTGTGGAGCCCGACCTGGTGTGCGTGGCCAAGGCGCTGTCGGGCGGCTACGTGCCGGTCGGCGCGACCCTGGGCAAGGACTGGATCTTCAAGAAGGTCTACTCGTCCATGGACCGGGTGCTCGTGCACTCCGCGAGCTTCGGTTCCAACGCGCAGGCGATGGCGGCCGGGCTGGCGGTGCTGTCCGTCATGGAGGACGAAGGGCTCGCGGCCCGCGCCCGGGCGACCGGCGACCTGCTGCGCGGGCGGCTCGCGGCCCTGGTGGACGAGTACGAGCTGCTGCACGAGGTGCGCGGGCGCGGCCTGATGATCGGCATCGAGTTCGGGCGGCCCTCCTCGCTGGGGCTGCGCAGCCGCTGGACCGTGCTCCAGGCGGCCCGCAAGGGCCTCTTCGCGCAGATGGTCGTGGTGCCCCTGCTGCAGAAGCACCGGATCCTGACCCAGGTCTCCGGGGACCACCTGGAGGTGATCAAGCTGATTCCGCCGCTGGTCCTGGACGAGCAGGACGTGGACCGGTTCGTCGCCGCCTTCCGCGAGGTGATGGACGAGGCGCACGGCGGGTCGGGTCTGATGTGGGACTTCGGCAGGACGCTGGTGAAGCAGGCCGTCGCGGCGCGCTGACGACCTGCGTCCCCCCGGCCCGAGGCCGGCCCCGGTCCGGGTCCCGGGCGTCGGCCCCTCGTCCCGGGGCCCTCGTCCCGGGTCCCGGGCGTCGGCCCTCGTCCCGGGTCCCTCGTCCCGGATCAGACCAACAGCCGGTCCCGGAGCCGGTCGAGGGTCTCGGGCTTCAGCCCGAGGCCCTCCGCCAGGTAGCGGTCCACCCCGCCCCAGACCTCGTCGATGGTGTCGAAGGCGGCGACCAGGTACTCGGCGCGGGCGTCGAAGAGGGGCGCGAGCAGCTCCATCACCTCGGGCGAGCGGGCCTCGGCCGACTCGGAGCTGCGGCGCACCCGGTAGCGGCGGTGCGGGGCGTTGGACTCCAGGTAGTCCGCCACGATCGCCTCGCGCTCGACGCCGACCGCGAGCAGGGTGACGGCGACGGAGAGGCCGGCCCGGTCCTTGCCGGCCGCGCAGTGCAGCAGGGCGGGGACGCTGTCCTCGGCGATGGCGTGGACGACCCGGCTGTGCTCGGCGGTGCGGGTCCGGATGATCCCGCGGTAGGAGTTCGCCATCCGGGCGGCGGCCTTGCCGTCACCGAGGATCGAGCGGAGCTGGTCGAGGTCGCCGTCGCGGACGAGCCGCCAGAACTCCCGCCCGTCCGCCGGGTCCGAGAGCGGGATGTTGACGTTCCGCACGCCGGGCAGTTCGACGTCCGGGCCCTCCAGGGCGTGATCGGCGCCGTTGCGGAAGTCGAAGATGGTGTGGAGGCCGAGCGAAGCGAGGAACTCTGCATCGGTTTCGGTGGCATGTGCGAGATGTCCGCTTCGGAAGAGTCGTCCCGTCCCGACCCTTCGTCCATCAGAAGTCGGCAATCCGCCCACATCGCGGAAATTGCGCACTCCGGTCAGCTCCGGCTCCTGTATCTGCTGGGTCACGGGAACTCCTCCGCCTTCTCTTGGGGCGTCTGTCCGAATTGAGCCGTTTGGCGCCAACTTGCCATATCCGGAGGCGAGATCGGGCACCGCCCCGTGAGCCAGATCATACGGTGACCGTGAGTGCCTGATCGTCAAAGCCGAATGGCCCGGTGGGGGCGGCTGTTGGCGGAGCGGAATGGACGGAGGGTGACCGGAATTCCGGCGGTCCCTCATGTCTGTGAATCCGTCAGGGAATTCGCGGCTTGTTCGGCGTGCCCGCAAGGGATTACCTTCGCGATCGATCCGGGTGGATCGCCGAATCCTGCCGCCGCCCGGAAACCGCAACCGAACCATTTCGCGCGGCAGGAGCGGGGGAACCAGGTAAGCCGCTGTACCGGAGATCTTTTCTCCGATATGGCTCGGGGTGAAGTCGTTCATGTCCCGTACATGTACGGCCGGACATCTCCAGTCCGAACCCGACAGCTCACCTCGCAGGCGCCGGAGAGGAATGCGTCATGCCTGCAAAGGGTAAGCACCGCCGTCCCAAGTCCCTTTCCATTTCCCGCGGATTCGCGGTCGCAGGCACCGGCGGCGCGGCCCTCGCCCTGCCGCTGATCGGCGCCGCCGGCGCCCACGCGGCCGGCGCCCCTGCGGCGGCCACCGCCGTCGCACCCGCCGTGGCCCCGCAGGTCCCCGCCGCCCTCCAGGCCGCCCCGGCGGCCGCCGTGCAGGCAGCGCCGACCGTCTACACGGTCGTCCCGGGCGACTGCCTCTCCGAGATCGCCGCCGAGCGCAACCTCTCCGGCGGCTGGGAGCGGCTGTACGAGCAGAACCGCGAGGCGGTCGGCAGCGACCCGTCGCTGATCCACCCCGGCCTGAAGCTGACCCTCGGCGGCCGCGCCGAGGCCGCCCCGGTCGACGCCGCCCCCGCCCCGCGCACCGTTCCTGCCCCGCGCACCGCCCCCGAGTCCGCTGCGAAGGCGGCCCCGAAGGCCGAGTCGAAGCGGGCCGGACAGCCCGCCGCCCCGCAGGCGCGGCAGGACTCCGCCCCCGAGGCGCCCGTCGCGCAGCCGGCCGCCTCCGGATTCGTGGCCCCGGTCAGCGGTGGCATCTCCACCCAGTACAAGGTCGCGGGCGCCATGTGGTCCTCCGGCTACCACACCGGCGTCGACTTCATCGCCCCCATGGGCACCACCGTGAAGGCCGTCGGTGCGGGCACCGTGGTCTCCGCCGGCTGGAGCGGCTCGTACGGCAACGAGGTCGTCATCCGGCACGCGGACGGCAAGTACTCCCAGTACGCCCACCTGTCCCAGCTCTCCGTCTCCTCCGGCCAGAGCGTCACCGCCGGCCAGAGCCTCGGCCTCTCCGGCTCCACCGGCAATTCGACCGGCCCGCACCTGCACTTCGAGATCCGCACGAGCCCGTCCTACGGCTCGGACATGGACCCGATCGCCTACCTCCGCTCGAAGGGCGCCAGCCTCTGACGGCAGCCGCCGACGGAGCGCGGACACGCGTGGGGCCGGGACCCGAGGGGGGTCCCGGCCCCACGTGTACTTATTCCTTATCTCCCGCGTGGTACAGATCACGGCCCGTCAACCCCTCATTACGTTGGCGTAGGTTGGTTACGGGAGTGAAGTATGGGTTCTCGTGGCAGCGACGACGACGAAACTCAAGACCATCGGCTCGTACGCGGCGATCGGGGACAGCTTCACCGAGGGCGTGGGGGACCCGGGGCCGGGGGATTCTTTTCTGGGCTGGGCGGACCGGCTCGCCGTGCTCCTGGCCGATCAGCGCGAGGAGCACGACTTCCGGTATGCGAATCTCGCGGTGCGCGGGAAGCTCCTCGACCAGATCGTGGCGGACCAGGTACCGAGAGCCAAGGCCCTCGCCCCGGACCTGGTCACCTTCTGCGCGGGCGGCAACGACATCATCCGGCCCGGCAGCGACCCGGACGACGTGGCGGAACGGTTCGAGGCGGCCGTGGCCGACCTCACCGGGGCCGTCGGCCACGTCATGATCACCACCGGCTTCGACACCCGCGGCGTGCCGGTCCTCAAACACATCCGGGGCAAGGTCGCGACGTACAGCGCGCACGTGCGCGCCATCGCCGACCGCTACGACTGCCCGGTGCTCGACCTGTGGTCGCTGAAGTCCGTACAGGACCGGCGCGCCTGGGACGCCGACCGGCTCCACCTCTCGCCCGAGGGCCACACCCGCGTCGCCCTGCGCGCCGGGCAGGTGCTCGGCCTGCAGGTGCCGACCGACCCCGACCAGCCGTGGCCGCTGCTGCGCCCGCGCGGCTCGGTGGACGTCACCCGGGACAACATCCAGTGGGCCCGCGAGTACCTGGTGCCGTGGATCGGCCGCCGGCTGCGCGGCGAGTCCTCCGGCGACCACGTCGAGGCGAAGCGGCCGGACCTGCTGCCGCTGTAGCCGCAGGACGACGAGGCGGGCGGGAGAGGCAGGCGGAATCCTTCGGGACCGGTGTGCGTTGGGATGGTCGTAGCGATACGACCGCACCGACCCCATCCTCCCTGGAGGCGCTTTGACCGGCTCCCGTCCCCTCCGTCCGCGGCTGCGCGCCCTGCGGCCCGAAGCCTTCGGCGCGGACCCGTCCGGCGCCAGGCTGGAGCGGATCCGCCGCTCGCCGAACTTCGCCGACGGCGTCTTCCAGAACCCGGTCGGAGCCCGGAACAGGCCCTCGGGGTCGATGACCGAGTTCGCGAAGATCTACTTCCACCGCGAACAGCGGCTGCGGCGCAGCCCCGCGGCGGCCATCCCGGTGCACCCGACCACCCTCGCGGACCTGGTGAAGCCGCCCGTCAGCGGTCTGCGCCTGACCTGGATGGGCCACTCCAGCGTGCTGGCGGAGATCGACGGGCACCGGGTGCTGTTCGACCCGGTGTGGGGCGAGCGCTGCTCCCCCTTCCCCTTCGCCGGCCCCAAGCGGCTGCACCCGGTGCCGGTCCCGTTGGCCGCACTGGGCGCGGTGGACGTCGTGGTCATCTCGCACGACCACTACGACCACCTCGACCTGCCGACGATCAAGGCGCTGGCCGGTACGGACACGCTGTTCGCCGTCCCGCTCGGCGTCGGCGCGCACCTGGAGCGCTGGGGCGTGTCGCCCGACCGGCTGCGCGAGCTCGACTGGAACGAGACCACCAAGATCGCCGGGCTGTCCCTCACGGCGACGCCCGCCCGGCACTTCTGCGGCCGCGGCCTGCGCAACCAGCAGCACACCCTGTGGGCCTCCTGGGTGGTCGCGGGCGACGAGCACCGGATCTACCACAGCGGCGACACCGGCTACTTCCCCGGCTTCGCGGAGATCGGCGCCGCGCACGGCCCCTTCGACGCCACGATGATCCAGATCGGCGCCTACTCGGAGTACTGGCCCGACATCCACATGACCCCCGAGGAGGGCATGCGCGCCCACCTCGACCTCCAGGGCGGCACCCCGCACGGCACGATGCTGCCCATCCACTGGGGCACCTTCAACCTGGCCCTGCACCCGTGGGACGAGCCGGGCGAGGGCACGCTGGCCGCCGCCCAGGGGGCCGGAGCGCCCGTCGCGCTGCCGATCCCGGGCCAGCCGTTCGAGCCCGGCGCCGAGGGGGCGCCCGCTGAGCCGTGGTGGCGTCCGTTCGTCGCCGGGACGACGGCGGGCGGGCCCGTGGACGGGCCTGCGGCCGTGCCCTCGCACGAGGCCGGCGGAGCAGCGGCGACAGCGGCCCGCGTGGCGTCGTCGGCAGTCGGCGGGCAGGAGAAGCCGGAGTCCGTCGGGTCGTAGCGGGCGACCTCGAGCACCAGGTACCGGCCGCCCCTCCCGGACCGGGGCGGCCGGCGTCGTACGAGCGCGCGAAGGAGGGGCGCCGCCGGGCGGCCGGAACGGCCTGACCGGCGCATTCGGGCTGCAGTACGAGCGCTCCACCGGGAGCGGGAAGCACCCCCGCGAAGTTCTCCAACTGGCAGTCCGGGGCGGGACAGCGGGGTCTAGCGTGGGTATTCGGTGATCAACACCGGGCCCCGGGAACGCTGGGGGCCGGGCCCCACGTACCGAGGACGCCGATGTCCGGACTCCGCGCCGCCCGCCACGCCCCGTCGAGACACGCCGTCACCGGTCCCGGCCGGCAGTTACGCCCCCAGCTGGTGCGGGCCGCCCTCCTGCCCACGCTGGCGGCGGCGCTCAGCGGCGCGGCAGCGGTGATCTTCACCCTCCAGCTCGGCGGCGGGGCCGGCGACCGCGACGCCCGGCTCTGGCCGGTGCTCACGGGCTGCGCCCTGCTCGCGGCCGGCGCCCTCGCCGCGGCACTGCTCGGAGCGCAGCGTGCGGCCAAGGCCGTACGGGACCGGTGCGAGGCGCTGCGCCGCTCCAGCGTGCGCGGCCGCCAGGAGCTCCGGACGGCCGCCGACCGGCTGGAGCGCGGCGAGGCCCCGCCGCGGCCGGTCCGGGGCGGGCCGAACGCACCGCTCACCGGGGGCGACCCGGCCGGCGTGGACGAGTTCTGGCTGCTCTCCCAGGAACTGCGCGGCGCCCGCGAACAGGCCCACACGACCCTGGTACGGCTGGCCGCACCGGCCGCACCGGCCGCCCCGTCCGACAGCGAGCGCAAGGTCGAGGTCTTCGTCAACCTCGCGCGCCGGCTCCAGTCCCTGGTCCACCGCGAGATCTCGCTGCTGGACGACCTGGAGGACACGGTCGAGGACCCGGACCTGCTCAGGGACCTCTTCCACGTCGACCACCTCGCCACCCGGATCCGCCGCCACGCCGAGAACCTCGCGGTGCTGGGCGGCGCGGCCTCGCGCCGCCAGTGGAGCCGGCCGATCGACCTGAGCGAGGTGCTCCGCTCCTCGGTCGCGGAGGTCGAGCAGTACACGCGGGTCAAGGTCGTGCCGCCGGCGGGCGGAAGCGTACGCGGACACGCCGTCGCCGACGTGGTGCACCTGCTGGCCGAACTCGTCGAGAACGCCACGGTGTTCTCCGCCCCCGACACCGACGTGGTGCTGCGCGCCGAGCGGGTCACCGCCGGCATCGCGGTCGAGGTGGAGGACCGGGGACTGGGCATGCCGGCCGAGGAGCAGCACCGGATGAACGCCCTGCTCGGGGACCCCGACCAGGTCAGCGTCCGGAGCCTGCTCGCGGACGGGCGGATCGGCCTGTACGTCGTCTCGGCGCTGGCCCGGCGGCACGGGATCGCCGTCGAGCTCAAGTCGAACATCTACGGCGGCGTCCTCGCGGTGCTGGTGCTTCCGCAGGAGCTGCTGGGCGCTGCCGAGGCGGCCGACGCGGCCGGGGGCTCGCGGGTGACGCCGCCGCTGGAGCCGGCCCGCATGCCGCTGCCCCGCAGGGCGGGCCCGACCGTCCCCGGCCCCCGCCCCGAACCCGCCCCGACCCCCTGGCCGGACTCCTGGAACGCAACCACCACGGTCACCGGCGGCGCACCGCCGGCCCGGCCGGGGGCTGCGCCCGGCCCCGCCCCGGACGCGTGGCCACCACCCGGCGGCGCGCCGTCGCCCGAGCCCGGGACCTGGGCCGAGCCGGCAGCCGAGGTGCAGGCGGCTGGAGGGCCGTCCGGGCCGGGGTCCGACTCTGCGGCGGATGCCTGGTCCGTGCCGTCAGGCGACCCCGGCACCGGGGCGGATGCGCAACCGGGGAGCGGGCCGTGCCCCGGGGCGGCGGCCGATGCCTGGTCCGCTCCCGGAGGAGGAGCGTCGGGCGGGCCATGGGCGGCAGCCCGGTCCGGGGCCGTGGAGGATGCCCGGCCGGGGGCTCGGGTGGGGGAGTCCGGCGGGCCCGCCGGAGGCGAGCGGCCCGTGCTGCCCCGGCGCAGCGCCCAGCAGCACCTCGCGCCCCAGCTGCGCGAGGCACCCGCCCCGCGGCGCCCTGCGGACGCCGAGCAACCCGTGCACGACCCTGGCCTCATGGCCGCCTTCCAGCGGGGCTTCGGCCTCGCGCAGTCGGAGAACCAGGTATGACCCCCAGCACCCCCAGCACGTTCAGCGACCTCGGCAAGGAGCGCACCCCCATGAGCGGCGAAATGGCAACGAAGACCGGTGGCCGGCTCTCGGATCTCGACTGGCTGCTCAGCGGCCTGGTCCAACGCGTGCCCTACACCCGCAGTGCCGTACTGCTCACCGCCGACGGGCTCGTGACCTGCGTACACGGCATGGACCCCGACAGCGCCGACCACATGGCGGCCCTCGCCTCCGGCCTCTACTCGCTGGGCCGCAGCGCCGGCGCCCGCTTCAGCGAAGGGGCGGAGGTACGGCAGGTCGTCGTCGAGCTCGACACCGCGCTCGTCTTCGTGTCCGCGGCCGGATCCGGGACCTGCCTGGCCGTCCTCGCCGACCGGGAGGCCGACGCCGGCGTCCTCGGCTATGAGATGGCGATGCTGGTCAAGAGCGTCCGCCCGTACCTCGCGGCCGCGCCCCGGCGGCCCGCCGCGAACGTGGAGCGATGAGGGCCCACGGCAGGGGGGCGTACGGGAAAGGGCGGGACACACCGTGGCTCGACGACTCGGCGGGGCGGGTGATGCGGCCGTACACCGCCAGCGGCGGTCGGACCAGACCGGGCATCGCGCTCGACCTGCTGTCGCGGATGACCGCGACCGGCGTGCGCCCGCGTGTGCCGCTCGGCGCCGAGCACACCCTCGCGCTGCGCTTGTGCGCCGGCGCGGCGGCGGTCACCGTCGCCGAGCTGGCGGGCCAGCTGCGGCTCCCCGCCGCGGTGGTCAAGGTGCTGCTGTCCGATCTCATGGATTACGGGGCCGTGATGGCGCAGTCGCCGCGGTTCCCGGGCGGAGGGTCGTTCGCCGCCGATGACCAGTCCCTCCTCCTGGCGGTGCTCGATGGCCTACGCAAACGACTGTGACGCCCCCGTGACGCTGAAGGTGCTGGTCGCGGGGGGTTTCGGGGCGGGGAAGACCACCTTCGTGGGCGCGGTGAGCGAGATCGAGCCGCTGAGCACGGAGGAACTGCTCAGCGACCTCGGCGCCGGCGCCGACCCGCTGCACGGGGTCGAGGCCAAGACCACCACGACCGTCGCGCTCGACTTCGGCCGGATCACCCTGGATGACCGCCACGTGCTCTACCTCTTCGGTACGCCCGGCCAGCACCGTTTCTGGTTCCTGTGGGAGGAGCTGTGCGCGGGCGCGCTCGGCGCCGTGGTGCTCGCGGACACCCGCCGCCTCGCGGACTGCTTCCCGGCCGTTGACTTCTTCGAGCGGCGCGGCATCGGCTTCATCGTCGCCGTCAACGAGTTCGACAGCTGCCACCGCTACACGCCCGAGGAGGTCCGGGACGCGGTGGGACTGGGGCCCGAGGTGCCCGTCGTACGGTGCGACGCGCGCCTGACCGGCTCCGGGACGGTGACGCTGGCCTCCCTGGTCCGTCACCTGCTGTGCACGTCCGCGGCGCGATCGATGTCGACGACATCAACGCCACTGTCAACAGACTCGGGGGAAACGTGATGCTCTACTACGAATCGACCGGACACCTGCTGCTCACGCCTGTGGACCGGGAGGCCCCCGCGCGAACCGTCCGGCTGCGCGAACTGGGGCTGGGGGAGCGGGTGGACACCGAACTGGACGCCTTCGCGCGGCGCGTCGCGGACGTCCTCGACGCCCCGTACACGGGGGTGAACTTCGTCGGCGAGGAACGCCAGTTCTTCGCGGGCCTGCACCGCGCGCCCGACGCTCCCGAGAGCGGCTACCCGGCGCGGGTCCTGGCCCGCGACCACGGCTACTGCCCGCACGTGGTGGTGCGCAGGCGCGCGCTGGTACTGGAGGACGTGCGGGACTTCGCCCGGTTCGCCGGCAACGCCGTAGTGGACGAGAGCGGGGTCCGTTCCTACCTGGGGGCACCGCTGACCGACCGGCGCGGGATCGTCCTGGGCACGGTGTGCGCGGTGGACGTGGTGCCGCGGCGGTGGGGGACGGAGGGGCTCGCCACCGCGAAGGAGCTGGCGGCGGAGCTGGTGGCGCTGCTGCACGAGCGGGAGGACCGGCGCGCGTGAGCACGGTTGTCGGTGGCGGGGGCTACGGTCGTCGGACGAGGATCCACCGGAGCCGGAGGCTGGAGAGGAGTCCCGGGGATGGCCACCACCGTGCAGGACGTCCGCCTGATCGCACTGTCCCTCCCGGACAGCAGCGAGAAACCGGCATGGGGCATGCCGACCTTCCGGGTGGGCGGGAAGATCTTCGCCGCCCTCGCCGACGACGACACCTCGATCGGGGTGAAATGTCCCAAGGAGGAACGGGCCGAGCTGATCGCGGCGGAGCCGGAGAAGTTCTTCATGCGTGCAGGTCACGACGACAACTACGCCTGGATCCGGGTCCGCCTTGCGGCGGTGCAGGACGAGGCCGAGCTGCGCTCGATCCTGACCGACTCCTGGCTCCAGGCGGCCCCGAAACGCCTGGTCGCGGCCCATCCGGAGCTGACGGCAGGCACCGCCTGACCTGATCGTGAACCGGTGACGGAAAGGCGCGCGCGACCACCCACGGAAATGCGGTATCGTTCTCATGCGCGTTCGGCCAGGGGAAACCCCAGGTCAGCGGGCATCGGGACGTGGCGCAGCTTGGTAGCGCACTTGACTGGGGGTCAAGGGGTCGCAGGTTCAAATCCTGTCGTCCCGACCAGCGTTTACGCAGGTCGGAGGCCGTTCTCTCACACATGGGAGGACGGCCTTTCCCATGCCCGGAATGCTGGCGGTCGCAGCACGGTCGCACGCCGGCAACGGTGCCTGGCAGGGGCCGTCCGGCCTCGGTGGAACCGGCCGCTGACCGCCGCCCGGCACCATCTCCAGTGAAGTTGCAGCTCAGGGGCCGTACCAGAGTGATCTGGTACGGCCCCTGAGCGTTGTGCGCGGTGTCAGGCCGCGTTGTGAGGCGTGTCGGGGATCCAGGAGCCGTGGAGGCCGGCGGTGACGCGGTGGGGGAGGTGGATGGTGGCGATGGTGCCCAGGCCGGTGGCGTCGAGGACGAGGAGTTGTGAGGCGTCCTGTTTGAGGTCGGAAACGACGGTGAGGAGGTAGCCGTCGTCTTCGTTGGTGGCGTTGTGGGCGGGGACGTAGACGGCTTCGCTTGGCAGGCGTGCGTCGCCGGTCTGGTGGATGCGGCGGGCGCCGGTGGTGCGGTCGTATTTGACGAGGCCGTAGCCGCCGAGGCCGTTTTCGTCGGGGAAGGCGATGGCGTACTGGTAGCGGTTCTCGGTGCCGAGGTAGTCCTCGTTGAGGGTGGGGAACTCGACGGGGAGGTCGTCGATGATGTGTTCGTCGACGGTGTGGGCGTGCATGTCGATGGTCCAGCGGCGGGTGTAGGAGCGGGAGACGGGTTCGCTGCCGCGGCCGGGGGTGCCTGTCCACCAGTTCCAGGAGAGGTGGAAGCCTTCGCGGTCGACGGTGGGGCCTTCCAGGACGATGCGGCCCTGGCCGTCTTCGTAGGCGTTGGAGACGTGGAGCATGTTGCCGGGTTCGATGGAGTACCAGCGGATGTGGTGGTGTCCGTCGGTGCCGCGGGGCATGACGCCGATGCGGGAGGGCTGTTGGTCGTTCCAGCCGTAGGGGATGCCGGAGTGTTCGGTGGGGTCGAAGGTGACGTTGCCTTCGATGAAGACGATGTGGCGGCGGGTGAGGGCGAAGTCGTGTTTGAGGGCGCCGGTGGCTCCGGGGACTTCGGCGGTGTGGACGAGGGTGCCGGTGGTGTCGGCGACGTGGTAGGTGAGGTAGGGGGGGAAGGGGGAGGAACCGAAGAAGTGGAGTTCTCCGGTGACGGGGTCTTCCTTGGGGTGGGCGGTCATGGCGGTGCGGAGTTTGCCGTCGAAGTCGTGGGGGCCGATGGTGTCGAGTTCGGGGCTGAGTTCGTAGGGGAGGTTGGCTTCGCAGAGGGCGAGGAGGCGGCCGGCGTGTTCGATGATGTGGGTGCCGGCGGTGCTGGCGGCGAGGTCGGGGCCGTGTTCGGTCATGTAGGGGGCGCCGTCGAGGGCGGGGGTGTGGACCCAGCGGTTGCGGTACCACTCGGCTCGTCCGTCTCGCACGCGGATGCCGTGGATCATGCCGCTGCCCTTGAACCAGTGGGTGGGGGTGATGCCGGGTTTGGGGTTGTGGCTGTTGCGCAGGAGCCGGCCGGACAGTTCGGGCGGGATGGTGCCCTCGACAGTGAGGCCGGTGGCGGTGACCTCCTCGGCGACGGGGGTGAAATGGCCGGTCAGGTAAGGCGGCTTCGCGGTCGTCATGACGCGATCTCCTTCATGAGGTGTGCGGGAGGGGAGGCTCCGGGCCCGGTCCCGGTCGGGCGGGTGGGGAGCGGTACGAGGAGGGACGTCGCGGCCCGGACCGCGGCGGACCTGTGCCGGGTGGTGTTCACCGGGCCGTCCGCCGGCCCCGCGTCCTGGCGCGGACGCCGTCCACGGCGAGTTCCCTGAGCCGGCCGCAGGCGATGCTCCGCCCCCGGCCGGGCGCGGAGGCCGGGTGGTTCCCGTCGGCGCCGTGCGCCGGGACACGCGGCGGGAGGGAGGGGCCCCGAGTACGCGACGAGGGTGACCGCGCAGGTGCCCAGCAGGTCGCGCCACCCGGTCCCGCGGCCGGTTGTGGCCCGGCCCGGCCGCGAGCTGGGCGCCCGCGAGCAGGGCATGGACGGCCCCGGCAAGCCTCTGCGCCGGGGCCGCGTACAGGGGTGAGGGCGCGAGCCCGACCGGAACCGGGCCGCGGCGGGTGCCGCGAGTGCCGGCCCCGGCCGGCGGGGCCGGCCCGCCGCCCGGTCCGTCCGTGTGCGTGCTGTGTCCATGGCGCACAGACTCGCGTCGACCGGTGTCCACTCTCCAGGCCCGGCGGGGACGGGGCGTGTCCACTGCTGTCCGCACCTGTCCACCCCGTCCCACCGGGCAGCCGTTCCCTACGGGCGCGGGCCCCGCAGCTCCAGTTCCCACAGGGCTTCGCAGAGCAGGTCCAGGCCCTGGCGCAGATGGCGGCGGTAGGTGCCGTACGGGAGGCCGAGGCGGCGGGCCGCGCCCTCCTGGGTCGGCACACCGGAGAAGTACCCCGTCGTCAGGGCCTCGCGGGCGCGCACCCCGCGCGGGTCACGGGCGAGGTCGTCGACGGTCCGGCGCAGCAGCGTGCGCAGCTCCTCGACGGGATCCCCGAGGTCGGCGGCGAGCCGCGTGCGCATCAGGGCGCAGGCGGCGAAGGCGCTCGGGTCGCGCCAGTGCGCCAGCGCTTCGCGCACGGCCTGGTCGAAGGCGGTGCGCGAGACGGCCGCCGGCCCGGCGGGGACCGGTACCTCGGGGGCCGATATGAAGTGGAAGAGCCACCTCTCCACGGGGACCTCGCGCCAGTCGACGCCGAACACCCCGTAGGTGTGCTCGCCGACCCGGGGGCGCTCCCCGGTGTCGCGCAGGGTGCCCTTGACCCGCTCGGCCCAGGCTTCGGCGTCCTGGAAGACGGCGAAGCCGAAGGCGCGGCCACGGGCCCTGGCCGCCTCCGCCTGGGCCCGTGAGCTGCTCAGGTCGATGACCCGCGAGGGTACCTGGTAGCGCTCGGGGTAGACCGAGAACCTGCTGATCCCGATGTGCTCGCCGGGGCTCACCGGGGCGGTGGCAGCGGTGTACCGCCACGCGGCCGCGACCACGGGATCGGCGGCGAGGTCCTCGGGGTCGGGAGGGGCCGGCAGGGCGAGCCGGGCCGTGAAGGCGACGATCCGGCCCGTGCTCACGAGACGGTAGACGCTGAAGGCCTGCGGCTGGCGCCGCGCCCAGTAGCGGACCAGTTCCGCCGAGGCGGGCCCCTCGGTCTCCTCGGCCATCCGCAGGACGACGTCCATGTCCTCCGGGTGCAGCGGACGGTCGTGCATCTCCTCGTCGCGGGACCAGGTGCGCAGCCGGGACAGGGTCTCGCCCTCCCGGAACAGGTAGAAGAGCTCGTCGGTGACGGTCCACACCCGCTCCTCGGGCGCCTCGCGCAGGATGCGCAGGTATTCGTCCGCCAGGCGCGCCCGGATCGCCTCGAACGCGTTGGGCGCGCGCCAGCGCAGGTCGGCGGCGAGCGTCTCGCGGGCGGCGTCGTGCGGGTGGAGACCCCGGTGCGTGGACTCCATGAAGGGCAGGTCCCTCAGCCAGGAGAACAGCAGGTGGGCGTCCTCTCCGGGCAGTACGGAGGACAGCAGTTCCTCGGACGTCGAGTGCGCCTGGGCCGCCACCTCCAGGGCGCGGCGGTGGGCGGCCGTGGGGACCTCGCCGACCAGCCCCGCCAGCAGGGTGCGCAGGACGTCCGCCGACGGGGCCCAGATCTCCTCCCGGGCGCAGCCCGCCGATCCCGCCGCGGCGGCGAGGGACAGGGCCAGCGGGTTGCCGCCGGCGAAGCGCAGCACCCGGTCGCGCAGTTCGGGCCGGATCTGCGCCGCCACCAGCAGGCTGCGGGCCTGGTCCTCGGAGAACGGCTCCAGTTCGGTCACGCGCAGGAGCCCGGACCAGGCCGGGTCGGCGGTCCACTGGGGCTGCGGAGCGCGCCGTCCGGCCAGCACGACCAGGGTGTCCTCCGCGGCGCGGGGCAGGAAGTGGTGCCACAGCCAGCTCTCCAGCCACTGGCAGTGGTCGAAGGAGTCCACGAACAGGACCGTGCCCGGGACGTCGAGGAACGGTCCGGCGGCATGCTCGAAATCGATCGGGTCCCGGCTGACGAACCGGCCGTCGAGTTCGACGAGCAGTCGGCCCGCCGCGCGGGCGTGGTCGGCCAGCCGCCTCAGCAGCGTGGACTTCCCGATACCGCCCGGCCCGCACACGTAGAACGCGAACGGAGCCTGCGCATCGCCGGCCAACGCCTCGCCGAAGAGCCCGAGTTCCTCCTCCCGGCCGATGAAGGCCTGCACCCGGGCCCGGCTGAGTCTTTCCCCTACGGACGCCATGACGTCTCCCATCCTCCTTGTTCCAGCACCGGCGCTGTCCGCGCCCGCAGGCTCAGAGAGCGCTCTCTTCCGCTTCGGACTCCCCCGTCGGCGCTCCTGGCGGAGCCCGGCGTTCGCGTCACTTGACGCTGCCGAGGTTCCCGTCGTCGGGGTGGCCGGTGACCAGGAGGGTGGTCTCCTCGACGCACTGGAACCGGCCGTCGGGGGCCATCTGTGCGAAGAGGTAGACCTCGGTGCGGGAGGTGCGTCCGTTGTGCTGGGTGAGGGTGACGGTGTGGCGGTCGGCGTAGCGCGGCCCGTCGCGGAGCTCGTCGTGGACCTCGATGTCCCCGCTGCGGACCAGGGAGCGCAGACGCGTCATGTGCTGGACGAAGGAGGCCCGGTCGCTCCACACGCCGTCGGTGCGCTGGCGGTAGTCGGGGGTGAAGTGCCGCTCGACGGCTTCGCCGAGGTCGAGGCCGGGGGTGAACAGCAGGTCGTTGATGGCTCTGGTGATGTCGGTCGATGTCATCGTCGTCTTCGCCTCGGGGGGTGGGGGGTGCGGTAACAGGCCTGCGCGACCGGGCAGTACGGGGTGTTGCCCGCCCCGGCCGAGGCCGCCCTGCAAGACGGCCGTCAGCCACGGCGCGTTCCACTTGGGTGGACGGGAGTGAAGTCCAGCGACAGGGAGACCGGGCCCCGTGTGTACAAGCCGGTCTCCCGGTAGCGGAACCCGGGGCTGTAGCGGACCCCGTCCAGCAGGGGCAGGAGCAGGGCGGCGACGGTCTCGATCTCGGCCCGCGCGAAGGCCGCGCCGACGCACTGGTGGAGCCCGGTACCGAACGCCAGGTGCTGGGCGGCCGCGGTGAACGAGCGGGCCGTGCCCAGGTCCGCACGGTGGATGTCGAAGGCGTCCGGATCGGCGAACGCGGCAGGATCGCGGTTGGCCGCGCCGATCATGCAGAAGACGGTCGCACCCGCCGGGACGGTGGTGCCCGCGAACACGGCGCTCTCCTGCGTCTGGCGGGGGATGAGCTGGACGGGCGGGGTGAAGCGCAGGGTCTCGGCGATCGCGGCGGCCAGCAGGTCCGGGTCCCGGCAGACCTGCGCCATCTGCCCGGGATGGTCGATCAGGTGCTTGAAGAGCAGGGCGATGGTCTTGTCCGCGGGCTCGGCGGCCGCGACCAGCACGTTGATGATCAGGGCGGTGACATCGCGGTCGCTCATGGTGACCCCGTCGAACTCGGCGGTGCACAGCTTCGATATCAGGTCCTCGCCGGGCCGGCTGCGCCGCTGCCGGATCACGGGGGCCAGATGGGCCTCCAACCGCTCCGCGCAGTCCAGGCAGTGCCGGCGGCGCTCAGGGGTGAGGGTCAGGCTGGTGACGAACTCGGCGACCCCGGCGTGCCAGTCGGCCACCTGTTGCCAGTCGGCTCTGTCCAGGCCGAGGACGTCCAGGGCCACGTGGACCGCGAACGGCTTGCCGAAGTCGTTGACCAGGTCCACCCGGCCCCGCGGGAGGAACGGGGCCATGAGTTCGGCGGCGTTGGTGTGGATGGCGCGCATCTGGTCCTGGAGGGCGGAGCCGGTGAACCCGCGTACGACGATCTTCCGCTTGGCGGTGTGCTCGGCGCCGGTCATCTGGGCGAGGACCCGCCCGCGCATCACGGGTTCGGCGCGCACCTGGAGCATCTCGGTGGTGAACGCCCCGTGGTCGGTCAGCACCCGCTTCACGTCCTGGTGGCGGGAGAGGAAGTAGCTGTCGATCGCCGGCTCGTAGTGCACCGGAGCCTGCTCCCTCAGCCGGGCGTAGAAGTGGTGGGGCGCGGCGGCGAACTCGTCGGACAGCACACTGAAGGGCGGATTTGCCAGGGGCATGGTGGTGCTACCTCTCGAAAGGTGCGCATCGCGCGAAGTGGGGGGGTGGGTGCGCTCGGCGACCCGGCCGAGGACGGTGCCGGCCGTCGACCGGTCCGTGCGGCGAGCGGACGTCCATCCGACCACGGCCCGTGCCTCACGCGGAAGTTCGACGGATATTACCGCTGTCGGACGACCCCCCGGCCGGTCCCCGCCGGCCGGTGGTCCGCCGCCACTCGTGGCACTGTGGTCCCATGACCATCGAAGTCCGCCCCGCATCGGTCATCGAGGACGTGCGTACCCTGCTCGGCCCGAAGTCCCCCGAGGCCAACGTCTGCTGGTGCCTCAGCTACCGCGTCCCCTCGAAGCTCAACAACGAACTGCGCGGTCCGGCCCGGGGCGAGTACGTCGCCGAGCTGTGCCGCAGCGCAACCCCTCCGGGAGTCATCGCCTACGAGGACGGCGAGCCCGTCGGCTGGGCGGCCGTGGCTCCGCGCGCGGACACCTCGTTCGCCCGCAGCCGCACGATCCCGCACGTCGACGACCTGCCGGTCTGGTCGCTGTGGTGCATCCGGGTACGCCCCGGCCACCGGAAGAAGGGCATCTCGCACACCCTCATCGCCGGCGCGGTCGAGTTCGCCCGCGCCCACGGCGCACCCGCGGTCGAGGCCTACCCCCTCGACAACGGGGAGGCCCGGGCCGACCTGACGATGGCGTACGCGGGTCTGCGGAAGAACTTCGAACGCGCCGGCTTCGTGCACGCCGCCGACACCACCTCCGTACTGGCCGGTCACCCCCGGGTCCTGATGCGCCTCGACCTGCGCTGAGCGGGCGCGTACGGGCGGGGGCGACGGAACACGCCACCCGCCCGAACCCCCGGCAGGATCCGGAAGAGACGGCCTAGCGCCGCCGCGCCATCACGGCGTGCCGGGCGGCCCGGTCGGCCGGGCCCTGCACCGGCTCCCACTCGCGGCGCGGGCGCGCCGCGGGCGCCGACAGCCTGGACAGGTTGGCGCTGACCATCGCCGCCGTACGGACCGCGGCCTCACCCAGCAGGGCGATCTGCTTGCCGTCCAGCGAGGTCGCCGCCACGGCGGCCACCACCTGCCCCGCCTCGGAGAACACCGGCGCCGCCACGCACGACAGCGCGCTCACGCACTGCCCGTACTGGAAGGCCATGCCCTGCTCCCTGGCCCGCGCCGCCTCCCGCGACCACGCGGCCCGCGACCACCCCTGCGCAGGGCCCGCCTCGGGAGCCGACGCCGTCAGGATCAGCTCGGCCGCGCTCCCGGCCGGCAGGACGACACCGGGATACAGCGCGAACACGTCGTCCACCTCGCTGCGCGTGCTCCCGACCACCAGGGCGTGCCCCGCCTCGGGCACCGACAGACTGACACTCAGCCTGCCACCGCCGACGGCGGCGAGTTCGCGCAACGGCCGCGCCGACGCGGCCCTCAGCGCCCGCGCGGGATGCCACGCCTGCCCCAGCCGGAACGTCCTCGGGCCCAGCCTGTAGCGGCCCGAAACGCTCTGTACCGCGCCCAGCGCGACCAGCTGCCCGAGCAGCCGGTGGGCCGTGGCCTTCGGCAGTTCGGCGTCCGCCGCCAGCCTGGTCAGGCCGACCTCGTCGCCCTGCGCGAGCACCTCCATCAGCGCGAACGCGCCCTCCAGTACTCCCCGCCCCTCAGTGCCGGATCTGGCCATGAGCGGATCCCCCTTTCGCACGGACGCCATCGGTCGGATGGTGCCCGTAACTCCCCGTTCGTCCCGGCTCATCAGCAAGAACGGTGGTGCCGCCCTCCGCTTCCGCCGGTCCGTTGAACGGACCCGATCATTGCCCGCAACACCTCGATCGCGCCAGGGTGTTGTCACCCAGGGACGAGCGGACCGGCCCCTCGCGGGGCACGGAACGCCCGTCCGCCAGGAGCGACAAAAGGAGGATCCGATGAGCGCGATCAAGACCAGCGCCAAGCAGTTCAAGTACGTCATGGGCGCCATGACGGCCGTCTTCTTCGGTTCTTGTTCTGCCAGCTGACGCAGATTCGGGGGGTGGGGGCGGCGTGCCGCCCCCACCCCTTTTCTTCACGCCTTAGGAGGCACGAGTGCTGGAGACCGGTGTCCGGCAGGTCCGGGTGGCGATGGCCATGGTGTTCGGCCGGAAGCTGAACGTACGGACCGTGGAGCGGCTGGTCGCCGACGCCCTCGCCACGCTCGAGGAGTTCGGCTCACTCGGCGACGACGTCGACGAACTGGCCGACGGACCGTTCGCCGACCCGGACGAGCGGCGCGACCTGCAGAACCGCGCGCTCCAGCGGACCGTGCGCAGACTCGCCAAGCGCTCGCCCTTCTACCGGGAGCGGCTCGCCGGCATCGACCTCGACGGCCTGACCACCGAGACGCTCACCCGGATCCCGGTGACCCGCAAGGCCGACCTGATCGCGCGCCCCGCCGACTTCCTGTGCAGCACCCCCTACCTCGCGACCCAGACGACCGGCACCACCGGCCGTCCCGTGCAGATGTGGCTCTCCCGCTACGAGATGGAGCTCTGGCCGGCACTGATCGCCCTGTCCGTGGTGCTGCGCGGCGACATCCGCCCCGGCGACCGGATGCAGATCAACCTCAGCTCCCGGGCGACGGCCGCCGTACAGGAGGACGTCGAGGTCTGCCGACTGGTCGGCGCCTCCTGCCACGTGGTCGGCCAGGTCCCGCCCGAGGAGTCGGTCGAGCACCTGCTCGGCGGCAACGGCACCCGCCCCACCCTGCTCACCGGCAACCCCAGCTACCTGGCCCGGATGCTCACCGCGGCCCGCCGGCGCGGATACGGGCCCGACGACTTCGGCCTCCGGTCGATCTACGCGGGCGGCGAGATCGTGTCGCCGGCCTTCGTCCAGGCCCTGCGCGAGACCTTCGGTGCCGAGACCGTCGGCGACAACTTCGGCATGACCGAACTGCTGCCGGTCGGCGGCCGCACCTGCAGCCGCCACCACCTCCACATCGACCCCAACATGGGCTACACCGAGGTGCTCGACCTGGACACGGGCGAGCCCGTCGCCCCCGGACAGCTCGGGGAACTGACCGTCACGCCGTACTACCCCTACCGGGAATGCATGCCGGTGCTGCGCTACAACACCGGCGACGTCGTGCGCACCCTGGAGGGCGAACCGGACTGCGAGCTGGCCGCCGTACCCGCCGTCTCGCAGATCCTCGGCAAGGCGGGCACCCTGCTGCGCACCGCCGCCTCGGTCGTCACGCCGCGCGACGTCGTGGAGGCCCTGGACGGCACTGCGGGCATGCCGTGGCCGCTGCGCCACCGGGCCGAGGTCGCGGCCGACGGCCGCCTCCACGTGGAGGTCGCCTCGCGGACCGCGACCACGGCCGGGGTGACCGAGCGGCTGCTGGCCCGCGGCATCGACGCGCGCGTCACCGTCCTGCCGCTGGACGACGAGGACGCCGCACGCCGCTTCCCCCTCCGCTGTGACCTGTTGGAGCACACCTTCACCCGGAGCCACGCATGACGGTCTTCTTCCAGCTCGCGGTCACCGCGGCCCTCGCGCTCGCGGTCGTCGGCGGCACCATCGCGTACTTCCGCGCCGTCCGCACCGCGAGGCCGCCCGTCGGCGTCTTCAACGGCCGCGACATCTTCATGATGATGGGCTTCGTCCTCGCGCTGCCGTACGTCTACCTCGCGCTGCCCGGCGTCGTCCTCCCGGTCGTGCTCGCCCTGGTCTTCGCCGGCGGACTGTCCGTCGGCTACCAGCCCCTCGTCGGCAACGGCCGGCTGCGCTGGGCGCTGATCACCGCGCTGATCGCGAGCGTGCTCGTCGCGCACCTGGCCTTCGGCGAGACCGCGCCGCCGTACTGGGTGGCGAACAGCTGCGTCGTCGGCCTGGTCGTCGTCTCCGCCACCAACCTCAACGTCCAGGGCGGCATGCGGCTGAAGAACGTGGCGTGGTTCCTGCTCGCCCTCGCCGCCTACGACGCCTTCTTCGCCTGGGTCGTCCCGCTGACCCAGGAGCTCGCCGACGCCGTCCAGGGCTACCCCTACGCACCGGCCGCGGGCCTGCGCATCGGCGAGGACCTCGGCGCCGTCGTCGGCATGGGCGACCTGCTGGCCTACGCCCTCTTCACCACCACCGCCTACAAGGCGTACGGGAAGCCGGGGCTGCGGACCGGGATCGCCCTGGTGGTGCTCTTCGGGGCCGTGGCGCCCGTGGCGGCCCTGCACCTGATCGCGGCGGCCACCGGGGACGCCCCCGGCATCATCCCCGCCCAGGTGTTCTTCGGCCCGGCGGCCTTCGTCGCCTACCAGGTCCTGCGCCGCCGCGGGCCGGAGCGCCGGATGGCCGACATCGTCTTCCGCCGGGACCGTGCGGACGTCCCGCGGCAGAGCCCGGTACGCGCCGAGGCCCGCCCGGTGGCCTGAGCGGGCACGGCCGGGGGCCCGGGACCCGGACGCTACCCGCGCCAGATCTTCTCGTACGCCTCCTGGTAGCCCCGGGGGTCCCAGGACGTGGCCCCGCCGCTGTTGTCGGCCGTGACGACGTGCACGGGGGCGACGTAGCCGCTGTCGGGCCGGCCGGCGAAGGCGCGGTTGAACTCGTCGACGATCTGCCAGCCCTGCTGGGAGAGCGGCTCCGGAACGGTGGCGGCCTGGTACTGCCTGCTGTTGATGCGCTGGAAGGCGGACGGGTCGCCGTCGCCCGCACCGATGTTGGCGGGCGGTCCGCCACCGGGCTTCCCCGCGGCCCGCAGGGCGGGGGCGGCATCGGCGAAGTAGAGGTCGTTGATGGCGACCGAGTGGGTCCACTTCTTCCCGAAGCGGGACAGGAGGGAGGAGACCTCCTGCGGAGTGCGCCGGCTCGCGTCCGGGATCGGGATGTTCTCGTACGCCAGGAGTTCCACGCCGGGGCAGGCGGCGAGCCGCTGCTTGATCAGGTCGGCCTTCGTCCGGGCGAAGGGGATCGAGTCGTCGGTGAAGAGGACGACGCCGGCTCCGCCGTCGGACCGGGCGATGACCCAGTCCGCACTGATCCTCGCCACGTCCTGCACCCTCGTGGTGACGTTGGTGAAGAGCGGCGGGTTCGTGCTCGGGCCGGGCGAGTCGACCGCGTGCCAGCCGATGAGCGGGATGCCCGCCGCCCCGGCCCGCGCCACCTGCCGGGAGGTCAGGCGGGGGTCGAAGCCGCCGATGACGATGCCCGAGGGCTTGAGGGTGACGGCCTGGCTCAGCGCTGCCTGGATGCCGGCCGGGCTGCCCTCCCCGTCGATCACCCGGACCTGCCAGCCGATGGCCTCGGCGGCCTGCCGCAGACCCTGTGCGACCCCCGCGACACCCGGATTGGTCATGGTCTGCGCGACGTAGACGATGCTCTTGCCGGGGACCGCGGCGGGGCCGGTCGTCGGGCCGGTCCACGAGCTGTCGGTGCTCTCGGCCTTGCGCACGTCGGCCCGGGCCTGTTCGAGAACGGCCGGGCAGCCGGCCGCCGACGGCCCGGTGGGGCCGGCCGTGCCGCCGCCGCATCCGGCGACGGCAGCGGCGGCCGCCGCGAGCAGGGCTGCGGCCGCGAGGGCGGTCTTGCGGTGGGGGTACACGGTGCTCCTGACGCTCTGTGCGCTGCGAGGTGGTCTCAGGGGGCATCCTGCCGACCGTGCCGGGTCCGCGCGGGCCCTCCGGTCGCGCCGGCGCGCAGCCGGCGGCGGGCGGAGTAGCCGGCCAGGCCGACCGCGATGAGCAGGGTGGCGCCGTTGAACAGCGGGGTCGCCCAGAACTGCGCGCCGAGCTGGCCGATCCCGGCGAGTCCCACGGCGAGGACGGCCACGGCGACGAGGGTGCCCAGGGCGTTGGCCCGGCCCGGTTTGATCGCGGTGGAACCGAGGAGGGCGCCGACGAAGGCGGGCAGCAGGTAGTCCAGGCCGACGCTCGGGTTGCCGATCTGCTGCTGGGCCGCGAGGAGGACCCCGGCGAAACCGACGATCATGCCCGATGCGGCGAAGGCGGCGACGGAGCAGCGGTGGGTGGGGATGCCGAGGATCGCGGCGGCCCGGGGGTTGGAGCCGATGACGTACAGGTACCGGCCGAGCGGCAGCCGTTCCAGCAGCACCCAGAGGGCGGCGGCCAGGGCGAGCACGTAGAAGGCGGGCAGCGGCAGCCCGAGGAACGTGGAGTCGTACAGGGCGGTGAAGGCGGCCGGGAGGCCTTCGGGGCCCGGGACGATCCGGCTGCCGTCGGTGATCCAGCCGGTGGCGGCGTACATGATGCTGCCGGTGCCGAGCGTCGCGATGAGGGAGTCGATGCGCGCGAACTCGACGATGATCCCGTTCACGACGCCGGCCAGCGCTCCGCCGACGACGACCGTGACGCAGGCGAGCTGCCAGGGCCAGAGTTCGTCGACGATCAGGTACATCACCATGACGTGCGCCAGCCCCAGGCCGTAGCCGATGGACAGGTCGAACCGGCCGGCCGCGATGGGGACCGTCACGCCGAGCGCGAGGATGGCGGGGATCGACTGGTTGGACAGGATCGAGGAGACGTTGTCCATCGTCGGGAAGGTGTCCGGCAGGACGAGGGAGAAGACCAGGAAGAGCAGGACCGTGAGGGTCAGCAGGCCGTAGGTGCCGATGAAGTGGGCGCGCCGGCGGGTCACCGGCCCGTACCGTTTCCGGTGATCGCGGGCAGGGCCGAGGCGGTGCGCGTGAGCTCGGTGACGTTCAGGGTCACGCCCGCCAGCTCGGCCGCCACCGTTCCCCGGCCGAAGACCAGCGCACGGTGGCAGAGGTCGGCGACCTCCTCGAAATCGGTGGAGATGAGGAGGACCGCGAGGCCGGCCCCGACCGCTTCGTCGAGGATCCGGTGGATCGCCGCCTTGGCCCCGACGTCCACGCTGGCGGTCGGCTCCTCCAGGATCAGCAGGCGCAGGTTCCCCCGCAGCCACCGGCCGACGACCACCTTCTGCTGGTTGCCGCCGGACAGGGTGGCGATGGGCACCTCGCTGTCGCGGGGGTGCACCGAGAACCGTTCGATCAGGGCGCGGACCTCGGCGCGTTCGCGCCGCGGGCCGGTCCAGCGCCACCCGGGCACACCGGCGGCCCGCGGGTTGGCCAGGAAGTTCTCCCGGACGGTCAGATCGGCGGCGCAGCCCTCCTCCTGACGGTTGCCGGCCACGAAGCCGACGCCGGAGCGGAGGGCCGCGGCGACCGTGTGCGGCCGGTACGGGCGGCCGTCCAGCAGCGCCCGGCCGCCGAGGAGCGGCAGCGCGCCCGCGAGGGCGCGGCCCAGGTGCATGTGGCCGGCGCCGGTCAGGCCCACCATGCCCAGGATCTCGCCCTCGCGCAGGTCCAGGGTGACGGGCCCGGTGCGGGCGGTCGACACGCCGTCGAGGCGCAGGACGGCCGGACGGCGGTCCGCGGAAGGCGTCGCGGACGGGGGCGCGGGCGTGGCGGCGTACGCGGGTGCGGTCCGGCGGCGGGCCGGTTCGTGCCCCACGATGTCGCGCACCAGGCGGTCGGGGGAGTACGGGGCGAGGGGGCCGTGGCTGACGAGGCGGCCGTCGCGCAGGACGGCGAAGGTGTCGGCGACCTCGTACACCTCGTCGAGCCGGTGGCTGACGTAGAGGATGCCGTGCCCGCGGTCGCGCAGGGCGTGCAGGACGTCGAAGAGCCGGGCGCAGTCGGCGGCGGGGAGGGTGGCGGTCGGCTCGTCCAGGACGAACAGCCGGGCCCGTTTCGCCAGCGCGCGGGCGATGGCCACGAGGGACCGCTCGGCGGGGGCGAGGTCGGCGATCCGGGCGTCGGCGTCCAGGTGCCCGGCGACGATCCGCAGGGCCTCGTCGCAGCGCTCGCGGGTCCGCCGCCAGGAGATCAGGCCGCGGCGCAGGGGGTAGCCGGTGCCCAGGGCGATGTTCTCGGCGACCGTCATCCACTCGACGAGGCCCAGGTCCTGGTGGATGAAGGACATGTGGCGAAGGGCGGCCTCGGAGGGAAGCGGCTGTCCGGCCACCGTCACCTCGCCCGCGTCGGCGTGGTGGACCCCGGCGAGCACCTTGATGAGGGTGGACTTGCCGGCCCCGTTGGGCCCGAGGAGGGCGAGGACGCTGCCGCCGTGGATGTCGAGGCCGACCGAGTCCAGGGCGAGGGTGCCGCCGAACCGCTTGCTGAGACCGCGTATCCGGACGAGGGGTTCTGCGTCGGGGCGCGGGGGCGGGCTCATCGAGGTGACGGGAGTGTCATGCACGGACTTCTCCGGGGCCGCCTGGGGGAGGTCTTGCTGCGATGCGGAACAGTCTGGATGCTACTTGGACTTATCTCTCAATGTCCGACATTCTCGGTCATGCCGCGTCCAGGGCGCACTCGGCCCAGATGACCTTGCCGCGGGTGGTGTACCGGGCGCCCCAGGCCTGGGAGAGCTGCGCGACGAGGAACAGGCCGCGTCCTCCCTCGTCCGTGGTGGCGGCCCGCCGCAGGTGCGGGGCGGTGTTGCTGCCGTCGGAGACCTCGCAGATCAGGGCGCGGTCGTGGTCGTGGATCAGCCGTACCTGGATGGGCTCGCTGCCGTACCGGACCGCGTTCGTGACCAGCTCGCTGAGCATCAGCTCGGCGGCGAAGGCGAGTTCGTCCAGCCCCCACTCGGCGAGCTGCCGGGTGGCGGCGCCCCGGATGTCGGAGACGAGGGACGGGTCCGGGGGCAGGTCCCACGTGGCGATCCGCTCGGCGGGCACGGTACGGGTGCGGGCGACGAGCAGCGCGATGTCGTCATCGGGGTGTTCGGGCGCCACGGCCTCGATGACGGCCCGGCAGGTGTCCTCCGGTTTCCGGTCCGGGTGGGCGAGCGCCCGGCGCAGCTGGTCGAGCGACACGTCGACGTCGCGGTGGCGGCCGTCGACGAGGCCGTCGGTGTAGAGGACCAGCGTGCTGTGCTCGGGGAGCCGGACCTCGGCGGTCTCGAAGGGCAGGCCGCCCAGGCCCAGGGGCGGCCCGGCGGGCAGGTCGGGGAAGGCCACGCTGCCGTCGGGGTGGACCAGTGCGGGCGGGGGGTGGCCGGCGCGGGCCATCGTGCACACCTGCGACGTGGGGTCGTAGACGGCGTACAGGCAGGTGGCGCCGACGATGCCGTCGCTGCCCGTGGCGCTCGCGTCCTCCTCCTCCCGGTCCAGGCGCACCAGGAGGTTGTCCAGGTGGGTGAGCAGCTCGTCCGGGGCCAGTTCCAGCTCGGCGAAGTTGCGTGCGGCGATGCGCAGCCGGCCCATCGTGGCCGCGGCGTGCAGCCCGTGCCCGACGACGTCTCCCACCAGCAGGGCGACGCGGGTGCCGGAGAGGGGGATGACGTCGAACCAGTCGCCGCCCACCCCGGACTCGGCGGGCTGGTAGTGGTGGGCGACCTCCACGGCGCCCTGCGCGGGGAGGCCGCGCGGGAGCAGGCTGCGCTGCAGGGCCAGGGCGAGGGTGTGCTCGCGGGTGTAGCGGCGGGCGTTGTCGATGCAGAGCGCGGCGCGGGCCGCGAGTTCCTGGGCCAGTCGGCTGTCGTCCTCCCCGAAGGGGGCGGGGTCCTGCGCGCGGTAGAAGGTGGCGATGCCGAGCAGTACGCCGCGGGCGAGCAGCGGGACGCAGATCATGGAGTGCACGTCGTGGGCCAGGATTCCCCGGGCGTGTTCGAGACCGGGGACCATCCAGGCCGGAGTGGTGGCCTGGAGGTCGGTCTCCAGCACGACGGGCTCGCCCTCGAGGCAGCGCATGTGGGGGGTGCCGGGGTCCAGCCGCACCCGGTGGCCGACCGGATAGAAGGGGCAGTCGTCGCGGATGCCGTGGACCACCGTGCGGTGCAGGTCGGCCTGCGGGTCGGCGGACTCCTCGCCCCGCAGCACGGCCCCGGGCAGGTCGACCGTGACGTAGTCGGCCAGGCGCGGCACGGCCGTCTCGGCGAGTTCCCAGGCGGTGCGGCTCACGTCCAGGGTGGTGCCGATCCGGGTGCTGGCCTCGGCCAGCAGCTCCAGGCGGCGGCGTGCGGCGACGGCGTACTTGCCCACCTCGGGCTCGCCCACCAGCACCAGGCCCCGGGCCGTGCCGGGGGCTCCGTCCCGGACGTCGCTCGGGCGGCCGCCGCCCGCACCGGACGCTTCGGCCGGGCCGGCGGTCGCGCGGCCCGCGGCGGAGGTGTCGGCGAGGTGCCAGGGCAGTGATTCGGCGCGCTCCGTCGCGGCGAGGGCCAGGGCGCCGAGGGCGGAGGCGGTGGGCTTCGAGGCGGCGAGGTGGTGCGCCGGAGGGGAGTCCCCGGTGAGCACGGCCTCGACGACGACGCCCTCCACGCCCGAGAGGCTCGTGACCGGGCTGCTCAGGAGGGTGACCCCCCGGCCGTGGGACAGTGACACCTCGACCGCGGCCCGCTGCGGGTTGCAGATGAGCTCGGTGGCCTTCGCCTTGAGGACCATCTGGTCCTGCAGGTCGAGCCCGCCGTCGGTGAGCTCGTCCAGGCCGATCACCTGGCCGTCGTCGGCGGCCTCCCCGGTGTGGGCGCGGAGCCTGGCGTCGAGGTAGGTCCGCAGCAGGGCGCGCTCGCGCGCCGAGCTCTGCTCCATGAGCCGCCGCTCGATGGACTCCGCCGCCCGGCGGACCAGGACGGGCAGGGCCGGGTCCTCGTAGCTGCGCGGATAGCCGAAGCAGAGGACGCCGATGACGTGGCCGCTGAACTGGTCGCGGATCGGGGTCGCGGAGCAGGCGTTCGACTGGGACCGCTCGGCGAAGTGCTCGGCGCCGTAGACCTGGCACAGCCGCCTTTCGGCGAGCGCGAGTCCGATGCCGTTGGTGCCCGCGTAGCGCTCGGCGAAGACGAATCCGGGGACGCTCTGGATGGGCGCCAGCCGGCCGGCCAGGGCGGGCTCCCCGAACCGGCGCTGCAACACCGTGCCGTTCCCGTCGGCGAGGGAGATGTTCATCTGGCTGCCCGAGAACCTGGTCTGGAGCTGGTCGAGGACGGGCACGGCCGCCCGGACGAGCCGGCTGTCGGGATCGAAGTCGTCCGTGTAGGGGAGGTCCGTCTGCTCCGGCGAGAGCCCCAGCATCCGGCTGCGCATCCACGAGTTCAGGATGGGGCCGCGGACGCTGCCCTCGACCGACTCGCCCAGCAGGAATCGCTCACGGGAGCGTACGGGGCTGATCTGGCCTCCCGTGACCCCCATCTGCACCACTTCCCCTTGCCGAGCCGCCTGCCGCGCCTGG
The DNA here is from genome assembly GCF_036170895.1 of Streptomyces erythrochromogenes. Taxonomy (NCBI): domain Bacteria; kingdom Bacillati; phylum Actinomycetota; class Actinomycetes; order Kitasatosporales; family Streptomycetaceae; genus Streptomyces; species Streptomyces erythrochromogenes. The sequence goes on along the minus strand of NZ_CP108036.1, from coordinate 1,558,381 downwards.
ACGTTCGCACCGCACGAGTGCTTTCCGAGTATATTCCTCCGCTTTTAAATCAATATGTCCGGAGGAATCCGTTCTTGCAGTGTTGACCTTTCCTCGCGGCCGCGCGACCTCACAGGACGGCGACCGGATTGACCGGCGAGCCCGTCCCGCCGGGCACCCTCAGGGGCGATACGACGATCATGAATTCGTGCCGCCGCGCCTCGGCGCAGGCGGCGGAGAGGGCCTCCAGGTCGAGGTTGTCCAGCAGCGGCACCCCCATCGCGGCGACGGCCAGCGCATGGACGGGGGAGTGCACGCCCTCGACCGGCGAGGGGCGTACGTCGCTGTCCCCGTCACCGCCGAGCAGCGCGATCGCCCGCTCGGCCAGCAGCGGCACGGCATCGACGTGGAGGCCGGCGCACGCCGCGTCGGCGTCCCAGGGGCCGAGCTCCCGCCGCCTGCGGAAGCGGCCGGAGCGCAGCAGCACCGCGCAGCCCTCGTCGATCGTCACCCCGAGCGCCCGCTCCGCGGCGAGGACGTCGCGCGCGCGGACCGCGTGGCCGGGTTCCAGCCAGTCCGTCCCGAGGACGGCCGGCAGGTCGAGGAGCACGCCCTTGGTGACCAGGGGGCCGAGGGCCTCCACCGAACCGAAGCGGGCGCCCCCGGCGTCGACGGACTCCCGTGCCGGGCGGCCGTCGTAGAGCCGGCCCCGGTAGGCGACGTGGCACAGCGCGTCGAGGTGGCTCACGGCCTTGCCGTGGTAGTCGGCGGCGATGAAGTCCTTGTGCGTGGCGGGCTCCGGGGCCTCCACGTCACCGAGGTCGGACATGTAGTGCAGGGCCGGCCTGCTGTTGTCCGGTCCGGCACGGGTGTTCCACGGCAGGCCCAGCTGCACCGTCGTGCCGGACCGGACCAGGGCGGCGGCCCGCCGTACGTGGTCCCCGGTGACCCGGTTCCAGGCGCCGCGGTCGGCCTCGGGCCACCGGCCCCAGGTGCTCACCGCGGCGAAGACGGAGTCGAACTCCGCACGCGACACCGCGGGCCCGCCGGGGGCCGCGTCCGCCGGGCGGCCCGGGTCGTCGTCCGCGTGACTGCCGCTCACCGGCTGCTCACCTGTCGCTCACCTGTCGCTCCTCGACTGCTCGTGCTGTTCGCCGTGTGCGCACGGGGGCACATGCCCGCAGGGCCGCCGGGCCACGCCGGGGTCGCCGCAAGGTCGGCCGTACGGGGGCGCGACCGGCCTCGACCGGCCGCGAGTGGCGGTGACGAGCCCCGACGGCGCAGGCTGTAGGCATGCGGGTGCCCAACCGCGCTCCTCCTGGACCGGGAAGCGGCGGCCACCACCAGGTCCTCTTCGTCCTCGCGAAGTGCGTGCCCTTCGCGATCGCGCTCCTGGTGCTGGCCATCGAGTTCACGCCCGCACACGTCCTGTACACCGGGCCCTTCCTGGTGGCCACGCCGGCACTGGCCGCGGTGACGATGGGCCCCGCGGGAACCCTCGCCGCGGCGGGCCTGGCCGTGGCCGTGAGCGTGACCACGGCCACGTACAACCAGGCATGGGGCAGCCAGCAGGTCTACAGCAACTTCCTCGCCCTCTTCCTGGTGTCGCTGGCCAGCGTGATGACCAGCCGCATGGCCCGCGCCCGCAGCGCGAGCGAACTGAGCCAGGTCCGGCGGATCGCCTCGGCCGCGCAGAAGGTGCTGCTGCGGCCCGTCCCCGAGCGCCTGGGCCCGCTGCGCGCGGCCAGCCTGTACGTGGCGGCCGAGAAGGGCGCGCAGATCGGCGGGGACCTGTACGAGGCCATGGAGACCCGGTATGGCATCCGCATGATCGTGGGGGACGTCCGGGGCAAGGGCCTGCCCGCCGTACGCACGGCCGCGGCCGTGCTCGGCGCCTTCCGGGAGGCCGTGTACTACGAGGACGACCTGGTGGACGTCATCAGGCACTGCGAGGAGGCCATGCGCCGGGACGCGGCCGTGCCCGGCGCGGTCGACGAGGAGGCGCTCGTGGAGGGCTTCGTCACCGCGGTGGTGGCCCAGGTGCCCGACGGGCACGTGGTCGAGGTGGTCAACCGCGGCCACCCGCCGCCGCTGCTGCTGCGCGACGGCAAGGTCCAGGCCCTGATGCCCAGCGGTCCGCTGCCGCCGCTCGGCCTGGGCGAGTTCATCGCCGGCCCGCCCGGCACCATGGACACCTACTCCTTCCTGCCCGGAGACCGCCTGCTGCTCCACACCGACGGCGTCAACGAGGCCCGCGACAGCGCGAACGCCTTCTTCGCCCTGCCGGAGGCCATGGAGGCGATGCCCGACAGCGGGCCCCGGCAGTTCCTGGACCGGCTGTGCCAGGCACTGGTCCGCCACACCGGGGACCGGCTGGCGGACGACGTGGCGATGATCCTCGCCGACCGGCGCGACGAGGCGGGAAGGCCGGTCCGATGACCCGCGTGCAGTGGCTCCTGGTGCGCGGCGAACGCGGCAACCCCGCGACGCGCCTGGACGACCGGCGCCCGGACGGCGCGACCTGGTCCTGGGGCAACGAGGCACGGCCGCTGGTCCACGGGGCCACGTACTTCGCCGAGCTCCTGGCGGCCGTCGACGCGATGCGCGCGGGCGACCTGCTCCTGTTCACCGACTGGCGCGGAGACCCCGACGAGCGGCTCGACGGCCCCGGCACCGAGATCGGCACGGTCCTGTGCCGGGCGGCCGAGCGCGGCGTCATGGTCAAGGGCCTGCTGTGGCGCTCCCACCTGGACAGCCTCCACTTCAGCCAGGAGGAGAACCTCCGCTTCGGCGAGGAGCTCGCCCGCGCCGGCGGCGAATGCCTGCTCGACATGCGGGTCCGGCCCGGCGGCTCCCACCACCAGAAGATGGTGGTGCTGCGCCACCGGGACCGTCCCGAGCGGGACGTCGCGTACGTCGGCGGCATCGACCTCTGCCACAACCGCAACGACGACGCCCGGCACCGCGGCGACCGCCAGTCGCTGCCCCTGGCCGCCGCCTACGGGCCGCACCCGCCGTGGCACGACGTCCAGCTCGCCCTGCGCGGCCCGGTCGTCGGCGACGTCGAGGCCGTCTTCCGCGAACGCTGGGAGGACCCGGCGCCGCTCAGCCGCAGCCCGCTCACCCGGCTGCGCGAGCGGATGCACCGCGAGGACGTCAGCGCGGACCGGCTGCCGCCGCAGACACCCGATCCGGCGCCCTGCGGCACCCACACCGTCCAACTGCTGCGGACCTACCCGAACCGCCTCCTGCTCGGCTACCCCTTCGCCCCGGACGGCGAGCGCAGCATCGCCCGCGGCTACCTCAAGTCGCTGCGGCGGGCCCGGGCGCTGATCTACCTGGAGGACCAGTACCTGTGGTCGCCCCGCGTGGTGGCCGGCTTCGCCGAGGCACTGCGCAGGCAGCCGGGGCTTCGGATGATCGGCGTCGTCCCGACCTTCCCGGACCAAGAGGGACGGCTCACGCTGCCGATGAACCTGATCGGGCGGATCAACGCCCTGGCCGAGCTGCGCCGGGCCGGCGGCGACCGGGTCGCCGTGTACGGCCTGGAGAACCACGTCGGAACCCCCGTCTACGTCCACGCCAAGGTGTGCGTGATCGACGACGTGTGGGCCTCCGTCGGGTCGGACAACATCAACCTCCGCTCGTGGACCCACGACTCCGAACTCGGCTGCGCGGTCCACGACGAGAGCCCGGACCCGCGCGCTCCGCTCGACCCGGGAGGCCTGGGGGACGGCGCCCGCGTCTTCGCCCGGGAGCTGCGCCTGGAACTCATGCGCGAGCACCTGGACCTCGCGGACCCGGACGGGGACGCGGACACGGGCACGGCCACGGGAACGGTCGCGGACGCTGCCGGCGCGCGGTCCGCGGAGCAGGCGCTGTGCGACCCCGTGGAGGCCTTCGAGGCCTTCCGGGCGGCCGCCGCCGCGCTCGACGCCTGGCACGAGAACGGCTGCCGGGGCCCCCGCCCGCCCGGGCGGCTGCGCGGCTACGACCCTCCGGACCTGCCCGCCCGGCAGCGGCTGCCGGCCCGGCTGCTGGCCCGGGTCCTGGTCGACCCGGACGGCCGCCCGATGGGGCTGAGGATGCGCAGGAGGTTCTGAGCAGGGCCGCCTACCGGGGTGAACCGGGTCGAACCGGGGCGGCGTCCCCATGGACGGGTACCCCTTAAGCGGTCAATGAGTAGTGGGGTTAGCATATGAGCGCCGCCTAGCTCGAAAGATAAAGCCTGTGACTGTCAACGAGGACTCGTTCACCAACTGGAACCACCGCGAGGAGATCGCGGAGGCGATGATCCCGATCATCGGGAAGCTGCACCGGGAGCGGGACGTCAACATCCTGCTCCACAGCCGCTCCCTGGTGAACAAATCGGTGGTCAGCATCCTCAAGACCCACCGCTTCGCCCGGCAGATCGACGGCGAGGAGCTGTCGGTCACCGAGACCATGCCGTTCCTGCAGGCGCTCACCGCGCTCGACCTCGGTCCCTCGCAGATCGACCTCGGCATGCTCGCCGCCACCTACAAGGCCGACGACCACGGCCTGTCGGTCGAGGAGTTCACCGCCCAGGCCGTCGCCGGCGCCACGGGCGAGAACAAGCTGGAGCGCAGCGAGGGCCGCGACGTCGTCCTGTACGGCTTCGGCCGCATCGGCCGCCTGGTCGCCCGCCTGCTCATCGAGAAGGCCGGCTCCGGCAAGGGCCTGCGCCTGCGGGCCATCGTCGTCCGGGGCGGCGGCGACCAGGACCTGGTCAAGCGCGCCTCGCTGCTGCGCCGCGACTCGATCCACGGCCAGTTCCAGGGCACGATCACCGTGGACGAGGCCAACAGCACCATCGTCGCCAACGGCAACGCGATCAAGGTGATCTACGCCAACGACCCCTCCGAGGTCGACTACACGGCGTACGGCATCAAGGACGCCATCCTCATCGACAACACGGGCAAGTGGCGCGACCGCGAGGGCCTGTCCAAGCACCTGCGCCCCGGCATCGACAAGGTCGTCCTGACCGCCCCGGGCAAGGGCGACGTCCCGAACATCGTGCACGGCGTCAACCACGACACCGTCAAGCCGGACGAGCGGATCCTGTCCTGCGCGTCCTGCACCACCAACGCGATCGTCCCGCCGCTGAAGGCCATGGACGACGAGTACGGTGTCCTGCGCGGCCACGTCGAGACCGTCCACTCGTTCACGAACGACCAGAACCTGCTGGACAACTACCACAAGGCCGACCGCCGCGGCCGCAGCGCGCCGCTGAACATGGTCATCACCGAGACCGGCGCCGCCTCCGCCGTCGCGAAGGCGCTGCCCGACCTCAAGGCGCCCATCACCGGCAGCTCGATCCGCGTTCCCGTCCCGGACGTCTCGATCGCCATCCTCAGCCTGCGCCTGGGCCGCGAGACCACCCGTGAGGAAGTCCTCGACCACCTGCGCGACGTCTCGCTGAACTCGCCGCTGAAGCGCCAGATCGACTTCACCACGGCCCCCGACGCCGTCTCCATGGACTTCGTCGGCTCGCGCCACGCGTCCATCGTCGACGCCGGCGCCACCAAGGTCGACGGCGACAACGCGATCCTCTACCTCTGGTACGACAACGAGTTCGGCTACTCGTGCCAGGTCATCCGCGTGGTCCAGCACGTCTCCGGCGTGGAGTACCCGACCTACCCGGTCCCGGCGGTCTGATCCCGCCCGACCCGTGTCGACACCGCCGCCCCGCCCCGCCGCTCCGCGCCGCGGGGCGGCGGTGTTCGTACCCCAGGGGCGTACCCCGGCCCGCGCCCCAGGACCCGCCCCGCGGGCGCCCCCGCGCCAGACCCGCGCTCACGCGTCCGCGCGCACCGGCCGCCGCAGCAGGTAGACGGCCGCGGCCCCGACCAGGGCGGCCATGCACGCGATGAAAACGAGCCCCGCGCCTTCCAGGCCGATCGGTTCCACGAGCAGTCCCACACCGATCACGGGTACGGAGATGCCCGCGTAGGCCACGACGAACAGCGTCGAGACCACCGCCGCGCGCCGGTCCGGCGGCGACGCCCCGGCCACCGCCGACAGCGCCCCGCGGAACGCCAGCCCCTGCCCGAAACCGCCGACCAGCGCGCTCGCCACCACCAGCGCCAGCAGGTCCCCCACCAGGGCGCCCGCGAGCAGCGCCAGCCCGGCCAGCAGCCCCGCGCAGCCCAGTGGCAGCGACCGCCCCACCCCGACCCGGCCCACCGCCAGCTGCCCGGCCGTCGAGGCGAAGAAGGCGAGCGCGACGACCAGCCCGCTCACGGCCCGGTCGTGCACGTCGAGGGACTCCGCGAGGAAGGCCGGGCTGACCGAGGTGAAGACCCCGAACAGGGCGAACCCCACGAACGCGGCGAGCGCCGCGGGGCCGAACACCGACCGCACCTGCGGGGGTACGCCCGGCCGCTGCGGCCGTACCGTGCTCAGCGGCCGCCGCTCCCGTACGGTCTCGTCCAGCCCCAGCAGGACGGCGGCCGACACCGCCACCAGGAACAGGTGCACGGCGAAGGGCAGGTACAGCGGCCAGGGGGCGTACTGCGCGAGCACACCGGCGAGCAGAGGACCGCAGCCCAGCCCGCACATGTTGGCGGCCGTCGCCACGAACGTGGCCCGGGAGGCCCCGCCGGGCGGCGCCAGCTCCATCACGTAGACCGTCGCGGCCCCGGTGAACAGCCCGGCGGACAGCCCCGACAGCAGCCGCCCCGCGTACAGCCAGCCCATCGCGGTGGCGCACAGGAAACAGACGGCGCTGGCCGCGGAGAAGCCCAGCCCGGCCAGCAGCACCGGCCGCCGGCCGACGGCGTCCGAGGCGTTGCCCGCCAGCAGCAGCACGCCGATGACCCCGAAGGCGTACACGGCGTACACGACGGTCACCACCAGCTCGGAGAACCCGAACTTCTCCTGGTACAGGCCGTAGAGGGGGGTCGGCAGCGTGGTGCCGGCCATGCACACGGCGAACACCGCCCCGCTGAGCAAGCACTGGCGCCACCCTCGGCGATCACCGTCCATGCCGCCGACGGTAACCCGGGCTCCGCGCCCCCGCAGGGCGGGTCAGGGGCGGCCCGCGTGGAGTTCCAGCGGGCCGGCGCCGCTGGCCCGGGCTTCGAGGCAGGCGGTGATCTGGCGCCGCAGGGCGCCCTTGACCAGGGCGGGGAGCTCCTCGCGCGGGACGGTGCGCCATTGGAGGAGCTCGGTCGGGTTCAGCCGGATCCGGGCCAGGGTGGGGGCGTCGAGCACGCCGCCGTCGTACAGGAAGCGGATGCGGGCCGGACGGCCGGGCTTGTGCGACCAGTTCACGGCGAGCAGGCGGCCCGGGGCCAGGTCGAGGCCGAGCTCCTCGCGGACCTCCCGCCGGGCGGCGGCGCGCGGGATCTCGCCGAGGTCGCTGTCGATGCCGCCGCCGGGCAGGTGCCAGCGGTCGGTGCGGCCGTACGCGGGCTGCACCAGCAGGATCCGGCCGTCGGCGGCGGTGAACAGCACGCTCGCCGCGGTCAGGGCCTTCGGCCGGCTGGCCCGGTGGCTGGCGGCGTCGAGGGTGCCCGCATGCTCCAGGGCCGCGCGCCGGGCCGGATCGAGGCCGGCGGGCGAGCCGGGCTGGGGGACGCCGTCGACCAGGTGTGCGAAGGAGCCGGTGTGCAGGGCGGCCAGCCCGGCGCGCAGCCGGGGCGCGACACGGGCGGGCAGGACCGCGCAGGCCTCCTCCGGCCGCAGCCAGCGCGCCGCCGTGATCTCCCCGTCGGCGAAGGAGATCGCCGCGGCCTCCTGCGGCGAGAGCGGCCCGACGAGGTGGACGTGCACGATCAGGGAGCGGCCGAGCGGGCCGGGCGGCCGCGAGTCCACCGCCAGCAGCCGGCCGACGGGCACGCCGAGGTCCAACTCCTCGCGCAGCTCGCGGGCCAGCCCCTGCTCCGGCGTCTCGGTGTCCTCGACCGTGCCGCCCGGCAGCTCCAGATCGCTCTTGTACGAAGTGGTCAGTACGAGGACCCGCCCGCGGGTGTCCAGGACGATCCCGGTGGCGGCCACGAGCGGCGCCGGCCGGTCGGCGTAGTACGCGCGCACCGCGTCGGGGGAGGGACGGTCGGGCACGGCGGGCTCCTGGGGCTCGGGTCGTCGGCAGGAGCACTATGCCGGGCCCGCGGCCGGCGGCCGCCGCCGACATGCGGGCCCCCCGAGGGACGGGCGGACCGGTCCCCGACCCCCGGCCTGCCGCCGTGCGGTCTGCTGAGCCTGCGGCCTTGCCGGGCGCCGGAGCGGCCCGGGCGGTCCTTGCGGGGCTTCGGGCGCGCGGTCGTCCGTCTGCGGTCCCTCCGGCAGGGCTACGCGCGGGCCAGGAGGAGGCCGCCCATCGTGACCATGGTCGCCGCGACCAGCCCGTCCATGACCCGCCAGGCCGAGGGGCGGGCCAGCAGGCCGCTCAGCAGCCGGGCCCCGTAGCCCAGGCTGGTGAACCAGGCCAGGCTGGCCAGGCCCGCACCGATGCCGAAGGCCCAGCGCAGGTCCCCGCGGTCCGCGGCCAGCGAGCCGACGAGCAGCACGGTGTCCAGGTAGACGTGCGGGTTGAGCCAGGTCATGGCCAGGCAGGTCAGCACGGCCCGGCGGGCGGATCCGGAGGCGGCTCCCTCCGCGGTGAGGGCCGCGCCGGGGGTGGGCCGCAGCACCCGGCGGGCGGCGAGGACTCCGTAGCCGACGAGGAAGGCGCCACCGGCCAGTCCCACGACGGTCAGGGCGGCAGGCCAGGCGGTGACGAAGGCCCCCACGCCGGCGACGCCGAGGGCGATGAGGAGCGCGTCCGAGAGCGCGCAGATGGCGACCACGGCGAGGACCGCGTGGCGGCGCGCGCCCTGACGGAGGACGAAGGCGTTCTGCGCGCCGATGGCGACGATGAGGGAGAGTCCGGTGCCGAAGCCGGCCAGGGCCGCGGTGATGGTGCCGTGTGTCATGGCTCCGACCGTAGGCAGCCGACACCTTTCAGTACAGCTAAAGATTTTTACGTACCATTAGCGCTCGTGATGGACGAGCTTCCCCTGGACCAGGTGCGCACGCTGCTCGCGGTGCTGGACGAGGGCACCTTCGACGCGGCGGCCGCCGCCCTGCACGTGACGCCCTCGGCGGTCAGCCAGCGGGTCAAGGCCCTCGAACAGCGCACCGGGCGGGTGCTGCTGATGCGGACGAAGCCGGTGCGGGCCACGGAATCCGGGGAGGTGGTGGTCCGCTTCGCCCGGCAGCTGGCCCGGCTGGAGCGGGACGCGCGCGCCGAGCTGGGCATGGCCGACGGCAGGGGCCCGGTAAGGCTGCCGATCGCGGTGAACGCGGACTCCCTCGCGACGTGGTTCCTGCCCGCGCTGACACGGGTGCCGCAGGATCCGCCGGTCTGCATCGAGCTGCGCCGCGAGGACGAGGCGCACACGACGGCGCTGCTGCGCGAGGGGCAGGTGATGGCCGCGGTGACCTCCTCCCCGGACCCGGTGGCCGGGTGCAGCGTACGGATGCTGGGCCTGGCCCGGTACCTGCCGACGGCCAGCCCGGCGTTCGCCGCCCGGTACCTGACGGGCGCGCCGGAGCGGGACCTGCGGGGGGCGCCGACGATCGTCTTCGACCGCAAGGACGACCTCCAGGACGTCTTCGTCCGGTCGCTGACCGGGGACGCGGCGGCCGGGGCGGGGCAGGTGCGGCACCACGTGCCGACGTCGGAGGGCTTCCGCGACGCGGTCGTAGCCGGGCTGGGGTGGGGGCTGGTGCCCGAGCAGCAGGCGGGTCCGCTGGTGCGCACGGGGGAGCTGGTGCTGGTGGTGCCCCGGCGGCCGATGGACGTACCGCTGTACTGGCAGCAGTGGAAGCTGGACTCGCCGGCCCTGTCGATGGTGGCGGACGTGGTCGCGGCGGCGGCCGCGGAGGCACTGCGCAGCCCTTCGCCGTGAACGCCGGGCCACCGCATAGGCTTGCCGGCCATGGAGTCCTACACGATCGGCCAGGCGGCCCGGCTGCTCGGCGTCAGCGTCGACACGGCCCGCCGCTGGGCGGACGCCGAACGTTTTCCCACCCGCCGCGAGGGCACGCGCAGGATGGTGGACGGGCCGGACCTGGCCGCGTTCTGCGTCGAGGCCGCACAGGAGGGTGCCGAGGGCGAGGAGGCCGCGTACACCTCGGCGCGCAACGCCTTCCCGGGCATCGTCACCGGGGTGAAGCTCGGAACGGTCGACGCGCAGGTGGAGATCCAGGCGGGCCCGCACCGCATCGTGTCGCTGCTGACGCGGGAGGCGGTGGAGGAGCTCGGCCTGGAGGTGGGAGCGCGGGCCACGGCACGCGTGAAGTCGACCAGCGTCTTCATCGACCGGGTCTGAAGCGCCACCCGAGGAGGCCGCGGGCGCCGGCCGGGCGGTGACCCGGGCGGGGGGCCGCACGGCGGATGGCAGACTGTCCGCTGATCCGCCGAAGGGGAGTCACACCGTTGTCCATGTTCAGCAACCTGCGCCGGGCCGTGCGCCGCGGCTACCGACGGGCCGTCGACCTCAGCCACCCCGCCCGCTCCCCGCTCGGCAGCTCGGTGGTCAACTGCCTGGTGTACCGGGACGGCGTACGGCAGGACGATTGCGCGGAGGTCGAGGAGGCGCTGCGCCGGGTCCGCAAGACGGGCGACGGCTTCGTCTGGATCGGCCTGCACGAGCCTGCGCAGTCGGAGCTCGCCGGCCTCGCGGAGCTGTTCGGCCTGCACCCGCTCGCCGTCGAGGACGCCGTGAACGCGCACCAGCGGCCCAAGGTGGAGCGCTACGGCGACACGCTGTTCTCCGTCTTCAAGACCGTGCGCTACGTGGAGCACGAGGAGCTGACCGCGACCAGCGAGGTGGTGGAGACCGGCGAGCTGATGGCCTTCACCGGCACGGACTTCGTCATCACCATCCGGCACGGCGGCCGCGGCACCCTCGGGCCGGTGCGCGAGGAGCTGGAAGCCGCCCCCGACCAGCTGCTCAGGGGGCCCGCGGCGGTCCTGCACGCGATGGCCGACCACGTGGTCGACGACTACGTGGCCGTCACGGACGCCGTGCAGAACGACATCGACGCCGTGGAGACCGCGGTGTTCAGCGAGAACGGCGGCCGCGGCGACGCCGGCCGGATCTACCAGCTCAAGCGCGAACTCCTGGAGCTGCGGCGGGCTGTGGCCCCGCTGAGCCGGCCGCTCCAGCAGCTGGCCACGCAGCCGATACCGGTCATCCCGCCGGAGATCCGCGCGTACTTCCGGGACGTGGCCGACCACGTGACCCGGGCCACCGAGCAGATCGGCGCCTACGACAACCTCCTGGACTCCATCCTCCAGGCCCACCTCGCGCAGGTGACCGTCGCCCAGAACGAGGACATGCGCAAGATCACGGCGTGGGCCGCCATCGTGGCCGTCCCCACGATGGTCTGCGGCGTCTACGGCATGAACTTCGACCACATGCCGGAACTCCACTGGACGTACGGCTACCCCCTCGTCCTCGGCGTCATGGCGCTCGCCTGCTTCGCCATCCACCGCGGCTTCCGCCGCAACGGCTGGCTCTGACGCGCCCCGAGGCGCGCAGGAGGATCGGGGAGCGCATAGGGTCCGGCCGTGACGGGTGAGCAACGGGCGACGGACGGGGCGGACATGGCATCGGCATCGGCGGAGTGGGCGGCCGGCGGGCCGCAGGACGTGCTCGTCGGAGAGCGCGTCCTGCTGGAGCCGCTCGCGCACCGGCACCACGACGGTCTGTGCGAGGCGATCCGGGACGGGAAGCTGTGGGAGCTCCCGGTGACGACGGTCCCGCACCCGGACGAGGTGCACGGCTTCATCGACGACGCGTTGGCAGCCCGGGCCGCGGGCACGCAGATCCCGTACGCGACGGTCGACGCCGCGACGGGCCGGATCGCCGGATCGACCCGGCTGATGGCCATCAACACCCCCTGCCGGAGGCTGGAGATCGGCTTCACCTTCCTCGGCGCGTCCTGGCAGGGCACCGGCGTGAACGCCGAGGCCAAACTGCTCATGCTCCAGCACGCCTTCGAGGCGATGGGGATGAACCGGGTCGAGCTCCTCACCGACGTGCGCAACGCGAGGTCGCGGGCGGCGATAGCAGCTCTGGGCGCCACGCACGAGGGGGTCCTGCGCCACCACATGGTCATGCGGGACGGCTGGATCCGCGACACCGCCGCCTACAGCATCACGCGTCCCGAATGGCCGGACGCGAAGCGACAACTGACGGCTCGTATCGCAGCACGCGGTTGACCGGTCGGAGGAATTCCCGCGTGACGCACGGGTCTTGAGGCGCCCTCAGCTCTGGTAGTAAAGTTTCCTAACGAAGCCAGGACGCCTCAACTCCCCCATGGAGGCCTTGTGTTCGCCCCCCACCGCACGATGCTGGCCGCCGGAGCCCTGCTCGGCAGCGCACTCCTCGCCGTACCCGTCGCCGCCCATGCGACCGCCGCTCCCGACCCTGCGGCGCGGTCCGCGGCGACGGTGGCGGCGGCCGCCGCAGGGCTCGACGATCCGGCGAAGAAGGAGATCGCCATGAAGATCGTCTCCAGTGCGGAGAACTCCTCGCTGGACTGGAAGGCGCAGTACAAGTACATAGAAGACATAGGCGACGGCCGCGGCTACACCGCCGGCATCATCGGCTTCTGCTCCGGCACGGGCGACATGCTCGACCTCGTCGAGTACTACACACGGGTCAAGCCGGGCAACGTCCTCGCCAAGTACCTGCCCGCCCTGCGCAACGTCGACGGCAGCGACTCGCACGCCGGACTCGACCCGAACTTCACCAGGGACTGGGCGAAGGCCGCCCGGGACGCCGAGTTCCGCAAGGCCCAGGACCACGAGCGCGACCGGGTCTACTTCAACCCGTCCGTCAAGCAGGGCAAGTCGGACGGGGTCGGCGTACTCGGCCAGTTCATCTACTACGACGCCATCGTCATGCACGGCGACGGCACCGACTCCACCAGCTTCCGCAACATCCGGGGGCGCGCCCTGTCGAAGGCCAGGCCCCCGTCCCAGGGCGGCAACGAGACCACCTGGCTGAACGCCTTCCTCGACGCCCGGGTCTGGGCCATGAAGCAGGAGGAGGCTCACAGCGACACCAGCCGGGTCGACACCGCCCAGCGGGTCTTCCTCAGGAAGGGCAACCTGAACCTCGACCCGCCGCTCGACTGGAAGGTCTACGGCGACTCCTTCCGCATCGGCTGACGGCCGCCGCGGCCCGGGGCGCCGGACCTCCTCCCGGCGCCCCGGGCCGTGGTGTCGCAGTGCGGTAACGATGTGGGTAACGATCGGGGCGGGTGTCGGGGTGTCAAGTAGGCCTGCGAGCGGGACGTTTCGGACTTCCCCGGACACGACGTCACTCCTGTGTCGCCCAGTCGCATCTTCGATGCCGGAAATCCTGCGGTCCGGCCGATTTGGCATCACGACAACTGGCTTGACCGCGACGTAAGGGGGGCATAAGTTCTGCCCCGGCTTGCTCCAGCAGGACGGGCCCGAACGACTGTCCTCTGGGGGGACCCTCATGAACCACTACACCGACGTCCTGAAGAAGTACGCCGTCTTCTCCGGCCGCGCCCGCCGCCAGGAGTACTGGATGTTCACCCTCTTCCACGTGGCCGTCGCGGTCGTCCTGATGATCCTCGACGCCGTGCTGGGCACCTACCCGCTGCTCGTCGGCCTGTACATCCTCGGCACCTTCGTGCCGTCCCTGGCGGTCACCGTCCGTCGTCTGCACGACCTCGGCAAGTCCGGCGCCTGGTACTTCATCGCCTTCGTCCCGTTCGTCGGTGGCATCTGGCTGCTCGTCCTGACCGCCACCGCCGGTCAGCCGCAGCCGAACCAGTACGGCCCGGACCCGAAGGTCCTCGCCGCCTGATCAGGCGTGCAGGCCTGATCAAGGCCTGACTGCCAGAGCGTCGCCACGGCCGGAAACGGCCGTGGCGGCGCTCTCGGCTTTTCCGGGGGTCATCGGAGCCCGCGTGACGTGCGTCTCGCGGACTGGCGGCCGGGGGCTGTGCTGACCGGCCCGATCACGAGATATCTTGATGTCGAGCAATGTTGCAGACGAGAGACGCAGACTGTGGAGCGGAGCATCCGGTGACTGACTCGACCATCATCTACACGCACACTGACGAGGCCCCGGCCCTCGCGACGTATTCCTTCCTGCCTGTGATCCAGGCGTACGCGTCGACGGCCGGTGTGAATGTCGAGACCCGTGACATCTCCCTGGCCGGTCGGATCATCGCCCTGTTCCCCGAGTACCTCGAGGAGAGCCAGCGGATCGCCGACGCCCTCGCCGAGCTCGGCGAGCTGGCGAAGACCCCGGAAGCCAACATCATCAAGCTTCCGAACATCTCGGCTTCGATCCCGCAGCTGAAGGCCGCGATCGCCGAGCTCCAGGGCCAGGGCTACGCCCTCCCGGACTACCCGGACGACCCGAAGACCGACGAGGAGCGCGACGTCCGCGCCCGCTACGACAAGGTCAAGGGCAGCGCCGTCAACCCGGTCCTGCGCGAGGGCAACTCCGACCGCCGCGCCCCCGGCTCGGTCAAGAACTACGCCAAGACGCACCCGCACCGCATGGGCGCCTGGGTCCCCGAGTCGAAGACGAACGTCGCCACCATGGGCGAGAACGACTTCCGCTCCACCGAGAAGTCCGCCGTCATGGCCGAGGCCGGCACCCTGCGCATCGAGCACGTCGCCGCCGACGGCGCCGTCACCGTGCTGCGCGAGTCCGTACCGGTCCTCGCCGGCGAGGTCGTCGACGCGTCCGTCCTGCACGTCGACGCGCTGCGCACCTTCCTCAACGACCAGATCGAGCGTGCCAAGGCCGAGGGCGTCCTGTTCTCCGTGCACCTCAAGGCCACGATGATGAAGGTCTCCGACCCGATCATCTTCGGCCACGTGGTCCGCGCCTTCCTGCCGAAGACCTTCGCCCGCTACGGCGAGACCCTCGCCGCCGCCGGCCTGTCGCCCAACGACGGCCTCGGCGCCATCCTGAACGGCCTGGGCGCCCTGCCCGACGGCGACGCGATCAAGGCCTCCATCGATGCCGAGATCGCCGAGGGCCCGGCCCTCGCCATGGTCGACTCCGACAAGGGCATCACCAACCTGCACGTGCCGTCCGACGTCATCGTCGACGCCTCCATGCCGGCCATGATCCGCACCTCGGGCCACATGTGGGGCCCCGACGGCAACGAGGCCGACACCCTCGCCGTCCTCCCGGACAGCAGCTACGCCGGTGTCTACCAGGTCGTCGTCGACGACTGCCGCGCCAACGGCGCCTTCGACCCGGCCACCATGGGCTCGGTGCCGAACGTCGGCCTCATGGCCCAGAAGGCCGAGGAGTACGGCAGCCACGACAAGACCTTCGAGATCGCCGCCGCGGGCACCGTCCGCGTCGTCGACGCCGCGGGCAACGCGATCATCGAGCAGGAGGTCGCCGCCGGCGACATCTTCCGCGCCTGCCAGACCAAGGACCTGCCGATCCAGGACTGGGTCAAGCTCGCCGTCACCCGCGCCCGCGCCACCGGCGCCCCGGCCGTCTTCTGGCTCGACGAGACCCGCGCCCACGACGCGCAGCTGATCGCCAAGGTCAAGACGTACCTCGCGGAGCACGACACCGAGGGCCTGACCATCGAGATCCTCTCCCCGGTCGAGGCCACGAAGTTCTCCCTGGAGCGCATCCGCCGCGGCGAGGACACCATCTCGGTGACCGGCAACGTGCTGCGCGACTACCTGACCGACCTCTTCCCGATCCTGGAGCTGGGCACCAGCGCCAAGATGCTGTCGGTCGTCCCGCTCATGAACGGCGGCGGTCTCTTCGAGACGGGCGCCGGCGGCTCCGCCCCGAAGCACGTCCAGCAGCTGGTGAAGGAGAACTACCTGCGCTGGGACAGCCTGGGCGAGTTCTTCGCGCTGGCGGCCAGCTTCGAGCACCTCGCCACGACCACCGGCAACGCCCGCGCCCAGGTGCTGGCCGACACCCTGGACCGCGCGACCGGCACCTTCCTCAACGAGGACAAGTCGCCGAGCCGCAAGCTGGGCGGCATCGACAACCGCGGCAGCCACTTCTACCTCGCCCTGTACTGGGCGCAGGAGCTGTCCCGCCAGATCGACGACCCGAAGCTGGCCGCGGCGTTCGAGCCGCTCGCCAAGACCCTCGCCGAGCGTGAGGAGGCCATCGTCGCCGAGCTCATCGCGGTGCAGGGATCCCCGGCGGAGATCGGCGGGTACTACCAGCCCGACGTGAAGAAGGCCGCGGCGATCATGCGCCCGTCCGCGACCTTCAACGAGGCGCTCGGCCTCCTCGGCTGACACCCGTTGACGCGCTCCGCCCCGGCCGGCCCCGTGCCCGGCCGGGGCGGAGCGCGTCTCCGGTACCCGTTTCCGCGTCCACGGACCTGCCCGGACCTGTACCGGACGGGGGAAACCCGATTGCGGCCCGCCCCCGGCAGCGGTTAGGAAGAGCCGGTGATCAGCGGACAGCTGGCCGGCCTGCGCGCCCGCCTCCCCGAGGACGTACCCGTCCTGCACGCCGAGCTCCACGACGACGTCGTGACCCGCTCCGCCGCGGACTCCAGGCCCTGGAGTCCGCGCCCGCCTGCGGGCGGCCACTCCCCGTACGAACCCGGGCCGCCCTCCGCGGACGCGGCGGTGTTCTCCGTGGTCGAGCTCGCCACCGGCGAGCTGGCCGGCGAGGCCCTCCTCTGGGGCATCGACACCCACAACCGCTGCGCCCACCTCGGCATCTCGCTGCGGCCGGGCCTGCGCGGGCGGGGGCTGGGCCGGGAGGTCGTCGGGCTGCTGTGCCGCTACGGCTTCACCGTGCGCGGCCTGGCCCGCCTCCAGGTCGAGACGCTCGCCGGCAACACGGCGATGATCGGCGCCGCGACCGCCGCCGGGTTCGTCCGCGAGGGCGTCCTGCGCCGTTCGGCCTGGGTGTACGGCCGGTTCGAGGACGAGGTGGTCCTCGGACTGCTCGCCGACGAGTGGGCCGACGCCCTCTGAAGGCGTCGGGGCGGCCGTCGGCGTCGGTCAGAGCCGGTGGATGCGCTCCTGGTCGAACGCCAGCGGGGACCGCCCGGCGGCCAGGATCCGCAGCCCCGGGGCCACGGCCAGCAGTTTGCGCAGCCAGGCCAGGGCGTCCTGGCCGAGCTGCTCGGTACCGTCCAGGACCAGCAGCATGTCCCGCTCGGCCAGCCAGGACGCGGCGTACGTCGTCGTCCCGCAGGGCGGTGCGGGCACGCCGGGTACGGAGCCCAGTTCGGCCGTGAGTTCGCGGACGCCGTAGCCGCCCTCGAGCGGGTCGAGGTCGACGACGGCGACCCCGTCGTAGAAGTTGGACGCCAGCCGCCGCGCGATCTCCCGCACCAGCAGGCTCCGCGGCTCGCGGAACCCGCCCGCCACGGTCAGCACCCGCCCCCGCCGGACGGCGGTGAGCAGCCTGGACATCTCGGCGGACGTCGCCGGGAGCCTTCCGGTCGACCCTGATTCCCTCATCGGCACGATGCCCCCCATCGCATGCGTGACCAGGTGCGGCCGTGTCCACAGGGATCTTTCGGTCGCGTGAGGTCGATTATGCGCCACTTGCGCCGTATCGCTAGGGGAATGTCGCATTCCGATCCGTGGGTCCGCTGCCGCCCAGGTCAGGCCCACCCCGCCCCGCGCCCCGGCGGGTCGTCCCCGGGTGAGTAGGGTCTGACCGACCGTACGAAGGGGGGAGCGCCGTGGGGACCTACCGGCAGACCGTGGTGGACCTGGAGGCCTCCGGGGACGAGGCGGCCGCACTGGGCGAGCGCGGCAGGGCGTGGCTGGTGGCCGAGGGCGTCATCCGCCCGGTGCCCTGGCGGGGCGACGTGGTGCACCTGGCCGGCCCGCGCTGGCGGGAGGCCGTCGAGCTCGTCTCCTGGGACTGGCGTGCCCGGATCAAGGATCTGGAGGAAGAGCCCGGCGGGGAGGTGGGCGTCGTCGCGCGCCCTGCGGTCTTCCACTCCGACCTGAGCGAGGCCCCCGCCGCGATCTGCCCGCACTGCCGGAGCGCCGACCCCGCCGTGCCGCGCGAGGCCTTCGACACCTGGCACGCCACGGGCGCCGCCGATCTCGACTGCCCGGCCTGCGCCCGCCGCTCGCCGCTCCCGCACTGGGACTGGACCGACGACAGCCTCGCCTTCGCCCACCTCGGCTTCGAGTTCGACGACTGGCCGCCCATGCTCCCCGAGTTCACCGCCGCCCTCGGCCGTGAACTCGGCCACCGGATCCGGCAGTTCGCCTGCAAGATCTGACGGCGGGTGGAGGCCGGAGGCGCCCGTGCGCCGGACGCGCCCTCGGGGCCGGCGGACGCCGGCATCGCCGCGCGGCTCCGACTGACCCCGCGGTCTGCGTAGTTCCCTTCGCCCGTGTGACGTACGTGCCCGGGCCGCGACCCGGGGAACGGTTGTCCGGAAGCCGGTAATGGGCTCTACTGCTGTCCAGCCCCCACCGGGGTGCATTCGCGGGAGGGACCACGATGACAGCGGACCGGCGCACGGACCGGCGAGCACGACGAAGACCGCGCGGCGCGGACCGGGCGGCACGACCCGTGTCGCACCGGCGCCGGCCGGCCGTCCGGGGCGGCAGGCCGCTCCTGGCCCTGCTGCTCTCCGGCTTCCTCCTCGTCGGCGTCTGCGCGGCCACCGGCATCGCCTGGGACCCGCTCAGCGGGACCCCCGCTCAGAACGCCACGGCCCAGGGCGCCGCCGCCCCGCAGCCCACCGGGCCCGGCTCCGACCCCGGAGCGGGCGGCCCGACCGACCCGCAGCCGGAACAGAGCCCGGCGCCCACCAAGGGCGCGGCGGCCAAGGGCAATCCCGAGGGAGCGGTGGACTCCGGGGCCGCGCGCCCCGCCGGCGCCCTGCCCTTCGACATGCCCCAGCCGGCCGCCCTGCGCTCCGGCGAAGCGGGCAGGAAGCTGGTGTTCGCCCACTACTTCACCCCGTACCCGCTCTCCCTCGACAACGCGGACGCGGACCGGGACTACTACACCCGCAACTACCTGGACCCCGACGGGGAGAGCGGCAAGCACGGCAGGTACGGCGGCCTGCTGCGCGACCGCCCGCTGCCCGTCACGCCCAAGAGCGGCGACTGGGAGTACGCCAACCTCCAGCAGGAGGTGCGCACGGCCCGGGCCGCCGGCATCGACGGTTTCACCCTCGACTTGCTCTCCCTCTCCGGCAAGAACTGGGACCGCTCGAACCTGCTGATGGCGGCGGCCCGTTCGGTGGACCCCGCCTTCAAGATCATGCTCATGCCGGACATGACCTCGCTCAAGACCGACGACCCCCGCGTCCTCGCCGAGGCGCTGGCCACGCTCGCCGACGCCTCCGCCGCGCACCGGCTTCCCGACGGCCGGCTCGTCGTCTCCCCGTTCAAGGCGGAGGCGAAGAACGTGGCCTGGTGGACGGAGGTCATCCGGATCCTCAAGGCCGACCACGGCATCCGCACCGCCTTCGTCCCGCTCTTCCTTGACTTCGGCGCCCACAGCGGCGATTTCGCCCCGATCAGCCACGGCTTCTCCGAGTGGGGCAGTCGCAGCTACGTCGGCCAGGAGAGCTCCACGCGCGACGTCCAGCGGGCCCACGGCATGGGCAAGATCTGGATGCAGCCCGTGTCGGTCCAGGACGCCCGCCCCAATCAGGGCATCTACGACGAGGCCGGCAACACGGCGACCCTGCGCGCCACATGGACGCGCGCCATCGAGGACGGCGCCGACTGGGTGCAGCTCACCACCTGGAACGACTACTCCGAGGGCAGCCAGTTCGCGCCGTCCCTGCACAACGGCCACGCCTACCTCGACCTGACCTCGTACTACCTGACCCGGTTCAAGACGGGCGGCTGGCCGAAGATCGTCCGGGACACCCTGTACCTCACCGCGCGCACGCAGTTCGCGGCCGCCGACCCGACCGGCGACCAGTCGCTGGTGATGTCGCTGCGCAAGGGGAGCGCACCCTCCCGCGACACGGTGGAGGTGCTCAGCTTCCTCACCGGACCCGCGGCCGTGCGCACGACCGTCGGCACGGCCCGGAGCAGCCACGACGCCCCCGCCGGGATCCACTCCAAGCTGCTGCCGCTGAAGACGGGCACCAGCGAGGCCCACGTCGTCCGGGACGGGAAGGCGACGGCCGAGGTCGACCTGCCGTACCGCGTGGACCACACGGTGGACGTGCAGGACCTCCAGTACTACGCGGCGACCAGCGGCCGCGAACCGTAGGACACGGCCCGGCCGCCGCGCCGGGCGGAGCCGTACGGTTCCGGCCGGGGCGGCGGTGAGGGTGTTCCCGGCGCCGGTGGCCACGGGGGATGATCCGGGCGACAGCCGCGCCGCACCCCGGAGGTCCCGTGACCGAGACGACACGCCCCGCCGACCGCCCCGCCGAGCCGCCAGCAGGGCGCCCGCAGCCGGGCGAGTTCCCCGGCGGGCCCGCCCTCTTCCGCCTCGACCCGCGCGTCGCCCACCTCAACCACGGCTCCTTCGGCGCGGTCCCCGTGCCCGTCCAGGAGGCCCAGGCCGCGCTCCGCGCCGAGGTCCACGCCGATCCCGACGCCTTCTTCACCGCCCTGCCGGACCGCCTCGAACGGGCCCGCACCCGGATCGCCGCGCACCTCGCCGCCGACCCCGACGGGCTGGCCTTCATCGCCAACGCCACCGAAGGCGCCAACCTCGCCCTCGACGCCGTCCCGCTCGCCGACGGCGACGAGATCCTGGTGACCGACCACGGCTACGGCACCGTCACCGCGGCCGCCGCCCGCCGGGCCCCGGTCACCACCGTCGCCCTGGACCCCGCCCTGCCCGACGAGGACGCCGTACGGGAGACCGTGCTGGCCGCGCTGACGCCCCGCACCCGGGTCGCCGTACTCGACCACGTCAGCTCGCCCACCGCCCGGATCATCGCCTCGCCCCGGCTGATCGCCGAGCTGCGCGAGCGCGGCGTCACCACCGTCGTCGACGGCGCCCACGCCCCGGGCATGCTCGCGGACCCGCTCGCCGGAGGCGCCGACTTCTGGTTCGGCAACCTCCACAAATGGGGCTACGCCCCCTCCGGCACCGCGCTGCTCGCCGTCGCCCCGCAGCACCGCCACCGGGTCCGGGCGCTCGTACCCTCCTGGGAGGACGGGCACGGCTTCCCGCGCTCCGTCGAGAACCGCGCCACCGCCGACTACACCGGCTGGCTCGCCGCCCCCGAGGGACTCGACCTCATCGAGGCCCTCGACGCGGCCAAGGTCCGGGCCCACAACAGCACCCTCGCCGCGCACGGCGCCGCGCTGCTCGCCGAGATCCCCGGGCTCACACCGCTCCCGCACACCGCCGGCCTCGCCATGCGCACCCTGCGTCTGCCGCCCGGCGTCGCCGAGACCCCGGACAGCGCCCGCGCACTGCGCGAGGAGATCGCCGCGCGGCTGCGCATCCGGGTGCTGATCTGGCCCTGGCCGGGCGGCGGCGGCATCCGGATCTGCGGACAGATCTACAACCGGCCCGAGGAGTACGCACGCCTCGCCGCCGCGCTGCCCGACCAGCTGCTCAGGAACGCCTGAGCAGGTAGGTGTCCATGATCCAGCCCTTGCGGGCGCGGGCCTCGGTCCGCAGCTCCTCGATCCGCCCCGCGACCTCCGCCAGCTTGCCCTGCACCAGGATCTCGTCCGGGGTGCCCACGTAGGCCCCCCAGTAGATGTACAGGTCCTGGTCGAGATGGGCGGTGAAGGCGTGCCGCGCGTCCAGCATCACCACCACGTCGTCCACGTCGGCCGGCCAGCCCTCGGCCAGCCGCCGCCCGGTGGTGATCTGGACCGGCCGGCCGACCCGGTTCAGATTGGTCCGGTGCCGCGCCAGCAGCGCGGAGATGCTGCTGATGCCCGGCACGACCTCGTGCTCGAAGGCCACCCGGCCGCGCTCCAGCACCTCGTCGAGGATCGCGAGGGTGGAATCGTAGAGCGACGGGTCGCCCCACACCAGGAACGCACCGGTCTCCCCGTCCGCCAGCTCCTCGGCGACGAACCGCTCGAAGAGCTCGGCCCGCGCGCTGCGCCAGCCGTCCACCGTCGGGGCGTACTCGGCGGGAGTCCGGTCCCGGTCCGGGTCGCGGCCCTCCACCAGCCGGTGGCCGGGCCGGGCGTGCGCGTCGAGCATCGCGCGCCGCAGCCCGGTCAGGTCCGCCTTCTCCTCGCCCTTCTCCAGGATGAGGAATGCGTCCGCCGCGCCGATCGCCCTGACCGCCTGGAGGGTCAGATGGTCCGGGTCGCCCGCGCCTATGCCGATCACTGAGAACTTCTTCACCCGGCTATTGTGCCCACCATGCGTGTCGCCCTGTTCGTCACCTGCGTCACTGACGCGCTGTACCCGCAGACCGGCATCGCCGTGGTCCGCCTCCTGGAGCGGCTCGGCGTCCACGTGGACTTCCCCGCCGGCCAGAGCTGCTGCGGGCAGCCGCAGTACAACACGGGCTACCGGCACGAGACCGAACCGCTGGTGCGGCGCACCGCCGCGGCCTTCGCCGGCCACGCGTACGTGGTCACCCCGTCCGGCTCCTGCGCCGCGATGATCCGCGAGCACTACCCGCGGATCGGCCGGAAGGCGGAGCGGGAGGGGCGGGGCACGGAGCTGACGGAAGCCGCCCGCTCGCTCGCGCCGCGCGTGTACGAGCTCACCGAGTTCCTGGTCGACGTGCTCGGGGTGACCGACGTCGGCGCGTACTTCCCGCACACCGTCACCTACCACCCCTCCTGCCACGGCCTGCGCGGCCTGGGACTCGGGGACCGGCCCCGGCGGCTGCTCGCCGCCGTGAAGGGCCTGGACCTGGTCGAGCTGCCGGGCGCGCAGGAGTGCTGCGGGTTCGGGGGCACCTTCGCCGTCAAGAACCCGGACGTCTCCGCGGCCATGGGCACCGACAAGCTCACCTCCGCCGCCGGCACCGGAGCCGAGGTGCTGTGCGGCACCGACAACTCCTGCCTCGCCCACCTCGACGGCCTCCTGCGCCGCGCGGACAGCCCCCTGCGGACCCTGCACCTCGCCGAGATCCTGGCCGCGACCGAGGAGGAGCCCCTGACATGACGCGCACGGACCTCGGCATGCCCGCCTTCCCCGACGCCGCCCGCGAAGCCGTACGGGACGGCGTGCTGCGCGCCAACCTCCGGCACGCCACGCACACCATCCGCGACAAACGGGCGCGGGCCGTCGCCGAGCTGGAGGACTGGGACCGGCTGCGCGCCGCGGGCAAGGCCGTCAAGGACCACACCCTGCGCCATCTCGACCGCTACCTGCTCCAGTTGGAGGCGGCGGTGACCGCCGCGGGAGGCACCGTCCACTGGGCCGTCGACGCGGACGAGGCCAATCGGATCGTCACGGAACTCGTCCGCGCGACCGGCGAGCGCGAGGTCGTCAAGGTCAAGTCGATGGCCACCCAGGAGATCGGCCTCAACGAGGCCCTGGAAGCCGCCGGGATCACCGCCTACGAGACCGACCTCGCCGAGCTCATCGTGCAGCTCGGCCACGACCGCCCCTCCCACATCCTGGTCCCCGCCATCCACCGCAACCGGGCCGAGATCCGCGACATCTTCCGCGCCGAGATGGGCCGCTGGGGCCGCCCCGCGCCCGACCCGCTCGGCGACGACCCGCGGGAACTCGCCGAGGCGGCGCGCCTGCACCTGCGCGAGAAGTTCCTGCGCGCCAAGGTCGCCGTCTGCGGAGCCAACTTCATGGTCGCCGAGACCGGCACCATGGTCGTCTTCGAGTCCGAGGGCAACGGCCGGATGTGCCTGACCCTCCCCGAGACCCTGATCTCGGTCGTGGGCATCGAGAAGGTCGTCCCCACCTTCCGCGACCTGGAGATCTTCCTCCAGACCCTGCCGCGCTCCTCGACGGCCGAGCGGATGAACCCGTACACGACGATGTGGACCGGGCTCGGCCCTTCGAGAGGGGCGGACGGCGACGGGCCCTCCGCCTTCCACCTCGTCCTCCTCGACAACGGCCGCACCGACACCCTCGCCGACGAGACCGGGCGCCAGGCCCTGCGCTGCATCCGCTGCTCCGCCTGCCTCAACGTCTGCCCGGTCTACGAGCGGGCCGGCGGCCACGCCTACGGATCCGTCTACCCCGGCCCCATCGGCGCCGTCCTCAGCCCTCAACTGCGCGGCACCGACAGCGAGATCGACGCCTCGCTGCCCTACGCCTCCACCCTGTGCGGGGCCTGCTACGACGTCTGCCCGGTCGCCATCGACATCCCCGAGATCCTCGTCCACCTGCGCGAACGGGTCGCCCAGGGCGGACCGGTGACCCGGCACGGCATCCGCGTACGGATCCGCCCCGCCCACGGGCACACCGCCGAACGCGCCGCCATGCGCGCCGCCCGGCTGCTCCTGGACCGCCCCGGGGCCCTGCGTGCGGGGGAGCGGCTGCTGGCCCGCGCCCGCAGGCTGGCGCCGCGCCGGCTGCCCGGCCCCGGCGCCGCCTGGACCGACACCCGCGACCTGCCCTCCGTACCCGCCGAGCCGTTCCGCGACTGGTGGACCCGAGAACGGGGAACCCCGCAGTGACCAGCAAGGACCGGATCCTGGCCCGCATCCGCCGGGCCGTCCCGCAGCCGGGGCCGCAGGCCGCGCCCGGCCCCGATGCCGACATCCCGCGGGACTACCTGCGCGTACACGGCGCGCGCACCCCGCAGGAGCGCGTGGACCTGCTCGCGGCGCATCTCGCCGAGTACCGGGCACGGGTCCACCGCACCGACGAGGACGGCCTGCCGGACCTCCTCGGCCGCCTGCTGGCGGACGCCGCGACGGTGCAGCTCCCGCCCGACCTCGGCTTCGGCCTGCCGTCCCATCCGTCGCTCGCCTTCGTGCCCGACCGCGCGGCGCAGACGCCCCGGGAGCTGGACCGGGTCGACGCCGTCGTGACCGGCTGCGCCCTCGCGATCGCCGAGACCGGCACGATCGTCCTCGACGGCGGCCCGGACCAGGGCCGCCGCCGCATCACCCTCGTCCCCGACCACCACGTCTGCCTCGTACGCGTCCCCGAGCAGGTGGTGGACTCCGTCCCGCAGGCGCTGCCGCTGCTGGACCCGGGCCGCCCGCTGACCTGGATCTCCGGCCCCTCGGCGACCAGCGACATCGAACTGGACCGGGTCGAGGGCGTCCACGGCCCCCGCAGACTGGACGTGATCCTCGTGGGGGCCCGTGGCCCGCGGCCCGGCCCCGGGACCCGGCCCCCGGAGACGGGGTCACAATGAGGCCATGTCATCCCACATCGCCCTGACCGCCCTCGTGGTCCACGACTACGACGAGGCCATCGACTTCTACACCCGTGCCCTCGGCTTCGACCTGGCCGAGGACACGGCTCGCCCGGACGGCTCCCGCTGGGTGGTCGTCCGCCCGCCCGGCGCCACCGAATCCGCCCTGCTGCTGGCCCGCGCCAAGGACGACGCCCAGCGCTCCCGCGTCGGCGACCAGACCGGCGGCCGCGTCGGCTTCTTCCTCTACACGGATGACTTCGCCCGCGACCACGCCCGGATGACCGCCGAGGGCGTCCGCTTCCTGGAGGCCCCGCGCCACGAGCCGTACGGCTCCGTCGCCGTCTTCGAAGACCTCTACGGCAACCGCTGGGACCTCCTCCAGCCGGCCCTCCGCTAGCTGCCGCTGCGGCTGCCGCTGCCGCCGCTCAGCCGCGGAGCCTCCCGTGCGGCGTCGACGGCCGGGCCGGCCTCCTCCACCCGGCCCGCGAGTTCCCGGGCCCACCGGACCAGGCCCGGCACGTCGATCCCGTACGGGTCCCCGCGCAGCCCCTCGATCCCGTACGGGTCCCCGCGCAGCCCCTCGATCGCGTCGGCCCCGCGCCGCAGCAGCCGCGCCCCGCCCACCGCGTTGCCGCGGGCGGAGTGCGTCAGCCCGACCGCGAGCTGCGCCAGCCCCCGCCACAGCGGGGCCGAGGCCTCGGGCCCGGACTTCCAGGCGTCCTCGAAGACCTCGTGCGCGTGGAAGGGCATCCCCGCGTCCAGCAGCCGCTGCGCCTCCCGCACCGTCTCCGCGGGCGAGCGCACGACCCCCTCGGGCTGCCGCTCCACCCCGGCCGCTCCGTAGGCCAGCGGCCGCCCCAGCCCATCCCTCGGACGGGCGCTCCTCGCCCGGCCTTCACCGTCCCGGTCCCGTGTGTTCACCACCCCATCCTCCCCCGCGCCGATTACCCGTGCATGCACACCCCTCGGCGTGGGGTAATGTTCTGCATGTGCCGCCGAGCACGGGGAAACCCGCAGGTCGAAGGTACATCGGGACGTGGCGCAGCTTGGTAGCGCACTTGACTGGGGGTCAAGGGGTCGCAGGTTCAAATCCTGTCGTCCCGACTTTTCGAAGTCGTAGATCAGGGATCGCTTCAGAATCAATCCGAAGCGGTCCCTTGATCGTTTTTGGGGCCGCGGCGTCGGGTGGTCCGGCGATCCCGTGACGCGGTCGGCGGCCGGGCGCTCCGCCCGTGGGCGGCCCGTGGGAGTTCGTGCCGTACCGTCTGGTGTCGGTCCGCCTGGCATGTTTTACGATCCGTCCCATGACTGACGGTACGGATCGCCCGAGCACACCCCAGCCGGACCCCGCTGGGGGGCAGGCGGGCTATGGCTACCCCCAAGGGACGCCCGGCGGTTACGGATTTCCGCAGGCTTGGCAGCCCAATCCGTACCAGCAGCCGTCCCAGCCGGGCGCTGCCGGTGAGGCGCCGCACCACCCTCAGGCGCCCCAGACGCAAGCGCCGCCCCTGGAGCCCCAGCCGGAGCCGCAGTTGGCCGGGTTCACGCCTCCTCCTCAGCCCGACTGGCAGGCGATGGCGGACCGTTCGGAGTCGCAGCAGCGCAGACGCAAGCGGATGTGGCTGGCCGCCATCACGGTTGCGGCGTGCACCCTCGGCGTCGGCGCCGGGCTCTTCATCCTGGACAGGGGCGACGAGGGGGGGAAGGCCCCGGGTCCCGGCGAAGCCTCGCAGTCGGCGACGGCCGCGCCGGGCCAGGACCCCAACGCGCCCACCGTCCCCGGCGAGCCGAACCTGTTGCGCGACCGTTCCGGCCAGGTCAACATCGCGCTCAGCCCCGACGCGGTTCTCGGCAAAGTGGACAACGGCAACGTGCTGCGCCTGCGCAGCAACGGCAACTCGTACGCGCAGGCCGCCGAGCCGGTCGTCGACGCGTCCAAGAGCTTCACCGTCTCCGCCTGGGTCTACAACGAGGCCGAAGGCGGTTCGCGGTTCGCCATCAGCCAGGGCGACGGCACCTCGTACTCATTCGAGTTGGGCCGCGAGGACGGCAACGGCAAGAAGTCCTGGGTGTTCCGGATGCAGACCGACGAGAAGGGCGCGGCCTCCACCGCCGTGGCCGCCACCTCGGACGGCCTCAACACGGTTCGCACCTGGGCTCTGCTGACCGGCGTGTACGACGCCCAGGGCAAGACGTTGACGCTGTACGTCGACGGCAAGGAGGCCGGCCGTGCCCCGGTGGCGGCCACCTGGTCGGGCCAGGGGCCGCTGCAGCTGGGCCGCTCCCGCCACCACGGGATCTGGAGCGGGCCCTGGGCGGGCGTCATCGGACACGTGCTGGTGTGGGACAAGCCGCTGACTGCGGATCAGGTTCTGGCCCTGAAGGGCGGCAAGCTCGACAAGGAGATCAAGCCTGTCGGTTCGTGGCTGGTCGGTTGACCCCTTTCTGCCCGAATTCGCTGTGATTCGATCAGTACGGGCAGGTAACCCTGGTGGATCTGTGTCTCACGCGTCGGATAGGGTCGCCGCTGGCCCGGATGCCGGGTTGACGTCCGCAGTAGAAACACCCAGCAGACCGCCCGGCTCGACGTGTGCGGCCGAGACTCCACGATGTGAAGGCCCTCAGTTGCCGCGGCGCTCGCACGGCCGCCGTTCTGGTCCGGTACCGGGGGATGAATTGAATACGCTTTCCGTCGTGATTCCGGCGCTCAACGAGGCGCCCAACCTGCCCACCGTGGTCAACTCGGTGCCCACGAGCGCGCTCCGCGCTCTGGGCTGGGAGACCGAGGTCATCGTCGTCGACAACGCTTCCACCGACGACACCGCCGCAGTGGCCGCCGCACTCGGCGCCACCGTCGTCTCCCAGCCGGAGCGGGGGTACGGCAACGCCTACCACGCCGGCTTCCGCGCGGCGAAGGGCGACGTCATAGCGACCGGCGACGCCGACTGCACCTACCCGTTCGACTCCCTGCCCGAACTGCTGGGCACCTTGACCGAGGCCGACGTCGAGTTCATGACGACCAACCGGCTCCGCCGCGAGAACCGCTCGGCGATGAAGCGGTCCCACACCGTCGCCAACCACGCGCTGAGCGCCCTGAGCCGGGCCCTGTTCCGCAACGGACTGCGCGACTCGCAGTCCGGCATGTGGGTCTTCCGGCGCTACGTCTGGGACGGCGTGGAGGTGAAGTCGACCGGCATGGCCTTCTCCCAGGAGATCAAGAACGCCGCGACCCGGGCCGGCTACCGGTACCTCGAAGTGCCCATCGAATACCGCAACCGCCAGGGCGAGGTGAAGCTCAACGCGCTGCCCGACGGGATGGCCAACCTGCGCCAGCTCTTCGAGCACCGCTTCCGCCGGTCCGGCCGGAAGCACCCCGCACGCTACGAACGGCGGCACACCCCGGCATGAGGAAGCGTCTGATCCGATCGGCCCTGGTGTTCGCGCTGGCGGCCGGCCTGTGCGCGGGCGCCTGGTCCCTGCCGTCCGTGCGGACGGTCCTGCTGGACTCGTTCACCCGCCGGCAAGCCGCCTACATCGAGCTCTACTTCACCGAGAACCCGCGCTTCGACGGAGCGAGCGTCCTCGTTCCCTTCGCAGTGAACGACCACGGCTCCGGATCCCGGTCGCTGGTCGCGACGCTCACCGTGGAGGCTGCGGACGGCAAGGTGCTGGCGACCGAGACCTACCCCGTCGAACCCCACCAGGGCGCTGCGGTCCCGGTCACGGCGCGGATCCGCGCCAAGGGGACCGACGTCGCCCTGGTCCGGGTCTCGCTCACCGGGCATCCCCAGACCCTCCACTTCCGCTTCGGCAAGCCCCCGGAACTCTGATGCGCACAGTCCTCCAGATCACCCCGTACTACCCCCCGCACCTCGGCGGCCTCGAGCGCGTCGTGCTGCACCTGTCGCGCTGCCTCGCCCAACGCCACGACGTCCGCGTCGTCACCACCGCGCTCGGCTCCGGCGGCGCGCCGCGGCGGGCCCAGGAGGACGGCGTCACCGTGCGCAGGCACCGCGCCACCGAGTTCGCCCACACCGCGATCGCGCCCGGTCTCCTCGGCTCGCTCCTGGCCGCGCCGCGCGGTGCCGTGCTGCACGCGCACTGCGCGCACGCCCTTCTGCCGGAGACCGTGGCACTCGCCGCCCGGCTGCGCCGGCAGCCGTTCGTACTCCACTTCCACCTCGACGTGGACGCCAGCGGGCGCCTCGGCGGACTCCTGCCCGCCTACAAGAAGCACGTCTTCGGACGCGTCGCCCGCGCCGCGGCGGCGGTCATCGTTCTGACCGAGCAGCAGGCCCGCTTCGTCGAAGAGGCCTACCGGGTGCCGCCCGCGCGCGTGCACGTGGTGCCCAACGGAGTCGGCCCGGAGTTCTTCCGTGCCGCTCCCGCCCCTGCCACCGTCCCGGTCGGCACCACGACCGCCACCCGCCGGCCCCTGCGGCTGCTCTACGTCGGACGCCTCAGCGCCCAGAAGAACATCGCGCGCCTGCTCGACGCGATCAACCTGGCCGAATCCCCGCTCAGGCTCCGCATCGTCGGCGGCGGCGAGCTCGACGCCGACCTGCGGGCCCGCGCCGCCGGACTCGGCCTCGGCGAGCGCGTCGAGTTCACCGGGCCCCTGTACGACGGGGACCTCCTCGCCGCCTACGCGGACGCCGACGTCTTCGTCCTGCCCTCCGACCGCGAGGGCATGCCCCTCGCCGCGCTGGAGGCCATGGCCGCCGCCCTGCCCGTCCTGGCCACCGATGTCCCCGGCAACGCGGAACTGCTGCGCGGCGTCGGCCTGCTGGCCGCACCGGACCCGGCCTCGCTCGCCGCCGCCGTGGACCGCCTCGCGGCCGACCCCGGCCTGCGCGGCCGACTGGCCGGCCGCAGCGCCGAGCGGGCCCGCCGCCACACCTGGGAGGAAGTCACCCGGCAGGTGGAGCTCGTGTACCGGAAGGCAGGGATATGAACCCGCCCACCTGGCTGCGCGGACGGCTCGGCGTCCTGCTGAGCCTCGGCCCCGCCTGCGCCGTCGAGACGCTGCCCGGCGTCCCCGCCCTCCTGCTCGCACCGGTCGGCCTGTGGCTGCTCTTCGCCGCGCCCGTCCTGCTGCTGCGCGGCCTCACCGACAAAGTGGTCTCCACCCGCAGTGGCTCCCTCCTGCTGGCGGCCGGCCTCGCCGTGCTCCTCGACATCCTCGTGGCGCTGGGCGTCAACACCGTGCTCCCGCTGCTCGGCGTGGAACGGCCCCTGACCCGGCTGGTGCTGGCCTCGGCGACCACCCTCGTGCTCCTCGTCCTCGGAACCCTCGCCCCCCAGTCACGACGGCCCCTCCTGCGCGGCGCGCCCCTGAGCGGCGCCCGCCCGGTGGCCTGGGCGGCCGGAGTCGCGCTGCTGCTCTCCGTGGCCGGTCCGATCAGGCTCAACAACGGCCTGGGCGGCGCCGTCAGCACGGCCGCCCTGGTCGTCGTCGCGGCGCTGATCGTCCTCCTGCTGCTTCGCCACGGACGCTGCTCCCCGATCGTCCTGGAGGCCGGCATCTACGCCGCCTCCGCCACCCTGCTGCTGCTCACCTCCCTGCGCGGCTGGTACATCGCCGGGCACGACATCCAGCGCGAGTACCTCTACTTCCGGCTCACCCTCGGCGGCGGTTTCTGGGACATCTCC
This sequence comes from Streptomyces erythrochromogenes, assembly GCF_036170895.1. Taxonomy (NCBI): domain Bacteria; kingdom Bacillati; phylum Actinomycetota; class Actinomycetes; order Kitasatosporales; family Streptomycetaceae; genus Streptomyces; species Streptomyces erythrochromogenes. Next base: position 1,527,511 of record NZ_CP108036.1, on the reverse strand, counting down.
GCCTACACCGACCCGTACAACGCGTGCCTGAGCATCACCCTGCTCCCGGTGAGCGTCTTCCGGCTCACGGGCATCGAGGACATCTACGTCTTCAAGGCCGTCCTGCCGCTGCTTTTCGCCCTGACCCCGGTCCTCGTCCATCGCGCGGTGCGCAACGTGGCGTCCCCGCTCGTGGCGCTGCTCTCCGCCGTGTTCTTCATGGCGTTCCCGACCTTCTTCACCGACATGCCGTTCCTGGGCCGGCAGGCCATCGCCTTCCTGCTGCTGGCCTGCGCGATGCTCGTCCTGACGGATTCCCGGCGCCCGCTGCCCCTGCGGCGCGCGGTGTTCACCGTGCTGCTCGCCGGAGTGGTCCTGTCCCACTACTCGACGATCTACGTGATCGTCGGCACCCTGGCGACCGCGTTCGCCGTGGACAAGGTCTGGCGGGCGGCCTCCCGGCCGGGCCGCGCCCGTCCGCACCGCTCCGTGGGCCAAGGCGGGACGCGGACGTTCCTGACCTGGTGGACCGTGGCCGTACCGGCCGTTCTCGCCCTGCTCTGGGCCGGTCCCCTCACCCACACCGGTGGCCAGCTCGAAAGCACACTGCGCGTCGTCGCGAGCGACCTGTTCGGCTCCGGCGACGCCCGCGGAGGCTCCTCCGACACCCGCTACAGCCTCTTCGGCGGCGCCGGAGTCACCCCCGAGGAGCGGCTCGCCGACTACCGCGAGGACACCATCGGCTACACCCGGGCCGACCGGGCCGACGGCAAGTACCTGCCGCTGGAGGCCCTCGCGAAGTACCCCACGCCCGTGGCCGAGAAGGAGAGCCTGCCGCTCACCCCCGTCGGCCGGGCGCTGGACACCGTCGGCCTGAGCGTGCCCGCCCTCAACGGCGTGCTCCGGCAGGCCGCCGCCCTGCTGCTCCAGGTCCTGGTCCTGGTCGGGTTCGTGATCGCCCTGCGCGGCCGGAGCAGCCCCTTCACGCCCGTCCGCGACCAGACCACCCTGACCGTGGGCGCCCTCGCGATGATGGGCCTGTTCACCCTGGTACCGCAGCTGTCGGTGGACTACAGCGTGCTCCGCGCCTTCCAGCAGGGCCTGTTGTTCTTCGCCCCGTTCATCGCCGCCGGCGCCCTGTGGGCCGTGCGCTGGGCCGGCCGCCGCGCCGTCCCCGTGCTGTGCGTCCTCGTCGCCGGGCTGCTGCTCGACCTGACCGGGGCCGTCCCCAAGGCACTCGGCGGCTACCCCGCGCAGCTCGCACTCAGCAATGCCGGTCCCGCCTACGACATCTACTACCCGCACGCCGAGGACCGCCGGGCCGCCATGTGGCTCAACCAGCGGGCTGCGGGCGACGACCTCGTCGTACAGACCGACCGGTACTCCTTCAGCCGTCTGCAGACCCTCTTCACCGTCCGCACGCAGGACAGCGTCCACCCCGCACTGCTGCGGTCCCAGTCCTACGTACTGCTCGGATCCACGCCGACCCGCAAGGACGAGGTCACCGTATTCTTCCGGGGCGACCTCGTGACGTACCGGTACCCGCGCGACCTCCTCGACACCACACGCAACCTGATCTACAGCAACGAAGGGGCGGCGGTCTACCGATGAACCACGTCCGGCGCCGGCCCCGGGTCCTGCTCGTCAGCCACTACTACCCGCCGCACCTGGGCGGCATCGAGAACGTCGTCCGCAACGAAGCGCTCCACCTCGCCCGGCACGGCGCCGAAGTCACCGTCCTCACCAGCGGCGACCACGCCGGGATCCACCACGAGGACGGCGTCCGCGTCGTCCGCGTCGCCGCGTCCAACGTGGTGGAGCGCCGGTCTGGCGTCCCCTTCCCGCTGTTCTCGCCGGCCCTGCTGCCCGCAGCCCTGCGCTGGGCCCGCCACGCCGACGTCGTCCACGTCCACGACTGCCTCTACGCCTCCTCCTGGGCGGCCGGCCTCGCCGCGGCCGCCACCCGCACCCCCACCGTGGTGACCCAGCACGTCGGCCTGGTGGCGCACCCCTCGGCCCTCGTACGCGCCGTCCAGCGGGTCGTCTACGCCATTGCGGGCCGGCCCCAGCTCCGCCGCGCCCGCCGGGTGCTCACAGTCAACGCCGACGTCGCCGCGTTCGTCCGCAAGCTCGGCGCCCGCGCCGAGGCCCGCCACCACCTCGCCAACGGCGTGGACACCGGCCTGTTCCGACCGCCCGCCGACCCCGCGGAGCGCGCCGCGGCCCGGGCGCGGCTCGGCCTGCCGGCCGGCCGCACCCTGGTGCTCTTCGCGGGCCGGCTCGTCCCCAAGAAGGGGTACGACCTCCTCCTCGACGCCCACGCCGACGACGCCGCATACGACCTCGTCTTCGCCGGTGACGGGGACGCCTCGGCCCTCGCCGGACGCTCCGGCGTCCACCACCTCGGCTCCCTGTCCGCCGAGGCCCTCGCCGACGCCTACCGCGCGTGCGACGTGTTCGCCCTGCCCTCCACCGCCGAGGGCTTCCCGCTCACCGTCCAGGAGGCCATGGCCTCGGGCCTGCCCGTCGTCACGACCGACGACCCCGGATACGCCCCGTACGGCCTGGACCGCCGCGTCGCCCTGCTCGTCCCCCGTACCGTCCCCGCCCTGCGCGCCGCGCTCGACGGCCTGGTCGCGGATCCCGCCGCGCGGGCGGCGACGGGAGCCGCCGCCCGCGCGTTCGCCGAGGCGTCCTTCGGCTGGGACCGGCACGTGACGGCGCTGCTCGGGCACTACGGGGACGCGGGCCGTGGGTAAGCACGCCCGGCCCGCGGACCAGATGTTCCGGAGCTCGTTCTTCCTGCTGGCGTCCACGGTCACGACGGCCGGGCTGAGCTTCCTCTTCTGGGTGGTCGTGGCCCGCTTCTACCCGCCCGAGCAGGTCGGGCTGGCCACCTCGCTGATCTCCGCGACCTCGCTGCTCTCCTACCTCAGCATGTTCGGCCTCAACAGCACCCTGATCCGCTTTCCCGCCGGAGGCAGGGCCCGCAACGCCCAGATCACCCAGTCCACCGCCCTGGTGCTGCTGGTCTCCTGCATCGCCGCCGGGATCTATCTGCTGGGGCTGCCCTGGTACGGGCACAAGCTGCTGTTCGTCCGCGACCACGCGCACCTCGTCGCCCTCTTCGTCCTGTCCTGCGCCTGCGCCTCGCTGAACCTCCTGGTCAAGTCGGTCTTCATCAGCGCCCGCATGGCGCAGTACAACGTGCTGTCCGACGGGATCCTCCAAGGCGTCGCCAAACTCGCCGCGCCCGTCGCCCTGGTCGGGTTCGGCGCGGCCGGAATCCTCGGCTCGGCGGGCATCGGCTACGCGGTCGCCGGCGCCGCGGCCCTGCTGCTGCTCCGGCGCCGCCTCGGCTTCCGCTTCGACTTCCGCACCCGGGGCACCCGGCTGCGCGAGCAACTGCGCTTCTCCGTCGCCAGTTACGTCTCCAGCCTGATCAACCTGGCGCCCGTCCTGGTCACTCCGCTCATCGTGCTCCAAAAGCTGGGCGCCGCCGAAGCCGGCTACTACTTCGTCGCTTTCCAGATCGCCGCCCTCCTGAACTCCGTCTCCACCGCCGTGGGCGAGGCCGTCTTCGCCGAGGTCTCCTCCGACCCGTCCCGGTTCGGTGAACTCCTGCGCCGCTCCGCGAAGACCATCGCCGCGGTGCAGGTACCCGCCGTCGCCGTCGTCGCGGCCGGCAGCGGGCTGCTCCTGCTGGTGTTCGGCGGCAGCTACACCACGGCCGCGAGCGGGCTGCTAAGGGTGCTCGCCCTCGCCGCCCTCGCCGTCGCCCTCAACACCTGGGCGTGCTTCGGGCTGAAGCTGGCCCAGCGGATGAAGCAGCTCATCGCCGCCAACACCGTCCTCGCGTGCACCACCATCGGCCTGTCCGCGTGGTGGGCGCCGCACGGGCTGGTCTGGGTCGGCTGCGCCTGGGGCATCGGCAACCTGGCGGCCGGACTGTTCGCCACCGTCGCCCTGCTGCGCGGCCGGCCCTCCGCGCCCCGCCCGCCGGAACCGGACCTCGACCCCGGACCGGGCTGGTCCCCCGTCGACACCCTCCAACTGCGCGCCGTGCGCCTGCCGGGGCCGACGGCCCCGGATCCGACGTCCGCCGCCGCGCCGTCCGCCGCACCACCTGCCGAGAGGTACCGCCCGTGAAGATCGTGGTGATCAACGCCTACGTCCGGGAGAACGCGGGCGACGCCGCGCTGCTCTCCGTCTGCCTGCGACAGGTCCGCGAGGCGTTCCCCGGCGCCGACGTCCGCGTCGCCGGCATGGAGGACCCCGCCGTCCACCCCGCATTCGAGGACGCCCCGAACCTCGGCTCGATCCGCCGCCACGTCGCCGACGGCACCGCTTCGCGTTCCCGCCGGATCCTGCGGAAGGTGTACGTCGGCGCGGTCTCCGCCGGCCTCCTCCTGCTGCCCCGGTCAGCGGCCGGTGTCCTGCGCAGGATCCTGCCCGCCGAGGCCCGGCGCGAGGCGGACGCCCTGGCCGGCGCGGACCTGGTGGTGTCCACCGGAGGCGGGTACGTCCTGGCCCGCCCGGGGCTCGACGGCCACCAGAACGTCTTCTTCGTCCTGTTGCCGGTGCTGCTCGCCCAGCGTGCCGGCGTGCCCGTCGTCTTCGCCCCACAGTCCTACGGCCCGTTCCCCTCGCCCCTCCAGCGGCGCCTGGTCGCCCGCGCCCTCGGCCGGTCCCCGCTCGTCCTGGCCCGCGAGGACGTCAGCGTGGACCAGCTGCGCGGCTGCGGCCTGCCCGACGCGGTCGTCACCCGGGGCGTCGACTCGGGATTCGCGTTCGACCCGCCGGCGTCCTCCGACTGGCGGGCCCGGCTCGGCATCGCACCGGAGCTGCGGCTGGTCGGGGTCACGGCCAGGTGCTGGCTGGCCCCGGCCGCCCAGGACGCGTACGAGCGGGCCCTGGCCGCGACGATCGACGCCGTCCAGGCCACTGGAGCGCGTGTCGTGCTGATCCCGCAGGTCAGCACCGACTACCTGAGCGACGACGACCGCATCGTGGAGCGCCGGATCGCCGCCCACTGCACCGCGGCACCCCTGCTGATCGAGGACCGGGTGGACTACCGCGATCTCAAGGGCGTCTACCGCGAGTGCGCCCTGCTGATCGGCACCCGCTTCCATTCGGTGATCTTCTCCCTGACCAGCGGCGTGCCCTGCGTGGCCATCGAGTACGAGCACAAGACCCGCGGCATCATGGCCGACCTCGGCCTCGGCGCCCACGTGCTGGCCATCGAGGACGTCACCCATCCCCGGCTGTGGGCGCTGGTCGCACCGCTGCTCCAGGACGACTCCGGCTACCGCGAGCAGCTGCGACGCCGGCTGCCCGGTTACGTCGCCGAGGCGGAAGGCTTCCCCGGCCTGCTGCGGGCCGCCCTGTGAACCCCCGCACGGTGGCCGTCGTCACCCCCTACTACCCGCCGCACCTCGGGGGCGTCGAGCAGTATGCGGCCCGGGTCGCGCGGGCCGTGCACGAAGCGCCCGGCCTCGACGCCGTCGTCCTCACCAGCGGGCCCGGGCTGCGCACCCGTACCTGCGTGGAGGACGGCGTGCGGGTCGTCCGGCTCGGCTCCTGGTTCCGGCTCTCCAACACCCCCCTCAGCCCCCTGTGGCCGCTTCAGCTGCGGTACTGGCTGCGCCGTACGGGTGCCGACGTGGTCCACGCGCACGCCCCCGTACCGGGACTCGGCGACATCGCCGTGGCCGTGGCGGGCCGCCGCCCGGCCGTGCTCACCTACCACGCCGGCTCGATGCTCAAGGGCGGCCCCGGCACCGGCGCCGCGGACCGCCTCATCGGCCTCTACGAACGCCGGGTCCTGCCCCGGGTGTTCGGCCGGGCCCGTGCCCTCGTCGCCGTGTCCCCCGTCTCCCTGGCCGCCGGGCGGCCCGGAGCCCTGGAGATCAGCCCCGGCGTCGACACCGCCCGGTTCACACCGGGCCCGCCGCCCTCCACCCGCCCGCCGACGCTCCTCTACGTCGGCCGCATCGACCGGTCCTCGGCGTGGAAGGGGGTCGATGTCCTCGTCCGCTCCCTGGCCGAAGTGCCCGGGGCCCGGCTGCGCCTGGTGGGCGGCGGCGACGCGGTCGCGGACCAGCTCGCCCTGGCCGCGTCCCTCGGCCTCGCGGACCGGGTCACCGCGTCCGGCGAGCTGACCGGGCCCGACCTCGTCCGGGCGGTCCGCGAGGCGGCTGTGCTGGTCCTGCCCTCCGTCACCGAGGCCGAGTCGTTCGGCATGGTGCTCGTCGAGGCGATGGCCTGCGGCACCCCTGTGGTGGGCTCGCGGGTCGGCGGCATCCCGTACGTCGTCGAGGACGGGCGGACCGGTCTGCTGGTACCGCCCGGCGACCCCGGCGCCCTGGCGGACGCCTGCCGGCGGCTCCTGGAGGACGGTGTCCTGGCGGACCGGCTGGGCGAGGCGGGGCTGCGTACCGCGCGTGAGCGGTACGCCTGGGACGGCCTCCTGGCCCGGTACGTGGACCTGTTCCGCTCGCTGTGACCGCCGGCGGCCTCCCGGCGCGGCCGGCCTGGCGGGGCTGCCGTCCTAGCGGGGCTGCTTCTTCGCGTACTCCTCGATGGCGGCCCGGAGCGCGGCGAACGCGGGCTTCGCGGAACCGTCGTAGCGGCGCAGCCCGTAGTACTTGGAATGGCTCTTGTCGTTGCCGGTGGCCGTGTCCTGATGGGCGAACCAGAAGGCGGCGGCCACGTATTTGTCCTTCGCGGCGGTCGGCACCGTGTCGGTGGCGATCCGCGCCTGGAACTCCTCGCTGACGTGCGTGATGTTCTCCGTCCGGGACTTCTCGTCGGCGGCGGGGTTGCCCGGACCGTTGGTCGGCGCGCCCGTCTCCGTCAGCCACACCGGCATGCCGGGCGTCCCGTGCCGCTCGGCGACGCCGACGAGGTTCTCCCCGGCGCTGCTGATCTCCGTGAACACCTTGCCGTCGTGCGGGAGCTGGGGCCAGGCGTAGGGGTGGTAGCTGAGCGCGTCCACCGCCTTGTTGCCGCCGAGCCGGCAGACCTGTTCCAGGAAGTCCAGGTGGGAGACGTACTTGATCGATTCCCAAGTGCCGACGGCGGCCAGACCGCCCATCAGCACGTAGGCCGTCGGGTCGGCTTCGCGCAGCGAGGCGGCGGTGGAGTTGAGCAGGGTGGTGTACGCCTTGGCGTCGGGCTTGGGGTACCAGAACTGGGGGAGGTTGGGCTCGTTCCAGACCTCCCACGTGTGCACGCCCTGGGGCGCGTAGCGCAGGGCGGCGAGCTTCGCGAACGCGGCGAACTTCTTGGGGTCGGCCGGCGGACACGTGGGACGGTGCCCCGTGCACGACTCGGCCCTTGCCCATGCGGGGGTGTAGGCGACCGTGGCGAGGACGTCGAGGTTGCGTTCGCGGGCCGCCTTCACGATCCGGTCGAAGCGCTGCCACTGGTAGGTGCGCGGGCTGTCCGGCTGGATGTTGTTCCAGGACAGGTCCACCCGGATCCAGGTGGTGCCCAGGCCGACCGCGTCGTTGAGGGCGGCGGCCAGGCCGTCGTCGGACTTCCAGGTGAGGGTGTCACCGTAGGAGACGCCGAGTCGCAGATCGTGCTCCTTGGGCGGCTCGGGCGGCCGCTGGAAGCCGCCGACTGGCCGCGCTCCCGCGTCCGACGCAGGACCTGTCGACGAAGCCGCCGCCACGACCGTCGCGGCGGTCGCCAGGACGCAGGAGACGAAGGCGACGACGAGCCGCTGCCGTGTACTCGAATGCCCCACCATGGGGTCACCCTAAGGCAAGCGCGCGGCGGCTCCTTCCCGCCCGAGCCCTCCGCGAGCGTTCCGCAACGGCCTGCTGCCGCACCACGGGGCCCCGTCGGCGGCAACAGGGACCACGGCTGCGGTGTCAGTGCGCTGGGCTATCCTTCCGGCCACCGCACACCGACCGTAGGGATCCGAAGAATTGACCGGCCTGTCTGCTTTCCCGCTGCCCTTCGCTGCGTCCCGTTCCATATCGTTCGCGAAGCCCCGGACGCTGCGGGAACTCGAGATCATGCAGTGCAGCGCGCACCTTCGGGCGAAGCCGGGGTGGTTCGACAAGAGGAACGATGCCGACATCGTCGCCCGGTGGACGCAGGAGGCGCTCGCCCAGGGCCTCACCGAAGCGCAGGTCCGCTACGTCCTTGCCGAGCTCGACCACTACGCCGCGCTGCGGGACGGACGAACGGGCATCGAGGTGTCCGCCGTCGACGGGGTGTGGCAGTCGGACGCACTGGTCGACGACAAGCTCAGGTCCCGGCTGCGCGAGGCGGTCCGGGTCCTGGAAGAGGTCCCCGAGGCGGAGCAGGACTGGCACCCCGGTTCGGACGGCCAGGTACTGGATCTGGTCCACCCCTCGATGTTCTGCCTGGTGAGAGAGGTGAGCGGCGCCCCCGAGCGGGCCTGGCAGAATCCGACGACCCGCTACTCGAAGTACGAGTTCTCGGAGAAGTTCCAGTGGCTGCCCACGGACGTGGACGTCAGTGACGACGGCGATGCCGCCTTCCGCTCGTACGTCAACAACGTCCACCCCGAGACCCATCACGAACTGGCCTCCGTCCTGCCGGACCTGTTCTCGCGGATGCTCCCGCTGTGGGAGAACGTGCTCACGGACCTGCGTCATCCGCGGCCCCTGCGGATCGAGGCCGATCCCTACGGGTGGTACGACTCGGAGCCGGAGTATCCGAACAAGTCCTCGTACAGCGATCCCGCGGCCCACAAGGAAGCCCTCCGTGCGTGGGAGTCCGCCCACGAAGAATGGTGGGAGAACCGCCGCCCGGTCGTCCCCGAGGCCCCGGAGTTCACCCTGCCCGAGGCGCCCGACGCATCTGCCAGGGTCGACCTGCGCGGCCGCCGCCTCCAGGTCATCGTCAAGCTCGCCACCATTCATCTCACCCCGGACAAGCCCGAGTACGCGGGCGGTTCCTGGCACGTCGAGGGGATGCTGAACGAGCGGATCGTCTCGACCGGCATCTACTACTGGGACAGCGAGAACATCACCGAAAGCCGGCTGGGCTTCCGGGCGGCACTGGACGACCCCGACTACGAGCAGAACGACGACAACGGTCTGCGCGAGGTCTACGGCCTGGAGGACGAGGACGCGCTGAACCAGGTGCTGGGATCGGTATCGACTCCGGAGGGCCGCTGCCTGGCATTCCCGAACATCCTGCAGCACCGCGTCGGCGACTTCCGCCTCGCAGACCCCAGCCGCCCGGGACACCGCAAGATCCTGGCCTTCTTCCTGGTCGACCCGTCGGAAACGATCGTCTCGACCTCCGACGTGCCGCCGCAGCAACCGTGGTCCGAGACCTCGACCATGACGCTCGAACAGGCCGCGGCCTACCGCGAACAGCTCATGCACGAGCGCAAGTTCTTCGTCGACGAGCACAACAAGGAGCTCTACGAGCGGGAATTCTCCCTCTGCGAGCACTGAGCCCGTCCACATCCTGTGCCTAGGGGCCGTTTCCGGAGCGATCCGAAGCGGCCCCTCGGCCTTTGTCCATCCGGCCCTGCCCCCGGAGACTCCGGCCACCTGATGTGTCAGGACCTCCCGGTCGGTCCGCGCCAGATTTCGAGGATCGTGGTGAACGCGTGCTGCAGACCGGCGTCCCGCACCACGGGCCGCAGGAAATCGGTGTCGCTTGCGCGCATCCGAAGCACGTCCGCTGTGCGCAGCGTCAGCAGGAGCGGTTCGGCATGGGTACCGAGCCATCCCTGTTGTCCCAGTTCCTCGGCCAGCCGCAGCAGTCCGATGACCAGCCGAGGGTCCCGTTCGCCCACGGGAAGTGCATCGAGCAGCGCGCGCCCCTGTTCCAGCGCTACGGTTCCCGGTCCCCATTCCCCCTCTGCCCAGACGCGGGTGCTCCCCGCCTCCCGCAGCAGGTGCTCCAGGCGTTCCTGCGGTCCGCGGAACAGTGCCGCATAGCCGCGAAGGGCGCCGACCAAGGCCTTGAACTGCGCCTCCGCGTCCTCCCGCCCCGGATCGAGCCCCGCCAACCCGCGGACCACATACTCCTCGAGGACGGGCCACAGGCCGGCCCACGGCGCCCCGTCTGCGGCGCCACCCGGCCGGATCACCTCGACGAGGAGTGCCCGGACGGTCTCTTCCGGCAGCCGATCGGCGTCGTGGACGAGGTGGCGTACAAGGAGGTCCGCGACGGGTGGACGCTCTCCGCCGGGCAGGTGGCGCAGCACATCGAGGACTTCGGCGTAATGTGCGGCGAGCGGCCTGTCCGTGTCTCGGCACAGCAGACCCAGGAGGGCGTGCGTCCCCGAAACGGTCCTCTGGCCTTCGTCGACGCGGTACGTGCGCAGGGTGTTCGGCAGGGTCCGCAGGAGCGGTGCCAGAGCGTGCAGCACATGCTGCACGTCCGTGTCACACAGGAGTGACAGCCGCCTGGTCAGAGCCGTGGCGTCCACTCCTCGTGGGTCGTGGTAGGCGGCCGGCCCCAGCACGCCGCTCTGCAGGATCCAGGAAACGTCGTCCGTGAGTTCGGAGGGCCCCTGGAGTGAGATCCACAGGTCGGTCGTGGTTACGGGGGTACCGGCCGTGCCGGCGCCGACAGCATCAGTGGCGGCCCTCTGCAGGGCCACCGTCCGGGCGAAGGATCCCCAGGACGCCTCACCGAACTGGGAACGCCAGAACTGCGCGCATCGCCGCCACCGGTCCACGGGATCCGGGACCGTCAGGAAGTCAGAGGCTCGAAATCCGTCCTCGACGACGAGGGCGAGTAGGAGGAGGTTCGCCTCGTAGACCGCGTCCCGTTCGGTGCGCCTGCGATCGCCGGGACTGTACGTGAGACCGGACGGCCCGTCACCGGTGCGGTCGTCCTTGTGGAACAGGGTCCGAAGGAGCCCCGGCAGGCCGCGGTGCCAGCGAGGTCCCGATGGTCCGGCCAGCTCCCTGAGGGTATCGAGGACGTGGGTACGGTCACTGAGCGGAACGAATGACATGAGCGCTCGGAGCACCGAGTCGTCGCACCCCGTCGTCGCGGCCCGCTCCGCTTCGACGCGTATCCGTCCCAGCTCGGCGCAGACGAGCCGGGCGACCAGGTACTCGCCGAACGTCGCGTGCAGGAACTCGTACGATCGCAGGCGCTCCTCTGCCACCACAGCCTGCGCCTCGTGCACGAAGAAGAACCGCCCGAACAGCAGTGCGGAGCCCGATTCGCCGAGCAGTCCGCCGAGATCACGATCCGCTTCGTCCGCGGTCAGGCTCTGCCGACGGCGATTGAACATCCCGATGGCGATCACGCCCAACCGCCCGAGCTCCTGCTCGACCGCTTCGGCTTCGACTGAAGGCGGCAGAGGGTCGCTGTGTTTCACGACCTGGCGCCGGACGAACTCCATGAGGAGCCGCTCGTACAGATCGACGCGCCGGATGTCCAGGCCGCCCAGGCTCCGCAGCGGATTTCCGGTGGCGTCGTAGAGCGCGAGCATGAGCAGGAGCAGTGAATGGCGCGCCAGTTCCCGATACGGCTGCACCACGTCCCACGTGAGCGGCTCAACCTCGTGTCGGGCGAAGTAGCGCCGGTTCGTTGCATGCCAGACCTCGAGCCAGCAGATGATGCGCGCGTCATCGAAGGGCTCTAAGCGAAGGACCGTGGCGGCGGCCGGTGTCAGCACCTGATCTGCGACCACCGTTCGACTCGTCACGATGAAGACGACCGGCCGGCCCAGCTCGTATTCGCGCTGCTGGAGTTGCTCGATGCTCTTCAGGTACTGCCATTGCCTCCTCATGTCGAGTCTTCCCGCGCCCGCCTGGATGAGCTCGTCCAGGCCGTCCAGCAGGACGACCCGTACGGTTTCACCCGAGGGGAGAGCGTCCGGCCAGGGCTCGCGGCGCCCGGTCGACCGGAACAGGGACCACTCCAGTTGTTCCTGGAGGTCGAGTTCGGCGGGAACGTGCCTCAGCTCGACGTGCAGGCAGGAGAACTCCGATTGCGGCATGCGGGCCGCCAGGAGCTTCATGAGCAGAGACTTCCCGGAGCCCGGGTGGCCGAGTACCAGCAGAGGCGTCTGGGTGGCTTGGTGGGTGAGCAGGTGTGCGGCAAGGAATCCCGCTATGTCCTCTCTGAGGGGTAGGCCTTCCCACCACGTATCGGCGGACAGCCGCCAGTCGGCTGAGCGTCCGGCCACGCGGAAGGCCGGGTTCACATAGCCGGCTGCCAGGGAGGGAATCGCAGGCCCCGACCCGTCGGCCGCGGCGATCGGCGCCCGAAGCAGCTCTCTTTGCCTGGTGGTGGGCGAGTCTGCCTGCGCGAACTCTGCCAGTACCAAGCCGAGTTCGATGAGGCCCACGCGGTCCGCGGTGGCCTGCGTGCGTTCCGTCTCCTCATCGGGGTCGTATGTCTCGGAGGTGAGGCGCAGCTCCGGGCAGTCCCAGGTCACCTTGGCGTGCACGGCCTCGTAGTGCCGCAACGCCAGCTGTGCGAGTTCGTCGTGCGACGCCCCAATGAAGCCCCCGAACGCCATGATGTCGGCGGAGGCCGCGTAGGCGGAGGCGATATCGGCACGGAGTTCGGCAGGGGCCTGGACACGTGTGGATCCGAGTGCCACCCGGCCGAGCTCTTCGAGCACCTGGGTCTGAAGATCGCTCTGCAGGCTCGCCTCAGCGTCGCGTACGGCCCCGAGCCGCCCGACCGCGTCGCAGAAGGAGCTCACGAGGAGGACCAAGTCTGCTGCGCACAACAGCGCTGTCCTCACGGTGCCGCTGCAGGCGCGGACCCGGGTCCCGAAGCCCTCGAAGAGGCCGGGCAGCTCACAAGGTCCCGCACCGATCAGGTTGAGCGGCTCCAAGATTTGCGCAGCCAGGCCCTTGAAGCCGTCGCGGTGGCCCACCAGGACCTCGACGGCGGATTCGAAGTCGAACGGGACGGCCTCGGGCAGTCCGATGGGTAACCGCTCCTGTGCGTGCCTCGGCCCTTGACGCCGTCGGCCCTCCTCCGTGGCCTGCAGTTCGGCGAGGCGTTTGCGCCAGAACTCCGGATCCAAGGCGAGGCCGGGCGGGGGGTGGCCGCCGGCCCGGACGCGGCAGTGGTTCACGATCGCCAGGACGTCATCCATGTGCGGAGCCCTCGCGCGCTGGCCGTTCAGGAGCATGGACACCGCCGAGTCGCTCCGGTTCAGCACCCGGGCGAGCTCCGACTGCGACACACCACAGCCGCGCACGATGCGGCGCAGGGTGGCACAGAAGTCCGCCACGGCGCCCGATGCGTCCCCCATCCGGCACCCCCTTTCGCCGCATTCCGGAAACCCTTCGTCAGCGTATGCCGTGACCTGCACTGATGTCCCCGTCTTCAGTCTTCTTCAGCGATTGATCCCACGGAACCGCGGCGGTCACAGACTCGGACTGCGGCCGCACCCGGCGGCTGTCCGAGCGGAAGGAACCCACATGCGCCTGCTGACCTCACACACGATCGTGTTTCCGGCCCTGATGTTCACGGCGTTGTTCGCCGGGGTCGTCCTCCCCGCCGTGTGGTCCTCGCGCCCGGCCCGCCGTCGAGCTGCGGCGGCCGTGCTGAGGGAGATCCTGCTGACGGTGCGGAGGCGCCGTTGACCGGCCGGGCCGACCGCGTGGGTGGGTGGTGATCCGCCGTTGATCGGCCGTAGAGCCGGGGCGGCGACCATCGGCGACAAGGGGAACAACGGCTCGGAGGTCACCACCGGTCGCAGCCGCCCTCGGTGGGCCTACGGCCTCCGGGCCCCTCGGTCCCCGGTACTTGGCCAACCCACGGAAGGTGGACTAGGCATGCACGGTGTTACGTCGCTGCAGTCGACGACGGGCTTCGGAGAGCTGCTCAGGGTCCGGCGCGAGCGCGTCGGACTGACCCAGCAGGTGCTCGCCGATCACGCGACCCTGAGCGTCCGGGCGATCCGGGACATGGAGAGCGGGCGGGTGCAGCGCCCCCGGCAGGAGACGGTCCGGCTGCTGGCCGACGCGCTGCGGCTGGAGGGCCAGCACCGGTCGAGCTTCGAGGCGGCGGCGCGCCGGCAGGCACTCGTCGAGGAGCCGCGCGACGAACCGACCGCGCCGCCGGTCGCCCGCGGTGCGATCGTCGGCCGGGAGCTGGAGGTCGAGGTGCTGACCGACGCCCTCGCCGTGCACGGCGACCGGCTGGTGACCGTGGCGGGCCTCGGCGGGGTCGGCAAGACCCGGCTGGTCCTGGAGGTCGCGAGACGGCTGCACCTCGCCTCGCGGTGGTCGGTGCGCTGGATCGACTGCGGCCGCCAGTCGGTCGCCGGACTCGCCCGGACGATAGGGGGGCGGCCCACCCTGCTGGTGCTGGACGGAGCCGACGCCGGTGTGGACACGGCCCTGCTGGACGAGCTGTTCCACCGCTGCCCCGGCCTGCGGGTGCTGATCACCGCCCGGGTGCCGCAGCCGCTGCCCGGCGGGCAGGTGATCCCGCTCGCCCCGCTGCCCACTCCCGGGCCGGAACTCGACCACGACCCGGTGGCGCTGGCCGAGGTGGGCGCCGTACGGCTGCTGCTCTCGCACCTGCGGCGGCTGCGGCCCGGGTTCCGCCTGGAGCCCGAGGAGGCGCCGGCCGTGGCCTCGATCTGCCGCCAGCTCGACGGTCTGCCCGGGGCGCTGGAACTCGTGGCCGGCTGGTCGACGGTGCTCTCCCCGCGCCAGCTCGTGGCGCGGCTCACGGACGGGCCGTTCCACCTGGCGCCGCCCCCGGCGGGGTTCGGCGGCCGGGCCGACGTGGGGGCGGCGCTCGGGGCCGCGCTGGACCGGCTGACGCTCGGCCAGCGGGACCTGCTTGAGCGGCTCGCGGCCACCCCGGGGGACTGGTCGGGCGAGGACGCCGTCGAACTGAGCGGCCGACCGCCGCAGGAGTGCCTGGCGGCGGTGCACGAGCTGCTGGCGAGCGGACTGATCCGCAGCGTCCCGGCCCGCGACGGCGTCCGGTTCACCGTGCTGAACCTCTGCCGGCGCCTGTGCGGGCCCGGTGTGTACGCGGAGCTGGCGGCAGCGAGCTGAGCCCTGTCGACGGCCCGTACACGGACCTGTACACGGCCCCGTCCCGAGCCTCCGGCCTGGGCCGATACTGCCCGAATCCTGCCGGGCGAGCTGCCGGTCCGGTGCCCGGAACCTCCCTAGCGTTCTGTCCACGGCCGGGCGGTCCCGCCCCCGGACATCCACCTACCGACACAGAGGGTTTGCGCCGTGGAGCAGCATGCCGTGGAGCAGCACGGAAAGGCCGAGCCGACCGGTCTGGACGTCGTCGTGACGACCATGGCCTCGGACTCGCACACCTGGAACCTGGTCTTCCTGCAGCTGCTGCTGGAAGAGCTCGGACACCGGGTCACCAACCTGGGCGCGTGCGTGCCGGACGAGCTGCTGGTCGCCGAGTGCCGCCGGATCGAGCCGGACCTCATCGTCCTGAGCAGTGTCAACGGGCACGGCTTCAACGACGGACTGCGGGTGATCGAGGCACTGCGCGCCCGCCCCGAACTGGTCCGCACACCGACCGTGATCGGCGGGAAGCTCGGGATCTCCGGCTCCGGCACCCCGGCCCGGCATCGGGCGCTGATGGCGGCGGGCTTCGACGGCGTCTTCGAAGAGGGCGGCTCGGTCCTGGACTTCCAGTCCTTCGTCGGTTCGCTGCCCGCCGGCTCCGTGGCGCGGGCGCTGCCCGCCGGGTCGGGGGTGCTCCTGTGACCGGCGCCGGGGGCGGTGCGGGCGCGGTTCCCGCCGTACGTCCGGACGCCGCCGCCGCGTCGTCCTGCGGCTTCGGCGCCTTCGTCGCCCGGGCCCGGGCGGCCGGCACCCTGGTGGTCCAGCCCCGGATGGGCATGGCCGACCCGCTGCGGATGCGCGACGGCCTGCGCGCCACCCGGGACGCGAAAGCCGTCACCGTCGGCACCGTCACCCTCGACAGCTACACCCGCACCGGCGACTTGGAAGCGGCCCGGCGCGCGCTCGCCGAGGGCGTCGGCCTGAACGGCTACCCGATCGCCACGCACCCCGCCGACACCACCCGTGCCGTCCTGCGGGGCGTCGCGGACGCGCGCTTCCCGGTACAGGTCCGCCACGGTTCGGCGATGCCCGAGCACATCGTCCGCGCGCTGCTGGCCGTCGGCCTGGACGCCACCGAGGGCGGCCCGGTCTCCTACTGCCTGCCGTACAGCCGTACGCCGCTGCGCGAAGCGGTCGCCGCCTGGCAGCGCAGCTGCGAACTGCTGGCCTCGACCCGGGAGTACGGGGCCGAGCCGCACCTGGAGACCTTCGGCGGCTGCCTGATGGGCCAGCTCTGCCCGCCGAGCCTGCTGATCGCGGTCAGTGTGCTGGAGGCGCTGTTCTTCCGGCAGCACGGGCTGACCTCCGTCTCGCTGAGCTACGCCCAGCAGGCCGACCCGCGCCAGGACGAGGAGGCCCTCACCGTCCTCGGGAGGCTGGCCGGGGAACTGCTGCCGGACGTCGACCACCACGTCGTGCTCTACGCCTACATGGGCGTCTTCCCGCGCTCGCCCGGCGGGGCCCGGCTGCTGCTGGAGGACGCTGCCCGGCTGGCGGTGCGGGCCGGCGCCGCCCGGCTGATCGTCAAGACCACCGCCGAGGCGCACCGGATACCGACCGTGGGGGAGAACGTCCGGGCACTGGAGACCGCCGCCGCGGCAGCCGCCGGCGAGGGCTCCCGGCCGGCGCCGACCGCCGTACGCGGCCCGCACGCCGTACGCGGCCCGCACGCCGTAGCCGGCCCGCACGCCGCCGACCGCCTCGACCGCCTCGACCTCCTCGACGGTCTCGAAGCCCTGGATGTCGCCGACACCGGTATCGAGGCGGAGGCGCGGGCGCTGATCGGCGCCGTGCTGGAGCTGGACGCGGACGTCGGCCGGGCGCTGGTCCGCGCCTTCGCCGCCGGCTACCTGGACGTCCCCTACTGCCTGCACCCCGACAACGCCGGCCGGGCCCGCACCTCGCTGGCGTCCGACGGCCGCCTGCTCTGGTCGAGCGTCGGCTCGATGCCGATCGCCGGTCTCGCGGACGACGGCCCGCGTCCGCCGATCCTCGGCTCGGCCGGGCTGATCTCGGCGCTCTCCCACGTCCAACGGACCTACGACGACCGCGCCGCCGACCCGTCGGCGGTCGCCCCGTCCGCCGCCGCTGCCGCCGCCTCCGGTGGCGTCCCCGGCACGCCCCGTACGTCCGTACCGCCGCCTACGACGTCCACGCCACGACGAGAGTTGGGACTGACCACATGACCACCGACGGGCACACGGCCCCCGCCGCCGCACCGATCCCGGACCCCGGGCGCCACCTGACCGCCCCGGCCACCCGCAGCGCGCTGCGGATCCAGCACCAGCTCCTCTTCGCCGCCCGCGAGTTCCTGCGCAGGCGGGGTTTCACCGAGCTGCTCCC
The DNA here is from genome assembly GCF_036170895.1 of Streptomyces erythrochromogenes. Lineage (NCBI taxonomy): Bacteria > Bacillati > Actinomycetota > Actinomycetes > Kitasatosporales > Streptomycetaceae > Streptomyces > Streptomyces erythrochromogenes. The sequence goes on along the minus strand of NZ_CP108036.1, from coordinate 1,510,148 downwards.
CCCGATCATCGGGCCGGTCACCGACCCGGGCTCGCGCGGCTCCAAGCAGGTCGACGTCGACTTCTACGGCCACCGCTACAAGCTGATGACGAGCGCCATCCTCTACAAGCAGGCCTCGCTGCTGGCCTTCGACAAGATCTTCTGCATCGCCCCCAACGTGCGGCTGGAGCCGCTGGAGACCGCCGGCACCAGCCGCCACCTGGCCGAGTTCCACCAGCTCGACGTGGAGATGGCCGGCGCGAGCAGGGACGACGCCGTACGGCTCGTCGAGGAGCTCGTGGTGCACATGGTCGACAGCACGGTCCGCGAGCTGCCCAAGGAGTTCGCCGAACTCGGCCGGGACACCGCCGCGTTCACCCAGCTGCTGAAGGGCTCCTTCGGCCGGATGCAGCACAACGAGGCCGTCGCCGAGCTCCGGGGGCTCGGCCACCCGCAGAGCCCGGACGCCGAACTCGACTGGGACGGCGAGGCGTTGCTCTCCGCCCGGCGGGACCGTCCGTTCTTCGTGACCGACTACCCCAAGGGCTCGCGCGGCTTCTACGACCGGGAGGACCCCGAACGTCCCGGCCTGCTGAAGAACTTCGACCTGATCGCCGCCGAGGGCTACGGCGAGCTGTGCAGCGGCAGCCAGCGCACCAACGACTACGCGGAGATCGTCACCCGGATGCGGGAGACCGGCGAGAACCCGCAGAAGTACCGCTGGTACCTCGACCTGGTCCGCGAGGGCGTGCCCGGCAGCGCGGGCTTCGGCATCGGCGTCGAGCGGCTGACCCGCTACGTCGCCGGGCTGGACGCGGTCTGGCAGGCCAGCGCCTTCCCGAAGCTGGCCGGGGTGGTGTCGCCGTGAGCGACCTGTCGGCGCCCGGCTTCCCCGAGGAGGAGGTCCGCCGTCGCGCCCGGGCCGGCGCGGCCGCGGCCTTCCCGCCGCCCGCCGAGTACGGCCGGGTCCTGTTCGGCGCGGAGCACGGCGGTGACCGGCGGTCCGACGGTGAGCGCGATCCGCTCGACGCCCTGCGGATCACCCCGCCGGTCCTCATGCCGCAGCGGCTCGCCCGGCTGATCGACCTCGGCCGCGAGCCCGACTACCGTGACGTCGAACTGGCCACCTCCATAGGCGGGTTCACCTCGGCCATGCCGGTGTACGTGTCGGCGCTCGGCTCCACCCGAGCGGCCGGCGGCGATCTCGGTCTCGCGCTCAGCCGGCAGGCCGGCGCGCTCGGCCTGCCCATGGTGATCGGCGAGAACGTCGTCCCCGTGAACGGCTACGGCAGGCAGGGCGAGGCGGCGGACCGGGCGCTCCTCGGCCGCCTGCGCGCCTACGCCGAGCAGCTGCCCGACGGGCGGGGCGGGGTCGCCGTCCAGCAGTCCACCGAGGACGCCGACGCCGAGGTGTGGAACCTCGTCTACAGCGACCCGGCGGCGCTGCCGCTCCTCGAATCCGGCCGGCTGGCCTTCGAGCTGAAACTCGGGCAGGGGGCCAAGCCGGGCCTCGGCGGGATGACCGTCCTGGACGCCGACGCGGCCGCCCGGGTCGGTGACCGGTACGGGCTGGACGACGTGTTCGGCGACGGCCGCGTGCTGCGCTCCAGCACCCCCGGCACCTTCACGGCCGAGATCCTGCGCCAGCAGATCCGGCTCATGCGCAACAACTTCCCCCGGGCCCGGGTCTGGGTGAAGCTGCACCCCGGCCGGGACGTCGCCGAGGCCGCCCGGGTGGCCGCCGGGGCGGGCGCGGACGCCGTCACCGTGGACGGCGCCGAGGGCGGCACCGGCTGGGCGCCGGAGGCCTTCCCGGCCCAGGTCGGCCTGCCGCTCGCGGAGTGCCTGCGCCGAATGGCGGCCGCCGGGCCCCCGCCGTGCCTGCTGGTCTCCGGACGGATGTGGGAGGGCGGCCGGGTGGTGAAGAGCCTGGCGCTCGGCGCCCGCGCGGTGGGCCTGGGCCGGGCGGCCCTGCTCGCCGCGGCCGAGGACCCGCAGGCCGGTTTGATCCGTTTCACGCAATGCCTTGCGCTCGAACTCCGACTGCTGATCAGCGCCCTCGGGAAATACGCCCCGGACGCGCTGGACCGGGACGACGTATGGTCCCAGGATTTCCCCGCAATTCCCGCCGCCGGATAACCGAAAAAGCTTTCTTCCCAGCCCGCCGAGGCGCCCGTGCGCACCTCGGCGGGCTGCCCCCTCTGCGGCTTCGAGGCTCTTCGCGCCGAGCTTGGAGCGGCAGTTGAAACTGCCGATCGCCTTCCTGGCAATCTGCCGATCGGTGCGGAAATGCGGCCCTATCGTCGAGACGACTACCCGCAGCGTCGTTAATTCATCGGGGTTGGATGATGGAATCTCGCGGTTTTCCCTTCATATCCGTCGCACGCCGGTTCCCGGACCGCCCGGCCCTCAGGCTCGGCGCCCGGACCGTTGCCTACCGGGAGCTGGACGAGCTGAGCGGCGCCCTCGCCGCCCGGATCGCCGCCCGGACCGCGCCCGGCGCGACGGTGGCCGTCACCGGCCGGGACCGGCTCGACCACGTGGTCGGCCTGCTCGCCGCGCTCCGGGCCGGCGCCACCTACCTGCCGCTGGACCGGGAGGCGCCCGAGGAGCGCAACCGCTGGATCCGCGCGGACGCCGGCGCCGCCCTCGCCTACACCGACGGTGAACTGGTCGGGGCCGACGGCCCCGCCGGACCGGCGGAGGGGCCGGACCGCGAACCCGACCGCGACCCCGACCGCCAACCGGACCGCCAACCGGACCGCGAACCGGACCGCGGCCCGCACCTCGACCTCGACCCGGGCCGTGACCCGGACCGCGACCAGGTTCCCGACCTTGACCGGCCCGGACACCTCTCCGCCGCGGGTTACCTCATCTACACCTCCGGCACCACCGGCCGCCCCAAGGGCGTGCACGTCCCCCTCGCCGCACTGACCGGCCACCTGGCCGCCGCCGTCGAGTGCTTCGGCCTCACCGAGGACGACGTGGTGCTGCACTTCGCCCGCCCCACCGTGGACGTGGCCGTCGAACAGGTGCTCACCGCCCTCTCGGCCGGCGCCTGCATCGTCGTACCGCAGGAGCAACTCCTGGCCCCCGCCGCCCTGCTGGAGCTGCTGGACGCCGAGGGGGTCACCGTGGCCAACCTCGCCGCCGGCTACTTCCAGGAAGTGGTCGCCGCACTGCGCGAGGACGCCCGCCCGCCGCGCACCCTCCGCCTGATGATCTCCGGCAGCGACCGGCTCTACCCGGACGCCGCCGACCGCTGGCGGGCCGCGACCGGGGTCCCGCTGCTCAACGCCTACGGGCCCACCGAGACCGTCGTCACCGCCACCGTCCACGAGCCGGCCGGCCCGGCCGCCGGCGAGGCCGACACGGTCCCGATCGGCCGCCCGCTCGGCGGCCGCTGCGCGTACGTGCTGGACGACCGGCTGCGGCCGGTGGAGCCCGGCGCGTCCGGCGAGCTGTACCTCGGCGGGCCGGTGCTGGCCTCCGGCTACCACGGCCGCCCGGGCCTGACGGCGGGCCGGTTCGTCGCGGACCCCTTCGCAGCGGAGCCGGGCGCCCGGATGTACCGGACCGGAGACGTGGTCCGCCGGTCCGGAACCTACGCCCCGCTGGAGTTCGTCGGCCGTACGGACCACCAGGTGAAGATCCGCGGCTACCGGGTCGAGCCCGGCGAGATCGAGCAGGCGCTGGCCGGCCACCCGGACGTCGCCGCGGCGGTCGTGGTGGCGCGCGAGGGCCGGCTCGCCGCCTACGTGACCGGCACCGGGGGCGCCACCGGCGGCGGCGCCCCCGACCCGGCCGGGCTGCGCGCCCACCTGGCCGAGCGGCTCCCCGAGCACATGGTCCCCGCGACCGTCACCCCCCTGGACGCCTTCCCGCTGACCGCCGGCGGCAAGGTGGACCGGGCGGCGCTGCCCGAGCCCCAGGCCGAACCCGCCGCGCCGGCCGCCGGCCACCGCCCGCCCCGCACTCCGGCCGAGCAGCTGATCGCCGCCGTCTGGGCCGACGTACTCGGCGTGCCCGAGGTCGGCGCCGACGACAACTTCTTCCACCTGGGCGGGGATTCCCTCACCGCCGTGCGCGTGGTCGGCCGCGTCTTCGACGTGTTCGGCATGATCTCCCCCTACACCATCTTCGACGCGCCGACCCTCGCCGAGTTCGCCGCCGCGGTCACCGCCGCCTCGGACGACGGCGAGCGTCCGGCGCTGGAGCGCACCGGTGCCACCGAGGCGCCGCTGGCGAACTTCCAGCGCGGGCTGTGGTTCCTGGACCGGTGGAACCCGGGCGCGCCCACCTACACCGTGCCCTGGGTGTTCCGCTTCGACGGGCCGGTCGACCCGGAGCTGCTCCGCCGTGCCCTGGCCGGCGTCGCCGACCGGCACGAAGCGCTGCGCACCACCTTCGAGCTGGGCGAGGACGGCCCCCGGCAGGTGGTCCACCCGTCCGTGGAACTGCCGTTCACCGTCGTGGAGACGAGCCCCGGCGCCGTGGACGGGCTGCTCGCCGAAGCCGCGCTGGTGCCCTTCGACCTGGAGACCGGCCCGCTGGTCCGCGCCCACCTCTACCGCACCGGCGACACGTCCACCCTGCTGCTGCTCTGCCACCACATCGTCTGGGACGAGGGCTCCCTGCCCGTCCTGGAGGCCGAACTGGCCGCCCTGTACGAGTCCCTGGCCACGGGCCGACCCGTGGCCCTTCCCGAACTCGCGGTCCAGTACGCCGACTACAGCACCTGGCAGCACCAGGACGGCACCGCCGAGCGGCAGCTCGACCACTGGCGCGAGCACCTGCGCGACGCGTCCACCGAGCCCGTCCTCCCCACCGACCGGCCCCGCCCCGAACTGCAGGCCTTCCGCGGCGCCTTCCACCGCTTCGCGATGCCCCGGCCGGTCGCCGAGTCCGTCCGGGCGCTGGCCCGCAGCGAGGACGCGACCCCGTTCATGGTGCTGCTCGCCGGGCTCGCCCTCACCCTCCACCGCCGGACCGGCCGGCGCGACCTGGTGCTCGGCTCCCCGGTGAGCGTCCGCGGCCGCGCCGAACTCGACGCACTGATCGGCTACTTCGTCAACCTGCTGCCGCTGCGCGTCCGGATCGGTGAGGGGATGGACTTCCGCGACCTGGTCCGGCACGTCCGCGAGGTGGCCATCGACGGCTACCGCCACCAGGAGGCGCCGTTCGACGCCATCGCCGGCGCGGTCATGGAGGAGCGCCCCGACGACCGGACCGAGGACCGCAACCCGCTCTGCCAGGTCCTGCTGGAACTGCACCCGCTGGACACCCGCCCGCTGACCATCGGCGGCACCCGGGTCACTCGCGAGCTCCACTCCAACCCGGTCTCCCGCTTCGACCTGTCGATCTCCGTCGACGACCGGGGCACCGACTTCACCGGCCGCTTCGAGTACGACTCCGACCTGTTCGACCCGGCCACCATGGCCGAACTGTGCGAGGCCTGGATCGGCACGCTCGCCACCGCCGTCGAGGCCCCCGTGCACACGCTCTTCGAGGACCGGGCCGCCCGCGACCCGCACGCCCCCGCCCTGGTCTGCGGCGAGGACCGCCTCGACTACGGCACCCTGAACGAGCGGGCCAACCGACTCGCCCACCACCTGCAGGCCTTGAGCGTCGGCCGCGGCGACACCGTCGCCGTCCTCGTCGAGCGCGGACCGGACCTGGTGGTCGCCCTGCTCGCCGCGCTGAAGGCCGGCGCCGCCTACACCCTCCTCGATCCGGACTTCCCGGCCGAGCGGCTGGCCGGCGCGGTCGCCGACTGCGGCGCGACCCTGCTGGTCACCCACCGCGACGCGAGCCCGCCCTTCCCCGTCGCCCGCCACCTCGACCTGGACGCCGAGGCCGCCGCCGTCGCGGCCCGCCCAGGCCACGACCCGGGCCTGCCGGTCACCGGCACGGACCTCGCCTGCGTGATGTTCACGTCCGGCTCCACCGGCCGCCCCAAGGGCGTCGCCGTCCCGCACCGCGCCCTCACCACCACCTACCTCGGCCAGGACTACGCCCGCTTCGGACCCGACGAGGTGTGGCTCCAGTGCTCCCCGGTCTCCTGGGACGCCTTCGCCCTGGAGCTGTACGGCGCGCTCGCCTTCGGCGGGGTCTGCGTGCTCCAGCCCGGCCAGCGGCCCGACCCGCAGGCCGTCACCGAACTCACCCGCCGCCACGGCGTCACCCAGCTCCAGCTGTCCGCCAGCCTGTTCAACTTCCTGCTGGAGGAGTTCCCGGAGACCTACGACGACCTCAAGGTGGCCTTCACCGCCGGCGAGCGGGCCTCCGTCACCCACGTCGGCAAGGCGCTCGACCAGTACCCGGACCTGGTCGTCGCCAACGGCTACGGCCCGGTCGAGAGCCTCGGCCTCACCACCTGCCACCGGGCCACTCCCGAGGATGCCGCCGGTGCCTCCATCCCGATCGGCCACCCGCTGCACGGCAAGGCCGTCCACGTCCTCGACGAGCGGCTGCGGCCCGTCCCGGACGGCACCACCGGCGAGCTGTACGCGGCCGGCGGCGGGCTCGCCCTCGGATACGTCGGCCGGCCCGCGCTGACCGCCGAGCGGTTCGTCGCCTCCCCGTTCGGGGCGCCCGGCGAACGCCTCTACCGCACCGGAGACCTCGGCCACCGGAGCGCGCAAGGGGTCCTGGAGATCACCGGCCGGATCGACGACCAGGTGAAGGTCCGCGGCTTCCGCGTCGAGCCCGGCGAGATCGAGGACGCGCTCACCCGCCACCCGTCCGTGGCGGAGGCCGCCGTCACCGTCCACGAGCCCGCTCCGGGCGACCGCAGGCTCGCCGCGTACGTCACCGCCGCCACCGGAGCGCAGGCGCCCGACCCGGACGCGCTGCTCGACCACCTGGCGGGGCTGCTGCCCGAACACATGGTGCCGGCCACGCTCGACGTACTGGACGCACTGCCGCTCAACCAGAACGGCAAGGTCGACCGCCGCGCCCTGCCGGCCCCGGCCGGGCGCCGCGCCGCCGCCCCGGCCGACCCGCTCGACCGGGACCAGCGGCTGGTCGCCGACGCCGTGCGCGAGGTCCTGAAACTGGCCGACGACCTCGGCCCGGACGCCGACTTCTTCCGGATCGGCGGCAACTCGCTGGCCGCCGTACGGGTCGCCATGCGGCTCTCCCAGCAGACCGGCACCCGGGTCCCGCCCCAGGCGGTCTTCCGCGGCCGGACCGTTGCCGCCATCGCCGAACGGCTGGCCGCGCGATGACGCGCCACCCGGCCCTCCGGTCCGTCCACGAGTCCGCCAGCCCGCCCGTCGGTTGGCCCGTGGGCCGGCCCGTCAGCCCGTTCGCCAGCCCGCCCGTCCGACCGAAGGGAACGAGGCCGTGAGCCCGTCCGCCGACCTGCCCGCCGCGCCGCCGTCCCGCCCGTCGGCCGAGCCGCCCGCCACCCTCCCCGCCGACGCGGCAGCCGTGCCGCCCGCCGGCCCGGTCCGTACCGCCCCGGTCACCGGCCTCCAGCGGGGCCTCTGGTTCCTCGACCGGTGGAACCCGCAGGCCGCCACCTACACCACCCCCTGGACCTACGACGTCACCGGCCCGCTCGACCTCGTACTGCTCCAGCGGGCGCTGGACGGCGTGAGCGCCCGGCACGAGGCGCTGCGCACCACCTTCGCCCTCCACACCGACGGCCCGCGCCAGCACGTCCACCCGGCCCTGCCCGTACCCCTCGCCGTCACCGACCTGCGCTCATTGCCCGAGGACCAACGGGGCGACCGTGCAGAGCAGTTGATCACCGAGCGGGCGGTCGAACCCTTCGACCTGGCCACCGGACCGCTGCTGCGCGCCGAGGCCTTCCGGCTCGCCGACGACCGCACCACGCTCCTGTTCACCGTCCACCACATCGTCTGGGACGGCTGGTCGGCCGAGCTCTTCGACCACGAACTCACCGAGCTGTACCGTGCGTCCGCCGAGCACCGGGCCCCCGTCCTGCCGGTGCTCGCCACCCAGTACGCCGACTGGGCCGAGGAGGAACAGCACACCTCCTACGAGGAGCACCTCGCCCACTGGAAGCAGAGCCTCGACGGCGCCCCCACCCTGCTGGAGCTGCCCGGCGACCGGCCCCGGCCCGCCGAGCGCAGCCAGCGTGGCGCCACCGAGCCGTTCGACCTCGCCCCCGGCACCGCAGCCCGGGTCCGGGAGCTCGCCGAGCAGGAGGGCGTCACCCCGTACACCGTCCAACTCGCCGCCTTCGCGCTGCTGATGGGCCGCTGGACCGGCCGGGACGACCTGCTCGTCGGCACCCCCGTCACCACCCGCGGGCGCCCCGAACTCGCCGACCTGCTCGGATACTTCGTCAATCTGCTGCCGCTGCGCGTCCGGCTCGCACCCGACGCGACCTTCCGCGGCCTGCTCGCCGACCTCCAGGACACCGCCTTCGACGCCTTCGGCTACCTCGACGTCCCCTTCGACCAGCTCGTCGACCTGCTCGGCGCCACCCGCACCCCGCAGCACCCGCCCCTGGTCCAGGTCGTGTTCGGCGCCCACACCGAGGACCCCGCGCCGCTCGCCCTCGGCGCCGCGGTCACCGCCCGCCGTACCGTCCGCTCCAACGGCACCAGCAAGTTCGACCTCACCTGGTCCGTCTTCGAGGACACCGACGGCGGCGGCCTGCGCGGCGAAGCCGAGTACAGCACCGACCTGTTCGACGCCGGGACCGTACGCCGCCTCGCCGCCGACTACGCCGCCCTGCTGGGCGCCGCCCTCGCCGACCCGGACGCCACCGTGCTGCGGCTCACCTCCGCCGGGCAGCCCCACCGCCCCGCACGGCTCGACGCCGGCCACTGCCTGCACCACCTCTTCGAGCGCGCCGCCGACGCCTACGGGGACCGGCCCGCCGTGAGCGACCCGGACGGCACCCTCGACTACGCCGAACTCGACCGCCGCGCCAACCGGCTGGCCCACACCCTGCTCGCCCGCGGCGTCCGCCCCGGCGACCGGGTCGGCCTCCTGCTGGAACGCACCGCCGCCGTGCCCGCCGCCATCCTGGCCGTCCTCAAGACCGGCGCCGCCTACGTACCGGTCGACCTGGCCGCCCCGGCGGACCGGGCGGCCCTGGTCTTCGGCGACACCGCCGTCTCCCTGGTCCTCACCGACCGGCCCGACCGCACCCCGGACGGCCCCTGGCAGATCCTCGACCTGGCCGCCGACGCGGCGGAGATCGCCGCCCACCCGGCCGTCCGGCCCCCCGCCGCCGGCCGCCCCGCAGACATCGCCTACCTCATCTTCACCTCCGGCTCCACCGGCCGTCCCAAGGGCGTCGCCGTGGCCCACGAGCACGTCAGCCGGCTCCTCGACTCCGGCCGGGACCACTTCGGCTTCGGCCCGGACACCATCTGGACGCTCTTCCACAGCTACGCCTTCGACTGGACGGTCTGGGAGCTCTGGGGCGCGCTGCTGCACGGCGCCCGCCTGGTCGTCGTACCCCACCTCACCAGCCGCTCGCCCGACGAGTTCGCCGGCCTGCTCGACGAGGAAGGGGTCACCCACCTCTGCCTCACCCCCTCGGCGCTGCGCCAGCTCGAACCGGCCCTGCGCCGCCACCCCCGCGCCCTGCCCGCCCTCCGGTGGATCATGCTCGGCGGCGAGGCGCTCGACCCAGGCGTGGTCCAGCGCTGGCACGGCCTCGACCCGCTGCCGCCCGCCCGGCTCTGCAACCTCTACGGCATCACCGAGACCACCGTCCACGTCACCGTCCACGACGTCGCCGAGGGCGGCGCCGGCTTCGAGTGCAGCCTCGTCGGCGAACCGATGCCGCACCTCACCGCGCTCGTCCTGGACGACTGGCTGCGCCCCAGCCCGCCCGGGGTCCCCGGCGAGCTGTACATCGGCGGCGGCAGCCTCGCGCACGGCTACTGGGGCCGCCCCGGCCTCACCGCGGGCCGCTTCGTCGCCGACCCGTACGGCCCGTCCGGTTCCCGGCTCTACCGGACCGGCGACGTCGCCAGAAGACTGCCCGACGGCGGGCTGGAGTACGTCGGCCGGGCGGACTTCCAGGTGAAGCTGCGCGGCTTCCGCATCGAGCTCGGCGAGATCGAGAACGCCGTCGCCGCGCACCCCGAGGTGGACGCCTGCGTCGTCACCGTGCACGACGACCGGCTCGCCGCGTACGTCACCGGCCGCTCCCCGGCCGAGCCCGCGGACCTGCGGGCCTTCCTGGGCCGCTCGCTGCCCGAGTACATGATCCCGGCGAGCGTCACCGTCCTGGACGCGCTGCCGCTCACCGTCAACGGCAAGGTCGACCGGGCCGCGCTGCCCGACCCCGACCGGGCCGCGCCCGGGTCGGCCGGCCGGCACGTCGAGCCGCGCACGCCCGAGGAGGAGCTGTTCGCCGGGGTCTGGACGGAGGTCCTCGGCGTGGGTGGGATCGGCGTCCACGACGACTTCTTCCACCTCGGCGGGGACTCCATCCGCGCCGTCCAGCTGGCCGGCGCCCTGCACGACCGCGGCTGGCAGGTCACCCTGCGGGACGTCTTCAACGCGCCGACCGTCGCCGAACTGCTGCCGCTGGCCCGCCCGGCGGCCGCCGACCCCGCCGCCGACCGGCCGTTCGCACTGATCGCCGAGGAGGACCGGGCCGAGCTGCCGCCGGGAATCGTCGACGCCTATCCGATGGTCTCGATGCAGCTCTCCATGGTCTTCCACATGGAGGTCGCCGGCGGCACGGACAGCTACCACAACGTCAACTCCTACCGGATCTCCGGCGACCTCGACGAGAGCGCCCTGCGCCGCTCGGTCGAGGAGGCCATGGCCCGCCACGCGGTCCTGCGCACCGGCCTCGACCTCTCCGGCTACGGCGAACCGCTCCAGCTCGTGCACGGCACGCTGCCCGTGCCCGTCGAGTTCGCGGACCTGCGGGAAGCGGCCGCGGCCGAGCAGGACGAGGCGGTCCGCGCGGTCTTCGCGCACCACCGCGACCGGCCCTTCGACCTCGCAGAACCGCCGCTCTTCCGGGTCACCGTCCAGCGGCTGGCCGACGACGCCTTCCAGCTCACCGTCTCCGAGCACCACGCCATCCTCGACGGCTGGAGCTTCACCTCCCTGCTCACCGAGATCCTCGAACGGCACACCGCGCTCGCCGCCGACCCGGCCTCCGCGCCGACCCCGCCGCCGCGCACCGCCTTCCGGGACTTCGTCGCCGTGGAACGCGAGGCCGCCGCCGACCCGGACTCCCTGGCGTACTGGCGGAGCCGGCTCGACGGCGCCACCGGCCAGCTCTGGCCCGGCAGCGAGGACGTCCACGAACTGCCGCGCACGGTGGAGCGGGTGCTGCCCGACGCCCCCGGGCAGCTGCGCAGGGTCGCCGACGCGCTCGCCGTCCCGGTCAAGTCGGTCGCGCTCGCCGCGCACCTGTACGCGCTGGCCGAGATCACGGGGCGCCGGCGGGTCACCACCGGGCTGGCGATGAACGGCCGGCTGGAACGGCTCGGCGGGACCGAGGTGTACGGGCTGTTCCTCAACACGGTCCCGCTGGTGGCGGAGCCGGACGAGGACGACCTGGCCGCGCTGGTACGGCACGTGCACAGGGAGGAGCTGGACATGATGCCGCACCGCCGGGTGCCGTTCGCGCGGCTGGCCCGGATGATGGCCGACACCGCGCTGGACAGCCAGTTCGGCTACCTGCGGTTCCATGCGCTGGGGCGGCTGAGCGCGGCCCGGATCGAGGACGGCCGGATCGGCTGCGAGCCGACGCTGCGGCACGAGCCCAACAGTTTCGCCTTCGGCGCCTCGCTGATCCAGGACCCGGTGTCGCAGCGCGTACTGCTCGCCGTGGACCACCAGCGGGCGGTGGTCGACGACGCCGCGGCGGAGCGCTTCATCGACGCCTACGCGCAAGCCCTGACCCGACTGTCGGCCCCGGCCTGACCTGCCGGTGGCGGTACCGCCGGGCCGGACACGGCGCAAGCCATGTGCCACCGGCCGGGCCCGCAGCCCCGACTCCGGGCGGGGCCCGGAAGCTCCGCACCCGTCCGGCAGACCCGGCCGCAGCCGCCCGGCTCCACCTGGCGCCGCCCTGCGGAGGGTGATGCCCGTCCGACCCCGACCGGTTCGGGGCCCGATGCCCCGCCCGGGATCGGACCCGGAACCGTCGGCGCGGCCCCGTCGACCCGGCCGAGCCGGACCGGTCCCCGCCGACCGCCTGTGAGGCGGGTGGCCAGGGCCCCTCGGAGCGTCGGCCCGACCGGCCATCGGCCGCACGGTTGGGCCGGGGTGCGGAACCCCGTCCGGGGCAACGCCCCGTCGGCTTCGCCGGGTGGCGGAGCCGGTACCCCGGCCGCGCGGGCTGTGCATGGTGCCGGTCCGGTCCTCGTCGCCGGGGCGACGCCCCGTCGGCTCCGCCGGGGCAGGCGGAGCCGGTAGCCCGGCCGCCCGTGCGGTGCGCGGTGCCGGTCCGATGCTCGCCGGGGCTACGTCCCGGAGGGCCGGCCCGGGGTACGGGGGCCGGTCAACGGCCTCCGGGCCGACGCCACCCCGCCGCAAGAGCGGTCGCGGTACCGGCTCCGCTTGCCCCCGGCGGGCCCCGCGCTCCGGTCCGCGGTTGCGCGCGCCGGCCGGACCCCGGCCGGCCGGGCAGGGGCACGTGCCCCGGAGGGCAGGACCGGCTCCGGCGGGGAGTGGGGCCGGCCTTGCCCCGGCTGGGCGCCGGACCCTCCCGGGGCCGGGCCCGAGGCCGTTGGCCGAACGGCCCGTACACCACAGCGTGATCCATCCATTTCGCCGCACCCGACCAACGAGGAGTTCCGCATGACCACTTTCGCCGAGCCGTCCACCGTCACCGCCGACCTGCTGGCCCGGCTGCGCGGTGTCGTCGCCGCGCACCCCGGGCGGGTCGCCGTGCACGCCGTGGACGGGAGCCTCGACTTCGCCGAGCTGGACCGCCGTACCGCCGCACTGGCCCGCGCCCTGCGGGCGGCCGGGGTGCGGCGCGGGGACCGGGTCGGGGTGCACCTCGCCCGTACCGCCGACCTGCCGGTCGCGCTGCTCGCCACGTGGCGGGCCGGCGCGGCGTACGTCCCGCTCGACCCGGCCTACCCGGCCGAGCGGATCGCGTTCACGGCCGCCGACGCCCGCCTCGCCGCCGTGGTGAGCGCCGACGCCGAGCCTCCCGTACCGGCCGGTGTGCCGGTGCTCCACCCGGCCGCCGACGCCCCGGACACCGACGCCCCGGAGGCCCGGTCCACCGCGGACCCGCTCGACTCCGCCTACGTCATCCACACCTCCGGCTCCACCGGCCGCCCCAAGGGCGTCGAGGTCCCGCACGGCGCCGTCGCCGACCTCGTGGCCGCCCTCGAACTCAGCGGCGCCTACCGCCCGGAGCCGGGCGTCGTCGCCTGGAACGCCAGCGTCTCCTTCGACGCCTCCGTCCAGCAGTGGGTCCGGATCTGCCGCGGCGACACCCTGGTGGTGATCGACGACGCGCAGCGGGCCGAACCGACCCGCCTCGTACGGCTGCTCGCCGAGCACGGCGTCACCGACCTCGACCTGACCCCCTCGCACTGGCAGCTGCTGCGCGAGCCGCTGGCCGGCGCCCGCGTCCCCCGCCTGTTCATGGGCGGCGAGCCCGTACCGGCCCGGACCTGGCGCGAACTCGCCGACGCCCGCATCGACGCCCTCAACCTGTACGGCCCCACCGAGTGCACCGTCGACGCGATCACCGCCCCGATCACCGGCCCCGGCCCACACCTGGGCGAACCGCTCGCCGGCGTACGCGCCTACCTGCTGGACGGCCGCCTCGCCCCCGTGACGGCCGCCGGCGCCGTCGGCGAGCTGTACCTGGCCGGGCCCGGCCTCGCGCACGGCTACCCGGGCCACCCGGGCCTGACCGCGGGCCGGTTCACCGCGGACCCGTTCGCAAACGAGCCCGGCGCCCGGATGTACCGCACCGGCGACCAGGCGCGCCGCTCCGCCGACGGCCTGCTGGAGTACGTCGGCCGGGTGGACCGCCAGGTCAAGCTGCGCGGCTTCCGCGTCGAGCTCGGCGAGGTCGAGCACGCGCTGGGCGCCCTCCCCGCAGTCACCGCGGCCGCCGTCACCCTGCACGAGGCCGCCCCCGGGGACCACCGCCTGGCCGGCTACGTCACCGGCGCGGACCTCCGCCCCGCCGACCTGCTCGCCGAGCTGCGCCGGACCCTGCCCGCCCACCTGGTGCCGTCCACCGTGACCGTACTGGACGCCCTGCCGCTCACCCCGAACGGCAAGGTCGACCACGCCGCCCTGCCCGCCCCGGCGGCGCCCGCCGCCGAGCCGGCCGCGCAGGGCGGGGTGGACGAGCAGGTCGCCGAGGTCTGGCGCACCGTGCTCGGGGTGCCCGACATCGAGCAGACCGACGACTTCCTCTCCCTCGGCGGCCACTCGCTCGCCGCCCTGCGCGTCGTCCACCTGCTGCGCCGCAAGCTCAACGTCGAGCTCCAGCTCCGCGACCTGCTGGACGCGGCCGACCTGGCCGGCTTCACCGCCGCGGTCCGGCGCGCCGCCGCGGCCGGCCCGGCCGCCGCCCGTCCCACCCTCACCGCCCGCCGCGAGGCCGTCCGATGAGCACCGCCACCCCTCCCGCGCGCACGGCCCGCCCCCGGGTCGAGGGGGACTGGCTGTTCGTCCCCGTACCCCAACCCCACCGCCCCGTGCGGCTGTTCTGCTTCCCGCACGCAGGCGGCGACGCCACCGCCTACACGCCGCTCGCCCGCGCCCTGGCCCCCGTGGCCGAGGTCTGGGCACTGCGGCCGCCGGCCCGGGGCGGCCGCAGCCGGCACCCGATGCCGCCCGACTTCGACGCGCTCGTCGCCGCCGTCTGCGAGGCGCTGGCCCCGCACCTGACCGGCGGCGACGGCGGCCGGCCGGCCTTCTACGGCCAGAGCTTCGGCGCGCTGCTCGCCTACGAGGTCGCCCGCGCGCTCCCCGCCGACCGCCGCCCCGAGCTGGTGGTCGCCGTGGGGGCGCCCAGCCCCGCCGAGTGGACCGAGCGCGAGACCAGGGACCTGGACGCGTCCGAACTCCTCCGGCTCACCGGCCTGGACGAGTCGGTCCGGGCCCATCCGGACCTGGTCGAGCTCGCCCTCGGAGCCATCCGCACCGACCTCGCCGTCAGCGCCACCTACCGCCACCGTCCGCACGCGCCGATCGGCTCCGCCATCCACGCACTGGCCGGCGCGGAGGACCCGATGCTCGCCACCACCGGCCTCACCGGCTGGGCCGCCCACACCCGCGGCGCCTTCGGCCACCGCGTCGTCCCCGGCGGGCACCTGCTCGCCACCGTCGACCGACCCGGCCCGGTCGACCTCCTGACCTCTCTCCTCACCCCTCTCACGGCGGACCGCCAGGTGCCCGCCGCGCCCCGCCACGCCTCCAGGGAGCAGTGATGCTGACCACCGCCACCGCCACCGCCACCGCCACCGCCGCCGCCCGCACCGCCCGCACAGAGACCGCCACCGCGGCCGCCGCCGGCGCCGTCGATCTCACCGACCCCGACCTGTGGGCCCGCCCCGACACCCCGGCCCTCATCGCCGAACTGCGCCGCGAGGCCCCCGTCCACCGCACCGAGACCGTCGACGACGGCCCCGTCTGGTCCGTGCTCACCTACCGGGAGTCGGCGGACGTGCTGCGCAACGCGGCCGTGTTCAGCTCGGAGTCCGGCTCGCTGCTGGGCTCCGGAGAGGGCAACGTACCGGTCGGCTCGGGCCGGATGATGGCCCTCACCGACCCGCCCCGCCACCGCGAACTGCGCGCCCCCGCCAACCCGTTCTTCTCCAAGGGCGGGGTGCGCGGCGCCGCCCGGTCCATCACCGAACGCGCCGGCGAGCTCTTCGACCGGGCCGTCGAGCAGGGCGACGTGGACCTCGTCGACGTGGTCTCCGCCCTCCCGCTCGCGGTCATGTGCGACCTGCTGGACGTCCCCGAGGAGGACCGCGACATGGTGGTCCGCGTCTGCGACGTGGCCTTCCTCGGCCGCACACCGGAGGAACGCCGGGCCGGCCACCAGAAGTTGATCCCCTACCTGATGCACCAGGTGATGCTGCGCCGCTCCGACCCGCGCGACGACCTGATCTCCATGATGGCCACGTACAAGGTCGGCGGGCGGCTGCTCCCGATCGAGGACGTGGTGCTCAACCTGGACAACATCGTGGTCGGCGGTGTCCAGACCGTCCGCCACACGGCCGCCATGGGCCTGCACACCCTCGTCCAGCGCCCCGACCTGTGGCACAAGCTGCAACGCGGCGAGGTGTCCATGGACTCCGCCGTGGACGAGCTCCTGCGCTGGACCTCGGTGGGGCTGCACACCCTGCGCACCGCCACCCGGGACATCGAGCTGGGCGGACAGCGGATCCGCCGCGGCGACCGGGTCGCGGTCTGGGTGTGGTCCGCCGACCGGGACCCGGAGGCCTTCGAACAACCCGAGGAGATCCGGCTCGACCGCTCGCCGAACAAGCACCTCTCGCTGGGCCTGGGCGCCCACTACTGCATCGGCGCCCCGCTGGCCAAGGCCGAGCTGAGCGCCCTGTACACGGCCGCGCTGGAGAAGGCCGCCGCCATCGAGCCGACCGGGCCCGTCACCTACAACCGCTCGATCATCAACTTCGGCCTGGACCACTTCCCCGTCCGCCTCACCCCCCGCTGAGCGTGGGGGACCCGGCAGTGCGCCAACTGCCTCTCACCTGCCGGAGCTTGTGCCGCTCCGGCCCGTCCGGCGCCCATACCTTCGAATCGCACCCCAGAGCATCTCTCACTCTACGGAGACCACCATGAGCAACCCGTTCGAGGACGACAACTCCGGCTACCTGGTCCTGGTCAACGACGAGAACCAGCACTCGCTCTGGCCGGTCTGGATCGACGTGCCGGCCGGCTGGACCACCGTCCACGGCGAGGCCGCCCGCCAGGAGTGCCTCGACTGGATCGAGGCCAACTGGACCGACATCCGCCCGGCGAGCCTGCTCGCCTCCATCGACCAGCGGTGAGCGCCGCCATGCCGAACTGGGAGCTGAACCCCGGCCGCCCGGCCCTCGCCCACGTACCGGCCGCCGCCGGCCTCGCCGAGGCCTGCGAGTGGCTGCGCGAGAACGAGGCCGCGCTGACCGCCGCCCTGCACGAGCACGGCACGATCTTCCTGCGCGGACTGCCGGTGGCGCAGGCCGCCGACGTCGCCGCCGTCCGCGACGTGCTCATCCCCGAGCCCACCCCCTACCGGGAGAAGGCCACCCCGCGCAGCGACTTCGGCGACGGCGTCTTCTCGTCCACGGACCTGCCGCCCGCCCAGTCCATCCGGATGCACAACGAGAACAGCTACACCCTGACCTTCCCCGGCCGGCTGCTCTTCGCCTGCCTGACCGCCCCCGCGACCGGCGGCGCCACCCCGACCGCCGACGTCCGCAAGGTCCTCGCCGCCCTCCCCGACCACCTGGTCGAGCGGGGCCGGGCCTCCGGCTGGACGCTCACCCGCACCTACTCGGACTACATCTCCCTCGGCTGGCGCACCGCCTTCGGCACCGACGACCGCGCCGACGTCGAGCGGTACTGCCGGGAGAACGGCATCGCCTGGGAGTGGCAGCCGGACGGCAACCTGCGCACCAGCCAGCTGCGTTCGGCCACGATCCACCACCCGCAGACCGGCGAGGAGGTCTGGTTCAACCACCTGGCCTTCTGGAACGAGTGGTCCCTCGACCCGGACATCCGGGAGGCCATGGTCGAGGAGTTCGGACCCGAAGGCCTGCCGTTCAACACCGGCTTCGGCGACGGCGAACCCCTCTCCCGCGAGGACGTGGACGCCCTCAACGCGGCCTACGACGCCGCCACCGTCCGCGAGACCTGGCAGGTCGGCGACGTGATGCTGGTCGACAACGTGCTCTGCACGCACGGCCGCGACCCGTTCGGCGGCGACCGGAAGATCGCCGTGGCGATGGGCCGCCCCGTAGCCCTCTTCGACTGCCGGCCCACGGTGCGCCCGACGACCGCAGTCCCCGCCTGAGGCCCACCCCGAACACCATCCACGCCGTGACGTGAGCAGAGGAAGCACCGTGATCCCGGTTTCGTACGCACAACAGCGTCTTTGGCTGATCGACCAGATCGAAGGGCCGACCGCGCTCTACAACCTGCCGTTCGCGGTCCGCCTGCGCGGCACGCTCGACACCGACGCGCTGCGCGCCGCGACGGCGGACGTGGTCGCCCGCCACGAGGCCCTGCGCACGGTGTTCCCGGTGGCCGGGGGAGTCCCGGTGCAGCACGTCCTGCCGTCGGCGGAGGCGCGGATCGCCTTCGAGACGCTGGACTGCGCACCGGACGAGTACCCCGTCCTGCGGGACCGGGCCGCCGCCCGCACCTTCGACCTGAGTGCCGAACTGCCCATCCGGGTCACGGTCTTCTCGCTCACCCCCGCCCAGGACTCCACCGTCCTCACCGCTTCCGCCGACGAGCACGTGCTGCTCGTCGTGCTCCACCACATCGCCGGCGACGGCTGGTCGCTCGGCCCGCTGCTGCGCGACCTCGCCGCCGCCTACGCCGCCCGCCTCGGCGGCGGCGCCCCCGACTGGGAGCCGCTGCCGGTCCAGTACGCCGACTACACGCTCTGGCAGCGCGAACTGCTCGGCGACGAGAGCGACCCCGGCAGCGTGCTGAGCCGCCAACTCGACTACTGGAGAGGCGCCCTGGCCGGCCTCCCGGAGGAGCTGGAGCTGCCGACGGACCGCCCCCGGCCGCCCGCCCCGACCGGGGCCGCCGACGCCGTGCCCTTCGGCTACGGCCCCGACCTGCACGCCGCCCTGGCGGGCCTGGCCCGCCGGCACCGCACCACCCTGTTCTCCGTCCTCCAGGCCGGGCTCGCGGCGCTGTTCACCCGGCTCGGCGCCGGCACCGACATCCCCCTCGGCACCGGGGTCGCCGGCCGCTCCGACGAGGCCCTGAACGACCTGGTCGGCTTCTTCGTCAACACCCTCGTCCTGCGCACCGACACCTCGGGCGACCCGACCTTCGCCGAACTCCTGCGCCGGGCCAGGGAATCCCAGCTCGACGCGTTCGCCCACCAGGACGTGCCGTTCGAGCGGCTCGTCGAGGAGGTCAACCCGGCCCGCTCCCTCGGCCGCCACCCGCTCTTCCAGACCCTCCTCGTGCTCCAGAACCACGAGGAGGGCGAACTCGGCGGCCTGCCCGGCCTGCAGACGCAGCCCGAGGAACTCGGCCTGCGCGTCGCCAAGTTCGACCTCAACATCGGCATCACCGAGCGGCACACACCCGACGGCGCCCCCGCCGGCCTCACCGGCTCGGTCGAATACGCCGCCGACCTCTACGACCGCGCCACCGTCACCACCCTGTTCGAGCGCCTGGGGCTGCTGCTGGCCGCCGCGGCCGCCGACCCCGAGGCACCGATCGGCACCCTCGACATCCTCACCCCCGAGGAGCACGACCGGCTGCGCGACGAGTGGAACGCCACCGCCGCGCCCGTCCCGGCCGGCTCGCTGACCGAACTGTTCGAGGCCCAGGCGGCCCGCACCCCCGATGCGGTCGCGCTCGCCCACGACGGCGGCACCGTCTCCTACGCCGAGCTCGACACCCGCGCCAACCGGCTCGCCCACCACCTGACCGCCTCCGGTGTCCGCCCGGAGTCCCCGGTCGCCCTGCTGATGGAACGCTCGGTGGACCTGGTCGTCGCCACCCTGGCCGTGCTCAAGGCCGGCGGTTGCTACGTCCCCATGCACGCGAGCCTGCCCCCGGAGCGGATGGCCGCACTCCTCGCCGACACCGCCGCGCCCGTCCTGCTCACCGACCGCGCCGACCCCGGCTTCCCGCACGAAGCCGTCGTGGTCCGCCCCGGCGACGACAACACCGCCCCGGCGCACGCCCCCGGCGTCCCCGCCCACCCCGACCGGCTCGCCTACGTGATGTTCACCTCGGGCTCCACCGGCACTCCCAAGGGCGTCGCCGTCCGCCACCGGGACGTCGTCGACCTCGCCGCCGACCGCCGCTGGCAGGACGGCCGACACCGGCGGATCCTGCTGCACTCCCCGCACGCCTTCGACGCCGCCACCTACGAGCTGTGGACACCGCTGCTGTCCGGCGGCACCGTCGTCGTCGCCCCGCCCGGCACCCTGGACGCCGCCGCCCTGCACGCCGTAGCCACCCGGCACGAGGTCACCGCCGTCTTCCTCACCAAGGCCCTCTTCGACCTCGTCGCCGAACAGGCCCCCGAGACGTTCCGCGCCCTGCGGACCGTCTGCACCGGCGGCGAAGCCGCCTCCGGCACCCTCATGCACCGCGTCCTCGAGCACTGCCCCGACCTGCTGCTCGCCCACGTCTACGGGCCGACCGAAGCCACCACCTTCGCCACCCACCACCCCCTCGCCCCCGCCGACCTGGCCGGCCCCCGGCCGCCGATCGGCGCCCCGCTCGACAACATGCGCGCCCACGTCCTCGACGCCCGGCTCCGGCCCGTCCCGCCCGGCGTCCCCGGTGAGCTGTACGTCGCCGGCGCCGGCCTGGCCCGCGGCTACTGGCGCCGGCCCGCGCTGACCGCCGAGCGCTTCGTCGCCGACCCGTACGCGCCGGGCGAGCGGATGTACCGCACCGGCGACCTGGTCCGCCGACGCACCGACGGCGCGATCGAGTTCCTCGGCAGGATCGACGGCCAGGTCAAGCTGCGCGGCTTCCGCATCGAGCCGGGCGAGATCGAGGCCGTGCTCTCCGGCCACCCCGCCGTCCGCCAGGTCATCGTGATCCCCCGGGAGGACCGCCCCGGCGACACCCGGCTCGTCGGCTACTGCTCGGTACCCGGCCACGCCCTCGACGGACAGCCCGAACTGGCCTGCGAACTCAAGCAGTTCGCCGCCGCCTCCCTCCCCGGCTACATGGTCCCCTCGGCCGTCGTCGTCCTACCCGCCCTGCCGCTCAACGCCAACGGCAAGGTCGACCGGCGTGCCCTGCCCGCCCCCGAACTCGGCGCCGACACCGCCGGCCGCGCCCCCCGCGACGAGCGCGAGCGCGCCCTGTGCACCCTCTTCGGCGAGATCCTCGGCATCGACGAGATCACCATCGACGACGACTTCTTCGAACTCGGCGGCCACTCCCTGCTGGCGACCCGCCTGGTCGGCCGGGCCCGCACCGAACTGGGCGCCGAACTCGCCATCGGCGACCTCTTCCAGGCCCCCACCGTCGCCGCCCTCGCCGACCGGCTCGCCACGGACCCGGCCCGGCCCGCGCTGCGCCCGGAACCCCGGCCCGAGCACCTGCCCGTATCCTTCGCCCAGCGCCGGCTGTGGTTCATGGGCCAGGCCGAAGGCCCCGCCGCCACCTACAACGTCACCCTCGCCCTCCGCCTCACCGGACCGCTCGACGCGGACGCCCTCGAAGGCGCCCTCCACGACGTCGTCGCCCGCCACGAGAGCCTCCGTACGGTCTTCGGCGAACACGACGGCGTCCCGTACCAGCGGGTCCTGCCCGCGCCCCCGGCCCCGCTGCTCACCGTCACCGACCGCCCCGCACAGGAGCTGACCGGCCACACCTTCGACCTCGCCGACGACGTCCCGCTGCACGCCTACCTGCGCCCCGAGGCCCCCGACGAGCACGTACTGCTCCTCGTGATGCACCACATCGCCAGCGACGGATGGTCCCTGCGGCCCCTCTTCCGCGACCTCGCCGACGCCTACACCGCTCGGCTCGGCGGGCAGCCGCCCGTGTGGGAGCCGCTGCCGGTCCAGTACGCCGACTACACCCTGTGGCAGTACCGGCTGCTCGGCGCCGACACCGACCCGCAGTCCCCGCTCTCCCGCCAGCTCGACCACTGGAGGCAGGCACTGGCCGGCCTGCCGGACGAGCTGCCGCTCCCGTTGGACCGCCCCCGCCCGTCGCTCCCGAGCCACCGCGGCGACGTCGTCCCGCTGGAGCTCGACGCGGACCTGCACGCACGGCTCGCCGACCTCGCCGCGAGCCACGGGGCCACCCTCTTCATGGTCCTCCAGGCCGCCTACGCCACCCTGCTGCACCGCTTCGGCGCCGGTGAGGACCTGCCGATCGGCACCCCGCTGGCCGGCCGCCTCGACCCGGCCCTCGACGACCTGATCGGCTTCTTCGCCAACACCCTGGTGCTGCGCACCGACCTCACCGGCCGACCCACCTTCGCCGAGCTGCTCGCCCGGGTCCGGGAAGCCGACCTGGCCGCCTACGCGCACCAGGACGTACCCTTCGAACGACTCGTCGAGGAGCTCAACCCGGCCCGCACCCTGGCCCGGCACCCCCTCTTCCAGGTGATGATCGCCTTCGACAACACCGCCGGCGGCGGTCCCGAGTTCCCCGGCACCCGCACCGCCCACGAGCCGCTCGGCCTGCCCACGACCGCCTTCGACCTCACCCTCAACCTCTCCGAACGCCACCGCCCGGACGGCACCCCCGGCGGCGTCGAGGGCGGCCTGGAGTTCGCCACCGACCTGTTCGACCGGGCCACCGCCGAACGCCTCGCCGACGCCCTGCTGCGCCTGCTCGCCCAGGCCGCCGAAGACCCGCACCGCCCGGTCGCCGAACTGGACGTCCTGGGCGAGGCCGGCCGGACCGCGCTGGCCGGCTGGCACGACACCGCCCGGCCGGGCGCGGCCGACGTCCTCGTACCGGACGCCTTCGCCGCCCAGGTCGCCGCGACCCCCGACGACACCGCCCTCGTCTTCGAGGAGACCCGGCTGACCTACGCCGAGCTGGACGCCCGCGCGAACCGCCTCGCCCACGGCCTGACCGCCGCCGGCGCCGGCCCGGAGGACGTGGTCGCGCTCGCCCTGCCCCGTTCCGCCGAGTCCCTGGTCGCGGTCCTGGCCGTACTCAAGGCCGGCGCGGCCTTCCTCCCGCTCGACGCCGACCACCCCCGCGAGCGGATCGCCCACATGCTGGCCGACGCCCGCCCCGCGGCCGTCCTCACCAACGCCGCATGGCCGCTGCCCGAGGTCCTGGACGGCCTGGCCGGCGCCACCGTCCTGGACACCGGCCAACCGTCGCGGTCCGAGCTGCCCGCCGACGCCCAACCCGTCCGCGTCACCGGCTCCCACGCCGCCTACGTGATCTACACCTCGGGCTCCACCGGCCGCCCCAAGGGCGTCGTGGTCCGCCACGCAGGCCTCGCCAACCTGCTCGCCTTCCACCGCGACGAGACCATCGCCGCCGCCCGGCAGGCCCACCCGGGGCGCAGGTTCCGCTTCGCCCAGGCCGCCTCGCTCTCCTTCGACACCGCCCTCGAGGCACTGCTGTGGATGGTCGCCGGCCACGAACTCCACCTGCTCGACGACGACCTGCGCCGCGACGCCGCCGCGATCGTCGCCCACGTCGAGCTCACCGGCGCCGACGTCCTCGACGTCACCCCCGGCCAGGCCGAGCGGCTGGTCGAGGAGGGCCTGCTCGACCGCTGCCCGCCGGCCCTGCTGATGGTCGGCGGCGAGGCCCTCGGCCAGACCCTCTCCGCAACCCTCACCGCCGCCGCCGACACCGTCGTGCTCAACATGTACGGCCCCACCGAGTGCACCGTCGACGCGCTGTACCACCGGCTGTCCGGCGACCCGCGCCCGCTCATCGGCCGCCCGCTGCCCAACCTCCGCGCCCACGTCCTGGACGCCGGCCTGCGGCCCGTACCGCCGGGCGTCCCCGGCGAGCTGTACCTGAGCGGCGCCGGCCTCGCCCGTGGCTACCTGGGCCGGCCCGCCCTGACCGCCGAGCGGTTCGTCGCCGACCCGTTCGCGCCCGGGGAGCGGATGTACCGCACCGGCGACCTCGCCCGGCGCCGCCCCGACGGCCGCGTGGAGTACCTGGGCCGCACCGACCACCAGGTCAAGGTCCGCGGCTTCCGCATCGAACCCGGCGAGATCGAGACCGTACTGGCCGCCCACCCCGACGTCCTCCAGGCCGCGGTCCTGCCGTACCAGGACGGCACGGACAGCGCGGCGGGCACCAGGCTGGTCGCCTACGTCGTGGCGCGCACCCCGCTCGACGCGGCCGCGCTGCGCGCCCACGCGGCCGCCGCCCTGCCCGACTACATGGTCCCGGCGGCCTTCACGGCGCTCGACGAGCTGCCGCTCAACGCCAACGGCAAGCTCGACCGGTCCGCGCTGCCCGCCCCCGACTTCGCGGCGGCCGCGGGCGGCCGGGCCGCCCGTACGGCACGCGAGGAGATCCTCTGCGGCCTGTTCGGCGAAGTCCTCGGCCTCACCGGACCGGTCTCGGCCGACGACGACTTCTTCGCCCTCGGTGGACACTCCCTGCTCGCCACCAGGCTGCTCAGCCGCGTCCGCGCCGTCCTCGGCGCCGAACTCGGCATCCGGGACGTCTTCGAGGCGCCCACGGTGGCGGGCCTGGCCCAGCGCCTCGACGGCGCCACCGCCCGCCTCGCACTGACGGCCGGCGAGCGCCCGCAGGACCTGCCGCTCTCCTTCGCCCAGCAGCGGCTCTGGCTGATCGACCGGATGGAGGGCCCGAGCGCGCTCTACAACATGCCGCTCGCCCTGCGCCTCACCGGCCCGCTCGACCCGGCCGCCCTGGAACTCGCCCTCGGCGACCTCGTCGCCCGGCACGAGATCCTGCGCACGCTGATCGCCGAGCGCGACGGCGAGCCCCACCAGATCGTCATCCCCCCGGCCGGCGCGGCCCTCCCCGTCGAACTCCTCGAATGCGCACCGGAGTCGGTGGACACCGAGGTGGACCGGGCCGCCCGCCGCCCCTTCGACCTGGCCGCCGAACCGCCCGTACGCGTCACCCTCCTGCAGGTCGGCCCCGAGGAGCACGTGCTGGTCGTCGCGCTCCACCACATCGTCGGCGACGGCTGGTCGATGGGCCCGCTGCTGCGCGACCTGGCGGACGCCTACGCCGCCCGCCGTGACGGCTCGGCGCCCGGATGGCAGCCGCTGCCCGTCCAGTACGCCGACTACGCGCTCTGGCAGCGCGAGCTGCTCGGCGAGGAGAGCGACCCCGCCAGCCTGGTCTCCCGCCAACTCGCCTACTGGCGCGACACCCTCGCCGACCTCCCCGAGGAACTCGCCCTCCCCGTCGACCGGCCGCGCGGAGCGCGCGCCGACCACCGGGGCGACCGGGTCGCCCTGCCCATCGGCGCCGAACTGCACCGGGCGCTGGCCGGGCTGGCCCGCGAGCACCGCGTCACCATGTTCATGACCTTCCAGGCTGCCCTGGCGGCGCTGCTGACCCGGCTGGGGGCCGGTACCGACGTGCCGATCGGCTCGGTGGTCGCCGGCCGCTCGGACGAGGCCCTGGACGACCTGGTCGGCTTCTTCGTCAACACCCTCGTCCTGCGCACCGACACCTCGGGCGACCCCACCTTCAGCGAACTCCTCGGCCGCGTCCGGGAGACCGGACTCGGCGCCTACGCCCACCAGGACGTGCCCTTCGAGCGCCTCGTCGAGGAGCTCAACCCGGCCCGCTCCCTCGCCCGCCACCCGCTCTTCCAGGTGGCGATGGTCCTCCAGTCCAACACCGGCGGCGAGCCGGAGCTGGCCGGGCTGCGCGCCGAGGCGCTGCCCGCGGACACCGGGGTCGCCAAGTTCGACCTCAACATCACGCTGGAGGAGTTCTTCGGACCGGACGGCGAGCCCGCCGGACTGGACTGCGCGATCGACTTCGCCACCGACCTCTTCGACCGGGAGAGCGCCGAGTCCATCGCCGACCGCTTCGGCCGGCTGCTGACGCAGATGACGGCCCGGCCGGACGTGCGGATCGGCCGCGCCGACCTGCTGGCCGAGGGCGAGCGCGCCGAACTCCTCGCCGGACACCGCCCGCTGCCCGCCGAACCGCCCCTGGTACCGGCCGCCTTCGCCGCCCGGGTGGCGGCCACGCCCGACCTGACGGCCCTCGTCTTCGAGGAGACCCGGCTGACCTACGCCGAGCTGGACGCCCGCGCGAACCGCCTCGCCCACGGCCTGACCGCCGCCGGCATCGGACCCGAGGACGTGGTCGCGCTCGCCCTGCCCCGCTCGGCGCAGACGGTGGTCTCCCAGCTCGCCGTACTCAAGGCCGGTGCGGCCTTCCTCCCGCTGGACGCCGAATACCCGCTGGAGCGCACCGCGCACATGCTGGCCGACGCCCGCCCCGCGGCCGTCCTCACCAACGCAGCATGGCCGCTGCCCGAGGCGCTGGACGGCCTCGCCGGCGCCGCCGTCCTGGACGCCGACGAACAGCACTGGGCCGAGCGGCCCGCCGACGCCCCGCCCGTCGGCGTCACCCCGTCCAACGCCGCCTACGTCATCTACACCTCCGGCTCCACCGGCCGCCCCAAGGGCGTCGTGGTGAGCCACGGTGCGATCGCCGGCCTGCTGGCCGCCCACCGGGCCGAGACCTTCGCCGGGCCCGAGCGGACCCACGGCCGGCTGCGCGCCGCGCTGACCGCCTCGCTCTGCTTCGATGCCTCCTGGAACAGCCTCCTGTGGATGGTCGCCGGCCACGAGCTGCACCTGATCGGCGAGGACCTGCGCCGCGACCCCGCCGCACTGGTCCGCCACATCCGCGACCAGGGCCTCGACGCCCTCCAGTTCACCCCCACCTACGCCGAACAGCTCATCGCCGAAGGGCTGCTGGACGCACCCGCGCCGCGCGTGGTGCTGCTCGGCGGCGAACCGATCGGGCAGGCCCTGTGGACCCGCCTGCGCGAGGCCCCGGCCACCACCGGCCACAACCTCTACGGGCCCACCGAGTGCACCGTCGACACCCTGGTCCAGTCGTACGCCGGCTCGGAGCGCCCCACCATGGGGCACACCGTCCTCGGCACCCGCGCCCACGTCCTCGACGAGTACCTCGCCCCCGTCCCCGCCGGAGTCCCCGGCGAGCTGTACCTGGCCGGCGACAGCCTGGCCCGCGGCTACCTGGGCCGGCCCGCGCTCACCGCCGAACGCTTCGTCGCCGACCCGTTCGCGCCGGGGGAGCGCATGTACCGCACCGGCGACCTGGTCCGCCGCACCCGCGACGGCCGGATCGACTACCTGGGCCGCACCGACCACCAGGTCAAGATCCGCGGCTTCCGCATCGAGCCCGGCGAGATCGAGCAGGAGCTGACCCGGCACCCGGCCGTCCGCCAGGCCGTCGTCACCCCGCACGAGAGCGCCGACGGCGACCGGCGCCTGGTCGCGCACTGCGCGGTCACCGCGCCCAGCCCCGAACTCTCCCTGGAACTGCGGCGGTTCGCCGCGCAGGCGCTGCCCGCCCACATGGTCCCGGCGGCGGTCGTCACCCTCGACGCGCTGCCCCTGACCGGCAGCGGCAAGGTCGACCGGCGCGCTCTCCCCGCCCCCGACTTCCAGCTCTTCGCCGGCGGACGGGCCGCCCGTACGGCACGCGAGGAACTCCTCTGCGGCCTCTTCGGCGAAGTCCTCGGCGCGACCGGACAGGTCTCGATCGACGACGACTTCTTCGCCCTCGGCGGGCACTCCCTGCTCGCCATGCAGCTGGTCAGCCGGGTCCGCACGGTCTTCGCGGCCGAGATCGGCGTCCGCGACGTCTTCGAGGCGCCGACGGTCGCCGGCCTCGCCCAGCGCCTCGACGGCGCCGGGGCGCGACTCGCCCTGACGGCCGGCGAGCGCCCGGAGGGCCTGCCGCTCTCCTTCGCCCAGCAGCGGCTCTGGCTGATCGACCGGATGGAGGGCCCCAGCGCCCTCTACAACCTCCCGCTCGCCCTGCGCCTCACCGGCCCGCTCGACCCGGACGCGCTCGAACTCGCCCTCGGCGACCTCGTCGCCCGCCACGAGATCCTGCGCACCCTGATCACCGACCGGGACGGCGAACCCCGGCAGCGGATCGTCCCGCCCGCCGAGGCCCGCATCCCCTTCGAGCGCCACACCGCCGCGCCCGCCGACCCGGCCGCCACCCTGGCCGAGTGCTCCGCGACCCCCTTCGACCTCGCCGCCGAACTCCCCGTCCGCGCCCACCTGTTCCCACTCCCCGCCGACGAGCACCTCTTCGTCCTCGTCCTGCACCACATCGCCGGCGACGGCTGGTCCATGGACCCGCTGCTGCGCGACCTCGCCGCCGCCTACGCCGCCCGCTGTGACGGCTCGGCCCCCGGATGGCGGCCGCTGCCGGTGCAGTACGCGGACTACGCGCTCTGGCAGCGCGAGCTGCTCGGCGACGAGGAGGACCACGAGAGCCTGGTGTCCCGCCAACTCGCCTACTGGCGCGAAGCCCTGGCCGGGCTCCCCGAGGAGCTCGCGCTCCCCGTGGACCGCCCCCGGCGCACGGACAGCGGCCACCACGGCGACCGCGTCGTGCTCCCGCTCGGCGCCGAACTGCACCGGGCGCTGGCCGGGCTGGCCCGCGAGCACCGCGTCACCATGTTCATGACCCTGCAGGCCGCCCTGGCGGCGCTGCTGACCCGGCTGGGGGCCGGTACCGACGTGCCGATCGGCTCGGTGGTCGCCGGCCGCTCGGACGAGGCCCTGGACGATCTCGTCGGCTTCTTCGTCAACACCCTCGTCCTGCGCACCGACACCTCCGGCGACCCGACCTTCACCGATCTGCTCCACCGCGTCCGGGAGACCCAGCTCGACGCCCACGCCCACCAGGACGTGCCCTTCGAGCGCCTCGTCGAGGAACTCAACCCGGCCCGCTCCCTCGCCCGCCACCCGCTCTTCCAGGTCATGCTGCTGCTCCAGGGCGCGGGCCGGGCCGGCGGACCCGGAGAGGCCCCGCTGGACCTGGCCGGCCTGCCGGCCACCGTCGAACCGGTCGGAGGGTACGCGGCCAAGTTCGACCTCTCCATCGCCATGGGCGAGTCCTTCGACGCCGACGGCGCACCCGCCGGGCTGGAGTGCGCGATCGACTTCGCCACCGACCTGTTCGACCGGGAGACCGTGGAGTCCATCGCCGTCCGCTTCGGCCGGCTGCTCACGGCGGTCGCGGCCCGTCCCGACCGTCCCATCGGCCGAGCCGACCTGCTCTGCGCCGAAGAACGCGCGGAACTGCTCCACGGAGAAACGCAGTTGCCGTCGGCCGTGCCGCTGCTGCCCGCCGCCTTCGAGGCCCAGGCGGCCCGCACCCCCGACGCCACCGCCCTGGTCGCCGGGGACACCCGGCTCAGCTGGGCCGAGCTCGACGCCCGCGCCGACCACCTCGCCCACCGCCTGACGGCCGCCGGCGCCGGTCCGCAGACGGTCGTCGCGCTGGCTCTGCCGCGCTCCGCGGAGAGCGTGATCGCCCTGCTCGCCGTACTCAAGGCCGGCGCTGCCTCGCTCCCGCTGGACGCCGGATACCCGGCCGACCGGACCGCGGCCATGCTCGCCGACGCCGCGCCCGCGCTGGCCGTGACCTGCGACGGCTGGCCCCTGCCCGAACTCCTCGCCGGCCTGCCCGTCCTGGCGGCCGCTCCGGCGGACGAGAACGACCGCCCCGCCACTCCGAACCCGCCGCCCCGCGCGGCCGCCGCCGACGCCGCCTACGTCATCTACACCTCCGGCTCCACCGGCCGCCCCAAGGGCGTCGTGGTGAGCCACGGTGCGATCGCCTCGCTCCTCGCCTCCCACCGCTCCGCGACCGGCCCTATCGGCGCCACCGAGCGCGAGCACGGCCGCAGCCGCGTCGCGCTCACCGCCTCCCTCTGCTTCGACGCCTCCTGGGACGGCCTGCTCTGGCTGATCGCCGGCCACGAACTCCACCTGATCGGCGACGAGGTCCGCCGCGACGCAGCCGCCCTCGTCCGGCACATCGAGGCGGAGTCCGTCGACGTCGTCGAAGTCACCCCCTCCTACGCCGAACAGCTCCTCGACGAAGGACTGCTGGACGCGCCCGCCCCGCGCGTGGTGCTGCTCGGCGGCGAGGCCGTCGGCCAGTCCCTCTGGGACCGCCTGCGCGAGGCCCCGGCCACCACCGCCCACAACCTGTACGGCCCCACCGAGTCCACCGTCGACGCGCTCACCCAGCCGTTCACCGCCACCGGCCGCCCGACCCTCGGCCGCAGCGTCCTCGGCACCCGCGCCCACGTCCTCGACGAGTACCTGGCCCCCGTCCCCGCCGGAGTCCCCGGCGAGCTGTACCTGGCCGGCGCCGGCCTGGCCCGCGGCTACCTGGGCCGGCCCGCGCTCACCGCCGAACGCTTCGTCGCCGACCCGTTCGCGCCGGGGGAGCGCATGTACCGCACCGGCGACCTGGTCCGCCGCACCCGCGACGGAGACCTCGAATACCTCGGCCGCACCGACCAGCAGGTCAAGATCCGCGGCTTCCGCATCGAACCCGGCGAGATCGAGCACGTGCTCACGCGCCACCCCCGGATCCTCGCCGCCACCGTGACGGTCCACGACGACGGCACCGCCGGCCCCCGCCTGGTCGCCCACGTCGTGCCGGACGGCCCGCTCGACCGGGCCGAACTGCGCGCCTTCGCCGCCGAGTCGCTGCCCGGCCACATGCTCCCGGCCGCCTTCGTCCCGCTCGACGCGCTCCCGCTGACCGCGAGCGGCAAGGTCGACCGGCGCGCCCTCCCCGCCCCCGACTTCCACGCCCCGGCCACCGGGCGGGCGCCCAGGACACCGTACGAGGAACGGCTCTGCGGCCTCTTCGCCGAGGTCCTGGGCCTGCCCGGACCGGTCTCCATCGACGACGGCTTCTTCGACCTCGGCGGCCACTCCCTCCTCGCGATGAAGCTGCTCGGCCGGATCCGCACCGCATTCGGCGCCGACCTCGGCATGCGGGCCCTCTTCGAAGCCCCGACCGCGGCCGCCCTCGGACGGCGCCTGCTCCGGCACCTTGACCCGGGGAGCCCGGCGGGCACCGGCGCCGACAGCGCCCACAGTGCACTCGACGTACTGCTCCCGCTGCGCGCGGGCGGCACCAGGACCCCGCTGTTCTGCGTCCACCCCGCCGCGGGCATCAGCTGGGTCTACTCCGGGCTGCTGCGCCACCTCGACCCCGACCGGCCGGTCCACGGCCTCCAGGCACGGGGTCTGCGCGGCGGCTCCCCGTCCTCCGTCACCGAGATCGCGGAGGACTACGTACGGCAGATCCGCGCCGTCCAACCGGACGGGCCGTACCACCTGCTCGGCTGGTCCTTCGGCGCGGTCGTCGCCCAGGCCATGGCCGTCGCCCTCCAGACGGCCGGCCAGGAGGTCGCCCTGCTGGCGCTCCTCGACGGCCTGCCCGCCGACCCCGCCCGGTACGGCGCCGACGCCGCCCCGCCCGCAGACGACCCGGTCGACACCCTCGCCGCACTGCTCGCCTCCCTCGGCTACGACCCGGCCGACGGCCGCGGCCAGGCCGACCTCACCGCACTGCTCGGCGAGGCCGCAGCCGTCCTGCCCGACGTCTTCGAGCAGAACGCCAAGCTGATGGCCGAGCACGTACCCGGCCGCTACCGGGGCGACGCCGTCTTCTTCGGCGCCACCCTCGACAAGCCCGCCGACTGGCCCCACGGGGACGCCTGGCGGCCGTACGTCGACGGCCGCATCGAGCAGCACCGCATCACCTGCACGCACGGCGCCATGACGCAGCCGGAGCCCGTCGCACGGATCGCCGCCGTGCTCGCCGAGAAGCTTGGAGAGTGACCCGCCATGACCACAGCCTCCGTGAAACCGCCGTCGCCCCCCGAGGGGGACGCGCCGCGGAAGAGCCGCTGGGGCCTCTGGGCGCAGGGCAACTTCCGCAAGCTCTGGATCGGTGAGACCACCAGCGGCCTCGGCACCGCCGTCGGAAACGTCGCGCTCGCCCTGGTGGCCGTCGTCACCCTGGAGGCCTCGCCGTTCACGGTCGGCCTGCTCACCGCCTCCGCCTGGGTGCCGTGGCTCTTCCTCGGCCTGCTGGCCGGCGCCTGGGTGGACCGCTGGCCCCGGCTGAAGGTGATGCTGGTCTGCGACCTCCTGCTGCTGGTGCTGTTCGGCAGCGTGCCGGTGGCGGGCTGGCTGGGCCTGCTGACCATGGCCCAACTGGTCGTGGTCGCCCTGCTGGCCGGCGCGGTCAAGGTGTTCCTGTCCACCGCGAACAGCGCCGTGCTGCCCGTACTCGTCGCCAAGCCCGACCTCCTCGAGGCCAATGTCAAACTGCGCTCCGGGGACGCGGCCGCGGAGATCGCCGGCCCCGGCCTCGCCGGCCTGATCTCCCAGGCGTTCGGCGCCGTCACCGGCCTGCTCGCCGACGCGCTCACCTACCTGGTGGCGGCCCTGTGCGTGGGGTCCATCAAGGCCGAGGAGAAGCCCCCGCCGGTCTCCGAACGGCGCGGGATCCTCCGCGAGATCAAAGAAGGCGTCCGCTTCCTCGTGCACGACCCCTACCTGCGCACGCTGGCGAGCTTCGCCGCCGTCGGCAACCTCGGCCTCAACGGCATCCAAGCCGTGCAGACCATCTTCCTGGTCCGCACCGTGGGTGTGACACCCGGCGGCGTCGGCGCCGTCTTCGCGGTGGTCTCCATCGGCGGCCTGGCCGGCGCCGCGCTCGCCGGGCGGATCGCCCGCCGGTTCGGGACGGCCCGCGGACTGCTGCTCTGCGAGCTGGTCGGAGCGCCGTTCATCCTCCTGCTGCCGATGGCCGGGGAGCGGCTGCCGCTGGCCGTGAGCGCGGTGGCCTGGTCGATCGCGGTCTGCGGGGTGATCGCCGGGAACGTCATCGCCGGCAGCTTCTACCAGGCCTACTGCCCGCCCGCGATGATCGGCCGGATCCGGGCCAGCGCCTCCACCGTCAACTTCAGCGCCATCCCGGTGGGCGCCCTGCTCGGCGGCTGGCTGGGCGAGCTGCTCGGCGCCCGCACCACCCTCTGGATCATGGCGAGCGTGCTGCTCTCGGCCGGCCTGGTGCTGCTCGCCGGCCCGCTCCGGGGCCTGCGCAGCTTCCCCGAGCGTCCCGCGCACTCCTGACCGGCCGGGCCCTGCCGGCCGTCCGGTTCCTCCCGCCTCGCCACCACCCCCGCCCG
This sequence comes from Streptomyces erythrochromogenes, assembly GCF_036170895.1. Lineage (NCBI taxonomy): Bacteria > Bacillati > Actinomycetota > Actinomycetes > Kitasatosporales > Streptomycetaceae > Streptomyces > Streptomyces erythrochromogenes. The sequence goes on along the minus strand of NZ_CP108036.1, from coordinate 1,477,318 downwards.
CACGCCGCCCGCACGTCCGTCCGTACCCTCCCGGAGCCCGCCATGACCCGTACCGCCCGCCCCCGCCGCTTCCTGATGTGCCGTCCGACCCACTTCGAGGTCAGCTACGCGATCAACCCGTGGATGGACCCGGCCAAGCCGGTCGACACCGGCCTCGCCGTCGCCCAGTGGGAGCGGCTGTACGAGCTGTACGTCGAACTCGGCCACCGCGTCGACCTGATCGACCCGCTGCCCGGCCTGCCCGACATGGTCTACGCGGCGAACGGCGCCACCGTCGTCGACGGCCGGGTGCTCGGCGCCCGGTTCCGCAACGCCGAGCGGGCCGCCGAGGGCCCCGCCTACCTGGCGTGGTTCCGGGCCAACGGATTCACCACGCACGACCCGGTCCACGTCAACGAGGGCGAGGGCGACCTGCTGCTGACGGGCTCCTACCTGCTCGCCGGGCGCGGCTTCCGCAGCGTCACCGCGGGGCACGCGGAGGCGCAGGAGTTCCTCGGCCGCCCGGTGGTCGGCCTGGACCTCGTCGACCCGCGCTTCTACCACCTCGACACCGCGCTCGGCGTCCTCGACGACGACGAGGTCGTGTACTACCCGGGCGCGTTCTCGGCGGGCAGCCGGGAGGTGCTGCGCCGGCTCTTTCCGGACGCGGTGCTCGTGGAGGAGGCGGACGCGGCGGTGTTCGGGCTCAACCTGATGAGCGACGGCCTGAACGTGGTGCTGCCGGAGGCGGCGACCGGGGTCGCGGCCCGGCTGCGCGAGCGGGGCTTCCGGCCGATCGGCGTGGACCTCTCCGAGCTGTTCAAGGGCGGCGGCAGTGTGAAGTGCTGCACCCTGCACGTCCGTGAGGCCGCCTGACCGGCGTCCGATCGACAAGCCGATCGACGCCCCGATCAACGAGCCCGATCGACGCACGGTGCTCGTGCGTCGATCGGCTGTTGAACGTGCCTTGCGATGCTCCTCCCATCAGCCCGGAACACTCCGGGAAGAACCGGAAGCCCCCTTCCCACCAGGGAAGACGTCCCTCAGGAGCAGTCATGGCGAACCGCGCGAACAACAACGCTGCCACCCGGGTCTGCCTGGCCGTCGCGGGCCTCGGTCTCGGCACGCTGATCGCCCTGGGCGCGGCCGGCGCGGCGATGGCCGACGACGCCACCGGCACGGGCACCGGGCAGGGCGGCGGGACCGTCAGCACCAACCAGGCCCCGGCGCCGACCCCCTCCCCGTCCGACGACAAGGACTGGAACAGCACCGGCTCCTGACCCGCACCCGCGGCCCCCGACCACCACCGCCCCCGCTAGGCCTCCAGCCCGCAGGGTTCGACCAGGGCCAGCGCCGGCTGCTCCAGCAGGCAGGCCACCTCGGCCGCCTCCGGGAGCCCCAGCCGGCAGAAGATCTCGTACGCCTGCCGCAACCGCGCCCCCGCCTCGGCCCCGCGCCCCAGGTCCGCCAGCGAGCGGCCCAGCACCAGCAGCGCCTGAGCCTGGTCCCGCTCCGCCCCCAGTTCCTCGCAGAGGACCAGCGCCTGCCCGGCGTGGTCGAGCGCCTCGTCGGCCCGGCCGAGCGAGCGCAGACTGTCCGCCAGCCGGTAGCGCGCGTGCGCGGCCCGGTCCCGCAGACCCGCCCCCGTCGCCACCGCCAGGCACTCCCGGAACCAGGTCACCGCCTCCTCGTGCCGCCCGAGCCCGTGCAGCGCCAGGCCCAGCACGTACAGGGTGTACGCCCGCCCGGGATCGTCCTGGCGCGTCCGCAGCTCGGCGAGCACCTCGTGACAGATCTCCACCGCCTCCTCCGCGCGCCCGCTGCGCACCCGTGCCAGCGCGGCGTTCACGGTCGTCACCAGGGCGCCGGAGCGGTGCCCCAGCTCGTTGGCCAGCAGCAGCGCCTCGTCGTAGTGGTCCACCGCCTCGTCGTAGCGGCTCAGGAACTGGCAGATCAGGCCCAGGTCGTTGAGCGCCTGGCGGAGGATCACCGTGTCACCGGCGGTCCGCGCCGCGTCCACCGCCCGGCGCGCGGCCGCCTCGGCGGCGTCCAGCCGGGTCGCCGCCAGGGCGACGTTCCCGCGCAGGAAGTGCGCCCGTCCGGCGGCCCGCACGTCGCCGTGCCGCGCCGCCGCCTCGGCCAGCGCGTCGGCGGTGGCGGCGAGTTGCCGGCTCGGCGGGGTGAGCACGAACGGCGTGAGCGCGATCAGCAGGTCGATCGCGGCCCGCAGCGCCGTCCCCTGAAAGCCGCCCGCCGTGCCGCCCGCGGAGCCGGACGCCGGGCCCGCCGCCGCGTCCGCGGCGACCTGGGCCGCCAGCGCCACCGCTCCGGCGCGCTCCGCCCCCGTCCACTCCCGGGCCGCGTCCCACCCGGCCAGCGGCACCCCGGGGGACCGGGCCGGCCCCAGCGCGCCCGCCGCCGGATCGCCCGGAACCGCGTGCTGGAACGCGGTGCAGGCCGTGGCCAGCAGGTGGTCCAGCAACCGGTCCCGGGCCGCCACCGCCTCCCCGCCGTCCGTCGCTCCGCCGTCCGCGGCGGCGGGGTCCGCCTCCTGCACCGGGCGCCGCCGGGCGAAGGAGCGCAGCAGGTCGTGGTAGCGGTAGCGGCCGGGGAACGACGACTCCACCATCGCCACGTCCACCAGGGCCTCCAGCAGGTCCTCGGCGTCGTACGCGTCGAGGTCGAGGAGGGCGGCGGCGGCCGGCAGTCCGATGTCCGGCCCGTCCACCGAGGCGACCAGCCGGAACGCCCGGGCCTGGTCGGCGGTGAGCTGCCGGTAGCCCAGTTCGAAGGCCGCCGCCACCGCGAGGTCGCCGATCCGCAGTTCGTCGATCCGCCGCCGCTCCACCTGGAGCCGGCGGCTGAGCGTCTCCACCGTCCAGCCCGGCCGGGCCGCGAGCCGGGCGGCCACGATCCGGACCGCCAGCGGCAGGTACCCGCAGGCCACCACCAGCTCCAGCGCCGCGTCGCGTTCGGCGGCGAGCCGGTCCGCGCCGATGGTGCGGCCGAGCAGCTCCAGCGCCTCGGACGGGTGGAACACGTCGAGGTCGACGTGCACGGTGGCCGGCAGCCCGGCCGGCCGGGTGCGCCCGGTGGTGAGGACCGCGCAGCCGACCGCCCCCGGCAGCAGCGGCCGGATCTGCGCCGTGTCCTTGGCGTTGTCGAGCACCAGCAGCAGCCGCCGCCCGTCGACGACCGACCGGAAGAGCGCCGAGCGGGCGTCCAACCCGTCGGGCACCGCGTCGCCGGGCACCCCGAGCGCCACGAGGAAGCTGCTGAGCACCGCTTCGGGGTCGGCGGGCACCGGGTCGGAGCCGCGCAGGTCCACGTACAGCTGGCCGTCCGGGTAGGACTCCCGGACGCGGTGCGCCACGTGCAGGGCCAGCGCCGTCTTGCCGACGCCGCCCATGCCGACGACGGTGGCGATCACCAGCGCCTGGCCCGAGGGGGTGCCGAGTGCTTCCTCCAGCACCCGGACCGGTGCCGTGCGCCCGGTGAAGTCGGCGGCGTCCGGCGGGAGCTGGGCCGGTCTTGGGGGCGCGGCCGCCGGTCTGAGGGCCGCCTCCTGTCCCTTCTTCCCCTCGTGCCGGTCCGGTTCGGCCGCCCGGGGGCCGGATCCGTGCCCGGAGTCGTCGGCGAGGGTCTCCCGCGCCGGCTCCCGCTGTCTCTCGGGCTCCTCCGCGGGCGCCGCCGGCGTGACCGGTTCGGGGGCGGCCAGCGCCGGATCGCCCTCCAGGATCCTGCGGTGCAACTGCTCCAGGTCCGCCCCCGGCGCGACGCCCAGTTCTGCGAGGAACAGCTGCCGAACCCCGCGGTAGACCGCCAGCGCGTCCGCCTGCCGCCCGGCCTGGTACAGCGCCCGCATCAGCAGCTCGTACGCCCGCTCGTGCAGCGGGTGCTCGGTGGTGAGGGAGGTCAGCTCGGGGATGCAGCGCGAGTAGCGGCCGAGCGCCAGGTCCAGCCCGATCCGTTCCTCCAGCAGCGTCAGCCGCAGTTCCTCCAGCCGCTGCCGGTGCCGTTCCGCGAACGGGCCCGGTACGCCGGCCAGCGGTTCGCCCTGCCACAGTTCCAGCGCCTGGTTGAGCAGGTCCCGGGCGCGCAGCGGATCGGTCCGCGCGGTGCGCTCCGCCTCGGCGGCCAGTGACTCGGCCTCCGCGGCGTCGACGGCGAGCTTCGGCAGGACCAGGCGGTAGCCGTCCCCCATCGACACCAGCACGCTCGGCGCGGGCCGGTCGCTTCCGGCCCCGCCCCCTTCGCCGTCTTGGCCGACGGCGTCCAGCACCTTGCGCCATCGCCACGCGTACGTGCGCACCGTGGTCATCGCCGCGCTCGGTGGCTCCTCACCCCACAGCGCCGTGATGAGGTCGGTGGCGCTCGCCGAGTGCCCCGGCCGCAGCAGGAGGACGGCCAGCATCGCCTGCTGCTGCGGGCTCCCGATCTTGAGCGCGGTAGCGCCCCGGTGAGCCCGCATCAGACCGAGTAATGAGAAACGGAGATCGCCCAAGTCCTGCCCCCAGCCCCAGAACACGGTGCCCGCCCCCGCTCGGCGCCCATGTCTCGATTTGTGTCACCTTTTTAACCACAGCGTCGTACTCGGTGTCGAGAGTCCGTTGAGCCTGTGGTGATCAGGTGTTGAACCTTGCGGTAAAGAATCGCACCGTGCCGCGGGCACGCCGGAGACCGTCCGGGCACCGCGCCCGCCCCCCTCGGTCGCCGGTGCCGCCGGGCCCGACCATACATTCGGAGGCGGACGTCCGTGAACACCCCATTGCTGTACAGATTGCTCGACACCGACCCCGCCGCCGGCCCGGCGGAACTGCTGCACCGAGCCCGGGCCGGCCGCCATCTGCCCCACCTGGTGCTCTCCGCCCTGGAACGCGACGGGGTCCGGATGGGCGAGCCGGCCCGTGCCGAGCTCGGCCGGGCCCGCGAGCGGGTCGACCGGTACGCCCGCCTGGCCGCCGACCTCGCCTGCTCCACGGGTGTGCGCGCCATCGGCGGCCTCCCGCTCGCCCGGTACTACCCGGCCGGTCTGCTCCGTCCGCTGGAGACCCTCGACCTGGTCGCCCCCGACGAGGCCGCCCTGTGGCAGGCCGTCATCCGTCTGGTCACCGACCACCCGGTGGAGCACATCGACGTCTCCCTGCTCGGTGAGCGCCCCCACCACACCGCCGTCACGCTCCACTGGCCCGCGGAGGACCCCCTCGTCGACCCCTGGTACCGCGTCCACCTCTCCACCGCCGCGCTGCCGGGCGACGGCCGGGGCGTGCCCGTCCGGCCGTACCTGGTCGCCGACGACCACGTGGAGTGCCTCATCGCCCTGGCCGAGTCCTGCCTCGGGGGGCCCGACCTGCCGCCCGGCCCCCTCGCCGTCCTCGACGTCGCCGGGCTCGCCGGCCGGCCCTTCGAGGCCGCCGAGGCGGCCGCCGTCCTCGCCGCCTACCGGCTGGCCCCCGAGGCCTCGGCCCTCCTCGACCACGCCGCCGAGTACGTCCCGCTGGGTCCGCTCGCCGCCGTGCGCGCCGCCCTCGGCCCTCATGTGGCCGCCGAACACCGCCGCCGCGGCGAGGCTCCTCCCGGTGCCCGCCGGGCCGGGACACGGCACGGCGCCCTGCTCCGCCGGACCGTCATCCGCCACACCTGGGGCGAGGCCCGTCTCCTCACCCCCGGCCCCGGCACCTCCCTCCTGCTCACCCCCGTCGCGGACTACCTGCTCACCCCGGCCCGCGAGGCCGTCGCCGAGCCGGCCACCCGCACCGCCGCCCTGGACGCCCTCCACTCCTGGGACACCCTCTGTTGATGTTGGGGAATTCGGCATTCCGCCCGGTGTGCCTCGCAGCCCCCGGTTTCCCCGCTGTGGCCTTCACGACATTTCCGAACCGGCCCACCAGCTCCGCTAACATGTTCGAGCGAACAATGATCAGGTTGAAATATGAACATCGGCTGAAAAATTGATATCTGCGGTAAAGCGAGCGATTTCGCGAAAGGACGGCGGAGCCGAGTCCGCTGCATGGCGTCGCCCGAGCGTTGTGCTGTGGGTCGCGGTGAGTGCGGTGGCCCTCGGATTCCTCATCGCACTGGAGATCGCCGCGCGCGGTTACGGCGTGCGGGGGCCGATCACCGACCAGGCGCGGGAGGTGGTGTTCGCCCCCAAGTCGGGCACGGTGCTCTACGCCAGCATGGCCCTGATGCTGGTGGTGCTCACCTGGCGGCAGCGGTTCATCGCGATCGGCGCCGCGGTCGGCATCGACCTCGTCTTCTGGCTCGTGCGCTGGGTGGTCGGCGCCGAGATGATGTACGGCAACGGTGCCCTGCTGGTCACCCTGGCCTGCGCCGTCATCGCGCTCACGCGCCGCACCGGCCGCGAACGGATCCTGCTGCTGCAGGGCGTCGGACTGGCCCTGCTGCTGGTCACCGGCCGCAAGACCGGCTACACCTGGCTGCTGATCACCTCGAAGACCCGCCCGACGGTGCTCGACCAGTACGTGGCGACCGCCGACCAGGCGCTCGGCAACCCGTCATGGGTGGCCGGCCGGATCGTCGAGGCCACCGGGGTCGCCGGTTTCCGCGTCCTCGAATTCGTCTACATCCAGCTCGCGGTGATGGCGGTCGTCGTCGCGCTGTACCAGCTGCGCAAGGTGGCGGTCGAGCGCCGCTTCCCGCGCCACCACCTGGTGCGCACCTTCCTGGCCATCGGTCTGCTCGGGCCGGGCATCTACATGGTCTTCCCGGTGGTCGGGCCGATCTTCGCGTACGGCGCCGACGGCGGCCAGTGGGCGCTGGCCCAGCTCTGGCCGAACACGCCGCCGCCGGTCACCACCCCGCAGCCGATGCCGTTCGACGAGTTCACGCCGCGCAATTGCATGCCCAGCCTGCACACGGCGTGGGCCACCGCGATCTTCATCCATTCCCGCAAGGCCCCACGGGCCCTGCGCTGGGCGGGAACGTTCTGGCTGATCGCGACGCTCGGCGCGACGCTGGGGTTCGGTTACCACTACGGCGCGGACATCGTCGCCGGTGTCGTGTTCACCCTCACGATCGATGCCGGGCTGCGCACCCTCGACCACGGCTGGGACCGCAGGGGAATCCAGCTGGTCGCCTACGGCACCGCGGTCTTCGTCGGGCTCCTGCTGTCGTACCGCTACCTGTCGATGGAGATGGCGGCCCACCCGTGGGTGTTCGGGCCGCTGGTCGTCCTGTCGATGGTCTCGGTGATCTACGGCTACGTCCGGATCACCAAGCGGTGGGAGCGCCGGGCCGCGGCGGCGGTGCAGCTGCCGCAGCAGCGCCGCGAACAGCAGCCCGAACTGGTCTGAGACGACACCGCGCGCCCCCCGGTGCGGCGGGGCGCGCGCGGACGGCCGGACGGTCGGGTCAGACGATGCCCTCGGCGATCTCGGCCTGCTCCCGGGCGTTTCCGTACGCCGACGGGGTCCCGTACGAGCGCCGGGCGGCGTACCACCACGCGCTGGCCAGGACCAGGACCACGGCCAGGGCGATCACCGCGTAGTTCATCGAGTCGATGGTCACCGGCGACTTCTGCGGCAGGCAGAACAGCACGGTGACGACGGCCACCCACACGACGGCGATCCAGCCGATCGGCTTGCTCCAGCGGCCCAGGCTCCACGGGCCGGGCTGGAACCGGTTCCCGGCGCGCAGCCGCAGGTAGATCGGGATCGCGTAGGCCGGGGTGATGCCGATGACGTTGATGGCGGTCACGGCCCCGTAGGCGGTGGCGGAGTAGAGCGACGGGAGCGCCAGCACGGCCGCGACGGCGACGGAGAGCCACACGGCCGGGACCGGCGTCTGCGTACGGCTGCTCACCTTGCGCCACAGGGCGGAGCCGGGGAGCGCGTTGTCGCGGCTGAAGGCGAAGACCATCCGGCTCGCGGCGGCCACCTCGGCGTTGCCGCAGAAGAGCTGCGCGACGATCACGACGAGGAGCAGGGCCGTGGCGCCGCCGGAGCCCAGCGCGTCGATGAAGATCTGCGCCGGCGGGACGCCGGTGGCGGTGCCCTGGACGGCCGCGTAGTCCTGGATGGCGAAGGTCAGGCCCGCGAGCAGCGCGAAGCCGGCGATCCAGGAGACCCAGATGGCCCGGACGATGCCCTTGGCGGCGGAGACGGAGGCGTTGGAGGTCTCCTCCGAGAGGTGCGCGGAGGCGTCGTACCCGGAGAAGGTGTACTGGGCGAGCAGCAGGCCGACCGCCGCCACGTAGAACGGGTTGGCCCAGCCGGTGTCGTTGACGAACTCGGTGAAGACGAACGAGGGCGACTGGTGCTGGTCGGGTATGAAGGCGAGGGCGCCCACGATCAGGGCGACGCCGCCCAGGTGCCACCAGACGCTGACCGAGTTCAGCACGCTGACGAGGCGGACGCCGAAGAGGTTGAGCGCGGCGTGCAGCAGCAGGATGCACAGGAAGATCACGAACGTCAGGCCGGGGGTGGGCTCGACGCCGTACTGGAGGTTGAGGAAGGCGCCGGTGAACAGGGCGGCGCCGTAGTCGATGCCGGCGATGGCGCCGAGCAGGCCGAGCAGGTTCAGCCAGCCGGTGTACCAGCCCCAGCGGCGCCCGCCGAGCCGGTCGGCCATGTAGTAGAGCGCTCCCGAGGTGGGGTAGGCGCTCGTCACCTCGGCCAGGGCGAGACCCACGCAGAGCACGAACAGGCCCACGCCCACCCAGCCCCACAGCATCACGGCCGGACCGCCGGTGCCCAGGCCGAAGCCGTAGAGGGTCATGCAGCCGGACAGGACCGAGATGACCGAGAAGCTGATGGCGAAGTTGCCGAAGCCGCCCATCCGGCGGGCGAGGACGGGTTGGTAGCCGAGCTCCCTGAGCCGTTCCTCCTCGTCCCGCCGGGGCGGGGCCTTGCTGTCCTGGCGGACGGTCGGCGCGGTTCGGGACATGGGGGAGTACCTCCGGGGGTCGAGAGGAGCGGGGGTGGGGCAGGGGGGAACCTTCGGGAGCGCGGGGCAAGGGGGGGCCCGCGCGGTCAGCTCCGGGCCGTCAGGCTGCGGGCACGGGCCCGCAGGAAGACCTCCATGGCCAGTTCCTGGTCGGCCGGGTCGCGGGTCCGGTAGGCCCACGGCAGGGTGGTCCAGTACCGGTCGATCGCGTCGAACACCTGCGCCGCCGCGCCGAACAGGTGGGCTCCCCACAGGGCGTGCGCGAGGTGGTTCAGGTCGAGCTGGGAGGCGCGGCGCAGGTCGCTGTAGCGGAACCAGGTGTCCAGGGCGTGCCCGGCGTCGCGGACGGCGTCCTCGGCGACCCAGTGGAGGTCGAGCGCCTTCTCCTGGCCGCGTTCGCGTCGGTAGCGCTCGACGCTCAAGTAGAGCGGCAGCAGATGGACGGCGGACTCGGGCGGGGCCGAACCGGACGCCCAGTGCACGAAGTTGGCGGCCTCGGTCAGCGGTCCGGGCGTGCCCGCGCACACGAACTGGAGCATCCGGTGGTACGCCTCGCGGTTGTGCGGGTCGCGCTTGTCGACCTGGGCGAGGATGCCCCAGGGGCCGCGGGGCAGCATCAGGGCGGGCGGCGCCTGGCGGTGCTCGTCCATCGAACGGTGCTCGTCGAGGAGGGCCAGCGCGAGTAGGCAGACCCAGGGCACGGGGTCGGCGGGGCTGAGCTCGGCGGCGTCGCGGCAGGCGGCCCACGCCTCCTGCCACAGCTCGCGCGTACGGGGGTGGCGCGCGCGGTGGGCGCGGACGGCGCGCTCGACGACGACACGGGTGTGCATGACGGACGCGGCGACGCTGCGCGGTTCCTCGGACCGCCACGCCTGGACCACATCGGATCCGGCGGCGACCGCGGCGAGCACCTGGGTGCGCTGGGTCCACAGCCCCCAGCCGTCCGTCCGGTCCAGTAAGTGCGCCATCGCCAGCCAGCGTCCGGTGCGCAGGTCCTGCACGGCCACCCGCAGGTCGTTGTCGTGGCCGGCGGGGTGGTAGACGGGCCGGAAGTCGCCGCCCGCCATCACCTCGCCCCGGTCGACGGGTCGTCGGGACGGGCGCGTCTTGCGGTGGTCGTGGTCATCGGTCCTCGTATCGCATGGCCTTCGCGCCTGGTGATCGGCGATCACTATAGAGTGACTATGAGCGTTCGAGTCATGAAACTTTTTCGAATGCAAGTATCAAGCCACATACAAGATGTGAATTCGCGTCAGCGCGATCGTCGCCCGCGCGGATGGATCTTGACGGGGCGGTGTCCGCTGGTGAAGGCTTCCCAGAGACGATCGCGCATGCCGACACCAGGGACGGAGTGGTGATGACGGGCCCGGTGCTCGCTGTGGACCAGGGCACCTCGGGAACCAAGGCCCTCGTCGTCTGCCCCGTACGAGGAGTCATCGGCTCCGCATCCGCCCCCGTACGGCCCCGGTACCTGCCGGGCGGCCGTGTGGAGGTGGACCCCCGCGAGCTGCTGGATTCCGTGGTCGACGCGGGGCGCGCCGCCCTGGCCGCGGCCGGCGAACCGGTCGCCGCGGTGGGCCTGGCCAACCAGGGCGAGACCGTCCTCGCCTGGGACCCGGCGAGCGGTGAGCCGCTGACCGCAGCGATCGTCTGGCAGGACCGCCGCGCCGAGCAGCTCTGCGCCGAACTGGCGCCGCACGCAGCGGCGTTACAGGACCGGACCGGCCTGCCCCTCGACCCGTATTTCGCCGCGCCCAAGATGGCCTGGATACGTCGCCACCTCACCCGGCAGGGCGTCGTGACGACCAGCGACGCCTGGCTGGTGCACCGGCTCACCGGTGCCTTCGTCACCGACGCGGCGACCGCCGGCCGCACCCAGCTCCTCGACCTCGACACCGTCGACTGGTCGCCGGCGGCGCTCGACGCCTTCGGCCTCACCGGCGAACCGCTGCCCGAGGTCGTCGACGCGGACACCCGGGTCGGCACCACCACCGCCTTCGGACCCCCGCTGCCGCTGACGGGGCTGCTCGTCGACCAGCAGGCCGCGCTCCTCGCCCAGCGCGTCACCGAGCCCGGCACCGCCAAGTGCACCTACGGCACCGGGGCGTTCCTCCTCGCACAGAGCGGCCCGCGCCCCCGCCGCAGCACCACCGGACTCGTCGGCTGCGTCGCCTGGCGGCTCGCCGGAGAGACCAGCTACTGCCTGGACGGCCAGGTCTACACGGCTGCGTCCGCCGTCCGCTGGCTCACCGACCTCGGCGTGATCTCCGGCGCCGAGGACCTCGACACGGTGGGCGGGACCGCCCCCGACGCCGGCGGCGTCACCTTCGTCCCCGCCCTCGCCGGCCTCGCCGCCCCGTGGTGGCGGGGCGACCTGCGCGGCTCGGTCACCGGGCTCGGCCTCGACACCACCGCCGGGCACCTCGTGCACGCGCTGTGCGACGGCATAGCCGCACAGGTCGCCGAGCTCGCCGACGCCGTCGCCGCCGACCTCGGCGCGCCGCTGGCCACCCTGCGCGTCGACGGCGGGCTCACCCGGTCCGCCCTGCTCATGCAGGCGCAGGCCGACCTGCTCCAGATCCCCGTCGAGGTGTCCGCGCTCCCCGACGCCACCGCCCTCGGCGTCGGCGCCGTCGCCCGGCTCGGCCTCGACCCCGCCCTCGCCGTGCACGAGGCCGTACCGGAGTGGAAGCCGTCCGCCGTCTACGAACCGAAGGCCGGCGCCGGGCACGCCGCCGAGCGCCGCGCACGGTTCCGGACGGCGGTGTCCGCCCTGCTCGCCGACCCGGCATGACCCTGACCCGGCGCGGCCCGCTCCCGGGCGGCGACCCGTACGACGTGACGGTCGTCGGCGCCGGCGTGGTGGGCTCGGCCATCGCCCGCGAACTGGCCCGCCTGCCGCTGCGGATCGCCCTGATCGACGCGTCCGACGACGTCGGCAACGGCACCTCCAAGGCCAACACCGCCATCCTGCACACCGGTTTCGACGCCGTGCCCGGCTCCCTGGAGGCCCGGCTCGTCCGCGACGGGCAGCGGCTGCTCGCCGCGTACGCCGCCGACAGCGGCATCCCGGTGGAACCGGTCGGAGCCCTGCTCGTGGCCTGGAACGAGGAGCAGCTCGCGGCCCTGCCGGGCCTCGCCGACAAAGCCGTGCGCAACGGCTACCACGCGGCCCGCATCCTCCCGGCAGGCGAGGTGCGGGCCCGCGAACCGGAGCTCGGCCCCGGCGTGCTGGGCGCCCTCCACGTACCGGACGAGTCGCTCATCTGCCCCTGGACGACCACCCTCGCCTACGCCACCCAGGCCGTGCGCGCCGGCGTCGACCTCCACCTCAACTGCCCCGTGCGGGCGGTCGCCCCGGGCGAGCCGCACACCCTCGCCACCGGCCGGGGCCCGCTGCGCACCCGGCACCTGGTCAACGCGGCCGGCCTGTACGCCGACGAGGTCGACCGGCTCCTCGGCCACGCGGACTTCATCGTCACGCCCCGCCGCGGCCAGCTGATCGTCTTCGACGAACTCGCCCGCGGCCTCGTACGCCACATCCTGCTTCCGGTGCCCGACGCCCGCGGCAAGGGAGTGCTCGTCACGCCGACCGTCTACGGCAACGTGATGCTCGGCCCGACCGCCGAGGACCTGGACGACAAGACCGCCACCGGCTCGACCGCCGAAGGGCTCGCGCTGCTGCGGGAGAAGGGCCGGCGGATCCTGCCGGCGCTCCTCGACGAGGAGGTCACCGCCGTGTACGCCGGGCTGCGCGCGGCCACCGGGCAGGAGGACTACGCGATCCGCGCCCGCCCGGCGCAGCGGTACGTGACCGTGGGCGGGATCCGCTCCACGGGCCTGACCGCGTCGATGGCGATCGCCGCCCACGTGGTGGAACTGCTCGCCGAAGGCGGTCTGCCCGTGACGGGCGCCCGCGAGCCGGCACCGGTGCGGATGCCGAACCTCGGCGAGGCGTTCCCCCGCCCGTACCGCGACGCGGCGATGATCGCGGCGGACCCGGAGTACGGACGGATCGTCTGCCACTGCGAGCGCGTCACCCGCGGGGAGATCCGCGACGCGCTCGCCGCGACCGTACCACCCGTCTCGACCGACGGTCTGCGCCGGCGCACACGGGCCCGCGGCGGCCGCTGCCAGGGCTTCCACTGCGGGGCCGCCGTCCGCGCCCTGTTCGAGGAGGCCCGCCGGTGAACCGTACGGACGGTGGTGACCGTACGGACGTGCGGGTCGACGTCCTGGTGGTCGGCGCCGGCCCCGCCGGACTGGCGCTGGCCGCCCGCCTCGCCCGAGCGGGAGCCGGCCGGGTCGAGGTCCTGGAACGCGAGCAGGACCCGGGCGGCATGCCGCGCCACCTCCACCACGGCGGCTTCGGCCGGCCGCCGCTCCCCTGGCTGCGGGGCCCCGAGTACGCGCGGCGCTCGGTACGGGCGGCGCTCGCCGCCGGGGCCGCGCTCCGTACCGGCGTCACCGCCACCGGCTGGGCCGGCCCGCTCTGCCTGGAGACCACCGGCCCGGCGGGTCTGCAACGGATCACGGCCCGGGCCGTCGTACTCGCCACCGGCGCCCGGGAACGCCCGCGCAGCGCCCGGCTGGTCCCCGGCTCACGCCCGCAGGGGGTGTTGACCACCGGGGAGCTGTTCCAGGCGGTCCACGCGTACGGACTGCCCGTCGGCCGACGGGCAGTGGTGGTGGGCGCCGAGCCCGTGGCCCGCCACGCGGCGGCCACGCTCCGGCAGGCGGGCACGGACGTGGTGGCGATGGTCACCGAGCACCCGCGCGCCCCCGCCGTACCGGGGATCCCGCTGCTCACGGCGACGACGGTCGGCGAACTGCGCGGCCGGGGCCGGCCGACCGGCATGGTGATCCACCACCGGGACGGCCGCATGGGCCTCCTCGCCTGCGACACGGTGGTCTTCACCGGCGACTGGATCCCCGACCACGAACTGGCCCGCCGCGGCGGCGTCCCCCTGGACCCCGGCACCCGGGGCCCGTGCGTGGACGCCTCCTTCCGCACGGCGGCGCCGGGCGTCTTCGCGGTCGGCAACGCCCTCCACGGCATCGAACGGGCGGCTTCCGCGGCCGCGGAAGGCGCCGCCGCGGCCGCGCCCGTACTCGCCCACCTCGCGGGCGCCCCCTGGCCGGAGCACGGCCCGCCACTGCAGGTCCGCGCCCCGCTCGTGTGGGTGACGCCCAACCGGATCACGGGCGTCGCCCGGCGGCCGCTGCTGCTGCGCTCCGCGCAAGCCGTGACCGCCCCCGTGGTGGCGGTGACCCAGGACGGCCGCCCGCTGTGGCGGCGACGGCTCCCCCTCCCGGCCTCCCCGTCCCGCTCCCTGCACCTGCCGCCCCACTGGACCGCCCGCGTGGACCCCACGGGCGGCCCGGTCGTGGTGACCCTGGCCTGATCATGCCGTCGGCCGCCGACCGGGGGACCGGTCGGCGGCCGACGGCACGGGGCGGCATCGCGGTGCCGACCGTTCGAGTGGTCAGCCCTTGAAGACGTCCTTCATCTTCTCCTTGGCCTGCCGGGCGTTGCCCTTGGTCTTCTCGGCACGGCCCTCGGCGGTCAGGCGTTCGTTGCCCACCGCGCGGCCTGCGGTCTCCTTGAGCTTGCCCTTGGCCTGTTCGGCCTTGGCCCGGCTCTTCTCCTTGTCGGACACGACTGATCACTCCCTCGAGATCGGGGTACGGATGCGTCGTACACCTCGCTTCTGACCACGATCCCCGGCGGCAAACGCGGCACCGCCGATCCCCCCGGGGCCGTAGTGACCACCCGTACGCGCGGTGGGACGATGGGGTGCGGGAGACGGGGCCGTGAGGGGCCGAGAGGGTGAGTGCCACCATGGCGGAGCTGGACACGTTCACCGACCTGCTCGACTACCCGATGTACGTGGTGACGGCGGCGGCCGGGGACCGGCGCGCCGGGTGCCTGGTGGGCTTCGCCTCCCAGTGCTCCATCGATCCGCCCCGGTTCATGGTGTGGCTCTCCAAGGCCAACCACACGTACACGGTCGCCCGGACGGCCTCCCACCTCGCGGTGCACACCCTGCGGGACGACCAGAAGCGCACGGCCGCGCTCTTCGGCGGCCGGACCGGCGACGACACCGACAAGTTCGAGCACCTCGCCTGGCGGCGCTCGCCCCACGCCCCCGCGCCGATCCTGGAAGACGCCGCCGCCTGGTTCCTCGGGCGGATCGAAGGGCACACCGACGGCGGAGACCACGTCGGATTCCTGCTCGCGCCCGTCGAGACGAGCCGCCCCGGCCCCGAGCGCCCGCCGCTGCTGCGCCTGAGCGACGTCCTGGACCTCACGCCCGGCCATCCGGCCTGACGGCCCCGCCTCTGTTTGCGGCCCACACCGACCGCGCAGAGACTGGATCCGCGTGTGATCAGCCAACCAGCGAACGGACGACGGGAGAAGACATGTCTGAATACGGGAACGGATTCGCCTGTGCAGCCGGTGCCGAGGACTTCACCGCCACGGCCCACCGGTACGGCAAGGGCGGGCGCACGGTCACGGTGAAGGGCACGTGCCAGTGCCGGACCCCCGGCTTCGATCTCGAACTGGTACTGGCGTCCCCACCGATCGTCCCGGTCCCCGAGGAACTCCACCTGGAGCTGACCGAGGTCGCGCCGACCGGGACTGTCGCCCAGGTCATCACGCCCACGGACGTGGAAGGCGAGTTCGAGATCGGCGACGAGGTCGAACGGGTCCTCATCCGCAAGCGGAACATCACCGTGCTCATCAAGGAGGGGTGATCCCAGGGCGTACCGGGACCCCGCCCGACCGCTGACATCCGGTCAGGCGGGGCGATCACCTCGCCGCCCCGGGTTCCGAATTCACCCGCACGGGTGAAAATGGGGGCCGGCCACGGACGTGTGTGGGGGGCGCCATGCCGGTGTTGCTCGTACGGGAGAACGGCCGCGTGCGCGGCTGGCCGGCCTACGTGGGCGCGGTCGGCCTGGGCGCGGCGGCCCTGGCCCTGGCCTCGCTGTGGACCAGCGGGGCATGGGCCACCGGAATCGGCGCCGCCGTCACCACCTTGTCCGGCCTGGTGGCCGAGCGGCTCCAGCCACAGCGCGGCACCGCGGCGGGCGGGGACGCCACCGCGGCCGGAGCGGACGCGCTGCTGCGCACCGCGGCGGGCCGCATCCCCACCCTGCGGCAGGTGGACCGCCCCGAACCGGCCGGCGCCCACCACGCGGACGGACGTCCCGCCGACGGGAGCCGGACCCCGGCCGCGCCCCCCGCGTACATCCGCCGCGACGTGGAACCGCAGCTCCGCGAGGCCCTGGGCCGGGCCGGGTTCGTCCTGCTGGTGGGGGAGTCCACCGCCGGCAAGTCCCGGCTGGCCCACGAGGTGGCCCGCACGCTCTTCCCCGGTCACGCCTTCGTCCGCCCGCTGGGCAGGGCCGCGCTCCCGCAGGCGCTGCGCGTGGCCGGCACACGGCGGCGGGCCGTGCTGTGGCTCGACGACCTGGAGGAGTTCCTCGGCGCGGGCGGGCTCACGACCGCCATGCTGGCCGCCCTGTCGGCGCCGGCGCCGGGGCGCCGGGTGGTGGTGGCGACCATGCGCACCCAGGAGTTCCGGCGCTTCGACGCCCGCGAGGAGGGCCGGCTGACGGGCTCCGACCGCGACGCCTGGCGCACCCAGCGGGACGTGCTCCGTCAGGCGGAGGTGGTACGGCTGGCACGGCACTGGTCGCCCGAGGAACGCCGGCGGGCAGCCGCCCACGGGCAGGACCCGCGGATCAGGGCGGCCCTGCGGGCGGGGGAGCGCTTCGGCATCGCGGAAGTCCTCGCCGCCGGACCGGAGTTGCTCGCCGCCTGGCACAACGCCTGGACACCCGGGGCCAATCCGCGCGGCGCGGCCGTGGTCGCGGCCGCCGTGGACTGCCGGCGGGCCGGACTGCGAAGCCCGGTGGGCCGGGACCGGCTGCGCGAACTGCACCGGCCCTACCTGGAGGAACGCGGCGGCGGCGACCTACAGCCGGAACCCTTCGACGATGCGATGAACTGGGCCTGCACGGCGGTCTACGCCACCAGCGGCCTGCTCATCGGCAACTACACCCAGGGGTACACGGCTTTCGACTACCTCCTCAACACGCCCGGCCTGCCCCCGGTACCGGAGCACCTGTGGCAGGCCCTCGTCGCGAGGGTCACCCCGGCCGAGGCCTACGACATGGGCCTGCTGGCCCACCAGGAAGGGCGGCCGAGGCGGGCCGCCGAGGCGCTGTCCCGGGCCCGGCTGGGCGGGGCTCCCGGCGCCGACTTCCTGTTCGCCATCACGGTCGGGGACGCGGGGCGCCCGCGCCGGGCCGCCGCCGACCTCGCCGGGATCACCCGGCGGCGCGAGGACCGGCTGGGCCCCGCCCATCCCGACACCCTGGCCGCCCGCCACCAGCTGGCCTTCTTCACCGGCGAGGCCGGCAACCCGCACGCCGCGGCCGGCCGGTTCGCCGCCCTGGCCGCCCACACCGCGTCCGTCCTCGGCGCCGACCACCCGGACACCCTGGCCGCCCGGCACGAACTGGCCTACTTCACCGGCGAGTCGGGCGCCCCGGCCGAGGCGGCCCGGCAGCTGGCCCGGCTGCTCGCCGACCGGCTCCGGGTCCAGGGCCCGGACGACCCGCAGGTACTGGCCACCCGGCGCAGCCTGATCTGGTACCGGGCTGGTGAACCGGCCCGCACCGAGGAGAAGTTGGCCGAGCTGCTGGCCGATGCCGAACGCTGCCTCGGCCCCGACGACCCGCACACCCTCGCCGTCCGCAGCAGCCTCGCGGCCTTCGCGGCCCGGGCGGGCCGGACCGCCGATGCCGCGACCGCCTGGGAGTCGCTGGTGGCCGACCGCACCCGCGTCATGGGCCCCGACCACCCGCACACGATCTACGCCCGCCTGGAATGGGCCCGCGCCCTGGCCTCCTCGGGCCGCCCCGAGCAGGCCCGCACCCTGCTGACCCGGACCCTCGGCGACGCCCGGACCCTGCTGGAGCCGGGCCACCGCCATCTGCGCCTGGCCCGGGAGCTGCTGGCCGGCCTCCCGCCGGCGGGGCGGCACCGGGCGTGACCCGCGTACCGCCCGCGCCGGGGGAGGGGCCGGTCAGGCGGCGGCCGGCTCCGTCCGCCCGGCGGGGACGGGATCCGCGAGCCGCCCGCTGCGGTGCAGCCACCGGACCGCGGCGGCGCACAGGGCTCCCAGGGCGGCCAGTGACAGCCACGGCAGTGCCGGCGCACCCGAGGCCCGGGCCGCGTCGAGGGCAGCACCGGTGAGCAGGTTGCCCGCGGTGATGCCGATCCCGCAGACCGTGTTGTAGAGCCCGTAGTGCGTCGCGACGAGCCGGTCCCCGGAGAGCCGGACGATCGTGTCCATCTCGAACGGATAGGCGATCATCGTGCCGACGGCGAGCAGCAGCGCCGCCAGCGCCGGCGGCCCGGCGGCGAGCAGCCACCGCCCCGGACCCCCGTCCGGCACCGGTACGGCCGCCGCCAGGAGCAGCGGTACGAACGCGCCGCCCATCACCAGCAGACCCCCGGTCAGCGCCCGGCCCGGCGTTGTGCGCGCCGTGCACCAGGCGGTCACCCGCGTCTGGAACAGGACGGTGCTCAGCCCCGACACGGCGAACAGCGCCGCCGTCGCCGCCCCCGCGAAGGCCCCGTCGCCGCCGAGGCGCCGGACCTCCAGCGGCAGTGCCAGGTACACCTGGAAGGTCAGCACGTACGAGCCGGTCATCGCGGCCGCGAAGAGCAGGAACGGCCGGTTGGCGAGGATCCCCCGCCACTGGGCCGGTACCGTCTCCCGCGCGCCGCCCTGCTCCGTGCCCGCCCCGCCCGCCCGGCGTGCGGGCAGGCTGCGGATCTGTACGAGGCTCAGCACGGCGAAGATCCCGGCCGCCGTCAGGCAGGTGACGCGGAACCCGGCCCCGGCCAGGACCATCCCCACCAGCGGCCCGAGCAGGATGCCGGCCTGGTAGAAGACGTTGAACAGGGCGAACGCCTCCACCCGGCGGTCACCCGCGTCCGCGGCCAGGTACGCCCGGGTCGCCGGGTTGAACAGGGCCCCCGCCAGCCCGGTGGCGGCGGACGCCGCCAGCAGGGCGGGTACGGAGTCGACGAGTCCGAGGGCGGCGAAGCCGACGACGCGCAGCACCAGCCCCGCGATGATCATGGGTTTGTAGCCGAGCCGGTCGGCGAGGGTGCCGCCGATCAGGAACATGCCCTGCTGGCTGAAGTTGCGTACGCCGAGGACCAGGCCGACGAGCCAGCCGGCCAGTCCCAGCGAGCCGGACAGGTGCGCGGCGAGGTACGGCATCAGCATGTAGAAGCCGAGGTTGATGGTGAACTGGTTCACCATCAGCAGTTGGACGCTGCCGTCGTAGGAGCGGACCTGCGCGAGGGTGCCCTTCACCGGTCGGAGACCTCCGCCCGTTCCGGGGACCCGGCGGCCCGCTCCTCGACGGACAGCGGATCGACGACGGCGGCGCACCGGGTCCAGCGGGTGACCTCTTTCTCGTCGACGCGTCCGACGACCTCCGGTTCGGCGGCCGGCGGGGCGTCGAGGAGCCCGTGGGCCGCGCAGTAGTCGTCGTCGTAGACGGTGCCTAGGTACCGCTGGGGACCGTCGGGGAAGACCGCGGCGATACGGGTGTCCGCCGGCCGGGTCCGGGCCAGCCAGCCGGCGACCAGGGCGACGGCGCCGACGCTCCAGCCGCCCGTGGCGTAGTGCGAGCCGGCGAGCTGTCGGCAGGCCCAGACCGCTTCGGACGGCGCCACCCAGTGCACCTCGCCGAAGTTGCCGTAGGCGACGTTGCGGGGAAAGATGCTCGATCCCAGCCCGCGCATCAGGCGGGGCCGGGCGGGCTGGCCGAAGATCGTCGAGCCGATGGTGTCCACGCCGACCAGCTCCAGCTGCGGGTAGAGCTGCCGCAGCACCCGGGAGACGCCCGCGGAGTGCCCGCCGGTGCCCACGCTGCACACCAGGACGTCGATGTGCCCCAGCTCGGTGGCGAGTTCCAGCGCGAGCGGCGTGTACGCGCCGGTGTTGTCGGGGTTGTTGTACTGGTCGGGGCACCAGGATCCGGGATTCCGGGCCATCAGCTGCCGTACCCGCTCGCGGCGGGCCTCCTGCCACCCGCCGGCGGGGTGGGGCTCGGCCACGACGTTGACCTGGGCGCCGTAGGCGGTCAGCAGTTTCGTCATGGACGGCTCCAGGCCCGGGTCGGTGACCAGCGTGACCGGATGCCCGTGGACCATGCCGGCCAGGGCGAGCCCCAGGCCGAGGGTGCCGCTGGTGGACTCGATGATCCGGGCGCCGGGCAGCAGGTCGCCGCGGGCGCGGGCCCGTTCGACCATGTGCAGGCCCGGCCGGTCCTTGATGCCACCGGGGTTGAAGCCCTCCAGCTTGGCCCAGAAGCCGCGGCCTTCGGGGGCGAAGGGCTCGGACACGCGCAGGAGCGGGGTGTTGCCGACGAGCCCGGACAGGGCGGCGCCGCGGGCGGGCCGGGTGGTCCGTGTGGACGGAGAGGACATCTTCCTCTGCTCTCGTTCGTAGACGGATGTTTCCGTGCACATCTCGTCCGCCGCCGCCGCGCAGGGGCGTTCGCCCGTACGCGGCGCAGGGGACGGCGGCCTTCGGGCAAGGCCGCACGAACGGCTGCTAGATCCGCCAGCAGCAGAGGCGTGTCCTGGTTCTGCGCCCCGCGAGCGCTGTCCCGGCAGGCGTGGGGGCGCGGCGCCGTACCGGGCCGGGAGACGCGGTGGCGAGCAGCGCGAGGAGCACCGGGAACGCGGCCGGGCGCTGGGCCGCGAGGTCCTGGACGCCCCGGGGCGCGAGGTGGAGGACGCAGGGGTCGTCGGGGTGGGGGATCCCCGGGGAGTCCCGGGCGGCGGGCGCGTGGTGGTGGACCGTGGCGGACCGCGCGAGGGCCTGCCGCGGGGGCGGTTGGCCGTCGTGGACCAGGCAGCCGATGAGGGCCGCGGTGAAGGCGGTCAGCGCGAGGAGCGCGGACAGCGCGAGCAGCGGCCGTACGAGGACGCCCGCGCGGCGCGCGGCGGCGGAAGGGGGCAACGACACGGCTCCTCCGTGGAGGTGCTTCGGACCGTGGGCGGGGAGGGGCAGCCCGGTAGGGGCAGGCGGATGGTGCCGCGGGTCGTGCGGAGTGTTCCGCCGATGCCCGGGGGTCCGGTCGGCGCGACCCCTGAACGCCCGGGAAGGGTGAACCGCATGCGCCGCGTGGCCCACTGGACCGACGGACGGGTGCGGGGCGGGCGTACGGGCCCGGCAAGACCGGAAGCGACGGCCTAGATGCGCAGGACTCCGTGGGCGGGCCGGGTCGGGGTGCCGCATGCCTGCGGGGACGTGCCCGGCGTCGGGGACCCGTCGGTCCGCACGGCGGGCGTGGCCGGATCGGCGACCGTCTGCGGGTGGCTCGCGGGCGCGGTGCTGCGGTCGGAGCGGCCCGGCATGCACTGCTCGGCCGGATGCGTGGAACCGTCCGCGCCGGACACGGGGGCCTGCGAGGACGCGGCGACGGCAGCGGTGGAGGAGACGGACGTGGACGTGGACGTGGAGGCGGACGGGGCGTGGTGCACGCCGCCGCGGTCCGTGCCGATCCCGTGCGCGTCGAGCAGGCCGATGAGGAGCAGGGTCAGCCAGAGCAGCACCAGCGGACTCCGGTTTCCCCGGATCCGCGGCACGCCGGAGGACGACCGAGCCGTGATCATGTCGTGATCCTAGCCACCCGTTCGCGGCCGACGGCAGGCCCGCTCGGGCGAATGGCTCGAAAGCGGTAGGCCTTGGCGGCGCGCGGGGGCCGTACGATGATCCGGTGACCCGCACCCGCCACTCGACGAACCGACGCCCCTCGGCGCGCGGTGCGGCGCTGCTGGTGCTGGTACTGGCGGTGCTGACCGGGATCCTCGGCATGCACGCCCTGGGCCCGGCTCCGGCCCCGGCTCCGCTCCCGGCATCCGCTGCCGTGTCCGCGGGCGCCCACCACGCTGCGGCCGGGGACCACGGGGCTGCCGCCGTCGAACCGGCGGGCGGGGACTGCTCGCACTCCGCGGGCGGTTCGGGCCACGCCGAGCACGCCGACGCCACCTGCGCCGCTGCCGGCGTCGCCTCCGCGTACTCGCCCCCCGCGCTCGCCGAGGCGCTCGTGGGCCTCCCCGGGGCGTCCTCGCGGGACGCCGCCGAGCCGGTGGCCGCGGCGGGCGCCCGGGCTCCGCCCGATCTGGCCGAACTGCAGCTGCTGCGGATCTAGAGCCGCCCGCGCGGCCGTCCCACCCGGCACCCGCCGGGCGAACGGCCGTGCTCCGGGCCTTCCCTCTTCATCCGTTCTTCCCGCATGCCCTGAACCGGGCTGCGGATCAAGGAGCAGCACCACCATGACCAGCAAGCGTTCCCTCTTCCGTCGCGCCGCCGCCGTCGTATCGGCGGGCGCGGCCGCCGTCGTGCTCGCCGCCTGCAGTGGCGGCGCGAGCCCGGACGGGCACGACGGCCACGGCGCCGCGGCCGCCTCGGCGTCCCCGTCGGCCCCCGCGTCGACCCGGGCCCCGGCCGCCCAGGGGCAGCACAACGAGGCCGACGCCGCCTTCGCCAAGGGGATGGTCCCCCACCACCGCCAGGCCGTGGAGATGGCCGATCTGGCTCCCTCCCGCGCCCGGTCCGCGGAGGTGAAGAAGCTCGCCGAGGACATCAGGAAGGCCCAGGACCCCGAGATCAAGACCCTGTCCGGATGGCTGGCCTCCTGGGGCGAGCAGGTGCCCGCCGAGGGCGCCATGGACCACTCCGCGCACGGCACGTCCGGGATGATGACCGCGGAACAGATGGACAAGTTGAAGAACGCCTCGGGCGCGGCGTTCGACACCGCCTTCATGGAGCTGATGGTCGAGCACCACGAGGGCGCGGTGGCGATGGCGAAGACGGAGCAGGCGCAGGGCGCCTTCCCCGCGGCCAAGGCGATGGCCGAGGGGATCGTCACCTCCCAGTCCGCGGAGATCGCGCAGATGAACAAGCTCCTCGGCAAGAGCTGACCGTCCCCCGGCGGGCCGGGGCGGGGCGCGTACGAACACCCCGCCCCGGCCCGCCGGGCACCGCTGCGAAGTCGTTCGTTTCTCCTGGGGGTAGGGCACAAGTGACATCGGACAGGATCCTCGTGGTCGGGGGCTACGGCGCCGTGGGCGCCACGGTGGTCTCCACACTCGACGGCTGGTTCCCCGGCCGGGTCGTCGTCGCCGGGCGCGACGAAGGCAGAGCACGCCGGCTCGGCGGCGTACGCGCCGACGCGGCCGATCCGGAAGGATTCCGGCGGACGCTGGAGGGGCTGGGAGACGTGGTGGCCGTCGTGCTGTGCGTGGAGCCGCCCGACACCCGTGTCGCGCGCGTCTGCCTGGAACGCGGCGTGCACCTCGTCGACATCGGTGCCACCCGGCGGCTGCTCGACGGGGTGGCGGACCTGCACGACCTCGCCGCCGGGGCCGGGGCCACGGCCGTGCTCAGCGTGGGCGTCGCCCCCGGCCTGACCAACCTCCTCGCCCGCCGGGCGCACGAGGCCGTGGGCGGCGCCGAGCGCATCGACCTCACGGTGCTGCTGGGCGCCGGAGAGCGGCACGGCGCCGACGCCGTGCGCTGGACCGTCGAAGGCCTGGCCGGGCCGCCGGCCGGAGCTCCGCTGCGGACCACCCTGCCCGGTCACGGCAGGCGCACCGCGCACCCGTTCCCCTTCTCCGACCAGCACACGCTGCCCCGCACGCTCGGCGTCGGGCAGGTGACCACCCGGCTGTGCCTGGACTCGAAGCCGCTGACCTCCGCGCTGTTCGGGCTGCGGGCGGCCGCCCGCCGGCCGGCCGTGCGGCGGGCCCTGACCGCCGCCTTCGGCCGGGTCCACCTGGGAGGCGACGGCTTCGCCGTCCGGGCCGACGCCCGGCGCGGGGACCTCCACGCGGCCTGGGCCGTCACCGGGAGGGTGCAGAGCCGCGTCACCGCCCTGGTCGCCGCGTACGTCACCCGGGAACTGCTCACCGGCTCCGCGCCCGCCGGGGTCCACCACATCGAGCAACTTCCCGCCCTGGCAGGCCTCCCGGAGGCCCTCGGTGCCCACGGGCTCACCGTCTGGGATCGCCACGCCGCCGTGCTCGGCACCTGACCGTTCGCACGGCCTCCGGCTCCGCGTGCGGAGCCGGAGGCGGGCTGTCGCGTGCCGCACCCGCTCCCCTACAGTGCGTGATGCCGAAACCGGTCCGTGACGACGCACAGCCGCCGAACAGGAGCAGACCCGTGGCCACCCACGCCCGCCCCGGCCCCCTCCCGCCCCCGTCCCCGGCCGGCCGCCCGGTTCCCGAACTGGACCCCGCCCTCGTACGGGACTGGCAGGCCGGGGGAGGGGAGCTCATCGACCTGTTCGCCCAGGCCCGCGCGCGGCTCGGCGGGGTCGCCGCCTTCCGGCTCGGCCCGCACCCCACCGTCCTGGTCACCGCACCCGAAGCAGTCCAGCACGTCCTCGCGCTGCGGCCCGACCTGTACGTGAAGCGCTCGCACCGGGCCCGGCTGCTGATCGGCGACGGGCTCCTGGCCGCGACCGGGGACGCCTGGCAACGCCAACGCAGGGTGCTCCAGTCCCAGTTCACCGGACGCGGGATGCGCCGCTACGAGCAGCGGATCTCCGAGGCCGCGCGGACCGCCGCGGCGCGCTGGGCGGCGTACGCCCGCGACGGACAGGTCCTCGACGTCGGCGAGGAGATGCGCCGCTTCGCCCTGGACACCATCTGGCGGTCCCTGACCGGCCACCCCCTCGATCCCGGCACCGAACGTGAACTGGCCGCCGTGCCGGCCGTGGTGGCCGCGCTGCCCAGCCTCCCCGCCGACGGCGTCGCCGCCCAGGGGGCGGTGGCCGCCGAACTGGCCCGTATCGACGCCCTGTCGGGCCGCGCCATCGCCGCCGCCCGCACCGCCGGGGCGGGCCCCCACGGCCCGGGTCTGCTGCACGTCCTGCTGGAGGCGGCCGACACCTCCCCCGAGTACACCGACCGGCTGATCCGGGACGAGCTCGTCACCCTGCTGGTCGCCGGCCACGAGACCACCGCGACCACTCTGACCTGGCTCCACCTCCTGCTCGACCGCTACCCGCAGGCGCGGGAGCGGGCACTCGCCGCGGGCGCGGAAGGCTCCCCCGAACGGCACCGGGCGGTGCAGGCACTCGTCCACGAGACACTGCGCTTCTACCCGTCGGCCTGGATCCTGCCCCGCCACGCGGCCGGTGACGACGTTCTCGCCGGGTACGCGATCGAGGCCGGCACCGACGTGCTGGTCTGCCCCTACCTCACCCACCGGGACCCCGGGACCTGGGAGGACCCCGGCCGCTTCGACCCGGACCGCTTCCTCACCCCCGGCCGGCGGCCCACCCGCCCCGGCAGCTACGCCCCCTTCGGCCTGGGCCCCCGGGCCTGTCTGGGCCTGCAGTTCGCCCTCCGGGAGTCGACCGTCCTCCTCGAACACCTGTTGCCCGCCCACGTCCCGCACTTCCACTCCGTCCCCGCCAAGGCCGCCTACGGCCTCACCGTCCGCCCCGACGGCCCCACCCCCGCGACCCTCGGCGCCGTCGCGACCATCTAGGCGTTCACCCGGTCCGGTCGGCCGGAGCGGCTTTGCGGAGTTCGCCCGGGGTCGTTCCCGACCAGCGGCGCACCGCGCGGCGCAGGACCCGGACGTCGCTGTACCCGACCCGGCCGGCCACCGCCCGGAGCGGCAGGTCGGTGCTGTGCAGCAGGTCCAGGGTGAGCTCGTGCCGTACGCGCTCGGTCTGCTCGCGCCACGTCGTGTCGTGCTCGGAGAGCCGTCGTTGGAGCGTGCGGGGGCTCACCGCCAGACGGCAGGCCACCTCCTCCAGGCCGACGGTGCCGTCCCGGAAGGCCGCGGTGAGCACGGCCCGGAAGCGGTCGAGCCAGCCGAGTACGGGCCGGGAGGCCGCCAGGACCAGTTCCGCGTGCTGCGCCAGGATCCTGTCCACCCCCGGCTGGGCCCTGGGCAACGGCACCCGTACGTCGTCCTCGGTGAAGGAGATCGAGTTGTACGGCGCACCGAAGTGGATCCGGTCGGTGCCGAACAGCCGGGCCAGCTGCCGGGACCGGCGGGGCGCCCGATGGGTGACCGTGACCCGGGACGGAACGATGTCGAGGCCGGTCGCCGACCTGGCGCGGGTCAGGAAGAGCGACAGGGCGAAGAGATCGACGGCCTCGACCACGTCCGGTCCCCAACTGCCCGTCGCATGGCGGACGGTGAAGCGGCCGCCGCCCTCCTCCACGACCAGTTTCTCCGCCGCCGGATCACCGACCACGGCGATCAGGTCCACGGCCTGCGCGAGGGATTCCCGCAGGGTCGGCCCGCTGGTGATCAAGTAGTCCCAGAGCCCGAAGGCGCCGATCGGAGCCTCTTCGAGGATCAACGGGCCGATCAGGGTGTGGGGTTCTGTCAGGACCAGGTTCTCCCACACGGTCAGGAGCGACGCGGTCGAGACCCGGGCCCTGTCGTCGCCGAGCACCTCGGCGCCGAGGTCGGGCAGCCTGGAGAGCCCGCCGGCGCGGGGGTCGGCCAGGGCGGCGACGAGGGAACGGGTGAGGTGGGCCGAAACGGTGCCGTTGATCGCGGACGGGTGCATGGCAGCAGCGAGGCTATCAGCCGCCCCGAACAGTCCTTCGGCGGCCGGAAAACGCGTGGACCGCCCCGGCGTCCGTACGGGACACTCCGACTCCTGTCCTGCTGGTCCGACAACACAGGGTTTGGGATGGGTTCACCAAAATCGCCCGAAAGCACGCCGAGCAGGGGCTCGGTCCTCCTCGCACTTCGCTACTACGGACGGGAGTTGGCGCGCCTGCGCCGGCTGACCGCTCCGGCCATGCTGCTCCCGGCGCTGGGCAACATCGGCATCTTCTACGTCGCGCCGCTGGTCGTCGCCAAGCTCGTCGGCCACGTCGCCGACGGCGGCGCCGTCGGAATCGACGCGATGCTGCCCTACGTCCTCGGCTTCGCCGGGGTCCTGCTGCTCGCGGAGACGCTGTGGCGGATCGGGCTGCACTGCCTCAACCGGCTCGACGCCCGGGGCATCGAGCACCTCTACGTCATCGGCATGGACGAGCTGTTCGCGAAGGACGCGGCGTTCTTCCACGACAACTTCGCCGGCTCGCTGACCAAGCGGGTCCTCAGCTTCGCCTCCCGCTTCGAGGAGTTCGTCGACACGCTGACGTTCTCGGTCATGGGCAGCTTCGTGCCGCTGCTCTTCGCGTCCGTGGTGCTGTGGCAGTACGAACCGATGCTCGTCGTCGGCCTCCTCGCGCTGATCACCCTGACGGCCGTCTGCGTCACCCCCCTCATCCGCCGCCGCCAGACCCTCGTCGCCCAGCGCGAGGAGGCGATCGCCCGGGTCTCGGGCCACGTCGCCGACAGCCTGATGAACATGGACACGGTCCGGGCGTTCGCCGCCGAGGACCGCGAGGCCGCCGAGCACCAGTCCCGCGTCGCGCAGTCGCGGCGGCTGACGCTCCGTTCGTGGGACTACGGCAACCTGCGCATCGACACGCTGGTCGCACCCCTGTCCGTGCTGACCAACGTGCTGGGCCTGCTGCTCGCCGTCGCCCTCGGCGCGGGGGAGCACGGCGTGGAGGCGATCATCGTCACCTTCACCTACTACGCCAACGCGACCCGCATCATGTTCGAGTTCAACCAGATCTACCGCCGCCTGGAGAGCTCGATGACGGAGGCCGCGCAGTTCACCGAACTGCTCCTGCAGCCGCCCACGGTGCTCGACCCGGAGGCCCCCGAGCCGCTGCGGTCCGAGAGCGCCGACGTCCGGTTCGAACGGGTGAACTTCTCCCACGGCGGGGCGAAGCCGCTCTTCGAGGGCCTGGACCTGGACGTCCCCAGCGGGTCGAAGATCGGTCTCGTCGGCCGCTCGGGCGGCGGCAAGACCACGCTCACCCGGCTGCTGCTGCGGATGACGGACGTGGACGGCGGGCGGATCATGATCGGGGGCCAGGACATCAGCCGGCTGCGGCAGGCCGACCTGCGCAGCCGGCTCGCCTACGTGCCGCAGGACCCGGCGATGTTCCACAGGACGCTGCGGGAGAACATCGCGTTCGCCCGCCCGGGCGCCACCGATGCCGAGATCCGCCGTGCGGCCGAGGCCGCGCACGTCACGGAGTTCGCCGACGCGCTGCCGGACGGATTCGACACCATGGTCGGCGAACGCGGCGTCAAACTGTCCGGCGGACAGCGCCAGCGGGTCGCCCTCGCCCGGGCCATCCTGCGCGACGCGCCGATCCTGCTGCTCGACGAGGCGACCAGCGCCCTGGACTCGGAGAGCGAGATCCTCGTCCAGGAGGCGCTGTGGCGGCTCATGGAGGGCCGCACCGCCCTCGTGGTGGCGCACCGGCTGAGCACGGTGGCCACCATGGACCAGCTCGTCGTCCTCGACCGCGGCCGGATCGTGGAGCAGGGCTCGCACCGGGAGCTCCTGGCCACCGAAGGCGCCTACGCGAAGCTGTGGAAGCACCAGTCGGGCGGATTCCTGCACGACACCGGCACCGGCACGGCCCCCGGCACCGGCACCGTCACCCGCGCGCGCTCCGAGCCCAACTGAACCGAGGCCGTGTCCTGCGGAGCAGGAGGGGTGGAAATGAATAGTTTGTCCTGATGTGAGCGTCGAAGCTGAAGGTCGAGAGGTCCCGGGACGGCGTCGGCTGGCCCGGGCGGTGCTGACGGGCGTGGCCGCCGTGGGGGCCGGGCTGGTGGCCGGTTCCGCCCGCGTGCCCATGGCCGCCCCACCCGGGGGAGGGGCCGGATCACGGCCCACCA
Organism: Streptomyces erythrochromogenes; assembly: GCF_036170895.1. Classification (NCBI taxonomy): domain Bacteria; kingdom Bacillati; phylum Actinomycetota; class Actinomycetes; order Kitasatosporales; family Streptomycetaceae; genus Streptomyces; species Streptomyces erythrochromogenes. The sequence goes on along the minus strand of NZ_CP108036.1, from coordinate 1,448,588 downwards.
CACCGGAGTCGGCGCTCCGCGAACTGGTGGCGGGGAACGGGCGCTGGCGGACCTACCACGAACGCCACCCCGACCAGACGCGCACCGTGCGGCGCACGCTGGTCGCCGGCCAGCACCCGTTCGCCGTCGTCCTCGGCTGCGTCGACTCCCGCGTCCCGCCGGAGCTGGTCTTCGACCAGGGCCTCGGCGACCTGCTGACCGTGCGCTCGGCGGGCGAGGTCCTGGACGAGGCGGTACTCGGGAGCATCGCCTACGGGGTCCTGGAGCTGCGCATCCCGCTCGTCGTCATCCTGGGACACCAGTCCTGCGGGGCCGTCGCCGCGGCCGTGCGGGCCGCGGAGGGCGGACCGCTGCTCCCGGGCCACATGCAGTACCTGGTCGACCAGATCCGCCCCGCCATCGACCGCGGGCTGCGGGGGGCCGCGCGGATCGACGCCGCGATCACCGCGAACGTACGGCTGGTGCGGGGGCGGCTGGCCGCGGAGCCCGAGATGGCCGCAGGGATCGCCGCCGGGGCGCTGGCCGTCGTGGGCGCCCGGTACGAACTCACCAGCCAGCGCGTGCGCCTGGTGCACTGAGCGCACGCCGGCGTACGAAACTCCGTTCGTCAGCCCCGTGCGCACGAGGCCGCACGTCCGGGTGATTGTTCCCCGCCGGGGCGGCTTTCAGCGATCAAGGCCCCCGGAGGCCGGGAGAGTTGACTCATGATCATCGACTCTTCCCCGACACCCGGCTCCGACCCCGACCCCGAGCCCGCGGAGGACACCGCACGACGCCCCTCCCGTCGTACGCTCATCGCCGGCGCAGCCGTGGTCGCGGGAGCCGGCGCCCTCACGGTCGCCACCGCGTCCGCCGGGACCCCGCAGGCGCCGGCCGGCTCCGCGCGCCCGGACTGGGAGACCTGCCTCACGATCGCCCGGGCCGTACTCGTACGGGGCGACGACGACCAGCCCCTGGTGCCCGGTTACACGGACATCCTCCTCGGGAACGGCCTGCCGCGCTCCCGCATGCCCCGCCGGAAGGTGCTGGTCGTCGGCGCCGGGCCGGCCGGCCTGACCGCCGCCCACCTGCTGCGCGAGGCCGGCCACGAGGTCACCGTCATCGAGGCCAACGGCAACCGCGTCGGCGGCCGGATCAAGACATTCCGCACCGGCGGACACGAGAAGTCCCCTGCGGCCTTCGCCGACCCCAAGCAGTACGCCGAAGCCGGCGCCATGCGGATCCCCGACAGCCACCCGCTGGTCACCGGCCTGATCGACAGCCTCGGCCTCAAGCGCCGGCGCTTCCACCTCGTCGACGTCGACGGCTCGGGCCGCCCCGCCTACCGCACCTGGATCTTCGTCAACGGCGTCCGCGTCCGCCGCGCCGACTACGCGCGCAGCCCGCAGACCCTCAACCGCTCCTTCGGGGTGCCGGCGGCCTACGAGGGGATCCCCGCCGCGCAGATCGTCCGCAACGCCTTCGCCCCCGTACGCAAGGAGATCGAGGGCAAGAAGGACAAGGCGCTCGTCGAAGGCTGGGCCCGCATCATCCAGCGCTACGGCCACATGTCGATGTACCGCTACCTGACCGAGGAGGCGAAGCTCGACGAGCGCACGATCGACCTGGTCGGAACCGTCGAGAACCTCACCTCCCGCCTCCACCTCGCCTTCGTGCACAGCTTCATCGGGGCCTCCCTCATCAGCCCCGACACCGCCTTCTTCGAACTGCCCGGCGGCACCGCCACCCTGGCCGACGCCCTCTACGCCCGGGTCGAGGACATCGTGCGGCTCGACCGGCGCGCCACCCGGATCACCCACGGGGAGGGCAGGGTCACCGTCGACACCGTCTCCGAGGGCCGCGGCGGCCGCCCCGTACAGCGCGAGACCTTCACCGGCGACACCGCCATCATCACCGTCCCCTTCTCCGGGCTGCGCCACATCCCCGTCACCCCCGCCCTCTCCTACGGCAAGCGGCGCGCGATCACCGAGCTGCACTACGACGCGGCCACCAAGGTGCTGCTGGAGTTCAGCCGCCGCTGGTGGGAGTTCGACGAGGCCGACTGGAAGCGCGAACTGGAAGCCGTGCAGCCCGGCCTGTACCGCAAGTACCAGCTCGGGCAGACCCCGGAGGACGGGTCACTGCTGGGCGCCCACTCCTCCGTAGCCCGCAGCGGCATCTCCGGCGCCCAGCGGGCCCACTACGCGGCCTGCCGCAGCCTCACCCGCGACCAGCCCGAGGCCGCCGGAGTCATCGGCGGCGGCTCGGCCACCGACAACCCCAACCGCTTCATGTTCCAGCCCTCCTACCCCGTCGAGGGCAGCCGGGGCGGGGTCGTGCTCGCCTCCTACAGCTGGTCGGACGACGCCCTGAAGTGGGACTCCCTGGACGACGACGAGCGCTACCCCCGCGCCCTGGCCGGCGTCCAGGAGGTGTTCGGGCAGCGGATCGAGGTGTTCTACACCGGCGTCGGACGCACCCAGTCCTGGATGCGCGACCCCTACGCCTACGGCGAGGCCTCCGTACTGCTGCCCGGCCAGCACACCGAGCTGTTCCCGCACGTCCGCAAGGCGGAGGGGAACCTGCACTTCGCGGGCTGCCACACCTCCATCAAGCCGGCGTGGATCGAGGGCGCCCTGGAATCCGCGGTGCGCACCGCGCTGGAGGTCCACACCTCGGCGTGACCGCCGCCCCGAGGCCTGTGGCTCAGCTCTCGGCGAGCACGACCACCCAGTCGTGCTCGCCGAAGCGGACCCGCTGCCGCTTGTCGGGATTGAGCCGCACACCGTACGAGGGAGCCGTGGCGGCCTGCGCGCGCAGCCGGTAGCCGACCGCGCACTCCCGGCGGCGGCGCGCCGACTCGACCACCGTCGCGAACGCCACCTCACGGTCGGTGCGGACGTAGTCCGCCACCGGCCTCAGATAGAACTCGCTGCCCTCCGCCTTGAACAACTCCTCGAAGACGTCGGCGAGATGACCGCTCTGCGAGATCTGCGTCATCAGCAGGCTGATCAGCCGGCCGCTGACGATGAAGTCGGCGCCGGCCCGGGCGGGCGCGAGCAGGCGGTTGCCGTCGTCGGACATCTCGGTGGTGAGCGGGAGTTCGCAGTCCGCCGCCTCGCCGATCGCCCGCAGGTGCAGCAGCGTCACCAGGGTCCGGTCGTCCGTGGCGCTCCCGGGCTCCGGGGCGAAGGCGGGCGGGGCCGTATCGGGCGCCGCGGCCGCGGGGGCGGGCGCGGGGGCGGGCGCGGACTCGCGGTCCGTCTCGCCGATCACGATCACGCTGTCGTAGGAGGGCACGTCCAGTTTGGCCAGGACGTCCGGGTCGGTGATGTCCCCGCTGCGGAAGGCCACTTCGAGACGGCTGCGCGCCGCGGCCACCTCGGCGGCGGTCCGCAGCGTCGCCCCGTCGCCGAGGGCGACGACGTCCAGGGTGGTGCCGGGGCTCACGAACTCGTCGAGCTGTTCGAGGACGAGTGGTGCGCGCCGGTTCCAGCCGAGCAGGAGCAGGCGTTCGGCGAAACGGGACCGGGGACGGGCGGTGACGATCGCGTCCTCGTCGACCCAGGGGCCCGCCGGCTCCGGCACGGCCGTGTCGTCGTCCTCGGAGACCAGGATGATCCGGTCGTCCGCGCCGATCTCCGTGTGCGGATCCGGATTGAGTACCACACGGCCGTCGGCGTGCAGAAGTCCGACCACCGCGGACGTGGTGAACGCCAGAAGGGCCTCGCCGAAGGTGCGCCCGGCGAGACCCTGCGCGGCGGCGGTGTAGAACTCGTCGCCGTCGAAGTCCAGCAAGTCCTGGTAGACGAGGGAGAGCCCGGGCTGGCGGGCGGTCTGGACGAGGAGCCGGGCGATGATCTCGTCGGCGCACAGCACGTGCCCGCCGGGCCCGGCCGCCAGCTTGGCGGTGAGGTGGTTGCGGGAGTCGCGGACCGCGGCGACCACCACCGTGCCGCGCGGGCGGGTGAGCACGGCGTCGAGGGCGAGCAGGGTCTTCACCACGTGGGCGTCGCCCGAGTCACCGTCGGGAGGCAGCACGAGGACCGCCTTGGAGGTCTGCGGGCTCACCCTGGCCAGCGCCGTCGGGTCGGTGGTGGGGCCGCTGCGGCAGATGATCCGGGTGGCGCCCGTGCCCGTACGGCGTCCCGTGCCCGTAAGGCCCCCCGTACCCGTACGGCCCCCCGTACCGCCGAGGCCCGTGGCGACCTCGTCCTCCATGTCCACCTTGTCCCTCGGGGCGAGGACGGCAATGGCGGACCGGCGCTGGTTGGCGTTGGCCGCGACGAGTTCCGAGACCACCGGGAGGATCTGGTCGGACCAGCCCAGGACGACGGTGTGCCCCGCTTCCAGCACCGTGGAGTGCCCGCGGCGCAGCGACAGGATGCGCCCGTTGATGCCGGTGGTGATCAGACTGACCAGCGTCGACACGAACAGCAGGGCCACCAGGGCGAGCGTCACCGAGGCGAGCACGTAGAGGGGCGAGCCGACCGCGCCGCCGAGCTTGAGGGTCTGCCCGACGCTGACCCATACGGCGGTGAGCCGCCCCGAGAAGGTCGGCGGCGCCGCCCGGTCGGCCCAGACCAGCACCGCGCTCGCCGGGACCACGACGGCCAGGCAGGCCAGCGCCAGCCACCCGATGAGCGGGGTGGTTCCGCCCGCCACCAGGTTGTCGAACCGGTACTGCAGGCGCAGCCGCAGGGACGTCGTGTGCTGCTGTGCCATGGGTGCTCCCTCGTCTTCCGAGCTGCTAACCGGTGGGAGCCCTCCCGGTTACGGCTCGAACCGGCCTACGCGGCCCCGCCCCCGGGGCCGGGCAGCCCGAGCAGGTCGAGCAGGGTACGGCGGAGCACGGCGTCGGTGACCGGGGCGGCACGGCCGGCGATGCCCGAACGGAACAGTGCCGCGCCCTCCATGAGCATCACGAAGACCTCGGCGCGGGAGTGAGCCGCGACCGGGTCCAGGCCGGGGGAGCGGTCGCGGACGAAGCGGGCCACATGCCCGGCGTACGCGGCGTAGAAGGCGCGGACGGCTCCGGCCGCGTCCTCGTCGTGCGCGGCCATGGCCCAGACCTCGGTGAACAGCCGTACCAGGGACGGGTCGTCGTGGTCGCCGAGGAGGGCGTCGAGGACGGCCGCCAGGTCGCCGGCCGCGTCGCCGGCCTCCCCGAGGGCGGCGACGCGCGCCAGCGAAGCCGTGAGGATGCGGTCGAGCAGGGCGGCCAGGAGATCGGAACGGGCCGGGAAGTAGTACTGGAGGTGGCCCAGCCGGACGCCCGCCGCGTCGGCGACCGCCCGCATCGTCAGTTCGGCGCCCCCCGCCGAGCCGAGGACGTGCTCCGCCGCGTCCAGCAGGGCCGCGCGCCGCTGGTGCCCCTTCGGGGTCGGCGCCGAGGGGTTGACGGGGCTGCCGGGGCTGCCGGGGTTCTCGGGGGTCATGCCGCCGCCCCCGTCCCCGCCCGGTCGAGCTCGACGCGTACGCCGTGGTCCGCGAGCCGCGCGGCCGCCGCGACCGGGTCGGGGTGCTGCTCGGGGAAGACCACCCCCTGCGGCGGCGCCGCCCCGTCGGTGCCCAGCACGCGGTGCAGGCCCAGGAACGCCCCGACGGCGGTCAGATGGCCCTGGCCGCGCGCGTCGGTGACGGTCGCGGTGCGGCTGCGCCCGCCGTGCGACACGTCGATGCGCAGCTGCGCCGTACCGCCCTCCCCGGGCGAGTGCAGCAGGGCGCGGCGCGCCGGCGCCCAGCGCTCCCCGCCGGCCCAGTGGAAGAAGCCGGTGCCCCGCAGGGCGAGGAGCGCGCGGGTGGCGGCCGGGGAGCTGAAGCCGATGCGGGTGGCCGCGGTGGAGGTGGCCAGGGTCAGCGGGAGGGTGAACTGCTCCGGGGTGTCGATGCGCGCGACCCGTACGGGAGCCCCGCCGATGACGACCGTACGGGCTTCCGTGAGCGGGCCGGCGATCCGGCGGCGCCCGCCGTCGACAACTTCGAACCCCACACCGAGCCGGTCCATGAACTCCACCGAGTCCGCGCCGGACCGGTCGGCCATGTCCCAGCGGACGGCGATCTCCACCTGCTCGGCGCCGCCCAGATCGGCGGCGAGCGACGCGGCGACGAGGCTGCTCACTCCGCCCATCCAGGCCGAGGACAGCAGGACGGGCGCGGTCGGTCCCAGCAGGGTCGCCACGGTGACCGCCCGCTGCATCCGGGCCGTCCAGCGGGTGATGTCGACGTAGGGGACGCCGCCTTCGACGGCGGCGCGCAGGACCCGGTCCTCCGGGTCGTTGACCGCGTTGACCACGGCCCTTGCGTCCGCGCGGAAGGGTGCCGCGGCGCCGAGGTCCCACGCGCGCACCTCGGCGCCGGTCTCGGCGGCCAGGGCCCGGCCGCGCTCGGGCGTGCGGCCGGTGAGCAGGATCGGGGCGCCGGGGGCGACCATACGGGCGATCTCGGCGCCGACGGTTCCGTACCCCCCGGTGATCAGGACGGGGGCGGACGGGTCGTGCCGCAGGGCATCAGTCATGCCGCAGATTCTAGGTCGAACGACCTAGAAACGCGAACAGGGGTCCGTGGTCAGGGGCGCAGGGCGGCGATGACCTCGTCGGTGGTGCTCACCTTGCCGATGCGCGGGAAGATCTTGCCGAAGGTGTGCGCGTGGGAGTCGGCGTCGGTGTCGGCGGTGGCGTCCTCCGGGAAGACCAGGTCGTAGCTGAGCTCCCATGCCGTACGGGCGGTGGACTCGACGCCGACGCTGGTGGAGATGCCGGCCAGGACGATGCGGTGGATGCCGCGGCGGCGGAGCTGGAGGTCCAGCTCGGTGCCGGTGAAGGCGCCCCAGTGGCGCTTGGTGACGACCACGTCCCCGAGGGCGGCGAGTTCGGCGGGGATCTCGGAGAACGCTGCGGGCGGGGCGGCGGCCGGGCCCGGGCGGTCCACGTTGGAGGTGGGAAGGTCCCCGCCGTCCGGCGACCAGGCCACCTTGACCAGGACCACGGGCAGTCGTCGGGCACGGAACGCCTCGGCGAGCGCGACGCCCCGCTCCAGGACCTCGGGGGCGGGCCTGGTGGTGGGCAGCGCCAGGATGCCGGTCTGCAGGTCGATGAGGACCAGGGCGGTGTCCTCGCCGAGGGCGAGGCCGTTCGGGTCGGCGGGCATGCGCGCTCCTTCGAAGCCGGGTGCGGCGGGGCCGCCACGGGCGCTCGGTCTGGGGTGAAAGCCTGTCAGAAGCCGCCGCGCCGCTCCGCCGATCGCCGCGGCATGTCGCGAGACGGGGAACCGTCTAGAATGCGAACGTGAGTACGAATGCGGGGGAGGTGCGCCCCCTCCTGTCGACGGCGCTGACCGGGGCGGAACTGCTGCGCTGGTACTGGACCCTGGCCGAACTGACCGGACTGGCGCGGCAGATGGGCGTAGCCGCCCGGGGCGGGAAGGCCGCCGTCACCGCCCGGCTCGCCGCCGCGCTCGACGGCCTGCCCGAGCCCGCGGCCACGGGGCCCGCCGCGCCCCGCCGCGCGGGGCGGCAACTCGCCGCCCCCGTCGACGGGACGACGGTGATCCCGCAGGGGCAGCGCTGCAGCCAGGTGCTGCGGGAGTACTTCGTACGGGAGATCGGGCCCGGCTTCCACTTCGACGCCTTCATGCGGGAGTACGTCGCCGGGCACGCGGGTCACACCCTCGCCGAGGCCGTCGAGCACTGGCACGCAACCCGGGAGCGGGCGGCCGAACCCCAGGAGGTCGGAGCCCAGTTCGAGTTCAACCGCTTCCTGCGCGACTGGCACGCCCGCCACCCCGGCGGCGCGCGCACGGACGCCCTGGCCGCCTGGCAGGCCCACCGGGCCCGCCCCCGCGACTGACCTCAAGCGGCCGGCTCCGGCAGCCGCCGGGCCAGCGCCCATGCCGGCACCGGCAGCGCGGCGGGCGGAAGCAGGGCGGCCCGCAGCGAGAGGGAGTCGGCAGCCGCGCCGATCAGAGGGCTCGCCAGGCCACCGACGCTCCCGGTCAGTCCGAGGGTGACCCCGCTCGCCGTCCCCGTCCGCGTCGGCCGGTAGTCCTGGCCGAGGGCCCCCTGGAGCGAGAAGGGCACGTGCAGCGCGGCCGCGGCCGCCGCCGCACAGAGGGGCACGAGCGGCGCCGGCAGCAGCAGGATCCCGGCGACGGCGGGCGCGGCCGCGGCGTAGGCCCGGCGGACGGTGGCCTTCCGCCCCCACCGGCCGGCCGGCCGCCGAGCAGGGTGCCGCCCGCGCTGCCCACGCTGCCCGCGAACAGCGCCACCGACCCGGCGGTGCCACCGCCGCCGCGCTCACGGACGTACAGGGCGATGAAGGTGCTCAGGCCGGTGAAGACCACCGAGCGGGTGATCACGACCAGGGAGAGCCGCAGGAAGGCCCGCCGGTCCTCGGCCGGGACGGCGGCGGGCACGGGCGCGGCGGGCAGGGCCAGCAGCCACCAGCCGGCCGGCCCGGGCACCGCCAGCGCGCAGGCGACCAGCAGCGGCGCGCAGGCGAGCCCGACGCTGGCGGAGCTGGCCGCCGCCTCGGGGCGGGGGCGGGCGAGCGGACGCTGAGCCGGCTGTTTCCGGGCCGAGCTGGGGCATGACCCTCCCGCAGTGGCGCACCCAGCCGAGGCTGTACCGGGCGCTGCGGCTGCTGGCCGTGGGCACGCCGGTGACCGCCGTCGCGCACCGCTGCGGGTGGTCCTCGGCCAGCGCCTTCATCGACGTCTTCCGCCGCGCGTTCGGGCGCAGGCCCGGGGCGTACGGGCGCCCGTAGCACGCCGCGCCCACGGAGATACTGATCGGCGTGAAGACCGAACCCGAGACCGACGCCAAGGCCCCCTCCGACGACGACACCGTCCTGTTCCACGTCGAGGGGCGGACCGGCGTGCTCACCCTCAACCGCCCCAGGGCCCTCAACGCCCTCACCCACCCCATGGTGCTGCGGATCTCCGAGGCCCTCGACGCCTGGGCGGACGACCCCGCCGTCGGGCAGGTCCTGATCCGCGGAGCCGGTGAGCGCGGGCTGTGCGCGGGCGGCGACATCCGGGCCATCCACGACGACGCCAAGGCCGGGAACACCGCCTCCGCCGGCTTCTGGCGCGACGAGTACCGGCTCAACGCGCGCATCGCCCGCTACCCCAAGCCGTACGTCGCCCTCATGGACGGCATCGTGATGGGCGGCGGCGTCGGCGTCTCCTCCCACGGCAGCGTCCGGGTCGTCACCGAACGCTCCCGCGTGGCCATGCCCGAGACCGGCATCGGCTTCGTCCCGGACGTCGGCGGGACCTGGCTGCTGGGCCGCGCCCCCGGCCGGCTCGGCACCCATCTCGCCCTCACCGGCACCGCCGTGGGCGCCGCGGACGCGCTGCTCTGCGGGCTGGCCGACCACTTCGTACCCGCCGCGCGCCTCCCGGAGCTCACCGCCGCGCTCGCCACGGCCCCCGCCGACGAGGTCCTGCCGCGGTACGCCGCCGCGCCCGAGCCCGGGGTACTCGCCGGCGGGCGCTCCTGGATCGACCACTGCTACGCGGCCGGCACGGTCGAGGAGATCGTGGAGAGGCTGCTCGGCCAGGGCGACCCGGCGGCGAAGGAGGCCGCCGAGACGATCCTGGCCAAGTCCCCGACCGCGCTGAAGGCCACCCTCGCCGCGGTGCGCCGGTCCGCAGCCCTCGGCACGCTGGAGGAGGCGCTGGCCCAGGAGTACCGGGTCTCCTGCAACGCGCTGACCTCGCCCGACCTGGTGGAGGGCATCCGGGCGCAGGTCGTAGACAAGGACCGCAACCCGCGCTGGTCCCCGCCGACCCTGGCCGGGGTCACCGCAGCCGACGTCGAGCGGTTCTTCGCCCCGCTGGGCGAGGACCGCGAGCTGCGCCTGCCGTAGACCCCCGGGGGTGAGCCGGCGGCCGTGCCCCGCGGCGCGGCCGCCGGCCCGGCCCGCTACGCGTCCGCGCCGACGTACTCCCGCAGGTGACGGGCGGTCAGCGTGTCGCCGTCGGCCACCAGCGAGGCCGGAGTGCCCTCGAAGACGACCTGGCCGCCGGAGTGACCGCCGCCGGGGCCGATGTCGATCAGCCAGTCGGCGTGCGCCATCACGGCCTGGTGGTGCTCGATGACGATCACCGAGTTGCCGTCGTCGACGAGCCGGTCCAGCAGGGCCAGCAGCTTGTCGACGTCGGCCATGTGCAGTCCGGTCGTCGGCTCGTCCAGGATGTACGTCGAGGACTTCTCCGCCATGCTGATCGCGAGCTTCAGCCTCTGCCGCTCGCCGCCCGACAGGGTGTTGAGCGGCTGGCCGAGCCGGACGTAGGAGAGGCCCACGTCGGACAGGCGGCCCAGGACGGCCCGTGCCTGCCCGGTGGTGAAGAACTCGTGCGCCTCGGCGACCGGCATGTTCAGCACCTCGCTGATGTTCTTGCCGCGCAGGCGGTACGTCAGCACCTCGGGGGTGAACCGCTTGCCCTCGCACTCCTCGCACACCGTGGCCACCCCGGCCATCATCGCCAGGTCCGTGTAGACGAGCCCGAGGCCGTTGCACTTCGGGCAGGCGCCCTCCGAATTCGCGCTGAACAGCGCTGCCTTGACGCCGTTGGCCTTGGCGAAGGCCGTCCGGATCGGCCCCAGCAGCCCGGTGTAGGTGGCCGGGTTGGACCGGCGCGAACCGCGGATCGGCGACTGGTCGGCCACCACCACCCCCTCGCGCCCGGACAGGTAGCCGTGGATCAGCGAGCTCTTCCCGGATCCCGCGACACCGGTCACCACCGTGAGCACGCCGAGCGGCACGTCCACGCTGACGTCCTTCAGGTTGTGCAGGTCGGCGCCCTTCACCGACAGGTGGCCGCGCGGGGTGCGCACCGACTCCCGCAGCCGCGCCCGGTGCCCGAGGTGGCGGCCGGTGAGGGTGCCGGAGGTGCGCAGCCCGGCCACGTCCCCGCTGTAGCAGAGCTGTCCGCCGGCCGTGCCGGCGCCCGGGCCGAGGTCGACGACGTGGTCGGCGATCGCGATGACCTCGGGCTTGTGCTCCACGACCAGCACGGTGTTGCCCTTGTCGCGCAGGCGCAGCAGCAGGTCGTTCATGCGCTGGATGTCGTGCGGGTGCAGGCCGGTGGTGGGCTCGTCGAAGACGTACGTGACGTCCGTGAGGGAGGAGCCCAGGTGCCGGACCATCTTCACGCGCTGGGCCTCGCCGCCGGAGAGCGTGCCCGAGGGGCGGTCCAGGCTGAGGTAGCCCAGGCCGATCTCGACGAGGGAGTCGAGCAGGCTGCGGAGGTTGACCAGCATCGGGGCCACGGCGGGATCGTCGATCCGGCGCACGAAGCCGGCGAGTTCGCTGATCTGCATCGACGCGCACTCGGCGATGTTCACGCCATGGATGCGCGAGGACAGCGCAGCCGCCGAGAGGCGGGTGCCCCCGCAGTCCGGGCAGGCGGTGAAGATCACCGCGCGGTCCACGAAGGCGCGGATGTGGGGCTGCATGGACTCGCGGTCCTTGGCCAGGTAGAGGCGAGTGATCTTGGTGATCAGGCCCTCGTAGGTGAAGCCGTTGGAGCCGGCCTTCACCTTCACCGCGCTCTTGTGGAGGAAGTCGGCCCACTCCTGCTCGGTGAAGTCCTTCAGTTTCGTGTCGGGGGAGTAGAAGCCGGAGTTCGCCATGTTCTGCCAGTACCAGGACTCCACGGCGAAGCCGGGGACGGTGATCGCGCCCTCGTTGAGCGTGAGTTCGCGGTCGACCAGCTGGTCCACGTCGATGTCGGAGACCTCGCCGACGCCCTCGCAGCGCGGGCACATCCCGTCGGGGTTGTTGAAGCTGAATGCGCTGGACGTGCCGATGTGGGGCGTGCCGACACGGGAGTAGACGATCCGCAGCATGGTGTAGGCGTCGGTGGCCGTGCCCACGGTGGAGCGGGAACCCGCGCCCATCCGCTCCTGGTCCACCACGATGGCGGCGCTCAGGTTGTGCAGTCCGTCCACGTCCGGCCGGCCGAGGCTCGGCATGAAGGACTGGATGAAGGCGGTGTACGTCTCGTTGATCATCCGCTGTGACTCGGCGGCGATGGTGCCGAAGACGAGGGAGGACTTCCCGGAGCCGGAGACGCCGGTGAAGACCGTGAGGCGACGCTTGGGGATGTCCAGAGAGATGTCGGCGAGATTGTTCTCCCGGGCTCCCCGGACCTGGATGACCTGGTGGTTGTCGGCGGCGATGTGCACGGAACTCCTCGAGGTGCGGCGTCTCGGCTTACTCTCTGCGCTTTACTCTATACGTTGTACTCTATACGGTGTAGCCAATTAATGGCGAAAGTTCGGAGGCCGGGACATGGTGAAGGACCGGAGCGGGGCGGGAGACCCCGTCCGCACGCTGGAGCTGCTGTGGCGCGAGCCCGGACAGCCGGCGCAGCCCGGCCGGCGCGGCCCGCGGCAGGGCCTCAGCGTGGACGCCGTCGTCCGCGCCGCGACCGTGCTCGCCGACGAGGAAGGGCTGGCCGCGCTGACCATGCGGGCGCTGGCGCAGCGGCTCGGCGTGACGCCGATGACCGTCTACACCTACGTCCCCGGCAAGGCGGAGCTGCTCGACCTGATGCTCGACGACGCGTACCTGCACATGGAACGCCGGCCGGCGGACCCGAAGGAGCCCTGGCAGGTCCATGTGACCCGGGTGGCCGAGGACAACCGGGACCTGATGGTCCGCCACCCCTGGATCGCCGACCTGGCCGTCACCCGCCCGCCGCTGGGCCCCGGGGTGATCGGGAAGTACGAGTACGAGCTGGCGGCCTTCGAGGGGATCGGGCTCACCGACACCGAGATGGACGCGGCCCTGACGCACCTGCTGGGCTTCGTGCACGCCAACGCACTGGCCGCCGCCGACGACGCCGACCACAACAGCCGCCAGAGCCAGGAGGACTGGTGGGCCGTCAGCGCCCCGCTGCTGGAGCGCGCCCTGGACCCCGACCGCTACCCGCTCGCCGGCCGCGTCGGCACCGCGGTCGCCGGCTACCACCCCGGGACGATCTGGACCTTCGGCCTCCAGTGCGTCCTGGACGGCCTGTCCCACCGCCTGGCCGACCGTCCGGCCTCCCGCGCCACCCCGTAGCCCGTTGCCGGATGCCGTGCTCAGGGCTGCCAGCGGGGGGCATCGTCGTCCGGTGTGTCCGGGCTCGAGAAGTGGAAGGGGACGCAGAGGTGGGCCGCGAGGTCCCCGCCGGCCCTCTCGGCCGCCACAGCCACGGGATGGCGGCCATCGAGCTTCGCGCCTTCTCCGAGGTGGCGTTCGGCCAGGGACCGGTGGATGAAGGCCAGTGCGTACTCCTCTGCCGGCTCGGCCGTGATGGCCAGCAGCCGCACGAACCAGTCGTGGACGGTGTCGCCGTCCCAGACCGCCTCGATCGCCACGACGCTACCGAGGATCCCTCCGACGCGCCGAACCAACGACTCATGGTCCAGGGGAGTGTCGGGCTCTCGGGCGATCCGGTCACCGTGGTGCGCGTACCGGTCGCTGACGATGAGCTGCGCGGTGGCGGCCCCGATTCCGTCGGGGGCCAATCCGATCTCGGTGACGACACGGATCGCCGCCATCAGCGAGTCCTGGAGGACGTACCCGTCGATCTGGTTGCGGATCCCGGCGGGCAGCCCCTCCCACCATTGCGTTCGAGCCTGCTTGTTCATCACGTCCGGTTGCCCCCGCGTCCCGTACGGACCGCGCGACGCGGGTCCCCGCCCCACCCTACGTGGACGGAATCACGCGCCGTCCGGGATCCGGAAGAGACGGCCTAGCGGTAGCCGGTGGTGTTCGCCGGGCGGCCGGGGTCCTGGACTTCGACCAGGTAGCGCCAGGCGTCCGGGCGGCTGCCGTCCAGGTCCGTGAAGCCGTAGACCTGGGCCAGGCGGCCGCTGGAGAGGGACTGGCCGTTCCAGCGGGAGACCTCCGGGTCCGCGGCGAGCGCCGCGACCGCGCGGCCCACGTACGCGGGGGTCTCGGAGATCGCGAAGTGCGGGGACTTGGCCAGCGCGTCCCGCCAGGTCTCCTCCGTCACGCCGTAGGCGTCGAGCATCATCTCCGAGCGCAGCCAGCCCGGTGTCAGGGCCACGGCCGTCGCGCCGCGCGGGCCCAGCTCGTGCCCGAGCGCGAACGCCATGCGCAGCACCGAGGACTTGGCGATGTCGTAGAAGAAGGAGACCCGGTAGCGGGTGGCGTTGTAGTCGGCGGTGCCGTCCGTCATCTCCACCACCAGGCCGCCCGGCTCGCGCAGCAGCAACGGCACTGCGAAGTGGCTGGTGATGGCGTGCGTTTCCACCGCCAGCCGCAACAGCCGCAGCCCCTTGTCCAGGTCGTGCTCCCAGACCGTGCTGTCCCACTCGAAGAGCAGCTCCCCGCCCCAGATGTCGTTGACCAGCACGTCGAGGCGGCCCTGTTCGGTGTCGATCCGCCGGACCAGCGCCTCCACCTCGCCCGGCACGAGATGGTCGGCGACCACCGCGATCCCCCGGCCGCCCGCCGCGGTGACCAGCTCCGCGGTCTCCTCGATCGTCTCGGGCCGGTCGTACTCCGAACGCCGGCCCCGGGTGCTGCGGCCCGACACGTACACGGTCGCGCCCCGCGCCCCCAGCTGTACCGCGATGCCCCGGCCCGCGCCACGGGTCGCGCCCGCGACGAGGGCCACCCTGCCTTCGAGACCTTCGGCACCTTCGAGAGTCATGCCACGACCCTACGACGGGCCGCCCGCCCGGCGCCCGCCCAACACGGCGACCGCCGACAGGGACAGCAGCAGCCCGCCCGCCGCGCCGGCCAGCGCCGCGCCCGGCCCCCACACCGTCCAGGCCGCCCCGAACAGTACGGACCCCCCGAACCGGGCCAGCGCCTGCGCCGTCTGGAGCACCGCCAGCCCCGTCGTGCGCAGCCCGGCCGGGAGCAGCGGCCCGGCGGCGGCCATCAGCACCCCGTCGGTGGCCGCGTAGAACAGGCCGAGCAGCGCCGGCACGCCGACGACCACCAGCGCCCCGGCCGGCAGCGGGGCCAGGAGCAGCAGGCAGGCGCCGAGCAGGGCTGCGTGTCCGCCGAGGAAGACCCGCCCGCGCCCCACCCGGTCGGCGAGCCGGCCCACGGGTACCGCGGCCAGCAGGAACACGGCCGCCGTACCGACGGGCAGCAGCGGAAAGTACGCGGCCGACAGGTCCAGGCGGCGCTGGAGCAGCAGGTAGAGGAAGGCGTCGCCGACGGTGAACAGGCCGAGCACGGCGGCCGTCAGGCACAGCCGCCGCAGGCCCGCGATCCGCAGGAGGGAGCGTACGGGCGGCGGCGCGCAGGCGCGGGGAGCCGCGGGCGCCGGGGCCTCCCGTACGAAGAGCGCGAGCATCACCACGCCCAGGACGGCGACGCAGCAGCTGACGGTGAACACCGCCGCGTACCCGTCGACCGCCACCCACAGCACCCCGAACGCGGCCAGCGGCCCGAGCAGCGCGCCCGCCGTGTCGAGCGCCCGGTGCACCCCGAAGGCGCGGCCCTGCATCCCGGGCGGTACCGCAAACGAGATCAGCGCGTCGCGCGGGGCGGTGCGCAGGCCCTTCCCGGTCCGGTCCGCGGCGAGCACCGCCGCCACCGACCAGGGGGTGGTGACGGCGAGCAGTGCCGCCTTGCACGCCGCGGAGAGCGCGTACCCGGTGCCGGCGACGAGCTTGTGGCGGCGGGTCCGGTCGGAGATCCGGCCGCCGGCGAGGCGCAGCAGCGCGGTGGCGCCCTGGTGGAGACCGTCCAGGGCGCCGAACGCGAGCGGGGACATGCCGAGTCCTGCCATCAGGTACAGCGGCAGGACGGCGGTGACCATCTCCGCGGAGACGTCCGTGACCAGGCTGACCAGTCCGAGCGCGAACACCGTGCCGGGGACGGCCCGCAGGGGGCCCTTCGGTGCCGGGGCGTCCGCGGAGGCGTCCGCGGCCCGGCTGGTCGACAGGTACACGGATGCCTCCGGGGCCGGGTCAGAACCAGTTGACGGTGAGCGGGAAGGCGGCCGTGACGGTCGTGCCCGTGGAGTCGGTCGCGGTCGCGGTGATCGGGATCGTGCCGACGGACCACGGCTTGCCGCTGATCCGGCCGGTGGCGGCGTCGACGGTCAGACCCCAGGGCAGACCCGTGGCCGCGTACCGGACCGGCGGCCTGCCGCCGGTGGCGCTGAGCTGGACGGTGCAGGACTGGTTGAACTTGCAGGTCTGCGGGCCCGGGTCGGCCAGTTTCAGACCGCCCGGGGTCGGGGTCGGAGTGGGGGTGGGCGTCGGTGTGGGGGTCGGCGTCGGCGTGGGCTGCGCCGAGGTGTCGAACACCTCGCTGATCGGCTGGACGTTGGCCGCGTTGCCCGCGTGCGTCGCCGTGCCGAAGAGGTCCTCGAAGGTCCGCAGCAGATGGTGGTGGTTGAAGGCCGTGGCGTACTTGCCCGTCTTGACCTTCGCGCCGTAGAAGACGGTGGCGATCTGGTTCGACCCCAGGTAGTTGTCCTCGTCCCAGGTCAGCACCAGCAGGCTGTTGTTGGCCTTCGCCCACTGCGCGTAGGCGTCGATGTTGTTCCTGGTCCAGGTGTCACCGGTGCCGACGGAGCACGAGTGCATGTCGTTGCACTGGTTGGGGACCACGAAGGACAGGTCGGGCAGTGCCGCGAAGTTGTTCTGCGGGAACTGCGTCCACGTCTTACCGGTGTTCAGCGGCACGTTCTTGAAGGCGAACCACGGGTTGTGCTTCTGCGCGTACTGGCCGTTCGTGCAGACGGTGGAACCCTCGCCCGGCAGGTCCTCGTTGTACGTCGCGAAGGTCTTGCCGGCCGCGATCAGCTCCTGGCCGAGGTTGGGCGCCGTCATCGACTGCGGCGTGTAGCAGCCGTCCCCGGTGATGCCCTGCGTGGATCCGGAGAAGAGGTTGAAGTAGTTCGGCTGGCTGGGGTGGGTGAGCGCCTTCATGCCGGTCAGGCTCGCGCCGCCGTTCGCCAGCTGGTTGATGTACGGGGCGTTCGCGCTCCCGATGATCTCCCCGTACTGCTTGTTCTCGTACACGACGACCACCACGTGGTCGTAGGCGGGCAGGGCCGCCGCGGCGGCTGCCGGAGCAGCCGAACCGGGCTCGGCCGCCTGCGAGTTGGCGACCGTGAAGGCGCCGAGCAGGCCGAGCGTGCCGATCCCGGCGACGGCCGCGGACCACAGGGCGCGGCGTCTCGTGCGCGCCGTCGGTGAGGGTGGGTGCGTGGGCATGGGCGGTTCTCCTTGGGGGTTGGGCGGGTCATTCCTCGCGCCGGGCCGCACCGGCCACGACGATGTTCAGGAAGCGCGGTACGGGCCGGCCCCGGCCGCGGAAGTCCTCCGCGACCGCGGACCGCACCGCCGTCAGACGCGTCTCGGGCAGCAGCATCAGCAGGCTCCGCCCCGGCCGCTGCCCGGGCGGCCAGGCGCTCAGCGCCCCGGCCCGGCGGGCGCAGGACACGGCACGGGCCAGCTCCCGGGGGCGGTCCGCGGCCCCGCCCCGTACGGCCATCAGCACCAGCCGTGCCCCCGAGGCCGCCGGGTCGAAGGCGACGTACCGGCGCCGCCGCGGCCGTGCCCCCAGCAGCAGGGCCCTGCCGGGCCGGGCGTGGAACACCGCCCGGCGCAGGCCGTCGTCCCCCTCCGGCACGGCCCCGGCCAGCAGCCGGGCCAGGAACGCGCGGTCGGGCCGCTCGCCGGCCGCCGAGTGCACGTCGGCCACCGCCAGCGCCACCGCGCAGTCGGCCGGCTCGGCCGTGGCCAGTCCGGCGGCGCCCGTGAGCGAGCCCTGCACGTGCAGGTCCGTCCCGCCGCGGCCGTACCCGGCGCGGGCCAGGGCCCGCAGCACGGTGTACGGCCGGACGGCCCAGGCGGGCGCGTCGGGCAGCGGCCCGGACAGGGTGAGCGGCAGATCGCAGCCGTCCGCCGGATGACCGAGGGAACTGAGCCGCACCAGGCCGTCGTCGCGGGGAGCCGCGGCGGCGGCCGTCGGCCAGCCCGCGGCGGCGACGAGCCCGGGGGAACCCAGCCGGAAGGCGTACGGGGCGCTCCACACGGCGGCCGGGGGCCGCCCGTGCGCGGCCTCCAGGGCGTAGGCGACGAGCCGGAACAGCGGATCGGCGGTGGCCCGGCGGGCCAGGTCGCCTCCGGCGAGGCCCGCAGTGTCGGGCCGGGCTCCGCCGGAAGCGGTCGTCCCGGCCGCCCGCCCGGACGGGCCCGGGTCCGGGTCCGGGTCCTCCGGAACGGTGGCCGTGGGGCCGGCAGCCCGAGCGGCCGGACCGGTGGGCGTGCCCGTGGTCGCGGCGACGGGGCCGACGGAGCCGGCCGGGCCGGTCACCGGGCGTCCTTGCGGGCCAGGATCCGGTAGGCGTTGCCGCCGTCCGTGCGCCGGGCCGCCGCCGTGCGCAGCGCGTCGAGCACCGCCGCACCCGCGAAGCACGGCAGCGCCGCCAGCCGTACGGCGTGGGCGAGGGCCCGGGTCCGGCGCGTGGCCGGCGGGCCCCACGGCCGGTCCGGGTCGGGAGCCAGGCGCGTCGCCGTGAGCGCCACCGCGCCGAAGAAGTCGTTGCCCTGGTGGGCCGGTCCGTGTTCCTCAGCGACGACCGTGAACCCGCGGTCGGCCAGCGCCTCGCGCAGGTTCGCGGCGGGGGCCAGGTGCTGGTGCTGCGGCTGGAACCACGGCAGCCAGGCCGGGCCGAGGAGCCGCCCCATCCGCGACTCCGGATCGGGCAGCTCGATCGCCAGGAACCCGCCGGGGGCGAGGGCGACCGCCGCCGCATCCAGCTCGGCGAGCGGATCCCGGGTGTGCTCCAGGTAGTGGTACATGCTGACCACCTCGTACTGGCCCGCCAGCTTCGGGGCGAATTCGGGGAACTGGCCCTGGTATCCGGTCTCCACCCAACCGCGGCGTTCCGCCTCGCGGACCCCGTCGCCCATGTCGAGCCCGTCGAACCGGGTCCGCGGCCACACGGCCCGCGCCGCGTTGCAGAAGTGTCCGTGCCCGGTGCCGACGTCCAGCCAGGACGCCGGGTCCGCGTGGGGCAGGAGCATCTCGGCGCGCCCCCGGTAGGCGGCGCCCAGCCGGCCGAAGACCGTGCCGGCGCCCTCGCCGCCGCGCCCGTCGTAGAAGTCGCGGTAGTAGAAGTCCAGCCCCTCCGGGGTCAGCCGGGGGTTCTGGAAGACGTGCCCGCAGTCCCAACACCGCTCCAGGGTGAACCGGCCCGGCTTGCCCTGGAGCAGGTCGGGCACCCGCACGCGCACCGAGAGCCGGCCGGAGCCGCACCACGGGCAGTCCGGACGGCGCGCCTCCAGGAAGCGGTCGGTGCCCCCGGCCAGGTCGTCCCGGTACGCGGCCGCCCGAGCGGCGTCGGGAGCGCGGTCCGGGCCGGCCGCCCGGGCCGTACGCACGGCGGAGACCAGGGAGCGCACCGGTCGGGCGGCGGTGGCCCGGGCCAGATCCGCCGGCCGCAGCGGCGACCCGGGCCGGCCCAGCACCAGGTACGGCTGGAGCCAGTACAGCCCGGCCGCAGCCGCACCCCAGCGGCCCTGGCGCCCGGCGGCGCCCGCGAGCAGCGCCAGCCCGCACAGCTGCGCGGCGGCCAGCGCGCCCGGCGGCAGCCCCTGGGCCCGCAGCTCCGCGGCACGCGCCGGGCCCCCGGTGTCCCCGGGCCCTCCACAGCTCAGGCCCGGGGCGACGGCCAGCCCCGTCGCGCCGACGGCGTACTCCTTCAAACGGCGCGTCAGCGCGAGCAGTTCCGCCGGGTCCGGGCGCGGACCGCCAGGATCCACCCCGGCCCGCTCCAGCACCTCCTCGGTGGCGAGGACGGCGAACCCGGCGCCGCGCCCCTCTCCCAGTCGGTCCCACCGGTAGCGGGCGGGGTCGACCAGGCGCAGCAGCCCCAGCGCCCGTTCGGCGGCCAGGTCCGCGGGCAGCAGGTCCAGCACCCGCAGCCCCTCGCCCTCCGCGTACGCGCAGGCGGTGAGGAAGGTGGCCGCGTCGGGCTCGACCCCGCCGGCGGTCAGCAGCCGCCACCCGGCGGGCCGCGGCACCCCCGCCGACGTGGGCGGCACCACCGGAAGCACCGGCAGGGCCCGCAGCCGCAGCGCGGCGCGTACGGTGCCCGCGCCGAGGGCGGCCAGCAACACCGCGGAGGTCCAGTGGACCCGGGAGAGCGGAGGGTGCGTCATATCAGCTTCTCCAACCGGTCGGCCGCGGCGGCGGCCCCGCCCGCCGCGGCGAATGAGGCCTGAATCCGCCGGGCTGCCCGGCGGTGGCCGGGGTCGTCCAGTACGGCGGTGAGCGCGTCGCGCAGTTCCTCGGCCCGCGTCCGGCCGAACCGGACCCGGACTCCGGCGCCGGCCTCGACCACCTGCCGGGCCACGATCGGCTGGTCGTCCCGGATGGGCGCGACGACCAGCGGCAGCCCGTGTGCGAGGGTCTCGCAGACGGTGTTGTGCCCGGCGTGGCAGACCACCGCGTCCAGGTGCGCCAGCAGCTCCAGCTGCGGGACGCTCTCCTGGAGGAGCGCGTGGTCCGGTACCTCCCCGACCACGGCGGCGGGCGCCGCCAGGACCAGCTGGACCTCCTCGGAGAGTCGTTCGGCCGCGCCCAGTACCGCTTCGTAGAACCGGGCGCCGGCCTCCTGGTTGAGGGTGCCGAGGGACACCAGTACGCGCCGGCGCCCCGGATCCAGCCGCTGCCAGGGGAACCCGGGCGCGGCCGGACGGGCTCCGAACGCCGGGCCGACGTACGCGTGGTGTGCGGGGAACTCCCCGGCGGTTCCGACGAGTTCGGGTGTGGAGAACACCAGCACCAGCCGCTCCGAGAACCTCGGGTCCCACCCCTGTGCCTCCCCTGCCCGCGGCGGCCGGCCCGCGCCGAACTCCGCGAGCAGGCCGGCGATCTGCCCGGCCACCCACTCGCCGACCTTCGGGAAGTCCGCGAAGGGCCGGGTCAGTTCGGCCGAGGTACTGGCGGACGTCGCCCAGGGCACGCCGAGCCGCCGGGCGACCAGCGGTCCGGCCAGGGCCTGCTGGTCGGCGACCACCACGTCCGGTCCGAAGGCGCGCACGGCCCGCTCCACGCCCGGCACCATCGCCCGGGCCAGCGGCACCAGCGCCTCCTCCCACAGGAACCGCAGCGCACCCACCCCGCGCAGGTTCCGCCAGCGCTCGTGGAGCTCCGAGTACGCACCGCCCGCCTCCTCGCCGGCGGGCAGGATCAGGGCCTGGGCGGGAAGCAGGCGGGCGAGCGCGCCCGCCGGGCCGGTCCAGGCGATCTCATGGCCCCGGGCGGCGAGTTCGGCCCCGACGGCCACGGTCGGATTGACGTGCCCCGCCAGCGGCGGCACGGTGAACAGCACCCTCACCGGACCAGAGCTCCTGCCCGCGGCCGGGCCGCCGTCGCCGCGGCCGATGAGGCCGCCGGGGTCGTCGGGGCCGTCGCCGCGATGTGGGCGAGCACGGCTTCCCGCAGGACCCCGCTGCTCTCCTTGAGGACGTCGTGCCCCAGGCCCGGCAGGATCCGCAGCTCGCAGCGGGGTGCGTGCCGGGCCAGCTCGCGGGCTCCGTGCACCAGCTCGGAGTGTTCCCCGCAGACGATCAGGGCCGGGCAGGCCCGCCGGGCGTGGTCGGCCCGTGTGAAGGGGCGGCTCGCGGCGATGTCGTCGATGAGCGACGTGCGGTTGAGGAGGGCGTCGGCGATGGCCGTGAGGTTGGCGGCCTTGCGCAGCCGCAGGGTGCGCAGCTCGGCGGGTACCGGACTGTCCTCCAGGCTGAGGGCGGCGGCCGACAGCGTGTCCACCATGTTCTCCACCCAGGCTCCGCTGAGCGGGGGTTCGAGGAGGGTGAGCCCGCTGACGCGGTCGGGCCGGGCCAGGGCGGCGTGCAGGGCGAGGGTGCCGCCGTAGCTGTTGCCGACCAGGTGCACGGGACGGTGCCCCAGGCCCAGGGCGGCCAGCAGCGCGAACAGGTCGCGTACGGCGGTGCGGCTGTCGTAGCCGGTGGCGGGGCGTTCGGTGCGGCCGTGGCCGCGCAGGTCGTAGAGGACGGCCTCGTGCCCGGACCGGGCCACCGGCACGGCCAGCGGACAGTAGAAGGAGGACAGGTTGTCGACGACCAGGCCGTGCAGGAACACCACGGCGGGACGGTCGGGAGCGTCGGCGCCGGCAGCGGCCGGGAGTCGCTGGACGTGGAAGTGGAGGGAGTCGGCGAGTACGACGGCCATGGCGGGCTCAGCCGGCCGACGCGGGAGAGTCGCCCGCCGAGACGTGGGCCCGGGCCAGGGACGACCGGGTGATCCGGCCGATGTGGGTGACGAGTTCGCCGACGGACATGGCCAGGATGGCGTCCATGTCCTTTTCCGCGAGGAAGCCCATCAGATCCACGTCCGCGCCGTAGCGATGGTGGAGCAGCTCGGCGAGGGCGACGAACTCGACGCTCTCCAGGGCGAGGTCCTCGTTGAACGTCGTCTTCATCGTGACCTCCTCCGCGAGCAGGTACTCGTCGCCGACGATCTCCACGAGCATGCCGGTGATCTCGGCGAGGATGTCAGTTGCCATGACGGGTCTCCGTGAGGTGGAAGGGGACGGCGGGCGCCGCCGCCGCGGGGTGCGGGGTCCAGGCGACGACGTGATCGGTCGGTGGCGCGGTGACCGGCGGGCCGGCGATCGCCGGGTCGGCGGGCGGAGTACCGGTGAGCAGGGTGGTGCGGACCGGGTACGGGGCGCCGTCGGGGGACGTCACGAGCAGCTCGCCGGAATCCCGGTCGCCGGTCACCCGCCAGTCCCGGGGCCGGCCGCCCAGCCCGCCGCCGTCCGCCTTCGCGGCGGCCTCCTTGGCACACCACAGCGCGGTCAGCGCGGCCGGCAGGCCGCGGTCCCCGTGGGCGGCCAGCCTTTCGGCGAGCCGGAGTTCACCCGGCCCGAGGGCTATCCGGACCAGCGCGTCCGGGTCGGCGGTCACCGCCTCGACATCGATGCCGACCGCCCGGTCGGGGTGGGCGAGGGCGACCGCGATCCGGTCCTTGTGGGCGATCGACAGCCGGAAGCCGCGGGTGAGCGGCCCCTCGGCCAGCGGCCGGCCGGCGGGGTCGTTGCCGACCGGAACCTCGGCCGGGAACACCGGCCCGGCACCGCCGTCCCACAGCAGCCCGCGCAGCGCGTCCTTGGCCGCGATCCGGCCCAGCAGCCAGGGCGCCCGGGCCCGCGGCGCCAGCCGCTCGTAGACCTCCCGCTCGGCGGCGCCGAGGTAGCGGCGCATCACCAGCTCCTGAGAGGCGGGATCGCTCCAGCGGCGCCGCGCCAGGCACCAGCCCTCCGGCCGGGGCTCGCCGATGCCGCAGACCTCCGGGGTGAACTTCATCGGCCAGACCCGCTCGTCGGCGCCGAAGCGGCGGTACGTCCACCCCTCGATCCGGGCCCACACCTCGCCGCCGGGCCGGCGCAACTCGACGTCCCCGCGTACGGTGACGTCCTGCACGGCACGGATCCGGGCGGTGGCGGCGAGCAGCTCCGGCGGGGCCAGCGGCGGACCGTAGAGGCGGATGCGGTCCACGGTGGCCGGGAACACCAGCCGGTCCACCGGGAGCCGAAGCTGCATCCAGTGCCCGAAGAGCTGCCCTGCGGCGTCGAGGAGCGCACCCGGGTCGGGCAGGACCCGCAGCACGCCGTGGATGCCGTCCGAGCCGACCGCCCGGACCTCGTGGACCCCGGCGAAACGCGGCCCGTGGAACATCCACCGGTCCCGGTAGAGGGCCTCGGCGCTGACCGGGGCCGGCCCGGCGTCGCGCAGCGGCGTGCCGTCGGGTGCCGGCGGCCCTTCGTACCGCTCGCCGAACAGCACGACCACCGAGGCGTAGGCGCCGAGCGCGACGCGCATCCGGCCGGGCCCGTCCGGGCGGACGGAGACCTCGACGTCGACGGCCGGCTCGACGGCGAGCCACCGCAGGGCCCGTACGTCCTCGTAGCCGACGACGGCGAGGCCGGGCGGGGCGTGCCGCCGGGCGGCGTCGGCGGCCAGCTCCAGCATGGTGGTCATGGGCACGACGGGGAACCGGTCGGAGTCCTCGGACCAGCCGTCGGGCTGGAGGTAGACGCAGTGGTCCCGTACGCAGGGCAGCTCGGCGAGGGAAAGCCGGAGGGTCTGCGCCCCGCCTCCTGCGGCACCGGCCGCAAGGCCCGACCCGGCTCCGCTCCCGGCGTCCGGGGCGGCTCCCGGGCTGGGCCCCGTTCCGGTCCCGGCCTCCGGCTCGGTCCTCCGGCCCGGCCCCGGAGCGCTTCCCGATGCCGTCCATGCCCCGGTCACGGCCCGAGCGGCCGCGTCGGTGTCGGCGAGTACGGCGTCCAGAGCGGACAGCAGCACCGGCCGGTCCACCGGCCGCGCGGCGGGTGCCGGGGCCGGGGCCGGGGCGAGCATGCCGGCCAGGGAGGCCCGGGCCTCCTCGCCGAGCCGCACCAACGGCGACCCGAGGTCCAGGGGGACGGCGCAGCCCGTACCGGTGCCCGCGGCGCGGTCCGGTTCGGCCGCGCCGACCGGGCTCCGCCCGTCACCGACCCGGGCCGTCCCCGGCCGGAAGTCCGGGCGGCCTGCGGTCCCCGGTGGCACCGGTGCGCCGGTCTGAGCGGAGCCGGGCTCGGCCCCGACCGGGGACCTGCCTCCTGCGGCCTCGGCCGAGGCCCCTACCCGCGGGCGGTCGCGCGGCCCGGCCCCGGCCTTGAGCCACGTCGGGCTTCCCGCAGGGAACACCGTGTGGCCCTCGGACCAGAGGGCGGCGCAGGTGCGTTCCAGGGCCGCGAGGCCGCCGAGCCGGGGTGCGGAGGTGGACACCGAGAGGTGGGGGCGGTCGCGCAGGGTGTCCTCGACGAAGCCGGGCAGGCTGCCCGGACCCAGGATGACGAAGGTGCGCACGCCCTGCTCGTAGAGCCCCAGGGCCAGCTCGCGGAAGCGGACCGGCTCCAGGAGGTGACGGACCACCAGGTTCCGCACGTCCCGCGGAGCGGACGGGAACGGCGCGCACGTCGTGGCCGACCAGACCGGGAGGGAGCCGGGCCGCAGCGGCAGCCGGTCGAAGGCCGCGCGGACCTGGCCGAGGTACGGCTCCCACATCGGGGTGTGGAAGCCCGAACGGAACGGCAGCTCCTGGCCGAGGACCCCGTCGGCGCGCAGGCGGGCGACCACGGCCGCCACCTGGTCCGGTTCGCCGCAGACCACCGACTGGTGCGGGCAGTTGTCGTGGCTGAGCACCACCCGGTCCATGCCGTGCAGCGCTGCCTGCGCCCGGGGCGCGCCGCAGCCCAGCGCCGCGTACACGAGGTCCGGGACCCGCAGGTCGCCCGGGCGCAGCGAGTCCAGGAAGGTGTCGGCGGCCTCCTGCGGATACATGCCGGCCGCCACCATCGCCGCCCACTCGCCCAGGCTGTGGCCCGCCAGTACGTCGGCCCCGACGCCGAGGGCCGGCAGGACCCGGGCGTAGAAGCGGCCGGTCGCGATCGCGTCCAGGGCACGTTCCACGAGCGACGCGCCCCGGGTGAGGCGGGGCGGCGTCAGCGCGAACCGCTCCGCGACGTCGTCGACCACGGGCGCGAACTCCGGCTCCAGGCCCGGGAACAGGAACGCCACCTGCCCGCCCAGCGGCTGCCGCGCGAACCACACGTCGCCGCGGCCGCGCCACGGCCGGCCGCGCGCCACCACCTTCGCCGCCAGCGCGAGCCGCTGGGGCGTCGGCCCGACCACCGCGACCCGGCAGGGCCCCTCGCCCCCGGACACGGGGGAGGCGGCCGCCAGCCGCGCCGACAGCTCGGCCGGGGTGTCCGCCCCGATCAGGAGTACGTCGCCGTGCGCGGCCGGACCCGAGGGCGCGACCGCGCCGCCCAGCGGCAGGAAACGTCGCACCGGGAGCCTCGGGCGGGCGGCCGCCGGGGCCTCCTCCAGCACCGCGTGCGCGTTGATCCCACCGAAGCCGAAGGCGTTGACCCCGGCCCGGCGGGGCGCCGGACCGCGCTCCCACGGCTGCGCCGCGGCCACCGGCCGCATCCGGGTCCGGGCCAGGTCGGGGTGCGGTTCCTCCAGGTGCAGCGTCGGCGGCAGCACCCCCTCGTGCACCGCGAGCGCGGCCTTGATCAGCCCGGCCATGCCCGAGGCCTGCATCGTGTGCCCGAGCATCGACTTCACCGAACCGAAGCCGATCCCGGGCCCGTCCGGCCCCGGCGGGCCGAAGACCTGCGCCAGGGTGTCCAGTTCGGCGGCGTCCCCGACCGGGGTGCCCGTGCCGTGCGCCTCCAGCAGCCCCAGCGCGCCCGCCTCCCGCGGGTCCAGGCCGGCCTCCCGCCAGGCCCGCTCCAGGGCCCGTACCTGGCCCGCGACCAGGGGGCTCATCAGGCTCGCCGCGCGGCCGTCCCCGGCCACGCCCGTCCCGCGGACCACCGCGTACACGCGGTCGCCGTCCCGCTCCGCGTCCGCCAGCCGCTTGAGGAGCACCACCCCGGTGCCCTCGGACAGCAGGGTCCCGTCGGCCCTGCGGTCGAAGGGCCTGATGGACCCGCTCGGGCTGAGCGCCCGCAGCTGGGTGAAGACGCTCCACAGCGTCGCGATGTGGCAGTGGTGCACCGCCCCGGCGACCACCGCGTCGCAGCGCCCGGCCGCCAGCAGCCCCACGGCCTGGTCCACCGCCAGCAGGGAGGAGGCGCAGGCCGCGTCGAGCGTGTAGGCGGGCCCGCGCAGGTCCAGCCGGTTCGCGGTCCGGGCCGCCGTGAAGCTCGGGACGAGCCCGATCGAGGCGTCGGGCCGTTCCGGCCCCAGGGCGTCCTGGAAGGCCGAGCGCACCGCGGCGATCCGCCGCTCGCCCAGCTCCGGCGCCAGTTCGCGCAGGGTCTGCGCCAACTGGTGCGCCGTACGCACCCGTTGGTCCAGCCGGGCGGTGGCCACGCCCATGAACCCGCCGCGGCCCAGCACCACCCCGATCCGCGAGCGGTCGGCCGGCAGCCGGTCCTCGCCGCCGGCGTCGGCGATCGCCTCGGCCGTCGCGTGCAGGGCCAGCATCTGGTCGGGTTCGGCGCCCTCCACGGCGGCCGGCATGATTCCGAACCGGGTCGGGTCGAAGGCGGCGAGACCGTCGACGAAGCCGCCGCGCCGGCAGTAGAAGCGGTCGCCGGCCGCGGGCCCGGCGGCCGCCTCCGGGTCGAAGTACACCTCCGGGTCCCAGCGTTCGGGCGGGACGTCGCCGATGCAGTCCGTACCGGCGAGGAGATTGCGGCGGTAGGCGGCCAGATCGGCGGCTCCGGGGAACACCGCGCCCATCCCGACGATCGCCGCGTCGGTCGGGCGGGGGCCGCCGCCCTGCCGTGGCCGTCGTTCACTCATCGCCGGAGCCCTCCGGTGCCGTGGGTGCCGACGGCGCCATCAGGACCACCTGTACGTCGCTCCCGCGGGCCAGTTCGTCGAGGAAGGCGGAGGCTGCGGCGTCCGGTGCGAGGAGCGGGACACCGCGCTGGGCGTAGGCGCGCTCCAGCTCGGGAGTGACCATCCCGCCCGCTTCGGCCGCCCAGGGTCCCCAGTCGACGGACAGCACCCGCCCGGGGAAGGACTCCGCCCAGGTGTGCGCGAGGCCGTCGAGCGCGTCGTTGGCCGCGGCGTAGTCGCTCTGCCCGCGGTTCCCGTACACCCCCGCGACGCTGCCGAACAGGGCCAGGAAGCGGGGCGCGGGCCACGTCCCGTGCTCGGCGGCCGCGGCAGCCAGGTGCCGGGCCCCGGCCACCTTGGTGGTGAACACCTCGGTGAAGTCCTCCGGCCGCTTGTCGCGCAGCAGCCCGTCGCGCAGGATCCCGGCGCCGTGCACGATGCCGTCCAGCCGTCCGTGGCGCTCCCGTACGTCGGCCACGACCGCCCGTACGGCCCGCTCGTCGGTGACGTCCGCGCAGTGGTAGCGGACGGAGGCCGCCACCGCGGCGAGGGCGGTGAGGGTGGCCCGCACCTCGCGCTCGGCGAGGATCCGCGAGGCCGCCGCCTCGATTTCCGCGGGCCTGCGCAGTCCGGAGGCGATCAGGGCGGCGCGCAGCGCGACGCGGTCCTGGGCGTGCGCGAACGCGTCCGCCGCGGGGTTCGGAGAGGGGCTCGGCGAGGGGGGCGGCTCGGGGGTGCGGCCGACCAGTTCGATGTGGCATCCGGTCGCGCGGGCCAGGGCGAGCGCCGTGCGTGCGGTGATCCCGCGGGCCCCGCCCGTGAGGAGGACCACCGAGCCCGGGTCCAGGAGGGCGGGCCGGGGCCCGTCCGGGGCGGGCAGGGGAGCGGGCACCGGCCGGCGGGCGACACGCGTCCCCTCGGGGGTGTAGCCGACGGAGGCGTGGGCCGGGAGGGAGGAGCCCAGTTCGCAGACGAGCTGCGCGGCGACGCGCTCCGGGTCCTCCTTGGGGTGGACGTCCACGGCGCGCACCAGCGCGGCGGGGAATTCGAGGGCGGCGGAGCGGGCGAAGCCGTGCAGTCCGGCTCCGCCGGGGGCGCCCGGGCCGCCGGCGGCGACGAGCAGCAGCCTTGGGATTCCGCCGGTCAGGGCGTTGCGCAGGCCCGGGAAGGCTTCGGGCAGTACGGGTTCGGCTCCCGCCCGCAGGGAGGACAGGTCGACGATGCCGTCGAGCCCGGCCTCGGCCGTGCGGAGGATCCGCGGTTCGGCGCCCAGGGCCTCCAGGGCGGCGGCGAGGGCGGGCGCGAGGCCCTGGTCGTCCTCGACGATCCCGATCCGCAGACCGTGGAGGGCTGCCGGGTCGCCGTCGGCCGGGGGGAGGGGGGAGAGGTCCACGCGGAGCCGGCCGACCGCCGGTGCGGCGGGTTCCGATTCCGCGGTCGGGCCGCCGGGGGTGTGGGAGGTGACCCAGTCCACGATGCCGCGCAGGGTCTTGAGCCGGGACAGCTCCTCGATCGCGGACTCGGCGGATCCGTCCTGGTCCGGGGTCCGGTCCGGGGCCTGGGGGAGGCCGATCCGGTCGGCGAGGGCTCCGATGATCTCCACGCGCTTGATGGAGTCGATGGAGAGGTCCGCCTCCAGGTCCAGGTCGGGGTCGAGCATGTCCAGGGGGTAGCCGGTCCGGGTGTGGACGATGTCCAGGACCACGTCCATGACGTCCTGGGCGGAGCGGGGTCCCGGGCGGGGGCCCGTGCCGGGCGCTTCGCGGGGGGCTTCGCCGGGGGCGGTTCCGGCGGGGCCGGGCGCGCGCCGGGGCGTCTCCTCGGCCGCCGAAGAACGGGCCTCCGGGTCGGGGCGTGTGGCGGCGGTGCGTTCGGCGCCCTGCGGGGATCGTCCCCGCACGCTCCCGACCCCGCCGGAACCGCCTTGGCCGTCGGGCGGGCGCGGGGTGCCCAAGTAGGCCAGCAGGACGTCCCGTTGGGCCTCCACCAGGGCGCGGGCGCCGCGCAGGTACTCCAGTACCGCCTCTTCGCGCCCGTCCGAGGCCGAGCCGTCCGAGCCGTCCGAGCCGGCCGACGGTATCGGCCTGGTGGTGGCCGTGCCTGTGCCCGTGCCGTTCATCGTCGACCACGCTCCCTCGTCGGCCATGGCCGTCTTCCTCGTCGTGTCGGACTCCGTGCCCGCTCCCGTGCCGGTTGCCGCCGTACCCGTTTCCGGCGCCGCAGGGATCCGTACGCGGCGGGCCGGCTGCAGGCCGCCTCGGACCGGGGTGCCGTCCGTCGTGCGGACCAGGTGGCCGTCCACCAGCCAGCCCGGCCGGCGCGGGGCGCGGTCCGGGAGGCGGGAGGTCCGGCCGCGGAAGAGGGCCTCCGGGGCCACCGGAACGCCCGCCGCCGTCAGTTCGGCCAGCGCCGTGACCAGGCGGACCAGGCCGTCTTCGCCCGGCACGTCCAGCGGGACCGCCGTGTGCGGGCGCTCGCCGAGGATCCGGCCGACGAGTCCGGACAGGACCCGCCCGGGCCCCGCCTCCACGAAGGTCCGCACGCCGGCCGCGTACATGGCCTCCACCTGTTCCACGAACCGGACCGGCTCGGCGACCTGGCGAGCCGCAAGGCTGCGTACGCCTTCGGCCGTCGCCGGATACCGCTCGGCCGTCGTGTTCGACCACACCGGGACGGCCGGCGCGGTCACCGGCGTCCGCGCCAGTTCCCCGGCCAGGGAGGCCGCCGCCCCCGCCACCACCTCGCTGTGGAACGCGCAGGCGACCGGGATCGGCTCCGCCGGCAGGCCCGCCTCGCGCAGTGCGGCCACCGCCGCGGCGACGGCCGGCGACGGGCCCGAGATCACGCACTGCCGCGGCGCGTTGTGGTTCGCCACCACACACCCCGCACGGGCGGCGAGCTCCCGGACCTCCTCCGGCGCGGCCGACACCGCCGCCATCGCCCCCGGGTCCGCGCCGGCCGCCGCCAGGATCGCCTCGGCGCGGTGTGCGCTCAGCCGGAGCAGGCTCTGCGTGTCGTAGGCCCCCGCCGCCCACAGCGCGGTGAGCTCCCCGTACGAGTGCCCGGCCACGCAGTCGGGCCGTACGCCGAGTTCGCCGAGCAACCGGTGCGCCGCGGCTCCCGCCAGGCCGAGGGCCGGCTGGGCGACCCGGGTGTCGGTGACCGCCGCCCGCTGCGCGGCCCGCCCCTCGGCGGTGAACGCCGCCGGCGGGAACATCGCCGACACCACTTCCGGGGGAGCCGTGTCCAGCAGGCCGCGCAGACCGGGGAAGGCGGTGAACAACCGGCCCAGCATGCGGGGGCGTTGGCTGCCCTGGCCGGGGAACAGGAACGCCACCCGGACCGGGTCCGCGGACTCCTCCCGTACGTGGACGCCCGGGCCCGGGGTGTAGGACCGGGCCTGCTCCAGGCGGACCGCCAGTTCGTCGAGGTCCGAGGCCACCACGGCCACAGCCACGGGCGCGTCGCCCGGAGCGGTCTCGGCCGCGAGGTCCCGCAGGGTCCAGGGGCGCCCCGCCGTGTCGTTCTCCTCCAGGCGCGCCGCGAGCCGTGCCATCGCGCGGCCCGCCGACCGGCGGTCCGCGCCGCGGAAGCAGAACAGCTCGGCCGGCCATTCCTCCAGGCCGTGCCGGGGCTCTTCCGAGCCTCCGTAACCGGCCAGCACGGCGTGGTAGTTGGTGCCGCCGAAGCCGAAGGCGCTCACCCCCGCGAAGCGCCGGTGGGCGGGTACGGTCCAGGGCCGGGGTTCGGTGTCGAAGGAGAAGGGGCTGGCTTCCGGCCGCCAGGCCGGGTTCGGGGTGCCGATGTGGAGGGTGGGCGGCCGGACGCCCGAGTGGACGGCGCGGGCGGCTTTGATCAGTCCGGCCAGCCCGGCCGCGCACTTGGTGTGGCCGAGCTGGGATTTCACGGAACCCAGTGCACAGGCTCCGGCGGTGGCGCCGGATGCGGTGAACAGGTCGCTCAGTACGGCCAGTTCGGTGCTGTCGCCGACCACCGTGCCGGTGCCGTGCGCCTCGATCAGGCCCACCTCCGCAGGGGCGATGCCCGCGCGCGCGTAGGCCCGTTCCAGGGCCCGTCGCTGGCCCTCGGGCCGCGGGGCCGTCAGGCCGAGGGACCGGCCGTCGCTGGCGGCGCCCACCGCCTTGACCACGGCGTACACCCGGTCGCCGTCGCGTTCCGCGTCCGCCAGCCGCTTCAGTACGACCGCGCCGACGCCCTCGCCGAGGGCGATCCCGTCGGCGGCGGCGTCGAAGGGCCGGCAGCGGCCGCCGGGGGACAGGGCGTGGACGGAGGCGAACATCAGGTAGTCGTTGATGCCGTTGTGCACGTCGGCGCCGCCGCACAGCACCATGTCGCTGTCCCCGTCGCGCAGTTGCCGGCAGGCGAGGTCGAGCGCGGCGAGGGAGGAGGCGCAGGCGGCGTCCACCGTGCAGTTCGCGCCGCCCAGGTCGAGACGGTTGGCCACGCGGCCGGCGATGACGTTGGCGAGGATCCCGGGGAAGGAGTCCTCGGTGAGCCGCGGCAGCTGCTCGTCCAGGGCGGCCGGGAGGTCGCCGAGGTAGGCCGGGTGCAGGGCGCGCAGCCCGTATGCGCCGGCCAGTTCGGTGCCGGCCTCCGCGCCGAAGACCACCGACGTCCGGGAGCGGTCGAAGGCGCGGTCCCTGCCGTAGCCGGCGTCGGCGAGGGCCCGCGCCGAGATCTCCAGGGCCAGCAGCTGCACCGGCTCGATCGCGGAGAGGGAGGCGGGCGGGATACCGTGCGCGAGCGCGTCGAAGGGCACCGGGCCGAGGAAACCGCCCCAGCGGGAGGGCGTGCGCTCCCCGGCCCGGGCCGGATCGGCGTCGTAGTAGAGCGCCGGGTCCCAGCGCTCGGCCGGCACCTCGGTGACCGCGTCCGTCCCGGCGAGGACCATCGCCCAGTAGGCGGCGAGGTCCTGCGCGCCCGGGTAGGCGCAGGCCATGCCCACGATGGCGACGTCCACCGGGTCGGCGGCCCCGAGCGGCTCGCCGGCGGCCAGCTCCTCGGCCCGCCGTTCCAGCCATGCGGTGGCACCTTCGGTGACCTGGGCGTGCAGGGCCGCGACCGTCGTGGTCCGCGTGCGCAGGGTCGCCGCCTGACCGAGCATGAACAGGCCGTCGGCCGCCTGCCGTTCCTCGGAGACGGGCTCCGGCGCACCCCCGCCGGGGGGCCGTCGCAGGCCCTTGCTGGCGATCCGCAGCCGCCCCAGGTTCAGCCGCTCCAGCTCCTCCCACATCTCACGCGGTTCGACGCCGCTCTCCGCGAGCCGCCGCCGGGTCGCCTCGAAGGTCGCGGCGTACGGGGTGGACGCGCAGCGGGTGGCGTGTCCGGGCGCGGTGTGCAGAAGCACGGTGTCCGCGCACTCCAGTGCCGCCCGCTGGAACCCCGGCAGCACCGCGCCCGCCGCCACGGCCTCCTCCGTGAACAGGTACGCGGTGCCCATCAGCACCCCGATCCGCGCGCCCCGCCCGGCCAGCGGTGCGGCGGCCGCCACGGCCATCGCGGCGGACCGCTCGTCGTGGATCCCGCCCGCGAACAGGACGTCCAGGGCGGCCGGGTCGGGGCAGGAGCGCAGCAGCAGATCGATCTGCTCCTCCCAGAGGGGGAAGGAGGCGCGCGGCCCGACGTGCCCGCCGCATTCCAGGCCCTCGAAGACGAACCGCCGCGCTCCTTCCGCGAGGTAGCGCTCCAGCAGGCCCGGCGAGGGCACGTGCAGGTGGGTGCGGATCCCGGCCGCCTCCAGCGGGGCGGCCTGCGCCGGGGTGCCGCCGGCGATGATCGCGTACGGCGGGCGGGCCCCGGTCACCGCCGCCAGTTGCTCCCGCCGCAGCTCGGGCGGGGCGAAGCCGAGCAGGCCGACGCCCCACGGGAGGTCCCCGAGCCGCTCGGCGGTCTCGGCGAGGAGCCGGCGTACGTCCGGGCCCTCCATGACGGCCAGCGCGAGGTAGGGGACCCCGCCCGCGGCGGCCACCGCCCCGGCGAAGGCCGCCTGGTCGCTCACCCGGGTCATCGGTCCCTGCGCGACGGGCAGCGGCCCGAGGAGCGGCTCGGACCGTACGGCGTCCGCCAGATGCCCGGTGACGGCCTCGCGTACGGCCTGGAGCACGCCGCCGGTGGTCCGGTGGCGGGCGGCCAGCCGGGCGGAGCACGCACCGTCCTGCCCGACGGGCAGGAGCTGCGTGCGCAGGTCCCGTGCGCCGAGCAGGCCGGCCACCGGGCCTTCTGGCGGGGTCAGGTCGGGCCGGGCGAACACCCTGTGCCCGTTCAGGACCCGGGTCTGCGATCCGTCCATCGCCCGCAGTGCGGCCGCCACTTCGTGCGGCAGGTCGGCCTCTCCCTCGACGGTCAGGGCCAGTTGTACGTCGAGCAGCACTCCGGCGGCCCCGCCCGCGACGGCCGCGGCCGCCGTGTGCGGCCCGATCCCGCCGCAGGCCAGTACGGGCAGGCCGATCGCGGGGTCCGCGAGGAGCTGCTGGAGCAGGACGAAGGTGGTGCTCCCGCCCACCCGGCCGCCGGCCTCGTGTCCCTTGGCGACGAGGGAGTGCGCGCCGGCGGCCACCGCGGTCGTGGCCTCGGAAAGGGTGGTGACCTCGGCCCAGACCCGCGGCCGGCCGGCCGCCGCGGCCCAGTCGGCCACCCTGCCGGGGGTGAGTGACGCGGGGTCGGCGAGCAGCACCGTGTCCACCTCGGGCGGCAGGTCCCCGGGCCCCAGCGGGCAGCCGGCGGGCACCCGCACGCCGTACCGGCCCGCGCCCGCGGCCGCGCCGCTGCCGGGGGAGGCGCCGGTGCCGGGGGAAGCACCGCCGAGCCGGCGGCCCAGTTCCGCGAGTGCGCGGCGGGCGGCGCTCGCGTCCCGCCCGAGATCGAGCAGCCCGAGGGCCCCGGCACGTTCGGCGGCGGTCACGATCCGCGGACGGGGCTCCTCGAAGGGGCTGACCGCGACGACCAGGTCGCGGACGGCGGGAGACTGTGGGGGATGGGGGATCACGAGCGCTCCTCTTCCAGTGCTGTGTGACATGACGCAAGGCAGGGCGGAAGAACGGGAGGACGGGCGAGCCGGCGGACGGCGGGCGGGCGGAGAGCGGCGCAGCCGGGAGGCGCGGCGGGCTTGAACGGTGGTCAAACACCCGGACGCCGCGTTGCATCGTGCGGGGGGCGCTGTGCACTGTCAACAGCCGTGCGGAGGAGGGCGCTTCGCATTATCGGTACCCCGGGCACACCCGGCGCGGCCCGTGGGCGGCCCCACCGGCCGCCCTCGCCGAGCCTTTGACCTGCGGCGATCCCGGCCGGCCCGGGCCGGGCCGGCCGCGCGGGCCGGCGTACGGCGGCGCCGCGGGCATGCCGCACCGGTATGCCTGGGGGCCGACCGGGCATGAACGTCACGCCGGTCGCGGGAAGTTGTTCACCGGACGAGCCCTTACAGGTACGGCCCCGCGCGGTTACCGTCCGGTCATGACCCCCACCCTCGCCCAGCTCCGGTATCTCGTCGCCGTCGCGGACTGCCGGTCCATCACCGGCGCCGCGGCCTCGGTCTTCGTCGCCCAATCCGCCCTGTCCCGGGCCGTCCAGGCCATGGAACGGGACCTGGGGGTCGAACTCCTCGCCCGCCGGGGAAGGGGGGTGGACCTCACACCGGAGGGGGCCCGGGTCGTCCGGTTGGCCCGCACCGTGCTCAACGCGGTGGAGGCCATCGACGACATCGGGATCTCGCACGGCAAGGACACCAGGGCGGTGCTCACCCTCGTCAGCACCCCCACCCTGGCGCTGGACCTGGCCGCCGACCTGATCGTCGCCTTCACCGAGCGCCACCCGAACGTCGACGTGCGGCTCCAGCAGCACAGCAGCCGGGAAGCGCTGGTCGAGGCACTGACCCAGGGGCGGTCGGAGCTGGCCCTGGTCGACCTGCCCGTCGACAAGGAGCTCTCCACCCACTTCATCCAGGAACGCGAGGTGGTGCTGATCTCCCCGGTCGGCTCCCGGCTGCCCGACCCGGTGCCGTTCCGCATGCTCGACGGACTGCCGATGGTGCTGCCCACCCCCGGCACCGGCCGGCGTACGGAGATGGAGGCCATGTTCAGCTGCCTGGGGGTGCGGCCCGTGCCCTCCCTAGAAGTCGACGAACGCCTCGCCTGGGTGACGGGTGTGACGGACGGCCGCGGCTCCCTCATCTGGTACCGGGACGTGGTGTTGAGGGCGTTCGGGAGTCGGGCGGAGATCCGCTCCTTCACCCCGCCCCTGCTGCGCCCGGTGGGCATCGCCCACGCCCGGCGGCCGCTGAGCCGCGCCGCCCGCGCGTTCATCGCGCAGGCCGGGCACAAGGCCCCGGTCCGCGAGCCCGTGCGCTGACGGGACGTGCGCTGACCGAACGTGGCCCGACCGGACGTGTCCCGACCGAACACGCCTTGTCCGTACCTGCCCCGACCGGACATGCCCCGACGGAAACGCGCCACATGCACCCGTGGCATTGAACGATGCTCGAACGGGAGGAGGTTGGGCCTGGCGCCGGCGCCGTTCGTCCCCTCACATGGTGCACATGTCCCCACTCCTGACAGCTCCCCGGGCCGCCGCCCTCGCGACCGCGGCCCTCGCCACGATCCTGCCCGCGGCCGCCTGGATGACCAGTGCCACCGCCTCCCCGGCCCCCTCCGACACCGCGGTGGCGGCCGCGGCCCCGTCCCTGGCGCCGGAGAAGAAGTGCACCCTGCCCGGCGGACTGGCCGAGCTCAGCGGCATCGCCATGAGCCGCAGGCACCCCGGCGTCTTCTACGCCGTCAACGACAGCGGCAACACGAACCAGGTGTTCGCCGTCGACTGCAGCACCCCGACCGGCCGGCTTGCGGCCACCCTCACCGTCTCCGGCGCCGCCAACACCGACTGGGAGGGCCTGGCGCTCGGCAAGGACGCCGCCGGCGGCCCGGCGATCCTGGTCGGCGACATCGGGGACAACCTCAGCGGGCGCGCCGAGATCACCGTCCACGCCTTCCCCGAGCCGGAGCGGCTCGCCGACGCCACCGTCACGCCGGTGACCCACCGCTTCGCCTACGCCGACGGCAGGCACGACGCCGAGTCCCTGCTCGCCGACCCGGTGACCGGCCGGATGTACGTGGCGAGCAAACTCATCGGAGCCACCGGCCGGCTGTACCGGGCCCCGCTGCCGCCGCTTCCCGGGCAGGTCAACACCCTCACGGCGGTCGGTCCCGCCCCGGTGTTCGCCACCGACGGCGCCTACTCCCCGTCGGGGGCCTCCTACGTCCTGCGCAGCGGCGGGCCGCTGGGCGCCAACACGGCCTCCGTCTACGACACGGCCGGGGTCAAGCTCGCGGACGTCGCCCTCCCGGCCCAGTCGCAGGGCGAGACGGTCACGTACGCGGACTGCGCCAACCTGCTCGTCGGGTCGGAGGACGACACCCAGATCTGGCGGGTGCCGCTGCCGCCGGATGCCGCGCCGGGCTGCGGATCCACCCCGACGCCCACACCCACGCCCACCCCGACCCCCACGCCCACCCCCGGCGACCTGAGGCTCGCCGATCCCGGGCCGCAGGCGTGCAAGTTCAACCAGCCCTGCACCATCCAGCTCACCACCACCGGCGGGAAGCCCCCCGTCCGGTACGCCGCCACCGGCCTGCCCTGGGGGCTGACCCTCGACAGCGCCTCCGGGCGGATCACCGGCCGGCCCTGGGGCGGCGGCACGGTCCGGATCACCGCCACCGCGACCGACTCCACCGGAGCCACCGCGGGCGCGGCCTTCCCCCTCACCCTCACCTGGTTCTGAGACGGGCCGGGGCGCGGGCTTGTCCAACCACCCGGCGGAGCAGCACTGTTGACCGAGTTCCGTCCACCAGGTCAGGAGAACCGGCTTGTCGTCGCACACCGCACCCGTCCCGCACACCGCACCCGTCCCGCAGACCCCGCCAGGCCCGGACACCCCGTACGTGATCGACCCCGCCGGCGGCTGCCCCCACGCCCTCAACGCCCGGCTGCGCGCCGAGCACGGCGCGGTCGCGCAGGTCGTGCTCCCCGGCGGGGTGCCCGGAGCGGTCGTCCTGGGACACGACGCGCTGAAGGAGTTCCTCGCCCACCCCGAAGTGGCCAAGGACGCCCGGCACTTCACCGCCCTCCACGACGGCAGCATCCCCCGCGACTGGCCCCTGCGGGCCTTCGCCAACGCCCAGGGCATGCACACCGCCGACGAGGACGACCACCGCCGGCTGCGCGCCCTGGTCGGCCGGGCCTTCACGGCCCGCCAGGTGGAACGCCTGCGCCCGCGCGTCGAGGAACTCACCGCCGAGCTCCTCGACGACCTGGACCGGGCCGCGGCCGCATCCCCCGACGGGGTCGCCGACCTGCGCGAACACTTCGCGCTCCCGCTCCCGATGAGCGTCATCTGCGAGCTGCTCGGCGTGAACCCCGAGCACCGGGGACGCCTGCACCACCTGTCCAACAAGGTGCTCGTCGCGACCGACACCACCCCGGCCGAGGCGATGGCCGCCGTACGGGAGCTCGTCGAGCTCATGGGCACGATCGCCGCGACCCGCCGGGCGGAGCCGGGCGAGGACCTCACCAGCGCCCTGATCGCCGCCCGCGAGGACGACGGCGACCGGCTCAGCGAGGCCGAACTCATCGGCAGCATGCGGCTGATGCTCGTCGCGGGCCACGAGACCACCCTCAACCTCATCAGCAACGCCGTGCGCGCCCTGTGCACGCACCGCGACCAGCTCTCCCTCGTCCTGGAGGCCAAGGCGACCTGGTCGGACGTCGTGGACGAGACGCTGCGCTGGGACGGCCCCGTCAGCTGGTTCCCCTTCCGCTACCCCACCCGCGACCTGACCGTCGGCGGCACCGTCGTCCCCCAGGGCACCCCGGTCCTCGCCGGCTACACCGCGGCCGGCCGCGACGAGGACTTCCACGGCCCGGACGCCGACCGCTTCGACATCACCCGCCCCACCGCCGCCCGCAGCCTCTCCTTCGGGCACGGCGCGCACTACTGCGTCGGCGCCCCGCTCGCCCGCCTGGAGGCCACCACCGCCCTGGAGCGGCTGTTCACCCGCTTCCCCGACCTCGACCTCGCCGGCCCCGAGGCCGAACTCCCGCACCAGCGCAGCTTCATCGGCAACAGCGTCGAGGCGCTGCCGGTCCGCCTGCACCGCCGCTGACCCCCGCTGCCCGCCGGGACCGGGTCCCGCGGTCAGCAGGTCAGCAGGTCAGCCCAGGGTGACGGGGCGCTCCGGGGCCAGGTGGGCGGCGATCGCCTGGAGCACGTTCGAGCTGGCGTTCTGGACGGTGCTGCCGAGGCCCTGGGTCGCCACCGTCGCGATGGCGAGCTTCCGCGACGGCAGGTAGGCGACCGTACCGGCGTAGCCCGCGAGGGAGGGGTTCTGGAGGATCCAGGTGTTCTCCACGGGGAGCCCCAGGGCGAACCAGGCGTTCCCCTTGACCTTGACCACGGGCGTGAGCTGGAGCTCGTGCGACTCGGGGGTCAGCAGCCTCCCCTCGCCGATGGCCGCGAAGGACTTCGCCATGTCCTCCAGCGTCGAGGTCATCACCGCCCCCTCCGCCACCGTCCACGAGGGGTCCCAGTAGGTGGAGTCCTCGAACACGCCCCGCTCGTTGTCGAAGCCGTGCAGCACCGGCGCGGGGATCTCGGCCCTGGACGAGATGGCGGTGTGCGTCAGGCCCATCGGTTCCAGGACGTTCTCCCGCATCACGTCCCCCAGGGGCCTCTGCTCCACCCTGGCGATGACGTCGCCCAGGAGCACCCAGTTGGCGTGCGAGTAGGCGAAGCCCGAACCGGGCGGCCGGGCCATGGGCCTGGACATCGCGATCCGTACCAGCTCCTCGCCGGTCCAGTGCCGGAAGGGGTTCTTGTAGAGGGCGGCGATGAAGGCCTTGTCCGTGACGTAGTCCGCGTACCCGGAGGAGGCGGACGCCAGCATCCTCAGCGTGATCTCGGCCGCGTGCGGGAGGTCCGGGCGCCAGCGGGAGAGCTTGTCGTCGAGCGTGACCCTGCCCTCGTCGACCAGCTTGAGCAGCTCGGTCGTCATCAGCGGGATCGCGACGGACCCGATGCGGAACCGCATGTCCGTCGTCGCGGGGAAGCCCGTCATCGTCTCCCCGGCCGCGGCGGTCGAGACCCGCTCGCCGTCCACCCACACCCCGGCCATCGCCGCGGTGAGCCTGTACGTCTTCAGCGCCTCCGTGACCTGCTGCGCGACGAACTCCTCCGTGTCGTCCGGCAGGCAGGTGCCTCCCCGGGAGACCCGGCCCTCCGGGCACTGCGCGGCGGCGCTCTCGGCGCGGTCGGCGGTCCAGCCGCCCGCCAGTGAAGCGCCCAGCAGGAGACTGCCCAGACAGGCGGCTGTGAAGGTCCGGTAGCGCCGCACGGCGTGCCTCCCATTGCGGGTTCGAAGGCGAAGGTCCCCCAAGCGATCGCAGGCCTCGTCCCGGCAGGCTAACCGGCGGCCCCACCCGTCGCATGCGGGAGCCGTTCCACGGGTGACGCGGCCGACCGGCGCCTCCCGGCCGGTCCGACAGGCGCAGGAGCGGGGGATCAGCCCGGGGCCCGGACGCGGACGTCCACCGCGTGCCATCCGGTCGCCCCGTCCGGCACGGTTCCGCCGCGGACCCCGGTCTGGACGGCGCCCGTCCCGTCCGTCGCCCGGACCTCCAGCGTGTGCAGCCCGGCCGTCGCCTCCCACGGCCACACCCACTGCCGCCACGTGTCCACGCCGTCCGCC
Organism: Streptomyces erythrochromogenes; assembly: GCF_036170895.1. NCBI lineage: Bacteria > Bacillati > Actinomycetota > Actinomycetes > Kitasatosporales > Streptomycetaceae > Streptomyces > Streptomyces erythrochromogenes. The sequence continues at coordinate 1,408,484 of NZ_CP108036.1, read as the reverse complement.
GCCCCGAGCCTCGCCTCCTGCCAGGGGCCGCCGTCCACCCGTACCTCGACCCGCCGGATCCCCCGGTGCTGCGCCCAGGCCACCCCCGCCACCGCCACCCGGCCCGGTCGCAGGGCCGCGTACGGGCGCGGGGTGTCGATCCTCGACTGGGTCTTCACGGGGGCCTGCTGCGCCCAGGACCTGCGCACCCAGTACGCGTCGTACGCGGCGAAGGTGGTCAGCCGCAGCTCGCTCAGCCATTTGCAGGCGGAGACGTACCCGTACAGGCCCGGTACGACCATCCGGACGGGGAAGCCGTGCGCGAAGGGCAGCGGCTCGCCGTTCATCCCCACGGCCAGCAGCGCCGCCCGGCCGTCCATGACCGTCTCGACGGGCGTGCCCAGTGTCATTCCGTCGACGGAACGGGCCACGAGCTGGTCGGCCGGGCCGCCGCGGGAGGGGGGCCGCACCCCGGCTTCGCGGAGCAGGTCCGCGAGGCGCACGCCGAGCCATCGGGCGTTGCCCGCGTACGGACCCCCGACCTCGTTCGACACGCAGGTGAGGGTGATGTCGTGCTCGACCAGGGGGCGGGCCAGCAGCTCCCGAAGGTCGAGGGTGAGGGGACGCGAGACCCCCTCGCCGTGGATGCGCAGCCGCCAGGTGTCGGCGTCCACGCGGGGCACGACCAGCGCGGTGTCCACCCGGTAGAAGTCCGGGGCGGGGGTGAGGAAGGGGCCGAGGCCAGGCACCCGCAGGTCCGCGCCGGCCGGCACCGGCGGTGCGGGCACGGCGGGCCGCGGGAGGACGAGGCGGGCCCTGGAGGCGGTCGCCCCGGCGGAGCCGTGGGCGCCCAGGCGCCGCCCGGCGAGACCGGCCGCGGAAGACACCGCCAAGACGCCGACGACCAGCCGGCCGAAGCCGCGCCGGTCCATCGCCCAGGCGCCGCCGGTCGGGGCCCCCGCCGGCCGGGGCCGCGCGGCCGCGGTGACCAGCAGCCACAGCACACCGGCCGCCGCCAGTCCGCCGGCGAGCGAGGGCAGCGCGTCCTGCCAGGCGGCTTCCGGCCGGCTGAGCGCGGCCGCAGCCCCCAGCAGCCCGAAACCGCCCGCGACCGCGATCCCGGCGGGCAGGCTGCGTACCGCGAGCAGCCCGGCCGCGGCCGCGACCGCGGCGAGGACGGCGACGATGCCGAGCGTCAGCACCGCCTTGTCGGCGGTGCCGAACAGGGCGATGGCCCACTCCCTGACTGCCGTGGGCGTCAGGTCGACGGCGGCCCCGCCGACTGCGGTCACCGGGGAGGCCTCGGGCCGGACCGCCGCCGCGACCAGCTCCGCCACCGCGAGGCCGGCGAACGCGGCGACGACGCCGCAGGCGGTGCCCACCGCTCGCCGCGGCCTCCCGGAACCGCCTCGGTCTGCCCTCACACCGCCAGTCTGCCCCGGGCCCCGGCGCGGCGCGTCGTCGCCACGGGGGAGCGGAGGGACGTCAGTGCACGGGCGCCGGCGGCACCCAGCGCCCGGTGCGCGGCGCCTTCACCCCGTAGTCGCCCTTCAGCTCCGCGGGGATGGCGTGGTGCATGACCCGGCCCCGGGTCAGGGAGGCCAGCTCGAAGCCGGAGAGCAGCGAGCCGGCCTTGTCGAGCGCCCACTCCGCGTACGGGCTGCTGTCCTCGATGGTCTCCAGCAGCCCGAGGAACACCGGCACCGCCTTGGCCGCCGTGTCCCAGGCGGTGCGCGGGATCTCCAGCCAGTCGCCGATGGTGTCGCCGACGAGGAACCGGACGGTGGCGGGGACCATCGGGTCGAAGAAGGTGCCCGGGACCACGTCCTCGTACATGCGCATCAGCTGGGCGTTGAGGCGGACCCCCTCGGGCGACGGGCCGAGGTTGCGCAGGAGGTAGAGGTCGCAGTAGTCGCGGGCCTCGGTGAGGGTCTCCGGCACCGTCGACATGTCGCAGCCGAGCATGGCGCCCACGACCCGCCAGGCGTAGAAGTAGGCCTCGGCGCCGTCCTCGCTCATGTGGATGCCGAGCCGGTGCATGGCGTCGAGGACCAGCAGCGAGAAGCAGATCTGCCCCCCGATCATGTCCTCCTGGCAGATGGGCACCCCGTCCTTCTCGACGTCCCAGTGGCCGCCGTGGCGCAGGTGGTGGCGGACCGCCGCGTGCAGCAGCCGCACCTTCTGTGCGGCGGGGATGAACTTGCTGCCCTCCGCGAAGGAGTTGGTCTGCATGAGGTAGGTGACGAACTGCCCGGTGTTGGCCATCCGGCGCGAGGGGTACGCCATCGAGTGCGTCGAGGCCAGCAGCCGGGAGAGCCGGGGGACGGCGTAGGTCGCGGGCATGGCCGCGAAGGACAGGCCGGTGTTGATGTGGGCCGCGTTGTCCATGAAGAACAGCCTGGCCTGCTCCATCACGTCCCAGTCCACCCAGCTCGGGGGCATGGCGGTCGCCTCGAAGTAGGCGCGCGCGGAATTCGGGAGCTGCTCGGGGAGCTTGTCGCCGGCGGTGGTGAAGAACCGCATGAGGGTGTTGAGGTCGCCGACCTCCTCGCGGCGGAACATCTCGGCGACGGTCTCGTCGGCGAGCGGATCGCCCTGGGTGCTCAGGGCGTCGAGGGCGGCGTGGTCGTAACGGGGGCGCGCCGGGGCGGTCTTGGTTGCGTTGGCGTTCACGTCGGTCGTCCTTGTCGTCTTCTTCGGGTGCGGGGCGGCAGGCGGGGCTTGTTCGCCGATCGGCTACAGGGAGCGGTCGGCGGCGGTCGCGGCCAGCCCCTTCAGCGCGGACCGGGCCTCCGCAGGCATCGGGGCGAGGTCCAGCGCGGCCTCGGCCCGGCCGATGCGCTCGCGGATCATGTCCTCCACCCGCTGTCTGGCCCCGCACCGCTCCATCAGCTCGCGCACCGACGAGGCCTCTTCCTCGCACAGCTCGGGGTTGCCGACCAGCTTCGCGAGCAGCCGGCGGTCGTCGGGTCCGGCCGCCGCCACGGTCAGGGCGAGCAGGGCCGTGGGTTTGGCGTCCCGCAGGTCGTCCAGGTTCGACTTGCCGGTCCGTGCCGGGTCGCCGAACGTCCCCAGCAGGTCGTCGCGCAGCTGGAAGGCCTCGCCGAGCGGGAGGCCGTAGCCCGAGAAGGCGTCCAGCAGGGCGCCGGAGCCGCCGCCGAGGGTGGCGCCGAGGTGCAGGGGCCGCTCCACCGTGTACTTGGCCGTCTTGAAGCGGGCGACCTCCAGGGACTCCGCCACCAGCGGTTCCCGGTCCGCTCTCGCCTCGGTGCGCAGCACCTCCAGGAACTCGCCCGCCATCGTCTCGCGGAGCAGCGTGGACCAGAGGGGGACGGTCCGGGCCAGGTACGCGCCGGGCAGCCCGCAGGAGGTGAAGACGTGCCCGGCGTACCCCATCAGCAGGTCGCCGAGGATCATCGCGAGGGCGGTGGAGCGCTGCCCGTTGGCGGCGAAGGCGGCGTGCGCGGTGAGCTGCCCGTGCCGCATCCGGCTGTCGTCGATGATGTCGTCGTGGGTGCAGGCGGCCGCGTGGACGAGCTCCATGGCGGCCGCGGCCCGGATCACCCCTTCGCAGTCCGGCTGGCCCGCCGCCCGCCACCCCCAGTACAGGAACGCGGCCCGGATGCGCTTGCCCTGCGCCAGTGAACGGCGTAACTGCTCCGAAAGCGGCGTGAGTTCGGCGTGCAGCCCGAGCAGGGCCCGCTCCTCGTCGTCGGCCAGCCGGACGAGCACCTCGTCGATGCGCTCCTTGAAGCCGGTGTGGTCATGCACAGGGGCGGCCCTCGGAGGTGGTCCGCTCCGCGGCGCGCCGGGCCATGGTCTCCAGGTAGTTCTCGTCGCCCATGCCCGCCCTGCGGGTGGCCAGTTCGCCGCGCTTGCGCAGCTCCACCACCCCGTCGGTGAGCAGTTCGCGCAGGTCGGCGCGGCGCAGCGCGTCCTGCGCGCGGTCGGCGGTCTGCCGCAGCTGGTCGAGGGCCAGGTCGGCCACCCCTGCGGCGAGCAGCGTCAGCAGTTCCAGGGACGCGGCGGCGGAGCCGGCGCCCGCGGGCCGCTCCTGCTGCTGTTGCTGTTCCCGCCGGTAGGCGGACTGGTCGTGTTCGGTCTGGGACATGCTCGGGTGCACTCCTGCTCGCGTCGCGCTTCGTGGCATCGGAAGGGGCGGCCACCGGATCGCTCCGGCGGCCGCCCCTGGTCTTCTCCGGGCCAGTCAATCGAGTGCCGTCCCCGCGCGGCGAACCGCAGCCCGCGATCTCCCCCGCACGAGCGCCGACTTTCCTCCTGGCGGGTGATCATCCGGGCATCGGGCGGTCGCAGCCGCTGCAGCTGGTGTAGGCCGCGTCCTGGTCAGCCGGTGGCCGCCGCCGGGGGGAGGGCCGCCGCGACGGCGACGGCCAGCCGGTACGGGTCCCCGTTCGGCCGGTCCGGGTGCCGGGTGGTCCGCCCGGCCCACTCCTCCTCGAAGGCGTGCCAGTCGATCTCCCGCGGTGCGGCCTTGGCGACCAGTGCCTCGTCCAGCGTCGCGAAGTAGGCCGCCCAGCGCGGGGCGTACAATTCCGAGATCAGGCCGCTCCATTCGCGGTTCGCGTAGTCGTGCAGGAACCCGCCCTCGCTGGTGCTGCGCCGGCCCCACACGCTCAGCAGGGAGCGGGCGTCGTACTCGTACCGGTCCTGCTCGGCCCGGTCGGCGCCCCAGGAGCGGGCCCGGGAGAGCCACGTCCCGAGGAGGAGGTTCGGGTCGGATCCGGTCACCTGGTCCAACAGCCGCATCCCATCCTGCCATTCGGCCGTCAGCACGCGGAAGCGGGTCAGGTCCTCGGCCTCGTAGGCCGCCTTGATCTTCGGCAGCAGTACCCGCGAGTGGTTGGCGAGGGCCTGCCGGGCGGTGTCCACGAGGTCGAAGCGGTAGGCGCTGGATCCGCGCAGCGCCGGATCCACCCTCAGGAGGTGGTCCAGCGCCCGGCGCACCGAACCGGCGGGATAGCGCATCGACTTGGGGCTCCAGTACGCCGCCCCCGTCGAGGACAGGCTCGGCCGGGCGCTGAACAGGCTGTCCTGCGACTCCGACCACAGCCCCGAGGAGGTGCTGTACGGGCCCTTGCGGAGCTCCTCCCAGGCGGCGGCGGCCTCGGCGTCGGGCCGGCCGTAGCGGCGGGCCGCGAAACCGGCGAACCACGCGCGCTGGTCGACCGGCCCGGGATCCCAGGCGAGGTCGGTGAAGAGGTCGAAGGCCGCCGGGTTGGTCCCGGTGGCCTCCGGCAGGTAGGCGATGCCCGTCAGCGCGCTGTTGCTCTTGGCGCGCCAGGGACCGAAGCGCTCCAGCCACACCGAGGTGTTGGCGCCGATCGTGGTGTGTCCGCCGAAGTTGTAGATGGTGCCCATCGCATACGGGGCGCCGCCCCAGCGCTGCTCGCGGTCCAGCCGGTTGTAGCGGTCGGACAGCCCGTCCAGGATCAGCAGCTTCGAGGTGTCCACCCCGGCCAGCAGCTCCGCGGTCGGATCGTCCTGCCAGCCCAGTACGGCCCACAGCGCACCGGGGTGGGCTGCGTGCAGGGCGTCCTGGATGGCGCCCGCCGCCGCGCCGACGTCGACGGAGCCGGTCTGGCCGCCCTCGTGCAGCGGGCTCATCCGGTACATCGCGCTGTCCCCGAACACCGCGCGCTGTTGCGCGTAGTAGGCGGCGGCCAGCTTCGCGAAGACCGGCGAGGAGGGATCCAGCCAGTCCGGGCGGTCGAAGCCCGCCCAGTCGCCCTGCGCGACCGTGGCCGCCCCGGCGTTGCGGGCGGCGAAGCCGGGCGGCACGGTGCCGAAGTAGCCGGGCAGCACCGGCGTCATGCCGAGCCCGCGCAACTGCTCCGCGATCCGGCCGCCGAGCTCCGCGCGTTCGCGCATCAGCCGCTCGGAGACGGGGCCGCCGAAGCCGCTCAGGTTCTGCAGCAGCCACCAGCTCTGGTGGCCGGGGCCGGGGACCCACTGGCGCAGCTCCTCGGCGGAGTACCCGAACCCCTGGAGCGCCCGGTAGTACGGGTACTCCGCCCCGGCCTGCACGAACACCTCGTTGATGCCGTGCAGGGCGAGCAGGTCGATCTGCCGCTGGTGCTCTTCGAAGGTGCGGTACGGGCCCGAGTACCCGTCGTCGGTGTCGTTGAGGGCGTACCGGTGCGGGACCTGTGCGGCGCGGGTGACCGCTGACGGTACGGCCGGCAGCCGGGCGGGCAGCATGCCGATGCTCTCGCCGGGCCAGCCGATGTCGGCCCCGGCGACGTGCTGGAGGTACCAGCCGACGCCCGTGAGCAGGGTGGCTCCGGTGCTGCCGCGCACGGTGATCGCCCCGGCGGTCCCGGACACGGTGAAGGTGTCGGGTCCGGCGGCCGGGTCGGGCACCAGGGTGAACTGCCGTGCGTGCCGCGGGAGCAGCCGCTGCAGGGCGGCCCGGGCGGGGGCGGTGTCGAAGGTCGCGGCCCGCCGCGCCTGCGCGGGCGCACCGGCCCGTACCGCGGGCCGCGGGTCCGCCCGTACGTCGGCACGTGCGGGCACCCCCGCGCAGATCACGGCCAGCAGCGCCGCGGGGAGCGCGGCGAGGGCGACCGGGCGGGTGGCGGGCAGCCGGCGTCCGCGTCGTGGCATCGGGTCCGGCTGCGGTTTCGGGTTCGCGTTGCTCATGCCTTCGCCCGGGCCTCAGACCGGCAGGGACCAGGCCTGGTCGACCCGGTGGTCGCCGCAGGGGGTCAGCCGCAGCCGCTCGGCGGGGGCGTCGGGCGTGGCGGCCGCGGCGGGCGCGGTCAGGCACAGGCCGCTGACCTCCTCGACCAGGGCTCCGTCCCGGCGGTGGGACCAGCTCTGGCCGGGCTGCCCGCTGCCCCGCGGCGCGCAGTCGGCCAGCTCCACGGAGCCGTTCTCGCCCGCCGACAGGCATTCGCCGGCGAGCCGCAGGCGGGCGTCGTCGTCCAGGAACCACCGCTGGTCGGGGGCTCCGGTGCAGGCCGCCATCACGACCGCGCCGACACCGCTGGTGTTCGCCCCGTCCGCGCAGCGGGCGCCGTCACCGACGATCTGCCCGGTCGGCACGGCCTCGGCGCAGCCGCGCGGGCTGAGCCGCCACACGGCGGTGTCGTGGCCGGCCAGCTTGCCGGTCAGCGCGTCGGAGACCTCGGAGCGCGCACCGCTCCACAGGTCCTGGGCGTCGGCCGTGCACTCGGTCAGGCCGATCTCGTCGAGCGGGACCCGGATGTCACGGGTGTTCGCCGAGCGGTTGAGCACGGCCACCGCCCGGTCGCCGTTCGCGAGGGGACGGACCAGGATCTCGAAGGTGGCGTTGGAGGAGACCACGGAGCCCTGACGGCCCATCGGGTCCTGGTCCAGCGCGATCATCCGGGTGTTGCCGAGGGCGGCGAGCCCCGCCGGGGTCAGCTTCGAGACCTCGGAGGACAGGATGAAGGGGGCCGCCATCATGGCCCAGAGGGCGACCTGGCTGCGGCTCTCGGCGGCCGTGAGGCCGGGGGCGCCCGCGAGCAGGAAGTCGGGGTCGTTCCAGTTGCCGGGGCCGGCATAGCGGCCGAGCCAGCGGTTGTATCCGTAATTGCCCAGGACCGAACTCCACCGGGAGGTGGCGGGCGCGGCCGGGTTGTAGACCTTGATGTCCTTGCCCTCGCGCCACAGCTGGCCGGTCTCGCCGACCCAGCCGAGCACCCGGTGCCAGTCGGAGCCGCCCCACTCGCCCTGCTGGAAGTAGGCGGGCGCGGAGGCGGACAGGACCATGTCCCGGCCGCTCTCGCGCAGGGCTTTCGCGACGGCGTTGTAGGCGTCCCGGTAGGCCTGCTCCTTCGTGCGGCCCTCCGGCACCCACAGGTTGCAGCCGTCCATCTTGACGTAGTCCACCTTCCAGGAGGCGAACTGCCGTGCGTCCCGGGCGTAGTGGTCGGCCCCGCCGCCCTGGGGGGCCCCGCTCCCCGGGTACTTCTCGCAGGTGAGGGAGCCGGCGTCCTGGTAGATGCCGAACTTCAGGCCCTTGGCGTGCAGGTACTCGCCGAGCCAGGCCATGCCGTGCGGGAACCTGGCGGTGTCGACCACCAGGTTCCCCTGCGCGTCGCGGCTCTTGGTCATCCAGCAGTCGTCGACGGTCACCGTGTCGTAGCCCTTGGCCGCGAGCCCCGTCGAGACGAGCGCGTCGGCGTTGGCGACCACCTTGGCCTCGTCGATGTCGCACATGTAGTGCGCCCAGTTGTTCCAGCCCATGGGAGGGGTGAGCGCGAGCGGGGTGTCCGAGGTCGCCCGGGGCTCCGCCGCCACCGGGGCGGGGGAGAGCGCGAGGGCGAACAGGGCGGCCGCGGTCAGACAGGGGAGCGTTGCGCGCAGGCGAGGCGGCACTGGGTCTCCTTGACGTGGGGGCAGTCGTGGGCCCAGTGCACCGAGGCGACTACTCAGTGTCAACGCAAGTCGCTGTTTGTCGGCTGATGACCAGCAATATGGCTGCAATTGATGTCACACGAAAGAGACGATACAACGTATGATACGTTGTATCTATGCCGAGGAGATCCGACGCCCTGGACCGTGCGACACGCGAGGCCATCGCCGTGGCCGCCCTGCGGATCCTCGACGAGGAGGGGCCGCAGCGCCTCAGCTTCCGCACCCTCGCCGACCGCCTCGACGTCTCCCACGCCACCGTCCAGCGCCGCTGCACGGACCTCGCCGGACTGCTCGACCTGTGCACCGAGCACCTGGCCGCCCAGCTCCCCGAGATCCCCGCCGGCACCGACTGGGCGCAGGCCACCGAGCAGCGGTTCCGCGCGCTGTACCTGCTGCTCACCGCCCACCCCGGACTGCTCGTGCTGCGCGGCGGCCGGCCCTGGCTCGGCCGGCAGCTGCTGGCCCGGCTGGTCGAGCCGGCCCTCGCCGACAGCGTCGCCGCCGGCATGACCGTCACCGAGGCGATCACCGCATACCGCCGCATGTACCTGCTCACCCTGGGCAGCGCGGCCTTCGTGGACCACCGGGATCCGGCCGCGGTCACCTCCGCCTCGCGCGCCGCCCTGGCCGCGCTCGATCCCGAGGAGTTCCCCGTGCTCTCCGGCGGACTGCCCGACGTACTGCCCGCCCTGACGGACCACGAGGTGTACTACGGCGCCCTGCGCCAGCTGATCGAGGCCGTCCGGCCCGCCACCTGATGGGGAGACCGACCATGGAACGTCCGCAGCAGCTCGACTACGCCGCCGTGCGCGCCGCCGCCGCGCGGATCGACGGCGGGGTACGGCCCGTCACGGTCGCGCCCGCGGCCGACGGCGTCTGGTACGCGCTGGAGTACCTCCAGCACACCGGCAGCTTCAAGGCGCGCGGCGCCCGCAACTTCCTCGCCGCCCACCACGACGCCGGCACCCTCCCGGCCGCCGGCGTCACCATCGCCTCCGGCGGCAACGCCGGCCTGGCCTGTGCCTGGGCGGCCAGCGCCCTGACCGTGCCCGCGACGGTCTTCCTGCCCGCCAACGCCCCGCGCGTGAAGGTGGAACGGCTGCGCGGCTACGGGGCCGACGTCCGGCTCGTCGGCGACCGGTACGCCGAAGCGCTCGCCGCCTGTCAGGAGTTCGCCGCCGAGAGCGGGGCGCTGAGCAGCCACGCGTACGACCATCCGCTCATCGCGGCCGGCGCCGGGACCCTGCTCGACGAGATCCGCGGCGCCCTGCCCGGGCTGGACACCGTGGTCGTCGCGGTGGGCGGCGGCGGACTGTTCGCGGGGGTGGCCACCGCCGCGCGCGAACACGGCGTACACGTCGTCGCGGCCGAACCGGAGAACTGCCGGTCCCTGAACGCGGCCCTGGAGGCGGGCCGGCCCGTCGACGTCGCCGTGGACTCCGTGGCGGCCGACTCCCTGGGAGCCACCCGCGTCTCGGCCGACGCGCTGGCGGCCGCGCAGGAGAAGAACGTGACGTCCGTCCTGGTCCCCGACGAGGCGATCACCGCGGCCCGGCGCGCCGTCTGGGAGGAGCACCGGATCGTGGTCGAGGCCGGCGCGGCCACCGCCCTGGCGGCCCTGCGCGAAGCTCCGGAGCCGCTGGGGGAGCGGGTCGCCGTCATCCTGTGCGGGGCCAACACGGACCCGCGGGACCTGACGGAACCGGTGGCCTGAGTCCGTCGGCCCCGAGTCCCGGCCCGGGGGCGGTCAGGCCTCGCCGTCGTCCTCGCTCTCGCGGACGACCACCACCGTGCCGGCGGAGTACTGCACGACCTGCTGGCTCACCGATCCCAGCAACGCGCCCTTGAAACCGCCGTACCCGCGGGTCCCGACCACCGTCAGGTCCGCCTCCTTCGAGGCGTCGACCAGGACCTGCGCCGGCGAGCCCTGCTCGACGCGGCGGAAGACCGGTACGCCGGGGGAGGCGCCGACGGCCGCGGTGACCGTGTCCGCCAGTTTCCGGCGGGCCGTCTCCTCGGCCGTCTCCGCCTCCTCTTCGGCGAACTGGGCCTCCGCCATGCCGATGGCGAAGGGATTGCGGTTCCACTCCCAGGCCATGACCGCGTGCACCCGGCCGCCGACCAGCCGGGCCTGCTCCACGGCCCAGCGCACGGCCTCCTTGGAATGGTGGGAACCGTCCACGCCGACGACGATCAGAGGCTCGATGGTGGGCTCGTTCACGGTGGGTTCCTCTCGTTCCGCCCGGAAGGTCGATCTTCTCCCTGTATACACGCAACGCCGGGCCTACCTCGAACGACGATCGTTGCGGCGGGTGACGACTTTCGAGGACAGCCCGCGGACCGCGTCCCTTGCGAGGGTGTGAGCGTCCAGGCGATCGCCGCCGGACGCGAAGCGACTTGGAGGAACGGGCGTGGCTCAGCGCAAGGGTTGTCTGATCGGCTGCGGCGTGGCGCTGGTGCTGGGCATCGGTGTCGTCGCCGCGGTGGTCTTCGGCATGGGCAAGCTCGTCGACGTGGCCGACAGGAGCATGGTCGACCCCGCGGTCTACGAGGGCGTGAAGACCGGCGACGCGGAGAGCGACGTCCGCGCGAAGCTCCCGTCGGGCGAGAGCTTCGTCAAGAGCGCCCTCAAGGAGGGCGGACCGGTCGAGCCCGACGGCAGCACCTGCGCCTGGTACATCTCCACCGGCGACGCCGATATGGGCAAGGAGACGGTGCTCCGCTTCTGCTTCAAGGACGGCAAGCTCGCGGAGAAGACCAAGTACCCGATGAAGTAGGCGCGTCAGCCGCCGGGGGCGGCGGGCGCCGCGGGCACGGCCGCGTTGCGGATGTCGCGGGGCGCCCGCCCGTCCCAGCGCCGCACCGCCCGGCGCAGCGCGCGCATGTCGCTGTACCCGACCCGGGCCGCGATCACCTGCAGCGGCAGATCGGTGCTGCGCAGCAACTCCATCGTCCGCTCCTGGCGCACGGATTCGACCTCCTCGCGCCAGGTCGTGCCGAGCTCCCGCAGCCGCCGTTGCAGCGTGCGCGGGCTCATCGCCAGCCGTCCCGCCACGTGCTCCAGGTTCACGGCGTCCTCCCGGAAGGCGCCGGCGAGAACCATCCGGAAGCTGTCCTGCCAGAGCATGACCGGCTGGGCGGCCGCCAGGGTCAGCCGGGCCTGCTGCGCCAGGAGGCGGTCCAGCCCCGGCTGCGCCTTGGGCAGCGGCACGCGTACGTCGTCGTCGTGGAAGGTGATCGAGTTGTACGGCGCCCCGAAGTCGATGCGGGCGGTGCCGAAGAACTCCGCCAGCCGGCGGTATCCGCCGGGCGCCCGGTGCGTGACGGAGACGCGCAGCGGCGCGAGGGCCCGCCCGGTGGCGGCCCGCGCCCGGGTCAGGAACATGGCCAGCGCGAACCAGTCGATCGCCTCCACCACGTCCGGCCCCCAACTGCCCGTCGCGTGGCGGATGGTGAAGCTGCGTCCGTCCTCCTCGACGAGGAGCTTCTCGTGCGCCGGGTCGCCGATGACGGCGTTGTACTCCACCACCTGCTTCAGGGACTCGCGCAGGCTGGGCCCGCTGGTGACCAGGTAGTCCCACAGCCCGAACGTGCCGATCGGCGCCTCGTCGGTGAGCAGGGCGCCGACCGCCGTTCCGGGCTCGGTGAGCGTCAGCTCCTCCCACACGGCCAGCGCCGACGGGGTCGAGACCCGGGCCAGTTCGTTGCCCAGCACCTCGGGGCCGAGGTCGTGGAACCGGGCGAACCTGCCCGTGTCCCCGCCCGACCGGCGCAGGGCGTCGACGATGAACCGCGCGAGGTGCACGGATATGGTGCCGTGGGCGTGGTGAGGCTGCATAGGGCGGGTGACGCTACCAGCGGCTCGTGCGAACTTCCCCTTGCGACACGCAGCTTGGCGTCCGGACGTCCCCGCGCGGCGCGAAACGCGCGCTCCCGGCCCGCCGCGGTTCCCCGGTGGCGCCGGGGGTTCCCTCGCTGACGCGTGCAGGTCCTTATGGACGCCCGAGGGACCTGCCTACGGTGGCGGCGATCACGGGGACGCGGATCGCCGACCGCCTGCGCACGCGCTGTGATCCGTACGAGACCACCGAGTCGAAGGATCCGACGTGACGTTCTCACCTGCCTACTGGCAGAGCCGCCTCGACGCGTTGCGCGCCGCCCACCACGTTCCCGGCGCCACCCTCGCGGTGTTCGTCGACGGACGGATCCACGAACTGGCGAGCGGCCTGCTGCACCGCGGAACAGGCGTGGAGGCCACCACCGACTCGGTGTTCCAGCTCGGCTCGATGGCCAAGATCTACACCGCCACGCTGGTCATGCAGCTCGTCGACGGCGGCCGCCTGGACCTGGACACGCCCGTCGCAGAGATCCTCCCGGAGTTCACCCCGGCCGCCGCCCCCGGGGCGGACAAGGAGATCACCGTACGCCGGCTGCTCAGCCACACCGCCGGTCTCACCTGCGACTTCACCTACGACAGCGGGCGCGGTGACGACTGCCTTGCCGTGTACGTGCGGGCCGCCCGGAACGTGGCGCTCGACTGCCCGCCCGGCACCGCCGTCTCCTACAGCAGCGTCGGCTACAACGTCCTCGGCCGCATCGTCGAGGTCCTCACCGGACGCACCTGGGACCAGGCCCTGAAGGAGCGGATCGTCGCCCCCCTGGGCCTGACCCACACCATGACCCTGCCCGAGGAGGCGCTGGCCTTCCGTACGGCGATGGGCCACCTCCCGGGCGAGGGCCCGGAGCCCGAACCGGCGCCGGCCTGGGACATGATGCCCCGTTCGGCCGGACCGTACGGCCGGGTCCTGGCGAGCGCCGCCGACGTGCTGCGCCTGGCCAAGATGCACCTCGACGGCGGCGCCACCGCCGACGGCACCCAGGTCCTGGGCGCCCGCGCCGTCGCGGCCATGCAGCGGTGGGAGGTCGACGTCCCCGACCGGTGGACGGTCAGCGCGGACGGATGGGGGCTGGGCTGGTCCCTCTACGACTGGAACGGAGTCCCCGGCTACGGGCACGACGGCGCCTCCATTGGCCAGAACGCCTACCTGCGCGTCATCCCCGGCGCCGACGTCGTCGTCGTCCTGCTCACCAACGGCGGCGGCGCACGCCGCCTCTACGCCGACCTGTTCCGCGAACTCCTCGCGGACCTCGCCGAAGTCCGCCTGCCGCCGCCCTTCGCACCGCCCGCGCACCCGCCGACCGTCGACATGACCCCGCTGCTCGGCACCTACCGGCGCGAGGGCGTCGTCATCACGGTCGGCGTCGCCCCCGACGGGACCCCGCAGCTGCGCTACGAGTTCGCCGACGGCATGCGGGACTTCTCGCCGCCGCTGGAGATGGACCTCGTCCCGCTCAGCGCGACGGTCTTCGCCGCGGCCGGCGCCGGCCCCTCCTTCAGCGAGGACTGGATGCCCGTCGTCTTCGCCGCCCTCGTCGACGGCACCCCCTGCTGCTACATCGGCATGCGCTGCGCCCCCAGGACGACCGCCGACTAGGCGGCACGGCGGAGGGCGGCGAGCGGGACGGCGATCCCCGCGGCGGCGCGAACCGGACCTCGGAGGCGAAGGGCCGCAGCTCCTCGACGAGTTCGGCGGCGGCGCCGTCCTCCCCCGCACGCCGCAGCCATGCGACGCACAACAGCGCGGTATTGGGGGTCGCGGGTGGAAGTAAAGCGCATTAGTGCGAGCCCGGGGGAAAGCAGCGACAAAGAGTCAACATTGCCATGCGCGGCGCTTCGTTATCGAATCGATACCGGGATCTCCGATCTTTGTACTAAAGCGCATTAGTCCAGCTCGGGAGTGTGGGGTCGCAGCCCTTCCGGCCCCGCTCCGTCCCGCCCCGGGATTCGGTACCCGTCGTCATCGGCCAGCGTCAACTCGGCCTCATTGACGAGGTCTTGCTTTCCCGCGACCGTGGGCACCGCCTCCGGCGACGAGGCCGGACTTCTGCGAAGGCGGCGACGATGACCCGTTCGAACCCGACCCGTACGGCTGTTGCCGCACTGGTGGCAGGCGCCCTCCTCTCGGCCACCGCGTGCGGTCTCGGCGGCGCCGGCACCGGGGATGCCGAGGAGGCGGAGAGAACGGGCAGGGTGGCCGGTGAGATCACCTTCCGGACCCTCCAGTTGAAGCCCACCTTCACCGGCTACGTACAGGCCGTCATCGACGCCTTCGAAAAGGAGCACCCCGAAGTGGAGGTCAAGTGGGAGGACGTGCCGGGCGACGGCTACAACGAGAAGCTCGTCGCGGACGCGCAGGCCGGCGCCCTCCCGGACGTGGTCAACCTCTCCACCGACTCCTTCCAGCTCCTCGGCGACCGGGGCATGCTCGCCGACGTCGCGAAACTCGACGGGGACTCGGCCAAGGAGTACGTGCCGGGCGCCTGGGAGCAGTTCAAACTGCCCGGAAGGGGCGACAGCGTCTACGCCTACCCCTGGTACGTGACCCCGGAGATCCTCACCTACAACAGGGAGCTCTTCGAGAGGTCCGGGCTGGACCCGGCCGCACCGCCCACCAGCGTGGAGCAGTTCTTCGACTACGCCGAACAGATCGCCGCCCGGTCCGGCGGCCAGTACTCGGCCTTCATGGCCGACCCCAAGGGGCGGCTGCCCGGCGACTGGCAGAAGATGGGCGTGCCCCTCCTCAGCCCCCAGAAGGACCGGTTCACCTTCGACACCGACAAGGCCGTCGAATGGGTGGAACGTATGAAGGACCTGTACGCCAAGGGCGCGATGCCCAAGGAGTCCCTGCTCAAGTCGGACGACATCAACCAGCTCTACGGCGGCGGCAAACTCGTCTTCGGCCCGGGCTCCCCGGGATTCGTCAAGGACATCAAGCAGAACGCCCCTCAGGTCTACGCCAAGACGCAGGTCGCGGGAGCCGTCACCGGCCGGCTCGGCCACATCGGCATCTACGCCCAGTCGCTCGGCATCCGGAAGGACACCAAGCACCCCGACGCGGCAGCCGAGTTCGCGAAATGGGTCACCAACGGACCCAACCAGGTGGAGTTCTCGAGGAAGGCCACCATCTATCCCTCCAACGCCCAGGGTCTCGCCGACCCGTTCTTCGCCGACCGGGGCGACGGCAAGGACGCCGAGACCCTCGCCCGGGCGGTCGGCGCCGAGCAGCTGAAGACCGCCGCCCTCGACGCCAACACCCCAGTCCAGTGGACCAACCAGGTGGGGGACGCCGTCGTACGCGAGGTACAGAAGGCCATCACGGGTGAGCAGGACGCCCGGACGGCGGTGAAGAAGGCCGAGGAAGCGGCGAACAGGCTCCTCGCCGACGCGGCCCGCACGTGACGGCCCTCGGCACCCGCCCGCCCGCGGCGGACCAGCGCCGCCGCAGAGCGGCGCTGCGGTCCATGGAGGCCGACACCGGCCTGCCCCACCGCACCTGGTGGACCCCCTACCTCTTCCTCGCGCCCGGTCTGGCGATGGTGCTGCTGTTCAGCCTCTGGCCGTTCGTCAACACCGTCATCCTCTCCTTCACCGACGCCCGGATCCTGCGCGGCGGCGGGTTCGTCGGCCTCGACAACTACCGGCGGGCCTTCGCCGACCCCGACTTCTGGGTCGCGACCGGCAACAGCGTCCTCTACCTCCTGGTCGTCGTCCCCTGCCTGGTGCTCCTGCCGCTGGCCCTCGCGGTCCTCGTCCAGGCCAGGATCCCCGGCATCGGCTTCTTCCGTTCCGCCTTCTACACGCCGGTGATCGCCTCCGCCGTGGTCGTCGGACTGATCTGGCAGTGGGTCCTGCGCAGCGACGGACTCGTCAACACCGTCTTCCAGCGGCTCCGCCTGGTCTCCGAGCCCGTCCCGTTCCTGACGGACAGCACGATGCTGCTGGTCTCCGCGATGATCGTGACCGTGTGGAAGGGCCTCGGCTACTACATGGTCTTCTACCTGGCCGCCCTCGGGAACGTCCCCGACTCCCTCCACGAGGCCGCCGCGATCGACGGCGCCGGCCCCGTCCGCCGGTTCTTCAGCATCACCGTCCCCCAGGTGAAGCCGATGATGCTGCTGGTCGGAACCCTCTCCGCCATCTCCGCCCTGCGCGTCTTCACCGAGATCTACATCCTCGGCGGCGAGAGCGGCGGGCCCGGCGGCGGAGCCCGCACCCTGCCCTTCCTCATCCGCCAGGTGGGGCTCGGCTTCTCCGGCGAGACCGGCTACGCCAGCGCCATATCGATCCTGCTGTTCCTCCTCACGCTGGTCTTCAGCCTGCTGGGCCGCCGCCTGACGAAGGGAGACGAGGGATGAGCACGGCATCCCCCGGCCGCGCGCGCCGCCGGCTCGGCCTGGCCGCCCGGTACGGCACCCTGCTGCTCATGCTGGTGGTCATGCTGGGCCCGATCGTGTGGCAGTTCCTGACCTCGATCCGCGGCCGCACCGAGAACGTGTACGACGGAGTGCTGCCCACACAGCCCACCCTCGACAACTACGTACGCGTCGCCGAGTCCTTCCCGCTGCTCCAGTACGTCGGCAACACCCTCGTCGTCGCGGTCCTCGCCATCACCTCGAACATGCTCTTCGCCGCGATGGGCGGCTACGCCCTCTCCCGCGCCGCCTGGAAGGGCCGCGAGGTCGTCTTCACGGTCCTCGTCGCGACTCTGATGTTCCCCTTCGAGTCCGTGATGATCTCGATGTTCCTCACGGTCCGTGAGATGGGCCTGGTCGACACCCTCATCGGCGTCTGGCTGCCCGGCGCGGTCTCCGTGCTCAACATCATGATCATGCGGGCGGCCTTCCTCGCCGTGCCCAAGGAGGTCGAGGAGGCCGCCGTCCTGGACGGAGCGGGCGAGTGGACCCGCTTCACCCGGGTCTTCGTCCCCTCCGCCAAGGGAGCCCTGGCCGTCGTCTGCATCACCAGCTTCATGGGCGCCTGGGACGACTTCCTGTGGCCGCTGCTGGTCCTCACCGACAGCGACCACTACACCCTCCAGCTCGGCCTGAAGACCCTGGCCGGCGCCACCACCGTCAACGACCAGCGGCTCATCGCCGCCGGCGCGATGGCCGCGCTCCTGCCGATGATGCTCCTCTTCTTCGCCCTCCAGCGCTTCTTCTTCAAGGGAGTGGGCGAGGGAGCCGTCAAGCTCTGAGCCGGACCGTCCGACGAACCCGCAGGCCCTCCGTACCGACCGACCACCACCTCCGGGAGCAGCTGTCATGCATGACGACCGCAGCATCACCGAACACCGCCTCCGCCGGGTGCTCCACGAGCGCATCAAGCCGGCCGTCCACTCCAGCCCGCTCCCGCTGACCGTCGAGCGCTGGGACGCCCCGGGCGAGCCCGTCCCCGTCGCTGAGGGCCTGGCGGCGCCCTACGGGCCCTGCGCACCCGGCGACGCGTGGGGTCCGGCCTGGGGCACCACCTGGTTCAAGGTCACCGGAACCGTCCCCGCCGGGTGGGCGGGCCGGACCGTGGAGGCCGTCCTCGACCTCGGCTTCGACCGGATGATGCCCGGCTTCCAGTGCGAGGGCCTGGTCCACCGCGCCGACGGCCGCGAGATCAAGGCCCTCAACCCGTACAACGACTGGGTGCGCGTGGCCGACCGCGCAGAAGGGGGCGAGCGGATCGAATGGTACGTCGAGGCCGCCGCCAACCCCGTCCTCGTCGACCACCGCCCCTCCTACGAGGGCGACGCGCGCACCAGCGGCGACCAGCCCCTGTACCGCCTCGCCCGGATGGACCTCACCCTCTTCGAGACCGAGGTCTGGGAGCTGGTCCAGGACCTCGACGTGCTCTACGAGCTGATGACGCAGCTCGGTACCGAGGACGCCCGCCGCCACGGGATCCTGCACGCCCTCGGCGCCGCCCTGGACGCGGTCGACCTCACCGACGTGCCCGGCACGGCGGCCGCCGCCCGCGCCCGCCTCGCCGGGGTCCTCGGCGCCCCCGCCAACGCCTCCGCGCACCGCATCAGCGCGGTCGGCCACGCCCACATCGACTCCGCGTGGCTGTGGCCGCTGCGCGAGACGGTGCGCAAGGTCGCCCGTACCGCGTCCAACATGGTCAACCTGATGGACGAACACCCCGAGTTCGTCTTCGCGATGTCGCAGGCGCAGCAGCTCGACTGGATCAAGACCCATCGGCCCGAGCTGTTCGAGCGGGTCAAGAAGAAGGTCGCGGACGGCCAGTTCGTGCCGGTCGGCGGCATGTGGGTGGAGTCCGACACCAACATGGTCGGCGGCGAGGCGATGGCCCGCCAGTTCCTCTACGGAAAGAAGTTCTTCCTGGACGAATTCGGCATCGACACGCACAACGTCTGGCTGCCCGACTCCTTCGGCTACACCGCCGCCATGCCGCAGATCGTCAAGCTCTCCGGCTCCCGGTGGTTCCTGACCCAGAAGATCTGCTGGTCGCAGGTGAACAAGTTCCCCCACCACACCTTCTGGTGGGAGGGCATCGACGGCACCCGCGTCTTCACCCACTTCCCGCCCGTCGACACCTACAACTCCGACCTGGGCGGCGCCCAGATGGCCCACGCCGCCCGCAACTACCGCGAGAAGGGCCGTGGTTCCCGCTCCCTGACCCCCTTCGGCTGGGGCGACGGCGGCGGCGGACCCACCCGCGAGCACCTCGCCCGCGCCCGGCGCCAGCGCGACCTCGAAGGCTCCCCGCGCATCGAGATCGAGCGGCCGGACGCCTTCTTCGAGAAGGCCCGCGCAGAGTACGAGGACGCGCCCGTCTGGGCCGGCGAGCTCTACCTGGAGCTGCACCGCGGCACCTACACCTCCCAGGCCAAGACCAAGCAGGGCAACCGGCGCAGCGAATCGCTGCTGCGCGAGGCCGAGCTGTGGGCGGCGACCGCCGCCGTGCGGGTGGCGGGGTACGCGTACCCGTACGAGGACCTGGAGCGGGTCTGGAAGACGGTGCTGCTTCACCAGTTCCACGACATCCTGCCGGGATCCTCCATCGCCTGGGTGCACCGCGAGGCCCGCGAGACGTACGGACAGGTGGCCGAGGAGCTCCGGGGGATCACCCTCGCCGCGCAGCAGGCGCTGGCGGGGGAGGGCGCCGAGGAGCTCGTCTTCAACTGCGCCCCGTACGCCCGCCGCGGTGTCCCGGCGGGCGGGGCGGGCCGGCCGGTCCAGCCGCCGGAGCCGGTCACCGTGGAGGAGCGGCACGGCGGTGGGCACGTCCTGGCCAACGGCCGGCTGCTGGTGGAGATCGACGGCCGCGGCCTGATCGTCTCCGTCTACGACCTTCAGGCGCGCCGCGAGTCCGTCGCCCCGGGGGCCGCCGCGAACCTGCTCCAGATCCACCCCGACTTCCCCAACATGTGGGACGCCTGGGACGTCGACGAGTTCTACCGCAACAACGTCACCGACCTCGTCGGGCTGGACGTCCTGGAGGTCGCCGAGAGCGGACCGCGCTCGGCGACCGTACGGGTGACCCGCTCCTTCGGGCGGTCCGGGGTGGTCCAGCAGATCACCCTGCGGGCCGGGGCCAAGACGGTCGACATCGTCACGGACGTCGACTGGCACGAGACGGAGAAGTTCCTGAAGGCGGCCTTCCCCCTGGACGTGAAGGCCGAACGGACCGCGTCGGAGACGCAGTTCGGGCACGTGTACCGGGCCACCCACACCAACACCTCCTGGGAGGCGGCCAAGTTCGAGATCTGCGCCCACCGCTGGATCCACGCCGAGGAGCCCGGCTGGGGAGTCGCCCTGCTCAACGACTCCACGTACGGGCACGACGTGACCCGCGACGTACGGGCCGACGGGGGCCAGACCACCACCGTACGGCTCTCCCTCCTGCGGGCCCCGCGCTACCCGGACCCGGAGACCGACCAGGGCGCCCACACCCTGCGGTTCTCGCTCGCGCCCGGCGCGGGGATCGGGGACGCGGTCCGCGAGGGCCACGCGCTGAACCTGCCCGAGCGCACCGTGCACGGCGCCGGCCCGGTCGCCCCGCTGCTGGCGGTCGACGAGGACGCGGTGGTGGTCGAGGCGGTCAAGCTCGCCGAGGACCGCGGCGGCGACGTGATCGTCCGCCTCTACGAGTCCCGCGGCGGCCGCGCCACGGCCACCCTCACGGCGGGCTTCCCGATCGCGGAGGCGGTCGAGAGCGACCTGTTGGAACGGCCCCTCGCGGGCACGGCCGTCGCGTCCCCGGCGGCGGACGGCTCCGTCGCCCTGACCCTGCGCCCCTTCCAGATCCTCACGATCCGCCTCCGCCGCGCCTGACCTGCGCCCGTGGGACCGCGCCGCCCCGGATCGGCCGCCGTCACCGGTCCAGGGCCGCGTCCCACGCCTGCGGTGAGGCGTAGTGGTGACGGTGGCCGTCCGCGAGCACCCGGCGCAGCGGAGCCAGGTGCTCGGTGCCCGGCGCAAGGTCCAGCCCGTCCAGCAGGGTGAGCCCCTGGACGGGATCGAGGTCGCCGTACAGGTCGTGGTAGCTGCGCAGGACCGCACGGAACACCGCGTGGTGGAGGGCCGGGAACCGGGCCGCGGCCCGGTAGGTCTCCGCCTTCGCGTCCCATCCCACGGGTCCCGAGTGTTCCAGCACCCGGCGCGCCCTGCGGACCAGCGGCTCGGGGGCGCCGGGCAGGAGCAGGTGCCGGTCGTCGCCGAGGACCGCCGCGAAGGCCGTTCCGGCGGTTCCGGGGTCCTCGAACCAGTCGAGCCACAGTGAGCTGGGGTAGGCCTCGTGGTCGCGGACGGCTTCCAGACGCCGGCGGTAGCCGTCCCACAGGACGTCCTGGGGGAGCGGTCCCCGCGGCCCGAGGTGGGCCATGTGGATCTGGCCTGCCAGCAGGGGGTGGGCGCCGAGCAGGTCCATCAGCCCCAGCGCCACGCGCAGCCGGTCGGCGAGGCCGAGGTCCTCGTCGTCGAAGACGAGCCAGCCCATCTGGTCGCTGACGTCGTCGGCGGTGAGGGAACAGGCCGGGGGATCGGCGTCCCACCACGCCGACTCTCCGGTCTGGGTGATGCCGGACCCGGCCAGCCAGCGGCGGGCGAGTTCGCTGTCGGGCACCTCGGCGAGGAAGGCCTCGACTGCTGTCGCGAACTCCGCCGGCGCGGCCTGGTGGACCGGCCGCCCGTCCGCCGCGATCGCCAGCATCCGCGCGTCCGGGACCTGGCCGGCCGCATCCGCGGCGCCGTTCACCACCAGGGTCGGGGCCGTGATCCGCCCGGGCGCGGCGGGTGGTTCGCGGGGGAGGGCTGGCGGCAGGTCCGCCAGGACGAGCCGGACCACGCGGTGCGGTGCGGCCTGTGCGGCCAGGAGGGCCACGAGGGCGCCCGTCGCGTGCCCGACCAGGTCCACCCGGTCCAGCCCCAGGGCGTCCAGGAAGCCGAGCAGGTCGTCGCGCACCAGCGGCGCCGGCCGGCCGCCCCCGGTGGGCCCGCTCAGGTCCGGGGCGTGGATCCGGCGCCCGCGCGCCAGTGCGTCCCGTACCGGTGCCCAGTCGCCGGCCGTGTCCTGCGGCGCGGTCAGCAGGACCAGCGGGTCCCCGTCTTCGGGACCGGCCGTACGGTACGCCGGCCCGGAGCCGTCCGGAGTCGGGGTGTGGTGGTCCGCCATCCGCCGAGCCTAGGGGGTGAACTCCGCCACAGGCGGGTGGGGGCCGGGCCCCAGGGGCCGGGAAATGCGGGCCGGCGACCCTCGCCTCGGTTTTGCACCTAGTTGCAAAAAGCGCACGCCCTCGCTAGAACAGGTTCATCACCCCCGCGCGAGGAGGCACACCCCGATGAGTCCGCAGAGTTCCCAGAGCCGGTACCCGCACCTGCTGAGCCCCCTGGACCTCGGTTTCACCACCCTGCCGAACCGCGTGATCATGGGGTCGATGCACACCGGCCTCGAGGAGCACGAGGGCGGCTTCGAGCGCCTCGCCGCCTTCTACGCCGAGCGCGCCCGCGGCGGTGCCGGCCTCATCGTCACCGGCGGCATAGCCCCCAACGACGCCGGCCGCCCCTTCGAGGGCGGCTCCCGCCTCACCACCGAGGAGGAGGCCGCCGAGCACCGCGTGATCACCGACGCCGTGCACGCCGAGGGTGGGAAGATCGCGATGCAGATCCTCCACTTCGGCCGCTACGCCTACCACAAGGACCTGGTCGCGCCCAGCGCCATCCAGGCCCCCATCAGCCCCTTCGTTCCGAACGAGCTCTCCGACACCGAGGTCGAGCAGACCGTCGAGGACTTCGTCCGCGCCGCGCGCCTCGCCAAGCTCGCCGGCTACGACGGCGTCGAGATCATGGGCTCCGAGGGCTACCTGATCAACGAGTTCATCGCCGCCGCGACCAACAAGCGCACCGACCGCTGGGGCGGCGCCTACGAGAACCGCGTCCGCTTCCCGCTGGAGATCGTCCGCCGCACCCGCGAGGCCGTCGGCGAGGACTTCATCCTGGTCTACCGCCTCTCCATGCTCGACCTGATCCCCGGCGGCTCCACCCTCGACGAGGTGGTCCACCTGGCCAAGGAGATCGAGGCGGCCGGCGCCACCATCATCAACACCGGGATCGGCTGGCACGAGGCCCGCATCCCCACCATCGCCACCTCCGTCCCCCGCGGCGCCTACACCTGGGTCACCAAGCGGCTGATGGGCGCGGTCTCCGTGCCGCTCGTCACCAGCAACCGCATCAACACCCCGGAGATCGCCGAGGAACTGCTCGCCGACGGCCGCGCCGACCTCGTCTCCCTGGCCCGCCCCTTCCTGGCCGACGCCGACTTCGTCGCCAAGGCCGCGGCCGGCCGCCCCGAGACCATCAACACCTGCATCGGCTGCAACCAGGCCTGCCTCGACCACACCTTCAGCGGCAAGATCACCACCTGCCTGGTCAACCCGCGCGCCTGCCACGAGACCGAGCTCGTGCTCTCGCCCACCAAGCTGAGGAAGCGCGTCGCGGTCGTGGGCGCCGGCCCGGCCGGCCTCGCCTGCGCGGTATCCGCCGCCGAACGCGGCCACGCCGTCACCCTCTTCGAGGCCTCCGGCCACATCGGCGGCCAGCTCGACGTCGCCCGCCGGATCCCGGGCAAGGAGGAGTTCGAGGAGACCATCCGCTACTTCGGCACCCAGCTCGCCGCCCACGACATCGACGTCCGGCTGGACACCCGCGCCGACGTGGAGACCCTCCAGGGCTACGACGAGGTCGTCGTCGCCACCGGCGTCACCCCCCGCACCCCCGACATCGAGGGCGTGGACCACGCCAACGTCGTCACCTACCTCGACGTGCTGCGCGACGGCGCCCCCGTCGGCGAGCGCGTCGCCGTCGTCGGCGCCGGCGGCATCGGCTTCGACGTCGCCGAGTACCTCACCGACAGCGGCGAGGGCGCCTCCCAGGACCCGGACGTCTACTTCCGCCACTGGGGCGTGGACACCGCGTACGCCGGACCCGGCGGGCTCACCGCCCCCGAGCGCCCCGCGCCGCCGCGCCAGGTCCACCTCCTCCAGCGCAAGGCCACCAAGGTCGGCGCAGGCCTCGGCACCACCACCGGCTGGATCCACCGCGCGGAGCTCAAGCACCGCGGGGTCGTCTCCGTCGCCGGAGCCGCGTACGACCGCATCGACGACGAGGGCCTGCACATCACCGTCGGCGGCGAGCAGCGCCTGGTGCCCGCCGACACCGTCGTCCTGTGCACCGGCCAGGAGCCGCGCCGCGACCTGTACGAGGCCCTGCGCGCGGCCGGCGTCGACGCGCACCTGATCGGCGGCGCCGACGTGGCGGCCGAGCTCGACGCCAAGCGGGCCATCCGCCAGGGCACCGAACTGGCCGCGAAGCTCTGACCGAAAGGGGATTGTGGCGGTCCGGGCGGGCCGCCACAATCTCCCGGTGACGTTCTCTCCCGCAGAAGCAGACAAGATCCTCACCGACAACTTCGCCCCCTGGGTGCTCACCCTCGGACTGACCGTCCAGGAGACCGGCGAGCGGCACGCCGTCCTGCGGCTGCCGTGGTCCGCCGACCTCGCGCGGGACGGCGGCGGCCTCTCCGGGCAGGCCATGATGGCCGCCGCCGACACCGCCACGGTCATCGCGATCTCCGCCGCGCGCGGCGGGTACGGCCCGATGACCACCGTCCAGCAGTCGACGAGTTTCCAGCGGCCGGTGATCGACGCCGACGTGCTGATCCACGTAAGGGTCACCAAGCTCGGCAAGCGCATGGCCTTCGCCGACATCACCCTGACCCCCGAGGGCGCCGACGAACCGGCCGCCACCGCCTCCACGGTCTACGCGCTGCTCGGCTGACCTCCGTCGCCGCCGGCAGGATGCGGACGACCTGCCGGGCTGCGGGTCAGCGTGCCGAAGGAGGTCCCGTTGGCGCCGCCGCCCCGGCCTGGGTGGAGGCCCGTACGTCGGAGCCCGGCTGCCTGCCCTTGGCGAGCGCCGCGATCAGGCCTGCCCGCCGAAGGAGCGGGGGCGCGGCCCACGGCCTCGGCGAGCACCGCCACCTTGCCGATCGAGCCGCCGCCGACATGTACCCGACGAGACGCATCGTAGGGGACGCCGGCCGGCCCGGTGGACGGATTCCCGGGCGCGCGCGTCGGCCGAGGGTCTGGGAACATGGCACGGGTAGTCGCACCGAGGAGCGGACATGTCCGGACAGTTCGAGGCGAGCATCGAGATCGACCGGCCGGTCGAGCAGGTCTTCGCCTACCTCGCAGACGGACGCAACGACCCCGACTTCAGTCCGCGCGTCCAGCAGATCACCAAGACCCCCGACGGCCCCACCGCGCTCGGCACCGTCTTCCGCAGCACGGTCAAGGACGCCGGGATGAAGACCGCCCGGGAGTTCCGGATCGTCGGCTTCGACCCGCCGAACCTGATCCGCTGGACCGAGCAGAGCCGCAACCTGGTCACCGCGGAGGGCGGCTACGACTTCGAGCCCCTCCCCGGCGGGCGCACCCGGGTCCGGATCTTCAACACGCTCGACGGCCACGGCCTCGGCAAGCTCCTCGTCGGCATCGCGGCGAGCGCGGCACGCAAGGACGCCCCCGACTTCGGCCGCCGTATCAAGGCGGCCGCGGAGGCGTCCCTCACGCGCTGAACATCGGAGCCGGGTCAGAACCGCCCGGGAACCCCGGGGAAGGGCAGGGGCTTCGCCGGCGCGGATCCGCGCCTCTCCGCGGCCGCCGGCGGGTTCTGGCAGGTCACGTCCTGGGCGGGCAGCTTGCCCGTGGCCAGGTAGGTGTTGACCGGGGCATTGGCGCAGGAGTTGGGGTCGACGAGGTACACACCGTGGCCCTCACCGCCGGCCGCCAACACCATCCGTGAGCCCTTGAGCGCGCGGTGCAGGCCCTGGCCGCTGGTGAGCGGGGTCTGGGAGTCCCACTCGTTCTGCACCGTCAGCACGTTGGCCTTCTTGTGCATCGGCGTGGCCGACTCCACCGGCCGGTCCCAGAAGGCGCACGGCTTGATGTTGGACGCGAAGTCCCCGTACAGCGGGTACTTCACCTTGTCCTTCGCCGCGTCCCGCTCGTACTGCTCCGTGTAGCGGGGCCAGTTGCCGGTGTCCCCGCAGACCACGGCCCAGAAGGCGGCCGTGCCGTTGTCCGTGGCGGGCTCCTCGGCCGTCCGGCCGAGCAGCTGCAGTTTCAGCGCCGCCACGTCCGCGCCCGCCGCCTGCGGTGTGCCCTCGGCGGCGGCCTTCAGGGCCGCGATCAGCGGCGTGGCCTGCGCCGGGTAGAAGAACATCCCGCGCGCGGACCGGATCATGTCTCCGGTGACCTTCAAGCCCTCGAAGTCGATGGGCTCCCGGTCGGCGCGCTCCACCAGACCCCAGAACGTGGCGGAGACCGCCTTCGGGTCGTCGCCCAGCCCGAACTCGGCCGACCGCTCGGCCGCCCACTGCGTCCACCGCGCGAAGGCGGGCTCGGCCTCGGTGGCCCACACCTGGATCATCCCGCGCCAGATCCGCTGCGGGTCCACACCGCTGTCGAGCACGAAGCGGTCGGTGCGCTCCGGGTACATCTGCGAGTACACCGCGCCGAGGTAGGTCCCGTACGAGTAGCCCACGTACGAGATCTTCTTCTCGCCCAGCACCGCGCGGATGGTGTCCATGTCGCGGGCCGTGTTGCGGGTGGTGATGTGGGGCAGCACCGCACCGGCCTTCTCGCGGCACTTGTCGGCGACGGTGCGGGCCCACGTCACGTCGGAGGGGAAGGTCTCCGGACGGTAGGCACGGTCGAAGGCCTGCTCGGCGTCGTTCAGCCCGCAGGTGATGGGGCTGCTGGCGCCGACCCCGCGCGGGTCGAAGCCGATGAGGTCGTAACCCTCCCGCACCTCCTTGGGCATCATCCCGTCCATCATCAGCGGCAGGTCGAGACCCGGACCGCCGGGGCCGCCGGGGTTCAGCAGCAGGACGCCGTGGCGCTTGGCGGGGTCCTCGCTCTTCATCCTGGATATCGCGATGTCGATCGTGCGTCCGTCGGGGCGCCTGTAGTCCAGCGGGACCTTCAGCGTGGCGCACTCGTACGAGGCCGGCTGTTCGGGGCTGCACCGCTGCCAGGCGGGCTTCTGCCGGAGGTGGTCGGCCGCGGGAGCCGCGGCGGCCTGCGTCGCGGTCAGCAGGGGCACGGTGGTCGCGATGAGGCCGGCGGTGGCGAGCACTGGTGCGAGGTGTTTCAGGCGCACAGAGCCGTTCCTTTCGGTGAAGTCGCTTACGAGTCCACCTTGTTGCACGCGATGCCCCGGACGAGTCATCCCGGAGGGCAGTGCCGTGTGCTCCTCACGAATGAGCCGATATCAGGACACTGGCCGACACGCCGCCGTCGGATCGGCCCCGACTCAACCGCCCGCGGCGGGAGTCGAGTGGCCGGAGTGCTCGGAGGGCCCCGTGGGAGCGGAAGGCGCGCCTGCGGAGGGTGTCGCGCCCCCGGAGGGAGCGGCGTGCGCGGAGGGGTCGGTGTGCCCGGAGGAGGGCGCGCCGTGCGAGGTACCGGTCTCGACGGATCCGCCGAGCCGTTCGCGGAGCGCGTTCAGGGCGTCCGCCGACTGGGTGGTGACGACCCACCGGTCGCCCACCAGGTAGACCCCGCCGTACGCGCGGGCCTCGTCCAGCCAGGCGCGCAGTCCCTTCTGGGCGGCGAAGGTGGCCATGCGGTAGGCGCCCTGGCCGGTCTCGCAGCCGCCCTGCCGCAACTCGTCTGCGTCCACGCTCACTTCGGGTGTGCAGCCGATGGCCGTCGCGATCTGCTCGATCGAGGTGCCGGGTGTGGCCGCCGCCTCCGCGGCGACGGGTGTGGCCGCGTGTCCGGCGCACCCTCCGCACAGCAGTACGGTGACGCACGCCGCGGCGACGGCCGCGAAGGACGGGCGGATCCGGGGGGCGGGGCGGTCGGTGGTCGGCATGCGGACCTCACGGGCTGATCGGGGAAAAGGGGTCGTGGTGCCCGGGAGGGGAGGGGCCCGGGCACCACGCGTTTGGGGGGTGTCGTGCTATTCGTTGCCGGCCGGCGCGGAAAAGCCCTTGGGGGTGGGCTTCACGGCCTCAGCCGGTGGCCGTCACCTTCTTGCCCTTGTCGGAGACCGCGAACCAGGTGCCCTGCTTGCCCTGTCCGTTGATGTCGCCCGCTTCCTTGTCGCCGGCGAAGGTGTACATCGGCCAGCAGTCGATCGTCAGCTGTTCGGTACCGTCGGGCCGCTTGAACGTTCCCACCAATTCCGCGGGAATTCCCTTCACCAGTTCCTTGTCGACGGCCTTGGCCGGCTTCCACGTGTTCAGGCAGGCGCCGAGGCAGTTGGTCTTCATCGGCCAGGCGCTGTCCTTGTCGAACCGGTACAGCGTGCGGCCCTCGGCGTCCGTGAGGATGGCGCCGAGCTTCGTGTTCCGGTTGACGCCGACCGGATCCGCCTGCGCCTTCTCCTGCCCGCCGCCGGCCTCACCCGCACCGGCTTCCTCGCCGGCACCGCCGCCCGCGCTCGGGTCGGCGCCCGACCCGGAGCCCGCGCCGCCGCCGGCCTTGGCCGGCTTGCCGTCCGGTGCCAGTACGTGCCAGGTCCCGCCGACGCCCTCGCCGAGGGTGTCGCCCGCCTTGGTGTCCTTCGCGTAGCGGTACACCGGCCAGCCCGCCAGGGTCAGTTGCTTGGTGCCGTCGGCCCGCTCGACCGATCCGAGCAGGCTCTTGTCGATGCCCTCGCCGGCCGAGGCGTCGTCCGCGGAGACCGCCGGCCAGGCCGTCGCGCAGTCCCCCTCACAGTTGGACTTCGGGGGCTTGGGCGTGTCCTTGTCGAACCGGTAGAGCGTGAAGCCCGCGCTGTCGGTGACCGTCGGTCCCAGCTCCGTGGTGGCCTTGACCTTGAGCTCTCCGGCCGGGCCGTTCTTGACGGCGTCGGCCGCCGGGACGGCGCCCGAACCGCCCCCGTAACCGTCGTAACCGGACCCCGCCTGTTTGCTGTCGCCCACCGGCTGGACCGAATCTCCCTTTCCCGCGGAATTATCGCCGCTGCCACATGCGGCGGTCAGCATCAATACCGCGACGGCCGACCCGGCGAATACTCCACGACGCATTTTCTTCACGATCTCTCCTTCAGGTCAGGATTCGCGTTCTCGTGCCCTGGGTAATTTCTACGGGGCCGCTGACGGAGAATGTCAATCTCCCTGAGAATTTGTCAGATCGCGCCAACATTGAACCCGGGGGCGTTGGTTCAGTCCTGGATGCGCAGCGCGAGCGCGGGGCAGCGCCGCACCGCGCGCTGGGCCTTCTGCCGCAACTGCGCGGGTACGGGCATGGACGCCTGGGACGGGTAGCCGTCCGCGTCGAGCCGTACGACGTCGGGGAGGATGTCCACGCACAGCCCGTGCCCCCTGCACAGGGTCCAGTCGACCACCAGCCGTTCCTCCGGGGTCTCGTCCTCCGGCAGGGGCAGCGCCCCCACCACCCGTCGGCCGCAGCCGCTGCCGAGGGCGTGGTCGCGGAACTCGTCCGGGAACGCCGCGAGCGCCGAGTCCACGAAGGCCGCGGTGCCGTCCGGATGGCTGCACGCGCCGCGGCGGCGTACCACTTTCATCCGGGCCTCGATGGTTTCCAGTGCGGTTCTGCCCCCGCCCCGGACCGCGTCCTCCACCACGTCGGCCAGCGCGGGCAGTCCCCGGAAGCAGGGGCCGCACTGACCGGCCGTCTCGTCCGCCATCCAGCGGGTCACCCGGGCCACCTCGCCGGCCGGGCAGGTGTCCTCCGGCAGGGGCAGCACCGCCCCCGCCCCCAGCACCGCGTCGAAGGCCGCGAGGGACCCCCGGGACAGGTCGGCGATGCGGGCGGACCCCGGATCCAGCCACTTGCCGTGGTAGCCGCCCACCAGTACGCCCTGGCCGGGATCCAGGCCGCACAGCTCCAGTACGTACGCCAGCGAGGTCCCCAGCGGCGCCTCGACGACCGTGGAGCCGGCGATGGTCAGCATCACCGTGCCGGGCTCGGAGGGCAGGCCGACCGCCCGGTAGTCCAGCGCACCGAGGCGGGCCGCCACGGCGAGCTGGGCGTAGGTCTCGGTGTTCGAGAACAGGGTGGGCATGCCGCCCAGGCCCCGCTCGCTGGTCCGTACCTTCTGTCCCGAAGGCAGCGTCGGCCCACCGTTCAGGCCGTTGACCATCGAGGTGCTCTCTCCGGTCACGAAGCGTTCGGGCAGGGCCTGCACCCGCACCTGGCGGCCTGCCGGGCCGCGTTCCGCGACGGCCGCGCGCAGCGACTGCTCGACGTCGGGCCGGGTGACGCCGATGACGACGTCTTCGGCGCCGACCGCGGCGGCGGCCAGCAGGGCTCCGTCGAGCACCAGGTGCGGGACGTGCAGCAGCAGAGCCTTGTCCTTGAGACAACTCGGCTCGCCCTCACTGGCGTTGACGACGACCGCGGTTCCGGTGTCGCGGCCCTCGGCCGCCCGCATGACGGCGCGCAGCTTCCGGGCGAAGGGGAACCCGGCTCCGCCGCGCCCCCGCAGGTCGATGTTCTCGGCGAGGTCGACGAGCTCGTCCGGGCGGTAGCGCGGGAGTTGGCCGTGCGTCGTCAGATGGGCGACGCGGTCGAGCCGGGGGGCCTGGTCGAGCCCGGCCAGCAGTCTGGGAGCGCCCACGCAGCCGAGGCTGGGGCGCGGGAAGCCGCTCACAGCCGCCACTCGCGGGTGGCGAACTGGTCCCCGTCCATGCCCACGGCGGTACCCATGCCGAGGCCGGCGTCCATGTAGGAGCCGGTCGGGTCGGTCGAGTACACGGCCGTGAGTGCGGGTTGGTCGTCCGTGGGCGGAGCGGCGGGCCCGGTGAACTTCTCCCGCGAGCCGGCTGCCCGTGAGCCTGCCGCCCGCGAGCCGGACGCCCGTGAGCCGGCCGCCCGTGCGCGGGGCTCCCGCCGTTGCCGGGGGACGGCGGCCACGACGGGCAGCTGTTGAGTGCTGGCCGTGCCGGGGGGCCTGGACGGCGACTCGGTCATCCGGGACTTGAGCCGGAACGCGAGCATGCCGGCGACACCGAGCAGGCACAGCGCGTACGCCACCGTGACATAGAGGTCGGCGGCACGGCCCGCCTTCAGCCCGTGCACCAGCGAGGCGCCCCACGCCGGATACGCGCCGAAGTGCAGGGCCCGCCACCACAGGGACCGGCCCTTGGTGGCGAACACGCTGCGCACCGCGCCGGAGACGGCGACCGCGACGAAGAGGTACCCGGCGAGGCTGCCGAGCCCGATCAGTACGGGCTGATCGATGTCCGTGAACGGCACCACCGCCGCGGACGCGGTGGTCCGCTGCTCCGCGATCTTGACCCAGATGTGCAGGGCCAGGAAGCCCAGCCCGGATACGGCCAGGCCGCGGTGCACGCCTTGGGCGAGCAGCCGGTGACCCGATTTCAGCAGCAGCCGGTCGGTGGAGATCAGTCCCCACAGGACGGTGGAGGTGAGCGAGACGAGCGAGAGCACGCCCGCCCCGAAGTCGAGGAAGTCCCAGAACTGGGAGAAGGCGCCCGCGCGGGCGGCCACGGTGACGGAGACGATGGCCGCGCCGACGGCGCAGATGGCGCCCGGACTCATCCGTCCGGGCGTCGGCAGGAGGGAGGGCCGCCGGGCGGCCCTCCGTCCTGCTGCCGGAGCCGATGCCGCGTGTCGGCTTTTACGGCGGGCCCTGTGTGGGCGAGGCATGTGCGGCTGGGGCAAGGGCATCCAGGTCTCCTGTGCGCCTGGGTTCCGAGCACTCCACCTGGCGCTCGGAACCCGGGGGTCGTTGTCGTCTCTGCCCGGCCGCGCTGTGAAACTCCGCGCCGGCCGAGGGAACTTGGGGCCGGAGTGCAGCAGCATCGTGGAGCGTCACATCAGCTCCACAGGATTTATCGAAACGTGATAATTTCTCGCAGCGCGTCTCCGGCGCATCGAACAACACCGGAAGATTCCCCTCCAGCGGAGGTTGCGACAGGCCACCGCGCCGCCCGCCGCCTACGCGTCCCGGACAGTAAAAAGAGAGCAAAGTCCCGGGACTGTAGGTGGTCGGACCTCTCCAGGAGGGAGTACGAGGGCCGCAACTCCCGCGTCAGGCAACGATGTTGACGTGGGGGCAACCTCGGCCGGCTTGCCGCTCTTCCCCGGGCAAGCCTCACCCCGGCACGAACGAGGAAAACGATGTGCGAACTTCTGAACCGCATCTGGTCCCGCCCCCGAGGCGAGTGGACGCGCGTCCTGCGCAGGGAACTTCCCGCACTGGCCGCCGAGATAGTGGAGGAGCTTCTGCATGGAATTCCGGAATTTTCCGCACTTATCGATGACAACGATGCCATTGATGCAGAGTTGCTCCGGCAGCGGGTGGAAGAGGCACTCCTCACCACCCTCGGCTACCAGGAGCGGACCCGGGAACAAACACCGGACGAGTGCCAGGACCAGGCAGAGAACCAGGTCGAAACCGAGGCCGAAACCGAGGCCGAAACAGAGGCCGCAACCGAGCTCGCAACCGTGGGCCGCGGCAAGGCCCGCAGCAGGGAGGCGACATACACGAACGAGTGCGAGATCACGCACGAGGGCCGGCGCGACGACATCCGCGAGGAGGTCCGCCCCGGGTCCCGCGACGGGATCCGCGAACCGGCCCTCAAGCGGGTCCGGGTGACCACCCGGGAGGAAACCGAGGAGGAGACCGGTGATGGCATCCGCCCGGGCGAACGGGCCCGCCAGGAGCTGTTCAGGATCCTCACCGACGACCGCGTCGCGTCCGACAGTTCCCTCACCGAACTCGCCGAGGCGGCCGGATGGCCCCTCCCGCTGGCCGTACGGGCCATTGTGCCGGCCACGCCCGGCGAGGCGCAGCAGCTGGCGGGCGTCCTGGACGACGCCCTCGTCGGGATGTTCGCCGGCCGGCCGTGCCTGCTGGTCCCCAGCCCTGACCCGGAGATCCGCGGACCGCTGGAGCACCTGCTGCGCGGCCGGTTCACGGCCGTGGGGCACGCCGTCCCGATCCGGGACACCGCTTCATCCCTGCGCTGGGCGCTGCGCCTGGCCGGTCTGACCCCCAGCCGACCGGGCATCGAGGCCAGGCCCGTCTTCGTCGACGACCACCTCTCGACGCTGCTCCTGCTCCAGGACGAGCCCCTGGCCCACGCACTGGCCGCCCGCTGGCTGCGGCCCCTCGCGGACCTGACCCCGCGGCAGAGCGAGCGGCTGGAGGTGACCCTGCTCGCCTGGCTGGAGGGCGGCGGTGCCCCCGAGGCCGCCAAGGCCCTCAGCGTGCACCCGCAGACCGTGCGGTACCGCATGCGCCAGCTGGAGAAGCTCTTCGGTACCGGCCTGCGTGACCCGCGGACCCGGTTCGAGCTGGAGATGGCCCTGCGCAGCCGCCGCCTGATGGCCCAGGTACGGCGCCAGCACTCGCGCGTGACCCGCAGGACGGCCCGCGTGATCCAGGCGGACTTCACCCCCGTCGTCGTCGGCCGCATGGCCCGCGTCAACGGCCTCTGACCCCCGAAACCCCTGAACCCCCGACCCCTCTGAGCCACTGAACCCCCTCTGAACACACCCCCGAACGACACCCCGAACCACACCGGCCCGGCCCGGCCCCCGTCCTCACGGGGCCGGGCCGGGCCTTCGTGTGCCATGTCCGCGCACACCGCCCGGGGCGACGTCGCCGGCCCGTGCGCCGGGTGCCGCACGCGGACCGGGGCCGGACGTACGCGCGTGCCCCGGGGTCGGACGTACGAGCCCGCCGCGGGCCGGGGAGACCACAGCACCCGGGTCGCCGGACACACGACAGCGCCCGGGCCGGGACACAGCACAGCGCCCGGGCCCGGACACACGACAGCGCCCGGGCCCGGACACACGACAGCGCCCGGGGCGGGCGGACCACGGCGCGCCCCCGGGCGGACACACAAAAGCGGTGTTGGTCCGAAGGGGCTTCGGACCAACACCTTTCCCGGGGCGGGCGCGGGGTGAGGAAGGGGGGGAGCGCCCGCCCCGGGGGCGGAAGGGGGCGAACCGCCGCGAACGTCAGCGGCAGTTGCGCCCGTCGTTGATGCAGCTCACGGCCTTGTTCATCAGGCCGTTCGACATCACGTTGATGAAGTCTCCGTGGTCGGTCACCGGCTTGTGCAGCTGCTCCGGGAAGCTGTCCACGGCGATGCGGGAGCCCGGCTGCACCCCGTACACGATGCGCTGGACCAGCTGCGGGATGGCGGTGAAGCCCTTCTGGCAGCGGCCGTTGCGGTCAGCGAACGCCACGTGCGTGCGGTGGTTGGCGCTGTCGGTGTTCCGGCCGTCCCAGCAGCTCTGGAACGAGAAGGTGCGCACCACGTCACTGCCCTTGGGGCAGATCGGGTACTTGTCCTTCAGCTGGCGGTCCTCGAACCCCGTGCAGCTCCAGGAGGCGTTGGCATTGGCCGTGCCGTTGGTGAGCGCCTTGGCGTCACCGGTGATGATCCGCAGGAAGCGGGGCATGGCCTTGACCTTGCCCTCGGGGCTGCCCTTGAAGGTGATCGTGACCTGCTTGGGCTTCAGGATCGTGCCGACGTTGCCGTCCTGCCCGCCGCCGGGCGCCTGTGCGTCCCGCTCCGCCTTGCCGTCCCGCAGACGCAGCACGGGCCAGTAGTAGGTGGACTGGTCGCCGTTGCCGCACGTGGTGCCGGCCCTGGCGAGGCTGTCGTTGGTGGAGAAGGCATCCGTGGACACGTTGCCCACGTAGTCGTGCATGTGGTGCGCGCCGTTGGACACACCGGGGGCGACGATGACGTTGTCGGGGTTGAAGTGGCCGTTCTCGTTGCGGCCGCAGTTCACGCTGAAGGAGCCCTTGGAGGCGTTGTTCTGCGCCCGGGGCGTACGGACGTTGGGACGGACCTTGGTGATGTTCACGAAGTCGTTCTTCGCCGGAGCGCCCTTCTTGCCGGCCGCGGAGGACTTGGCGTCGGAGGCCAGCGCCGCCGCTCCGCCCCCGCCGTCCTCCTCGGCCGAGGCCTTCTTCATCTGGCAGGAGCTCAACGCGGCGATCTCCTTCGGGGGGTCCCCCGCCCGGTCAATCGCGTCGGACACGCCCTTGATGGTCTGTTCCCGCTTCTGCTTCAGCTCGCCGAGGAGTGCATCGCCCTGCGCCTGGCCGGAGGCGAGCCGCCGGTAGGCGTCCGCCACCTGGTCGTCCAGCTTGGCCAGGTTCTCGTCGACCTCGGCCTTGGCCTGCTCGGGCACGGCCGTGAGCTTCTCGCCCACGTCGGGGCAGTCGATGGTGGTCGTCAACTGCGACTTGCGGTTGTCGTCCTGGCCCGCGGAAGCGTTGCCGGCGATGACGGCGACCCCGCCGCCGCCCAGCACGAGCGCGGAGACCACTCCCACGAGCTTGGTCGACAATCGGGCGCGCTTGTGGCCCTTTGGACTCATGCGATCACTTCACTTCGTCGGTGGGACATTGTCGGAGAGCCCGTCGAAGTCGACCAGCCCGGTGTCTTCGAGGACCGTGATGTGGTCCAGGACCGTGGCGTTGGCGGACGTGGCGAGGGCTCGCACCATGGAATTGCGGGTCTGGTTCCGGATGGCGGCCACCAGGGAGAACACCTTTCCGTGCGCTCGGCGCAACAGCTGGGCGAACAGCCGTTCGTACTCGTCTCCCTTGGCGCGGTTCATCTGGCCCAGCCAGTCCTGCTGCTGCGCGGAGGGCTGGTTGGGCAGGTCGATGGCGAGGGCCTGGCCGACCTGGATGACCTGACGGTCCAGTTCGGTGTGGCCGTCGACGAGGTGGTCCCCGGCCGTGCGGATCGCAGGCCGTGAACCGCGCTGCTGGGCCTGCCGTCCGGCGGGCAGCTCCCACAGCCCGGCGAGCCGGACCTTGCGGACGAAGTCGCGGTCCGCGGCGGTCAGCGGCCCGAACGCCGTGCTCACCGTTCCCAGACCGTCGTCGTCGGCCGGTGCCGGCGCCGCCGCGGTGGCGGCATTGGCCCGGCTGCCGAACTTGTCCACGGGGACCAGCAGGGCGATCAGGGTGAGCGCGAGCGCGGTGATGACGACGGCGCTCGCGATCGAGTACCGGGTGGCCGTCGACCAGCCTCGCGTGTTTCTCCGCCGCAATGACAGCAATGTGCCTCCTTGCTCCGTGGGGCCGGGAGGTGGCGGGGCAGGGAGGTCCCGCAAGCGTCGTGCGGTGCAACACCCGCATTCCCGGGGGTGTCACGGGACGGTAGTGCCCGGTGTGACGCCGCCGCCGGAGGACATCACCATCGGATAAACACTCCGGCGATTCCTGGAAAGGCTGATATCTTGCCGCGTTCCGCCCTGCCTCCCCAGGGGTGTCCTACGCGGACGGCGTGGGTTCCGGGGACGGTGCGGCGTAGCGGGCGGCGATGGCCGCCGCGCGGTCGTGCAGGGAGTCGCGCAGCCACTGCGGCGCCAGTACCTCCGCGCTCGCGGCGAGCTGCCACAGCGCCCATTCGGCGTGCCTCGGGTCCTGGAAGGTGACCTCCAGCCGCAGCCGGCCCTCCGCGCCGCCCTCCGCGTCGCCTCCCTCGGCGAGGACGGCCACCGCGCTGCCCACCAGGTCCTCCCGCCGTGCCGGGTCCACCCGTACCAGCACGGTGACCTGGTCACCGCCGGCCCGGAACCGCCTGCTGCGCTCCTGCCACGCCAGGTCCAGATCGACCCCCTCCGGCCGCTGCGCCGGCTCGGCGAGCTCCTCGGCGGCCAGGACCCGGGACAGCCGGTAGGTGCGGTCCGCGCCGGCCCGCGTGGCCAGCAAGTAGCCCTGGTCGCGCACGGTGACCAGGCCTATCGGGTCCACCGTGCGCCACTCGGGGTCCCGGCCCGCGGCCGCGTAGCGGATGCGCAGCCGGCGCCCTGCGAACACCGCCCGCCGGACCTCGGTCACCACGGCGTCGGGCAGCTCCTCGGTGACCAGCCGGCGCGCGAGGGCGTCGGTCTCCGGGTCGATCAGCAGGCGCCGCGCCGCACCCGCCGCTGTGGCCCGCTGGCCCTCGGGCAGCGCGTCGACCACCTTGCGCATGGCCGAAGCGAGCGCCGAGCCGAGGCCGAACGCCTGCGCGCCGCGCCGCGATCCGGCGACCAACAGGGCGAGCGCCTCGTCGTGGTTCAGCCCCGTGAGCTCGGTACGGAAACCCGGCAGCAGGGTGAAACCGCCGTGCCGGCCGCGCTCGGCGTAGACCGGGACACCGGCCGCGGACAGCGCGTCGATGTCGCGCAGCACGGTCCGGGTGGACACCTCCAGCTCGCGGGCCAGCGTGGTCGCGGACAGCCGGCCGTGCTGCCGCAGCAGCAGTACCAGGGAGACCAGACGATCGGCGCGCACCCGAAAACGCTACCGGAATACACGACACACGATGTCGTGATTGGTTGCGAGGCTTCAACGCGACACAGTCCATTGCACACGAGAGGTGGCCCCCATGGCACACGACATCGTCAACCCCGACGGTCTGCACGACCCGACCCCGTTCGGCTACAGCCACACCGCCGGCCTCCCCGCGGGAACGGAACTCGTCCTCGTCGCCGGCCAGTACGGATCCGGTCCGGACGGGGCGGTCGTCTCGGCCGACTTCTCCGAGCAGGTGGAGCAGACGTTCCACAACATCGGTGTCGCCCTCGCCGCCCACGGGCTCGACCTCGGCCACGTCGTCCAGCTCAGGACGTACGTGGTGGGCCACGACGTCTCCAAGCTCGGGCCGATCGCCGCAGCCGTGCAGGAGCGCTGGGGTGCCAAGCCGCCCACGCAGACCCTCATCGGGGTCGCGGGCCTGGCCACTCCGGACATGCTGTTCGAGGTCGAGGCCGTCGCGGCCCGCCCCTGACCCCGCGGCCCGCCCCTGACCCCGCGGCCCGCCCCTGACCCCGTGGGCCGCCGCCCACGGGGGGCGGCGGCCCACGGGCCCGGCGCGCCGCCGCCCCTTCCGGGCCGCGTCCCGGATCAGGCGGGCGACGCCGAGAGCACCGCCTCGCGCGTCCCCCGCGGGGCCCGCTCGCCCTGCGCGGCCGGGGCCTGCGGCTCC
Organism: Streptomyces erythrochromogenes; assembly: GCF_036170895.1. Classification (NCBI taxonomy): domain Bacteria; kingdom Bacillati; phylum Actinomycetota; class Actinomycetes; order Kitasatosporales; family Streptomycetaceae; genus Streptomyces; species Streptomyces erythrochromogenes. The sequence goes on along the minus strand of NZ_CP108036.1, from coordinate 1,370,740 downwards.
GGCGCGGGCGTGGGGGTGTCCGTCAGGAGCGCGATGAGGGAGGTGCGCGCCCGGGCCACGCGGGAGCGGACCGTGCCGATCGGGCAGCCGATGGCCTCGGCCGCCTCCGCGTAGGGGAGACCCAGCAACTGCGTGAGGACGAAGGCCTCTCGGCGTTCGGACGGGATCGCGGCCAGCAGTTCCGCCAGCGCGATGCCGTCCTCGAAGCCCGGCACGTCGTACGGCTGGGCCTGCTCGGCGGCCGTCTGCCAGTCGCAGCGGTCCGACAGTCTCGGCCGGGCGGCGGCGTGGCGCAGGCTGTCCACGACGGTGCGCCGGGCTATGGACAGCAGCCAGGTGCGTGCGGAGGAGCGGCCCTCGAACCGGTGGAGGCTCGCCAGCGCCCGCAGGAACACGTCCTGGGTGAGGTCGTCGGCGGCCTGGGTGTCGGCGCTCAGGTAGGCGACGTAGCGCCAGACATCGCGGTGGAGGGCGCGCACGAAGCGGTCCGTCTTCGCGCGGTCGCCGTCTCGGGCGTCGAGCGCCAGCCGGGTCACCGCCGCGTCGGAGGCCTGGGTGTGCCGGGCGGGACGCTCGGCGGCGGTACAGGACTGGATGGTCGTCAGGGCAGGAGTCATCGCCAAAGGTCCTTATGTGCAAGGGGAGTCCGGCGCCGCACGGGGGCGGGACCGGTGAGGGGCACGGCCTGCCGGAGGGCAGGGCCGAGGGCCCGAGGCGCGGCATCCGCGCGACACCTGTGGTGTACGAGGTGCGTCGGAAGCGTCAGGTGCATCCGGTACGTGCGCGGCGTGCGCGGCGTGCGCGAGAGCGGTCGCGCACACGAACGCGGATGCGATGCGTATGCGTATGCGTATGCGGATGCGGATGCCGATGCGGCTCGGGTGACCGGCTGTCGTCAGAGGACAGCGGTCGCCGCCGGCGGACCCCTCGAGGTGATGGCGTGGACGAGGAACAGCTGCCGCAGTACGCGCGTCCGGCGCGGCCGGCGCACCCGCAGGCGCGGCCGGTGCGCGGCCGTGACCGGCCGCAGGAGCAGCCGCAGCGGGGCCCGCAGCCGGGCGGCCACGGCGCGCACCACGCGGAAGAGGGCACGCTCGCCGTGGGCGAGCCACAGACCGCACAGCACGGCGGCCAGCAAGTGGGCGATCAGCATCCCGGCAGGTGACATGAACGCCATCGGCACGGCCGAGGCCCCGTGCCCACCACCCGCCATGTGCATGGCCGTCGGAGCGGACGCGGCTTCCGCCATCGGGTGCACGGCGTGATGTGCGTGAACAGCCGCTTCCGCGCCCGCGGTTCCACTCTGCAGGGCCGGCTCGGCCGCGGACCCGGCCAGGGGCTGGGCCAGGGAGAAGGCCGAGTGGAGCACCGCCTGGACGGCGACGGCGGCCCCCGTGACGGCGAGGATCCCGCGCTCACGGCCCGCGAGGGACCAAGCCGCCCCCGAGGCCGCCGCGAACCCGACGGACAACGCCCACCAGGGCACCGCAGCGCCCGACATGAGCATGTGCCCGATGGCCGCGAGCAGCACACAGAGGGCTGCGAACATCGCAGCCCGTAGGGCGCGTAAACAGCGGACCGGCTCCATGGCGGGGCTCATCCTCGCACCGGCCTCCCGAGCCGCACATCAGGGTGCGCACTTCCGGACAAGTTTCCGCGGCCCCACCATGTCACAGCCGGGCCGTCTGCCTCGTGTGGTGCAGGGCACAGCGGAGGGGCGGGAACCGACCCGCCGCTCCATCCGACTGCCTACCCGGCCGAACGAGCGGTTCAACGTCCTGGGAAGGGAGACTTTGTGGCGTCGGAGAGAACGGCGACGGCATCGTCGACGGAGAAGGACGGCGGTGCGGGGCGGCGGCTGACGGCTCTCCTCACCTGCGCCATGGCGTTCTCGATGCTGCAACTGTTCCTGATCGGCGCGCTCGGTCCGCGCCTCGTGACGGAACTGGGCATCTCACCGGCCCTGTTGGGACTGACCACCACGATCGGCTTCGGAACGGCCGCCGCCCTGTCCCCGGCGGGCGGGCGGATCGTGGACCGGATCGGCCCCCGGCGCTCGCTCGTCGTACTGCTGCTCCTCTCCGCCGCGGCGCTCGCCCTGATCGGGGCCGCCCCCGGCGCCGGCCTGCTGCTGGGCGCCGTCGCACTGGGCGGCGTACCGCAGGCGCTCGCCAACCCGGCCACCAACAAGGCCGTGCTGCGCTCCGTAGCGCCCGCCCGGCGGGGCGCCGTCACCGGCCTCAAGCAGTCCGGCGTGCAGCTGGGCGCCTTCGCGGCCGGAGCGCCGCTGGCCGCCCTCGCGGGCGGGATCGGCTGGCGGGGTGCGGTCTGGACGGGCGCCGCGGCGGCCCTGCTCACCGGGCTGTGGGCGCTGCGGGTCCTTCCGGCGGACCCCCCGCCGCCGGCGGTCGGCCCCCGTACGGAACTCGTCCCGCGCGCGATGGTGGCCTGGCTGGCCGTGTTCTCGCTGTTCCTCGGTGCGGGAATCGCCTCGGTGAACACCTATCTCGCCCTCTTCGGCGCGCAGCGCCTGGGCATGGGACCGACGACGGCAGCCGCCCTGGTCGCCGTGCTGGGAGTGGCCGGGATCGCCGGCCGGGTGGGCTGGTCCAAGGCGGCCCGTCCCGGGCGCGCCGAATGGCTCCCGGGCTGGCTCGCGTGCGGCGCGCTGGGCGCGGCGGCCCTGCTGGCGGCCGCCCTCGTGGCGGGCCCGCTGGTGTGGGTGGGCGCGGTCGCCGTCGGGGTGTTCGCCGTCTCCGGCAACGCCGTCTCGATGGTGCTGGTCCTCCAGCGGGCCGCCCCCGGGCGGGCCGGACAGGACTCCGCGCTGGTCGCGGCCGGGTTCTTCGCCGGATTCGCGCTCGGCCCGCCGCTGTTCGGCCTGCTCGCGCAGAGCGGGCGGTACGGACCGGGCTGGCTCCTGGTGGCGGCGGAGTTCGCGGCGGCCGCGGCCGTCGCGTTCCTCTGGGCGGTACGGGACCGGCGCGGAGGCACGGCGTGAGCGCCGCGACCGGCCGGGCGCTGGCAGCGGTCATGGAGCGGGTGGCGGTGACCGCAGCCGAGGTGGGACCGCGCTTCCCCCTCTACGCCGACCCGGCCGACGGACGGTGGACCACGACCGGCCGCGGTTCGTGGACCGGGGGCTTCTGGGCCGGGCTGCTGTGGCTGCGGGCGCGGTACACCGGAGCCGAGCCCGACCGGCGGGCCGCCGCCGCGTGCACGGCCCGTCTCGAACCGTGGGCCGGCGCCGACACCGCCACCCGCGGCCTCATCTTCTGGTACGGGACCGCCGCGGCAGGCGACGACGCCGAAGCCGCCGCGCTCCGCGCCCGGGCGGCCCGGGCCTGCCTGTCGGCCTGCGACCCGGAACTCGGGATCCTGCCCTGGGGCGACGCCCTGGGCGGCCCCCGGCTGCTCGCCCGCGTGGACGCCGTACCCGGCACCGTGCCGCTCCTCGCGGGCGCCGGACCGGGCGGGGCGGCCGCGGCGGCCGCCCACCTCCACCGGCACCTGGACCTCTGCCTCGGCCGGCCCGGCGACGCGGCGCCGTGGTTCCGGCCCGCCCTGGGCTTCGAGACGGCCACCGGCCGGTGGCAGCCCTGCGAGGACCCGCCGCCCGGCTGGAGCCGGGGACAGGCGTGGCTGCTCCTCGCGGTCGCCGACGCCCTGCTCCGACCGGCCGTCCCCGCAGGCGACTTCACCCGTCTCACCGAGGCGGCCGCCCTGCTGATCACGCGCGGCGGGGTGCTGACCGGCCGGCCGGTCCCGCCGGCCGACACCGGCCGCCCGGACGGTCCCCTCGACACCTCGGCCGCGGCGATCACGGCGGTCGCCCTGCTGAAACTGGCCCGGACGCCCGGCCCCCGCGCGGAGCAGTACGCGCTCCGGGCCGAGGAGATCCTCGACCGCCTCACCCGGTCCCATTTCACCGGCGACGACGGTGTCCGCCCGCCCGGGATGCTCCTGGACGGCTGCTACGACGCGGCGAAGCGACTGGCGGTCCGCCACGAACTCGTCTGGGGCGACTTCTTCCTGGCCCTCGCCCTGTCCGCGCTCCACGGCCTCGCCGACATCACCCGCGTCTAGGAAGGGTTCACCGGGTCACGGCGCCCGGCACGGTGCGCGCCCTGGCTGCTCCCCGACCTCGTCGCCCGCGATCAGCTCTGCGTCTCCTCGCGGCGTCCAACAGCGGCCGCATCGGGTACGACGAGCAGCTTGCCGGTGGTACGCCGAGCCTCCAGATCGCTGTGGGCCTGGGCGGCCTCGGACAATGCGTAGCGGCCCGTTACGGTGACCTCAAGCGCCTTGGAGCGCACCCACTCGAACACATCGGCGGCCCGTCGGAGCAGTTCGGACCGATCGGCGATGAAGTCCCCGAGGCTGGGCCGGATCAGGGTCAGCGAACCGCCGTGGGCGAGCCGAATCGGATCAAACGGCGGCACGGCACCACTTGCCGCGCCGAAGAGCACGAGATGGCCGCGGGTTCGCAGGCTGGCGAGGCTCGCATCGAAGGTGTGCGCGCCGACGCCGTCGAAGACAACCGGCAGTCCCTGACCGCCGTTGAGCCGCCTCACCTCGGCTGCGAGATCGTCGACTGCGGAGGAAAGGATCACCTCAGCGGCCCCGGCACGCTTCGCCAGCTCGGCCTTCGCCGTGGTCGACGTCGTGCCGATCACCCTGCCGCCGAGATGGGTGATGAGCTGGGTCAAAAGCAGCCCCATGCCACCAGCGGCCGCATGCACGAGCACCGTGTCGCCCCCCTGAACCGGGTAGGCATCCTTGACGAGATAGTGCGCGGTCATGCCTTGGAGGAGCACGGCGGCGGCGGTCTCGAAGTCGATATCGTCGGGCAGCGGCACCAGCCGGGAGGAGTCCACGACGGCCCGCTCGGCATACGTGCCGGGAATCTCCACCCAACCGACCCGGTCCCCGACTGCGACGTCAGCGACGCCGGGTCCGACTTCGACGACCGTGCCGGCGCCCTCAGCGCCCGGGGTGAAGGGCAGCGGGAGGCTGTACCGGCCTTCGCGGTGGTAGACGTCGAGGAAGTTGACCCCGGATGCGGCGACCTCCACGATCGCCTCGCCCGGACCCGGCCGCGGCTGGTCCACCTCGGCCTCCTGCAGCACCTCGGGACCGCCCACTTCGTACACCTGAATCGCTCGCATGGCCCTCCAATCAACGGCTCATCCCCCACCAACCCCGTTGATGGCGATCCGATTCCCGGCAAGCAGGCCGGCCCGCCGCCCCCGCCGAGAGCTGAGACGCCTGCTTCGCACCCGGGTCCGGGACAGGAGACCGAGGCCGTCAAGGGTCTACGAATGCACCACCCGCCGCTTCCGCACCGCCGTACGGCCACCCACCATAACCGGCGTAGTCTCCGGCAGCTCCACCGCGCGGCGCACGAAGTCGACCACCGCCGCCGGATACTCCTCCGGCCTCGGGAACCGGCCCATCCGCTGGTACGACTTCAACGCCAGCAGCAGGGCCGGCTGATCTCCATCCGCGTCCATCCACTCCGCCCCCACGCCGCCTCCTCCCGCGTCGGCGCGAAGAACAGATGCAGACCAACGGCAAGGTCGAACGCTTCAACCGCACCCTGCTCGACGAATGGGCCTACGCCCGCCCCTACCGGTCAGACATCGAACGCCGCGAAGCGTTCCCCGGCTGGCTCCGCTCCTGCAATCACCACCGCGGACACACCGCACTCGCAGGCGAACCACCCGCAGGCCGCGTCCCCAACCCGACGAGGCAATACACCTAGCACTCTCCGCGCCACGTCACCTTGGTGATGACGGCGTTGTGGTTGAAGTTGATGCCGTAGTCGCCCGGGCCGGGGTAGTAGTGGACACACTCCGTGCCGGGGCCGATGCCCTTCCACTCGACCTGGATGTGGTCGAGGCCGGGGAAGGGCGCGCCGTTGTTGAAGATGGACCGGCCGGTGACGCTGCCCGACCAGTTGCCGTCCGACTTCAGGACGAGCTGACCCGTCCCGTAGTCCCCCGAGTAGACGCAGAAGTAGCCCTTGTCGCAGCCCGGCGGAACCTCTGCGGCCGAGGCCGTCGGCGCCGCCCCCAGCAGGCCGGTGATCGCCGCCGCCGCGGCCAGGGAGCCAAGTGCACGCTTGTTCATCGCAGTTCTCCTTGTTCGAAGGTCGTCTCGCAACGCGACGGCGGGTCGGCACTCGCCGTATGAGCCGAGGGCCGCTCCCGCAGCCCGGTCAGCAGACCGGCACCCCGGGTACCTGGTTCTCCGGCACGCTGAGATAGATGTTGGTCATGTAGCCGCCGTACTGGGGAAGTTGGGCCCACCAGTCGTTGACGTAGGGCGGTTGGCTGACCTGCTGCCCGCGCTTCTGGCAGCCGACCAGGACCTCGACCCCGGCGGGCAGCGTGGTGATCGCGCCGGAGGTGGTCGTCGCCTGGGTGCGGACCCGGACCCCGCTGCCCCAGGTGCCGACCCACGTCCCGGCGGGGCGGGAGGCGCCGGGGACGTCCAGCGAACGGGTCAGCCGCCCGATGTCCGTGTAGGCCTTGCCGTAGGGCGTTCCGCCGGGGTGCAGGGTGAAGACCGCCACGATGGAACGGTCGCCCGCGCCCACCACACCCGTCGTGTGCAGTGCGGGACGGGAGAGGTCCACGGCGTCGGCGCCCGCCGGCGTCCGGGCATCCGTTCCCGCCGGTTCCCCGGCGGACTCAGCGGCCCCGGCGGCCTTCGCGGTCGTCGCGGTCGGTGCCGTGCAGCCGCCCGAACTGAAGCCCGACCAGCCCTGCTTGACGGCCCAGGGGCGGTTGAAGGAGCCGGCGATGCCGAAGTGCTGGTCGTAGCCGTCGGTGGCGCAGCGGGTGGACTGCCGCAGGTCGCCGAGGATGTAGTCGCGTGTCGCCGCCGGGGCGGAGTCCAGCAGATGGCGGTAGATCTTCACGGTGTCGCGGGCCGAGAGGGCCGTGTAGCCCCAGTAGCCGGGGTGGGTGGACGGCGGCCGGGCGGTGTCCGTCAGGCCGAGCCGGGTGACCATCCGGTCGACGATCGCCCCCGAGCCGTTGTTCGACCAGAACGTGCTCGCGGCCGTGTCGTCGCTGCCGCGCAGCATGGTGTCGATCCGGCCCCGGTCGGCGGCCGGCAGGGCGTCGGGGCTGCGGTTCCAGAGCACGTCCAGGGCGATCAGCAGCTTCACCACCGACGCGGACCTGAACTGTGTGGCGGTGTTCAGCTGTTCGGTGAAGGTGCCGGTCTGGCGGTCGAAGACGGCGACGCCCGCCGTCACCCCGGCGGGCACGTCGGCCTGAACCGCCGCCGGACGCGCAGAGGGGGACTCGGCGGAGGCGACGGAGACCGCGGTCGCGGTGGTGCACAGGAACGCGGCGAGGGCGGCGGTCAGCGCGCCCGCCCGCACCGCGATCCGTGTGCTGCTCAAGGTCATCATGTTCGTCCTCGGAATGGGTGGAGAGGGAAGTGGAGGCGGATGCCCCCGGGACCTGCCGTGGTCCCGGGGGCATCCGGTCGGTGCGGGCCGCCGTTCAGCAGTTCGGCAGACCGGAGTCCGGCTCGTCGTTGCCGCCTCCGACGAGGAATATCTCGCTCATGTACGCGGACGGGGCCATGCCCACCGCCGGGGTCTTGACCCACCAGGTGTGCCAGTAGTCGCCGTAGGTCGCACGGCCGCCCTTGACCTGGCACTGAACCCTGAGGACGCCACCGGGGGGCGACGTGGAGGTGACCTGGGCCTGGGGATCGGGGGCGGACCGCAGATTGACGTTCGAGCCCCATATCTGGCACAGGAACGTACCCGCGTAGTTGCGGTCGGGGGTGCACGGCGCCGAGTCGGCGGCCCGCGCGGACGGGGTGAGGCCGGGGGAGAGGAGCAGCGCGGCGGCCAGAGCCGCCGCCGCGGCACCCTTCCTGCCGGTGAGGGCGCCGGTCAGCACGTGCCCACCCCCGGCAGCCAGGCGGCGGGGTGGTCGATGTAGATGTTGGAGATGTAGCCGCCGAGCGCCGGGATGTAGGACCAGGCGTCGTTGGTGTAGCCCTCGGCGGTGACCGAGTCGCCGCGCTTCTGGCACTGGACCTGGACCGGAGTCGGCCCGGTCAGGGTGCGCACGACCGCAGCGTTCAGCCGGGCGTCGGCGCGCACCCGGACCGATGTGCCCCAGGTGGTGAAGTTGGTACCGGGCGTTCCGCTGCCCGGGGTGCACGGCAGGCTCACACCGCGCTCGGCCAGATAGGCGACGGGGTCCATGCCCCGGGTGCTGGCCGTGGAGGAGTGCGCCTCGAAGTGCAGGTGCGGCCCGGTGGACTGGCCCTCGGAGCCCATGCGTGCGATCAGCTGGCCGCTGCTCACCCGCTGGTTCACGGAGACGAGGCGCTCGTACATGTGGCCGTACTCGGTGACGGTGCCGTCGTCGTGCTTGATGCGGATCCACTGGCCGTAGCCGCTGGCGGTGCCGGAGACGATGACGGTGCCGGGCCCGGCGGAGTGGATCGGCGTACCACGGTTGTTGGCGATGTCGACGCCGTCGTGGCCGGAGTGCCACCCCTGGGTCACCGTGCCGGCCGTCGGGCAGGATCCGGCGTAGCCGGCGGGCGCGGCGGCGGCCTGGCCGGCCGTGAGCGGGACCAGCCCGGCCGCGGCGACCGTGGCGACGAGCAGGCCGATGGACTTGGTGCGCTTGAGTGCGCGCATGGCGGAGTCTCCTCTGTGAGCGATGTGAGCGATGTGAGAGGCGGTGAGGAAGCGGTGGGTCAGCAGGTGGGAACCCCGGGCAGCCAGGCCGCCGGGTCGTTGATGTAGATGTTCGAGATCCACGCCTTGTACTTGGGCAGGTACGACCAGGCGTCGTTGGTGTAGCCCTCGGCCGTGACCGTCTCCCCGTGTGCCTGGCAGAGCACGTCCACGGCCGTGGGGCCGGGCAGCCGGGCCACGGGAGGCTTCTGGGTGCCGGGATCGGGACGGAGGCCCACATGGGTGCCCCAGGTCATGAACCGCTTGGTGCCCGCAGGCGGCTGCTGGGTGCCGGCGATGCGCAGGGCGCCCGCGTACTGGGAGTCCAGCCGTACGTCGCTGACCATCACGAGCGTGCCGGACTCCCGGGCCTCGACCATCCTGCCGTTGCCGAGGTAGACGGCGATGTGGTGGACGCTGCCGAGGTTGGCCGGGTCCGACCCCCACAGCAGCAGATCCCCCGGCTGCAGCGGAGCGGTTCCCTGGGCGCGGGTGAACCGGGCGGTGGCGCCGTTCCACCGGGCCTGGTTCCACGTCCCCTCGGGCAGGGCGATGCCCGCTCCCTGCCAGGCCGCGTACTGCACCAGGTGCGAGCAGTCGAAGCCCTTGACCTGGCTGTCGTGGGCGCCGGGGCCGCCGCCGGGATAGTCCTGACCGTACGTCGGCCCGTGGACGGATCCGCCGCCCCACGAGTACGGCACCCCGATCTGTGAGCACGCCGCGTTGACGATCGCCTGCGCCTGGGCGGGCGCGTCCGCCAGGGGACGGCAGTCGGCGGCGGCCGCGGCCGCCGAGGAGACCGGCGGTACGGCGGCCGTCGCCGTACCGGTACAGGTCAACGCGGTGGCGAGCAGCAGCCCTCCCGCCGTCGCGAGTGTGCGGTGGGCACGGTGCATGGGTTCCCCCTCGGGTGGTCGGTGCGATGTGTGCAGGTGCTGTACGGGTCGGCAGCGGCCGGTGCGGCGGCCGGTTCCTATGCGGCGAGCGCGGCGCGGATCTTGGCGAGGCCGCGCATACGGTTGCGCTGCACCGTGCCGCGGTGTGCGCCGAGCCGTTCCCCCGCCATGTCATGGGTCAGGCCCTCGATGTCGACCAGGATCACGGCCGCCGCTTCCTTGGGGGACAGCCCGCGCAGCAGCGCTGCCGTCACCGCCTCGGCCTCCCTGCCGGCGAAGCCGCCGTCCCAGCCGCGTTCCGGCAGCCGGTCGGTGCAGCGCTCCTGGCGCGAGGGGTGCCGCCACAGATCGCGCAGCAGGTTCAGCGCGGCCGCGCAGGTGTAGGCGTACGGCTGCTGCTGACGCGTCAGGGTGTGGGCGCGTGCCCGGCGGGAGAGCCTCAGGTACGTCTCCTGCAGCAGGTCGTCGGCGTCGTGCGGATTGCCGGTCAGAGCCAGCAGCCGGCGCCGCAGCCTCGGCATCACGGCGGTGAACGCCTCGTCGAACTCGGCGGCGGTCATGTGGTCGGTGAGGGCCGCCGGGCTCGTGCTCGGCTTGCTGGTCTCGGAGGCCTCGGCCGACGTGGTCGTCGTCGTTGCGATGCAGGTGTTCTCCACGGTGTCCCCCCGGGGTCGGGCTGGTTCAGGCTGTGGTCGGGCGCAGGGAGGCGGGACCGTACTTGGCCGCCGGCGCTTGGGTCAGGAGCGCCCAGTACCGGTCCCCGTACGACCAGTGCCACCACTCGGTCGGGTAGTTGACGAACCCCGCGGCCGCCATGGCCCGGCCCATCGCCGCCCGGTTGGCGCGGGCGCGGGAGCCGACGTTGAGCGCGGCGGTGCGGCAGCCGCCCTCGCTCTCCTCGGGGGTGGCGTTGACCTCCGTACCGAGGGACAGTTCGGCACCGTCCTCGGTGCACAGCGTCAGATCCACGGCACCGCCGCTGACGTGCGGGGCGACCTCCGGGGGTGAGATGTACGCGCTGGCCAGCTCGCGGATGCGGTCCGGTCCGGCGTCCGGATGCGCCGTGCGCAGCGTCGCCGCGTACTCGTCGAAGTAGCGGCGCTGCAGGGCGGGCGGCCGGAAGCCCTCCACCATCAGCAGGCGGATGCCGGCAGGCAGCGCTTCCTGTGCGAGCAGGAGCCGGCGCAGCACGTCGGCCCGCAGATGGGCGTACGAGCCGTCGTGGTCGGTCTTCCGCGTGTCGACCCGCAGCGCGGCGAACTCCCGGGCGTCGACCAGGGGTTCACCGTTGTCGGTGACATGCGTGGCGGCGACCCGGGGGTCCGAAAGCAGGATGATGTCCGTCACGCTCACAGCGTCGAGGCGGGCGCTGCAGGATCGATGCAGATCCTCTGCAGAACGCATGCAACGCCGGGAACGGGCCACCCGCATGGGCAGACCTGAGGGGTTTCGGCCACCCCTACGCCACATCCGCCAACAGTGAAACCGGAGGTCCGGTGCAGGGCGTGCACCTCAGTGGGGGCCGACACGTTGTCCCCGAATGCGGAACGTGAAATCGGGGGACGTGGTGGACCTTTGCCTTCTGGGTCCGGTCGAGGTGTTGAGCGGGGGACACAGGATCGCGCTGAACGGCGCCAAACCGACCGCGATACTCGCGGCTCTCGTCGTGCATCTCGGTGAGGTGCTGTCCGTCGAGCGGCTCGTCGACCTGGTCTGGGAAGAGGAGCCGCCCGCCACCGCGCGGGCGCTCGTCGCGTCGCACGTCTCCGGACTGCGCAGGGCCCTGGCCGGTACGCAGGGCGCGGAGGCCATCCGTACCCGCACACCGGGATACGTCGCCGAGTTCCCGCCCGCCGCCGTGGACGCCCGCTGCTTCGAGAAGGCGTTCGCGGCCGGCCGGAAGGCGGCCGTCGACGGGCGGGCCGAGGAGGCCGTCGAGACCCTGCAAGCGGCGTCGCGCCTGTGGCGCGGCCGGGACGCCCTGGAAGGGCTCGGTCAGTCCTTCGCCCGTGTCGAGGCCATGCGCCTGAGGGAACTCCGGCTGGAGGCGCAGGAGTTCCGCTTCTCTGCCGAACTGGACCTGGACCGTCGTACGGATCTCGTCTCCGAACTGGTGGCCCACGTCGCCGCCCACCCCCTCAGGGAGCGCCCGCGCGGCCAGCTGATGACCGCCCTGTTCCGCGCCGGCCGGATGCCCGACGCGTTGCGCTGCTACGAGGAGGGCCGCCGGCTGCTCCGTACGGAACTGGGCGCGGACCCCGGCCCGGAACTGCGCGCGCTGCACCACGCCCTGCTCCGGGCGGACACGACGGTGCTGGGGCCGCCGGCCGCCCCAAGAGCCGCGCTCGCCGGGAAGAGACACGTGCACGCACCCGCGGCGGCTCCCCCGCGCTCGGGCGAGGACATGCCGGCAACCCGCCGTGCCGACCGGTCCCACGACGGCACCGGCCGTCCGGTGCCCACCCAACTTCCCCCCGATGCAGCTGACTTCGTGGGCCGTACGGCACAGACGGCCTGGGCGACCGCCCTGCTCGGGGAGGGCGACCCGCTGCGCACCGCACCGCGCATCGGGGTGATCTCCGGCCGGTCGGGCACCGGCAAGACCGCCCTGGCCGTCCACGTGGGCCATCGCACCGCCGCGCTCTTCCCCGACGGACAGCTCTTCGTGGACCTGCGTGCCTCGGACTCCGAGCCGGTACGGACCGCGGACGCCCTGGCCAGACTGCTGCGTGCCCTCGGGGTGGACCCGGAGGCCCCGGCGCGCGACGAGGAGGACCTCCTCGGGCTGTACCGCACGCACATCGCGCGCCGTCGGGTCCTGCTCGTCCTCGACAACGCTGTCAGCGAGGCCCTGCTGCGCCCGCTGCTCCCGCCCGGCGGCGGCTCGGCCGTGCTGATCACCGCCCGCCGCCGGCTCGTCGCGCTGGAGGGCGCCGCCCACCTCGATCTGGGGGTGCCGTCCGAAACCGAGGCACTGGACCTGCTGGCCCGCGTGGCCGGTCCGACCCGGCCCGCGCTGGATCCCGACCGGGCCGCCGAGATCGTCGCGCTGTGCGGTCGGCTTCCGCTCGCCGTCCGCATCGCCGGTGCCCGTCTCGCCGCCCGCCCCCACTGGACACCGGCACGGCTCGTGTCGCGCCTGAGGGACGAGCGCCGTCGGCTGGACGAACTGCAGGCGGGCGACCTGGAAGTGCGCGCGAGCCTCGGAATGGGCTACGCGGACCTGGACGAGCAGGAGCAGCGCGCCCTGCGCCGCCTGGCCCTGATGGATCTGCCCGACTTCGCGGCGTGGGTCGCCGGGCCGCTCCTGGACGTGAGCGAGGACGACGCCGAGGACGTGGTCGAACAACTCGTCGACTGCCACTTCGTGGAGGTCGTGGGCACCGACGAGACGGGCAGGACGCGCTACCGGATCCACGACCTGGCGCGCGAGTACGCCCGGGAGCGCTGCTTGGCCGACGAGTCCCCGGAGGAACGGGAGACGGCGGTCCGCAGACTGGTCGACCGCTGGCTGGCCATGGCCCGCATCGCGGCGGCCCACGGCCCGGGCGGCGCTTCACGGCTCCTCCCCGTCACCGCTACGGGCGGGCCGACACGGGTAGCGGGCGAGCCGGTCCCGCCGACGGAGGCGTCGGCCCACCTGGCGGACGAGCCAGCCGCGTGGTTCGCCGCCGAGCAGCCGTGTCTGCTGGCCGCCGTCATCCACTGCGCGGACCACGGAATGTTCGACGCCGCCCGCGAACTCGCCGCCACCCTCATGGCCGCATCCGTGGCCCTCTACAACCAGTTCGACGCCTGGTCCCGTTCCCACGACGTGGCCCTGGCGGCGGTACGCCGGGGCGGGGACGTCGAGGGCGAGGCCTGGCTGCTGAACGGTCTGGGCCAACTCCGCCTGGAGCAGGACCGCTTCGACGAGGCGTACGCGTTCTTCGCCCTGGCGCTGCGTCTGTTCGAGGAGCGGTCCGTACGCACGGGCTGCGCGGGCGCGCGGGCCGGCATGGGCGCGGCCCGCCGCGAACAGGCCCGCTTCGACGAGGCGCTGGCCCTGCTGACCTCGGCGCTGGAACAGTACCGGGAGCCGGAGGACATCGCGTCCATGGCCCATGTGCTGTACGGCATCGGGTTCGTCCACCGGGAGCAGGGCCGCGACGACGAGGCGTGGGAGGCGATCTCCCGCGCCCACCGCCTGTACGTCACCGCCCGGGACCGGCACGGCGAGGCCCTAGCCCTGCGCTCACTGGGCCTGTGCCACCGGGCGCGGGGTGACCTGGCGGGTGCGGAGGCCCTGCTGCGGCAGTCCCTCGCCATCTTCGAGGAGACGGACGACTCCTACGGCGTCATGTACGCGAGCCTGTCGCTGGCCAAGGTCGAGTTCCGGCAGGGCCGGACGACCGAGCCCCGGCAGCGGCTCGACCGGTGTCTGGAGATCACCCGCAAGCGTCAGGACGTGTTCGGCGAAGCCCTCGTCCTGCGCACCTTGGGCGAGTGGCACCTCGCCGCGTCCGACTGGGACACGGCGACCGAGACCCTGCGACAGTCCCTCGTACTGTGGGACAAGCTGCAACTGCCGCTGTGGCGCGCGCGCACCCTGCGGGACCTGGCCCACGCCGCACTCGCCCAGGGCCGGACCGCAACGGCGCGCGAGTTCGAGCAGGAGGCGCACGAGGTCTTCCGCCGGCTCGGCACCCGCGAAGCGCTCCCGGGGCCCTGAGGCAGCCACCGTGGGACGAGGCACTCGGTCCGGCACGCCGCCACTCATACGAGAGGCGGCCACCCCCCGTCGCCGGTGTGCACGGGCCGGTACCCGCCGCCCGCGACCACTGCCGGAAGAGGCTTCCACCATGACGAACACGTCACCGCGCACGCTCCGAGGGCTGACCACGGCCCTCCTCGTCGCCGCCGCGGCGCTGGCCGTTCCCGCGACCGCGACCGCGTCGGCGACCGGGCAGCCGACGGCGACCCTGCGGCCCGCCGTGGCCGATGCCGCGGCGATGGACTTCACGGAGGTCCACGTGTGGGCGACCGGAGTCAACGTCCGCAACGCCGACTCGGGAATCCCCTTCGAAACGTGCAAGACCTTTCCCTCCCGGCAGAACTGCCACGCCGTGGCGACAGTGTCCCGGACCACCGTGACCGCCTACTGCCAGAAGCAGGGAGAGCTCATCAGCGACTCGGGTTACAGCAGCCGGTGGTGGACGTACGTGAAGTCACCGAGCGGACCGTGGGGCTGGGTCAACAACGTGTACATCACGGGGGACGAGCACCTGGCGCACGTCAGCGACTGCACGTTCTGACAGAAGACACCCGTGAAGGCGGCCCCGCGGCACGGTCATACGGACGTACCGGCCCTTCCGTCGTAGAGCCGGACAGCAAGCGTTGATGACAGAGGGGAAGACAATGGCGAAGCGATCCACGAGGTTTGCGGCGACAGGGCTCGCGCTCGGCGCGGCCCTCTCCCTGCTCGGCACCGCCGGGGCCGCCGAGGCCGCACCTTCCGGCACCAGCGGCTACGCGGCGACGGTGCAGGCCCACAGCAATCTGCGTGACGCCCCCAGGACCAACAGCCGGATCTGGGGCACCACGACGAAGGTGACCGAGGCCGGCGTCGCGTGCTACACCCGCGGTCAACGCGTCACCGCGGGCGGATACACCACGGACGTCTGGTACTTCGGCACCGTCATCGACTACGACATCGGCCACATCTACAGCAACGTGTGGATGTGGGGCGGCAACGTCAACGTGGGCGCCGACCCGGCCCCCGGCATCCCCGGCTGCTGACCGACCCACCCCGTCAGGTCCCCGCGCGATCCACGCCCCGAGGCCTCCGTCCTGTACGGACGCCCGGGGCGCGGCCGTGTCCGCGACGAGGCACTGCACTCCGTGTCCGCGCTTGCGCTCCGCGGGCCCGGCGAGTTCCGGAAGAGACGGCCTAGCCGGCGCGGCCGTAGGTGCGCAGTACGCGGCGGGCCACCGCGGTGATGTGGAGTTCGTCCGGGCCGTCGAGGATGCGGGCGGCGCGGCCGGTGCGGAAGAGGGCCGGGAGCGGGGTGTCCGGGCCGAGGCCGGCGGCGCCGTGGATCTGGATCGCGGAGTCGGCGACCTGCTGGAGCATGCGCGCGGCGGCGACCTTGGCCAGCCCCACCTCCGTACGCGCGTCCCGACCGGAGGCGATGAGCGCCACCGCCTCCCGGACGAGGGGCCGGGTGGTGCGCAGCGCGAGCAGGGCGTCGAAGACGTGCGCCTGCACCAGTTGCTGGTCGGCGAGCGGCCCGCGGGACCCGTCGTGCGTGGCGGCCCGTTCGCACATCAGGTCGAAGGCCCGCTGCGCCTGGCCGAGCCAGCGCAGGCAGCGCAGCGTACGGCCGAGCTGAAGCCGCTCCCCGGCGATCGCCAGGGCCTCGCCGGGCTCGCCGAGGAGGTGGTCGGCCGGCACCCGCACCCCGTCCAGGGCGATCTCGTACTGGCCCGGGGCGCCCAGCACGGGGAGTTCGCGCACCACGCGGAAGCCGGCCGAGCCGGTGGGCACGAGCAGCAGCGACAGCCCCTCCCGGTCTCCGGCGGCCCCGGAGGTCCGGGCCATGACGGTCACCAGGTCGGCGCCGGCGGCGCCCGAGGTGAACCACTTGCGGCCGGTGACCAGCCAGCCCCCGTCCGGGTGCCGTTCGGCGCGGGTGGCGGTCCGGAACGGGTCGGTGCCTGGCACCCCCGGCTCGGTCATGGCGTAGCAGGTGCGCACCTCTCCGGCGACCAGCCGCTTCAGGTACGCCTCGCGGACCTCGGGCCGCCCGAACCGCGCCAGCATCGTCACGTCGAGCAGCGGGGCGGATCCCAGCGCGGCGGGACCGTGGTCACTGGCCCCCTCCGCCTCGGCGAGCTCGGCGTAGGCGCCGAAGGACAGTCCGCCGCCGCCCAGTGCGGCGGGGAGCGGCAGGGCCCACAGCCCCTCGGCCCGGGCCTCGGCGCGCAGCGCGGCCAGGGCCTCGGCGGCCTCGGGACCGCCCCCGTCCAGTACGGACTCCCGGGGGAACACCCGGCCCCGGACGAACCGGGCGACCCGCTCCCCCCAAGCGGCTGCCTCCGGCTCCCGTCGTGCGGATCCGGCGCCGTCCGTACGGGGATCTTCCACTGTGTGCCTCCTCCTGCCCGGGAACTTCCGGGACTCGTGCGGACTTCCGGAAAGTTTCGGGAGCCCGGCGCGAACTCGCGGGAACTCGCACGAACGGCCGACCGACTGTCTGTTCGTGGAACTGGTCGGGCGCGGACGCTCCCGGGTTCCCGAATTCCGCAAGACCCGGGCCGCGGCCACCGCCGCGGCCAGGAGAGGAGAGGCATGGCGTCACCAGCAACCACGCAGACGGTCCGGCCGCTCGACACACTGCGCTTCGACACCTCGGGGCCGCCGCAGATCACGAGCGTCGTCGCCGATCACCTGCGGCTGCTCGGCGCACGGACGGACCGCCCCGGCCCGGCCGGTCACGGGGACGCGCCCGCCGCCGGCACCACGCTCACGGGCGCCGGCTTCGAACCGGCGCACGCCACCGCCGGCTGGGCGCACCCCGCGAGCGGACTCGCCGACGAGGCCACGGTGCAGGCCGCCACCGGCATGATGGCCGTGCACGGGCGGCGGGACGGCACCCCGCGCGGACTGGCCGTCGACTACGCCGCCACGGCCGCCGCCGTCCTCACGGTGCAGGGACTGCTCGCGAACCTGGTGGGCCAGGCCCGCGGCGGCGCCGCCGCCCAGGTCACCACCGGCGCGGACCGGGCCGGGCTGCTCGCCGTGTCCCAGTACCTCGCGGCCGCCGGCGCCGACGAGGGCGAGGCGGCCGAAATCGCCGCCGGCGGACCGCCGTTCACCTCCGCCGACGGGATCCTCTTCGAACTGGAGACGCTCGACCCGGGAGCCTGGGCCGCCTTCTGGAAGGCGCTGGAAGCACCGCAGGAAGCCCTCCGGACCGGCTGGCGGCCCTTCCAGTTCCGCTACGCCACCGCCTGCGCCCCCCTCCCGCCGGCCCTCCACACCACCGCGCGGTCCCACGGCTGGGACCGGATCCGCCTGGCCGCGGCCGCCTCCGGTGCCGAGGTGTGCGCGCTGCGCTCCCTCGCGGACCGGGCGGCGGAACACGACGGCGCCGCACCCTGGTTCCTGACCCCGGCGCCGCGCGGGGCACCGGCCGGCGCCCCGGGCCGCCCGTCGATCCCGGCGGCCGGCCGGCCGCTCGCCGGGCTGACCGTGCTGGAGGCCGGCCGCCGCATCCAGGCGCCGCTCGCCGCGCACCTGCTCGGCCTGCTCGGCGCCGACGTGATCCGCATCGAACCGCCGGGCGGCGACCCGCTGCGCGGCATGCCCCCCGCCTGTTCCGGGATCTCCGCCCGCTGGCTCGCCCTCAACCGCGGCAAGCGGGCCGTCGAGATCGACATCAAGGCGGAGGCGGACCGCGACCGGCTGCGGGAGATGGCGGCGCACGCCGACGTCTTCCTGCACAACTGGGCGCCGGGCAAGGCCGCCGCCCTCGGCCTCGACGCCGACGACCTCGCACGGGTCAACCCCGCGCTCGTCCACGCGTACACCAGCGGCTGGGCCGGCCGGCTCGACGACGCCCCCATGGGCACGGACTTCATGGTCCAGGCGCGTACGGGGGTCGGCGAGGCCGCCCGGCCCGAGGGCGAGACCCCCGCGCCCTCGCTGATGACCCTCCTCGACGTCCTCGGTGGACTGCTGGGAGCCGAAGCCGTTCTCGCCGGGCTGATGCTGCGCGAACGCACCGGCCGCGGCGTACGGGTCGACTCCTCCCTGCTCGGCGCGGCCGACACCCTCACCGGCCCCGCCCTGCGCCGGGCGGCCCGCGGGGAGAACCCCCGCCGCCCGGCCGGATTCCGCCACCCGCTGGCCACGGCCGACGGCTGGGTCGCCCCCGCCGACGCCGATGCCCGCGCCGCGGCCGGCCACGACCTGCGCGGCCTGCCCACGGGAGAGGCACTGTCCCAGCTGCGCGAGCACGGCCTGACCGCGGCCGCCGTCACCACCGAACTGTCCGACCTGCACCACGACCCGCGCTTCGCCGGCTCGATCGGCCGCGACGCGCACGGCGCCCCCGCAGTCCCCGACCCCTGGAGCTTCGTATGACCGCCGACAGGCTCGTACTGCGTGACCTGCTGCCCCCCGAACTCCGCCGTTCCTGGGTGGTCGACGGCACCTGCCCCGACCTCGACCTCTACAGCCTCTTCCGTGCCCGCCAGATCGCCGACCTGCACCGCACCGCCGTCATCGACGCCAAGGGCAAGCTCTGCTACACCGCCCTCGACCGCAAGGTCCGATGTCTGGCCACCGGCCTGAGGGACCTCGGGATCGGGCCGGGCGACGTGGTCGGCGTCCAACTGCCCGACGGCCGGAACGCCGTCATCGCCGACCTGGCGCTGGCCGCCCTCGGCGCGGTCTCGCTGCCCTTCCCCGTCGGCCGGGGCGTCCTGGAGGCCGAGTGCCTGCTGCGCCGCTCCGAGGCCGTCGCCGTCATCGCGGCGACCGAGCACCGCGCGTTCCGGCACGCGGCCGATCTGCGCACCCTGGCCGGGGCACTGCCACGCCTGCGCCACGTCATCGCCGCCGGGCGGCCGGGCACCATCCCTGACGGAACGATTCCGCTGGCGGAACTGCTGCGCCGCGACCCCGGCGGGTTCGTGCCCGCCCGCCCCGACCCCGACAGTGCCGCACGCATCCTCGTCTCCTCCGGCTCCGAGGCCGAGCCCAAGATGATCGCGTACTCCCACAACGCGCTGGCCGGCGGCCGCGGCAACTTCCTGGCCTCTCTCATCCCCGACGGGACCCCGCCGCGCTGTCTCTTCCTCGTCCCGCTGGCCTCCGCCTTCGGGTCCAACGGCACCGCGGTCACCCTCGCCCGGCACGGAGGCACCCTCGTGCTGCTCGACCACTTCACCGCGGACGCCGCGCTCGCCGCCGTGCGCGAACACCGGCCGACGCACGTCCTCGGCGTACCCACCATGGTCCGCATGATGCTCGAACGCCTCGACGGGACGGGCGAGGAGCTGCCGTCGCCCACCGCCCTGGTTCTCGGCGGGGCGCCGCTCGACGAGACCACGGCGGCCGCGGCGGCGCAGGCCTTCGGCTGCTCCGTGGTCAATCTCTACGGCTCCGCCGACGGGGTCAACTGCCATACGGGGCTCGGCAGTACGGTGCCGCCCACCGACGGCTCCGGCGTCGTCGCCGGCCACCCCGACCCCCGGGTCGCCGAGATCCGCATCGCCGACCCCGACACGCACCAGCCGCTCCCCGACGGCGCCGTCGGCGAGATCATCTCGCGCGGCCCGATGACGCCGCTGTGCTACGTCGGCGCCCCCGAGCTGGACGCCCGCTACCGCACGCCCGACGGCTGGGTCCGCACCGGCGACCTCGGCTACCTCGACGCCGAGAGCGTCCTGCACGTCGTCGGCCGCCTCAAGGACATCGTCATCCGCGGCGGAGCCAACATCAGCCCGGCCGAGGTGGAACGCGAACTCACCGCGCACCCCCAGGTCCGCGACGTGGCCTGCGTCGGAGTCCCCGACCCGCTGATGGGGGAGCGGCTCGCGGCCTGCGTCGTGGCCCGGGGGGCGCAGGCCCCCACCCTCGCCTCCCTCGGCGAACACCTGACGGGGCGCGGCCTGGAGCGGCGCAAGCACCCCGAGCAGCTCCTCGTCGTCGCGGAACTGCCCCTGACGGCGGCCGGCAAACCGGACCGCGCCGCCCTGCGCAAGCGCCTGACGGAGAGCAGCGCCCTGGTATAGACGGGCAGACGGGCCGTTGCCCGACCCGGGCGGCGGCCCGGAGAGGGCCCGGCGGGCGTCCCGCCGGGCCCTCTCCCGCCCCCCGAGGGTCAGGGGGTGCCCATGGCCTTCTTCAGCTCCGCCGCCGCGTTGCGGTAGACGGGCAGCAGATCGAGGTCGTCCCCCGGGTAGTTGACGATCTTCACCTGCTTGGCGCCGGAGTCCGGCAGGACCGCTCCGGTCGACATGTGTGCGTTGTCCAGCACCAGTGAGGGCTTCTTCGCGGCGAGCTCGGCGAGCTGCGCCGGGGTCACGGCCTCCGGCCCGTACGTACCCACCGTGGTGGCGCCGGCGAGCTTCGCCGACCACGCGGTGAAGACCTGGGTCACGACGGACGGGCTGCGGCCGCCGGGCCAGGCGGCCTGCAGGTCCTTGTTCAGCTTCGTGTACTCGGCGTCGAAGCCGGTCTTCCACTGCGCGGCGGCGTCCGCCGTGCCGAACAGCCCTGCCAGGCGGCCGACTTCGGCCGACACCTTGGCGGGGTCGTTGTCCAGCTCCACTTCGACGAGCTTCGCCTTGGACCCCGCGGCCTCCTTGATCTTCGCGGCGTACGGCTCGAAGGGCGCGTACAGCACGAAGTCGGCCTTGGCCACGGCGGCGAGGTCCGAGGGCTTGGGGTCGTAGTCGGGGGCGTGGTGGACGGACTGCGGCACGATGACCTTGATGTCCTCGGCGCCGGCGGCCTTCGCGAAGGCGCCCTCCCAGGTGGTCGTGACCACGACGGACGGCTTGCCGGTGCGCGGCTGCTCCTGGCCCTCGCCGGAGGTGGACGAGGCGTCGTTCCCGCAGCCGGCGGTCAGGAAGAGGGCCGCGCTCAGTGCGAGGACGGCAGGGATACGGACGCGGGTGCGCGCCATGAGCTGATTCTCCGTTCAGGTATGAAATGCACCGCGAGGACCAGCGCCCCCGCGGTCAGGACGAGGACCGGGCCGGGTGGCCAGTCCAGCCACAGGGCCAGCAGGAACCCCGTCAGGTTCACCGCGACGCCGATGCCGACCGCCCACAGGGTGATCGACTTCAGCGAGCTGCCCAGGCGGCGCGCGGCGAGCGCGGGCAGCAGGGTCAGCGCGTCGACGAGCAGCGCGCCGGTGAGTTTGATGGCCCCGGCGACCGCGACGGCGACCAGGACCAGGAGTGCGGCCGTCAGCGCCCGCACCGGGACACCGGAGCACTGGGCGAGCTCGCGGTCGTACAGCAGCAGCCCGATCTCGCGCCGCCGCCACCAGAACAGGCCGGGCACGGCGACGGCGAGGACCCCGAGGACGACGAGGTCGGGCGTGCCGACGGACAGGATCGACCCCCACAGCAGGGCGAAGGCGCCGGAGGCGTTGACGCCCGACACGGCCAGCAGCAGCAGCGCCGCCGCGATGGCCAGGCTCATCAGTAGCCCCATCGCCCCCGACAGGCCGTCGGGGGTGCGGGCGAGAGGCGCCACGCCCGCGCCGGCCAGCGCACACGCCACCAGCGCGCACAGCATGGGGTCGAGCCCGGTGAGCAGGCCCACGGCGATGCCCAGCAGGGCCACGTGCATCATCGCGAACCGGACCGGCATGATGTCGAGCCCGACGATGACGACGCCGATGACCGGCAGCCCGACCGCCGCCAGCAGCAGCGCCGCTCCCGCCCGCTGCACGGGCAGCAGCTGGAGGAGTTCGCCGAGGTCGGCGGTGGCCAGGGTGGTCACCGGACCTCCCGCAGCCGGCCCGCGGCCATCTCCAGTACGCGGTCGCACCGCTCCGCCAGGGTCCGGTCGTGCGTCACCACGATCAGGGTCACCGGCAGCGAGGTGAGGACGTCCGCGGCCTCCGCCTGCCCGTCGAAGTCGAGGGCGGCCGTCGGCTCGTCCGCCAGGAGCAGCTCGGCTCCCGCGGCCACGCATCCGATCGCCCGGGCCAGGTACATGCGCTGCAACTGGCCTCCGGAGAGGGTGTGCAGGGGCCGCCCGGTCAGCGCGCCCACCCCGAGCCGGTCCGCGGCCTCGGCCGCTTCCGTCGGGGCGTTGCTGCCGGCCAGCAGCTCGGTGCCGAGCAGCGGGAAGCGCCCGGCGGCCGGCTTCTGCGGGATCCAGGCACAGGCCCGGCGCCGCCACGCCCACTCGGCGGGGGAGCGGCCCTCCCGGCCGCCGACCAGGATCGAGCCCGCCGTCTGGCGGTGCAGGCCGAGGACGGCACGCAGGAGGGTGGATTTGCCCGAGCCGTTGGTACCGGTCAGCGCCACGCGCTCACCAGCGGCGATCTCCAGGTCCACGTCGGCGACGGCCTCCACCCGGCCGTGCCGGCAGACGACCCCCCGCATGCGCACGTCCAGTCCGCCCATCACACGCCTCTCGATCGTCCTCGCCCCGCGCGGGACGGCGCGGCTCCGCCTCCCACGTTCCAGTAGTCGGACGCGGGGCGTCCGGGGTTCCCGCCGATCTGCAACGGAATGCGCGGGTGCAGGCGCGGGCGCAGGCGCGGGAAGGGATCCGGGGGCTCGGGGATGCCCCCCTTTGGGCCTGCTGTCCGCGCGCCGGTTCGATCGCTGCATGCCTTTTCGGTAAGTTCCACCCGATTCCTGACGGAAGGCGGACTCGATGGGCAGCCCTGAGCAGGTGGCGCACGTGCGCAGGAACGTATGGACCCTCCCGGCCGGCGACCTGACACTCGCCCACTATGCGGCGGCCGTGGCCGAGATGAAGGCGCGGGACCCCGACGACCCCACCGGCTGGACCTACCAGGCGGCCGTCCACGGGACGGGCACGACGCCCCCGAGGCCGCTGTGGAACGGCTGCAAGCACGGCTCCTGGTACTTCCTCGCCTGGCACCGCATGTACCTCTGGTACTTCGAGCGGATCGTCCGTGCGACCGTCGTCCAGCTGGGCGGCCCGGCCGACTGGGCGCTGCCGTTCTGGGACTACGACGCCGACCGGGAGCAGGCCCGGATCCCGCCGGCCTTCCGCGACGAGGAGGGCGGCGCCAACCCGCTGTTCGCCGAGCGGGCGAACCTGATCAACGAGGGCGAACCCCTGCCCTTCGAGATCACCTCCCCGGCCTACGCGATGGGGCGCACCCAGTTCGTCGGCGAAGCCGAGTTCGGCGGGGGCATCACGCCGAACGGCAGCACCTTCTGGAACCGCAAGGGTGCTCTGGAAGACACGCCGCACAACGCCGTGCACAGCCACATCGGCCGCTTGATGGGCAGGACCACCACGGCCGCGCTGGATCCGGTCTTCTGGCTCCACCACGCGAACATCGACCGCCTGTGGTCCCTGTGGTCGAGCAGTACCGGGCACAGCAACCCGGACGACCCGCGCTGGATCACCCAGGAGTACAAGTTCTTCGACGCGGACGGGAGCCAGCAGAGCCTGGCGGCGTCCGACATCCTCGACACGGCCGGCCAACTCGGCTACACCTACGAGTCGCCCGTGCCGATCTCCCCACCGGTTCCGCTGCCGCCCTCCGCGACGAGGTTCCCCGTGCCCGAATCGACGAGCGGACCGAGCGCCTCGGCGCCGCCCCCGCCCCGACGCCGTGAGATGGCCGGCTCGTCGGAACAGCCCCTGCGCCTCGTCGGCCGCGCCGAGAGCATCGCCGTACCGATCGACCGGCGCACCACCAGGCCGCTGGGCGAGGCACTCGGCGTCGACGAACCCGAGGCCGACCGGCACGTCTACCTCAACGTCGAGGACATCGAGGGCGACACCAACCCCGACAAGGTCTACGGCATCTACGTGAACCTGCCCGAAGGGTCTTCCCGCGAACAGGCGGAGGGCCACCGGGTCGGCAACCTGTCGTTCTTCGGCATCGAGCGGGCCCAGGACCCCCGGGGCGACGAGCACCCGCACGGCCTGCGGGTGAGCGTCGAGATCACCCCGCTCGTGCGCAGGCTCCAGGCGGAAGGTGCCTGGGACGAAGCCCGGTTGAGCGTCACGTTCCGTCCGCTCGGAGCGGTGGCGGCGGCGGAGGAGGCTGCGGGCGAGGCGGACGAGGACCCTCCGGTCGAGATCGGGCGCGTCAGCCTCAGCTACTCCTGATGGTCCTGGCGGGCGGGGCGCGGGCGCGGTCCCCACGGACGGCGTCCGTGCCCCGACGGCCGTGGGCGCGTGTCACCTTCCCCTACGAACTGGTGGCCCTCGCCGCCTGGATCGCCGTGATCGCGCTGACCGTGACCGGGGCGGTGCACGGCGCCCACCCCGCGGGCCCCGCCCCCGCCGGTGAGTCGCCCCACCACCACGTGAGCCCGGCGCAGACGGCCCACGGCACATCCGGCTTCGGTGGCACCGCAGGCTTCGGCGGCCTCGCGACGTGGGCGCTGATGTGCGTCGCGATGATGGTGCCCGCCGCGCTCCCGGCGCTCGCGCACGTGGGAACGAACAGCCTGCGCCGGCGCCGGCAGCGCGCGATGGCCGGCTTCGCCGCCGTCTACCTGGCGGTGTGGACCGGCTACGGCGCACTGCTCGCCGCGTCGGCCCCGCTGTGGTCGCGGCTGCCGGGCGACGCCGTACTGGCCTGCGCGCTCGCACTGGCCGCCGCCTGGCAGTCGACGGTCCACAAGCGGCGCGCCCTGCGCGACTGCCACCGCTCCTCGCCGCTGCCGCAGAGCGGCCCGCGCGCCATGACGGGCACCGTCCGCTTCGGGCTGCGCCACGGAGGCGCCTGCCTGCGGTCGTGCTGGGCGCTGATGGCGGTGATGGCCGCGGCAGGCGGAGGTACGGGCATGCTCGCCTGGATGGCGCTGCTCACCGGGATCGTCACGGCGGAGCGGTTCACCCGCAGGCCGGGCCGCACCACGCGACTCGCCGCCGTGGCCCTCGCGGCGGCCGCCCTGGCGGCCGCCCTCGCACCTGCTCTGACCTGACCGGCCGGGCGTCGTACCGGGCTGTCGCCACCCCGTACGACCTCGCTCTGCACCAGCCTTCAGGAGGGCACGTCCTGGAGGTTCAGCTGCCAGGACACCCCGAAGCGGTCGTTCACCCAGCCGAAGCGGGCGCTGAAGCCGTACGAGCCCACCGGCATGAGCTCCTTGCCCCCGTCGGCGAGGGCCGCGTAGAGGCGGTCCAGCTCGGCGGCGGAATCGCACTCCACGAAGAGCGAGACCGCCGGGGTGAAGCCGAACTCGTGCTTGACGTAGCTGTCGATGCACATGAACCGCTGGCCGGCGAGCGAGAACGTGGCACGGAGCACGGTGCCCTCCTCGCCCGGGCCGTCGGGACCGTAGCGGGTGATGTCGACGACCTCGGAGTCGTCGAACAGGGAGGCGTAGAAGGTCAGCGCCTCCTCCGCCCGGCCCTCGAACATCAGGAACGTGGTGATCTTCTGCGGTGCCGAGGCCATCGAGCCGGTCCTCCGGGTGACGGGGCGGGAGCTTCCGGGCCGAGGCTAGAACACGCAACCGACAATCCGGCGAAGGCGGCCATCGCGACGCGCGTTCGCGGCAGGGGCGGCCAGCCAGGAGGGTGGTTCCGGTTGGCGGATGAGAGGTGCCCGGAGCGAACCCGGACGAACCCTCCTACTGTCGATCACGCACGGTCTGTTCGGCCCGTGCACCGTGTTCACACAAGAGGTCGAACCTTCATGAGTCTCAGCATCCGCAACCAGATCGCAGGCACCGTCACCGCCGTCACCGCCGGCGAGGCCATGGCGGCGGTCAAGGTCCGTCTGGAAGGGGGCCAGGACATCACGGCGGCCATCACCGCCGACGCCGTCAAGGACCTCGGCATCACCACGGGCTCCGCGGTCACGGCACTGGTCAAGGCCACCGAGGTGGCCCTGGCCACGGGCCCGGTCGAGAACATCTCCATCCGCAACCAGCTCGGCGGCACGGTCGTCGACGTGGCCGCCGGCCCGGCCATGGCGGCGGTACGCGTGGACGTGAACGGCGGCGGCCTCACCGCGGCCGTGACCGCCGACGCGGTCGAGGCGCTGGGCCTGGCCGCCGGCTCGCCCGTCGTGGCCCTGATCAAGTCGACCGAGATCTCCCTCGCCACCGCCTGATCCGCCTTCAGATGTCCGGCGCCCGCGCCGAACCACACGTGGGGGACCGTGCTGACGTAGCGCGCCCCGCACCGGTCCGACGGGACCACCAGCTGCAGGTGTGCGGGGTGCGCTTGCGGAATGTGTCAGTCAGATAAGCCGGCAAGTGCGTCGGATTCCAGGAATTCATCTGGCAACTGCGGTACTTGTCAGTAGCTTCAGGGATTTCCCGATGCCGATGCCGGTGGGGCGGGATAGGGTCCCCCCAAGTCCCGCACATGCGAGGTCCTCTAGGGGGAGATCAGCCATGAGCAGCACGGAAAGCGCCAAGCACGAGGGATTCACGGCCGAGGAGCGGGCCGCGATGAAGGACCACGCCCAGGAACTCAAGACGGCGGCGCGGCGCAGCTCGCGCGCGGACAAGGCGGCGGCGGCCGAGCAGGACGTGCTCGCGAAGATCGCCGAGATGCAGGACTCGGACCGGATCATGGCCGAGCGCGTGCACGCCGTCATCACGGCCAGTGCGCCGTCCCTCGCGCCGAAGCTCTGGTACGGGATGCCGTCCTACGCCCTGGACGGGAAGGTCGTCGTCTTCTTCCAGAGCGCGGAGAAGTTCAAGGCCCGTTACGCCACCCTCGGGTTCAGCGACGTTGCGAAGCTCGACGAGGGCACGATGTGGGCGGCCGGGTTCGCCCTGACCGAGGTGACGCCCGAGGCGGAGGAGAGGATCGCCGCGCTCGTGAAGCAGGCGGTGGGCTGAGGCGGGCCGCGGGGGCCGGCCCCGGCCCCCGCGGGGAGCGCGTTCGCCGCGCCGCTCAGGAGCCGGTCGTGGTGCCGCCCGGCTCCTGGACGGTCAGGACGACCGTCCGGCCGTCCGGGTCGGTCAGGGTGTGGCGGCCGGCGGGTCGACCCCCTGCGCGGTGCGCCGCGACCGTCAGCCCGAGGCGCACGTACCCGGTCGCCGGGCGGCGCGTGGCCGGGTACAGCTCCAGGACGCCGCCGTCGGCGAGGGTCGCGGCGTAGTGGTCCGGCCCGGTGCCGTGCCTCTCCGGTACGAGGTCGAGCCCGAGGCCGGCGTAGAAGCCTCGGCACTCCTCCAGCCGGGCCGTGTAGATCACGAGCAGGTCGATGCCCACATCCGTTCCTTCCCCTGCGGCCGGCCGGTGGCCTCCGTGCGAGGCGACCGGCGCGTCCGCCGGGTACTCCGGTAGTGGTCGTCCCGGACGACCACCACGAACCGTACAGCTGGGCCTGCCCCCGGGCCGGGCGAAGTACCGGATGCGCAGGCGGGCGGGCCCCGCCGCTCGCCGTCCGCGGCCGGTACCTGCGCGGTCGTAGAACTCGCCAGGTCGCAGGGCCGTGGTCGAGGGCTACTGCGGTCCGGTTCCGGGCGGGCGGGGCGTATCGGGGGACTCACGAACAGCGGTACGGGCGAGGCGAGGTGGTGCAGGCTCTCCAGCGCGACGACCGACCCCGGCGAATGGGCCACCACCACGGCCGGCCCGTCCCCGACCGCCTCGGCGACCCGGGCGCGGATGCGGCCGTCGAAGCTCGTGCCGTGCGCGTCGGGCTCCTTGCGCGCCAGATAGCGGGCCACCTGACTGAGGTGGCTGACCATCACCTCGGGAGTGACGTAACGGGCCGCGGCTCCCCAGGGCTTGAGGGAGAGCACGGTCGTCGCGACGTTGAGGGCCCTGCGGTCGACCGCCAGGCTGCCCTGTTCCTGGGGCCTCGATTCGGCCTGCGCCGGGCGTCTTCCAGGATCCTGCGGTCGTCCTCGCCGGTGTTCTCCTCGGACAGCCCCTCCACCCAGGCGACCAGCGGCCCGGCGAAGATCTCCGACTCCGCGTCACCGACGGTGTCCGGGGCGTCGCCGCCGTGCGCCTGCGCCCGCCCGAAGAGGTCGGTGTAGTGGACTAAGACGTGACGGTCCGGCGGCCCGTCCGAGAACAGCGCGCGGGCGGCGGCGGAGTGCCCGGCCTCCCGCATGCCGGCGGCCAGCGCCCCGGTCCAGGCGGTGAGTTCCCGGACGGGGTCGCGAGGACCGCCGATCCCGTGGACGAACACCAGACGCGACTGCCTCGACCGCCTCCCCGTGGCAAGCGCAGTGTCCAGTCAGGGGCGGGCCGGGGGCATGTCGTAGGTGACCCACAGGGTGCGCGTGGCCACCTGGTCGTACTTGGCCCGCGCGCGGTGGTTGTCGTCCGCGGTGATCCAGCGGACCACGCTCCAGCCCCGTTCGGCCGCGAGCTCGCGCAGCGCGCCGAGCAGCAGGTCCGCGGCGCCCGAGCCGCGGTGCTCCGGGGCCACGAACAGGTCGTCGAGGAAGCAGCCGACCGTCGCGGACAGGGGCCGGGCGAACGGACGGTAGTGCGCCAGGCCGAGGAGCCGGCCCGTGGTGTCCTCGGCCACCAGCGCGCCGACCTCGTGGCCGGGGTCGTTCACCCACGACCACACCGTGGCGGCCGCCTCCTCGGTCTGCTCCACCTCGTAGAAGTCGGCATAGCCGCGGTACAGGGCGCGCCACTGCGCGAAGTCCCCGGGGCGTACGGCGCGCACGGTGATGTCGGACATGGGGCTGGACTCCTGTGATCGAAGGCGGGGCGGGGCGGTCGCCCGTGCTCCCGCACGTGCGGAGCATCGATCATGCTGGAGTCCGGCCGGCGAGGCAGGTGCCGCGGTGTCGAAACGGGGACGGCCGCAGCTCCACCGTGGAGGTGGCGCGGGAGCGCCCGCCCCGTTCGACGGCGCCGGGTCAGCCCTCCGACGTGCTGATGTTGACGAGCCAGGTGATGCCGAAGCGGTCCGTGCACATGCCGAAGACGTCGCCCCACATCTGCTTCTCCAGCGGCACCGAGACCGTGCCGCTGCCGGAGAGCGCGTCCCAGTAGCCGCGCAGCTCGGCGGTGTCCTCCCCGCTGACGCTCACCGAGATGTTGTTGCCCGGGCTGTGCTGCGTACCCGGGGGGTTGTCGGCGCCCATGAGGGTGAAGCCGCTCGCGGTCTCCAGCATGCCGTGCATGATCCGGTCGGCGGCGTCGCCGGCCTCCTCCCCGCCGAAGTCGCCGTACGTGTTCAGCGCCAGGGTGCCGCCGAAGACCTCCTTGTAGAACTCCATGGCCTGCCGGGCGTCGCCGTCGAAGCTGATGTACGGGTTGAGGCGAGAAGGCATGGAACATTCCCTTCCTGATGGTCTGGTGCGATGTCAGGTTAGGCGAGGCGTGGGCGGCGCGCCGGGAACCGTGGTGGACTCGGCAACGGCCCGTCACCAAGCTGTGAAGCTTCGGCGGGATCCTGGTGCCAGGCCGCCGGAACCGGACCGGCCCTGCCCCGCGCGTGTCGCGCCTCATCTGGGGGAACACCATGAGCACCGTACGCAGAACCGCCGTCGCCCTCGCCGCCCTGTCCGCACTGGCGCTGACCGCTTGCGGGCCCACCGGGGACGACACGGCGGGCGGGACCGGCACGCCGTCCGCGGGCACGCCGACCGCCGGCTCGTCCCCGTCCGGATCCGCCGCGCCGTCGAAGTCCGCGACACCGACGGCGAAGCCGGCCAAGCCGACGAAGTCCGCCGGATCCCCCGGCTCCAAGGCACCGACCGACCCCGACTTCGACGTCTTCCCGTGCAGCACCCACGACGTGACGTTCACCGCGAGCCTGGCGGAGCCCACGACCAGCAGTTACCTGCTGAAGATCACCAACAAGGGAACGAAGGCGTGCAAGGTGCTCGGGCACCCGGTCGTGACCTTCGGCGCCCTCGACGGGCAGGCCACGGAACGGGGCACGGCCCCCGGCATCGAGGACGCGATCAGGCTCGCCCCGGGCAAGTCCGCCTACGCCGGCCTCATGGGCGGTGCCGTCGACGGCACCGGCAAGACCGTCGACTCGATCGCGATGACCATGAACACCGAGTCCGACCTGGTGCAGACACCGCTCAAGGCGTCGACCCCCGGCCTGTACGTCTCCTCCACCAAGAACTCCGTGACCCCGTGGGTGGACAACGCCGAGGACGCCCTGAGCCTGTAGCCCCGACGGGTGACCCTGACCGCGCTGCGGCGGGTCGCGGGTGGGCGCCGCGGGGGGCCGTCAGGATGACTCCGGAAGAGTGGGGCCGTCCATGACGCAGAAGGAGCACTTCATGCTGGAAAGACAGCGTCGCAAGAACACCACCGCCGTCACCTTCGTGCTGCCCGGGGGCGACCCGCCCGGCCCCGTCAGCGTCGTGGGGACGTTCAACGGCTGGCAGCCCGGCGCCCACGTACTCGAACCCCGTCCCGACGGCATGCGGGCGGTGACGGTCGCGCTGCCCGCCAAGTCCACGCACGCCTTCCGCTACCTCGCGGCCGGGGACTACTGGTTCAACGACGCGGGCGCCGACGGGCACGACGGCCCCAACAGCCGTCTGGACACGTGACGTCCGCCCGCTGAACCGCTGAACCGCTCAGCCGAACGCTCCGCACCGGCACCCGCCGCTGCGGAGCGTTCGCGCGTCACGAGCGGTGCGGAGCGCCGCGCAACGTCAACCCACGGCTCCGGGGTTCCCCACATCGGGCGATCCGCTCGCCGGCGCCCGCGTGGGTGCGCCGACCGCCCGTCCGGAGGTGCTACACAGCGGCATCCACCCGGACAGACCCGAGGAGCGGACGGATGATTCAGAGCCCGGCGGCCCGCGGCCGCACGGAAGGCGGCGCCGCCGTGACCGACGGGGAGGCCGGCGCGGACGGCCTAACGGACCGGGCCGCGCTCGCCGGCGCGACCGGGATGGTGATGGCCCTGGTGCCCTGCACCGCCGAGAGCGCCCGGCGCGTCCTCGGCAACGCGGCCCAGGCCGCGGGCGTCACGCTCCCGCTCATGGCGCGCACGGTCATCGCGACCCGCACCGCCCCCGGGGACGCCGACCCGGACTGCGAGCGGGCCCTGCGCGCGGAGATCGGGCACGCCCGGACCCCCTACCCCCCTGCTCCGCCCGCCTCCGGGACGCTCCTGCCGTCCCCGCACGTGCTGCGCCGGCACCTGAACCACCTGCGGGCCGTGCGCCGCCGTACGCTGGCCTCGCCGGGCGACCCGGCGCTGCGCGCCGCGATGGAGGACGCCGCGTACACGCTGTGCGTCCTGATGGGCCAGCGCAACGCCCACAGCGCGCTGCTCGCCGCCGAGGAACTGGTGGCAGCCCACCGGCTTCCCCCGTCCGAGGGGCCCGATCAGGTGCGGCCCTCCGCGGGCGGCGCCGACTGACCCGTACCGGAGCCGCCCAGTGCCGCCACGGCCGCCAGCAGCCGGTCCCAGAACAGGTCGGCCCGCAGCCCGACGGCGACCCGGGCGTTCGCCGACCGCCCCAGGGTGCCGTGCAGGTCCACCACGGTCGCCCCGCGCGTGTGCCTGCCGTGGAGTTCCACGGCCACGTGCGCGTCCACGCAGGTGACCATCCCGGGGTCGATGACCCGGGCCACCGCGACCGGGTCGTGCACCGGGGGAGCGCGAAACCCCCACAGCTGCCGGTAGGTGCCCGCGAAGAAGTCCAGCAGCTCGGCGCAGATCCGCCCGAGGTCCGTGTCCAGCGCCTCGAAGCGGGCGACGACCTCGGGCGTCGCGAGGGCCTGGTGGGTGACGTTGAGCCCGCACATGGTCACCGGTACGCCGCTGCGGAAGACGATGTCCGCGGCCTCCGGGTCGGTGTGGATGTTGAACTCGGCGGCCGGGGTCCGGTTCCCCCGGTCCGTGGACCCGCCCATCAGCACGATCTCCCTGATCCGGCCAGCCAGCTCGGGATACCGGGTCAGCAGCAGGGCGATGTTCGTCAGGGGCGCCGTCGGCACCAGCGTGACCGGCTCCGGATGCCCGGCCAGGATCCGCCGCAGCAGCTCCACCGCGTGCTCGGGCTCGGCCGCCAGGGACGGCTCGGGGAAGCGGGGGCCGTCCAGTCCCGACACTCCGTGGACGTCCTCGGCGACCCGCAGCGGTTCCACCAGCGGTGCCGCGCACCCGGCGGCGACCGGGACGCCGGTGATGCCGGCGACGGTGCACACCCGCAGGGCGTTCAGGGTGGTCTTCTCCAGGGTCTGGTTGCCCGCCACCGTGGTGACGGCCAGCAGGTCGACCCCCGGGTCGCCCGCCGCGAGCAGGATCGCGAGGGCGTCGTCATGCCCAGGATCGCAGTCGATGACGATCGGAACGGGAGCAGGAGCAGGAGCAGGAACAGGGACGGGAGCAGGAACGGGAACGGGAACGCTCAAGGCCGGACACCTCTCCTCGGTCCGCCGCCGCCGCGGCGCGGGCCACCTGGTCCAGTGTGCGCACCGGAGGGCCGGCGCACAGTGCTTCCGTCGGCCGACGCGGCGCGGATGGTCCGTTTCGTCCGTTTGTGTTAGGAGTGGGGCGGACGGGGCAGCCGCCCTGCGGCGGGACCGGATGCCGGGCGGCGATCGGAGGCGGTGCGATGACCACGAACAGCCGTGACGTGTTCGGCGTGCCCTGCTGGGTCAACCTCACGGCTCCGGGCCTCGCCGAGGCGGAGGAGTTCTACGCGGGGGTGCTGGGCTGGACGTTCCGGGCCACCCGGCTCGGCGAGAACTTCCGAGCGGCCCTGCTGGACGGCCGGCCCGTCGCCTCGGTCGGCGCACTCGCCCCGAGGCTCGGCGTGCCGACCGCGTGGACGCCGTACTTCGCCGTCGACGACGCGGAGGTGACCGCCGCCCGGGTCCGTGAGCGGGGCGCGACGATGGCGGTCGGACCGCTCGCCTTCGCCACCGGGAGGGCCGCGCTGGCCGCCGACCCGTCCGGGGCGGTCTTCGGCTTCTGGGAGGGCGAGGTCGTCCAGGAGTGGCACGCCGGGCAGGAGGACGCCGCGTCCTGGGTGGAGCTCCGCACCCGCGACGCGTTCGCCGCCGCGGTGTTCTACGGGGAGGTCCTCGACTGGGCCTGCGAGCGGCCCGGATGCTGCGACGTGGCCTACGAGCACGACCACGTCGTGGTGCGCCGCGGCAGCCAGACCGTCGCGCGGATCGACGCCGGAGCCGTGGAGAACGCCCCCGACCCGCAGGTCCGGCCCCGCTGGCACGTCCACTTCGCCGTGGCCGACCTGGACGGGGCGATCGACCGGGCGGTCCGGCACGGGGGCGCCGCCGTGACACCCGTACGGTCCTCCCCGACGGACCGCCGGGTCACCCTGCGCGACCGGAGCGGTGCCCTGTTCACCATCAGCGAGGGCGCCGTCTGAGCGGTCCCCGGAGGCGTCAGCGGGCGGGTGCCAGCTCCCACAGGCGGTGGTCCCAGCCGATGTCGCGGCGCGAGGCGACGCGGAGCCCGGCCAGTGCGGCGATGCGCTCGAAGTCCCGCTCCGTGCGCACGCCCGAGCCGAACGCCGCCTTCAGCCGCAGGTGGTGCAGGGCGGCCTCGGTGTCCAGCTCGATGCCGTCCGCCCCCTCGACCTGCTCGACCAGCAGCAGCGCGCCGCCCGCGGGCACCGCGGCGGCGTTCTCGCGGAGCGCGAGCACCGCGTCCTCGTCGGGGAGCTGCTCCAGCAGCCGGCACAGCAGGACGGTGCGGTCGCCCGCCGGGACCGGCCCGCTGGTGGGCACCAGCTGCACCCGGTCGAGCACCGCGGAGTCCAGCACCCGGTCGGCGACCGTGCGCAGCGCCGACGGCAGCGCGGCCACGCGGACCCGCAGGGTGGGGAAGGCCGCGGCGAGGGTGCCCGGTGCGCACCCCCGGGGCGATCCACGGGGCCTCGTCCTCCACGGCCTCCCGCGCGGACGCGCCCAGACGCTCGTCCGCGGCCAGGGCCACGGCGAGCGGGGCCCCGGACGCGGTACGGAAGCCGGCCCGGCCGGTGCGCAGCGTCTCGTGCAGACCGGACAGCGAGAGGTCCAGCGCGGCTTGCGCCCCGCGCAGGTCGTACTCCTCCAACGAGTGGTCGTCCTCGACGAGTTCCTCGCCGACCGGGGTCAGCCGGTAGCCGTCCGGGCCGGCCGGGAAGACCTCCCACTCGACGAGGTGGGCGAGGAGCGCGGTCAGTGTCCGCGGGTCGGCGCCGCACCGGCCCGCGCCGCCCGGGCCGTCCGCCCGGCCGGACAATGTCAATGGTGTGCGTCACAGTTGAGGGAAGTGGCAGCAGCACGTACTCCCGTCCGGGGTGATCTCCATGCAGTACGCGATCCGGGCCGAAGGCCTGGCGAAGCGGTTCAAGCAGACCCGTGCACTGGCCGGCGTGGACCTCCAGGTGCCCGCCGGCAGCGTCCTCGGCCTGCTCGGACCCAACGGCGCGGGCAAGACGACCGCCGTCCGCATCTTCGCCACCCTCCTCCAGCCGGACGACGGCCGCGCGGAGGTCGCCGGGTACGACGTGGTCCGGCAGGCGGGCCGGGTCCGTTCGGCGATCGGGCTCACCGGCCAGTACGCCGCGGTCGACGAGAACCTGACCGGCACGGAGAACCTGCTGATGATCGGGCGGCTGCTCGGCATGCCGCGCGGCGCGGCCCGGGCCCGGGCCGCCGAACTGCTCGACCGCTTCCAACTGGTCGAGGCGGCGGGACGGGCCACCAAGACGTACTCCGGCGGCATGCGGCGGCGTCTCGACCTCGCGGCGAGCCTGGTGGGGCGGCCGCAGATCCTCTTCCTGGACGAGCCGACCACCGGGCTCGACCCGCACAGCCGCGGCGAGGTGTGGGGCATGCTGCGCGGCCTCGTCGCCGAGGGGGTCACGGTGCTGCTGACCACGCAGTACCTGGACGAGGCGGACCGGCTGGCCGACAGCATCGTCGTGATCGACAAGGGCACGGTCATCGCCGACGGCACGCCCGACGAGCTGAAGGCGCAGGTCGGCGGCCAGGTGCTGCAGCTGCGGCCGGCCCGGGCCGCGGACCTCGCCCCGGCGCACGCCCTGCTCGCCGAGGCCGCGGGCCCCCTGGCCGAGATCGACGGCGAGGAGATCACCGTGCCGGTGAAGGACCCGGAGCTCATGCCGAGCGTGGTCCGTCGGCTGGACCACGCGGGCATCGCCGTGGCCGAGCTGACCCTGCGGCGCTCGTCGCTCGACGAGGTGTTCATGGTCCTGACCGGCCACCGGGCGCAGCCGCAGACGCCGGCGGCCGACGGTGACGGTGACGACGAGCAGTACGCGACCGCCGGGAGCCTGTCATGACCACCGCCTCCGCACCCGTGACCGGCACCCTGGGCGGCAGCGGCCGGGTACGCCCTCTGGCGGCGCTGCGGCAGACCGCGACGCTCGCCTGGCGCAGCCTGGTCTCCGTCAAGCACAACCCGCTGGAGCTCGTCGACTACAGCATCTCGCCGATCATGTTCGTCTTCCTGTTCACCTTCGTCTTCGGCGGACAGATGGCCGGATCCCCGCAGGCGTACCTCCAGTACGCGCTCGCCGGGATCATCGTCCAGAACACGCTCTTCATGAGCATGTACACGGCCATGGCGCTGAACACCGACCTCACCAAGGGCGTCTTCGACCGCCTCCGCAGCCTGCCCATCGCCCGCTCGGCGCCGCTCCTCGGGCGCATCACGGCCGACCTGGCCAAACAGCTCTGGGCGATGCTCCTGATGATCGCCCTGGGCACCCTGCTGGGCTTCGAGATCACCGGCGGCGTCGCCGGCTTGGTCGGCGGACTGCTGCTGCTCCTGGTGTTCGCCGCGGCCGTCTCGTGGACGGCCGTGCTGATCGGGATGCTGGCCGGCGACGCGGAGAAGGTGCAGGTCTTCGCCTTCACGCTGATCTTCCCGATCACCTTCACGAGCAGCGCGTTCGTGATGGTCGACACGATGCCCGGCTGGCTCCAGGCCTGGGTGGAGGTCAATCCCGTCACCCAGCTGTCGGACGCCTTCCGCGGACTGCTGCTCGGCACCCCCGCCGGCGAGCCGATCATGTGGTCCCTGATCTGGGCCGCGGGCATCGCGATCGTCTTCGTCCCGCTCGCGATGCGGGCATACCGCTCCCGGGTCTGACCTCTCCCGGTCCGGCCTTCGCGGGGCCGCCGGGATCCGGGTCAGTCCGGCGACGGAGCCAGCACCACGAAGTCGGCGCCCGCCGGGTCGAGGCAGACGGCCAGCCGTCCGACGCCCTCGGCGTCCTCCGGCCCCATCTGCACGCTGCCGCCGTTCCCGGTGACCGCGGCGACCGCCGCGTCGCAGTCGGTTACGGCGAAGACGGGGTGCCAGTACGGCCGCCCGCCCGCCGGGGCGAGGTGCTCGGCGGGCAGCTCCATCACGCCGCCGTGCATGCGCTCCGCAGGCTGTCCGGCGGGCGTGACCAGGGCGTACGTCCCTCCGCCGCCCGGCAGCTCCATGTCGCTGAACCACCAGCCGAAGACCCCGCCGTAGAAGTCCTTGGCCGCCGCCGCGTCGCTCGTGTACAGCTCCGTCCACGACAGCGACCCCGGCTCGTCGACCAGCTCGACGCCCTTGCTGGTCCCCGGCTGCCAGACGGCGAACTGGCCCCCCAGCGGGTCGCTGTACTGGGCCATCCGCCCCCACTCGTCGAGGTCCCTCGGCGGCACCCGCACCGTGCCCCCGCCGCGCTCGACGGCCTCGGTGACGGCATCCGCGTCGGGCACGCTGTAGTAGATCATCCAGGCCGGGCGGGCACCCTCCTCGGTGAGCTTGCCGAGCCCGGCGACGATCTTCCCGTCCTTCCGGAACATCCCGCCCTCCATGTCCTCCCCCTCGCCCATGGACTCGTAGTCCCAGCCGAGGACGGCGCCGTAGAACGCCGCCGCGGCGGGCACGTCGGGAGCGCCGAGGTCGATCCAGCAGGGGGCGCCCGCGGCGAAGTCAGTGGTGATCATGGTGGTCCCTTTCGCGCGGTGCGCTACTGGAGCTTGGACAGGTCGACCGAGTCCGCGGGCGCGGGCGGCTTGGGCCGGACCGGCTCGTCGAAGGCGGAGAAGGTGGCCTCCACACGTTCGCCGGAGGCCTTGGCGCCCTGGATGCGCAGGAGGTACGGCTCGTCCTGCGTGGACACCTGGTAAGTGCCGGTGTCCCCGCCGCGCTTGCCGGTGACCGTGATGGCCGGA
The DNA here is from genome assembly GCF_036170895.1 of Streptomyces erythrochromogenes. NCBI lineage: Bacteria > Bacillati > Actinomycetota > Actinomycetes > Kitasatosporales > Streptomycetaceae > Streptomyces > Streptomyces erythrochromogenes. The sequence continues at coordinate 1,333,332 of NZ_CP108036.1, read as the reverse complement.
CGGCCGTCGACGGCGCTGCGCGCGCCCTTCTTCAGCTGCTCGTTCGCCGGCTTCGAGGAGAACTCCGACTTGAAGTAGTCGAGATCGCAGAACTGGGCGAAATCACGCAGCATGATGTTGTCCGTGGTGCCGTGCAGGTAGCGGCCGTCGATCAGCGCGATCGCGTCCTCGGCCGCGGCGGCCGGTACCTGGGCCCGCAGCAGCGCGTCGTCGAGCTTCATCCACACGTCGTTGCCGCGTTTGATCACGTCGGCCCTGCCGGAGCCGCCGGGCGGCCTGACGGTGCCGACGCAGTTGCCCGCCTCGTCGAAGCGGATGTCCAGCGCGGTGGTGCCCGACCCCTCGGTCACCTTGGCCACCATGCGCATGGACGTGACCTCCGACATGGCCTTGCGCGAGGCGTCGGCGATGGCCTGCGCGCTCTTGTCGGCCATCCCGTTGTCGTCGGCCAGGGCCGTGCCCGTGCCAACGCCCGCGAACACGATCAGAAAGACGGTTCCCGCGGCCGCGCTGCGGACCACGGCTGCTGCCCGGGGTGCGGACATCGGGCGTCACCTCCCTCGGACCGCCACCGGGTGGCGCCAGGTGACACCCTGCCTCCGGTGCGGCCGGTCACCGGATCAGCGTAGGTCCGCGCCGCGGACACCGCAGCCCGGGCACCCGCCGCCGCCGGGCGCCGGTGCGCGGCCCCGCCCCCGGCGCCGTTGTGCCGCCTCAGCCGCCGACGATCCTGGCGACCTTGCGGACGTCCTCGACCAGCCTGGCCTGCAGGAGCGACTCCGCTTCGCCGACCGGTCCGTCCCCGCCGGCCAGGACGGCGGCCGTGAACGCGGCCAGCGCGTTGCGCACCTGGTCGTCCGCGGGCATCGCCAGCTCGGTCAGCCGGTCCTGCTGCTGGAGCCGGACCACGGGCTTGAGCACCTCCGGCGGGGTGTACGCCCGCTCCACCGAGATCCGTCCCGCGCCGCCCCACAGCGCGTAGCGCGACCGGTAGGAGTGGCGGAAGCCGAACTCCAGCTGCGCCGCGACGCCGTCGGGGGCGCACAGCAGCGCCGTGCCCGCCACGTCCACGCCGGTCGCGTCGTCCACCCGCAGGGTGGCCGCCAGCACCTCCGGCTCACCGGACAGGTACATCTGCGCCGTGCGCAGCGGATAGACGCCGACGTCCAGCAGCGCGCCGCCGCCGAGCGAGGGGGCGTACCGGAACCCCGTGGGGTCCAGCGGCGGTACGCCGAAGGAACCGGAGAGCACCTCCAGCCCGCCGATGGCGCCCGACTCTACGAGCGAGCGGACCCCGGCGTGCTGGGAGTGGTGCAGGAACATGAAGTTCTCGGCGAGGATCCGGCGGTGCCGCCGAGCCAGCTCCATCAGCTCGGCGGCCTCCGCGTGGGTCGTGCACAGCGGCTTCTCGCACAGCACGTGCTTGCCGGCGAGCAACGCCTCGGCCACCTGCTCGAAGTGGAGCGCGGGCGGGAGCGGGACGTACACCGCGTCGATGTCGTCCCGCTCCAGCAGCGTCCGGTAGCCCTTGACCCCGGCGCACCCGAACCGGGCCGCCGCCCGCTGCGCCTTCGCGGCGTCCCGGCTGGCCACCGCGACGAGCTCGGCCGACTCGGCCGCCGCGATGGCCGGCAGCATCCGGCGCAGCGCGATGTCCGCGCAGCCGAGCACACCCATGCGGACCCGGCGGCCGCCGTCCCCGTCCCGCCCGGTGGGGACAGGGCTCACAGCGAGGCCAGTACGTCGTGGAGCGCGCCGATCACCTTGTCCTGCACCGCCGGGTCCAGCGAGGGGTACATGGGCAGCGAGAAGATCTCCTCGGCCGCCGACTCGGTGACGGGCAGGGACCCCTTGGCGTATCCGAGGTGGGCGAAGCCCGTCATGGTGTGGACCGGCCACGGGTAGCTGATGTTCAGCTGGATGTCGTAGGCCTTCAGCGCCTCGATGATCGCGTCGCGCCGCGGATGGCGGACCACGTAGACGTAGTGGACGTGGTCGTTGCCCGGCGCCGTCGACGGCAGGACCAGACCGGTGCCGGCGAGGCCCTCGGCGTACCGGCGGGCCACCGCGCGCCGGCCCTCGACGTAGGCGTCGAGCCGGCGCAGCTTGCGGCGCAGGATCTCCGCGTGCAGCTCGTCCAGGCGGCTGTTGTGCCCAGGGGTCTGGACGACGTAGTACCGCTCCTCCATGCCGTAGTACCGCAGCCGCCGCAGCGCGGCGTCCACGGCCGGGTCCGAGGTGATGACGGCGCCGCCGTCGCCGTAGGCCCCGAGCACCTTGGTGGGATAGAAGGAGAACCCGGCCGCGGCCCCCCAGGTGCCGGCGAGGCGTCCGCCCCGGCGGGCGCCGTGGGCCTGCGCGCAGTCCTCGAAGACCACCAGGCCGTGCTCGTCCGCCACGGCCTGGAGCGCGGTCATGTCCACGCACTGGCCGTACAGATGGACCGGCAGCAGACACCTGGTGCGCTCGGTGACGGCCGCGGACACCTGCTCGACGTCCATCAGATAGGTGTCGGGGTGGACGTCGACGAAGACGGGCGTCGCCCCCACGGAGTCGATGGCCACCACCGTGGGCGCGGCGGTGTTCGAGACCGTGATCACCTCGTCGCCGGGGCCCACGCCGATCGCCTGGAGGCCCAGCTTGATCGCGTTGGTGCCGTTGTCGACACCCACCGCGTGCCCGACCCCGTGGTAGGCGGCGAACTCCTCCTCGAAGCCGCGCCCGCTGGCGCCGAGCACGAGCTGCCCCGACCGCAGCACGGTCTCGACGGCGTCGTGGATGTCCTCCCGCTCGTTCTCGTACTCGCGCAGGTAGTCCCATACGTAAGTGGTCATGGCTGAGTCACTGTCTCCGCTCGTCTCCGGCACGTGCCTGGCTGGGGTCCTACTGCCGTACACCGACGAACAGACCGCGGCCGGTCGGGTCGCCGGGGAGGTACTCGACGGTGCACCCCGCGTCGGCGAACGCCGCGAGGTACTCGTCCTTGGTGAAGAGGGTGAGGACGTCGACCTCGGTGAACTCCCGGATGCCGGAGCTGTCGCCGACCAGGAACCGCACCTCCATCCGGGTCGCGCGGCCCTGGAGGGTCGAGTGCGAGATCCGCGCCACCGTGCGGCCGTTCTCCCGGCCGAGGTCGCCCGCGACGTAGCCCTCGACATGGTTCTCAGGGAACCACCACGGCTCGATGACGAGCACCCCGCCGGGGCGTACGTGCCGGGCCATCGACCGCACCGCGTCACGCATGTCGGCGACGGTGCCGAGGTAGCCGATGGCGCAGAACATGCACACGACCGCGTCGAAGGTGCGGCCGAGGCCGAAGGCGCGCATGTCGCCGGGGTGGACCGTCACCGCCGGCAGCCGCCGGTGGGCCAGCTCCCGCATCGGGGCGGCGATCTCCAGACCCTCGGTGTGCTTGAACAGCGTTCCGAAGGTCTCCAGATGGGCTCCCGTCCCGCAGGCCACGTCGAGCAGGGAGTCCGCCTCCGGGCACCGCGCCCGTACGAGGTCCGTGACGTGGGCCGCCTCGGCCGGCCAGTCCTTGCCCCGGCTGCGGTAGAAGATCTCGTAGACCTCCGCCAGCTCCTGTCCGTACATCTCTCTCCAGTCGGTGTCGGGTCGGGGTCGGTGCCGGGCTCACTCGTCGACCATGGCGACCGCCCTGGTCCAGCCGGCGCCCGCGCCCGCGATCTTCACGGGGAAGCAGACGACGGTGAACCCGTACGGGGCGGGCAGGGCGTCGAGGTTCGCCAGACGCTCGATCTGGCAGTACTCCCGGTCGCGGCCGGCGAAGTGGGCCGGCCACAGCACCGAACGGTCACCGGTGCGCCGGTAGCGCTCGATGATGTCGGTGAAGGGGGCGTCCAGGCTGAACGCGTCCGTCCCGATCACCCGCACCCCCAGGTCCAGCAGCAGGTGCACGGCCGGCCCGTCCAGCCCGGCGAACTCGGTGAAGTACTCCGGGGTGCCCGCCCGCGCCGAGGCCCCGGTGCGCAGCAGGACGATGTCCATCGGCGCCGGGGTGCGGCCGATCCGCTCGAACTCCTTCTCCAGCCGCGCGGCCCCGACGACACCGGTCGCCGCGTCGGTGAGGTCGAGCACGATCCCGGGCCTGCAGAACCAGTCCAGCGGCATCCGGTCGATGTGCCGGGGCACTCCGTCGCCGTACCCGGCCCTGGAGCCGTAGTGCGACGGCGCGTCGACGTGCGTGCCGGTGTGCGAGGTCAGGGTGATCCGGTCGAGCGAGAGGAACTCCCCGTCGGGCAGTTCCTCCGGGGAGAACTCCAGCCCGAAGTGCGTACGCATCTCCGCGCTCATGTGCTCCGCACCCTGACGGGGCGTCAACACCTCGTGCACCACCGGATCCGGCTCGTACGCCGTGGCGTCCACCGCCGACGACAGGTCGATCAACCGCACACGGACCTCCTACGCATCGAACCGCTCGCACCGACGAGCAGATCGTGCTCGGTGCCGACGGAGAAGCGCTCAAGCCTCACTCGGCTCCCGCGCGTCACGTTCGAGCCGATGTCGAAGGGCGTCGTGAATCGTTCGCGGGTGCGCCCGTTCGCCCCGAACGGGACCAGCGTGAGGAGGACGCGGTGGCAATGCGGACGGGAACCTCGTCGTCGTTCGATTCCCTCTATGCCGAAGTGCAACAGTTCTACGCCGATCACATGCACCTGCTCGACGCCGGGGACGGCGAGGGCTGGGCGCGGACCTTCACCGAGGACGGATCGTTCGCGCCGCCCTCGCTGCCCGAGCCCGTCGTCGGCCGGGCCGCCCTGGCCGAGGGGGTCGACAAGGCCGCCGCGGCGCTGGCCGAGGCCGGCGAGGTGCACCGGCACCTGCTCGGCATGGTGTCGGTCCGGCCGGGCGAGGACGGCTCCCTGAGCGTCCGTTCGTACGCGCAGATCATCGCCACGGCCCGGGGCGGCAGCCCCCGGCTGCACCTGATGTGCGTGTGCGACGACGTGCTCGTCCGGGTCGACGGCGAACTGAAGGTGCGCGAACGCCGCGTCACCCGTGACGACCGGCGCCCGTGACCGCGGCGCCGCCGGGACCCGCCATGACCACGGGAAACATCGAGGAAGGGAGGACGCGGTGGTGACCGCAGACGAGGTCGGCAGGGCGACCGGGCGCCGTACGGTCGCCGTACTGGGCGCGACCGGCACCATCGGACGGCAGGTGGCCGCGGCGTTCACGCGCGCGGGACACGAGGTGCTCGGCGTGGCCCGGCACCCCGCGCCGCACACCGCCCGGCATCCCTTCGTCCCGCTGGACGTGGCGGAGGCGGATCCCCGGGACATCGCCGACCTACTCGCCGAACGGAACGTGGACGTCGTCGTCAACGCGACGGGCGGATGGGTGGTGACCGAGGAGGCCATGCACCACGCCCACGTGCGGCTGGTGGAGCGGATGCTCGCCGGCGTCGCGAAGCTGCCCACCCGCCCCCGCGTCGTCCACGTCGGCAGCATCCACGAGTACGGATTCGTGTCCCCGGACCCCGACGGCATCGACGAGTCGGTGCCGCCGGAGCCGACCACCCCGTACGCCCGGACGAAACTGGCCGGGTCGCAGGCCGTACTGGAGGCGGCCCGGACCGGGGACGTCGACGGGGTCGTGCTGCGCCCGGTCAACGTGTGCGGTCCGCACCCGTCGGAGGCGAGCTTCCTGGGCACCGTGCTGAACCGACTGCGCGCACTGACGCCGGGGGAGCGGCTGGAGCTGGTCATCGCGGACGCGGCACGCGACTACGTCGACGTGCGCGACGTCGCCTCGGCGGTCCTGGTGGCCGCGGACGCGGCCGCCTCCGGCACCGTGTTCAACATCGGACGCGGTGAGGCGCCCACCATGCGCGAACTGGTCACCACCCTGGTCGAGGCGGCGGGATTCCCGCCCGGCACGGTCAAGGAGACCGGCGGGGCGGTGGAGAGCAAGGGCGGCGGCTGGACCAAGGCCGACATCCGGCGCGCGGAACGGGTACTGGGCTGGCGCCCGGCCATCGGGCTGCGCGCCTCCCTGCACGACATGTGGAAGGCGGCGGGCTGAGCCCCGGCCGCCACCCCGGGCGCCCGTCGGCGGGCGCCCGATTCCCCACGAGCGGAGAGAGGTACGAGTGATGAGCGAACTGACCCTGCCGGTACTGGTCGAGATCTTCCGGGAGTGCGCGGGCGAGGCGGACGGCGCCGATCTGGACGGCGAGGACGTCGGTGACGTCGAGCTGAACGTCCTCGGCTACGACTCGCTCGCCCTGCTGGAGGCGATCAGCCAGGTCGAGCGGAGGTACTCCATCGGCATGCCGGACGCGGAGACCCGCATCAAGACGCTGAACCAGTTCCTCGAGCAGGCCAACGAACAACTGGTGCAGCGGTCCTGAACCCCGCCGCCCCGTCCGCCGGATCAGCCGGCGGACGGGACGCCGACGAAGAGCCCGCGGCCGGCGGGCGCGACGGGGACGTAGTCGACGCGGAAACCGGCGGCCCCGAACGCCGCCTCGTACCGCTCCCGTGAGAACAGGCCGATCAGGTGCGTCTCGTGGAAGTGCCGGACGCCCGACGCCCCGTCCGCGACGAGATAGTGCACGTTCATCCGGGAAGCGTCCCCCTCCCGTACGGAGTGGGAGACCCGGGACACGGTCCGCCCCCCGACGGTCGCCGTGGCCCCGGCGACATGGCCGTGCAGGTACGTCTCGGGGAACCACCACGGGTCGACGGCCAGCACCCCGTCGGGCGCCAGGTGCCGCGCGAACCGGCGCAGCGCGCCGACCAGCGCGTCCTGCGTCAGCAGGTAGCCGATCGAGCCGAACATGCACGTGATGACGTCATAGGTGCGGCCCAGTTCGAAGTCCCGCATGTCGCCCACGTGCACGGGCACGTGCGGCAGCGCCGCCTGCGCGAAGCGGGCCATCGGCTCGGACAGCTCCAGCCCGGCCACCTCGTCGAACAGCTCGTCGAAGCGGCGCAGATGGGCCCCGGTGCCGCAGGCCACGTCGAGCAGGCTCGCCGCGTCCGGCTTGTGCGCCCGCACCTGCCGTTCCACTTCGGCCGCCTCCTCGAGGTAGTCCTTGCCGCGGCTGCGGTGGATGAGCTCGTAGATCTCGGCCAGTTCGGCTCCGTACACGGCGACCTCGTTCGACGGGCACCCGGCGGCGACAGCGCGACGGGTACGGCGGAAGGGACAGGGGTCCGGCGGGACCGATGGTCGGGCCGGCCGCTAGAGGAACGCCGGAGACCGGCTGGACGCACGGGCCCCCGGGGCCGCTCGCGGGGCCGGGCCCCGCTGTCGAGCAGGGTTCGAATCCCCCCTGCCAGGGTCGGGGCACCACGGACCCGCGGCACAGGTTGGAGTCCCCACCGTGAGCACAGGAACGAGCACAGACCGGACCGCCGACGCGCGCGCCGGCTCCCCGTCGGCAGAGGTCGCCGAGCTGCTGGACGTACTGCGCGGCTACCTGGACCTGGCACCCCAGCTCAGTCTGCCGCCCCGCGCGTTCACCTCGCCCGAGCTCTACGAGCTCGAACGCACCCGCGTCTTCGGACGCTCCTGGGTGCTCGTCGCGCACCGCGACGAACTCGCCGAGCCGAACAGCTACGTCTCGGTCGACATCGCGGGCGAGCAGATCCTGGTCACCCGCGACGCGGACGGCGCGCTCCACGGGATGTCACCGATCTGCCGGCACCGGATGATGCCGCTCGTCGAACCCGGCGCCACCGGACGGGCCGACTCCTTCACCTGTCCGTACCACCTGTGGCGGTACGGGCTCGACGGCCGCCTCATCGGCGCCACCCACATGCGGCGGAACCCGGACTTCGACCCGAAGGACTGCAGACTCCCCGCCTTCGCCGTCGAGGAGTGGCACGGCTTCGTGTACGTGAACCTCGACGCGGCCGCGGCCCCCCTCGCCCCCGAACTGAAGCGGATCTCCGGCGACCTGACCAACTACCGGCTCGACGAGATGGCGCAGCTCGGCTCCTGGAGCGAGGAGTGGGCGTGCAACTGGAAGGTCGCCGTCGAGAACGCCCACGAGAACTACCACGTCATGGGCTTCCACCCGGAGACCCTCCAGCAGTCGACGCCCGGCGGGTCCGACACGGACGTGCGGGTCGACTCCCCGTGGGCGCTGCGCCTGCTCGTCCCGTTCACCGAGCCGCAGGAGGCCTACGCCCTGCCGCTGACGGACACGGAGAAGGCCCACCTGTACGGCATCTTCGTCTTCCCCGCGGCGAGCCTGGCCGCGGCGGGCGAGATGGTCATCTGGCTCAGCCTCATCCCGCAGACGATCGACCGGACGCTGGTCCGCGGCGGCATCCTCGTGCCGCGCGCCGCGCTGGAGGGCGCCGACCTCGACGAGATGCGCCGGCAGGCCGAGACGTACGCGGGAATGATCAACAGCGAGGACCGCAACGGCCTGGAGGCCGTCCAGCGCGCGGTGGGGTCCCGCTTCGCCGCACGCGGCCACCTGAGCCCCAAGGAACCCGGCGTCGTGGCCTTCTACCAGAACCTGGCACGGGCCCTGCTGCGCGCCGACGACGACTGGCCGGGAGGCCTGTGAGCCCGCCCGCCGGGCCCGTCCGCCCGCGCACGCCGGGACGATTCGCCCCTTTGCCCATCCGCCACTCAAGGAAGAGGACACCCATCGTGCTCAGTTGTCGGATCTGCGGCGGTCGGCTGCACGAGTTCATCGACTTCGGACAGCAACCGCTCTCCAGCGGGCTCCTCGAGCCCGAATACCTCGGCGACGAGTTCTTCTTCCGGCTGGCCGTCGGCGTCTGCGGCGACTGCACCATGGTCCAGCTCACGGAGGAGGTGCCGCGCCACCTGATGTTCAACAGCCACTACCCGTACCTGTCGTCCGGATCCTCCGTCATGCGCGGGCACTTCGAGGAGACCGCCCGGCACTTCCTGGCGACCGAACTCACCGGGAAGGACGCCTTCCTCGTCGAACTGGGCTGCAACGACGGCGTCATGCTCCGCGCCCTGGCCGAGGCCGGGGTCCGCCACCTCGGCGTCGAACCCTCGCAGAGCGTGGCCGACATCGCGCGCCGCCAGGGCATCCGCGTCGCCACCGAGTTCTTCCAGGAGTCGACGGCCGCCGACATCCGCAAGGAGGAGGGCCACGCCCAGGTCATCTTCGCGGCCAACACCATCTGCCACATCCCCTACCTGGACTCCATCTTCCGGGGAGTGGACGAGCTGCTCGCACCGGACGGGGTGTTCGTCTTCGAGGACCCCTATCTCGCCGACATCGTCGACCTCGCCTCCTTCGACCAGATCTACGACGAGCACTACTACTTCTTCTCCGTCTCCTCCGTGAGCGCCATGGTCGAGCGGTTCGGCTTCGAACTGGTCGACGTGGAACGGCTCTCCGTGCACGGCGGCGAGGTCCGCTACACCATCGCCCGCGCCGGACGGCGCACCCCCGCGCCCGCGGTCGCCGAGCTGCTGGGGCAGGAACGCGCGCGCGGGCTGTCGGAGCTCGCCACCCTCCAGGGCTTCGTGGCCCGTGTGGAGCGGGCCCGGGACGAGCTGGTCGCGCTGCTGCGCAGGCTGCGCGACGAAGGCCGCACGGTCGTCGGGTACGGGGCCACGGCCAAGAGCGCCACCGTCGCCAACTACTGCGGCATCGGGCCCGACCTGATCTCCTTCATCTCCGACACCACCCCGAACAAGCAGGGACGGCTGACACCGGGCTCGCACATCCCGGTGCGGTCCCGGGCCGACTTCGAGAACCCCTACCCCGACTACGCCCTGCTGTTCGCCTGGAACCACGCCGAGGAGATCATCGCCAAGGAACAGCAGTTCCGGGCCTCGGGCGGCAAGTGGATCCGCTACGTGCCGGACGTCCGCGTGCTGTGAGCGCGCCCGCGCCCACAGCACGCGAACACGCCGGCCGAGGAAGGGTGCCCGATGCGGGTCCTGTTCACCACACACACAGCGAAGTCCCATCTGTTCGCACAGGTCTCGCTGGCCTGGGCACTGCGGGCGGCCGGCCACGAGGTCCACATGGCCGGCCAGCCCGACCTCGCCGACGACATCACCCGCACCGGCCTGACCGCCGTGACGGCCGGAGCCGCGCTCGACCTGGCGGCCCAGATGGAGTCGTACGAACATAACGAGCACGACGGGTCCGGCGACGGCACGGTGCAGGACCCGGGAGCCTGGGAGGGGACCGGCGGCGCGGACGACTACCGGGCGATCGCCGAGCGGTACGAGTACTGGACGGACATGACCGAGATCCGTCCACAGAAGCTGTCGTACGAGTACATGCACGGCGTCTTCACCGCCATGACCACCCAGGTGTTCCAGCAGTACTCCGCACCCGCGATGATCGACGACCTGGTGCGCCACGCCCGGTGGTGGCGGCCGGACCTGGTCGTCTGGGACCCGCTGACCTTCGCGGGTCCCGTCGCGGCCCGGGCCGTCGGCGCGGCCCACGTCCGGCTCCTGTTCGGCCTGGACCTCATCGGGCGGATGCGCCGCCCCTACCTCGACGCGCTGCGCCGGCTGCCGCCGGCGCAGCGCGAGGACCCCATGGAGGAGTGGCTGGGCGACACCGTGCGGCGCTACGGCGGGGAGTTCGGCGAGGACCTCGTCGTCGGGCAGCGCACCATCGACCCCCTCCCGCCCGCCCTGCGCTTCCTGGACGGGCCGGACCGCGTACCCATGCGCTGCGCGCCCCACAACGGCAGCTCCGTCCTCCCGGACTGGCTGCGCGAGCCGCAGGAGCGCAGGCGCGTCTGCCTCACGCTCGGCGTCTCGCACCGTGAGCTGCTCGGCGCCGACCGGCTCCCGCTCGGGGAGGTGCTCGCGGCCCTCGCCGGTGTCGACGCCGAGGTGGTGGCCACCCTGAACGCGGCCCAGCTCGCGTCCGTCACCGAAGTTCCGGACAACGTCCGCGTCGTGGACTTCGTACCCCTGGAGACCCTGCTCCCCAGCTGCTCCGCAGTGATCCACCACGGGGGAGCGGGCACCTTCAACACCGCGCTGAGCTGCGGAGTGCCCCAGCTGATCCTGCCCGACGGGGTGTGGGACACCGACCACAAGGCCCGCCTGCTGGAGGAGCGCGGAGCCGGGATCCGGGTCGCGCAGCCCGAGAAGGCCGACGCCGCAACGCTGCACGGCATGATCACGCGGCTGCTGGAGGAGCCCTCCTTCGGCCGGGCGGCCGCCCGGCTGCGCGACGAGTCGAGGGACATGCCCGCGCCCAGCGCCGTCGTACCCGTCCTCGAAGAGCTCGCCGCCGGGCGACGACCGCACCAACGACAGGGAGAGTGGCAGTGAAGGACCTATCGCGCCGCGGATTCATCGCGGGCGGCGTCGCGGCCGGAGGCGCCGCGGCGCTGACCGCCGCCGGCACGGGAACGGCCGCGGCGGACACGACGGCCGCCGGCTGCTTCCCGGCGCCCCCGGCCAAGGACATCCGCCCGGGCGACCCCCGCTACGCGGAGCTGACGGCCAGGGGTTACAACGGGCGGTTCTCCGGCCGCCCGGAGTCCGTACGCCTCGTCCACCGCGCCGACCAGGTGGTCGCCGCCGTGGACGACGCCCTGCGCACCGGCCGGCGGATCGCCGTCCGCAGCGGCGGACACTGCTTCGAGGGCTTCGTCGACGACCCGGCCGTCCAGGTCGTCGTCGACGTCTCCGAGATGAAGTCCGTCCACTACGACCCCCGCCACAAGGCCTTCGCCATCGAGTCCGGCGCGACGCTCGGTGAGGTCTACCGCACCCTCTACCTCGGCTGGGGAGTGACCGTCCCGGCGGGCGCCTGCCCCGGCGTCGGCGCCGGGGGCCACATCGCGGGCGGCGGGTACGGGGGGCTGTCGCGCCACCACGGCTTCGTCGCCGACCACCTGTACGGCGTCGAGGTCGTCGTGGCCGACCGCCCCGGCCGGGCCCGCCTGGTCACCGCCACCCGTGACCCCGCCGACCCCCACCACGACCTGTGGTGGGCCCACACCGGCGGCGGAGGCGGCAACTTCGGCGTCGTCACCCGCTATCTGATGCGCTCTCCCGGCGCGCGCGGCGACGACCCGACGACCCTGCTGCCCAAGCCCCCGGCGACGATCCGCTCCGTCACCATCGGCTGGTCGTGGGCGGACATGACCGAGGCGGCCTTCGTACGGATCCTGCGCAACCACGGCACCTGGCACGAGCGGGAGTCCGCCGCGGACTCCCGCTACGCACCCCTCAGCGCCTGGCTGATCCTCAACCACCGGGCGAACGGGCGGTTCACCCTCGTGGCCAACGTGGACGGCTCACTGCCGCACGGCGCGCAGCTGCTCGACGAGTACGTCGCGGCGATCACCGCCGGCACCGGAGTGCGCCACGAGGCCGAACAGGCCACCGCGCTGTGGATGAAGTCCACCCTGACCACCGACCCCTACGCCGGCGGCGGGTACCCCTTCAAGTCCAAGGCCGCGCTCCTGCGCAAGGCCTGGACGGAGACCCAGATCCGGACCCTGCACCGCTGTCTGACCAGCTCCGGCGGCGAGCACCAGGGCTCGGCCGTGTACCTGTCCACCCTAGGCGGCAGGATCAACACGGTCCCGGCGTCCGCGACGGCGATCCCGCACCGCGACAGCCTCTTCAGCGCCTCCTACGAGACCTCCTGGTGGCCCGGGATCTCCGGCGACGAGCAACTGGCCTGGGTGCGCGAGCTCTACCGGGACCTGTACGCGGACACCGGAGGCGTCCCCGTGCCCGACGCCGCGAACGGCGGGGCCTACATCAACTACCCGGACGTCGACCTCGCCGACCCCCGGTGGAACACCTCCGGCGTGCCCTGGCACACCTTCTACTACCGGGACAACTACCCCCGGCTCCAGCAGGTCAAGGCCCGCTGGGACCCGGCGGACGTGTTCCGCCACGCGCTGTCCGTCCGGCCGCCGGGCCGCTGACGCGCCGGCGGCGCCCGCGGCCAGCGCTCCCGCGGCCCCTCAGACGAGGGACTCCAGGCGCCCGACGAGCGCGGCGGGGGACGGCATCGCCGCCGCCTCGTCGCGTACCTCGGCCGCGGCCGCCCGCATCCCCTCGTCCTCCAGCAGGGCCCGGAACTCCGCCGTGCCGACGACTCCCGCCGACGTCCCGATCGCGATGCCCCGCTCGACGACCGCGCGCTCGTTGTCCTTCTGGTCCGGGCTGAGCGGCATCACGCACTGGGGCACGCCCAGGGCCACCGCGACCGCCGACGTACCCGACCCGCCGTGGTGGATCAGCCCGTGACAGGTCCGCAGCAGCGGACCCAGGGCGAGCCAGTCCACCGTCCTCACGTTCGGCGGCAGTTCGCCCAGCAGCGACGGATCACCGCCGCCGAGGGTGACGACGAACTCCGCGTCCGTGCCGGCCGCCGAGGCGACGAGCGGCGCCAGCACGGCGAGCCCGCCCCACAGGCCGGCGATCGACCCGAGCGTGACGGCGATCCTGGGCCGTCGCGGCGGCTCCAGGAGCCAGCCGGGCAGCTCGCCGTTGCCGTTGAAGGGCACGTACCGGAACGGGACGTCGTCCTCCGCCCGCACCCGCTCCGGAAGGAGCTCCAGCAGGCTCGGCGGTATCGAGTTGAGCCGGAAGCCGGGCGCCGGCACCGGTGCGACGTCGTGCCGCACGTAGTGCTCCTTCATGTGATCGCGCATCAGGCCGGCGATGAGCGGCGCGCTGTCGGCCGGACCGGTGACCACCGACACGGCGGGCACGCCGAGCGCCCCCGCCACCAGCGGTCCTGCGCCCTGGAGCGGCGAGTGGACGATCAGGTCCGGCGACCAGCCGCGGGCGACCTCCAGCAGCCGGTCCACGGTGACGCCCGAGACCCTGGCGAAGAGCGCGGCGACGAACTCGTCCCCGCCGTCGACGCTGAAGTCGATCTCCTCGGGCCGGAACACCGTCGCATAGTCGAGCCCGGGGGTCACATCGACGACGTGGACGCCCGCCGCGGCCACCGCGCCGACGTCACCGCCCTGGGCGAACAGCACGTCGTGACCTGCCGCGGTCAGCGCGTGCGCCAGGGGCACCGACGGGAAGATGTGCCCCAGCCCTGGGGAGTTGACGAACAGTACGCGCATGGGGACTCCTCGCCTCATGAAAGGGGTGGGGTGCTGGTGCCACGCTCCCCCCGCGTCCTTGAAGGCTCACGGAGCCTTGTTGAACACGCCCTTCGAGCGTCTTTCGACACCCGGCTGCCAGGGTCGGTGCCCCCAGCGAGCCGAAGGACTGCCTTGTCAGATGGAGATCATCGGGAACGGGTTCCTCGCACGACATCTCGCACCGCTCTCGGCCGGGCATCCCGGAGTGACGGTGCTGGCCGCGGGCGTGCCCACGCATCCGCTGCCCGACGCCGAGCACCGGCGTGAGGCCGCCCTCGTCGAAGACGCGATCCGGCACTGCCTGCGCAGGGACCGGATGCTCGTCTTCTTCTCCACCGTCAGCATGTACGGCGGTCCGGGAGGCCCCGGCGACGAGGACGGCCCGCAGGTCGCCTCCACCCGCTACGGGCAGCACAAGCTCGACCTCGAACGGCTGGTCAAGGCCTCCGGGGTGCGCCACCTCGTCCTGCGGCTCGGCTACGTACTGGGCCCGGACGAACCCGGCTTCCGCCTTCTGACGGCGCTCGTCACCCAGGTCCTGGCCGGCCGGGTGCGCGTCCAGCGCGGAGCCCGCCGGGACATGATCCACGTGGCCGACTTCACCACCGTGGTGGACGCCCTGCTCCGTACCGGGGTGTGCGACGAGACCGTGAACGTCGCGTCCGGGGACTGCGTCGAGGTCGCCGACGTCGTGCGCCACCTCGAACAGCGCCTCGGGGTCACGGCCCACTGGCAGGTCACCGACGACAGCATCGAGCACTGCCCCTCGGTACGGAAACTGCGGCGGCTGGTGCCCGGGCTCGAACGGCTGGGATTCGGGCCGGGATACCACCGGTCCGCCATCGACCGATATCTGGCGGCGACGCGTCCCGCGGACGTCATCCGGAGGGAAAGGACGGAAACGCCATGACGGCGGGAGACCTGACCGAACCGCGCACACCCGAGGGCCACGCACTGCTGGAGGTACTCGACCGGCACCTGCCGGACCTCGCGGCCGGCGCCGCGGAGCACGACCGCAACGCCGCCTTCCCGCTGGACGCGGTCCGCCGCATGGGCGCCGACGGCGTCCTCGGCGCGACCGTGCCACGGGAGTTCGGCGGACTGGGC
Organism: Streptomyces erythrochromogenes; assembly: GCF_036170895.1. Taxonomy (NCBI): domain Bacteria; kingdom Bacillati; phylum Actinomycetota; class Actinomycetes; order Kitasatosporales; family Streptomycetaceae; genus Streptomyces; species Streptomyces erythrochromogenes. The sequence continues at coordinate 1,318,153 of NZ_CP108036.1, read as the reverse complement.
GTCACCAGCGTCCACGACGTGTGCCTCGCCGTGAAGCGCATCGCCGAGGCCGACGCCGCCGTCGCCCTGTCGCTGCACATGCAGTTCAGCCGTGGGATCACCATGTCGTACGAGCGCGAGCACGCAGCCGGCACGGGGCGCGCCCTGGCCGAGCGGCTGCTCCGGCTCATGGGCACCGAACGGGCCCTGATCAGCGGCGCCCTCAAGGACGCCGGCGTCACCACCGAGCTGGTGCCCGCGGACGACGGCGGCTGGCGGCTCACCGGCCGCAAGATCCTGGTCAGCATGGCCCCGTTCGCCACCCACCTCGTCGTCGCGGCGCAGACCCGCCCCGCCTCGGGGCCCGCACGGATCGCCTCCGCGTTCCTGCCCGCCGACACCCCCGGCCTGAAGGCGCCGGACACCTGGGACGGCATGGGCATGCGGGCCTCCGCCAGCACCGAGGTCGTCTTCGAGGACTGCCCCGTCCCCGCGGCCGACGTCTTCCTGCGCGGACCGGTCGGCGTACGCAACGACGCCGCGATGGCGGGCCAGACCGTCAGCTCCATCGGACTGCTCGGCGTGTACGCCGGGATCGCGCAGGCGGCACGCGACTTCGCCGTCGCCGGCATCGCCCGGCGCGGCGGACAGCCGGCGGCCGCCGTCCGCACCCTGGTGGCGGAGCTCGACGTGAAGCTGTACACGCTCCGCACGGCGCTCGCGGCGGCCCTGACCAACGCCGACCACCACGCGCACCGCACGACGGTCGACCCCGACGAGCGCGGTCGGCTGATGATGGCGCCCTTCCAGTACGCGAAGCTCGTCGTCAACCGCACCGCGGCCGACATCGTCGAGGACAGCATGACCCTCATGGGCGGGGCGTCCTTCACCACGAGCCACCCCCTGTCGCGCCACTACCGCGACGTCCGCGCCGGCTGGTTCATGCAGCCCTTCACCTACGCCGACGCCGTCGACCACCTGAGCGCGCACGCGCTCGGCACCGACCTGGAGGGCAGCACGTCGTGAGCGGTACGAGGAACGGGACCGGCGGCGGCGCCGACCGGGAGCAGAGGCCGGCGGACGACGGGCCCGTGGAGGAACGGCCCGTCGACGCCCTCGTGCGGATGTCGAACCTGGTGACCCCCATGGCCCTGCGGGTCGCGGCCACCCTGCGCCTGGTGGACCACCTGCGCCGGGGCGTCACCAGCCCCGAGGCCCTCGCCCGGGCGACCGGAGCGGACGCCGACGCCCTGTCGCGGCTCATGCGGCACCTGGCCGCCGCCGGCGTGCTGGAGGAGACCGCACCGGGCCGCTACGCGCCGACCCGCCTCGGCGACCTGCTCGCCGAGGACGACCCGTCACGGCAGCGCTCCTGGCTCGACCTGGACCAGGCCGTCGGCCGCGCGGACCTGACCTTCCTCGACCTGCGCGAGGCCGTCCGCACCGGGCGGCCGCAGTACGAGGACCGCTACGGCAAACCGTTCTGGACGGACCTGTCGGAGGACGCGGAACTCGGAGCGTCCTTCGACACCCTGATGACGACCCGGGAGGACGCCGCCTTCGCCGCGCCCGTCTGCGCGTACGACTGGAGCCGGGCCCGGCACGTGCTCGACGTGGGCGGCGCACCGGGCGGACTGCTCAGCGCGATCGTGCGGGCCGCGCCCGGCGCGCGCGGCACCCTGCTGGACCTGCCGGGAGCGGCGCAGCGGACGCGCGAGCGCATCGCCGCGGCCGGTCTGGACGACCGCATCGACGTCGTCGCCGGCGACTTCTTCGACGAACTGCCCGTCTCCGCCGACGCCGTCGTGCTGTCGTTCGTCCTCCTCAACTGGTCGGACGCGGACGCCCTGCGGATCCTGGCGCGCTGCCGCGACGCCCTGCGGCCCGGAGGCCGGATCGTCCTGCTGGAGCGGGCCGAGGCGCCGTCCGGCGGCACGCGGACCTCCGACCTGTACTTCAGCGTGCTCGACATGCGCATGCTCGTGTTCCTCGGAGGCCGCGTCCGCACCGACCGCGAATGGGCCGCCCTGGCCGACGCCGCGGGTCTGCGCATCGTCTCCAGGTCCGGGCCGCTGGTCTCGCCGAGCGTGCCCCTGGACTCCTGCCTGTGGGAGCTGGCCCCGCACTGAGCCCGTACCCGACCACCAGCACCGCCCATCCACGGAACCAGGGGTTCCAGGAGCCGAGAGGGATACCGAAGTGGCAGAACGTATCGTCACGTCGAAGGACGTGCAGCTGTGGAGCGAGGACTTCGGCGACCCCGCCGACCCCACCGTGCTGCTGGTGACGGGCGGGAACCTCACCGCGATGAGCTGGCCCACCGAGTTCGTCGAACGGCTCGTCGCCGACGGGCTGCACGTGATCCGCTACGACCACTGGGGGGTGGGCCGCTCCACCGGCTGGGACCCGGCCGAGCGCCCGTACAGCTACCTCCGGCTGGCCGCCGACGCCGTCGCGGTGCTCGACGGCTGGGACGTCGAACGGGCCCACTTCGTCGGCATGTCGATGGGCACGGTCCTGTGCCAGCTGGTCGCGCTCGACCACCCGGGGAGGATGCTCAGCATGTCGATGATGCTCGGCGGCGCACTCGACGTGGACTTCCCCGGCAACATCCGCCGCGCCTTCGCCGGCGAGCCGTCCGCCGACGGACTGCCCCTGCCCCAGGAACGCTTCCTCGAGGCGCTCGCCGTCATGAACGAGGAAGTGGACGGCCCGGAGGCGGAACTGGAGCGGCGGGTGCGCCGGTGGAAGCTGTTCTCCGGAGACGAGACCGCCTTCGACGAGGCCGACTTCCGGCGGTGGGAACAGCAGGCCATCGACCACTCCGGCGCCCTCACCGAGCCCCAGGTGCACTACGCGGTGCAGCCGCCGCCCCGGGAGCGCGCGCCCGAGCTGCGCGACGTACGGGTCCCCACCCTGGTGATCCAGGCCATGCAGGACCCGATCGCGCCCCCGCCCCACGGACGCCACCTCGCCGGTCTGATCCCGGGCGCGGAACTGGTCGAGATCGAGGGCATGGGCCACGCGCTGCCGCGCTCGGTGCACCCGCCGCTCGCCGAGGCCGTGCTGAAGCACGTGCGCCGGGTCGGATGACCGGCCGTCCGCCTCAGTCGGCGAGCTCGAACCGGGGCTCCTCGGTCCGGGTGCGCTTGACCTCGTAGAAGCCCGGAACACCGGCCATCAGCAGCAGACCGTCCCACAACCGGCCGGCCGTCTCCCCCGTGGGCGCGGGGGAGACGACCGGACCGAAGAAGCCGACCCGTTCGCCGCCCGGCCGGACGACCGACACCACCGGGGTGCCGATGTCGCCGCCGGCCAGCGCGACGGCCTGCGCGTGCGAGGACCGGACGGCCCCGTCGTACTCCGTGGAACCGGCGACTTCCGCGATCTCCTCCGGCAGCCCGGCATCGGCCAGGGCCCCCGCCAGGTTCCCCCAGTCGCCCTGGAGGTGGAAGCGGTTGCCCATCGCCGTGAAGAGGTCACCGAGCGCCTGCTGGCCGAACCGCTCCTCGACCGCGGCGCAGACCCGCACCGGCGCCCACATGTAGTCCTCCCACTCGCCCTCGGGGTTGTCGTCCCGGTGCTCGTTGAGCACCGACAGGCTCATCACCCGCCAGTGCACGGTCACCGGCCGCACCTTGGTGACCTCCACCAGCCACCGCGAGGTGATCCACGTGTACGGGCAGACGGGGTCGAACCAGAAGTCCACGGTCCGCTGTTCGGTCATCGATCGGCGCTCCTCACACGGCTCTCTCTAGCGGCGCCAGCCGTCCGGCTCCGGCCACGGCTCGCCGAGCTGGCGGTACGTGCTCTGGTACTCCGGCCAGTCCCGGTGGTCCCTGATCCTGCCGTCGACGACGCGCAGCAAGTGGATCTGTTCCCCGGAGAAGCGGCGGCCGGTCGGCGCGATGCCGACCATGGGGCCGACCTGACGGCCGTAGAGCACCAGGTAGGCCCGCACCCAGTCGCCCCGCTCCTCGATCCTGACCTCCTCCAGATGCGCTTCCTCGGAGAAGGTCTTCCGCACCCAGGCTACCGCCATGGCGAACGCGTCGGGCCCTTCACCGAGCCCGTGCTCGATCGTGGCCGGATTCAGATACTCCGGGTGGATGAACTCGTGGACGTCGTCGGTCCTGCCGGTGTTGTACGCCGCGATCATCCGCCGCACGGCTTCGATGTTCCGACTCACTGGGTGCCTCCGGCTCTCGGTGTGCTCGTTGCCGACGAGCATCCCAACACCCTGATCGGCAGCGGATCGACGTTCGCTCGAGCCGGCCCTCCACGGCCCCTCCACGTCCCCTCCACGGCCGCTCGACCCCCGACCGGGCACGGCCGCCGCCGGTCCAGACGCTGTTGAGCGGGCTGCGAGACCCGACGCCCACGTTGGACGACGCCACATCGTCAGAGCCCGACGCCGGACCTGAAAAGAGGCGTGAGATGCAACCGAACGACCTTGATCCCAGCGGGAGCGGGGTGGTCACCTTCATCAACAGATTCACCGTGCACGCCTCGCCCGAGGAGTTCGAGAAGGCCTTCGCCGAGACCGGACGGCACCTGGCCGGCCGGGACGGATTCCTGCGGTACACGCTGCACCGCCACGCCGAGGACCCGACCCGCTGGGTCAACATCGCACACTGGCGCGACGCGCGGGCCTTCCGTGCCGCCGTGGGCGCACCCTCCTTCCCCCAGCACGTCGCCCGGCTTCGGGAACTGAGCACCAGCGAGCCCGGTCTGTACGTCCCCCGGCAGTACGTGCCGGCGGAGCGGGCGGCGACGGAGGGCCTCTGATGGACGCCTCCACGGGCCGCCGCGTCGTCATCACCGGCATCGGGGTCGTCGCCCCGGGAGCCGTGGGGCGCAAGCCCTTCTGGGACGCCCTGACCGCCGGGCGCACCGCCACCAGGAGGATCACCTTCTTCGACCCCGGCCCCTACCGCTCGCAGATCGCCGCCGAGGTCGACTTCGACCCGCTGGGCGAGGGACTGACCCCGCAGCAGGTCCGGCGGATGGACCGGGCCGCGCAGTTCGCCGTGGTGAGCGCCCGCGAGGGCGTCGCCGACAGCGGGCTGGACCCCGCGGGGCTCGACCCCGCGCGCACCGGTGTCGCCATCGGCAGCGCCGTCGGCTGCACCATGAGCCTGGAGGACGAGTACTCCGTCGTCAGCGACGGCGGCCGCCACTGGAACGTGGACGCCTCCTACGCCGGACGCCACCTCTTCGACTACTTCGTGCCGCACTCGATCGCGGCCGAGGTCGCCCGCGACGTCGGCGCCGAAGGACCCGTGTCGCTCATCTCGACCGGCTGCACCTCCGGACTGGACTCGGTCGGGCACGCGGTGGAGCTGATCCGGGAGGGCACGGTGGACGTCATGGTGGCCGGCGCCACCGACGCCCCGATCTCGCCCATCACCGTGGCCTGCTTCGACGCGATCAAGGCGACCACACCGCGCAACGACGAACCCGGCCTGGCCTCACGGCCCTTCGACCGGACCAGGAACGGCTTCGTCCTCGGCGAGGGCGCCGCGGTCTTCGTCCTGGAGGACGCCGAGCACGCCCGCCGGCGCGGCGCGTACGTGTACGCCGAGATCAGCGGCTTCGCCTCCCGCTCCAACGCCTTCCACATGACCGGACTGCGCCCGGACGGACGGGAGATGGCCGAGGCGATCCGCGTGGCGATGCTGCGGGCCGGGGTCGCCCCGGGGGACATCGACTACGTCAACGCGCACGGCTCGGGCACCCTCCAGAACGACCGGCACGAGACGGCGGCCTTCAAGAGGGCGCTGGGCGAGGACGCCTACCGGGTGCCCGTCAGCGGCATCAAATCGATGATCGGCCACTCGCTGGGGGCGATCGGCTCGCTGGAGATCGCGGCCTGCGCCCTCACCATCGAGCACGACACCATTCCGCCCACCGCCAACCTGCACGAGCCAGACCCCGAATGCGACCTGGACTACGTGCCGTTGACCGCGCGCCGACAGCCCGTGGACACCGTACTGACCGTGGGCAGCGGCTTCGGCGGCTTCCAGAGCGCCATGGTGCTGCGCAGCCCGGAGAGGGCGGCGTCATGACCTCCACCGCTGTGATCACGGGCATGGGCGTGATCGCGCCGACCGGCCTGGGCGCGGAGTCCCACTGGAGCCGCACGCTGGCCGGACGGGCCGCGATCGGCCGGATCAGCCACTTCGACGCCGAGCGCTACCCGAGCCGGCTGGCCGGCGAGATCGCCGGCTTCGATCCGCGCGAACACGGCATCCCCAGCCGGCTGCTGCCGCAGACCGACCACATGACCCGGCTGTCCCTGGTCGCCGCCGAATGGGCGATCAAGGACGCCGGGGTGGACCTCGCGGCGATGCCCGAGTACGGCGTGGGCGTGGTCACGGCCAGTTCGGCCGGCGGGTTCGCCTTCGGCCACCGGGAACTGCACAACCTCTGGAGCAAGGGACCGGAGCACGTCAGCGCCTACCAGTCCTTCGCCTGGTTCTACGCCGTCAACACCGGCCAGATCTCCATCCGGCACGGCCTGCGCGGCCCGGGCGGCGTGGTCGTCACCGAACAGGCCGGCGGCCTGGACGCCCTGGCCAAGGCCCGCCGCCAACTGCGCGACGGCGTCCCGATGGTGATCGCCGGCGGCGTCGACGGCTCCCCCTCGCCCTGGGGCTGGGTCGCCCAGCTGGCCGGCGGCCGCATCAGCACCGCCGACGATCCCGAGCGGGCGTACCTGCCCTTCGACCAGGACGCCGCCGGCCACGTACCGGGCGAGGGCGGCGCGCTGTTCGTCCTGGAGACCCCGGAGTCGGCACGCGCCCGGGGCGTGCGGTCCTGGTACGCGGAGATCGCCGGCCAGGCGTCCACCTTCGACCCGGCGCCCGGCAGCGGCCGCCCGTCCACCCTGCGGCGGGCCGCCGAACTCGCCCTCGACGAGGCGGGACTGGAACCGGGCGACATCGACGTGGTGTTCGCCGACGCCGCGGGCGTCCCCGACCTGGACCGCGCCGAGGCACAGGCCGTCCGCGAGCTCTTCGGCCCGCAGGGCGTCCCCGTGACCGCGCCCAAGACGATGACCGGACGGCTCGGCGCCGGCGGGGCGGCACTGGACCTGGCGACGGCCGTGCTGTCCATCCGGGACGGGGTGATCCCGCCGACGGCCAACGTGCGCCGCCCGGTCGCCGAGTACGGCATCGACCTGGTCAGCGCCCCCCGCCACGTACCGGTGTCCGCCGCGCTCGTGCTGGCCCGGGGACACGGCGGCTTCAACGCGGCCGCGGCCTTGACCCGACAACGATGAGGAGAGACATGCCCGCCCAAGACGACCGCCACGCCCTGGTCACCGGTGCCACCAGCGGCATCGGGCTCGCCATCACCACCCTGCTGTGCGAACTCGGCCAGCGCGTGTTCATCTGCGCCCGCGACGAGGAGAACGTCGCACTCACCGTCGAACGCCTCCGCGAGAAGGGGTACGAGGTCGCGGGCCTGGCGTGCGACGTACGCTCCACCGAACAGGTCGGCGCCCTCGTGCGGGCCGCCGTCGACCGGTACGGGCCCGTGGACGTGCTGGTGAACAACGCCGGCCGCAGCGGGGGAGGCCCCACCGCGCAGATCACCGACGAGCTGTGGCTCGACGTCATCGACACCAACCTCAACAGCGTCCTGCGGATGACCCGCGAGGCGCTCACCACCGGCGGCATGCTCGAACGGGGCACGGGCCGAGTTATCAACATCGCCTCGACCGGCGGCAAGCAGGGTGTGGTGCTGGGCGCCCCGTACTCCGCGTCCAAGCACGGCGTCGTCGGCTTCACCAAGGCGCTGGGCCTGGAACTGGCCCCCACCGGCATCACCGTCAACGCGGTCTGCCCGGGCTACGTGGAGACGCCGATGGCCCAGCGGGTCAGGCAGGGGTACGCCGCGGTCTGGGACACCACGGAAGAGGCCGTGCTGGAACGGTTCGAGGCGAAGATCCCGCTCGGCAGGTACACCACCCCGGAGGAGGTCGCCGGCCTCGTCGGCTACCTCGTCACCGACCGGGCCGCACCCGTCACTGCGCAGGCGATCAACGTCTGCGGCGGACTGGGCAACTACTGACGGCCGTCCGAGGACCAGGAGACCCGCACCATGACGAACAACCACCGAGCCGAGCACCGGATCACGGTGCAGGCACCCGCCCGCACCGTCTACGGCCTGATCGCGGACGTCGAATCGTGGCCGCGGGTCTTCCCCCCGACCGTGCACGTGGACGTCCTCGACCGGACCGCCGGCGAGGAGCGCATCCGCCTCTGGGCGACCGCCAACGACGCCGTCAAGACGTGGACCTCGCGCCGCGTCCTCGACCCCGGCGGACTGCGGGTGGGCTTCCGCCAGGAGGTGTCCCAGCCGCCCGTCGCCGCCATGGGCGGCGAATGGACCGTCGAACCGCTGTCGGACACCGTATCGCTGGTCCGCCTGACCCACGACTTCCGGGCCGTCGACGACGACCCGGAGGGCGTGGAGTGGATCACCCGCGCCATCGACCGCAACAGCGACGCGGAACTGGACGCGCTCCGGCGGGCCGCCGAGCAGGCCTCCGGCACCGGCGCCGACGACCTGTCGCTCGAGTTCGACGACGTGGTGGAGGTGGCCGGCGACCCCGCCGACGTGTACGACTTCCTCTACGACGCCCGGCGGTGGCAGGAGCGGCTGCCCCACGTGAACCGGGTCGAGCTGGAGGAGAGCACCCCGAACCTCCAACTGCTGGAGATGGACACGCTCACCCCGAACGGCGCCGTCCACACCACGAAGTCGGTCCGGGTCTGCTTCCCCTCGGCCGCCATCGTCTACAAGCAGCTCAGGACACCCGCCCTGATGACCGTCCACAACGGCCTCTGGCGGATCGCGAAGAGCACCTCCGGGTGCACCGTCACCTCGACGCACACGGTCGTCCTCAGCCGGGACGCCGTCGTCCCCGTCCTCGGCGAGGGCGCCACGGTCGGGGACGCGCGCACCTTCGTCCGCGACGCGCTCGGCCGCAACAGCACGGCGACGATGCTGCTCGCCAAGGAGCACGCCGAGCGAGCGGCACGGGAGCGCTGATGCGCGTCCTGTTCACCACCTTCGGCGCGCGCAACCACGTCCACGCCCAGGTCGCGCTCGCTTGGGCGCTGCGGGCCGCCGGGCACGAGGTCTGCGTGGCCAGCCACCCCGACCTCGCCGAGGTCATCGCCCGCACCGGACTGACCGCCGTCCCGGTCGGCCGCGAGCTGGGCGAGGAACGACTGATGGAGGAGCTGCGGGAACGCGAGGACGCCTCCCGCGAGACCTACGACGAGGACGCCCCGGACGCCCAGCTGCTGCTGGCGATGGACGAGCTGCGCCCGGAGAAGCTGACGTACGACCACATGCACGGCGTGTTCACCGCGATGACCTCGGCCGTCTTCCAGAACTACTCGTCGGCCGAGATGATCGACGACCTGGTCGGATTCGCCCGCGGCTGGCATCCCGACCTGGTGATCTGGGATCCGCTGACCTTCGCCGGAGCCGTCGCCGCCCGGGTCACCGGGGCGGCCCACGCCCGGCTGATGTTCGGGCTGGACCTGGTCGGGCGCATGCGCGAGAGCTATCTGGCGCAGGTGCGCCGACGGCCCGCCGCGCTGCGCGAGGATCCCCTGCGGGAGTGGCTGGGCACGGTGATGGAGCGCTACGGCGGAGAGTTCACCGAGGACCTGGTGACCGGCCAGTGGACCGTCGACCCCGTGCCGACCTCCCTGCGGCTGCCGGCGGACCTGCCCTACGTACCCGTGCGCTGCGTCGCCTACAACGGCAGGGGCAGCGTCCCGGACTGGCTGCGCGAGGCGCCCCGGCGCCCCCGGGTGTGCCTGACGCTGGGCGTCTCCCACCGCGAGGTGATGGGCGGCGACCAGGCGTCCGTCGGCGAGCTGATCGAGGCGGTGGCCGGACTGGACGTGGAGGTGGTCGCCACCCTGGACGCCCGCCAGCTGCGCGAGGTCGGCAGCCTTCCGCCCAACGTCCGCGCCGTCGACTTCGTCCCGATGGACGTGCTGCTGCCGACCTGCTCGGCGCTCGTCAGCCACGGCGGGTCCGGCACGGTGCACGCGGCGTTCCTGTACGGCGTCCCGCAGATCCTCGTGCCGGGCACCATGTGGGACAACGCGATCCGCGCGGACCTCGTGCAGCGGTCGGGCGCCGGACTGCGCCTGGACGCGCAGACCCTGACCGCCGCCGCCCTGCGCGACGCGCTCACCCGTGTCCTGACCGAGCCGTCCTTCACGGCCGGCGCCGAGCGGCTGCGCCGGGAGACCCTCGCCACCCCGTCCCCCCGGGACGTCGTCCCGCTGCTGGAGTCGCTCACCGCCGAACACCGCGACGACCTTGTGAGGAACCATGTCTGACGCAGCACCCCTGCCCCCGGTCACGGCTCCGCCCCCGGCCCCGCGGTCGGTCGTGGTCACCGGAGGCGGCTCCGGCATCGGCAGGGCGATCGCCCACGCCTTCGCCGACGAGGGCGCGGCCGTCCTCGTCGTCGGCCGCACCGCCGCCGACCTCGCCGGCACGGCGAAGGGGTACGACACGATCAGGACGCTCGCCGTCGACCTCACCGGGGCCGATGCGCCCCGGGAGGTCGTGGAGACCGCGGTGCGCGAACTGGGCGGGATCGACGTCCTGGTGAACAACGCCGCGGCCCTGGGCCACCGCGCCCTCGCCGACGTCGACCCCGAGCAGGTGGCCGCCCAGCTCGGCACCAACCTGGCGGTGCCCGTGCTGCTCACCCGGGCCGCGCTCGACGCCCTCGCCGCCGACGGCGGCGGCACCGTGGTCAACATCGGCTCGTCCGGTGCGCGCGGATCCAGGGCCTGGCCGGGCAACAGCGTGTACGGCGCCGCCAAGGCCGCCCTGGACTTCCTCACCCGCAGCTGGGCGGTCGAACTCGCGCCGCGCGGCATCCGGGCCGTCGGCGTCGCGCCCGGGCTGGTCGATTCCGGCTTCGCGGAGCGGGCGGGCATGTCGCCCGAACAGTACGACGGCATGCTCCACCACGTGGGCGCGCTGACGCCCCAGGGCCGTGTCGGCACCCCCCAGGAGATCGCCTGGTGGGTCACGCACCTCACTCGGCCCGAGGCCAGCCACCTGACCGGCGCCGTACTGCCGGTCGACGGCGGGCTCTCCCTGACATGAACCGGTACGACCCCCACAGCGGTACGGGACCACAGCAGGCCCCCGGAGAGGCGGAGTTCAGCACATGGTGACCATGAACGAGAGCGAACTGGGCCGTGTGCTGCTCACGCACCGCGGCGTCCAGTGGATCATCGGCACGAAGGACGACCCGTACGCCCTGCTCGTGCGGGCCGCCGGCGACGACCCGCACCGGCTCGGCGAACTGATCCGGGAACGGGGCCCGCTGTACCGGAGCAGCGCCGAGGCCTGGGTGACGGCGCACCACGAGGTCGCCGCGGCCGCGCTCGCCGACCCGCGGCTGAGCGTCCGGCACCCCGACGCGGACGCACCCGCCGCGCAGGACGGAGGGGAGCAGCGCGAGCCCATGCCCTGGGAAGTTCCCGCACTGCGCGAGGTCCTCCCCTTCGGCGGGGCCTTCCTGACCGCGGGCCGCGCCGACTGCGAGCGCGTGGGCGAGCTGCTCGAACCCCTGCTCGGCGCGAAGGCCCTGGAACGCCGGCGGCCCGTCGCCGAGCAGGCGCTGCGCCGCGCCCTCGCCGAAGCGGGCAGCGGCTTCGACCTCCGCACGGAGGTGGCCGACCCGTTCGCCGCCGGGATCGTGCGGGAGCTGCTCGGCGTACCGGAGGAGGACCACGACCGCTTCGCGGCGCTGTGCCGGGGCGCCGCGGGCCTCCTGGACGCCACGGTGTGCTCGCCGCACCTGCGCACGGCACGCGAGCTGATCGCTTCCGTCGAGGGCATGCGCTCCCTGCTCGCCGGAGTGATCGCGCAGCGGCGCGAGAAGCCCGGGGACGACCTCGTCAGCGCCCTGCTGGCGGCGACCCACGAGGACGAGGTGCGGTCGGTGTGCACACTGCTGGCCCTCGTCGGGACCGAGCTGTCCGCGACCCTGTTCTGCGACGCGGTGGCGGAGCTGCTCGACCACCCCGCGCAGTGGCGGGCGCTGTGCGAGGACCCCGGTCTCGCTCCGGCGGTCGTCGAGGAGACGCTGCGCCACGCCCCGCCCGTGCGGCTCGTCCCGCTGTACGCGCTCGAGGACCTCGAACTGGCCGGGACGCCCGTCCCGGCCGGCGGCCAGGTCGTCGTGGCGGTCGAGGCGGCCGGCCGGGACTCTGCCGTGCACCCGGAGCCGGCCGCCTTCGACCCGGCCCGGGAACGGGCCGCGGAGCCCCTGGCGTTCGCCGAGGGCCTGCCCACGTCGCTGCCGGCCCCGACGGCGCGGTTCCTCGCGGAGGCCGGGCTCCGCGCGCTCGCGGCCGAGGTCCCGGGCCTGCGTCCGGTCGGGCCCGTCCTGCGGCGCCTGCGCTCCGGTGTCACCGGAGCGGTGATCGAGATGCCCGTCGCCCGCTAGCTGATTCTCACGGTGCGTGACGATCCCTTTGGTCGTGCGACTTGTACGGGTCGTAGTAGAGATACTATCTTTGATCTAACAGGTCTGATCGAAAGGTAGGGGCCTATGGCGGAGTTAAGTGATCTGCGCGAGGCGAACCGGGCTGCGGGAGCACCGGACGGCTCGGCAGGCGAACGAGTGATCGACATCCGCGGACTGCGTATGCGGTACGGGTCCAAAGACGTGCTGAACGGGGTCGACTTCAGTGTCCGCCGGGGCGAGGTGCTCGCTCTGCTCGGGCCGAACGGCGCCGGGAAGACGACGACCATCGAGATCATGGAGGGGTTCCGGACGCGCTCGGCGGGCGAGGTCAGCGTGCTCGGCGTCGATCCGGCCAAGGGCGACGAGGAGTGGCGCGCCAGGCTGGGCGTCGTACTCCAGTCGTGGCGCGACCACGGCAAGTGGAAGGTCCGGGAGCTGCTGGCCCAGCTGGGGGACTTCTACCGGCCCTACTCCACGCCCGAGCGGCCGCGTCCGCGCGACGTGGACGAGCTGATCTCCATGGTCAGCCTGGAGGAGCAGGCGGACCAGAAGATCGGGTCCCTGTCGGGCGGCCAGCGCCGCCGGCTCGACGTCGCGATCGGCATCGTGGGCCGCCCGGAGGTGCTGTTCCTGGACGAGCCCACCGTCGGGTTCGACCCCAAGGCGCGCCGCGACTTCCACGACGTGGTGCACCGGCTCTCCGACCTGGAGGACACCACGATCCTGCTCACCACGCACGACCTGGACGAGGCCGAGAAGCTGTCCGACCGCATCCTGATCCTCGCCGGGGGCCAGATCGTCGCGGACGGCAGCGCCGACCAGCTCGCCCGGCAGACGTCGGGCAAGGCGGAGGTCCGCTGGAGCCTGAGCGGCGAACAGTTCGTCCACGCCACGCCCGACGCCAGCACGTTCGTCCACGAGCTGTTCAAGCAGCACGGCGACCGGGTCCGCGACCTGGAGGTGCGCCGGGCCAGCCTGGAGGACACGTACATGACCATGGTCCGCCAGCACGAGGCCGGCCGGTCCGAAGAGGCGATCGCCGCGTTCCGGGAGGCAGGCCGATGAATCCCACCCTGTACGCCGTGCGACTCGGTCTGCGCCGCGGCTGGACCGAGTTCAGGCAGAGCGTGACGTCGCCGGGCGACATCATCTACTACCTCTTCCTCGGGGGCGTCTTCCTCGGGGTGCTGTTCTTCATGCGGAACTCGACCGTGGAGGGCACCGACCTGTCGCTGGCGACGCTGACCATGCCGAGCATGATCGGCGGCCTGCTTGCCTTCCAGGCCCTGGGCGGAGCGGCGTTCGCGCTGGCGGCCGAGCGGGAGGACGGCACGCTGCTGCGGGCCAGGACCGTCCCGCAGGGGCTCGTCGGCTACATCGCCGGCCGCGTGCTGGGCATCGCGCTGAGCACCCTGCTCACCCTGGTCATCATCCTGGTGCCCAGCGTGTTCCTCTTCGACGACCTGATGACCGGGGACCTCGCCAAGTGGCTGAACCTGGTGTGGGTGCTGGCCCTCGGACTCCTCGCCACCCTGCCGATCGGCCTGATCATCGGCGCCATGGTGAAGAACCCGCGCGGCGCCAACACGTGGGGGATCTTCCCGACGATGGGCCTGATGGCGATCTCGGGTATTTTCTACCCGATCACCTCGCTCGCGGGCTGGCTCCAGGGCATTGCGCAGCTGTTCCCCGTGTACTGGGTGGGCCTGGGCACCCGTGCCGCGCTGCTGCCCGACGCGGCGGTCGCGGTCGAGCTCGGCGACTCCTGGCGCAGGCCCATGACCGCGGTCGTGCTGCTCGCCTGGGCCGTCGTCGCGCTGGTGATCGCACCGAGGGTCCTGGGCCGTACGGTGCGCGGCGAGACGGGTTCGAAGGTCGAGGCCCGACAACAGGAGGCATTGAAGCGCGTTGGGTGACAAGGAAACCGGCGGCAAGCGCGCGTCGGCCCGCCGGGGCACGTCGGCGGCGGAGCCGGAGACCGGGGCGGTGGCCCCGCGGTCCGGCTCCGGCACCGACACGCCCGCGGCGGGCTGGCGTTCGACCGGCGAGCAGGGCCGTCCGCGCGGCGGCGCAGCGAACGAGACGGTGCACAACCGCATCGCCGTGCTGCGGGTCGAGCGCGCCATCACGCGCAGGCAGCTCGCCGACGCCCTCGGGGTGCACTACCAGACGGTGGGCTACCTGGAGCGCGGCGAGTACAGCCCCAGCCTGCACCTCGCCCTGAGGATCGCGGAATACTTCGAGGTACCGGTCGAGGTGATCTTCTCGACCACCCCGTTCCCCCGGATCGGGAGCACTCCGCCCGCGTAGGCGGCAGCACACCGCGGCCGTCGGGGCACAGACACCCCGACGGCCGCGGCGCACCGGACCCGTTCTAGCGCGACCGGTGTTCGGCGGTGAGCCGCTCCAGGACCGGGACGACATCGGCGGGCGACGGCGTGGCGAGGACCTCCCGGCGGAGCCGGTCGGCGCCGGCACGGAACGACGGCTCCTGCAGCACCCGGACCAGCGCGGCGCGCAGCCCCTGCGGCGTCAGCGCCTCCGGATCGATGCACAGCCCGGCGCCCGCGTCGCGCACCCGGTGCGCCTTGGGGACGTTGCACCACATCTTGGCCGGCACGATCACCTGGGGCACGCCGTGCGCCAGCGCGGTCTGGAGGGTGCCCGAACCCCCGTGGTGCACGATCGCCGCGCTGGTCGGCAGCAGCGCGTCCAGCGGTGCGAAGTCGACGACCCGCACGTTGTCCGGTACGCGCCGGCCCGGATCGAGCTGGTCCGCGGTGAACGTCGCGACCACGTCGACGTCCAGGTCCGCCACCGCCTCCAGCAGGTCGCCGACCGACGTCCGGTCGGCGCCGACCACCTCGCGGAACGACCTGCCGAGGGTCAGGCAGACACGGGGCCGGCGGGGCGGCGGCTCCCGCAGCCAGTCCGGGACCTGCGCCTCGCCGTTGTACGGTACGTAGCGCACCGGCACGGACGGCAGGTCGACCGGCAGCCGCAGCGACGGCGGAACGGGATCGATGGTCCACTGGCCCACGACCAGGTCCTCGGTGAACTCCCGGCCGTACCGCCGCAGGATCCGGTCCATCCACTCCTCCAGCGGATCCTCCCGCAGCGCCGGCGGCAGTCCGGCCAGCCCCCGCAGGTAGTGCTGGCGCATCAGCCCGACCAGGTCCAGGCCGAACATCAGCCGCGCGTGCGCCGCGCCGCTGATCCGCGCCGCGAGCGCGCCGGGGTAGTACATGGTGTCCCAGACGACCAGGTCGGGCCGCCAGGAACGGGCGAAGTCGATCAGCTCCCCGGTGGTGTCGTCCGGCAGGGTGTTCTGGTAGACGAACGAGGTCCACGCGGTCAGTACCCCGTGGACATAGGGAAGGGTCAGCTTCTCCGGCCGCGTCTCGCTGATGTCGAGGACGTCCAGCCAGGCTTCGTCACGTATCTCGTCGGGCTCGTCGGTGTACTCCGGATTCATCGTGGCCGCGACGTCGAGGACCCCGCCGACCGCGACCGCGGTCAGGCCGGCGTTGTTGATGTCCTCGACCACGTCCGGCCGGGTGGCGACACGGACCTCGTGTCCCGCGGCCCGCATCGCCCACGCCAGGGGTACCTGGGTGTGGACGTGGGTGCTCGCCGGGAACGGCGTGAACAGCACTCGCATGGGAGGTCACCCTGCCGGTGCCCGTTCGCACGGCACTCGAGGATTCCCGCAGCCGCGCACGAGCCCGCGTCGACGGGCCTCCAGCGAACTTCGAAGCCCACCGGCGAGTCTCGGCCCCGGGCAACGGAGGTCCGACAGGACGGCCGCCACCGAAGCGGGAGAAGACGATGGCCACAGCTGACAAGGAAGTCGACGTACTGGTAGTGGGCGCGGGCCTGGGAGGCCTGTCCACGACGATGTTCCTCGCCCGCCTGGGCGTGCCGGTGCTCATGGCCGAGAAGCATCCGACGACGTCGATCCACCCCAGAGCGATCGGCCAGAACCCGCGCACCATGGAGCTGCTGCGGCTCGGCGGGATCGCCGAGCAGGTGCAGGACGCCACCGACCACCGCGGTGCCAAGGGCCACTTCACGACCCGGGTCGCCGAGACCGTACGGGGCGAGGTGCTCGGCACCTTCGAAGAGGGCTTCGACAACCTCGTCGCCACGACCGCGCCCTGTTCCCCCATGGCGTGGGCGCTGGCCTGGCAGGACCAGCTGGAGCCCCTGATGCTGGACCGGGCCCGCCGGGACGGGGCGCAGATCCGGTTCGCCGCCGCGCTCGTCTCCTACGAACAGGACGCGGACGGGGTGAGCGCGCTGCTCCGCGACCGCGAGAGCGGCGCGGAGACCACCGTACGGGCGCGCTACCTGGTGGCCGCGGACGGCGACCGCAGCCCCATCAGGGAAGGGCTCGGCATCGCCCGCCGGGGCCACGGCTCGCTGTCCCACGTGGTCGGCATGATCTTCGAAGCCGACCTGTCCGGGGTGCTCACCTCGGACGCGTCCGGGCTGTACTACCTGCGCAACCCCGCCTTCAGCGGCATCTTCATCGGCAGCGACCGACCCGAGCGGCACACCTTCCTGGTCGAGTACGACCCCGAACGCGGAGAGTCCGCCGAGGACTTCACTCCCGACCGCTGCCTCGAACTGATCCGCACCGGCCTGGACGCACCGGACCTGGAGCCCAAGGTGCTGGACGTCCAGCGCTGGGAGATGGCGGCCCGCATCGCCGAACGCTGGCGCGCCGGAAGGGTGTTCCTGGTCGGCGACTCGGCGAAGGTCGTGCCCCCCACCGGCGGGCTCGGCGGCAACACGGCCATCGGCGACGGGTACGACCTGGCTTGGAAGCTGTCCGCCGTACTCACCGGCCAGGCCGGCCCCGGCCTGCTGGACAGCTACGAGCCCGAGCGCGGCCTCGTGGCCCGGCTCGTGATGGACGAGTCCATGGCCCTCTACGCTTCCCGGCTCGCCCCGCACCTGCAGGACCGGATGGCGGAGCCCGTCGGCTATGCCGAGGTGATCCTCGGCTTCCGCTACCGCTCGGACGCCGTCCTCATCGACGACGACGACCCCGCCCGGGTCGAGTCCCCGGCCCGGCCCACCGGAAGGCCCGGCTTCCGGATGCCGCACGTGTGGGTGCTCAGGGCGGGCGAGCGGATCTCCACCGTGGACCTCTTCGGTTCCGGCTGGCTGCTCATGACCGGTGCGGACGGCGCCGGCTGGACCGGCTGGGCCCGCAGCGCGAGCAGGGAACTCGGCGTCCCCGTCGAGGTCCACGGTCCGGCCACCGGTCTCGAGGACCCCGACGGCGAACTCGCAGAACGGTTCGGCATCGGCACCGGCGGCGCCAGCCTCGTCCGGCCCGACGGCATCGTCGCATGGCGCACCGCCACCCGGCCGGACGACCCCGCCGCCGCCCTGCGCGACGCCCTCACCCGGGTCCTGTCCCGCTGAACGGGACCACCCCGTACCCCACCACCACGACGAAGGAGCGAACACGCCATGACGGCCCGAAGCGCCCCGGTCACGGCCGACGTCCTCACCGACGAGGCCCGCCGCCATTACCAGGAGAACGGTTTCGTCCGCATTCCCGAAGTCCTCACCCCCTCCGAGGTCGAGCGGTTCAGGGCCGCCTCCGAGGAAGTGGTCGCCCAGCACGGGCCGGAGATCTGGGGCGCCGGCGAGGACGAGGTGCAGGTGCACTTCGTCGCCCAGGCCTGGCTCAAGCACGAGGCGCTGCGCGACCTCGCGCTGCACCCGGCGATCACCGGCATGGCCAAGCGGCTCGCCGGCGGCCCCTTGCGCCTCTACAGCACCGACATCCTCCTCAAGTCCGGCCGGGAGACCCTGAACACGCTGCCCACGCTCGTCCACGACGACGAGACGGGCCTCCCGCTGCACGGCATCGAGCGGACGCTCACGGCGTGGGTCGCGCTGGTCGACGTACCGGCCGAGAGCGGCTGCCTCAGCTACGTGCCCGGGTCCCACCTGCGCGACGCCGCCCACCGGCAGGTCCACATGACCAGCTTCGCCGAGTACCGGCCCATCGCCGACATCTGGCCGGACTACGACTGGCAGCCGCGGATCACCGTGCCGCTGAAGGCCGGTGACGTCGCCTTCCACCACTGCCGCACCGTCCACATGGCCGGGGCGAACCTGACCGACAACCCCCGGATGGGCCACGGCATCGTCTACATGGACGACGGCAGCACCTACTGGCCCGGCACCGAGGACGCCCACATCTCCCACATGGCCCCCGGGGACCCGCTGGACAACGAGAAGTTCCCCCTCATCTAGAGGAGACCGTCGAAGGTGAGCGTCATGCACGGCACATGGAACCGCACGGACATCGGAGAGCTGGGCAGACGGCTCCAGCGCGCCCACGGGGAGGTGTGGCTGCACCAGGTGAAGGGCGATCCGTACGCCGACCTCCTGCGCGGCCACGCCGAGGACCCCCGTCCGGGCCAGGAGCGGATCCGCGCGCTCGGCCCGCTGTGGCGCAGCACCACGGGCGCCTGGGTGACGGCGGACCACCGGCTCGCCGGGGAACTCCTGGGCGCGGGGTGGCCGCACCGCCCCCTGGCGGACGACGAGGCCCACGTACCGGTGGACGACGCCGGGCTCGGCGGGGACGCCGCGCACTACGAGCGGCTGCACGGGTACGCGCGGGACGCCGTGCCCCCGGCCGCCGTGCAGGCGGTGTCCGAGCGGGTGGTCGGCGCCCTGGCCGCGGACTTCGACCTGGTCACCGACCTCGCGGAGGCCGTTCCCACGAACCTGCTCGCCGCGACCCTCGGGCCGGCCGGCGCGGACCGCCGGGAACTGGCCCGGGCCTGCACCGCCGCCGGGGTCGTCCTCGACGGCCTGCTGTGCCCGCAGCGGCTGGACGTCACCCGGCGGGCGGTGGCCGCCGTCGGCCGGCTGCGCGAGCTCCTCGCCGACCCCGCCGCCGACCCCGAAGCCGGACCGGGGGCCGGCCCGCACGAGGCCGCGGTCCTGCTGGCCACCGCCGGGGTGCGCACCGCGGCGAGCCTGATCGCCGGCTCCGTGCTGGCGGTGGCGGACCACCCCGAGGAGTGGTCGCGCGTCGCCGAAGACCCAGGGCACGCCGCCCTCGTCGTGGCCGAGGTCCTGCGCCACGACCCCCCGGTACGTATCCATCCGGCGGTCGCCCTCGCCGACGTCGAATTCGCCGGACAGCACGTGCGGGCGGGCGAGCGCGTGGTGGTGCTCGTCGCCGCGGCGAACCGCGACCCCGAAGTCTTCGACGATCCCGACCGGTTCGTCACCGGCCGCCCGGTCGAGGCACTGGTCCCGGCCCTCCACCACCGGGTGACCCTGCCGTTCGCCCGCGCCCAGGCCGAAGCGGTCCTGCGCGCACTGGTGGCCGCCCGCCCGCGCCCGCGCCGCTCGGCCGGCCACCTGCGCAGCCGCCGCTCACCCGTCACGGGACACCTGCTCGGCTGCCCGCTCACCACCGGCTGACCGGCGCCCACAGAAAGGAACCCCGCGATGAGAGTCCTGTTCACGTCGATCGAGGGCAACCACTTCCAGCAGATGGTCCCGCTGGCCTGGGCCCTGCGCACCGCGGGCCACGAGGTGCGGGCGGCCTGCAACGAAAGCCTCGTCGACACCGTCACCCAGACCGGCCTGACCGCCGTGCCGATCCAGTCGCCCACCCTCTGGGAGCAGCTCGACGGCTTCCAGAAGGAGGCGATCTCCCTCTTCAACGAGATCGGCACCAGCAAGCAGGACCCCTCCAAAGCGACCTGGGAGGACCACCTCTCCTACGAGAACATGGTCGTCCCCGCGCTCTACCAACCGCTCAACAACGACGCGCAGATCGACCAGCTCGTCGCGGCCGCCCGCAGCTGGCAGCCCGACCTGGTCGTGTGGGAGAGCTTCTCGATCGCCGGGGCCGTCGTCGCCGTCGCGACCGGCGCCGCCCACGCCCGCCTGGTGTCCGGGCCCGAGCTCGCCCTCCAGATGGTCACCCGCGGACACTTCGTACGCCACCGCGACCGGCAGCCCGAGCCGCTGCGCGAGGACCCGACGGCCGAGTGGCTCGACTGGACCCTCGAACGCCTCGGCAGCGAACGGCGGTTCGACGAGACCATGCTGACGGGCCAGTGGGTCGTCGACACCCGGCCCGCGAGCCTGCGCCAGGAGCTCGACCTGCCGACCGTCCCGATGCGCTACGTCCCCTACAACGGGCGCTGCGTGGTGCCCGGCTGGCTCAACGAACCGGTGGAGCGACGCCGGGTGTGCATCACCCTCGGCACGTCCATCACCAGCGAGGAGTCCGAGCGGTTCCGGCTGGGCGAGACCCTCGCGGCCCTCTTCAGGAGCCTGGCCGGACTAGACGTCGAGATCATCGCCGCCCTCGACCCGGCCCAGCGCGGCGCCCTGCCCGACCTGCCGGACAACATCCGCACCACCGACTTCGTCCCGCTCAACGAACTGGCGCCGTCGTGCTCGGTCATCGTGCACCACGCCGGCTACCAGACCAAGGCCACCGCGGACCTGCACGGCGTTCCCCAGGTCGTCATCGTCGGCTACGAGTGGGTGAGCGAGGACATGGGCGAGGAATACGAGAAGTCCGGCACCACCCTGGCCGTCTCCGCCCGCGACCTGACCGCCGAGGTGCTCCGCGAGAAGATCCTGCGGCTGCTCGACGAGCCCTCCTACACCGAACGGGCCGGCGCGCTCCGTGACGAGATCCGCGCCATGCCGACGCCCAACGAGGTCGTGCCGGTCCTCGAGGAGATGACCAGGGAGCACCGGCGCCGCGGATGACCGGTCCACCGGCCCGGCGGCCGGTGGACCAGTGCTCCTCGTGCGCTCCTCGAGACCGGTCCCGCAGATTCGATGCCATGCCGAATCCGTGGGATCTCCCCGATGAACTGCCCACCGACCTTCCCGTCTCCCGCTGCGAACTGCCCGACGGCCGCGTGCTGTCGGCGGTGCAGGAAGCGGAGGCGCACACCCTCTGGGAGGAGATCAGCAGCGCCGCCCCCTACCGCAAGGCGGCCGAGGGCCTCCGCCCCGGCGAGGCCGTCATCGACGTCGGCGCCCACATCGGGCTGGCGTCCCTGCTCTTCGGCGGGCTGGCCCCCGAGAGCCGCGTGCTCGCCTTCGAACCCGCCCCGAAGGCCTACACCTGTCTGGAGGACAACCTCGCCCGCCTCCTGCCGGGGGCGACCGCGTTCCGGCAGGCGCTGGGGGCCGCGTCGGGTACGTCCGAACTGACCTACCGGCCCTACGTGGCCTCCGCCTCGACCCTGTACGACGACGCCGAGGACGACGCCCGCAACCTCGAAGCGCACCTCGACAACATCGGCGCCGACGAGCGGACCAGGGAGGTCGTGCGGCGCACCTTCAACGTGAGCCAGCGGGTCACGGTCGAGGTGACCACGCTCGCCTCCGTGATGGCGGAGCACGACGTCGACCGGGTGGGCCTGCTCAAGATCGACGTCGAACGCGGTGAACTCGACGTCCTCGACGGCATCGACCCGGCCTGCTGGCCCCGCATCCGGCGGGTCCTCCTCGAGGTCCACGACATCGACGGCCGGCTCGGCCGGGTCGTCTCCCGGCTGTCCGGACTCGGTTTCCACGCCACGGTCTCCCAGTGGGGGGTCTACGTCGGCGGCAGCGTCCACCTGGTGCTGGCGGAGCGGGACTGACATGCCGAGGAGGAAGGGCCGATGAGCGACGGCGCTCCGCGTCCGTCCGGATCGGGGGCGACGGCGGACCGCGCCCTCGCCCCCGATCTCGCCCGGGGCCTGATGCTGCTGATCGTCGCCCTGGTGCACGCGCACATGTTCGTCAGTGGGAGCGCCGCCGTGATCCGGGGGTATCCGCCGGTCGCCGGCTCGCCCGCGGACGCAGCCACGGCGGGGGTGCTCACGGTGCTGGCCGACAGCCGCAGCTTCCCCATGTTCGCCCTGCTGTTCGGCTACGGCACGGGCCGGATCCTCGCAAGCGAGAGGGAACGGGGACGGGACGGACCCGGTGCGCGCGCGGTGCTGCGGCGCCGCGCCCGCCTGCTGCTGCTGTTCGGGGCCGTCCACGCGCTGCTGCTGTTCGCCGGGGACGTACTGGGCGCCTACGGACTGCTCGCCCTGGTCGCCGTCGGCCTGACCGGCGCCCGTGACCGCATCCTGTTCACGGTGGCGGGCGCCGGTGTCGCCGTGGGGACGGTGCTGTACGCGAGCATGCTGGCCGCGGGCGTCTCCGGCGACCCGGACGACACCGCGGCGGCGATGTTCCTCGCCGCCGACCCGGTCTCCGACGCGGCGTACCGCATCGGCACCTGGGTGGTCACCACACCGCTGTTCGCCGTCATGTCGCTCGGCCCGTTCCTCATCGGTGCGCACGCCGCCCGGCAGCGGGTCCTGGAGGAGCCGGGCCGCCACCGGGTCCTGCTGCGCCGGGTGGCGGTGACGGGCACCGCCCTGAGCGTCGCCGGAGGCCTACCGCTGGCGCTGGTCACCTCCGGGGTGTGGACCACCGCACCCTCCGACGTGGCCTGGGGGCTCAGCGCGCTGCACGTGCTGACGGGGTACGCGGGAGGCTGCGGCCTCGCCGCGGCGGTGGCCCTGCTCGCGCTGCGCCTGGAGGGCCGGCGGAGCAGGGCCGTGACCGCCGTCGCCGCGTGCGGCCGGCGGTCGATGAGCGCCTACGTCTGGCAGTCGGTCGTCTGGCTCGTGCTGTTCGCCCCGTACACCTTCGGGCTCGGCGACCGCGTGGGCGTCCTCGGCTCCGCGCTCGTCGCCCTCGGCGCGTGGGGCGCCGGTGTGCTGCTCGCCGACCTGCTGCGCCGAAGGGGGCGGCGCGGGCCCGCCGAGGCGCTGCTGGCCAGGGTCACCCGGCGGGCCCCTCCGGCGGCGGCTGCCGCTCCGGAGCGCGAGGACGCGGTACGCGAGGTCAACGGGCCACCGTCGCCGTGACGTAGCGCACCGGCGTCTCGATCGACAGGGGTCCGCCGTCGTGGCGCATCTCGTCCAGCGCCCCGGTGAGCCGGACCCGCAGCCGCTCCCGGTCGTCGTCGGGCAGGTGCTCCCACAGCAGGCGCATGCCCTGGGTGTGGGACCACGCCACCCACGCCTCGCCGGACGGGGCCACGAGGTCGACCGGTTCGTCGGTGATCTCCACCTCGTGGAACCCCGCGGACTCCAGGGCCCGGCGCAGGTCCGCCTCCTGCGCCAGCCAGCTGTTGAAGCGCTTCTGGAGTTCCTCCGGCCGCCACTGCGGCGGCAGGTTCTCCAGGAGCGAGCGCGGGATGAGCTCGGTGAAGACGGGCGGGAGGAAGGGGAAGGCGTCGTCGTCGAACACCGGGCTCGTGAAGGCGATGCGCCCGCCGTCGGCGAGCAGTTCGGCGTAGCGCGGCAGGGCGGCCCGGGCCTCCGGGAAGAAGATCAGGCTGTAGCTGCCGGTGACGACGTCGAAGGAGCGGGCCGGCAGATCGGGGAACTCCCCGTCCATCACGCGCAGTTCGACGTTGGCGATGCCCAGGTCGGCCGCCTCCTTTCGCGCCTCCTCGATCATGGCCGGCGCGATGTCGATGCCGAGGACGCGGCCCTGGTCGCCGACGAGCGCGGCGGCGTGGAAGAGGCACGCCCCCCGCCCGCAGCCGACGTCCAGCACGCGCTGCCCGGGCTGCGGCGCGGCCCGTTCGACGAGGCGCCGCCCCATGGGGGTGAAGAAGGTGACCCCCATCCGGTCGTAGGACCCGGCGGCGCGGTCGAAGGCGGCCGTGACATGGGCCTTGTAGGTTGTCTTGTCCATGTGCGTCGCTCCCAGGAATGGTCGGCGTGTCCGGCCCACCATCGTCCGGCCGGCACCTGCGAAAGCACTCGAGGGCAGATGGACCGGGCCCGGTCGCGGTCCGGGCCGGGGCTCCTGGCGTCCAGCCGTCGTTGAGGCGCGTACGAGACCCCGCGGCCATCATCGTCACCAGCACGAGGGCCCGGTGGAGACCCCCGATCCTGGCACGCCGGACACGGGACCAAGGCGCTGACGGGCCACGGACCACAGACCGCACATCACTGCATTGAATGGGAGTCCGGCATGGTTTCCTCCATGGAGTCGCGGAAACTCTCCGTCGAGGGCGCAATCGAATTCACCCCGCGCGTGTTCGACGACGAGCGTGGCATATTCCTGTCGCCCTACCAGGAGTCGGCGTTCTCCGACGCCACCGGCGGGCACACGCTCTTCCGCGTGGCCCAGACCAATCACAGTAGGTCACGAAAGGGCGTGGTGCGCGGGCTGCACTACACCCTGACACCGCCGGGCTGTGCCAAGTACGTGTACTGCGCGCGCGGCAAGACGCTCGACATAGCGGTGGACGTCCGGGTCGGCTCGCCCACCTTCGGGAAGTGGGACGCCGTACTGCTGGACACCGAGGTCTTCCGCTCCGTGTACTTCCCGGTCGGCGTGGCCCACGGCTTCGTCGCGCTGGAGGACGACACCGTGGTGTCCTACCTGCTCTCCGGGGAGTACGTCCCGGAGCACGAGCTGGCACTGTCGATCCTCGACCCGGACCTCGCCCTGCCCATTCCCGGCGACATCGAGCCCGTCCTGTCCGAGCGCGACCTCGCGGCGCCCACCCTGGAGAAGGCCGCTTCGGACGGCCTGCTGCCCGACTACGCCGAGTGCCTGGCGATCGACCGCGCCCTGCGCCCGGCCTGATCGGCGGCGGTACGACGCGCGGGGGCGGCCCACCGGGATCCGGTGGGCCGCCCCCACGCGTCGCTGTCCGGCCGGCTCACCCGCTCACAGGCCCAGCGCCTCGCCGCCGGGCCGCCGAGGCGCCAGCAGGCTGTGCAGACAGGCCACCAGGGTGCGGGCCTGCACGTTGAGGTAGTGGCTGTGCCGCAACAGGGTGCTGAGCTGGTCCAGGGTCACCCAGCGGAAGTCCCGGTCCTCCATGGACTCGGCGTCGCCCTCGGCCTCGACGACGAGGTACCGGTTCAGGGCGTGGTGGAAACGGCCGCCCTCCTCGGACAGCAGGCAGGCGAACCTGGTCCGCTCCGGCGGGGCCGACAGCACGTCGTCGACGAAGCGGGGCAGGGCCGCGCCCGGCGGGACGCTCTCGGGGGTGAACTGGACGGTGGGTGAGAGCTCGACCCCGTCCACGTAGCCCGGCTCCACGCTGGCCCGCAGCAGAATGTGGAGCACCCCGTCGATCTGCTTGACCAGCACGGCGATCACGCCGGTGCCGTGCGGCTCCAGCATGGGCTGGGACCAGCCCCGGACCTCGCGCGTGCCCGCGGAGACGTTCACCCCGATCACGGAGAAGAACCGCCCGCTGGTGTGGGAGACCCGCTCCGGCGAGCTGTGCCAGTCGCGCAGCTCGACCAGCGGTACCGGGCGGGTGGTGAGGTCGTTCTGGGCGCGGTGCTCGGTGATCCAGCTCTGGAGCTCGTCCACGTCGTGCACCCCGCCCGGCTCCCCGGCGCACGAGCGGGCCAGGGCGTCCCGGAAGCCGTCGCCGGTGTCCAGCAGGACGTCGAGGCCTCCGCCGGCCAGGGGCAGGCAGGACAGCGTGGTGCGCGTGTCCATGTTGACGATGTCCTCGACGGCCAGCAGCCGGTGGATCTCGCCGAGGGTCATCCAGCGGAAGTCCTCCTCGACGGCGATGTCCTCGGTGACCTCGATGACGATGTTCCGGTTGCGCTTGCGGTAGAACCAGGCGCCCTGTTCCGACTGGAGCACGTCGGCGACGACGCGGTGCCGCGTCCTTTCCTGGAAGTACCCCAGATAGGGGACGGCGCGCCCTTTGTGCAGCCGCAGGTAATTGCTGCGGGTGGCCTGCACGGTGGGGGAGAGCTGCAGATGGTTCCTGTTCCCCGGCTCGACCTTGGCCTGCATGAGGAAATGCAGCACCCCGTCGAACTCCTTGGCCAGCAGGCCGAGTACGCCGACCTCCGGCTGGTGGATGATCGGCTGCTGCCAGTGGGGTACGGGACCCGAGGGGAAGCGCACGTCCAGCCCGTCGATGGCGAAGAAGCCGCCGCTGGAGTGCCGCAGCGCCCCGGTGCGCGGATCCCGCTCCCAGTTCTCGAGGCCGTCGAGGTCCACGCGGTCGACCCGGAGGCCCGACCGTTCGCGGGCGTCGGCGAACCACGTGACGAACGGGGCCGGTTGGCGGACCCGGCTCTCCTCGGCGAGGGCCGACCGTGCGAGCCGGTCCTGGAGCGTGCGGAGGGCGGTCGGGGAAGGGTGCGGGAGGGCGATTCTGTTCACCAGGGATTCCTTTGCGCCGGGAGGACAGGGTCGTGCTGCGTACTCGGCGGTCTTCCGCGTCCGCGGCGTCGAGGAGAGTGGCCGTACCGGTGTCCGCGGATGCTCCCGTGGAGGTGGGGCCGTCGACGGCGCGCAGGGCCCAGTACAGTGCGCGCTGCCAGCAACGACCTCGAATCTCCCTGAACCTGCGCGGGGGGCACGGCCGGGAGTTCGATCGTTCTTCGAGGGTGACGCCCGATGGTTGTCGTCATGACGCCCCCCACGCGCCCGTATCCGTTCGCAGAGCGGACCCCTCCCCCCGGGGTCGAGCCAGGATCGTGGCGGCCTCCAGAGGGGGGCGGGGCGCCGGTGCGACGAGGCTCCGGAGCCGGCACCGGCCGCGTCCTGCCACCGCCGCACCCCGACGGTTGTGCGCACCGAAAGGAACAGGCGCATTTCCGTGGTTTATTGGCGCGAATTCGAAGCGGAATCAAGACGGCGTCATGGTGCCCGAGGGCGAGCGCATCCCGGAAGATCCTATTCCGTTTAATCCTCGACTGTTTCGGGTCAACGGGTGTGCAGGTCGCCGGTGTTGCCGGGGCGAGATGAACCCAGGACGGTGGCATATGGCCTTGCCCCGCCTTAAGGGAAGAGTTAACTTAGTGCAAAGTCAGGGGAGAAGTAGCTTCGTGACCCTTACCTCGACCAGGGGGCGCTCGAACCTCTTGTGACTACGCAGTGTCACAGCATCACTGAACGGGGGACGTGAGATGGACTTCCGGATGCTCGGCCCGTTGGAGATTCTCGATGGTCCGTGCAATGTAGTGCCCACCGCACCCAAGCCGCGCCAGGTGATAGCCCTTCTCCTCATGAGGAGAAACACCCTGGTGCAGACCTCTGAACTTATCGATGAACTATGGGAGAGCGATCCTCCCGCAAGTGCGATGACCACACTGCAAACGTATATATACAAACTCCGGAAGATTCTCACCGCGCGGAATTCGGAGGAAATTCTCTTCACCCGGCCCGGGGGATACACGCTGGCCATTCCCGACCGGTCCGTCGACCTGCACCGATTCGAAACGGAAGCCGGCGAGGGCAAGTCGCTGTTGAAGAACGGAGACGCGGCGGGAGCGGCGGAGGCGCTCCGCCGGTCACTCGCGCTCTGGCGCGGCTCCGCGCTGGTCGACGTCGTGCCGGGCGGTCTGCTGTCCTCGTACGTGACACGACTCGAGGAGTTCCGGGAGCGCACCCTCGACCTGAGGATCGAGGCCGATCTCCAGCTGGGTCGCCACCAGGAGCTGATCAGCGAGCTCAAGTCGCTCGTGCTCAGCCGACCGCTCCACGAGAACGTGCACGCCTCCCTGATGATCGCCCTCCACCGCTCCGGCCGGCGCCACGAGGCGCTCGAGGTCTATCAGGTGCTGCGCCGCAGCATGATCGACAACCTCGGCCTCGAACCGGGCAAGGAGCTCCGGGCGCTCCACCAGGCGCTGTTGTCCGAGGCCACGGGGGGCGTGCTGTACGAACGCCACCAGCAGCCCGTCCTGGTCGAGCCCGACCGGGGTCCGGTCGGGCATCCCGAGCCGGAAGAGCCGCCGGTGGCCGCCGCGCCCCGGCCCGCCGCCGCACCCGGAGTCCCCGCACCCGCCCAGCTCCCGCCGGACATCGCCGACTTCACCGGCAGGGAGTCCATCGTCGACCAGGCCCCCGCCCTCCTGGCCGGGGTGGGGGAGCGAGACCGTCCCCCCACGGCCCCGGCCGTCGCGGTCATCAGCGGCATGCCGGGCGTGGGCAAGAGCGCGCTCGCCGTGCACATGTCCCACACCGTCCGGCCGTTCTTCGAAGGCGGACAGCTCTACGCGGATCTGCGCGGCTCCACCGGCAGGGGCACGGACCCCACGGAAGTGCTCCACGGATTCCTGCGCGCCCTGGGCGTCGCGGAATCCGAGATCCCCGCGGACCTGGAGGAACGGTCCAAGCTGTTCCGCTCCACCACGGTCGGCCGGCGCCTGCTGATCCTGCTGGACGACGTGTCCTCGCTGGCCGACGTACGCTCGCTGCTCCCCGGCGACCCGGAGTGCTCCGTCGTCATCACGAGCCGCAGGCGCCTGCACGGCCTGGGCGGCGCCTGGAACGTCAACCTCGACGCCATGGACACCGCCGAGGGCCGCGAGCTGCTCGCCCGCATCATCGGATCCGCCCGGGTCAGGCGGGAGCGCAACGCCGCCAACCAGCTGATGGAGACCGTCGGCGGACATCCCCTGGCCGTGCGGTGCATCGGGGGGCGCCTCAGCGGCAGTCCGGGGCTCACCCTGTCCGGCTTAGCCACCCAACTGAACTGTTCCGAGAAGCTGCTGGACGAGCTCCGCCTCGGGGAGCTCGACGTGCGCTCCCGGTACGACTTCAGCTACGAGGGGCTCGGCCGCGTCGAGCAGAGCGTCTTCCGGCTGCTGAGCATCCTCCCGCCCAGGCGGTTCACCGCCGATTCCGTCGTCGAGCTCCTCGGCAGCGACAGCCGCAGCGTGGAGCACCTGCTCCAGCGCTTCGTCGACAGCCACCTGATCAACATCGTCCGGTGGGAGGACGGCGGGGCCCACTACGAGTTCCCGGAACTCACCCGCGTGTACGCCCGCGAGCGGCTGCTCGACACCCTCTCGGGCGATGGACCGGAACACGAGGGCATCTGGCCGGACCGCCGCCGGTGCTGACCCCCGTTCCCTCTTCCGCAACCACACCCGCCCGTTCGGTTCGTTCGGTTCGTTTCCGACCCTCAGCCCCAGACGGCCTCGGCCCACGTCCGGTTGACGGTCCTGCCCGCCTTCGCCTGCTGCTTCTCCGTCGGGAAGGTCGGTGTGCCCTCGACCGTGGGCAGCTTCTCCGCCAGGCTCTTGTCGAGGGTGCCGTTCTCCTCCATGGACTCCATGAGGACGGGGCGCGCGTATGCCCCGAGCCGGAGGTTCTGGCCCTCCGGGCTGAAGAGGTACTCCTGCCACAGCCGCGCCGCCGCGGGGTGCGGGGCGTCCTTGTTGATCCCCTGCGCGTAGTACTGGGCGAAACTGCCGTCGAAGGGGATGGAGGTCCGCCAGTCCACGTCCGCGCCCTTCCTGCGGAACTCGTCGGCGTAGGCGAGGTTGAGGAAGTCCCAGTCGATGCTGATCGGGGTCCGCCCGCTCTCGATCGTGGCCGGGGTCGATTCGAGCGGGATGAAGTTGCCGCTCCGGCTGAGCTCGGCGAAGAAGTCGATGCCGGGCTGGATGTTGTCGAAGGAGCCCCCGTTCGCCAGGGCCGCCGCGTACACCCCGGCGAAGGCGGAGCCCGACTTGGTGGGATTGCCGTTGAGCGAGACCTGGCCCTTGTACTCGGGCCTGCGCAGGTCGGCGAAGGTCGCGGGGCAGGTCTTGACGCGCTTGGCGTCGCAGCCGATCGAGACGTAGCCGCCGTAGTTGTTGTACCAGCGGGCCCGCTCGTCCTTCTGCTCGTCGGGGATGTCGTCCCACGGAGCGACCTCGTACGGAGTGAGCAGACCCTGGCGGGC
Source organism: Streptomyces erythrochromogenes (assembly GCF_036170895.1). NCBI lineage: Bacteria > Bacillati > Actinomycetota > Actinomycetes > Kitasatosporales > Streptomycetaceae > Streptomyces > Streptomyces erythrochromogenes. The sequence continues at coordinate 1,287,893 of NZ_CP108036.1, read as the reverse complement.
CGCGGCCGGCGCGAAGGTGCCGCCCACGTCGATCACGTCGGGGGCGGTCCCGTCGCGCCGGTGCTCCTTGAGGGCGTCGATCTCGTCCTGGCTGGAACCCTCCGGGTTCTCCACGGCGACCTCGATCCCGTACTTCTTCTCGAAGCCGTCGATCAGCGCCCCGTAATTGGCCCAGTCCCTCGGGAGCGCGATGGTGTTGAGGGCCCCCTCCTTCCTGGCCGCCGCGGTCAGCGCCGCCATACCGCCCGCGTCCGCGGCGGAGGTGGCCACCGCCGGCGCCCTGGGCGGTTCGGGGGGCCTGTCTCCGCAGGCGCCGAGGGGCCCCGCGGCGAGGGCGAGGCCGGCGGCGACGGCGGCTGTCCGGAGACGAGGTGCGGGCACAAAGGCTCCATAACGGGCGGCACGTACTGATCCAGGCCAGCGTACGTGCGTCTGCCGCGACAGCGCAGTCCCGGCGGGTCGCGCCGCCGCCCGTCCTCCGGCCGACGTACCGGAGCGGCCCCGGACCGGTCCCGGAACGGGCTCAGAAGGGTTCGTCGTCCCAGGCCGCGAGCAGCGCCGCACCCAGGTCCTCCCCGTCCGCGGAGGACTCCGCGTGCAGGGCCTGCTCACTCCAGATGATCTTGCCGCGGGCGGTGTAGCGGGTGCCCCACCGCTCGGCGAACTGGGCGACCAGGAACAGGCCGCGCCCGCCCTCGTCGGTGGCCTCGGCCCGGCGCAGGTGCGGGGAGGTGCTGGACCCGTCGGACACCTCGCAGACCAGGCTGCGGTCGTACAGCAGCCTCACCCGGATGGGCTGCGATCCGTAGCGGACGGCGTTGGTGATCAGCTCGCTGAGGATGAGCTCCGTGGTGAAGGCGATGTCCTCCAGGCCCCACTCCGCCAGCCGGCGGGCGCAGGCGTTGCGCACCGGGGACACCGCCGCCGGATCGGACCGCACCTCCCACTCGGCGATCCGTTCCGGATCCAGCCGGCGGGTGCGGGCCACCAGCAGCGCGATGTCGTCGCTCTGCCCGCTGGGCAGCATCGCGCCGATCACCGCGGCGCAGGTCTCCTCCGGGGTCCTCGCGGGCCCGGACAGGGCCGCGCCCAGCACCGCCAGGCCGGCGTCGACGTCCCGGTCGCGGTTCTCCAGCAGCCCGTCGGTGAAGAGCACCAGCTGGGCCCCCTCGGGCACGGTCAGCGTCGCGGTCTCCATGGGCATGCCGGCGCCCAGGCCCAGCGGCGGCGAGACCGGAAGCTCGGGGAAGGACACCGTTCCGTCGGGGTGGACGACGGCGGGACCCGGGTGGCCTGCGGTCGCGGCGGTCACCTGCCCGGAGACGGAGTCGTAGACGGCGCACAGGCAGGTGGCGCCGGTCAGGCCCTGCCACTCCTGCTCACCCGCGCCCTCGTCGGTGTCGATGTGGGCGACCAGCTCGTCCAGGTGGCTCAGGAGCTCGTCCGCGGGCAGGTCGAGCGTCGAGAAGTTGTGCATAGCGGTGCGCAGCCGGCCCATGGTGGCGGCGGCGTGCAGACCGTGCCCGACGACGTCGCCGACCACCAGGGCCACCCGGGCACCGGGCAGCGGGATGACGTCGAACCAGTCCCCGCCCACCCCCGCCTGGGCGGGCAGGTAGCGGTGGGCGACCTCGACCGCGGACTGGTCCGGTACGCCCCGGGGCAGCAGGCTGCGCTGCAGCGTCACGGCCATGGTGTGCTCGCGGGTGAAGCGGCGGGCGTTGTCGATGGACAGCGCCGCCCGGGCGGTCAGCTCCTCGGCGAAGGACACGTCCTCCTCCTCGAACGCCGGGGAGGGTCCCACCCGCCAGTAGCCGGCCATCCCCAGCAGCACCCCGCGGGCCCGCAGCGGGACGGCGATCACGGAGTGGACGCCCTGGTCCAGCATGCGCTGGGAACGGGCGGGGTCCTGCGCCATCCAGTCGCGGGTGTCCCGCAGGTCGGCCACCCGCACCGCGTGCTCTCCGGCCACCCCGATCGCCATGGGGCTGGTGGGGACGAACCGGATCAGCTCGCCGACGGGATAGAGGGGATGCGGGTCCTGCACGGCGACCACGGCGGTGCGGCGCATCTCGGTGCCCGGCTCGGGCGGCTCGTCGCCGTGCAGTACCGGGTCCAGCAGGTCGACCGAGGCGATGTCGGCGAACCGGGGGACCGCCACCTCCGCCAGCTCCCCGGCGGTGCGCTCCACGTCCAGGGTCGTACCGATGCGCACCCCCGCGTCGTAGAGCAGCTTCAGCCGCTCGTGGGCAACCTCGGCCCGGCCGGAGAGCGCCCGCAGCTCGGTGGTGTCCCTCAGGGTGACCACGGTCCCCGCCTGCCCGAAGGGCGCGGTGGGCCGGATGTTGACCGCCAGCAGCCGATCGGCCGCCATGTGCAGCTCGTCGGTGGCGGAACGGCCCGAAGCGATCGAGGTGGCGATCCCCTCCTCCAGGCCCAGCTCCGTGACGGGGCGCCCCTCCGCGTCGGCCGGCAGCTCCAGGAGCCGCCGCGCCTCGTCGTTGGCCAGCAGCAGGCGCCCGCCGCCGCCGATGATCAGCACGCCCTCCCGCACCGCGTGCAGCACCGCGTCGTGGTGCTCGTACATCCTCGTCATCTCCGCCGGCCCCAGGCCGTGGGTCCGGCGCAGCAGCCGACGGCTCACCAGGGCGGTCCCGCCCGCGGACAGGGCGAGCACGAGGGCGGCGGTGCCGATGACGACCGGCAGCTGCCGGTTCACCATGCTCTGCACGTTCGAGACGGTGACGGGGGAGGCCACGACGGCGATGACCCGGTCCTCGGCGTCCTTGACGGGGACCGCCGAGACCACGGACCGCCCCAGGGAGCCCTGGAACGTCTCGGTGAAGGACTTGCCGGCCGCCGCCCTGGAGAAGGGGCCGACCACGCGCTTGCCGATCTGCCGCGGGTCGCTGTGGGTGAGGGTGACCCCGTCGAGCGTGTACACGTTGATGCCGTCCACCCCGGCGATCTTCCGCGCCGCCTGCGCGCTCGGCTGCAGCACGGCGCTCGGGTGGGGACTGCGCAGGGCGGCGACGATGCCGGGGGACTCCGCGAACGTGCCGGCGGCGGCGAGCGTACGGTGCCGGGCGTCCAGCATGGCGTCACTGCGGGCCTGCACCACGAGCGCCACCACCGCCGCGGCGACCAGGAGCACCACGACGACGAGCTGGAGGAGGAACACCTCGCCGGCCACGCTGCGCGCGCTCAGGAGGGAGGACAGCCGCTGCGGCTTGCGGACCCTGCTCGCCCAGGCCTGGGTGGGCTCCTGGGGCTCGTGGCGATCTTCGGAGCGGGGACCTCGGGAGGCGGCGGAGGCGCGCTTGGCCGAGCCGGGCAGCACACGCCGGAGATGTCCCAGGAAGACGCTCATAATCCATCTTCTAACCTCTCCGGCCCGTCGGCAGCGGGGAGCGGCGCCCACCCGTCGGCGCGTGCCGGTGATCCCGGAGGATTTCCACCCTATGGAGGAGGCGTCCGCGTCGGGTCCACGGCGGCGAGGCAGCGGGTGGCCTGGGCGCGAAGGGCCCCGGCGAGTCCGGGTGGGGCGTCGACGAGGGTGAAGTCGGCGTCGACCGAGGTGATCATCCAGGCGAGATCGCGGAAGGTGTCGGCTCCCAGGTGCAGCAGACAGCTGTGCTCGTCCACGGGTTCGACGACCCCCATCCCGGGCCAGACGCGGTCGGCGACCGCAGTGGCGGATTCATGCAGGATGACGGTCGCCCGGACCGGCCATGTCTGTGCCGACAGGCGGCGGGCCACGTAGGCGGCCGCGTCGTTGCCGGGAAGTGCGCGCGGCGTGAACCGCGGGCCGGCCGGCGTGCGTGGGACGAGCCGGTCGACGCGGAAGGTGCGCCAGTCGCCCCGGTCGGTGTCCCAGGCGACCAGGTACCAGTGGCGGCCGAAGCTGACCAGGCTGTGGGGCTCGGCCGAGCGGATGCCGGGGCCGCGGCGGGGGCTGGTGTATTCGAAGCGCAGCTGCTCGTGTCGGCGGCATGCCTCGGCGATGGCCATCAGAGTGCCGGCGGAAACCGCGGGGGCCGGGACGGCGCCGGCCCGGACGGTGGCGGTGTGCAGGGTGTTGACCCGGTGCCGCAACCGCGAGGGCAGGACCTGCTCCAGCTTGGTCAGGGCGCGCAGACCGGCCTCCTCGACCCCGACGACCGAGCCGTCGGCCCCGGTGCGCAGGCTGATGGCGACGGCCACGGCCTCCTCGTCGTCGAGCAGCAGTGGAGGCAGCTTGCCACCGGGCCCGAGCCGGTAGCCGGCGGTGCCCCGGGTCGCATGGACCGGGTAGCCGAGGTCGCGCAGCCGCTGTACGTCACGGCGCAGCGTGCGGGGGCTGACGGCGAGGCGTTCGGCGAGATCCGTGCCGGACCGTTCGCCGGGGGTCTGCAGCAGGGACAGCAGTTTCAGCAGCCGCCCGGAGGTTTCCAACATGGCACCAGGGTGCCGCAGGCTTAGGAATGGAACTGTCCTAAGTGATCCCTAGCCTCACGGCCATGACGAACACGATCCCCGGCATGTTCCCGTTCCGTGTCGATGTCCCCCAGAGCCGGCTCGACGACCTCCGCTCCCGCCTCGCCGCCACCCGCTGGCCGGACGAGCTGCCCGGTGTCGGCTGGAGCCGCGGTGTTCCGGTGGCCTATCTGAAGGGCCTGGTCGGTCACTGGCTCACCGCCTACGACTGGCGGACGCACGAGGCCGCGCTGAACACGTACCCCCAGTACCTGACCGACGTCGAGGGGCAGAACATCCACTTCCTGCACGTACGGTCCCCCGAGCCCGGTGCCGTGCCGCTGGTGTTGTTGCACGGCTGGCCGGGCTCGGTGGCCGACTTCCTCGACGTCATCGGCCCGCTGTCCGACCCCCGGGCACACGGCGGCCGCCCGGCCGACGCCTTCCACCTGGTCATTCCCTCACTGCCGGGCTTCGGCTTCTCCACCCCGCTCGCAGGGCCCGGAATGGGCGCGGCCCGCATGGCCGCGGTGCTCACCCGGCTGATGTCCCGCCTCGGCTACGCGCGCTACGGCGTGCACGGCTACGACACCGGCTCCTGGGTTGCGCCCCGGATGGGCGAGCAGGCCCCGGAGCACGTGATCGGCGTCCACGTCAACGCCCTGCTCGCGTTCCCGGTGGGGGCGGAGGGCGAGACGGACGGCCTCACCGAGGCCGAGCAACGGCGCTGGCAGGCCATGCAGGACTTCAACGACGGCTATCTGCAGTGCAACTCCAAGCGGCCGCAGACGGTCGGCTACGCGCTCACGGACTCCCCGGTCGGCCAACTCGCCTGGATGGTCGAGAAGTACAAGGAGCTGACCGCCCCGGTGGACGGGCTGCCCGAGGACAGCATCGACCGGGACCGCATGCTGACCGCGGTCTCGCTGTACTGGCTGACCGGTACCGCCGCCTCGGCCGCCCAGATCTACTACGAGGAGGTTTCCGCCGGCGCGTGGGGTGAGGAGGAGAGCGCGTACGACGAACCGGGCGCCGGGGCAGCCGGTGGGCGCGGGACCGTCCCGACCGCCGTCCTGCTCTCCACCCACGACGTGACCATCCGCCGCTGGGCCGAGCGGGACCACAACGTCGTGCGGTGGACCGAACTCGACCGCGGGGGCCATTTCCTCGCGATGGAGGAACCGGAAGCGCTCGTGGACGACGTACGCCGGTTCTTCGGCACGCTCCTCTGACAGCGGCTCATCCGGCCGGCCGGGCCGGGTCCGCGTCCGGGGCGGCGAGGGCTTCGTCGTAGAGGCGGAACAGGCGCAGGCGGCCGGCGCCCTGGTCGTCGCCGCCGCTCAGGGCTTCCCAGCACCGGGCGGCCAGGGCGCGGGCGCGGGTGCCGGGCCAGGGCTGGGGCAGCAGCTCGGGAGGCAGCAGGGGATCGGGCTCCATGGCGGTGGTGAATGCCGCCGCGAGCTCGATGGCGCAGGTCAGCCTTTCGGTGCCGGTGGGACGGTCGGGGGCGGACAGGCGGGCCGTGCGGGCCGTTGCGAGGGCGGCCAGTGCCTCGTGGCGTTCGGCGATCGAGTCGAGCGGCCACAGGAGGGCGGCCAGCCGCGCCGGGTCCTCCTCCTCGCCGACTCTGAGGTCGCGGCTGGTGAGGCGGGTGAGCGAGGGCAGGACCCCGAGGTGGCGGGCGTGGGCCTCCACGATGCCGCCGATCGCGTTCGCGGCGACGTACAGGCCGCCTTGGAGCGGGGCGGCGCCCAGGTGCAGGAGCGTGTCGCGCAGGGCGTCGCGGGACTGCCGGGCCGTCTCGGGGATGGCGAAGGCGAACAGGTGCCACGTTCCGTCCCAGGGGGCGAGTCCCCGGTCCTGCCGGTAGGCGTGGCGGACGTACTCGGCGTCCGGCGCGACGGCACCCGTCGCGTCGGCGGTGGCGACCAGGCGGGCCTTGCGGCCGCGGCCCTCCTGGGTGAACCGGCCCTCGGCGACGAGCCGTTTGAGGCACAGCCGGACCTGCTGATCGGTCATGCCGAGCGCTTCGGCGACGGCGTACAGCTCGCCCGCGTCCACGGTGCCGTCCTCGCGGACGAGCGCGAACACCAGAGTCCGGGTCCCGATGCCGGGGGCGGCGGGCTCTGCCGCGGGTCGGCTGGTCATCGCTGCTGCTCCAAGGTGTGGCCGGGGCGGGCCTCGACGGCCCGGTGCATCGTAGTCACCGAGCCGAAGCCCATGAGGCGCTCGAGATACGGGGTCTGCTCGGTCCGTACGGCGCTGAAGCCGTGCCGCTCGTACAGGGCGCGGGCCCTGGGGTTGACGTCGATGACGTCGAGCCTGACCCGGGAGCACCCGTGTTCGGCCGCGACGGCCGCGATCTGGGCCAGCAGCAGGCTGCCGATGCCCGCGCCGCGGTGTGCGGGGTCGACGGCGATGCCGTCCATGACCAGTTCGCCCGGCTCCGGGGTGCGTTCGAGCAGCGCCAGTAAGGCGATCCGGGGCAGGCCGCGGAAGAGCCCGTAGGCGCGGAGCACGTCGCGCGCGCCGCCGCCGGTCAGCGCGCGTCCGCCGAGCCGGTAGCCGGCCACGCCCACGACGCGGTCGCCGCCGGGGGTGAGGGCGACGGCGGCGCGGTCGTGGTGGAGATGGCCGGCGATGAAGGCCCGGCCGCGCTCCGGCGGGCCCAGGGCGGCGCCGAGCTTTCGGCCGAAGGCCTCCCAGTACAGCTCGGCGACCTGCTCCTCGGCCCCGCGCGGCACGCCGCGTCCGATGACGACTGCTGCGTCCATGCTTCCTCCTCGCCTTCTCCGTATGAACATAGTACGGTCGAATTGAAAACGAGCGTTATGGGAACAGTAGTTTTTTGGGAGGGGTCGGATGAAAGCGGTGCGCGCGACACGTACGACAAGCACGCCGCGCCGTCGCCGAGTGGTGCGGGCCGCGCTCGCGGCGCTGGCCGCGCTGGTGGTCGTGGCGGCGGGCCTGGGCGGACTGGCGGTGTGGCAGAACACCTACGAGCTGCGCGAGGAACCGGTGGCGATACGCCAGGCAGGGCGCGCCCTGGACGGCGTCCTGGCTTTGCCCGAGCGGGGGAAGGGGCCGTTCCCGCTGGTGGTGTTCGTGCACGGGGACGGGCCGGTGGACGCCACCCACGACACCTTCTACCGTCCGATGTGGGAGGCTTTCGCCCGTTCCGGGTACGCCTCGCTGTCCTGGAACAAACCCGGCGTCGGCGGCGCCCCGGGCGACTGGCTCGACCAGAGCATGGCCGACCGGGCCGGCGAAGCCGCCGACGCCATCGCCTGGGCCCGGCAGCGCCCGGACATCGACGGCGGCAGGATCGGATTGTGGGGCGCCAGCCAGGCCGGCTGGGTCCTGCCCAAGATCGCCGCCGAGGACCGCGGCATCCGGTTCGTCATCGCCGTCTCGCCCGCCGTCAACTGGCACCGGCAGGGCCGCTACAACCTCCTCGCCGAGCTGAGCCGGGACGGCGCCTCCGACGCGGAGGTCGCGACCGCCCTGGGCCGCCGCGAGACCGGCCTGGAACTCCTCGGGCGCGGTGCCTCCTACGAGGAGTACGTCCGCGCCGTCGGCGACCCCAAGGGCATGACCGCCGCCCGCTGGCGGTTCGTCTCCAAGAACCACACAGCCGACGCGAGCGCGGACCTGCCGGCCCTGCGCGGCACACCCGTCCTCCTGGTGCTCGCCGGACACGACGTCAACGTGGACACCGCCGACACCGAGGCCGCGTACCGCAGCCTGCTACCGGGGCCGGCGCTGCGCGTCGCCCACTACCCCGATGCCACCCACGGCCTGGTCGAACACGCCGTCGAGGAATCTCCGCTGCGCCTGACCCTGACCGCGCTGTTCGCGCCCAGAGCCCTGTTCGCCGAGGGATTCCTCACCGACCAGCAGCGGTTCCTGACCTCCGTCGGCGCCGAAGGAGCCGAACGGTGACCACCGGCCCCGTCACCAACCCCGCCGAGCCGGAGCACGCGGGCGACGGCTGCCCCAGATCCGGCGGCCTACGGCGTCAGACGGTGGTAGGCGGATCGGGCGTGGGCGAGCCGGGCGAGGACGGTCCCCGTGCCGGCGGCCGCGAGGAGGCATACGATCCGGCCGAGGTCGTACGGGGCCTCCCAGGTGAGAGCCCCTATGGGGGCCGTGGCGAAGGCGTTGAGCACGAGCCAGCAGAGCAGGGCGGTTCCCGGTGCGGCGGTGAGGCGCGCTCCCGTGCTGACCAGGGCCACGGTGAGGGAGATCGCGACCAGGTCGAGGGTGGGGTCACCCTGTCCGTCGAGGAAATTGAAGACGGCGACCAAGGCGAAGGCGGTGGCGGCCGCGACGGCCCAGACCATCGACGTCGCGGCCGGATCGGGCACGGGACGGATGCCGGAGCGGACCTGCTTCCATTCGAGCATGCAAAGCCTCCTTCACGCGGTTCCCGCTCCCTCGCGGCCGAACCGACTGACGCCGTCGCTACTGTAACGGCGCACAGAAGGTGAGGAGTTCATGGTGTTCCCGCCGTATTTGTCCCGGGCTCAGGTCCGTCCTCTCCGGCTCGTCCGCCGCCCCGCCGCCGCTCAGAGGCTGAGAACCAGCTTCCCGCGGACCCGGCCCTCCTTGCTGAGGCGGTGCGCCTCGGCCGCCGCGTGCAGGGGCAGGACCGACTGCACCTCGACACGGACCGTGCCGTCGTCGACGAGCGCGCCGATCCGGCGCAGTGCCTCGCCGTCGGGGGCGACGATGACACGGCGGGCGTCGATGCCGGGCAGCCGGTGCGCCTCGTCCACGGGTTCGGGGAGGGTGACGAGGGTGCCGCCGGGACGCAGCAGGTGCCACGAGGCGCGCTGCACCTCGCCCCCCACGGTGTCGAGGACCATGTCGAAGGGCTCGGCCGCGGTCAGGTCCGCCGTCCCCCGGTCGACGGGTTCGTCGACGCCGAGGCCGCGCAGGAAATCGAGGTTGCGGGCGGAGGCGGTGGCGGTGACGTGTGCTCCCCGGTGCCGGGCGAACTGCACGGCGAAATGTCCGACGCCGCCGGCGCCCGCGTGCACCAGGACGCGGTGCCCCGCGGTCACGCCTGCCGCCTCCAGCGCCTGCCAGGCCGTCAGCGCGGCCAGCGGGACCGCGGCCGCCTCGGCGTGGGACAGCCTGGCGGGCATGGGAGCCACGGCGGAGGCCGGCAGAGCGGCGAACTGCTGATAGGCGCCGCCGTACGGCAGCGGCAGCATCCCGTACACGGACTCGCCGACCGCCGGGCCGCCCGGCACCGTACGGCGCACCACACCCGCCACGTCCCAGCCCATCCCGAGCGGGAAGGGCCGGTCGCTGCGTACCGCTCCTTCGCGGTGCTTCCAGTCGACCGGGTTGACCCCGGCGGCCAAGACCTCGACCAGGATCTCTCCCTCCGCCGGACTCGGCACCGGCCGGTCGGTGAATGCGAGGACGCTCTCGTCTCCGTACTCGGAGAAGACCACTGCGCGCATCGGGATGCCCCTGTCGTTTCGAACGTCCGCCCCCACGGGGCGGTGGTGCGCTCGCACCTCCTTCACCCTGGCGAAGGCCCCTGCGGGCAACCACTACCCCGCGAGTACCAGGCGGCGAGGGCTATCCGCAGGCCGGCGAAGGGGGTACCGGCAGGGACAGGCAGCCGCGGATCACCCCCGCGCATACTGACGCGCATGAACCCAGCCAACGAGCTCGGCCCCTTCCTGAAGTCGCGGCGCTCCCGCATCACTCCGCAGGCAGCCGGACTCCACCCGCACGGACGGCGCCGCGTCCCGGGGCTGCGCCGCGAGGAGGTGGCGGACCTCGCGGGCGTCAGCGACGTCTACTACACGCGTCTGGAACAAGGCCGCGCGCGCAACCCCTCCGATGCCGTGCTCGACGCCCTCGCCCGCGCCCTGCGACTCGATCCGACCGAGCGCGCCCACCTCCACGACCTCGCCCACCGGGCCCCCGGCGCAAGGTTCTCGGGAGTCCCGACCTCCGCCGAGCCTGCGGACGAGGAACAGGACGTACCCGTACGGGACGGGCTGGGGCGCCTGCTGTCCGCGGTGGGAGCCGTCCCGGCGTACGTCCTCAGCCCCGCCATGGACGTCCTCGACGCCAACGGCCTCGCCCGCGCCCTCCTCGGCGAACCGATCGGCAGGGTCCCCGGGCGGCTGAACCTCGCCCGGCACGTGTTCCTCGACGACGCCGCCCGCCGGCTCTACCCGAGGTGGGCGGACGTGGCCCGTCAGACCATCGGCTTCCTGCGCTTCTCCGCGGGCCGCCGCCCCGCAGACAGGCCCCTCGCCGCGCGCATCGCCGAACTGAGCGCACACAGCGCGGAGTTCCGCCACCGGTGGGCGGCGCAGGAGGTGCAGCAGAAGACACACGGCACCAAGAGCTTCCGGCACCCCGTCGTCGGCGGCTTCGACCTCGCCTTCGAGACCCTCGCCCTGCCGGGCGACGACGGGGCGTCCCTCGTCGTCTTCACCGCCCCCGACACCCGCGCCAGCGACGCGCTGCGGCTGCTCGGCAGTTGGAGCGCGCCGTCCCCCGCCCCCGCGGCCGGCGACACGCGGCATGCCCCTGGTTCACTGCCGGGCCATGTGCATGCGCATCTCGCTGTCCGCATCGGTGATGAGTTCGCCCGACAGGTCGATGGTCACGGTGTGGAGTTCGCCGGTGAACCGGAAGGGTGACGGGTAGTCGGAGGTCACGGTCCGGCATGCGTCGCAACTCAGCCTTTGGTCAGGGTGCACGTATAGGCGGAGCTGCCCGACCCCTGGTAGGCGTCGAGCTCCAGGTAGTAGGTGCTGCTTCCCGTGGCGGTCCTGGTGAAGGTCAGGCTCTCGTCGGTACCTGCTCCGTCGTTCACCGAACGGGCGAGGGTGCTGCCGCTGGAGTCCAGGAGGTAAAGGTCGGCGTCATAGGCTCCGTCGGGAATGGCGCAGACGATGGTGACGCGCTCACCGGCTGCGAAGGCGACGCGGAAGTAGTCCCGGTCGCTGGTCGACTTCATGCTGCCCGTGAGTGTGGCGGGGTAGGTGAGGGCGGTGGCGTCGTCGGCGGTGGCGCGCGTGTCGTTCGCTTCGGTTTCGGCCAGGGTGGACGTGCCGCCGGTCGGTGAGCAGGTGCTCTGCAGAGTGCCGGTGTACAGGTTGGGGTCGGCGACTCCGTTTGTGACGCTGCGGTGGTAGTAGCCGCAGGTGGGGCGGTTCTTGAAGTCGTAGGTCTGTCCGGGGCCCAGGCGCCAGATCTTGTAGTCGGAGAAGGTCAGGGGCTTGCCGGACGATGCCTGCTCCGGCTGGTGGTCGCCCAGGACCACGAAGGCCTCCTTTCCGTAGAGGGTGGCTGTTCCGTTCTTGTCGAGGAGCAGCGAGCTGCCTTCCTCGACTCCTACGCCCCAGGCCTTGCCTCCGGAGGTCCGGCCGTCCTTGATGGCGCGGGCGACGAAGGCCATGGTGCGGCCCATCCGGTCGCGGGTGGTGAAGTGGGAGTCGTTGATGACTCCGCTGTAGTTCGCCCAGTCGAACATGCCGGTGGTGAAGGTGATGTAGCTGTCGTACGGGTTCGCGAGGGCTTCGGCGCTGGTGACGCTCCCCTTGCAGGCGTCGTAGACGACGGGGCTGTTGATGTGGTGGCCGGCGCTGCCGCCGCCCGAGCCGCCGCCCTTGGCTGCGACGGACTCGACGGATGCCTCCAGTGCGCTGCCCTTCCAGGCGGCGTAGCGGCATTGGTCACCGCCGGCGAAGTAGACGAATTCAGCGTTGCGGATGTCGGAATTGACCTGGCTGTTGTTGCCGTCCGCGGCGGCGGTCAGAGTCCAGGTGGTACAGGAGTTGACGCCGGGCAGCGCCATGGCGGCGTCGCATTCGGGCGTGGTGCTGCCTGAGGTGGGGGCGGAGCCGGCCAGTACGACGACGTCCAGGCTGCCGGTCCCGCCGCGTATGGCGTCGATGGCGGCCGACATCGATCCGGGGATGATCTTGCCGTCGCCGTTCATGGTGAAGGCGGGGCCCTGCCATGACGTGCGGCTGACGTCCGAGCTGCTGCCCGAGCGGACCCGCGTGGCGGCCGCCTGCGCGCTGCCGGTCGAAGTGAGCGTGGCGGCAAGTGTGAGCAGCGCTACGGCAGTCGAGACCGGCGAGACATGCCTGAACCGTGTGCCCATGGCTTCTCCAAGGGGTGGGGGGGAGGAGGAGTGGCGAATCCACAGGAGGCAGGGCGTGGCAACGCCCTGAGCGGCGCTTGTGGGAGGTGCGCCGTCCGGTGGGTGACGCAGTAGCGGAACTTACAAGCCAGATCGAATGAACGGTAGATGTAGAGCGCGAATCGCTCTGCTCTTCAGGTAGGCGGGCGATCCTGTCAGCTCAGGGGCCGCCTCAAGGCAGCATCGCGGTCGGCGTAGCGCTCGTTACCTCAATGTAACGAGTGATACATCTAGCCATCGGTCGGAGTGTTCTGTAATTTTCGGGTTGCAGTCGACGGCGAACACCCGTCGACCCGAAGACCGGAGAGGCATACGCCTGATGAACACCCGTCTGTCACGAAACCTGATCACGGCGCTGACGGCCGCGACCGCGCTGGCCACGCTCACTTCTTGTTCGGACTCCGCTGCCGAAACAGCCAAGGCCACCGGCGGACAGCCGGCCACCGTCGCGGGGGTAGCGGTCACGAAGGACGCCGCGCTGCACGACGCACTGCCCGACACGATCAAGAAGGCGGGCACCGTGCGAGTGGCCACGGACGTGCCTTACGCGCCGTTCGAGATGTTCGTGGCCGAGGGAAAGCCGGAACTCACCGGCCTCGACTACGACCTGGGGCAGGCGCTGGGGGCCAAGCTGGGCGTGAAGTTCGAGTTCACGCCTCAGAAGTTCGACGGCATAGTGCCGGCCATTCAGGCCGGGAAGTTCGACGCGGCGATGTCGGCGATGACGGACAACAAGGAGCGCCAGGCGGTCGTCGACTTCGTCGACTACTCCGTCTCCGGTTCCGGGATCATGGTGGTCAAGGGCAACCCCGAGAGGATCACCACTCTCGATGACCTGTGCGCCAAGAAGGTCGCGGTGCAGGCGGCCACCAACCAGCTGGACCTCCTCAAGGAACACCAGGCGAAGTGCAAGGCCGCCGGGAAGAGCGAGATCGACATCCAGACGTTCCCCAAGGACTCCGACGCGCAGCTCGCCCTGCGCTCCGGCAAGGTCGTCGCCCAGGTGCAGACGAAACCCGCCGCGGGCTGGACCGCCAAGACCGCCGACGGTGGCGCCGCCTTCCAGGTCGTCGACGATCCGGCTGCCGCGGGCGGCTACGGGGCCTCGCCGAACGGGATCGCGGTCTCCAAGAAGCTGCCCCAGCTCAGCGACGCGATCCACAAGGCCCTGCAGGCTCTGATCGACGACGGAACCGTGACAAAGATCTTCGACAAGTACGGTGTCGCCTCGATCGCCGTCAAGGAGGCCACCAAGAACGCGGCGGTGGACTAGAAATGACCACCACCACAGCTCCCGCGGACCTCGACCGCCGGGCCCCCGAGCAACTCACCGTCGTGCCGCTGCGCCACTACGGCCGTTGGATCGCCGCTGTCGCGGCCATTACCGCACTCATCGGTGTGGCCGGATCGCTGGCGAAGAACGGCAATCTCCACTGGGAGATCATCGGCCGCTTCCTCTTCGCCGACCTGATCTTCTCCGGACTCGTCACGACCCTGTGGCTCACCGTGGCGGCGATGGCCCTCGGACTCCTTCTGGGCACGCTGGTCGCAGTGATGCGGCTGTCGTCCAACCCGGTTCTCTACGGCATGTCCTCACTGTTCGTGTGGTTCTTCCGCGGGACCCCTCTGCTGGTCCAGATCATCTTCTGGGGATACGCCGCCGCCCTCTACCAGTACGTGAAGATCGGCATCCCCTTCACCAGCGTCACCTTCTTCCAGGTCGAGACGAACTCCCTCCTTACCCCGGCCGTCGCAGCGCTGTTGGCCCTCGGACTCAACGAAGCCGCGTACGCTTCGGAGATCGTCCGGGCCGGCATCCAGTCGGTGGACCCCGGCCAGAGCGAAGCCGCGCATTCCCTCGGCATGCGGCCCGCCCAGACGATGCGCAGGATCGTGCTGCCCCAGGCCATGCGGGTGATCATCCCGCCGATGGGCAACGAGACGATCAACATGCTGAAGATGACCGCCCTGGTATCGATCATCTCGGCGCACGACCTGATGTCCAACATCCAGGACGTGTACGCGCAGAACTACCAGGTCATCCCCATGCTCGTCGTCGCCAGCCTCTGGTACCTGGCTCTGGTCACCCTGCTCAGCGTCCCGCAGGCATGGCTGGAGCGCCGCTACGGCCGCGGCTCGGACCGCGGCGGCCACATCTCACCGCTCCGCCGCATGCTCACCGGCGCACTGGTCCGGCCCGCGCGCACGAAGAAGAACACCAAGGAGGCGGCAGCGTGAACGTCCCCATGGTCCACGCCCAGGGCGTGCGCAAGCACTTCGGGAAGCTCGAAGTCCTCAAGGGAATCGACCTGACCGTCGAACGCGGACAGGTGTGCTGTCTGCTGGGTCCCTCCGGCTCGGGCAAGTCGACCTTCCTGCGCTGCATCAACCACCTCGACAGGGTCGACGGCGGCAAGCTCGCGGTCGACGGCGACCTGGTCGGCTACCGCCAGAACGGATCGCGGCTCCACGAACTGCGCGAGAAGGAAGTCGCCGCGCGACGACGCGACATCGGCATGGTCTTCCAGCGCTTCAACCTCTTCCCCCACATGACCGCACTGGACAACGTCATGGAAGCCCCCGTCAACGTCTGCAAGACCGACAAGTCGCAGGCCAGGGACGAGGCCCGGCATCTGCTGGAACGGGTGGGCCTCGGGGATCGGGCGGGCCACTACCCGGCCCAGCTCTCAGGCGGGCAGCAGCAGCGCGTCGCCATCGCGCGAGCCCTGGCGATGAAACCCAAACTCATGCTCTTCGACGAACCCACCTCCGCGCTCGACCCGGAACTGGTCGGAGACGTTCTCGACGTGATGCGCCGGCTCGCGGCGGACGGCATGACGATGGTCGTGGTCACCCACGAGATCGGCTTTGCCCGCGAAGTGGGTGACACCGCCGTCTTCATGGACGATGGCGTCGTCGTCGAATCCGGGGACCCGCGCCAGGTCCTTGTCGAACCCCGGCAGGAACGCACCCGCGCGTTCCTCTCGAAGGTCCTGTGACCGCCCCCTCGCGGGAGCAGCTGCACACCAACGAGCTGCTTCCGTATGCCGAAGCGCGCCTGGAGGGCTACCTCGCCGACCTCGCCGGCCTGGTCGCCATCGACTCGGGCTCCTACAGCCCCGCCGGCGTGAACCGGATGGCCGACTGGACCCAGAGCCGGCTGCTGCGGCTCGGATTCGATGTCGAGCGCTTCGCTCCCGACCCTCCTCACGGGCACCCTGTCGGCGATGTGATCCTCGCCCGCAAGCTGGGCGACCTTCCGGTCGAGCAGGGCGGACGACGCCTCCTGCTCGTCGCTCATCTCGACACCGTCTTCGACGACGGAACCGCCGCGGCGACGCCCTTCCACCTCGACGGCCACACGGCGCGAGGCCCCGGAGTCAGCGATGACAAGGCCGGCCTGCTGGCCGGTATCACCGCTCTGGAGATCCTGGAGGAGGCTCGGGCAGGGCAGTACGCCGAACTCGTCTTCCTCGCCACGCCGGACGAGGAGATCGGCTCACCGGCGAGCCGCCCGGTGACCGAAGCAGCAGCCCGTGGAGTCCACTTCGCTCTGGCCCTGGAGTGTGCCCGGGAGAACGGCGACCTGGTCGTCGCCCGGAAGGGTGTCGCCGACTTCCGTGTGAGCGTCACCGGCCGGGCAGCGCACGCCGGCATCGAGCCGGAGCGCGGAGCGAACGCGGCTCTGACCGCCGCCCACCTGGTCGTGGCTCTGCAGTCCCTCAACGGCCACTGGGACGATGTCACCGTCAACGTCGGTGTCGTAAGGGCCGGCAGCCGCACCAATATCGTCTGCCCGGAAGCCGAGCTGCGCGTCGAGGTGCGCTCGGCCACCGCCGCCGGACTCGCAGCGGCCCACCGTGCGATCGAGTCAGCCGTGGCACGACCCGCCGTCTCCGGCACCACGGCGACCGTCGAGCAGCTGGACCTGTGCCCGCCCATGGAGGACACACCCGCCTCGCGCCGCGTGTTCGACCGGGCCAGGCGCATCGCCGCCGGCCTGGGGATCAACCTGGGAGGCGCGGCGACCGGCGGCGTCGGGGACGCCAACTTCATCGCGGGCCTGGGCGTGCCCACCCTGGACGGCCTCGGCCCGGTCGGCGGCGCCGACCACACCCCGGAGGAATGGCTGGACACCTCGACCGTCCCGGCCCGCGTCGCGCTCCTGGCCTCACTCATCGCCGATCTCGGCGACAGCCGCACCGGCTGACCTCCCCCAGACGTCCCGTACCGGTTTGATCGCGCCATTGCCCGGTACGGGACCCCACTCCGGCAGCCCCTCCCACCACGCACCGGGCTACCGGCCCGCGCCGGGACCGCAGCCGCCACCCGCGCTGCGGTTCCGGCCACCACCCGACCCCACCCACAGGAGGCATCCCGTGCCCGTCCCCACCGGAGCCCGCCGTACCGCACTGACCGGCAGCACCGTCCTCGTCCTCGCCCTCACCCTCGCCCCGGCCGCCCAAGCGAACGGCGCCACATCGACCGGCGGCCGCGGCTCGCTCGTCTTGATCGGCGGCGGCCTGAAAGCCGACAACACGCAGGTCTACGGCGAGATCATCAAGCGTGCGGGTGGATCGAAAGCGCGCATCGGCGTCCTCACGGCCGCCTCTGTCCCCGCCAGCCAGGATCCCGACGCAGGCGACCCGGAGAGCTGCAGCAACTCCGCCTGCAACGGCGCCTACTACGCCGGACTCTTCAAGCAGCACGGCGCCGCCGACGCCCAGTGGATCCCCATCGACCTCGACCACATCACCAATGCCGACTCCGACGACGTCGTGCGGCAGGTCAACTCCATGACCGGCTTCTTCTTCGGCGGCGGCGACCAGTACCGCTACGTCACCACCCTGCTCCACGGCACCGCCCACACCGACTCCAAGGTTCTCGCCGCCATCCGGGCCAAGCTCGCCGCCGGGGCAGTCGTATCCGGATCCAGCGCCGGAGCGCAGATCACAGCCGGAGCCGACATGGTCACCGGAGGCGACTCCTACGAAGGACTGCGCGACGGCAGCAGCCCGGGCTACTTCGACGACCCCTCTCGGCTCGGGTACCTCCCCGAAGGCGGCTTCGGCTTCCTCCGCTCAGGACTGATCGACACCCACACCGGCACGAACGGACGCGAAGGCAGGGCCCTGCGACTCGCCGCCGACACGGGACACGACCGCGTGTACGCACTGGAAGAGAACACCGCGCTCATCGTCGACGCTCCCAACACCCCCCGCGAGCGACTGCGCGTCCTCGGCCCGCAAGGCGTCGCCATCCTCGACCTCCGGCAAGCCCGAACCGGCAAGCACCCACAGGCCGGATGGACACTGACCGGCGCCCGCTACAACTACCTCTCCAACGGCGACCGCTACGACCCCAACCGCTGGCAGATCCGGCCCGCCGGCGGCAAGCGGCCCCTGATCCCCCTGTCAGCCTCACCGATACCCGCCAACTCCGACGTCTTCTCCTCCCCGGCCAACCCCGCAGGCGTCCCCTACTCCTTCCTGAACACCGCCCGTGCCCTGGCCGCCGGCACCCAGCGCACCACCAAGGCCGGCACCTTCGAGAGCGGCCCCCGGTTCACCGTCACCTTCAGCAAGCAACCCGGATTCACCGCCTGGACCAGCGACGACGCCACCGCGCACACCGTCACCGGACTGCGGATAGCCGTCGCCCCGGAGTGACTCTGCCCTGACACACTCCGGGCGACAGGGCCGGCCGGAACCCATGAGGTTCCGGCCGGCCGCACCCGCCCACGATCGACACTAAGCTCGACCTCGGACCCGCCCCAGCCCCCACGCATACGAAGGAAGAACCAGCGCATGGCCCCTGGCACGCTCGCCGACGAGATTCGCCTCAAGCTGGGCGACGCCAGCCCCGCCGAACGCAAGGTCGCACGCGTGCTACTCGCCGGTTACCCCTCAGCCGGTTTCGAAACCATGGCCGTCCTCGCGGAACGCGCCGCCGTCAGCACCCCGACCGTCCTGCGCTTCATCAACCGGATCGGCTACCGCGGCTTCCCCGACTTCCAGGCCGCGCTCCGCACAGAGCTCGACGAACGCAACGCCTCCCCCCTCTCCCTCTACGAGGCAACCGACTACGGCCGCAGCCACGAAGGAGTCGAGGACCTTTCCCTCCTCCAGCGCGGCAGCAACCTCTTCAGCGCCGCTGTGGCCCAGACCCTCGCCGAACTACCCCCGCACGATCTCGAACACGCGATCGCGCTGCTCTCCGACGGCAAACGCCGCATCACCCTGGCCGGCGGCCGGTTCACGAACCTCTTCGCCCAATACCTCGGCCTGCACCTCATGCAGGTACGCGACGACGTACGGTTCCTGCCGGACCGGGACGTCGAACGGACCGCGCAGCTCGCAGCGGTGAACCGACGTGACGTCTTCGTACTGTTCGACTACCGGCGCTACGAGCCGGACAAGGTCTCCATGGCCGAACTCGTCCAGGAACAGGGCGGCAAGGTCGTCCTCTTCACCGATGTATGGCTTTCACCTGCTGCCGCGCACGCGCAAGTGGTCCTGCCGAGCCAGGTCGCCGCACCCTCCCCCTACGACAGCCTCGTTCCCACCCTCGCGATCATCGAAACTGTTGTTGCCGGAGTCCTGACCGCACTCGGCGAAGGGGCCCACCAGCGGATGAAACACGGCGAGGAAACGGCCCGCCGCATGGGCCTCTACTGACTTCCGCAACCCTCGGGCCGGCTCCCCGCAGCGACACTGCCCTCCGTTGTCGTGCGCGGCATCGCATGCGGGCGAACTCCAGGACCCGCCCGGGCGGCCGCGGCGCTAGAGACGTGAGCGCAGGCCAGTGCACCCCCCATGCGTGCGCGATGAGTACGCGGGCCTGCTGGCACTGGATGGCCCGGAGCGCATCAGGGGACATCCTGCAGTGGTCCGAGCAGGCGCCAGAGCCTCCGTCCGGTCCTCCGGACGGGCACACTGCGTCGTTCCGTGACGTCCGGTGTCCCTCGTCGCCGCATCCGTCACGGCGGTCGCCGCGGCGGGCGCGGGCGCCCTGGGCCGTACCCTGACCGGCCGGCGCGCCCAGGGCGCCGTAGCGGTCCGCCGTCCAGCCGCCGTCAAAGGGCGGCAAGGCCGATCAGCTGATCGCCCGCTCGGTGGACGGCATGACGCTCGGCTCACCCGTCGAGGACGTCATGGTCGGCCAGCCGCTTCATCTTCGACCGAACTCCTTCCACACTTGCCGGAACCGGCTCCAGGCCAGGCCGAGTACGGCAGTGATCTCCTGACAGGACATCACTGGCTTCCCGCCGGATGCTTGTTCGGTGAGCGTGGCAAGGATGCGCTGGTAGTGGGGAGCGAGCGCGTCCATGGAAAGCGCGGGACGCCACACCGGGACGATCGAGCCCCATCGTGCGGCCCTCGGTAGGGGAACCTCGGCGGGCGCGTTCGTCGCGGGCTCCGACCCGGAAGACTCACCGGCTCCCGGGCCAGCTTCACCTGCCTGTCCGGGCCGCGGTCCGGACCGACCTCGCCAACGCGCTGCCGGGCAATCAGCCACTCGTGCCAGGCCGTCTCCGCTTCGGCGAGCTCAGCGAGTACCCGGTCCGCCACCTCCCGAAGCTCCTCCGCGCGCTCATGTGCGGCCAGCTCCCGCTCCTCCAGGAGACCCACCACCGACGCCGTCCCGGCACCTCCACCAACGAGACAACCCAACGGCCCGAGCATGCCTCGCCATGCCGGCATCATGCCTGAACTGCGGAAACCCGCCGATCAAGTTCGTTACGACAACGGCTTCTTAGACCGTGTCCTATGAGGATGTCGTGGGGTCACCACTGGGCGATGAGCGGGGCGTCCGGTTCGTGCTGCCGCCAGGCTTCGCTGAGGCGGGCGAGGCGGTGGGGGGCGGCGATGCCGTGCATGGTTGCGATCTTGCCGTTGATGATGTCGAACATCGTGGAGCCGACGACCTGGTCGCCGACCACGAAGAGGATGGCGGGGACGCCGTTGACGAGTGCGTAGTGGATGGCGGGCGTGCCACCGGCAAGTCGCCGCTTCGCGTCCGTGGGTTTGAAGCCGGCCCGTACGACGGCGGCGATGCGCTGCGGAGTGTCGTAGCGCAGCAGCTTCTCGGCCAGGCCGCCGGCGCCGTCGGAGATCGCGGTCGCGTCGTCGGTGAGCAGCGCCACCAGCCGTTCGGTGCGGCCCGAGGCGGCGGCGGCGAGGAACTCCTCGACGATCCTGCGGGCGGATGCGGCGTCGACTTCGGCGCCACCGCTGCGGGCGGCGGTGATGCGGCGGCGAGCCCGGTGGAGGTGCTGCTGGCTCGCGGACTCGGTGATGTCGAGGATCTCGGCGATCTCGGCGTGGCTGTAGGAGAACGCTTCGCGCAGGACGTAGACGGCCCGTTCGGCGGGGGACAGGCGCTCCATGAGCGTCAGCAGGGCCAGGGAGACCGATTCGCGCTGTTCGAAGGTGTCGGCCGGGCCGAGCATCGGGTCGCCGTCGAGGAGCGGTTCGGGCAGCCAGGCGCCGGCGGTGCGTTCGCGGCGGGCTTGCGCCGAGCGGAGCCGGTCGACGCACAGGTTGGTGACGACCTTGGTCAGCCATGCTTCCGGCACCTTGATCCGCTGCCGGTCGGCGGCCTGCCAGCGCAGGAACGCGTCCTGCACGGCGTCTTCGGCGTCGGTGGCGGAGCCCAGGAGCCGGTACGCCAGCGAGGCCAGCCTGTTCCGGCTGGCCTCGAACCGACTGGTGTCGAAATGATCAGTGGCGGCGCTGTCCATGTGAACCACCTTAAGAACGCCGCTTTCTGTGCCGCTGGGCGGGGGCGTCCCAGGCCGGTGGGTGCTGTGGTGTCAGACCGTCGCGTGCAGGGCCGGCTGTGCGTCCCTGTCTTCGACGGTGGCGGTAGGACGGCGGCGCAGGTTGCCGGCCAGGCACAGCACCACGCCGAGCGTGAGCCACGCCACCAGGACGGTGGCGGAGCGGGTGGCGCCGTGGCCGTCGAAGAAGGCGGTGGAGCGCAGCAGTTGGCCTCCGGCCCCGGGGGGTAGCAGTTGGCCGAGGGCGCCGGACCAGCCGGGCAGCATCTCGGGTGCGGTCGCTGTGCCCGACAGGGGGTTGCCGATGAGCATCATCGTGGCGGCGCCGAGCCCGAAGCCGACGTACCCGAGCAGTGACTCGAGGCCGAGGATGCTCAGGGAGGTGGCTGCGATGGTCACGGCGATGGCGCCGCTGTTGGCCCAGTAGGAGCCGTCGAGTGAGCCGAGCCAGAACTGCAGGATCGCTGCCACGGCAAGTCCGCCGGTGATGGCGAAGGCGAACGCTCCGGTGACGCGGCGGAGGTTGCCGCGGACGAGCCTGGTCAAGAGCAGGGCGGCGAGTAGGCCGCCCATGACCAGTGGCAGAGCTCCGGCGGACAGTCCGGCACCGCGCGGGTCACCGGCCGGCAGCGGGATGAGGTCGCGGACGGTGACCGCTGTGTTGCTTCCCTGTCCCTGGCTGAGACCGGTCGCGATGCTGTTCAGGGCCTGCGCGACTGCGGTGCTTGCGGCGGATGCGGTGATGACCTGTGGGGTGCCAGAGCTCAGATCGATCGCCCCGTACACCTTGCGGTCGCGGATCAGTTGTTCGGCGGCGGCCGTGTCGGCGACCTCTGTGACCTCGAAACCGTCGGGAAGCCGTTGGTCGAGTAAGGGCGTGATCTGCTTGACGGCGGGTGCGGGCCCGGCCACGGCGATCGGCACATCATGCACCGATGAGCGTACTGACGGCCAGGCGAAGGCGGTGAGCAGCAGGCTGATGCTCACCGTGAGCAAGGCGACTGCCCTGGCCACGCTCGGCCAGGGTGAGGGCGACGCGTTGGCGGGGGCCGCGGCTTGAGTGGACATGCTTCTCCTTCAGAGGAGGGGGTTCATCGCCGGGCGAGGGGGGCTTCGGTCTCGGCGCGGGTCAGCTCTTCCGGATTGCGGTCGCAGCAGCAGCCGCTGATGCGGGCCTTCTCGAGACGGACTGTCAGGACGCCGTCGAGTTCACCGGTCAGGCAGGGGATGAGAGCCGGGTTCACCACGGTGATTTCGCTGGATGGGCACGCCGCGTCGAGTGGCTCAAGGTTTTGGAACAAGGCCGGGATGTATGCCCAGTGAGCCTGGGGACGCAGCTACGCGACCGACTTCTCGGCGAAGGACACATCCGAGGCGGCAGCGGCCAGGCGGTGCTTGCGCTTGGGCAGGCCGAAAGTCGGGTGCGAGGTGGCCCACAGCGACATCCAGAGGATGCCCGCCTTGATCCGGGCAGCCTTGCGGCCGCCCATGTACTTCGACTTTGCCTGCCCTTCGTGGTCGACCATCTGCAGGATTCCGTCCCGCCGCCCGAGGCTGATGTGGTTGCCCGGGTACTCCAGCCTGGTGTTCGCGATCTTGCTGCCGGTCAGGCGTCCCACGATCGCGTCCACCGCCTGCCGGCCGGTGTAGCCGGCCGAAGCGCAGGACATCGGCAGTGGCCGGCCGTTGTCGCCGATGGCGTAGGCGCTGTCACCGGCGGCGTAGACGTTCGGGTGCGAGATCGACCGCATGGTGCGATCCACCACGATCCGGCCGTCCTCGGTGACCTCCAGCCCGCTTACGGCGGCGATGGGGCTGACCGCGAACCCGGCCGTCCACACGGTCGCGTCGGCCGCCAGGGCGGTTCCGTCGGCGCACAGCACCCGCGTCGCTTCGACGGCTTCGACGCTGGTGTGCTCCAGGACGATGATGCCCAGCCGGTCGCAGGTCTGGCGCAAGTGGGTGCGGGCTCCGGGGGAGAGCGGGGCGCCCAGCTCTCCGCGGGCGACCAGCGTCACCGACAGGCCGGGCCGGGATTCGGCGATCTCGGTGGCGGTCTCGATGCCGGTCAACCCGTCGCCGACGACCAGGACATGCCGGCCTTCATCCCGCTTGCTCAGGCTGTCCAGGCGCTCGCGCAGGCGCAGCGCGGAGGGCCGTGCGGCGACATCGAAGGCGTGCTCGGCCACGCCGGGGACGCCGTGGTCGGCGCCGTGGCTGCCGAGTGCGTAGAGAAGCGTGTCGTAGCCGAGCTCGCCGCCGCCGTCGGCATCGGCCAAGGCGACGACCTGGCGCTCGGGGTCGACGGTGGTGACACGGGCCCGGCGCAGCCGTATCGCCGTGCCCGCGAAGACCTCGGCGAGCTGTGGAGCCTCGATCTCCTGGCCGGCCGCGAGCTGGTGCAGCCGCAGCCGCTGGACGAAGTCCGGCTCGGCGTTGACCACGGTGATCTCGGTGTCCGCCGGGGACAGCCGGCGGGCCAGGGTTCCGGCCACGTACGCCCCGGCGTAGCCGGCACCGAGGACGACGATGCGGTGCTTCATGTCTCGCTCCTGTCGGTTCGCTTGCTTCCGGTGACTTGAGCGGAACAACGACCCGATTCCTGACAAGAACTGGATGTGATGTGATGCGGGTCACGGGTCGACAGGGCTATGGCCAGGCCGCTTCGGGGGCGGGGCACGAGGGCAACCGGCCCCAGGTCGATCCGGGCGTCCATGTCCAGGCGGAGGGTGCCGTACGGGCTGACGTTGGACCAGAACGGCGCGGTCAGGCCCCTCCGATCCTCGTCTCTGAGCGTCTTCGTTCATGCCGGTTCGGCCAGAACTTGCCGGACCAGCAGTGTGTGGATGTGGACGAGTGCGTACTGAAGCATGTGCAGGGCGAGCATCGAGGTCTCGGCGTGCTGTTTGTCCGGGCCGGTAGGGCGTCGTCCTTGCCGTAGGGGAGCACGGTGGTGGAGCTGTTCCCGTTCTCCATGACCTGGAGCCCCCACCATGGACCTCGAAGGCCGACACGCGAAGCGCGGGCGGAGTGCCGGAGGCCCGCAGGTGACGGACCGGAGAACCGAGAGCCTCGCCCTGTCCGCTCAGCCGCGGCCGGCCCGTGAGCCGAGCATGGCCAGGCCCGTGATGAGCGCGGCGAGGCCGATGACCAGCACCGGAAACCCGGGGCCCGGCAGGACGTACAGCCAGGCGCCGGCCAGTGTTGCAGGTGCGCCGACGATCACGAGCGCGACCGCGATACGGGGCTCCGTGAGGTTGCGCCGCGCCCATCCGAGGAGTCCGCCTCCCGGCATCGCGATCAACTCTCCGCTCGCGGGTTCACGCGGCGGGAGGCCCGTTCGGCATGCAGGAAGCACGTCGCGGCCACCACCACGAATCCGAAGCCCAGACCCGTGCAGGCCATGACGACGCCCGAGGGCGCGTCGATCATGCGGGGGACGGCGTTCAGTGGCATCACGGCATAGAGGCTGAGCAGGGCCCATGCGTAAGGACGGACGGCCGGCCGCGGCCCTCGAAGCCCGCGCGGGGTCCAGCCGTTGAGCACCGCCAACGCCAGGGGGAGTACGAGCAGTGTGCCTGCCGCCAGGGCGATGCCGTGGTAGAGCGGATCTCCGTTCATGGACACCTCTCTGATGCGTAGGCCCACGATAGACGGCCGAAAAGTGACGCATTCATGCCGGAGTCCGGCAATGTACGGCCGTCCGGACTGCCGTCAGGGGCCCTTCGAGAGGACGTAAGGGATACGTAAAGTGGCCGGTGGAGTGCCGGGAAGCCCGGTCGGCGATCACGAAACACATCTCTTCTCGAATCGGGGGATCCTGCCATGGTGCTCGTCGCTGTCTTCGGTGTGGCCCTGCTGTCGCAGTCCTTCTCTCCGGGCTCGCCGCCCGCACCGTGCTGTCGGCCTCGCTGCTGTTCCTCGTGGGCGGAGCTGTGGTCAGTGACGGGTTCCTCGGGCTGATCCACATCACCGCTGACAGCCCGATCGTGGCCGTCACCGCCGATCTGGCCCTGTTCGCCGTGCTGTTCACCGACGGCATGCACGTCTCCTTCCCGAAGCTGCGGGAGAACTGGAAGAACCCGGCCCGCGCCCTGGGGCTCGGCATGCCACTGGCCGTGGCCGGCATGGCGCTGATCACCCACTATCTCGTCGGGTTGGACTGGACGACGTCCTTCCTGGTCGGCGCCGTGCTGGCACCGACGGACCCGGTGTTCGCCTCCGCCATCGTCGGCCGCAAGGAGGTTCCGGCGAAGCTGCGCCAGCTGCTGAACGTGGAGAGCGGCATCAACGAGGGGCGGCCTGAACGCCGCGCTGCGGACCCTTCCCCCCCGAGCAGGTTCTGCTGGCCGACCATCCACGCATGATCGACCCCGCGTGCGGTCACTGATCGCTGGGATCGGGCGGCGGCCCGCTGCCGGCGGCAGACGGTAGCGAGGCGGCCGAACTGTTCGAGCGGCGGCCGTGCCCGTCCGCTCCCGTGGGGTGAGGCCGGCGTCGGCGCACCCCGAGCGGGCCACGTCGTGATCGACGTGAAGGGGAGTCAGTTCTGCGGACCGGGCGCCGGCGCTGCCTCGTCGCCGCGTCCTCCGGCCTCGCGCCGTGCTGCGAGCGCGCCGCCCGCCGTGCTGTCGGCTTCCGCGGCATCGGCGAGGGCCTCCGCCGCGGCTTCCGCCGCCTGTGCCGCGTCGTTCGCCGCCTGGACGGCCAGGTCGTCGGACGACGCCTCGCGGGTGGCGGCGGACTGGGGAAGGACTTCGGTGAAGGCGCGGGTGACGTTCTGGAGGGCGGAGGTGACCTCGCCGGGTATCACCCAGAACGTGCTGCCGGGGCCTTGCGCGATCTGGGGGAGCATCTGGAGGTACTGGTAGGCGAGCAGTTTGGGGTCGGGGTCGTTGCGGTGGACGGCTTGGAACACCTCGTCTATGGCGCGGGACTGACCTTCGGCCCTGAGGATCTCCGCGGTCCGGTTGCCCTCCGCCCGGAGGACGGCGGACTGCTTGTCGCCTTCCGCGGTGAGGATCTGGGACTGGCGCTGCCCCTCGGCTCCGAGGATGGCGGCCCGCTTGTCCCGCTCGGCCCGCATCTGCTTCTCCATCGCGTCCTTGATGGACTGCGGCGGGTCGATGGCCTTGATCTCGACCCGGTTGACCCTGAGCCCCCACTTGCCGGTGGCCTCGTCGAGCACGCCGCGGAGCTGGTTGTTGATGGTGTCCCGTGAGGTCAGGGTCTTCTCCAGGTCCATGGACCCGACGACGTTGCGCAGCGTGGTGACCGTCAGCTGTTCCACCGCCTGGAGGAAGTTGGCGATCTCGTACGCTGCCGCGCGCGGGTCGGTGACCTGGAAGTACAGCACGGTGTCGATCTCGACGACCAGGTTGTCCTCCGTGATGACCGGCTGCGGTTTGAAAGAGACGACCTGCTCGCGCAGGTCGATCACCGGATAGACGCGGTCGATGTACGGGATGACGACGTTGAGCCCGGGCTTCAGGGTGCGGTGGTAGCGGCCGAGCCGTTCGACGTTGCGGGCGCGGGCCTGGGGCACGATCCGCACCGCCCGCAGCACGGTGAAGACGGCGAGCGCCGCGACGAGCAGGCCTGCTATGAGGAACGCGGAGATCTCCATGGCTCACTCCCGGGGATAGACGAGCGCGGTGGTGCCTTTGATCTCGATGACGTCGACGGTCGTGCCGGGAGGGATCACCAGCGTCTCGTCATAGGCGCGCGCCGTCCATTCCTCACCGCCTATACGGACTCTGCCACCCAGCTTTGACACCTCCGATGTCACGTAGGCGACCCCGCCGACCAGGGCGTCCACGCCGAAGCGCCCGCCCGGCGGCGGAGACAGGCGGCGGAGCACAACCGGGCGGACGAAGGCCAAGCTGACCGTCGACACGACCGCGAACACCAGAAACTGCAGGGGGAGGGGCAAACCGACAGCGGCGAATACGGCTGTGACCAGCGCAGCGCCGCCCAGCAAACCGAGCGCGGCGGTGAGAGTGAAGATTTCCACGGCGCCCAGGACCAGAGCGACAATCAGCCAGATCAGCCAGGGATCCATGCCTTACGCCTCCACGCGAGGGAAGGAAGAATACATTGATACCTTTTGTGAAGTTTTACCCGTAAGTTCTGTAGGGAATCAGGCGGATCTCTTTGCTGAAGGTGAGTGGCCCCGGGGCCTGGCCGGGGCCGCGTCACCGGTGCAGCGCGCCCGGACGACGGATACACGCCCCGACCGGGAACGACACCCCGGCCGTCCACCGCTTCTCGTGGACACAACCGACGGACCTGACCGGAGGGGGGCCGGATCTCCCGTCTCCAGCGGCCTGCGGGCGTCGGTGCCCGTCAGGGAGCGAGCGCGATGGAGGCCGTGACCCGCTTGCCGACGGGCTCGCGGTGAATCTGAAAGGCCAGCGCCACAGCCATGATGATCTCCAGCCCGTGCTGTCCCACCCGGGTGGGATCGGGAGGCAGGATCGCTGGTGGGTCCGGATTGCTGTCCCAGACGGCCACATCCACGCACCCCTCCCGGACTTCGAGATTCAGCAGGCTGGGGCCGGGTGCGTATTTACGAGTGTTGGTGACCAGCTCACTGACGACCAGCTCCACCAGATCCAGGGCGCGGTCGGAGACGTGCACGCCGTGGGCGGCCTGCACCTCGGCCAGGAAGGAGCGGGTCAGCTGTCGGGCCTCGGCGATCGGCTCGCTGCCCTCGAATCCCGCGGAGAACACTATGGGGTGAGGGAGCCGCGACGCATCAGGATCTGGTCTCCCTGCCGACTCGTCCGGCAGGCGCCGCCCCACTCTCGGGAGGTCACGCCGCCGAAGCCGTTCCCCACTCACGCCGTCGCATTCCTGTTCATTGTCGGGCGCCGACACTGCTACGAGCGGGCGGCTGCGGCAGACATGACGACGCCCGTCATGAGCAGTGCCAAGCCAAGGACGAGGACGAGGACGGACGAGCCGCGCCCGGGCAACACCTGCATCGCCAGTCCGGCCAGAGCGAGCGGTGCGCCGACGGCGGCCAGCGCCTTTCCGATCGTTCGTTCCGGCATGGGCTGCTCATTCCTGGGCTGTGGAAACGGTCCATGGGGACTGATCCGGCCTGCGAGATCTGGCTCACTTCGGGGGCGTGAGCCGCCGATCCGCTTCCTGGGCGCGACGCGACGGCTGTCCGTACGACGGCCATGCGAGGGGCGGATGAGGAATGCCTGCCAGTCAGGGGCGCGGCGGTGGCGGGACGCGGCGGACCGACCCCCGACGGTCTCGGTCCGCGGCGCGACCGCGACGGCGGTCCGCTCGGGCCGTGGGAGGAGCCCGCACAGCGGAGATGGTGAAGAGGCAGAGTAGCGCGGGGCGGCGGGCACGGCGGTGGCCTTCGGTGTCGGCGGTGATGAGGGCGCACTGCCCCCCGGACGCCGACCAGACTTCCCGGCACACCGCGCGCCGAACTCCTGACGCGTTCCTTGCACCGTATCCAGCGGAGGGGCGGATGTCTGCCCCGAGTCCCCGGCATCGTCATATCGGTGCCTGGTTGTGATCAGCCCTGGCGAGATGCGCACCACCAGGCGGCAACGGCCGCCAGGACCAGGGATCCGGCGGCGATGGGCCCGGCCGCTGCCCGGCACCGTGTAGAGGGCGGTGTCGGTAGCGGTGAGGATCACGCCCACCGCCGACAGTGGCGAGCGGGGGCAGCGGACGGCCCGGCGGGAGCCCGCAGCGCACCCATTCCTTGGCGCGCCCGGGTGGTGGCTGACGGACGCCCTCGAGGCAGGCTTCAGGAAGTACGGGGCTCGCCAGCGGGGGCAGCCGGCTCGCTCGGCGAATGGTCGTCCGCCGCACGCGAATCGGCTGTCGTCGTGTGTCGACGGCGCAGGGCCCAACCGGCCAGGACTGCGGCTCCGGCGAGTGCGTAGGCAACCGTGCCGGTCGCGCCGCCGAGGGACCGGCCGGCGATGTAGACGGCCGCGCCCGCGAGGGCGACGCCGAGCCATTCCCAGCGGCCGTCGAGCGCGACCAGGGCGATCAGCAGGAGCGCGTACCAGGAGTAGCCGGGGGTCATGAGCAGGAAGGCCGTTCCGGTGACCAGCAGGGCCCCGCTCCAGGGGCGTGCAGGGTCCCCCCGGCGCAGGACGTGGGCGACCACGGCGAGCATGCCGACGACGACCAGAGGCAGTGCCCAGGCGTCCGGGAAGAGGAGACGGAGCAGGGCGTAGCGCCCGCCCGCGGTGGCGTCCTCGTAGCCCTCTTCCTCGGCGTAGCCGCCGAGATAGCCGAACACGGACGATCGGGAGCCCAGGACGTACGGCAGGTAGGCGAGTGCGACGACCACGGCGGCGGGCACCAGCACGCCGACCACGTCTCGTGTACGCCGTACCCCGGACAGGGCACCAGGCAGCAGGACCGCGGGCAGCATTTTGGTGGCGATCGCCAGGCCGAGCAGCGCGCCGCCGGTCACCTTGTGCCGGGCCACCACCCCGAGGGCGGCGACGGAAAGGAGCACGGCGAGGACGTCCACGTGTGCGTTGTTCACGGCCTCGATCGGCACTGCGGGGCACCACGCCCAGTAGACGGCGTGACGGGGATCGCCCCGGCGGCGCAGGATGAGCACCAGCGCACAGGCCGTCGCGACGGACAGCAGGGCCGCGCCGGTCTGCAGTGCCTTGTGCCGGACGTCCGGTGGCGAGAGGGCATGGACCAGCAGGAAGTAGCCCTCGGCGACGGGCGGGTAGATCGTGTGTACCTGGGGGCGGTTGATGCGGGTACACGTCCCGTCGACCACGGGAGCCCGGTCCGGCCCCGCGCAGGCGGCGGAGCCCTGGGGGAAGAGCCAGTCGTCGCGCAGCCGGGCGAGCGCCGGGTCCGCGGGAGGATGGTCGTACGGGGAGATCCCGGCGGCCTGCACCCTGCCGTCCCAGGCGTAGCGGAAGGAGTCGGTGCTCGTACGGGGAGCCGCGACCAGCCCGGTGGCGGCGACCGCCACGGCGCCTGCGAGTACCAGGGGGACGACGTGCCGGGCCGGTACCCGGCGCAGGGCCCACGCCGCAGCGGCGAACAGCGCCCACGTGGCCGCGTACCACCAGAAGAGTCCGACAGGGTCCGCGAAATAGCCGTCCTTGCGTACGGTCGGCACGAGGATGGCGGTCAGCGCCGCCATCAGCAGGGCGGCGACGGCGGTGTGGCGGCTGTTCATGGCGACAGCCTGGCAGCGCAAGGGTGCCGGGCGTGCCCCGCCCGGCCCGACGTACGCGTTTCGTAAGGTGTCTAAGGCACCGCCGGACGACCGCGGGCGCTGTGATGGGAGGCATGACTCCCCGAACGCGTCGGCGCCCCCTCCTCCCGTCCGTGCGACCGCCCACATTCTCGGGACGCCTGCACGACGCCCGTACCGCCACGTCCGTCGGACGGTGGCTGGGCCTCGCTTTCGCCGTGTGCTTCGTGACGGGGCTGATCAGCCACTACCTCCAGCATCCGCCGGGCTGGTCGGCTGGCCAACTGCCGAGCCGGCCGGTCTGGGGGTACCGGCTCACGCAAGGACTCCACATCGCCTCCGGACTCGCGGCGATCGTGCTGCTGCTCGCGAAGCTGTGGGCGGTCTACCCCCGCTTGTTCGTCCGGCCGCCGTTCCGGTCGGTCCGGCACGCCCTGGAGCGGCTCTCGGTGGCGGTACTGGTGGCGACCGCGGTCTTCCAGGTCTTCACCGGACTCCTCAACGTCGCCGAGTGGTACCCGTGGCCGTTCTCCTTCGTTCCCGTGCACTTCGCCGTGGCCTGGGTGGTGGCGGGCTCGATCCTGTTGCACGTTGCTGTGAAGTCGCCGGAGATCAAGGCCCATTGGGCGCGACGATCGGCGGGGACGTCGGAGCTTGCGGCCGAGGACTCCAGGGACCGGCGCTCGCTCCTGCTGGGTGTCGGCGCGGCGGTCGGGGTGGTGACACTGACCACGGTCGGACAGTCCTTCACCCCGCTCAAGCGGCTCGACCTCTTGGCTCCGCGGCATCCCGACCACGGACCGCAGGGGCTTCCGGTGAACCGTACGGCTGCCGCGGCCGGCGTGACGGAAGCGGCCCTGCGCGACTGGCGGCTGGAGGTGAAGGGGCCGGTGCCGTACAGCCTGACCCTCGACGAACTGTGGTCGCTGCCCCGGACACAGGTGCGGTTGCCGATCGCATGTGTCGAAGGCTGGAGCGTGGAGGCCCGCTGGAGCGGCCTGCGGGTGCGTGACCTGGTGGCGCGGGCCGGCGGGCGGCCGGGCGCCGGCGTGCGCGTGGTCTCTCTCGAAGCGCAGGGTGCCTACCGGGTGATGGAAATGGGCCGGGAGTACGTGCAGGATCCGCTGACCCTGCTCGCTCTCACCCTGAACGGCGAGACCCTGTCGCCGGATCACGGCTACCCGGCGCGGATCATCGCGCCGAACCGGCCGGGCGTGCTGCAGACCAAGTGGGTCACCCGCCTGGAGGTGTTGTGAACAACGAGGACGCCGGTGCGCATGCGGTGGGAGCGGTCCGCTACGGCGTGGGCTCCCTCGGCCTGCTGCTGATGGGAATCGGAGCGTGGCAGCTGTCCGTGGTGCCGGATCCCTGGGAGGTGGGCGTCTGGCTCGTCGGTGCGCTGGTCCTGCACGACGCGCTGATCGCGCCCCTCGTCCTGGTCCTCGGCTTCCTCGTCGCAGCTGTCCCGGCCAGGGGAGTGGTACGGGGTGCCCTGATCACAGGCGGCGCGACGGTGCTGATCACGCTCCCGCTGCTGCTCCGACCGGGCTCCCCGCCCAACCCGTCCGCGCTGCCCCTTCCTTACGGGCGGAACCTGCTGCTGGTCCTCGGAGCGGTGGTGATCTCGGCCGTCGTGGTGGCGGTGGCGGGGCGCCACCTCCCACGGCGCCCTCGCGGCGGGGGCGGTCCCGCCGCCCGGCCACAGCCGGACACCGGGAGCCGGGCTGCGCCGGACACCGGGTCCCGTCAGCCGCCGGAGCCGGGCTCCGGACCGCAGCCCTCGCCTCGGCGCGGGCCCGGGGACCAGGCACCAGGAACCGGAAACACTGCCGAGCCCGGGCCCGATCCAGGGGCCCGGCCCGGGTCGGGGCAGCAACCCGGGCCCCGGGCTCCTGACGACGGGGTCTGAGGACGCCGTGAGAGCTCCGCGAACACGCGCCCCGCGACCGACCATTCCTCCGTGACGTGCCAGCCGGTGACGCGGGCGTGCTCGTGGAGGGCCCGGGCGCCGAGCCGGGCCCATGTGAAGGGCTCGCCGAGCGCGCCGCTGCCGTTGTCGAGCCGGACCTCGCAGCACTCGTCCACGTCCACCGGTACGCATTCCGCGATGACCCGTGCTGCCGGGCCGGTGACCGACCCGAGTCGGCCCAGCAGCGCCGTGGGGTCCCCGCCGATGCCTATGTTGCCGTCGATGAGCAGGGCCGTGTCCCAGCGGCCCTCCCCGGGCAGCGGTTCGAAGACCGACCGGCACAGTGCGAGTCCGCCCAGCCGTTCGGTACGGGCCACCGCGGCCGGGCTCACGTCGATGCCCAGCGCCCGACGGCCCCGAGCCGCGAGGGCTGCGGCGAGGCGTCCGGGGCCGCATCCGATGTCGAGGACGGCCCCTCTGCAGCGGGCCAGGACGCTCTGGTCCGCGGCGTCAGGAGCGGCGCACCAGCGCTCCACATCCAGGGGCAGCAGCCAGCCGTCGCTGCGACGCAGGAACAGAGGGCCCTGCCCGCTGTCGAGCGCGTCGGCGTACGGGTCCTCGCGCCAGGCTGCCGGCCGGGGCAGGCAACCGGGGGCGACTGCCTCGGCGGGAGCCCCGTGTCGCCTCATGGGCGCACCGGGCGAGAGGCGGAAGCTGCCGAGGCCGACGCGAACCGGGCGTATCGGGCGGCGAATCGGGTGCCGGCGGCCTCGCCGGCGACCAGCTGTGCGTCCTCGGCGGTGTCCACGTCCCGCAGCCGGGGCAGCCGTCCGACCCGCAGGCCTGCCGCGAGGAGCCGGCCGTACTGCACCGCGCCCGTCTCGCTCACCGACATCGGAACCCCGCGCAGCAGCGCGGGGTCGGGTGCGGCCAGCCCGAGCGCCCAGAATCCCCCGTCGAGGGCGGGGCCGAACCAGGCGTCGTGCTCCTGCCAGGCGTCCGGCCCGGTCGCGGGCGCCAACAGGGCGGGTGTGACCTGAGGGGTGTCCATGCCGATCAACAGGGCCGGCCCGGGGCAGCAGGCGAAGGCTGCGGCGAGCCGCTCGTCCAGCCCTCCGGAGCACTGCGGGACGACCTCGATACCGGGTGGAAGCCAAGGCCCGGTGCGGCCGTCCAGGACGAGCACCCGGCGTTCGGCGGGGGCCGCGGCGACGGCTTCCAGGGTGTCCGCGAGGGCGGCTTCCGCGAGCAGGGACGCCTGGGCCGGAGTGAAGGCGGGCGTGAGTCGCGTCTTGACCCGCCCCGGCACGGGCTCCTTCGCGATCACCAGAAGAGTGGTCACCTCCGGCCCCCCGTCACGGCCGCGGAACCCACCGGCTCGGCGAGTACGCGGCTCATGTCGCGTACGGCCTGGTAGGTGCCGCGCCATGTGCCCGTGACCTTGGACTTCCCGGCACGGGGCAGGTACGGCACGTCCACCTCCCGTACCTTCCAGCCGCCGTCGGCGGCGCGGACCACCATCTGGAGCGGGTAGCCGCTGCGCCGGTCGGTGAGCTCCAGGCCGAGGAGGGCCTCACGCCGAGCGGCCCGCATCGGGCCGAGGTCGTGCAGGCGCAGGCCGGTGCGGCGGCGCAGCATTCGGGACAGGGCCAGGTTCCCCGCCCGGGCGTGGAGGGGCCAGGCACCGCGGCCCTGGGGCCGGCGCCGACCGAGTACGAGGTCGGCCTCACGGTTCTCGACCGAGCGGACGAAGCCGGTCAGGAGTCCCGGATCGAGCGAGGCGTCACAGTCGCAGAAACAGACGACATCGGCCTCGGCGGCCATCAACCCGGCGTGACAGGCGGCCCCGAAGCCACGGCGCGACTCATGGACCACGGTGGCGCCGAGGCCGCGTGCGATCTCGGCGGAACCGTCGTCGGAGCCGTTGTCGACGACGACGGCCCGCCAGCCGGCGGGGATGCGGGCGAGTACCCAGGGCAGCGCCTCGGCCTCGTTCAGACAGGGAAGTACGACATCTACGGTCACGGATTTCACCGTAGGGATGACGGGCCGCTCAAGGAGCCATCGACTCCTTACGAAACGCGGACGTCACCCCGGGCGCCGCCGCAGCGGGGTCGGGGCCGGGCCGGACGGTGCGACCCTGGACCGCATGAGCATCGAGAACACGTCCGCCCGGGTCCTCGTCGTGGACGACGATCCGACGGTCGCCGAGGTCGTGACCGGCTACCTGGCGCGCGCCGGATTCGCCGTGGAGCACGCCGCCGATGGGACCACGGCCCTCGCCAGCGCCGGACGGGCCCGGCCCGACCTCGTGGTCCTGGACCTCATGCTGCCCGGGATGGACGGGCTGGAGGTGTGCCGCAGGCTTCGTGCCTCCGGACCTGTACCGGTGGTGATGCTCACCGCACGGGGCGACGAGGAGCACCGCATCGAGGGACTGGAGCTCGGCGCCGACGACTACGTCACCAAACCGTTCAGCCCGCGCGAACTCGTCCTGCGGGTCGAGTCCGTCCTGCGCCGCAGCCGGGGCCGCGGCACCGAGGGAACGGCGGCACCGGAGCCGGCGCTGGGCGGCGGGGGCCTGATCCTCGACCCCGGCACCCGACGGGCCTCCAAGAACGGGACGGAACTCGCCCTCACCCTCAGGGAGTTCGACCTCCTCGCCTACTTCCTGCGGCGCCCCGGCCGGGCGCACGGCCGGGAGGACCTGATGCGGGAGGTGTGGGGGTGGGACTTCGGCGACCTGTCCACCGTCACCGTCCACGTCCGCCGGCTGCGCGCCAAGATCGAGGACGACCCCGCCCGGCCGTGCTTCATCCAGACCGTGTGGGGCGTCGGATACCGCTTCGAGATTCCGGCCGGGACCGGGGAGGCGGGGTCGCTGTGAAGGACCTGCTGCTGATCGCGGTCTTCGCCCTGGGCGGGGCCACCTGCGCGGGAGCGCTCGGCGCGGTCGTGCTGCGTCTGTTGCGCCACCGTTCGGTCGCCGTTTCCCTGACCGTGGTGGCCGCGGTGACGGTCACCGCGATGCTCGCGGGAACCCTTGCCGTCGCGCAGGCGATGTTCCTCTCCTCGCACGACCTGACCGTCGTCACACTGGTGGTCGCGATGGCTGCCGCCGTCTCCCTGGCGACCGCCCTGCTCCTCGGCCGCTGGGTCGTCGCCCGCAGCCACGACCTCACGCTCGCCGCACGCGACTTCGGCGACGGCGGCAGCTTCGCCGTTCCGGCCGTCCCGGCCACCGCGGAACTGGCCCTCCTCTCGCGTGAACTGGCCGCCACCAGTGCGAAGCTGGCCGCGTCACGCGAGCGGGAACGTGCCCTGGAGACCTCGCGCCGCGAACTCGTCGCGTGGATCTCGCACGACCTGCGTACCCCACTGGCAGGCCTGCGGGCCATGTCGGAGGCGCTGGAGGACGGCGTGGCCGCCGACCCGGCCCGCTACCACCGGCAGATCGGCGCCGAGGTCGAACGCCTCAACTCCATGGTCGGCGACCTCTTCGAACTGTCCCGGATCCACGCCGGGGCCCTGACCCTCACCCCCACCAGGATGTCGGTCTACGACCTGGTGGGCGACGCGCTCTCCGGCGCCGACCCGCTCGCCCACGCGCACGGCGTACGGCTCGTGGGAGACGACGTCGAACCGGTGCCGGTGGAAGTGGACGGCAAGGAGATGACCCGCGTGCTGGCCAACCTGCTGGTCAACGCCATCCGCCACACGCCCGCCGACGGCACGGTCGCCATCGCAGCCGAACGCCGTGCCCACGCCGTGGTCCTGTCGGTGACCGACGGCTGTGGCGGGATCCCCGACGAGGAACTGCCCCGGGTCTTCGACACCGGCTGGCGCGGCACCGCTGCCCGGACCCCGCCCGCCGGCGCGGGCCTCGGCCTCGCCATCGTGCGCGGCATCGTCGAAGCCCACGACGGTCGCGCCGACGTGCGGAACGTGCCGGGCGGCTGCCGCTTCGAGGTGACCCTGCCCGCCCCGACCGGCTGAGCCGGATCGGGCCGGGCAGGGGGATGGCCAGTCGGCCTCGCCGTAGCGGAGCACCCCGTCCAGGCCGAGCGTGCGCAAGGTGGCCCGTGCCTGGGGACGGGCGTGGCTGACGATCACGGGGATGCCCTGGGAGTGGGCCGTACGCAGCGCGTCGAGACGGAACGGCCACGGGCAACCACGCGCACAACAAGCCTCCGGACGGCCCGACGGGCACGGCGGTCCCGTACCGCCGACCAGACTGCCCGGCGCGCATCGCGGCGCTCGCCGCAGGCCAGGGAGCTCCGGCCGGCCCCTGTTCCGCTCAGGACGTCTCTACCGGACACCGGACGAGGCCCGCTGCTGCGCCCGTGCGAACTCTGCCATCCCCTCGGCGAAACCCACCCGGGGCAGCCACCCCAGCTCGCGCCGCAGCCGTGCCGAATCGGCGGTGACGTGCCGGACGTCACCGAGCCGGAACTCCCCGGTGACCACCGGCTCGGGGCCGCTGCGGGCAGCGGACAGTGCCGAGGCCATCTCACCGATCGTGTGCGGTTCGCCCGAGCCCGTGTTGTACGCGGTGAACGAGCCTGCCGCGCGGCCACCCGCCGCCTCCAGAGCCACCGCATTGGCCGCCGCCACGTCCCGTACGTGCACGAAGTCCCGTCGCTGGGCGCCGTCCTCGAAGACCCGAGGTGCCTCACCCCTGGCGAGCGAAGACCGGAAGAAGGACGCCACCCCGGCGTAGGGGGTGTCCCGGGGCATGCCGGGCCCGTACACGTTGTGATAGCGCAGCGACACGGCGTGCCCGCCGGTGGAGCGTGCCCAGGCAGCCGCCAGGTGCTCCTGCGTCAGCTTCGTCGTGGCGTACACGTTGCGCGGTTCCACCGGGGCGTCCTCGTCCACCAGGCCGGGGACCAGTTCCGCCCCGCACACCGGGCAGAGCGGTTCGAACCGCCCCGCTTCCAGATCCGCGACCGCCCGCGGACCGGGCCGGACGACGCCGTCCCGCGGACAGTCGTAACGGCCCTCCCCGTAGACCACCATCGACCCCGCCAGCACCAGCCGGTTCACGCCGGCCTTCGCCATCCCGGCCAGCAGCACGGCCGTCCCCAGGTCGTTGCAGCCGACGTAGGCGGGCGCGTCCGCGAAGTCCTTTCCCAGCCCGACCATCGCCGCCTGATGGCACACCGCGTCCACGCCCCGCAGCGCCGCGCGCACCGCTTCCGCGTCCCGGACGTCCGCCAGGACCATCTCTGCACCCGGCAGGTCGGGCGGCCCGGGGTGAGCGGTCGGCAGCAGCGCGTCCAGGACCACGGGCTCGTGGCCGCGCTCGGTCAATGCCGTGACGATGTGCGCGCCGATGAACCCGGCGCCTCCGGTGACAAGTACTCGCATGCCCTGGACGCTACGGAACCCGACCGTCGGAACGCCCGCTCCACGCCCGGACGTAAGACTTCCGTCATCGGATGGTGCAGGAGCCCGCTCCCCGCGCTGCCCCGCCGGCTGACCGCCGCGGCCGCGCTCACCGCCCTGGAGGGCCTGGCGCTCGCGGACGTCAGGGTTTCGTCATCACCTCGCGCATAGCGCCCCCACCCCGCTGCGGCGTTGAACGGCCGTGACACACCAGTCAGGGGAAGGAACGGTCGTGACAGGAACGGGACGGCGCGGCGGGCTCCTGGCCACGGCTCTGATCGCTGCGCTTGTGCTGCAGGGCGCGGGCCTGTACTGGTTCCAGCCCTGGAAGCCGTGGCAGGACGAGACGGTCCGTGAGGCCCTGCCGGCGGCCGGGCCCGCCACCCCGGCGCCCGGCTTCGGTAGATCGGCTACGCCCTCGCCGTCCTCGGCCGCCGGCAGGGCGACGTCTCCTTCGGTGCGGCGCAACTGCAGACCGCCTGATCCTGTGCCCGGATCACGTGCCGGGCGCGCTGAGCTTGCGGACCTGCTCGTCGTAGTCGGCGAGCAGATGGGTCAGCTGGCCGATGGATTCCTCGGGTACGTCGGCAGGGGAGGACTCCACGACGTACCGCGCCGCGGCGGTGAGCGCGGCCAGCTCGTAGGCGTGGAAAGTGCCGCGCAACACCGTGGGCCGGAGTCTCTCCAGCTCCATCACGAAGCCTTGGACCGCACGTACTCGGTGACCTGCGTCAGCTCCTCGGCGAACTGGTCGTAGTCCTCCTGCATGCCGTTGATGTAGGCGCTCCACCCCAGGCTGGCCTTGGCGTAGTGGACGGCCTCCTGGATCTCCTCGTCCGTGGCCCCGAAGAGTTTCGCCGCCTCTGTGTGGAAGAGGCTGCAGTAGTGGCACTTGGTCTCGGAGTGCAGCCCCACGCCGATGAGTTCCTTGTACTTGTTCGGGATGAGGGTTTCCCCGAGTTCGATCCGCTTGAAGATCTCCCACTCCGGACCGAGCAACTCGGTCGGTATCCGGGAGAAGAAGTGCGGAACCAGACCGAGCGTTTCCTTGATGTCGGCTTCGATCTCAGCACGGTTGACGGTGGCAGCCATGGTCTTGCCCTTCTCCGCATGACGATCCGGTGGGCGTGCTCGCCGGATCAGGCAGCGGGAGTCAGGCGTGCGCCGTGACGTCGGCGTCGAAGCGCCTGAATCTCGTTCCTGCAACCGGACACCGGACCCTGTACCCAGCTTAGGCCCGCGTGCTGAGCCCTGTCCGCTCGGCGGAACGGACGCCGTCCCGGTGTCTCAGGGTTCCTCTTCCCGTGGCACCCTGGTCCCCGCGTCAAGAAGGCGTCATGAGCGCCGGGATCAGGGGGAACGGTGGCGGGAGCGGAAGCTGCGGAAGTGGAGCTGGCGGAGTACGCCCGGATGTTGAGGGACGCCTGTGCCACGGGACGCCTGCTCACCCGCGCCGAGCGTGACGCGCGCAGGGCCGAGGGAGAGCGGGCCGCGGGGACGGGAACAGGGCTCCGCGGTCTGATACGCGAGCACCTGGTCGCCGCCCGGGAGGTCTTGGCGCAGTTGCCCACCGACAGGGCCGAGCCCCTGTTGGCCGCTGTCGAACAGGCGGTGGACGCGTTCGCCGATGGCTACGAGCGTGCCCAGCAGCAGGCAGTACGGCAGGAAGAGGCCGCGCGCCGGGAGTTCATCGACGACCTCCTCTACGGGGGTAGCGACCTGGGGCGGCTCGTGGAGCGGGCCGAGCGGTTCGGGCTGCGCCTGTCGCAGGCTCACGCGGTGGCCGTCGCCACCGGCCCGGAGCCCTACGGCGACGGATACCCCGTCGCCCGCGGCATCGAGGAAGCCATGCTGGCGAGGTTCGGCAACCGCAGGATCCTCCTCGCCACGAAGGACGGCCGACTGATCTGTGTGGCTCCCGGCGACCAGCCCGACGTCCTGGCGTACTTCGCCAAGCAGGCATACGGAGCCACCGACGGAGGTCAGGTGGCCATCGGCCGCTCCCACCAGGGGGCCGGCGGAGTGGTCCACTCGTACGAGGAGGCCCTCAACGCCCTCGACCTCGCCGCGCGCCTGGAGATCGACAGTCCGGTGCTGTACGCGGCCGACCTCCTCGTCTACCCCGTACTGACCCGGGACCGGCAGGCCATGGCCGACCTGGTCGAGAGCGTACTCGGCCCGCTCCAGCAGGCCCGCGGCGGTGCACAGCCCCTGATCGAAACCCTCCACGCCTACTTCGACAGCGGCTGCGTAGCGACCGAAGCAGCCCGTCGGCTTTCGCTCAGCGTGCGCGCGTTCACCTATCGGCTGGAACGGATCCACACTCTCACCCAGGCCGACCCGACCGACCCGCAGCACCGCTACACGCTGCAGACCGCTGCCATCGGTGCCCGTCTGCTCCCTTGGCCGGGTATCCCGGGCTGAGCGGTGGCGGGGGACCGGTGAATGCGAATCCGAAGTCCCGCGGAATCGCTCTCGCTGTGGTCAGCCCACCGCGGCCGACCTGCCCGCCGGGCACAGGCGCTGCGGCGCGAGCTCCTGCCCGCTTCTGCGCACGTCGGGCAGGTCGGCCGCGGTCTCGTTCGTGCTCATCGCCCTTTCAGCCGTTCGGCTCGTCCGTTGCGGTGAGGGAGGCGATGAGGAGGCCTGCGAGTACGGCCCACGCTGCGGCGGCGGGCCCAGTCGTGGCGCAGCCGATGAGCCCGAGCAACAGGGCGGCAAGGGCTCCGGCGGCGAGCGCGCGCCGGTCGGTCGGAAAGGCCCACTGCCGACGTCCGCTCCCGGGCACGCGGAGCTCCGCGACAGCCGTCCTGATCACCCAGGCGGCCAGGATGACCGTGATGCTGAGCAGGGCGACCGCCTTGCCGCCTCCGGCGTGATCAGTTGTCGTTCGCCCCGGCCGGTGCCGCCGGGGTGCGCTGGTAGATGTCGGGGATGCCGTCGGCGTCGTCGTCGGCGTTCTCCTCTTCGTACAGGCGCCGGTAGAGGGTGTTCCGGCGGCGCAGGAGTACGCCCGCGAGTACGGCGGCGGTGACGGACGCGATGAGGACGGCTGCCTTGACGTGCTCGCCGACGGCTGCGCCCGGGAAGGCGAGTTCACCGATGAGCAGGGCGACGGTGAAGCCGATTCCGGCGAGGACGGACAGCCCCAGGACGTCGGCCCAGGCGAGGTCGGGGTTGAGCTCGGCCTTGGTGAAGCGGGCGGCGAGGTAGGTGCCGACGAAGATGCCGAGGACCTTGCCGACGACGAGTCCGATGACGACTCCGAGCGGTTCGGGGCTGGTGAACACCTCGGCCAGGGCGGGGCCGGAGATGCTGACGCCGGCGGCGAAGAGGGCGAAGAGGGGGACCGCGACCCCGGCGGAGAAGGGGTGCATGACGTGCGAGACCCGGGAGGCGGGGGAGACCTCTTCACCCTTGTCGCGGGTGGTGCGCAGGATCAGGCCCATGGCGACGCCGGCGACAGTGGCGTGGACGCCCCCGTTGTACATCAGCGCCCAGATCGCGATGCCGAGCGGCACGTACCACCACCAGCCGCGGATCCGGTAGCGCTGGAGAAGGTAGAAGACGGCGAGTCCGGCGAACGCTCCGCCGAGCGCCCAGAGGTTCAGGTCGCTGGTGAAGAAGATCGCGATGATCAGGATGGCGCCGAGGTCGTCGACGACGGCGAGGGTGAGGAGGAACGCGCGCAGGGCGGCCGGCAGGTGCGTGGAGATGACGGCGAGGACCGCGAGGGCGAAGGCGATGTCGGTTGCCATGGGCACGGCCCAGCCGTCGAGGCTGCCGCCCCCTGCCCAGGCGGTGGCGGCGTACAGAGCGGCGGGCACGGCCATGCCGCAGACCGCGGCGATCACGGGCAGGGCCGCGGTGGCGGGGGTACGCAGCTCACCGACGACGAGCTCGCGTTTGAGCTCGATGCCCGCGACGAGGAAGAAGATCGCGAGGAGGCCGTCGGCGGTCCAGTGCCCGAGGGAGAGGTCCAGGCCCAGCGCGGGTATGCCGAAATGGAAATCGCGGATGGCCTCGTACGCACCGCTCCACGGGGTGTTGGCCCAGACCAGCGCGACGACGGCGGCTGCGAGGAGGACCAGGCCGCCCACGGTCTCCGTGCGCAGGGCCGAGGCGATGGCCTGGCGTTCGGGCCAGGGCACGAGTCCGAACACGATGCGCGGGCTGCTCATGAGGGTGGCCTTCCGGGGGCGTCAGCGGGATAAGGGCACACAGCCCTCATATCGCCGACCAGACTTCCCGGCACACCCCGCGCCACTCGTTGAGGAGAAACGAGTTCCTTGACGCGTTCTTTACACCCTATCGGCGATCCCCGGATCCCACCAGAGGGGTTCTCACCTGCTGAAACACAAAAGGAGCGGGTCCGTACACACCAAGGCGCGAGGTGTGCGCGATCGGGGCGGAGCCGAGACCGGCCTCGTTGGAGAACGCGGCCCGCTTGAAGCCGATGATCAGCGCACCCAGGACACCGCCGGCGACACCCTGAGGGTTGAAGGCGCCCTCGATGATCGACGAGATCGCGGACGGGACCGCGGAAACGTTGACCAGGATGACGACCAGGCAGGCCGCGATGTAGATGCCGGCCATCGCCGGGACGAGCCGGCTGGTGACGGAGGCGATGGAGCGGATGCCGCCGAGGAGCACGATGCCGACGATCGCGGCGATCAGGATGCCGAAGAACAGGGCGCCGGCGGAGGAGCCCATCATGCCGTTTTCGCCGCCCGTGACGGAGACCAGCTGGGCGTAGGACTGGTTGACCTGGAAGAGGTTGCCGCCGAAATGGCCGAAGAAGAGGATCATCGCGGAGGCGAGGACCGCCAGGACCTTGCCGAGGGTCTTGCCGCGGGCGCCGAAGCGCTCGGCCAGGCCCTTGGGCAGGTAGTGCATCGGGCCGCCGGAGACGGTTCCGTCGGCGTGCACCTCGCGGCACTTCACGCCCAGGGTCACCTAGACGAACTTCGTCGCCATGCCCAGCAGGCCGCAGAGGATCATCCAGAACGTCGCGCCCGGGCCGCCGACGGAGACGGCGACGGCGACACCGGCGATGTTGCCGAGGCCCACGGTGCCCGGAGACGGCCGAACCGGCGCAGTGCGGTGCGTCGGTATGAGTGCGGGCTTTGAGCGAACGCCGTGTCCGATCGGCGAACCTGGGCGTCTCGGTCCTTGGATCGGACCGGGATCCTCCCGTGTGCCAAGCCGGTGCGAGCCGGCACTCCGTGGTCCGGCGAGGGGTGGTGCCGAAGCGGAGTGGCGTATTCATAGCACGCCCTTTACGAAACCTTTAGTGATGTAGATCATTGGCGCGGGGATTCGAGGTTCGATTCCTGGGGCCGGTGATGCGATCGTTATCCGGATCAGGTCTTCCTGAGCGAACACGGCATGTGAGGGTGATCGCCCTGAGGGCTTCCGGGTGGGCTGAGGGGGGCGATCGCGGGGAAGGCGACCGGGATGAAGTGGTTGATCACCATCGCGGGCGCAGTC
This sequence comes from Streptomyces erythrochromogenes, assembly GCF_036170895.1. Taxonomy (NCBI): domain Bacteria; kingdom Bacillati; phylum Actinomycetota; class Actinomycetes; order Kitasatosporales; family Streptomycetaceae; genus Streptomyces; species Streptomyces erythrochromogenes. The sequence goes on along the minus strand of NZ_CP108036.1, from coordinate 1,244,470 downwards.
CTCGTCCTGGTCGTCCTGCGGGACGTGTTCCATACCCTGTGGCACCCCACGCGCCACGGTGGCCTCAGTCGCCTGGTCATGACGGCGCTGTGGCGGCTGTCATCCCGCCTGCCGCTGCGCCGCCGGGCCTCAGGACTGGCGGGCCCCCTCGCGATGGTGGTGGTCGTCGCCGCGTGGGCCCTCACCGCGGTCATCGGATGGGCTTTCATCTACTGGCCGCACATGCCACAGGCGTTCACCTACACCCCTGGCCTGCGCCCCGCCGAACACTCCGGCTTCCCGGACGCCCTGTACCTCTCCCTGGTCCACATCTCCACCCTCGGCCTGGGCGACATCGCACCCGCCGAAGGGTGGCTGCGCATCCTCGCCCCCGTGGAGGCCATCGTCGGCTTCGCCCTGCTCAGCGCCACGGTGGCCTGGACCCTCGGCATCTACCCCGCCCTCGCCCGGCGCCGGGCCCTCGCCCTGCGGCTCTCGCACCTTGCCCGTACCCATCCTTCGACGGAGCAGATCGACGCCGACGCGGGCGCAACCATTCTCGACGGCCTGGCCGGAGCCGTCTCCGTGGTGTCCGTCGACTTCCAGCAGTACGCCGAGTCCTACTACTTCCACGACGGGGACGACCGCACCTCCCTCGCCCGCCAGATCACCTCGGCCCTGAATCTGGCGGACCAGGCGGCGAGCGCCCGTCACCCGGACGTCCGGCTCTCCGCCGCAGTGCTGCGGGCAGCGCTGGACGACCTGGCGGCCATCCTCGACGAACGCTTTCTGCACACAGGCGGCACGGCGCGCGAGGTCTTCGAGTCCTTCGCGAGTGATCACGGCCGTCACGCCGCGGGTCGCGGCTGACGGGCGCGTCGCCTCGGCACGGGGGCACCGGTGCTGGACGTGCTGCTCGGTTCGACGAGGTGAAGCCGGGGCGCGGTCAGAGGGGAGAGGTCGGAGCGGTTTGATCCGTGGCGACCCTCGACGCCGTCCAGACCGAATACGCCCAGCGCGGCAAGACGGTCGAGATCACCGGCCTCAACTCCCCCAGCGCCGACCTCCACAGCAAGCTCACCGGAGAACTCGCAAGCCGGCCACTGACCGGCTTGCTTTCGCACGGGAGTCGAGTCAGGGGTTCCTCGGGGCAACCGCCTCCGGCGCCATGGGGTCGATGCCCACAGCCGCGAGCATCGGTGGTGAGAGCGGCTCGGCCGGGGCCTGCCCAGCGTGGCGATCGTCGCGAGGGCCGGGCTCGTCGCACGACCGTCCGCGCCACCGCTGCGCGACCCCCTCGGCCGGCCGGTACCGCGGGCACGGCATGCTGGTCCGATGATCGATCCTTCGACACGCCAACTCCCCGACATGCCAGGCAGAATGGTCGTCTGCGGGGACGACGGGCTGGCCCGGCGACTGGCTGCCTAGCTTCAGGACGTCTACCGCGAGCCCGTGACCCTGGTGGTGCCCGCCGCGCGAGAGCCGCAGCCGGCCGTTGGCCGACGGACGGGCCGCGGCCTCGGGCTGCTCGCCCGGGTACCGGTGGCGCAGCCGCGACGGGCGGCCGCGGAGCGTGGGCCGCTACGGGACCTCCGCCTCGTCGAGGCGGCCGAGCCCGACGAAAACGTGCTGGCGGCCGCCGGTGTCGCCCGGGCCGCCGCCCTGGCCCTGGTGTACGAGGACGACGAGACCAACGTACGGGCCGCTCTCGTGGCGAGACGGTTGAACCCGCGTCTCCGGCTGGTCATCCGTCTGTACAACCGCCGACTGGGCCAGCACCTGGAAGAGTTGCTGGACCAGGCAGCCGTCATCGCCGAGCCCGGACTCGACCTGCGACAGCTTGACGCGTCGACGACCGTCCTGTCGGACGCCGACACCGCGGCCCCGGCCCTCGCGGCCTCCGCGATCGCCGGAACCAGCAAGGTCGTCCAAGCCGACGGTCTGCTGCTGCGCGCGGTGGAGCGCACCCCACCCGGCCGGGGGCAGGTCGCCGACTCCGGGCTGTGCACGCTGGCGCTGCTGTCGGCGACGACAGGCGACCCGGCCGGCGCCGAAGGATCCGAGGCGAGCGGCGACGGCGGCCCTCAACTCCTGCCCGACGACCGGGCCGTGGCCGCCGCGACGGGCCGGGGGATCGTGGCCCTTGAAGCCGTCTCCCGCATGGCCGGGGCACGAGCGGGCGCGTCGGCGCGTCTCTCGGGAGCCACCCTTCCGGTCGGCTCCCTCTTCTCGCGCAGACTGCGCTGGGCGCTGGCCGGTATCGCGGCAGCGGTGACGGCCCTCGCCGTGGCGTCCTGGGTGACCACTGGTGACCATCCGCTCCACGCCGCGTACATCATCCTCCTCGACATCTTCGCCATCAACGACCCGGCCCTCCAAGAGCCCCCCGAGCGCAAGACGCTCCAGATCCTGGCGGGTACCGTCGGCCTGCTCCTGTTGCCGGTGCTGGTCGAACAACTCCTGCAAGGTCGCCTTGTCCGAGGCCCGCTGCGTACCGATGGCCTGGGCGACCTTGATGACGTCCTCGACGGTCTTGTTGACGCGGACGAAGAACGAGATCCGGATGTCGGCGCGGATGTTGTCCTTGCAGATCAGACCGTCGCGGCCGGTCCGCGAGATCTCGATGGTCTTCACCGAGATGTCCATGACCTCGGCCTTGTGCAGTACGGGCAGAACGACCTGCCCGGTGAAGGTCACGTCGACCTTCCGCATCTTGGAGACGATCAGGGCCTTGCCCTGCTCGACCTTGCGGAACAGCCGGGTCACGACAAGCAGCGCGGCGACCGCGATGACGAGAACGACGACGACGAGCGTGCCGAGGCCCAATGAGATGGCGTCCATGAGGAGTCCCCACGTGAGAAGTCGAAGCTGAGAAGCCCGGAGGGCTGGATTGCGCGGCGCTCAGCCGCGCGGGTCGAGCGCCGTGTCGAAGGGCGCGACCCAGAAGAATTCGCCTGCGTCGTCGTACGCGTAGAGCAGCGCGGTACTGCCGAGCATCAGCGGATCACTGCCGTGCTGGCGGACCTGGACGAGCGCCGTGGAGCCGTCCTCGGCCGCGACCTCAGCCTGGCCGAAGCCCGCGTCCACCCGCCCCGTGCGGATGACGCAGGTCAGGCCGACGAAGTCCAGCCGGGACGGCCCGGGTTCGTCAGGGAAGAGTTTGGTCAGGGGTCGTACGAGCACACGCGTCACGCGCCATGACAAGAACGGTGACCCGAACAGCAGCGTGGCGCCGAAGAAGTGAACCAGGGCGTCGGGCCATCCCGTACGGGCAAGGAGTGCCGACCCGGAAAGACTCGCGAACCAGGCCACGGCGACCAGCAGCGAGGCGGGGACGGTGACGGGCACACCGCCGAGACCCAGAGCACCGCTGTCGACGTCCGATCCGACACCTTCATGGTCCGCGGCCCCGCACAGCACGAGCAGCCAGAAGCCGAGGACGACGACCAGGGCCGCGCTGAACAGCACGGTGGGAAGGCCGAGAGCGGCCTTGATGAACTCGTCCACGCGTCCCCCTTTCTTCCGGCACCCGGCATCAGGCGCGTGGGCCCGTCCGGCCTCGGCCCATCCTGCCCTCACGCGAGCCCCTCCCACATTGCCGATCACCGGCAGTCTTAACGCGACTTTGACGCATCCGGCCTTGGGCAGGCGACGGGCTTTCCAGGGAGTGACCAACGAAAGGTGGCGGTCGTGCCGTCAATGCGGGTCGTTGTGGTAGGTGCAGGGCCAACGGGGCTGGCGACTGCCTGCGGACTGCGCGCCGTGGGCGTCCCCGTTCGGGTCGTGGCAAGGCACCTGGGCCCGCCGGCGGTGACGTCCCGCGCGCTGGGTCTGCAGCCTCGCGGGGCGGAGGTGCTCGACCGCCTCGGGGCGCTCGGAGACCTGCCCGAGCGATCGGTGCGGATCGCGTACATCGTCACGCATGTCGACGGCAGGCCGCTGGCGCGGCTCCGGGTGGGACAGCCCACGAAGCTGGTGATCAGGCCGGGGCCTGCTCATTTCCCGGGCCGAGGTCGAGACCCGGCTAGGTGACCGTCTGGGCGGGCTCGGCGTCGAAGTCGAACGGGTCGTGAGCTACTGGCCGTGCGCCAGGACTCGGACCGGGTCGTCCTGAACCTCGGCGACGGGGAGGAGCAGGCCGATTGGTCGGCGGGATGCGGTGGCGCGTGCACAGCCGCGTACGCAGGACCTCCGGTATCGGCTTCCCCGGTGCTGCGGTCGTCGAACGCTTCCTGCTGGTCGATGTGACGGCCTGTATGTCGATCACCACACGGCCGTCGCCTGGCTGCGCGGAGACGCGATGGGCGTCCGGCCCTACTTCGATGCGGGACGATCGGCCCGGTGCCCAGGTAGGCGCCGTCCGCGACGACCGTCGCCTCGGCCGCTGCGGCCGGCAGGCCTGACTCCCGCCACACGTGGGCGTCGGCCCTGATTCCGGGAGCCGGACGGGCCGAGGCGATCACCCAGCGGCTGCCCGCCTTTGAGAGGGCTGTCCGTTCCATCGAAGGCGGTTTCGCCCAGCGGGACTTGGAGACGCCTGCGGTGGATCCCGGGGCCCAGTAGGCGGCTTGGACCGGCTTGCACGCGTCCTGGGGCGTCCTGGTCCAGAGCGTCATCGCGATCTGCTGTGCGATGGAACCCCGTGCCCAGGACCTGGCCCTTCTCCGCGCACTCGTTGTCGGCGCGGATGGGGCCTGTCTCCTCCGGCTGTGTGCCGGGGCCCGTCCCCCCGTCAGCGCGCGAGCGCTGAGCAGGACCGTGCCGACGTCCCGGAGGGCTGCCGGGGCCAGGGAGTGCTGACGGGGCCGGCGTCGAGATTCCCCGATCGGTACGTCGCTCCACGCACACCGGGGGAGTGGACAGATGCTTGCCGATGAACGCGTCCGTGCGGGGTAACGGAAGGAGAACAGCAGGTGCCTCGCGGAGTTTCACAGCAGTGCCCCTACGCTGTTCCGTAGGGGCACCGGGGAAAGTCCGTCAGGCGGTGAGGTCGTCAGGGAGCCGCCGACGAAGATCGCGCCGCCGAAGACGAGCGGCTTGAGGTCCGCGCGGGCCGTGTACAGCGCGGCGGTATACCCGGCAGGTCAGGAACCTATGACGATGACGTTGCGGATTTCGCTCACGCCACAGGCTCCGGGGAGATCTCCGCGATCAGGCCCTCGATGAGCTTCTTGATCTCGTCGCGGATCGGGCGGACTGCCTCGACGCCCTGACCGGCCGGGTCCTCGAGCTTCCAGTCCAGGTACCGCTTGCCCGGGAAGACGGGGCAGGTGTCGCCGCAGCCCATGGTGATGCACACGTCGGAAGCCTTGACCGCGTCGAGGGTGAGGATCTTCGGGGTTTCGGCGGACATGTCGATGCCGACCTCGCGCATCGCCTCGACCGCGGCCGGGTTCACCGAGTCGGCGGGGGCGGACCCGGCCGAGCGGACCTCGACACGGTCCCCGGCCAGGTGGCTCAGCCACGCGGCGGCCATCTGGGAGCGGCCGGCGTTGTGGACGCAGACGAACAGGACAGAAGGCTTGCCGGACTGCTCGGACATCAGAGATCTCTCTCGTCTCAAAGGGGGAAAAGGGGCGGTAAAAGATCAGCAACCGGTGGTGTCAGCCGCCACTGATGTGAGAGTATCAGCCCATGATGACGTCAGTCGACACTGAACTGATCCGAGTCCTGGCAGACCCCCTCAGGCTTCAGATCGTGACCCTGCTCGCCCGCGAGACGCTGTGCACCACCCATCTCGTGGAGGAGACGGGCGCCAAGCAGACGAACCTCTCGAACCACCTGAGGGTTCTCCGCGAGGCGGGGGTCGTGGAGACGGAGCCGTGCGGACGGTACATCTACTACCGCCTGCGCCCGGAAGTCATCGAGGCCATCGCCGGCCAGTTCGCCGACCTCGCTCAGACCGCGCGTGCCACCGCCGAAGCGAACCTCAAGCGGTCCTGCCCATAGCCCGCTATTTGCCTCACCTGCCCGAGGAGAACCGTTGTCCGTCACCGAGCCCGTCGCCGCCCCCGCAGCGGCGTCCGGCATAGCCGCCGACGCACCCCAGCCCGCACCCGGCGCGACCCCACCCCAGACCCCGTTGATCGCCCGCGCCGCCGCCGAACTCGTCGGCACCGCGGCGCTCGTGGCGGTGGTGGTCGGCTCCGGCATCCAGGCCACCGAGCTCAGCCAGGACGTGGGCCTGCAGTTGCTGGCCAACTCCACCGCCACCGTCTTCGGGCTCGGCGTACTGATCGTCCTCCTCGGCCCGGTCTCCGGTGCCCATTTCAACCCGGCCGTCACGCTGGCGGAGTGGTGGACCGCCCGCCGCGGCGGTGCCGGCGTCACCGCCCGCGAGCTGGCCGCCTACGTGCCGTCGCAGATCGCCGGCGCGATCGCGGGCGCGATCCTCGCGGACGCGATGTTCGGCGAACCGCTGGTCAAGTGGTCCACTCACGACCGCTCCGCCGGAAACCTCCTCCTCGGCGAGGTCGTCGCCACCGCGGGTCTGATCCTGCTGGTCTTCGGCCTGGCCCGCACCGACCGCCTGCGCTTCGCACCCGTCGCGGTCGCCTCGTACATCGGCGCCGCGTACTGGTTCACCTCCTCGACCTCCTTCGCGAACCCGGCCGTCACCATAGGCCGGGCGTTCACCGACACCTTCGCGGGCATCGCCCCCGCCTCGGTCCCGGGTTTCATCGGCGCCCAGCTGGCCGGTGTGATCGTTGGCCTGGCACTGGTGGCGGTCATCTTCATGCGTGGCAGGACCGCGCCCTCCGGAGTTCCCGCGGCATGACGCAGCGCACGGACGTGGTGGTGATCGGCGGCGGCCAAGCAGGGCTCGCCGCCGGATACCACCTGCGCCGCCTGGGCGTCGAGTTCGTCATCCTCGACGCCGAGGCGGCACCCGGCGGAGCCTGGCAGCACACATGGGACTCGCTCCGCCTGTTCTCCCCGGCCGCCTACTCCTCGCTGCCCGGCCGGCTCATGCCCGTCCAGCCCGGCGAGGTCTATCCGGACGCGCGGCATGTGGTGTCGTACCTCGCCGACTACGAGAAGCGGTACGAGCTTCCCGTCCAGCGCGAAATCCGGGTCGATGCCGTCCACCGGGACAGTGCCTTCCTCCGCATCGAAACCGCCTGCGGTGACTGGCGGGCGCGTGCCGTTGTCAGTGCCACCGGCACCTGGACCCGGCCCTTCCTGCCCGCCGTCCCCGGCCGCCGCGTCTTCGCGAGCCGCCAGCTCCACACCGTGCAGTACCGCAACTCCGACGACTTCGCCGGGCAACGCGTGATCGTCGTTGGCGGCGGGAACTCCGGCGCGCAGATTGCCGCCGACCTCGCGGGTGCGGCCGACCTGACGTGGATCACCCGGCGTCCGCCCCGCTACCTGCCCGACGAGATCGATGGCCGTGCGCTCTTCGACGCCGCGACCGCCCGCCGCCAGGCCCTGGACGCCGGTCGCACGGACGCCGGTGGTGTCGCCTCCCTCGGCGACATCGTCGCCGTCCAGCCCGTACGCGCCGCCCGCGACGCCGGCCTCCTCACGGCGACGCCCATGTTCAGCCGCCTCACCAAGCAGGGCGTCACCTGGGCCGACGGGACGAGCGCGCAGGCTGACGCGATCGTCTGGTGCACCGGCTTCCGCCCGGACCTGGCGCACCTCGCCCCGCTCCGCCTGCGCGGTACCTGCGGTCACATCGCCACGATCGGCACCCGCGCCGTCGACGAACCCCGCCTGCACCTGTTGGGTTACGGCGACTGGACCGGCCCCGCCGCCGCCACCCTCATCGGCCTCGGCCGCCCCGCGCGCGAAGCCGCACGCGAGATCGCGGAACTGATCCGAGCCTGACCTCCTCACGTCCGGGGACCGGCCGCGGCCCGCGCCACGCTGCCCGCGCTCTGCGCCATGCAGGTGCCCCTTCACCGCCGCGCACACTGGCAGGCCCAGCACACGCGGTCTTCGACGCCGTCGGGCAGCAGAGGCGGCGGTGAACGGCGTAGGCCGACGCGCTCACCGCCGACGCGCGACCGCGCCGTCGACGACTCGGCGTACGACGCCCCGCACCGAGGTCATCCACCTGGTCCGCTCCGGTTCCTCCGCAGGACCAGCCCACTTCGTCCCGTACGCCAGAGAGAGCGGACAGCGGACCGCCTGCGGATTTCGAGGGGTCTTGTCCGCGTTCGACCCTCGCTCGGTGGCGCGAAGAGCTCTTATATCGCCTGCCGATATCGGAGTCCGTAAGAGGTGCGCCCCGCCGCTGAGGAGTGAGTCCATGAGCCAGCCATCGGGGGCCGCCGGGATGCCGGACGCGTTGCAGCGGCGGCTCGGCGTCACCGCCGCCGTGGTGATCGGCCTGGGGTCGATGATCGGCGCCGGGATCTTCGCCTCACTTGCGCCGGCCGCGCACGCGGCCGGCTCCGGACTGTTGATCAGCCTGGCCCTGGCCGCCGTGGTCGCGTACTGCAACGCCACCTCCTCCGCCTGTCTCGCCGCCCGGTACCCGGCGTCGGGCGGCACCTATGTCTACGGCCGCGAGCGGCTGGGTGACTTCTGGGGCTACCTCGCCGGGTGGGGGTTCGTGGTGGGCAAGACAGCCTCCTGCGCAGCCATGGCGCTGACGGTGGGCTCGTACGTGTCGCCCGGTCAGGAGCACGCGGTCGCAGTCGCGGCGGTGGTGGCGCTGACCGCGGTGAACTACGCCGGGGTGCAGAAGTCGGCGCTGCTGACGCGGGTGATCGTGGCCGTGGTGCTGGCGGTGCGCCTCTTCCTGCTCGTGGCAGGTGCAGGCGCCCTCTCACTCGATGCACGCCTGGCCCGCACGACCGCTGTCCCTGCTGCCACGGCGGACGCCGCGGTCCGCTGACCCCGGCCGCCAGGCTACGGGCGGAGGAGGTCCGCCGCGGGCAGAACCTCCCGGGCCAGCTCGGCCAGTGCCCGCCGGTCCTCGGCCAGCGCCGCCTTCCCCGCATCGGTCGCCCGGTACACCCGGCGGGTGCGGCCCTCGACCACCCGCTGCTCGGACACCAGCAGCCCGTCCGTCTCCAGCTGGTGAAGCGTCGGATACAGGGTCCCCGGACTGATCTGGTAGCCGTGACCGGCGAGTTCCCGGGCCATCCACGCGCCGTGGATCTCCCCTTCGGCCGCGTGGTGCAGGATGTGCAGCCGTACCGCGCCCCGCTGGAACTCCCTCACCCGTTCCACCTCTGTACTCCGCCACCGCAGTGACGAATCCGATATCGGTACCCGATCCTAGGCCGCTCGGAGCTCGCGCCCCGTGGTCGAAGCGCCAAGACGGCTTGGGTGGTCTGCGCATTGACCCTTCCCTGCCTGCTCCAGGGACTGTGCGCGCAGCGCAGTTCGAGGTCCCGGAGGAGATCGGGCCGCCAGGCAAATGGGCCGATCGGAGGCGGTGTGGCTCGAGGACGTCCTCGGCGCGGTCCTGCGCGAGGTGGACGTCCGCTCCGGGGTAAGGGTGATGAGTGACCGAAGGGAAGAGGCGAGCGAGGTGGTCCACGAGCCTGGGTGATTCGGCCAGGGGGAAGCGAGTCGTGGCGGCACGGCAACTGGCCCGTGTGCGGAGGGTGTGACCCGCCTGGCGACGACCGGCTACTTGATCACGGTGGGAAAGCCTGAGGTGCCCAGGGGAGCGGTTCGTCCTGTGCCCCCAAGCCCCTGATGGGCCATCAGGTATGTCGGCATCCGGTCAGCACCCGTCCCCGAGCGTTCCGAAGTGCCTGATCGAACGGGCGCCTGGTCGGCGGCGTCACGACGGCCTGGTCCGCACGGAAGTGCAGGGCCGGGAGCCTTCCCGTCAGAGGCAGTCGATTTTAGTTTATGATCCCCCCTCCGACACGCACCGGTGTAGAGTGCAGGACGCCCTTGACCTGCATAAAGCGGGCAGGGAGCCGACAATCCGGGAGTTTCTCCATGCTGCGTACGATGTTCAAGTCCAAGATCCACCGGGCTACCGTCACCCAGGCCGACCTGCACTACGTCGGGTCCGTGACCGTTGACGCCGACCTGCTGGACGCCGCCGATCTGCTGCCCGGGGAGCTCGTCCACATCGTGGACATCACCAACGGCGCGAGGCTGGAGACCTACGTCATCGAGGGCGAGCGCGGATCCGGCGTGATCGGGATCAACGGGGCCGCCGCGCACCTGGTGCACCCCGGGGACCTCGTCATCCTCATCAGCTATGCCCAGGTCGAGGACGCCGAGGCCCGGTCGCTGAAGCCCCGCGTCGTGCACGTCGACGCCGACAACCGGATCGTCGAACTGGGGGCCGACCCCTCCGCACCGGTACCGGGTACGGACCAGGAGCGCAGCCCCCACGCCGTCGCCCTCCGATAAGTCCGAGAAGGAGCCCGGGACCATGCCGGATAGCCCCAGCAGCCCGAACGCGCCGATCGAGTTCCAGGACGAGCGCAAAGCCGGGCGACTGCTCGCCGTCGAGGACGGGACGGCGGTCGGGTACATCGCCTACTTCGTGCTCGCCGAGCCGCCCCACGCCCTGGTGGCGGTGCACACGGTCGTCGAGCCGGGCCACGAGGGCCGGGGCATCGCCGGAGGTCTGGTGAGGACCTTCTACGGACTCGCCGGGGCCGAGGGCGTTCCCGTGGTTCCGCTCTGCCCGTATGCGGCGAGCTGGGCGGCCAAACACCCCGACGAGGCGCCCGTCGCGCCGGCCGAGGTCGTCGCGGCCGCGAAGGCGCAGCTGGCGGCCGGCTCGGACCTGTGGTGACGGTCCCGGACCTGATCCTGCTGCACACCTCGCCCGTGCACGTCCCCGTCTTCGACGCGTTGCGCGACCGGCACCACCCGGGGGCCGTACTGCGGCACCTGGTGGTGCCGGAGCTGTTGGACCGGGCCCGCGCGCACGGGCCGTCGTCCGTGGCCCCGGCCCTGCTGGAACTGCTCGCCGGAGCCGGGCCGGGCCCCGCGCTGGTCACCTGCTCCACCATCGGGGCGACCGCCGAGGCGCTGGCTCCGGCCGTCGGCGCCCCGGTGCTGCGGGTGGACCGGCCGATGGCGGCCGCGGCCGTGCGCACCGGCCCGCGCATCGCCGTCCTCGCCGCCCTCGCATCGACCCTCGCCCCGACCGCGGAGCTGCTCGCCGAGGAGGCCGGCGGGCGGCCCGTGTCGGTCCGTACGCACCTCGTCGCCGGCGCCTGGGAGTGCTTCGAGGCGGGGGACACCGCCCGCTACCTCGCCCACGTGGCCGACGCCGCGGACGCCGTCACCGGTGCGGACGTCATCGTCCTGGCCCAGGCGTCCATGGCCGGCGCGGCCGAGCTGGCCACGACCGGGACCCCCGTACTGGCCAGCCCCGGCCCGGGCCTCGCCGCCGCGCTCGCCCTCTCGCACTGACGGCCGCACCGCAGGGGCGCGGGACGCGTACGGGACGCAATCGCGGGAAAGTGCCGTATATGGTGCGAACACTCGAAGACACGCAGCCGCCGGCCCCCGAGCCCGACCCGAAGCCGGCCCCGAACCCGTTCCCGGACCCCGAGCCGGTCCCGCGCCCCGTGCCGCCCGTGCCCGGCCCCGTACCCGAGCCGGACCCCATCCCCCCGCCCCCGGGACCCGCGCCGGTTCCCCAGCCCGGGCCCTGGAGCTGAGCGGCACCGTCAGTCCGTGCGGACCTCGGAGCGGTCGCCGCTCCAGAGGGTGTGGAACGAGCCCTCGCGGTCGGTCCGCCGGTAGGTGTGCGCCCCGAAGAAGTCCCGCTGGCCCTGCGTGAGGGCCGCGGGGAGCCGCTCCGCGCGCAGCGCGTCGTAGTACGCCAGCGAGGCGGCGAAGGCCGGCACCGGAATGCCCGCGCCCACCGCCGCCGCGATCACCGACCGCCAGCCCTCCTGCGCCGCCCCGATCTCCTCGGCGAAGCGCTCGTCCGCCAGCAGGCTCGGCAGGTCGGGCCGGGCGTCGTAGGCCGCGCGGATCCGGTCGAGGAACGCCGCCCGGATGATGCAGCCGCCGCGCCACAGGGAGGCCACCGCGCCCAGGTCCACGTTCCAGTCGTACTCCTCGCTGCCGGCCCGGATCTGGTGGAACCCCTGCGTGTACGAGACGATCTTCGACGCGTACAGGGCCTCCTCCACCTGCGCGGCGAACGCGTCCGCCGCCTCCGGCGACAGCGCGGCGGGCGCCGGGCCCGCGAGTCCGCGAGCGGCCGTCCGCAGGTCCGCGTGGCCCGAGACGGCGCGGGCGAACACGGCCTCGGCGATCCCCGACACCGGGACGCCGAGGTCCAGGGCGATCTGCACGGTCCAGCGCCCGGTGCCCTTCTGTTCGGCGGCGTCGGCCACGACGTCGACGAACGCCTGCCCGGTCGCCGCGTCCGTGTGGGCGAGCACCTCCGCCGTGATCTCGATCAGGTACGAGTCCAGCCGGCCCCGGTTCCAGTCCCGGAAGGTCTCCGCGATCTTCGCGGGGGAGTAGCCGGCGACCTCGCGCAGCAGGTGGTAGGCCTCGGCGATGAGCTGCATGTCGGCGTATTCGATGCCGTTGTGGACCATCTTGACGAAGTGTCCGGCGCCGTCGGGACCCACGTGGGAGGTGCACGGCGTACCGTCGGCGGCCTTCGCCGCGATCTTCTCCAGCAGGGGGCCGAGCGACGCGTACGACTCCTGTGAGCCGCCCGGCATGATGCTCGGGCCGAGCAGCGCGCCCTCCTCGCCGCCCGAGATGCCCACGCCGACGAAGTGGATGCCCTGTGCGCGCAGTTCCCGCTCGCGACGCCGGGTGTCCTCGAAGTGCGCGTTCCCGCCGTCGATGATGACGTCGCCCTCCTCCAGGAGCGGGGCGAACTCGCGGATCACGGCATCGGTGGGGTCCCCGGCCTTCACCATGATGACGATGCGTCGGGGGCGCTCCAGCGCATCGACGAACTCCTTGGCCGACTCGGCGGCCACGAACGCGCCCTCGTGTCCGAACTCCTCCACCAGCGCCGTGGTCCTGGCGGTGGTGCGGTTGTGGACGGCCACGGTGAATCCGTTGCGAGCGAAGTTGCGGGCGAGGTTGCTGCCCATGACTGCGAGGCCGGTGACGCCGATCTGGGCCGTGCTGGTGCTCATCTGTGCGCTCCTGCGTGCTTCGGTGTGCGGGCTGTGCCGACGCTACCCCGCCGAGGGGCGGGCGGCGCCGACGCCCGCCGTGTCATTGTCAAGTTCCGCTGAGCAGCGCCCCGTTGCTCCCTTGTCATGCAATGATCCCGACGTTACGTTGTGCGATTCCTGATGTCTTCGATGGGGGCTCCCATGGGCGTACGGGGCCGGCACCGCCGGTATCAGCCGAGCAGTATCAACCGGGCCTCGCTGGCCGTGACCGCGGGAGGCGCGGGGATCGCGCTCCCCCTGATGGGTGCCGGAGTGGCCGACGCGGCCTCCGTCGACACCTGGAACAAGGTCGCCGCCTGCGAGTCGACCAACAACTGGCGCATCAACACCGGCAACGGCTACTACGGCGGACTCCAGTTCAGCCAGAGCACCTGGCGGGCCTTCGGCGGGACCACGTACGCCCCGCGCGCCGACCTGGCCACCAAGGAACAGCAGATAGCGGTCGCGGAGAAGGTCCTCAAGGGGCAGGGGCCGCAGGCCTGGCCCCACTGCGGCAAGGGGGCGGGCCTCACGCGTGGCGGGCCGTCACCGGCCCTCGCCGCTCAGGTACCCGCTCAGCCCCAGGCCGGTTCGCAGCCCCGGACCCGGGAGGTGAAGGCGACCCCGGTACAGGGCACCGCGCCGCGCCCGACCGGAACCTCGGTCCTGCCCAACCCGTACGTCGTCGCGCCGGGCGACTCGCTCTCCGCGATAGCCACCGAGCAGCGCGTCGAGGGCGGCTGGCAGGCGCTCTACGAGACCAACCGGGCCGTCGTGGGCGACAACCCGAACCTGATCTTCCCCGGGCAGCGCCTCACGATGAGGGTCACCACCGCCCCGCCGGCTCCGCCCGCGCAGAACCCGGAGAAGCCGCCCCGGACCGCCGAGCCGGTCAAGCCCGGCGAGCCGGCCGCCGAGAAGCCGGCGGAGCGGCCCGCGCCGAAGCCGACCGGGAAGCAGGCCCCGAAACCGGCCGAGAAGCCCGTCGAGAAGCCTGTCGAAAAGCCGGCCGAGAAGCCCGACACCCGACCCGCCTCAGCGCAGCAGAAGCCGGCCGCGGGCGGGTTCTCCGCTCCCGTCGACGCCGCCCTCGGCACCGCGTACCGCGTCTCGGGATCCTCCTGGTCCAGCGGCTACCACACGGGCGTCGACTTTCCCGTGGCCACCGGCACCACCGTCAAGTCCGTCGGACCCGGCCAGGTCGTCTCCGCGGGCTGGGCCGGCGCCTACGGCTACCAGGTCGTCATCCGGCACACCGACGGCCGGTACTCCCAGTACGCCCACCTCTCGGCGCTCGGCGTGAAGTCGGGCCAGCAGGTCTCCGGAGGCCAGCGGATCGGCCGCTCCGGCTCGACCGGCAACAGCACCGGCCCGCACCTGCACTTCGAGATCCGCTCGGCACCCGGCTACGGCTCCGACATCGACCCCCTGAAATACCTGCGGAGCCACGGCGTCCGCATCTGACCCGCGCCGACCGGGCGGCACGGCCGTGAGCAGGACCAGGCCGGCCGCCGCCAGCACGGCGCTGGCCAGCGCCGCCGCAGTGCCGGCGGCCCCGTAGCGGAAGCCCTCGGCGAAGAGCGTGATCCCGACCGTCGCCGCGACCACCGGATTGACCACCGTCACCGTGGCCAGCGGCGCGGTCAGGCCGGCGCCCCGGTAGGCCGCCTGGGACAGCAGCAGCCCGCCCGACGCCAGCACCGCGATCGCCGCCAGGTCCGGCCACAGGCCGGCCGGCGCACCCGGTCCGACGTTCTCGGCGACCGACTTGGTGAACACCGAGGCCATGCCGAAGGCCGTGCCGGCCGCCGCGGCCAGCAGCACGCTGTGCAGTACCGCCCGGTGCATCCGGTGCGCCGCCAGGAACAGCGCCGCCACCGCGGCCCCGGTCACCACGAGCAGCAGGCTCCGCTCGTCTCCCGCCAGGGACTGCTCCGCCCGTCCGTCACCCCCGGTCAGCGCCAGCAGACCCGCGAGTCCGACCGTGGCCAGCACCGCCCCGCGCCAGGCCGCCGCACCCGCCCGGCGCCGTACGAAGACGGCCGCCATCGGCAGCGCGAACACGATGGTGAGCGCCCCCAGCGGCTGGACCAGGCTCAGCGGCCCGTACGCGAGCGCCACCACGTGCAGCAGCGCGCCGAGGCCGTTCAGCCCGACCGCCACCCACCAGCCGCCTCGGCGCAGCGGTGCGTACCGCCGGTCCGGCGTGCTCGCCGCGACCCTCTCCTGGACGATCGCGCCGCCCGCGTACGCCACGGCGGACACGAGGCAGAGCAAGACCGACAGCGCCAGTGCACTCATAAGCTCCACAATGCCCGACCCATCTGCGCTATTCCTCCGCCCACAGGTGGTCACGAGTCATACTCCCGACGTAGTACGGGAGTACGCAGCGTGGCCCTTCCATCAGCGCAGTGCCACCCCTACCGCGCCCCACGGCGGCCACGTGAACCCGTACGGTGACGGCCTGTTCGCGGTACGTGAGGTTCCGGGCCGCGGGTTTGGCTCGGGGCGCGTCCGATCCGTACAGTTCCCCTTTTGAGGACCTCCGCAGCAGGCGGATGCGGACGAGTGACCAAGGAACGGCAGCGGCCATGACGGTGACCGAAGACAGCCACGACCAGGCACAGGCCTACGGACCGGGCATCGACCCCGAGCGGCTGGCGCTCTGCCTCGACGTGCTCGCCGAACTCGACACGATCGACGTGGACCACCCGGACGCCATCGCCGTGCGCCGCGCCACGGCGGGCGTCTACCGCACGGTCAAGCAGCGCCGCCGCCAGGAGCGCCGCGCCGCCAAGACCGCCAACGACAAGGCCGTCACCGAGGCGACCGCGACCGGCTCCGCCGAGCGCATCGACGACGAGACCGAGGGCATCCTGCCCTCCTCGGTCACGGAGGCCGGCCGGATCGCCGGGATACTCCAGCGCCCCCGCTCCTGCTACGTCTGCAAGACGCGGTACGTCGAGGTCGACTACTTCTACCACCAGCTCTGCCCGGACTGCGCCGTCGAGAACCGGACCAAGCGCGAGGCCCGGGCGGACCTCGCCGGCAAGCGCGCGCTGCTCACCGGCGGCCGCGCCAAGATCGGCATGTACATCGCGCTGCGGCTGCTGCGTGACGGCGCCCACACCACGATCACCACGCGCTTCCCCAAGGACGCCATCCGCCGCTTCAAGGCGATGGAGGACTCGGCGGACTGGATGCACCGCCTGGAGGTCGTCGGCATCGACCTGCGCGACCCGGCCCAGTCCGTGGCCCTCGCCGAACAGGTGGCGGCGGCCGGTCCGCTCGACATCCTGATCAACAACGCTACGCAGACCGTGCGCCGCCTGCCCACCGCCTACGCGGCGCTGGTCGAGGGGGAGTCCGCGCCGCTGCCCGCCGGAGAGCTCCCCGCCCACCACGTCATCGGCGCCTTCAACTCGGGCGCGGTCGACGGCCTGGCGGCGCTGCCCGTCGGGGTGAGCGGGCTCGAGGCGCAGAAGGTCGCCGACCTCGCCCTGGTCGCCGGCAACGCCAGCCTGGAGCGGCACCTCGCCGGCACCGCCATCGACGCGGGCGGCCTGCTGCCCGACGTCGTCGACAGCAACACCTGGGTGCAGACCATCGACCAGATCTCCCCGGTGGAGCTGCTCGAGACCCAGCTGTGCAACTACACGTCGCCGTTCATCCTGATCAGCGCACTTCGGCCGGCCATGGCCGATGCCGCCCGGAAGTCGTCCAGCGGCCGGGCGTACGTCGTGAACGTCTCGGCGATGGAGGGCGTCTTCAGCCGCGGTTACAAGGGCGCGGGGCACCCGAACACCAATGCCGCCAAGGCCGCGATGAACATGGTGACGCGAACCAGCGGCCAGGAGATGTTCCAGACCGACCGGATCCTGATGACCTCGGTCGACACCGGCTGGATCACCGACGAGCGTCCGCACTTCGACAAGCTGCGCCTCGCCGAGGAGGGCTTCCACGCCCCCCTCGACCTGGTCGACGGCGCGGCCCGGGTCTACGACCCGATCGTGCGCGGCGAGGCGGGCGAGGACCTGTTCGGCGTCTTCCTGAAGGACTACGCCCCGGCGAACTGGTAGCCCCGGCGGGCCCCGCCCTACTGCGTGCCCGTGATCGGCCCCCTCGGCGAACCGAGGGGGCCGATCGCGTTCCGGGCCCGGCAGGACCCCGCCGCGACCAGCTCCAGCAGCGCACGCCAGTCCTCCAGCGCGCCCGCGTCCAGTCCGCACGCCCCCGCCGCCTCGCGGGCCCGGCGCAGGGTGGCCACCGCCTCCGCGTCCTCGCCCGGCGGGTCGGCGCCGTCGGACCCGCCGCCCGCCGCGGCCGGCGCGTGGAGCCGTACGAGCCGGGCCACCCGCTCGCCCAGCAGGGGGCGCACCGCCTCCGCTGCGAGTACGGCGTGTCGCGCTCCGTCACCCGGACGGAGCATCCGGCCGATGTCGTGCAGCAGGCCCGCGAGCTGCAGTTCCTTGTCGGCGGGGTGGGAGCGGCGGAGCAGCGCCGCGGTCCGCAGGGCGTGATCGTCGCGGTCGGCGTGCAGCAGCTCCATCAGCTCAACCACGCTTGTGACGTACGGCACTTCGGCCTCCGCCGCTCCGGACCCCGCCACCGCCGACCCCCTCCGTCGCGCCCCGCGCATCCGGGTCCGAGCACACCATCCGTGACCCACCCGCCGGCCGACGACTTGCTGAACTCGGGACGAAACTGAGAGGGCGCAGCGGATTTTGCCTTCCTATCGAGCGGAGGTCCGCTCATATGTGTACCCTGGGGCATCAAGACGGCCCCCATCCGGGCCGCGCTCCACTAAGGCGCCACCGCGTCCGGAACCCTTGATCCCTTGCCCGGCTCGCGGTCAGCCTGCCGGGTTACGCGACACAGAGGAGTGCGCGGTGACTGAAAAGACGCAGCCCGAACCGAAGTTGCTGGAGCGGACCGGATCGCGTGCCAAGACGCGGTCCGACGAACTCGGAAGCCTGGAAGTCTGGGCGCGTTCCGCCCCGATCCGGCTGGCCGGGTACGAGGACGACCTGGCGGAGTCGCACATCCTGCCCGGCATCGACTAGTCCGCGTATCCTCCGCACCGATCCGCAGAGCGGTGCAAGCGCCCCCTCGTGCCCACCCGCACCGGGGGCGCTGCCCTGTCTGACAGGGCAGCAGCAGCCCGCTACGCCCTGAGCGTCATCGCCGAGAGCGATCACCGCTTCCGCGGCCCGGCCCGCCGGGCCAGGGTGGGCGCATGAAGCTGCTGATGCTGGGTGGTACCGAATTCGTCGGACGCGCGATCACCGAGGAGGCCCTCGCCCGGGGCTGGGAGGTGACCGTCTTCCACCGGGGGCACCACGAGCCCCCGCCGGGGACCCGCGCCCTGCACGGGGACCGCACCGCCCCCGGCGGCCTGGCCGCCCTCGCCGAGGGGGAGTGGGACCTCGTCGTCGACACCTGGGGCGGAGCCCCCACGGCGGTGCGCGACAGCGCCCGCCTGCTGAGCGGCCGGGCCGGGAGGTACGCGTACGTCTCCAGCCGCTCGGTGTACGCCTACCCGGCCCCCGCCGGGCAGGGGGAGGACGGCCTCCTCGTCGAGGGCTCGCCGGACGCCGGGGCGACCGCCTACGCCGAGGACAAGAGGGGCGGCGAACTCGCCGCGCTGGACGCCTTCGCCGACCGCGCCCTGCTGGTCCGCGCCGGGCTGATCCTCGGCCCGTACGAGAACGTCGGCCGGCTGCCGTGGTGGCTCGGCCGCATCGCGCGCGGCGGCCCGGTGCTCGCCCCCGGCCCGCGCGGACTCCCGATCCAGTACATCGACGTACGCGACCTCGCGCACTGGACCCTGGACGCCGCCGAAGCCGGGCTCGGAGGCCCGTACAACCTGGTCTCGCCGGTCGGGCACGCCACCATGGGCTCGCTCCTCGACGCCTGCGCCGCCGTCACCGGCAGCGGCGCCGAACTGCGCTGGACCGACCCGGCACCGATCGTCGCGGCCGGGGTCGAGCCCTGGACCGAGCTCCCGGTCTGGCTCCCCGAGGGCGAGTCGTACGACCACATGTTCGGCGGCGACGTGACCAGGGCGCTGGAGACCGGGCTGAAGTGCCGCCCCGTCGAGGAGACCGTGGCCGACACCTGGGCCTGGCTGCGCACCCTCGGCGGCCGGGCCCCGCAGCGGACCGACCGGCCGGCCCCCGGACTCGACGCCGAACGGGAGGCCGCGCTACTCGGGCTCTGACAGGCGGGCCTGCGCGAGCCGGGTCGGCGGGAGGTACTCGCGCACCAGCGTGCGGTGCCACCAGTCCCCGGTCTCGCGCAGCTCCCGCCAGGTGGTGAAGCGGTAGCGGTAGAGCAGGGCCCGGACGTACACGGGCGGCGCGTCCGGGAACGGGTTGTGGCGCAGCAGCCGCAGCGTGTCCCGGTCGCCCGCCAGCAGCCGCTCCACGAACGGCCCGAACCAGTCGCGCGCGTAGCCGGGGGAGATCGCCGCGAACCACATCAGCCAGTCCAGGCGCAGGTGGTAGGGGGCGAACTGGCGCGGCAGCCGGCCCGGTTCACCGGGTTTGCCTCTGAATCCGTACTCCTTCCAGGCGCCGTCCTCGCGCGGCACCCGGTCCGCGGTGCCCTCCACCGCGACCTCCATGCGGACGCGGCCGACCGAGCCGAAGGCCCCGTAGGTGTTGACGAGGTGCAGCGCGTCGAAGGAGCGGTTCATCACCTGGCGGCGCGAGATCATGTTGAGCACCGGGTGGCGGCTGAGGAACAGGACCAAGGCGGTCACCGCACAGACCAGAACGGCGAACCACGCGGGAGCCGGCCGTGAGGCGGCGGCCGGGGGCGGCCCGGCGAGCCCGGTGAAGTCCACGGCCGACACGGCGAGGGTGATCGTCAGCCAGTTCAGCCAGGCGAAGTTGCCGGACAGCACGAGCCACAGCTGCGTCGCGATGACGGCCCCCGCGGCGTACGAGGCGACCGGCTGCGGGGTGAACAGCAGCACCGGGACGACCAGTTGCGTCACGTGGTTGGCGGCGCACTCCACCCGGTGCAGCGGTTTGGGCAGGTGGTGGAAGAACCAGCTCAGCGGCCCCGCCATGGGCTGCGTCTCGTGGTGGAAGTACAGGCAGGTGAGCCCCCGCCAGCAGGGGTCCCCGCGCATCTTGATCAGCCCGGCCCCGAACTCCACGCGGAAGAGCACCCAGCGCAGCAGCCACAGCACCAGCACCGGCGGCCCGGTCCGGGCGTTTCCGAGGAACACGGCGAGGAAGCCCACCTCCAGCAGCAGCGACTCCCAGCCGAAGGAGTACCAGGTCTGGCCGACGTTCACGATGGAGAGGTAGAGCAGCCACAGCGCGGCCCACATGGCCATGGCCGCGGCCAGCGGCACCTCGTCCCCGGCCCCGGCGGCCAGGGCCGCCGCCAGCGCGGCCCCGGCCCAGGCGCAGCCCGCGAAGAGCCGGTCCGAGTAGCGCAGTTGGAACAGGCTCGGGGCGCGCCGGAAGGGCACGTACCGTACGTAGTGCGGCACGGGCAGCATGCCGTGCGCCCCGATCAGGGCCCGGAACTGCAGTGCGGCCCCGACGAAGGCGACGAGGTAGACGCCGGCCAGGGCCCGCTGGAAGACCAGCCGGGCGAGCCAGTACCCGGGCGCCGTGAACCAGTCCATCGCCTCCAGTATCCGGCCGGTCGGCGGGCATCGGCCAGTCTGCGCAGCCGGCGGCCGATCCGGCGGGCGCAGTGCTGCTGGAGGAAGGGGACCACGGGTCCGGCGAGGCGGGTGTACCAGCGGTTCGGGCGGCTGAAGGCCGTCACCGTGAACCACACCGTGCCGTCGGGGTCGATGTCGACGACGAAGGACTTCTCCCCGCACGCGGGGTGCCCGGGCAGCGTCCCGTAGGCGAAACCGATCCGGGCGGGCTCGTACGCCGTCCAGACCACCTCGCACGGCGCGTCCACCCGCAGGGGCCCGCGGCCGATCCCGACGAGGATGCGGATGCCCGGCCGGACTGCACCGACGCCGGCCCGCACCCGCAGGCCGGCGGCCCGGTGCGCGTGGAAGGTGGTCACGGCGGCCCCGGCGGACTCGAAGACGGCCCGGCCGTGCCCCAGGCGGGTGCGGTGGCGCAGGTGGCGGTACCCGGCGGGCAGGGGGCGGTGGGCCGTCGCGCCCCTGTCGGGGTAGGTGGGGGTGTCACGGCCGACGCTGACGAGGCGGGTCACGGCGGGTCCTCCTGTCGGTCTGCGGCAGGTCGGCGACAGCGCGGCCGGCCAACGTCTTGAACGCGTTCAACTCGCTGGGGTGACTCTACGAGGTTCCTTGAACATGTTCAAGAAGCGCTCCGGTTGCGGCTCTCGTGCGGATGCGGCAGACAAGAGGGAGTACTCGGGGCGAAAAGGGAGAAATTTGTGAACGGACCGTCACTTCCGACACCTCGTCAGGCGTCGCGTCGTCAGGCACCGGCCGGCGCCGCCCTCTTCGCCCTCCTCGGCCTGTTCGCCGCGGCCTGCGGCGGACACCACGAGCCGACCAGCGCGGCCGGACCCGAGAGCCAGGAGGTCCACCTCCAGCCGGTGGCCAGCGCCGGCCCGGACCCCTTCACCGCCTCCTCGGCCACCGGCGAGTCGGCCCCCGTCCAGCCCCCGCTGCCCAATCCCACCGGGCAGGGCATCCGCACGGTCAACGCGGCCACCCCCGGCCTCTACGGCGGCACCCAGCGGCTCGGCAGCTGCGACGTGGAACAGCAGGTCGGCTACCTGACCGAGGACAGCGCCAAGGCCCGCGCCTTCGCCGAGGCGTCCGGGATCGAAGAGGCGAAGATCCCCGACTTCCTGCGCGGTCTCACCCCTGTCGTGCTGCGCGCCGACACCCGCGTCACCAACCACGGTTTCCGCGGCGGCCGCGCCGAGTCCTACCAGTCCGTCCTCCAGGCCGGCACCGCCGTCCTGGTCGACGACCACGGCATGCCCCGCGTCCGGTGCGGCTGCGGAAACCCGCTCGGCTCCCCGCGCGCGGCCAAGGGGAGCCCGGTGCACAAGGGCGACCCGTGGAACGGCTACCAGGCCAACCAGGTCGTCGTGATCGAACCCACCGCCCACGTGATCAACAACCTGGTGATCGTCAACATCGCGAACAACACGTGGATCGAGCGCAAGCGCGGCGACGACGGCGCCCAGGACCGGACCCCGCAGGCCCTGCCCCCGTACGACCCGGCCGACGGCATCCCCAGCGGCCCCGCGGCCTCCGGCGCCGCGTCGGCCGCCCCCTGCGCGAGCACCCCGGGATACGGGCCGGCGGACTGCCCGTCGGACCCGTCGGCCCCGCAGAGCCCACCGGGCGGCAACGCCCAGCAGAGCCCCGCCGTGCCGCTGAACCCCTCCACCCGGCCGCGACAGCCGCAGCAGCCCCAGAAACGGCCGCCGTCGGACGTCCCGACCGACCCGCTGACGCAGGACCCCGTCGATCCCGCCCTCCCGCCGTACCCCGACGGATCGGCCACGCAGCCCGTCGATCCCCAGGACCCGTACGCCGACCCCTACGCGGACCCCTATACGGATCCGTACGCCGAGCCGTACGCGGAGCCCTCCGCGGACCCCTACGCCGACCCCGACCTCCAGCCGGCGCCGTCCGACGAGGGCCAGTCGCTGGAGAGCGCCTGACCGGCCCGTGTGTCATGGTGGACCGGTGCCGACCACCGTATCGCTGCCGGACGACTGGCCCGCACACCCGGACCGGTCGCTCTCGCTCAACCGCATGGGAAGTTTCGACTGGGACCTGGTCACCGGTCTCATGCACATGGACGAAGCCGCCCTCGGCGTCTTCGACATGACTTCCGACGAGTACGACGGCCGGCCCGATTCGCTGTCCCCGCGCGTCCCGCCGGCCGAGTCGGCACGGCTCGACGCCATGGTCTCCTCCGCGCTCAAGAGCGAGGTGGACAGCTACGGCGCCTACTTCCGCATCCGCTGCCGCGACGGGCGGCTGCGCTGGACGCACACCCAGGGCCGCGTCATGCGCGAGCCGGACGGGCGGCCGCACCGGATCATCGGCATCGTCCGGGACGCGACCGAGGAGCTCAGCCACTCGGCGGAACGGCTCGGACTCGACGAGGAGCGGCGCCGGCAGACCTCGGTGGTGGAGAGCACGACCGCCGCCCTCGCGCACGCCCGGACCGTGCAGGACGTCATCGACGCGCTCGGCGACGCCCACGGCCTGGAACGGCTGGGCTCGATGGGCATGGTGATGGGCCTCGTCGAAGCCGGCCGGATCCACCTCGTCGCCGAAGGCCCGGAGGGCAGCTTCGTCCCCGGGACCCGCTACACGCGCATCGACGAGCAGTACCCGATGAGCGAGGTCGTCCGCTCCCTCCAGCCGCGCTTCCTCGACTCGGCGGAGGAGTTCGCCCGGGACTACCCGGCGCTCTGGGCGAAGATCTCGTACATGCGGATCTCGGCGGCCGCCTACCTGCCGCTGATCGCCCAGGCCCGCCCGATCGGCGCCATCGGCCTGCTCTACCAGGACAAGGACGGCTTCACCCAGGAGGAGCGCAACCTGCTCGTCGCCCTCGGCAGCAGCATCGCGCAGAGCCTCCAGCGGGCCATGCTGCTGGAACAGGAGCACGATCTCGCCGAGGGCCTCCAGCAGGCCATGCTGCCCCGGCGGATCCCCTCGGTGCCCGGCGGCGAGATCGCCGTACGGTACCGCTCCGCCCGGATGGGTCAGGACATCGGCGGCGACTGGTACGACGTCATCCCGCTGCCCGGCGGCCGGGTCGGCGCCGTCATCGGCGACGTCCAGGGCCACGACACCCATGCGGCCGCCGTCATGGGCCAGCTGCGGATCGTCCTGCGCGCGTACGCCGCCGAGGGCCACTCGCCCGGCACCGTCATGGCCAGGGCCTCCGTCTTCCTGCACGAGCTGGACACCGAGCGCTTCGCGACGTGCACGTACGTGGAGGCCGACCTCTCCACCGGGGTGCTCCAGGTGGTCCGGGCGGGCCACATCGACCCGCTGCTGCGCACCCGGGACGGGGACTGCCACCGACTCCCGGTGGGCGGCGGCATGCCGCTCGGCCTGTCTGCGGAGTTCGGCCGGCTGGAATACCCGGTGACCACCGTGGAACTCGATCCGGGAGAAACGCTCCTGCTGTGTACCGACGGCCTCGTCGAACACCCCGGCGCCGACCTCGACGACGGGATCCACATACTGACCGCCCACATCCGCAGCGGCCCCGCCGACCTGCAGCTCCTCGCCGACCGGCTGTGCGAGATCGTCACCGATCGCGGCGGCAACGACGACATGGCCCTCCTGCTGCTGCGGCGCCGGCCCGCCCCCGCGCCGCCCGGCGGCGGCCGGCTGCAGCAGCACGTGGCACCGGGAGACCCGGAGGCCCTGGTGGCGGCCCGCCACATGATCGGGGCGGCGGTGCGCGCCTGGGGCGCGCGGGAGCGGGCCGACGAGATCGAGCTGGTCGCGGACGAGCTGATCGTGAACGCGCTCATGCACACGGACGGCCCCGCCATCGTGACCCTGCGCATCCTGGCGGGCCACGAACACAGACTGCGCGTGGAGGTCGCCGACCGCTCCAGCGCGCTCCCGCGCCGACGGGAGGCCGGCGACTCGGGGGTCTCCGGCCGCGGCCTGATGCTGGTGGACCGGCTGGCGGACGTATGGGGCGTGGAGCCGCGCGGCAGCGGCAAGTGCGTCTGGTGCGAGTTCGTCGTGGGCTGAGAGCGGCGCCGGAGCCGGACCGCGGGGAGAAAGTCCGTTGCGGGGGGCGGCAGGGGTCGTCAAGGATCAGGGGCGATGACCAACGCCATGGACGAAGTACGCCGTCTGCTGAAGCAGGACGATCTGCCCGGAGCGGTCCGGTCCCTGCGGCCGTACGCCGAGACGGCACCGATCGCCGAACTCGCCGAGGCCGCCAGGGCCCTGGCCGACAAGGCCGGGTTCGAGGACCTGGCCGACGCCGCCCGCAAGGCCGCCGAGCGGGCCCACGAACCGCAGGTCCTCTACGACTTCGGGTACGCCTGCGTCGAGCGCGGCATCGCCTTCCTCGCCGTCGCACCGCTGCGCGAGGCCCTCGGGCTGCTCCCCGACTCGCGCACGCTCCTCGCCGAGCTCGTCTCCGCCCTGGAGGACGAGCGCCGGCACGCGGAGGCCGCCGCACTGCTCTCCGGCCGCGGCGACCGGCTGCCCGCCTGGCCCGAGACCTACCTCCTCGTGCACAACACCCTGTTCGCCGGAGACCTGGACACCGCCGAACGGCTGGCGTCGGCCCTCCCCGCGCCCGAGGACCCGCAGTGGGAGCCCGCACGGGACCGCCAAGTCCGCCAGGTCCTGCGCAGCGGGCAGTCCCGCCGCGCCCAGCGGAGCGCCGGACACCCCGACCCGTTCGGCCCGGCAGACCTGCGCGGCTGGCACTACGGCCTCACGGGCGGACTGCTCGCCACCCTGTCCCCGTACGGCTGGGACGCCGGGATGACCGGCCGGTACGCCTACCTCGGCGACTCCCACGAACAGTGCCGCCACGGCCTGGCCCGCCTCGGGCTCGCCCTGGAGGCCGCCGGGCGCCGCCCCGCCGCCGTCTCGCTGCTGCCCGGCCGGTCCGACCGGATCCTCGGCCTCGCCGCCGCCGCGGTGCTCGGGCTGCCCGCCGTCCCGTACGAGCCGGACCGCAGGGACACCCTCGTCGTCGCGTACGACCTGAACAGGGCCGACCCGGACCTCGTCCGCACGCTGCACGCGCGCACCGACGGCCAGATCCTGTCCGAGCACGCCACCTGCTGGACCGATCCACCCGCGGTGAGCGCCGACTTCAGCACGCTGCTGTGCCAGTACGCGGTCCCGCCGTGGCGGGACGACGACCGGCCCGAGGAGGAGATCGCCCGGGACGTAGCCGCGGCGGACCCCGCCCCGGACGGCGGCGACGGAGCGACCCCGCCCGATCCGGACGAGGCCTTCCGCGCCTTCGCGGCCGGGGTCGCCCCCGGCTGGCTCACGGGCCCCCGGGACCGGGTCGCGTCGCCCGGCCCCGTGTCCAGCTCGCGTTTCGCCTGAGGCGGCGGCAGGCTGGGACCATGCCGGAGCTGCCCGAGGTCGAGGCCCTGCGCGAGTACCTCGACGAACACCTCACCGGGCGGGTGGTCGAGCGCGTCCTCCCGCTCGCGGTGAGCGTGCTCAAGACGTACGACCCGCCGCTGACCGCCCTCGAAGGGCAGTCGGCCGGAGCCGTCGCCCGCCACGGGAAGTTCCTCGCCCTGCGGATCGGCGAGCTCCACCTCGTCACCCACCTGGCCCGGGCCGGCTGGCTGCGCTGGCAGGACACCCTGCCGGAGCAGCCGCCGCGGCCCGGCAAGGGGCCGCTGGCGCTGCGCGTCGCACTCGAGGGAGGGGGCGGCTTCGACCTCACCGAGGCCGGCACCCAGAAGCGGCTCGCCGTGTACGTGGTCCACGACCCCCAGGAGGTGCCCGGCATCGCCCGCCTCGGCCCCGATCCGCTCGCCGACGACTTCGACCGGGACGCCTTCGCGGCGCTCCTCGAGGGGGAGCGGCGCCAGATCAAGGGCGTCCTGCGGGACCAGAGCGTGATCGCGGGCATCGGCAACGCCTACAGCGACGAGATCCTGCACGCCGCCCGGGTGTCGCCGTTCAAGCTCGCCTCCTCCTTCGGGGAGGAGCAGATCACGCAGCTCCACGCCGCGGTCCAGGGCACCCTGCGCGAGGCGGTCGGCCGGGCGCACGGGGTCGCCGCCGGGAAGCTCAAGGCCGAGAAGAAGAGCGGGCTGCGCGTGCACGGCCGGGCGGGCGAGCCGTGTCCGGTGTGCGGGGACACCATCCGCTCGGTGTCCTTCGCCGACTCCTCGCTGGAGTACTGCCCCACCTGCCAGACCGGTGGGAAGCCGCTCGCCGACCGGCGGCTCTCACGCCTCCTCAAGTAGCGGGGCGCTGCGTAGACTCCGACACCATGGCCGAGGAGCAGCAGTCGCCGCCCCGGCGCGAGATCGTCACCGGGGTGCCCCGGGGCGCCCGCCGCCGGGCGCCCGCCCACACCCCGGCCCGCTCGGAGATCTCCGAACAGACCACCCTCGGGGCCACCTACGTACGGGCCCTCATGCGCAGCCAGCTGCGCGCGGGCCTGGGCGCACTGGCCGCGCTGGCGGCCCTGGTCGGGTCGCTGCCGCTGGTGTTCGTGGTGGAGCGGGCCCGGACGGGCCCGCTCGTCTGGCTCGTGCTCGGCCTGCTCGTGTATCCGGTGATGTGGCTGATCGCCCGGTGGTACGTCCGCCGGGCGGAGCGCAACGAGGCCGATTTCACGGGCCTGGTGATGGATCCGGCCGACAGGGCCTAAGAGGTGTCTCCCGCAGGTCAGAACAGGTGCATCGCCAGGTGGCCCAGGGGCAGGCCGAGCTGCCAGGCCGGGGTCCACACGCGCGCGTTCTCGTCCAGTCCCGGCGGGGTGTCGGCGTGGCCGTGCCGTCCCGGGTCGAGATTGGTCGCGAACAGTTCCGTGCCGTCCAGCCAGCGCCACGCCGCCCGGGCCAGTTCCAGGTCGGGGTCCTCGCCGCGGCCGCGTTCCCGGGCCGCCTCGCCCAGGTCGAGGAAGCGGGTGTGCACCCAGTCGCGCCAGGGATGCCCGTACGCCGTCAGCGACAGCCACTCGTCGAGCTGTGAGACCACGCGGATCCCGGACAGCTCGCCGGCCGCGTCGGAGAGGTAGATGGTCAGGGCCAGCGTGTCCCGTCCGGCCCGGAACTCCAGGGTGCTGACCGGGATCAGCCTGCCCGTGCGCAGCAGTTCGTCGGCGATGTACTCGGCGTAGAGCCAGGCCATGGGCACTGCGAGCCCACCGTCACTGGTGCCGTTCGTACCCTCGGGCTGCACCGTTCCACCTTCTCCCGCGCGTCGAGCGTCCCGTCGTCAGCACCGAGCCTTCACCGAGCGGCTCACGGAGCGGGGGATGTTTACTCAACTTGGACGGTCTTATGTCGAATTCGCGGCGCTTTTTGTCCGGTCCGCATCCGTTCGCGGCGTTCCGGGACGCGTTGCTCAGGCGCCGAGACCGTAGCCGTACCCCTGGAGGCCCTTCTTGAGGGCGCGCAGGGCGTAGTAGGTGCGGGACTTGACGGTCCCGGCGGGGATACCGAGCTCGGCGGCCGCCTCCGCCACCGACCGGTCCCGGAAGTAGACCTGGAGCAGCACCTCCCGGTGCTCCGGCCCCAGCGACCCCACGGCCCGCCGGACGTCGATCGCCGTCACCGAGCCGGCCACCGCGTCCTCGGGCGCGGGCGCCTGCTCCAGACCCTCGGGGTCCACCTCCAGGGGCCGTGACAGCCGGGCGCGCCGGGCGTCGATCGCGAGCCGCCGGGCGACCGTGAACAGCCAGGGCCGCATGGACTCGTGCCCGCTGGCCAGCGCCTCCGGGTGCTGCCAGACCCGTACGAGGGTCTCCTGCACGAGGTCTTCCGCGCGCTGGGCGTCGCCGGCCGTGAGGCCGACCAGGAAACCGAACAGGGCCCGCCCGTGGTCGCGCTGGAGTTCGGCCAGTGCCTCGGGATCCGTACGCGGGAGGGTGGGGGAGAGCGGCACGGGTGGCTCCTTCCGGGGTGCGCGGGGGTCCATGGGGGCGGCGCCCCGTCCACCCTGACCTGCGGCGGGCCGACCCGGAACCGTCAGAACCCGGTGTTGCGCCCAAGCACCCGGGTGGTCCGACGGGCGGCCGTGCCGGTCGGTGAACGGTCGAACGGCGCGGCGAACGGCAGAGGGCGCTGCCGTGTCCGCCGTCGGAGTGAGCCCGTCGGCCCGATGCGGATCCGCTCCTTGACTTACTGCGTGTTGTTATATGGATTGCAGATGATGACATGTCAGATGGTCATACAAATGGGAGCCGATTGATGACCACGCGCACCCGGCCGAGGGCGGCCGCCCTCCTGTCCGCCCTCCTGCTGTCCGCGGCGGCGGGCTGTTCGGCCGCCGGGGACTCCGCCCCCGCCCGCCTCGCAGACTCCGGCCCGCCGGCCCCCTCCAGCGCCGGAGGGGCACCGGCCGCCAAGGGCTTCACCCTGGTCGCGAGCGGTGACGTACTGCCGCACACCTCGGTCATCCAGCGGGCGGCGAACGACGCGCAGGACGACGGCTACGACTTCAGGCCCATGTTCTCCGGCGTCAAGGCCGTGGTCTCGGGGGCCGACCTGGCCCTCTGCCACATGGAGACGATCTACGGCGAGGAGGGCGGGCCCTTCTCCGGCTACCCGGCCTTCAAGTCCCCGCCGGAGGTCGCCGACGGCTTGAAGGACGCCGGCTTCGACGGCTGCTCCACCGCCTCGAACCACACCCTCGACGACGGCGCCGCGGGGCTGCGCCGCACGCTGGACCGCTTCGACAAGGTCGGCCTGAAGCACGCCGGTTCGGCCCGTACGGCGGCCGAGGCGGCCACGGTGACCACGTACACGGCGGGCTCGGCCAAGGTGGCGCACCTCGCGTACACCTACGACACCAACGGCTACCCGCTGCCGGACGGCCAGCCGTGGGCGGTCAACCTGATGAAGCAGGACAAGATCATCGCCGATGCCCGGGCGGCCCGGAAGGCGGGCGCGGACGTGGTACTGGTGAGCGTCCACTGGGGCACGGAGTGGCAGACCGAACCGGACGGGACCCAGCTGTCGCTGGGCCGGGCGCTGACCGCCTCGCAGACCGCCGGCCGACCCGACATCGACATGATCCTCGGCACCCACGCGCACATCCCGCAGCCCTACGAGAAGGTCAACGGCACCTGGATCGTCTACGGCATGGGCGACCAGGTGGCGGGCGAGATGTTCAACTACACGGGCGCCCGCGACATGCGCGGCAACTACGGCTCGATCGGCCGCTTCACCTTCGCCCCGCCGGCCGCGGCCGGACAGCGCTGGCAGGTCACCAAGGCCGAGTTCGTGCCGCAGATGATGGACCTGTCCGCCGGCCGCGTCGTCCACCTCCCCGACGCCCTCGCGAAGAACCCCGGCCGGGAGGACTACGAGGCCGCCCGGGACGAGATCACCGAGGCCGTCCTCAGCCGCGGCGCCGCCAAGGACGGCCTGGCAATCGCCCCGTAGGGCTCGGTCCGCCCGCGCGCGGGCGGCGGGCCCGGTCAGGGGACCACGGTCACCGGCCAGCGGCCCGCCTTGACCAGGCGGATCGCCACCGAGCCGACGATGCGGTGGCCCGCCTGCTCCGAGGCGCCGACCACCACCGCGTCCGCCATCAGCTCCTGCGCAGCGCTCACCAGGCCGGCGTAGGGGTCGCCGCGGAAGGTGTGGAACTCCCAGCGCACCTCGTAGATGCCCTTCAGACGCTCCGCCGACGCCCGGATCTCGGCCACCAGGCCCTCCGCGATCTCCCCGGTGGTGTCGGCCACGGGCGCGCCGAGCGCAGCCCCGGCCGGCACGACCGGCTGGACGTACACCAGCGCCAGCAGTGCGTTCTGCCGCCGGGCCAGTCCGGCCGCGTAGGCCGCCGCCCGCAGCGAGGACTCGGAACCGTCCACCCCGGCCAGGATCACCTTCGGGCCGTCGGTACCGCGTTCGAATCCCGTGTTCACGTGCTCCGTCACCCTGCGAGGATAGGCCGTGGTGTGCGGGACGCCCCCACCCGCTCGGCGCGCGCACCGGCGCACCCCTCCCTACAGTGCGAACCATGAGTGCCACCGCGGAGGAGACGCACGGGACCCGGAACCGCTTCCTGAACCGGGTGCCCGACGGGTTCGGCGCGTTCTTCGGGACGATCGGCCTGCTGTGCGCGCTGCTCTCGCTCTCCCCGACGCTGCGGCGCCTCCTGCGGCACGTCGTGCGCTTCCTCGACCTGATCGTCGTACCGGTCAGCGCCAACCTCGCCTACGCCGTCTTCCTCTTCCTCTTCGCGGCCGCCCTCGGCACCCGCAAGAAGGTCGCCTGGTGGATGGTCATCACCTATCTGGCCCTGCTGATCGTCGACGACCTCCTGGACATCGCGGTCGGCGACTACTGGATCGGCATCTCGTCCATGGCCCTGGCCGTTGCCGCCATGGCCGTACTGATCGCCGCCCGCAAGGAGTTCTACGCCGCGTCCCGGCCCGGGGCGCTGTGGCACGCCCTGATCGTGCTCGGCCTCGGCATGCTCGCCGCCGTCCTCCTCGGCTGGGCGCTCGTCGCCCTCTTCCCCGGCACCCTGCCCCGCGGCCAGTGGCTGGACTGGGCCGCCAAACAGGTCTTCGGCGGCCTCTTCTCGGCCCGGGAGTTCGACGGCCGCCCGCCCCGGCCGCTGTACTTCCTCCTCGGCCTCTTCGGCGCGCTCGCCCTGCTCAACGCGGCCGCGACCCTCTTCCGCTCCCAGCGGCTCACCGCCGCCCTGCACGGGGACGAGGAACCCAGGATCCGGGCCCTCCTCGGCGCGTACGGGCGGGCCGACTCGCTCGGCTACTTCGCCACCCGGCGTGACAAGGCGGTCGTCTTCGCCCCCAACGGCCGGGCCGGCGTCACCTACCGCGTCGAGGCCGGCGTCTGCCTCGCCAGCGGGGACCCGGTGGGCGACCCGGCCGCCTGGTCCGCCGCCATCGACGCCTGGCTGGCCGTGGCCGGCCGCCACGGCTGGCAGCCCGCCGTGATGGGCGCCTCCGAGGACGGCGCCACCGCCTTCGCCCGCTCCGGGCTGAGCGCCCTCCAACTGGGCGACGAGGCCATCCTGCACGTCGCCCACTTCGACCTCGACGGCCGCGACATGCGCGTCACCCGCCAGGCCGTCAACCGCGTCAAGCGCGCCGGCGCGACCACCGTGATCCGCCGCCACTCGGCCCTCTCCGAGGACGAGATGCGCACCATCGTCGACCGGGCGGACCGCTGGCGGGACACCGAGACCGAACGGGGCTTCTCCATGGCCCTGGACCGGCTCGGCGATCCGGCCGACGGGGACTGCCTGCTGGTCGAGGCCTTCGACGCCGACGGCGAGCTGATCGCCCTGCTCTCCTTCGTCCCCTGGGGCAGGGACGGCATCTCCCTCGACCTGATGCGCCGCGACCGCACCGCGCCCAACGGGGTCATGGAGTTCATGGTCGCCGAACTGTGCGCCGCGGCCCCCGGCCTCGGCGTGCGCCGCATCTCCCTCAACTTCGCCGTCTTCCGCTCCGCCTTCGAGGAGGGCGGCCGCATCGGCGCCGGCCCCGTCCTCAAGGTCTGGCGCAAGCTCCTGCTCTTCTTCTCCCGCTGGTGGCAGCTGGAGGCCCTGTACCGCTCGAACGTCAAGTACGGCCCCGAGTGGTACCCGCGGTTCCTCTGCTACCAGGACGCCGGCTCGCTCGCCCGGGTCAGCCTCGCCTCCGGCATCGCCGAGGGCTTCGTCTCCGTACCCAGCCTGCGCACCCTGTGGGGCAACGGCCACCCCAAGGGCGTCACCGCCCCCACCACCACCGAGGGCCTGCCCCCGATCGACTCCCTGGGCCTGGACGAGGTGGGGGAGGAGCTCCCCGGCGTGCCCGAGGAGCGGCTGCCCGAACAGGTGCGCGTCCGCCACGCCAAACTGGACCGCATCCGGGCCTCCGGCACCGACCCCTACCCGGTGGGGATCCGCCTGCGCACCCACACCGTCGCCCAGCTCAAGGCGGCCCACCCGAGCCACCCGCCCGGCGCCCGCACCGCCGAGCCGGCCACCCTCGCCGGACGCGTGATGGTCGTACGCGACCTCGGCGGCGTGGTCTTCGCCGTCCTGCGCGACTGGTCCGGCGACATACAGCTGATGCTCACCCGCGACGAGGCAGGCGCCGAGGTGCTGGACTCCTTCACCTCCAAGGTCGACTTCGGCGACCACGTCCTCGTGACCGGCGAACCCGGCGCCAGCAGGACCGGCGAGCTCTCCCTCGTGGTCCGGTCCTGGCAGCTCACCGGCAAGTGCCTGCGCCCCCTCCCCGACAAGCGCAAGGGTCTCGCCGACCCCGAGGCCCGGGTCCGCCGGCGCTACCTCGACCTCGTCGCCAGCCCCGAGGCGCGCGACGTCGTACGGGCACGCTCCCGCGCGGTCCAGGCCCTGCGCCAGGGGCTGCTCGACCGCGGCTACCTGGAGGTCGAGACGCCGATGCTCCAGCAGATCCACGGAGGCGCCAACGCCCGGCCCTTCCGCACCCACATCAACGCCTACGACCTCGACCTGTACCTGCGCATCGCGCCCGAGCTGTACCTCAAACGGCTCTGTGTCGGCGGCATGGAGAAGGTCTTCGAGATGGGCCGCACCTTCCGCAACGAGGGCGTCTCCTACAAGCACAACCCCGAGTTCACGATGCTGGAGGCCTACCAGGCCTTCGCCGACTACGACGTCATGCTCGACCTCACCCGCGAGCTGATCCAGGGGGCCGCGACGGCCGCCTTCGGCTCGCCCGTCGCCCACAAGGCGGGGCCGGACGGGAAGCTCGTCGTCCACGACATCTCCGGGACCTGGCCGGTCAAGACCATGTACGGGGCCATCAGCGAGGCCCTCGGCGAGGAGGTCGACGCCGACACCGGGGAGAACGTGCTGCGCAGGCTGTGCGACCGCGCCAAGGTGCCGCACGGACCCGAGGACACCCGCGGCGACGTGGTCCTGGAGATGTACGAGCGGCTGGTGGAGGAGAGGACGAAACTGCCCACCTTCTACAAGGACTTCCCGACCGACGTCTCCCCGCTCACCCGCCAGCACCGCAGGGACCCCCGGCTCGCCGAGCGCTGGGACCTCGTCGCCTTCGGAACCGAGCTCGGCACCGCCTACTCGGAGCTGACCGACCCCGTGGAACAGCGGCGCAGGCTCACCGCCCAGTCCCTGCTCGCGGCCGGCGGCGACCCGGAGGCCATGGAGCTCGACAACGACTTCCTGGACGCCCTCGAATACGCGATGCCGCCGACGGGCGGCCTCGGCATCGGAGTGGACCGGCTCGTCATGTTCCTCACGGGCCTGACGATCCGCGAGACCCTCCCGTTCCCCCTGGTGCGGCGCGGCTGACCCGTCGTACGACCGGTCCGCACGACTGGTCCGCACGGGTGAGCGAAACGGGGCACGTCCGTGGCTCTCGACATCCGCGGGGATGTCATTGATACGTAGTAATAATGAAAAAAGACGAGCCGACAGTAGGGCGGCGCGTGCTCCTGCGCACCGCCGTCTTCCTCGGAGTCGCGGCCGCCGGACTGATCACCACGGGCAACGGCATCGAGGGCGGTACGCCCACGACGCCCGGTGCGCCGGGCGCGGGCGGTGCACCGGGGCCCGCCGCCGGACCCGGCCCGAACCTCGCCGCAGGGCCCGGGGGGCTCCCCGGGGCGCTGCCCGAGAAGGCCTACCGGCTGCGCCCCATGACGGCGGACGCCCCGGCCCGGCCGGCCGCCGTGAAACCTGCCGTGCGGACCAGGCCCATCCTGGAACTCCCGGCCGACGCGGGCACGAACAGCTCCATGGTGCTCACCTTCGACGACGGGCCGGACCCCCGCTACACCCCGGCCATCCTCGACACGCTCGGCCGCCACGGCGTGCGCGCCATGTTCTTCGTCTGCGGGGAGATGGCCGCGGAGAACGGGGACCTGCTGCGCCGGATGGTCGCCGAAGGGCACGTCATCGGCAACCACACCTGGACCCACCCGCTCATCCCCAAGCTGAGCCGGCCCGCCCTCGCCGCCGAGATCGGCCGCACGAGCGAGGTCGTACAGCGGGCCGTCGGCGAGGCGCCGCAGTGGTTCCGTGCGCCCTACGGGGCGTGGAACCGGGCCGCCTTCGAGATCGGGGCCGAACTGGGGATGGAGCCGCTCGCCTGGACCGTGGACAGCCTGGACTGGGAGGAGCCCGGCACCACCACGATCGTCTCCCGGGTCCTGCGCGGCGCCGGGCCCCGCGCGATCGTCCTCTCGCACGACGCGGGCGGCAACCGGACCCAGAGCGTCCAGGCCATCGCCTCCTACCTGCCCCAACTGATCGCGCGGGGCTACCGGATGACGCTGCCGACCCTGTCCTCCGTGGCTTCGAGCTGAGGCGGGGCCGGGGAAGCCCCGGCCCCGCCCCCGTTCAGCGGGACTCCACCATCCGCGCGAAGACGACCACGTTGCCGTCGTACCCGCCCGCCTTGGAGTAGCCGCCGCCGCAGGTGATCACCCGGAGTTCCGCGTGCCCGGTGTCCCCGTAGACCCGCGCTCCGGGGAAGGCCTCCTTGGAGAAGACCTCCACCCCGTACACCTCGAACACCGCCGTGCGCCCGTCGTACCGCTCCACCTCGATCCGGTTGCCCGGCTTGACCGACCCCAGGCCGTAGAAGACCGCCGGGCCCTGCGCGTTGTCCACGTGGCCCACGACCACCGCCGAGCCCCGCTGGCCGGGCGAGATGCCGTTGAGGTACCAGCCCGCGAGGTTGCGCTCCTGCGGCGGCGGGGCGTCGATCCAGCCCTCCGCGTCCAGCCCGACCGTCATCACCGGCGCGTCCACGTTGATCGTGGGAATCCGGATGCGCTGCACGGACGAGTGCTCCAGCAGCTCCATGTCCGCGGGCGGCTTCGGCGGATTCGCCGGCAGCTGGTCGGCCGTCACCGCGACGGCCGAGGCCGCGGTGGGCTGGGGCGGACCGTCGTCGATGTTCACGCCGTTTCGCACCATGGCGAGGCCGGTGAGCATGACCAGGGCGATCGCGCCCCACGGTGAGCGCCTTCGTGACTGCCCCGTCTCGTCCTCGCCCATCGTTCTCCCTTCCCGACGCGGGGGTCCCGACCCGCGTTCATGTCCCGCCCCTGTACGCCCTACTTCACGCACGCTAAGGCCGGGGCGGCAGGTCGGCGAGGGGGGAGGGGCGAACGGGTGGCCGCGCCCGCGGAGGGAGCCGGAAGGGGCCGGAAGGGATGCGCCCATCCAGGTAATCGTCACATAAATGCCTGACGGGTCGTGACCTGCGGATCCGTCAGCCCGGCCGTCCGCGCCTCGGCGTGTCGCTCAACCGGGCGGCCCAAAGCCGGAAATGCGGAGGTTGCGGGACGATCGGAGGGTTCGACGTGGGAGGCGTTCTCGTCGATCATCCGGGGCCGACGCTCCGGGGCGCTTCCCGCTGGAGGTTCCACCATGCGTGTCTTGCGCGCTCTTACCGTGACGGCGGCAGCCTGTGCCGCCCTCGGCCTCAGTGCCCCGCTCGCCTCCGCGAACCAGGACCCCGGAGGCCGGGGTGGGAATGGGGGCGGTAACGGCCCCAGCAACATCTCCGTGAACCCGTACGCCGTGCACCAGGGCTCGACGATGCAGGTGAGCGCAGCGGGCTGCGGTCACGGCGGTACCGTCACCTCGCACGGGAACTTTCCGCCGGCCAACCTGTCCGCAGGATCGATCGGCTTCGCGACCGTGCGGGTCTTCAACCACGCCTCTCCGGGCACCCACACGCTGTCGGTCAAGTGCAACGACAGCAACCTCATCGCCACGGCCCGCTTCCGGATCCTCGAGGGCAACCCCTCGCAGGGCGGTATCGGCGGATCCTTCGGCCCGTCCACCGCCGAGACGGCCATCGGCGCGGGCCTGGTCGGCGCCTCCGCCCTGGGAGCGGGCGCCCACGTGCTGCGTCGTCGCCGTCCGCTCCGGAGCCGGAGCTGACCGGTCGGCCGTCCCGGTCAGGCACCGCCCGCTCCCGCCGGTCGCCCCGCGTCCTCCCCGAGGACCCGGGGCGACCGGCGGTGGAGGGGCAGGTGCGCGGAACTCAATGACCGCGGCCGGAGGCCCTGCGGCGCAGGGCGTACGCCGTAGCGCCCGCGGCGGCGAGGAAGAGACCCGCGCCCGCACCGAGTTCCACCGGGTCCATCCCGGCGACGCTGCCGCCCAGGCCCCCGCGGACACCGCGGGCGGAGGTGGTGGTGACGGGGGCCGTGGCCGGGTTCGTCGCGGGGGCCGTGGCCGTGCCGGTCCTCGTGGAACTCGTCGTGGGCCTGGTCGTGCCGCCGGCGATCGTCAGATCCGCCGAGCCGGTCTCCCCGTTGCACGTGAAGGAGACGGAGTACACGGCTCCGGGCCGGGCGTCCCGGTCCACGGTGGCCCGAACGCTCTGGCCGCGCGCGATGCTCACGGTGTCGAACACACCGGAGGAGGCGGTGGAGTAGGCGGCGTTGCAGGCGCTGACCGCGAGCACCACCTGGCCGCCGGGGGCGACGGTCGAGGGGGTGAGGGTGAAACCGAACGAAGTGACCTGCAGGGCCTGGGCCTTGGCTTGCTTCCCGGCCTGTGTTCCGGCCTGTGTTCCGGCCCGTGTTTCGGCCTGGGGCCCGGCCTGGGCCCCGGGCCGGTCCTCGGCCGCGGACGCGGCGGGCGCGCCGAGCGCTGCGAGTGCGAGTACGGCGAACGTGGCGCCGGCACTCAGCAGGGCGGTGGCGGAGGTACGTATCGCACCCATGGTTGATTCTCCGGATCCCCGAGGAGCAGCCGCGGAACGGTTTCCGCACGGTGGGGTTCGTGCGCCTCGATGTCCGCCACGCTAGGTCCGGGTACCGGGGCCCGCGATCAGGAACGGGCGAATGGGGCACGGCCGTAGGCCGAACCGGGGACGGGAGGCCCGTCCCCGGTTTGCCGGGCGGCCTCAGCCGCCGAGGTCGAGGTGGGAGAACTGCGTGAGGAACGGTTCGGCGGTGGCCGAGATGCCCCGACCGAACGGCGCGTCGAAGTCCCAGATCAGGAACAGCAGAAATGCGATCAGCGCACTGAACAGGCCGGCCAGCAGCATCTCCCGGAACGAACGCCTGATCTGCAGGGTGAAGATCAGGCCCACCGTGACCAGCGCCCCGGTGATCAGCCCGAACCAGACCACGCCCGGCATGGTGGCCCCGGCGCTCGCGCCGCGTGCGCTGCGGGCGTCGTCTGCCACCGCCACCTGGTCGACGAGCGGCTGGTAGGCCTGGCCCTCGTGGTCGGTCTGCGGCTCGTAGTCGGTGACGTCGCGGCGGATACGTTCCAGCAGCTCCCCGCCGCGGTCCGTGAGCTCGCCCTCGTCGGCCATCGCCTTCCACTCGGTGTCGACCACGTGGGTCACGTACGCGTCCACGTCGGACCGGATCTTCGCCCGGACCTCGGCCGGGTAGACCTGCGAGCGGACGCTGATCTCGTGCAGGGCCTGTGCTTCCTGGCGTACGTATTCCTGGGCGGCTCCGCGGCCCTCCCAGACGCCCGCGATCGCCAGGCCCAGCACGATCGCGTAGATCACCCCGATCATCATCGTCATGTACTCGATGACGTCCGGGGTCTCGTTCGGATCGTCGTCCTCGCCGATCCTGCGGTGATTGAAGAAGGCGATGGACAGCACCACGGCACAGGCCGCAGCCATCGCGAGGGACAGGACGAGCCATTCCGACAAGATGACTCCAGATCGTTTGGCATCGGGCGGATTAGCGCGGGCGCAGCGCGACGATCGCGAGCACCGCGGGAGCCGCGGTCAGCAGGGTGAAGGTCACCGGCGAGATGTGGTGCTCGTCCGGTTTGCGGGTCGCCGCGCGGTACGCCGGGCGGGCCACCGGTTTCGGGGTCGGCGAGGACACCACGGGAGCCGGCGGTGGCGGCGCGGGCGCCTTCGCCGCACGGGGCGGAGCGGGCGCCGGCTTGGGGCGGACCGGTGCGGGCAGGACGGGTTTCGGTACGGGCCTGGGCGCGGCCTTCGGCGGCGCGGGCTTCGGTGGTGGAGGCGCGGGCGGAGGCGGTGGGGTCGGCACCGGGCTCGGCGTGGGCTTCGGGGGTGGCGGAGGGGGCGTCGGCTCGGGCGGCGGCGTGGGTTTCGGCGGCGGCTTCGGCGGACACGGCGGGGGTGGCGGCGGCGGGCAGTGGGGGCGGCCATGATGCCCCCCGCCCCGGCCGTCACCACGGTGTCTTCCGTGGTCGGAGCGGTGGTCGTCACCGTGATGTCCACCACCCGGTCCGCGTCCGCGGCCGTCGCCGGAGGCCACCGCGACCACCGCGGCGGCGCTCGCGCCGTCGCCGGAGTCGGTCGTCGGGTAGGCGCTGCTATCAGCCACGGCCGGTGTGACGGACAGGGCCGCCCACAGCAGGACCGGGACCGCCAGCAGGCGCCTGGCACAGGCTCTGTTCACCCGGGGAGCATGGGCCCGCGCGCCCCCGCGCACGCGAGGCTCGGCCCCGGTTCGCCTGAACGGGTGGAGTGCCGACCGGAAAGGTTTGAGCCAGCCGCGGAGCGGTCGGAGGCGAGTCCGATCACCGTCCGGTCAATTCTCAAAAGGGATTTGTCGGTACCGGTCATTTGTCCCGGGGGCGCCGCCGGGCGCCTTTGGTGTGTGACGAAGAACGGATCGCCAATTTCCGCTTTTGCTCGCCCTGTTGGTCAATGATCAGTACATTCGGCTCGGACAGGAGTCCGACCCCGCGCGGACCGCCGCAGGAACAACGCTTGGAGATCCCGATGGAGCGCCCCGCCTGGGCCCCGCCAGGCATCGACATATCGGTGCCGAGCGTGTCCCGCATCTACGATTACTACCTTGGCGGGTCCCACAATTTCGAGGTCGACCGCCAGGCGGCCCGACGCGCCATGGAATTCATGCCGGGACTGCCCAAGATCATGCAGGCGAACCGGGCGTTCATGCGCCGCGCCGTCCGGTACGCCGTCGCCGAGGGCGTCACGCAGTTCCTCGACATCGGCTCCGGCATCCCGACCTTCGGAAACGTCCACGAGATCGCCCAGGACGCCAGCCCCCGGGCCCGCGTGGTCTACGTCGACCACGACCCGGTGGCCGTGGCGCACAGCCATGCCGTCCTCCTGGACGACGAGCACACCGGCGTCGTCGCCGCGGACCTGCGCAAGCCCAAGGAGATCCTGGCCGCGCCCGAGGTCGGACGGCTCCTC
The DNA here is from genome assembly GCF_036170895.1 of Streptomyces erythrochromogenes. Classification (NCBI taxonomy): domain Bacteria; kingdom Bacillati; phylum Actinomycetota; class Actinomycetes; order Kitasatosporales; family Streptomycetaceae; genus Streptomyces; species Streptomyces erythrochromogenes. Next base: position 1,204,617 of record NZ_CP108036.1, on the reverse strand, counting down.
GACTTCGACCGCCCGGTCGCCCTGCTGCTCGTGGCCGTCCTGCACTTCCTCGAGGACACCGACCACCCCTACGAGGCCTTGGCCGAACTGCGCGACGCGCTGGCCCCCGGCAGCCTGCTGATCCTCACGCACGCCTCCTACGAGGGCATCCCGCTCACGGAGGAGGTCGCGGGCGGCGCCGTCGGCGTCTACCGGGACATCCGCAACCCCCTCGTCATGCGCACCGGCCGACAGATCAGCAGCTTCTTCGAAGGGTTCGAGATGGTGGAGCCCGGACTGGTCTCCATGCCCGACTGGCGCCCGGACCGCGCCGAGGGCGGGGAGGACGGCGAGACGCCGGAGGACCCCTACGCCTTCTCGGGCTACGCAGGCGTGGGACGCAAGGCGTGAGACTTCCGGCACAGACGGCGGGCGCGCCGAACACCGTCGCGGCGCCCGCAGCCGCGCCCGCACCGGCCGCGGGGCCCGCGGCCGCGCCCGACGGCGGCATCGAGGACCGGATCTCCCGCTTCGCGACGATCTGGGGGCGGGCCATCTTCCCCGTCACCGCGACCTCGCTGACCCGGCCCGAGTTCGAACGGCACCTCGTGCCGCTCACCCGGACCCTCACCGAGGCCCTGCACGCCAGGCCCTTCGACGCCACCGTCGCCCAGCGGGTGGGGGCGGATCTCGTCGCCGTGCACTGCACGGACCCCGAGGCCCTCGCCGGCACCCTCGGCGTGATCGAGTCCTACCTGGTCCTCTACTGCGGACCGGACGGACTCGAAGGCTCCGGTGTGGAGGCCACCGCCGAGTACCACGCGCGCTGCGCCCGGCTCCAGCACGCCATCGCGGCCGGATACGCCCGGGCGCTGCGCGAGCGCACCCTCAGCGAGCAGGAGGCCATCGCCCGCTCCGCGCTGACCGCCCGCACCGACGCCCAGCAGGCCCTGCACGCGAGCGAGGAACGCTTCCGGGCGGTCTTCGAGGGCGCGGCCGTCGGCATCGGCATCGCCGATCTCGACGGGAACGTCCTGGAGGTCAACGACACGCTGCTCCAGATGTTCGGCGGCCTGGAGGGGCACGTCCGCAGCCGCAACGTCAGCGAGTGGGGCCACCCCGACGACACCCCGCACGTCTGGCGGATGTACGGCGAGCTGGTGCGCGGTGAGCGCGAGAGCTACCGCGTGGAGAAGCCGTACTACCGCCACGACGGGACCGTGCTCTGGACCAACCTGACGGTGTCGCTGCTGCGCGACGCCGAGGGCAAGCCGCAGTACCAGCTGGCGCTGATGGAGGACACCACCGAACGCCGGCTGCTCAACCTGCGCCTGCGCTACGAGGCCACCCACGACGCCCTCACCGGACTGCCCAACCGGACGCTGTTCTTCGAACGCCTGGAGAAGGCCCTCAGCGGGTCCGGCGGCGACCGCTACGGCCTGTGCTACCTGGACCTCGACGGCTTCAAGGCGGTCAACGACAGCCTCGGGCACTCGGCGGGCGACCGGCTGCTGGTGGAGGTCGCCGACCGGCTGCAGAGCTGTGCGACCGGTCCCGGCGAGGTCGTCGCCCGGCTCGGCGGCGACGAGTTCGTCGCGCTGACCACCGGCCCGGACACCGAGGAGCAGGTGACCGAGCTCGCCGTCCGCATCCTGACGGCCCTTTCGACGCCGATCCGGCTGGAGGGCCGGGAGCTGACGGTCCGGGGGAGCATCGGCATCGTCGAGGGACGGGCCAAGGAGCGCACCCCGGCCGAGGTGCTGCGCAGCGCCGACATCACCATGTACCGGGCCAAGGCGGCGGGCGGCAACCGCTTCGAGTTCGCCGACGCCGAGGCCGACGCCCGTGCGATCACCCGGCACGGACTGACCAACGCCCTGCCGGCGGCGCTGGAGCGCGGCGAGTTCTTCATCGAGTACCAGCCGCTGGTCCACATGCGCGACGGCACCGTGCACGGTGCCGAGGCACTGGTGCGCTGGTCCCACCCGCAGTACGGGGTGCTCGGCCCCGACCGCTTCATCCCGCTCGCCGAACGGACCGGGCTGATCGTCCCCCTCGGCCGGTGGGTCCTCGAGGAGGCCGTCCGCCAGGCCCGCATCTGGCAGCGCGAGCACGGGGGATCCGCCCTGCGGATCAACGTCAACCTCTCGCCGACCCAGCTGCACCACCCGGGTCTGGTCGCCGACACCGTGGCGGTGCTGGAGAAGTCCGGCCTCGCCCCGGGCGCGCTGTGCCTGGAAGTCACCGAATCGGCCCTCATAGGCGCGGACGACGAACTGCTGGAGCCGCTGCGCCGGCTGGCCGAACTCGGCGTGGACATCGCGCTCGACGACTTCGGCACCGGCTACTCCAACCTGGCCAATCTGCGGCGGCTGCCGGTCAGCGTGCTCAAGCTCGACCGCTCCTTCACCCGGGGGATGCAGCAGCAGCCCGCCGACCCGGTCGACCTCAAGATCGTGGAGGGGATCGTCGCCCTGGCCCACAGCCTCGAACTCGCCGTCACCGTCGAGGGCGTGGAGACCGGCGCGCAGGCCGCCCAGCTGCGCGCGCTCGGCTGCGACACCGCCCAGGGCTGGTACTACGCCCGCCCCGGGGCCCCCGACCGCATCCACACCCTGTCCCTCTCGGACGCGGTGCCCACGCCTTCCTGACCGCTGCCCGGGCCCGTGCCGGCCCGGGCGGCGCGGTCCCGGTGGCGCCCGGCTCCGGGGTGCGGCGCCACGTCAGTCCAGTCCGACCTCCGTCCCGCGGCCGGGGGTCCGGACGGCTTCCACGACCCGCTCGTACCGCTCGGCGGTATCGGCCAGGACTCCCGCGGCCACCGCCAGCCGCTCCGTCTCGTACGCGTCGAGCGCCGCGTCCGCGTCCGGCCCGGCGAGGGCGGCGGACAGGGCCCGGCCGAGCGCCGCCGCGTCCGCGATGCCGGTGTTCATGCCCAGCCCGCCGGCTATCGGGTGCACGTGGGCGGCGTCGCCGGCGAGGAGGACCCGGCCCTCCCGGAACCGGGTGGCCATGCGGACGTTGACCCGCCAGGAGGAGAGCCAGGTGGGATCCTCCAGCCGGATGCCCGGCATCCCGGCGCACCGGTCGAAGATCCGCTGGAAGCTCTCCAGGGAGGGCGGCAGCGGTTCGCCGTGCTCGTCCTGCTCGGGTGAGGCCTGGAGCTGGAAGGAGTCCGTCCCCGGCATCGGGCAGAGCAGCATGCCGCCGCCCTCCGATGTGAACCACTGGTGCCAGGCGTCCCGGCCGAGCCCCGGCGCCCTGACGTCACCGATGACCATCGCGGGCTCCGTCTCCCCGTTCCCCTCGAAGGGGATGCCGAGCAGCTTGCGGGTGGTGCTGCGCCCGCCGTCGCACCCGGCGAGATAGCGGGCCGCGATCACGCTTCCGTCCGCCAGCTCGGCGCGCACCCCCTCCTCGTCCTGGGTGATGCCGACGAGCTCCGCCCCGTACTCGACGTGCACGTCCAGTCCGGCGAGCCGGTCGCGCAGCGCCTCTTCGGTCTGCCACTGCCCGATCAGCAGGCCGGCGTCCGCCGGGGTGGGGGTGTCGTTGATGTGCTCGCCGTCGAAGTACTTGCGCAGGACCACTCCCGCGGTGCCGGTGGCGATCAAGGGCTCGGCCACGCCGAGCTCCTGGAAGATCGCGAGGCTGCCGGCCCGGAGCCCCTTGGCCCGGGACTCGCGGTGTGGTTCGGTGCGCCGCTCGATGACGCGGACGGCGAATCCGCGCCGGGCGAGGTCGCAGGCGAGCGTGAGGCCGGTGGGGCCGGAGCCGGCGATCAGTACATCGGTGTGGTTCATCGGAAGTCCTCTCCTCGTCGATGTCTCAAGGAAAGCGGCTCCCGACAGAAAAAGCAACCGGGTTAAAAAATTTACCGAGTCTCTCATTCGTGCTAGGGTGTGCCCATGGAGAACACGACGGGTCTGCGCGAGAGCAAGAAGCTCCGGACGCGCCGCCAGCTGGCGGCCACGGCGCTGGAGCTCTTCCTGGAGCGCGGCTTCGACGCCGTGTCGGTGGCCGATGTCGCCGCGGCTGCCGAGGTGTCCAAGCCCACCCTCTTCCGGTACTTCCCGACGAAGGAGGACCTGCTCCTCGACCGGTTCGCCGACCACCAGGACGAGGTGGCGCGCATCGTCCGCGACCGGCCCGCGGGCCGGTCGCCGGTGGGAGCCGTGCACGCCCAGTTCCTGACGGCCCTCGCCGAACGGGACCCGATCACCGGGCTCTGCGACCACCCGGAGGTCCTCGCCTTCCAGCGGCTGCTCTACTCCACCGCCAGCCTGGAGTCGCGCCTGTCCCACTACAGCGACCGCGAGGTCGAGCTGCTCGCCGCCGCCCTGGAGGCGGAGTCGGTGCCGCCGCTCGCCGCACGGCTGGCGGCCGTCCATGTGGTGGCGGTCCGCCACGAGCTGGGGCGGGAGAACTGGCAGCGGCTCGATGCCGGGCAGAGCGCCGATGAGGCCCACGCGGCCGCCGTGGCCGACGCCGACCTGGCCTTCGGCATGCTCGCCGACGGCCTCGACCGGGCCCTGCCCGCGGCACCGCCCGCCCCCGCCTGAGGGTCGCGGGCAGGGGCCCCGCCGGGCTCACGCCATCAGCATGCGCTTCAGCTCGCGCGCCGCGCGCGGGGGAGCCACGTCGGTGCGGTGGGCCAGCGCGATCGTCCGCCGCAGCGGCGAGCCGGCCAGCGGCGTCGCCCGCAGCCCCGGGCCCGCGTCGGCCACCACCATCGCCGGGACCACCGCGACGCCCAGCCCCGCCCGCGCGAAGCCCAGCACCGCGTCCATCTCGCCGCCCTCCACCGTGAAGGACGGCTCGAAGCCCTCCGCCCGGCAGGCCGCCACGGTCAGCTCCCGCAGGTCGTAGCCGTGCCGGAACATCACCATCGGCTCGTCGCGCAACGCCGCGATGGTCAGCTCCCTGCCCCCGCCGGGCGCCGGCAGCTTCGTCGAGGACACCACCACCAGGTCCTCCGTCAGCAGCTCCACCGTCGTCAGGGCCGGCGCCGAGGGCGGCAACGGCAGGGCGATCAGCGCCAGGTCCAGCGCCCCGCGCGCCAGCTCCCGTACGAGGTCGAGCGAACCGCTCTCCTCGATCAGCAGCTCGATCCCCGGATGCGCCAGGTGGAAGGCCCGCAGCACGCCCGGCAGCAGGCCCGTGCACACGCTCGGCGTTGCCCCCAGCCGGATCCGCCCGCGCCGCAGCTGCGCCAGTTCCTGCACCTCCAGCCGCGCCGTGTCCGCGTCCGCCAGGATCCGCCGGGCTAGCGGCAGCAGCGCCTCGCCCGCGTCCGTCAGCGTGATGTTGCCCCGGGCGCGGCTGAAGAGCTCGGCCCCCAGCTCCCGCTCCAGCGCCTTGATCTGCTGGGAGAGCGACGGCTGGGCCACGTGGACCTGCTCGGCGGCCCGGGTGAAGTGCCGGGTCTCGGCCACGGCCACGAAGTAGAGGAGCTGCTGGAACTGCATAGGTCATGTCTATCAAGATGACCGACATCATGTCTTGGACCTTTCGGGTCCTCCGTCCCTACCGTCGAAGGCATGGCTCTGGCAACGCGCACCCGGACGAGCGCCCCCTCGCTCTGGGGCTCCACCATCGGAAAGAAGACCGTCATGGCGGTCTCCGGGCTGATCATGCTCGGCTACCTCGTCGTGCACATGCTCGGCAACCTCAAGATCTTCTTCGGGGCGGACGAGTTCAACGGCTACGCCCACTGGCTGCGCACCCTCGGCTCGCCCTTCCTCCACTACGAGTGGGCCCTGTGGATCGTCCGCGCGGTGCTCCTCGCCGCCGTCGTCGCGCACGCCGTCTCCGCCTACCAGCTCAGCCGGCTCGACATCAAGGCCCGCCCGGTCAAGTACGTCCACAAGCGCCGCCGCGCGAGCTACGCCACCCGCACCATGCGCTGGGGCGGCATCATCCTCGGCCTGTTCATCGTCTGGCACCTGCTCGACCTCACCACGCTCACCGTCAACGAGCGCGCATGGGCCGGCCACCCGTACGAGAACGTCCTCGCCACCTTCTCCACCTGGTACGGGAACACCATCTACATCGTGGCGATGGCCGCGCTCGGCCTGCACGTCCGGCACGGCTTCTGGAGCGCGGCCCAGACCCTCGGCGCGGGCCGGGCCCGGCGCGAGCGGACGCTGAAGGCCCTCGCCAACGGCCTGGCCGCCGTCCTCTTCGCGGGCTTCGTGTCCGTCCCCGTCGCCGTCATGACCGGAATGGTGAACTGACCGTGAGCAACTACGCAGACCACACCACCGGCGAGCCCGTCGCCGACACCAAGGCCCCCGAAGGCCCCATCGCGGACCGCTGGGACCGGCGCCGCTTCGAGGCCAAGCTCGTCAACCCCGCCAACCGCCGCAAGCACACCGTCATCGTCGTCGGGACCGGCCTGGCGGGCGGATCGGCCGGCGCGACCCTCGCCGAGCAGGGCTACCACGTCGTCCAGTTCTGCTTCTCCGACTCCCCGCGCCGGGCCCACTCCATCGCCGCGCAGGGCGGCATCAACGCCGCCAAGAACTACCGCAACGACGGCGACTCGGTGCACCGCCTCTTCTACGACACCGTCAAGGGCGGCGACTTCCGCGCCCGCGAATCGAACGTGCACCGCCTCGCCCAGATCTCCGTCGAGATCATCGACCAGTGCGTGGCCCAGGGCGTCCCCTTCGCCCGCGAGTACGGCGGCCTCCTCGACACCCGCTCCTTCGGCGGCGTCCAGGTCTCCCGCACGTTCTACGCCCGCGGCCAGACCGGACAGCAGCTCCTCCTCGGCGCCTACCAGGCCCTCTCCCGGCAGATCGCCGCGGGCAACGTCGAGATGCACGCCCGCACCGAGATGCTCGACCTGATCGTGGTCGACGGCGTCGCCCGCGGCATCGTCGCCCGCGACCTGATCACCGGCGAGATCTCCACCCACTACGCCGACGCCGTGGTCCTGGCGAGCGGCGGCTACGGCAACGTCTTCTACCTCTCCACCAACGCCATGAACTCCAACGCGACCGCCGTCTGGCGGGCGCACCGGCGCGGCGCGTACTTCGCCAACCCCTGCTTCACCCAGATCCACCCCACCTGCATCCCGCGCACGGGCGACCACCAGTCCAAGCTCACCCTCATGAGCGAGTCCCTGCGCAACGACGGCCGCATCTGGGTCCCCAAGGCCAAGGGCGACACCCGCCCCGCCGCCGACATCCCCGAGTCGGAGCGCGACTACTACCTGGAGCGGATCTACCCCTCCTTCGGCAACCTCGTGCCCCGCGACATCGCCTCCCGCGCCGCCAAGAACGTCTGCGACGAGGGCCGCGGCGTCGGTCCCGGCGGGCAGGGTGTCTACCTCGACTTCGCCGACGCCATCCGCCGCATGGGCCGCGACAAGGTCGCCGAGAAGTACGGCAACCTCTTCGAGATGTACGAGCGGATCACCGCGGAGAACCCGTACGAGGTCCCGATGCGGATCTACCCGGCCGTGCATTACACGATGGGCGGCCTGTGGGTCGACTACGACCTCCAGACCACCGTCCCCGGCCTGTTCGCGATCGGCGAGGCGAACTTCTCCGACCACGGCGCCAACCGCCTCGGGGCCTCCGCCCTCATGCAGGGCCTCGCCGACGGCTACTTCGTGCTCCCCTCCACCATCAACGACTACCTCGCCCGCCACCCCCACCGCGACACCGTCGACGACACCCACCCCGAAGCGGTGGCCGTCGTACGCGAGACCCGGGAGCGGCTGGAGAAGCTGCTCGCCGTCGACGGCGACCGCACCCCCGACTCCTTCCACCGCGAGATCGGCGAACTCATGTGGGAGTACTGCGGGATGGCCCGCAGCGAACAGGGCCTGCGCAAGGCTCTGGACCGCATCCCGCGGATCCGCGAGGAGTTCTGGCGCCGCATCAAGGTCCCCGGAACCGGCGACGAGTTCAACCAGTCGCTGGAGAAGGCCAACCGCGTCGTGGACTACCTCGAACTGGCCGAGCTGATGTGTCTCGACGCGCTCCACCGCGCCGAGTCCTGCGGCGGCCACTTCCGCGAGGAGTCCCAGACCCCGGACGGCGAGGCGGCCCGCCGGGACGAGGCCTTCGCCTACGCCGCGGCGTGGGAGTTCACCGCCACCGGTACCGCCCCCGTCCTGCACAAGGAAGACCTCGTCTTCGAGTACGTCCACCCCACCCAGCGGAGCTACGCATGAAGCTCACCCTGCGCGTCTGGCGCCAGCGCGGCGCCGACGCCCCCGGCCACATGGCCTCGTACGAGGTCGACGGCATCTCCGAGGACATGTCCTTCCTGGAGATGCTCGACACCCTCAACGAGGACCTCATCCTGCGCGGTGAGGACCCGGTCGCCTTCGACCACGACTGCCGCGAGGGCATCTGCGGCGCCTGCAGCCTCGTCATCAACGGCGACGCCCACGGCCCCGAGCGCACCACCACCTGCCAGCTCCACATGCGCTCCTTCGCCGACGGCGACACCATCGACGTCGAGCCCTGGCGGGCCGCGGCCTTCCCCGTGGTCAAGGACCTGGTCGTCGACCGGGGCGCCTTCGACCGGATCATCCAGGCCGGCGGCTACATCACCGCACCCACCGGCGCCGCCCCCGAGGCGCACGCCACCGCCGTGCCCAAGGCAGACGCCGACTTCGCCTTCGAGCACGCCGAGTGCATCGGCTGCGGCGCGTGCGTGGCGGCCTGCCCCAACGGCTCGGCGATGCTGTTCACCTCCGCCAAGGTCAACCACCTCAACGTCCTCCCGCAGGGCTCGCCGGAACGGGAGACCCGTGTCCTGGACATGGTGGCCCGCATGGACGAGGAGGGCTTCGGCGGCTGCACCCTCACCGGCGAATGCGCCACGGCCTGCCCGAAGGGCATCCCGCTCCCGTCGATCGCCGCGATGAACAAGGAATGGCTGCGGGCGGTCCGCAAGGGCCCCCGCTGACCCCGGCCGGACGCGGAGCCCGGCGCAGGACCCCGCCGTCCCGGGGCCCTGCGCCGATCGGCTGACCGGGCGGGCGGCCGTCGTGCCGTGCCCCGGCGGCGCGCGGGGCATGGGAGACAGTGGGCCCATGCCAGAAGCCCCCGCCGGGACCGGACCACGCCGCAGAGCCGTACTGGCCGCCGCCCTCGTGCCACTGGCCGCGGCCGGCTGCTCCGGCGAGGAAGCGCCCCGCACCCCGGCATCCGGGCAGCAGCCCGCCCCCAAGGACGCCGTGGTCATGGTGATCCGGCACGGCGAGAAACCGTACGCCGGGGACTCCGGCTGGGACGAGGACGGCGAGGACGACCCCGGCTCACTGGCCGGGCGCGGCTGGCGCCGGGCCGAGGAGCTGCCGCGGCTCTTCCCGCCGGCCAAGGGCGCCCCTCTGCCCCGCCCCGCCGCGGTCTTCGCCGCCGGCGGCAAGGGCCGCGCCCCCGCCCGGTGCCGGCAGACCGTGACCGCCCTGGCCACCGCACTGCGCACCCCGGTACGCGCCGAGTTCGCCGTCGGCGCCGAACCCGCCCTGGCACACGCCGTGCTGGCCGGGCCCATGCCCGCACTCGTCTGCTGGGAGCACACCGGGATCCCCCGCCTGGTGCGCGCCCTCGGCGCCCACCAGGTCCTCGGACTCCCCGCGTCCTGGCCCGACCGCTACGACCTGGTCTGGCAGTTCACCCGCCGCAGCGGGCAGTGGAGCTTCCGCGAACTGCCCCAACAGCTCCTGTCCGGCGACGCCTGAGCCTCAGAACCGGTACAGCTCGTTCCCGCTCGCGTCCAGGACGAGGACCAGGTCGCCGTACGGCCAGACCACGAGCGTGTCCGCGAGGTACTGCAGTTCGAACGGCTCATCGGGGACGCTGGTACCCGACCAGGGAAGGTCCGCGCCCGCCTTGCCCACCGTCACGACCGTGACCCTCGCGCCCGGCTCCAGCCACTCGCTCCAGCAGTACGGTTCGATGAAGAGCTCCAGCGGGCGGGCGCCGTCGTTCGTGATCGGAAGCCGTGCCACCGGAGCCGCGGGGTCCCACGGCTCCGGTGGCATCGGCGCCACGCGTTCGACCGGGCCCGCGTCGGGCGCAGGTGCGGCATCGCACTCGTCGGCCCCCGGGGTCCCCAGCCGTCTCCGGAACATCCGCGCAGCCTATCCGACCTGCCCGACCGCTTCCCGGCCGCTCATGAGGGCCCGGGCCAGGTACGGCGCCGTGCGGCTGCCCTGCGCCCGGGCCACCTCGTACGGCGTGCCCGCCGCGACGACCCGGCCGCCCTCCGTGCCGCCGCCCGGGCCCATGTCGATCACCCAGTCCGCGCCAGCCACCACGTCCATGTCGTGCTCCACGACCACCACCGAGTGCCCGGCGTCCACCAGCCCGTGCAACTGCCGCAGCAGCACCTGCACATCGGCCGGGTGCAGACCCGTCGTCGGCTCGTCCAGCAGGTACAACGTGTGGTCCCGGCGCAGCCGCTGGAGCTCCGTCGCCAGCTTGATCCGCTGAGCCTCGCCGCCCGACAGCTCGGTGGCCGGCTGCCCCAGCCGCAGGTAGCCCAGCCCGATCTCCTCCAGCGCCCGCAGGCTGCGCTCCGCCGCCGGGACGTCCGCGAAGAACCGGGCCGCGGACTCCACCGTCAGCGCCAGCACCTCCGCGATGTCCAGGCCCTCGTACCGGACCTCCAGCGTCTCGGCGTTGTACCGTGCGCCGCCGCAGTCCGGGCACGGCGCGTACGTACTCGGCAGGAACAGCAGCTCCACCGAGACGAAGCCCTCGCCCTGGCACGTCTCGCACCGGCCGCCCGCCACGTTGAAGGAGAACCGCCCCGCCTTCCAGCCGCGTGCCCGCGCCTGCGGGGATTGCGTGAACAGCTTGCGCACCACGTCGAACAGCCCCGTGTACGTGGCCAGGTTGGACCGCGGGGTCCGGCCGATCGGCTTCTGGTCCACCTCCACCAGCCGCCGCACGGGGAAGCCGGGCTCGGCCATCCGCTCGTCCACCTCCCGGGCCAGGGCCTGACCGACCAGCGTGGACTTCCCCGAACCCGACACCCCGGTCACGGCGGTGAACACTCCGAGCGGGAACCGCGCGTCGAGATCCCGCAGGTTGTGCCGGTCCACCCCGCTCAGCAGCACCTCCCCGGTCGGCCGGCGCACCTCCCGGGCGGGCCCCGCCGCCCCCCGCGCCGCGAACAGGTGCCGGGCCGTCGCCGACTCCGCGACACCGGCCAGGTCCGCGGGCGGCCCGCTGTACAGCACCTGCCCGCCCCGCTCCCCGGCGAGCGGCCCGACGTCCACCAGCCAGTCCGCGTGCCGCACCACGTCCAGATGGTGTTCGACGACGAAGACGGTGTTCCCGGCCTCCTTCAGCCGGTCCAGTACGCCGAGCAGCGCCTCGGTGTCGGCCGGATGCAGGCCCGCCGACGGCTCGTCCAGCACGTACACCACGCCGAACAGCCCCGACCGCAGCTGCGTCGCCAGCCGCAGCCGCTGCAGCTCGCCCGCGGACAGGGTCGGCGCGGTCCGGTCCGGGCTCAGGTAGCCGAGCCCCAGCTCCGTGACGGGTCCGATCCGCGCACGCAGGTCGTCGGCGAGGACCCGCGCCGCCTCTCCGTCCGGGGGCGCGGAGGCGAGTACGGCGTCCAGGTCCGTCAGCGGCAGCGCCGCGAGCTCCGCGATGGTCCGCCCGGCGAAGGTGACGGCGAGGGCCTCCGGGCGCAGCCGGCGCCCCTCGCACACCGGACACGGTGAATCGGCGAGGAACTTCTCGGCGCGGGCCCGCAGGGTGGCGCTCTTGCTGTCGGAGAAGGTCCGCATGACGTAGCGGTGGGCGCTCATGTACGTGCCCTGGTAGGGCCGTTGGATCCGGTCCGCGTCCCGCACCGGGTGCACGGTCACCACCGGCTGCTCCTCGGTGAACAGGATCCACTCGCGGTCCTTCGCGGGCAGCTCCCGCCACGGCCGGTCCACGTCGTGGCCGAGCGCCTCCAGGATGTCCCGCAGGTTCTTGCCCTGCCAGGCGCCCGGCCAGGCGGCGATGGCACCCTCGCGGATCGTCAGACCGGCTTCGGGGACCAGGAGTTCCTCGCTGGTGCGGTGGATCCGGCCGAGTCCGTGACAGGAAGGGCAGGCGCCGGCAGCGGTGTTGGGCGAGAAGGCGTCCGAGTCCAGCCGCCCTGCGCCCGGCGGATACGTGCCGGCCCGCGAGAAGAGCATCCGCAGGGAGTTGGACAGCAGGGTCACCGTGCCGACCGAGGAGCGCGAGCCGGGGGAGGAGCGCCGCTGCTCCAGTGACACCGCGGGTGGCAGGCCCGTGACGGAGTCCACCTTCGGAGCGCCGATCTGGTGGATGAGGCGGCGGGCGTACGGGGCCACCGACTCGAAGTACCGGCGCTGGGCCTCGGCGTACAGGGTGCCGAAGGCGAGCGAGCTCTTCCCGGAACCGGACACGCCGGTGAACACGGTGAGCGCGTCGCGCGGGATGTCCACGTCGACCCCGCGCAGGTTGTGCTCCCGGGCGCCCCGCACCCGTACGCAGGGGTCGTGGCGGTGGCCGGTCCGGGCTTCGGTGGGCTGGTGCATTCGTCCTACTTTACGGCTCGATCCGTGGTCGCCTCACGGCCGCAGGCCCGCGATCCGGGCCAGCCGTGCGGAGGAGTCCAGCAGGGCGGTGCGGTCGTACGTCGAGGTGGTGACCAGCAGTTCGTCCGCGCCCGTCTCGTCCGCGACCTCGGACAACTGCGCCGCCACCTGCTCCTCCGTGCCGTGGATGTGCCCGCTGAGGGCGCCCTCGTACAGTTCCCGCTCCTTCGGGGTCATCTCCAGGGCCTCGACCTCCTCGGCCGGGCGGAGCGGCGGGAAGCTGCCGCGGATGCGGGAGTACGCGAGGGACCAGGCCTCCGGGAGCAGCATCCGCCGGGCCTCCTCGGCAGTGGCCGCGACGGCCACCGTGCCCGAGACCACGACGTACGGCTCCGCGCCCCGCGCGGAGGGCCGGAACTCCCTGCGGTACCCCTTCACGATCTCGGCGACCCGGGCGCGGCTGCGCAGGTCGCCCACCACCAGGGGCAGTCCCGCCCGGGCAGCGATCCCTGCGCCCTCGCCGGTGGCCAGCACGTACGCGGGGATCCGCAGCCCTTCGGCGGGGTGGGCGTGCACCTCGGGGTGCGCCTGCTGGGTGCCGTCGAGCCAGCCGAGGAGCTCGGTGAGCTGTTCCTCGAAACGGTCGGCGTCCCCGGTGTCCCGGCCAAGGGCGCGCCGGATGCCGTTCGTGAAGCCGACCGAGCGGCCGAGCCCCATGTCGATCCGGCCGGGGAAGAGCGATTCCAGCACCCCGAACTGCTCCGCGACCACGAGGGGCTGGTGGTTGGGCAGCATGACCCCGCCCGTGCCGACCCGGATCCGGTCCGTCGCCCCGGCGACGGCCGCCGCCAGCACGGTCGGTGCCGAGCCCGCGACGCCGGGCACGCTGTGGTGCTCCGACACCCAGAAGCGGTGGTAGCCGAGCTCCTCGGCGGTTCGGGCCAGCGCCACGGTGTCGCGCAGGGCCTGCGGGGCCGGGTGGTCCCGGCGGGTGCGCGACCGGTCGAGCATCGAGAGTTTTCGGATCACACAGGACTCAACGCCGCAGGGCCGCGGGGATTCCCGCCGGGGCCGGCCCCGACCGTGTCCCGCGCCCGCGCCCGCACTCGCGCCCGCGCCCGTGTCGGTGCCCGGCCATAGGCTGGCCGGATGAGTGACAAGAGCACGTCGCGGCCGCCGCTGGCCGTCTTCGACATCGACAACACCCTGGCCGACACCGCCCACCGCCAGCACTTCCTGGAGCGCCGCCCCAGGGACTGGGCCGGCTTCTTCGGCGCGGCGCCGGCCGATCCGCCGCTCGCGCGCGGGATCGCGCTGGCGGTGGAGAGCTCGGCGGACTGCGAGGTGGTGTACCTGACCGGACGGCCCGAGCGGTGCCGGGCCGCCACGGTGGAGTGGCTCACCCGGCACGGCCTGCCCGAGGGGCGGCTGTGGATGCGCGGCAACCAGGACCGGCGCCCGGCCCGGACGACCAAGCTGGAGGTGCTGGGCCGGATCGCGCGGGGCCGCGAGGTGCGCATGCTCGTCGACGACGACGAACTGGTCTGCCAGGCTGCGCGGGCGGCCGGTTTCCGGGTCGTCGTCGCCGACTGGGCGCAGGACGCGCCCGAGCTCACGTCCGGCCAGGAGGTCGAGGGCCGGACCTGAGCGGTCCGGGAACGCGCCGCGGGGAGGGGCCTCAGTCCTCGCCTTCGAGCCGGAAGCCGACCTTCAGCCCCACCTGGTAGTGGGCGATCTCCCCGTTCTCGATGTGGCCGCGGACCTGGACCACCTCGAACCAGTCCAGGTTCCGTACGGTCTGGCCCGCCCGGGCGATCCCGTTGCGAATGGCCTGATCGATGCCCTCTTGAGAGGTGCCGACGATCTCGGTCACCCGGTACGTGTGGTTGGACATGGGGGTCTCCCGACGGTGGGTCGCTTTTGCCTGGTTCTAAGGTGCCCCAGTAAGTCCTGCTCCGCGAACTTTGCGCCAACAATCCCGAGCGAAAGACCCTTGACCGGCCTATTGGTCTATGCCAATTTCGAGCCATCTGAGATCGAGCCCCAGAAGGTGACCCTCTTGAAGATGCGCTTCCTCGCCGTGTGCACGGCCCTCGCGGCCGCGACCGCCCTGACGGGCTGCGGCCAGTCGGCCGATCAGGCCGCAGGGCGGCAGAAGGTGACGCTCTGGCTGATGAAGGGCAGCGCCTCGGAGGACTTCATCGACCGGTTCACCACGTCCTTCGAGCAGGACCACCCCGACCTCGACCTGGACGTCAGGATCCAGGAGTGGACGGGCATCGGCGACAAGGTCAACGCCGTCCTGGCCGGCACGAGCAAGGAGCCAGCCGACGTCATCGAGGTCGGCAACACCCAGGTCGCGCAGTACATCGAGACCGGAGGCCTCTCCGAACTCACCCTCGAAGGGCTGCGCGAGTGGGGCAGCAAGGACTGGCTCAAGGGCCTCGCCGAGCCGGGAAGCATCAACGGCGCCCAGTACGGCGTCCCCTGGTACGCCGCCAACCGCGTGGTCGTCTACAACAAGGACCTCTTCGCGAACGCCGGCATAAAGACCCCGCCCAAGAACCGCCAGGAGTGGATCCAGGCCACCCAGAAGCTCGACAAGGGCGATCAGCAGGGCATCTACCTCGCGGGCCAGAACTGGTACGTCCTCGCCGGCTTCGTCTGGGACGAGGGCGGCGAACTCGCCGTCGAGACGGGCGGCAAGTGGGTCGGCACCCTCGACGACGAGAAGGCCCTGGCCGGCATGGAGTTCTACAAGCAGCTCCAGGCCCTCGGCGAAGGCCCCAGGACCGCCGACGAGGAGACGCCCCCGCAGTCGCAGGTGTTCGCCCGCGGCCAGGTCGCCCAGATCATCGCCCCGCCCAGCCAGGCCGCCGAGATCGAAGCGGCCAACCCCGCGCTGAAGGGCAAGCTCGGCTTCTTCCCGATCCCCGGCAAGACCTCCGACAAGGCGGGCTCCGTCTTCACCGGAGGCTCCGACCTGATCATCCCGGAGCGGACCGGGCACCGGAAGGGCGCCGTCGACGTGATCACGGCCCTGGTCAGCGAGAAGTGGCAGACCGAGCTCGCCCGCACGATGAGCTACGTACCGAACAAGACCACCCTCGCGCACGTGGTCGAGGGCAACGAGGGCGCCACCAACATGGCCCCCGGAGCCGCGCAGGGCCGGGCCACCCCCACCTCCGCCCGCTGGGCCGAGGTGGAGGCGAAGAACCCGATCAAGCCCTTCATGACGGCCGTGCTCACCGGACAGGACCCCAAGCAGGCCGCCCGCACGGCCTCCGCGGAGATCGGCAGGATCCTCAGCTCCGACCGCTGACCCCGGCGCCGCCGCGGTGCGGTACCGGCGAGTTCGCCGTCCGCACACCCGCGGGCCGCAGAGCGGTCATGTCGAATCCAGCCGGTCACGGAAGAAGTAAAGGAGCCAGGCCACCACCTGCCGGCCTGGCCCTCCGTGTCCGGTTCAGGAGCCGCCATGACCATCGCACCCCTGTCCCCGTCCCTCTCCACGGCCCCCGCCCCCACCTCCCCCCTCCTCGCCCCCGCGCCCGCCCCGGCCAAGGCCGCCGCCACCGCCGGCCCCCACTACACCGTGCGCCTGGCACGCGACGAGGACGAGGTAAGGGCCGCCCAGCGACTGCGCCACCAGGTCTTCGCCGGCGAGCTCGGCGCCCGCCTCGACGGCCCCGAGCCGGGCCTCGACGCCGACGCCTTCGACGCGTACTGCGACCACCTCCTCGTCGTCGACGAGGAGGCCGAACAGGTCGTGGGCACCTACCGGCTGCTGCCCCCGGAGCGAGCCGCCGTCGCGGGCCGCCTCTACTCCGAGGGCGAGTTCGACCTTTCCGCGCTCGCGCCCATCCGCCCCGACCTCGTCGAGGTCGGCCGCTCCTGCGTCCACCCCGACCACCGCAACGGCGCGGTCATCGCCCTGATCTGGGCGGGACTGGCCCACTACATGGACCGCACCGGCCACAACTTCCTCGCCGGCTGCTGCTCGATACCGCTCGCCGACGGCGGCGTCCTCGCCGCGGCCACCCGCGAGAGCGCCCTGACCCGCAGCCCGGCACCCGAGGAGTACCGGGTCACCCCCCACATCCCCTGGAACCCCGACGGCATCGCCTTCCCCGACCGCATGGAACTGCCGCCGCTGCTGCGCGGCTACCTGCGCCTGGGCGCCTGGGTCTGCGGCGAGCCCGCCCTCGACGCGGAGTTCGGCTGCGCCGACCTGTACGTGCTGCTCTCCCTGCGCCGGACCAACCCGCGCTACCTGAAGCACTTCCGCTCGCTCATCCCGGGCGCATGAGCGTCTGGCTGCCCACCTCGCCCTGCACCCCCGAGGCCTGCGCCGGCCACGAGGGGCGCACCGCGAGCGTCCCGCACGCGGTGCTGCGGCTCGCCGGCGCCGTGGCCCTGATCCTGCTGGGGATCCTGGGTGCCCCGCCGGTCCGGCTGCTGCCGGCCGGCCCCCGCCACGCGCTGGTACGGGCCTGGTCGGCCGCACTGGTGCGGGCCTTCGGCGTACGGATCACCGTGCACGGCAGCCCGGGCCGGCGCGGCGGCCGGCTGCTCGTCGCCAACCACATCTCCTGGCTCGACATCCCGCTCGTCGCGGCCGTCCTGCCCAGCCGGATGCTGGCCAAGAGCGACATCCGGGCCTGGCCCGTCCTCGGCAGCCTCGCCGGGCAGGCCGGGACCCTGTTCATCGAGCGCGACCGGATCCGCGCGCTGCCCGCCACCGTCACCACGATGACCCGCGCACTGCTCGCAGGCGACCGCGTCGCCGTCTTCCCGGAGGGCTCCACCTGGTGCGGGCGCGCCCAGGGCGCCTTCCGCCGGGCCGCCTTCCAGTCCGCCCTGGACGCGAGGGTCCCCGTACAGCCCGTGCACCTCGCGTACCTGCGGGCCGACGGGAGCCCGGCCGGGGCGCCCGCCTTCGTCGGGGACGACCCGCTCACCGCGTCGCTGTGGCGGATCGCCCGGGCCCGCGGGATCCGGGCCGAGGTCACGCTGCTGCCGCGGATCCCGCCGGGCCGGTACGCGGACCGGCGGGACCTCGCGGCCGCGGCCCAGCGGGCCGTGGCCGACCGCGCGCCTGAGCGGACGGCCCTAGCGGGGTGTCTCGCCGATCAGGACCGGCCCACCGGGCCTTCGGCGACCGACAAGGACAGGGCGAAGCGGCCCGCCGCGTCGGTCCACCACTGGGTGAGCTCCAGCCCGGCCGCGGCCAGCTCCTTCCGTACGCCCTCCTGACGGAACTTCGCGGACACCTCCGTCAGGATCTCCTCACCCTCCGCGAACGGCACCGCCAGGTCCAGCGCCCGGACCTTCACCGTCACCTCGGACCGGGCGCGCAGCCGCATCTCGATCCACTCCTGCTCCCTGTTCCACACCGCCACGTGCTCGAAGTCGGCGGTGTGGAAGTCGGCGTCCAGCTCCCGGTTGATGACGGCCAGCACGTTCTTGTTGAACTCGGCCGTCACCCCCCGGGCGTCGTCGTACGCCGTCACCAGCACGGCTTCGTCCTTCACCAGGTCCGTGCCCATCAGCAGCGCGTCCCCGGGCGACAGCATCGCCCGTACGGACGCCAGGAACACCGCCCGCTCCGGCGGCAGCAGGTTCCCGATGGTGCCGCCCAGGAACACCACCAGCCGCGGGCCGGGGGAGTCCGGCAGCTGCAGCGCGCTGGTGAAATCGGCCAGCAGGGCGTGCACGCGCAGCCCCGGATGGTCGGCG
Source organism: Streptomyces erythrochromogenes (assembly GCF_036170895.1). Taxonomy (NCBI): domain Bacteria; kingdom Bacillati; phylum Actinomycetota; class Actinomycetes; order Kitasatosporales; family Streptomycetaceae; genus Streptomyces; species Streptomyces erythrochromogenes. Next base: position 1,186,361 of record NZ_CP108036.1, on the reverse strand, counting down.
AGCAGCGCGGTGGCCGCTCCCCGCAGGGCGCTCTCGCTCACGTCCACCGGTACGTAGGTGTCCAGCGCGGGCATCGCCTCGATCAGGTGCCGGGTCTTCTCGGAAGAACCGGAACCCAGCTCCACCAGGGTGCGGGCGCCGCTCTCCGCGGCGATCTCCCGCGCCCGCTCCAGCAGGATCTCCCGCTCGGCGCGGGTCGGGTAGTACTCGGGCAGCCGGGTGATCTCCTCGAAGAGTTCACTGCCCCGCGCGTCGTAGAACCACTTGGGCGGCAGCACCTTCGGCGTGTGGGTCAGCCCGTGCAGCACGTCCGCGCGCAGCGCGGTCTCCGCCGCGTCCTCGTCGAGGGTCCGGGTCAACTGAAAGCTGTTCACGTGCGGTTCTCCTTGAGCGGGGTCAGGCGGACCCGCGAACGGGTGGCGGTCAGCAGGGTCCGGTCGGGCACTTCGCACCAGCGGGTGTCGTCGTCGTACGGCTCGGACGCCACCACGGTGCGCCCTCCCGCCGGATCGGCCAGGTACCAGAGGGAATCGCCCCAGGCCGTCGCGGCGATCGCCGCGCCGTCCGTGAGCAGCAGGTTCAGCCGGGAGCCGGGCGCGGCCGAGGACAGCTCCCGCACGGGCTCGGCGAGCGCAGTGCCCAGGTCGTCCCCGGCCCGCAGCCGGCGCCGCACCAGGGCCCAGACCAGTGCCGAATCGGTACGGGCCGCCAGCTGGAGCAGTTCCTCGGGCGGCAGCGCCGCCGCGAGCGGGGCCGCCGCCGCGGGCCAGTCGCGCACCGCGCCGTTGTGGCTGAACAGCCACGGCCCGTCCGTGAACGGCGCGGCCGCGGCCTCTCCGTCGGCCCCGGCCAGTGTGGCGTCCCGTACGGCGGCCAGTACGGCCCCGCTGTGCACCACCCGGGCGAGGTCCGTGAAGGTCAGGTCGCCCCAGATCGGCCCGGCGCGGCGGTAGCGGGCGGGGACCGGGTCGCCCTCCGCGTACCAGCCGACGCCGAAGCCGTCGGCGTTGACCGTGCCGTTCTTCTGGCGGCGCGGCTCCCAGGACTGGCGCACCAGCGAGTGCTCGGGCTCGCTGAGCAGCCTCCCGAGCGCGATCGTCGGTCCCACGTAGGCGATATGACGGCACATCAGGCGTCCCTCGCGGTGCGGAACCCGGAGAAGATCTGCCGTCGCACGGGAAGGTCCCAGTTGCGGAAGGTGCCCCTGCAGGCCACCGGGTCCACGGCGAAGGAACCGCCCCGCAGCACCTTGTGCTCCGGGCCGAAGAACACCTCCGAGTACTCCCGGTAGGGGAACGCCCTGAAGCCCGGGTACGGCAGGAAGTCGGAGGCCGTCCACTCCCAGACGTCGCCGATCAGCTGGCGCACCCCGAGCGGGGACGCCCCGGCCGGATAGCTGCCCGCGCGGGACGGGCGCAGATGCCGCTGTCCCAGATTGGCGTGCGCGGGGGTCGGGTCCGCGTCGCCCCAGGGGTAGCGGGCCGAGCGGCCGGTCGCGGGGTCGAAGCGGGCGGCCTTCTCCCACTCCGTCTCCGTGGGCAGCCGCCGCCCCGCCCAGCGGGCGTAGGCGTCCGCCTCGTACCAGCTGACGTGCAGAACCGGTTCTTCATCGGGGACCGGCTCGGTCACCCCGAAGCGGCGGCGCAGCCATTGGCCGCCCTCCCGGTGCCAGAACAGCGGCGCCTCGATGGAGTGCCGGCGGATCTGGTCCCAGCCGGCCGCCGCCCACCAGCGGGGTTCGCCGTATCCGCCGTCCGCGATGAAGGCCCGGTACGCGGCGTTCGTCACCGGCAGCGTGTCCATCCAGAACGCCGCGGTCTCCCGCTCGTGCGCCGGCCGTTCGTTGTCCAGCGACCACGGCTCGGCGGAGGTGCCCATCGTGAACGGGCCGGCGGGTATGAGGACCTCGGAGGCGGCCGGAGGGTCGTAGGGGGCGTCCGGGTCCGGGGCGGTCAGCACGGGTGCGCCCCGCCGGAGCTGATGGGTGATCAGCATGGTCTCGTCGTGCTGCTGCTCGTGCTGGGCGATCATCCCGAAGGCGAACCCGTCGTCGAGGAGCGCGTTGCCCTCCAGCGGGGTGCTCTCCAGCAGGTCGAAGACCCGGCCGCGGACCTCTGCCGCGTACCGGCGGGCCTCCGCGGGCCCCAGTAGCGGCAGTTTCGGACGCTCGGCGCGCGGATGCTCGAAGGCGTCGTAGAGGGGGTCGATCTCCGGGTGCATCGAATCGCGTCCGGCGACCCGGCGGAGCAGCCAGAGCTCCTCCTGGTTCCCGATGTGCGCCAGGTCCCAGACCAGCGGAGACATGAGGGGGGAATGCTGGGCGGTGAGGTCGGCGTCGGTCACGGCGTCGGTGAGCGCCGCCGTCCGGGCCCGCGCGGCCGTCAGCGAGGCGGCCGCCCGTTCCCGCAGCCCGGGGTGGGATTCGGTGGTCATCGCAGGGCCTCCTTCCCTTCGGGCCGCAGCTGTGGCGGTTCGTCACCCGGACATCGGCCACGCAGCACGAAGCGCTCGTTGAACGCGCCGACGGTGTCCCGGACGTGGGCGTTCGCACCCAGCCGGGGCAGCGCCTCCGCGGCCGCGCGGAAGCAGGTCTTGGCGGCCGCCCGCAGCTCGGGATCGGTCAGACCGTGGCGGGCGGCGGACCGCCAGAGCGGATTGCGGGGAGCGGGCTGCGAGCCGTAGGAGTCGGCCAGCGCCTTGGTCACCCGGTAGGCCGTCTCGGCGGCCTCCGGGTCGTCGAACAGTGCGTGCACGACGGCCACCGGGACCAGCCAGCCGTCGTCGCCGGGCTGCGCGTCGATCATGCGCAACTCCATGTGGCCGCGCGGCCGCACGGGCGGGAACAGCGTGGTGAGGTGGTAGTCCAGGTCCTCGGCGGTGGGCGCCCGCCGGGCCTGCCCCTCGTCGCCCGCGCGCAGCCAGTCGCGGAAGGTCGTGCCGCGCGGGACGTCCCACGCCTCGCCCTCATACGACCGCACGCACATCACCTCGGTGTCCAGCGCCTGGCGCACCCAGCCGTCCCGCGGCCCCGCCTCCAGCGGCGGCGCGAGGGTGCGCCGGCTGTCCAGGTCGTTCCAGATCCCCTGGCGGGAGCAGCGCCAGCCCGCGTACGGGCCCTCGTCCGCGGGGGAGTTGGCGAAGGCGGCCACCAGGACCGCGCCCAGCAGGTGCGCGAGGCGCCAGCGCCGGCCGTGGCCGAGCACGCCCGGCTCCTCGTACCCGGCGTCCACGCAGACCTGCACGGAGGCGGAGGCGCACATCATGGCGCGCCCGGCCGGGCCGGTGCGGTCGAAGTAGGCCTCCATCGCGTCGTAGCGCGGGCTGTTCAGCAGCCGGTGGTACGGGAGGCGGGGATCGCGGCCGAGGCCGTGCAGGACGAGTCCCTGCTCCCGCAGGGTGGCGCGGACGGCGGTGAGATCGTCCTGGAGTCGGTCCACGCAGCCGGTGAGCGAGGTGGCGGGGGCCGAGCTGAGCTCGAGCTGGCCGCCCGGCTCGACGGTCACCCGGGAGTTCAGGGGCAGTGCGCGGGCCGCGGCGTGCGCCGCCCGGAGCCGCTCGGGGGTCACGCGCAGTCCGGGCCGCTCCGCGTCCAGGACCAGCCATTCGAGTTCGGCACCGATCAGGCGGGGCGGGCCGGTCTTGAAACAGATCCCGTGGATCAGGTGCTCCGCCTGCGTCTCGCTGATCGCGGGGGGCGGGGCAGCGTCCGGCGTGGGTGGGGGAACGGGTGGGTCGAAGGGCATGACCGGGTCCTCTTCTCCTGTCGGCGGCCGTGGCATCACCCGTGCCTACCCCTCCCTCGGGAACAAAATCCTTTGCCGCCGGGTAAAGGGGGTGCGCAGGATGGCGGCGTGAGCAGCAGATTGCGCGAGATCGCGCGGGAGAACGCGGAAATCCTTGCGGCCGGCGGGTACCGGACGCGGTCGGGGCGGCAGGTACCGCTCGCCGCCGCCCTGGCGGACGCCAAGGCAGGAACCAGAATATATGGACCAAACCAGGTCATTCCAGGCGAACAGCTCGTAGGTGGGGGTCGGGCGACGGTCGTCGAGGTCACGGGGGAGAGCAGCACGGTCGCTGCCCGTAGGCTCGCCGAGGGTGTTCCGGCGGGTCCGGGGGCCGGGCCGGCGGGGGCGTCGGTGGCGGTCCTGAACTTCGCCTCGGCCCGTAATCCCGGGGGCGGTTACGTCCGCGGGGCCAAGGCGCAGGAGGAGGCCCTGTGCCGCGCGTCCGCGCTGTACGAGACGCTGCTGGAGGCCCCGGAGTACTACGCGGTGCACCGCGCGGAAGTCAGCACCTTCTACACCGACCGGGTGATTCACTCGCCGGGGGTTCCGGTCTTCCGTGACGACCGGGGCGACCTGATGGAGTCGCCGTTCCTGGCCGGCTTCCTGACCTCCCCCGCACCGAACGCGGGCACGATCCTGCGGCAGGAGCCGGAGCGGGCCGCAGAGATCCCCGGGGCGCTGGTCCGGCGGGCGGAGCTCGTCCTGGAGGTGGCGGCGTCGCACGGGTACCGGCGGCTGGTGCTGGGTGCCTGGGGCTGCGGGGTGTTCCGCAACGACCCGGCGGACGTGGCCGAGGCCTTCCGCGGGCTGCTGGCGGGCCGGTTCGCGGGGACCTTCGAGCGGGTGGTGTTCGCCGTGCTGGACCGCAAGCCGGACACCCGGGAGGCCTTCGAGCGGGCGTTGGCGGACCTCACTGCCTGAGGACCGGGCGGCCCGCCGCCCGGTCCTCAGGCCGCTCCTGCGGCTACCGCCAGCCGTAGCGCTCGCGCAGCCTGTCGACCACCAGCCCGAAGCGTCCCCGGTCCAGCGCGCAGGCCTCCCGCCGCATCCCCGACTCGTGCACCCGCAGCACCCGGTCGACGTCCACCCACGACTCCCGCCCCGCACTGTCCCACGGGCCCGTTCCGATCGGCACCCACTCGCGGTCGCGGTCGTGCCGCTTGCTGGACAGCTGGACGGCTAGCAGGGTCGGGCCGCCCGGCTCGCGGGCCACGACCAGCACGGGCCGGTCCTTGCCGCGGCCGTCGTTCTCCTCGAAGGGGACCCAGGTCCACACGATCTCGCCGGGGTCGGGGTCGCCGTCGGGATCCGGGGCGTACTCGGTCCGCACCGGCCCGATGGCGTGCGGATCGGCCTCGGTGGTGGCAGTGGAACCGTCGCGGCCCGGCTGCTGGTCGGCGCGGCCGTTGCTGTGGTGTGAAAGTGCCGTCATCCGGGCGAGGGTACTGCCTGCCCGCCCCGGCGGCGGTCGCGCTCCGCCGTCACGGCGCGACCCTGCTCGGTCAGGTCATGTCCGCCTCGTGGTGGGCGCCCGTGCACAGCGCCCAGACCACGAGGATGTTGACGGCGATGAGCACCAGCGCCCACAACGGGTAGTACGGCAGCCACAGGAAGTTGGCGAACGCGCCCAGGCCGGCCACCGTGATGCCGAAGTAGCGCGCCCACAGGGCGCCGCTGAACAGGACGGCGCAGCCGGCCGCGACGAGTGCGACGCCCAGGATGAGGTGGACCCATCCCCAGCCGGTCAGGCTGAACTCGAACAGGTAGTGGCGGGTCACGACGAACAGGTCGTCGCTGGCGACGGCGGCGATCCCCTCGAAGAACGCCATCGCCCCGCCGAAGATCATCAGGACCGCCGCCAGGACGGTTCTGCCCGACGTGGCCGCGTTCCACGGGTCTGGATGCGTGCGGGCCGCCTGCGGCCTGCTGGCGTCAGTGGCCATTTCGAACTCCTCGGGTGGCAGGGCCGGCCGGGCGGGGCCAGGACCGGCGAGATCCCCCCCTCAGCGTGTCACGGGGGCTTACCCCCGGCATTCCGGCACGCCCGCCACCCCTGTCGCGGCATCCCCTCGGCCCGGGCGCCGCGCCGCCCAGTTCTCCGCAGCCTCCACCTGCGCCGCCAGCCCCAGCAGCAGCGGCTCCGAGTCCGCGGGACCGAGCAACTGGGCACCCACCGGCAGCCCGTCGTCCGTCAGCCCGGCCGGGACGTTCACCCCGGGCCAGCCCAGCACGTTCCACGTCCAGGCGTACGGGCAGGCCGCGATCATCGCCCGGTCCGTGGCCATCGCCCCCATCCCGGCCAGCGCTCCGATCCGCAGCGGGGGAGTGGCCGTCGTCGGGGTCAGGACCACGTCGAAGCGCCCGAAGATCTCGCCGACCCGCCTGCGCAGCAGGGCCTCCGCCCGGCGGGAGACCCGCAGCGGCAGGCCGCCCAGCAGCCGGCCCGTCCGTACGGCCTCGTGCGTACGCGGGTCCAGCAGCGCCGGATCCGGCGTCCGCGCCGCCCAGTCCCGTACGCCGCTGGTCGCGCGGGGTACGAAGGTCAGGCCGATCGGGCCGTAGCGGGGGTCCTCCGGGACCACCTCGTGGCCCAGCGACTCCAGCCGCGCGGCCAGCCGCTCCACCGCGGAGCGCACCTCCGGATCCAGCGATTTGGGCGTCGCCGTGAAGGCCATCCCGAAGGACAGGGCGATCCGCAGCCGGCGCGGGGTGCGCCGGGCCGCCTCGACCGCGCAGATGCGCGCCGGGCGGTGCAGGTCCTCGGGGTGCGGTCCGCTCGCGGCGTCCAGCAGCAGTGCCGCGTCCGCGACCGTACGGGCCAGCACCCCGTTGACCGTGAGCCCGTTGAAGGACTCCGGCTCCGGCCAGGTGGAGATGCGTCCGCGCTGCGGTTTCACGCCGACCAGGTGGGTCCAGGCGGCGGGGATCCGCACCGACCCGGCCCCGTCCGAACCGAGCGCGGCCGGGACCAGGCCCGCCGCCACCGCGGCCGCCGAACCGCCCGAGGAACCGCCCGGCGTGTAGGACCGGTTCCACGGATTGCGGGTCGCGCCGAAGGCCCCGCCCTCGGTGAAGGGCCACTGGCCCAGCTCCGGCGTCTGGGTCTTGCCGACGACGACCGCACCGGCCGCCCGCAGCCGGCGTACCGCCTCGCTGTCGGCGGTCTTCGGGGCGAAGGACCCGGCGCAGCCGAAGGCCGTCGGCTCGCCGGCCACGTCCATGTCGTCCTTCACCGCCAGCGGCACGCCCAGCAACGGCAGCCGTTCGCCCGCGGCGAGCCTGCGGTCCGCCGCGTCCGCCTCGGCGAGCGCGGCCTCGGCGCGCACCGTCCGGAAGGCGTTGAGCTCGGGCTGCGCCTCCGCGATCCGGCGTAGTGCCTGCTCGGTCAACTGGCGTGCCGAAACGCCGCCTTCGGCGAGCGCGGCGGCCATCCCGACCAGTCCGCGGTCCGCCGCGGATGCCGCCGCCGACCGCGTCGAGGCCGCCGCCGTGGCAGGACCCGAGGACTCCGACATCGTGAACCACTCCCCCCATTACCGATCGGTAGGAAGACGGTAACGGGGAGGCGCGGCCGCGTCATCCGTCAGAGCAAGTGCGATACCTCCTCGCCCCAGGACGAGAGCGTGTCGACGGCCCGCAGGCGGTGGGGGCCGTCGCCGAGGGCCGTGGCGCGGACGAGATCGCGGTGGCCCGGTATCCCGTCGGCGAGGGCGGGCAGCCGGAGCACGGCCAGCAGGACGCCCAGGGCCGCCTCGCGGACCTCGGGCGACCCGCCGCCACCGTCGTCGAGGAAGGGCCGCGCGGCCGCGTGGAACTCCGGGGCGAGGTCGAGGAACGCCTCGAGGTCCTCCTCGTCGCCGTAGGGCCGCTCCCGCTGGGCGAGCGCCTCGACGACCGAGTCCCCCAGCCATGCCAGCAGACCGGCTCGCAGGGGGAACGGGGCCTGTGGGCCGAACTCCACCTCCTCCTGCGCGACGCGGTCCGTGACCGGCCTCAGCGTCCGGGGATCCCCCAGCACGGCGGCCACGAACCGGGCCGCGGGGGCCGTGGCGGTGTAGAAGACCTGTTGGCGGGTGTGGGCCTCGACCAGGGCCCGGAAGGCCCAGCCCTGGACACCGGGATCATCGTCCAGCAGTTCCAGCAGCATCACGGGCGTGGCCGGCGCCACGTCGGGGCAGCAGTGCTCCACCGCGTTCCAGTCGGTCCGCAGGAGGAGGTCCCGCGGGTCCACGTGACCCTCGTACTCGCTGTCGTCGTTCATGGGGCCAGTGTCACAACCGCCTCTGACACCGGGCCGGACGAGCCGCGGGGCCGCCACCGGAATCGGTGGCGGCCCCGCGGACGTACGGCTCTGCTGGGCGACGGCGGCTCAGGAGCCGGTGGCGCGGGCCGAGCCGGTGCTCGCCCCGCTGGTGTCGCCCAGGAAGCAGGTGACCTCGCGGTCGCCGAGGGCCCAGGTGGCGGCCTGCGGGAAGTAGTAGTAGACCTCCAACTTCTCCGCGAGCTTGGGGTCCTTGCCCACGTAGTCGGTCAGCAGCGTGCCGGCGCACTTCTCCTCGGCGAGCGCGGTGACCTTCTCCGTACCCGGGTACGTCCCGTTGTCCAGGTTGAAGACGGCGTACGCCTCGCCCTCGTGCGGCTGGTCGCAGGGCACCACGCGCACCGAGAAGGAGGCCTCGCCGCCGTCCTCGTCCTGGTACTCCGCCAGATCGCCGTTCGTGTTGAAGCAGTCCCCCTTGCGGATGTCGCTCACCTTGACGGAGCCCGATCCGGTGACCTGGCCGCTGGTGTCGCGCTTGGCGGAGGGGCCGTCGTCCAGCGCCCCGGAGAGGCCGAGGACCAGCAGGATCCCGTAGAAGGCGATGGTCGCGCCGTGGATGACGATCGCCGCCACGGCGAAGCCCTTGCCCTTCTCACCGCGCTTGCGGATCTGGGACAGGGCCACGATGCCGAGGATCAGGGGGACCAGCGGGATGGCGCACACGAGCGACATCACGAACGCGACGATGGCCAGCGCGTTGTTCTTCTGCGGTGCCTGCGGCGCATACCAGCCCTGCGGGCCGCCGTACGGCGCGGGCTGCCCCGGCTGTCCGTACGGCCCCTGCTGCGGGTACGGCTCGGGGGACGGCGGGGGACCCGGAGGTATGGACATGCGCGTGGAGCTCCTTGCTCAGAGGGTGGGACGCAGCCGACGCTGGGGCGGCGACGGTCGGCCGCCCGTTGAAGGCAGGCTCGATGGTCGCACGAGCCTCGGACATCACGAGCCCCGGTATCCCCCGCCGGACGACAGGACCTAGCGCGGAGGCGCGTCCTGGACCCACCCCTCCAGGGAGGCCATGAACCCGTCGAAGTCATCGCGGTGGATGGTGTGGCCGGCGCCGACGAACAGCCTGCGGCGGTCGAAACGGTTCGAGAGGCATCCGCCGAGGACGGTGGATACCACCATCGCCACACTGGTCAGCGGCACCAGCACCGCCACCGCCGCCTAGGGCTCGATGCCCTCGGGGAGCACGGTGTGGTCCTGCAGGATGTAGAGCTGGTAGCCGCTCACCGCGAAGTAGCCGAGGACCAGCAGGACCCGACCGATGAAGGCCCACCGGAAGTCGTGGTCCCGCAGCGCGCTCGCGAAGGCGGCGAGCTGGGCCCTGACGGGCAGCGGGGCGCGGGCCGGGAGCCGCTCCTCGCGGCCGCAGGCGGTGAACAGGACGGCGGCGCCCGCCACGAGCGCGCCGAAGACGAGGTACCCGGTGCGGTGGTCCTCCGAGAAGGCCGCCCCGATCAGCGCGCCGAGGGTCGAGCCGAAGGGCAGGCCGAGGCCGACCGCCGCCGAGGCCTAGCCGCGGGCGCTCACGGGCACCCGGTCGGGCACCACGGAGGTGATGGCCGCCTGGTACACGTTCATGACGGCCTGTCCGAGGCACCAGGCGATGGTGATCAGCAGGATCGTGTCGGCGAAGCCGAGCAGGAACATCGCCGGTACGGCTGCCGGCCCGCCGCCGAGGATCCAGGGGTTGCGCCGTCCGCTGCGGTCGGACAGGGCGCCGACGACGGGGTTGAAGACCATGGCGAAAATCGCCGAGACGCCCGCTATCAGGCCGAAGTAGGGCCACGGTGCCCTCCTGGGCAGGTGCGAACGGACAAGGGGAGGAAGGGGATTGAGAGGGGTGAAACAGAGGAAACCGGGCGCGGTGGTGCGAGGGCGCGGCGGCGGGGCGGCGCAGGCGGGGTGGGTGCGCACCGCCCTGTCGCGACGGCGGGGGTGCGACGGAGCGCGACAGGGCGGCGGCACGACGGGGCGTGCGCCACGTGCGGTGACGCATGGGTCGGGGGGTGCGACGAGGATGCAACGCGGTAGTTACACGTGTCAATGGCTCGTGTAACCACTGTGTGGCATTCGTTTCCGGCCATCCGCCAGACCCGCGGCCCATCCGTTCTGGAAAGATGCCACGGCAATGTCTCAGTCATCGAAGTCGCCGGAGCCGCCGGCCCCCGTTCCCACCAGCGCCGACGTGGCCCGACGCGCGGGCGTGTCGCGCGCGACGGTCTCGTACGTGCTGAACAACGCCGAGGCCGTCCGGATCAGCGAGCCCACCCGCCGCAAGGTCCGCGAGGCGGCCGAGGAGCTCGGGTACGTCCCGCACGCCGCCGCCCGCAGCCTGCGCGCCGGACACACCCGGATCGTGCTGCTGCCCACCCCGCACGTGCCGATCGGGCCGCTCTACAGCACCTTCCTCAACGAACTCCAGTGGGCACTGCGCCGGCTGGACTACACCGTCGTGCAGTACGGGAGCCTCGGCCTCAGCGGGGACGAGGCCGTCCGGGCGTGGGCGGAACTGCGTCCGGTGGCGGTCATATCCCTCGGCGAGATCACGCTCTCCGCCCACAACGTCGCCACCCTCAAGAGGGCCGGCGCCCGAGCCGTGATCACGATGGGCCCGGCCGGCGTACCCGGGGCGCACGCGCTGGTCATGGACCAGCAGGAGGTCGGCGCCCGGGCCGCCGCGCACCTGGTCGAGCGGGGCCGCCGGCGGATCGGCGTGGTGGTCCCGCGGGAGGAGGGGCTGGAGCTGTTCTCCGCGCCCCGGCTGGCGGGGGCCCGCGGCGTGGAGGGCGCGGAGGTCGAGGCCCTGCCGATGGCGTACTCGGAGGAGTCCGCCGCGGAGCTCGCCGCCCGGTGGCGCGGGCTGCGGCTGGACGCGGCGTTCGCGTACAACGACGAGTACGCGATGCTGCTGATGCGGGCCTTGCAGGACGAGGGGCTGCGGGTCCCCGAGGAGGTGGCCGTGATCGGCGCCGACGACCTGCTCATCGGACGGCTGCTGCGGCCCCGGCTGAGCACGGTGCGGATCGAGATGCCGACCGGAGACCACCTGGCGTCGCTCGTGGACCACGCGGTGCGCGAGCCGTCCGAGGCCACGCAGCGGCACGATCTCATGGCCGCCGAGGCCGTCCACCGGGAGTCGACCTGACCTGGTGAGCGGGCGGGGCCGGGCGGACCCGACCGAGGGTGGCCGTTGACAGGCGGTGACCTGCGGACAGAGACTGCGGGCGCGCCCCACCGGGCGTGCCCGGCGGCGTGCCCCGGTGCCGACACCGGCACCGATGCGCCGGCGCCCGTACGGATCCGCCCAGGAGAGACCCCATGAGCATCCGCACCGTCCGCGACGTCTACGTCGTCGACGCCGTCCGCACCCCGATCGGCAAGTTCGGCGGCGCCCTCGCCGGAGTCCGCCCGGACGACCTGGCCGCGCACGTGGTGCGCGCGCTCGTGGACCGTACGCCCGATCTCGATCCGGCCCGCATCGACGACGTCGTCTTCGGCGACGCCAACGGCGCGGGCGAGGACAACCGCGACGTGGCCCGCATGGCGGTCCTGCTGGCCGGCCTGCCCGTCACCGTCCCCGGTGTCACCGTCAACCGGCTCTGCGGATCCGGCCTGGAGGCCGTGATCCAGGCCGCTCGCGCCATCGCGCTCGGCGACGCCTCCGTGGCCATCGCGGGCGGCGTCGAGTCGATGAGCCGCGCCCCCTGGGTGGTCCAGAAGCCCGAACGCGCCTTCCCGGCCGGACACCAGCAGATGTGGTCCACCACGCTGGGCTGGCGGATGACGAACCCGCGGATGCCCGCCGAGTGGACCGGCTCCCTCGGCGAGGGCGCCGAACTGATCGCCGACAAGTACGCCGTGACCCGCGAGGCGCAGGACGCCTTCGCGCTGGAGAGCCACCGCAAGGCCGCGGCCGCCTGGGCCGCCGGTCTGTACGACGGCGAGGTCGTGCCCTACGGGGGCGTGGACCTGGCGCGGGACGAGTGCATCCGCGAGGGCTCCACGCCCGAGGCGCTGGCCAAGCTCAAGCCCGCCTTCCGGACGGACGGCCGGGGCACGGTCACGGCCGGCAACGCCTCGCCGCTCAACGACGGTGCGGCCGCCCTGCTGCTGACCGACGAGGCGGGCCTGGCCGCCACCGGCCGGGAGCCCCTCGCCCGGATCAGCGCCTCCGCCGTCACCGGAATCGAGCCCCAGCTGTTCGGTCTCGGCCCGGTGGACGCCGTGCAGCGCGCGCTCGGCAAGGCCGGCCGCGGTTTCGGCGACCTCTCCGTGCTCGAACTCAACGAGGCTTTCGCGGCGCAGGTGTTGGGCTGCCTGGCCGCCTGGCCGGAGCTGGACCCGGCCGTGGTCAACCCGCGCGGCGGCGCCATCGCGATCGGCCACCCGCTGGGCGCCTCGGGTGCCCGGCTGGCCGGCTCGGTCGCGCACCAGCTGGCCGCGGCGGGCTCCGGCACCGGCATGGCGGCGCTGTGCATCGGCGTCGGCCAGGGCATCGCGCTCGTCCTGGAGCGCTGACCCCGGCCACCAGGGCGTCGATCGTTTCCGGTCAGCCCTCGTCGTCAACTGCCCAATAACTGAACAGAAGTGGCGCCTCCGGTCTGGCACGATGGCGCGTGCTGCCGCCCCCCTCGTCCGGCATCCCGCCCATCCCCACCCGGAGGCCCCGCGCCATGCCGCTCCTCGACCCGACGCTCTGGCAGGACGGACCCACACTCACCGGCGGTGCCGCCCCGGTCGTCGAACCCGCAACCGGCCGCACCCTCGCCACCCTCGACCTCGCCGCCCCCGCCGACGTGGCGGAGGCCGCCGTACGAGCCAGGGCGGCGCAGCGCGACTGGGCGCGCGCCACCCACCCGCAGCGGGCGGCCGTGCTGCGCCGCGCCGGGGACCTCTTCACCGCGCACGCCGACGAACTGCGGCAGTGGCTGGTGCGCGAGTCCGGGTCGATACCCGGGAAGGCCGACTTCGAGCTGCACGTCGCCGCGCAGGAGTGCTACGAGGCCGCGGCACTGGCCTCGCGCCCGACCGGGCAGGTGCTGCCCAGCGAGGCCCCCCGGCTCTCCTTCACCCGCCGGGTCCCGGCCGGCGTGGTCGGGGTCGTGGCCCCCTTCAACGCCCCGCTGATCCTCGCGATCCGCTCGGTCGCGCCGGCGCTGGCCCTCGGCAACGCCGTGCTGCTCAAGCCGGACCGGCGCACCGCCGTCTGCGGCGGGCTCGCGCTCGCCGCGGTCCTCGCCGCCGCAGGGCTCCCGGACGGGCTGCTGCACGTCCTGCCCGGCGGCGCCGACACGGGCGCCGCGGTGGTCGCCGACCCGCGGGTGCGGGTGGTGTCCTTCACCGGATCCACCGCCGCCGGTCGCACCGTCGGCGAGCTGGCGGGACGTCACCTCAAGCGCACGCACCTGGAGCTGGGCGGCAACTCGGCTCTCGTCGTGCTCCGCGACGCCGACGTCGGGGCCGCCGTCGCCCAGGCCTCCTGGGGGTCGTTCTTCCACCAGGGCCAGATCTGCATGACGGCCGGCCGCCACCTGGTGCACGCCTCGCTGTACGACGAGTACGTCGAGCGGCTCGCCGCGCGCGCCGAGGCACTGGCCGTGGGGGACCCGTACCGCGAGCAGGTCCACCTGGGGCCGCTGATCGACCGCGCCCAGCTGGACCGTGTGCACGCCCTGGTGGAGGCCAGCACCTCGGCGGGGGCCAAGCTCGTCGCCGGCGGCACGCACCGGGGGCTCTTCTACCGGCCGACCGTCCTGGCGGGCGTCGCCGACGACACCCCCGCCTACGCCGAGGAGGTCTTCGGCCCGGTCGCGCCGGTACGGTCCTTCGCGACGGAGGACGAGGCGGTGGAACTGGCCTCGGCGGGACCGTACGGCCTGTCCCTCGGGATCGTGACCCGCGACGCGGGGCGCGGCCTCGACCTGGCCGAGCGGATCCCGACCGGGATAGCGCACGTCAACGACCAGACGGTGGGCGACGAGGCCGTCGCGCCGTTCGGCGGTGTCGGCGCCTCCGGCACCGGCGCCCGCTTCGGCGGCGAGGCGAACCTGGACGCCTTCACGGAACTGCGCTGGACCACGGCCCGCACCACCCCCGCGGGCCACCCCTTCTAGGTCCTGTCGTCGAAGTAGCGCCGGTCAGGCCCGCGGAGTCCGGCGCCGTGGGGTCTCCCCAGGCCGCAGGGCCCAGGGGAAGCATCGGTGGAACGCCCCCGGCGGCCGGCGGGCCCGTCGGCGGGTCCGGCAGGCTCGGCCGATGCGAGGAATGCCGGAGGCGGGTCGTTCGTTCAACGTGCAGACGGCTCTATCAGGAGGTCTGGACACCGTGGCTACAGTCGAGCTCACCAAGGAAAACTTCGACCAGACGGTCAGCGAGAACCCGTTCGTGCTGATCGACTTCTGGGCGGGCTGGTGCCGGCCGTGCCTGCAGTTCGCCCCGGTCTACGAGAGGGCCTCGGAGGCCCACCCCGACCTGGTCTTCGCCAAGGTGGACACCGAGGCCCAGCAGGAGCTGGCCGGTGCCTTCCAGATCACCTCGATCCCGACCCTGATGATCGTCCGGGACCAGGTGGCCATCTTCGCCCAGCCCGGCGCCCTGCCCGAGGCGGCGCTGACCGACCTCATCGGGCAGGCCCGCGCCCTCGACATGGACGAGGTGCGCGCGAAGATCGCCGCCTCCCAGCCGGGCGCGCAGGACTCCGGCGCCCAGGGATCCGGCACGCCGGAGGCGTGAGTGCGTGACGCGGCCACTGATCAGCGGTGAGACTGGCCCGCATGACTGAAGCCGTGGAGTACGACGTCGTGGTGATCGGCGGGGGCCCGGTCGGCGAGAACATCGTCGACCGGACCCGCGCCGCCGGGCTGAGCACGGCCCTCGTGGAGAGCGAACTGGTCGGCGGGGAGTGCTCGTACTGGGCCTGCGTCCCGAGCAAGGCGCTGCTGCGCCCGGTGCTGGCGCGGGCCGACGCCCGTCGGGTACCGGGTCTGGCGGGGGCCGTCGGGGGCCCCCTGGACACCGCGGCGGTGTACGCGCACCGCGACTACTGGACCGGCGACTGGAAGGACCAGGGCCAGATCGACTGGCTCGAATCGATCGGCGTCGACGTCCACCGCGGCCACGGCCGCCTCGTCGGGGTCCGCAAGGTGTCCGTCACCGGCCCGGACGGCGAGCAGCACGTGCTCTCGGCCCGGCACGCGGTGGTCGTCGCGACGGGGACCCGGGCGATGGTCCCCGACCTCCCGGGGATCGCCGGAGCCCGCCCCTGGACCAGCCGGGAGGCGACGTCCGCGCGGCAGGCCCCCGGTCGGCTCGTCATCGTGGGCGGCTCCGTGGTGGCGTCCGAGATGGCCACCGCCTGGCAGGGGCTCGGATCGCAGGTGACGGTCCTCGTACGCGGCGCCCGGCTGCTGCCGCGGATGGAGCCCTTCGCGGGCGAGCTCGTCGCCGAAGCCCTGCGCGAGGCCGGGGCGGTCGTCCGTACGGGCGTGGGGGTCGAGGCGGTCGAACGGGACGGGTCCACCGGGCCCGTCGGCGTGGTGCTGGAGGGCGGGGAGGTCGTCGAGGGCGACGAACTGCTGATGGCGACGGGCCGCGCGCCGCGGACCGAGGACCTCGGGCTGGACACCGTCGGGCTGACGCCCGGCGGCTGGATCGGGGTCGACGAGACCTGCCGGGTGCCCGGCTTCGACTGGCTGTACGCCGTCGGAGACGTCAACCACCGTGCCCTCCTCACCCATCAGGGCAAGTACCAGGCCCGCATCGCGGGCGCCGCCATCGTCGCCCGCGCGGCGGGCGCCCCGCTGGACACCGCCCCCTGGGGCGCCCACACGGCCACCGCCGACACCCGCGCCCTCCCGCAGGCCGTCTTCACCGACCCGGAGGCCGCCGCGGTGGGCCTGACCCTGGCCGAGGCCGAACAGGCGGGCCACCGGGTGCGCGCCGTCGACTACGACCTGGGCAGGGTCTCCGGTGCAGGCCTGTACGCCGACGGCTACCGCGGCCGGGCCCGGATGATCGTCGACCTCGACCGGGAGGTCCTGCTGGGGGCCACTTTCGTCGGCCCGGGTGCCGCCGAGCTGGTGCACGCGGCGACCATCGCCGTGGCCGGGGAGGTCCCGATCGCGCGGCTGTGGCACGCGGTACCGGCCTTCCCGACGGTCAGCGAGATCTGGCTGCGCCTGCTGGAGACCTATCGCGGCTAGGTCGTTTCTTCGGATCCTGCCGGTCGAGCCCGCGTCGTCCGGTGCCGTGGATCGCAAGGCGGAGAGGCTCCCGATCACTGGACGTCCTCGGGCGCCTCGACAACGCGGAGGTGCGGTGCCGGGCGGCGCGGGTCCAGCAGGATCCGGAAGGGACGGCCTGGCCCTTGAACCGGCGATGTCCCCACCGCGCCCCGGGGTGCCCGGGGCGCGGTTTTCGGCCTGATTGGACGATCTGGTCCTGCCCGTGCCTTGTTCGCCACGCCCGCGGGTGCCGGCAGCGTGCCCGCCCGCAACAGGAAGGCCGCGCTCGGGAAGGCCGTTCGGGCCTGCGCTTGACCTGCTCCGACGGTCTGTCACGTGGCGTGAACCAGCCGTACGCGCTTGATCGAAATTAGGTTAGCCTTACCTGAGTTCCGCTGATTCCCGCACCCGAAAGGTGTTCTTGTGATGCGTGCTGCCTCCGCCGCCTCCCTGCCCCGAATCGCCGCCCGCGCGGCCGTCGCCGCCTCCGCCGCCGTCGCGCTCGCCGTAGGCGCGGCCGGTTCCGCCTCGGCCGCCACCTCGACGCGTACGGTCACCGACGGCTCGGCCACCTACAGCCTCAGCGTCACGGCGCCCTCTTCCGCCGCCGCGGCCGGGCAGAACGTCACCGTCACCGGCAGCGGCTTCAACACCGGCAAGGGCATATACGTAGGACTCTGTGCGGTGAACGGCGCGCAGGGCGCGACCAAGCCCACCCCCTGCCTCGGCGGTTCGGACCAGTCCGGCACCACCGGCGCCTCGCACTGGATCAGCAACGTCTTCGGCGGCACCCTCGCCAACACCTCCAAGTACGGTCCGGGTGGCACCTTCAGCGTCACCATCCACGTCAAGGCCGACCTGGGCGGCGGCCAGATCTGCGGCGAGACGGTCGAGTGCGCCGTCGTCACGCGCGCCGACCACTTCAACTCCTCGAACCGCAAGTACGACGTCCACGTCCCGGTGACCTTCAACTGACGCGATTCCGCGCCCCGTTCCGCCGTACCCCGGTCCCGCCCGTCGACGAGGAAGCCATGACACCCCGACACCCCCTCACCCCCGGCCGCGCCGGCAGCGCCTGCGCGGCGCTCGCGCTCGTGCTCGCCTCGGCCGCCGCCGGCAGCCCCGTCTCGGCGGCCGGGGGTGAGGGCGGTGACGTGCCGCAGGGCACCGTCGTGTACCGGACGACCGCGCAGTTCACCACCGCCGGCAGGGCCCGCGACCTGCTCCTGCACCCCGACTCGAAGAAGCTGTACGTCGGTTCGGACGACCTGCCCGAGACCACGGAGGCCGACGAGAGCGGTCTGCACGTCCTGGAACCCGCCGACGGGCAAGGTCCGCAGCACCGTCAGTCAGGCCCCGGGACCCACGGGCACGCTGGGCCGGCGGGCCGTGCGGCAGCTCGTCGCGCCCCTGCCCGGCGACGGGGCCGTGTTCGTCTACCCGCTGCGCGGCATCGGCACGGCCAAGGACGGGGACGCCGCGGCGGCGGGGGTCTGGGTGCCGGGCGGGCCGGTCACCGACGCCGCCCCGGGGCCCGCCCCCTCGACGGTGCTGGTGGCGCAGGGCTCCGTGCTGTCGGAGGTCGACATCGCCACCGCGGCCGTCAAGCGCTCCCTCACCCTGGAGGGCGGCGAGCGGTTCGCCTACGACCGGGCGCGCGGCACGGTGTGGTTCACCGACTTCGGAAACCGCCGCCTTTACCGCGTGGACCTCGCCTCCTTCACGGTGGCCGCGACCGTCGCGCTTCCGGCGGGAGAAAGCTTCGCAGGCTTCACCGAGGTCGATCCCGAGACCGGCGCGGTGTGGGTCGCACTGGACACCTCCGTCATCGTGCACGACGCGACCGGCAAGCCGATCGGCACCGTCAGGGGCGGCGCCGGGGCGGACATGCCCCGCGCGGCCGGGTTCGACGCCGCCACCCGCGAGGCCTTCGTGGTGTGGCAGGACGCGGGGGACACCTCACAGCCGGGCAGCGACGGCGACGGCGCGCTCACCGTCCACCGCACCCGGGACCTCAAGGAGGCCGCGGGGGCCGTCGTGCTCCCTGGAAACCACGCCCAGTCGGGCAGTGCGGCCGTCGCCGTCCAGCCCGGCGGCGCCACCGTCTTCGTGTCGGACCCGGCCGCCGGCCGGATCACCCGGCTGGAGCGCTCCACGTCCCCCAGGATCACCCGCAGCCCCGAGGACCGGACCGTCGCCGCCGGGGCCGAGGCCTCCCTGACCGCGCAGGCCGAGGGGACCCCCGCGCCCACCGTCGTCTGGCAGGTCAGCACGGACGCGGGCCGGACCTGGCAGGCCGTGCCGGGCGCGACCTCCGCCACGTACTCCTTCAAGGCCGCGCCGGCCGACAACGGCCGCCGCTACCGGGCCGAGTTCGCCAACGACGCGGGCGTGAGCCGTACCGCCCCGGCCACGCTCACCGTCACCGCCGCGGACACCACGACGGGCGGCTCCGCGCCCGCGACCGGCGGCTCGGCGACTTCGGCAGGCACGGACGGCTCCACGGCCACGATCGGCGGGTCCGGTTCGGCCGGCAGCTCGGCCGGCAGCTCGGCCGGCAGCTCGGTCGGCGGCGCGGTCGGAGGAGCAACCGGCACCACGGTCGGCGGTACGGGCACCACCCCCGCCGGCGGTGCGCTCGCCTCCACCGGAACGGCCGTCGCCTCCCTCGCAGGCGGCGCGCTCGTGCTCACGGCAACCGGCTCGGTGCTGGTACGCCGCACCAGGCCGCGCCGCACCACCGGCTGAGGTCCCGCGACGGGGCGGACGGGGAACGGCGCGGCCCGTCCGCCCCGTTGAACGTGTCGACCGCATCTCTCGACCAGGGATTCAGGAGACACCGCACGTGATCGTGATCGCACACCTCAGCGACCTCCACCTCGACGGTGGCCGGCGCGCGGCCGACCGCACCCGCGCCGTCATGGAGTACCTCGACGGCCTGCCCCACGACCTGGACGCCGTACTCGTGAGCGGGGACATAGCCGACCACGGCGAGGACGCGGAGTACGCGGAAGCCGCCAAGCTGCTCCGCTCGCGCCACCCCCTGGTCGTCTGCCCCGGCAACCACGACGAGCGCGCCGCCTTCAGCCGGGGACTCCTGGGGGAGGAGACGGGGTCCGTGCTGCCCGTCGACCAGGTGCTGCGCGGCGACGGCTTCGTGCTCGCCGTGTGCGACTCGTCCGTCCCCGGCGCGCACCACGGCTTCCTGGAGGAGTCGACGCTGGCCTGGCTGGACGGTGTACTGGCCGACACCCCGCGGGACACTCCGGTCCTGGTCGCCTTCCACCACCCGCCGGCCGAGCTGCACACCCCGTACGTCGACGAGATCCGCCAGTTCGGCGAGGAGCGGCTCGCCGCCCTGGTCGATCGGCACCCGCACCTGACGGCGTTCCTGTGCGGGCACGCCCACACCGCGGCCGCCACCACGTTCGCCGGCCGGCCGCTCCTGGTGGCGCCCGGTGTCGTGTCCACCCTCCGGCTGCCGTGGGAGGGGCGCACCGGGTCCTCCGAGCACGTGCACCTCGACGAGCCGCCGGCCGTCGCCTTCCACGTGCTGGGCGACGACGGCCGGCTGACGACCCACTACAGGGTGGTCGTGGACCGCCGGTAGCTGCGGCCGTCGCGGGTCCGCGTGAGCAGGCCCGAGGTGATCAGGTGGCGCCGCAGCGCCGAGCAGTCCTCGTGCACGGTGCGCAGGGCCTCGTTCACCTCGGGCTCCGTGTAGGTGCGTTCCACCGAGAAGAGGGTCTCGGCCAGGTGGACGAGCAACTGCTCCCGGCGGGCGGCCTTGCGCGGGATCGCGGTGAGGCGGCCGCCCGAGAAGAGGTCGGAGACGTCCCGGCGGAGCGGGCGCGCGGCGGACTGCTGCGGGGGGTCGGTGCTCTGTGACATGCCGTCGACCCTCTCGCGGCCCGAACGGTCCGGCAACGCAATTTCCCCGCCCGGGCGGGTCCGGGCGGCAGTCGGCCCGCCCGGCCCCGGACGTCTCGGGGCCGGACGGGCCTGCCTTCGTACGGCGGCCGGATCAGGGGCCGACGGTGATGTCCTGCGCCGGGTCGGTGACGTCGGAGACCTTGTAGACCGCGTTGAAGACGGACGCGGTCGCGCTCGTCGGGCAGCCGAACCCGCCGGTGACCTTGACCGGTACGGAGGCGTTGGTGAAGGTCAGGCTCGACGGGCTGCCGTTGGCCCAGGTGCCGGCGACGTTCGCCGGGGCCGTGGGCGCCGCCGTGACCGTACAGGAGGCGAGCCCGGTCGTCTTGAGGACCAGCCCCCCGGTCGGAACGGTCATGGTGGCGGTGATCGGCGAGCCGTCCTGCATGGACACCGCCCACGCACCGCTGGTGGTGACCGTCGGGGTCACCCCCGGCATGCTGGAGGTGCAGGAGCTGTACGTCGGCGGCGAGATCGGCGAGGACACGGGCCCGGCCGGGTTGTTGTTGCCGGGAGCGGCCGGCACCGTTCCGGTGGAGACGGAGACCGTGCAGGTCACCGTCACCGAACCGGCCTTGAGGGTGGCCTTCCCGCTGAGGACGGCCTTGAAGTCGTGGCCGGCCGGGGTGACGGTGGTCGACCCGGCCACGGGCGCGGGAGCGGCGGAGGCGGTGACCGAGGCGAGCGCTATGGCTCCGGCGGCGGCCGTCCCGAGGGCGAGCGCGGTGCGCGTGCGGCTCATGGCTGTGCTCCTTGGGGATCGGAGTGCGGGGTGGGGGGAGGGGACGCGATCCGGGGCGGGGCCGGATCCGCGGTCGGCGCCGCGCCCCCGGCGCGCTGGGCGGCGTACGGCTGCCAGGCGAACATCAGGCCGCCGCCGAGGATGCCGAGGAGGGTGCCGATCAGGAACCCGCCCAGGTTCGACAGGACCAGCGCGGCGGTGGCGATCAGGGTGGTGAGGACACCCGCGAGAGCGCGCTGGGGCGGTGAGAACCAGGCGGTGAGGCCGAGCACGACCATCACGATGCCCATCAGGACGGACGGGATCCCCGCCACGCCCTGCTGGAGCATCACCTTCAACGGCGCCAGCGGGAGGACGCAGATCCACGCCCCGGCCAGGATCGCGAACAGCCCGCCCCAGAAGGGCCTGCTGCGCCGCCACCGGCGCCACCGCTGACGGCGGCTCAGAAGCATTCCTTCTTGCCCTTGCTGACGTTCATGCTGAGGCCGGAGAGCTTGAAGGTGCCGGCGTTCGTCGCCCACGCCGTCTGCTGGAGACCGGTGATGCGGACCGTGTCGGCCTGCTGGGCGAAGAGGTCCTGCATGCCCTGCGCGTCGGCCGGCCCCTTGTCGAGGGTGGAGGCGTCGCGCCCGATCTCGATGTTGCTGAAGACGGCGTCGCCGGCGAGCTGGGTCGCGTCGACGAAGAGGTTGCTCGCCTCCACCGGGGTCTTCTTGCCCGCGGTGAGGTTGAGCGAGATGTCCCCGATCACCGGGAGCGTGGTGACCACGGACTGGCAGAGGTTGTGCAGCTTGGCCTCCCGGATGGCGGTGACGGCCACCGGGATGAGCTCCTCGCGGGCGTTGACGTCGACGCCGCCGTACTGGGCGAATCCCTCGCCCTCCAGGCTGCTCGCCGACACCTTGAACTGCTGTCCCGACACGGCGAACGAGGCGGCCAGCGCGCCCTGGGCGAGGGCGATGCCGAGGCCGGCGGTCACCGCGACGGCGGGGACGGTCAGGACGGCGAACCGGCGCCAGCGGACGCGGCCGGATTCGCTGTGATCGTCGGATAAATGGGGGGAACCGGTCATGGGAGCGTCCCTTATTTCGGCTGTGCACCGTTGTTACCGACGAGTTGAATGTAAGAGTGCCAATGGTGGTTGGCAAGGTTGTGCGAGCGCACCCTTTGAGCCGACTCCTACTGCTCCGTACGCAGCAGTTCGGCGACCTCCGCGTCCACCCGCCGGGCCATCGCCCGGGAGAACTCGGTGGCCACGACCTCGCCGGCCACCGGCCGCAGGGCCGTCACCGCCGCCGTGATGTGCTGGAGCTGGGTGGCCGAAAGCAGCTCCAGACCCTCCGCGCCGATCACATGCCGCCGGAACAGTCCGACGAACCGGTCCGCGAGCGCGGCCGCCTGCGCCTGTACGAACTCCCCGGCGTCCAGGATCTCCGTCAGCGGCACTCCCTGCCGCACCAGCGCCAGCGTCGCCTCCAGCAGCCGCCGGCTCGGGTAGGTGACCAGGTCCCCGTCGACCGTGACGTAGCCGAGCTCCGCGGCCCGCCGGGTGTCCTCGGCGGTGGCCGTCGGGCCGAACAGCTCGCGCAGCTCCGTCCGGGTCATCGTCACCGGCTCCTCCTGCACCCAGTCGCGGGTCATCTCCCGCTCCAGGCCCAGCAGTTGGGACAGACCGCCGCCCTCTTCCCAGGCGTTCAGCAGTTCCGCGATGCCGTTGACCGTGTAACCGCGCCCCAGCAGGTCGCTGATCAGCCGCAGCCGGGTCAGGTGGTCGTCGGAGTACCAGGCGATCCGGCCCTCCCGGCGCGGCGGCGGGAGCAGTCCGCGCTCCTGGTAGTAGCGCAGGTTGCGCACCTTGACGCCGGCCGCCCGGGCCACGTCCTCCCGGCGGTAGCGCCCACCACCGCTTACGTCCTCCACCTGGCTGCTCACGCGCCAGAGTGTAGGACGTACCGGCAGGTCACATGGGCCGTGGACGATCCTGCTTGACCGCCCGCAGGACCACGAACTTCGGCTCGCTCGCGACGACTTCGCTGTTGCCGAAGAGCCGGCGCAGGTGGGTGTGGTAGCCCATGTGCCGGTTGGCGACGACCCACAGCTCGCCGTGCGGCCGCAGCGCCTTGCGCGACTGGGCGAACATGCGCAGCGCCGTCGCGTCCGTCGTGGCCTGGTGGGAGTGGAAGGGCGGGTTGCACAGGATCAGGTCGACCGAGCCCGGGTCCAGCATGGCGACGCCGTCGCCCACGAGGAAGTCGGCACGCTCGCGCTCGCGGTGCACATTGGCGCGGAAGGTGGCCTTCGCCGAGGCGACGGCCTGGTACGACTCGTCGGTGAAGACGACTTCCGCTCGCGGGTCCGCGACGGCGACGGCGGTGCCGACGATGCCGTTGCCGCAGCCCAGGTCCACGACCCGGGCGCCGTTCGTGTTGGTCGGGATGCTCTGCAGGAAGAAGCGCGTGCCGACGTCGAGCCGGTCCGCGCAGAAGATCCCGGCGTGGTTGACGGCCGTCAGACCGGCGCCCGAGCCCGCCTCCTGGTCCAGCTTGTACGTCACCGGCCACGGGTCGTCGCCCCGCGTCGCGGTGGCGCTGGGCGTGCAGAAGATCAGCCGGGCCTTCTTCTCGGCGAGCGAGGTCCTGGTCGGGCCGAGGATCTTCTCGAAGAGGTTCAGGGTGGAGGTGTGGATCTCCTTGACCATGCCCGTGCCCACGACGACGGTGCCCGCGTGCACGTGCGGCGCCAGCCGGTACAGCTGGTCCTCCAGCAGCGCCAGGCTCTTGGGCACCCGTACGAGGAGTACGTCGATCCGCTCGGGCGGCGGGTCCTGCGTGGTCAGGAGCCGCACCGTGGACTTGGCGGTGCCGATCCCGGCCCGGTCCAGGTTCGCCGCGGTGCTCGCCCGGGAGAGGTAGGAATCGGTGATCTGCGTCGGGTGGAACGCGGCCAGTGCCGTCGTCAGCGCTCCCCAGCGGTCACCGAGGACGGTGATCTGCCCGGCGCCGGCCAGGTCCACCGGGCCGCGTTCCCCCGTACCGGAGGCGAGGTGGCGCAGCAGGTACTCGTCGGCGGCGTCCCAGGCGCGGAGCCGGTCGCGCGGGTCCTCGGGGAAGCGGGTGAGCTCGTAGGAGCCGAAAGGCGTGGTCAGACGGTTCATCGTGCCCCCAGGCTAACCGAGGCGGCCGCCCGGCCCCGCACGCACGGGGCCGGGGCCGCCCGCGTCCCCCGCTACTCGGGGAACTCGCCGGCCATCGCGGCGGCCATCCGCAGGTAGGGGCGGGCCTCGTCGGGCCTGCCCAGGCGCTCCAGGGTGCGACCGAGCATGAGCTGGGCGTAGTCCTCAACGGGCCAGCGCTCCAGCACGGCGCGCAGCTCGCGCTCGGCGCGGGAGAGCTGCGCGGAGTGGTAGTAGGCGCGGGCCAGCAACAGTCGCGGAGCCAGCTGCTCGGGGGCCTCGCCGGCCAGCGGCTCCAGGATGCGGGCGGCCGTCGCGTACTCCCGCGCGTCGAAGAAGAGCTGGGCGCGCGCCCAGCGCTCGGCTGCCGTCCCGTGCTCGTAGTACTCCGTCGGCGCGTTCATCGCGTCCCTTCCGCCGTTCAGGTGGTTCGTCCGCTGCCTCCAACACGCTTGGCAGCCGGAACATTCCACTCAACACGGCCGCCGCCTCGGGGCTAGGTTGTGCCCATGAGCAATCTCGATCGCCAGCCCGCTCTCTCCGCCTGCGGCGGCCGCGGCTTCGTCGTGGCCGAACCGGTGCGCGAGCTCCTCAGCCCGCGCACGGTCAAGCTCGGGGAGTCCACCGAGGTCCGCCGACTCCTGCCGAACCTGGGCCGCCGCATGGTGGGCGCCTGGTGCTTCGTCGACCACTACGGTCCGGACGACATCGCCGACGAGCCCGGCATGCAGGTCGCGCCGCATCCGCACTCCGGGCTCCAGACGGTCAGCTGGCTCCACGAGGGCGAGGTGCTGCACCGCGACAGCGTCGGCAGCCTGGAGACGATCCGGCCGCGCGAGCTGGGCCTGATGACCTCGGGCCGCGGCATCAGCCACTCCGAGGAGAGCCCGCGCCCGCACGCGCGCTTCCTGCACGGTGCCCAGCTGTGGGTGGCCCTGCCGGACGCCCACCGGAACGTGGAACCGCACTTCCAGCACCACGCGGACCTCCCGACGGTCACGGCCCAGGGCCTGACGGCGACGGTCGTCCTCGGCACCCTGGACACGGCGACCTCGCCCGGCACGGCGTACACCCCGATCGTGGGCGCGGACCTGGCCCTGGCGGCGGGCACCGAGACCCGGCTCCCGCTCGACCCGGACTTCGAGTACGCGGTCCTGTCGATGTCCGGCGAGGCCCACGTCGACGGCGTCCCGGTCCTCCCGGGCTCGATGCTCTACCTCGGTTGCGGCCGCACGGAACTGCCCCTGCGGGCAGCCTCGGACGCGGGCCTGATGCTCCTGGGCGGCGAACCGTTCGAGGAGGAGATCGTGATGTTCTGGAACTGGATTGGCCGCTCCCATGAGGATATCGCACAGGCCCGCGAGGACTGGATGAATGGGACGAGATTCGGCGAGGTGAAGGGGTATGACGGCCCTCCGCTTCCGGCTCCTGACCTGCCTCCGGCCCACCTCAAACCACGCGGCCGAGTGCGCTGACCTGCGATAACTGGAGAGAGGCGGGCCCGCGGGGCGCGGGTCAGGCACCTTCCGGTTACTGAAGCCTCGGCGCTTCCGATCGCGCCCCGCGCTTGCCCTTCGATGGTGCGGGGCCTTCCCCCTCTGGGGGCGTCCGTGGGTGGGTGTGTGTCTACGAATGCTGACCCAATGCTGACTTTCCTGACGCTGCGTCAGGTGAGGCTTCGTGCAGGTACAGACGTCGAAGCGGCTTCGTCGGCGATCCGCGCTTGTCTGGAAGTTGTTCCCGGCTACGTGCCGGTCGGGGTACCCGCTGCGCTTCGCTAGGCTCGGACCGAGAGTCTGATCGCCCGGGTGCTACCGCTTGTAGGAAGCCGACAACCCCTGCAGCGGTTGTCGCAGCGACGTCCGCCGTGCAGTCTCGGCGAGGCGGGCTTCCGGGAGGCAGTGCGATGAACGGCACTGCCGTAAGGGTGTCCGCGGCTCTGTGGCGTGCCTTCCCTTGCCCCTCGTCAGAACGGTTCACAGGTGCGGTTGGGAGCGCGCCAGCGTGAGTCAGCGGACCGTTCGGACGCGCGAGCGACCGGCAGTCGGCACAGACGAGGGGCCTGAGAGCGGAGTCATGCCACGGCAAGCCCGACGAGTTCGACGCGCATGGAGGTGTTGCTGACGCACAGGCTCCATCACCAGTGCGTGTCACGTGACAGCAAGGTGTCTAGAGTTAGCGCATGACCAGGAACCGGGTTCCGATAGATGCGCGCCACAAAGGGAGCATCATCGGGGGTCAGCCCTCTCAGCTCGACCATGCGGCCACCTCGGCGGCGGTGGGGCGCTGGGCGGGGTCTGGCGCCAGGCATGCCTCGATCAGCGCTTCCAGAGCCGGAAACGGCCACGGCTGGACGTCCGAAAGGGCGTGCAGCTTGCCCTCCGCCACAGCGCGGAACAGGACCACGCAGAACCCCGCGATCACTGGAGCCTCGGCATCACCGTGGCCGGCGACCTCATCGGCCTCGTTAAATGCCGTCGGCAGGGCGAAAGTTCCGCCGCCCTCAGCTACATCCTGCGCGAGGACACCTGGGGGTGCGGCCATGCCACCGACGCCGTACGGCAGTTCGTCCCATTTATCTTCGCCGAAGCCGCAGTGGCGCGTCTGGAAGCCATGCACCACCCTGACAACCCTGCCTCTGGCCGCGGCCTCGTCAAAGCGGGCTTCACCCGCATCGGTACCGCCGATTTTCACGCCGGCGACGGGCAGCGAGTGCCATACCCGGTGTACGAACTGCACCGGCGAACCTCGTGATCGTGCAGAGCTTCGCCGACGGCGGCCAGCACCGCGACGCACTCGTGCCGTGTAGGACGCGGTCTTTCAAGCGACCGGCACAGAAGGAGCCGTCGATGCGTGCACTGCAGTGAACTGCGACACCAGCCGAGTTGGCCTATCGCGACGACGCCCCCGCCGGGTGGGTGCGGCGCAGGTCGGAGCTCGCTAACCCCGCGCGAAGAGCCCGACAAGGAGGTGGCCTATCGGGCCCGTGCTGCGGCAGGGCCCGATAGCTATTTCACCCAAACAGCCTACTGGTGCTCAGGTCCGTGGTCCGATGCACGCCAGTGAATCTGGCCGCTGGTGCTGCGTATCTCTAGGGTGTCCCGAGGCTGCAGAGCCTGGCAAGGGCGCTGGGGGACAGGCGCTTGCTGAATCCCGCATCGGGGAGTCGGCGAAGAATGGCCTGCCAGAGTTCGGGCGAGAGGTGGGAGGGGGCTCCTTCTGCTGTTGCCCGAAGGTCGAGAACGGCTGTCTTTCCGGGGTCTTCGAGCACGAACTGCTGGTCCCGGCCGTAGCTTTCGTCAGTGTCGCCGCGAAACCTCGTGAGATGGAGGGGCAGGCCGAATGTGGGGTCCGCAAGGGCGGCGAGGATGTTGTGCGGCCCTGGCCCCTGTTCGTGGACATGCGAGGACCGCAGGACGAGCCGGGTTACATCGAAGGCGGTGCCCCGGTAGCCGTCGAGGAGGAAAGTGTTGGCCACCGTGTGCAGGAGGGCGGCCCGGCGGAGAAACCCGCTGGCCAGCCAGGCCCCGCGCTGCTGCACCTGAACGAAGTGGTCGTTGTCGTCTTCCCACTGGGCGTGGTGCTCGCTCTCCGCGTCGGTCCATGCTCGTGGGGAGCATCGCCAGCACAGTTGCATTGTGTTCGGGTCGGTCCACCAAGAGAGTGTTCTCGCTTCGGCGCTGCGCCACAGTCTGGCGGGCAGCCCAGTGAGACGCAGGCGGGTGGGCTCGCCAAGGACGCGCAGCTCAATCGCGGTCCGATAACGCCGGGTGATGCGCAGACCGGGTACGCCATGCACCTCTTGGCCCGGGGAGTATGCCGGCAGGAGATTGAAGAGGAACTCGGCAGCCCGTGGCACCCGTGTGCCTGGCATCTTGCCCAACACCTCCACGGGCCGAGTCAGCCCTCGGCGCCAGTCGCGCCGCCCCGCGCAGGGCGATGGCATTCATCGAGGCAAGTTCCGCCTGATCATTCGGGCGGGGCTCCGCGTTCGCCGCCGTCTTCACGGCGTTTCCACCTCATGCTGGCACTGCCCGCTCTCCTTCGCGTACTTGGTCACCGCGACGTGGACCGCGTCGACGGCGTCCAGCCACGGCTCCCACCCCTCCGGGCCGTACGCATCGGTCGTCGCCTCCCTCCGCGCCGTATGAGCCGCACGCTGAAGCTGCACAAGTTCGTCTGGAAGCTCGATCGCCACCAGCGGATCGTACGCGGCCGATCACGACGGAAGCCGGAGGCCGATCCGTGCGCGCAGCTCGCCGCGAGGGGTCAGTGAGTGAGCACTCAGGCAAGAATAATCAGCAATCGGACGTCATCCGACTACACCGAGCCTTGGGGCCGGCAGAGCGTCGCGTCGTCATACCGCACCGAGCTGGCGAAATTCGTGTGTAGCACGCGGGAACAGGGACGAGAGGATGTTCGACTGCAGCCCTCCGTCAAGGGCGGACGCGAGGAATTGTGTGCAGGACGCGGAGAAATGTTCCCATCGGTCGCCGCGTGCCTCGTTCACCATGACGGTCCATTGGTCCGGATCAAGGCCTGGCCGGAAAAGCCAGTAGAGGCATTCTCCGTTGTCCGTGGTCGCCCATGGGATGACTCGGGCCCCCTCGACCTCCAGTTCCGCCGGCTTCTTCTCGAATTCCCACAGGTCTTCCAGGTCTTCGGCCTGGTTCTGCGCCCATTCGATGAGGTCGTAATTTTCGTTGGGGCAGCGGGGCTCTAGGACGTACAGATAGCTGTCCCAGTTACTGCCCCCGTAGACGTGGATGAGCTCCTTGTAGTCGGCGGGAAGCTCATCCCCAAGGCTGCGCTCGACCTCGCCCCAATCCTTCTGGCGAGGCTCGCTCGGCGCCGGAGCGATTTCGAGAAGACGCGTAAGGGCGTTGTTCATGGTGGGGGACCTGTTTCTAAGGGCAAGGGGCCCGGACGGCAGGAGCGTCCGGGCTGTATGCCCTCGATGTGCCCCCCGTGGGAATTATGTCGGTCCCGTTGCATCGAGGGGTGACCTGCAATGGATGGTCTCCCCGGACTCGACTGCGGCCTTCAGGTGAGCGCGTGTGCACGCTCACTCTGAGGTGCCGTTACTCGTCTCCGCGATGAGCTCGGCGAATGCATCCATGTACACGCGGTGTTCCACGTGGATCATGGATTCCGGGATTTCTCCCAGTGGTGATAGATCGACACCTTCGAGCTTCCCGCATCCGTCGAGATCGCTCAGCGCGTGCAGGAGGGCCTCCAGGGCCACCCGGGACTCTTCGCGCGGGGCCAGCATGGCGATCAGGTCCCCTACCACTCTGGCTTGGGTGCCGGAGAGCAAGTTCACGAAGTCCTGAACGCGATTACTCGCTTCCGTGCGCACCGCTTCGTCGAGACTCAGAAGGTCCCGGAGGAAGTCGACATATTCCTCACTTTTCACATTTCCTACTTTCCAGATCAATGCGGATATGGTACCGGAAGGTGGCTGGGCCACGGAATGTGAGTATCGTTGACCGCCGCCTCATTAAAGTTCTCACTTCTCGGGTTTCCGATTTGCCTATGGTAGAGCCGACCCGCCTCGTCCTGGAATTGATTCCCGATCTGGATGCGGTAGATAGGGCCACTGCTGGCGTTGGGGCCAGCGTGTGGGCCGAGGTCGGGCCCATGGACGCGCATACGCACCGTCAGCCCTGTGACATCGTCCTTCCAACTCCACTTGATGCCGTGCTCGACACCACCCTCGATCGCCCTCCACGGCTCCAGCACGGCGTCCTTGGGGATGATGCTCAGCGGGTCTGTATCTCCACGGAGGTCCCAGCCTCCACCCTCGATCCGGGGCGGACAGGGACTGAGCCCGAGCGGGTCGCTCCACGTGTGAGGGTTGTGGACGTACGTGACCGGGTTGTCAGCCGGGCCGAGGCCGAGGGGGTCCTGGCTGAGGTAGCGGGCCGATTCGGGGTCGTAGTAGCGGAAGTAGTTGTAGTGGAGGCCCGATTCGGGGTCGAAGTGCTGGCCTGGGAAGCGGAGCGGGGTGTATGCCGTGGCATCGCGGTTCCAGGTCGTCGTGCCCCAGAGGGTGGTGCGGGTTCGCCAGGCCAGCTCGCCCGACTCGTCTACGAGTTCTGTCGGGGTGCCGATCAGGTCGGTGACGATGGCGAAGAAGCGTTCGTCGTCCGTGTCCGTGCGGCGTTCCGTCTGGGACAGGGGGCGCAGGCCCGCGTGGTCCCAGGTCAGGACGACGGTCGCGGTCGTCTGCTCGCAGAGGGTCGTGCCGTCCCAGGTGAAGTAGGCCGTTTCGAAAGGGGACTGCTTGGATATTCGTCGGCCCAGGGGGTCGTACGTGTACCGCCAGACCGTGCCGTCCGGTGTCGTCACCGCGGTGAGACGGTCCTCCGCGTCCCACTTGTAGCGCCAGGTGTCGGGCTTCCGGGACAGCCGGGTCCTCTGGCGCAGGACGACCCGGCCTTGGCCGTCGTGTTCGTAGCGGACGGCACCCGCGCTGGCGATGCGAGTGCCCTCGTAGGTGCGCGCACCCGTCGCGGAGTGCGACGGGTGGTTCGCTGGCCACGAGGCTTCCGTCTGGTTTCCGGCGTCGTCGTACGCATACCGCTCGGTCCATCCGTGCGCGTGGACGGCTGTGACGCGGCCGGCCGAGTCCACGTCGAACCCGCGGGCACCGGAGAGTGCGTCGCTGATGCCGAGGAGGCCGCCGCCCGCGCCGTAGGTGTAGGCACGGTGCTGGAGGCTGCGGCCCCCGGAGGTGATGGTCTGAGCCTTCAGTCGGTTCATCGCGTCGAAAGACGACGTCAGCGCCACGAAGTCCGATACGGTGCGCCCCACCTCACGGCCCAGGGCGTCGAAGGAGAAGGAGATGTCGCGCCCGGACGTGGTGAGCTTCGTCCTGCGTCCCGCGGCGTCGTACGACCATTCGCTGACCGCACCGCCAGGCGTCGTCCTCCCCACCCGGCGGCCCAGCTCGTCATACCTGTACGTCAGCGTCCGGCCGTTGACCGTCTCGGACTGCAGGCGGCCGTAGCGGTCCCGCAGGCGTTCCAGTTCGGCGTCCGGGCCGGTGGCCACCGCGAGTTCGTCGAAGATGTCGTATTCGAAGGTCGTGGCCCCGTTGCCTTCGACCTCTTTGCGGATCACCTGGCCGAGCGCGTTGTGCGTGAAGTCGATGCGCTGGCCCAGGCCGTTCGCCCGGGAGGTCAGACGGCCCGAAGGGTCGTAGTCGTAGCTCAGCGCCCGGCCGTCGAAGTCGGTCTCCGTGACCAGTTGGCCTGCCGCGTCGTAGGCGTAGTCCCAGGTCAGGCCCTGGGGGTTGGTCACGTGCGTCAGCCGCAGGTTGGTGTCGTGGGAGAACTCGTGGCGGACTCCGTCCGGGCCTGTGCGGGCCGTCAGGAGGTCGAAGTCCGTGTACGCGAAGTGGGTCGTGCCTCCCATCGCGTCCGTGTGGCTGAGGCAGTTGCCCTCGCCGTCGTACGTCCAGGACTCCACCGTGCCGTCGGGTGCGGTGCGCCGGGAGGGCAGGCCCTCGACCGTCCACTCCATTCGCGTCTCCCCGCTGAGAGGGTCGATGACGCGGACCGTGCGGCCGAAGGCATCGTGTTCATAGCGGGTCGTGGCACCCAACGGATCGGTGACCTCGACGGGAAGACCCCGGCGGTCCAGGATGAGCCGGGTGGTGGCGCCGAGCGGGTCCGTCACCGAGGTGAGCCAGCCGGCCGCGTCGTACGCGAACTCTGTCGTCGCGCCCGTGGGGTCGGTCACCGAGGTACGGTTGCCGCGCTCGTCGAAGGTCTGGCGCGTGACGTTCCCGTCGGTTCCGACGAGGCGTATCGGCATCCCGTTGTCGTCGTACTCGGCCCGCGCCTGCCGTCCGTCCGGACGCTCCATCACCGTCATACGGCCGTGCTCGTCGTAGGCGAAGCGGCTGACGTAGCCCAGCGGATCGGTGCGTGACAGCAGTCGGTTGTAGCGGTCGTACTCGAAGCGGGTGACCGCGCCCAGGGGGTCGATCTCGGCGACTACCTGTGATCGGTCATTGATCAGGTGACGCTCGGTGTGCCCCAGACCGCTGGTGAGGGTGGTTATGCGGAGGCCGGTTGCGGGATCGATATCGTCCCAGGTGAAGGTGGATTCGAGGTGTCCGTTCGTGCCTGATTGGTAGGTGCAGCGGTCCTGATCGTCGTAGATGTAGTCGAAGCGGCTTCCGTTGGAGTCGGTCCACGAGGTGATGCGGCCGTGTTCGTCGCAGGCGAAGCTCAGGGGGAGGCCGGAGGAGTTGGTGACCGAGGTGAGATGGCCATCGGTGTAGCCGTAGCGCAGGATCTCCTGGTCGGATCCGTCCGTCGCAGCCCCCTTGAGGTGGAGGGCCGTCACCCGGCCTTCGGTCGTGGTGAGTTTCAGGTGGTAGCCGGCGTGGTGGACGATTGCCTTCGGAGTACCCGCCTCGTCGTGCTCGAAGGCGATCCAGCGGCCGTTGCGGTCGTCGATCTGGGCCAGGAGCGCGAGCTCGTCACTGTGGTCGGCGAAGTGCCAGACCCTGCCGGTGTCAGGATCGGTGACGGTGTAACCGCCCGGGACCCGGTCCAGTGGCCACTGCCGGCCGTGCGTGGGCATGACCGGAGCCCCAGGGGCCGGGTGGCGGTAGGCGAGGAGACTGCCCTCGTCACAGCTGAAGATCACACCATCGGAATCGATCTCCAGCCGCTGGTCCACCGTTGACGACCACGTCGGCCCGAACCAGCGCCCTGAGCGTCGTGCGGAGTCGAAGGTGCGCCGGAAGACGAGTGGAAGTGCGCCGGGCAGGGCGATGTCGGTCGCGGGCAGCAGCATGCGGCCGGTCGCGATGTCGATCGGGTCCCTCTTGCACACCGTCTCGCTGCACCGCTTGCCGTTGCTGTCCGGGTTCTGTTCGTGATCCCCGCGGCTGCCGCCCGGCTTGTGGCCGTCCAGGTGCTTTGCGTCGTCGAGGAGTTTGGCAGCTGTGGCGGCTCTGCGGGCAGCGCCGGACAGCAGGCCACTCCCCTTGGAGCCGGCGGCTTCCGGGACGAGCTTGCCGCCGAACTCGAAGGGGTCCTGCATCGCGCTGTCGGCCATGGCCTTGGCAGCGGCGCCTGGGTCGTTGGCCGTCGTGAGGAAACTGGCCCCCATGCTGTTGAGGCCCATCTCGGCCACGGTCGGATGGGTGATGTTGTACGGGTCCTGGGGGCTGAGCCCGCGGCCGAAGTTGACCAGGCCAGCCGTACCCTTGGCGATTCCGCCGAGGAAGTGTTCGACCTCTGCGCCCTTGCGGACGATCTCGACCAGCGCGGCGTCAGCGGCCGACACCTTCGGCGCCGCGTCCCGGGCCTTCTCCAACGCCTGCGCCACCGAGCGGGCCACGTCGTCGCGCTGGCGCCGCGCCTCGGCCAGCTTCTGCCGGGCGGCCTTGATGCCGTCCGCACCCGGGTCGGTGAAACCCATGGGGCGGGCCGGCAGCGGATCCTGCCGCGCTTTGACAGCCGACTCGTAGTCCTTGACCCACGTCTCGTAGGCGGCGTGGGCGTTCTCCGACAGCTTGACGGCGGTCTTGTACTCGTCGATCGCTTCCTTCGCCTGCCCCTGCGCCCACGTCACCGTGTCGGCGAAGCGGCTGACCGCGCCGGCCGCCGTCTCGAAGGCGGCCGCGGCCGCGAACCAGCGGGGCGCCTTCTCCTGGACGGAGTCCCGGAAGGCGTCGGCCGTCGCGCCCTTGATGCCGTCCGTGCCCAGCTTCTTCAGGCCATCCCCGGTACGGGTGAAGGCAGCGTGGAAGTCACTCAGGTGCCCGGCGGTCGCACGGAGGCTGCTCGCGCTGCCGTGGACCAGCTGCTTGGGATCGTCGCTCTGGCCGAGCTCGACCTCCCCGACGTCGGCGCCCAGACGGTTCGCCGCGGAGTTCGCCGTGTTGCGGACCGCGTTGGCGCCCCCCTGCCAGCCGACATCCTCCAATACGTCGGCGCTCTTGTCACCGAGCCACTCGACGGCGTCGCCCGTCAAGGCGGCACCCTTCTCCAGCCAGTTGCCGCCGCCCGTCAGGAACTGCCCCCCTGATCCCCGCTCTGATCACTGTCCTGATCGCCACCCTGCTGGTCCGCGCCCTGTGGGTTGCGGACGCGGTCGAGAGTCTCGCGGTCCATGCCTTGCGCTTCGGCGACCTCCTCCAACACGCTGCCCCCGAAACCCTCGTTGAGGATGCCGCGCTTGGTGTCCGCCCACGTACGGTCGAAGTCCTCCCTGGCCTGACGCGCCTGCTCCGGCGTCTCCCGCTTGAGCGCGTGATCGGAGAGGATCGCGTCCATGGACTTCTTCTCGACCTCGTCCTCCGACGCGTAGGGGTTGCCGATACCGGCGTTGACCAGCACCTTGAAAGTGCCCCTGCGGTACTGGTCCTCCTCCCACACGGAGCCAGCTGCAATACCCAGGCGCTCGGCGAGCCCGCTGGTCTTGACGAAGAGACTGCTCACGCTCAGATCCCAGCGCTCGCAGAAGCCCTCCAGGGCCGCAGCGACCGCCGGATGACCGGCCTCCATACCCGTCAGCGTGAGCTGGCTCATGCCGCCACCCGCCACGGCCGAGGTGTCCATCGCGAACTCACGCAACTCCCTGACCGCGGACCGCAGACCGTCCTGGATGCTCCCCACCGCGACCGGATCCATCTCCAGGTCAGCGTTGCCACCACTCATGATCCCCACCCCCAAGGTTCCCGAAGACGCTACACGAGAAGACCGACAACTCCGGCTTCGAGCGTCGACGTTCGGCCAGGTCAGCGGACCACTGCGGCATGTCCCGGCCAGTGCCCGCGGCGCCAGGGCAGGGCCGCCATCGACTGGCACGGCTTGCGGCCCGACGAAACAGAGGCGGACCGATGCGGGATGCGAAGTACGACGGAGTCCAGATCGTTTTCCACGGCGATCAGGCCCAGTTGGATCGGTCGACTGTGCATGACACTGTTCTCGTCCACGGGGGTGGCAGCCCAGGGGTCCTGACCAGAGCCCAGCAGTCTGCCGCGCACATCGGCAGCGAGGTCCTGGGCGAGCCACAGCCCGGGTGGTGATACGAAAGGCGGCGAGGTCGTCGCTGCCGGCATCCCGGCCGGCGACGATCACGCCGGAACTGCGGGGTCAGTGCCTGGGGAATACGTGACCGTCCACAAGGTCGACCGCGACATCACACCTGCAGCGTTCGCACGCTGTCGAGCCCGGTCATCGCGCACGGCAGTGCGCGGTGACCGGCCGCACCATTTGAAGGAAGTCTGGGAGCGATTCGGCAGCGGGAGTAGGAATCCGCCATTAATGCGATTTTGGGCAGCTCCTATGCGGCCAAGGCGAGATCTAGAGACGATGCTGCGCGTGCAATCGAGCCAGGCATGAGGTGCCGGTAGACCTTAAATGTCACGTCCAGGCTCTTATGGCCCATCCAGTCTGCAACATCAGTGATCGGTATGCGAAGCTGGAGGCATTGTGATGCAAAGAAATGCCGAAAGCTGTACAGCGCGATTCCTTCCGGAACGAGGGAAGGGTGCTCGCGCTTCAGTCTCTGCCACTGATTTTGAAGCAGGTAGGCTTGGAAAGGTCTTGACGGGTCCCGTGGGTCCCTTAGGAGATAGCCGTCGATCGTGCCGTGTTTTCGAGCGTAGCCTTCGATCTCTTGCCTGATCCGTGAAGGAAGCGGCACATCCCGGTACTCGCCTGGTTTCCGATGCTTGAGGCGTCCACACACCTTCGTTGTCTGGTTAACCTGCTCGGTTATCCTGTATGTGTTATCGGAAACGATATTGTTGATGTTTACTGCGACCGCTTCGGCGTTCCGCATCCCACACCCGCTCATCAGGTCGCAGAGGAGGCGGAACTTCTCGTCACCGATTTCTCGTATTTCCCGCAACTCGGCAGGTTCGACCAGCGGGATTGCGGGTGCTCGCAGTCCCTGTAGAAGGTGCCCATGCCATGCAGAGGCCGAGAAGCTCGGCCGGACAGTGAGGGGCGGGCGGCGGTCCACGCCGTCCACCCACGGGCCAGGGAAGCGGGACCACACAGCGCTCGGCGAGGGTGAGGCAGGCGGCGCGCAGGTGCGTGGGTGGCTTCGACCCGGCTACGGGCATGGCCTCATCGTGTCGGGGTGAAGCCGCCCCAGACCGAGAGTGCGCCGCGGGGACCGTTGGCGTCGACGCGGTAGCCATCGTGCTTGGCCTCGCGCTCGCCGGCGGCGTGGTTGTACTGGCCGGCGAAGACATGCTGTCCGGCCGGGACCGTGCGGCCCGGCTTGAGAGTCCAGCGGTAGACCACTGCTCCGTCCTCGTGCTGCACGGTGACGGTGAAGTCGTCGGCGGGCAGCGTCCGCCAGCTGCCGGTGCTCTGCACTCCGCCGGTCTGCGTGATGCGCAGTTCCATGGTGAGTGCGGTGAGCGGTTGGGTGGTCTTGAGGGTGATGTTGCTCTGCGCCCAGTAGGTGTTGCTGCTCGCGTCCAAGGAGCCGGCCGACCACAGGGGCCCGTCCTGGACGTGCGCGCTGCCGGGCCGGGTCGAGCCCGCGCCGCCCGACGCCGCAGGGCTGGGGCTGGTCGAGGGCGTAGTCGAGGGCGAGCGGTCCGGCGCGGTCGGGCCGCCGGTGGTGGGCGTCGACGGCGTCGGGTGGGGAGTCCCGGGCGCGGACGGCGCGGCGGGGGTGGCCGGAATCTCCGGCCGGGCCGGCGGGGACTGGACGATGGAGGCGACGGCGAAACCACCGACTGCCAGAATGCCCGCTGTGGCGAGGGAGGCGAGCGCGACCCTGGGCCAGGGCCTCGTGCCCGACGACTCGCGGGGGCCGGCGGGGGCGCCGGACATGCCGCGTTCCACGCGTGCCAGGATCCGGGCGCGGTCGGGCTGGTGGGCCTCGGCGGCTGCGCGCAGCCGCCCGGTGAGCTCCTCGTTCAACGGCTCCTCCTCCCCGCCAACAGTTCCCCGGCTGCTCCTGTGCTGCCCAGCATCCGTTCCAGTTCGGCCATCCCCTTCGAGGTCTGGCTCTTCACCGTACCGACCGATATTCCGAGCGCCAGAGCGGTGTCCTTCTCCGACAGGTCGAAGGCGTGCCGCAGGACCACGCATGCCCGCTTCCGGAACGGCAACCGGTCGAGAGCAGTACGCACGTCCACCACGGCGGCCACGTCCGGACCGTCCAACGGCTCAGCGCCGCGGGACCAGAACAGGGCGATCCGGCGGCGCTCGCGCACCGCGCTGCGGATCCGTGACCGTGCCAGGTTGGCGACCACGCCACGCGCGTAGGCGAGTGGGTACTCGGCCTGGCGCAGCCGGTCCCAGCGCTGCCACAGTGCGATCAGGGCGTCCGCGGCCAGATCGTCGGCACCGTCCGCCTCGCCCGTCAGGAGATGGGCGAACCGGGCGAGTTCGGCGTAGTGGCGTTCGAAGAAGTCGTGGAACTCCGCGGACGCGTCATCGAGGACCACGCTGTCGGTCGCCCCTTCTGCAAATGTGTGCGTTAACATCCGGGCGGCAGCGTATCAGCGCCCGGTACGACCCAGGGCGCTCCAGTGCGGCCGTACCCCGGATCCGCCACCGGCTGCGGCGTGGTTTCAGTGCGGGGCGAACTGGACTCGGGTCGGTTGTGCGACGTTCGGCAGCAGCGCGGTCCCGTCGACCGTCAGCTGCTCTCCGTAGATGTCGCTGATCCTCATCGCGCCGCCGCACCCGCTGCCGTCGGCGGAGAGGAAGTAGTTGTAGTCGGTACGAGGCAGCCTCCGCCAGCCCTTGGTGGTGCGTACCTCCAGCCGTGCGACCGGATTGCGGTGGTCGATCACCTGGATGCCGCACCAGTGGGGGCTGGAACCGGTCTTGTACCGGACGGAGATCGTGCCGGACGTCTGGGGGCTCAGCAGGCTCCAGGTGATCGGGATACGGCCGAGCTTGGGATCGGTCAGTTTGGCGAAGGCCTGTTCGCTGAGGTCCAGTTGTCCGGGTGCGCAGGGCAGTGGGCATTCGTTGGTGATCCGGACCGTGATCGAGGCGCCGTTCGCGGCGCGGACGCGCACGTACGCGCCGCACGCCCTGGACGACTCGTAGTCGGTGGTGTTCATCGCCGCGATCATGAGGTCGTCGCTCGGGCCGAACAGGCAGGCGCCGTTGCCGTCGCCGGCGGCGTAGGCGGTGGCGACGCCCTTGTAGGTGGTCCCGGGCTGGAGG
This sequence comes from Streptomyces erythrochromogenes, assembly GCF_036170895.1. Classification (NCBI taxonomy): domain Bacteria; kingdom Bacillati; phylum Actinomycetota; class Actinomycetes; order Kitasatosporales; family Streptomycetaceae; genus Streptomyces; species Streptomyces erythrochromogenes. Next base: position 1,148,006 of record NZ_CP108036.1, on the reverse strand, counting down.
CGGCCTGCCGACGGTGCCGTGCTGGACGCCGCCTGCGGGGTTGCCTTCGCCGAAGGCTGTGGCGCCGCGGTGGCCGTACCGACGGCCGCGGTCGCGGTTGCCGCGGCATGCGAGCTGTCCGTCGGGGGCGCGGGGCTCGTCGGGGCCGAGGGCATGGCTTCCGCCTGGGTGGCGGCGGGGGCCGCCACGTCGGTCCCGACCTCGGCCTTGGGATCGGGGAGCATGGCCGTCACCAGGCAGAGGAGGACGCCCGCGGCGGTCAGTGCCGTCGTTCCCATCATCAGCTTGTGTCTACGCCTGCGCTGCCGCGCGGCCTGCCGTGCAGTCTGCATGTCCGTCCGTTCGAAGATTCGAGTCGAGGTGCACTGCTTGGTCGCCGCAGGATGCGAAAAGGTTGCCGACGGTTCCCACCGGGGATGACGAGGAAGCGGGCGCGATTCCCGCCGGCTGGTCCCAGGTGGAGTGGTTCGGCACGGGCCCGGGCGAGGCTTCCCCGACTCGCGTCAGGCAGTTCGGGTCGGCGGACTTCGCGTTCATCCTGGCTTCCCTGCAGCAGAGCTGAGACCGTCGAGCGGCCGCCGCACCAGCGTTCCTGGTGCGCCGGGTCGCTCCGTGATCACCGCCCTGCTCGGCGCTGCGGCTTCCGACTCCACCGCACGCCGTGCCCTGGCCGAGCTGGACGAACCGCAGTTGCACCGGATCGCCAAGGCCCCGTGTCCGCGGTGGCGTCGTAGTGCTTCGGTCCGTACCCGCGATGAAAGTCCACAAAAGAGGGGAACCCCAGCCGACGCACGGCTGGGGTTCCTCGAGGCGGTGAGTATCGGTCAGCAGGTGGAGTTGTCCGTGCCGTAGACCGCTCGTCTCCGCGCTGGCAGGCTGCGCCGAATCGCGATCACAGTGGATCGGGCAGGTTAGCGCTGCAGGGTGAGGACACCCGGCCGGTACGGCAGTTGGTCATAGGGGCCGCCCGCAGTGGGGGACTTGCCCTGGTAGAGGAACTGCAGGTTGCAGGGGTCGATGGTCATGGTCTGGTCGGGGTTGTTGCGGACCAGGTCACCGTGGCTGATGTCGTTGGTCCAGGTGGCACCGCTGTTGGCCTTGCCCGCGAAGGGGTTGCTTTCGCTGGCGGCCTGGGGGGTCCACGAACCGCTCAGGCTGGAGGCCGTGAACGAGCGGAAGTAGCGCCCGTTCGCACCCTTAGCCTCAACGATCATGAGGTACTGGTTCTGGCCCTGAACCTTGTAGACCTGCGGCGCCTCGAACAGGTTGCTCTCCGAGTCGCTCATGATCGTCGTGTAGGACGAGCCGAAGCTGCCCGGGAAGTTCCCGATCGGCATGCTCGCCCGGTAGATCTTGCCGTTGTCACCGGCGAAGAACAGGTACATGTTCTGGTCGTCAGCGATCAGCGTCTGGTCGATCGGGCCGGTGGGGGAGCCGGAGATGCTACCGGTGAACAGCGGCTGCGGCGAGGACCAGCCGTTGGGGTTGGTGGGGTCGCTCGACGTGCGGTAGATGAAGGGCCACGAACCCCACTGGTACGCCATCACCCAGATCTTCTTGGGCGCGAAGTAGAACAGCGTGGGCGCCACCGCGGCCTGGCTCATCCCGGTCTGGCCGGCCGACGCCATGTCCGGCCAGTTCGTGAAGGGACTGAACATCATCGAGCCGTACGACGATCCCGACGCGTTCGACGCGTAGACCAGATGCTTGCCGTTGTGCACCACGTTGGTGAAGTCCTTCAGCGAGGCCCACCCGTTCGCCGGCTGCGCCAACGCACCAGTCGACGTCCATCGGTACGTCGACGGAAGAGCACACGTGCCGCCCGTCGGCGCGGGCGTTGTCGGGGTCGACGTCCTGGACGGGCCGGCCCACTGCTGGTTGCTGCCGGACCAGCAGGAGTACAGCTGGATCTTGGTGCCGTTGGCGGTGGCCGCGCCCACGGCGTCGAGGCACAGCCCGGACTGGACGCCGGCGATCGTGCCGTTGGTGTTGATGTTCCACTGCTGGTTGGCGCCGCCGTTGCAGTCCCAGATGACCACCGCGGTGCCGTTGGCGGTGCCCTTGGCCCTAGCGTCCAGGCACTTGTTGCCGTAGATCTTCAGCTGCTTGCTGGCGGTGTAGGTCCAGCGCTGGTTGGCCTGTCCGTTGCAGTCCCACAGCTGCGCCTGGGTCCCGTTGACGGTGGTGGAGCCGTTGATGTCGATACAACGACCGGAGGGGACGCCCTTGATCTCCCCGGTACCGGATCCGGTCCCGCCGGCCGCCCCGCCCGTGGCCTTGAGGGCGTTCACGACGGCGGTGTGGGCGGCCTTGGGTTTGCCGTTGTTGTCGAACAGCAGGGGGCTGTCGCCGCTGCGCCAGGAGTCGCTGTCACGGATGCCCCAGACCGTGATGCCGGTGCACCGGGCCACGGACAGGCAGGCTTTGACCGTGTTGGCGTAGTGGGTGGACGACGCCTGGGCGATGTCCAGCTCGGTGATCTGGACGTCAACGCCCAGGGCGGCGAAGTTGGACAAGGTGGTCTGGAAGCTGGACGGCGGGCCGCTGGTGCCGAAGTGGCTCTGGAACCCGACGCAGTCGATCGGCACGCCGCGGGACTTGAAGTCCTTGACCATGCTGTAGACGCCCTGGGTCTTGGCGTCCGACCAGTTCTCGATGTTGTAGTCGTTGTAGCAGAGCTTGGCCGAGGAGTCGGCCGCCCGGGCGGTGCGGAACGCTTCCTCGATGAAGCCGTTGCCCAGCACGTTCTGGAACACCGAGCTGCGGTGCTGGGTGGAGCCGTCGGCGAACGCCTCGTTGACCACGTCCCAGGCGTAGATCTTGCCCTTGTAGTGGGTCATCTGGGTGGTGATGTGGTTGTTCATCACGCTGCGCAGCGTGGCGGCGTCGGTGATGCCGCTGACCCAGGTGGGCAACTGGGAGTGCCACACCAGAGTGTGCCCGCGCAGCCGCTGCCCGTGGGAGGTCGCGCGGCTGACGATCCGGTCGGCGGGGCCGAAGTTGAAATTGCCGCGGGACGGTTCGATAGCGTCCCACTTCATCTCGTTCTCCGGGGTGATCATGTTGAATTCCCGGTCCAGGATCGTGGCGTACGTGGAGTCGCCGAGCCTGCCGGCGGCCACAGCGGTGCCGAAGTACCTGCCCGAGGGGGCCGCCTGCGTACCCAGGGTTATGGCTCCGGCGGAGCTGGGGAGGAGCGTCACGACACCGGCCAGCAGCGCCGCGGCCGACAGTCCTATCGTCAATGTTCGGCGACGCCGGCCGAGCCGGTGCAGGCCCTTCATGATTCTCCTCGGGGGTCGCGGGTCACCTTGGGTGCCGTGATCGTGCGCGCATCGGCCGGTACGGCCTGATCCGCCGCGGGGTGGGTGCGGTGCAGGACGTGGGGCCGTTCCTGCGTACCGGTCGCCCGGGGTTCGTGGGTGTGTCGCGTCATTGGAGCGGCTTTCTTCAGGGGAGACGTCAACGGGGGAAGTCGGGGAACCTGCCACGCCGGCACGTCATGGTGAGCGGCGGGAAGGGCACCCCATGAAGTGGAGGCTTCCGAACTCGCGGTCTCGTAACAGAAAAGTTGCGCCGCCCGGACGATTGCTCAGTGATGCATCTCGCAGGCAAAAAGCGTTATGCCAAGCCCCGCGGTCTGGTCGTCCCTGTGGAAAGGGCGCGTACTCGGCTCACTGCCGGGTTGAGAACGGCGTGGTGCAGGATCGTGGTGCAGGATCACCAGCTGTCACTGCGCGACTCGCCCCAAAACGCTCAAGGAGCGGTTCTCAAGACCAGGCCCTGCGCATGATGAAGGAAGCCTGGCCGGCGAAGGCCCGAGTGCCGTCGGAGCCATCGAGCCAGACGCCACCGTCGCGGTGGCGGATGACCGATCCGGGATAGTTGTGCGCGTGCAGGGTCACCGACCCGGCGACCGCCCCGGGTTGCGGACAGAAGGTGGCGTCTTCACGGAACAGTTCGCTGCCGTCGTTGGTGCTCAGCCGTAGCCGCAGGTCACGATGGCGCAGATAGCGGCCGTCGGCGGCGCGGAAGGTGACGCACCGTGTGTCGGCCAGCCCCCCGATGACCGTGAAGGTGACCCGCTGCCGTGTCTGCGCGCTGCTGGACGCGGAGACTCGGCCGAGCGTCGCGAAGTCGCCGGCATACGTGAGGTACAGGGCGGGCTCGTCCACGGACTCCAGCGACTGTGCGCCCAGCGGAACAGTGCCTGCGACGGCGGACGGACTCACCGGGGACGGTCCGGCCGACGTGGTGGTGCGCGACGGGACCGGCGTGGGATTGCCGACCGTGGGAGCGGCGATGACGCCGGGCACCCGGTGCGCCGGTTCGGGCCACGTCGCGTAGGTGGCGGTCCCGGCGATGAGCACCGCGCCGGTGGCGAGGCTCGCCACCGGATGAGCGCTGACCGCGAAGAGTTTGCCGATCAGCGAGCTGTGCAGACCGCCTCCCCCCGTCGCCGTGCTGACGGCGACGTGTGTCGTGGCCAGCCCGGCGGCGCTCGCGGCCGTACCCGACAGCAGGCCCTTGGCGGCCAGCGCGGCGATGAGTCCGGCCGGGACGGCCAGCGGCGCGAGGCTGAGGAGCAGTAGTTCGGCCGGAACCCGTTCTGTCGTCGTCGCCATGCAGACCGGGCAGCCGCGGGTATGCCGCGCGATCCGCTTGCGCCACACCGATGCACGGTGACCGTCCCAGTCGACGACGGTCTCCCCCAGCTGCGGACAGCGCGGGTCGGCCTCCAGCGCGGCGACGATCGTGCGGCCCAGTTCCAGCTGCTCGCGCATGCGTTGCAGGCGTACTCCGACGTGGGCGACAGTGAGCCCCGTCGCGGCGGCGATGTCGTCACGGCTCAGCGAGCCGGCGCATTCCTGCCACCACAGCGACAGCAGCACCCGATGGTCCGGGTCGAGCCACCGGCCGGCTTCGACAACCAGACGGCGCTCGTCCGACATATGCAGACGCAGGATCGTCACGTCCTCAAGTTCGGCGCCGGCGTCCGGTATCTGGAGTGCCTCGTCGATGACCGTGGTCCGGCCGGCGAAGGCGCGTTGCCGGTGCCAGTGGGTATTGATCTGGCGGAGCGTGATCGACACCAGCCAGGACCGGAAGCTCTCCGGGGCACGCAGGGCAGGCAGGTCGCGCACCACGCGCAGCAGGGTTTCCTGGACGACGTCGTCGATGTCGGCATGTCCGCTCAGCGCTCGCCCGACGATGTTGTAGAGCAACGGCAGGTACGCGGCGATCAGCTCCTCGCGCGCCCGATCGTCACCGGCCTGCGCCGCGGTAACCAGCCCCGCGTGGTCCGCATCCATGAGCCCCATTCCAACCTCCCTCAGGGGAGCGATCCGCCGAGTACGGCGCCGCACCTTAGCGTCGGCAAGGGTATGCGGCCAAAGCTGGATCACTGGACCGGCCCGCGCCGACTTGGAAGGGCCCTGGCCGTTCCGACCCCCGTCCCACGCGTTTCGGCGCTGTGGACGTGGCCACGGCCTTTGCACGGCACGCCATCTCCAAGGCCGGAGCTGTCTCCCTCCGAGATCGTCGGTCTTGAATGGGCCGTCGGCGAGTTGGCCGCCGGCTACCCGAACGCACCCAGATGATCTGTGGGAGTCGGCCATGGAGGACACCAAGGGCACCAGTGTCACCCGGCCACTGATCAACGCCTACCGCACCACGAGGTGACCTGAAAAGTTCCCGGCTCAAGGCAACCCTTTGCGGGGCCTGTGACCACAAGGAGTCGGATCCGGCCGTTTCGGTAGCTGGATCCACTTTCCTCTGGTGGCATGCAAGGAGAACACCCCCCATGAAGATCCCCACGACCGGCGGGCGCCGCGGGCGTCACCGCCGTCGCTGGACCGCGACCGGTCTGCTGCTCGGTGTGCCCGCCATCGTCGTGCCGTATCTCCTGTTCGTGCAGGAGGACTCCCAAGCCGCGACGGTCGACGGCGATGCGTACTACCGGCTGGTTTCCGTACGCAGCGGCAAGGCGCTTGACGTCAACGCCTTCTCGACCGCCGACGGCACCCGCATCCAGCAGTGGACCGACCAGAACACCGCCAACCAGCAGTGGAAGCTGAGACCCACCGGGGGCGGCTACTACGAGCTGGTGAACCGCAACAGCGGCAAAGTGCTGGGCATAGCGGGCGATTCGACCGTCCAGGCGGCCGCCGCCGAGCAGCAGACCGCCAGCTCCTCCACCTCCCAGGAGTGGCGGATCGACGATGTGGGTGGTTCCGACGCCGTCACCTTCACCTCCCGCAGGAGCGGCCAGGTCCTGGACGTCTCCGGAGGCTCCACGGCCGAGGGCGCGGCAGTCATCCAGTATCCCGGCAAGGGCAGCACCAACCAGCAGTGGAAGCTGGTGAAAACGGCCGAGACCCAGGCAGCCGGACCGTATGTGTGGAACAACGCCCAGGTGGTGGGAGGCGGTTACGTCACCGGGCTGGTGTTCAACCCGCGCGAGAAGGGTCTGCTGTACGCGCGTACCGACATGGGCGGCGCCTACCGCTGGGACACCGCGGCCGAGCAGTGGATCCCGCTGACCGACTGGCTCGGCGAGAAGGACTGGAACCTTCTGGGCATCGATGCGCTGGCCACCGACCCCGTCGACCCCGACCGGCTCTACCTCGCGACCGGCACCTACACCAACGAGTGGGCCGGCAACGGCGCGATCCTGCGCTCCACGGACCGGGGCCGCACCTTCAAGCGCACCGAGCTGCCGTTCAAGCTGGGCGGCAACGAGGACGGCCGCGGGGCGGGCGAGCGGCTGGCGATCAACCCTGTGGACAACGGCACCCTCCTGCTGGGCACCCGCAAGAACGGCCTGTGGCGCAGCACCGACCACGGCGCGACATGGAGTCAGGTCTCCTCGTTCCCCGTCAAGGACGGGGCGAGCAGCGGCGCGGGCATCTCCTTCGTGACGTACGGCCCGGCCGGCAGCAAGACGGTCTATGTCGGCGTCGCCGACAAGTCCACCTCCCTGTACCGCTCCACCGACGGCGGCAGCACCTGGCAGGCCGTCTCCGGGCAGCCCACCGGCCAGATGCCGCAGCACGGTGTGCTCTCCGGTGACGGCTCGCTGTACCTGACGTACACCAACGCCCTCGGGCCCAACGGCGTGACGGCGGGTTCGGTGTGGAAGTACATGCCGGCCGGCGGGGCGTGGAAGAACGTCTCCCCGTCCCAGGGCAGCTACGGGTTCTCCGGTCTGGCCGTCGACCCGCAGAAGCCGTCCACGGTGATGGTCACCACCCTCGACCGCTGGTGGCCCGAGGACGAGATCTACCGGACCACCGACGGCGGTACGACCTGGAAGGCACTGGCGGAGAAATCGGTGCGGGACGCCTCCGGCGCGCCTTACGTCGGTACCGGCACCGGGCACTGGATGACCGCCCTGGCCATCGATCCCTTCAACTCCGGGCACGTGCTGTACGGCACCGGCAACGGCATCTGGCGCAGCAAGGACGCCAACGCCTCCGACAGCGGCGGCACCAGCCACTGGAGCGCGGGGGCCCGAGGGCTGGAGGAGACCGCGCTGCTGGACGCGGTCGCCCCGCCCGGCGGCGCCCAAGTCGTCACCGCCATGGGCGACCAAGGCGGTTTCCGCCACGACTCCCTGACCAAGGTGCCCGCCGGGCGACTGAAGAACCCGATGATGACCAACAGCACCGACATCGATTTCGCCCAGTCCAACCCCGCGCTGATGGTCCGCGTCGGCCTTGGCGGCGACAAGGACGGCGCCTACTCCACCGACGGCGGCACCAGCTGGACCGGCTTCACGACAGAGCCGGTGGACAGCGCCGACACCGGACATGTCGCGCTCGCGGCGGACGGCTCCACCATCGTCTGGACCCAGGCCGGTCAGGCCCCGTACCGCTCGACCGACAAGGGGGCGAGCTGGTCGAAGGTCAGCGGCCTGGGCACCGGCGCCGTGGTCGTCGCCGACCGCTCCTCGGCCAAGACCTTCTACTCACTGGCCGGCGGCACGCTCTACGCCAGTACCGACGGCGGCGCGACCTTCACCGCCCGCGCCACCAACCTGCCCACCGGCCGGCTCGCGGCCGTCCCCGGCATCGCCGGGGACCTGTGGATCTCCGGCGGCGACAAGGGGCTGCTGCGCTCCACCGATGGTGGCCGGACCTTCACCGCACTCACCACGGTGAAGTCCGCCTCTGCCCTCGGCTTCGGCAAGGCGGCGCCGGGCGCCGACTACCAGGCCCTGTACCTGATCGGTACCGTCAAGGACGTCACCGGAGTCTTCCGCTCCACCGACAAGGGCGCCACCTGGCTCCGCGTCAACGACGCCGCCCACCAGTGGGGCAGCATCGGCGGTGTCGGCGTCATCACCGGCGATCCCGACACCTTCGGGCGCGTCTATGTCGGCACCAACGGACGCGGCCTCCAGTACGGCGACCCGTCCTGACCCCAACGCCCGAGCGGTGCCGCAGGCACACAACGGCCTGCGGCACCGCCATGGCTGAGGGACCTCGCCTCGTCCTGCACGAGCTCCTGGGGCTGTCCGGACGATGCGCGACGAGGCGAACCCGCATCGTCAAGGCGTGGAGCAGCAGAACCAAGACGACTAGGGCGTGTCTTTCGGATCGTGTCGGCCGAGCCCGCGTTGTCCGGTGCCGTGCATCGCAAGGCGGAGGGGCTCCGCTTGTACTGGGCGTACTCGGGAGCCCCGACAACGCGGCGAGGTGCGGTGCCGGGCAGCGCGGGCCCGGCAAGATCCGAAAGACACGGCCTAGTCACCGCAATCCAGGGCGCCTCGCGGCGCCGCAAGGCCACGGGCTCGGAAGCGCCGGGACCGCTCGGGCTGGCGGCCCTGGAGGTCGCCAGCCTGGTCGTGGCGATCCTGGCGTGACTGGCCGCCACCCGTGGGTCGTGGTCCTCCTGCTGCTGGCCGCCGCCGGCGGCCTCTGGATGCGGCGACGCCAGGAAGCAGCCCGATGGGAACGAGTCCGGGCCCAGAGCCTGCGCTAGGCCGTCGAGCATCTCGACAGCCAGTGGAGGGGGAACGCGGCTCACGCGACGCGCAGCCGCTGCGCGGGGACGCTGTCATCGACGTCCGGCCGGACGCCTTCGACGTGCAGTTGATGTACTTTCCGCAGGCGGTGACGCTGGAGATGGGCGGAACGCTCACCGTGCCGGGCCCGCCACCTCCGGCGGATCAACGAGTCCGACACCAGCCGCTACCAGAACCTGCACGGCCAGGACCGGCTGGTCTGCCCGGCCGGGGCGGTGGTGTTTCTGCACCACGGCCTCTGGCATGGGGCCGGCGCAACGACAGCGACGCGATGCGCTACATGTTCAAAATCTCGACGACCCGCAGGTGGCCGCAGCGCTGGACTCGATGTTTCCCGTGGTACGAGTCGGCGACCGGTCGGCTGGAGCGGTACAACCGCAACCTGCTGTGGCGGGTGCCGCGCCGGTGCTGCGGCAGCAGGCGCTGGTCCCCTGTACTTGGCCACCTCGGCGCTGGGCCCCCCTGTCGTGGGCTGGTCGCTGTACGACGGCAGGGGTCGCACCTCGCCCACCGCGGGCGACAGCGACGAGGAGGAGGGGTGGGGTCAGGCTCCAACCTTGCGCTTGTTGTAGACGTCGAAGCCGACGGCCGCGAGCAGTACCAGGCCCTTGATCACCTGCTGGTAGTCGGTACCCACACCGACCAGCGACATGCCGTTGTTCAGCACGCCCAGCACCAGACCGCCGATGATCGCACCGAGGACGGTGCCCACACCGCCGCTGGCGGAGGCGCCGCCGATGAAGGCGGCGGCGATCGCTTCCAACTCGAAGTTGATGCCGGCCTGCGGGGTACCGGCGTTGAGTCGCGCGGCGAAGACCAGCCCGGCCAGGGCCGCGAGGACGCCCATGTTGACGAAGGCCAGGAAGACGACCCGCTTGCTCTTCACCCCGGACAGCCTCGCCGCCGCCTCGTTGCCGCCGATGGCGTAGGTGTGCCGGCCGAGGATCGAGTTGCGCATCACGTATCCGAAGCCGACCAGCAGGACGCCGAGGATCAGCAGAACGATCGGCACCCCGTGGTAGCTGGCCAGCAGCAGCGTGAAGGCCACCACGGCCGCGGTGATCGCGCCGAGCTTCACCAGGAACAGCCCGGCCGGGAGCGGTTCCCGTCCGTACGAGGCGGCCCGCCGCCGTCCGCGCACCTCCTGAAGGATCGCGATGGCCAGCACTGCGAGGCCCAGTAGCAGGGTGAGGTTGTGGTAGTCGGTGCGGGGGCCGGCTTCGGGGAGGAAGCCGCTGCTGATGTTCTGGAAGCCCTTGGGGAACGGCGCCACCGACTGGCCCTGCAGGAGGATCTGGGTGCCACCCCGGAACAGCAGCATGCCGGCCAGGGTGACGATGAACGAGGGGATCCCGAGGTAGGCGATCCAGAAGCCCTGCCAGGCGCCGGCGAGAGCCCCGATCGCCAGCGCGGCCAGCAGCGCCACGGGCCATGGCGCGTCGTGTCGGACCATCATCACCGCGGCGGCGGCCCCGACGAAGGCGGCGAGCGACCCGACCGACAGGTCGATGTGCCCGGAGATGATGACGATCATCATCCCGATCGCCAGGATGAGGATGTAGCCGTTCTGCTGGATCAGGTTGGTGATGTTGAGCGGCTGGAGCAGTATGCCGTCTGTCCAGAACTGGAACAGCAGCACGATCAGCGCCAGCGCGACCAGCATCCCGTACTGGCGCAGGTTGCCGCGCAGCGCGCGGGCCAGTACGGCACCGGCCGACGGACGTTGGCCGGTCTCCGGTGTGCCGAGCGTGGTGTCTGGGGTGGTCTGGGTCCGGGCCATGCCTCACACCTGCTTGTCGGGGTATGCCGCGCTCATGGTCATGAGGCGCATGAGGGATTCCTGGGTGGCGTCCGCGCGGGTCACCTCACCGGTGATCCGGCCTTCGGCCATGGTGTAGATCCGGTCGCACAGGCCCAGGAGTTCGGGGAGTTCGGAGGAGATGACGAGTACCGTCTTGCCCTGGGCGGCGAGTTCGGCGATGACGGTGTAGATCTCCGCCTTGGCGCCGATGTCGATGCCCCGGGTGGGTTCGTCGAGGATCAGCACCTCCGGCTCGGCGAAGATCCACTTGCTGAGGACGACCTTCTGCTGGTTGCCGCCGCTGAGCTTGCCGGTCTCCGCGAACACCGAGGGGGCCTTGATGTTCATGGTCCGCCGGAACGATTCGGCGATCCGGGCCTCCTCGTGCCGGTTGACCCAGCCTCGCCGCGCGACCTTGCCGAGGGAGCTCAGCGAGATGTTCCGGCTGATGTCGTCGTTGAGGTTGAGGCCGAGCTGCTTGCGGTCCTCGGTCACGTACGCGATGCCGTGCCCGATCGCCTCCGGCACCGTCCGGGTACGGATCTCCCGGCCGTGCAGCCGCACCCGGCCCCCGGTCCACCGTCCGTACGAGCGGCCGAAGACGCTCATGGCCAACTCGGTGCGGCCGGCGCCCATGAGGCCGGCTATGCCGACGATCTCGCCTCGACGCACGTGCAGCGAGGCGCCGTCGACCACCTTCCGTCGGTGGTCGATCGGGTGCCGGACGCTCCAGTCCTCGATTTCGAAGGCGACCTCGCCGATCTCCGGGGCGCGCTCGGGGTAGCGGTGTTCCAGGTCACGGCCGACCATGCCGCGGATGATCCGCTCCTCGGAGATGCCCTCGACCCCGATCGCGATGGTCTCGATGGTCCGCCCGTCGCGCAGGATGGTGACGGCGTCGGCGACCCGGGCGATCTCGTTCAGCTTGTGCGAGATGAGGATGCAGGAAATGCCCTGAGCCTTGAGTTCGAGGATCAGGTCGAGCAGCTTGCGGCTGTCCTCGTCGTTCAGGGCGGCCGTCGGCTCGTCCAGGATGAGCAGCTTGACCTTCTTGGCGAGCGCCTTGGCGATCTCGACCAACTGCTGTTTGCCCACGCCGAGATCGGCGATCCTGGTGTGCGGGCTCTCGTCGAGTCCGACCTGCCGGATCAGTGCGGCGGCGTGAGTCAGCGTCCGGTGCCAGCTGATGACGCCGCGGGTGGCGTGCTCGTTGCCGAGGAAGATGTTCTCGGCGATGGACAGGTAGGGCACCAGCGTGAGTTCCTGGTGGATGATCACGATGCCGCGCTGCTCGCTGGCCCGGATGTCCCGGAACCGGCAGGGATCGCCCTCGAAGTAGATCTCGCCCTGGTAGCCGCCATGAGGGTGGACCCCGCTGAGTACCTTCATCAGTGTGGACTTGCCGGCGCCGTTCTCACCGCAGACGGCGTGGACCTCACCTGCGGCGACGGTCAGGTTGACCTCGGAGAGAGCCTTGACACCGGGAAACGTCTTGCTGATCGACCGCATCTCGAGAACGGGTCGGGCCATGGTGGTGCATCCGTATCGTCGGGGCGGTGCGGTGCCGGGCGGTCTCCCGTGCGTCGCACCGCCGGTTCGGCATCGTCGGACCCGTCGGTCGGGCCCCGGGGGCTACTTGAGCTGGTCCGCGGTGTACTGGCCGCTGTCCACCAGGACCTTCTGGTAGTTCTCCTTGTCGACGCTGACCGGCTGGAGCAGCTGCGCCGGTACGGTCTTGACGCCGTTGTCGTACTGGCCGGTGTCGTTGACCTCGGGCTTGCCGCCGGTCAGGAGCGCGTCGCCCATCTGGACCGCGGTCTTGGCCAGTTGGCGGGTGTCCTTGTAGACGGTCTGGGTCTGCTCGCCAGCGATGATCGACTTCACCGAGGCCAGTTCGGCGTCCTGGCCCGTGACGACGGGCAGTGACTGGCCGGTGCCGTAGCCGACGCCCTTGAGTGACGAGATGATGCCGATCGAGATGCCGTCGTACGGCGAGAGCACGGCGTCGACGCGGGCGGCGGTGTACGACTTGCTCAGCAGGTTGTCCATCCGGGACTGGGCGAGACCGCCGTCCCAGCGCAGTGTGGCGATCTGGTTGAAGGAGGTCTGGCCGCTCTGCACGATCAGCTTCTTGTCGTCGACGTACGGCTTGAGGACGCTCATCGCACCGTTGAAGAAGAACGTGGCGTTGTTGTCGTCCGGTGAGCCGGCGAACAGCTCGATGTTGAACGGGCCCTTGCCGTCCTTGAGGCCGAGCTTGTCGACGATGTAACTGCCCTGGAGGACACCGACCTTGTAGTTGTCGAAGGTCGCGTAGTAGTCGACGTTCTTCGTGCCACGGATCAGTCGGTCGTAGGAGACGACGGGGATGTGGGCGTCGGCGGCCTTCTGCAGCACGTTGGTGAGCGAGGAACCGTCGATGGCGGCGATCACCAGCAGCTTGGCCCCCTTGGTGATCATGTTCTCCACCTGGGAGACCTGGTTCTCCACGACGTTGTCGCCGTACTGGAGGTCGGTCTTGTAACCCTTGGCCTGGAACTCCTTGACCATGTTGTTGCCGTCGTTGATCCAGCGCTCCGACGACTTGGTCGGCATCGCGATGCCGATGAGGCCCCCTTTGGCGTCTCCGCCGGCCCCGCCGTCGCCCGCTCCGTTGGCGCTCTGGCCGCAGGCTGCCAGCGACAGCGTGAGACCCACGGCGACAAGGCCCGCTGAAAGCTTCCGCACAGTTCCTCCAGTGATGTTCCGCGACCGGCACAGTGCGACCCGGCTGGGCGACCGGAAGCGGTCGAGCGGGGTCGGCCGGGAGTCGTTTTCTCGCGCTGTGGGAAGTCCGGGTTGCAGCGGCTCCGGCCTGGCGATACCTGAGTGTTAACGCTCACAAGTGTGCCGTCAAGGGTCTGTTCGGATCACCGTTGGGTTCACAACGGCGCAGGCGATCAGCCACTGTGTCCCTGGCCCCCGGGCTGGGCAGTGGGCGGCTCTCGGAGTGGCCGGCTGCACGCCGCAGTGTCCCTGCCGCTGGATGGTGGTAACCCGCCGCATCCGCTTGTCCGTCACCGCTCGCACAGCCTTCGTCGGCGGTCGGTGGCGTACCGTAGCCCGGAGTCGAGGAGGGAAGTGCGAGTGGGAAACGACAGTGCCGGGACCGAGCGGCGCCACCCTGTGATGGCGGACGTGGCGAGATTGGCCGGCGTGTCCCACCAGACGGTGTCCCGGGTGCTCAACGGCGCCCCGCATGTGCGGCCCGGCACCCGGGAGCGCGTGCTCGCCGCCATCCGGGAGCTGGACTACCGGCCCAACTCCGCTGCCCGCGCCCTGGTCACCCGCCGCTCGCAAACCCTCGGCGTGGTCAGCTTCGAATCCACCCTGTACGGTCCCGCCTCGATGCTGCACGGCATCGAGCAGGCTGCGCGCAGTGCGGGGTACTTCGTCAGCGTGACGAGTCTGCACTCCCTGGACGGCCGCTCGGTTCAGGAGGCCGTCGACCGGCTGCGCGCCCAGGGCGTGGAGGGCGTGGTCGTGATCGCGCCCCAGATCTCCGCCGTCAGCGCGGTGGCCAGGCTCTCCAGCTCCGTGCCGGTGGTCGCGGTCGGACCGGGCAGCCAGTCGCGGGTTCCCATGGTCTCGGTGGACAACCGGTCCGGCGCCGAAGCGGCCACCAGGCACCTGCTCGATCTGGGCCACCGTACCGTGCACCACCTGGCCGGCCCGGCCGGCTGGATGGAGAGCCAGGACCGCCAGGAGGGCTGGCGCGGCGCGCTGGAGGCCGCCGGAGCCCCCGTGCCGCGTGTGGAGTCCGGCGACTGGAGTGCGCGCGCCGGCTACCAGGCGGGCTTGCGGATCGCCGAACTGGACGACGTCACCGCCGTCTTCTGCGCCAACGACCACATGGCGCTCGGCCTGCTGCGCGCCCTGCACGAGGCCGGACGCTCGATCCCGGGCGACATCAGCGTGGTCGGCTTCGACGACATTCCCGAGGCCGCCTACTTCACCCCGCCCCTGGCCACGGTGCGCCAGGACTTCGGTGAGCTCGGCCGCAGGGCCCTGGAACTGCTCGTCGAGGAGCTGGCGGGCGTCGCGCACACCCGCACTCACGTGCGGATCCCGCCCGAGATGGTGCTGCGTCGCAGCGCGGGTCCCGTCACCCGCCGTTGAGCCGGCACCGTCGGACCCGGGGCTGACCGCCGCAGCGGCCCACGCTCTCCGCCGCGTCGGCCGCACTCGGTCGAGGGCTCCATTGGTCCCTTGACAGGGTGATTGTTAACGCTAACACTGTCGCCCATCGAGCGAGACGCCCCCTTCAACTCGGCAGGAGCAATGCCGGTTTCCCGTGCGAAGGATGAGAAAGTGACCGTGATCCCTGCCGCCGCCCGGGGCTCGGACAGCTACGTCGTCGGCGTCGACTTCGGCACCCTCTCCGGTCGTGCCGTGGTGGTCCGCGTGCATGACGGACAGGAGCTCGCGACCGTCGTCCACGAGTACCCGCACGCCGTCATCGAGCGCGAGTTACCCGGCACCGGGCACCCACTGCCGCCTGACTGGGCCCTGCAGCACTCCGAGGACTGGCGTGAGGTACTGCGCACCGTCGTTCCCGCTGCGCTCGCCGTCTCCGGCGTCGATCCCGCTCACGTCATCGGCATCGCCACCGACTTCACCGCCAGCACGGTCCTGCCGGTGCTCGCCGACGGCACCCCGCTCGCCGAGACCACCGAGTGGGCCGCTCACCCGCACGCCTGGCCCAAGCTCTGGAAGCACCACGCGGCCCAGGACCAGGCCGACCGCATCAACGCCCTCGCCCACGCACGCGGAGAGAAGTGGATCTCCCGCTACGGCGGAAGGATCTCCGCCGAGTGGCAGTACGCCAAGGCGCTCCAGGTCCTGGAGGAGGACCCGGCCGTCTATGCCGCCTGCGCGCGGTGGATCGAGGCAGCCGACTGGATCGTCTGGCAGCTCACCGGCGTCGAGAGCCGCAACGCCTGCACGGCCGGATACAGCGGCATCTTCCAGGACGGCGGTTACCCGAGCGAGGAGTACCTCGCCGCCCTGCACCCCGGGTTCGCCGACTTCGCCCGCACCCGTCTGGAACACCCCCTCGCCCCGCTGGGCTCCCGGGTCGGCTCGCTCACCGCCCGGGCGGCGGAGTGGACGGGGCTGCCCGCGGGCATCGCGGTGGCCGCCGGCAACGTCGACGCGCACGTGGCCGCACCGGCCGCTCGGGCCGTCGAGAACGGCCAACTCCTCGCCCTCATGGGCACCTCCACCTGCCACGTCGTCAACGGCGCCGCCCTCGCAGACGTCCCTGGCATCTGCGGCGTGGTCGAGGACGGCATCGTCACCGGCTCCTATCGCTACGAGGCGGGTCAGAGTGCCGTCGGCGACATCTTCGCCTGGTGGCTGCGTCAGGGCCTCCCGGCCCACTACCTCGCCGAGGCCGAGGCGGTCGGTGCAGACCGGCACGAGCTCCTCAGCCGCAAGGCCGCCGCCCAGCCCGTCGGTGGGCACGGCCTGGTGGCTCTCGACTGGATGAACGGCAACCGCTCCACCCTGGTCGACCACAACCTCTCCGGCGTGATCGTAGGCCTCGGACTCAACACCCGCCCCGAGGAGATCTACCGTGCCCTGCTGGAGGCCACCGCCTTCGGTACCCGTGTCATCGTCGAGGCCCTGGAACAGGGCGGTGTCCCCGTCTCCGAGTTCATCGTCACCGGTGGCCTGAAGAAGAACGCCCTGCTGATGCAGATCTACGCCGACGTACTACGCCGTCCCGTCTCGCTCGCCCAGTCGGATCAGGGTCCGGCCCTCGGCTCGGCGATCCACGCCGCCGTCGCCGCCGGGGCGCACCCGGATGTGCGCTCGGCGGCGGCGGCCATGGGCCGGGTGCTCCGGGGGGCGTACCAGCCCGACCCCGGCCGGGCCGACGCCTACGACGCGCTGTACGCCGAGTACCGCGCCCTGCACGACCACTTCGGCACCGGGCCGGACAAGCTGCTCCACCGACTGAGCCGCATCCGCAACGCCGCCCTGACCACGCCTACCACCCCGACCACGGCCCTGACCGACCCGAGCGAGGTACGGTGAACGCGACCATCGACCTGGTTCGTCGCCAGGTCAGCGGCCTCCGCCGGGAACTCGTCCGTAATGGCCTGGTGGTCTGGACGGCGGGCAATGTCCCCCCCCGCGTTCCCCGCCGAGGACCTGTGGGTCATCAAGCCGAGCGGCGTCTCCCACGACGAGCTGTCGCCCCGGAACACGATGCTCAGTGACCCCGACGGGAACGTCGTCGAAGGCGACCACGCGCCCTCCTCCGACACCGCCGCACACGCCTACGTCTACCGGCACCCGCCCGAGGCCGGGGGAGTGGTGCACACCCACTCGACATGGGCGGCCGCTTCCGGCTGGTCGCCAACGAGGTCGACGTGGTCGAAGCCCCGGCTCCGCTGCCCAACCTGCCGGTTCGCCCGCGCCGTCTGGAAGCCGCGTCCGGACCTGCGCACCTCCACCGAGGCCTGGCTGACAGCCGGAGCGCCGACCACACCGTACTCTCCGGCCCCCTCGGTGCCGAGGAACTCGACGACCTCGCGGAGATGCTCGGCGTGGAACTCCTGGTGATCGACGCCGGCACCGCCATCCGCCGGTTCACCAAGGAGCTGCGCTGGAACCAGGCCTACCACCGACTGGCTCAGGGGATGTGACCTCGCCCGCCCCGAGCCGATGACGCCCGCCCATACGGCGGGCATCGCCCCCCTCCCCGCCTCGTCGAACGGAGTAGTCGCGTGTCGCGAGACGCACTCGTGTCCCATGGTGAACTGACGGTGACCCAGGAGACTGCCGCAGAGCTCCCGGACGGACGGCGTATCACCCGCTGGACGTTTGGCTCCCCGGAGCGCGTGACGGCGGAGGTGCTCAGTCTGGGAGCCCGCTTGCAGGCCCTGCACACGCCGGACCGGAACGGGCGGCGGGCCAACGTCGTCCTGGGCTGCGAGAGCACAGCGGATCTGTTCGGGGAGGCTGCCTCCTTCGGCGCGACGGTCGGCCGCTACGCCAATCGAATCGCCGGCGGAACGCTGCCCCTCGACGGCACGACGCACCGGCTGGCGACCCAGCAGGACGGCCACACCCTGCACGGCGGACCGGACGGCTTCGCCACCCGCCTCTGGGACGGCGTGCCGGTCCGCGTGGGCAGGCGGGCAGGCGTCCGTCTCCGCATGGACAGTCCCGACGGCGATCAGGGATTCCCGGGCGCCCTCACGGCCGAGGTCACGTACCTGCTCGGCCCCGACGGTGAACTCTCCCTCACCTACCGGGCGACCACGGATGCCCCGACGGTCGTCAACCTCACCAACCACATGTACGTCAACCTGGCCGGCGAGGGCTGTGGGACGGTGCTCGGCCACCTGCTGCGGGTCGAGGCCGCCCGTTACACCCCCGTGGACGCAGAACTGATACCGCTCGGTCCGGCCGAGTCCGTCACCGGCACACCGTTCGACCTCCGCGAGGCCCAGACGATCGGTGCCCGCATCACCGAGGAACACCCGCAGATCCGCCGGGCCGCCGATGGCTTCGACCACAACTGGGTGCTCGACGGCACCGGGCTCAGGCGGGCCGCCGTCCTGAGCCACCCTGCCAGCGGCCGGCGCGTCGAATGCCTGACGTCGGAGCCGGGGCTCCAGGTCTACACCGGAAACCACTTCGACGGCTCGCTGACCGGCCGCTCCGGTCGCCCGTATTTCGCGTACGCGGGCATCGCGTTGGAGACCCAGCACTTTCCCGACTCGCCCAACCGGCCCGAGTACCCCTCCACCCTCCTGCGCCCGGGGGAGGAGTACCGCTCGACGACGGCGTACCGCTTCTCGACCGAGTAGGAAAGGCCGACGTGATGCTTCACAGCCGCCGACCGCTCCGCCGAGCACCCGGTCCTCACCGCACAGCTCACGGTGACCGGGACGGCCCCCGCGCCCCGCGTGGTCGTCGACTTCGACGACCACGCGGACACCGCCACGTCGACGCCACCCGCACCAGCGGCGACGCAGTGACCCCGGCCGATCCGGTGTGGCCCGCGGTGCTTCTCTTCCGCGACGTCGATCTCTCCGGGGCGGTCCGGGGGGAGGCCGAGACCCGCCCTCGAGAACGCGGGGTGCGGGGAGGCGCGGTGGCCCGTCCGGGGGGACGGGCCACCGCCCCTCCCCACACCAGTGCCCGGACCTGCGAGGCAAGGCTCCCTGTGGCCGCCAAGCTCCGCTGCCTCGTCACCTCTCCGACCGGAGGAAGCCCCATGCCGCTCACCGACCTCGACGCGGACGAACTCGTCCGCTACCGGCCAGAGTTGTCCGATCCGAGGGATTTCGACGCCTTCCGGCGGCGGACCCTTGCCGAAGCCCGGTCGCACGACGCGGCGATCAAGGTGGAACGGGTCACCGCCCAGCACCTGCTGAGCACCGTCGAGTCGACGACGTGCGCTTCCCCGGCTGGAACGGCGAGCCGGTGGCCGCCTGGCTGCTGCGCCCGCGCAACGCGGCCGGACCGCTGCCGGTCGTCGTTACCTACATGGGCTACGGCGGCGGACGGGGACTGCCCACCGACCACCTGTTCTGGTCCGCCGCCGGCTACGCCCAACTCGTCGTCGACAGCCGGGGCCAGGGCCACGACACCCCGGACCGGGGCATGGGCGACGGCACGCAGTGGGTCGAGGGCTTCATGACCCGCGGCATCGACTCTCCCGACACCTACTACTACCGGCGATTGGTCACCGACTGCGTGCGAGCCGTGGAGGCGGTCGCGGAGCTGCCCGGACTCGACGGCCGTCGGATCGTGGTGGCCGGAGCCAGCCAGGGCGGCGGTCTGGCGCTCGCCGTCGCCGGTCTCGCCGGGGACCGCGTGGCGGCGGCGATGCCGGACCTCCCGTTCCTGTGCCACTTCCGCCACGCTGCCGCGATCTGCGGCGACGGCCCGTACCAGGAGATCGCCAAGTACCTGCGCTGGCAGAGCCGCCACCGCGCGGAACCGGCCTTCGCCACCCTCGACCACTTCGACGGCGTCCACTTCGCCCGGCGGGCCACCGTGCCGACGCTGTTCAGCGTGGGCCTGATGGACCCGGTCTGCCCGCCCTCCACGGTCTACGCCGCCTTCAATCACTACGCGGGCGAGGACCGCACCATGACCGTGTGGCCGTTCGGCGGCCACGGCGGCGGCCACGGCTCCAACCCGCCCGTCCAACTGGCCTGGCTGCGCGAGCGCGACCTGGCGCCGGCGCTCTGACCGCCCCGCACCACCGGACCGGGCAGACCGCGCGAGGCCCCGCGCGCCCACGCACTGAGCCCCGCCCCCGAGACTGAGGAGCAGGACAGACCCATGAGGTACTGCCCATGAGCACCCCGGCCTTCCCGGAACTGCCCACCGGGTTCTGTTTCGGTGCCGCGATCGCCGCCTACCAGATCGAGGGCGCCCACGACCAGGACGGCCGCGGGCCGTCCATCTGGGACACCTTCAGCCACACCCCCGGCCGTACGCTCGACGGTGCAACGGGCGACACCGCCTGCGACCACTACCACCGCTACCGCGAGGACGTGGCCCTGCTGCGCGGGCTCGGCGTCGACAGCTACCGCTTCTCGATCGCCTGGCCCCGCCTGCTGCCCCGGGGCACCGGGCCGGTCAACGCCAAGGGCCTGGACTTCTACGACCGCCTGATCGACGAGCTGCTGGCCGCCGGAGTCGCACCCGCCGCCACCCTCTACCACTGGGACCTGCCCCAAGCCCTGGAGGACCGCGGCGGCTGGCGCGTCAGGGAGACCGCCGAGGCGTTCGCGCAGTACGCGGCCCTCGCGGCCGAGCGCTACGGGGACCGGGTGGTGCGCTGGATCACCCTCAACGAGCCGTACTGCTCCGCCTTCGCCGGCTACGCCGAGGGGCGGCACGCACCCGGTGCCGAGGAGGGCCGCGGCGCACGGGCGGCCGCCCACCACCTGCTGGTCGCCCACGGCCTCGCGATACGGGAGCTGCGCGCCGCGGGCGCCCAGGAGGCCGGGATCACCCTCAATCTCGACCGCATCCATCTCGCCTCCGCCCTCCCAGAGGACCGGGCCGCCCTGCGCCGTGCCAAGGTCCTCCACAACGAGGTCTGGACCGAGCCGCTCCTCGCGGGCCGTTACCCCGCGCACGAGGCCGAGACCTGGGCCGGCCTCGCCGACGGCCCCTGGCGGTTGCCGGGCGACCTGGAACTGATCGGCGCCCCGCTGGACTTCCTCGGAGTCAACTTCTACCGCCCGGTGACGTTCGCCGCCGCCCCCCACGGCGAGGCCGACCCCGAAGTGCGCACCGCCGTGGACATCGGCGTCACCGAGCTGGACCGGTACCGGGCCCGGCACACCACCATGGGATGGCCCGTCGTCCCGGACGCGCTCACAGAGTTGCTCCGTGAACTCCACGCCCGCTACCCGCGGCTTCCGCCGGTCTGGATCACCGGGAACGGCTCCGCCGAGGGAGACACCGTCGGCCCCGACGGCCGGGTCCATGACACAGAGCGGATCGACTACCTCGCGGACCACCTCGCCGCCGTCGCCGACGCCATCTCCGCAGGGGTGGACGTGCGCGGCTACTACGTCTGGTCGCTGCTGGACAACTTCGAGTGGGCGCGCGGCTACGGCCAGCGTTTCGGCCTGGTCCACGTCGACTACGACGCCCTGACCCGAACGCCCAAGGACAGCTACCACTGGTACCGGGGCCTGATCACCGCGCACCGCGCCCGGACGGAGGAACCTGCACGATGAAGTTCACCGACGGCTAATGGCTGATGCCCCCGGGCGTCACCACGCGTTACGCCACCGAGGTCGCGGACGTCCGGGCCGACGAGCACCGGATGACCCTCTACGCGCCGGTGGAGCACGTGCGCGGCCGCGGCGACACGCTCAACAGTCTGTTGCTGACCGTCGAGTGCCGGTCGCCGGCCGAGGGCGTGATCGGGGTCCGCGTCACGCACCACGCCGGTTCGGTGCGGCGGGGGCCGGAGTACGCGCTGCCCGGCGCGCAACCGGAAGTGGGAAAGGTGCACCAGGACGGCGCGGTGGTCGAGCTCAGTGCGGGTGAGCTGTCGCTGCGGGTGGACACCTCCCAGCCGTGGCGCCTGGAGTTCACCGCCGGCGGACGGATGCTGACCTCCGTGGGCGAGCGCGGCACCGGCTTCGCCACCGACGCCGCCGGCCGGCACTTCATGCTCGGGCAACTCTCCCTCGGTGTGGGTGAGTCGCAGTACGGGCTGGGGGAGCGGCTCACTCCGTTCGTCAAGAACGGGCAGATCGTGGACATCTGGCAGGCCGACGGCGGCAGCAGCGTGGACTGCTTCAAGGCCGACTTCGGTGTACTGGGTCGGCGACTGCGAGTCGCACTTCAACGCCATGGCCGAGTCACTGCGCGGCGGCCTCTGTCGGCCCCCTGGCGGTTCCCTCGTGGCGGAGCCGGGCCGTGGAACGTCACGGCCCGGTTCATGGGCACACCGGCTCAGCGGGCGCCGAGGAGGTGTTCGAGGGCGAGCTGGTCCAGCTGTTCGAAGGCCATGCCGCGGCGGGCGGCGGCATCGACGTCGAACTCGTCGAAGGCGGACCGGTCGGCCAGCAGCCCGGCCAGGCCGTCCTCGGCGGTGGGGAGAGCGAGTTCGGGCAGCCGGGAGGAGGCGAACGCGGCCTGGACCTCCGGATCGGCCCGGAAGGCGCGGGAACGCTCCGCCAGGAGCAGGTAGTTGCGCATGCAGGCGGCCGCCGAGGCCCAGACGCCGGCAGAGTCCTCGGTGCGCGGCGGCTTGAAGTCGAAGTGGCGGGGGCCGTCGTAGCCGGCCGACTCCAGCAGGTCGACCAGCCAGAAGGCCTGACGCAGGTCGCCCGCTCCGAAGCGCAGGTCCTGGTCGTACTTGATGCCGGACTGGCCGTTGAGGTCGATGTGGAACAGCTTGCCGTGCCACAGGGTCTGGGCGATGCCGTGCGGGAAGTTCAGCCCGGCCATCTGCTCATGGCCGACCTCCGGGTTGAGGCCGACCCGCTCGGGCCGGTCCAACTCGTTGATGAACGCCAGGGCGTGGCCGATGGTGGGCAGCAGGATGTCGCCGCGCGGCTCGTTGGGCTTGGGTTCGATCGCGAAGCGCAGGTCGTAACCCTGGTTCTCGACGTACTCGCCCAGCAGGTCGAAGGCCTCCTTCAGCCGGTCGAGGGCGGTGCGCACGTCCTTGGCCGCGCCCGACTCGGCGCCCTCGCGGCCGCCCCAGGCGACGTAGACCGAGGCACCGAGTTCCACGGCCAGGTCGATGTTGCGGATCGTCTTGCGCAGCGCGTACCGGCGCACGTCCCGGTCGTTGGCGGTGAAAGCGCCGTCCTTGAACACCGGGTGGGTGAAGAGGTTGGTGGTGGCCATCGGCACCTTCAACCCGGCCGTGTCGAGTGCGGTGCGGAAGCGCTTGACCGCCTGCTCGCGTGCGGTGCCGCCGGCGGCGAAGGGGATCAGGTCGTCGTCGTGGAACGTGACGCCGTAGGCGCCGAGTTCGGCCAGCCGCTGCACGGTCTCGACCGGGTCGAGGGCGGCTCGGGTGGCGTCGCCGAAGGGGTCCCGGCCCTGCCAGCCGACGGTCCACAGGCCGAAGGTGAACCTGTGCGCGGGAGTGGGGACGAGCGGGTCGCTGGTCATGAGGCGCTCCGGATCAGGGCCGAGGGCTATTTGTAATGACGAAAAACAAATTAGTATGCCGACACGCCAGAAGGAACCCCACCGGAGGAACGCATGTCTGCACAGCGTGTCGTGATCGGTGTCGACAGCTCGACCCAGTCCACCAAGGCCCTCGCCGTCGACCTGGAAACCGGCGCCGTCCTGGGCGAGGGCCGCGCCGCGCACGCCGTCAGCGCGGGCGCCGGACGCGAGAGCGACCCCGACCAGTGGTGGTGGGGGCTCGGCGAGGCCATGGCGGGCACCGGCTGGGCGGATCGTGCCGCCGCCTGCTCGATCGCCGGCCAGCAGCACGGCCTGGTCACCCTCGACACGGCGGGCCGGCCGGTGCGCCCGGCGCTGCTGTGGAACGACGTCCGCTCCGCCCCGCAGGCCGCCGAACTCGCAGCCGCGTTCGGCCCGGCAGAGCTCGCCCGCCGCACCGGCAGCGTCCCGACGGCCGCCTTCACGGCCGCCAAGTGGGCCTGGCTGCGCGCCAACGAGCGTGCCGCCGCAGACCGCGTCGCGGCCGTCCGGCTTCCCCACGACTTCCTGACGGAGCGGCTGACCGGCGAGGCGGTCACCGACCGCGGTGACGCGTCGGGAACCGGCTGGTGGGGCCCGGACGGCTACGACCAGGACGTCCTCGGCCGGATCGGCCTCGACCCCGGGCTACTGCCACAGGTCCTCCCGCCGGGCGCCCGGGCGGGCGTCGTCCGAGCAGGGATGCCACTGCGCGAGGGCGCGCTGGTGGCCACCGGGACCGGTGACAACATGGCGGCCGCCCTCGGGCTGGGCCTGACGCCCGGACGTCCGGTGCTGAGCCTCGGTACCTCCGGCACCGTCTACGCCGTCGGCCGGACCCGGCCCACCGACCCGAGCGGAACCGTCGCCGGCTTCGCCGATGCCCTCGGCGGCTGGCTGCCGCTCGCCTGCACGCTCAACTGCACCCTCGCCGTGGACCGCTTCGCCGCCCTCGTCGGCCGCGACCGCGAGGACGTCGAGGGTGGCGGCACGGTGGTGGTGCTTCCCCATCTGGACGGCGAGCGCACTCCGGACCTCCCGGGTGCATCCGGCCTGGTCCACGGCCTGCGCCACGACACCACGCCGGGACAGCTGCTCCAGGCCGCCTACGACGGCGCCGCCCAAGCCCTGCTCGCGGCCCTGGACGACGTGTTGCGTGCCGGAGGCGAGAAACCCGCCCCCGACGAACCCCTGCTGCTGATCGGCGGCGGAGCCCGCGGCCGGGCCTGGCAGCGGACCGTCCTGCGGCTGTCCGGTCGAGCGGTTCAGGTGCCCGCGGCCCAGGAACCGGTCGCGCTCGGGGCCGCCGCCCAGGCCGCCGCACTGCTCACCGGTGAGCCTGCCGACGCCGTCGCCCGGCGCTGGCGGACCGCCGAGGGCCGGGTGCTGGAACCCGTGACCCGTGACGACGACACGCTCGAACGGATCACCAGTACGCTGCGGCGGGCGCGGGCGTTGCAGGAGGTCCCGCCGGGAGGGCGATAGGAGGGTCGGGTCAATGACGGGGATCGGCAGGGCGAGCGGGGGCGTGGACGCCGCGCCCGCCTCGCAGCAGGGGATGCGTCGGCAGAACCTCGCGGTGGTGATCGGCGCAGTCGCCGCGCACGGCCCGCTCTCCCGGGCGGACGTCGCCGGGCACACGGGCCTGACCAGGCCGGCCGTCTCCTCCATGGTCGACGAGCTCATCGGTCGCGGAGCGCTGACCGAGACGGAGACCGCGCCCAGCGGACGGGTCGGCCGCCCCGGACGGGCACTGGCCCTGAGCGATCGGGGTCCCGCGGGCCTCGGCCTGGAGATCGGCGTCACCCATCTCGCCGCGTGCGTCGTGGACCTGCGCGGTGAACCCCGGGTGTGGCGTCGGGTGGAGCGGGCCAACGCCGGCCGGCCGGCCGGGCAGGTGCTGGCGGAGGCCGCCGCGCTGGGCGCCGAGGCGGAGGCCGAGGCCGCCGCCCTCGGCCTGCGCGTCGAGGGCCGCGTCCTGGCCGTGCCGGGGGTGGTGCCGAACACGCCGAGCGGGCTGATCGCGAACGCGCCCAACCTCGGCTGGCAGGCGGTCCGCCCCGCCGACCACTGGCCCGACCCCGGCACCGTGCCCGAGCCGGAGAACGAGGCCAACCTCGGGGCGCTGGCCGAGCAGTGGCACCAGGGACACCCCGCCGAGACCTTCGTACACGTCTCCGCCGAGGCCGGAATCGGTGCCGCACTGGTCATCGGCGGACAGCTGTTCCGGGGCGCCCGCGGCTTCGCAGGCGAACTCGGCCACCTGCCCGTCCACCCGGAGGGCGCCCGTTGCGCCTGCGGGGCACGCGGCTGCCTGGAGCAGTACGCGGGCGAAGCGGCCGTGCTGCGCGAGGCCGGGCTGGGACATGTCGGCGACCCGGTGGCCCTGCTGGCCGAACGGGCAGGCGCCGGGGACGCGTCGACCCTTCGCGCCCTGGACCGCGCCGGACGGGCCCTGGGACTCGCCCTCGCCTCGGCAGTGAACCTGATCGACCCGGACTCCCTCGTTCTGGGCGGCGCCTACGCCGAACTCGCCGACTGGCTCCTCCCGTCGATACGCGCCGAACTGGCCGTCCGGGTCACCGTCCGGCCCTGGACCCCGGAGGCGGTGCGCCCCTCCGCGCTGGGGCGCCGCGGACCGGTGCTGGGCGCGGCATGGTCGACCGTCCGACAGATCATCGCCGATCCCACCCGCCTGCCTGCCCGCTAGTGCTCTGACCGCATGGGTTCGCAACGACGACCAGTACCGGTGGGGCTGGACCGGCACGGCCATCTCCGGCGATCCGCCCGTCCACGGCTGCTCAGGGGTGGCGCGGAGCGACTTCCTGCTCGTGGACCTGTTCCGGGCGCCGCTGGGCGTGCAGGCCCCGGGACCGTGACGGTCCGGGGCCTCGTGCGGTGCACTGCCTCCCGGCCGTGCCTGGCGTGACGGGTCCGGGCATGAGTGGGCCGCAGTGGACTCCCCTTGGGCCCTCGGATGGACACGTTCCCCGACCATGATCGGGAACACGCGGTGCGCATCAGGTGCACCGACATGTCTGCCTTGGAGGTCCGATGGCAAGCAAGGTGATACGCAGGTCTGGCAACACAGTGTTGGCGCTGCTGATGGCGGCCGGGGCCGTCGCGGTGATGCCGGGTACCGCGGCAGCAACCAGCGGCGGCGGGTGTGGGACGAGCCGGCTGGTCGGCTCCGTGCCGGATCCGAGCAGCCCCGTCCCGCGCCAGCTGCGTACCATCCTCGACGTCCGCACCTGCATCAGTGCCCGTGGGGCCAGCGTGTACCCGGACGCTTACGTCACCCCGGTCATGCAGCAGGCTCCGTGCTCTCTGCAGATCTCGTACGTCGGACCGAACGGCAACAGCAACCGGGAGACGCCCCGCTACGCCTCGGGCCGCATCGTGTACCAGCAGCCGGCCGGCGGGGTACGCGGCACGTACCGCACGGTGCTCCACCTGAACTGCATGTTCGCCGACAAGGACAGGGCGGAGAGCCCGGATTTGCACCTGGCCTGGTAGGCCGGGCACGCGGCTTCAGGGATGGGCCCTGCGGCAGAGTTCGCGAACCCACAGGTGGTCGCTCACCTGGTGCAGGGCTTTCGCCAGGTGGCGCCGGTAGGTTCCGAACGGCAGTCCCAGACGCAGCGCGGCGGACTGTCTCGTGCGTGCCGAGTCGATGAACGTCGTCGTCAGCAGGGCGTGGAACGGCTCGGTGCCCGGGCTCTCGCGCAGTGCGTCGACGGCGTCCGTCAGCCCGTGCCGCACTCGGGCCGCGAGGTCTGCCTCCCCGTATCCGGCGAGCAGTGCGCTGCGGGTGAGCGGGTTGGCTTGGAGCGCAGCCGGTCGGTGCCAGTTCCTGAAGGCGTCGTGGAGGGCATGCTCGAACTCGGTGCGGCTCAGTGCAGCCGGCTCACCGGTGCCGGGCGTGCCCCGTCCCGCGTTCGGATTCGTCCCGTCGAGTTCGAGCCGTCCAATAGCGGTGAGCCATTGCCGCAGGGGCATAGCGCGCCAGTCGTGCGCGTACAGGATGGGTACGCGGTCGTCGGCGCCGGGTGCAGAAGCGAGCGGATGCTGGTCGAGGTAGGTGAAGAACGGGCGCCACCACTGCATACCGGCCAGGGCGACGTAGGACCAGGCCAGGTTCTGCGAGTGCAGGATGGGCGAGCACCCGGTGCAGCAGCATGTCCGTGATCGGCGACGGCTCCTGCCGGCCGTCGGGAGGGACGAGAAAGCGCGCGACGGCGAGGTGCTCGCCGTCGCGCAGCGCTGCGGTCTCGCGGCAGTGCTCCCAGACAGTCGCGAGGACCGGATCGGCGGACGTCTCCGGCCCGTCGGGCTTCCGCAGCTCCAGCCATGCTGTGAAAGCCACGGGCTCGCCGGTGTCGGTCCGGCGCAGCACCCGAAAGGCGTCTGGGCGGCGGGCGATCCAGAACCCGGCCGCAGCCGCCGCCTGAGAGCCTTCGGCGCGCTCGGTCAGCCCGAGCAGTGCTTCGCGATCCCGGGAGTGGTAGTGGTCCTCATGGACGGAATCCGCTTCCTGCCATGTCACGAAGCGCCCCATGAAGCCACCCGGCCGGTGAAGGTGTGTCAGAGCCATGGCTGCGGGGAGGGCGGAAGGGCCCCCGGCTGTGAGGGCGCGGGAGACCACATGGGTGCGTACCCGCTCATGCATGTCCGCGTACCCCTGCGGGTCTCGCCACCTCATGTCGGCGTCGAGGACCGCGCGCACCGCGTCGTGCGGAGACAGCCCGCTCGGACCGGAGTCGATGTAGGGCTGTCGGCGAAGCCAGTCGAAGAGCGGCGCCGGCGCCGTGCTGGGCAGGACCTCGCGCAGCAAATCCTCCCTGGTCGCCCGAGTGTGGGCACACACCTGAAGGGCCCGGAGGTGATCCGGACAGGGCACGTCGCCGACGAGGTGATCGCGCAGTCTCCGGACGAGGTCGTGGGACGGATGCCACATCGCCGGGTGTGTCGGGCCGTAGGCGGCGCTCGCAGCGGCCAGCCGCAGTGCCAGGGGGTGCCCGCCGGCGAAGTCGAGCACTTTCTCGTGCAGCTCCGGCCGCACTCCTTCGGAGTGCAGCAGCTCTGCGGCAGAGTCCGCGGCCAGTTCCGCAAGCCGGACGACACGCAGGGCCCGCCGCCAGCCGGGGTCGGCGACCCACTGGTCGGCCGGTGCGCGCCGGGCCGTCATGACGACGAGAGTGCCCCTCGGAAGCAGCGGGAGGAAGCGGTGGGGAAACTCTTCCTCCCATGCCTCGCACTGGTCGGAGTCGTCCACCAGCAGGACGGCTCGCTCGTGCATGCGGACCTGGTCCGCCCACACCCCCCAGAGCACGGGCCAGCAGGTGGTCCTTCGCAGATCGACGCGGACCACGGGCCTTTCCGCCGCCGCGGCCTCGTCCTCGAACCGCTGCAGCAACGTCGACTTCCCGATCCCGCCCGGGCCGTGCAGGCACAGAACCGCCAGCGTGTCGGCATCGTCGGGACGGCCGCCAAGAGCCTCTCGGAACAACCCGATCTCTGCCTCGCGTCCCACGAACAGTCCCCGACGTGCGGCACGCAGCCGGCCGTACAGCTGCGCCTCTTCGAGGCTCGGGTCGTCGGACATCTGTATCTCCCATGCCTGTGTATCGGTGATCAGTGGAGGGGAAAGTGAGGGGAAAGGTTCACGTGGCGATTGCGGTCTGTGGGCGTTGCCTTGGCTCTCCCTCGGCACGGCGGCTCCATGGCGATCACTGGGCGCTGAGCGGGTTCGAGGGCGACTGGTGGTATGGCAGCCTGGTGCGGCCTCTGAGCGTCGTGGGCCCGGCCAGGCGGCGCCTTGGCTCCCGGCCCGGATCCGTACACCGGTACGGCTGGGTGGTTGGAGGATTCCTCGGCCTCGCCGGTGACGAGAAGAACCTGCCGTGTCGCGCCGCGGATCCGGGCCGGGTTTCGGGGCCCACGCCCGCCGTTGCCCGGGCACCACCGCGCAGGTTGCCCACCTTCGGGTGGATGACTGCAGGCACCGCACCTGTGCGGTGCCCGGCGTGGCGGACGCGGGAGCGGGCGCCGGCACGTTCTCTCCCGCACGGCGGCTGCCGAACGGGCATCGACGGCACCGCTGGCGGATCCGCACACGAACACGGCCGTGCCCCGATCCGGTGGCCCGGTCCGGCTACCGTCTCGGTCCCGCGACGGCGTAGGCCGCGGTGCCGGCAACCGTGAGGACCAGGGCCGTCCAGGTGCCCGCTGCCGTGCCGGGCGGCAGCAGCATCCAGGTCGCCACCTGCATCGGCACACCTGTCGGGGGCGGGGCGAAGAACGAGAAGGAGAGCCAGGTGAACGGTAGCGTCCAGGCGTACTGGCCGCCCAAGAGCGCCGCGCCCAGGGCGACCAGTCCCATCAGGCCCGCGCTGTCCCGGACGACGAACGCGGTGGTGGCCATGTCCTCGCCCATGGTCTGCACTGTCAACAGCACCGTGCCGACGACCGCGCCGATGAGCAGCACGTGTGCCGCTCTTCGGGGCACCCATCGGATCGCGGCCGTCCGGTCCAGCGCGAGGTCCTGCCCGCTGAGCCCGATCGAGGCTGCCATCGCCCCCGTAGCGAGGATGAGCACGGGCAGCCGCGGATCACCGGGTCCCTCGCCCCCGTCCCGGACCAGTGCCCACACCGCCACCGCGCTGATCACCACTGCGGCGAGTGACGCGGGTACCTGACGCGAGCGCGCGTACAGCGTCAGCCATCTCATCGGGACGCACCCCCGTTCAGTGCATCGAACGCGTCGCCCTTGCAGGAGAGCGCGGCGGCGCGCATCGCGTTGATCCGCGAGAGCTGTTCGGCCCGCGGCAGCGCCTTGAGTTCCGTCCACACCGGGCGGGCCGCGGCGTCGACCTCGCGGCGCAAACTTGCTGATCCTGTGCCGGGCAGCGACCTGAGGTCTCCGAGGACCCAGCCCACGGCGACGGTCTGCGCGAAATCCTCATTCCCGAAGCTGCTCCAGCCGACGGGGGTGCACCCTGGCACCATGCCTTTGGCGATCAGGGCCCAGGTCAGCTCCTCGCCCTTCGCGGCGGCGATGATGTCGTCGTCGAAGTCGAAGAGCACGGTCTTGCCGGACCACTGCGGCGTGGAGCCGTCGGGCAGTACGGCGGTGTTCTCCCGGACCGAGACCGGCGCCTGGCCGCCCAGGGCGCCGTGCAGCAGGCGCAGCGCCTCCTTGCCGGGACCCGCGAGGTCGGCGAGTCGTGCCTGGTGCGTCTTGGTCACGCACACCGGACCATCGCACACCAGCTCCGCGGCGGCCTCGTCGACCACATACATCCGGCCTGGAGCGGAGGGGAGGACGAGCAGGGCGATCGCCGCGCCGGCCAGGACGGGCGTCAGGGCGATCAGCCGGGCGCGCGGGGTCGCGGCGACCAGCAGCGCGAAGCCGGTCGCGGCCATGCCGAGCAGCCAGATCGTCTGCCCGACGTGCACGGAGGCGGAGAGCGTGACGAGTACCTCGCGCACCTCCTGCACCGCCGGGGACAGCAGGGAGACCCGGTTCGGCTCCGTGCCCAACGACATGTGCATGAGGGCCGTGAACACGAAGGCGCCCATGGTCAGCGCGGGCGGGGTGAGCGCGGACGGCAGGGCGCGCCCGGCCCCCATGCCCAGCACGGCTCCCGCGGCGAGAGAGAGTGCCCCCACCAGCGAGACCGGCAGCCATCCGAGGTGCGTGTACTCGGTGTTGGAGAGCACCTGGACCGCGCCCACGAGGACGAGGAGCGCGAACGCCGAGGCCAGGGTGATCGCCGTCGTGCCCGCCAGCGTGGCGGCGCGGTGCCAGGCGGGACGCGATGTGGTCGTCAGCAGCTCGGACACCTTCGAGCGGTGGTCGCGCAGGCCCTGCAGCGCCCCGAGCCCCACGGCCAGCGGCCACAGGTAGCCCAGCAGGGCGCGGGTCCACAGGGCCATGGACGTCCACTGGGCCGTCCACGCCGTGGTGCCCCTCCACCACGCGGCGTCCACCAGGTACAGGAACGCCAGCGCCGTCGTCAGGACCACGGCGCCGGCCCACGGGGCGACGGAGCGCTTCAGCTCGATGCGCAGGACACGGACGTTCACCAGGTGCCCCTTGTCTGCTCGGGGGTCAGGAGCAGTGCCGAGTAGCCGCGCTCCAGGGGGCTGTCGCCCACGTGCTCGGGGCCGCCCGCCGCGGCCAGCTCGTCCGGGGTGCCCTGGAAGACCAGCCTGCCCTCGGCGAAGAGCACCACGTTGGTGCAGGCGGCGGCGACGTCCTCCACCAGATGGGTGGAGACCACGACGCACGTGTCCGTGCCGAGCTGCTGAAGCAGCTCGCGGAAGCGCAGCCGCTGCGCCGGGTCCAGGCCGACCGTCGGCTCGTCCAGCAGCAGGATCGTCGGGTCGTTGACGATGGCCTGGGCGATGCCGACCCTGCGTACCATGCCGCCCGACAGGGCCTTCATCTTCTCGTCGGCGCGGTCCGCCAGACCCACCCGCTCCACGGCACGCTGCACCGCCCCGGGGATGTCCGCCTTGGGCACCTCCTTCAGCCACGCCATGTACTCGACGAACTCGCGCACCGTGAAGCGCTTGTAGTAGCCGAACTCCTGCGGCAGGTATCCGATCCGGCGGCGCAGCGCACGGTGCTCGCCCATGCCGCCCGCGGACTCGCCGAGCAGCTCCAAGGTGCCTTCGGTGGGGTGCAGTACGGTGGCCAGTGCCCGGATGAGGGTGGTCTTGCCGGCCCCGTTGGGGCCGAGCAGGCCGTGTACGCCGATGCCGAGCTTCAGGTCGAGCCCGTCGACCGCCATCCGTTTCCGGCCGACTCTGACCTTCAGCCCGGTGGCCTGGATCTCCCAGGCGTAGGCCGTCGGCGCGATGTCAGCCGCGCTCACCGCGGTCATCATGTGGTGTTCCTTGCGTTGTCGGTGGGTTGATTCCGGTCACTCGTAGGACCGGGAGATCCAGGGATGCCGGTGTGGCTGTGGTGTTTCAGCCACTCATGGGGATGCGCGCGACAAGATCGCTGGGTAAGGGCACACTGGCGAGGCCGATGGTCATCGATGGGCTCCCAGCACGGAGTACGCGCCCCTGCGGGCGATCACGACACCGATGCCGAGCGCGAGGATCAGCCCCCACACGGGCAGACCGTCCGTCTGCAGGGCGAAGGTCGTACGGCTGGCGGCCAGGGTCGGCGCCACGACTACGGCGGCCCACACCGCCACCAGCGCAACGGCCGCACGGGTCACGCCGACGACACCGCCGAGCGCCAGGGTCGTCGAGGTGAAGGCCAGACAGGGCAGCAGCCACTGCGCGGCCGTCATCCCCGTCACCCAGCCGGCCACCAGCAGCGCGGGGACGACCACGGCGAGCACGGACGCGGTGCGCCGCAGCACCAGGTACAGCCCGGCTCTGGGCGCCGAGGCCGTCAGTTCGTACGCCGGGTCTAGCCCGCGCGACCACGACGCCGCGACGCCGAGCACCGGCAGCACCGGAGCGAGCAGAAGTACCAGTGACACCTCGGCGGATCCGGTGCCGACCAGGTCGAGCAGGAGCGCGAGCAGTGTCACGCTCACGACCATGGCCAGCCGCGGCACCGTCACCGGCGTCATCCACACGGACAGCCACGCCGACCAGCGCCGCCGGCGCGGCATCGTGGCGGTGGCGGCCAACTGGGGGCCGAGGCCGGACCACACCGTGTCGACCAGTGCCGCCACGGCGGGCGCCTGCGCCGTAACGGCGGCCGACAGCCGGTCACGGCACACCCGGCACGCCTCCAGGTGGGCCTCCAGGGCCCACACCTCGTCGGCGGCGATGTCCGTGTCGCCGCGCGCGTAACCGTCGATGATCCGCATCGACGCGTGTTCCACGCTCATACCAGCGCCCTCCGCATCGCGATCCTGGCCCGGCGGGCACGGGTCTTGACCGTGCCCTCGGGCAGCCCGAGCAGAACCGCGGTCTCCCTGACGGACAGTCCGTCGAGCACCATGGCCTGCAGTACCTGTCTGAGCTCCGGCGTGAGGCGCCGCAGCGCGTCGCCGACGTCACCGCCCACGATCGCCGCGAGCGCCTCCTCCTCGGCGGGCGCCACGGGCTGCGGGGCGGCCGCGGGCGGCGGCTCCGCGTGGTGGGCCCTGCGCCGGAACGCGTCGACGAGGCGCCGCGCCGCGATCGTCCACAGCCAGCCGACGGCCGTTCCTCCGGCCGCGGCCCCGGCGAACGCACTCGCCGCGCGCCACACCGCCAGATACGTCTCCTGCATGACTTCGGCGACGATCTGCTCGTCCGCGCAGCGGCGGCGCAGCCGCACCGCCATCCACGGCGACGTACGCCGGTACAACTCCTCGAACGCGGCACGGTCGCCCTTGGCCACCAGCCGGACGAGACGCTCCTCGTCCAACTCGTGCAGCGCTGCTCTGACTGTTCTCACACCTCCTAGACGCCCGAGCCGAGCCGCAGGTTTTCCCACCGACGTGATCCCCGCCACATGTGGTGAAGAGCGGCAGCTGCCCCCAGCCCGTGATCACACGAGGCGGATCGGGAACGGGTGGTCGCTTCGCCTCAACCCATGCGGGGCAGGGGCGGTACGGCCGGTCAGGCTTGATCCGCGGCACGCAGGGCTCGCGCCAGCCACTCCAGCTCCTCGGACGCGTCGGGAGACGAATACTGTCCGCGCACGCGGGCGACGAGCCTGCGGTAGCGATCCGCCCCTGCCTCGATCCCGGCCTCCAGGCACAACAGCACGGCGGCCCGATCGGCGTCGCCGAACAGCTCGGACAGCACTTCGGCCGCTGCCGGTCCCTCAGGGGCGATCCCGCGGTTCCTCACCTCCGCGACGGTCTGCACGACCTGCCTGGCCCACCAGATGGACGCCCCGGGGGCACGATTCTGACCGGGGGCCGGGGTGCTCAGCTCCAGCATGGTGCGCATCCGGGAGCGGAAGCCGGGGTCCCGCACCAGCTCGGCCAGTTCGATCCAGGCGTCGACCTGCTCGGGTGTGGGGTCGTCGGGCAGTTCGATGCTGAAGGTGCGCATGCGGTCACGCAGGCGCGGGTCGACGTCGAGACCGCCGAACACCTCCTCCTTGAACTCGTCGATGATCTGCTTGCGTTCGGTGGCGGAAAGCCGTGCCAACCGGTTCATCAGTGCTGTCTCCTCAGCGGTCGAACCACGTTTCGAAACGGTGGAGAGGACGGCCCGACTCACCTTGAGGGAGCGGATCTGCGCGTCGAGCGCGGCCACGTGCGCGTCGGCGATCTCGGCGACCGTGGTGCGGCCGCTCAGGACGCGGCACACGTCGTCGAGCCCGAGGCCCAGCTCCCGCAGGGTGCGGACCAGCTCGACGCGGGCCACGGACTCGGCGTCGTACAGCCGGTAGCCGCTCGCGGAGCGGGCCACGGGCGGCACCGCTCCCTCGTCCGACCAGAAGCGCAGGGTGCGCACCGGAAGGCCAGTGCGGTGCGCGAGCTGGCCGATGGTGAGCACGTCGGGGCGTTCGTCTTCCATGGGCGAGATCCTGGACCCTCCAGCCGCTGGAGACTCAAGCGCCCGGGCGCGCGAGCCGTGGACCTTGACGTCGAGGGGCTTCCGCCGCTTGCCGTGGCGGTCATACAGGTCACATGAGCTCGTGAGGACCCGGCACACGACGGGGCCCAGCGAAGGCGCATCAGTCCTGGCAACACCACCTGCGTATCGGCCGGTCACGTCGTGCGCGTGTCTGGGCAAGCGGCGACACCCGTTCGACGAGACCTGCCTGACGATGCACAAGTTGCGCGCCGGGGGATCGACGGTCTGTGCTCAGGTGGCGGAAGACGCCCGCTGACGCTCGGCGGCTCAAGGCAGGGGCGGGGATCGATCGTCGAGACCGGTCGGCCGATGCCCGTTTGCGCGGACCGGCCTGGGCTTCAACCGGTTCACAGTCCCAGTGCCAGCCGGTAGTACGCCTGGTTCCAGCGGAGATCTCGCCGGAACTGCTTCGGGGTGGTGGTGTCGTCGATGAGGGCGAGTTCCAGGCGGAGCATCTCCGCCAGGTCGTCGAGGTGGTCGGAGGTGAGGGCGGTGCTGAGGACGGTGTGGTGCGGTCCTCCGGCCGTCAGCCAGGATTCGGTGGAGGTCCGCAGGTCGGGGTGGGGCCGCCAGACCGCGCGGGCGACGGGCAGGGCGGGCAGCGGGTGAGGGGGTGCCACCACGTCGATGTCGTTGGCGATCAGGCGGAAGCGGTCGCCAAGGTCGGCGAGTCCGATCACCACGGCCCGGCCGGGGGCGGCGTCGAACACCAGGCGCACCGGGTCCTCCCGCCCGCCGATGCCGAGGGGGTGGATCTCGCAGCTGGGCCTGGCGGCCGCGATGGTGGGGCAGACTTCCAGCATGTGTGCGCCGAGGATGAGCTGGTTGCCCGCTGTCAGGTCGTAGGTGTAGTCCTCCATGAAGGAGGTGCCGCCCGGGAGGCCGGTGGCGGCCACCTTGAGGGCGCGCAGCAGGACGGCGGTCTTCCAGTCGCCCTCTCCTCCGAAGCCGTGCCCCTGGGCCATGAGCCGCTGGACCGCGAGGCCGGGCAGCTGGCGCAGTCCGCCCAGGTCCTCGAAGTTGGTGGTGAAGGCCCCGAAGCCGCCCGTTTCCAGGAAGGTGCGCAGGCCGGCTTCGATGCGGGCCGCGTAACGCAGCGAGTCGTGCCGTTCGCCGCCCGGTCGCAGTTCCGGCGCCAAGTGGTACAGGTCGGCGTACTCCTCGACGAGGGAAGCCACGTCGGTCTCGTCCGCGCTGTCGACGACCTTCACCAGGTCGTTGACGCCGTAGGTGTTGACGGAGACGCCCAAGCGCAGCTGGGCCTCGACCTTGTCGCCCTCGGTGACGGCCACGTCGCGCATGTTGTCGCCGAAGCGGGCGACCTTGAGGGTGGCCAGTTCGGATCGTGCGGCGGCCGCCCGCGCCCAGATCGCGACGCGTGCGCTCGTCTCGGGATCGGTGACGTGGCCGGCCACCGTTTTGCGGGGTACGCCCAGACGGGTCTGGATGTGCCCGAACTCGCGGTCTCCGTGGGCAGCTTGGTTGAGGTTCATGAAGTCCATGTCGATGGTGTCCCAGGGCAGGGCCACGTTCGACTGGGTGTGGAGGTGCAGCAACGGCTTGCGCAGCGCGTCCAGTCCGGCGATCCACATCTTGGCCGGCGAGAAGGTGTGCATCCAGGCGATCAGCCCGATGCACTGGTCGTCGGCGTTCGCGTCGAGGCACACCCGGCGGATGGCGGCGGCGTCGGTCAGTACCGGCTTCCACACCACGCGCGCGAGAATGCCGGAGGCGTCGGCCAGCGCGGCGGCGATCTGCAGCGACTGTTCGGCGACCTGCTGCAGCGTCTCCTCTCCGTACAGGCCTTGGCTGCCGGTGAGGAACCAGATTTCCTGGGCGGGGGATGCGTGGCTGGGCACATGGACTCCTGAAGGTGACGTCCCGCAACGGTGGCGGGGGCGGCGGGCGGGTGGGGAAGCGGGGACGAACAGCGGGGCGGTGTCAGCCCGCGGTGTGGGCCGTGTCGCGCATGCTCCTCAGGCGGTGCAGCAGGCCGCCGGTGCCGAAGTGGTCGTGCAGGAGCCGGTATTCGGCGAAGAGGGCGTCGTACGCCTCGGCCCGGGTGGCGTCGGGCAGGTAGACGGCCGGCAGCCGGCGGCCCATGGCGGCGGTGGCCGTACGTACGTCGGTGTGCGCGCCGGCGGCTACGGCGGCGTGGATGGCCGACCCGAGGGCGGGGCCCTGGTTGGACGCGGCCAGGGAGACGGGGCGGCGCAGCACGTCGGAGTAGATCTGCATCAGCAGTTCGTTCTTGGCCAGCCCGCCGGCGACGATGAACTCGTTCACCGGTACGCCGCCCGTCTCCAGGGCCTCCACGATGACGCGGGTGCCGAACGCGGTGGCTTCGAGCAGCGCGCGGTAGACGTCCTCGGGGCGGGTCGCGAGGGTGAGACCCACGATGACTCCGGAGAGGTGGTGGTCGACGAGGACCGAACGGTTGCCGTTCAGCCAGTCGAGGGCGACCAGTCCGTGGCCGCCGACCGGCTGTCGGGCGGCCTTCCGGGTCAGCAGGGTGTGCAGGTCCTCGCCGCGTTCGGCGGCCTCGGCGAGGTAGTCCGACGGGACGCCTTGGTCCAGTACCCAGGCGAAGATGTCGCCGACCGCGCTCTGGCCGGCCTCGTAGCCGTAGGTTCCCTCGACGATCCCACCGTTGACGACACCGCAGATGCCGGGGACGTCGGCGAGGACGGGAGCGTTCACGACGTGGCAGGTGGAGGTGCCCATGATGGCGAGCAGTTGACCGTCCTCGACGGCCTGGGCCGCCGCTGCGGTGACGTGGGCGTCGACGTTGCCCGCGGCAACGGCGATGCCGGGTCGCAGCCCTGTCCAGGCTGCTGCCTCGGTGCTGAGCGAGCCCACTCGTGAGCCCAGCGCAGAGAGGGGGAATGCGAGGCGGGTGCGTGCGAAGTCGGCGAACCGGGGGTTCAGTGCGGCCAGGTACTCCTCGCTCGGGTAGGCGCCGTCCTGGTGGATGCCCTTGTATCCGGCCGTGCAGGCGTTGCGGGACTCGGTTCCGGTGAGCTGCCACACGATCCAGTCGGCGGCCTCGATCCACCGCGCGCAGGTTTCGTAGACGAGCGGATCCTCCTCCAAGACCTGGAGGGCCTTCGCGAACTGCCACTCGGAGGAGATCCGGCCGCCGTAGCGGGCGATCCACTTCTCCCCGCGGGCGTGGGCGAGTTCGTTGATGCGGTCGGCATGCGACTGGGCCGCGTGGTGCTTCCACAGCTTGGGCCACGCGTGCGGCCGTCCGGCGAGCTCCGTCTCGGCGAGGGGAGTCCCGTCGGCCAGCGTGGGCAGGACGGTGCACGCGGTGAAGTCGGTGGCGATGCCGATCACCGCGGCAGGATCGATTCCGGCCGCCGCCACCGCCTCCGGGACGGCGCGACGCAGTACGTCCCGCCAGTCCTGGGGGTGTTGCAGGGACCAGTCCGGAGGCAGTTGCGCACCGCCGTGCGGCAGGTGCCGGTCGATGACGCCGTGCCGGTAGGCGTGGACCGCCGCGGCCAGCTCCTGACCGTCGCGAACCCGCACCACCACGGCGCGGCCCGACAGGGTGCCGAAGTCGACGCCGACCGTGTACTGCTCCGATTCCTCGGAATACGGGGTGGGCGCGAGGGGATGAGGTGACGTCAACAGAGTGCCTTTCGAAGGAGCCGTGGGGCGGCAGGCGGCCCGACAGGCTGCCCGGCAGGCGGAGTTGCCGCCCGCGATCCTGGCGGTCGGTCGGGTGGTCCCTTCGCAGTGTGAGCGCTAACAATGTCGATAGGCAAGGGGTCCGTGCGGGTCACAGTCTCGTTGTCGCGCCCGACGCGGTAACGGACAGGTAACGCGCGCAAGAGGGTTGAGAACGTGGCTTGTTAGCGCTCACAATGCGACGGCGCCCCCATCTCAAGGGAATCCCTCACCTGCCGACCCTTCCCGCCCCCACCTCCGCCCCGACGTCGACCGACCGACCCGGCCGTCGTGCAGCGCGGCACCCCTGGGACTCCTTTTGGGCAAAGCCCGGCCCCCGGCCGTGCGGCGCCTCTTCCGTACACCCCGAAAGGACACTCGACATGGCCCGCAGAGCAGCTCTCGTCCTCACCGCCGCCCTCCTCGCCTCCTCGGCGTTGACCGCCTGCTCGACCGAGGGCCCCGCCTCCGGCTCCTCCTCGGGAGGCAAGGGAGGCTCCGGCGGCACGATCACCCTCGGCTTCGCCCAGGTCGGCGCCGAGAGCGGTTGGCGTACCGCCAACACCAAGTCCGTCCAGGAGGCGGCGAAGAAGGCGGGGATCACCCTCAAGTTCTCCGACGGACAGCAGAAGCAGGAGAACCAGATCAAGGCGATCCGCACCTTCATTCAGCAGAAGGTCGACGTCATCGCCTTCTCGCCGGTCGTGGAGTCCGGTTGGGACACGGTGCTGAAGGAGGCCAAGGATGCAGGCATCCCGGTCATCCTCACCGACCGCGCCGTGGACACCAAGGACACCTCCCTCTACAAGACCTTCCTGGGCTCGGACTTCGTCAAGGAGGGCAGGTCCGCGGGCGAATGGCTGACCGGCGCGTACGCCAACGAGCAGGGCCCGGTCAACATCGTCGAGCTCCAGGGCACCACGGGCTCCGCGCCCGCCAACGACCGCAAGGCCGGCTTCGCCGACGTCATCCGTGCCGACAACAAGTTCAAGATCGTTGCCTCGCAGTCGGGCGACTTCACCCGCGCCAA
This sequence comes from Streptomyces erythrochromogenes, assembly GCF_036170895.1. Classification (NCBI taxonomy): domain Bacteria; kingdom Bacillati; phylum Actinomycetota; class Actinomycetes; order Kitasatosporales; family Streptomycetaceae; genus Streptomyces; species Streptomyces erythrochromogenes. The sequence continues at coordinate 1,108,214 of NZ_CP108036.1, read as the reverse complement.
GGGCAAGGAGGTCATGCAGGCGTTCCTGAAGTCCCAGGAGGACATCGACGTCCTCTACGCCCACAACGACGACATGGCCCTCGGCGCCATCCAGGCCATCGAGGAGTCCGGCAAGAAGCCCGGGACGGACATCAAGGTGATCTCGGTGGACGGGATCAAGGACGCCTTCGTCGCAATGACCGAGGGCAAGATCAACGTCGTGGTGGAGTGCAACCCGATGCTCGGTGACCAGCTGATGGAGCTGACCAAGAAGGTGGCGGCCGGGGAGAGCGTGCCGGCTCGTGTCGAGACCGTGGAGGGTGTCTTCCCGCAGGACAAGGCCGCGGCCGCGCTGCCGTCCCGGAACTACTGAAACCCGCACGTTCCGGTGCCGGAGGAGGCCCGGCCCCGGTGCCTCCTTCACCGTCCGGAGCCCGCTCCACCCCACCCCACCCACGAGAGGAGGGCGGATGGCATCCCCGTCCACCCCGCGGCCCACGGACGACGGCGGCCCGCGGCCGGTCCTGGAAGCCCGGGACATCCGCAAGCAGTTCCCGGGCGTGCTCGCCCTCGACGGAGTCGCCCTGCGGCTCTTCCCCGGTGAGGTGCACGCCCTGATGGGCGAGAACGGCGCCGGCAAGTCCACCTTGATCAAGGTGCTCACCGGTGTCCACCCCGTCGAAGGCGGCACCATCCTCGTCGACGGCCGGCCGCACACCTTCGCAGACCCCCTCCAGGCGCAGCAGGCCGGAATCAGCACCGTCTACCAGGAGGTCAACCTCTGCCCGAACATCTCGGTCGCCGAGAACATCCTCATCGGGCGCGAACCGCGCCGGCTCGGCCTCATCCACTGGTCCGCGATGCGGCAGCGGGCGGCAGAGCTGCTGACGGAACTGGACCTCGACCTCGACGTCACCAGTCTGCTCGGTTCGCACTCCCTGGCGGTGCAGCAGCTGGTCGCCATCGTCCGGGCGGTGGACGTCTCGGCGAAGGTGCTCGTGCTGGACGAACCCACCTCCAGCCTGGATCGCGAGGAGGTCGCCCAGCTCTTCACCCTGGTGCGGCGCCTGCGGGACCGCGGTGCGGCCATCCTGTTCGTCACGCACTTCCTCGACCAGGTATTCGATCTCTGCGACCGCGTCACCATCCTGCGCAACGGTCACCTGGAAGGCGAGTACCCCATCGGCGAACTCACTCCGGTGACGCTGGTACAGCGCATGATCGGCGGAGAACTGGCCACCCTCGACCAGCTGTCCGACCGTGCCCACGAGGAAGCGGCCGAACGGGCGACCAGCGAGCCGTTCCTCCAGGCACGACAACTGACCCGCACGGGCTCGATCGAACCGTACGACCTCGACATCCATGCCGGCGAGGTCATCGGACTGGCCGGCCTCCTGGGCTCCGGCCGCACGGAGGCGGCGCGACTCCTGTTCGGCGCGGACAGCGCGGACGGCGGAGAAGTGAGCATCGAGGGCAAGAAGGTACTCCTGCGCACCCCTCGCCACGCCATCGCCCGAGGCATCGCCTTCTGCTCCGAGAACCGCAAGTCCGAGGGACTGGTGGGCGAGCTCACGGTCCGCGAGAACATCGTCCTCGCTCTGCAGGCCGCCCGCGGCTGGACCAGGCCGCTGGCCCGTGCGAAACAGGACGAACTGGCACGGCACTGGATCCAAGCCCTGGACATCCGCCCCGCCGACCCCGAAGCGCAGGTACGCCACCTCAGCGGAGGCAACCAGCAGAAAGTCCTCCTCGCCCGTTGGCTGCTGACCGCACCCCGGCTCCTGATCCTCGACGAGCCCACCCGGGGCATCGACATCGGGGCCAAGGCGGAGATCCAGAAACTCGTCGCCCGCCTGGCGAGCGAAGGCACCGCCGTGCTGTTCATCTCGGCGGAACTCGAAGAGGTCCTGCGCCTGAGCCACCACATCGCCGTGCTCCGCGACCACCGCATGGTGGCCACCCTCACGAACGACGACAGCGTCACGCCCGAACGCATACTCACCACCATCGCCACCGGAGCGGACTCATGACCCCCCAGCCTGCCAAGTCCGAGGCGGTCGGCGGAATCGGGAGACGACTGGCCGGCCACCGCCTGCTGTGGCCAACCCTCATCCTGTTCGCCCTGCTCCTCGGCAACCTCGCGTTCCACCACGACTTCTTCTCCGTCCGCGTACGCGACGGCCACCTCTACGGCAGCCTCATCGACATCCTCCAGTTCGGCGCGCCCCTCACCCTGGTGGCGCTGGGCATGACCCTCGTCATCGCCACCCGCGGCATCGACCTCTCGGTGGGTTCCACCGTCGCCATCGCCGGTGCCCTCGCCTGTGGGCACATCTCCACCGCCGCACATCCCGGCAGCGTCGCCACCATGCTCACGGCCGTCGCCCTCGCGCTCGGCGTCGCCCTCGTGCTGGGCCTCGCCAACGGCTTCCTGGTGTCCGGGCTGGGGGTGCAGCCCATCGTGGCCACCTTGATCCTCATGGTCGCGGGCCGCGGCGTCGCCCAGCTGATCACCGACGGCCAGATCATCACGGTGACCAGCGGCCCCTACAAGATGATCGGAGGCGGCTACTGGCTGACCTTCCCGTTCGCCGTCCTCTTGGCAACCGCCCTCGTCGCGCTCACCGCCTTCATCACCCGTCGCAGCGCACTCGGCATGCTGATCGAGTCCGTAGGCGGCAACCCCGCCGCCAGCCGACTGGTCGGCATCCGCGCCGGCGGTCTGCTCGCCCTGGTCTACGTCTTCAGCGCGCTGTGCGCCGCCGTCGCCGGGCTGATGATCAGTTCCAACGTCTCCAGCGCCGACGGTAACAACGCCGGCCTGTGGATCGAACTCGACGCGATCCTCGCCGTCGTCGTCGGCGGCACCGCCCTGACCGGAGGACGCTTCTCCCTCGGCGGCACCGTCCTGGGCGCCCTGATCATCCAGACGCTGTCCACCACCGTCTACACCCTCGGCGTCCCACCCGAGATCACCCTCGTCTTCAAGGCCTTCGTCGTCATCGTCGTCTGCCTCGTGCAGTCCCCGGTCTTCCGGGCCAAGGTCCTGCGCCGCCGCAGGACAACCACTCCCCGATCCCACACCACGGCGGGCGCCGCCCCGCAGCAGCAGGAGGTACGCGCATGAGTACCGGCATCGCGAGCGCCGCCGCTGGGCTCACCCGCCCCTTCGCGACCGTGTCCCCGCGCACCCGCACCCGTATCCCACTGATCGTCACGGCCGTCCTGCTGGTCGTCATGTTCAGCGTCGGATCGCTCCGCTACGAGGGCTTCCTCTCCGCGCAAGTCGTGCTGAACCTGCTGATCGACAACGGATTCCTCCTGGTCGTCGCGGTCGGGGCAACCTTCGTCATCCTCACCGGCGGCATCGATCTGTCCGTCGGCTCCATGGTGGCCCTGTCGACCATGCTCACCGCCTGGCTGGTCGAGTCACACGGCTGGCCCCTGGCCACCGTCATGCCACTGGTACTGCTGGTCGGAGCAGCGAGCGGGACGCTCATGGGCTGGATCATCCACACCTTCGAGATCCAGCCGTTCATCGTCACCCTGGCCGGCATGTTCCTCGCCCGCGGGCTCTGCTACACGATCAGCACCGAATCCATCACGATCAGCGACCCCACCACGGCGGGAATCGCGCAGACCCGGCTGTATGGCCCGGGGGGACTGTTCGTTTCGATCCCGGTGGTCATCGCCCTGGCCGTGCTGGTGATCGCCTTCGTCGTACTGCACCACACGCGCTTCGGCCGCAACGTGTACGCGCTGGGCGGCAATGAGTCCTCCGCACGCCTGATGGGTCTTCCGGCGGGCTCCACCAAGATCGCCGTATATGCCGTCAGCGGCCTGTGCTCCGCACTCGGCGGCCTGCTGCTGACCTTCTACATGCTCTCCGGCTACGCCCTCCACGCCATGGGCATGGAACTCGACGCGATCGCCGCCACCGTGATCGGCGGCACGCTGCTGACCGGAGGTTCCGGCTTCGTCCTTGGCACCGCCCTCGGCGTGCTCGTCCTCGGCGTGATCCAGACGGTCGTCAACTTCCAGGGCACGCTCAGCTCGTGGTGGACCCGGATCGTCATCGGCGCCCTGCTGCTCGTGTTCATCGTGCTGCAACGGCTGATGAGTGGACGCCGCCCTGCCGCCGCCTGACTCCCGGCCCCTCTGCCCATCCCGTGCCACCGCGTTCGCGTGCCGCGATCACAGCTTGCCTCCCGGCACGCCCTCCGATGGACCGACTTCCAGGGAACACCGCCATGGAATACGCATACGAACCTGTCGAACAGGCCTCTGAGCCCAGGCAGACTGCCGCCTGTCCGCGGACGGGCCGTCCCCTGCGCATGGCCGATGAAGGAACGGAGGAGAGGTGGCGGTTCGGCTTCCCCGGCCGGGCGCGCGCGGAGGTCCACACGCGCGGCGCCCGCCTCCGTTCCCTGATCCTGCCGGATCGCTGGGGCCACACTGCCGATGTGGTGCTCGCCGCCCGCGACCCCGCCGCCTTCGAGGGCTCAGCACGCTACTTCGGCGCGACGGTGGGCCGTTACGCCAACCGCATTGCGCGTGGCCGTCTCGTCCTCGACGGCGTCACCTACCGGCTCGCCACCCAGGAGAACGGGCACACGCTGCACGGCGGTCCCGACGGGTTCGACCAGTGCGTGTGGCGGTGCGAACCCTTCCACTCCGCGCACCGCACCGGTGTCCGCCTGTTCCTGCACAGCCCCCACGGCGACCAGGGATTCCCCGGTGCCCTGAACGTCCGCGTCACCTACACGCTGGACCAGGATGACAACCTGACCCTGGCGTACCAGGCGGTCGCCGACGCGCCGACGATCGTCAACCTCACCAACCACGCCCACGGGAACCTCGAAGGAGAGGGGCGCGGCAACGTCCTGTCCCACCACCTCCAGATAGAGGCTCGCCTCTACACGCCCGTCGACGCCGAGCTGATCCCCGACGGCCCTCACCGCTCGGTCAGCGGCACCCCGTTCGACCTTCGCAGGCACCGGCGGCTCTCTGACATCCTGACCCGTACGGATGAGCAACTGGCCCTCGGCGGCAGTGGCTTCGACCACAACTGGGTCCTCGACGGCGCCCGGCGAGCCCGTCCTCGCAAGGCCGCCGTGTTGTACGCCCCCGCATCCGGCCGTCGCATGGACGTGCGCACCACGGAACCGGGCATTCAGGTCTACACCGCCCAAGGCCTGACCGGTGACATCACGGGCAAGGGAGGTAGCTCGTACCGTGCCTACGCGGGGGTCGCGCTGGAAACCCAGCACTTCCCCGACTCCCCGAACCGCCCCGAGTACCCGACGGTCCTCCTGCGCCCGGGTGAGCTGTACCGGTCCACCACGATCCACAGTTTCACCACGGTCACTGTCTGAGAGGGGCGGCGCCGGCCGTTTCGCGGGTCGGTGCGGCCGTCATCTGCTCACCCGGAGCCGCGAAGATCTCCTCCGCCGACCGCTTCGCCATTCCCGGGGCGCATGCGCCGCGTTGCGCGGACCCGGCCCGGGCGACGCCGTCGGTGGTTCCAGTGTGCCGGCCGCACGTCGGCCCGGGCCGCCCGGCTCCCCCGGGGAGAGGCAATCCCTGGGCGGTGGGGGTCATTCCCTGGGGGGAGAGCTCCTGCGGGCCGTACTGGCGCGCACGATGAGCTCGGGCGCCACCACCAGGTGCGTCGACTCGTCGGTCCGGCCTTCGATGTGGTCCAGGAGCAGCCCGATGCTGGCGCGGCCGATCGAGGCGAAGTCCTGACGGATCGTCGTCAGCGGGGGTGGGAAGAACTCCGCCTCCGGGATGTCGTCGAAGCCGGCGACCGCCACGTCCTCCGGCGTGCGCAGGCCCGCTTCCCGCAAGGCCCGTAGCACACCGAGGGCCATCTGGTCGTTGGCGACGAACACTGCGGTGAGGCCCGCTCCCTGCCCTCGTGACGCCCGGACCCGACCCGCGAGCTGCTGGCCGGCCTGGTATCCGGACAACGGACTCCAGTCGCCGCGCAGCAGGGGTGGCACCTCGGCGCCGGCCTCTCGTAGGGCGTCCTCCCACCCCTGCGTGCGGGCCTCGCTCTCGAGCCAGTCGGGAGGGCCTGCGACATGCCACACGGTGGCGTGGCCCGACGCGAGAAGATGTTCCGTGATCATGCGAGCGCCGAGGTTCTGGTCCAGCGACACCCCTGGCAGGTCCAGGGTGTGGCCGCCTTCCACGGTGACCACCGGGCACGGTGCTTCCAATGCCGCCAGGGCCCTCACCGCGTCTCGTTGGGGAGTGACGGCGACGATCCCCTCCACGCCCCACCCGGCGAGGTGCTGCATGGCTTCGGCGAGGGCTGTCTGCGTGGCGGTCCGCAGCGTGACGGCGGACGTCAGATAGCCGCGGTTCCGAGCCGCCTCGTGAACTCCCGCCACGGTGCTGGCGGGCCCGTGCAGAGTGGTGTTCACTGCGATGACGCCCAGCGTGTGGGTCCGGCGAGTGGCCAGAGCCCGGGCTGCCGAGTTACGGCGGTACCCGAGCTGCTCGATGACCTGTGTCACCGCGGCCCGGGTCTTGGCGCTGACGTTCGGGTGGTCGCTGAGCACCCGTGAAACGGTCTGATGGGACACGCCGGCGACCCGCGCGACGTCCGTCATCGTGGGCGCTCGCGAGACGTCTGGGAGCTGGGTCAACTCTCTTCCTTTCCTCATCGAGCGGCCTTCCCTCAAAGTACCGAACCAGCCGCGCCCCGCACACATCTCGGACCGACCGGAAGATTGTCGACCAGGTATAGATGTTGGCGTTCACATTATGCAGCGTTGATCGCATGTTGTGGGCAGGAATCTTCTCGCACCTCTTGAGATTGCTGCTTGTTAGCGCTCACAATTTGATCGGGCGGCGGAGGTAGGCCGGCCGTGATGCCTGCTGCGGCCCCCGGTCAGTCCAGCCCACTTATGCGCGACTGCGGGGCCTGCCGGACGCCGGTCCCAAGAAGCCGCCGCACATGTCGGAGAGACGGTGAGAGCGTAGTGAGCGAGACCATCCTCAAGGACCTCCGTCGCGAGGTCCTCGCGGCCAACCTGCGCATCCCGGAGGCCGGTCTGGCCACCCTCACCTGGGGAAACGTCAGCGGAGTGGACCGAGACGCCGGCGTCTTCGTCATCAAGCCGTCCGGGGTCTCCTATGCCGACCTCACCGAGGAGGACCTGGTGGTGGTGGCGCTGGAGGACGGGCGGGTCGTCGAGGGACACCTCAGGCCGTCCACCGACACCGAAACCCATCGGTGCCTCTACCGGGCCTTCCCCTCCATCGGCGGCGTCACCCACACACACTCGACGCACGCCGTCGCCTTCGCCCAGGCGCGCCGCCCGATCCCCGTGCTCGGCACGACACACGCCGACACCTTCAACGGGCCGGTCCCCGTGACAGCGGACCTCACCGCCGAGCAGTGCGCGCAGGACTACGAGTACAACACCGGACAGGTGATCATTGCCCGGCTCGACGGCGACCCCCGTCGGGCCGAGGAGGTCCCCGGAGCGCTCGTCTCACGACACGGCCCCTTCACCTGGGGCACCACTGCGAAGGCAGCGCTGGAGAACGCCATCGTCTGCGAGGCCGTGGCGGAGATGGCGCTGCACACGCTGGCGCTGGGGTCCCGCCTCGGGGACGCCCCCGAACCACCGACGCATCTGCTGGAGCGGCACTTCACCCGTAAGCACGGACCGGACGCCTATTACGGCAACATCTCTCACGCCCCGGGCATCTGAGGCCGCGCACCGCCTCGGCGGCGCATGATCCGGCCAGACCGTCCGACTGTCGCGGCTCGGAAGACAGCGGGACCTCCCGCGCTGCATCCGGCGACGCGGCTCACTTGCTTGATGGTGTCGGCGAGGAGGAATGCCGCAGGTCGCCGCAGACGGCCAGGCGCTCCAGCGGCCGTGCCCTGCGGCAGGCCGCCAGGTGCCCGCAGCGCCACCGGGGGAGGTAGGCCTCAGACGGTCGGTATGGTCCGGCCGCGCTCCACTCCCCCCGCCTGCGCCCGGACGTTCATCGGTAGGCCGCAGCCGCTCATGAATTCCACTATGAGTCGGAACACGTCGTCCCCGGCACCGCGCAGGGCCTGGAGCTGCGCAGCGGACGGGAGGACGGCTTGCTCGGGGTCGTACTGAGGCGGCTTGACGCCCAGGAGGGGGTGGTCCTGGTTCGCCGGGCGGCCTTCTTTGCTTTGCAGACACTGGTCAGTCGATCGATGGCCTCGTCTTGCGTCAGGAAGCCCGACTCCGCGACCTGCTCGCCGCCCGGGCCCCTGTAACGGACCTTGTAGAAGTGCGGACACGTCGCCCAGCGGGATGCGGGGGGCTCGCAGTCCTTGTAAAAAGTGCCCATTCCCCGGGCGAGTGCCTTGGCTGCCATGGGCCTGGGACCCCTCGGATGCCGATGCTGACGGTTTGCTGACCGTCAGCGATCCGAGACCCACTTGACCTGTGAAGACGCTGCTATGCCGCGCTTTGTTCTGGAACTCGATCGGCCGGAGCAACGAGGAGATCGTACAAGCCCGCAAGGACTGGATGGAAGGCTCCCGCTACGGCGAAGTGAAGGGCTACGACGGCCCCCCGATCCCTGCTCCGGAACTCCCCCCAACTCGCCTGAAGGCTAGGGGAAGGGTGCGCTGAACTGCGCGTATGTCCTGAAGGTGGGACCTGGTGCAGCGGCCACGCCGTCCCTCCCGGAGGTCCGTCGGACGTCGACGAGGCCTCTGGAAGTGCTTCTCGATCTTGAGGTCGAGTCTCCTGTGAAGCAGGCTACGGTCAGGTCTGGTCAGACGAATGCTGACCCTTTGCTGACTCTACTGACGAGTAGTTAGATTCGTCCGTGGTCGACATGCCAGGGCGGCCGCCTACCCGAGATTCGGGCCGTGGGGACGTCTCGGTTTGCTGGGGGCTCCGGCGTCCGCGTGTCGGGCGGCGCCTCGTTCGGACGAGGTCCCGTAGCCGTTCCCAGGTGGTCCGCCGGCTGTGCCGTTGTTTGAACTCAACAAACTACTTCGGCCACGCTCCGGCGGATGAACAGAGGACGGGTCCCCGGTATCGGGCGACGTGGTGAATCTCTGCGTCGCTTGACGCGCCTTGGGGGTCAGCGCTTCAAGAGCTCGGCACGGAGCCGCGTGGTTACGTGAGTTCCTCGCCTTCGCCGCGTCCGGGCAGGCGTGTCGCAGGCGACTCGGACGGCGTGGGCGGGGCGGGGGTGGGGGTGGAGCGTGCGGCGCCGAGCAGGAGCAGCGCGGCACCGAGGGCGGCCACCGGGGTCACCACCACGAACGCAGCCGCTCCCAGCGCGTCCGCGATGACGGCTCCGCCCGCCGCGCCGAGGGCGAAGCCGACCGTCGTGCAACTGGTGGCCCAGCCCTGGGTCTCGTGCTCGTTGCCGGCCGGCCCCGTCGTGCCGACGACCGTGTACAGGCGTGCGAAGGCTGAGCCGATCGTCACACCGGTGAGCGGACAGACGATCAGCACCAGGACCGGGCCGACCGTCATCGCGAAGGCGAGCAGCAGAGTGCCCGCGGCGAACACGCCCACCAGGGCGGGAGGCGTGAAATGGTGCGGGGTGGAGTGCGTGCCGAGGATGAGGGCTCCCACGATGCTGCCCAGCGAGAGGGCGGCGAGGAACCAGCCGCTGTAGCCGACGGCATCGTTCTGCTGGGCGTAGAGCGGCAGCACCACTTCGACCGCGGACAGCGCGCCGCCGAACAGGAACAGGGCGGCCAGTACCCGCAGCAGCGGTCTGGACCGCAGTGGCCCCCGCCAATCCCTCGCCGTCGGAGCCGGCGTGCGAGGGATCTCGCGCACGGTGCACATCAGAACGACCGCTACGGCCATCAACACACTGGACACAACGAACGGTGCGACAGGCGAGGCGCTGGTGGACAGCCAGGTCGCCAGGACGGGCCCGGCCATGAGGGTGACGTCGATGAGCGCGGATTCCAGGGAGTTCACCGAGGCGCGCGCCCGTTCGCCCGCCGCAGCGACCCAGTAGCCGCGGATCAGGATGCTCACCGGCGGAAAGCACAGACCGAGCAGAGCCACCGAGGCCATCACCACCCACAGGGGGAGCCGGTGCGCCGCGGACGCCATCAGGCCGGCCGTGGCGGTGAGATAGCCGATCAGGAAGAGGGTGACCACCACGGGTACCCGGTGGCGGTCGGCGAGCCGGCCGCGCAATGGGCTGCTCGCCGCGTTCGCCACCACCATGATGCTGACGGCCAGGCCGGCGGCGGCGTAGGAGTAGCGGGGCGCGAGCAGGAGCAGTGCGCTGACGGCGAGCATGTTGTACTGCAGTTTCGACGCCACGCTCGCGGCCGCCAGGCGCCCGCCGCCGGGAGCAGTCAGAAGCATCCGGTACGTGCCGAGCAGCCCCGGTGCAGGACGGCCGGTGGGAGTCTTGGTCGTGCTCACGCGGTCACCGCTCCCCTGCGGAGCAACGGGTGGAAGTGGGCCGGATGTCTGTCCGCATCCCGGCGATGTGGTCCGGGCAGCGGGCGGGACCGCCCCCTGGAATGTCGGTGTGGTGCACGGTTTCCTCTCTGGGGCCTTCGTCTCTGGGCGCGGCGAGCAGGCTCTCCACCTTCAGCGCAACTCGGCGGCAAGGTCGGAGACCGCTTCGTGGGCGTCTCGACATCGGTCGTGTCCAGGATGGTGGGCCGCAGGTCCACACCGTGCGGCGGTACGAGGCCGGTGCCCGCGTGCGGCTCGGTGAGCAGGGCGGTGACCGGAAGCCGACCTGAGGCCGGACCGGGCAGCCGCGGCTGTTCTGCGGTCCGGCCCGATGCTCACGACCGTTGCGCCTCGGTGCGGTCGGCGGGCCTGCGGGCGATCTCCAACGACACTTCCGCACGGATCGTCGCGAGGGTGCGGAGCACCGCGTCACCGTCGCTGCCCGACACGTAGAACCCCAGCGGGATGTTCATGCCGCTGCTGGTGACCGGGACCAGGTCGCCCGGCTGGTAGCCGATGAGCACCTCATCAATGCCGTCCAGGGCGTCCACGGCGTCGAGTCCGTGGATGGCGGACAGCGTTCCGGGCTCATCGTCATTGCGGATGGCCAGGGCCCCGTAGCTGCCGTGGAAGGCGACCGGGGCGTCGAACGTCGCGGGCCGCTCTCCCAGGAAGCAGCTCAGGCCGTCGGCGAAGGGGTTCATGTCGGTGTGCTTCTCCCACATGCCGACCACCGGGCCGCCCGGGAGGCGCGAGGCGATCTCCATCAGGTGCACGCCGTCCTCGGCGCACTTGACTTCGGTGTGGCTGGGCCCGTGCTCGATGCCGTACGCGTCCAGGGCCTGGCGCACGTACCGCTCGACCTCGTGCCAGCGTGGGTGGCTCTCGTCGATGCGGACGCTGTCCCAGATGGGGAAGTCGTAGTCGCGGTCGTCGGGCTGGCGGTATTGCCACATGTCCACCAGGCGGTGCTCGCCGCCGAAGCTGTAGAAGTTCGCCTGGATCTCCGGGCCCCGGACGTACTCCTCGACCAGCCACTCCCGGATGGGCCTGTCGAAGGCGTCGTGGGTCTCCAGGTGGTTCAGATCGCACAGGGCCTCGGCATCGCGGAGGAGGGTCACGCCCTTGGCGGCGGAGCCGAGAGTGGGCTTGAGGATCGCCGGGAACCCGATCTCGTGTGCGGCGGCGGCGATGTCCGACACGGAGCGCACGCGGCGGAATTCGGGTATGCGCAGCCCGGCTCGGTGGGCACGTTCCCGCATGGCGGCCTTGTTGCGTCGCGCCCAGGCCAGAGTGTGGTCGTTGCCGGGCAGGCCCAGCAGGGCTGCGATCCGGTCGGCGATGTGGGTGCTGACCTCCAGCGCCGGAATGACGGCGCGGATGCGGAGACCGGCGCGGCGCAGCTCGCGGACGGCTGTCAGCGCGGCCTGCTCGGCCTCCTCGGCGGTCTCGGGGGCTCCGGTGTCGTTGACTTCGCCGTACAGCGTCACGTCGTCGCCGTCGGCGTGGCTGTCCCTCGTCGTGGTGTAGGTGCACGTGTAGAGGGAGACGACGAGGTATCCGGCGGCGCGGGCGGCGGTCTTGTAGCCGGCGGTGGTGCGGCTCGGGTCGACCAGCAGTACTGCGGGACGGTCGGTTGTCATGGGCGTGGGCTCTCTGTTCGGCTCGGCGAGTGTGGAGGGTTCAAGGGGTTGGGGACATCGGGAGATGTGCTGAGGCGCTTGTGGTCATGCGGCGCTGCGGTGTTCCCGGAAGGGGTGGTCCGGCAGGAGCGAGTCGTACGGCTCTCCGGGCACGTCGGCCGTCCTCGGCCCCGGGTGGCAGCGGCGGTTCGAACAGGGCGGGTTTCGGCGCTGTTGAGTGCATGGGAGGTCTCCCCTGGTAGCCCCGTCAGGTCTGCTGCTGGAGGAGCTCGGGGTGGTGCCGGGCGATGACCTCTGGGAAGGCGCGCAGCATGCCACGCATGGTGTTGCTGCCGTAGCTCGATGTCAGTGGGTTGGCGGGGTCGTGCACCACGCCGGCCGCTTCGCGGACGAACCGGGTGGGCAGCGGCTGCATCGTCGCTTCGAGACGCGGGTTGAAGAAGAAGGGCGCCGAGTAGCGGTTCACACCGGATGCGGGGCTGACGACCCGGTGCGTGGTGGCTCGCAGGTAGCCGCGGGTGGCGACCTCCAAGAGCTCGCCCAGGTTCACGACGAAGGCGCCGGGGATCACCGGGACGTCGACGAAATCGCCCTCGTCGACGGACACCTGGAGTCCGCCGTGCTCGTCCTGGAGCAGTAGCGTGAGCAGTCCGTAGTCCTTGTGCACCCCGATTCCCTGGTCGGAGGTCCCGCCGTCGCCGTCGCGGCCGGGGTAGTGCAGGAGCTTGAAGTGCACGTGCGGGTCGGGCGAGACGACGTGGTCCAGGAAGTCCGCCGGTGCCTCGAGCGAGGCGAGGATCAGTCGGAGCAGGCGCTGTGACACTCGGGTGAGCGCCGAGATCCAGTCGATGGTCGCCGACCGGAGCTCGGGCATGCCCTGCGGCCACTGGTTCGGGCCTGCCAGCCAGAGGTAGCCGGGATCGTCCGGGCCGCGGGGTACCTGCTTCTCCTGTTCGGGGCCGATGTCCAGCTGCGCTCGCTGGTCCGGCCTGCCCTGGGTGAGCTCGCGGCCCACTTCCGAGTAGCCGCGGAAATGGGGGGAATTGAGGATGCTCAGCTGCTCCAGCTCGGACTGGGGCAGGGCGAAGAAGTCGCGCGCCAGCTGCAGCATCCGATCGGCTCCTTCCACTTCGTGGCCGACGAGTTGGAAGAAGCCGATCTCGTGGATGGCCGAGCGCAAACTGTCGAGGAACGCCGCGCGGGCCTCGGGACCGCGGTCCGCATCCCTGAGATCGAGGACGGGAAAGACGTCGGACATGTGATTCCTTACGGTGTCGTGGAAGGGGTGACGGCAGGGAGGGCCGCTGTCATGGTCAGACCGAGCCGGTCCGCGCGTTCGCCCGCCGAACGGATGGCTGCCTCCACACCGTTGGACGACGGCCCTGAGCCGTGGTCAACGCTGGAGACCGGGGCGCCGCCGTCATGGCCTCAGAGGGCGGTGCCGTGCTCGCGGAACAGGCTTTCCAACAGGAGCTTGTCGTGTTCCTCCCCTTCGCCCAGACGCTTGATCACGAGCAGGCAGGGAACTCCGAACTCACCGCCGGGAAACATCCGCAGGCGGGTCGAGCTCACACACACCGACCAGGCCGGCGCCTGTCCGCGCGGCAGTTCCTCTCCGGTGTCCGCATCGAACACGGGCGTGCTGCTCGTCAGCAGCACGCCGGCGCCCAGCTTTGCCCCCCGCCGTACACGGGCTCCCTCGACGATCACCGAGCGGGATCCCACGAATGTCTCGTCCTCCACGACGACGGGGACGGCACCCGGCGGCTCGAGAACGCCACCGATGCCGACGCCTCCGGACAGATGCACGTTGCTGCCGATCTGTGCGCAGGAGCCCACCGTCGCCCAGGTGTCGACCAGTGTTCCGGCTCCGACGTGGGCTCCGACGTTGACGTAGGACGGCATCAGCACCACTCCGGGCGCAAGATGGCTGCCCCAGCGTGCGATCGCGCCCGGCGCCACCCGCACCCGGTCGAAGCGCCGTTTCAGCGGAAGGCGATCCTGGTACCGGAAGGGCCCGGCCTCCGACGTCCGCATGCTCAGCACCCTGAAAGCCAGCAGGATCGCGCGTCGAGCCCGCTCGTCCACCACGACCTCGTCGCTGGCCTGGTCCACGGCGGCCACCCGTGCGGCACCGCTGTCGAGCAGGTCGATGGCCTCGGTGACGGTACGGCGGGCTGCGTCGTCCGTGGGTGAGAGGTCGGCGCGCCGCTCCCACAGCTCATCGATCGCTTCCGGGACGGGACTGCTGCGAGAGACGGAGAAGGGGGTTGCGTCGGCCGTCCGGCCGTGATGCTGGGGCATGAGGCCTCCGTAGGTTGTGAGGCGGCCCGGGAGGGCCGGATGCGGCTGATGAGGACTTGCCTTCAGCGGCTTCTCCGGGGCCGCCCGTCACACAAGCGGCCAGACCTCGTCACTGAGACTCCTGAGATGCCGTGTCGGACGGATCAGCACTGCGCCGCCGGGCCGCGGCAGGGCGCAGCAGCGCCAGCCGGGAGGCGATCGCCGACAGGTCGTGAACGGCCGCGATGCGGACGTATCCGTCGCCGCGAGGCCCGAACTCGCTGCCCGGTGTCACGACCACACCGGCGTGCGCGGCTGCATGGTGGGCAAATGCACGTCCCCCGCCCTCGGGCGCGGCCACCCACGCGAACAACCCTCCTGCGGGAGAAGCACACGGCAGTCCCAGGGCGTTGAGCCGGTCGACCAGGTCCGAGACCCGGCGCGCGTTGCGGGAGCGCTGCTCCGCGGCATGCCGGTCGTCGGCGAGCAGGCTCGCGGCGAACTGCTGGGAGGCCGCCGCGGCCATGAGGCCCCCCTGCCTGCGGCGGTGTACGAGTCCGGCGACCAGCGTAGGGTCGCCGGCGTAGAAGCCGACTCGGAGTCCGGGTGCGTTCGACCGCTTGGACAGGCTGTGGACGGTGAGCACACCGTCCAGGCCGCCGCGCAGCACGGTCCGCGGTTCGTGGCACCAGGTGGTCTCGGCGTACGCCTCGTCGGACACCACGAGCACGCCGTGTGCACGCCCCCACGCAGCGACCCGGTCCAGGTCCTCGACGACCCCTGTGGGGTTCGCGGGACTGTTGACCCACAGGCACAGTGCGCGGCTCACCACATGCGGCGCGATGCGGTCCAGGCGGATACGGAACGTCTCGTCGACGGGGACGCGGTGGACCCGCAGCCCTGCCAGCCGGGCGCCGAACGCGTACGACGGATAGCCCAGGGCCGGGATCAGCACGGTGTCACGCCCGGCGCCCCTGGCGTGTTGCTGTGTCAGGTCCCGGAGGAACAGCGGGAGCGTGGAGATGAACTCCTTGGATCCCACACAGGCTGCAACCGCCTCCGGCGGAACGGCGACTGCGTACCTGCGGAGCAGATACCCGGTGATCGCGTCGCGCAACTGCGGGGTACCGGCACTCGGCGGATATGCGGCGGTCACCCGGGCGCGGGGCTGGCGGGACGTATGCGCCGCACCCGGGACCCGCGGCGGAGGGTCGCAGGGAATCCCGAGCGACAGGTCCAGGGGCCTGTGCCCGGATGCCCCGGCCAGAGCCAGCGCTTCGTCCCTGCTCCACGACCGGGCGCCGCTCATGTGACACCGGGCGCCGCGAGCCTGGCCGGTGTGCAGTCCAGTGTGGCGAAGTAGTCCTGCTGGCTCTCCGCCCTCCGGATCCGCTCGACGCTGCCGTCCGGGTGCAGCAGCAGTTCCTGGGGCCGCAGCCGGCCGTTGTAGGTGAACCCCATCGAATGGGCATGAGCCCCGGTGTCGTGGATGAGCAGGAGGTCGCCCTCGGACACGGCGGGCAGAGCACGCTGCCGGGCGAACTTGTCGTTGTTCTCGCAGAGCGAGCCGACGACGTCGACCACCTCGCAGGGCCGGCCGGCGGAGTCGTGAACGGTGATGTGGTGGTAGGCCGACTCATAGAGGGCCGGACGCATCAGGGCACTCATGCTGGCGTCGACCCCGACGAACTCCCGGAACTTGCTCATCCTGTTCAGTACCCGGGTCACCAGGACGCCGTGCGGCCCGGTGACGAAGCGCCCGCTCTCGAAGCACACGCGAGGCCGGGTCACGCCATGACGCTTCTCCCATTCCTCGAGGCGGCCGCGGATCCTGCCGGCGAGCTCGGCGAGGGCGAACGGCCGCTCGTCAGGGCGGTACGGAATACCCAGCCCGCCACCGAGGTTGACGAAGCCGACCTCGATGCCGAGCTCGGCGCGCAGCCGTACGGCCTGATCCAGGAGGAGGTCGAGCGTCAGCAGGAACGGTTCCAGTGTCAGATATCCCGAGCCCAGCATCATGTGCAGGCCGAAGGACTCGACCCCCAGCCGCTGTGCCCGCGCGCACACGTGAGCCAGCCGGTCGGCGGGGATACCGAACTTGGCCGACTCGGCGTCCCCGAGACGGGAGTCCAGAATCCCCTGCCGGTCCTTGCCCGGATGGACCCGGAAGCACAGGGTGCGGGGAACGTCGGGCAGGGCGGCGAGCTTGTCGAGCACGGCCTCGTCGTCCACGTTGACGAGTGCGCCGCTGCCGACGGCGGCTTCGAGCTCCGCGGAGCTGGTGTTGTTCGATGTGAAGCAGATGTCGTGACCGCTCGCACCAGCCTGACGGGCGAGGGTGAGTTCGGGCAGGGAGCTGCAGTCGAACCCGAAACCGCGATCGGCGAGGATCTTCAGAGCTGCCGGGTTCGGAAGGGCCTTGACCGCGAAGTATTCGCGGTAGGGGGTGCCCGCGAAGGCCTGGTCGAACTCGTCGCAGGTGTCCTTGATGCCCTGCACGTCATACAGGTGGAACGGAGTACCGAAGTGCTCCGCGGCCCGCGTCACCACCGAGCCGAGACGTCGCTCGAACGACGAGCTGATCGGCATGGAGGCTCCTTTCCTTGTCGTGGGCGACGGGCTCAGTGCCCGATGGTCGCGGTGATGACGGCACGCGCACGCTCGCCCGACAGGGGGCGTTCGTAGAGGAAGGTCTCGGTGGTGACCTCGGCGAACCCGGCGGCGAGGGCTTCGTCGCGGATATACCGGGCGGACAGCCAGTGGAACCCGTCGACGCCGGGGGCGCACTGGGCTGCACTGCCGTCCTGGGTGCTGTCGTTGGAAGCGATCAGGGTCCCCCTGCCGGTCGCGTTCCCACTCAGCCAGGTGCGGATCCGCGTCAGCATGGGGGACAGGCCGTGCTCGGCGGTGTAGAGGTGGCCGAGGAGGCCGTCCATGTAGATGACCGGCCAGTCCCCTTCGGGGGCCCAGGTGGTCACGTCGCCCTGCAGCGCGTCGACGCCCTTCGCCTTGGCCATCGCGACTGCTTCGGGCATTGCATCGACGGCGAGCACGCGATAGCCGCCTTGAGCGATGTCGCTCTCCACAGCGGCGTTGCCGCTGCCCAGGCTCAACAGCCTCGACGCCCCGTGGTCTTTGAGCGCGTCGACGAGCTTGTCCTGCATCCATTCGCGATAGGCGGAGGAGTACGTGGAGGGTGTGACCGAGTCGCCGCGCGCTTCACCGCGCTCCCATATCTCGAAGAGATTCGGCTCTCCGTCGCTGCGCGGAAGGTAGAACCGCATCAGATCGTTGATGCCGGCATTTGTCGAAGTCATTTGATGTCACCCCTTCTGAGGGACAGAAGTAATGGAGTTATTCCTGCTGAGTGTTCGTCGGTCGGCTACCAGCGCGGCGCGTTTCCGGAGGCGTGTGCCAGGGTCTGCAGGTGGCTGCGTTCCGGGCCGTCCTTCTGGAATACGCCGCCGAACACGGCGGAGGTCATCAGCGCGCCCGTCCGGATGCCACGCATGGTCATGCAGAGGTGTTCCCCCCTGCCGATCACCGCGACGTCCGGGGACCCGGTGATGTCCTCGATCTCCTTGGCGATATCAGCCACGAGCCGCTCCTGGACCTGCAACTTGTGGGCGTGCTTGTGGGCGATGCGGCCGAATTTGGACAGGCCGAGAAGGTTCTTGGCGCTGCGGTAGGCGATATTCAAGGTGCAGTTGAAAGGTAGGAGGTGGTGTTCGCACAGCGACCAGACGCGCATGTCGGACACGAACACCAGCTGGTCCTCGCTGACGCTGTCGAACAGTGTCTCGACCTTGCCGGCTTCATAGTCGATGAACTCCCGCCACCACTGTGCGTAGCGGCGGGGGGTGTCGACCAGTCCTTCGCGGTCCGGGTCCTCTCCAATGGCCACGAGTAGCTGCCTGGCAATCGTTTCCAGAGAATCAGGGTAGATCTCGGACCCGTTCGGAGCATCGGTCGAACGAAGGGGTTCAAGGGTGCTTGCCATCTCATACTCCTCGTCGGTCGCCCCAGGCGAGCACGTGCAGACGGGTGGAGAGGTTCCATCCGCGCTGAACCACCTCGCCCGCGATGTTGCCGAGATGTCGTGTGACATCCGGCTGGTTCTTTCCTTCAGGCATGATCCAGACAGGCGTTAGCCCCAAGCGTTCCTGCAGGGCGGCGACTTCGGTCAGGTCATGGTGCGACCTGCACACGAATTTGAACGCGACCCCGGGGGTCTTCTGCAGCGTCTTCAGGGCGTTCGGCTTGATGCGACGACTCTCGGGTTCCCCGGAGTGCGCGAGTTTCGGGGACACGTTGAAACGAACGCCGAGTCCAACGAGTTCATCCGTCGGCACGATGGTTCCGTTGGTCTCGATCTCCACCGATATGCCGTGGTCACGCAGGGACCGCACGAGCGGGATGAGTCGCTTCTGCTGCTGCAGAGGCTCGCCGCCGCTGATGACGACGAGGGCGACATCCATGGCGAGCAGGCTCTCCAGCACCTCGTCCGTCGTGCGCCGGGTCAGTTCCTTGCGCGGGTCGTAGGCCCGGCCCTCGTCGCTGACCCCCTTCCAGTCCCAGGTGTAGGGGGTGTCGCACCACCGGCACGACAGATTGCATCCCCCGAGACGGACGAAGGCACAGCGCTGGCCCGACGAGGGGCCCTCTCCCTGCACGGTGGGACCGAAAACCTCGTTCACCACGATGGTCGATGTCATGACACTCCCGCTCCGTCAGTCGATCGAAGCGGGCTCAGGGCCTGTACTCCGCCCATGTCTTGGGGGTTTCCGATATGCGGACCGCTGAGATCTCCCGAAATCGCTCGGACCACACCGTGTAGATCCACATCGCCATGTTCTCGGCGGACGGGTTGCAGTCGGGGATCACGTCGTTCAGATGCCGGTGGTCGAGTTCTGCATCGATCCACTTCTTGAAGTCGGAGAGGTCGCCGTAGTCGCGCACGAATCCGGCTGTCGTCAGTTCGTTCACGTCGGCCGACAGCTCCAGTTGAACGATGTAGTTGTGGCCGTGCAGGCGCGCGCACTGGTGGTCCTGGGCCAGGTGATCCAGGCGGTGACTTGCTGAGAAGGCAAATTCCTTGGTGATGCGGAACACGAACATCAGTCCCTTGCGTAGACGGTGGGGTCTTGAACGTTGGCCTTCTCAAATGAGGTCCGGCGGTCGTAGCAGGTCGCGCAGACCCCGCATTGCTCATCACCCCCGCGGAAGCAGCTCCAGGTCTCCTGCCACGGGACGCCGAGTGCTTCGCCGAGGAGGATGACCTCGTGCTTGGGCATGCGGATGAAAGGGGCGATGACGGCGAGGTTTTCGGGGGCGAAGCCCGCACACGCCACGCGTTCCATCGCATTGAAGGCGGCGAGGAATTCCGCCGAGCAGTCCGGTCCGGTGTCTGCATCGCCGGCCACGGTGCCGATAGCAACGTTGTCAGCCCTCTCCGCTGCCGCCTTCGCGAAGGCGACGGAAAGAAGGATGACATTCCTGTTCGGCACCACGTTGACCACGCCGGATACTTCGCCGCCGTGGTCCGGCACCCCGACCTCGCTGTCGGTCAGCGCGTTGCCGGGAAGCAGTGTCCCGATCGAACGCAGATCGGTCACCTCGTGTGGTGTGTTGAGTCGTCGGGCCGTTCGCCGGGCGAACTCGTGCTCCTTGCGATGGCGCTGGCCGTAGTCGATGGACAGCAGGGACAACCGATGTCCCTCTGCATGAAGATGGTGGGCGAGAACGACCGAATCCATCCCACCGGAAACGACGGCGACTGTTCGATCCATGCTCGTTTCTTCTCCTTGGTGCGGGGGAGGGGAGAGAATGTCCGGCCGCTCGGTGCGGACACGAGCACTTCTCTCGCAGATACTCTCGCCGCATTGGCTAATGACGCACTAACGGGATGCTGTTGGTTGCGTTCCGGGATCACTCCCGCTTGCGGCGGGCAGTCTTTCGGGTCGTGGTCAAGCGGCGGGAGGACAATTTCGCCGCTGGCCCATCCGGTGGGCGGTACTGCAGCAGCAGCCCGTGTCGTGCCCCGACCGCCGGCCCGGGTCCTGGTTCGCTCCCGAGTCACGCTGCCCCGGACTCGCGGTACTCGACCGGAGCACGGCGGCGTGTGTCTGCCGCAGTTTTGCTCCGGGATCAAGCCCGAGTTCCTCCGCGAGACGCCTTCGTACGGCTTCGTACACCTCCAGGGCGTCGACCTGGCGACCCGCCGCGTGCAGACAGGCCATCAGCTGCGCTGCCAGGCCCTCACGCAACGGATGCAGGCCGAGTGCTTCCCGAAGGCCCGCCACGGCCTCCGACGGCCTCCCGATACGGTGCAGGCGTTCGGCCAGCGACTCCCAGGCGTCCAGACGCGCTTCCTCCCAGGGGGTGGTGAGGTCATGCCAGGCGCTCGTTCCCGCCAGGTCGGGCAGCGCTTGTCCGCGCCACAGCGCGAGGGCCTCACGCAGGAGACCGATGGCCTCGGCGTCCTCATCCTGCTCCGCGGCGGTCTGGAGCAGCTGTGAGAACCGGTGCGCGTCAACCCTGTCGGCCTCGACGGCGAGTACGTATCCGGGCGGGCGTGTCTCGATGGACATGTCGGGGCTGAACAACTGCCGCAGCGCGGAGATGTGCCCGTGCACGATGGTGCGTGCATGCTTGGGAGGACCTCCCTCCCAGAGCAGATCCACCAGCCGGTCCAGCGGTACGACGCGATTCGCCTCCAGTGCCAGGAGGGAAAGGATCACGCGCCGCTTGCCGGTCGCGACCCGGAGGGGATCCCCGCTGTCGGTGATCAGTTCTACGGGGCCTAACACACGGACGTGCATGGAGATGCCTTTCTTGACCTTCGTCCGGTACTGCGTGAACCGGACGATCGGTTGCCTGCATCGGGATCTGCGCACCCGTTGATGTCGGCGACCAGGGGTTTCGTCCACGCCTGACCCGGGTCCGATAGATCGAGCCCTGCCCGGATCCGGGCAGGGCGACGTTCCCGAGCAGCCGGTGGTGGTGAGGTGCGGGTCATGGCTCGACACTCGCGGTGGGCGCCCGCCGCTCGCGTCGGTAGCCTTCACCTATACGACTTCCTGCGGTGATCCATGGGCGACCGGGGGTCTTCCCCGATTCCCCTGCGGCGTGCTACCGCACAGGTCGTCGATCACACCTGGGGCCAACACGGATGTGCTGATCGGCCGTCAGGACGAGATGCGCAGGCTCGACGCCCTGCTCCGAGCGGCACGGGAGGGCCGGGGCGGTCCTCCGGTTCTGCGTGGTGAGCCGGGCATCGGCAAGAGCGCGCTGCTGCGGCACCTGGACGGGGCCGGGACCGGATGACCCCAGCGACGCGGGGTCGTGGACCCCGGGCGGGACCGTGCCGGTGGGGCGCAGCTGCCACTGCGCCGTGCACGGCCGAGAATACTGCTCGCCGGCGTGCCTCCCGATGCACGGCCGCTACGGAGAACTGGGATGAGCCGGAGGGCAGTTCCTCGGACCTGCCCTGCTCGGGCCGCTTTCCGTTCGGCAGCGGTGGCCGACGGCCGGCAACGGGCGCCGCGCGGGGCCCAGGACGCCGGCGCCCCGGCGGTCACGCGCCCAGATCTGCCCAGAACTTCTCCAGGACGCCGGCTGCGGTGGCGGGGTCCTGGAGCATCCACCAGTGGCCCAGGCCTTCGAGGGGCTCGAAGTGCGCGCCAAGAGTGGCGGCCACCACCTGTGAGGCAGGACCGTCGAACGGGTCGAGCGTCGGGTGGAGGACCAGGCCGGGAGTGCTGGTCGGTGACATCAGCTCCGTCCCCCAGCGTGCGAACGGATTGGGGGTCGCGGAGCGGTACAGCGCGAGAACGGACGAGGCCATGGTCGCGTCGAAGCTCTCGCCCATTGCCCGGGCGTCGTCCTCGGGAGCGCCTGCGGCTCGCAGTTGGCCGGAGGCGCTGAGGGGACTCGCGGGCTCGGTGTCCTCCAGAGTGGCGGTCGCCCACGCCTCCCCCGATACCGGTGTCTGCCAGAGCTGTGCGATGTCATGCCATACGTAGGCAGGGTGAAGGATACCGGCGACATCCACGGACCAACTGCGCAGAGTGACACGGGACCTGGTGGCGATCCGTGCCACCAGGAGGCCTCCCCAATCGTGTCCCACGAGGTCGATCGGGCCATCGAGCTCGTGCAGTTCCCCCTCCATCCACTCCACGTACTCGTCCATGGAAGAGCCGAATCCGTCGGGGAGGGGCGCACCGAATCCGGGAAGCCGCAGGGCGACCGAGGCGGTGCCCAGGCGGGCCCGCAGTCGGTCCCACAGATCACCGGTCTCGGGTACGCCGTGAACGAAGACTGCCGTCATGAAAATTCCTTCTTCTTCGGGAGGCAACGGATGGCCGTGCAGGAGCGGCCCATTCGTGACAACGGCGGTATCGCGGAACAGGTTCACCAGGCCTCACACGGTGGACGGCACCCCGGCACAGGCAGGTTCACGGGTTCGCACCGGCGTCCCGCCGCCGTCACGCACACCGGCACGGATACCCCCGTGCCGCGGTAGCGCTGAACCGGATCGGCTCGGAGTGCGGACGTACTGGCCGGGGCCCTGGGCCGTGTACCGGGTGTGGGCTTGGCCGGGAAGCGGGGTACTGAACCGACGGCTGCTCTGTGCCGTAGGAACGCTGAGGCCTGCGACCGTGCAGGCTGTCGGCAATGAGAGGAACACCCATGACGCAGCCCCGGTCGCCGGCGTTGACCGACGAGTGCGGCGTATCGCTCCGGGACGATCTCTCCTTCGCCCTGTACGTGGCGGCACGGGCGTGGGTCGGGCACTACCGCCCGTTCCTGGCCGAGCTCGGACTCACCTATCCCCAGTTCCTGGTGATGCAGGTGCTCTGGTCGCGCGGGCGGGTCACCGTCAAGGATCTGGGCGAGGAACTCGGCCTGGACTCCGGCACGCTGTCCCCCCTTCTGAAGCGACTGGAGGGCGCAGAATTGGTCGACAGACACCGCAGTGTCAGCGACGGACGCCAGGTGCAGGTGTCCAGCACGGAGGCGGGCAGCGCCGTGCGCGATCGCGCACGCCGCGTCGTGGAATCGGCCCAGCAGGCCCTGCGTTACCCACCGGATCAGTACGACGCCCTCATCCCTGCCCTGCACGCGCTGACCGGGCGCCTGCGCGCGGGAACGCCCCCGGGGTAGCCCCGTCGCCCGCCCTCGCCGAGGCTCTGGGAACGCCACCCGCGCTCCCGCCCACGAAGGTCACCGCCGATCGAGTCGAGGCGGCGTACCGGAACGATTCCGTTGCCGCACGGCAGCCCGTAGGGTGGGACGGACTCCGGCGTCGCGTCACAGTGGACAACCGACGTACCGGCCAGGACGGCGGCTGGATCGAAATTTCGGAGAGTCCTTTGGAATGCGAACACGCCCGTACCGCCTTTGCCACTCAGATGCTCGGCGGTCTCGACGGACCGCAGCGCGAGTGTGTGGCCGAGCACCTGGACCGGTGCCCGTCGTGCCGTGCCGAGCGGGACGAGCTGTTGGCCCTTCTGCCGCTGCTCGACGCGGTGCGGCCCTACGAACTGGAGGGAGTGCCGGCTCCCGACCCCGAGCGGGCCGTGCGGGCCGCTCGCGAACTGGTGACTGACCGGGACTGACCCCCTCAGGACCGGCCCGGCAGGGCGCGGCAGCCGAGCCGCTCCGTTCGGGGCCCGGGGGAGTGCGGCGAAGAAGCCCGGACGTCGAGACGGTCATCGACCGGGTCGTGGCGCCCATGGTGTACCGCATCCCCTCCCGCCCCGGCGACCTCACCGCCGCCGACGCGCACCGGCTCGTACGGGAAGCCTGCACGGGTTCGGCGTGTCACGCCGACCCGCACCGCGGTCGAGGTGAACCATCGTCTGCCTGTGCCCGTATTGGAGATGCCGGGCCCCGCCCCGCCGGCAGGTCGATCCCGCCACCGAGCCCGGCCCGGATCCCGACGCCATCCCCCGGTGCGGCGCGAACTCTTCTGGGTGGCCGCGCCGATGAACGGACCTCGGCCGCCCGCGCTCCACAGGTGGTACGAGGGACACCGCCCCCCGAGGGGCGTCGCTGCGGAGCCGTGGCACCTCCGGTTGGCGGGAGGCCGTGGCGAACTGGACCGTGTTGCGAAAGGGATGCGGGGCGCTGGGCTCTGCCGGCACTCCCAGCCTGCCTGACGTGCCGTCAATTCCCCAGCGGGGGACGCTGCCGTACTGGCCGCCGGTGCACTCCTCCTGACCCACAGTCAATTCGGAATAACGCCTTCTCCCTTGTCTCAGCGCGGAGTTGTCTCTGCTTGACTCGTCTATTCGCTTGATGAATAGTGAGGGACGTGTCCAACTCACACATCCTTCTCGGCCTGCTCGCGCCGCACCCGCTGCACGGGTACGAGCTGAAGCGAGCGCACGACACCCGCCTGCCCAGCGCACGGCCGCTGGCCTTCGGGCAGGTGTACGCCACGCTCAATCGACTCGTCCGCGACGGTCTGGCCTGTGCGGCGGGCCACGACCGGGCCGGCGGGCCGGACCGCACGGCGTACGAAGTCACCGACGACGGCCGCCAGCTGCTCCTCGACTGGCTGGGTACGCCCGAACCTCCCGCTCCACACCTGTCGAGCGTCCTCCTCGCCAAGACGGTGGTCGCCCTGCTCGTCGCCGACGAGGCCGGTGCCCGCAGACACCTGTCGGGGCAACGGGCCGCCCACCTGGCGCGCATGCGTGAACTGACAGCGCTGAAAACCACCCCGGGCGCGGCCGTCGCCGATGTACTCGCCGCCGACCTGGCGATCGCCCATCTCGACGCCGACCTGCGGTGGATGCAGACCGCAACGGACCGCGTCGCCGACCTGCGCCTGGAGGTGCACCGATGATCATCGAAACACGTGCCGTGACGAAGTCGTACGGCCCGAGCCCGGCCCTGCGCGGCGTGTCACTCGCACTGCGGCAAGGCGAGATCGTCGCCGTCACCGGCCCCAGCGGCTGCGGCAAGTCGACATTGCTGCACCTCATGGCCGGGATCCTGCGCCCGGACGGCGGGGAGGTCCTCTATCGCGGCGCCCGCATCGACGACCTGGGCGAAGCCAGGCGCTCGCTGCTGCGCCGCACCGACTTCGGGGTGCTGTTCCAGTTCGGCCAGCTCGTGGCAGAACTTCCCGCGGTGGAGAACGTCGCACTGCCCCTGATGCTGGGCGGAACCGGTCGGCGGCAGGCGACGGCCCAGGCCGCGGACTGGCTCGATCGTCTCGGTGTCGCCGAGCTGGCCAAGCAGTTGCCCGGGGAGATGTCCGGCGGCCAGCAGCAGCGCGTGGCGCTCGCCCGCGCCCTGGTGACGGGGCCGAAGGTGCTCTTCGCCGACGAACCCACCGGTGCGCTGGACACCCTCGCCGGAGAGATGGTCATGGGCCACATGGTCCGCGCGGCCCGCACGCAGGGCACCAGCGTCATGCTGGTCACCCACGACGCCACGGTCGCCGCCTACGCCGATCGCGAGATCCGCCTGCGCGACGGCATGCTGGAAAGCGACGACGACGCCTTGACCGGATCGGCCTGGGGGCACTCCGGAGCCCGGGCGGAGAACGGTCGGTGAACCTGCTGACCACACTGCGCCTGTCGGTGGCGGGAAGCCGCTCGGATCACGTGCGCATCGCCTTGACCGCCCTCAGTTCGGCCCTCGGCACGGTAACGCTGCTCTGCGCCGCCGCAGTGATCGCGGTACCTCCCGCCCTGGCGGTGCGCTACACCAACGACCTGCTCAACGAGAGCGGGCTGCGTCCGGGGGTCGCCCTCGCGATGGTACTGCTGACCGTACCGGCCCTCGCCCTGGTCGCGCAGTGCAGTCGGCTCGGCGCGCCCGCGCGCGAGCACCGGCTGGCCGCGATCCGGATGGCCGGCGCGACACCACGCCAGATCGTCCGCATCGTGGCCGTGGAGACGGGACTCGCGTCCGTCCCCGGGGCGGCGGCGGGATTCGCGGTGTTCCTCCTCGGCCGCGCCCTGCTCGACGCCCCCGACGCGCAGGGCCGTCGCCCCCTGCCCACGGACGTGCTGCCCCATGCGGCCGCCATGGCCGGCATCGCTTCGGGGGTCCCCCTGGTCGTCGCCGCGCTGACCGTACTCACCCTGCGCAGGGCCGCTCTCACCCCACTGGGTGTCGTCCGCAGGACCCGGCGCAGCAAGCCGCGCGTCACGCCCGGCGTGCTCATCGCGACGGGGCTCGGCGCCTGCGCACTGGTCGAGCCCGTGCACGCGTACTTCACCCGCAACCCGCGGGCCGACGACCTACCGTTGCTCGTGACCGGGGGGCTGGTCGTCATCGGCGTGCTCGCCGTCGGCATCGGCGTCGTCACGGGCACGGGCTGGATCACGTACACCATCGGCCGGACCCTTCAACGGTACGCACGCAAGCCCGCCGGACTTCTCGCAGGCCGCCGCATGACGGCCGATCCCTGGTCGGGCAGCCGTACCTTCTCCGCCATGCTCGTCGCGCTGGTCATCGGCTCGGCCGCAGCCGGCCTCGCCGCCCTGACGGTGGCATCCGTCTCCGCACAGCAGGAGAACACCCGCCGCTTCGCCGCACTGGTCGGCGAGCCGTACGAACCCGCCGGCACGGGCCTGTACGAACGGGCCTACGAACTCGTCGGATACGCCGCCCTGGTGGCTCTGGTCATCGCTGCCGCCGGACTCCTCGTGGCGCTGGCCGACACGGTCCTCGCCCAACGGCGCGCACTCGCCTCCCTGATCGCCACCGGAACGCCCCGACACATCCTGGCCCGCGCGATCGGCTGGCAGACACTGGCTCCCGTCGCCCCAGCCGTGAGCCTCGCAGTACTGGCAGGCGTTCTGCTGCCCCGCTTCGCGGTCCCCGACGCGAGCGACACCGTGGACATGCAGACCTGGCGCTGCTCACCGCTGCCGGGAGACGGCATCGGCGCTTGCGAGGACCAGGCCTACTCCCAGGCACACAGCGTCCTGGTCAGCGCGGAGAAGGTCCCCGTCATCGTGAACACGCCCTGGGACCAGGTGCTGATGCTCGCCGGAACAGCGATCACGGCGACCATGGGCATCACCCTCGTCTCCCTGCTTTTCCTGCGCATGAGCACACGCGCCGGCGAACTGCGCACGGCCTGAGGTCCGGGAAACATGCCGGTCCGGTTTTCATTCCGGGGGTTTGAACCAAGAACCGGCTTTCCGCGTAGCAAGCGATGCCACCGGTGCTACGCGCACCCCGGTCCCCATCCCTCCGGCAAAGGAACGCAGACGTGCCCCACCAGCCCCCCTCCGGATCCCCTCTCAAGCGCTTCGGCCACCTGACCGCAGTCGGCGTCGCCGGAGCCTCCCTCGCCTTCTCGATAGCCGGTACCGCCGGTGCGTCGGGTACGAACTCCGCCGTCCCCACGCCGAGGCCGAAGCCGACGATCGTGCTCGAGCACGGCGCGTTCGCCGACTCCTCCAGCTGGAACAGCGTCGCCGAACGGCTGAAGAAATCCGGCTTCCCCGTGGTCGCCGCAGCCAATCCCCTGCGCGGACCCGAACATGACGCCGCCTACCTGCGCAGCGTCATGAACAGCATCGACGGCCCGCTCGTCCTGGTCGGCCACTCCTACGGCGGCACGGTGATCAGCAACGCCGCCGTCGGCCACGAGGACAAGGTCAAGGCGCTCGTCTACATAGCCGCCTTCCTCCCCGACACCGGCGAAAGCTCTCTCGGCCTGTCGAACAAGTTTCCCGGCAGTACTCTCGGTGATGCCGTCGAAGCCGTGCCCTACAACCTCCCTGGCGGTGTGACCGGCAACGACATCTCCATCAAGCCGGAGACGTTCCGTCGACAGTTCGCCACCGACGTCCCGCGTGGCCAGGCCGCCCTGATGGCCACGACGCAGCGCCCCATCGCCGCTGCGGCACTCGATGAGAAGGCCACGAGGGCAGCCTGGAAGACCATCCCCTCCTGGTCGCTGATCGCCACCGAGGACCTCAACATCCCGCCCGTCGCACAGCGGTTCATGTCCGAACGCGCGAACGCGCACACCGTCGAGGTCAAGGCTTCCCACGCCGTCCCCGTATCGCGCCCCGACGCCGTCACCCGCATCATCCAGCAGGCAGCCGCCTCGACTTCCCGCTAACCGACGCACCCGCAGGTGGCAGGCGGGAACTCGTTCCCCCTGTCTGTTCCTCAGCAATCCGGCCAATTCACGCACCGACCCAGGAGAACCCCCATGCCTTTCATCACCGTCGGCCAGGAAAACAGCACCACCATCGACCTCTACTACGAGGACCACGGCACCGGACAGCCCATCGTCCTCATCCACGGCTACCCCCTGGACGGACACTCCTGGGAGAAGCAGCTTCCCGTCCTCCTCGACGCCGGCCACCGCGTCATCACCTACGACCGCCGCGGCTTCGGGCAGTCCAGTCAGCCCACCACCGGCTACGACTACGACACCTTCGCCGCCGACCTCCACACCCTGATGGAAACCCTGGACCTCACCGACACCATCCTCGTCGGCTTCTCCATGGGCACCGGTGAAGTCGGCCGCTACCTCGGTACCTACGGCTCGGCCCGCGTCGCCAAGGCGGCCTTCCTCGCCGGCCTCGAGCCCTACCTCCTCAAGACCGACGACAACCCCACCGGCGTCGACGCAACGGTTTTCGAAGGCATCCTCAGCGCCGTCACCCACGACCGCTACGCGTACTTCACCGACTTCTACCAAGCCTTCTACAACCTCGACCAGAACCTCGGCTCCCGCATCAGCGAGGAGGTCGTGCGTGCCAACTGGGCCACCGCCGCGGGAGCCTCCTCGTATGCCTCGCGCGCTGCCGTCCCCACCTGGACCACCGACTTCCGTGCCGACATCCCCAAGATCGACGTTCCCGCCCTCATCCTGCACGGCACCGAAGACCGCATCCTCCCCATAGAAGCCACCGCCGAGCTCTTCCACGCCGCGCTCCCCGGCGCCGACTACGTCGTCATTGAAGGAGCCCCCCACGGCCTCCTCTGGACCCACGCCGACGAGGTCAACAACGCCCTCCTCGCCTTCGTCGGGAAGTAGCGCCAGCAGATCGGTGAATGCCTCGGCGCCGCCCTCCCGCACGGGGGGCGGCGCCGAGGGCCGCCGCCGCCCCGTACCGTTGGCCGCGTCGTCCCGGAGCCAGGTCCGGTGCGATGAGGGGCACTTCGCGCCCTGGTCGGAATTCACACTCGGGAGAGAGGGCCATTGAATCGATGAGCGGGAACGAAGGCGTCATCGACGACAGCCTGACCGTCGGCCGGGATCGCGCCTTCGTCGGGCGCCAGGCAGAACTCTCCCTGTTCAAGGCTGCGTTGGCGGGCGACGCGCGCGCCTGTCCGATCCACTACCTCCACGGGCCGGGCGGTATCGGCAAGTCGATGCTGCTGCGCCGTTTCGCCAGGGAGGCTCGCCGGGCGGGCCGGACGGTCGTCGAGGTGGACGGCCGGACCGTCGATCCGACGCCGGAGGGCTTCGCCGCGGCGGCTGGTCCGGAGGTGAGGACCCCGGGAGTGGTACTGCTCGTGGACACCTTCGAGAAGTGCCAGGGACTCGAGGGCTGGCTGTGGGAACGCTTCCTGCCGCGACTGCCCGCCGGCGCGCTCGTCGTGGTGGCGGGACGCAATGCCCTCGACCCTCGCTGGACAGCCGATCCGGGGTGGATCGGCCTGCTCCAGGTCTCTTCCCTGCGGAACCTCGCGCCCTCGGACGCCACCGCCTTCCTCACCACGCGCGGCGTGTCGTCCCGCGTCCACACGACACTGCTGTCGTTCACCGGCGGCAACCCGCTCGCGCTCGCGCTGGCGGCCGCCCTCGCAGTCAAGGACGAGGCCTCCACCTCCGGTTGGCGCCCCGACCAGGACGCCGTCGCCCTGCTCCTGCCGCTACTGATCGGCGACACGCCGAGCTCTCTGCACCGCCAGGCGCTCGAGATCTGCGCCCACGCCTACGTCACGTCCGAGTCCCTGCTCCGCGCTCTCATGGGCGACCACGCGCCGGAGCTGTTCTCCTGGCTGCGCGTCCAGCCGTACATCGAGACCTCGGCCGCCGGGCTCTTCCCGCACGACGCCGTCCGGGAGTCACTGGAGGCGGACCTGCGGTGGCGCGACCCGGACGGGTTCGCCGCGATGCACGGACAGATGCGCCGTTACTTCCTCTCCCAGGTCCGCGCCGTACCGGAGTCCCGGGTGCTCCAGGCCACCGGAGCACTGACCTACCTCTACCGCGGTGACGGCCACATGTCGGAGTTCAACGACTGGCGCGACGCCGGCCTGTTCCAGGACCAGCCGTACCGCCCGGACCATCGCGACCGCGTCCTGGAGCTGGCGGTCAGGGCCGAGGGCGAGGAATCCGCGGCACTGGCCGCCTTCTGGCTGGACCGTCGGCCCGAGGCGTTCCGCGTGTACCGGTCGACCCAGACCGGTGAGGTCCTCGCATTCTCCGCCTGGCTGCGCATCGAAGAGCCGGAAGGCCTGGACATCGATCCGGTGGTCGCCGCGGCCTGGCGGCACGCGCGGGCGAACGGGCCGCTCAGGCCGGGCGAGCACATGGCTCTGGCCCGCTTCTCGGTGTACCCCGACGAGTACCAACTCCCTTCCGCTCCCATGACTTTCATGCAGTGGCGCGCCACATCGGAGTACATCCGTGCCGACGGGCTCACCTGGTCGTACGCGGTGATGCGGGACAACGGGTCCTGGAACGACTATCTACGGGACCTCAACCTACTGCCCGCCGACGAACGGCCCGCGGTCGGCGACCACCGCTACGCACTGTTCGGCCACGACTGGCGCGCGCAACCGGCCGACGCCTGGTTGCAGGAGAAGAGCGCAGCGATGCTGTCGGGCGCGCCCATGCCCCCTTCGCCCTCGTCCGCGCGTGGCGGGCTGGTGGTGCTGTCACGGCCCGAGTTCGACGCTGCGGTCCGGGAAGCGCTGCGCACGTTGCGCAAACCGGCCGTGCTCGCCGGCAATCCACTCAACCGCAGCAGACTGGTCGTCGATGGCCGACTCAGTCTGTCCGAGGTTCTTGCCGCCGCCGCCGAGGCCCTGTTGGACGAGCGCAGTGGTGAGAAGCGTCATCGGGCGGTGGCCGCCACCTATTTCAGAGGAGCCCCCACGCAGGAGGCGGCCGCGGAGCGTCTCGGACTGCCTTTCAGTACCTATCGGCGCCACCTCACCTCGGGCATCGACAGGATGAGCGACCTCCTGTGGCATCACGAGCTCCAGGGCACCGACCTGGCGAGCACCGGCAAAGAGGGTTGGCCCGCCTGACCGGCCGGCGTGGAGATGACTGCGATACCCGGTGCCCGCTGTACTGCGGTGGCGGGACGCCGGTGATCCCGCTCGCCGGTCCTGTCTGACGTGCCGAGAGGCGAGGTGAGCAGAAAACCGGTCTGTGAAGTGAGCAGCGGATGCCGACATGCTCATGCCCTCGAGTACGGAGAAGGGCTGTGGGATGCATGTTGTGGTGTGCGGTGCGGGTCCTGTGGGCGCAGTGGTCGCCCTGCTGCTCGCGGCAGAGGGACATCGAGTGACGGTTCTCGATCCACGTCCCGTCCTACCCTTGACGCCGGAGCCGGATCTCCGGGGTCTCGGCGACGGGCTGGGGGCGGCAGGCGAGCGACCTCTCGTACTGCTGGCAGAAGCCATACGCCTGATGTCCGCCGAGCTGCCCGATGTGGCGCGAACCCTGGTACTCACGAGTGCCGTTGGCCATGGTGAGCCGAACCCCGTCGTGGACCGCACGCTCATCGCGGGGGTGCTGAAGGAGGAGATGTCCCGGACCGACGGCATCAGGGTCGACCGCGGAGTCGGTATCGCCTCGCTCCTGACGGGCAAGGAGCGTCTGCCCGGCAGGCCGCACATCCAGGGCGTCCTGACGGACGAAGGTGAGGCCGTGCTCGCCGATCTGATCGTCGATGCGGCAGGCCGAGGCTCGAACATGGTCAGACAACTGAGCGAGATCGGCGCTCCCCGGCCTCTGGAGGAGCGACAGGACAGCGGTATGCGCCTCTACACGCGGCGCTTCGACTCACCCGAGACGTGCCCCGGCCCAGCAAGATGGTCCCTGCGCCACTTCGACGGCGTCACTGTGACGTCGGTGTCGGCGGGCCGGGGGACCTGCTCGATGACCCTGGGCATCAGCGACGAGGACCTCCAGCTCTACCCGCTCGCCGGACCGTCCGCGTGGAGCCGGGCGGCAAGGCTCTACGAGCCGCTGCTGCCTCCCCTCACCGGGAAGCCCTCGCCCGGTGTATGGGTCACACCGCGGGTGGAGAGCAGCTACCGGCGGTTCGTTCTTGGCGGGCGACCGGTGGCAACCGGAACGGTGAGCGTCGGCAATGCGTGGGCGGCGGTCAATCCCTTGCTCGGTCTGGGGCCGTCCATGGGACTGCTGCACACCGTCCTGCTGAGGGACGCCTTGCGTCAGGTCGGTGTCGAGGACACCGTGGTGCGCTTCGACCGTCTCACGCAGGACCTGCTGTCACCGCTCCACCACCGGATCACCGACTGGGAGGAACGGCTCGAGGCGCGAAACGGAGGCGCTTCGGGGACTCCCTCTCCCCCTACCGCGGCCCCGGACGAGGAGATCGCCCGGCAGGACGCCACCCCGGTCACCCCGGTGACGCTGGCCCGGGACCTGCAGGCCAGGTTCTCACTGATTTCGGCCGACGCGGAATCCTCCATCCGGACTGGCCCGTCTCGTGCGCAGTTGGTCGAGGCCCTCGCCCGCCGCAGCGCCACGTAGGTGCGGACGACACCGGCGAGCCGCAGCACTGGTGCGCCGGTCCGAATTCCGACGTACCCCGGCCCGACACAGGAATGCGCCATGTCACGCAACCGGTCCATTGATCAAGCAAAGGGTGTCAGTACATGAGGCGGACTTCGGAAGCCGGAACACCGATACCCGGCGCCACTGCCACCTTCCCGCAGTCCGACCCCTGCGAGGACTTCGTACACGCCGTTTACCACCATCACGCCACCCCCCTTCTGCGCTACGCGGCCCGCCTCCTCAACGGCGACTGGCACAAGGCCGAAGACTTTCTCCAAGAGGCCACTGCCCGCGCCTGGAGGAACTTCACCACCACCACCGACCCCGTCTCCATCCGTCCGTGGCTGTTCACCGTCGTCCGTAACCTCGCCATCGACCACCACCGCGCCCGTGCCGTCAGGCCGCCCGAATCCCCACCCGCCGACGACGTCAACCTCCCTGTCGACGATGCCATCGATGCGATCCTCACCACCCAGGTCGTCCTCGACGCGCTCGGCCGGCTCACACCTCCCCATCGCGAAGTCATCGTTCTCGTCTACTACCGCGGCTACAGCGTCGCCCAAGCCGCCCAAGCCCTCGGCGTGCCCCCGGGGACCGTCAAATCACGTAGCTACTACGCCCTGCGGGCTCTGCGCGACACCCTCCGTGCAAAGGGCATC
This sequence comes from Streptomyces erythrochromogenes, assembly GCF_036170895.1. Classification (NCBI taxonomy): domain Bacteria; kingdom Bacillati; phylum Actinomycetota; class Actinomycetes; order Kitasatosporales; family Streptomycetaceae; genus Streptomyces; species Streptomyces erythrochromogenes. The sequence continues at coordinate 1,074,436 of NZ_CP108036.1, read as the reverse complement.
ACCCACCCCTGACGCCGTTGTGTCCGGCGGTGTCACCGGGCTCGGGCCGTGGGAGTCACGTCGGGTCTCCTCCGGTGACCGCGGTTCCGTTGAGTTCGCTTCGCCACAGCAGATCGATGAGACGCTCGATTCCGCTGGTGAGGTGCCTGCGGTAGGTGCTGAACGGCAGTCCGAGACGCTCTGCTGCGGCCTCTTGGGTCAGGGCGCCCGCGATGTACGTCGTGGTGAGGGCACGGTGGTGCTTGTCGCCCGAGCGCCCTTCCCGAAGGGCATCGATGCCGTTGATGAGCAGCGTGCGCAGAGCCGTTGCGCTCTGGGTCACCACTCGGCTGTGGTTGAGGGGGTTGCGGGCGAGCGCGTCCGGGCGCCGGATCGCACGGAGGGCGTCGCGCACTGCAGTGTCGAACTCCGGCCTGGACAGCACCACAAGTTCCGCGTGTTCCCCGGACGAGGACGATGCGCCGCGCCTGAGCTTGTGGGCCAGGATCGTGTTCGACCTCTCCTCCAGCCAGGGCCCTACGGGCTGCGCCCGCCAGTCGTGGCCGAACAGGACGTAGGGGTGCGGACCGACGCGGGGTCGGCGGCCGACGGACGGCATCGCGAAGTGGTGCATGTACGCGTCCCAGTGTCCGTCGTCGCGCTTGACGACGAACGTCCAGGCCTGCCGGTCGGCCCGGAAGATCTCGCCCAGTCCGCGCCAGTGCATCAGATCCATGGGTGGCGAGGTGCGTTGGTACACCGGTGGGTGGACGTGGAATCGGGCCAGAGCGATGTACTCGCCGGGCCTGAGCGGTGCGGCCGACCGGGCGTGTGCCCAGGCCGCGTCGACGATCGGGTCGATGTCGGCGCCCAGCGGCTCTCGCAGGCGCAGCCACGCGAAGAACGCGACGATCTCACCCGTCTGAGTGGAGCGGTAGACGCGGAACGCCTCGGGCTGATGGTCGAGCCAGAACCGGCAGATGTCCGCGGACTCCCCGCCTTCCGCGGTTTCGGCCAGCTCCAGCACACGTTCGCGGTCCTCCTCCGCGTACGGCTCGTCCTTGACGTGGTCCCCGTCACGCCACTTGTGGAAGTTGGCCGAGGCTTCCTTGCGGTAGAGATAGATGAGGGGGCTGGTGGCCTGGAGCAACTGCGCATCGGAAACCGTGCGTACCCGCTCGACGAGGTACTGGTGAACGGCTCTGTGCATGTCGGCGAAGCCGTCGGGGTCCCGCCAGCGCAGATCGGCTTCGAGCGCCTCACGCACCACGTCGTGCGGGAAGAGGCCCGCGTCTGTCGCTTCGATGAAGGGCTGCTGGCGCAACCAGGCGAACAACTCGGGCGCCTGTGCGCCTACGAGGGCTCGGAGCAGTGATTCCGACGTGACGTAGGAGTGCGCACAGATTTCCAGGGCCCTGCGGTGCGCCGGGGTGGGAATGTCACCGAGCAGCTTGGACAGCAAGGTGGCGATGACATCCTGACTGGGCTTCCAACCGGACTTGACTCCGCCCTCTTCCCTGACGGCCACGGCCGCCGCCAGCGAGAGGGCCAGGGGGTTGCCGCCGGTGAAGGACAGCACGGCCTGATGAGCCCCCGCCGGCAGGCCGCGTGCGTGCAGCAACCGGGCGGCATCGTCGGGGGGCAGGTTCCGCAGGGACGTCACGCGCAACAGTTGCGACCACCCGGGATCCGAGGTCCAGCGGGCGTCCGGCGCGCGGCGCCCGGCGAGCACCACCACGCTGCCCAGGGGGAGGCCGAGGAGGAATTCGTTGCGCAGCCAGCCCTCCAGACCCTGGCAGCGTTCGAAGGTATCGACCAGGAGCACCACTCCGGGCTCCGCGGGGATGTCCCCGACAGCCGCAGTGAATCCCTGAGGCGTGGGAGCGACCGTCCGGCCGTCCACCTCGATCACGGCGCGCCCTGCCCGGAGTCCCTCTCGAGCCAGCCGTCGCACGAGGGTCGACTTGCCGATTCCCCCGGGCCCGTGCAGGAAGTGAACGGGGCAGGCTCCGGTTTCGCCCGCCAATGCGGACCGGAACAACGCCAGCTCCATGTTCCGGCCGACGAACGCCCGGTCGCGCGCAGCCTCCAGCACATCCCCTAGCGCACCACGCTGACGCACACATTCCCCTTCGATCAACTCGCAGCTCAACCGTATGGGAGGACCCCGCAGACCGCCCAAGGTTCACAGATTACCGGTCAGTAGGTCGCCTGCTCCTGGCCTCGGACACTGCTGTGGACCGGGGTCATCCCGCGACCGCGGTGCGGAAAGCAGGTGGCTGAGGGCAGCCCGGCCCGGTTCGGCGGTCGGCTCGGCCTCGCAACGATCGCTGAACCAGGGAAGCAGCGCGGACGTAGATATCAAGAGACATGCCGGGGCGGCTGTCCGCTTACGTCCCCGGTGTCCTGCCCCGGGAGCCGGCACCACCAGTGGAGTTGCACAGTGAACCCGTTCTTTACCCCGCGCTCCTCCACCGGGGCGGGCGAGAGGCGTTCCCGCCGCGGCCCGGGCAGAGCAGGAGCCCTTCTCGCCCTCGCCGTGCTTCTCCCTGCCTGCGGGATACACACGGCAGACACGGCAGAGGAGTCCCAGGACGGCCGAGGAAGCTGGAGCGTCGGCAAATGGGCCCGCGAGGCGTCGCAGTTCACCAACCCTGTCATCGAGGGGTTGTGGAAGCCCGAGCGCATGCGCAGAGCAGACGATCCCCGCAAGAACGTGGCCGGGAGTCTCACGGAGACGCGGGGTGTGAGCGATCCCGAGCCGGCCCCTGTGGCGGCCAGGCCCGTGGCGGCGCCGTACCGCCGCAATGCGGCGCCGGTGGGCAAGGTCTTCTTCGACAGCCCGGACGGACCACAGACCTGCTCCGGCACCGTTGTGCAGGATCCCGCCCGTCCGGGCCGCTCCAACCTCGTGTGGACCGCGGGCCACTGCGTCCACGCCGGGCGTGAGGGCGGCTGGTTCCGCAACCTCGTTTTCGTGCCCTCGTTCAACGACAAGGCGCTTACGGCGGATGCGCTCGAGCGTGCCTCCGCGGGACAGATGGCGCCGTTCGGGACCTGGTGGGCCGACTGGGCCGCCCCCTCCGACCAGTGGATCGACGAGGGCACGTCCGAAGGCGGCAACGGAGCGGCGTTCGACTTCGCCGTACTGCACGTCGTACCCGCTCCCGGGTCTGGCGCCCGGTCGCTGGAGGAGACCGTGGGCGCGGCGCTTCCTGTCGCTTTCAACGGCCCGGCGGTGCAGGACGTGAACCTCGTCGGTGCCTGGGGGTACCCGGCGGCACCGCCGTTCGATGGCGCCACGATGCATTTCTGTGCGGGCAAACCGGGCCGCCTGTCGCTCAAGGACCGCGAACCGACGCTGTACCGGGTGGGCTGCACCATGACGGGCGGTTCCTCCGGCGGCGGCTGGTTCGCAGTCGGTACGGACGGACGGACCGCTCTCGTGTCGAACACTTCCGTCGGCCCCGACCCGTCGGTCTGGCTGGCGGGCCCCTACCTCGGCGATACGGCCAAGGCCGTACTCGACAAGGTCAGTCTCCGGTTCGGGTCCCGCGGGTAGTGCTGTTGGACGGAACGCCGAGGTCCCGCTGCGGCTGTTGGCGCAGGACCGAGGTCGGGCCAATTCTCCTGACCGTCGCGTACGAGGCTCATGAGCAGCGGCGGCCTTGAGCGCCACGCGCGGCTGCCTTCGGCGGATGGACGGCGGGGTTCAGGCGGTTGCCGAGTGGGGGGTTCAGCGGGGCGGGCCGACGATGGCGTTGCCGCGCAGTGCGGCGGCTTCGGCGAGCTTGTCCTTGGTGATCTCGAAGCCATCCGGGCGGGGGGTGGTGACGTCGCGTCCGGCGTGCCGGAACATCTCTTCCATGCCGCCCGGGGTGGCGATGACCAACAGGTCGGCGCGGTCGGAGGTGATGCGGTAGCTGTGGGGGATGTTGCGGGGCAGGTAGACGACGCCGCCTTCGGACAATTCGTGGCGTTCGTCGCCGACCCAGACCAGCGCTTCGCCTTCGAGGAGGAGGAAGACTTCGTCCTCGCGGGTGTGGAGATGGAACGGCGGGGCTTCGTCCTTGAGGACGTCGAATCGGCCGACGGTCAGCTGTCCTTCGGTGGCCTGGCTGTCGAGGAGGATCGTGAACAGTCCGCCGCCGATCCATTCCAGTGTCTGCTGATCGTCCCGCTGGGCGAGGTAGGGGATCGTCATGGCGGTCTCCTGGGGGTCTGGCCGCAGGCCGCCGCACCGGTGGGGCGACCTGCAGCGTTGATGAGGGCGGGCTTGGGCCTGGGCGTCCGGCGAGGGCGTCAGGAACAGCGGTGTGTGCAGTGCCTCGGCACTGCGGGTCGGGGCCCGCGCCCGGGTCGTCGGCTCACAGGGAGCCGAGCGCTCGGACGCGGTCGGATATGACGCGCCGGGCGGCGTCGGAGTTGAAGGCGATGCTTTCGAACTCGTGCGGCACGCCGGGGTGGAGGTGGAACTCGACGGGCACGCCGGCCCGGCTCAGGCGCAGGGCGTAGGTGAGGTCTTCGTCACGGAAGATGTCGAGCTGGCCGACCTCGATGTAGGCGGGAGGGAGACCGGCGGGGTCGGTGATCCGGGCGGGGGCGGCATGCGCGGGGACGTCCGCCCCGCCCGCCCGGTCGCCCAGGAGTGCTTCCCAGCCGGTGCGGTTGTCATCCCAGGACCACAGCACGAACGGCGCGAGTTGCGGGTCGGGGGTCAGGTTGCGGTCGTCGAGCATCGGCATGACCAGGATCTGCTTGGCGATCGCCGGGCCCTGCCGGTCGCGGGCAAGGATGGAAACCGCGGCGGCGATGCCGCCGCCGGCGCTGTCCCCGAACACCGCGATGCGGGCCGGGTCGACTCCCAGTTCGGTGGCGTGGTCGTGCAGCCAGACCAGGGCGGCGTAGGCGTCCTCGACGGGGGCGGGGTGCGGGTGTTCGGGGGCGAGCCGGTAGTCGACCGCGAGGATCGGGGTGCCGCTGGCGGAGACGTAGCGGGAGATCGATCCGTCGAACAGGCCGATGTGGCCCAGGATCATGCCGCCGCCGTGGAGGTAGACCGCGGCCGGGCCCGGCTCGCCGGCGGCCTTGTCCTTGCGGGTGTACCAGCGCAGATCGATCTGGGCGCCGTCGAAGGTGGTCAGGCGGTAGCCGGTGGAGGTGACGTCGTCGGGGGTGGGCTGGGCGGTGTCGGTGTGGCCGATGAGCCCTTCCAGCACGGCGCGGCGCGCGGCGACGTCGCCGACCGGCGGGGGCGTGGCGTCGGCCATCGCGTCGGCCATCGGGGCGAGCGCTTCGGCGACCTGCGGGTCGAAGGCAAAGGACAAGGTGACATCTCCTTGGAACGATTCGGAAGTACACGGCGTGGAAGGCCGGTCGGAGAGCCGTCCCGGCCTGTGGCCGGGCGACGGGGTCAGACTGTGATGACGGTCTTGCCGGGCAGCCGGCCCTCGGCGGCCGCGGCGTGGACCGCGGGCAGCTCGGCCAGCGGGCGCCGGTCGGCGATGTGGATGTGCAGGTCGCCGGAGTCGACGAGGGCGACCAGCTCGGCGAGCAGGTCCGCGTCGCTGCGGGCGAACACCCGCGCCGTGCGCACCGCCCGTGAGGGGTCCGGGTCGGCGTCGGCGGTCGTGGACACCAGCACGCCGGAATCGGCGACCAGGCCGATCAACTCTGCGGTCTCGGCCGGTGAAGTCGTCACCAGATTGAGTACTACATCGAAGGTCCCCACCCCGGCCTCGGCGAGGGTTGTGGCGGTGTGGTCGACGATCCGGGCGGCGCCGTAGCCGCGCATCCGGTCGGCGTCGGACGGTCCTGCGGTCGCGGTCACCACGGCCCCGGCCCGCGCGGCGAGCTGGACCGCGTACCCGCCGACGGCTCCGCTCGCCCCGTTCACCAGCAGGGACTGGCCCGCGGCGAGCCCGGCGTATTCGAACAACGCCTCCCAGGCGGTCAGACCGACCGACGGCAGCGCCGCCGCGTCGGCCAGATCGACCGCCTTGGGTGCCGCGGTCAGCACCTGCGCGGGGGCGACCACGTACTCGGCGGCCGCGCCGGGCGCGTTCATCGGCAGGAAGCCGACCACCGCGTCGCCCATGGCGAACCGCTCGACGCCGTCGCCGAGCCCGGCGACCGTCCCGGCCACGTCGATCCCCGGCACGTGGGGAAGGTCCAGCGGGAAGACCTCCTGCAGGTGTCCCGCCCGGATCGCCGCGTCGACCGGGTTGAACGTGGTGCCGACCACCTTCACCAGCACCTGCCCGGCGCCCGGCGTCGGACGGTCCACCCCCTCGACCCGTAGTACCTCGCTGCTGCCGTAGCGCTCGTAGCGCACTGCCTTCATGGCTGCCTCCCTGAAATTGCTTCGATGTCGAAGCGACTATGCCACTCTAGACATGCTTCGATGTCGAAGCAATACCTCCGAGCGGTGTGACGTGCGCCACTCGATTCAGGGATACGCTTCGATGTCGAAGTACTTATGATGGGCGGATGACTCCCGACAACACCCCGGACGCCGGCGCGCTCCGGCCCGAGCAGCTCGGGACGTACTTCGCGCTCATGGAGGCCGTGAGCCTGCTCCAACGTGCCGTCGAGCAGCAGCTCCAAACGGAAGGCGACCTCAGTTACGTCCAGTTCCAGCTGCTCGCGCGCCTCGCCGACGCCGGCAGACCACTGACCATGACCGAGCTCGCGGACGGTGTCGTCTACAGCCGCTCCGGGCTCACCCACCAGGCCGGACTCCTGGAGAAAGCCGGCCTGATCACCCGCAAGCCTTCCTCCCACGATCAGCGCGCCACGATGGTCACCCTCACGGAGGAGGGCCTCGCCAGGGTCGGCCGAGTCCTGCCCGGCCACATCGACGTCACCCGGCGCCTGCTCTTCGCCTCGCTCAGCGACGACGATGTCGACGCGCTCGGCGGCATCATGACCCGGGTCCGCGACCACATGCGCCAACAACCGGACAGCACCGCCCGCGGCCGACGCACCGCGCCGAAAAACCTCCGGGGCGCGGTCCCCTCCGAGTAGCCCGCCCTCACGCCCGGGACGCCGCCTGCCGGGAAGGGGGCGGCACCGGGTCCGACTGCTCAGCCGCGGAAGACCGACGAGGCGGAGCCGCCTTGCTGATCGTCGCGCACCGTGGCAAGGATCTCCTCCCGGTCCGGACCCGGCGCGGTGTAGCGGGGGGCCGTTGCCGAGAGCGTGATGACCCGCTCCACGAGGCCACTCTTCATGAAGGCCTCGTCCGCGGATGCCAGCATCGAACCGACGTCACCCATGGCGCGCAGGATCTCAGGGTCCTTCAAGAGGACGGCGTCCACGGCTGTGCGCAGCGCCCAGCCCGGATCGTCCGTCTCGTAGTGCTCGCCGCGTACCTCGGCATCGATCTCCGCGATGCGGTGCCGGCTCCAATGGGCGTCCTCCTCCCACATGACCCCGCACTCGTCGTCGATCTCACGGCTGACGCGCAGGGCGAGTTCTACGGCATCGGACGTGCCGAGCAGGCGCAGCACGTCACGCAGCAGCGCCGCGTGGCGCAGCCCGGTCGTCATGCCCATACCGAACTGCGGGTTGGTCGTCATCCGGGCGTCCCCGATCGCCACGATGCCCGTGGCGATCGGCTGCCCGTCGACGACCAGGCCACGTCGGGTGTTGTGGGTCCCGCCCATGACATGGACGTCGGTCAACGGGATGCCGTGGTTCCAATGGGCGGCCTGGGGGTAGAGCGCAAGCACGCGGTTCCACACCTCCACGCGACTCAACGGACGGAGCTCTTGGTCCCGGTCCGAGGTGACGAGCGTCGTCGACCAGGTGTCGCCGTCTCCCGGCGCGGTGACGACGGAAATGCTGTTGTGGTGGGAGAGGGGCCAGGGCCGGGGGGCCGGCACTCCCCGCTCATCGGCGCGGAAGTAGCGCGTGTAGTAGCGGAAGCCCGCTTCCTCGCGGACGACTTCGGGCTCGACACCCACCTGCGCGAGCAGGTCGGGCACCTCCGTCCGCCGCCCGGAGGCATCGACGACGAGGTCTGCCTCGATGCGCACTCCGGATTCGGTCATGACGCCGACGATGTGCGGGCGGCCGGACGTCCGGGACTCTCCGACGAGCAAGGACACCACCCGGGTCCCGCCGAGGATGCGCACTCCAGGCGTATCGGTGGCGGTGGCGAGGAGCGCGGCCTCAAGGACCGGGCGCCGGGCAGTGACGGTCTCGAAGCGCTCGTCCCCCGCCTGCCGCGGGCCGGCACCTGCCACGCTCCAGGCACCGGAGATCATGTTGTACGTGTTGCCGCCGGCCTCGCGGATGCGGTCGACGGCGGCCGGCAGCTCCTTTTCCAGGAGGAGGAGGCCGGCCGGCATGAGGATGTGCGTGTGCCCGAACTGCTTGACGCCGGGCCGCCGCCAGTCGCCGCCAACCGTTGCCTCGACCGTTCGCGCGGCCGTGGGGTCGCGGTCGAGCACGGTGGCGACGTGTCCGTCTGCGGCGAGAAGCATCGAGGCGGTGAGGCCGACGGGGCCTGAGCCGATGATTACCACGTGGGCCACTGGAACTCCTTGCGTTGGGGAAGATGCCCCACCATCCGCCGGAGAACTGCTCACCTACCAGCCCGCTTTACTGCTCACTTGGCGGGGTGGGCCGACGCAGGTCATCACGTCTTCTGGAGCGCGGCGGCGAGCTCGCTGAGGTACCCCGCGACGGGGCCGCTGGTGAGCAGACCGCTGCCGGCGCCGGCGAGCTCCGCTCCGGCCGGCGAGAGCGCGGTGTGAGCGCGTTCCATCGTGGCCCGGTCCGACACGGCGAGCGCGGCTCGCGCCACCACGGACCACAGAGCCTCGAACAGCAGGCCGGGGGGAGGATCCGGGAGTCTCCGCAGAACCGCTGCGGCCTCGTCCTCGAGGCCTTGGGCGACCAGGAGCAGGGGAGCCACCCACGGCTCGTGCGGCCCCCAGTCAGCCTGTGCGCAGATCTGCGCGTACTGCGCGTCCGGCGCGCTCTGCCCGTGCCGCATCCGCAAGCACAGCAGGGCCAGTGGCAGAAGCCCGTGTTCCAGGCCGGGCATACCGACGCCGTGGAGCCGGGCCGCAGCCTCCCGACAGGCGGCTTCCGCCTCTGGCGCCGGCCCGGTCGCCGCGCGTCGCAGCGCCCGGTACCACTGGGTGAACACTCCCGCCAGCGGCAGCTCGTTCCGCTCGGCCAGGCGGTCCACCGCAGTCGCGTGCCGGTCCGCTCCCGGGAAGTCGGCCAGGGCGCTGCGCGCCTGGAGGCGGATGAGGTGCCCGAGCACCTCGTACGTGACCATCCCGTGCCTCGCGGCCAGGGTGATCAGCTCGGCGCCGATCCTGTCGCGGCGCGGAGACAGGCCCGCCCGGTAGAAGGTCTGCATGAAAACGCCGTTGAGCGCGAACGCCAGGAGGGCGGGGTCGTCCAGGTCGCGGGCGATCTGCTCGGCCTGCCGGGCCGCCTGCAGCCCGCGCGCCGAAACACTCGCACGTGACTCCAGGGCGATCGTGGCCAGCAGCCGGGCACGTGCCACGTCGTGACCGCCCGGTCGAAGGGTCTTCAAGGTGCGCTCCGCCGCTGCCACGACGTCCGCCGCATGCCGGGGGTCGTCCACCCGCGTCCAGATCGCCGGAACGTCGTAGGCGCCGATCACGCGCGCCGTCAGGTCCGGGTCCCCCAGCTCTTCGGTCGCCGCGATCACGGCCGAGCGGTGCCGACGGGCCACCTCCAGGCCGCCGCCACCCGTCACCGCGAGATTGCGCAGCAGGCCGACGGTCGATTCCAGGCGTGCCCGGGCCCCGGATGCCAGCGTGCGGTCGTAGGCGGCCGATGCCTCCGCCCACACGGTGTCCGCCGAAGAAATCGGCCCGGGAGCCCGGTCGAGGTGGCGTTCCTGGGCAAGGATGTCCGCCTCCAGGCGGCGCAGTCCCGGGCCGGGATCCACCCCCAGTTGCTCGACCAGCAGCTTGCGTGCACGGCGTAGCACCGCGAGCGCGTCGCCCTGGCGGCCCGTGCGGTACAGCGCGAGGGCCAGGAGCCGCCACGCGTCCTCGCGCCAGGGGTGCTCGGCCACGTGCGCATCCAGATCCGGAATCGCGTCCGCTCCACGACCGAGGGTCAGGCGGACTTCCGCCTGGCACTCCAGGGCGTGGAGCCTCAGCTCACCGAGGCGCGAACGCTCGGTGCGGGCCCAGGCCTCTTCTGGGAAGTCCGCGAGGGCCGGACCCCGCCAATGGCCCAGAGCCTCCGCGAGCCGGTCGAGGGCCTGCTGCGGCGGCAGGGTGCGGGCGGCGGTGACCGCCTGCTCGAAACACCAGCTGTCGACGGAGCCGCGCTCGACGCGCAGTGCATAGCCAGGACCCTCGGTGACCAGGAGGCGAGCCGGAGTGCGGGGCCGACGCTGTGGTTCCAGGGCTCTCCGCAGCGCGGAGACGAACGTACGGACAGCACCGACCGCGTCCGCGGGAGGTACCTCCCACAGATCCGCCACCAGGCGGGTGACGGGGACGACCCGGCCCCTGGCGACGATCAGCCGGGCCAGTACGGCGCGGTGCCGAGGGCCTTTCAAGGCGATCGGTCCCCCTTCGTCGTCCCAGGCCGTCACCGGCCCGAGTATTCCGAATGTGACGTTCACAGCTGACCGCCTTCCCGCTCGCCCTCTGGCGCCAAGTTATAGGTCGCTCATTCGATGCTCATCCGCGGCCTCCAGGGTGGAGACACCAGCCCGCCCACGGAAAGAAGCCGAGTCATGGCCCCTCCCACCAGCACGTTCGACTACCAGCGGATCGAGGTCGCCGACGGGGTGTCCCTGAACGCGGCCGTCGTCGGCTCGGGGACCCCGATCGTGCTGCTGCACGGTTTCCCGCAGACCCATCTGATGTGGCGGCACGTGGCCGCCGATCTCGCGCACGACCACACCGTGATCTGCCCCGATCTGCGGGGCTACGGCGACAGCGACAAGCCCGTCGAGACCGACGGCACCGTCTACGCCAAGCGCACCATGGCGGCCGACGTCGTGGCCCTGGCCGGTGCCCTCGGACACGACCGGTTCGCGTTGGCCGGGCACGACCGCGGCGCCCTGGTGGCCTTCCGCGCCGGACTCGATCACCCGGGAAGGATCACTCACCTCGCCAGCCTGGACGTGCTGCCCACCCTGGACATGTGGGAGGTGCTGCACGGTGTCAGCGCGGCGGTCGGCTTCCACCTCTACCTGATGGCCCAGCCGCCCGGCCTGCCCGAGCAGATGATCGCGGCGAGCCCGGACGCCTTCTTCGGCCACTTCCTCGACATCTGGACCAACGACCCGCAGGCGATTCCCCCTGAGGTCCGCACCTCATATCTGGATGCCTGCCGGGGGGCGGTGCCCTCGATCGTCGCCGACTACCGTGCTTCCGCCGGCATCGACATCGAGCACGACAAGGCGGACCGCGCTGCCGGGAACCAGTTGAAGATGCCGGTCACCGTGCTCCAGCAGGACTGGGGCGCGTTCCTCGGCTTCGACGCGGCCGCCCTGTGGGGCTCCTGGGCGTCCGACCTGGAGCACAGGACTGTCACCTCTGGTCACTTCATGGCCGAGGAGAAGCCCTCCGAGATCGCCGAGGCGCTCCGGAGTCTCCTCAGCCGCTGAACGACCGGGTGCGCTGAGCACACTCCGTCGGCCTTGGCCCAGGTCCTCTTCCGGGCCGGCGGGCGATCGGGAGGTTGCCGGCGAATCCGGCTTCCGGGCCTTGAACCGATCTGCGCGGTGCCCGTTGTCCATGAACGGAGGCAGGCACGCGAGTTCTTGCCGCCCAGGTAAATCAAGCACGAGCACTGGAGAGTTCATGACTGATGTGCACGCGGACCGGACGGGGCCTCAGCCGCCCCGACGTGCGAAGCGGTGGGTCATTCTCGGCACGGCGGCGGCAGTGATCGCGGGGATGGCGATCGCCGTTCCCGCTCTCGCGGACTCCAAGCCCGACAGCGAGAAGGAGGAGACGCTGCTGCGGACCACGGCCCAGAAGGTGGGGGTCACGAGGAGTTACGCGAACCCGAAATCCAACCTTTCGCTCACCGCAGGAGGAGTGGGTCCCAGCGGCAAGGGCGAGGTCTTCGCAAGAATTGGAGGCGTGCACGAGAACGTCCAGTCGTGGAACTTCCTCCGCGACAAGATCATTTCCAGGGGCGCAAGTTCCGGAGACAACCTGCGCTGCCTCGAGAGCGACAGCGGCGGGAATGTCTTCATCGCGAAGTGTGTCACCGGAAAAGATTCGCAGAAGTGGGCGCACAAGCTCGCCCAGAAGGCCCCCGGTGCTTTCCGTGACCAGGTCCGGATTCAGAACTTCCAGAGCAAGAAATGCCTGACCATCGGCAGTGCCACGGGCCGAGGCACCGCTGAGGTCGCGGCCAAGGACTGCAAGGACGAGGCAACGTCGCAGCGTTGGGTGGTCGCGTCGTTCACGAACGAGTAGTCGGCACCTGAAGGGGTCTGACAGCCGGGCGGCTGTCAGACCCCGCAAGCCGCCCTCTCCCGGGCGTAGGGACTACGAGAGGGCGACGAAGTGGCTCTGCGGAGGAGTGGGAATGAAGGAACCTGAACGCAACCGTCCGACATGGGGCCGGCGTGATGTGCTGCGCGGAGGGGTCGCGCTGAGCGCAGTGGCGGTCGCGGGCGGCGCCGCTACCGCACTCGCGCCCCCGGCTCGCGCTGCAGGCCCGGCGGGAATGCCGACGTACCGATATCTGCGCGATGCACTGGCCATGCCCTTGAACTACAACCGTACCGGCGAGTTCATCTTCCCGACCATCCGGGGAGTGTCCGACAAGATCAGTGATGCACGCTCCAAGTACTACCTCTACTACGCCCCCCACGAGAATCCCGGCGGGATCTGCGTAGCCTTCAGCGACTCACTGGAGGGGCCTTTCAGTGACTACCGCGAGAACCCCGTGATCGACAGACACCTGAACGGCACGACGGTCAGTCACGTGTCGTCCCCGCACGTCGTCTGGGATGCAGCCACCCGGCAGTTCTTCTGCTACTTCCACGGCGAGAACACCGTGACCCGCGTTGCCCGCTCGCGCGACGGCATCAACTTCGTAGACGAGACGCCAATCCTGAGCACGCGCCTGGTGCCGGGCACATCGGAGACTTCCTACGCCCGGGTCTTCGAGCATGCCCTGCCCGGACGCAACAACAAGTACGTCATGGTCTTCATGGGAGTAAAGGGCGGGCGGCGGATCTTCTACGGCTGGTCCCCCAACGGATGGGACAGCTGGAAGTTCAGCGCGACCCCTTTGGTGAACCCCGAAAGGGACGGTCTCACCGACATCTCCGGTCCGACCGTGGTCAAGCGCAACGGGAGCACGTACATCGCCTATCACGGTAATGACGGCCGGATGCGACTCACCGAAGTCGGTGATGACTTCCGGCAGGAGAACCACCTGGGCGTCTTTCACTCGCCCATCGCTTCCGACCGGGGCCGCGTCGCGGCCCCGTCCTTCGGCTCCGAGAACGGCACGGAGTACATGTTCTACGAAGCGGGAGCGCGACTCAGTGCCCGCATCTGCATTGCGCGTGCCGTCCCGGGCGGTGCGCCGGCGCCCACCGCGGCTGCGAGAGGTCTGGGCGTGCCACCCTCGCTCACACCGTAGCCCTCAAGGCCTCACACGATCCGTGTGACCAATCGGAACAACCACGGCCCACTTGAGCGGCTCGCGACGGAACTGAACAAGAAAACGGCCTGGAGAAGGAGCAGTTGCCGATCCTACGTTCACGGTCGGCAGCATGCTCCTACAGCTACAGCTACAGCTACAGCTACAGGAGGTCAGGGCCGATTGGCCGCCGCACCATCCCTGCGAACACCACTTCCTGCACGCTTCACCACACGCAAGACATCTGGAGTCTTCATGAACATGCCCCGAAGGAACACAACAACGCGCGCCACGCTCGTCGGACTGGGTGCCACCCTGGCGGCGTTCTCCCAGGTCGCTCTCGCCTCGACGGCCCACGCGACGGGGACCTGGGACGAGAGCCGGGTCCGCATTCAGTCCGCCCGAGGGGACTGCCTCACCGCTGTTCCGCGTTCCACCAACCAACTGGACACGGAGAGGTGCGACACGGACAACCTCCGCGGGAACTGGCGCATGGTCGACAACCTCGACGCGAATTTCCTGCTCAAGAACTGGTCCACCGGCGAGTGCCTGGATTCCGAACGAAACGTCCTGGGCGGGAAGGTCTACATGTCGGCCTGTGACCAGAACGACGGCGGCCAGGTGTGGAGGTACGACTGCTTCGAGGGAAGGCTGATGAACCTGGCCTCGACGACCTTCCTGACCCGGTTCACCTCAGGTGTGGTCGGCCATCAGCAACGATCGACCTCGGACATCGGCAAGCAGGTCTGGAACATCGTCCCCCGACCGCACGCCTGCTGAAGTAGCTGTGGCCCCTCTCTCCGACGGGTAGGCGGTCGTGCCCCGCGTACTGACGCGCGAGGTTCACCACCAGGACCCCGCAGTGCGGCGCGACGGCGTTGCTGGGAGGACGGACGGTTGTCGGGGACACCCCTGGGAATTCATCCGGCAACGCGGCTCTGATGCGGGAAACGGTGTCCGGCCGCCCTCCAGCCCTCTGGCTGACAGCCCGGTCCCCGCTCCGCCCGGAGCGGGGACCGGGCCCGCTGCGTTTCTGCACGCATCGCTCAGCGCTGGGCCCGAAGGGCATGGTCACCAATGCGGCTGCCGCCCGGGAAGGCCGCCGTGGTCCGCGCGACGTGGTCGCCGCAGTCGCCGTCGGCGCTCCCACAGGGACAGACGGTCGAGAGTCGCCCCTGTTGTACGCGAGCGCGGAGGCAGGTGAGTGTCTTCTGGCTCGACGCAGGGGCGGGGAAGTGCAGGAGCAGGGTGTCGCGCGGAGACCGGTCCGCGAAGAGGTGCGGCGCGGCGAGAAGAGCTCGTTCACCGTGGAGGCGAGCAACCAGAATACCTGGGGGCAGTCCCGGTCGCGGGCCGGGAAGGGGGCGTGGCGGTAGTCGGTGGGTTTGCGGTGCTTGAGGCGGCCGTAAGTCTTGGTGGTCTGTTTCACCTGTTGGGTGACGCGGTAGACGTCGCTCGCGACGAGGTTGTTGAGGTTGACGGCGAAGGCTTCGCCGTTGCGTTCCATGGTGCGGATGGAGTTGTCGACGACCTTGTGGTCGAAGGTGCTCATCCGGCGGCTGCCGAGGGTGGGCAGGATGTGGTGCTCGAGTAGGGATTCCAGGGTGCGGAGGGAGGACTCGGCGAGGTCGCGCTGGCCGGCCTTCCATTCCGCGGTGTACTCGCGGAACTGCATCGCGCCGTACTTCTGGATGCGCTCGGCCTTGCTTTGGTTCCTGGGAGCCGCCTTCTTCTCCTGGTAGACCCTCGTGAGGCGGGCGATCGCCTTCTCCTGGGTGGAGAAGCCGGCCTCCTCGGTCTGCTTACCGGCCGCACTGCGGTAGCGGATCCTGTACTCGTGCGGGCACTTCGACCAGCGGGACTGGGCGTGCTCGCAGTCCTTGTAGAAGGTGCCCATGCCGTGGGCGAGCAACTTCGTTGCCATGCGGTGCGGGACCCCTCCGGCGCCAACGCTGACCTTTTGCTGACGCCGGAGGGTCCACCACGTTCCTGACCTGCACGAAGACGGATATCTCGTGTTACGTTCTGGAACTGGATCGGCCGGAGCAACGAGGAGATCGTACAAGCCCGCAAGGACTGGATGGGAGGCTCCCGCTACGGCGAAGTGAAGGGCTACGACGGCCCCCCGATCCCTGCTCCAGCACTCCCGCCGGGTCCCCCTGAAAGCGCGCGGACGAGTGCGCTGACCTGCACCTTTACGGAGGAGGTCGATCAGTCGAGATCAGTCGAGAAGAGGCCGCATCCCGCGCGGAGATCGTTCCCGCGGGGCGGCCGACGGGAGGCTCCGGAAGGCCCACGCAGTGCCCTCGACGTTTCCCCGGTATGACCAGCTGGGTCAGCTTTGCCAGGACCAATGCTGACCCAATGCTGACTTTGGTGACGGTTCGTCAGCTCGCCTCATCGTTTCCGGGGGTCGTGAAGGAGTCCTGGGCGGGGGCCTCGGACGCGGTGCGACGGGTTGTACGGAGCGTAGTCGTCAGAGGTTTCGTCGCATGGCCTGGATGCAGCGGCTGCCTGCGGCGTTCGCCTGGTCACTCGGGTAGGCCGCTCCGACATTCATGCCGCTGTCGGTGTCTATCGAGTGCTGCCGCCAAGCCTCACTCATGTGGTCGACGGCCTCGGATCGCGCGGACGAGACGATGAGCGCGTGCAGCATGCCGAGCGCCATGCGAAGGCGGTGGGGCGGTCGGATCCGTGGTCGTGTCGGAGGATCAGCAGGAGGCTGTGCGTGTCCGAGCTTGCTTCCTCTGGCGGGTGAGTAGACGTCTTTGTGGAGGGAGTCGATCTCGGCGGCCTCTGCGCGCAGCGCAGAGACTGCGTTGGGGGCGAACAGGGCGGTGGGCAGTTCGTCGTAGCCGATCCGTTCGGCGAGGTCGAGGGTGGGCTGGACGCCGATGGTGTCGTGACGCAGTCGGAAATGTTCCTCAGTGCTGATCAAGGCGCCGTGGCGGCGGTTGGCGGCTTCCTGCGTCACGCCGGTGGGGCCGTTCACGTCCGCACGCGGCTGTTGGGTCCATTCGAATGGAGCCAACGACCCGGACGCTCGTATGAGCGGGGCCCCGGTGACGGCGCCTGTCGCGCGGTTCCCGGCGCGATCAGGTAATCAGGAACGGTGAACGAGGACGCGATCGACCCCTTCGTGCATGTCCGGGGTGCCAGTGAGAACAACCTGCGGAACGTCGACGTCGACGTTCCGCGGGACGCGATGGTCGCCTTCACCGGCGTCTCCGGTTCGGGCAAGTCCTCGCTCGCGTTCGGCACCCTCTACGCGGAGGCCCAGCGGCGCTATTTCGAGTCCGTGGCACCGTACGCCCGAAGGCTGTTGCAGCAGGTCGGTGCACCGCACGTGCAGGAGATCGCCGGACTGCCACCGGCCGTGGCCCTGCAGCAGTGGCGCGGTTCGCCCAGCTCGCGCTCGACGGTCGGGACCCTCACCACGCTGTCCAACCTGCTGCGCATGCTGTACTCCCGCGCCGGCACCTATCCGCCGCGCGCCGCCCGGCTGGAAGCCGAGTCGTTCTCACCCAACACCACGGCCGGCGCCTGCCCCGAATGCCACGGACTGGGCGTCGTGCACGACGTCGCCGAGGACCTGCTCGTCCCGGACCCCTCGCTGAGCATCCGCGAGGGGGCGATCGCCGCCTGGCCGGGCGCCTGGCAGGGAGCCAACCTACGCAGTGTCGTGAGCGGCCTGGGGATCGACATCGATCGGCCGTGGTGCAGGCTCAGGAAGAGGGACCGGGACTGGCTGCTGTTCACCGACGAGCAGCCCTCCGTGTACATCGAGCCGGAGGAGGACCGCGTCGACTACGGCTACCAAGGCAAGTTCTGGAGCGCCCGCAAGCACGTCATGCACGTCCTCGCCGACTCCAAGAGCGAGAAGATGCGCGAACGCGCGCTCCGGTTCGTCAGGAGCGTGCCCTGCCCCGAGTGCCACGGCAGCGGACTGCGGCCCGAGGCGCTCGCCGTGACCTTCGCCGGACGTTCCATCGCCGAGATCAACGCGATGCCGCTCACCGAGGTCGTGGCGCTGCTGCGGCCCGTCGCGCAGCGGTCCGAGGCCGACGCCACCACCTCGACCGCCCGATCCGGGGAGACGACCGAGGTCGCCGTCCGGATCTGCGGCGACCTGGTCGCGCGGGTCGACGTCCTGCTCGACCTGGGCCTCGGATATCTCGGCCTCGGGCGCCGCTCGACGACCCTGTCGCCCGGAGAGGCGCAGCGCCTGCGGATCGCCACCCAGCTGCGTTCGGGGCTGTTCGGCGTCGTCTACGTCCTCGACGAACCCTCCGCGGGCCTGCACCCGGCTGACGCGGAACCGCTGCTGGACGTGCTGGACCGTCTCAAGGCGGCGGGCAACTCGCTGTTCGTCGTGGAGCACGACATGGACGTCGTACGGCGGGCGGACTGGGTGGTCGACATCGGCCCCGGCGCGGGCGAGGGGGGCGGCCGCGTGCTGTACAGCGGCCCGGTCGCGGGTCTGGAGCGGGTTGCGGAGTCGGCCACGAGCCAGTACCTGTTCGGGCGCGCCGAGCCGCTCGCTCACCGCCCGCGCCCCCCGCAGGGCTGGCTGCATCTGAGCGGCGTCTCCCGCCACAATCTGCACGACGTGTCCGTCGACGTACCGCTGTGCGTACTGACGGCGGTGACGGGCGTGTCCGGTTCCGGAAAGTCGACCCTGGTGACGCAGGTGCTCGCCGAGGTCGTCCGCGGCCACCTCGGACTCGTACCCGAGGAGCCCGACGAGGCGCAGCTGGTCGTTGACGTCCGGGGCGCGTCGGGGGTCGAGTCGTTCGACCGGCTGGTCCGGGTCGACCAACGGCCCATTGGCCGGACTCCCCGTTCCAACCTGGCCACGTACACGGGGATGTTCGACGCGGTGCGCAAGCTGTACGCGGCGACGGACGAGGCCAAGGCACGTGGCTACTCGGCCGGGCGGTTCTCCTTCAATGTGCCCGAAGGCCGGTGCGAGACCTGCCAGGGCGAAGGATTCGTCACGGTGGAACTGCTCTTCCTGCCCGGCACCTACGCACCGTGCCCGACCTGCCGGGGCGCCCGGTACAACGCCGAAACGCTGGAGGTCACCTACCGCGGCAAGAACATCGCGGAGGTGCTGGGGCTCTCCGTCGATGCCGCCGCCACGTTCCTGTCCGCCGTCCCGGCCGCCTCCCGCAGTCTGGAGACGTTGCGCGAGGTGGGACTGGGGTACCTGCGGCTGGGGCAGCCCGCGACGGAGCTCAGCGGTGGTGAGGCGCAACGCATCAAGCTGGCCACCGAGCTGCAGCGGGCCCGCCGCGGCCACGCGCTCTACCTGCTCGACGAGCCGACGGCGGGGCTGCACCCCTCGGACGTCGCGCTGCTGCTGCGACAGCTGCACCGGCTCGTCGACGCCGGCAATACGGTCGTCCTCGTCGAGCACGACCTGGACACGATCACCACCGCCGACTGGGTCATCGACCTCGGGCCGGGCGGCGGCGACGCGGGCGGGCGGGTGGTCGCGGCGGGCCCGCCGGCCAAGGTGGCGAAATCCCGCCGCAGCATCACCGCGCCCTACCTCGCGGCCCGGCTCGCGCGCGGGTGATCGATCTGCCGCATCGCGTTCAACGACGCCGTTCTCCTGCTTGTTCGCCCAGCACGATCTTCCACACTCGGGTCGCCACCTGGAGGTTGAGCCGGTCCTCGACGTCCGCGAGGTCGTTGCCGCTGATGTCGCGGATGCGCTGGAGCCGATAGCGCAGCGTGCTGCGGTGGATCGCGAGGGATTCGGCGGTCTCGTCGTAGTTGCCGCCGCAGTCGAAGTACTGCGACAGCGTCTCCACCATGGCCGTGTGGTGCCGGGAGTCGTAGTCGATCAGCTGCCCGAGCCACTCGTGGACGAACGTCTCCAGTTCCCGGTAGTCGTTGCCGGGTCCCAGGATGCGGTAGAGGCCCAGTTCGTCGAAGAACGTCGTGCCGTAGTGCTCGCCGCGGGAGTGGCGGCGCACTTCCAGGGCGCGCTGCGCCTCCTGGTAGCGGTGGGGGATGTCGGCCAGGGAGTCGCAAGGGGCGCTCACCCCGATGGTCCCGGACCGTGTCCCGGTCTCCCGGGCGAGCGCCTCGTACAGCGCGCGGGCGTGCGGCCTGTCGTCGGTGACCAGGACCACGTGATCGGAACGCCGGGTCAGCAGCGAGTGCATGCCCACGGCAGAGGCCGCCCGGCCCACCGTCTGCGCGAAGGGACCGTCCGCGGTCCGGTTTGACCACTGCACCACGACGACGTAGTGGCGGCGGTGCAGGTCGTGTCCGACTGCCTCGGAACGGGCGTAGGCGCTCGCCTCGTCCGTCCCTGTCAGGAGGTCGTCGGCCAGCTCGCGGTGCAGCTTCGACTCCACTTCGGCCAGATTGCGCGAGTGCGCCAGCTCCGGGGCGAGTGACGCGGCGCCGTCCTCCAGCGCGCGCAGGGTGTGATCGTCGGCCTCGCGCCGGACGTCGACCAGGGCCAGCACGCCCAGGATCTCGCCGTGCGGGCGGACCAGGGTGACCAGCCGGTCCTTCACGCGCACCGGCCCGGCCTGACGGCCGACGGCGTACAGCATTGCGTCCTGGCGCACGGGGTCCGGTTCGGGATAGGGGTCGGGGCGATCGGGACCGGTCCAGGACCGCAGCCGACCGAAGCGGTCCTCGACCAGTGCCGGGAGTCCGGTGAGCCTGTGCAGTGCGCGCGTGATGGCTTCCTCGCCGCCGCCCGAGGCGCCTGGAGGGCTGTCCGCTCCTTCCTGAGCCGGTACAGCTCCAGTGCGTCCTCGCGTCGGCGCCGGTGTGCGAAGGCGACCGAGAGTGCGGCGGCGGTGTGCCGGACCAGCGTGGCGAGCAGGGACCGCTCGGCCTCGGTGGGCCGGGAGCGGACGTCACCACGAGGTAGCCGTGGAGCCTCTCGTGCCCGCGCAGCCCCAGGGCCCGGGCCCTGGGCAGGCCGGGTACGGTCACGGGGCCGTCCTCCCCGGCCAGCTCCCGCACCCTCCGGTCCACGGCCAGGGCGTGGACCTGCCCGTTCCTCCGGCTGGGGACCAGGGCGCCGTCCACCGTGAGGTATCCGGCCTCGGCGCCGTACGGCCCTGCGGCGGCTACGTGGTCCATGGCCAGGCCCAGGATCTCGCCTTCGTCCAGGGTGTCGAACAGCGCGCTGGAGAGCGTCATCAGTGCGTGGGGGACACGGTCGGCCTGGGTGGGAGCAGGTGGGCGGGGCCCTCGCCCCGCTGCGGTGGGGCGCCACCCGCTGCCGCGGGGTGGGACGGACCCTCTCCGCGCGGCCATGGCGAGCTGCCCGCCGCTGTCCCGCGGAAGGCTTCTCTCCCGGTCGCAGCGGCGGCGGTACAGATGGTGCGGCCGGCTGCTGGCCATGGGATCACTCCGTTCTCTTCGAGCCTACCGCCGAGCGGCGGTGCTGGTCGGGTCGGCTCATACGAGAGGATCGGATTCTGCCTCTCGTACTCGCGGGGCGACCGGACCCGTGCTTTTCCGACTTGCCAGGCGCAGGCGCGGAGCCACTGGGCACGCCACCCTGGGGAGTGTTCGAAACCGTCCGCGCACCGGTAGGTAGCGCCGGGCGGTGACCGAGTAGCTCCGCAGGCCGGCTGCCTCGTACACGACGTACGGGGAAGCCGCACACGCCGTTGAGCACCTCTTGGGCCACGGGTTTCCCGTGGAGAGGGCCCCGGTGTCCTGCTCGACGGCTGTTCGGCTCGGTGAACCGGCTCGACCCCGTCGTCTCCGCCCTGCTCCTCGTCGAGGAGGTCTCCGACGAGGCCGCAGGGCTGATCGGCGGGCTGCAGACCACTGGCAGAGGTCCCCGCCCGTACCTGAACGAACGTGATCCGGACAGTCGGCGCAGGCGCCGTACCGGGAGGAGTTCCTCATGGCCAAGGCAGTGGGCATCGACCTGGGCACCACCAACTCGGTGATCGCCGTGTGGGAGGGCGGAGAGCCATCCGTCGTGCCCAACAGCGAGGGCAACCGCACGACACCGTCCGTGGTGGGCTTCACCGATACCGGGGAACGTCTGGTGGGCCAGCTGGCCCGGCGCCAGGCGATCCTCAATCCCAAGGGCACCATCTACTCGGCCAAGCGGTTCATCGGCCGGCATTTCGACGAGATCTCCGACGAGGCCAGGGCGGTGGCGTACGACGTCGTCGAGGGCGACGGCGGGGCGGCCCGCTTCAAGGTGCGCGACAAGCTGTACGCGCCCGAGGAGATCAGCGCACAGGTGCTGCGCAAACTCACCGACGACGCCTCCAAGCAGCTCGGGGAGCGGGTCACGGAGGCGGTCATCACGGTGCCCGCCTACTTCAACGACGCCCAGCGCACCGCCACCAAGGACGCAGGCCGGATCGCGGGACTGGAAGTGCTGCGGATCATCAACGAGCCGACGGCGGCTGCCCTCGCGTACGGCGTGGACAAGAAGGAGCACGAGACCGTCCTCGTCTTCGACCTGGGCGGCGGCACCTTCGACGTGAGCATCCTCGACGTCGGCGACGGCGTGGTGGAGGTGCGCTCCACCGCAGGCGACAGCCACCTGGGCGGCGACGACTTCGACCGGCGCCTGGTGGACCACCTCGCGGACGACTTCCAGAAGGAGAACGGCATCGACCTGCGACAGGACGCGCAGGCGCTGCAACGCTTGTTCGAGGCGGCGGAGAAGGCCAAGACCGAGCTGAGTTCGGTGACGCAGACGCAGGTCAGCCTGCCGTTCATCACCGCCGACGCCGCCGGGCCCAAGCACCTCACCGACTCGATCATGCGGTCCACGTTCGAGCAGATCACCGGCGACCTGGTGGAACGCTGCCTGGGACCGGTCCAGCAGGCCATCGCCGACGCCAAGGTCGGCGAGAGCGACATCGACGAGGTCATCCTTGTCGGCGGATCCACCCGCATCCCCGCTGTCCAGACCCTGGTCCGCCGACTGACCGGCGGCAAGGAACCCAACATGAGCGTCAACCCCGATGAGGTCGTGGCCCTCGGTGCCGCGATCCAGGCAGGGGTGCTCAAGGGTGAGGTCAAGGATGTCCTGCTGCTCGACGTAACCCCCTTGTCGCTGGGCGTGGAGACACGCGGCGGAGTGATGACGAAGATCATCGAGCGGAACACCACCATCCCGGTGCGCCGCAGCGAGACTTTCTCCACCGCCGAGGACAACCAGCCGGCCGTCGACGTGGTCGTCCTCCAGGGCGAGCGCGAGCTGGCCGCCGACAACCGGGTGCTGGGCCGGTTCCAGCTCACCGACATCCGGCCGGCGCCGCGGGGCGAAGCACAGATCGAGGTCACCTTCGACATCGACGCCAACGGCATCCTCGAGGTCAAGGCCCGTGACCGGGACACCGGCAAGGAACAGGGCATCACCATCAGCGAGAGCTCCAACCTGGACCGCAGCGAGGTCGAACGCATGGTCCAGGAGGCCGAAAGCAACCAGGGCCAGGACAAGGCACTTCGCGAGGCCGTCGACGCCCGCAACGAACTCGACGCCGTCGCGTACCAGGTCGAGAAGCGTCTCGCCGAACTGGGCGACGCAGCGCCCGCGCACGAGAAGGCACGCGGCGAGATGCTCGTGTCGGACGCCCGGGCGGCGGTCAAGGAAGAGGCGGCCGTGGAACGCGTGCGCCCCCTGACCTCCGAACTCCAGCAGGTGCTCGCCGGGCTGGCGGCCCACCAGGGCGCCGCCACTACGGGCGGAGGTCCCGCCCAGGACGCCGCCACCGGCGGTCCCACGAGTGGCGGTGGCGGTGACGATGATGTCATCGACGCCGAGTTCGACAAGGGCTGAGGCGCGCCATGCCCACCTACCCCCAGGAACCCGACCGGGCCGCGCCGGATCCGGCCGAACCGGTCCCGGAAGGAGCCGGACCCCCGCCTCGAGGGGACCTGCCCCAACCGGGCCCGTCCCGGCACGGAGCGGCGAACGGCGAACCGGGACCCGATGCCGCCGGCCCCGCGTCCGCCGAGGACGAGTACACGACCGCGATCCAGGAACTGGAGGACCGTTGGCGGCGCGCACTCGCCGACCTCGACAACCTCCGCAAGCGTCACGCCAGGGAACTGGAGCGCGAACGGGCGGTGGAGCGTGCCCGCACGGCGGCCGCGTTCCTGCCCGTCCTCGACAACCTCGAACTCGCCCTGACCCACGCGGGCGCCGATCCGGGCGCGATCGTGGAGGGCATCCGGGCCGTAAGCGACCAAGCGGTGAACGTCCTCGAACTGCTCGGCTACCCGCGGCACGCGGAGACCGGGGTCCCCTTCGACCCGGCCCGGCACGAGGTGGTCGGCGTCGTCCAGGACCCGGACGCCGCACCGGGCACGGTCGTCGAGGTACTGCGCCCCGGCTACGGGAACGGCGAGCGGCAGCTCAGGCCCGCCGCCGTGACCGTCGCGAAGCGGGAGTGACCGGTCATGGCGCGGGACTACTACGAGGCGCTCGGGGTGTCGCGGTCCGCGAGCCAGGACGAGATCCAGCAGGCATATCGCAAACTCGCCCGCAGGCACCACCCCGACGTCAACAAGGACCCCGGGGCGGAAGAGCGCTTCAAGGACCTCAACGAGGCATACAGCGTCCTGTCCGATCCCAAGACCCGGGCCCGTTACGACCGCTTCGGCGAGGATTTCCGCAAGATCCCGGAGGACTACGACGAACGGGTCGCGGCGGGAGCGGGCGGCGGCTTCCGCGGCCGGACGACCGCAGGCGGGGGCGGCCCTCGGGTCCGGTACGCCGGCTTCGGAGACGACTTCGGAGCGGAGGGCATCGACATCGAGGACCTGTTCGGCTCCATGTTCGGAGCCGGCGCCGCCCGGGGGAGCGTCCCCGGAGCGGACCAGGAGGCCGAACTGTCGCTCACCGTCGAGGAGGCGTACCGAGGCGGCCGTCGCACCGTCACGCTCGCCGGTCCCACCGGGCAGCCGCGGCGGTACGAGGTCGACGTGCCGCCGGGCGTCACCGACGGGCAGCGCATCCGGCTGGCGGGCGAGGGCGGCCGGGGCAGTGGTGACGCCGCCGCGGGCGACCTGTACCTGCGCGTGCGTATCCAGCCCCACCCCCGGTTCCGGCTGGACGGCCGCGACGTGCACGTCCAGGTCCCGGTGACCCCCTGGGAGGCGGCCCTGGGCGCGACCGTGCCGGTGCCCACCCCCGGCGGCGGCACGGCCAAGGTCACGGTGCCCGCGGGCTCGTCCAGCGGCCGGCGGCTGCGGCTGCGCGGCGAGGGCATGCCGAACCCGCGCGGCGCGAACGGCGACCTGTACGCCGAACTCCGCATCGTGGTGCCACCCACCCTCGGCGACCGGGAGCGCGAACTGTTCGCGGAGCTCGCCGCCGCCTCCTCGTACGACCCCAGGAGGACGTGATGAACGAACCACCCGTGGGAGCGTCAGGCCCCGGCCGGGCCGGCGCGGGCAACCGTCCGGTACGAACGGGCGCCGACCTCACCGCCTCGACGGCCGTCCGGTACGCGCTCGTGCCCGCCCCCAGGCTCTCCCTCGACGCCGTGTCCCGTCGCTCGGGCCTCCACCCCGATCTGATCCGGCGGTTCGTCGCCCTCGGCCTGATCGACGCCGGACGCGACGCCGCGGGACACCTGGTGTTCGACCCCACGGCCCCGGCGGTCCTCGCCCGCATCCAGCGGCTGCGCACCGGACTCTGCCTCAACTACGCATCCATCGGCCTGGTGCTCGACCTGCTCGACCGCATCAGCCTGCTCGAAGCCGCCCTGCGCGGCCGCGGCACGAGGAGTGAAACACCCCCATGGACATGAACCGTCTCACCCAGAAGTCCCAGGAAGCCCTCCAGGAGGCCCAGACCGCGGCCGGCCGCATGGGGCACACCGAGGTCGACGGGGAACACCTGCTGTTCGCACTCCTCGATCAGGAGGACGGTCTGATCCCGCGGTTGCTGGAGCAGGCCGGCAAGGAGCCGAAGGGACTGCGCGAGGCCGTGCGCGAGGAACTCTCCCGCCGCCCGAAGGTCACCGGCCCCGGCGCGGCACCCGGCCAGGTCTTCGTCACCCAGCGCCTCGCCCACCTGCTCGACGCCGCCGAGCGGGAGGCCAAACGCCTCAAGGACGAGTACGTGTCCGTGGAACACCTCCTGCTCGCCCTGGCCGAGGAGAGCTCTTCGACCGCCGCCGGGCGACTGCTCAAACAGGCCGGCATCACCAGGGACTCGTTCCTGAGCGCGCTCACCCAGGTCCGCGGCAACCAGCGCGTCACCTCCGCGAACCCCGAAGTGGCCTACGAGGCCCTGGAGAAGTACGGACGCGACCTCGTCCTCGAGGCTCGGTCCGGTCGGCTGGACCCGGTCATCGGCCGTGACGCGGAGATCCGCCGCGTCACCCAGATCCTCAGCCGCAAGACCAAGAACAACCCCGTCCTCATCGGCGACCCCGGCGTCGGCAAGACCGCCATCGTCGAGGGCCTGGCCCAGCGCATCGTTCGCGGCGACGTCCCCGAGGGCCTGCGCGACAGGACGGTGTTCGCCCTGGACATGGGCTCCCTGGTCGCCGGCGCCAAGTACCGCGGCGAGTTCGAGGAACGCCTGAAGGCCGTACTGTCCGAGGTGAAGGCCGCCGAAGGGCGCATCCTGCTCTTCGTCGACGAACTCCACACCGTCGTCGGCGCAGGCGCCGCCGAAGGAGCCATGGACGCGGGCAACATGCTCAAGCCGATGCTGGCCCGCGGCGAACTCCACATGATCGGCGCCACCACCCTCGACGAGTACCGCAAGCACATCGAGAAGGACGCCGCCCTCGAACGCCGCTTCCAGCAGGTCCTGGTCGAGGAGCCCAGCGTGGAGGACACCATCTCCATCCTGCGCGGACTGCGCGAACGCCTCGAGGTCTTCCACGGCGTGAAGATCCAGGACACCGCGATGGTCTCCGCGGCCACCCTCAGCCACCGTTACATCACCGATCGGTTCCTGCCCGACAAGGCCATCGACCTCGTCGACGAGGCGTGCGCCAGGCTGCGTACCGAGATCGACTCGATGCCCGCCGAACTCGACGAGATCACCCGCCGCGTCACGCGGCTGGAGATCGAGGATGCCGCCCTGTCCAAGGAGACCGACCCCGCCAGCAAGACACGCCTGGAGGAGCTGCGCAGGGAACTGGCCGACCTGCGCGGCGAGGCCGACGCCAAACGCGCCCAGTGGGAGGCCGAACGGCAGGCGATCCGCCGCGTGCAGGAACTGCGCCAGGAACTGGAACAGGTCCGCCACGATGCCGAGGAGGCCGAACGCGCCTACGACCTCAACCGCGCCGCCGAACTGCGCTACGGCCGCCTCCAGGACCTGGAGCGCCGACTCGCCGCGGAGGAGGAGCAACTGGCCGTCAAACAAGGTCAGAACCGGCTGCTGCGCGAGGTCGTCACCGAGGAGGAGATCGCCGAGATCGTCGCGGCCTGGACCGGCGTCCCCGTCGCCCGCCTCCAGGAGGGCGAACGCGAGAAGCTGCTGCGCCTCGACGAGATCCTGCGCGAGCGCGTCATCGGCCAGGACGAGGCGGTCAAGCTCGTCACCGACGCCATCATCCGTGCCCGCTCCGGCATCCGCGACCCCCGCCGTCCCATCGGCTCGTTCATCTTCCTCGGCCCCACCGGCGTCGGGAAGACCGAGCTGGCCAAGACCCTCGCCCGGACCCTGTTCGACTCCGAGGACAACATGGTCCGCCTCGACATGAGCGAGTACCAGGAGCGGCACACCGTCAGCCGGCTCATGGGCGCACCGCCCGGATACGTCGGCTACGAGGAGGGCGGCCAGCTCACCGAGGCCGTGCGCCGCAAGCCGTACTCGGTCGTCCTGTTCGACGAGGTCGAGAAGGCGCACACCGATGTCTTCAACACGCTGCTCCAGATGCTCGACGACGGTCGCATCACCGACGCGCAGGGCCGCACCGTCGACTTCCGCAACACCGTGATCATCATGACGTCCAACATCGGCTCCGAGCACCTCCTCGACGGTGCCACCGCCGAGGGTGAGATCAAGCCCGACGCCCGCGCCCTGGTGATGGGCGAGCTGCGCGGGCACTTCCGCCCGGAGTTCCTCAACCGCGTCGACGACATCGTGCTGTTCAAGCCGCTCGGTGAGCGGCAGATCGAGCGGATCGTGGAGCTTCAGTTCGACGAGCTGCGGCGGCGGCTCGCCGAGCGCCGCATTACCGTCGAACTCACTGACGCTGCACGGGTGGTGATTGCCCATCAGGGCTACGACCCGGTGTACGGGGCCCGGCCGCTGCGGCGTTACATCTCCCACGAGGTCGAGACGCTGGTCGGACGCGCCCTCCTGCGCGGCGACGTCCAGGACGGTGCGACGGTGCGCGTCGACGCCGAGCACGGAGAGCTGGTGGTCACCTACGACCAGCAGGAGGACGACCGGGAAGCGAGGGCGGCGTGAACACCACCCGGACGACCACGGTGACCTGCCCGAACTGCGGTCGCGGCAACCGGATTCCCGTGGCCGCCGAGGGACGGCCCCGATGCGGCCACTGCAAGCAGCCACTGCCCTGGGTCGTCGACGCGGGCGACGGCGACTTCGCCGAGGTCGCCGACAACGCCACGGTGCCCGTCGTCGTCGACCTCTGGGCCACCTGGTGCGGCCCCTGCCGCATGGTCAGCCCAGCCCTCGAACAGGTCGCCCGGGACCTCGCCGGACAGATCAAGCTCGTCAAGGTCGACGTCGACCAGAACCCACGGCTCAGTCGGCGGTTCGAGGTGCAGGCGGTGCCGACCCTGCTCGTCCTGGACCGGGGCGAGACGCTCGCCCGGCAGGCCGGCGCGGCACCCGCGCCCGTCCTGCGCTCCTGGGTCGAGCAGGCGGTGGCGGGCCGGCAGACCACTGCGGGAGGGTGAAGGCGACTGTGCTGAGGAAGACCATCGCCGGCCGCGGCCGATCAGGCCCACTTCACGGAAGGAAAACCCTCATGGCCACGATTCCCGACCCGCACCTGGCGATGGTTCGCCCAGTGACGCCGCGTACCCCGCAGGGCTGCGAGGAGTGCCTCAGGGAGCAGTCCCCGTGGCTCCACCTGCGCCTGTGCCTCACCTGTGGGCACGTCGGCTGCTGCGATTCCTCCCCCCTCAAGCACGCCAGGCGGCATGCGGGGAGCGTCGGTCACCCCGTCGTGCAGTCCTTCGAGCCGGGAGAGGACTGGCGCTGGTGCTTCGTCCACGAGGCGCTGGTCTGATGAGCACGGCCGAGCACGAGAAGGGTGCGGTCCGCGAGACACCGGACCGGTACGGGGCGTTCCCGCGCCTCACGCCGGAGCAGCTCGAGGACCTCAGCGCGCACGGTGAGCGCCGCAGGACCGCCGAGGACGAGGTGCTGTACCGCGAGGGCGAGCCGTTCCGGGAGTTCCTCGTGATCCTCAGCGGGACCGTCGAAATCCTCAGCGACCAGGGCGGCCCCGACGAGCGCACGGTCGCGGTCCACGGACCCGGCAGGTTCCTGGGCGAACTCGGACTGCTGGAAGGCCAGGCAGCGTTCAACACCGCCGTGGTGCGCGAGGCCGGCGAGATCCTTGCCGTACCGGTGGAGCGGCAACGCGCCCTGGTCGGCAGCGACCCCGTCCTCGGCGACCTGATCCTCCGCGCCTACCTGGGCCGCAGGTACCTGCTCATCGGCCTCGGCGCCGGCTTCCGGATCCTGGGGTCGTGCTACTCACGGGACACGCTGCGGCTGCGCGAGTTCGCCGCCCGCAACCGGCTGCCCCACCGCTGGGTGGATCTGGAGAGGGACAAGGAGGCCGAGGCACTGCTGCGCCGGTTCGCCATCCGTCCCGAGGAGACACCGGTGGTCCTCTGGCAGGGCGAGCGGCTCCTGCGCAATCCGAGCAACGCCGAACTCGCCCGGCTCATCGGGCTGCCCGCCCCCGCCCCCTCGGCCGAGAACGAACGGTGCGAGGTCATGGTGGTCGGTGCGGGCCCCGCAGGACTCGCCGCCGCCGTGTACGGCGCCTCCGACGGCCTCACCACGGTCACCGTCGACGCCGTGGCCACGGGAGGCCAGGCCGCGACCTCGTCCCGCATCGAGAACTACCTCGGCTTCCCGTCCGGCATCTCCGGGGGCGAACTCATCGAGCGTGCGGTGCTCCAGGCGCACAAGTTCGGCGCCCGCCTGATGGTGCCGGCGGAGGTCAGCGCGCTCACCCCGCAGGACGATGAGTACATCGTCACGTTCACAGACGGCTCCCGGACCCGGGCCGGCGCCGTGGTGCTCGCCTCGGGCGTGCGGTACCGCAGACTCGAAGTGCCCGGCATCGACCGCCTGGAAGGGATCAGCGTCTACTACGCGGCGACGGTCCACGAGGCCGGCCTCTGCCGCGCCGACCCGGTCGCCGTGGTCGGCGGCGGGAACTCCGCCGGACAAGCGGCGCTGTTCCTCGCCCAGCACGCGTCCGAGGTCCACCTCCTCGTCCGGGGCAGCGACCTCAACGCGGACATGTCGCGCTACCTGGTGGACCAGGTGGAGCAGCACCCCAAGATCGAGGTGCTGCTCCACACCGAAGTACGGGGCGTCGCTGGGGAGGAGAAGCTGGAGTCGCTGACGGTGGAGGACAACGCAAGCCATGAGCGCCGTGAGCTGCAGGCCGCGGCGCTGTTCGTGTTCATCGGCGCCCGGCCGCGCACGGAATGGCTCAAGGGCGTGCTGGCTCTGGACGAGAGGGGCTTCGTGCTCACCGGCGCCGACGCCGGGGCGGTGGCCGATACGAACCGGTGGGCCTCACTGGGCCGCGATCCGATGCTGCTGGAGACCACCCTGCCCGGGGTCTTCGCCGCCGGCGACGTCAGGAGCGGCTCGGTGAAACGGGTGGCCTCGGCGACCGGTGAAGGCGCCATGGCGATCCGCCTCGTGCACGAGCACCGGGAACGGAAGGGAAACCTGGTCACCGTCGGCCCCGAGGGACGCCGGCCGGAAGCGGGCGGGCCCGTGTCCTCGCGCTGACCCGGCCCCTGACGGACCCGACACATGGCCCCACCCCGTACGGACAGCGTGTCACCACGGCTTCGCCTCCACCCCGGGGCATCCTGTGAACCCTTGCAATCGCGGAGCACAGCCGAGGAGGATGGTCCGGTCGTGCGGGAGTCGTCGCAGGGCGTCACGGTCGTAGCTCTCCTGGCCGATCCGGACGCGCCCACGGACGTCGCGCGGCGCATCGCCCGGATGCTTCCTGACCGGCTCGCCGAAAAGGCGGGCCAGGGACGTCGCTTCGACGTCAAGGTGGTCAGCGAGCCCTTCACCTCGGGGACCGAGGACCCGCACACCTTGATGCGCCGGATCATGGAGCGCGCAAGTGCGGAGAACTGGGACATCGTGGTGGCCCTCACCGACCTTCCGCTGCACTCACACGGGCGCAGGATTCTTGTGGATCTGAGTCACGAACACGGCTTGGCGCTGCTGTCCCTTCCTTCCCTGGGGGGCTTGCGGCTGCAGACGAGGGCCCGGCGGGCCGTGGAAGAAGCCGTGCTCGGCTTGGCCGGTCCGCAGGCCACCGGGGCGGAGGGGCTTCCGCGGAGTCAGCCGCTTCCGGGCCCCTTCGCCGGTCGTCTCGCGCCTGTCCACCGGGGCCAGGTCGGTGACGAGGAGGCTGCCGATCTCCGGTACATCGTCAGCGGGCCGCGCGGCTACCTGCGGGTGCTCGTCGGTATGGTCCGCGCGAACCGGCCTTGGCGCTTGGTGTCGGGCCTGTCGAAAGCCCTGGCGGCCGCACTCGCCACGGGAGCCATCGCCACCCTGGACTCCACCACCTGGAGCCTCTCCGGTGCCCTGAGCGCGCCACGCCTCGTGATCGCCATGGTCGGGTCCGTCGGACTCATGATCGGCTGGCTGATCGTGGACGGGGAGCTGTGGCACCGATCGACGGAGGGATCGCCGGAGGCGAGGCAGAGGGCGCGGCTCTACAACACCTCGACGGTCCTCACCGTCGGTATCGGGGCGCTCGTCTGCTACGTGGGATTGATGGTCATCAACTTGGTGTGGGCGCTGTTCATCCTCAACGACCGGGTGTTCGCTTCCACGACAGGAACCCCGCTGCACGCCACGGAGTACTTGACGTTGTCCTGGTTCGTCGCTTCGGTCGCCACGGTGGCCGGCGCGCTGGGATCGGGCTTGGAGAGCGACGAGGCGATCCGCGCAGCCACCTACTCCACGCGCGAAGAGCAACGTCGCCACATGCTCCAAGGCGACCACGGTGATCAGCTGGTGACCTGAGTCGGAGATGCGTCGCTGGTTGGTGATCGTCAGGGCCCGACGACATCGCCGGTCGATCGGCGGCCCCCGAGGGCCACGAAGACCCCCGCCTCACGCTCAACGTTCTCGGCGGCGTGGCCGGCACGACCCGGGAGCGGGGCCGGGCTAGGCTCCTGCCCGTGACGTGGCTGCGGGCCCTCCGGGAAGTCGTGCGATCCGGGCTCACGATCGAGGAGGCGCGACTGGAGCCCCTGCTCGCGCTGCGCACAGCTGTGGGGGTGGCGCTCGTCATCGGGCCGGCGCTGTGGCTCGCCTCCCCGGCGTACGCCGCGTCCGCCGCCCTCGGCGCCTACTCCGCGGGCGCAGCCACGTTCCAGCGCACCTGGCGTCCCCGCAAAGTCATCGCGCTCGGCGCGGGCGTAGGTCTGGCACTCGGCACCTTCCTCGGGTATCTGGCCGCGGGGCGACTCGCGACGTTCCTCCCACTGCTGGCCGTATGGGCCTTCGCCGCAGGGATGGCGTGGGCCGTCGGATCGACCGCCGGGATCGTCGCGGCGACGACGGTCGGCAGCATGCTGGTGACCGTCACCCTGCCCACGAGCATCGGGCAGGCTCTGGAGCACGCCGGGATCATCGCGCTCGGGGGCGTGGCGCAGGCCCTGCTGATCCTGCTGTTCCCGATCCGCCGTTGGGGGGCGCATCGGGACGCGCTCGCCGACGCCCTGGCCGCCGTGGCGGACTACGCCCGCCGGCTGCGGCACGACCCGACCGCCCCGTTCGACCCGGAACCGTTGATGACGGCCCGGGACGCGGCCGCCGTGACGCCGTCGCAGGCCCGCACCCGTCCCTCCGTCCTGCACGGCCCCAGGGGACTCGCCGAGCGCATTCGGCCCGTCGTCGCCGCACTCGCCGACCCGGGCGTCGGCGCCCCGCCGGAGGGGCCCGGGCGGGACCGGGCAAGGGAGTTGCTCGACGCCGCCGCCGAGGTCCTGGATGCGGCCGCCCGTTCGATCCGCCGCGGCACTCCCGCCGAGGTGTCGCCCGGAAGCACGGACGCCCTGTGCGTCGACGAGGAGCACGAGGTGCTGGAGGGCCCCGCGCGGCAGGCCGCCGAGCGGCTCGTGGAACTGCTCGGCGAGGCCTTGGAGATCGCCCGGTGCGGCACGCCCGGGAGGACGCCCGCGCCGCCCGTCCCCGAGGACGCCCAGGTTCTGGTGCGCCCGACCATGTTCCGGCTGGTCCCGGTCGTGGTCCGGGCGGTCCGACGTGAGCTCCGCCGGGACTCGCCCGTGTTCCGGCACGCCGTCCGCCTGGCGGCGGTGGCCACGCTCGGCTACCTGATCGCCGCCCGGCTTCCGGTGGGCCACGGCTATTGGGTGCCCATCACCTCGGTGATGGTGATGCGGCCGGACTTCCACCAGACGTACGCGCGGGCGGTGGCCCGTCTCGCCGGGACCCTGGCGGGGGTCGCGCTCGCCACCGGGATGGTGCGGGCCCTGGGCCCGGACGCCCAGGTGTTCGGCCTGCTGGCGGTGGTCTCGGCGGGCCTGTCGTTCATGCTGAACCGTACCGGCTACGCCTACTCCCAGTGCTTCACTGCCGCATACGTCGTCTTCCTGCTCGGCATGGGCGGCCAGGCGTGGGAGCAGACGGTCCCGGAGCGGGTGGTGCTCACCCTGCTCGGCGGGGCCCTCGCGATGCTGGCGTACATGGTGTTCCCCGCATGGGAGACACCCCGACTGCCGGGCCGGCTTGCGGACTGGCTCGCCGCCGAGGGCCGCTACGCGGCCGCGGTGCTCCGCAGCTACGCCGAACCGACCCGGGAACATCACGCCGACCTGCGCAGGGCACTGCTGGCGAGCAGGGAGGCACGCGCCGCCTGGCAGGAGGCGTACGACCGGGCAAGGCAGGAACCGGTCCGCCCCAGGGGCCTGACGTCACGCGAGGCGGAGGAGGCGCAGGAGGCGATCAAGGGCTTCGACCGGGCGGCGATGCTCATGGAGAGCCACGTCCCGCGGGCCGACAGCCGTCCCGTCCCTGAGGCGCAGCGGTTCGCCGAGGCCATGGAGGCGGACACCGCGCAGGCGGCGGTCGACGTGCGCGAGCACAGGAATCCGGACTGGGCGCGCCTGGAGGAGGCGCTCCACGCGTGGGAGGGCGCCGCCGCCGGCGACGGGAGCCCGGTGGTGCGGCGCGGGGCGGAACTGCAGAAGCGGGCCTTGGAGGACCTCGCGACGGCCGTGAGCCGTACCCCCCTGGAACGGGACGTCGGCTCCGCTCGCGAGGAGCAGCGGGTGCGGGCGGCCGCGGCGGCGGAAGGTGACGGATCAGGACCCGCCCACCGGGGTGGGTGACGGCTCCGGCGACGGAGGAGCGCGCCGCGCCTCCTGGAGCGGGAAGTAGTCTCCCGGCCGCGTCGAGCGACGCCACACGTACCTCGCTGTCGCCATCACGAGGATCAGACCTGCCAGGACGAGCAGTTCGCCCCCCTCGACATTCCACCGGAAGGACTTCTCCGCCTCGGCCGTCACGATGAGCACCTTGCGGATGCCGGCAACCAGGCCGACGACGAGGAACGGCTCCGCGTCAAGGGTCTGGTTCCTGATGGTCAGGCGGACGGTGTGGAGCAGCTCGGCCACGATGAACAGGACAAGGCTGTTGTCCAGGGCGGACAGAACGACTGCCTCCTCCTCGTACGGCCCCTGGATCGACCTGATGACGTCGTGGACGACCCCGACGGTCGGATCCCCGCGAGCAGTACGAGGAGCGCCGCGACAATGAGGTGGATGCCGTCCTCGAGGAGCTGTAGGAGGCCTTGTACCCGGCCCCCGCCCACGGTCTTCGGGAGTTTGGGTCTCACAGTCGGCATCCTAGGGGCGCCCCAGGCCAGCGGGCTGGGCTCGCTGTGCTGCCAAACGGGTGGACGAGGGATTCCTCCCTGGTGGCAGCCAGCGGGGGTGGGACGAGGCGCGACATCAGTGACCGAGTTCTACCCCGCGGCCGGAGAAGGCAGCGCCGGGGTCGGCCTCGTTCCTCGCGGCGGCCCTGCCGGCCACAGACGTCGTCCCGCGGGTGTGATTGTCGAGGAACACCAGTTTGGCCATGTTGGGGCGCTGCGCCGGCAGGCCCGGGGCGCCACGGCCCAGGTGCCCGGCGAACAGCGTGTGACCCAGGCGGACGCCAGCACGGCACTACAGCAGAAGGGCCCAGATCTCTATCGGAGATCTGGGCCCTTCTGAGCAGTAGCAGGGACAGGATTTGAACCTGCGACCTCTGGGTTATGAGCCCAGCGAGCTACCGAGCTGCTCCACCCCGCGTCGTGCCTCCACCATACGGCACCTTTGGCCTGGGCTTCTCCGGATTTCCTGGCCGACCTGCTGTCGCAAGCGCTCGCAGCTTGCAGGAGCATTCGATCTCTGCCGCCTCCGGCGATGGGGGAGTGCGGGCCGCAGCTGCCGGGGAGCGGCGGCCCGCACTGCTGTTTCCGAGGATGTCCTGACGACTGCGAAGCTATGCGGTTCGCGTGGTGCCGAGGGCCTACCGGGTGGCCTTGCTATCAGTCTGAGTCCCACGGAAAGCATCGGCGCGAGATGTCGGATGAGGGGGGCAGGATCCCGCGGGGCCAGTGTCCGAGCCAGAACGCGGCCGCCGAGGGCTGGTCTTGGGCCTCGGTGGAGCCGTCGTGCAGCAGGTGCTCGGTCGGGGCTACGTAGCCCTCGCCGGGAGCGAGGCGTATTCGGATGATGCGGATGGGGCGGCCGCTGGCGACGTAGTCGCGGTAGTCCTGGGTGTGCGGGTAGCGGTGGGCGTGGTAGTCGGGGTGGACGGCTCGGCAGACGGCCCGCACCGGAGCGGCCCCAGGTGCGCTGGGGCGGTGGTGTCCGACCGACCCGGAGCCTGACCGTCGCGTGGTCGTCAGACTCGAGCGCTCGCTTCGTGCATATGTAGGCCAGCCATTGTCATTGACCTGTGGTCCCGACACCGTTCCGTCCTGGCCTGGCGAATGATCAAGAGTCCCGACGTTTGTAACGCTCGGAGAGGTGAAGACGAGCGTTAACACCCGCTTTATTCATCGAGGTAGGAGAAGTGCATGGGCATCATTGCTTGGATCTTGATCGGCTTGCTCGCGGGCTTCATCGCCAAGGCGCTGATGCCCGGCAAGGACCCGGGCGGGATCATCGTCACCATGCTTATCGGCATCGCGGGCGGCCTGCTCGGCGGATGGCTGGGCAAGGTCATCTTCGGCGTCGACTCCATCGACGGGTTCTTCGATCTCTCCACCTGGATCGCTGCCATCATCGGCTCCGTCATTCTCCTCATCGTCTACCGACTGATCGCGGGCAACAGGCGACACCACCGGCACGCCTGAGCGGCCCGGCTTTGCGCCAGACGGAACGGCTCCCCCTCACCGAGGGCGGAGCCGTTCCGCTGCGCCGGGTTCATGTCCTATTTATGGGCATATGCGGATCATTACTCCTTCTCTGGAGGTCAGCATGGCGTCAACCCATCGCGCGCCCATCGAAGAGCACCCCGACCTGGTGGAGCTGCGTGCCAGGCACGACCGCGCGGCCGCCACGCCTCGCGCCCAGATGGTCGAGGCCCTTGCCCTGCTCACAGGTCTCTACCTCGCCGCATCCCCCTGGATAGTCGGCTTCAACGGCTTTACCACTCTGGCCGTCACCAACCTCATCGCCGGCATCGCCTACATGCTCCTGCTCGGCGGTCTCGGCAACTCCTACGAGCGCACCCACTCGATGGCCTGGGCTGCGGCCGCTATCGGCATTTGGGCCTGTGTCGCCCCCTGGGTCGTCGCGGGCGACGTCGCCCACACGCGGTCGATCACCAGCAACCTCATCACCGGCGTCATCGCCACCCTCCTCGCCCTCGCCGCAGCCTCCGCGGCCCGTGACGACAGCGCCAACCGCCGCGACCACGGAATGCGGCGTCCCATGCCCGGAACGCGCTGACAGCCCACCCGGCAGAGCCGCGAGCCCGTAGCTTGTGACAGAGGCCTGCCATCCCCCTTTGGCAGCGTGAGTCAAAGGGCGCAAGCCCGTGATCCACCCCGGCCCGGTCCCGACGCACCGAACATCGTCACCCACGAGCCACCCTGAAGCCGCAGACTCCCCAGCTGCCCGGTGGGAGCGATGGCGTGATTCAGAAGGCGTGTCTGAACGGATGCTGGCCCTGATCGAAATGGCCGCAGCCGGCGCCGATGCGAGGCGCCAGGGGAGCCGCCCGCGGCGCCCGGGTGTGATGCTGCTGATCCGCAGCTCGGTCGATGAATCATCGACCACTCTGATCTCCAGGCCGTATCGAGGACTCCGGCATCTCCCCGCCGCGGTCGCTCCCGAGAGGGTGCGGTCGCGGCGGGGGAGGAGCCTCACATGGCGGCGGGGAAGCGTTCCCAGACGCGGTGGGCTGCGAGCAGTTCCATGAGCTGGCGCATTCCCTGGGCGCCGTCGGTGACGACGACGCCCGGTTCGCCGACCGAGATTCCGGCCGCCTCGAAGAGGGCTTCCGCCCCGCCCAAGCCGATGAGGGCCTTGCCGTGCTGGTAGGCCTCGGTGAGCAGAGCGAGGACACGGGGGTCGCTGACCGGCGGCCTGGGGGCTCCGGCCTTGGCGTCGCGAGCCCCGTAGGCGTCGGCGCCCGCTCCGGGCACACCCGCGAAGACCAGCGCGTCGAATTCGACCGAGCGGGCGGTGGCGAAGGTGCGCTGGACCGTCACCGTGTCGGAGCCGGTGCCCAGTACTCCGCCGGCCGCCGCCACGACCAGCGGCACCATTCCGGCGTCGAGGATGGCCTGGCGCACCCCGTTCACGCCGACCATGTCCATGGCCTGGCCGGTGACGATGCCGATGACGCGTCCATGCAGCGGCCAGGTGCGGCCGACCTGGGACAGGGCGGGGCTCGGGCGGACGTCGGCGAGCGGCTCGGTGGCGGCCGGTGCCGGCAGGCCCAGTCCGGCCGCGACCTGGGAGCACAGCTCGGGGTCGATGTTGGCGAGTACGCCGAGGGCGCGTTCCTTGATGGCCTGCTCGTAGCACTTGGCCAGCTCGAAGGTGTAGGCGGCGATGATGTGCTCGCGCTCCACCGGGCTCATGCTGAGCCAGAACAGGCGCGCCTGGGAGAAGTGGTCGGCGAACGAGGCGGGTGCTTCGCGTACCTTGCGTCCGGCGGGAACCTCGACGGGTACCTCGATGAACGCGCCGGTGTCGGCGCCGGCGAAGAACGGGCAGCCGCCGTCGAGGCTGTTGGGCTTGTAGGGGGCTACGCCCCGGTGTACGGCCGTCTGGTGGAAGCCGTCGCGGAGCATGTCGTTGACGGGTGCGTGGGTGCGGTTGATCGGGATCTGCGGGAAGTTGGGGCCGCCGAGCCGGGTGAGCTGTGTGTCCAGGTAGGAGAACATCCGGCCGGCCAGCAGCGGGTCGTCGGTCGCGTCGATGCCCGGGACGAGGTGTCCGGTGTGGAAGGCGACCTGCTCGACCTCGGCGAAGAAGTTCGACGGGTTCGCGTTCAGCGTCAGCAGCCCGACCGGCTTCACCGGCGCGAGCTCCTCCGGAACGATCTTCGTCGGGTCGAGGAGGTCGATGCCCTCGAACATCTGGTCGTCGGTGTCGGGGAAGGTCTGGATGCCCAGCTCCCACTGCGGGAACGCGCCGGACTCGATGGCGTCGAAGAGGTCCCGGCGGTGGAAGTCGGGATCGACCCCGGCGAGGATCTGCGCCTCCTCCCACACGAGGGAGTGCACGCCCAGCTTGGGCTTCCAGTGGAACTTCACCAGCGTCGTGGTGCCCTGGGCGTTGACGAGGCGGAAGGTGTGGACGCCGAAGCCCTCCATCATCCGGTAGGAGCGGGGGATGCCCCGGTCGGACATGTTCCACAGGGTGTGGTGGGTGGCTTCGGTGTGCAGGGACACGAAGTCCCAGAACGTGTCGTGCGCGGACTGGGCCTGCGGGATCTCGCGGTCCGGGTGCGGCTTGCCGGCGTGGATGATGTCGGGGAACTTGATCGCGTCCTGGATGAAGAAGACCGGGATGTTGTTTCCGACCAGGTCGAAGACGCCTTCCTCGGTGTAGAACTTCGTCGCGAAGCCGCGGGTGTCGCGGACGGTGTCGGCGGAGCCGCGCGAGCCGAGCACGGTGGAGAACCGTACGAACACCGGCGTTTCGGTGTCCCGGGCGAGGAACGCGGCCTTGGTGACCGTTTGCGCGGTGCCGTAGGACTGGAAGACGCCGTGCGCGGCCGAGCCGCGGGCGTGGACCACACGCTCGGGGATCCGCTCGTGGTCGAAGTGCATAAGCTTTTCACGCAGGTGGTGGTCCTGCAGCAGCACCGGCCCCCGGGAGCCCGCCTTGAGCGAGTGGTCCGTGTCGGGCAGACGGACGCCCTGCGCGGTCGTCAGGTACGCGCCGCTCTGCGCGACCCTGGCCGGGTCCGCGCCGGTGGGCTGGCCGGTCGGACTGACCGTCTCCGGGCCGCTCTGATCCGCTTTCGGCGGCAGCGGCTCCACAGGCTCGGTCGGCTCCACCACCTGCGGGGAGACCGGAGCGGGCTTACCGGGGACACCGTCCTCCGGTCCGTCGCTCGGCGCGCCGTCGCCGTGCAGGGCGCCGGCGATCTTGTCAGTAACTGCCTTGACCGGGTTCTTCTCGGACATCACATCTCCAGACACAGGGGACAGGCCCTACACCTGTGACCCGAAACCATGCGTTCGGAAACGGGGGCTAGCCTGTCCGGTCCTGTGGCCGACGCCGATGACGCCGAGAACCGCTGACCGCTGTCCAACCGCAGCGAGCCAGATCGCCTGGGCGGCCGGCATGCCCGTGCGGAGACCCAGCTCTCCTGGAGATTCCCCCACGACTCAGCCGCCGCCCGCCTGGTCCCTGTCCCGCCCTGTGCAAGGAGTGCTCGGAGGTCCTGACAAGTACTGGGCCCGCATCCAGTGGCTTCTCCTGAAGGTGGGGCCGGGCGCGAACCTCCGCTTCACCGTGGTCATGGCCGCAGGCGAGATCGCCGTCGCGGTTCTGGGCGGGCTGATGCTCGGAGTGTTCCCAGACGTGGTCCTCATCCCCCGCGCTGGCCTTGATCCTGCTCGCCTCTGCGGTCAAGCTCGCACGCCCAACTGACTCCGCCACCCTCCCCCTCCCTCGCCGCGTCGGGGTGCCTCCCGTTCTCATGAACATCACTCCGGCCTGATTGGGCGCCCCCTAAAGTCCTGAAAACCGGCGCCCGAAACCGTGAAAAAAGCAGGCGCATGGACTGCGGGGCACATGAAGGAGCACGGCTGCTTTTCTCGCGTCCGTGGAAGCCCCTGAGGGTATGTCGCCGACTGCGGGCAGCCAGGGAAAGGCACCGCACAGATCGTATTGCAAGCGCCGACCAGCGTCTGAGCGCCATCGCTTCCGCTGCGCCGATCGGGGTTAGACCTCGAAAGGCGGGCAGGTGCCTCCTGAACACACGATCGCCATTCATGAGGAGGAGCCTTGAGTGACTTCCAGAATGCGCGCCGTCAGGAAGAGAGCAATACGGCGGCCGTAGCGCACACGGTGCAGGAAAAGGCCAGCGAGAGCGCATCGCTGGTCGGCAGCAAGGCCGCCGAAGTGGGCGGCACGGCCAAGGACCAGGCGGCCAATGTCGTCGGCGAGGCCACCGCGCAGGCTCGGGACCTCGTGGGGGAACTGCGCACCCAGCTGACGGACCAGGCGCAGACCCAGACGCAGAGGCTGGCGGAGAACGTACGCCGGCTGTCCCAGGAGCTGCGGGAACTCGGCGAGAACGGCAAGCCCGACTCCACCATGGCGGACGTCGCCCGTCAGATAGCCGACGGCGGGCACCAGATCGCCGCCCACGTCGAAAAGCGAGGCCCTGACGGGCTGGTTGGCGACCTGCAGAGTTTCGCCCGCCGCCGCCCGGGCGTCTTCCTGGCGGGCGCGGCCCTCGCGGGCTTCGTCGTCGCACGGGCCGGCAAGAGCGTCAGTGCGGCCGGGTCTGCCGGAACCCCCTCGGCAGCCCACGACGACAGCGCCGGCGCCCCATCCCCCACCCCGCCGCCCGCCCCTTCGGGCGATGCAGCACCGGTGGCGGGATCCCACCCCGGTCGCACCGGAGTACCCGTTGGCGTCGCGGATCCTCTCGGCACCTACGGGCAGTCCGAGCGGCCACAGGTCACCCCTGCCCCGCCGGCTTACCCGCCGACGAGCGAGCCGCCCACCAGCGGCGTGTCGCGACCCGGGGGAGGGATCTGAGCATGGCCCTCTCCTCCCATGAGCGACCGACGGCCCCGGCCCCGCCCCCGCCGTCGATGCCGCCGGATGCCTCGATAGGCGATCTGATCGGTGAGATCGGTCAGGACGTGTCCCAACTGGTCCGCACCGAGATCGAATTGGCGAAGGCCGAGATCAAGCAGGAGTCCGCCAAGGCGGGCAAGGCGGTCGGCATGCTGGGCGGAGCGGGCTACGCCGGACACGTCGTGCTCCTCTTCGCCAGCCTGACCGTCGTCTTCGCCCTCGCCAACGTGATGGACCCCGCTTGGGCGGCCCTGATCGTCACGGTGCTGTGGGCCGTCGTGGGCGGGGTCCTCTACGCGATGGGCCGCAAGCGCCTGCGCACGGTCAACCTCAAGCCCGAACAGACCGTTGAGACCTTGAAGGAGGACGCGCGATGGGCACGACACCCGACGAGCTGAGGACCGACGTGGAATACAGGCGAGCGCACCTCGCGCGCAACGTCGACCTCCTGGCGGACAGGATGACCCCGAGCAAGGTAGCCCAGCGCAAAGTCGACTCGATGCGCCATCGGGCCACTGGAGTGAAGGAGCGAGTCATGGGCACAGCACACGATGCTGCGCACGAAACCTCCGGAGGCATCCACCAGGCGGCGGACAGCGTGACGGAGACGGCCCAGCAGATCGCAGGGAGCGTGCAGGAGGGCGTTCAGCAGGCCCCGGCGCAGATCAAGCGCCAGACTCAGGGCAGCCCGCTCGCCGCAGGCCTGATGGCTTTCGGCGCCGGCATGCTCGCAGCAGCCCTCCTGCCGACCACCGAGGTCGAGGAGCGGGCGGGTCAGCAACTGCGCGAGCACTCCGATGAACTGCTGGAACCGGTCAAGCAGACCGCAATCCACGCTGCCGAGGAGGTCCGTGACGAGATGAAGGAGCCGGTCGCCGAAGCTGTCGAATCGGTGAAGGACACCGCTCAGGAGGCGGTCTCCACCACGACCGAGCACGCGCAGCACACCGGTCAGGAAACTGCCGACGAACTGCGCCACGTAGGGGAGGAGGCAGCCGGTCAGGCGCGTGGCAGCTCCACCGGTCAGCGACCCCCGATCTAGGCCACCCGAAAAGAAGGGCTTCCAGCCGGTCACCAGGCCGCAGGTCCAGCGTCTGCACCCGGTAGGTG
Organism: Streptomyces erythrochromogenes; assembly: GCF_036170895.1. Classification (NCBI taxonomy): domain Bacteria; kingdom Bacillati; phylum Actinomycetota; class Actinomycetes; order Kitasatosporales; family Streptomycetaceae; genus Streptomyces; species Streptomyces erythrochromogenes. The sequence goes on along the minus strand of NZ_CP108036.1, from coordinate 1,032,232 downwards.
ACGGCCGGCGATCCATGGACATTGAGGCCGAACGGTAGATCGACTTCGGGAACGACCTCCTGTACCTGCCCGTCGCGCATCCGCAGCGGCCACGGATGCCCGGCGTTGACGAACTCCGCCAGGCCGTCGAGCAGACCGATGCGCAGCAGCTGACCGGTGACGTAGCCCCTGCGGCCGTGATCGCGCATGGCCTGGTCGGCCTGGTGGGCCTGTTCCCCGAGATCGGCGCCCGCCCGCCGCGCCCGCCGCAGAGCACCTACGACGAGGGTGGCCAGCAGCGCGGCGTCGACGTCGTGGCCCATGGCGTCGGTGACGGAGAGCTGGACCGTATCCCGGTCGATCACGTAGTCGAAGGTGTCGCCCCCGACGTGGTCGGCGGGTTCCAGGGCACCGGCGACCGCGAAATGTGCCGCCTCACATGCCAGCGACGCCGGGAGCAGCCGGTGCTGGATCTCCGCGGCCAGACTCAGCGGCTTGGTGCGCCGGCCCCACTGGTACACGTCGGTATGGGACCGGTTGGCGATGACGATGTACGCCAGCGCGTGCGCGGTCTCACCGATTTCCCGCATCACTTCGGCGCCCGGAGCGGCAGGCAGGAACAGCTCCAGTAGCCCGATGGCATCTCCGCGGTTGGTCACCGGGGCGACGACCCGCACCAACCCACTGTCGCCCCCGTCCTCCACCTGCGGCCGCTGGCTGCGGATCACGTCGTCGTACAGGGTTCCCCGCAGCCGAATGCGCGCGGCCGGCTCACCTGTCTCGACGCTGCCCGCATCCCCCAGCCGTACGAACCGAACTGCCGGTGAAATCAGCGATCAAGAACGATACCGAGGCAGCCCCGAGATGCTCCTTCAGCAGGCGCGCGACCACATCGAGCGACTCCACGGGCGCCGCGGCCCCTCCGCAGCCTCCAACGCCCCCGCCAACGTCATCGCCGTGCCCCGGCGGTTCCGGCTGGTGGAGCGAAGAGACTCCTGCCCATCGTCCGGCTCTCCTGCGGTCACAACGACCCCTTTGCGTGATGGCGGCCGGGACTCAGTCCCGGCGCGGGAAGACCGCGCCAAGGCGGTGTCGCAGCCACATTGCACCACGAGACCCTGGGAGGCCGGAGATCCCGCAGCCTGCGCGGCAATCAATAAAGACGTCGGCTCGGGCCGGGGTCAGCCACAGGCCAACACCCCGCTACCAGGGGAGTTCCGCACAGATGATCTTGCCGCCACCCGCTGCTGGTCTGATCCGGATGTGCGTTGCAAGGCGCTGAAGCATGAACCATCCCCACCCACCGGTTCCGTCCGTGCGAGGGGTCCTTGGCTGGGGCGGCCGGGGGCTGGGGTCGGCGACGCAGACATCGACGGCGTCATCGAGCAGTTCCAGGTGGAGGGAAGAGGGGCCGTCCGTGTGCCGGATCGCGTTGGCAACGAGCTCGGCCACCACCAGGAGGACGTCATCCATGCTCCCGTCCTTGGCAGGTGCCCGTAGGCGGGCAGCGCGCGCGAGGAAGGCGCGGGTGGCCTCACGAGCTGCTGCTCCAGGCCAGCCAGTACGAGACAGGGACTGGTCCAGGACGGTTGTGGTCACCTGTTCCTCCTCCGCGGCGTGCCTATCTGGCGGATGCCCCGCTTCGCGAACGGAAACCGCGCCACAGTCTGCCGAGTGCAGACAGGTGCGACAGCGGATTGCTGTGGCGCGGCCCCGGGCGCTTGCGCGGCCGGGCTGATAAGGGGGTCTGGTGTTCCCTGCGTCGGCGTGACACGCTCGAGGGAACCAGCCTGGTCTGGTGGGAGACCTCGTGCGCCTGAAGACCGGCGGTACGGGTGGTCTCGCTCGGCTGTGAGTGGCCTTCCGACGGCTGCACGCTTGACGGCCTCCTCCGCGTACGCCGGGAGCCGACCGTAATGGGCTTAGATCCCGAACGGCGGACCAGTGATGCTCCCCATCAGGCTTGACCTCGATGTCAGTGTGCAACCCGGCGTGACGGCCGTGACCGTGGCCGGTGAACTCGACATGACCACCTGCCCCACTGTCACCCGAGCCACCGACACCCTGGCCCTGGAGGGTCAGACCCTTGCCCTCGACCTGTCGGCCGTGACCCACATGGACTCCAGCGGCCTCAACATGCTCCTCACCCTGCGCAACCGCGCCCGCGCCGAGCACGGCGTGCTGCACCTGTGCGGCGTCCCGCGCCAGGCGCTGCGCGTCCTCGACCTCACCGGCACCCGCAGCCTCTTCACCCTGCGCCCCTGCCTCACCCCGTGAGAGCCGCGCTCGCGGCCGGGCAGGGTCCATGCTCCTCGACGTCCAGGGCAAGAAGGCCTGCTGGCGGACCCTGGAGACCCTCGCCCACACCGACGAACGCCTTTCCACCGAGCACCTGGACGCCCTGGCGGAACGCGCCGAGAAGCAACTCGTGCTCTTGGAGGAGCTGCGCATCGCGGCAGTCACTCAGGCGCTGTGCCCTCAGCCCTCCAGCACGCGGTAGTCCCGGGGAGTCGCCGCTTCGGCCGTGAGAGGGGGTGGACGCCCCTCCGCGTACGCGCGGTGACCGGCTATGCCGCTCTGGGGCCTTTGGGTCCCACCTGGGCCCGCGAGCCAAGCGAGTCAGGGCAGAGGACTCCCGATAGGGGCTGCGCTCGGTAGGGCAACCCCGTCGGCTCGGTCTGTCGGGCCGCCGACGGGTTGCCCGAGGTCGGGACCATGGCGCAGGGCTGGGAGCACGTCAATGTCGATATCCCGGGTATGCGCAGTACGAGGGAAGCGACACCCGCGCGCCGGCGGGGCCCGGCACAGGGACTTCCGCAGGTGATGTGGCCGCTCCTCCGAGACCGACCAGAAAGCGACCCCCGATCATGAATTTCTCCCAGACGGTGCGTCCTCCTCCCGTACGGGCTGATTCGGGGAGCGACTTCGCCCGACTCTCCCGGAAGATCCAGGAGGCGGGTCTCATGACCCGGCGCCCCGGGTACTACGCACTGCGCATCGCGTCGGTGACGGCCCTGTACGCCGCCGGGTGGACGGCCTTCGTCCTGATCGGCGACAGCTGGTGGACGCTGTTGGTGGCTGCCTTCCTTGCCTTCGTGTTCGGGCAGGTGGCCCTGCTGGCGCACGACCTCGCCCACCGGCAGGTCTTCCGGCTGCGCAAGGCCAGCGAGGTGTCCGGGCGTATCGCCGGCAACCTCGGCATCGGCATGGGGTACGGCTGGTGGCAGGACAAGCACACCCGCCACCACGCCAACCCCAACCACGAGGACCTCGATCCCGACCTCGACCCGGACATCCTCGTCTGGACACAGGACCAGGCCCGCACGGCCAGAGGACTGCCGCGGCTGCTCGGCCGATCGCAGGCCTATCTCTTCTTCCCGCTACTCCTGCTGGAGGGGTTCAACCTGCACGTGTCCGGGGTGCGGTCGCTGTTCGACCGCTCGCTCAAGCACCGGGTGTGGGAGGGGGCCCTGCTCGCCGCTCACATCGCCGCCTACCTCGGCGCGCTGTTCCTGGTGCTGCCGCCGGGCAAGGCCGTCGTGTTCCTCCTCGTCCACCAGTGCCTCTTCGGCGTCTACCTCGGCTCGATCTTCGCCCCGAACCACAAGGGCATGCCGGTCCTGCGGGGCTCCGAGCGGCCCGACTTCCTCAGGCGTCAGGTCCTGACCTCCCGGGACGTACGTGGCGGCCGGTTCACGGACATCGTCCTGGGCGGTCTCAACTACCAGATCGAGCACCACCTTTTCCCGAGCATGCCCAGCCCGCACCTGCGCAGGGCCCAGACCATCGTCCGCGGATACTGCCAGGAGCTTGGCGTCAGCTATCTGGAGACCAGCCTGGTCAATTCCTACCGGCAGACCCTCGCCAGCCTCCACGCGGCCGGAGCCCCACTCAGAGCGCCGCAGACCACCTGACTGCCGCCATGGGCCCCGACCGGGATGCGGGGCGCCGTTTCCACCCCGGTCTCGGGGCAGGCTGTGGCCGTCGAGTGCCCACCCCTTCGACAGCGTTTTCAGCGCAATGCTGGAGAGAGATGTCCCGGCGGCGGGTGTCCGGGCAGGGCCCCAACGCCGGGAAGCCGTCGCGCGCCGAGCGGGGGGTCGGCCGACGACGACAGACTCCTTAACGCCGCCTCTGCCGCAGGGTCACGTACGTGCCCGATTTATGTTGACGGAGCCGCGAGGTGCCCCCTGACGCATCGCGACCGGAGCAGTGGAGCGTGCCGGACGGTGACGGGGATTCAACGGTGATCGGGAGGGTAGGCGACGGCCACCTGTTGGATCTGCTGGCGAAAGGCAACCACCCATGTTGATGGCTCACCCGGCCGTGCTCCCCGGCCTCGTCGACCGTTACTGGGCGCTGTCCGTACTCGACGCTGCGGAGGGCGACTCTCCCGTGCGCGGGGAGATCGAGGACGTCGAGCGGGCGCTCTGCGTGGCCACCGGCACGGCGGACGTGCACGCCGCCCTGATCGCCGCCCGCCACCACCTGCCGGGCACGGGTACCCTCGACGACTCCGTGCTCGTCACCGGCTGATCGATCAGCCGTCAGTGGGGGGCAACCCGCCCTCACGCATACACAAGCGGGATGAGATGCGTGGGGTTCGCGGACGGGGGCCAGCCTGTAGGTGGGGATTTGGCGTGGAGCGACCGCGGACGGCGCCGGGGCGACAGCTGCCCGGTGAAGGTCACCCGTTTGGACGTGAAGGGGTGCTAATGAGCTTGGTGCGGCAGAGGCTTGGCCCATGGCCGCCAAGCTGATCATCTACCCGCCCGACCAGCAGGGCTGGCGACGTGTCCGCTACGACGGTGTTGCCATCGGAGTGGCGCATCGGCCTGCCGATGTTCGTGCCTTTCTCGCCGCGGCCGGTATGGAGAACGCCGAGGATGTCGACCTCACCGACCCTGACTTTGTGGAGTGGCGGGGGGCCGGTCCCGAGGCGTGGGAACCGTTCCCCTGACCTGCCTCCCTAGTCTGCTCGGACGTGACGTGCCGGGGGATGCGGCTCCCCGTCCTGGGCCCGGCCTCGCCCGAATGGGCTGAGCGGGGGATCGCAGGCTGACCGTGGAAGGCCGTGTGGCGACCAGAGGAGCAGAGCTGTGACGGAGACGGGCCCGATCGTCGTGTTCGCGAACTTCCTCTCGGACTTGGCGGTGGATCTCGACGAGGGGCAGATCCTCACGACGTGGGCCCAGCAGGCGCCGCGGAAGGCGTGGCTGCTTCGGCCGGGGGACGTGTTCGTCACTCCCGTGCCGCTGAGCCGGGAGTTCCTGCGTTACGTGTACGACCTGACCGGGGTGCCCCCGGAATCGGTCGCGGTCATCGAGGTACCCCCGGCCGGAGCTGTCCCGCTGGCGCGGGCGGTGCGCGAGGCCGGCCTCCTCGAGCAGGTCCGGGCTCTCGCCGGGGACCGGGGTGCGGCGCTGCTGCCGACGGCGTTGGACGCGTCGGCGATCGCGTTCGCCCGGGACATCGGCATCGACGTCCACCCGTATCCCACGGTCGAGGCCGCAGAGGCCGCCCTGAAGACGACCATGCTGCTCAACACGAAGACCGGCTTCCGCGAGACGGCCGAGCAACTGGGCATGCGGCTGCCCGAGGGGCGGATGTGCCGACGCCCGGAGGCCGAAGGTGTGGCGCGTGAGATCCTGCGGGACCACGAAGGCGTTGTGGTGAAGCCCGACCGTTCGGCCGGAGGGCACGGGATGCGCTTCGTGTCCCGCGACGACCTGAGGGGCGGGGCGGCCCTGCTGCTCGATACGGTGGGTGGGCCCGAGGGCCTTTGGGTGGTGGAGGAGTGCCTTGACGTGGCCGAGTCGGTCAGTATCCAGCTGGAGGTGACCGGCTCCGGAACACGCGCGCTCTTCAGCGGTGCGATGCGTACGGTTCAGGGTTCCTTCACGGGATATGCCTCTCCACTGCCACCGTCCTGTGCACACGTGGCCGGCGAGTTGGAGGAGTGGGGGACGGCCCTGGGACGCCACCTGTCCGACCACGGCTACGCCGGGCCGTTCGGGCTCGACGCGCTGGTGGACACCGAGGGTGTCGCGTACGCGAGTGAGAGCAACATCCGTCGTACGGCCACCACCACCCCTCACGCCATGGTCACCCGGCTGACCGCGGGATCTGCCACCGCACACCCGGCGTGGGCGGTGTCGAAGGGCTGGACACGGACTCCCATGGGCTTCGACTGGGCGCTGGCCCGGCTGCGCGCTTCCCGCCTCGCGTTCGATCCGGATCGCGGCGAGGGCGTGGTCCTGTACGCGGACGTGCCGCCCGATGGCCGTTCCTGGCGGTACGCGGTGATCGCCAGGAGTGCCGGGGACGTGGAGGAGCAGGAAACCGCGCTGGCTGAGGTCCTCGAATTCGAAGGTGGCTGACCAGTACGACGCCGGTCCCGGCACCCTTGCTGGGTGCCGGGACCGGCGTCGTACTGCGGGATCGGGATCAGGCGGGTCGGCCGCCGAAGGGGGCGCCGGTGCCGTAGTACGTGCCCAGATCCTCCCGGTAGCCCGCGTCGCCGAGGTGCTTGTCGCGGTGGAACTCGGGGGCGTCCTTGATCTGGCCCCTGGTTCGGTCGACGAAGACCTTCCGCTCCTCCGGGTCGATGCTGACCACGGTGCTCGCCGGCAGTAGGACCTCCTTGCCGAAGATCCAGACACCGGTGTCGACCACCAGGTAGGCGTCACCGACCTCGTCGGAGTGCTTGTCGACCTTGCCGATGCTGCCGTCGGTCGCTTCGACCTTGTAGCCGGTCAGATCGGTGCCGGCCAGGTGGCCCGCGGTCGGCTGGTAACTCCACACATGTTCAGTCACGCGAAAACAACTCCTCGGTCAATGGAGGACGGCGGCGACATGCGTCTCCGCCGATCCTCCTTGTTCCGTACGTCGTGCTCGGCGGATGTGCTGCGTTCCGCTTGGACTTCGTCTGCCTCGCCTCTTCGACTTCACGCACCCGGATCACAATCGAGACCGGGGCGGCCGTCGATCATTGGAGGTGGGCAGGTCCCCTGCTGCATCACGGCGACCGTCCCGGCTGCTGCCCTCCCTATGCGCTGCTATTCGTTCCGTGTCGGTGACGGCTCGTCGACAAAGACATGGCGGTGGCCGGTCACCCCGAAGAAGGGGTGACCGGCCACCGCCATGCAGTGTCAGAACTGCGCTGTCGTACGGCTACCAGCGATACCAGCGGCCGCTACTGCCCTTCGGGCGGGCAACGAACCCGATCAGCCACAGGATCAGGACTGCGATCGCGACCCACCAGAGAATCTTCACCGCGAAACCCGCGCCGAAGAGGATCAGGACCAGCAGAAGAACGAGAAGCAGGGGAACCATAGTTATCAACCTCCGAAGCACCGTCTGCCCGACCGCATCCTGGAAATGCGTTCGATTCTTATGTGTTTTTTATCCCGGCGGCTGGGCAGGAGACCTTGCCTCCATTCCACGAGCCCGCTTCGGCGGAGCCACCTCGGAGCCGATGCATCCGGGGAGACCTTCCTACGCTGATTGGCCCAATTACCCCACCGGGGAGGCGTCCTCGGGGCAGAACATCCCCATGGACAGCAAGCAGGAGATGGATCCGGCACACCGAGTTCCGGACGGCGTCGACGAGAAGACGGTGCGTGCTCTGGGTGCGCTTTCGAAGGCCCTCGAAACCACGGAGCGGGCCCGTGGCCACCTCTACGGGTTCCATCAGCTGACCGGTACGGCGGACTTCGAGCTCGGCGACGCGGCGCGGCTCTTGCGGGAGGCGGGCTACGAGGAGCAGGCCGCCCTGGTCGAGACCGAGATCGTCGGCCGCAACGTCATTCCGGGGCACTGGACGTTCCAGATCATCGAGGCCTACAACGCCACCTACTACCGGCCCTTTGCCGCGGTGGAACGCGACATCGTCGACGAGGTGGCCGGCGGGCGCGACCACCTTCTGGAAGCCCGCCTCAAAACGATTCGCCGTACCCCCCACCACCCTGACCACACCGCAACGCCCCCCTCCTGAAAGCAGACGCGGCTCGGCGAAGGCTCGTGGGGAGGCCTACCTGCGCTCAGCTCCGATCGGGGCTCCTCAGGGGGGGATGGAGCGGGCGCGCAGGGGCTCCCTCACGTTGCGGCGTGCGCTCCTACGGCCTGCCGGTAGGCCACGTGCCCGCCCAGCGCACCGCTGACGGCTACGGCAGCCATCCCGCCCAGGGCCCACAGTCGGCCCTTCGCCGAGCGGCCGCGGAGCCGTGCGGTCAGGGACGCGGTGTAGCAGGCCACCGCGGCGACGTTGGAGGCTGCGTGGGCCAGGCCGACCCGGGCCTGCTCGGGCGGCAGGTCCGCCCAGTCCGCCCAGCCGGCGACTGCTGCCGGGGCGACGCCGGCCAGTCCGACGGCGGTCAGGGTGGTTGCCGCGTGGTGTGTCCCGGGCACGAAGTCGAGTACCGAGGCCGACAGCCAGCATCCGATGGGCACCTGCACCAGTACGGGGTGCACGGGGTGGCCCAGCGGTCTCCCGCGCAGCAGATCGCGCATGCCGCCCAGAGGGAGGGAGCGGATTCCCCGCTGCAGCCCCCTGATGGCCGGATCGGCCGCCGTGGTCCGCTCGAGCCGGTCCAGGGTCTTCAGCCAGCAGGCCGAAGCAGTGTCGAGGGCCGCGGTCGGCCCGGCAGCGGGCGAGGTGTCGAGGGTGCGTGAGTCCATACACGACGCCTACCCGCTGCCACGCCGCCATCCCGGCCTGGCGCCGACTGCACCCGAACGACGGGCCCGCCGAGGAGCCGTGGTCTCTTCATTGCAGTCCTGCTGCGAAGGCCACGCAGAGCTCTTGCTCGTGGGGCGGGTGCTGGGGCCGTACGGGGTAAGCGCGGCGCAAGAAGGTCGAGCGCACTCGCGAAGAGCTCAGCCAAGGCCGACAAGCAAGGCCCGAACCAAGGAGAAGACCGCCGCCATGAAGCAGCGAACCGTCGAAAAGGCTTCCCTCATCGCCGACCAGGTCCGCGAGACGGCGGAACAAGCCGCCCGGCTGGTGCGGGACGACACCCCCGACTCGGTCCTGGACAAGACCGCCCAGGCCGCCACGCAGGTGTGGGACGGCGCGACCCGCGCCGGACAGTACGCGGCGGACATGACCCCCGACCCGCTGCTCGAGAGGGCCGACCAAGCTGCGAGGGCCACACGAGGCAACCGCACCCCGCTCCTGGTCGCCGGCGCTGCGATCATCACCCTCGTGCTGGTGCGTCGCAGCCGCGCACGTCGCCGATGAAGGCCTCCGGCGCTGCCTACAAGCCCGTCGGGCTCCTCCTCGGGGCGGCGAGCGGCATGGTCGCGGGGGCTGTGTTCGAGCAGGCTTGGAAGATCATCGAAGGTGAGGGTGATGCCCCGGACGCCACTGACGAAGACCGCACGTGGACGCAGATCCTGCTCGCCGCTGCGATTCAAGGAGCGATCTTCGCCGTGGTCAAGTCGTCTGTCGAGCGATCGGGCGCAGTGGCCCTACGTCGTGTGACTGGGGCCCGGCCTGGCTGACCCACCGGCGGTGCCGGCCTTCCCCGATCATGCCGGCGCCGCCCGGACCGTCCGTCAGTGGGCCCGGCCCGTCCAATCAGGGTCGGGGATACTCTTGGTCCTTTTGATCGCGCGCGTGCTCTTCCGGGGTCTGCCAGGAGTCCGCGCGGCGTTGCGCAACGGGGTTCTGCTCGGTCGGCGGAACTCTGCGGCGCCTGCGGCGGCTGCCATACCAGAAGGCGCCGATCAGGAGGATGACGAGGACTACTCCGGCGAAGATGAGGAAGAGTGAGGCCTGGCCTTCGGCCGCGAGTGTTTCGATAGCTGTCATGCGCGGCCCCTACCCGCGATCCGTGGACATACCAGCAGTCGAACGGGTTTATACCGACTGTGCGCCTGCCAGAACCTGGCTCGTTACCCACAGACGGCGCAGGCATGTCGCCCAATCTGGCCAATCCCTCGTTCTGGGCGAGCGCCACAAGCGTCGGCCGGGTAAACGGGCGTGGGGTGGCCGGCCGCGCCGCCTGTAGTGCGAAGTCTGGAGGCGTTGGTGGACGGAATCGTTCTGCTCAAGGAAGACCACAAGACGGTCGAGAAGTTGTTCAAGCAGTTCGAGAAGGCCGGCGACGACGCTCACGCGGAGAAGCGGAAGATCGCCGACCAGGTGATCGAGGAGCTGACCACGCACACCTGGATCGAGGAGAAGATCTTCTACCCGGCGGCCCGTGAGGCGGCACCCGACACGAAGGACCACGTCCTGGAGAGCATCGAGGAGCACCACGTTGTGCTGTGGATGCTCTCCGAGCTCAAGGAGCTGGACGCAGCCGACGAGCGGTTCGACGCCAAGATGAGCGTGCTGATGGAGAACGTCCGCCACCACGTCGAGGAAGAGGAGAAGGAATGGTTCCCCGATGTCCGCAAGGCCATGGGTCGTAACCGCCTCACTGAACTCGGCGAACAGATGGAGGAGGCGAAGAAGAAGGCCCCCGGCGAACCCCTGGCCGTTCCGAGCGCCAAGCACTGACCGAGCGTCCGATCGGATCGTTAATGCGGGCGAGCGGGGCGACCTGCGCGGGTGTGAATCCGTCGAACATTGGTCCAACCCGGGCAGGTTTCAATGCCGCGGACCGTTGAGGGGCGAGACGCTCCCGCTCGCGCGTGCTGGCGCTGCTTCTTCGGTTGAAGACCTCTGCCGCGGGCACGATGCGGGCCGCCATGTTGATCTCCATCATGGTCAGGGCGGCGTCGGCCAGGTCCGCGTGGATGTGGGCGATGGTGACGGACAGGTGCCTGATGTGGGCGTCGAGCGCGGAGTACAGCACGCACTGTTCCGTCACCTGCCCGCACAGTACGAGGTGGCCGGCGCCCAGTGTTCCCAGCAGGTAGGCGAGGGGTGTTTCGTAGAAGGCGGAGTGGCGTGCCTTGACGATGAAGTAGGAATCCTCGTCCGGCCGTACGGGTTCGACCAGGTCGGCGTGGGGGCCGGACAGGGCGGCTTCGAGGATCTCCCCGTGGTGGGAACGCCATTTCCCGAAGTTGTCGTTGACATAGATCACCGGCAGTCCGCGTCGGCGCGCCTCCTCCAGCAGGCGGGCCACGGCGGGTAGAGCCTGTTCGACGGAGGGGACCAGTTCATCGGCATCCTGATGGTCTTACGTGTTCAGCATGTCGATGATGACAACTGCGATCTTCGCCATGCTTTCCACGCTGCCAGGAACACCCGGGCGCGAGCCGATGACACGAGCGACCTTGCGGATCCTCGCCCCGATCCCGGCCGCGGAGCAGCGAGCCCGAGGCAGACACCGCACTACCGGGGTGGTTTCCTCGATGACCGCAGATGCGTAGGCGCGCGTTTGCAGCAGGCGGGCATCACCAGGGGCTCGTAGGAGCGTCACGTGGTGCGAGCTGGGGCCAGTATCGCGAAGTGGTGCAGCGTGCCCCTCATCGACGCCCCGAGTACGGATCCGCAGGCCCGTGTACGACCCAGCCTGTGGTGATCAATGCTTGAGGGCCCGCTCCAGCTGTTGCTTGTTCATGTGCGAACGGCCTTCGATGCCCCGAGCCTTGGCCTCCTGGCGCAGCTCTTCCACGGTGTGCCCGGAGGAACCAGCCGTGGCGCGGCCGCCTCGCTTGCCGGCGGACGCCCGGTGGCTGCTGCCGTTGCTGCCGTTGGGGTGGAGGACGACCTTGGTCCAGCCGTCGTCGCGGTTGTCGAAGTGTTCGTAGGCCGATGAGGCCTCGTCGAGGCTGAGTTCGTGGGAGACGAGGAAGCCGGGCTCGGCCTTGCCGCCGGCGATCAGGTCGCGCAGGGCCCGGTTGTAGCGCTTGACGGGTGCCTGGCCGGTGCCGATCCGCTGGCCCTTGAACCAGAGCATGCCGAAGTCCAGCGGCACTTTGCCCTGGGCCTCGAGCTCGCCCTGGGCCTCGGCGCCTCCCGGGTCCTCGGGCAGGAACACGCCGACCACGCCGATGCCGCCGGTGAACCGGACCGAATCGATCAGCCCGTTCATCGTCAACGTGGCGTCCTCGTGCCCCTGCGGATCGTGGGCCTGGTAGCCGACGCATTCGCAGCCGTTGTCCGCGCCCAGGCCGAGGGTGGCTTCCTTGACCACCTCGGCCGGATCCTGTTCGGCGGTGTTGATGGCGATGGCGCCGATCTCCTCGGCGATCCGGAGCCGGTCGGGCTGGTGGTCGGCGACCCAGACGCGGCCCGCGCCCTTGAGGATCGCGGAGTAGGCGGCCATGAGGCCGACCGGACCGGCGCCGTAGACGATCGTCTGGTCGCCGGGCTTGACACCGGCCATCTCCGTGGCGTGGTAGCCGGTGGGGAAGATGTCGGCCAGCATCACGTAGTCGAGCTGCCGCTCGGCGGCGTCCTCACCCAGGCGCAGGGCGTTGAAGTCGCCGTAGGGTACGCGCAGAAGTTCCGCTTGGCCGCCCTGGTACGGGCCCATCTCGGCGAAGCCGTACGCGGCGCCCGCCATGTCCGGCTTGGGCTGCATCGTGAGGCAGTAGTTCGTGAGGCCCTGCTCGCACTGCTTGCAGAAGCCGCAGGCGATGTTGAAGGGCAGCACCACCCAGTCGCCGACCCTGACCTTGCTGACGGCACCGCCCACCTCAACGACCTGGCCGAGGTTCTCGTGGCCGAGGGTCCGGCCCGTCTCGAATGAGGTCCGGCCCTCGTACATGTGGAGGTCGGAGCCGCAGATGTTGGTGGTGGTGATCTTCACCAGGATGTCGCCGGGGTGCTCGATCTTCGCGTCGGGGACGTCCTTCACCGTCACCGTCCGCGGTCCTTCGTACACTGCCGCTTTCATGTCGTTCCTTGCCGACGCCACGCTTCACCGGACGCTTCACGGCGGGTGGTGGCACCTTTGTGGGGTGTTGGCGCGGTCAGTCCTACGGGCGACTCGATCGCGGGGCGGCGTCCGGCTGCCTCGGCGACTGACGCCTCTCGTGTCGCGCCTACCCCGCCCCGCGCTCACCTCACACCACGCCGGGACCATGGGAGAGCGAAGGACCTCAGGTCCGGGCGAGGCTCTGCCGGCCCGACCGGAGATCGGCCAAGAGGCGGCCGGCATCCGTGAGGAGCGTGCCCTGCAACGCGTGCACGGCCGCAGAGGCTTTCCGAGTGGTCAGTTCCTGCTGTTGCACCTGGTCGAGTTCTGCGGCCGCCTCGTCGATCTTTGCGTCGAGGAGGTCCGGATCGGTGGGGGACACCCGGCCCATCTCCTCCATCACCGTGGCCACGGCGCGCAGGACAGCGCTGAAGCCGGGCCGGAAAACGGCGGGGAGATTCCCGAGTTCCCCGCTGTCGAGGGCGTAGTCCAGGGTCCGGGACATCGAACGGAGGTGGTCCATGCTGCGTTCGGCGACGGTGATTGCCTCCCGAGCACGGGGGAGGGCTTCACCGGACCCGCCGACGGATGGGCGCGGGTTCATGCGGCCGTTCTCGATCTCGGCTTCGATGGTGTGGCGGATGCGCTCACACTCGGCGGAAAGGCTGCGCCAGTCGCGGCGCCACTGGCGCAGGTGATCCCGGTCGGGATCGCTTGCTTCGAGGGTGTCGGCGAGGTCGTCGAGGCGCCGGGACATGGTGCTGTAGAGGTCGGTGACGGCTTGCTGGCGGTGGTGGGTGTGCCGGGCGGGAGCGAGGACGAGATGGGCGGCGAGGCCGCAGAGCGCCCCGATGCCCACGGAAGCGACCAGGTGGCCGATGTAGTCGATCCGGCCCTGGCCGGAGGAGAACGCGAAGAAGCCGACGATGGCGACCTGGAGGCCCTGCTGGCCGAAGCGCCGGATCTTGCCGACGCAGAGCGCGATCAGGGTGAGAAGGGCGAACGTCCAGCCGTGGATACCGGCCACGGCCGCCAGGGTGGCGGCGAGCGTGGCTCCCGCCGCCATGGCCACCACGTACTGGAGGCAGTCCCGGACCGACCGGTACACGGTCGCCTGAAGCGCCACCAGCGCGGTGAACGGCGCGAACGTCGAAACTGCAGGCGGAAGCAGGTACCGCGCGAGGACCCACGCCGCCATCGCCGCGACCACGGTCTTGGCGACCAGTAGCACCTGGTCCCGCTCGCTCCCGGCTCCCCGCACCGCGCGCCGCAGATAGTCGGCTTGCTCTGTGGCCGCCGACCAGATCCTTCGTACCGCTTCCATCCCTCTGGGCAAGATCGACCACCTCCGATGCGCGCCTGCCCCGTCAGCTGCGCTCAACGCTCAAATCCGGGTCGCAAAGGGCCTCCAGCCTTCAGGGAGCCGCGAGGGGAGGCTCGGACCCTTTGCGGTCCTGCTCGATCTCGGCCCGCTCCTCCGCGATCTCCCGGGTCAGGAAGAAGTTCAGGAAGGTTCGTATCGCCGCGATGGCAGCCAACTGCCGATCTCCTTAAAGCTGGGGGCGACGGCGGTGCGCATCACAGCACCCGCGAGCTGGAACTCCAGTCCCAGAACGAGGGAGCGCCCAGGCTCAACCGGATCTTGTTGAACTCACCGATGAGCGATCGCCTGCGCAGACCGGTCGAGGCGAAGCGGGCGAACGCCTACAGCGCACCGGTGAAGATGATCAGTGCGCCGGCGGCCTCGACCAAACGGACGAGCCATCCGATCAGCTCCTGGACCCCGGACTCGGACAGTAGCTCTATGGGCAGCGTCATCGCGCCCGTCTACCCGGCCGCAGCCGTTGCACGGGCGATCCGGGGCACGAGACTCAGCGTGTCGTTGCCGTGGCGCAGGACGACGTGGTCGTGTTCGTAGGCCACCACGCAGGACGTGGGCGATTGGCCGGCCCAGACCAGGAATCTTGAGAGGCGAATCAGGGCTTCTCAGCTCGACGTGCGGTCTGAGAAATGTTGGGCCAATTTGGTCTGATCCTCCGAAGATCGACGCTCAATCGGCTGGGGCGCACGGGTCAGGGCAGGTGCCGTACCTCAAGCAATCGCTGCGGCTCGCCGGCGAGCCGCAGCGAGACCGGAGGTACGGTGCCCAGTACTGCTCTTTCTCTGACCACGCTGCCCGGCGGCCTGGTGGCTCTGCCGGGCGTTTACCAGCCGCAGGCGGACACCAGGCTGCTCGCCGCGGCACTCGCCCATGAGGACCTCGGGTTCCATACTGAGATCTTGGAGATCGGTACGGGTACCGGCGCCCTGGCGCTGCACGCCGCGACCAGGGGTGCCCGGGTCACGGCGGTCGACGTGTCCTGGCCCGCGGTGGCCACGGCCCGGCTGAACGCCTGGCTTCATCGTCTTCCGCTACGTGTTCTGCACGGGGATTTCGAGGCTCGCACCGCGGGACGGCGCTTCGACGTCGTCTTCTCGAACCCCCCGTACGTCCCCGCCCCGGACAACCGACTGCCTTCGCAGGGGCCGGAACGGGCCTGGGACGCCGGACTCGACGGGCGCGCCGTCATCGACCGGATCTGCGCGGACGCCCCGGCCCTGCTGCGGCCGGCCGGCATCCTGCTCATGGTGCACTCGGGGATGTGCGGTGCCGAGAAGACCCTCGACCGGCTGGCGGGGGCGGGGCTGGCTGCTGAAGTCACGGCGACGGCATCCGTGCCCTGGGGCCCCGTCCTGCGGTCGCGACGATCCTGGCTGGAACAGCAGGGCCTGGCGGCCGAGGCCGAGGAGCGGGAAGAGCTGGTGGTCATACGTGCCCAGCGTCCCTGACCCATCCCGGTGCCCGGTCCCCATCACTGCCGAGGTCTGCCGGGTGTCCGTCGAACCGCAGGGCCCCGTGCTGGTCGAGGGCCCCGTCGAGGTTGTCCTGGACGACGGGACGGTGGCCCGGTCCGACCGCTTCATGGTCGCGCTGTGCACCTGCCGCCGCAGTCGCACGTACCCCTGGTGCGACACCAGCCACCGACGCCGCGAGAGGACCGCGACGCCGCCCGAGGTCAGGAACCCGTGATGACCCCACCCAGCCCGACCGTCACCGACGCCACCACCACGGCAGGCGCCGCCGGCCCGCGCCTCGTCGCGGGCCGGCGGCGGTGTACGCGCCCGGGGCCGTCCTGAAGGCGGACGGAAATCGCCGCTCCTGCCGTCTCAGCACCGCTGTGGCTGCGGGAGCGAGGGAGTTCGCACGGCGAGCAGGACGACGTCGTCCTCGGGCGCCGGTTGTGCCAGCCGGTTACTGATCCGGCGTAGCACCTCATCCAAGGGGCGGTTCCCGTGGCGGGCGAGCAGGGCGACGAGTTGCGCGACGGCGGTGTCCATGTCGTGGCCGCGGCGTTCGACGAGCCCGTCGGTGTACAGCAGGAGCGTCGAGCCCGGAAGCAAGGGCCGCTGGTGCTCCGTGCGGTCGAACGGCCCGAGCGACGGGTGGAGCAGTACGTCGTGTTCGAGCAACTGGGCCACATTCCCATCCGGAGTGCGGAGCAGGGGCGGCGGGTGACCCGCGTTGGACCAGGTCAGCGTCCAGTCGTGGCTGCCGTCGACGGGGTCGAGGCGGGCGTGCACCAGGGTGCCGCTGGTCTCCATGGGCAGGACCGAGCAGGCGGCGTCGAGGGCGGTCAGTGCGGTGGCGGGACTGTAGGGGGGATGGTCGAGGGTTGCCTGTCGAAGCATGCTGCGGACCTGGCCCATGATCGTGGCGGCGTGCATGTCGTGTCCGGTGATGTCGCCCACTGTGATGATGAGCGCTGGCGTCTCGCCGTCGGAGGCGGGGGCAAGGGGCAGGTGATAGGCGTCGTACCAGTCTCCGCCGATCATGTGGTCGTCCGCAGCCGGCTGGTACAGGGCGCTGATCTCGATGTGGTCGGTGAGGGGGAGGTCAGTGAGCATGGCGGCCTGGAGTTCCCGGGCGACGGAGATCCGCTCGTCCAGGTACAGGGCGCGTTCCACCGCCTGTGCGACGTATCCGGACGCGGCGGTGAGGGTGGCCCGCTCGGTGACGCCCACCTCGTGCCGCTTGGCCCAGCAGATCGCCAGGACACCCAGAAGCGCGCGACTGCCCCAGAGCGGCAGGCACAGCACCGTGGTGAAGCCCATGCGGTCGAAGAAGCGAACCGCCTCGGTGCCGTAGTCGGCAACCATCGCCTCTCGGTCGGGAACGAAAACCGCCCTCCGTTCTTTCATGGCCCGGGTGCTCGGGAACGCCGCGTCCACGGACAACGTGAGAACGCCCCGTTCCACCGCGTTCTCGATATCCGGGTCGGCAACCCGGTGCAGTTCGTCCTTGTCAGCGACCAGCAGACCTACGTACGACGGCTTCCCGACGCCGACGAACAGGTCCCGCACTCGTCGCCGGACGTCCTCCAACCCCGACGTCTGGGCCAGCTCCTCCGAGGCCCTCAGCAGCAGCTCGGCATGGTCCATCCCGGCCTGGGCTTGTCGTTCCAGACGCTGCGCATCGCTTCTGGCTTGCTCGGCGGCTGCCCGCGCGGTCTCCAGCACCTGTTGCGCGGACCGGCTCTTCGCCGACAGGACGCGCAGACGCAGCTCGGCAGAGCATGCCGCGGCCAGATCCTCCAGGTCGGACAACTCGCTCGGTTCCCAGGCCCGCGGTTCGTGGCCGATGGCACACAGAGAGCCCACGACGAGTCCCTCGGCGTCGGTCAGCGGCATTCCCGCGTATGCGATGACCCCGAGGTCCGTGACGGCCGGATGGGTGCGGAGCCGATCGTCCGCGCGGGCGTCCGGCACCACCAAGGGCTGCCCGCAGGCCACCACGTACCGGCAGAGCGAATGAGACAACGGCAGTGCGCGCCTTTCCGCCCAGGGCTCTCTCAGGCCGACCAGTCCGGGCAGGATCTGCCGGTCCTCCGCGACCAGAGAAACGAAGGCCACCGGCACGTGGAGCAGTCGGGAAACCAGCCGGGCGAACCGGTCCATCCCGGTATCGGAGGCAGCCGTCAGTCCGGCCCACCGCAATGCCCGCTGCTGGGCGGCGCTGCCTGCGTCAGCCTCCGTTGCTCGGCCCTGCTCAGGCATGTGCCCTCCGGTCCTGCTCGTCCCGAGGCCCTCAACGGCATCGTAGGGCAGCTGCGGGCTGCCGGTCGCGTCATGCCGGCGGCGGCAAGCACGGGAGGTGCCTGTGGGCCGACTGCCGGCTGCTCGGACGGGTAGACGCGAGGCAGTGGGGTGAGTCGGAAGCGGCCCGCTCCAGCCTTTCGGCGAAGGGCTTCCGTATGTGTGCCTTGGTGACCGTGCCGATCCGCAGCGTCGGCCCGGTACAGGCCGGCCTGCCGCTGGCGAGCAGCCGGATGACGATGGGCGTCGAGGAGGAGTTCCTGCTCGTGGACCGGCGCACGGGTATGCCCATGGCCCGGGGACCTCGCGTCGTTGAAGCCGCGGCGCCGCTCCTGGGCGAACAGGCGCAGACGGAGTTCTTCGGACCACAGGTCGAGGTGTGTACCCGTCCCACGGCGACACTGGCCGTGCTGAGGTCCGAACTGGCCTTGCTGCGGAGGGTGATGGCCGAGGCCGCGGCCGGCGAGGGGTGCCTGCTCGTCGCCACCGGCACTCCCGCCGTCCCGCCGGGGCGCCCGCTGACGGTGACCCCCGGCGAGCGCTACGAGCGGATGGCCGCCCGGTGGTCCTCCCTGGCGGGTGGGTACGACGGAATGGTGTGTGGTTGCCACATCCACGTCGGTGTGTCGGGACACGCCCAGGCGCTCGCGCTGGCCAACCACATGCGCCCTTGGCTGCCGACGCTCCAGGCGATCGCCGCCAATTCCCCGTTCTCCCTGGGCCGGGACACCGGCTGGGCCAGTCACCGTTCGGTCGAGTGGGCACGGTGGCCGGGCGTCGGCCCCGCGCCCCTGCTCGACGAAGCCGGTTACGAGCAGCTCGCCGGCCGCCTGGTCCGCACCGGCACCCTGCTGGACCGCCGGATGATCTACTGGCACGCCCGCCCGTCCGAGCACGTACCGACGCTGGAGATCCGCGTCTGTGACGTCACCGCCGACCTCGACGTGGTCGTGCTGCTCACCGCCCTCGTGCGAGGCCTGGCCACCTCACTGCTGCCGGACATCGGCAACGGACGGCCGCCCCGACCGGACTCGACACGACCTCTTAGGTGGACGGTGGGACGATGAGAAGACCAACGGCAGACGCGCCGGCACCGATGCGCGCCTTTCCCGAACAAGACAGCAGGCCAGGCCATGACTAAGCAGCCGAAGCCGTCCCAGCCGAAGCACGGCAAGGGACCGAGCCCCCACGAGGGCACCAAGCAGCACGGTTGGTCTCCTGACGTGGACGAGACCCGTCAGCAGAAGAACCCGAGCGCCCATCGTTCCTTCCACCCGGACACGTACGCCCCGGACAAGGGCCCCGGACGTACGGTCTCCAAGGAAGAAGCCGGGAACCCCCACGGCAAGCCGACAAAGAGCCACGGCACACGAGGTGAGGACCAGGGCAAGGGCTCCGAGGAGAAGGGCATGCACGACTTGGGCCCCCGCGGTCGGTCCCAGCGGCCCAGCGGAACGAAGGATGCGTCGGCCACGACGGGCGTGGACCCCCAGGATCCGCCTGGCAAGCGCAGCGCCGGGTAGCGCCGCTCGACATGGCCGGCGAGTGCGCCGTGCACTGTGAAGCCGCACTTCCCCTCTAGCGCTGAGATCGCGCTGTCGACGGCACGAGGCGGCTGCGGTAGTCCTCCGAGTCCGATCGTCTGTTACCCGAGAAGGACCTGCTCATGGCCGTACGAAACCAGCTCATTCACCGTTTGCCACCGGCCGTCTGGACGGTACTCGCCGACCCGAGCTGCTACGGGGAGTGGGTGGTGGGACCCTCCGAGTCCACGCCACTTGATCAGGCCTGGCCCGAAGTCGGCTCCCAGCTCCTCTACACCGTGCGCCTGGGCCCGTGGTCGACTGAAGGGGTCACAACAGTCAGGCACCAGGTGGCAGGCCGTGAGCTTGAACTGGAGGCGGCTTTCAAGGCTTTGGGCACGGCGAGGATCTTCCTACAGCTCCGGCCGTGGGGCGAGGAGACCTTGGTCGTGTGCGACGAGCACCCCCTGCGCGGCTTGGGCGGAGCTCTTCACAACCCCGCCGTCGAGGCCCTGCTGCAGCTTCGGCACAGGGGGATGCTGGCCCGCTTGGCCAAGATCGTGGAGCACCGCGACCAGGCCGAGCACGCTTGACGGGCGATGACCGCGAGAACCTGTCGGTGCGGCACCGGCGAAGTGCGCCGGTGCGATGGCTGCGATTGACTTGGCTCTTGCCTTTGTGGAGGCGGACATTGGGCGTGACGCAGCGATGATGGTGGCTCGTTACGTGGTCGTCTTTCTGCGCCGCTCGGGTGGGCAGTCGCAGTTCAGCGCCCAGATGCGAGCCCAGATCGCAGAGCGTCCGGTGTTGCGCGAGGTTCAGCAGTTGATTGCCGATCACCCCGACGCGGACCTGTCCGTGGAGCCGTCGGCTCGCCGGGCGAACCTGCGAGCAGCAGCGCGCCTTGGCCGATGGACGGCGACGCAAGCAGCTCCAGCTCATCGGCGCGCCACATCACAGGCTCGCCGGGCTCGCGCCACGCCAGGCCCTGGTACCAGTCAGGCATCGCGACTCCTTGCAGGACGGCGGCGACCCCGGTCCCGTTCCAGCCCTGCGGGCCGATCCGCTCGGATCCCCGCCGCTCGATGCGCACCCACCCGCCTCGCTCCGTACGGCTGCCCAAGGAACGGCGCTTGCGTACCAGCGCCTGCCGATCCAACCGCACGTGCAGAGCCTTCTCCACCCGCTCCAGCACGTCTTCTACCGGCTGTCGGCGCAGATCAACCTGGGCAGCAACGGGTGGGGATCCAGTCAAGACGACCTCCCGGCGGACGGATGGCCGTAGCAGGAACAGGCTCGCCGGTGGGATCGGCCGTCGCTGCAGTGTGGGCGTCAACTGATGCCCCATCAATGAGCGTTGACGGCTTCCAGCCCATCCCGAATTCCGAGCCGCCCGGGCTGTGACCCGTGGGCAGGCCGGACACCCTGCGGTCCTCCGCAGCGTCAGTCCGACGCGGCGGTGAAATGACATGCCGTCAGAACGTTTACATCTAGTCCGGGGTTGCGTTCAATTTTCGAGTCTGGAACTGTCACTCGAGTAACTCACCCCCCTCACAGCGGACTTCGGAGCGCACGCCCCCGGGCTTCACTGCCCGGCGCCTTGCCTCGGCGCGGCGATACGGACGAAGTGCCTCCCTTTGCGTGCTCTCTGCTCGCGGCTACGGCCCACGGAGGGCACCAGCCGCTTCATCAGGACAAACTGGGAGACCAGGCAACAGTGAAACGCACGAGCACCCTCGCCCTGACCGCAGCACTGCTCGCTTCATCCGCCCCGCTCGGCCTCGCCACCATGGGAGCCGGTACGGCGCACGCCGCATCCCGCACGTACTTCGTCAGCCCCAGCGGCAACGACAGCAACTCGGGCACGTCCACCCAAGCTCCCTTCCGGACCCTCCAGAAGGCCGCGGACAGCGTCGAGCCGGGTGACACCGTCTCGATCATGAACGGCACGTACTCCGAGCGTTCTGCGGGGTCGAACGTGCTGACCATCAAGCGCTCCGGCCGCGCCGGAGCCCCCATTACCTTCACCGCCCATCCCGGCCACCGTCCGGTGATCCACCCGGTGAAGGCGTGGAACGGCATCGGCGTCTACGGCGCCTCCTACATCTCCATCAAAAACCTAGAGGTCAAGGGCAACAACGGGGCCCTCACTCTGGCCGGAGCTGAACGGGAATCGAAGAAGGGCGACCCCACCTACAACACCAACTGCATCTCCCTGGAACGGGACCGGTCCACGGGTGCGCTGTCGCACCACGTCGAGGTGACCGGCAACGAGGTGCACGGTTGCGCCGGCGGCGGCATATCGGCCATCGACTCCGACCACGTGACCATCTCCGGCAACCACGTGCATGGGAACTCCTGGTACGCGGTGTACGGAACCAGTGGCATCTCCGTCCTCACCCCGCGCGACGTAGGCGGCGGCGACGCCGGTACGTACAAGATCCGCATCACCGGCAACCGCGTCCACGACAACGAGACCAAGATCAAATGGGAGAAGTGCGGCTGCTACTCCGACGGCAACGGCATCATCATCGACACCCTCAAGGGCGACGCCGATCACCCCGCCTACAACGGACGCGTACTGGTCGCCAACAACCTCTCCTACGACAACGGCGGCTCCGGCATCCACTCCTACAAGAGCCAGCACGTCGACATCGTCCACAACACGGCCTACGGGAACGGGCGCAGCACCCGCATGGAGAGCTACGCCAACATTTTCGCCCATGACAGTACCGATGTGCGGCTGCTCAACAACATCGCGTACGGCCGGCCGGGGCAAGCGACGAACAGCAAGTCCCGCAATGTGGACGTCACCTACGACTACAACGTCTACTTCGGCGGTAAGGCCCCCGAGGTCCAGGGCCCGAACGATGTCATCGCCGATCCGAAGTTCGCCAAGGCGGGCACCGGGGCGGACGCGGACTTCCGGCTGAGCGAGGGCTCCCCGGCCGCCGGCTCTGGTACACCGTTCGCCGCCGTCACCACCGACTTCACCGGAGCCCGCCGAGCCGTTGGCACGCCCGACCGGGGCGCCTACGGTTTCGGCGCCAAGAGCAGCGACGTCCCGGGAAGTGCCTCCGACGCCTCCTCCCCCGGTCGGCAAGAGGACACCCCCGCCGGGAGCGGCCAGTCCGCCGGAAGTGACCCCGCCACCTCACCGGGCGGGCAAGCCGGCGACGGCACCGATGGCGTCTCTGGGCTGAAGCCGCACAGCGGAAGCGGTCCGCTCGCAGAGACGGGCGGCTCCAACCCGGCACTGCCGCTCGGCATCGCGGCGGTGGTCCTCGCCCTCGGCGGCGGGCTCCTCTTCGTGGCGCGGCGCAAGCGCTCCTGATTCCTGCGGATCACTCGGAGCGCCAGGACGTGGTGCCGGCCCCGCCGCCTCTCCAGGGGTCGGCACCACCGCGCCCGCCGGACCCGCACTCACGAGCCCGGTTCGCCGAACGGACTTCGGCCCCTGGCAGACTGGCCACTATGGCGGCGGCAAGGCACCGGATCGAAGTGGCGGCACTCACAGGTGATCCTGTACCCGACCCCCCGCGCGTTGCCTGGCGCAAACAGATGAGGCAGCGCGTATTGGACGCCGCTCGCGACCTCACGTGCGAAGCCGGCTGGGACCAGGTCAGCCTCTTGGCCGTCGCTGTCCGCGCCGAAGTGTCGCGCCCGTCGGTGTACAAGGAGTTCGGCAACCGTGCCGGCCTGGGCCGTGCGCTGGTAGTCCGTGAAACCCAGCAGTTTCTGGCGGGTGTGGCCGATGTCCTCTATCCGGGCGTGCCCGATTCCCATGCCTGCCTCCGGGTGGCCATCCTGTATGTACTTCAGGAGGCCGACAACCAGCCCCTCATAAGGGCCGTCATCACAGCCGCCCGAAAGGGCTCCGACAGCCTCCTGCCCTACCTCACCGCCCGAGCGGACCCGATCTTCGATGCCGGTCAAACCCTCGTCCAGGGCTGGCTGGCCACGCGATACCCACATCAGCACACAGAGTCCGTGCAGATGGCCGCGGACGTCATCGTCCGCATGACCATCAGCCATCTCATCCTGCCGACCGACGAACAACACCTCACCGCACAAAGACTGGCGACTGCAGCCCTGAAGCTGCTGCAGTAAGTCGACCTGCAACGGGAGCGGCGGGGCGTTGTCCCGAAGGCGGTTCGGCACCGGGCAGTCCGCCAGACCGATCATCGGATGGACTCGCGGGAAAGAGTGATCACCCGACGCTCCCAACAGCAGCCCAACTCCCATGAACTTCGAATCGAGGACGCCAACGGTCTCACCGACGCGAGCATCACCCACCGGTGCCGATTCGGCAGCCGCACGGGCACTCGGCGTCACCGGATCACCTCCTGCTCGCGCTGGCGGCGAGCCGCGACCCCCACGGGCAGGCCGTCCCGCAACACCACGGCTTGCGACGGGGCCAGATCCAGGAGGGTACGAATCGCATCGTTCGCTCAACTCGGCGAGCGAGGTGTGCTGGTGTCGTTGGCTCTGCACCGACGGGAGATGCTGATCGTGCTGTTGATCGGCTGTCACAGCGGATCGCCACGCTCGCGGACAGCCAATGAATGCGTTGGTGTGCCCACTCCTGAGTTGGGCCTTGGTCCCCGACCGGGCGGCGCGTTCGAAGCGATCGACGAGCGGATCACCCGGATGCGGATGGGGGTCACTCGCCGTGGAGAAGGAGGCCGAGGCCCTGTCGCGCCGATGGCGGCTGCCCGTGGCGGCGGGCCGGATCCCCAACCTCCCGGTCCCGGGCCGAACCTCGGCAAGAACCAGGGCCTCGTCAGCACCCTCGTCACAGCACAGCTGACCGGAGAACCCCTGCGTCGGCGGGCCGCGCCGAGGACGACGCGCGACGACATCTGCGCGCGGGACTGCGCACGGATGGCTGTCGCGCCGATGGATGCCGTGCGTCCCCGCACCCGGGGACGCGTACGTCTGCAAGATCCTCGCAGACCGGGCGGAGAGCGGCCGTGTCCGGGACGGGGTCAGGCCTTCGGGACGGTGTTGATGTGGTTGATGCCGGTGTTGTAGAAGCCGTCCACCGTCTTTTGGACGTCCGCCTGGGACACGGCCTCGTCGGCCTTGAAGTAGACCCAGTTGACCTTCATGTCCCATGTGCGCGGGCCGCTTGCGAAGGGGAGGTCGACGAACCAGTTGCTGAAGTGGATGTCCATCTTCTCGCGCGGGACGTACTTGCCGGAGCTGGTGAACAGGTCCTTGCCGTCCAGCGAGTAGGTGACCTTTCCGTCCATGGCGGTGATCATCAGGGTGTGCCAGCCCTCGAGGCGCTGCTTGAGCGTGTGGTTGACCCGGTCCGGCGGATCGGCCTTGTACCAGCTGACGTTGTCGAGCCGCGGACCCGTCGAGCCCCAGCCGCCGTTCGGCAGGTACTCGAAGTCGAGTTCGCTGTAGTCGTCCGAGGCGTCCGAAGGGGAGATCGGGAAGAAGGTCTGGACGACGTGGTCGCCGTTGCGGCCGCTTGTCGGCCTGTCGCTGAAGTGGACCCGGGCGGCGAAGGTCCCCGTGAAGAGGTTCTTGCCGGTGCTCTGCACCTCGACCTGCCTGGTGCCCCGCTCGGTGCCGTCGGTGGAGGACTGCAGCTGTAGGACCCTGCCGCCCTGGGCGGTCGTGTCGGAGGGGAAGCCCGCGCCGGTGGTGGACCAGGTGTTCTTGATCCCCGGGCCGCCCCCGTCGGTCCGGACCTCCCACCCGTGGGCGGCGAGCGAGGGGTCGTCGGGGCCGCTGTAGTGGAAGTTGTCGAACAGGGTTCCCGGCGGTCCGGACGGGGTCGGCGAGGCGTCGGCGGCGGGCGCGGCGGCATCGTCGACCGGGCCACCGGAACACGCCGCGAGGACGCACAAGAGGGCGGGAAGCGTGAGCGCGGTCCACGCGCGACGACGAGAGATGCGGCGAGGCTGGCTCACAGGGACTCCTTGGGGCGTACGAGGCGGTTCTGGACACGCCCTCTTGCATGGGACCGGCAGCTGATCCGACGAGGGCGACATCCTAAGGCTCCGGCGAAGGGAGTTTGGCTGAAACTAGCTCCTACCAGTCCCGGCCCGTGCCCGGCGACCGTAGGGCGGGCCTACTGGCCGGTACCGGCAAATGGCGTTTCGATCCGGTCACGGCGCCTGGATAGATTGGTCTAAAGAGATATATCGGGCCCAATTCGGCACGGGTCGATGCGCTAGCGTTCGCCCTGCGATCCGGTGGTCTACGTACCCTGCAATGGAAGGCCTCGCAAGGTGCGCCCAGTTATCAATTCCAGCCAGCATGGATCGACGCACCCCATGGGGTCTGAAATGTCCGACTCGGGCCTTGATGTGCCCGCTCCCGCACCGGTGTTCGTCGACGAGTCGGGTCTGCGCGGTCGCCTGCTGCGTGGCTTCGGCTGGCCGGTCTCCGTCGTCGGCGCCGTCCTGGCGGTCGCCATGGCGAGCAGCCTGGTCGGTGTGCAGGCGGACGCCCCGGCGATGGGCGTACCCGCTCAGCCCTCACGGTCGCCCGTTGCGTCACGCACCCCCGTGCCGCCGCTGTCGTCCACCCCGTCGTCCCCGTCGGCCGCGTCGCCCGCGCCCCTGACGGTCGCGCGGTCCGCGACACCCCGGACGAAGGACCCGGCCGCCACGTCGAAGGCCGCGGCAACCCCGTCGAAGACCGCAGCCGCCATCACGAAGACCGGGGCGACACCGAAGCCCGGCGCCACCGCGCCGCGCGGGGCGAAGCCTTCGGGCCAGCCGGCCAAGCAGCCCTGATCACCCGCACCACCATCTCCAGGAGCGTCATTGTCCCGCCACCAGCGCCGCCGGCAGTCCCTGCTGAGGCCGCGCCGACTGGCCGCGCCGCCGTTGCGCTTCTTCATGCCGCTGTCCCTGCTGGCCTGCCTGCTCGCGCTCCTCGTCCTGCGCGGCCTCGCCACCAACGAGGCGTTCCACGACTCCCGGATCGCGATCTCGGTCGACAAGGACACCGTGCCGCAGAGCCTGCTCAAGGGCGGCCCGGTCATCGACGCGCGCGGCGCCAAGAACGAGCACCCGGTGAGCTACCACATCCCCGACCGGACCGCGGTGCTGAGCTTCGACGACGGTCCCTCGCCCGAGTGGACTCCGAAGATCCTGGAGGTGCTCGCGTCCCGCAAGGTCCGGGCGGACTTCTTCGTCACCGGCGCGATGACCACGCGCAACCCGGAACTGATCCGACAGATCGTCGCGGGCGGCCACGAACTCGGCGTGCACACCTTCACCCACCCCGACCTGGTGTACCAGTCCCACGCCCGGATCAGCTGGGAGCTCGCGCAGACGCAGCTGGCGCTGGCCGGCGTCGCGGGCGTCCACTCCGCTCTGTTCCGCCCGCCGTACTCCTCCGACGCGACCGCGATGGACGACTGGAACTACCCGGTGATCAAGTACGTGGGCGCGCGGGGCTACCTCACCGCGTTCATCGACCGCGACACCGACGACTGGAAGCGCCCCGGCGTCGACGCGATCGTCAAGGCCGCGATGCCCGCCAAGCCGGGAGCCGGCGCGCTGATCCTGCTGCACGACGCGGGTGGCGACCGCACCCAGACCCTCGCCGCGCTCGTGCAGATCATCGACAAGCTGCAGGCCGACGGCTACCGCTTCACCACCATCTCCGACGCCCTCGGTGCCTCCAGCGCCACCGTGCCGGTGGACGGATTCCAGCTGTGGGCGGGCAAGGGATTCATCTGGGCCACCCAGGTCGCCGTGCACACCCTGCCGGTGCTGGTCGGGCTGCTGGCCGTCGTCGGCTTCCTCAACTTCGGGCGCTTCGCGCTGATGATCGTCCTGGCACCGATCCATGCCCGCCGCTCCAAACGGCGCGACGCCTGGGGGCCACCGGTGACCGAGCCGGTCACCGTACTGGTCCCGGCCTACAACGAACGCGAGTGCGTAGCCAACACCCTCCGCTCCCTGGCCGCAGGCGACCATCCGATCGAGGTGATCGTCATCGACGACGGCTCCACGGACGGCACCGCGGACATCGTGGAGGAGATGGACCTGCCGTTCGTGCGGTTGATCCGCAAGGCCAACGGTGGCAAGTCCACCGCGCTCAACACCGGAATCGCGGCCGCCTCGCACGACATCATCGTGATGATGGACGGCGACACAGTCTTCGAGCCGTCCACCGTGCGAGAGCTGGTCCAGCCCTTCGCGGACGCGGCGATCGGCGCGGTCGCGGGCAACGCCAAGGTCGGCAACCGAGAGAGCCTGATCGGCGCCTGGCAGCACATCGAGTACGTCCTCGGCCACAACCTGGACCGCCGGATGTACGACGTGCTGGGCGTCATCCCGACGATCCCCGGTGCGGTCGGCGCCTTCCGCAAGGAGGCCCTGCGGCGGGTCGGCGGGATGAGCGACGACACCCTCGCCGAGGACACCGACATCACCATCGCCGTGCTCTGCGACGGCTGGCGGATCGTCTACGCCGAGCACGCCCGCGCCTGGACCGAGGCCCCCGCCAGCCTCCAGCAGCTCTGGTCCCAGCGGTACCGCTGGAGCTACGGCAGCATGCAGGCGATGTGGAAGCACCGCGGTGCCGTGACCTCCCGCGGCCCGGCCGGGCGCTTCGGCCGGCTCGGGCTGCCGCTGATCGTGCTGTTCGGTGTGGTCGCCCCGCTGCTGGCGCCGCTGGTCGACATGTTCCTGCTGTACGGCGTGCTGTTCGGGGACGCCCCGATCACCCTCACCAGCTGGGGCGGCTTCATCCTGCTCCAGGCCGCACTGTCCTGGTACGCCTTCCGGCTCGACCGCGAGAAGCCCTGGCACCTGATCAGCCTGCCGATCCAGCAACTGGTCTACCGGCAGCTCATGTACATCGTCCTGTTGCAGTCCGCGATCACGGCGATGACCGGTGGCCGACTGCGCTGGCAGAAGCTCCGGCGCACCGGTGAGGTCGCCGTGCCGGTGGAGGCCTGACCATGCACGCGTCCACCGGACTCGACCGCAACCGGGACACCATCCAGCTGAGAGTCCCAGCCGCGCTGCGGGCCGAGCCGAATCCGGAGCCACAGGAGTCGGAGCCGCATGAGTCGGTGCCGGCCTCGCACAAGGGCGGCCGCGACCGCTATCTCGACCTGCTGCGTGCGCTGGCGCTGGCGCGAGTGGTGCTCTACCACAACTTCGGCTGGTTCTGGCTGCCTCTCGTCTTCCCGTCGATGGGCGTGATGTTCGCCCTGGCCGGCGCACTGATGGCCCGCTCGCTCAGCCGTCCCGCGCTCGGGGTGGTCCGCGGCCGACTGCGCCGGCTGCTGCCGCCGATGTGGCTGTTCGGTGCCGTCATGATCGCCCTCCAGATCCTCGCGGGCTGGGGCCCCCAGGCCGAGGGCCACCCCACTTGGTGGTGGGCCAAGCTGGCCTTCTGGATCCTGCCGTTGAGCACCCCTCCGTACGCGGACGAGCTCTCCGGTTTCGGGCTCGTGGAACACACCTGGGCCGCGCAGGTCATCGTCCCGCTCTGGTACCTCCGGGCCTACCTCTGGTACGTCCTCTTCTCGCCGCTGCTGCTGCGGGCACTGCGACGCTTCCCCGTGGCGACGCTGTCCGCCCCCCTGGCGATGGTGATCGTCATGAACGCGCTCTTCGCCGACCAGGAGTTCGTCTACGGCCGGGTCTGGGAGACCGCCAACGACTTCGCCACCTTCGGTGCCTGCTGGATCCTCGGCATGGCCCACCAGGAGGGGCTGCTCAGGAAGATCCCGCAGTACGTACTGCCGTCCGTCGCGCCGCTGATCATGGTGGCCGGCTTCTGGTACCTGCAGACCCGTCCGGTCGATCCGACCGTGGCAACCGACATCGAGTCCTGGCCGATCGCCCAGGCCCTGTGGTCCGTCGGCTTCGTCGCCATCCTGCTCCACGTCAGCCCGTCCTGGGAGCGGTGGCCCCGGCCACTGGAACGCTGGAACGGCCTGGTCAGCCTGCTCAACGCACGCGCCGTCAGCGTCTACCTCTGGCACCAGGCCGCCCTGGTGGCCGCCGTCCCGCTGATCGACCCGCTCTGGAGCGTCCCCTTCGTCTACGCGAACTTCCAGTGGCTGCTGGCCAGCCAGTGGTTCACGCTGCTGGTGGCGCTCCCGCTGATCGGGCTGCTGGTGCTGACCTTCGGCTGGCTCGAGGACGTGGCCGCCAAACGCTCGCCGCGGCTCCTGCCGTACCCGCGCCGCGGACGGGGCAGGCGCCGGGCGGCCGGCTGACGGGGCCGCCGACCGGTGCCGACCGCACCCGGACGCCGTGTTCTCGGTGCGCCCGCAGCTGCTGACCGGGTGACGCGAGGGGGACCGGGAGCGTCGCGGATCAGGCTCCGTTCACCAGCCCACGCCGACAGCGCCGACATCCGTGATGTCGGGAGGGCGAAGTGGGCGAGTGATGACCTTCACTCCCCGGCAGGACCGGTCGGTCGTCGTGACCGGCGGAACGCGCGGCACCACCACCTGATGCCCGTGCGGTGCGTCAGCTCTGTGCGGTGTCGTCGCTCGCCTGCTCGGCGGCCTCGGCTGCGCGTGCCTTCTCGCGCATCTTGCGCACCAGCTCCGCCTTCTTGTCGGCGGCACCCTGGCGGTCGAGGTTGCGGTGCGGGCCGTTGTTCTGGCGTTCGGCGCGGGACAGCTTCTTGCGCTGGCCGCCGCCCTGGCCCACGGGGTTGTTGATGTTCTTGCTGTCGGTCACGGGTTCTCCCGGTGGTGATGTGAAGTGATCTACGGACTCATCGGTGGGGGACGGGCGGCGGCGTCCGAGGACGCCGGCAGGGGCCCATCACGCCCTCACTCGTAGATCGGCCTCTGGAAGAACATGACAAAGACGGTACCCGGTTCCGCCGGCCCCGCGCGCCAACCCTTTCGCCGCCCCGGCGCAGGCCCCTCCTTCGGCGAGCGCGCCTGCGCCAACGCGGGCAGCGCCGGGAACACGATCACCGAGCCCTCCTCGCCGCGGGCAGTCTCAGGCGCTCTGCCATCGGGCCAGGCGGCGGTCGGCCTTGCCCAGCACCGTGTTGATGGCGTGCACCGCCGAGTCGAGTCCCAGCGAGACACCGGGCCCCGCCCGCCGCTCACCCCGTTGGTGCCGTCGCGCTGGTCAGCTGGTCGTGGGCGGGGTTTCCGGGTCGTCCTTGCGGTCGCGGTCGTCCTTCGTCGCCCCGGGTGACTCGTCCTGCGCCGGGCCGATGCGGATCTCGAACTCGCCCGCGTACTTCTCGTGGCCCGCGATCACGGCATCCTCCATCGCCTCCTCCGCGAGTTCGACCCGGACGATGAGCGGGTCCTTGCGGAGGTCCCGCAGGAGGGCCCAGCACATGCCGATCATGACGAGGACGAAGGGGGCGGCGACGAGGATCGTCAAGTGCTGCAGACCCGCGAGGGCGTCGCCCTTGCCCTCCCCGACCAGCAGCATCACGGCCGCCACACCACCGGTCACCACGCCCCAGAAGACGACGATGAACCGGGCGGGTTCGAAGGACCCCTTCTGGGAGAGGGTGCCCATCACGATCGACGCCGCGTCTGCGCCGGAGACGAAGAAGATCCCGACCAGGACCATCACGAGCAGGCTCATCACACCGGCGATCGGGAACTCCTGGAGCACGCCGAAGAGCTGTGCCTCGGGCGTGGTCGCGTCGCCCAGGTCCCCCTGCTCCTGCAGCCGCATGGCCGTACCGCCGAAGATGGCGAACCAGACCAGGCTCACGGCGCTCGGCACCAGGATGACACCGCCGATGAACTGGCGGATCGTACGGCCCCGGCTGATGCGGGCGATGAACATGCCGACGAACGGCGTCCAGGAGATCCACCACGCCCAGTAGAAGACCGTCCAGCTGCTCAGCCAGTCGGCGACGTCACCGCCGCCCGTGGACGCCTCGGTGCGGCCGACCAGCTGGGGCAGCTCCTCGAAGTACGCGGCGAGGGAGGTGGGGATCAGGTCGAGCACCAGGATCGTGGGGCCGACGACGAAGACGAAGGCCGCGAGGGTCACGGCCAGCACCATGTTGATGTTGGAGAGCCATTGGATGCCCTTCTCCACGCCGGAGACGGCGGAGAAGACGAAGCAGACCGTCAGCACGCCGATGATGGCGACGAGCAGCCCCGTCCCCGCTTTGCTCAGCCAGCCCACCTCGTGCATGCCGCTGCCGATCTGGAGCGCACCGAGGCCCAGGGAGGTCGCGGAGCCGAACAGCGTGGCGAAGATCGCCAGGATGTCGATCACCCGGCCGGGTGCGCCCTCCGCCCGTTCCTTCCCGAGGAGCGGGACGAAGACGGCGCTGATCGTCTGCCGCCTGCGACGCCGGAAGGTGCTGTACGCGATGGCCAGGCCGACCACCGCGTAGATGGCCCACGGGTGCAGTGTCCAGTGGAAGAGCGTGGTGGCGAGTGCCGTCTGCATGGCGTCCGCCGCGTCGGCGGGGTCGGTGCCCGGCGGGGGAGTGGTGTAGTGCGCGAGGGGTTCGCTGACGCCGTAGAACATCAGGCCGATGCCCATGCCGGCGCTGAACATCATGGCGACCCAGGAGACCGTGCTGAACTCCGGCTTCTCGTGCTCCTGGCCCAGCTCGATCCGCCCGTACCGGCTGATGGCGAGCCACAGCGCGAAGACGACGAACCCCGAGGCGGCCAGGACGAAGGCCCAGCCGGCGTTGTGCATCAGGCCGTTCAGCAAGGTGTCGGAGACGCTCTCCAGCGTGCTGGTGGCCGTGACTCCCCAGAGGACGAATCCGAGGGTCAGCACGGCGGTGACTCCGAAGACCACCCGGTCGGTGACGGGCGCCGCGTCCTCGTGCGGATGGGCACCGGGCAGAGCCGCCTTCACGGGCAGCCGCAGCCGCTGCCTCCGTTTGCGCTCCTCCTGGGACACGGGCGGCACCTTTCACGAACTTCGACCGATTTGGCCTCGTGTATCCCGTATCACGACGCGCACACCTGCCCCGGCACCAACAGGCCTCTACCGGGTGCCGCTGTCCGACCGGTTGCGCCGCACGGGTGTCGCGGAAGTCCCCGGAGCACCCGCATGCCGACCTGATCCAGTGAGGTCCACGCCCTAGCGGGGGTACCTCCCGCGGGCCGTGCTGAGTATCTCCCCGGTCTGGGCGGAGCGGAGGGGGCCCGGGCAGGCGTGGCCGCCCCAGTCGCGGCCGCCCATGCTGTGGATGCCGAAGCCGCGGCCCAGCGGTGTGGAGGCGGGCTCGAGGGGCCAGCCGTGCTGGGCCATGCCCCAGGCGTAGATGCGGGCGACGGAGTCCACCTGCTGTGCGGTGAGCGGCCGGCTCGCGAATCCCGAGGTCTCCACCGAGAGCCACGACGGGTTGCCGGTGCCCTGCGCCCAGGCCCGGTCGTGAGCGGAGACGTACTGTTCGATCTCGCCGGACTGTGAGACCCAGAAGTGCGAGGAGGACTGCACCGCCGGGTCGCTGAAGCGGCCGTGGAGCGAGTTCTCGCCCTCCTGCACGTGTAAGACCAGACCCCGCATCTCCCGGATGCCGCCCGGAGTGAAGTTCACCGCCAGCGGTTTGCGGATGGCGTCCGGCATCCATGCCTGGCCGGGTCCGGGGGGTTTCGCGGGGGGTGGCTCTGTCGCGCCGGCCTCGTCCGGTGCCGCCTCCGTCCGGCCGCCGGCCCCGGGGCTGCCGTCGAAGCCGACGACGCCGAAGGCGGTGGCGATGAGTCCGCTGCTCGTGCAGACCATTGCGGTGCGGCGCGACACCAGCCGCGGCTTCGGCCTCGGTTTGCGGTGGGTCACGCGAGCGGCGCCCTGGCTATGGCCCGTCGGGAACGGAGCATCGGTGGGTCCTTTGCTGGACTGACGTTCTCCAGCGGAATGCTTCCCGACCATTAATGTCGGAACGAGACCAAATGATGACCGTTTCGTGACAGGCGGAGGGGCGCCTTCCCGTAGCCCGGGCCGATGGCCGGCTCGTCGTGCCGAGGTCAGGTGAGGGTCGCCGCCCCGAAGGAGACGTCGAAGCGGTCGCACCAGATGGTGACGCTGCTGTAGTCGGCCAGGTTCACATCGGCCGGGATCTCGTAGTTCTGGTCGCCCTTGTTGCCCTTGAGCTTGCCGAGGCTCACGTACTTGCCGTCGTCGAAGACGCGCCAGCCCGCGACGCCCTCCTTCACCGGGGCATCGGTCAACCAGACGCGCAGATCAGGGCCGTTGCTGGTGTCGAGGTTCTCCAGGCGCAGGGTGCGGGACCCGTCGGCGAGGCGGATCAGCTTCGCCGTGCCCGTGGTGGTGTGCTCGTGGCTGATCAGGGCGCCCTGGGCGAGGGTCTGCGGGCCGGCGGCCGGGGGACCGGACGCCGCGCCGCCCGCGGAGGGCTGCTGAGGGGCGGCCGCGCTCGGCAGCGCCTCGCTGACGGTATCGTCCCGCCACAGCTTCCACGGCTGGAACCAGTACGAGCCGATGCCCAGCACCAGCACCACCACCGCCGCGATCAGCACTCCGAGCCACATCCGACCGCGCCGCTTCGTATCCACCACTGCATCCCCACTTCATCACCGGTCCGCTCACCGGCCCGTTCACCGCAATTCAACGCGGCGGTGGCCCGTGGTGCCAGGTCCGGCCTGATGACGAAGTTCTTACGTCCTCTCCGGTGGGTCCGGAGAAAGGGTGACAGGATCTGTCGGGTCTGGCTCGGACGATGGATGCATGAGCAACGAGGACATGACCATCCAGAACGCCGCCCCCGGCCACCCGCAGGGTCCGCTCGCCGGCCGGATCGCGCTCGTGGCGGGAGCGACCCGCGGTGCCGGCCGCGCCCAGGCCGTCGAGCTCGGCCGGGCCGGCGCGACCGTGTACGTCACCGGCCGCACCACCCGGACCCGAGCCAGCGAGGTCGGCCGGACGACCGAAACCATCGAGGAGACCGCGGAGTCGGTCACCGCGGTCGGCGGCACCGGCATCGCGGTGCCCACAGACCACCTCGACGAGGACCGGGTCCGCGCCCTCGCCGACCGGATCGACCGGGAACAGGGACGGCTCGACATACTCGTCAACGACCTGTGGGGCGGCGAGCACCTCCTCGCCGGCTCCGTCTTCGGGAAGAAGAGCTGGGAGACCCCCCTCGCCGACGGCCTGCGCATCCTCGAACTCGGCGTGCGCTCGCACGTGATCACCGCGGCGCTGCTCCTGCCCCTGCTGATCCGTTCCGACGCGCCCCTGCACGTGGAGGTCACCGACGGCACGGCGCGCTCCAACCGCCGCTACCGCGAGAACATGTACTACGACCTGGCCAAGAACGCGCCGATCCGGCTCGCGTTCGGACTGGGCCAGGAGCTGGCGGAGTACGGGGGCACGGCCGTCGCCGTCTCGCCGGGTTTCCTGCGCTCGGAGCAGATGCTCGCGCACTTCGGGGTGGGCGAGGAGAACTGGCGCGACGCGATCGCCCAGGAGCCGGCCTTCGCCGTCGCCGAGTCCCCGCGCTACCTGGCCCGCGGCGTCGCCGCGCTGGCCGCCGATCCCGGCCGGGCGGCCCGCTGGAACGGGAAGTCCACCTCCAGCGCCGAACTCGCGAGGACGTACGGGGTGCGGGACGTGGACGGCAGCCGCCCGGACGCCTGGGCGTACTTCGAGGCCGCCGCCCGCGGCGGCGGGGAGGTCTCCCCCGAGGACTACCGCTGACCCCGCGCCCCCGACGCCTCTCCCGACGCCGCCTCCTTCGGTTCCGGCCGGTAGAGGGCGGCCAGGGCTCCCGCGCGCTCACGGAAGCGGGCGCGCAGGGAGGCCGGGGCGAGCACCTCGACGTCCGCGCCGAGCCGGGCCAGCTGGTCGTAGGCGACGTCCTCGGATTCCGCGGGCAGGGCGAGGGTGACCAGGCCGTCGGCGTCCGGGGCGCTCGCCGACGCCAGCGCGTCCTCGACGGCGGCTCCGTCCACCACGGCCGGCAGCCGGCCCAGCCCCCACGAGGTCAGCCGCACCGTGACGGTGGTGCGCAGCAGGGCGCGGGCGAACTCGTGCGAGCGATCCTGCCAGTGTGCGGCCAGGTCGAAGTCCGCATCCCGCACGAACACCTCCCGGTCGCCGGGGGCGGGCGCCAGGGCCGTGACGCGGTCGACGCGGTACGTGCGCCAGCCGCCGCCGGGTGCGTCGCCGTTCCCGTTTCCGGCCATGTCCCCGGCCATGTCCCCGGCCCGGTCGCGCAGACGGGCCACCACGTACCAGGTGCCCGCCTTCAGGACGAGGCCGTACGGCTCCACCACCCGGGACACCGCGGAAGCCGGCGAGCCGTCCCGGCCCGGCCGGGCGTAGGACAACTCGACGATCCAGTCCGACCACACCGCACGGGCCAGCTCCGGCAGCAGCTCGGGCGCCGACGGATCGCGGAACCAGGCCGGGGCGTCGAGGTGGAAGCGGCGTACCGACGCCTCGGCTGCCGCGCGTACGGACGGCAGGAGAGTGGCCGTCAGCTTCAGCCGGGCGGTGTCCGCCGCGTCCGACAGCCCCAGGTCCCGCAGGGCCGACGGCAGCCCGGACAGGAACAGGGTTTCCGCCTCGGTCGGATGCAGGGTGGTCAGCCGGGTCCGGTAGCCGGGGGCCAGGTGGTAGCCGCCGGTACGGCCGCGCTCCGACCGGACGGGGATGCCGGCCTCCTGCAGGGCCTGGGCGTCGCGGATCACCGTCCGCTCGGAGACGTCCAGTTCGCGGGCGAGGGCGGCGGCGGTCAGGCCGGGGTTCGACTGGACGAGGAGGGCCATACGGATCAGGCGGGCGGCACGCATGCCCCAAGGATCACGGACACGGCGGACGAAAGGCCCCACCCCGTCCGCCGCGCACCGCGCCGGCATGATCGGCGGCCGCGGGCGGGAGCGTCCGATGGACGAACCGGAGGGCGACCGAGCGCGGAGGCTGCCAGACGTGCCGGTCGTCGTACGGCCAGGCGTAGATCGGGGCCCCGTCGCGGACGCAGCCGAGCAGGCCCGGCTCCGAGAGCTCGTGGGCCGACCACTCGTAGAGCTGTTGCAGGCGCGGAACGATCATCCCGAAATCGAGGAGGCGTCCGAACCCGATCTCCCGGTCGAGGTGGGACTGCACCGTGCCGCGGAGCGGGTACTCGGCGGGGAGCACGCGCGACAGCTGCAGGAAGATCCCGGTCATGCCGAGCCGCGGATCACCGAGGAACGGCGCGAGCGGACGCAGCGGGCCCAGTGAGAGGCGGGGCGCCGCGACGAGGGTGTGGGCGTAGAGCACGCGGCAGAGGACGACGTTCATGAAGAACCGCTCGACCTCGTTCTCCGCCTCCGCGAGGCCGCGGTTCTCGAGGTACGCGGCGACCACACTCCCGTTGTGCGCCCGGTACCAGGCCCGGGCGGTGGGGCGGTCGGCGAACGACCGCCAGAGGTCGACCGCGGGCGAGGAGGCCGGCCCGGGCAGCCCGCCGCTGAGGCCCACGGCCTCGCAGCCGTCGCGGAGGATGCGCTCGTTCACCGCACGCCACCACGGACTGCCGGGCCGGTCGCCCGACGCGGGCCGCAGTACGCCCCGCCGTAGCTGCCAGCCCATGAACGACATCGCGGCCCGGCGGAACGGCAGGTGCCGGGGCGCCTTGCCGAAGGGGCCCGAGTAGCAGCGCCTCATCAGGGCCGTCCGCCCGGCGGGGTCGTCGCGGACCCGGGCGACCTGCCGTGCCGCCCACACCGCGGCCGTGACGTCGGACGTCATGCCCACAGGATGCCACGTGGCCGGCCCCCGGCACCGGACCGCGCGGGCGGCGCGGCTGTGGTTCCGCAGCCCCGGCCAGCTGCCGGGGCCACGTGACCGGGGTACGGTTCGGGGCCGTCCCCCACCGAACGGCAGGGTGTCTCCGACTGGTACGACCCCCTGCCCGCGTTCCACGGTAGTCGCGCCCGCTTGCGGCTCGCCGCCGAATCCCCGTCCGGACGACGACGGCCCGGCCCTTGACCCGTGTTCGATGGCCGGGCCGTCGGCCGAGGGGGTCAGGCGCGGCCGGTGACCCCGTACGCCCGCGCGAGTGCGCCCACCGTGTCGGCCATGGCCCGGCGCAGTGCGGCGGGCGCGACGACCTCCACGTCCACGCCGAGCCGCAGCAGTTCACCGCATGCGTGCATGGTGCTCTCCGTCGGTACGACCGCTTCCACCCATCCGTCCCCGCCGACGGCGGTAGCGGTGGCGTCGACCGCCCGCACCACCTCCGGTGCGACGTTGTCGGGCAGGCGCCGGCGTCCTCGCGGGGAGAGGCGGATGGTGGCCGTGCCCGTGTAGCGGCGTGCCTCGAAGTCCGCGAGGTAGGAGGCCCAGTACGCGCCCAGCTCGAAGTCCCGTGGCCGGTCGAACCGTTCGTCGCTCAGGGTCGCGTCGAGAACCTGGGCGACCCGGTAGGTCGCCGCCTTTGCCGCCGCCTTTGCCGCCGCCTTTGCCGGCGCCTTTGCCGGCGCCGTCGCCGTTCCGCTCTCCGTGGCGGCCACGACGTACCAGACGCCGGACTTGAGGACCAGGCCGTAGGGCCGGAGGCGGCGGGACACCTCCTGCGGTGCGCGCCAGCGCCGGTAGCGCGCCTCCACGACCCGCTGCGTGAGCGTCGCGTCGACGAACAGCGGCAGGTACGGGGTCCGCTCGGGCTCCCGGTACCAGCCGGGGGCGTCCACGTGGAACACCGTCGCGGTCCGCGCCGCTTCCTCCCGCGCTCCCGCCGGCAGCGCGGCCAGCAGCTTCAGCCGCGCCGCCGACACCTCCGCCGCCAGCCCCAGGTCGGCGGCCGCGTCCGGCAGCCCGGCGAAGAGCAGCGCCCGCGCCTCGCCCTCGGTCATCCCGGTCAGGCGGGTGCGATAGCCGCCGAGCAGCCGGTAACCGCCCCCGCGCCCGGGCTCCGCACAGACCGGTACCCCGGCGCCCTGCAGCCGTTCCACGTCGCGGTAGGCCGTCCGCACGGACACGCCCAGCTCCTCGGCGATCGCCCGGGCGGACATGCGGCCACGGGATTGCAACAACAGCAGGACCGACAGCAGGCGACCGGCAGACATGTGCCCATTCTCCGCGGAAACCCTGACAGCACCTGGCACGCCCGCGGCCTACCGTCAGTGCGACCCGCCCCGCCCCGCCCCGACCCGACCCGACCCGACAGAACGCAACAGAGCAGACAGGAGCCCGTCGTGCCACCGATCGACCCCGCCCGCCCTCTCGCCGTGATCGAGCTCCGCCAGTACACGCTGCGTCCCGGCCGGAGGGACGACCTCATCGAACTCTTCGACCGGGAGCTGGTCGAGTCGCAGGAAGAGGCAGGGATGGCCGTCCTCGGCCAGTTCCGCGACCTCGACGACCCGGACCGCTTCGTCTGGCTGCGCGGGTTCCCCGACATGGCGGCACGGCGCGACGCGCTCACGGCCTTCTACGGCGGCCCCGTCTGGGCACGGCACCGCGCCCGGGCCAACGCCACCATGACCGACTCCGACGACGTCCTCCTCCTGCGCCCCCTGACGGACGACAGCGGCTTCCGCGCCGCCCCGTCCACGAGGCCCCGACCCGGCACACCGGCCCCCGAGCGCTTCGTGTCCGCCACGGTGTGGTCGTTCCCGCCGGGACGAGCCGACGGGATCGCACTGGTCAGGGACGGCCTCCTGCCGCTGCTCCGCAGCACGGGAGCGGCGCCGATCGCCGCGTACGCCACCGAAACGGCACCCAACACGTTCCCCCGACTGCCGGTCCGCACGGGGGAGAACACAGCCGTGGTCCTCACTTCCCATCCCGACGAAGAGGCCCACCGCCGGCACCTGGCCGCCCTGCGTGCGCACCCCGTCGCGGGGAACGAGGTCCTGCCGGGCATCGAGCGGGAACAGACATCGGACCCCCGGACCCTGCGCCTGGCGCCCACCGGCC
Source organism: Streptomyces erythrochromogenes (assembly GCF_036170895.1). Taxonomy (NCBI): domain Bacteria; kingdom Bacillati; phylum Actinomycetota; class Actinomycetes; order Kitasatosporales; family Streptomycetaceae; genus Streptomyces; species Streptomyces erythrochromogenes. The sequence continues at coordinate 992,947 of NZ_CP108036.1, read as the reverse complement.
GCTCACTCATCTGCTGACGGCCCGGAGGGGCGGCGAAGGTCCGCGCCGCCCCTCCGGGCCGCCACGGACTCGGCGCATCCTTGTTGCACATATATTGCAGGTGTTCAATACGGGCAAGAGGAGTGGGCGCCGTGGGCGGACCGGTGGTACTGGGGATCGAGTCGTCGTGCGACGAGACCGGGGCGGGCATCGTGCAGGACGGCAGGCTGCTCGCCCACGTGGTCGCGACGAGCATGAACGAGCACGCCCGCTTCGGCGGTGTGGTGCCGGAGATCGCCGCCCGTGCCCACCTGCACTCCTTCAACCCGGTGGTCCGCCGGGCCCTCGACCGGGCCGGGCTGCGGATCGGCCGGATCGACGCCGTCGCGGTCACCACCGGCCCCGGGCTGTCCGGGGCCCTCCAGGTGGGGCTGGCCGGGGCCAAGTCCGTGGCCTACGCGGCCGGGGTGCCCCTGTACGGAGTCCACCACCTGGCCGGTCACGTCGCCGCCGACACCCTGGAGCACGGCCCGCTGCCCGAGCCCTGCGTGGTGCTGATCGTCTCCGGCGGCCACACCTCGCTGCTGCTCGTACGGGACCTCGTGCGCGAGCCGATCCTCCACCTCGGCGACACCCTCGACGACGCGGCCGGGGAGTGCTTCGACAAGGTCGCCCGGATCCTGGGCCTGCCGTACCCGGGAGGCCCCGCCATCGACAGGGCCGCCCGCAGCGGCAACCCGAAGGCCGTGGCGTTCCCGCGCCCGCTGACCCGGCCGGGCGACGACCCGTACGCGTTCTCCTTCTCCGGCCTCAAGACGGCCGCCGCCCGCTGGGTCGAACGGCACGTCCAGCGCGGTGAGGAAGTCCCCGTCGCCGACGGTGCGGCCGCCCTCCAGGAGGCCGTGGCCGACGTGCTCACCCGCAAGGCCCTCGCGGCCTGCCGCGCCTACGACGTGAAGACGCTGATCGTGGTCGGGGGAGTGGCCGCGAACTCCCGCGTCCGCGCCCTGGCGGAGAAGCGGTGCGCCTCGGCCGGGATCGAGCTGCGCGTCCCGCCGATGACGCTGTGCACCGACAACGGCGCGATGATCGCCGCGGTGGGCGACCTCCTGGTCCGCGCCGGTGCCGAGCCGGCGCCCCTGGACGTGTCGATCGACCCGTCCGCGCCCCTTGAGTACGCCGCGCTGGCCCCGCTCGCCCGGCCGGCGGTCCGGATCGCCTGATCCCGCCGACCGGGCCGCGACGCTAGGTCCTGTCTCCCCTGACAGGCTATGGGCGCCATTCCTGCTGGTAGGCGGGGTGTTCGGCGTATGACTGGGCAAGGACTCGCAGCGCGTATGCCAGGCCGGCCGAGCGGGAGTCCGAGGGGTCCATGGCCTTGTAGTCGTGGGCCAGTTGCTCGGTCAGGTCGAGCATGGGGAGATGGCTGTCGAGAAGAGCCTCGCCGCCCAGGGTGTCGGCCACGTAGGCATAGGCGTGATTGTCGTCCATGATGCGTGCGACGAGGAACTTCACAAGATCGTCCATGTGGTCATCTTCGCGGGCAAGGTGCTTCGGCGGTCAAGCGGCTGTCCAGATGAGGATGGCGGCGAGGTGTCGTGCGGCCTGTCCCGGCGGAGGAGAAGCACCTGCCGGGCGGTGCGTTCGATGAGGGCGCCGTAGATTTCGGGGCGCCGGGTGCGCATGAGACCGAAGTCGGTGTCGAAGTCGGGGTCCAGTAGGTTGCCGAGCGACTCGGCTACCGGCCCCACAGCGCCGCGCGCCGGCTGCGCCGCGCCAGCACGGGGGCCGTCGGGCTGTACCTGCCCCAGACCGCGACGCGGCTCGACTACTACATGAACCTCGCCTTCGGCGCCGTGGCCCGCGCCCAGGAGGAGGGCCTCGACGTCGTCCTGCTCGCCGCGGCGGCCGACGGGCCCGGCCGGTACGCCTCACGCGTCGACGGCCTCCTCGTCATCGACCCCGAAGCCGACGACGCGGCGGTGCCCGCTCTCCTCGACGCCGGCGTCCCCGTCGTCACCGGCGAGCGCTACCTCGGCCCCGCCCCGACCGGAGCCGTCGTCCGCGACAACTCGGCCTCGCTGACCGCACTCCTCGACCACGTGCGGGCCCGGGGCGCCCGCCGGCCCGCGCTGCTGGCCCCCGCCGGCACCTCGGCCTGGGCCGCGGCCCTGCACACGACCGCCGGGAGCTGGGGCGAGGAGCACGGCACCCCGGTGGCCATCCACCCGGTTCCCTTCGCCGCCACGGCCGGCGAGGCGGAGCGAGCCACCCTGGCACTGCTGTCGGAAGACCCCTCGATCGACGCCGTCGTCTGCGCCCCCGACGGCGCGGCGCCGGGCGTCCTGCGCGCGGCCGCCGCCCTGGGCCGCACCGTCGGAGCGGACTTCCTCGTCGCCTCCTGCGTCGACGGCACCGCGACCCGCAGCAGCAGTCCGCCCATCACCGCGGTCGACCTGCGCCCGGCCGAGTACGGCCGCGCCTGCGCGGACCTCCTGTGCGACATCCTCGCCGGCCGCACGCCGGCCGACGCGGCCCGCCGGCACGAGTGGAGCCTGGAGACCCGCGCCTCGACGCTGCGCGAGGGCTGAGTGCGGGGGCGCCACTCGCTCAGGCGCGGGAAGTGTCGTTGTGAGGGGGCGTGTTCACGATGCCGAACGGCACGTGGACGCTGGGGGTGGCCGGCGCCGTGCCGTTCAGGTGGGCGACCTGGTCGTCGAAGAAGATGTGCGGATCGAGGGTGCTCATCACGGCGGCCTTGTCGATGCCGCCGAGGAAGAACGCGTCGTTGACCCGCAGCCCCCACCGCTTGAGGCTCCGCACGGCACGTTCGTGCGCGGGCGCGTCCCGGGCGGTGACCAGGGACACGCGGAGCCGCAGCTGGTACGCGGGGTCCGCACGGCGCTTGTCCTCCTCGCGGCGCTGGATCCGGTTGATGCCCGCGAGGAACTCGCTCAAGGGGCCCGGGTCGTGCGGGGTCGTCACGTTGAGGACCTCGTGCGCGCGGAAGCCGTCGATGCCGACGTCCTGGAAGATCCGCTCGGAGGAGTCGCCCGCCAGTACGCCGTCGAAGTCGAAGGCGATCCGGAGTTCGCGGTCGTCCTCGTCGTCGACCCGCGCCGTCTGCAGGACGTGCCCCGCGGGCAGCCCGTCGGCCACCGCCGCACGGACGTCCGCCCCGTCGGCCGACAGGAACAACGACATGTTCAGGGCGCGCATGAACCGGTGTGCCGACCGGCCCTGCCGGAAGACGGCCCGGCTGATGGGCAGCCCGTGCGCGGCGATCGAGCGCATGACGCGCAGGCCGCTGTCCGGGTCGTTGCGCGAGAGGATGATGACCTCGACCAGCGGGTCCGAGGGGTCCGCGAGGTCGTTCAGCGACAGCAGGCGCCGCACGAAGGGGAAGGCCACGCCCTTGGCCAGGACGTCGTCCACATGGGCCTCCTGGTGGGCGCGGTACGCGTCCTCGCCCTGCTCCCGGAAGACCGCGTCGCAGTCGGCCAGGTCGAACAGGGCGCTGGAGGCGATCCCGATCACCAGGCGGTCGGACAGGTCGTACTTCATGACGCCCCCTGCTGGCACGTGCGCGACATCGGGATGATGATCACCCGTTCCTCCATGCCGAAAATACATGCCCTCTCGCGCCTCCACCGGCCGCCGGCTCGTGAGCGGGCTGCAGCGGTCGTACGGTGGTCAAGGCGACCGGAACCGGCAAGCACGGCCAGGAAGCCGTCGCGCTCTGCGCCGTCCGGTCGGGTACCGCACACCGAGAGCAGGTGCATCCCCTTGCGCACATCAACTCGCACGTCGACCCGTATCGCCGGAGTCCTCACCGGACTGGCACTCGCCCTCGGCGGCGCGGCTCTGGCCGCCCCCGCCGCCCACGCGGACGTGACCGCCTGCATCAACCAGGTCGAGCGCGAACTCCAGGGCGGAGAAGCCCCGGACTCCGTCCGCATGGCTTGTTACGTCGGCCTCACCGGCGAGCACGAACAGTGCGTGACCGGTCTGACCGCGAGCGGTGTCACGAACGGGACCGCGGTCAGCGCCTGCCGGGTGGCCCCGCAGTAGTCCTCCCCGCTCGCCGGGTTCGGTCGGCGGCCGGATGCACCACCTCGACGCCCTGTTCGCAGCGCTTCGACCGCGGCGACCGCGGCCCCGCACGACCCCGCGGCTGCGGAGTCCGCCACCGCCCGCTGACCCCGGTCCGTCAGTGCAGTTGGCGGCGGACCAGGGTGTGGAAGAGGCCCGTCGGGTCGGCGAGGAGTTCGGCCGGGGTGCCCTGTTGGACGATGCGGCCGTCAGCCATGGCGATCACGCGGTCGGCGTCCATGACCGTGGACAGGCGGTGGGCGATCACGAGACGGGTGGTCCGCAGCGCGCGGGTGGATTCGATGACCACGCGCTGGGCCTCGTTGTCCAGCGCGCTCGTGGCCTCGTCGAGGAAGAGGACGCGCGGTGTGCGGATGAGGGCCTGGGCGATCATCAGGCGTTGGCGCTGGCCGCCCGAGACGGTGCCGCCGCCGTCGGACAGGATGGTGTGCATGCCCATCGGCATGGCCTTGATGTCCTCCGCCAGGCCGGCCATCGCGGCGGCCTCCCACACCTCGTCGAGCGAGAACGTCCCGGCGCCGCGGATGCAGTCGAGGATCGATCCGCTGAGGGGCTGGGCGTTCTGCAGGACGACGCCGCACTGGCGGCGCACGGCCGCCTGGTCGAGCGCCGCCAGGTCCTGGCCGTCGTAGAGCACGCTGCCCGACACGGGTCTGTCGAAGCCGATGAGCAGCCGCAGCAGCGTCGACTTGCCGCAGCCGCTGGCCCCGACGATCGCGACGAACTCGCCCGGTGCGACGCGGAGGCTGACGTCGGCGAGCACGAGCGGGCCGTCGTCGGCGTAGCGGTAGGAGAGGTTCTTGGCCTCGAGGGCGCCGGTCAGCTCCCCCGGCCGGGTGCTGGAGCGGGCCACCTCGGGGGTCTCCCGCAGGACCGGCTCGATCTGCTCGAACATCGGCAGGACCGCGGCGGCCGAGATGAGCGCCCCGGTCAGCTGCGTGACCGACGAGAGCAGCATCGTCAGCGCGGTGCTGAAGGTGAGGAACTCGCTCGCGGACATGGCGCCGCGGGCCGGTCCGGCCAGCAGCACGAACATCACCAGGGTGCACAGCGGCAGGTATACGGCCCCGAGGACCGTGATGACGTTCTGGATCCGGCCGATGCGCTGCTGCAGGTCGCGGGTACGGGCGAACTCCCGCGCCCAGGCCGCGTACGCGAAGCTCTCGGCCGCGGCGACGCGGAGCTTGGGCAGGCCGCGCAGGGTCTGGAAGGCCTGGTTGGCCAGCCGGTGGCCGAGCGTGTTCAACCGGCGCTCGTAGCGCAGCTGCCACAGCCCCAGACCCAGGAAGACCACCGCGACGACGACCAGCATGCCCAGCGCCGCCAGCGCCAGCGGCACGCTGTAGAGGAGCAGCAGCACCAGGTTGACCACGCCGACCGTGCACGCCTGCACGCAGACCGGGCCGATGCCTGACAGGACGCGGCGGATGGTGCTGATGCCCATGGCCGCGCCGGCCAGTTCGCCGGTGGAGCGGCCCGCGAAGAACGTCGCCGGCAGCCGCAGCAGCCGGTCCCACACCGCGGGCTGCAAGGTGGCCTCGATGCGGCCCTCCATGCGCAGGAGGGCGGTGTTCTGCAGCAGCATGAAGACGGCCGCGACGATGCCGGCCGCGATCAGGGCCAGCCCGGTCTGCACGATGAGGCCGTTCTCCGCCTGCGGGACGAACCGGCCGAGGACCTGGCCGGTGGCGATCGGCACCAGTGCGGCCAGTACCACCGAGACCAGCCCGCCCAGCAGCAGGCTGCGCAGCTCGGGGAGGGTGCCGCGGACGGTGAAGCGGAGCAGCGCCGGCAGGCCCACCGGCCCGTCGGGCAGGGGGCGGTACAGCATCACGGCGCGCGGTTCGAAGGCCGCCTCGTTGGTCCTCCCGACGCGCTCGCGCGTGCCGGCGGCGGGGTCGACCGCCTCGTAGCCGCCGCGCCGCCACAGCAGGGCGACGGGTGTGCCGTCCCTCTCGCGGCGGCCCACCAGCGGGCCGCTGTTCTCCCGCCACCAGCGCCCGGCGAGCCGGACCGGGCGGGTGCGGATCCGCGAGGCGAGCGCGACGCGTTCGACGGGATCCAGCTGCTCGGACGTGCTGCCGCCCCGGTTCGGCGGGGACAGGGCGATGCCGGCCGCGCCGGCGACGACCCGGCACGCGGCGAAGGTCGCGTCGACGTCCCCGCCCCGCCGGGGATCCCGGCCGGAACCGGCGATGGACGCCAGCAGGGTCCGGTCCGCCTGGGTACGGGCGGCGCGGCCCGCCTCGATCCCGGCGGCCGTACGGTCCTCGTGGTCGCGCTCCAGCTGCTCGATCCAGCCGTCCAGCGCGTACAGCAGCCGGTACTGCTGGTCCACCATGCCCTGCCACATCGCCGCGTCGACGAGGAGGGTGCCCACCGCCTCCGCCTCGTAGACGGCGCCGTACCGGACGCTGCCCGGGGCGATCGGCATCCACAGGATGTCGTCGTCGGCCCCGCCGTGCCCGGTGGTGGCCGCGCCGTCCAGCGGTGCCTGGTACAGCACGCGCAAGCCCCGGCCGATGCCGCGCGCGAAGGCGTCCTCCAGAGGGCTCGGCCGGCCTGCCGCGGTGCCGGCGGGGCTGTACTGGCCTTCGTCGGCGTGCCACGCCCCACCGCCGAACGCGCCCGCGTACTGCGGATGGTGCGGGTACTCCGGGCGCTGCAGCTCGCGCAGTTCGATGCGGCGCAGCAGGCATCCCTGCAGCGGCCGCCCGACCAGGGTGTGCTCGGGGCCCTCGGCCGGACCGAGCAGCAGCGTGCCCGGCTCCAGCCGGCCCAGGAAGTGCCAGTGCCCTGCCTGCGCGGCGTCCACAGCGAACAGGTCCAGCTCGCCCTGTACGACCAGCCACAGGACCAGCGGGCCCTCCAGGGACAGGCTGCGTACGCCCGTGCAGTCGACGGGCCTGCCCAGGGTGCCCAGGGCCTCCACGACCGGGTCGACGGGGGCAGGGGTGTGCTGCGGGTGTGTCACCTCAGTGCTCCTTGACCAGCAAGGCGTACGCGCCCTGTGCGGCGACCAGGTGTTCGTGCCGGCCGCGCTCCACGACCGTGCCCCGGTCGAGTACGACGATCTCGTCGCTGTCGCGCACCGTGCTCAGCCGATGGGCGATGACCACACAGGCACAGCCGCGGCGGCGCAGGTTGTCGATGATGACCTGTTCGGTCACCGCGTCCAGCGCGCTGGTCACCTCGTCGAGAACCATGACGCTCGGGCGGCGCACCAGCGCCCGCGCGATCTCCAGGCGCTGGCGCTGGCCGCCGGAGAAGTTGCGGCCGTCCTGTTCGACGCGGCTGTGGATGCCGCCGGGGCGGCGGGCCACCACCTCGTAGACGGCGGCGTCCTCCAGGGCGGCGACGACGGCCTCGTCCTCGATGGTGGGGTCCCACAGCGCGACGTTGTCGCGGACGGTGCCTTCGAAGAGGAAGACGTCCTGGTCGACGAAGGAGACGGAAGCGGCCAGTGCGCCGCGCGGGATGTCCTCCAGCCGCATCCCGTCGATGCGGACCGCCCCCGCCCAGGGGGTGTGCAGGCCCGAGATCAGCCGGGAGACGGTGGACTTGCCGCTTCCGGAGCCGCCGACGAGCGCGACCTGCTGACCGGGTCCGACCGCGAGCGAGAAGTCCTGCAACAGCGGCGGATCCAGCGGGCTGTAGCCGAAGGTGATGCCGTCCAGCTCCACGTGCCCCTTGAGGCGCCGGGTGGAGGCGGCGGGCTCGCGCCGGGCGTAGACCGGGTCGACCGGGAAGTTCTCGACGTCGCCCAGGCGGGCGACGTCGGCCGCGAAGTCCTGGATCCGGCCCGCGACGCCGCCCAACCGGGAGATCGGCGCGGTGAAGCTGGTGACCAGGGCCTGGAAGGCGACGAGCAGGCCCACCGTGAGATGGCCCTCCACAGCCCGCAGGCCGCCGATCGTCAGGATCAGGGCGCTGTTGAGCGCAGCCAGCGTGGGCGCGACGATCGCCAGCCACGCGCTGGGCACGCCGAGCCGCTGCTGGACGTCGAGGGTGACCGCGTGCTGTCCGGCCCAGCGGCGGAAGAAGCCGTTCTCGCCGCCCGTGGCCTTCATCGTCTCGATGAGCTGGAGCCCGCCGTACGACGTGTTGGTCAGCCGGGCGCTCTCGGCGCGCAGCTTCCGCGTACCGGTGGCCCTCAGCCTGATCGCGATCCGCAGGGCGACCACGTTGAGCAGCGCCACGGCCACCCCGACGAGGGTGAGCTGCGGATCGTACGTCCACAGCAGCACCGCGTAGAGGACGACGACCACGGCGTCCACGCCGGCGGCGGACAGGTCGCGGGCGAGGGTCTCGGCGACGGCGTCGTTGGACTGGAGGCGCTGGACGAGGTCGGCCGGGTTGCGCTGCGCGTAGAAGGCGACCGGAAGCCTGAGCAGGTGCCGGAAGAACCGGGCACTGCCCAGGGTCGAGGAGATGACGCGACCGCGCAGCAGGTTGGCCTGCTGCAGCGCGGTGAGGGTGGCGGTGAGCACGAGGGCGACGGCCATCGAGGCGAACAGCACGCCCAGCAGGGACGTCTGCTGCCCGATGAGGAACATGTCGATGTACGTGCGGCTCAGCGCCGGCACCGACGCACCGACGGCGACCAGGAGGAGGCTGGAGACCACGGCGGCGGCCATGGTGCCCGAAGTGCCCCGCAGGCGGGCCGGCATGGTGCCCAGGACGCCGGGCCTGCGGCCGCCGCGGCGGAAGCCGCCACCGGGCTCGAAGGTGAGGACGACACCGGTGAAGCTGGTGTCGAACTCGTCCATGGGGACGAACCGGCGGCCCTTGCCGGGGTCGTTGACGTACACGCCCCTGCGGCCGAACCGCCGGGCGGTGCCCTCGTAGACGACGTAGTGGTTGAACTCCCAGAACAGGACGGCCGGGCCCCGGACCTCGGCGAGCGCGGCCAGGTCCATCTGCATGCCCTTGGCCTTCAGCCCGTACCCGCGGGCCGCCTTGAGGAGGTTGCTGGCGCGGGAGCCGTCGCGGGAGACGCCGCAGGCGATGCGCAGTTCTTCCAGGGGGACGAAGCGGCCGTGGTGGCCGAGCACCATCGCCAGGGCGGCGGCGCCGCACTCCACCGCCTCCATCTGCAGCACGGTGGGGGTGCGTACGGGCCGGGGCGTCCGCCCCCTGGGGACGGGTGCCGGCGGCCTGCGGCGGGCGCCGCCCTTCGGTTCGGGGCGCCGGCGCCGGCGCCCGGCGGGCGGGAGCTGCGGTGCCCGGCGCGGTGCCCCTGTCTGCGGCGCGCTCACGGCAGGAGCCAGTCGACCGGGCGCTGCGCGGCGAGGTGGACGGCGCCGCTGACCGGCGTCCCGGAGTCGACGGCGTGCGGAGGACCGTCCGCGGAGGACCACCGGTAGCCGGACGTGGTGGAGGAAGAGCGTTCGAGCCGTACGACCACGGCCACCGGGCTGCCGTGGCGGGAGAACTGTTCGGCGAGGCCGCCGTCGCCGAGGAAGCCGGCGATCTGCGCCTGCGTCAGGGGTGCGCGGCCGACCTCCGTGACGCGCCCGCGCAGCATGCCGAACTGCTGCCGGGGGACGGACTGGACGCTCAGGTCGACGGTGGCGCCCACGGGGATCGCCGGGCCGCTGCCGCCCGGCACGTACAACACGGCCACCAGCGGGTCCTCCGGATCCTTCACACGTTCCACGGTGGCCACGTCGGCACCCGTGGCGACGACCGAGCCCACCTTGGCCACCAGGGTCGTCAGGCGGCCGCCCGTCACCACGCGCACCGGCCGTTCCCCCTGCTCCGTACGGACGTTGAGCAGGGGCGCGCCGGCGGCCAGCGACTGGCCCTCCTCGGCGAGGACCGCGGTCACCTGTCCCGCGACGGGGGTCTGCAGGACGTAGACGCCCTCGGCCCGGCTGAGGATGCCGGGTGCGCTGAGCTTGGACGACACGGTGCCGGTGAACGCCCAGTAGGCCGCGGCAACCATGACGGCGATCGTGACGGTCAGGACGAGCCGCCCCTGCGGGCGCGCGAAGCGAACGGGCAGATCGAGCTCTTCGGGCGATTGCAGCTTGGAAAGAGCCTTTTGGCGAAACTGCACGGACCATTCCTTCGACTGCATGCGTATCGGTGGGGCACGGGGACAGCCGTGAACCCCGGAGCCGTGGGGGATGCTCCGGGGTTCATCGGGATTTCCCGATCAGAGACCGGCGCGACCGGTGTTCACCGAAACGCCGGTGACGCCGGTGACGAGGCCCGGGACGTGGGAGACGATGCCCGTCGCGGCCTGGACGGTGTCGAGGGAGCCCACGACGCCCACGAGGCCGCTGACATCGCTGGTCACGGCGCCGGCCAGGCCGCCGGAGACGCTGATGATGCCGCCGGAGACGGCGTCCAGCTCGGTGTCGTCGATCTCGCGGGTCTCGATGTCGTTACGCATGGCGCGCACCTTTCATTGGGGGGAGGAATTCACCGCAGGGAGGCGGGCGGCCCGAATCCCGGACCGCGGTGCCTGATTGCTGCGATGCGCACGATCAAAGCACGCGAACGGGGTACCCAACCAATCCCGTTGACTGCCCATCACGGGCGGGCGATCACCTCCGGTGACGGACGTGCAGCTTGATTCACCGAATGGTGGCGACTTCTTCACGAGATCGAGTAACAGATACGGGCCGCGCACTGCTTACACGGAATCAAACGGACGAACCATGTCAATGCGGATGGGGTATAACCGGCATTTCGGTGAGCGGGAGAGGCCGCCTGTCGAGATCGGGGACACGGTGTGCAGGTTTCCGCAGGGCGCGGGCGGTGATGGGCCCGTCACGTCCGGTGGGCATGCGGAAGGGGCCGGGTCGTCGGTGGACGACCCGGCCCCATCGGCGGGCCTGCTGCGATCAGACGTACGGCTACTGCCAGTCGTCGTCCCAGGGCGGCGGATCCATCTCGTCCAGGTCGAAGGGCGGCTCGTCGTGCTCCGGAGCCGCGGACCGCACCGCCGGCGCGGACGCCGGGCGCGCCGGACCGGAGGGAGCCGGAGCGGCGGACTCGGCGCCGGGCGCGGAGGCGGGGCCGGGAGCACCGGTGCCGCACCCCGCCAGGGTGTCCAGGACGCCCTCGGCGTACTTGGCGAGCTTGGCCTCGCCGACGCCACCGATGGTGCCCAGCTCCTCCACCGTGGCGGGCAGCCGCGTCGCGATCTCCCGCAGCGTGGCGTCGTGGAAGACGACGTACGCCGGGACGCCCTGCTCCTTCGCCGTCTCGGCCCGCCAGGCGCGCAGGGCCAGGAAGACCGGCTCGGCCGCGGCCGGCAGGTCGACCGGCACGCGGGCGCCCTTCCCCGAGCGCGACCCGGACTCCTTGCGGGACGGACCGGCCGGCGCCTTCTCCTTCCGCATCGGGACGCTGCGGCGGCCCCCCAGCACCTCGCCGCTGTCCTCCGTCAGCACCAGCGTGCCGTAGTCGCCCTCCACGGCCAGCAGCCGCTGCGCCAGCAGCTGGCGCACGACGCCCCGCCACTCCGCGGCGCCCAGGTCCGCCCCGACGCCGAACACCGAGAGTGCGTCGTGGTCGAACTGGATGACCTTGGCCGTCTTCTTGCCCTGCAGGATGTCGATGATCTGGCCGGCGCCGAACTTCTGCCGCCGCTCCTTCGCCAGCCGCCACACCGTCGACAGCAGCTTCTGCGCGGCGACCGTCCCGTCCCAGGACTCGGACGGCGTCAGACACGTGTCGCAGTTGCCGCAGGCCGTGCCCGTCTGCCCGAAGTACGCCAGCAGCCGCACCCGGCGGCACTCGACCGTCTCGCACAGCGCCAGCATGGCGTCCAGGTGCATCCCGAGCGAGCGGCGGTGCGCTTCGTCGCCCTCGGAACCGTCGATGAGCTTGCGCTGCTGGACCACGTCCTGCAGGCCGTACGCCAGCCACGCCGTGGCCGGCTCGCCGTCGCGGCCGGCGCGGCCCGTCTCCTGGTAGTAGCCCTCGACCGACTTCGGGAGGTCGAGGTGCGCCACGAAACGCACGTCCGGCTTGTCGATGCCCATGCCGAAGGCGATCGTCGCCACCACCACGACCCCCTCCTCCCGCAGGAAGCGCGCCTGGTTCGCCGCGCGCGCCCGGGCGTCCATGCCGGCGTGGTACGGCACGGCGTCGATGCCCTGCTCCACCAGGGAGGCGGCGGTCTTCTCCACCGAGGCCCGGGAGAGGCAGTAGACGACTCCGGCGTCCCCGGCGTGCTCGGTCCGGATCAGCTCCAGCAGCTGCTTGAGCGGGTTGTTCTTCCCGACGATGCGGTACTGGATGTTCGGCCGGTCGAAGCTGGCGACGAAGTGCCGGGCGTCCTCCAGACCGAGCCGCGCCACGATCTCGGCATGGGTGGCCTCGGTGGCCGTCGCGGTCAGCGCGATCCGCGGCACCTTCGGCCAGCGCTCGTGCAGCATCGACAGGGCGAGGTAGTCGGGCCGGAAGTCGTGGCCCCACTGGGCGACGCAGTGCGCCTCGTCGATCGCGAAGACCGACACCTTGCCCCGGTCGAGCAGCCGCTGGGCGCTCTCGGTGCGCAGCCGTTCGGGGGCCAGGTACAGCAGGTCCAGCTCGTCGGCGAGGAAGGCCTGCTCGACGGCCTGCCGCTCGTACGGGTCCTGCGTGGAGTTGAGGAATCCGGCCCGTACCCCGAGCGCGTTGAGCGCGTTCACCTGGTCCTGCATCAGTGCGATCAACGGCGAGATCACGACGCCCGTGCCTTCTCTGACCAGCGCCGGGATCTGATAGCAGAGCGACTTGCCGCCGCCGGTCGGCATCAGCACGAGCGCGTCGCCGCCGCTGATCACCTGCTCGATGATCTCCTGCTGCTCGCCGCGGAAGGAGCTGTATCCGAACACGCGGTGCAGGACTTGCAGAGCGTCGGAAGTCTCGGGGGAAGTGTCCGGAAGGGCCATCCGTGAAGCCTAACGGCACCCGCCGACACGCCGGGTCCGCCCGCCGGAAACCGGCGGGCGGACCCGGCGTACGGGAGGGCCGGGACCCGGGCCGTCAGGGCGTCGCCGAGCAGGCAGCTCAGGCGCCCGGCGGGCGGGGATGGAGGCCGGGGCCGACGGAGGGGCCGGCCAGAGGGGTGGGGGAGAGGTCGCTGGACTCCTCACCCGCCTCCAGGAGCGTGTCGGCCGCACCGACGATGAGCGGATCGGGTGGACCCACCGCCTCTTCGTCCTTCCGGTCGTAATCCATGCGCCACAAGAGGCTGCGGATGGCTTCCAGCCTTCCCCGCCGCTTGTCGTTGCTCTTCACCACCGTCCACGGTGCGTGGTCGGTGTCGGTCGCACGGAACATCTCGACCTTCGCGGTGGTGTAGGCGTCCCACAGGTCCAGGGAGGCCAGGTCCATCGGGGACAGCTTCCACTGCCGCACCGGATCGACCTGCCGGATGGCGAAGCGGGTGCGCTGCTCGGCGCGGGATACCGAGAACCAGAACTTCACCAGCAGGATCCCGTCCTCCACGAGCATGGCCTCGAAGGCCGGGCACTGCCGGAGGAACAGCTCGTACTGCTCCTGGGTGCAGAAACCCATCACCTGCTCGACGCCGGCGCGGTTGTACCAGGAGCGGTCGAAGAAGACGATCTCACCGGCCGCCGGCAGATGGGCGACGTACCGCTGGAAGTACCACTGGCCCGCTTCCCGCTCGGTCGGTTTGTCCAGGGCCACGATCCGTGCCCCGCGGGGGTTGAGCCGCTCGGTGAACCGCTGGATCGTGCCCCCCTTGCCCGCCGCGTCCCGGCCCTCGCAGATCACCACCACCCGGGCCCCGGTGTCCTTCACCCAGCGCTGCAGTTTCAGCAGCTCGATCTGCAGGATCCGCTTGGTCCGTTCGTACTCCCTCCGCCTGATCTTGCGGTCGTAAGGGTAGTTCTCCTGCCACGTACGGATCGCGGCGCCGGACGAGTCCAGCAGCACGGGCTGCTCCGGCCTGCGGTCGTCCACGCTCAGACCGATCAGCAGATTCTCCGCCTCGGACCTCGGTGTCTCTCGGTCTTTCATGCCAGGCCCCTACCCACGCAATGCGACTCTACGACGCCGGTCCCGGCACCCCGAGCGGGGTGCCGGGACCGGCGTCACGGACGGGAAAGATCAGGCGGGGCGGCCACCGAAGGGGGCGCCGGTGCCGTAGTACGTGCCCAATTCCTCCCGGTACCCGGCGTTGCCGAGGTGCTGGTCCCGGTGGAACTCGGGCGCATCCTTGATCTGTTCCTTGGTGCGTCCCACGAAGACCTTCTTCTCCTCGGGGTCGATCCGGACGACCGTGCTCGCCGGCAGCAGGACCTCCTTGCCGAAGATCCAAACGCCGGTGTCGACCACCAGGTAGGCGTCACCGACCTCGTCGGAGTGCTTGTCGACCTTGCCGATGCCGCCGTCGGTCGCTTCGACCTTGTAGCCGGTCAGATCGGTGCCGGCCAGGTGGCCCGCGGTCGGCTGGTAACTCCACACATGTTCAGTCACGCGAAAACAACTCCTCGGTCAATGGAGGACGGCGGGGAAATTCCTCTCCGTCGATCCTCTTTGTTTCCGTACGTCGTGCGGGGCGGGGTCCTGCGTTTCCGCCTGGACTTCGCCTGCCCGCCTTTCACCACTTCACGCACCCGGATCAATATGTGCCGGACCCGACGGCCGAACTCTTTTCTGCCGGCTACCAGCGATACCAGCGGGCGCTACCGCTCTTGGGGCGGGCGAAGAATCCGATCAGCCACAGGATCAGGACCGCGACGGCCACCCACCAGAGGATCTTCACCGCGAAACCCGCGCCGAAGAGGATCAGGACCAGCAGGAGAACGAGAAGCAGGGGAACCATATTTATCAACCTCCGAACCGCCGCCTGCCCGGCTGCACAGAGGCCATTCGCCGGATTCTCATTTCTTTCCCAGGGGGAGGGGGCGTCCGGAGGGACCGCCTTGCGCCGTACGGCTGTACCGACCGCTCGGCGACGCACCTTTCGGGCAGGAGAAGCACCATGGAAAGCAATCGCGACATGGACCCGGAGCACCAGGTGCCCGACGGCGTCGACGAGAAGACGCTGCGCGCCCTGGGCGCGCTGTCGAAGGCGCTGGAGACCACGGAGCGGGCCCGCGGACACCTCTACGGGTTCCACCAGCTGACCGGGACCGCCGACTTCGAGCTGGGGGATGCCGTCCGGCTCCTGCGCGAGGCCGGCCACGAGGAACAGGCCGCACGGGTCGAGCGCGAATCGTGGGCCGCAACGTGATTCCGGGCCACTGGACGTTCCAGATCATCGAGGCCTACGACGCCACCTACCACCAGCCCTTCGCCGCGATGGAACGCGACATCGTCGAGGAGTTGGCCGGCGGTCGACAGCACCTCCTGGAGGCTCGCCTCAAGGCGATCCGCCGCACCCACGGCCATCCGGACCACACCGCCACGCCATGAGCACGAGGGAAACGGCCCGATCAGTCACTCGCCGCTGAGGGCGGCGGGGAAGCGGTCCCATGCGCGGTGTTCGCCCAGCGCGCGGGTCAGCCCCTCGACGGTCGCCGCGCCGTCGTCCCCGACGGCGATGCCCGGGTCGTCCGCGCCGATGCCGCACGTTTCGAGCAGGTGCTCCGCCCCGTTCCAGCCGCCGACGGCCTTGCCGTGCCGGTAGGCCTCGGTGACGAGCAGCAGCACGCGCGGGTCGGGGGCTTCGGGGGGCCGGGCGGTGCCGGCCTTGGCGTCGCGGGCCCCGTAGGCGTCCGCGCCGGCCTGGGGTACGCCGACGAGCAGGAGGGCGTCGAACTCGACGGAGCGGGCGGTGGCGAAGGTCCGCTGGACCGCGATCGGCTCGCCGGCGCCGTCGAGGGTGCCACCGGTGGGGGCGACGACGAGGGGCACCATGCCTGCGTCGAGGACGGCCCGCCAGGCGGACCGCACGCCGTCCAGGTCGGCCGCGTCGTCGGCGACGATGCCGATCACACGCCCGTCCGTCGGCCAGGTGCCGCCCATTTGGGAGAGCGCGGGGCTGGAGCCGGCCGCGACGAGCGGGACGGTGGCGGCGGGGGCCGGCAGCCCGAGGCCGGTGGCGACCTGTCCGCACAGCTCCGGATCGATGTTCGCCAGGACCTTCAGGGTGCGTTCCTTGACGGCCTGCTCGTGGCACTTGCTCAGTTCGAAGGTGTAGGCGGCGACGATGTGTTCGCGTTCGAGCGGGGTCATGCTGAGCCAGAAGAGGCGGGGCTGGGTGAAGTGGTCCGAGAACGAGGAGGGTGCCTCGCGGACCTTGCTCGCCGCCGGAACCTCCACCGGCGTCTCGATGAAGGCGCTCATGTCGGCTCCGGCCAGGAACGGGCAGCCGCCGTCGAGGCTGTTGGGCCGGTAGGGCGCGACCCCCGTGTGCACGGCCGTCTGGTGCATGCCGTCGCGGAGCATGTCGTTGACCGGCGCGTGAGGCCGGTTGATCGGGATCTGACCGAAGTTCGGCCCGCCGAGCCTGCTGATCTGGGTGTCGAGGTAGGAGAAGAGCCGCCCGGCGAGCAGCGGGTCGTCGGTCACGTCGATGCCGGGTACCAGGTGGCCGGGGTGGAAGGCGACCTGCTCGGTCTCGGCGAAGTAGTTCTTGGTGTTGGCGTTCAGCGTCATCAGCCCGATCGGCTGAACGGGTGAGAGCTCCTCGGGCACGATCTTGGTGGGGTCGAGGAGGTCGATGCCCTCGAAGGTCTGGTCGGCGGTGTCGGGGAAGACCTGGATGCCGAGTTCCCACTGGGGGAAGGCGCCGGATTCGATGGCGTCGAAGAGGTCGCGGCGGTGGAAGTCGGGGTCCATCCCGCAGATCATCTGTGCTTCCTCCCAGACCAGGGAGTGCACGCCGAGCCTGGGCTTCCAGTGGAACTTCACCAGCACGCTCTCGTCGGCCGCGTTGACCAGGCGGAAGGTGTGGACGCCGAACCCCTCCATCATCCGGAACGACCTGGGGATCCCGCGGTCGGACATGTTCCAGAGGGTGTGGTGGGTGGCTTCGGTGTGCAGGGACACGAAGTCCCAGAACGTGTCGTGGGCGCTCTGCGCCTGCGGGATCTCACGGTCCGGATGCGGCTTGCCCGCGTGGATGACGTCGGGGAACTTGACCGCGTCCTGGATGAAGAACACCGGGATGTTGTTGCCGACCAGGTCGAAGGTGCCCTCGTCGGTGTAGAACTTCGTCGCGAAGCCACGGGTGTCCCGCACGGTGTCCGCCGAACCGCGGGAGCCGAGGACGGTGGAGAACCTCACGAACACGGGCGTCTGGACGTCCTTGGCGAGGAACGCCGCCTTCGACACCTCACCGGCCGCCCCGTAGCCCACGAAGACGCCGTGCGCGGCGGCGCCGCGTGCGTGCACGACCCGCTCCGGGATCCGCTCGTGGTCGAAGTGCGTGATCTTCTCGCGCAGATGGTGGTCCTGGATGAGGACCGGACCGCGCGCCCCCGCCTTCAGCGAGTGATCGGAGTCGGGCAGACGCGTCCCCTGCGCCGTGGTCAGGTACGCGCCGCTCTGCGCTGCGCGCGCCTGCTCCGCTCCCGTCGGCTGCCCGGTCGGGCTCACCGTGGCGGGGCCGTCCTGGTCGGCCTTCGGGGGGAGTGGCTCGACGGGCTTCGTCGGCTCGATCAGAGGCGGCGACTCAGGGCCGGGCGCACCCGGCAGCTCGTTCTTGGCGGTGTCCTTGTCCTTGGCGGAATGCTGCTTCGTCATGATCGTTCTCCTTGGGGACGCCGCCGCCGATGTGAAGCGGCAGGTCAGCTCGCCGGGTACGACGCGGCCTTGAGGCGGCGGGCGAGGTGGGCGGTGTTCGCGGCGAGGGCGGCCATGGTCTGTTCGGTCGGCAACTTGGAGCTCGAAGGCGCGGGGGAGGGGGACAGGACGCAGACGGGCGCGACAGCGCGGAGCGGGGTGTGGCTGCCGGGGTTCATGGGGTCCGGCTACCCGCACACCCGCCCTCGATGTCGCGAGCGATGCGATTCATTCCCCTTTTGTCAGCGGTGCGCGGCTCGGTGGCCGAACCAGCGGCCTCGATCACGGGGTGTCTCGGCCACCGGCGCACTGCTCTCGGCGCGGGCGTCGGCGTCGTCGCGTTGCTGGATCAGGTCATCGTGCTCGCGGTCCGCGACGGCCGCCTCCCGGCGTGATGCGCGCCGTCCCTGTCGGGATTGCGCTGAGCGACGGGCCGAACGGCGGGCGCCCATCATGACCAGGGTCAGGCCCAGGAGGGCTACGGCTCCGACGATGATTCCGGTCAGGAAGAGGGATCCGGTCGAACCCGTGGCGTGGTAGCCGAAAATCGAGAAATCACCGCCGGCGCCGAGTTGGTGCCCCACGCCGGTATTGCCGAATACTCCGGCCAGGCCGACGACGGCAGCGGCGATCAGGATGATGAGTCCGAGGATGAGAATCATGGAACTGCTCCTTGGATCCGTGCCCGGACAATCTGCCGGGCACGGCTTGCGCCTACCCCGGTTCCGAACTGCCATGCAAATGGTGATTTCTCGCCGGAAGCAGGGAAATTCAACGGATCTCGGGGCGCACGGCCCGGGGCTCGGGCAGCCCGATCGTGCCGCTCAGCCGGGTGAACCGTCCGCCCCGGTGTCGGCCGTTGCCGAAAGGCAGGGTCCGCTTCGGGTTCCAGGCCGCCGAGGGGACCAGTTCGGTGAAGGGTGGGACGATGACAGGACAGCGGTAGAGGCGCGTGTACCCGTGCGCCCATCCCGAGACAGAGGCAGGCCATGCCATGACGAAGCAGCCGAAGCCGTCCGAGCCCGCCCGCGGCAAGGGCGCGAGTCGCCACGAGGGCACCAAGCAGCACGGCTGGTCGCCGGACGTGGACGAGACCCGTCAGCAGGACAATCCGAGCGCCCACCGTTCCTTCCACCCGGAGAAGTACGCCCCGGACAAGGGTCCTGGTCGGACGGTTTCCAAGGAGGAGGCGGGAAACCCCCACGGCGAGCCGGTGAAGAGCAGGGGCGCGCGCGGGGAGGACCAGGGCAAGGGTTCGGGAGAGAAGGGCATGCACGACCAGGGTCCCCGGGGCCGGTCGCAGCGTCCCAGCGGTTCGAAGGACGCTTCCGCCTCGACGGGCGTGGACCCCCAGGACCCGCCCGGCAAGCACGGCCGCGGGTAGCGCGGTCCGGGCGGACGGCCGGGTCCACGCCGCTCGATCAGCACCGGCCGGACGTCGGGCCCCCGGCTGCGCCACACCGTGCGGACCGGGCCCTGGTGCACCGCGGGGCTCTTCCTGACGCGGTGGTGGTTCGGTGCGGGACCCGAGGGGCTCGTCGTTGTTCGAGATCGATCACTTCCCTGTGGAACACGAAATCTATCTTCGCCAGAGTAGACATGTGGTGGTGTCCTGGTTATGGTTTCTCCCGTAGCGCGGAGAGACAGCAGGCTCGACAGAGATGAACTGCCGGGCGAGCAGTCAGAGAAGCAGTGGCAGTACGTGCGCGGTCCCCGCGAGGGGAGAACGGAGGGGCGAACCGCCATCGGGATCGCCCGGGCGGAGGTCTTGAGCCCGGGTGCCGCAGGACATCGACAGTGAGGTCGTCTCCGGTCAAGCAACCGCGATCCCCGCAGGCCCGACGCCTTTCGAGTCGGGCAGGCGGAAACAGAAGGCCGGCCCCGTACTGGCGTCGGCAGATGGTGTAGAAGTTCCCTCGGGGCCCTGGTGCCGTACGGCGCCAGGGCCTCCACATGTTTCAGAGAGAGGTGCAATGACAGCAGAGAATCCGACAGGCCCGCTCGGCGGGCACCTGGACGACGACGACTACCCCGCCTACACCATGGGCCGTGCCGCCGAGATGCTCGGCACCACCCCGGGCTTCCTCCGCGCCATCGGCGAAGCGCGCCTCATCACGCCGCTCCGCTCAGAGGGCGGCCACCGCCGCTACTCCCGCTACCAGCTGCGCATCGCGGCCCGCGCCAGGGAGCTCGTCGACCAGGGGACCCCCGTCGAGGCGGCCTGCCGCATCATCATCCTCGAGGACCAGCTCGAGGAGGCCCAGCGCCTCAACGACGAGTACCGCCGTGCCGCCGGGTCGTCCGGTCCACCGACGGCGGACTGAGCCGAGCGGGCCCGCCGTTCCCGGCGGCCCGTGCGTCCGGCCGTGTCCCGCCCGCCGGCTGTCGTCATCCGGAAGTTCCCCAGACGCCCACGCCCATGGTGTGGGCGTTTTTGCTGCGCGATCCGCTCCGCCGGAAACGTGGAGCCCGGGCTGCCAATATCTGTCGCGGCGGTGCGAGGATTTAGCGGTCCATGCGGAGAGGGTTTTTGGTGCGGCGGCCAGGGTGAATTGATTTCACGTACGCGGACCGCTACGGCGTGCTATTGTCGATCTCAGTTGCAGTTGTGGTTCCCAAAACTCAAGTGCGTCCACAGTCGGTCTTCGGGTCGCATGGGGGCACTCTGTATTTCCGGGTTTGATTTCCGGCCGGGGCATCATCGCGGCGACACGGTGTCCGTCCATTGCGGATGCCGGTGTACTGCCCCAAAGGAGATTTGACATGGCATCCGGTACCGTGAAGTGGTTCAATGCAGCAAAGGGTTTCGGCTTCATCGAGCAGGATGGTGGCGGCGCCGACGTGTTCGCCCACTTCTCGAACATCGCCGCACAAGGCTTCCGTGAGCTGACCGAAGGCCAGAAGGTCACCTTCGACGTCGCGCAGGGCCAGAAGGGCCCGACGGCCGAGAACATCGTTCTCGCCTGACGCTCACGCACCATTTGTAGCTGGGGCCCGCATCCCTCGGGGTGCGGGCCTCAGCTGCGGACACTCTCCCGCAGCGGTTCACCTGCCGGTCACCTCCGCTCGACGGCACCTCAATTCGTGCCCGCGTCGACGCAGATATTCTGCGGCCCAGGCTCGATTTCTCATTCCATTCGGTCCGTTCTTGCGATTCCCCGCGATGTTCTTCCGCGGCGGAAATTCCTTGATGCGTGCCGTATCAAGGAAGGTTCTGAATGAACCCCACACGTACCAACCGTTCGTCCCGCAACCCGCGCCGCACCGGCGGTGCGGGTTTCGCATATGCCGCCGGCTCGGGTCGTAGCAGTCGCCTCGGTTCGTCCGCCCCGAGCCGTTCGGGAGGTCCGAGCCGTTCGGGCGGCTACGGCCGGCGGTCCGCCGCGACGCAGGGTGAATTCGCCCTGCCGAAGACGATCACGCCCGCACTGCCGGCCGTCGAGGAGTTCGCGCACCTCGACATGCCCCCCGAGCTCCTCGCCGCGCTCACCGCCCAGGGAGTCTCCGTCCCGTTCCCGATCCAGGGCGCGACCCTCCCGAACACTCTGGCGGGCCGTGACGTCCTGGGCCGCGGCCGAACCGGATCCGGCAAGACGCTGGCCTTCGGTCTTGCCCTGCTGGCCGGTACCGCCGGGCAGCGCGCCGAGCCCCGCCAGCCGCTGGCGCTGATCCTGGTGCCGACCCGTGAGCTCGCCCAGCAGGTCACCGATGCCCTCGCCCCCTACGCCCGTGCGGTCAAGCTGCGTATGGCCACCGTCGTCGGCGGCATGCCGATCGGCAGGCAGGCGAGTGCGCTGCGCGGCGGCGCCGAGGTCGTCGTCGCCACCCCCGGTCGGCTCAAGGACCTCATCGACCGCGGCGACTGCCGGCTGAACCAGGTCGCGATCACCGTCCTGGACGAAGCCGACCAGATGGCCGACATGGGCTTCATGCCCCAGGTCACCGCCCTCCTGGACCAGGTCCGCCCCGAGGGCCAGCGGATGCTCTTCTCCGCCACCCTCGACCGCAATGTCGACCTGCTGGTCCGTCGCTACCTCACCGACCCCGTGGTCCACTCCGTGGACCCCTCCCAGGGCGCGGTCACGACGATGGAACACCACGTACTGCACGTCCACGGCGCCGACAAGCAGCGGATGACGACCGAGATCGCGGCGCGCGACGGCCGAGTGATCATGTTCCTGGACACCAAGCACGCGGTGGACCGGCTCACCCAGGACCTCCTCAGCAGCGGAGTACGCGCGGCCGGCCTGCACGGCGGCAAGTCCCAGCCCCAACGCACCCGCACCCTGGCCCATTTCAAGACGGGACACGTCACCGTCCTGGTCGCCACCAACGTCGCCGCCCGCGGCATCCACGTCGACAACCTCGACCTCGTCGTCAACGTGGACCCCCCGACCGACCACAAGGACTACCTCCACCGCGGCGGACGCACCGCCCGCGCCGGGGAGTCCGGCAGCGTCGTCACCCTCGTCACCCCGAACCAGCGCCGTGACATGACCCGCCTCATGGCCGCCGCCGGCATCACCCCGCAGACCACCCAGGTCCGCTCCGGTGAGGCAGCGCTGAACAGGATCACCGGCGCCCAGGCCCCCTCCGGCGTCCCCGTGGTCATCACCGCCCCGGCGTCCGACCGGCCCAAGCGCGGCACGGCCCCCCGCGGCCGGCGCGGCTCCGCTTCGGCCGCCCGGCGCGTCACCGGGCGGCGGACCTCCGTCGACGCGGCGGCCTGACACCACGTGATCCGCACCCTGACCCACCTCTGCAGGAGGCACCTTTTGACGCTGGTCCAGATGCAACCCCGCACGGCCGTCGCCGACCCCGGGCACCGGGCGGCGGACGACGCCCAGGAGACCGCCTCACCCCAGGTCTCCGACGACATGACGGTGGAAGTGGCCCTGTCCGTCATGGCCAGTGCCCGTGCGCGCCATCTGCGGGTCTGCGACGACGACGGCCTGTGCACCGGGGTGGTGACCCCGGCCCAGCTCGCCGCCGTCCGCGACGGCGCCGCGTACACGGACCGGGTCCGGCTCCGCGACGTCCTCGGTGACCGCGCGCCGGCCACCTTCCCCGTGACCATGACGGCCGGGGCCGGAATGCGCCACCGCCGACTTGACGCCCTCCCCGTCGTCGACGGACAGAGCAGCGCTCCGGGCGTCCTCGCCCTCGCCCGCTGACCGCTCCCCCCGCCCCGCGTGCAACCGTCCCGATTCCTTCTCCCTGTGAGGCCCCATGCGCTGCGTCATCGCCCGCTTCCCGTTCGATCTCACCAAGAGCGGCGTCCTGGAATCGATGAAGGGCATCAAACCCGAGCCGGTCCTCGGCGAGTCCGTGACCATCGGCCGCCGTACCTACCCCGTCAAGCAGGTCGGTCAGGTCATCACCCGCCAGGACCGCCGCGACTTCAGCGCCGGCGAAGTCGTCCGGGCCATGACCCAGCTCGGCTTCACCTGCCGCGGCATTCCCCGGGCCGCCGCGCCCACGCGCGTCCTCACCCCTCTGCAGCAGGCATCCGCGATGCTCGGCACCCCGGTGGCCGTCTGAGCGGGGGACCCGTTTCCGGCGGCAGCGCCGACGACTCCAGCCCAATGAACAGGACGACCGGATGGACATCCTCCGCAGGAACAACGTAAAGGTCATCGGATCACCCGGCAGGCAGGTGGTGGTGCTGGCGCACGGGTTCGGCTGCGACCAGAACATGTGGCGGCTCGTCGCGCCCGCGCTGGCCGGGGAATTCCACGTGGTCCTGTTCGACTACGTGGGTTCGGGCGGCTCCGATCCATCCGCGTGGAGCGACCAGCGGTACATGTCGCTGGACGGCTATGCCCGTGACGTGATCGAGGTCTGCGAGGCCCTGGACCTGGAAGACGTGGCTTTCGTAGGGCATTCGGTCAGCTCCATGATCGGAGTCCGCGCGGCGGCCGTCGCCCCCGAGCGGTTCTCCTCCCTGGCCATGGTCGGTCCGTCACCGCGCTACATCGACGACGACACCTACCGCGGCGGCTTCAGTGCCGAGGACATCGACGAGCTGCTGGAGTCGATCGAGTCCAACTACCTCGGCTGGTCCGCCGCCATGGCGCCGGTGATCATGGGCAACCCGGACCGTCCGGAGCTGGGGGAGGAGCTGGCCCACAGCTTCTGCGCCGCCGATCCGGCCATGGCCCGCGTATTCGCCCGCACCACGTTCCTCTCCGACAGCCGCGGCGACCTGAAGTCGGTGACCGTGCCGACGCTGGTGCTGGAGTGCGCCCAGGACGCGATCGCACCGCGAGAGGTGGGCGCCCACGTCCACGCGGCCATCCCCGGAAGCCGCCTGGTCACCCTGGACGCAACGGGTCACTGCCCCCAGCTCAGCGCCCCCGAGGCCACCACGTCGGCCATCCGCACGTTCCTGCGGGAGCTGCGGTGATGGGCCGCACGGCCCAGAACCCGGAGCGGCCCGAGGGCGAAGAGGAGGCCACCAACGCCGTGTTCTCGTCGCTGCTGGAGGACACCGCCGAGGAACTCTACGAATCCGCCCCCTGCGGATACCTGTCCACCCTGATGGACGGCACCATCGCAAGGATCAACGGGACGCTCCTGGGCTGGCTCGGCCTGACACGCGAGGAAGTCGTGGGCCGCAAACGCCTCACCGACTTCCTCACCGTCGGCGGCAGGCTCTACCACGAGACGCACTTCGCCCCCCTCCTGCGCATGCAGGGAAAGATCAGCGAGATCGCGCTGGAACTCAAGGCGCCGGGCGGCCGGCGACTCCCGGTCCTGGTCACCTCCACCCTGAAGACCAGCAGCGACGGCGAACCGATACTGATCCGCACCACCGTCTTCGACGCGCGACAGCGCCGTGCCTACGAAGGCGAACTGCTCCGCGAGCGCCGGGCGGCGGAGGAGGCACGCCGCCGCGCCGAATCCGACCGGGAACGCCTCCGGGAAGCACTCGCGGTGCTCCAGCAGAGCCTGCTCCCGGCCGCCCTGCCCCCGGTGCCCGGAATGGAGGCGGCCTCCTACTACCACACGGCCTCCGTCGACCGGCTCGGCGGAGACTTCTACGACTTGTTCCCCCTGGACGACAAGCGGTGGGCGTTCTTTCTCGGTGACGTCTGCGGCAAGGGCCCCCAGGCCGCCGCCGTGACCTCCCTGGCCCGCTACACCCTGCGTGCCGCAGCACTCCACGACCGCGACCCCACAGCCGTGCTCACCACCCTGAACACCGTCCTCCACGAGCGGTTCACGAGCGGGGACCCGCGCTACTGCACCGCGATCTTCGGCGTGCTGGAACCCGACACCGCCGCCGGAACGGTTGCCGTGCACCTGGCGTCCGGCGGCCATCCCCCCGCACTCGTCGTGCGCGCCGACGGCCGGGCCGACTACCTGCCCACCCCCGGCGGCCTCCTCATCGGAATCCTGCCCCACCCCCACTTCACCCCGGCCGGGACCATCCTCGGCCCGGGCGACACCCTGCTGCTCTACACGGACGGCCTCACCGAAGCCCGCGTCGGCACGAACCGCGAGCTGTACGGGGAGGAAGCCCTGCGGGCCTTCACCGCCGGCATCGCCCAGGCCGGGGCACATGAGCTGGTCACAGCCCTCACCGGCCTGCTGGACGGCTTCGGCGAAGGCCTGGACGACGACACGGCGCTGCTCGCCCTCGGCGTGCCCCGCCCCCTCCCCGTCGCGCGAGAGTACGATCCGACATGAGCGCCCTGACGATCACCATCCGAGAAGCCGGCCCCGGCCCCGTTCTGGAAATCGCCGGCGACCTCGACTACGACCAGGCCCCCCGCCTCCGACAGGCGGTGACGACCCTCAGCCTGGAACCAGGACAACGCCTCGTCCTGGATCTGTCCCGCATACGGTTCTGCGACTCCAGCGGTATCACCGCCCTCATCGTCGCCCGGAACCACGCCGTCGCCGCCCAGGCCGACATCGTCCTGGCGGCCGTGCCGGACAACACGATCCGTATCCTGCGCATCGTCGGTCTCGACCGGGTCTTCACCATCCACCCCGATCTCGACTCGGCCACAGGACACCGGCCGACCACCTGAGGCGAGGCCGGGAGAAATCCGGGCACCGAGCCGCACGTTCATCGCGCGCTTCCGGGTAGGCGCTCCATGGGCACCTCCGGCACTCGCAGCTCCAGTCATCCGCCGCCGCCCCCCAGGTACGGAAAGTGGCCTCTGATCATGAATTCCTCGCAGACGGTGAGGCCGCCCCCGCCCCCGCCCGGGCGCGCGGAGCCGGGAAGCGACTTCGCCCGCCTCTCCAGGAAGATCCAGGCGGCAGGCCTCATGCGGCGGCGCCCCGGCTACTACGCGTTCCGCATCGCCGCCGTCACAGGCCTCTACCTCATCGGCTGGACGGCCCTGGTACTGATCGGCGACAGCTGGTGGGCGCTCGTGACCGCCGCGTTCCTCGCCTTCGTGTTCGGCCAGGTGGCGCTGCTGGCGCACGACGTCGCGCACCGTCAGGTCTTCCGGCTCCGAAAGCCCAGTGAGCTGTGCGGACGCATCGCCGGGAACCTCGGTATCGGCATGGGCTACGGCTGGTGGCAGGACAAGCACACCAGGCACCACGCCAACCCCAACCACGAGAACCTCGATCCCGACCTGGATCCGGACATCTTCGTCTGGACACAGGACCAGGCCCGTGCGGCCACGGGACTGCCGCAGCTCCTGGGCCGACACCAGGCATTCCTGTTCTTCCCGCTGCTCACACTCGAGGGCTTCAACCTGCACGTCTCCGGTGTACGGTCGCTGGCCGACCCCGGCCTCAAGGACCGCGTGTGGGAGGGAGTGCTCCTCTTCACGCACGTCGCGCTGTACCTCGGTGTGCTGTTCGTGGTGCTGTCGCCCGACAAGGCGATCGCGGTCCTCGTCGTCCACCAGTGCCTCTTCGGCGTCTACCTCGGCTCGATCTTCGCCCCGAACCACAAGGGCATGCCGGTGCTGAAGGGCGCCGACCGCCCGGACTTCCTGCGGCGCCAAGTGCTGACCTCCCGCGACGTGCGGGGCGGGCGCATCACCGACGTAGTGCTGGGCGGCCTGAACTACCAGATCGAGCACCACCTCTTCCCGAGCATGCCGAGCCCGCACCTGCGCCGGGCCCAGGCCATCGTCCGCAGCCACTGCCGGGAACTGGGCGTCAGCCACCTGGAGACCAGCCTGGTCGGCTCCTACCGGCAGACCCTCGCCAGTCTCCACGACGCCGGCGCCCCGATCCGCCGTCGACCGGGCCGGCCCCGGCTCACGGGCGGGTCGCGTGGATGATCCAGGTCGCCGATGCGTAGCGGACGCCCTCGGCGGTCTCGTGCGCGGTGAGGGTGGCCCTCAGATCGTCGACGGCGCGACGTCGGCCGTCGTCGTCGAGACCGTCGAGCATCCAGCCGTGCAGGCCGAGCGTGAACCGCTCCGCGTCGGCCGCGTCCTCACCGAACCACATCTCCTCGCCGTGCGGCTCCAGCCGGACGTCCGTGAATCCGGCGGCGCCGAGAACGGCCCGTACCCGGTCGGGATCGGCCAGCGAGAACGGCCCGGGGGCGTCCGGCGGCGGCCCGGTCATCGGCCGTCCGGCGGCCAGGGCACGGGTGAACGCGAGGAACCACTCGTTGCCCGCCGCCTCCTGCCAGACCAGCTGCACGAGGCGTCCGCCCGGCCGCAGCGCACCGCCGATGTTGCGGAACGCGGCGACCGGATCCGCGAAGAACATCGTCCCGGTGCGGCTGACGGCCACGTCGAACGATGCCGCGGGGAAGGCGTGGACCTGTGCGTCGCCCTGTACGAACTCGGCGTTGTCCGTCCCCTCGGCCACCGCCCGCTGCCGTGCCACCCGCAGCATCTCCGCCGACAGGTCCACGCCCAGTGCCCGGCCGCCGCTCGCCCGCCGTGCCGCGGCGCGGGTGGTCTCGCCGGTGCCGCAGCCGACGTCCAGCACCCGGTCGGCGGCGGCCACGTCGGCCGCGGCGAGGAAGTGCGCGAGATAGGGGCGGATCGCGCGGTCGAACCGGTCGGCGTGCTCCGCCCAGTACGCGCCTTCCCGGCCGTCCCAGGCGCCCGCCTGCTCGGCGTTCGCGGGATCGACCCTAAGAGTGCTGCTCACGGCCACCACCTCCTGTGCTTTCGGACCGACGGTCCGGACCGTCAGGCGAGTGGCAGGCTCTGTTCGGACCAGACGGTCTTGCCTCCCATGGTGTAGCGGCTGCCCCAGCGGTGCGAGAGCTGGGCGACGATGTACAGGCCGCGGCCGCCCTCCTCGGAGCTCCGCGCGCGCCGCATCCTCGGCTGTGTGTTGCTGGAGTCCGAGACCTCGCAGGTCAGGGTGTCCGCCCGGATCAGGCGGAGCCGGACCGGGCCGCCGGCGTGGCGGATGGCGTTGGTGACCAGCTCGCTGACGATGAGCTCGGTGCTGAAGGAGAGCTCGTCGAG
The DNA here is from genome assembly GCF_036170895.1 of Streptomyces erythrochromogenes. NCBI lineage: Bacteria > Bacillati > Actinomycetota > Actinomycetes > Kitasatosporales > Streptomycetaceae > Streptomyces > Streptomyces erythrochromogenes. The sequence continues at coordinate 964,736 of NZ_CP108036.1, read as the reverse complement.
GTCCCAGGCGGTCAGCTGGGCCAGGACGAGATGGCGCGCGTCGGCGACGACCGCCGGGTCGGGGTCGAGCAGCCACGTCGTGATCGAGTCGGCTTCCACCGCCCGGGTACGGGCCAGCAGCAGGGTGACGTCGTCCCGAAGCCTGCCCGGTGGCAGGCCTGCCACGATGTCGTGCCGGGCCTCGCGCAGCGGCCGGCCGAGCACGTCCGAGCGCAGCAGCCGGTCCGCCAGGTCGCGCATGCCGTGGTCGATGTCCCCTTCTCCGCGTTCGATGAGGCCGTCGGTGTAGAGGGCGAGGACGCTTCCGGGCGGCAGCTCGCGTTCGACCGGTTCGAAGGGCCAGCCGCCGACCCCGAGGGGCGGGCCGGGGCTCAGTTCGACGTACTCGACGGTTCCGTCCGGGCCGACCACGGCCGGCGGCGGGTGGCCCGCGCTCGCCATGACGCAGGTCCGGGTGACCGGGTCGTAGACGGCGTACAGGCAGGTGGCACCCGCCGGTCCGGAGGGCAGCGGAATGCCCGCGTCGCCGTCGTCCGGGTCGCCGTTCTCCGCCTCGGAGGCGAACTGCAGGACCATGTCGTCCACGTGCGCCAGCAGTTCCTCGGGTTCCAGCTCCAGGTCCGCCATCGCGCGAACGGCGCTGCGCAGGCGTCCCATCATGGCCGTGGCGTGCAGCCCGTGACCGGCGACGTCCCCGACCACCAGGGCGACCCGGGCCGACGACAGGGGGATGACGTCGAACCAGTCGCCGCCCACTCCGCTGTCCGCGTCGGCGGGCAGGTAGAGGCCGGCGGCTTCCAGCGCGGGCTTCTCCGAGGTGGCCGGCGGCAGGAGGCTGCGCTGCAGTCCCACTGCGGTGCGGCGTTCCTTGGTGTACCGCCGCGCGTTGTCGACGGCGACGGCCGCGCGGGCGGCGATCTCCTCCAGGAGGGCGAGGTCGTCCTCGTCCGGCGGTGCGGCGTCCCCGGTGCGCCAGAGCGTGAGCCTGCCGAACCTGATGCCCCGCGCGCACAGCGGAGCCGTCATCGCCGAATGCGCGTCCGGGACGGTCGTGGCCCATTCCGGGGGCGCGCCGTGCCCGGAGCCCGGGGGCGGGTCGCCGAGGCCGGTGACCAGCTCTCCCCGGCACTCCCGCGCCCCGGGGGCGGCGAGCGGCGCCGCGAACTGGGCCGTCCCCGTGCGCAGGGCCTCCGATTCCGTTCCGGCGACGGCCATCCGGATCAGGGGCAGCGTGAGCTCCCCGTCGGCGGGCGGTTCACCGCCGGTCAGCACGGTCTCCGCGAGGTCCACCGCGACGCAGTCGCCGAACGCGGGCGCCAGGACCTTCACCAGGTCCTCCACGGTGCGCAGCACGGACAGCGAACCGCCCAGCGCTCCGGTCGCGCGGTACAGCAGGTCCAGGCGGCCGCGCGCGCGTTCGTGGTCGGTGACGTCGGTGAACACCGCCGCCACCCCCATCGGGTGTCCCTCGGGTTCCTGGAGCCGGAACGCCTGGATGGTGACGATCCGGCCGCCTCTGGGGTCGTCGAGGGTGCGTACGGTCGCGTTGAAACCGACCAGGGGGGTGCCGCTGCGCACGACGTCCCACAGCCGGTCGTCGATGGTCCGTGCGTCCTCGGCCCACAGGAAGTCGGCCAGCCGCCGGCCGCGCAGGTCGACGGGCACCCCGGTGTACGGCAGCAGGTGCGAGTTCGTCCGCAGCAGCCGCAGGTTCCTGTCGAAGACGGCCAGGCCCACCCGGCCCTGCAGGAACAGTTCGTGCGTGAAGGCGTGGTCCTGCCGCCACCGGGCTACCAGGTCCAGGGCCGCACCGAGTACGAGGAACCGGGCCGTGTCCCCCCGTGCGCCGTCGTTCAGCGGGAGGACGCGGAAGCCGATCTCCAGCTCGCCGCCCGAGCCGTGGCGCAGTGTGGCACGGCCCTCCCAGCCCTCCCGGCCCTGCGGATCCCCGGGCCTGCCGCACTGGGCCAGCACCGCGTCCCAGCCGCCCGCGTCCGCGAGGAGGTCCCGGGCCGGCCGGCCGCACACGTCGGCGGACCGCCGCTCCAGGAGGGCCTCGGCCGCCGCCGTCCAGGCGACGACCGTCCCGGTGCCGTCCAGCAGTGCCGCGGCCGTGTTCGTGACAGCGAAGGGATAGTCCTGGTTGCTCTCGGTGGCGCGCATGCGTGCCCATCTCGTCCGCCGGTCCCGCTGTTCTCATGCTGGCCGATGTCCGCGGCGGGAGCCAGAGGCGTTGCGCCGTCCGGTGCCGGGTCCGCCGGGGCGCGTTCCGCTCCTGCGCAGGGGAAGGACCGTTTCATCATCCCGCCGATCGGGTTCGGGTGGCGCCATGGCGGGGGAGGCCGTGCCTGCGGCCCCGCCATGGCTCGGATGACGGCCCCGAATCCGGCCCGGGCGGTCAGTTCACGCGTTCGACGCGGGCTCGTCGGATCAGGTTCTTGCCGGGTTCTCGTACCTTGTCGAAGGCTGCGTTGTTGAGGAGGACGCAGCTGCCGGAGGGGCCGTTGACGGTGACGGTCGTGGCCTGGCCGTTGTCGAGGTTGGTCACCTTCAGCTTCGTTCCGACGGGGAAGTTTCCGCTGGTGGCCGCCGGCGGACCCGCTTCGCCCGACAGGGTCACCGTCGACCCCGGGCACACCACCTGACCGGTGGCGGGCGGTGCCTGGGCGCCCGCGGCGGCGGAGGGGCTGGCAGCCGTGGCCGGCGCGTTGCCGCCGCCCACGCGTTCGACGCGGGCTCGTCGGATCAGGTTCTTGCCGGGTTCTCGTACCTTGTCGAAGGCTGCGTTGTTGAGGAGGACGCAGCTGCCGGAGGGGCCGTTGACGGTGACGGTCGTGGCCTGGCCGTTGTCGAGGTTGGTCACCTTCAGCTTCGTTCCGACGGGGAAGTTTCCGCTGGTGGCCGCCGGCGGACCCGCTTCGCCCGACAGCGTCACCGTCGACCCCCGGCACACGACGTCGGGGACGGAGGCGTTGCCGGTCGCCACGGTGGCGATGACCCCTCCGGTCACCAGGGTTCCCGTGGTGACGGAGAGCACGAGCTTCTTCATAAAACTCATCGTTCGTTTCCGGGACATGGACACTCCTCGATCCGATGGACGCTGTCTCCCTCGTCCTGCATACGCCCGAGGTCGCGCGCGGGTTCGGTTCTTGTCGCTGCATTACAAATCCGGCGGTGGGGAGGGTTCGCGTGCTCTCGGGCGCATGCCGCGCATGGTTCGAGGCCTGCGGAGCGCGTGCGAAGTCGCAGGTGGAAGGTGCGCCGCCCGGGGTGGTCGAGGCGGGTGCGCTCGCGGTGGCGCCCTCGATCGGCGCGGAGACCACAGGCGGCCTTAAGGGCCGCTTGAACCGCCCTTAATGTTCGGCCGGACCTCATGGGCACGGCCTCTGGACACTCAGGTCGTTAGGTGCCATATTACTTGCATGGCGGAGAACGGGATCGACGGCGAAGCACCCACGCTGGACCAGGCCAGGCGGCAGGTCGAGCACTACGGCCTGGACGCCGACCCGCAGGCGGTGCTGGTCGCGGTGAGGTTGATCTCGGCGGGTGCGCGGGTCGGCCGGGCGGCCGAGGCGCACTTCGCCCGGTTCGGCCTGTCGACGGGCCGCTACCGCCTGCTCGCCGACCTCGAGGACCACGGCGGGGAGAAGTCGCCTTCGCGGCTCGCCGCCGACCTCGACGTCTCCAGGGCCACGGTCACCGGCCTGCTGGACGGCCTGGAGCGCGAAGGTCTGATCGCCCGGCGCCCGTCCGCGGAGGACGGCAGGGGTACGGTCGCCATCCTGACGGCGCGCGGTGCTCGGCGCCTGCGGGACATGGCGCCCGACCATTTCGGGCGGCTGGAGGCGATGGTGGGCGGGCTCTCCGTCGAGGAGCGTACGGTGTTCCTCGATCTGCTGGCCCGTGTGGTGCGCGGCAGTGAGGCCCTGGCCGCCGACTGATCCGCCGACTGATCCGCCGACTGATCCGCGGATCGATCCGCGGATCGATCCGACGCCCGGCCCGTCCGGCCCCGCCCCTGCGGGCAGGGCCTTTTTCTCGGGCCGATAGTTAGGTGGCTAATTATTTTGCCGGGGCAGCTTGCTCGCCCCGCCTGAGCGAGAAAGGGGCCACCATGCCCGCAACGAAGGACAGGGCCGGCCGCGGCCGTGCGACGCCCCGGCCGTTCGCCCTGTGGCGCGAGGTGCTGACCGCCTACGCCGCCCCCGCGCTGACGGCCGGCGCCGCCGCCGTCGCCACCGGGCAGCGGGATCTGGCCGTGGCCGCCGTCACCTCCATCGCCGGTACGTCCGCGGTGGTGGCGTTCCTGGTCGGCGCCTGGCTGCGGAACGGGGGCCGGCCCCGACGGTGGACCACCGACCTGCCGAGGGCCGTCGTGGCCGTCGTACTGGTGGTCGCCGCCGCCGGAGCTGCGGCGCTGCTGGGGTGGTGCGCCGCCCGGTGGCTGCCCGCGCACACCCTCGTGCCCTCCGGCGTCCGGACGGACCGCCTGCGCGTCGACCTGCCCACGTCCGCGGCGCTCGCCACCGCCGTCGTCACCCTCCGCTGGCGAAGCGCCCTCGCCCGCTAGACCGTCTCTTCCGGATCTTGCCGGGCCGACAAGATCCGGAAGTGGCGGCCCAGTGCTGTGACCCGGTGAACCCTTCCGGTCGCAGCACCAGACCACCATGCAACCCACCGGCAAGAGAGGACACCCGATGATCGTCGTCATGGGAGCGACCGGAGCGACCGGCAACGCCGTGCTCCACAGCCTCCTCGCGCTCGGCGCACCCGTCCGCGCGCTCACCCGTACCCCGCACCGGCCGATACCCGGCGTCACCGACGCGCACCGCCCGACCCTGGAGGTCCGGTACGCCGACGCCGCGGACCCCGACTCGCTGCGCACCGCCTTCGAGGGTGCGAGCCGCCTCTTCCTCGCCATGGCCAACGGCCCCGCACAGGTGGCATTCGAGACCCGCGCCATCGACATCGCCGCGCAGACCGGCATCGGACACGTCGTCAAGCTCTCCGCACCCGCGGCCGAACCCGACTCCCCGGTCGCCGTCTCCCGCGGACACCATGCCGTGGAGGAACGCCTGCGCACGCTCGGGATGCGGCACACCGTCCTGCGTCCCTACGCGTTCATGCAGAACCTCCTGCGGCTGGCCCCGGCCGTCGCCCAGGGCGTGATCCTCGGCGCGATGGGCGAGGCGCCCTGCAACTACGTCGACTGCCGCGACATCGGCGACGTCGCCGCCGCCGTGCTCACCGGGCCCGACATTGCGGGAGGCGCCCACGTCCTCACGGGGCCGGAAGCCGTCTCGCACCCCGAACTCGCCAGGCGGCTCAGCGTATTGACCGAACATCCGATCCGATATGTGGATCTCGCTCCGGACGAGCTGCGCGACCACCTCGTCCAGCGTGCGCAGATGCCCGCCTGGCTCGCCGAGCACGTGACGGAGATCCAGCAACTCGCCGTCGCCCGACCCGAATGCCCCACCGGCGACGTCGCGCGCATCCTCGGCCGCCCGCCCCGGACCCTCGATGCCTTCCTCCACGAACACCGTGACCGTTTCCGCAGGTAGACCGACGGGCCCCGGGGCAATACGGGTGAACCATGATCATGATGTTTGGAACACCACCCGGGAACGCTCGGACACCGAGATCGTCCAGCCGACCGAAGCCTCCTGGATCGACGCGCGGTCCGCACGCCGGCGCACCGAAGGGCTCCGGCCGTGTCCGTTCAGACGGGGCAGGGGCGGTATTCGAGGGCGAGCTCGCGGTCCACGGCGTAGCTGGTGCGCTTGGCGGCGTCGGTGACCTTCTGCCAGGAGCCGTACTTCGCGTAGAGCTGGTCGGCGGTGGGCCCGAGGGGGTTGCCGTACTTGGCCGTGTTGCGCTCCTCCAGGATCCGGACCTCTTCCGGGGACATGCCCGCGCGGGTGATCTCCTTCGCCTGATTGCGCATGTCGACGAGCTCCCGGGCGATCTCCTCGTCGGACGCGCCCGCTTCACGCATGTCGGCCTCGGTGCGGTGCATGGCCTCCAGCAGGTCGTGGTAGCGGATCCGGGTCCGCTGCGCCTCGACCTTTTCGTCCATGGGCATGACACGGATGCGGCACACGACCGGATCGGTGCTGGGGCAGGGATCGTCCGCCCGGACCGGCGGGGCCAGCGGTGCGGTGATGATCGAACCGCAGGCGTCCGCGGCGGTCACGGCGGCGGTGCCGCCGGTGGCCAGCAGGGTGACGGCGGCGACGAAGGGAAGGAGGACGCGGCGGGGCAGGGTCGAGGAGAGTCGCATGCGCGCATCCTCGACCTCGGCTCGGCGTCGGCAGCGCCGGGCGCGTCCCGCTCACCCGAAGGTGGGCAGGCGGAGCGTTTCACCATCCCGCCGAACGGGCCCCCGGCCCCGGACCGACGTGTCGACGGGGCCGTCGAGGAGACCGGGCCGGCCCTCGCGGCCCGTTCTACGCGCGTCGGATCGCCCGGAGCCTCGTCGGAACCGCCAAGCGGGCACGCCTGCGACTGGATCATCGGCCACACCTGCTCCCAGAGCGGAATCAATCACTCCCATCCCGGGAGATGATTCCGGCCACCGGGCCGCAGGGCACCCCCGGCAGGGTGCGCCGTGCGCGGCAACATCCAAGCGACATCAGGGGAATACGCTCGTGCGACGAAAGATCTTCGGTCCGGCCGCCGCCGCGGCCGTACTCGGCCTCCTGCCGCAACTCTCCGGATGCGGTGCTCCGGACGGCGGCGCGGGTGACAGCGGCACGCTCCGCCTGGTGGCCGCCGAGTACGGAGACACCCCGGCCACCAGTTCCAAGACCTACTGGGACAAGGTGACCGGCGCGTTCACCGACGCCAATCCCGGTATCAAGGTCGAGGTCCGGCTGTTGCCGTGGGCCGACATCGACCGTGAGGTCTCCCGCATGGTCAAGGAGGGCGAGGCACCGGACGTGGCGCTCATGGGCTCCTATTCGGACTTCGCCGCGCAGGGGAAGCTGTACTCGGCCGAGGAACTCCTCTCGGTCGGCGCCGAGGCGAACTTCCTCCAGCCGCTCGCTGACGCCGGCACCTTCGACAACCGCCTCTACGGCCTGCCCTTCGTGGCGAGCAGCCGCCTGCTCTTCTACAACGAGGCGCTGTTCACCAAGGCGGGCGTCAAGGAGGCCCCCAAGACCTGGTCCGACCTGAAATCCGCCGCCAAGGCGCTCAGGGACAAGGGCGTGAAGTACCCGTACGCCCTGCCGCTGGGGCCCGAGGAGGCGCACGCCGAGGCGCTGATCTGGGAGCTCAGCAACGGCGGCGGCTACGCCGACGGGCGGGGCAGCTACAGCCTGGACTCCGAGAAGAACATCCGGACCTGGCAGTGGGTCAGGGACAACCTGGTCACCCCCGGCCTCGTCGGGCCCACCGCACCGTCCAAGCTGAACCGCGCCGATGCGTTCGCCGCCTTCCTGCGGGGCGAGGTCGGCATGCTCAACGGCTATCCGTCGCTCGCCCACGAGGCGGCCGCGAAGGGCATCGGCGTCGGCACCGTCGCCATGCCGGTCTCGGACTCGCTGGGCAGTGGGGAGATCCCGCCCACGGTGGGCGTGGCCGACTGGATGGTTGCCTTCAAGCAGAACGGCAAGCGCGCCGAGATCGGCACGTTCCTGGAGTTCGTCTACCAGGACAAGAACCTGTCGGACTTCGTGGGCCGTTACCACCTGCTGCCGGCCACCGCCTCCGCTGCACGGACCCCGGCCGGCGGCGGGCTCAGCCGGACCGACGAGGACTTCCTGAACGCCCTGCGGACGGCCCGGCTCTACCCGGTGAACGACCCGTCCTGGGTGACCGTCAGCGACACCATCAAGCGCAACATCGGCCGCGCCGTCGAGCCGGGAGGCGACCCGAAGGCAGTCCTGGAGGACATGGCCGAGAAGGCCGAAAAGGCCGCCGCCAAGACCTGACCCCTTCGCCCCGCGACGCCTTCCCCCTCCCCAGCCATTCCGTCTTGCTAAGTACCGGTAGTCAGTAGCACTGAATAGCTGGGGGAGGAGGTGTGCGATGACCAGGCAGATGACCGAGATGCTCAAGGGCACGCTCGAGGGCATCGTCCTCGCGTCCCTGTCCGGCCGGCCCGCGTACGGCTACGAGATCACCGCGGGGCTGCGGGAGCAGGGATTTCCGACATCGCCGAGGGCACCGTCTACGCGCTGCTCGTGAGGATCGAGAAGCGCGGTCTCGTCGACGTGGAGAGGGTCCCGTCCGAGAAGGGGCCGCCGCGCAAGGTGTACTCGCTCAACTCGCAAGGGCGGGGGTACCTCGAAGAGTTCTGGGGGGCGTGGAGCTTCCTCGCGGAGCGACGGGAACAGCTCCGCGAAGGGGGCGAGCAAGCAGGTCCGATGTCGAAAGGAGCGGCTTCATCTCGAAGGTGATCGGGCCCAAGAAGCGCTGGTGGGCGTACAGGGCGCGGGTCAAGGAGCTTCCTGGGGGCCACCACGCGGCGGTCGAGGCGATCGAGCGCTACCCGATGCACTTCGTGCCGACCGACGGCGATGGCAACGCCGCGATGTTCGAGGACCTCGCCGACCTCTTCGAGCAGGCCGCGGCGGACGGGACGGCGATCCGCGCGATCGTCGGGGAGGACCCCGTGGAGTTCCTCGGAGCGTTCGCCCAGAACTACTCGGAGGGCGGCTACGTCCCCGCCCGCGCACGGAAGCAGCTGACCGAAGCCCTCGCTCGCGCCGAGGAAGCCGAGGCCTCGGCGTCATGACGGTCGCGATGGTCTGGCGCTTCGGACTGATCGCGCTCCCCGCCGCTCCGCCGAAGGCTGGAGACCCGGAAGGCCGGGCGGGCCGCGACCTCGACCTCACCGGCGAACCTGGGCGGGGTGGAAGCGGTGTGCCCGTGGCGCCGGAGCCGCGGGCCGCAGCCCCCGGCCGGTGACGCCGTAGCGGCGTGTGCGGGGCGGCCGCGGCTCCGGACGGCGCTTCGGCGCAACCAGTGCGGCGGCCGGTCGCTGTTTCCCGCCGATCCGGCCGTCTACGGTTCAGGTATGTCCTCTTCCCGTTCCACCGCAGACCGAACTCCCGGGCGCGCACCGGCCGGTGGCCCGGCCCCCTCCGGGCTGGACCGGGCGATCACCGGGTTGTCGCGGTGGTGGTGGATCGCCACCCCGCTCATCCTGTTCACCCCTGGGATCGCCCGCGCGATGGGTTTCCCGGAGGTGGGGCAGGAGTTCGGAGACAGGTTCGCACGGGCCGCCGCGGCCAGCGCGGTGGGCACCCCGGCCATCGGGTACGTGCTGGCGCACATCGGCGGTCGACGCCGGGCCCGAGGACGCTTCGCCGTCATGGCGGTGGTCTCCGCCCTCCCGGTGTTCTTCCTCTGGCTCCTCCTCGGCCCGCTCTCGGAATGCCCGGCCGGCCATCACTGCTAGGCGGTGCAGCTAAAATGGATCAAGGTGATGGCCGGTCATGCTTCGGGGGGCTGGGGGCTCACTGGCCTGGTGTCGATCCGAGGAGGCGGGCGAGTTGGCCGCTGTGGTTCTCGTTCACGGCTTGTACCACCGTCCCGAGCACTTCGCCGTGCTGGCGCAACGATTGCGGACCGCGGGAACCGAGGTCGTCGTTCCCGAACTCCACCGGGGCTCATTGACCGCTGACACAGCCGCCGTCCAGGCTGTCATCGAGGCACTGCCGGAGCCCCCCCATCGTGCTCGGTCACTCCTACGGAGGGGCAGTGATCACAGGAGTGCACGGAGCGGGGCACCTGGTATATCTGGCGGCCTTCGTACTGGATGTCGGCGAGAGCGCGGCCGGTCTGGGCGGTGCGTCCCCGCAGCTCCGCGACGCGATAGTCCCCGAGGCCGACGGCTCGACCAGTCTGCACCCCGAACGGGCCGTCCACACCCTCTACGGCGACTGCCCCGAACCCCTCGCCGCCCGGGCGGTCGGCCTCCTGCGTGCGCAGGCCCCCGGCTGCGGACGGGGAGTCCCGGAGCGCCACAGCTGGAAGCACACTCCATCCACCTACGTCGTCTGTGCACTGGACCGGGCCGTCGACCCGGGCCTCCAGCGGAGGATGGCCTCGCGCTGCACCGACGCGCGTGAGTGGCAGTCGGGCCACTCCCCGTTCGTGGGACAGCCCGATCTCATCGTGGAACTCGTGCTGGAACTGCTCGCAACCCGCACCCCGCCCAGGCGAAACGAAGGAGTCACAGCCACGCGCTGACGGCTGCGATGAGAACGATCGAACTTCGGCGGTCGGCACAGTTCTTCCGCGAGGCGTGAGCCGACGACGCAGTCGGTGCCCCGCTCGATCCGGCGGTGCGCCTCGGACAGCATCGCGTAGGTCTTGCCGACGCCCGGCACTGCGCGCCGAGGTGGATGCGGAGCTTGCCGCGCCCCATGATCCGACTCTTCTTCTCTGCCGATTGCCGATTGCCGATTGCGTTGGCCGATGGTGTTGCTGGTACCGGGCGCGGATGAGCCGCCCGATACCGGCGTGACGGCGACGCCCCGGCAGGGGACCGGCACCGGCTGACCGCACTCCAGGGCCTCGCCGCGCTCCTGGCCGTGCTCGTTGCCTCGGACCGGCAGGTGATCGCCGCCTTCCCGGACAGCGGCGGCTCGTACGCCGTCACCGTCACCCACCCGGCCCCCGAGGTCCCGGGTGGCGGCCGAAGCCCTGTGGCGTGACCGGGAGTTGTGGAAGCCGGGCGTCGCACTCCTCGAGCTCCCCTCGGACACCCGCACGCTCGGCCGGCCCGTTTCCGGCTACGGACGCGCACTGGCGCGGACCCGCCCGGACGTCCAGGTGACCGTCCTCATCCCGGAGACCGAACCCGCCCACCTGTGGCAGCGGGTGCTGCAGGACCAGCGCGGCTCCGTCGTCGCCCACGCCGTCCGCCGGGACACCGACGCGGTCATCTGCCGGGTGCGCTTCCGCCTCACCGGCGACGCCGGCTGACGCACCGGCATCAAGACGCCGACAGGAATCCAGTCGGACCCTCGCCATCGCGTGGGTCCGGCGGGATTCTCGTCACGTGACCAGCGACTGGCTTCCCGACCGCGGCATCCGCCGGACCGTGCGCGCCCTCGGGGCGGCCGGCCTGACCGTCATCGCCACCGGTGCCGCCCTCGAAGCCATGTGGCTGCTCGGCCTCGGCGTCTGGGGAATCATCGCCGCGATGGGCATCGAGATCGTCTACCGGCCCTGAGGGCGGGGCGCCGTTCAGGCCCGGCGCAGGGCGGAGCGGCCCGCGAAGCGCGCCGCGTCGCCCAGTTCCTCCTCGATCCGGATGAGCTGGTTGTACTTCGCCGTGCGGTCGGAGCGGGAGAGCGAACCGGTCTTGATCTGGCCGCAGCCGGTCGCCACCGCCAGATCCGCGATGGTGGTGTCCTCCGTCTCGCCCGAGCGGTGCGACATGACGGCCGTCCACCCCGCCCGGTGGGCCGTGGCCACCGTGGCCAGCGCCTCGGTCAGGGTCCCGATCTGGTTGACCTTGACCAGCACCGAGTTGCCGACGCCGATGCGGATACCCTCCCGCAGCAGCGCCTCGTCGGTGCAGAACACGTCGTCGCCGGTGAGCTGGCAGCGGTCGCCGACGCGGGCGGTCAGCTCGCGCCAGCCGTCCCAGTCGTTCTCCGCCATCGGGTCCTCGATCGAGACGACCGGGTAGGCGTCGATGAGCTTCGCCAGGTGGTCGGCGTGCTCGGAGGGGGTGCGGCGCACCCCCTCGCCCGCGTAGTCGTACACCCCGTCGCGGAAGAACTCCGACGACGCCGGGTCCATGACCAGGCCGATGTCCGCGCCGGGGCGGTAGCCGGTGCGCTCGATGGCCGCCACCACGAAGTCGAGCGCCTCCTCGGCGGTGCGCAGCGCGGGTGCGAAGCCGCCCTCGTCGCCGACGCCCGTGGAGTGCCCGGCAGCCAGCAGGTCGCGGCGCAGGGTGTGGAAGACCTCGCTGCCCATGCGGACGGCTTCGGCGAAGGTGTCCGCGCCCACGGGCGCGATCATGAACTCCTGGAAGTCCAGCGGATTGTCGGCGTGGGCGCCGCCGTTGACGATGTTCATCATCGGCAGCGGCAGGAGGTGGGCGCCGGCGCCGCCGAGGTAGCGGTAGAGCGGCTGGCGGTGGGCCGCCGCCGCGGCCTTGGCGGCGGCGAGGGAGACGCCGAGGATGGCGTTCGCGCCGAGTCGGGACTTCGTGGTCGTGCCGTCGAGCGCGACCAGCGCGGCGTCGAGGCCCGACTGGTCCGCCGCGTCCCGGCCGCGCACGGACGCCGCGATCTCCCCGTTGACGTGGGCCACCGCGCGGTCCACGCCCTTGCCGTGCCAGCGCGCGGGGTCCCCGTCGCGCAGTTCCACGGCCTCCCGGGCGCCGGTGGAGGCGCCGGAGGGGACGGCCGCGCGCCCCAGGGACCCGTCCGTCAGGACGACGTCGACCTCGACGGTGGGGTTGCCCCGGCTGTCGATGATCCGGCGGGCGGTGACGGTCTCGATGCGGGCGTCGCCGCTTCCGGCGGCCTGTTCGGACATGGTGGTTCCTCCCGTTGTCATGTGCCGGGGCCCCGGCTGCGACAGCGCTGGCGCCGGCCCCGACACCAAAAACCATACAGCAATGCTGTTCAGTTCTGCTGTACAGCATTGCTGCGCAGCAATGCTGTACAGGTCAGGTGCACAGCTTTGCTGACCAACGGGGTAAAGTGCCCTATGCCCACCTCGGAAGCCGCCGCCATCGCCGCCGAACTGCGCATCGCGATGGGCAGGCTCGTCCGGCGCGTCAAGGACGAGGACCGCATCCCGCTGGGCCAGGCCGCCGTGCTCGGCGCGCTCGACCGCAACGGCCCCATGACCACCAGCGACCTCGCCGCCGACCAGCGCGTGCGCCCCCAGTCGATGGCCCGGGCGGTGGGGCTGCTCATGGAGCAGGACCTGATCACGCGCCGGCCTCACCCCACGGACGGCCGCAAGTCCCTGGTCGAGCTGTCGGACGCGGGCCGGGCCGCGCTCGAAGCCGAGCGCGGCCGCAGAGCCGGCTGGCTCGCACAGGTCATCGAGGCCGAACTCACCGACGAGGAGCGGGCGTTGCTGGCACGGAGCACCGCCCTGCTGGAGCGCCTCGCCGCCCGCTGAGCCGTGTGCTGGCGTCAGTCGCCGACGTCCCGGTTGCGGAAGTCGTCCAGGGTCTCGCGCCTGACCAGCACCCGGGCCGTGCCCTCGTGTACCGCGACGACCGCGGGGCGGCCGACCAGGTTGTAGCCGGAGGCCATCGACAGCTGGTAGGCGCCGGCCACCGGTACGGCGAGCAGGTCGCCGGGGTGGACGTCGCCCGGCAGCTCCACATCGGCCGCGAGGATGTCGCCCGCCTCGCAGTGCCGGCCGACGACCGTGGCCGTACGGGGTCCGGCGGTCGAGGCGCGGCCGAGCAGGCGGGGCGCGTAGCGCACCCCGTACAGGGCGGGCCGCGGGTTGTCGCTCATGCCGCCGTCGACGGCCACGAACACCTTCTCGCCGGTGTGCTTGACGGCGAGCACGCGGTACAGGGCGACGCCGGCCGGCCCGACGACCGCTCGTCCGGGCTCGATGAGGAGCCGCGGTACGGCCAGCCGGGCCGCGCCGCAGCCCGCGACGAGCTCCGCGCGCAGCCGCCGGGCCAACGCGGTCAGGTCGAGGGCGGGTTCGCCGGGCCGGTAGGCGATGCCGTGGCCGCCGCCCATGTCCAGCTCCGGCAGGACGATGCCGTGCGCGTCGCGGATGCGCGCCATCAGCCCGACCATGCGGCGCAGGGCCACCAGGTACGGCTTCACCTCGGTGATCTGGGAGCCGATGTGGCAGTGCAGGCCGGTCAGTTCGAGCTGCGGCTGGCCCAGGATCCGCGAGACGGCGTGCTGCGCGCTCCCGTCGGTGAGGGACAGGCCGAACTTCTGGTCGTCCGTGCCCGTACGGATCTTGTCGTGGCCCCCGGCCGACACGCCCGGCACCACCCGCACCATGACCTTCTGGTGCCCCTCGGGGCCGACGGCGGCCGCGATCCGGGCGATTTCCGACGGCCCGTCGATGACGATCCGCCCGACGCCGAGGCGCAGCGCCGCCTCCAGGTCGCGCGGCGACTTGGCGTTGCCGTGCAGCACGATGCGCTCGGGCGGGAATCCGGCAGTGACGGCCAACTCCAGTTCCCCGGCCGAGCACACGTCCAGGCCGAGGCCTTCCTCCCGTACCCAGCGCACCACGGCCCGCGACAGGAACGCCTTCGCGGCGTACAGCACGTCTGCGTCGGGGAAGGCGTCCTGGTAGGTCCGGCAGCGCCCGCGCACCTCCCCCTCGTCAAGGACGTAGGCCGGCGTCTCGAACCGGTCGGCCACCTCCGCCAGCGACACCCCGCCGACGGCCAGGCCGCCGTGCGGGAGCCGCCGCGTGGACGCGGGCCAGATGGACAGATCCTCCGCGCCGGTGGCGACCTCGGAGAGAACGGCAATGGTCATCGGGACTTCCCCCTCAGAGAGCGCGGGCCGCGACGTCGGCCGTCCGCGCCGGCACCGGGGTGACGGCGGGAGCGGTGAAGGTCGGGTCGATCGTGAGCCGGCACCCGCCGAGCGGTGCGGCCAGGGCGCGCAGTGCGGACTCGGACAGCCGGATCCAGGGATGCCCCGCGCCGAGCGTCCTCGCCAGCAGATCGGGGCGGGTGAAACCGACGGCGGTGCGGTCGCCCAGAGGGGTGCGGAACATCCGGAGCACCACCTCCGCGGTACCCGGCCGGACGGGCACGTAGAGGGGTCCGGCCGGGACCCGTTCCTCGGGCTCGGGGTCGTCGTACTGGAACAGACACATGGGGCCCTCCTGGGGAACCACGAGTGGCGGATGAGGCCCCGGATGCGGGGAGGCGGTCCGGGGCACGGCAACGAAGCTATCCCCGCCTTCCCCAGCCCGGGGCCGCTCCGTAACGCGGCTCTTACGGCGACCGGCCGAGTCCATACGCATCGCTGACGGCCGGGGCGGGGGCGGGCGGCGCGGGGCGGGTCGGCGTCAGGAACCCGTCATGGTCGCGGATACCGGCGTGAGAGAGCCGTCAACAGCGCCCCGGGATCCTCCCCGGAGCCCTTTCATGTGAACCGGCACATGCAGAAGAAGGGAACGGAAGCCGTGGCGAGAGTCGTGGTCGGTGTGACGGGTACCCCGGGAAGCCCGACGGCGCTGCACAGGGCGGCGGCCGAGGCCCGCGTCCGCGGCGCGGAACTGCTGGCCGTCCTGGCCTGGCAGTCGCCCGGCGGCGGACTCGCAAGCCGCAACGGCTGCGGGCCCGCCGTCCGTGAGCCGCCGTCGCGGCCGCCCTGGGGTGCCAGCACGGTCCCACGGTCCCACCCGGGCCGCCGGGCCGGCATGCCCGGCCGCTCCGCCACCGCCTCCGCGTACACCGCCTCGCAGGCAGGCAGCGCGGACACCCGGTCGGCGTACCGCAGGCGCACCGCGTCCGCGCCGTTGCCGGGCGGTACCTCCAGCCGTAAGCGCGCCGTGTCGATGGTCGCCGACAGCTGCTGCGTGGCCATGCCGTAGCCGGACGCCCGCAGCACCTTGAAGCGGCTCCCCAGCGGCACCGGGGCCGGTGCCGCTGCCGAGGAGGTGACCGATGCATCGGGGAAGGGGTAGGCGGCCCACGGCGGGAAGCGGCCGGCGTCTGTCACACGTACGGTCCCAGACCCGGACGGCGGCTCACCGGGACCCGTGCTGCACACTTGTCGGACGTAAACGCGTCGTGCGGCTGTTCGGGGACGCCAGATCGAGGCAGGAGCACCTTGACCGACGCTACGAACCGCTGGCACCTGCGAGGGTCTGCCGGCCACACCTACTCCGGCGGGGAGGCCGGACGACTGCTGTGGCACCGGCGCGACTGGGCGACTCTGGACACCTGGTTCGAGAGCGACGCGGGACGGCTCTTGAACGTGGTCACCAACGGCCGACGGGCCATGGTCGTACTGCTGGACGGGGAGGGCGACCCGGGTGAGCACCTCGTGGATCCGCGCGCCGGGGGCACCTCCGACGGCTACCCGCTGTCCAACGGCCAGGTCGACAGCCACGCCGACCGGGACACCGTCCCCTTCGACGTGGCCGCCCGTGCCGTGGGGCACTTCATCGAGCACGACACCTGGCCCGCCGACGTGGCCGTCGAAGACGACCGCGGTGAATGACCGCCAGAGGCAGCGGCCGGCATGGCAGGATGGCGGAATGATCATCCGAAAGGCACATGCCGCGTAGGCCCCGGCCTGTCCGCAGGGGCCTGTGGGCAGGCCTGGGGCAGCTCCTGAAGGAGCGTGGTCCGGCCCCTGGCGACACCGTTCTCGCGCGTCCGCCCGCGCTGCCGAGGCGGATAGCATGGCTCCATGGGTGAGGGGACCGGGGGTGCCGGGGCGGATCTCGACAGTCAGGGCTGGAGCGCCACGCGCTCCTGGGTGGAGAAGGGGCTGTCCGGGGCGGAGCGCATCGACAGGGTCGTGCGGCTGCGCGGCGGCTGGACGTCGGAGATGCGCCGCCTGGACCTCTGCGGTCCGGACGGTCGGCGCTCACTCGTCCTGCGGTCCTTCGTCAAGCCCTTCTACGTGCGGCACGCGGAGGGCCTGCTGACCCGTGAGGCGGCCATCCTGCGCCTGCTCGCCGGCACCGACGTGCCCGCGGCCTCGCTCACGGCGGTGGACGCGACGGCGCAGTACTGCGACCACCCCTCCCTGCTGATGTCCCTGCTGCCGGGCACCGTGCGCACGGACGACCAGGGCGCCGAGGACCGCGCCGAACTGCTCGCCCGACAGCTGGTGCGCATCCACCGGCTGCCCGTGACCGCGTCACAACGGCCCCGCACCTACCAGGCCTGGGCCTCTCCGGAGCGGGTGACCCCGCCCGCGGCCACCGAGCGGCCCGAGCTCTGGCAGCGTGCGGTCGACGTCATCCGCCGGGAGCCGCCGGCCCATCAGGGCCGGTTCCTGCACCGGGACTTCCGTCCCGGCAACGTCCTCTTCACGGGCACCGGCGCCGATCTCCGGATCAGTGGCGTCGTCGACTGGGTGGAGACCTCCTGGGGCCCGGCCGACCTGGACGTGGCCCACTGCTCGACGGCCCTCGCCCTCCTGCACGGAGTCCCCGCGGGTATGGGGTTCGCCGACCGCTACGTCGCCGCGGGAGGAAGCCTGGCCGACGGCACCGCCCATCTCTACTGGCGGCTGCTGGACGCGCTGGGCTTCGCCCCGGACGCGGAGAAGGTCGCCGTCCCCTGGCGGGAACTGGGCCGCGCCGATCTCACGGCCCGCGTCCTGACGCACAGGCTGGAGGGCTACATCGAGTCCCTCTTCGAGCGCTACGCCTGAACCGTCACCGCGCGGCTCCGAGCGTCTCGTCCGCCGTCTCGAAGCGGTGCTCCGCCAGCTGCAGTTCCTCGTAGAGGTGGCCGAAGTACGCCGTCTCCGCCGTTCCCGTGAGGACCGCGAGCAGGAAAGCCACGCACCCCGTGTCGTGGTGCTCCCACATCGGGCCGCGCCCCTCGTTGTAGAGGACGGTCCACTCGTCGGGGTGCTGATCGGGCCGGGCCAGCCAGTACAGGAAGGCGCCCGTGCCCTCTTCGTGCGCCCACGGCAGGACCCGGGCCCCCGCCTCCAGCAGAGCCGCCGGCTTCTTCTCGCCCGACTCCCACAGATCGGCCAGGATCTCGTCCCGCTCCGCCCGTTGCGCGTGCAGGTCGCATTCGGCGTAGGCGGAGTCGGGGACCAGCAGCCAGAGCGTCTCGTCGAAGACGCCGTCGCCGTACGCCTCGACGAGCCGCTTGTAGTCGGCGGGCAGGGCCGTGCCGAGGGACTGCTCGGCCCGCGCCCAGTCCACCGTCGGCAACGGATTGGCGGACGGCGGCGGGCAGAGGTGGACGAGGGTGTCCAGAGCGCAAGCGGTCATGGAGCGGACGCTACCGGGACCCCGGCCGCCGCCCGCGATCGGGGCCGCCGGGCCGCCGTCCGCCCCGGCCGCCCGTCTGCCGGGCCGCCCCAACTGTTCAGCGAGATGGCGTCCTTGGCCCGGGTGACGGACTCCTCGGAGGCGGGACCACCGGGACTCTCGGTGGCCGGGGCCTGGTTGAGGGCGACGAACGGGCGCATCCGCTGCTCGTAGCGGGCGTACGCGGCGCGGTGGTCGCCGATGTCCCGGGCCAGGCAGTAGCTGGGTGCCCGGACCCTGTGGGGCCTGTACCGGAAGCACCCGTGGCTGGCCCAGGTCGGCTCCCTCACCCGCCCGTTGCTCGTGCCGAACCTGATGGTCCACGGCGACCGGATGCTGGGCGCCCTCGACGGCCGCGGCCTCGACCCGACGACGCTGTTCGACATCCACGTGCTGCTCTACAGCCATGTCCAGGGCGTGGCGGTGCACCTGGGGATGGAGGCGCACGCCGAAGCGGCGACGGGCCAGTCGGCGGAGCAATGGATGGACAGCCGGGCCCCTGCCCTCCGGGACCTGGTCGAATCCGGCCGCTTCCCGACCTTCGCCAAGGTGATCGCAACCTTCGAGGACGGCTACGACCTCCGTCTCGACGCGCTCTTCGAGTTCGGCCTCAAAGCCCTCCTCGACGGCCTGACGCCCGTGATCGAAGACAGGTGACCGGTCGCCCTTGAGCGCCTTCAAGATACTTCGCGGCCGCGTGCGCGGGCACCCGGCAGGGGAGTACGGCGCGGCGCGGGCAGCGGTCAGGCCGTGCACGTCAACCCCGACGAACGTGGGGGTGGCGGGCTGCCGTTCGGCCGGGGCACACCGCCTGCCGGGTTCCTACGGTCGGCGGCATGGATTCGATCAAGAGGTACGGGTGGGGCAGGCGGCTTCCGGTGGCGGTCGCGTCGGCCGGATCCGGGGCGGCCGCCCTGGTGTGGCTGGCGCCCGACAGGACACGGGGCACGGATGGAACGGTGCACGTCACCGGGGGCCTCTCGGCGAGGGCGTACCGGGCGGTGAACGGGGGAGTGACGGACGGGCCGGAGTGGGCCGGGACCGTCCTGGAGGCGGCGAGCGAAGCCACGTTGCTGTTCCTGGGCCTGCTGTCGGCCTGGCTCGTCTGGAGCGCGCTGCGCCGCCGTGACGCGCCCGGTCTGGCCGGAGCGGCGGTGGCGGCCGCCGCAACCGTCGTCGCCTACGGACTCAGCGAAGCCGTCAAGCTCCTCATCGCGGAGGAACGCCCGTGCCGAGCGCTGCCCGGGATCCCGGCCCTCGCATCGTGCCCGGGGCCGGGCGACTGGTCGTTCCCCAGCAACCACGCCACCCTGGCCGTCGCCCTGGCCGTCGGTGCGACCTTCATACGTCCCCGACTCGCCTTCCTGGCACTGCCGGTGGCGGCAGCGGCCGCCCTGCTGCGCGTGCTGGTCGGAGTGCACTACCCGCATGACGTCCTGGCGGGCGCGACGCTCGGCGCGACGACCGCGGTGACCGCATCGCTCCTCCTGTTGCCGATGGCCGCGCGGGCGGTGTCAGCCTTCCTCGCGACGCGGGCGGTCGGACGGCACCGGGGCCACACCGGCCTCGTGCGCGACCACGGCCGCCGCGGCCCGGTTGTCGACGCCCAGGCGCGCGAGGATCGAGCTGACGTGGGCCTTCACCGTCCCCTCCGCCAGACGCAGGCGGCGCGCGATCTGCCCGTTGGACAGACCGCTGCCGAGGAAGCCGAGCACGTCACGCTCTCGGGGCGTCAGGGCCCCGACCCGCGCCCGGGCCGCGGAGCGGCGGCCGGCCGCGGCCCCCGCACCGCCGGCGGCGAGGTGCGCGACGACCCGGGCTGCGACCTTCGGTGAGAGGTAGGCGGCGCCGTCCGCCACCGCCCGGATGCCGGCGATCAGTTCCTCCGGGTCACCGGACTTGATCAGAAATCCGGTGGCGCCTTCGCCCAGGGCCCGCAGGATGTACTCGTCCTCACCGAAGGTCGTCAGCATCACGACTCCCGTTTCGGGGACGGTCCTGCGGATCTCGGCGGCGGCCTCCATACCGCCGGTCCCCGGCATCCGGATGTCGAGCACCGCCACCTGCGGGCGGTGGCGCTGGACGAGCTCCACCGCCTGGCGGCCGTCGGACGCCTCGGCGACGACGGTGATGCCGGGGTCGGTGGCGGTGGCGACGATCGCACGGACACCCGCGCGGACCATGGGTTCGTCGTCGGCGATCAGGATGCGGATCATCGGACGGCCCCTCCGGTGTACTGGTCGGTGGAGACCAGGCGGTCGGCCCGGAAGCAGAGACGGTAGACGTCCCCCGAGCGGTCGTCGAAGGGGTCGCCGGTCTGTACGTAGAACTCGCAGACCGCACCCTGCGGTGCGGGCACGGGCGCTGCCGGGCGGCGGGTCGTCTGGCGCTCGGGCAGGTACGGCGCCACATCCGCGCGCGGCATGCCCGTGTACAGGAGGGCGTAGTCATCGGGGACGAGTACGGACTGCCGTGCCGTCACGGTGTCCCACACCCGTATCCCGCCGATGAGCAACGCGGTGGTGCACAGCGGCACCAGCACGGCCGCGGCGGCGGTACGGCCCAGCCGGCGACGGGCCCTGCGGTGCTCGGGAGGCAGTATCACGCCGGCCGGATCGCCGGCGTCGGCGCCCCGCGGCGGGGGCACGGCCCCCGGACGGTGCGGGAGCACGGCCCGGACGGCGAACCCGTCGCCCTCGGGCCCCGCCCCGAACGTGCCGCCGGCCAGCCGGACGCGTTCGTCGAGGCCGATGAGTCCGAAGCGGTGGTTCCCGTCGGGTACGGGGCGGGCCGCGGGGTGGTGGTGCGCAGCAGGGGCGCGGGGCGACGGTACCGGCTCGTTCCGCACACTGATCTCGGTCCGTCCGCCCAGGTGCCGGACGAGGACGGACGCCCGGTGTCCGGGCGCGTGCTTGGCCACGTTCGTCAGCGACTCCTGGACGACACGCTGCACGGCCCGCTCGACGGCGGGCAGCGCGACGCCGCCTGCCGGGCGGCCCTCCACGCGCAGGCGGACGTCGAGTCCCGCCGCGGCCGCCCGGTCCACCAGATCCTCGAGATCGGTGCGCCCGGCATCGGGCCCGGCCCCCGGAGCGCCCTCCGAAGGCTCGCGCAGAACGCCGATCACCTCGCCGAGCCGGTCGACGGCGGATCCCGCCCTGGCACGGATGCCCCCGGCGGTGGCCCGGTGTTCCTCGGACAGCCCGGGGGCCAGCTTCAGCGCCCCCGCGGAGAGGGCGATGAGGCTGAGGTCGTGGCCGAGGAGGTCGTGCATGTCCTGCGCGATCCGGGTCCGCTCGCGCAATCGAGCCTGCTCGGCGACCAGGTG
Organism: Streptomyces erythrochromogenes; assembly: GCF_036170895.1. NCBI lineage: Bacteria > Bacillati > Actinomycetota > Actinomycetes > Kitasatosporales > Streptomycetaceae > Streptomyces > Streptomyces erythrochromogenes. The sequence continues at coordinate 943,465 of NZ_CP108036.1, read as the reverse complement.
CTGTTCCCGCTCCAGCCGGGCGGCCCGCTCCCAGCCGGCCCGCACCAGTTCGCGGTGCTGGCGCAGGAACCGGCCCGCGAACCACGGCAGCATGCCGGCCACGAGTAGCAACCCCACGAACCGGCTGGCCCAAGCCAGCCAGGCCGGCACCAGGAGCACGGCCAGGACGGCGGCCGCGAGCACTCCGGCCAGGGCCGCCGCGGTACTCCGGTTGCGCCCCGGCTGCCAACCCGCCAGGAAGGCGCAGACCGCCGCCGGTACGCCCCACCACAGGGTGACGACACCTGTTCCGACGGCCGCCACCGCCCCGACGAACAGCCCTGCGGACAGTACGGGTGCCGGCACGGCCCGGGCCTTGATGATCACTGTTCTCACGAACGGGACCCTACGGACCCGCAAGCCCCCGCGGCACTGCCGAAAGTCCCGTGCGCGGGGCTGTCACATCCGGCGGGCCCGGTCGGTCTCTGCTGCAAGGGGCGACGACGAAAGGGAAAGCCGATGAAGACTCTGCTCGTATGCACGTCCGTATCCCACGGCAATACCCGGCGCGTGGCGGAGGCGATGGCCGAGGTGCTCGGCGCGCGCGTGGTCGCGCCGCAGGAGGTGGCGGTCGCGGACGCGGCGGGCTACGACCTGGTGGGCTTCGGGTCCGGTGTGTTCTCGCAGCGGATGCACGCGGACCTGCTCGCGTTCGTGCGCGCTCTGCCGAAGTCGTCGGGGCGGGCTTTCGTGTTCGCCACGAGCGGCCTGCCGGAGCTCCCGTTCGCGCCGTTCACCCGGCCGCTCGTACGGCTTCTGGAGGGCAGGGGGCTCGCCGTCGAAGGCACCTTCACCTGCCGCGCCTTCGACACGTGGGCGCCCTTCAGGCCGGTCGGCGGCATCAACAAGCAGCGGCCGAACGCGGGCGACCTGACGGCCGCCCGCGCGTTCGCCGGGCGGCTCGCGGAATGAATCCGCGCCCCCGCCGACCGGGTGGGCCCTCAGGCGCGGCAGCGCAGCATCTCGAGCGGCGGGTTGGCGTGGAAGTCCGTCCAGAACTCCGCGTCGAACTCGCGCTCGCCGGCCTCCGACACCGTCAGCGGCACCCAGGCCAACTCGCTGAATCCGGCTGCCTGCAGGCACTTCTCGTACACGTCGCGGCGCGGCCGGTTGGCGATGAACGAGACCGGCGGGTCGAGCAGGGCCGTGGTCCGGACCTGCGGCCCGGTCTCGACTTCCACGCCCGTGAGTTCGCTGCGGAAGCCGTACCGCTCCGGAGTGGGCCCGTCGAAGCGGAAGTCGGGCGACTGGTTGAGCAGGAAGAGCTCGCCGCCGGGCTTCAGGCCGCGGTGCAGGGCGCGGCACATCCGTTCCGTGGTGGCGATGTCCTCCGCGTAGTTGAGCAGCTGGACGGCCAGGCCGATGTCGAAGCGCTGCGCGATGGGCCGCAGTTCGGCCACATCGCCCACCTCGTAGCGCACGCCCAGCGGATCGGCGTCCTCCAACTGCTCCGCCACGGCGATCATTTCACCGGAGATGTCGATGCCCAGCACCTCCGCGGCCCCGCGCCGCTTGAACTCCCGGCTGTAGAAGCCGGTTCCGGACGCCAGGTCGATGACCGACTTGCCGCGCACGTCCCCGACCAGCGCCAGGAAGCTGGGTACCACCGCGTACTGTTCCAGGGGCAGGGCCTTGAACCCCTCGTATGCCTCGCCGATCTCGTCGTACTGCTGCTGCGCGCTCATGATGGTGTCCTCCCCGTTGCGACATGCTTCGGCCACGACCCCCGTCCCAGGGGCTGCCGCGGCCTGTGCTCGGAAGTCTCTACGGGGCCGGGCGGACGCCCGTACTGGCAGAACCCACAAAGATCCGGACATGGTCCCGGCGTCGTGTACGGAGGGCCGGCCGGAGCGGATCAGTCCGTGTCGCCGTGGAGAGCGCGCAGGCGGCGCAGACGGTCGTCGGCCCGGCCGTGCGATCGGTCCTGTGCACCGTGCCGGTACACGAGCCCGAGACCGTCCGTACCCCGGCGGCGAGCGCCGCCAGGGTGGTGGCCAGGCCCAGCCCGAGGTCGGTGGGCAGGTGGGAGGCGAGCACCACCCCCGGCCCCGAGGCCGCCCCCACGCGGGAGGACATGGCGCGGCAGGCGCGGGGGAGTCGGCGTCCGTCCCCGTCTGCCAGGACCACCAGCCCCGCACCGGCCTCGGTCACGGCCCGGGCGCCGTGGGCCATGAGCGGGGCGTCGGCGCGCGAGGCGTCCGCGGGGCGCACGCCCACCCGGGCCGGCGCGGTTACCGGTTACCGAGCGCCGTGCCGACCGTCGTTCCGGCCACCGGTTCAGCCGCCGGGGCGTGCGCAACGGCGGCCGCCGGGTCCGGGACGGACCAGCGGCGGTCCTGCTCGAAGGTGCGGAGCAGGTCCGCCGCCACGCTCACCGCGATGGCGGCGGGTTCCTTGCCGGTGATCCCGGGGATCCCGATCGGGGTCTTGATCCGGTCGATGGCGGCCGGGGCATGGCCGCCCTCCGCGGCCAGGCGTTGCCGGAACCGCGCCCATTTCGCCGACGAGCCGATCAGGCCGATCGAGCCGAGACCGGCGGTGCGCAGGGCGGCGTCGCACAGCGCGGCGTCCTCGGCGTGATCATGGGTCATGATCAGGACGTGGGCGCCGGGCGGCAGCTCCGCGAGCACCTCCTCCGGGAGCAGCGGCGTGTGGTGCACCCGGATCTGCGCCACCGCGTCCCCGAGCACGCCGAGCCGTTCGTCGGTGAGCATGTCCGGGCGGGTGTCGATCAGGTGCAGATCGAGGTGGTGGCGGGCCAGGATGCGTGCCAGTTCCAGTCCGACGTGCCCGACGCCGAAGACGGCCACCGCCTCGACCACCGGCAGCGGTTCGAGCAGCACGGTGACGGAGCCGCCGCAGCACTGCACCCCGTGCGGGCCGGTGACCTTGTCGTTGAGGGCGAACTCCATCAGTTCCGGCTCCGGATCGGTCGCGCCGCTCAGCTCGCGCGCCCGGTCGATGGCGACGGCCTCGATGTTGCCGCCGCCGATCGACCCCCAGGTCTCGGTGCGTCCCACGACGAGCTTGGCACCGGCCCGGCGGGGCGCGTGGCCGCGTACGGTCGCGACGGTCACGAGCACGCCGGGTTCCCGGCGTGCACGCAACCGCGCGACCGCGGCCACCCAGCCCATGTCAGGCATTGCTCAACACACTTGCCTCGGCGGGGACCCCGCTGCCGCCGGGCGTCCGCCCGCCGTACGGTGTGCCGCCCGCGCGGGCCGACTCGACCGCCCAGTACACGGCCTCGGGCGTCGCCGGGGAGGCGAGTTCCACGCTGACCCCGTCGGGTCCGAAGGCCGCGGCGGCCTGCCGCAGCGCCTCCCGTACCGAGAAGGCCAGCATCAGCGGAGGCTCGCCCACAGCCTTGGACCCGTAGACCGCGCCCTCCTCCGTGGCGTTCTCCAGCAGCCTGACGTTGAACTCCTCGGGCATCTCCGAGAAGCTCGGCAGCTTGTACGTGCTGGCCGCCTGGGTCAGCAGCCGGCCGCGGTTCGGGCCGTCGCCGGCGTCCCACCGCAGGTCCTCCAGCGTCAGCCAGCCCGCGCCTTGGACGAAGCCCCCCTCGACCTGGCCGATGTCGATCATGGGGGAGAGGCTGTCGCCGACATCGTGCACGATGTCCACCCGCCGGATCCGGTACGAGCCGGTGAACCCGTCCACCTCCACCTCGGCCGCGGCGGCGCCGTAGGAGAAGTACTTGAACGGCGAGCCCTGGAACACCTTCGCGTCCCAGTGCAGGCCCTCGGTCCGGTAGAAACCGGCCGCCGACAGCTGGACCCGCTGGAAGTACGCGGTGCGCACCAGGTCGTCCCAGGCCAGTTCCCCGTCGCTGCCGACGACCCGCGCGACGCCGTCGACGATGCGCACGTCCGAGGCGTTCGCACCCAGTTGGGTCCCGGCGACCTGGAGCAGCCGCTCGCGGATCTGCTCGCAGGCGTTCTTCACCGCGGCGCCGTTGAGGTCCGCTCCGGCGCTGGCGGCGGTGGCGGAGGTGTTGGGCACCTTGTCCGTGCGGGTCGGCGCCAGCCGTACCTTGTGCAGCGGGATGCCCAGCGTCGTCGCGGCCACCTGCAGCATCTTGGTGTGCAGGCCCTGCCCCATCTCGGTGCCGCCGTGGTTGATCAGGACGGAGCCGTCCTTGTAGACCAGCACCAGCGCGCCGGCCTGGTTGAAGGCGGTGAGGTTGAAGGAGATCCCGAACTTGATCCCGGTCATCGCGAGCGCCCGCTTGGTGTGCGGGTGCGCGGCGTTGAAGGCCGCGATCTCGGCCCGGCGGTCGCCGATGCGGGCGTCGTCCTGGACCTGGCGCCAGACGGTGGAGATCCGTTCGGGGTGCAGGACCCGCTGCCCGTACGGCGTCGAGTGGCCCTGCCGGTAGAAGTTGCGTTCGCGCAGCTCCATGGGATCGAGGCCGAGCAGCGGCGCGCACCGGCCCATGATGTCCTCGATCACCAGCATGCCCTGCGGTCCGCCGAAGCCGCGGAAGGCGGTGTTGGAGACCTTGTTGGTCTTGGCGATGCGGCCGGTGACCCGTGCGTTGGGGATCCAGTAGGTGTTGTCGATGTGGCACAGCGCGCGGGCCACGACGGGCTCGGACAGGTCCAGGCTCCAGCCGCCGTCGGCGGTCAGGGTGGCGTCGAGGGCCTGGATGCGGCCCGCGGCGTCGAAGCCGATCCTCCACGTGGCGTGGAAGCCGTGGCGCTTGCCGGACATGGTCAGGTCCTGGGTCCGGTTGAGCCGTACCCGGACCGGTCGGCCGGTCAGCCTGGCGCCGAGCGCGGCGATGGCCGCGAACCCGTGGGGCTGCATCTCCTTGCCACCGAAGCCGCCGCCCATGCGCAGGCACTGCACGGTCACCTCGTGGCTGTGCAGGCCGAGCACGTGCGCGACGATCTCCTGCGTCTCCGAGGGGTGCTGGGTGCTGCTCTGGACGAACATCTGCCCGTTCTCGTCGACGTGGGCCAGGGCCGCGTGCGTCTCGAGATAGAAGTGTTCCTGGTCGGAGAACTGGAACTCGCCCGTGAACACGTGCGCGGAGTCCTCGAAGCCGGCGTCGACGTCGCCGGACTCCATCACGGGCCGGGCGCCGTGGAAGCTCCCGGCCGCCATCGCCTCCCGCAACGTGATCACGGAGGGCTTCTCGTCGAGCTCCACCTCGACGGCCGCCGCACCGAGCCGGGCCGCCTCCAGGGTCTCGGCGAGCACCCAGGCGACGGCGTGGCCGTGGAACATGACAGTGTCGGGGAACAGGGGTTCGTCGTGCTTCATGCCGGCGTCGTTGACGCCGGGCACGTCGGCCCCGGTCAGTACGCGGACCACACCGGGCACGGCGAGCGCGGGCCCGGTGCGCAGCGCGGTGATCGTGCCGTGGGCCTTCATGACCTGGACCGGGTGGGCGTGCAGGACGTCCTTGGTGCGGTGGACCAGGTCGTCGGTGTAGAGAGCGGCGCCGGTGACGTGCAGGCCGGCGCTCTCGTGCGGCAGGGGGAGGCCGACGACGGGCTTCTCGGGACGTTCGGACAGATGGCTCATGACGGCACCGCCTCGGTGGTTCGCGCGTACAGCTTCAGCAGGCTCTGGCCCAGCATCGCGGTGCGGTACCCGGCGCTGGCGCGGTGGTCGTCCATCGGCGTGCCCTCGGCCCGCAGCACCCGGGCCGCGGCCTCGGCGGTCCGCTCCGTCCAGGGCTCGCCCTCCAGGGCGGCCTCGGTGGCGAGGGCGCGGATCGGGGTGGCGGCGATGCCGCCCAGGCCGATGCGCGCCTTGCGGACGGTCCCGTCCTCGATGTCGAGCGCGAAGGCGACCGCGACGCTGGAGATGTCGTCGAACCGCCGTTTGGCGATCTTGTGGAAGGCCGTGACCGGTGACAACGGCAGGGGGACGCGCACCGCTCGGATCAGCTCGCCGGGGCGGCGCACGCTCTGCCGGTAGCCGGTGAAGTAGTCGCAGAGGGGGACCTCGCGTTCGCCGTCGGCGTCGGCGAGCACCAACGACGCCTCCAGTGCGAGCAGTACGGGCGGGCTGTCGCCGATGGGGGACCCGGTACCCAGGTTGCCGCCGAGGGTGGCGCTGTTGCGGATCAGACGGGAGGCGAACTGCGGGAACAGCTCCGCCAGCAGTGGGACGGCGCCGTCGAGACGGCGTTCGATCTCCGTGAGGGTCTGCGCCGCCCCGATCTCGATGTGGTCGGATCCGACGTGCAGGGCGCGGAGTTCGGGCAGCCGGTCGACCGCCACCACGCAATGCGCCCGGCGGGAGCGGATGTTGACTTCGACGCCCCAGTCGGTGCTGCCGGCGACGACCACCGCGTCGGGCCGCTCGCGCAGCAGCCGCACCGCGTCGGCCAGGGTGCCCGGCCGCAGGAACGCGCTGTCGTCCTGCGTGTACGCGGTGGCGGCCGGTTCGGGCGGGGACTGCTCGCGGCGCCGTGCCAGGGGGTCGTCCTCGGCGGGCATGCCGACGGCGTACGCGGCGTCGCGGATCGGGCGGTAGCCGGTGCAGCGGCACAGGTTCCCGCTCAGCGCGTGCAGGTCGAAACCGTTCGGACCGTGCTCGGAGCCGGAGCCGGAGCCGGAGCCGTCGGCCGGGTCGGCGTGCGCGCAGCGGTCGGGCCGGTAGTACTCGGAGGCCATGCTGCAGATGAACCCCGGTGTGCAGAAGCCGCATTGGGAGCCGCCGCGGACGGCCATCTCCTCCTGTACGGGGTGCAGCACGGCCGGCGTGCCGGACGCATCGGCGCCGGCGAGGCCTTCGGAGGTGACGACCTCCTGGCCGTCGAGCGCCGCTACCGGGACCAGACAGGCGTTGACCGCCACCCAGTCGGTGGGCTTGTCCACCCCGGGACGGGCCACCAGGACGGAGCAGGCGCCGCACTCACCCTCGGCACAGCCCTCCTTGGTACCGGTCAGACCCCGCTCGCGGAGGAAATCGAGCACCGTGGTGTGGGCCGGTGCCGGTGAGATCCGTGTTTCTTTCCCATTGACCGTGATCCGCGCCGCTACCATCGCACGTCCTCATTTCGGCGCGCGGTCGATCGGACTGTCCAAGTCGCCATTTCAGGAGCTTTCTCTTCCGGTGGTCGCAGCCCGGGACACCGCAGTACCGCAGCGCGACACATCGGCACGCGACGGCGTGCCGTAAGGGGTGACATAGATGAGAAGGTGCCGGGGCCGCAAACGGGCACGCCGACGAGGGGGCTGCTCAGCAGCCGTGTGCTACACGACCCGGAGCCCAGGCGATCTGGTGTGCGAGGCGAATCAGCGCGGAGACGGTCGACATCCGGTTTCGCCTCCTTCCAGCAGCTCACGAGCGGGGTGCGGTCGAAGTTACGTTGCCACGGGTTCCTGGGTCAAGCACGGGTCGGTGGATTCCACGAAGGCCGGCCGCCGCGACCGGCGGATATTCGTAGGGGAAGCCAGGGGCGGGCCCGCCCCGCGATCCGGCGGAGGCCTCCTCGCACCCCGGCAGGGACGGCCGGTCCTTGGTCCGTACGGCGGGGAGCCATGCCGCCGAGGGCGCGGAGCCGGCCGGGAGGCGGATGCGGAACCAGCGGGTGGACCGCCTGTCCTCCTCGTCGACGATGGGCCGCCCGTCGGCGAGCTCGCAGACGGCGGCGAGGACGTCGCCGTGCCACACCCGGGTCGGTACGACGTTGTCCGGGGCGTACGGCTTCCGGGGATCGACCGCCAGGCCCAGACTGCACTGCGCGTCCCTGTCGGCCCGCTCCTGACAACCCCGTTCCGCGTTGAACACGCGTACCGCGCCGGTCGGCACGCCCGTAGGACCGGACGGTGCGTACGGGCCCGCGCGCACCGCGTCCGCGCACAGGGCAGCCCCGGCGATCCCGCAGAGCGCGGTGGCCAGGACGGCCGCACGGGCCCGGCCCGGCCGCCTCCCCGCACCCGCACCGGCACCCGCACCGGCCGCCTGCTGCGCGGAGATGCGGGCGAGCAGGCTGTCGGCGGTGTGCGGGGCCCGCGCCGCGTGCGTCGGGGCGAGGCAGTCGGCGGCCAGAGCACGCCAGAACGGCGGCAGGGCGTGGTCCATGCGCAGCGGGGCGCGCCCCGCGCCGTACTCCTGGACCGCCGCGCCCCGCGCCACGGGGGTGGCGCCGGAGAACGGCGAGCCCCCGGACGAGAACACCTCGTGGATGACGATGCCCAGGGCCCAGATGTCGGCCGTCGGCCGGACCAGTACGCCGAGTTCCCCGAGGGGCGCCCGCCAGCGCTCGGGCGGGAGGTAGTCCAGGGTGCCCATGGGGGGCGCGTAGCCGTGCGTCCCCGTCAGCTCGGTGGCGAGTCCGAAGTCCGAGAGCCGCACGGAGCGGTCCGCGCCCAGCAGTACGTTCTCCGGCTTGAGATCGGCGTGGACCCAGCCCGAGCGGTGGAGATGGGCGAGCCCCTCACAGATCTCCGCGATCAGTCGGCCGCGGTCGGCCTCGGGCACCCCGGCGTCGACGAGCTCCCGCAGGCTGGCCGCAGCCCTCTCCATGACCAGCACGATCGCGCCGTCCAGGGCGGGCCGGTCCGGTGCGCAGAGCACGAAGGTCTCCAGGAACCCGATCAGCCGAGGATGCCCCAGCCTGCGCCCGAGTTCGACCTCGCGGCGGGCGGACTCCACGATCCTGCGCGCTTGGCGCGGTGCGAGGGCGGCGGTCGGCATGATCTTGAGCGCGACGTCGGGGCGTCCCTCCTCCGGGCCGCCACCGGCCGGCCGCGCCGCGTAGACCGTGGCCCAGCCTCCGGACCCGATCACCTCGGCGACCACCCAGCCTCCCACCCGGTAGCCGGGCGGCAGCAGGTCCGAGCGGTCGCACTCCGTCGTACCGCCCAGGCCGAGCGGCGGTGTCATCGCCCGGCCTGCCGCTCCCGCCCGCGAGCCCCCGTCAGGGGCGGCAGCAGCGCGAGGTGCTCCTCCCGTACGAGGCCGAACCGCAGGGCGAGTCCGACGATCTCCTCCCGCTTGCCGTTGCGGCGCTCGGCCCTGCCGTGTTCCCGGGCCTCCGGGACTCCGATGCGCAGCTTCTCCTCGGCGAGGTAGTCGATGTGCGAGCTGACCGCCCGCGCGGTGGGCGTGCCGCAGCCGGCGCCCTGGCCGAGCCGTTCGACGATCTGGGGAGTGGTGGGGACCGCCACGGGGGACTGGTCGCGCAGGCGCGGTTCGCAGAGCGCGACGAGGACGAGGAAGTAGGTGGCCGTCTCGTCCAGGGAGTACGCGGTGACCGTGCGGTTGCCCCAGGGGGCGCCCATGGCGTCCGGGTCGAGGTAGACGTGGTCGGGCGCGAACACCTGGAAGGAGACGGGGAGTTCACCGCGGGTGGGCAGTACCACGCGCGAGAACTCGAACGGGATGGGCGTCCCGACCCGTCGCGGCGGAACCCTCAGGTATTCCCCCGCTCCCTCCGGGTTCTCCACGAGATAGCTGTGGGTGGTGCTGTGGTTCGTCAGCTGCCAGTGGTCGTCGGTCACGCGGATCTCCCCCGCGAGCCGGGAGATCGCCGCGTCGGCGAGCCGCAGTTCGACGGGTACCGTCGTGGAGCCCCGTCCGAAGCGGGCGGCTTCGCCGGGGCCGAGCCGCAACGTCACCGGGGCGACGCCCGGTTCACCGCCCGCGGCGCCGCCGCTCCCCGACGGCAGATGGACCACTACGCCGCTCACCGTTCCCCCTGTTCCACGCGTCGTGCCGGTCGGACGAGCGGAACGATACTCATCCCTCAGGGGAGTTCACCGGCGTACTTCGGCCAGTTCGGCGGGGGACGCGGGGGCGGGGCGGCGCCGTAGGCCGGGGACGGGGGACACACCCCGCCGTGGCGGGGCCGGGCGCCCCGCCGAGAACCGCTCGCAGTGGGCAAAGTCACCGTGCTCCGGGGCCCGGAAGGGTGCCTCGGGAGGCTCGGGGACGCTCCCGCGCCGTCGTTCTCCCTGTTCGGTTGGCGAGATCCGGACTCCGCGCTCGCAGGGCGGGGCCGCCCACTCCTCCCCCTTGGCGGTCCGGGCCGTGCGAACGGTCTGGAAGGTAGCAACGCAGAGGGGACCGGGGGACCCCCGGAAGGTTACGGACTGACAGGCCGACCCCGTCGGTCAGGAGGCGGGCGGGCGGTCGGAAGGGGCGGTCAGGAGGGCCTCGGCCACGGACGTGCGGGCGTACAGCACGCAGCGTCCGGCCCGGTGGGCGCTGACCAGACCCGCGCCGCGCAGCGCCGTGAGGAACTGGGACACCCCGGCCGCCGACAGCCCCGTGCGGCCGGCGAGTTCGGTCGTGGTGGCGGGTGAGCCCAGCTCGGCCAGCAGCAGGGAACGCGAGCGGCCGAGTACGGCGGCCAGGGCGCCGCCCCCGCCCCGAACAACCGGACGGGGCTCCCACAGTGCGCCGATACCACGGGCCGGATAGGCCAGTTGGGGAGGATCCGGCGGCGCCAGGCGGGTGAACGGGACCGGCCCGGTGAACACCGAGGGGATCAGCAGCAGGCCGGCGCCGACCGCCTGCCGGGACAGCGGCGCGTGCCGGTCGGCCAGCCGGAGGGCGCTGTCGTCCCAGCTCACCGAGGAGTGCAGCTCGCCCAGGAGGCGGCCCGCGCCGTGCTCGGCGACCTGCCGGGCCCGGTGGAAGACATCGGCGTCGAGCACCGCCCGGATCCGCACCCAGTAGGGCGCCAGGGCCACTTCCCAGTAAGCCTCGATCTCCTCCACCACCCGCTCCAGCAGGCGCGGCACGTCGTCGTACAGGTCGCGGAGCCCCGGGCCGAGACGTCCCTGCTGGTCCCGCAGCCGGTCGAGCTCCCCGCGGACCCGGCCGGCGGGTGAGGCCCGGATCGCGGCGAGCTCCTCCCCGAAGGTGGGGGAGGGACCGGGGGGCGCGGGATTGAGGAAGTCGGGAACGTACCCCGAGGGCGGCACCAGTTCGGCGAGCCGGCCCCGGTCGAGCCCCGCGGCCGCCAGACGCGGCCGCACCTGCGCCGTCCAGGCCCGGTGCACGGGGTGTTCGTGCCCCGACCGGAGCAGTCGCATGCTGGGCCCGACCTCCCACATCGGCGAGACGGCGAACCTCATCCGCGCCAGATCGCCCACCGACAACGCCAGTTCCGCCCGCACCGCCACTCCGAGGATTCACACATGCCTTAACCAATGGCCCGGCAGCCTACCCGCCACCGATCATCCGGTACATGACCTCACAGACGATCACGGCAGCAGGCACCTGGAAGCTCGGCGACCGCACGGTCAACCGGATCGGCTTCGGCGCGATGCGCCTGGCCCAGAACGGCGAGGCCCTCGTCAGCGGCGCCGTCCCGCGCGACCGCGGCCAGGCGGTCGAGGTGCTGCGCCGCGCGGTGGACCTCGGGGTGAACCACATCGACACCGCGGCGTTCTACTTCTCCCCGCTGCGCTCCGCCAACGAGCTGATCAACCGGGCTCTGGCCCCGTACCCCGATGACCTGGTGATCGCCACCAAGGTCGGGCCCGGCCGGGACCCGTCCGGTGAATGGCTGCCCCACGCCCGACCCGAACAGCTGCGCGGCCAGGTGGAGGAGAACCTCCGCCAGCTCGGCCGCGACCACCTCGACGTGGTGAACCTGCGGATCGTCGGCACCGGCTCGATAGCCGAACGCTTCGGAGTGCTGGCCGAGCTCCGGCAGGCCGGCCTCGTCCGCCACCTGGGGCTGTCGAACGTCCGGCCCCACCACCTGGACGAGGCCCTGGCCATCGCACCGGTGGTGTGCGTGCAGAACATGTACGGCATCGGCGTACAGCCCGAGCAGGACGAGTTCCTGCGCAGCTGCGGCGAACGGGGCGTCGCCTTCGTGCCGTTCTACTCGATCGCCGGCACCGGACGGCAGGCCGGCGCCGGCGGGGACGACAGCGCCGAGGTGCTGGAGGTCGCGCGGGCGCACGGGGCGAGCGCCGCCCAGGTCCGGCTGGCCTGGACCCTGCACCGGGGACCGCACGTACTGGCGATCCCCGGTACGGGGGACCCGGAGCACCTCGCCGCCAACGTGGCCGCCGGCGCCCTGCGGCTCACGGCGGCCGAACTGGCCGCTCTGGAGTCCCTGCACCGCGGCGAGGGGGCGTCCTGAGTCGTACGCCGGGGCCCCTGTCGGCGGGCCCCGGGCGGCGGGGCCCGGCGGTGGACAGAGGGGGGTGAGGCCGGCTGGTTGACCGCGGGGCCCGAACCGTTCAGCCAGCTCCATTGCGACCAGGTGGCGAATCCGGTCTGCCGCCGGTGGTGGACGCCGGCCCCGCTGGTTCCGAAGATCTCGATGCGGCCGTCCGCGTTGCTGCCCGCGCCGATCGCGGTGCCGCCGCCGAAGGTCTCCCACTGCGAGGCAGGGCCCAGACGCCGGCCAGGACGGCGAGTCCGGTGAACACGCCGCGGCACGAGCCGGTTCTTCTCATGGTGTGCCTCTCCGTCGCGAGGTGGAGTGTGCGGCGCGGCCGACCGCTGCTCTCCGGTCGTCGGCGGCCGACGGTAGGAGACGTCGATGAGATGCCGATGGAACGGGTTTCATCGGGATGTCATCGGCCGCTGCCACTGTCGTCCGGTGACCTCGGCCGACCGCGTCCCGAACGGGCAGGCGGACGCGTGGGCCGACTACTTGGGGAGGAACGAATGCGGGCACGAAGGATCGCGGCGGCATCGGCCGGACTTCTGCTGACGGCCGGGCTTTCGGTGGTGCAGGCGCCCACGGCGCAGGCGGCGGCTCCGTGCGAGGGCACCTACACGATCGTCGTCGGCGGCACGGGCAGCTCGTGGAACAACGACGGCTTCTACGGCAACATCCAGCAGCACGTGGGGTACCCCACCCAGATCCCCAACGGGGCGAGCGCCCGGGCCGGTGTGAACGAGCTGAACCGGCTGGTCCGCGACCAGCGCGCCGCGTGCCCCGGCCAGCACGTCAAGATGGGCGGGTACTCCCTGGGCGCCGCGGTCGTGCACATCTGGGTCACCGAGAACTGGCAGACCTTCGACAACGTCAACGCCGTCCTCATCTCGGACCCCAAGCGCCAGGGCCCGCCCGGAGCCAACGGCGGAGCCGTGCCGTTCGGCGGCTTCGTCGGTGCTCCGCTCGCCGGCGCCGACAAGTTCTTCGGCAACATCCCGGTCAAGACGATCTGTCACTGGGACTACGTCTGCGACGAGTCCGCGGGCATCTGGACCTACCCGGACAACCACGTCAAGAACTACCCTGCGGACTTCAACATGGACCACCACAACGACAATGCCAACGAGGTCTGGTACAACGGCGCCTGGTATCCCGCGTAGTCACCGCAGGCGTGGCGACCGCGCCCGTCCGGCCGTGGGGGTCAGGCCGTGGGGGTGAGGCCGAGGCCGGCCTCGTCGCCGCGCAGGATCATCTGGCGGGTCCGCCGCAGCATGCGGCTCGGCGGCACCCCCAGGTCGTCGGCGAGGCGGGCGCGGGCCCGCTCGAACACGGTCAGCGCGGCGGCCTGCCGACCGTCCCGGTACAGCGCCCGCATCAGCATCGCGGCCAGCGGCTCGTCCAGGGGGTGTGCCGTGGACAGGGCGAACAGCTCGGCGATCGCCTCCGACTCCTGGCCCAGCCGCAGCTGCCCCTCCAGTTTCCGCCGCGCGATGGCGATCCTGCGCTCGCCGAGCCTCATCCGCTCCAGTTCGGCGAGCGGTCCCGGCAGTCCGGCCAGGAGCTCCCCGCGGAAGAGCTCCAGCGCCCGGGCACACAGGCGGACCGCCTCGGCCGGCTCGCCCGCCCGATCGGCCGCGCCGATGGCGGAGACCAGTTCCTCCATGCGCGCCACGTCCACGTCGACCGCGCCGGGGACCAGCCGGTACCCGTGCCGGGCGTGCTCGATCACCGCATCCGGACCGTCGCCCGCCCGCAGGGCCTTGCGCAACCGGTAGACGTACACCGGGACCACGTTCGCCGCCGGCTGCTCCGTCCCCCAGACGTCGTCGAGCAGTTCCTGCCGGCTGAGGGGCCGCCCCGCGCCCAGTGCCAGCGCCGCCAGTACGGCCTGCCGGCGCAGGTGCCCCAGGTCGAGGGGCCGCCCGTCCAGCGTCGCCCGCAGGGGGCCGAGCAGGGAGATCCGTACCTGCGGTCCGGCCTCCCGGCCGGCGGTGGTCCGCGGTACCGGGCCCGCGGGCCGGGTACGGGGGCCGTCTCCGGGGACGACCAGGCCGCAGTCGAAGGCGTGCACGATGGCGGCGGAGCGGTCGCGCAGCCCGAGCTTCACGAGGATCCGCGCGAGGTGCCCGGCCACGGCGTCCTCGGGGATGGCGAGGGCGGCGGCGACCTCGTCGTCCCGCAGCCCGCAACCGATCGCGGAGAGGACGCGGCGCTCCTGCTGCCCGAGCACGGTCGCGCTGGGGCGGTCGGTGGTGGCGGTCGTCGGCATCGGCATCGGCATCGGCATCGCGGCTCCCCGGGCTCCGGACGGGTCGGTCTGACGGGCGCCGACAAGCTAGTCGGGGGAGCGTCGGGCACGGCATCCGGAACGTTCCGGAGTGACAGACGGGGCGCTGCCCGCCGGGGTCGCCCGGTCAGCCGGTCACCGGGTCAGCCGGTGGAGGACGACGTCGCGCAGGGCGCCCTCCTCCGCGGTGAGGGTCAGGTACGTGTGGTGGGGCTGGCGCCTGCGGTCGGTCGGGGAGCCGGGGTTCAGCAGGCGCAGCCCGCCCGGGGCCGTGGAGTCCCAGGGGATGTGGCTGTGGCCGAAGACCAGGACGTCCGTGTCGGGGAAGAGCGCGGCGCAGCGCCGCTCGCGACCGGCGGCCGGGCCGGTCTCGTGGACGACGGCGAACCTCAGCCCGCCGAGTTCCGCACGGGCGGTCTCGGGCAGCCTGCGCCGCAGGGCGGGTCCGTCGTTGTTCCCGTACACGGCGACCAGACGCCGCGACCTCGACTCCAGCAGGTCGAGGGTGGCCTCGTCGGTCCAGTCCCCGGCGTGGATCACCACATCCACCTCGCCGAGGGCCGCCAACAGCGCCTCGGGCAGGCGCTTGGCCCGCGCGGGCACGTGGGTGTCCGAGGTCAGCAGCAGGCGCATGGCCCCACCGTAGACGCCCCGCCCCGCGCGGGTCCGGCGGCACACCACAGGGCGGCCGGCGCGTGACCATGCGCGAGCCGGACCCGAAAGAGGCTTCGGCGGCACCCGACTGGGCCCCGAGGACACCCGGTGGCCTCAGCTCCAGGACCCCGCTGTGAGATGCTCGAAGCGTCCGCCCGCGCCCCCTCCCGCCTCACGGAGAAACGCATGCCGGTGAACCGGATGCCGCGCCCGCCCCGCGGACTGCCCGTCGGCCGGGCCATCACCCTGGCCTTCGACTGCCTGGCCACGAACCTGGCGGCCCTCGTGCTGTGTGCCACCGGCCTGCTGCTGCCCGGGATCACTGAGGACTACGGCCCCGCCACCGAGCCCACGTCACCCAGGGCCCTGGCCCTCTTCCTGGCCGCCCTCCTGCTGGTCTCGTCACTGGCCGGGACGGCGGTCCTCCTCTCGCGGGCCGGGACCGAGCGCTCGCGCGCCCTCGCCCTGCGGCTCTCGGCCGTTCGGCTCGCTCTTGTCGTGCTCCTGGCCGCCGCCTTCGTCGTGTACGGCGTCGTCGCCATCGAGCACGCCTGACGCGACCCCGGCGCTACACCGCCGGTGCCGGGTCGCGCGCGGTGCCGGTCCGCTCGTACGCGTGCCCCGCGCGCAGCACCGTCGCCTCGTCGAAGGGCCTCCCCATGAGCTGCATGCCGATCGGGAGGCCCTGGGGGTCCAGGCCGACGGGGACGGTCAGCGCGGGGACGCCCGTGACGTTGGCCGGGGCCGACAGCCGTACGTAGGCGTCGGAGACGCTTTCCACGGTGCCGTCGCCCCAGGTCACGGTGGTCCGCCCGGAGTCGACGGCGGTCATGGGCACGGTGGGGGCGGCGATCACGTCGACCGTGGCGGCCATGTCCAGCCACGCCTGCCGCACGAGCGTGCGGGCGCGCTGCGCGCGCAGGTAGTCCCCGGCGGTCATCAGCTCACCGGCCTCCAGCAGGACGCGTACGTCCGCCGAGTAGAGGTCGGGCACCGCGCGCAGGGTCCGCTCGTGGTAGGCCGACGCCTCGGGCACCATCAGCCCCCAGTGGGTCGCCCGGATGTAGCGCGCCATCGGGATCTCGACGTCGACGAGCCGCGCGCCGAGCTCCTCCAGCCGGGCGATCGCCCGCCGTACCGCGGCTTCCACGTGAGGGTCCACATGGTCGAAGTAGTAGTTGGCCGGTACGCCCACCCGAAGCCCCGTCAGGTCCGTTCCGGGCCCCGGCCGGTGGCCGGCGGGCGGTGCCGCGACGGACGCGGGGTCGCGCGGGTCGTGGCCGGCCAGGGCGCCCAGGACCAGCGCGGCGTCCTCCACGGTCCGGGTGATGGGTCCGACGTGGTCGAGCGACCAGGACAGCGCGGTCACGCCGTGCCGGGGGACCAGCCCGTACGTGGGCTTCAGGCCGACCACGCCGTTCAGCGCGGCGGGGACCCGGATCGACCCGCCGGTGTCGGTCCCCAGCGCGAAGGTGGCCGCTCGCGCGGCCACGGCGACGGCCGATCCGCCGCTGGAGCCGCCGGCCACCCGGCCGCGGTCCCAGGCGTTCGCGGTCTGGGGTGTGGTCAGACCGTAGGCGAACTCATGGGTGTGGGTCTTGCCGACGAACACCGCGCCGGCCGCTGAGAGCCGCGCGGCGACCGTGCTGTCGGCCGTCGCCCGGTGTCCCTCGCGTACCCGCGAGCTCGCCGATGTGGCCGTCCCGGCCACGTCGATCAGGTCCTTCAGGCCCGCGGGGATCCCGTGGAGGGGGCCCCTGGCGCCGGCGCCGGCGATCTCGTCCGCCGCGCGTCGTGCCGCGTCCCGCGCACGGTCCGCCGTCACCGAGGCGTAGGCGCCCAGGCGCGGCTGCACCTGCTCGATGCGCTCCAGCACCGAGTCCACCAGCTCGACCGGGGAGACCCGGCGGGTCCGTACCGCCTCGGCGGCGTCGGCCACGGTCAGTTCATACGGCTGCATGGTCCTGCTCCTCTCCCGCGCGGTACGCGGCGGACGGCGGTGTGTCCCCGAAGTCCAGTTCCCTCAGGAGGGATACGACGGAGTGGATGTGGTCGGCGGTGGCCGCCACTCCCGCGTGGCGTTCGGGCGCCAGGGGGAGGCCGGAGCGTGCGGCCCAGCGGGCCGCCTCCGGAGGGGTGAGGGCGTCGGCGGACATGGGTGTCCTTCCTGCAACGGGCTGAGGGGGAGGGGGCGGTGGACGTCCACCGCCCCTAAAAGCTAACAGGTTGCGTTAGCTGGCGGCAGGGCCTAGCGTACCTAAAAGCAAATCAATCGCGTTTAGGTGGGCCCTCGCCCTCCGCAGACGAAGGAAGGCTTCCCCCGTGCACACAGCACCGCCCGCCGCCGCCCCGTCCTGGACGGTCGGCTCCGTCGTCGTCCGGCGCATCGACGAGGTCCCCCTGCCGCCGCAGACCGGCCCGTGGCTGCTGCCGGCCGCCACCGCCGACGTCGTCACCGAACAGGACTGGCTGCGGCCCGACTTCGCGGACCGGGGCGGTGTCCTGCGCCTGGACAGCCACAGCTTCGCGCTGGTCGTGGACGGGCTGCGCGTCGTCGTGGACACCGGGATCGGCAACGGCAAGACGCGCGCCAACCCGGCGTGGCACGACCTGCGTACCGACTACCTCGAACGCCTCGCGCAGGCGGGGTTCCCGCCGGAATCCGTCGACCTGGTCCTGTTGACCCACCTGCACACCGACCACGTCGGCTGGAACACGCGCGAGCTCGACGGCACTTGGGTCCCGACCTTCCCCAACGCCCGCTACCTCGCCTCGAAGGCGGAGTACGACTTCTGGGCCGCCTACGACATGGACGAGGCCCGGGCGGCCATGTTCCGCGACTCCGTGCACCCGGTCGACGAGGCGGGGCTGCTCGAAGCGGTCGACGTGCCGGCCGTCGGCGTCACCGTGGCGGCCGGTCTGGAACTGGTGCCGGCTCCTGGTCACACTCCCGGTCATGTGGCCGTACGGGTGACCAGTGGCGACGCCACGGCCCTGATCACCGGGGACTGCATCCACCACCCCGTGCAGCTGGCGCGTCCGGAGATCGGCAGCTGCGTCGACATCGACCCCGGGCGGGCCGAGGCGACCCGCCGCTCACTGCTCGCCTCGCTCGCCGACACGGGCGCGCTCCTGCTCGGTACGCACTTCCCCCCGCCGACCGCCGGCCGCGTGGTCACCGACGGCGACGCCTACCGGCTCGCCCCCGTCCCCGGCCGGACCGCGGACACCGCGGGCTGACGGGGTCAGTGCGGCGCGCCGAAGCCGTCCAGGAGGTCCTGCACGAGCCCCCGCGCGTACTCGGCGGTGAGACTTCCGGGTGCTCCGGGTGCTCCGGGTGCTGCGGGGTCTCCGGGACGGAAGAGGATGCGGTACATCATGGGCGCCACGACCCGGTCGAGGACCAGCTCGACCCCCGGGGCGTCCTCGCCGCGCTCCGCCGCCCTGGCGAGCACGACGTCGATCTGCTCCGCCGCGTACTGCGAGCACCGCGCCGCGTTGTCGCCGTCGGGGGCCCCGAGCAGGGCGTCGCGGATGTAGGCGCGGCCGATCGGAGACGCCATCTCCTCAATGAACTGCTCGGCCCAGTTCCGCAGGTCCGCAGCCAGGTCGCCGTGGTCCTGCGGCGGCGTGTCCGGCCGCAGGTTCTCCACGGCGACGTCGGACAGCAGCTCCTGCAGGTCGCCCCAGCGCCGGTAGACCGTCGACGGGGTGACGCCGGCACGTGCCGCCACCAGCGGAATGGTCAACTCGGGGCGGCCCACCTCCGCCTGGAGTTCGCGCACCGCGGTGTGGACAGCCTCCTGGACCCGTGCGCTGCGGCCGCCGGGGCGGACCATCGGTTTGCGACTCATGCCAGCAGCTTAAAGCAAAGTTCTTGCTTCACGGGGTCCGCGTGACGCCTTAAAGCGAACAGTTTGCTTTAATGCCCAGCCGATCGATAGACTGCTTAAAGCTAATCATCCGCTTTAAGTGAGGAGCTGCTGATGCCGCCGACGGGGAAACGCCCGCCGTTCGCCCTCAACGCATCCGTCCTGATCACGCTGTTGGCCGCCTCCAGCGCACCCACGCCCCTCTACCCCGTCTACCAGGACCGGTGGGGCCTGTCCGCCCTGTCCGTGACGGTGGTCTTCAGCGCCTACACCCTGGCCCTCCTGACCGCACTGCTCACCACCGGCGCCCTGTCGGACCACCTCGGACGGCGCCCCGTCCTCGTCGGCTCGCTCGCTCTGGAAGCCGTCGCCATGGCGGTGCTCGCGAGCGCCGACTGCGCCGACACCCTCATCGCGGCCCGCGTACTCCAGGGACTCGCCACCGGCGCCGCGACCAGCGCGGCCGGAGCCGCCCTCGTCGACCTCGACCCACCGGGACGCCCCGGCCGGTCCGCCCTCACCAACAGCATCGCGCCGGCGGCCGGCATGGCGGCCGGAGTCCTGGTGGCCACCCTGCTCATCCGCCACGCCCCCGGACCCACCGTCACCGTCTACCTCGTCCTGGCCCTCGTCTTCCTCCTCCAAGCCGCCGCCATCGCCCTTTCGCCCGAGACGATCCGGCCGTACGCCGGAGCGTGGCGTTCCCTGCGTCCGCGCGTCGCCGTCTCCCCGAACGCCCGCCGGGCCTTCCTGATCAGCGGGGCCGGCGTCGTCGCCGTCTGGGCACTCGGCGGCTTCTACTCCTCCCTCGGCCCGGCCTTCGTCCACCTCGTGGCCCCGGGCGCCCCGCAGGCGGCCGGCGGCATGGTCTTCTTCGCCCTGAGCCTTTCCGCGGCCGTCACGGTCTGGACGACCCGCGTCCTGCGCCCCCTCACCGCCACCCTCCTCGGCTGCGCCGCGGTCCCCGCCGCCGCGGCCCTCTCCCTGGCCGGCATGCACCTGGTCAGCCTGCCCGCCGTCTTCGCCGCGGCCCTGCTGGCCGGCGTCGCCTTCGGAGCGGTGGCGCAGGGCTCGATGCGCATGGTGCTCGCCCGGGTCCCGCAGGCGGACCGGAGCACGACCCTGGCCGCGTACTACGTGCTCTCCTACGTCGCGATGAGCCTGCCGGCCGTCGGCGCGGGCGTCCTGACGCAGTCCTACGGGCTGCGGACGGCGGCCCACCTGTACGCCGGCCTCGTCGCCCTCCTCGCGACGGCCGCGTTGCTCACCCTCGCTCTCACCCGCACCCGCACCCCCGCTCGCACGAGAACTCCCGCAGATGCCGCCGGCCCGGCCGCAGGGACGAGCGGACGTCGCGTCAGGTCCCGGCAGGCGGTGGTGGGTACCGCACGATGCGGTGACACCCTGGAGCCATGGCATCAAGCAATGAATGGTTCGCGGGCGACGCGGACGCGGGCGCGCACGCGAGCGCGGGCATGAACGGTGGCACCGCAGGCGCGGCGGGCCGCGTCCTGGTGGTGGACGACGACCCCACGGTCTCGGAGGTCGTAGCCGGCTATCTGGAGCGGGCCGGATTCACCGTGCACCGTGCCGATGACGGTCCGTCCGCCCTGGAGGCCGCCGCCCGGTACCGGCCCGACCTGGTCGTCCTCGACCTGATGCTGCCGGGCATGGACGGTCTGGAGGGGTGCCGCCGGCTGCGTGCCCACGGAGCGGGAACTCCTCACCTGCCGGTCGTGATGCTCACCGCGCGGGGCGACGAGGAGGACCGGATCCTGGGCCTGGAGGTCGGCGCGGACGACTACGTGACCAAGCCCTTCAGCCCGCGTGAACTGGTCCTGCGCGTACGGTCGGTGCTGCGCCGCGCGTCCGCGGCCGTCCCGGCGGGCGAGCCCCTGCTCTCGGCCGCCGGCCTGACCGTGGACCCCGTCGCCCGCCGGGCCACCCGGGACGGCGTCGAACCTGCTGGTCAACGCCATCCGCCACACCCCGGCCGAAGGCACCGTGGCGATCGCCGCGGAACGCCGAGCCGACGCGGTGGTGTTGTCCGTCACCGACGCCTGCGGCGGGATCCCGGATGAGGACCTGCCCCGTGTCTTCGACACCGGCTGGCGGGGGTCGCGGGCCCGTACGCCTCCCTCGGGTGCGGGCCTGGGCCTGGCGATCGTCCGGGGCATCGTCGAGGCCCATTCCGGGCACGCCGACGTCCACAACGTGCCCGGGGGCTGCCGCTTCGAACTGACCCTCCCGGCCCCCGCCTGACCCGACGTACGGCGGGCCGGTCAGGAGGCGGCGACGCGTACCGCGAACAGGACGGCGTCGTCCCGCGCGTCCCGCGGACCGACGGAGCCCAGGAGGGACCGCAGCAACGCGTCCAGCGGAACCCCCGGGGGAGCCGTGGTGAGCTGCTGGGAGAGCCGGTCGACGTTGTCCTCGATGTCCCCTCCCCGCTCCTCGACCAGCCCGTCGGTGTACAGCAGCAGGGTGCTGCCCGGGGGCAGCGAACGGCTGTCGCAGGTGCGGGGCCCCGGTGTCAGGGCGTGGTGCAGCAGCACGTCGTGCCGCGCGAGGGTCTCCACGGCGCCGTCCGCGGTGACCACGAGCGGCGCCGGGTGGCCCGCGTTGCTCCACCTCAGCCGCCAGTGGCCGTCGGCCGCCGGAGTGAGGTGGGCGTGGACGGCGGTGCCGCTGGCCGGGAGGTTCAGACGGCGGCAGGCCCGTTCCAGTGCGCAGAGCGCCTGGTCCGGGCCTTCGCCCGCATGGTCGTGATCGGCCTGGCGCAGCATGCTGCGGACCTGGCCCATCAGCGCGGCCGCCCGCATGTCGTGCCCGGTGATGTCGCCGACGGTGAGCGACAGCGCGCCCGTGGCGGCCCCGCCCGGTGCCACCGGCAGCGGGTAGGCGTCGTACCAGTCACCGCCGACCATGTCGTCGCGGGCGGCCGGCCGGTACAGGGCGGACAGCTCCAGGCCTGGTACGTCGGGCAGTTCGGTGAGCATGGCCCGCTGGAGCTGGCGGGCGACGGTGACTCGTTCGTCGAGGTGGAGGGCGCGTTCGAGGGCCTGGGCGGTGTAGCCGGCGAGCGTGGTCAGTACCGCACGCTCGTCCACGCCGATCTCGTACGGGGCGTCCCACCCCAGGACCAGGGCCCCGAGGGTGTCGTGGGTACCGCGCAGGGGCAGGCAGGCGGCGGTCGCGAGGTGCAGGCCGTCGAAGGCCGGGGTGGCCGGGTGGCCGGGAGCGGCATCGGTCCCGCCCGCCACCGACGGCCCGTCGACCACGATCAACCGGTGCTCGCGCACCGCCCGCGCGACCGGCCAGTGCGAACCGAGGCCGAAGGGCTCGGCGAGTCTCCCGGGCGGAGGGCCGAAGACATCGTCGTCGACGGGACCCGTCACATGGTGGAGCATCCCCTGCCGCACCAGCACCAGGTCGATACCGGCCGGTTTGAGGTCCCCGCCGACGAGGTCCCCGACCCGCCGGCGGACGTCGTCCAGTCCGCTGGTGTCGGCGAGGTCCTCGGAAGCCCGCAGGAGCAGCTCGGAACGGTTGAGCAGCCCGTGCACGCGGGTCGCCTCCCCCTCCGCCGCCTCGCGGGCCTGGCGGACGGTCTCGGAGCGCGTCCGCATCCGCATCTGCGCACTGCAAGCGGCGGCGAGGTCCGACAGGTCCCGTACGTCGTCCTCGCTCCACTTCCGGGGGGCGCGGTCCGTGACGGCGAGGACGCCCAGGAGCTCGCCCGAACCGCCGACGAGGGGGACGCCTGCGAACGCGAAGGACGCGCCGCCGTCGTAGCCGTCGCCGTCGTCGGAACCGTCCCCGACATGCGACAGGAAGCGGGGCATTCCGTCCTCCGCGACCAGCCGGCAGCACGCCGGCACGGCCGGGTCGGATTCCGCCCCGACCGGCCAGCACTCGGGTGCCGCGCCCGCGGCCTCCCCCGCCGGCTCCAGCCAGACGAGTCCCAGTGGCACCGCCAGCAGCCGCGTGGCGAGCCGGGCGAAACGATTCAAGCCGCTTCCTCTCCTGCCGGGCCCCCACCTGCGCATTCGACGCCTCCCATCCTAGGCTCGCGCCCACCGCCGAGCCCTCCCCCTGCCCCGCCCTGCCGCCGTGGCGCGGCGCCGGGCCCCGGCGCCCCGCCACGGCCGCCGTGAGGGCGCGGGCGCCCGGCTCCCGCCGGCTGCCCTACAGTGGGCGGTCCGTGATCCCGCAGGAGACCGACATGCGAGCCCAGCAGACCGGGGGCGGGCCGGACGACGGCGCAGACGCCCTGTTCGGCCTGGAGGACATCGACCCGGGGCGGGCGCCCCGCCCGCAGGGGAACGCCGGCCCGCTGTTCCGGGACGGTCCCGCCGCGCGCCGGCTGCTTTCCGTAGGCACGATCTTCGCCGAACCCGCGGCCGCGGCCTCCCCGCGCGGCAGGCAGGTCCTCGCCCGGTACCCCGACGCCGAGGTCGTCCCCGTCGACTCCCACTGGCGGATCCCCGACCTCCACGGGAACGAGCAGAACGTCGACCGCTGGGTCCGGATCAAGACGGAGACGCTGGTCCTGGGGGAGAAGAAGACGCTCACCACCCGGCCCAACGGCCGCTCCGCGGACTGGATCGCCCCCGGGCCGGCCAACGGCTGCGCCATGGCCTGCGCCTACTGCTACGTCCCGCGCCGCAAGGGCTACGCCAACCCGGTCACCGTCTTCACCAACATCGAGCGCACCATCGCCCACCTCTCCCGGCACATCGCGCGCCTCGGCCCCAAGCCCGAGGCCAACCAGTGCGATCCGCTCGCCTGGGTCTACGACATCGGCGAGAACAGCGACTGCTGCGTCGACGCCCTGATCAGCGACAACGTGGCCGACCTGGTGCACGCCTTCGCGCGGTGGCCCGCCGCCAAGGCGTCCTTCGCCACCAAGTTCGTCAACCCGGACCTGCTCCTCCTGGAGCCCCGAGGCCGCACCCGCGTGCGGTTCTCCCTCATGCCGCCGAGCGACTCCAGGCTGCTCGACATCCGCACCAGCCCGGTGGAGAGCCGCATCGCCGCCGCCGGGGACTTCCTGGACGCGGGCTACGAGGTCCACTTCAACCTCTCGCCCGTCGTCCTGCGCCCCGGCTGGGAGCGCGACTGGTCCCTGCTGCTCCGGCACATGGACGACGTGCTGCCCGCCCGGGTGAAGGACCAGGCGGCCGCCGAGGTCATCATGCTGACGCACAACAAGGACCTGCACGAGCTCAATCTCGGCTGGCACCCCCGCGCGGAGGACGTCCTGTGGCAGCCCCGCCTCCAGGAGCCGAAGCGTTCGCAGAACGGCAGCTGGAACGTCCGCTACCGCAGTGACGTCAAGGCCGGGGCCGTCGCGGCGGTGCGTGAGCTCGTCGCCGCCCACGCGCCGTGGCTGCGGATCCGATACGCCTTCTGAACAGGCGGCTGTGTCAAGAGCATTGACAGAAGTTGAACACAATCAGACTCTGAGAGCGCTCTCACATTTCAATTAATCCATCCCTGCCTAGCCCACCGCTCCATCGGCAGGTCCCCCCACGCAAGGAGGAAGAGAGTGTTCCGCTTGTCGAGAGTGCTGGCGTTCGGCGTCGCGGCCCTGTCGGTCGGCGCCGGCGTGCTGTTCTTCGGCCCGCCGCCGTCCGCGGAGGCCGTGCCGGCCACCATCCCGCTCACCATCAAGAACAACTCGGGGCGCAGCGAGCCCGTCTACATCTACAACCTGGGCACCCAGCTCACGACGGGCCGGCAGGGCTGGGCCGACGCCAGTGGTGCTTTCCACCCCTGGCCGGCGGGAGGAAACCCGCCCACCCCCGCCCCGGACGCGTCGATCGCCGGCCCGGCCAACGGGCAGACCAAGACGATCCGCATGCCCAAGTTCTCCGGACGCGTCTACTTCTCCGTCGGACGCAAGCTCGTCTTCAGGCTCACCACCGGCGGCCTGGTGCAGCCCGCCGTGCAGAACCCCACAGACCCCAACCACGACATCCTGTTCAACTGGTCCGAGTACACGCTCAACGACGCCGGCCTGTGGATCAACAGCACCCAGGTCGACATGTTCTCGGCCCCGTACGCGGTGGGCGCGAAGGCGGCCGACGGCTCGGTCAAGAACACCGGCCGTCTCAAGGCCGGCGGGTACGGCGCCGTCTTCGGCGGGCTGCGTTCGGCCGGCTGGGGAGGCCTGATCCAGAGCCGCCCCGACGGTACCCCGCTGCGGGCGCTGTCCCCCGGCCACGGCATCGAGGCGGGCGGCATCCCGGCCGGCGCGATGAACGACTACATCAACCGCGTCTGGAGCAAGTACAGCTCCTCCACCCTCACGGTGACGCCGTTCGCGAACGAACCCGGCACCAAGTACTACGGCCGGGTCTCGGGCAACGTCATGAACTTCACCAACGGCTCGGGTGCGGTGGTCACCAGCTTCCAGAAGCCCGACTCCGACAGCGTCTTCGGCTGCTACAAGCTCCTCGACGCCCCCAACGACACCGTCCGCGGCCCGATCTCCCGCACTCTGTGCGCGGGCTTCAACCGCTCGACGCTCCTGACCAATCCGAACCAGCCCGACGCGAACGGCGCCGGCTTCTACCGCGATGCCGTCACCAACCACTACTCCCGCATCATCCACGCGCAGATGGCCGACGGCAAGGCGTACGGCTTCGCCTTCGACGACGTGGGCGCCCACGAGTCGCTGGTGCACGAGGGCAACCCCCAGGAGGCCTTCATGACGCTGGAACCCTTCAACTGATCCCGGGCCGGGGCCGGTCGGGCCGCCGGCGTCGCGTCAGTGGTTGTGGCGCGCTCCGTGCTCCAGCCACCGGGCGCCGGCGGAGCCGTCCTCGCCGGCCGTGCCGTCCGCACCGGCCTCGTGGCCGAAGAGGGGCAGGGGGGCCTGTTCACCGGGCCCCGTCGCGGTCAGGGGGATGCCGAGGCTCTGGCACATCCGCCGCGCGCGGGCCAGCGCGCTGAAGGTCATGGGAGAGGGGGAGCGGCTCGGCAGCTCGACGGTGACCCGCGCCGGGCGGTGGGCGTGGACGAGGGATTCGATCTGCAGCGCGGCCGCGGCCCGATCGGTGACGTGCAGCTCGTGCAGGATCCGCACGTGCAGCGTTCCGTCGGCGATGTGGTGACTGATGACCATGCCGCGCCTCCCCGCACCCGCCGGAATCCGGGCACCCCGCCGTCGGGGGTGTCCGGAACCCAGTGTGCGGCAGCGGGCCCGCCCGGACGAGTCGGGCCGGTCAGGCCTTGAGGGCCCGCCCTGCCACCGTCAGGGCCAGGCGGCGCGGAGCCAGCGTGGAGGCCGTCGCAGAGAGCCGGTTTCCGAGGCCGACGACGATGCTGGGCGGCGTCCTGTCGCGTTCCAGTGCCCGGCGGGTCGCCGTGACGACCTGCTCGGGGGTGGCCATCCGCCCGACGGCGGCGTCCTGGCTGCCGACGACGTCGAAGAACTCGGTACGGACCGGGCCGGGCGAGACGGCGAGCACCCGCAGCGAGGAGGAGCGCGTCTCGTAGGCGACGGCCTCGGTGAAGTTCAGGACGAACGCCTTGGTGGCCCCGTACACCGCCATCGCCGGGGTCGGCTGGTAGGCGGCGGCGCTGGCGACGGTGACGAGGGCGCCCCGGCCGTCGGCCGTCAGGTCCGGCAGGAACTGCCGGGTCAGCTCCGTCAGGGCCGTCACGTTGAGCTGGATCATCTCGCTGATCCGGGTGGGGTCCTGGTCGGCGAACGGGCCGTGGCTGCCGAAGCCCGCGTTGTTGATCAGGGTCTGCATGCGCAGTCCGAGCCCGTCGAGCTCCGCGTGCAGCGCGGCCGCGGCGCCCGGCCGGGCCAGGTCGACGGCGACGGGGTGCGCCTTCACCCCGTACCGGCGCCGAAGGTCCGCCGCGATCTCCTCCAGCCGCTCGACGCGGCGGGCGACGAGTACGACGTCCGCTCCGCGCTCGGCCCACTGCCGGGCGAACTCGACGCCGAGGCCGGCGCTGGCCCCGGTGATCAGGGCTGTGGTTCCGCGGTATGTCATAGACATGGTCGGCGCTCCGTTCCGGTGTTCCGGCCGATGGACGATAATTTGAATGTAGACAGAGCAAACATTGTTGTCAATGACAACATCGAGTGAGGGGAGGCCGCCTTGGCCGACGCCGATTCGCCCTACCACCACGGCAACCTCCGCGAGGCCCTGCTGGCGCGCGCGGAGGAGGTCCTCGCGACGACGGGGGCGGACAGCCTGTCCCTCCGCGCCCTCGCCCGGGACCTCGGTGTCAGCCACGCCGCGCCGGGGCGCCACTTCCGCGACCGGCAGGCGCTGCTCGACGCGCTCGCCGTGCGCGGCTTCACCCGCCTCAACGAGGGTCTGCGGGCCGCCGTCGACGCGCCCGGCCCCGTCACCGCCCGGCTCGCCGGCATGGGGCGCGCCTACATCGCCTTCGCCGTGGCGAACGCCCCCTTGCTGAGCCTGATGTTCACGGCCAAGCACGCCGACGACTCCAGTGCCGAACTGCGCGAGCTCGGCCACCAGAGCCTGCACATCGCCGCCGGACTCGTCGCCCTCGCGCAGCAGGAGGGCGTCGTGCGCGCGGGCGAGCCGGACCGCCTCGCCCAGGTCGCCTTCTCCACCGTGCACGGCCTCGCGGCCCTGGCGGTCGGCTCCCTCCTGGAGGACACCCCGCTGTCCGAGGCCACCGACCTCGCCCTCGACGTCCTGCTCGCCGGCCTCGCGGCCCCCCGCGGTGACGCGGCACCGCCGGGTGCCTGACCACTCGAAACGGTGACTCCTCCGGCGCCGCCCCCCGCCTAGCGCATTTGGGTCCGCGGCGCCACCTCGCGACCGCGCGGCGCGGTCGGCGCCGGAGGGGATTCAGGGGTGAAGGCCCGTGCTGCCCAGGCGCCGGCGGGCGGTCGACCTCCCCTTACGTCGCCTCCCCCCGTGGGCCGTCCACCGCCGGGGCCGGAATTCGTCGCCATCGTTGGCGCATAACGGTTCCTCCGGTCCGATGAACTCCAACGAAAGCGCGCGTGCGGGCAGTTGGGCGTCGTTATGCTCCCGCCCACCGGTCAGAAGGTCACCCTTTTCCGATAATTCGAGGACGCCGATGGAGCAAAGAGACATTCCACCCGAAACGGCTCACCCGGAAGCGGGAGCAAGCCGGGCGCTGCCCGCGATCGGGTCCCTGGCCGCCGTCTGTCTGGTCGGGGCGCTTGTTTCCTCCTCCGGGCCGGTCGGCACCATCCTGATCGCCGCGGGCGGCCTGTGCACCGCCGCGGTGTTCGTCGAAGCCCTACGGCGCGGCCGCGCCCTCGCCGCCCGGGGCTCCGAGATCGCCGCGCTCCGGCACACCCTGGCCCGGCAGGAGACCGAGGCGACCCGCCTGTCCGCGGTGGTGCTCCCCGAGGCCATCGAGCGACTGCGCCGGGGCGAGGTGGCCGAGGAGGTGCTCACCTCCCTGGGCGGCCGCGCCGGACACGGCAACCGCTGGGGCAACGACGCCGCCCTCACGCCGCGCTTCAGAGCCGCGCTGCAGGCCGTACTGGCCCACGTCATCGACGCCGTCGACAACGAGGAGAGCCTGCGCGACTCGGCGCAGCGGGCCTTCGTGAACGTCGCCCGCCGCGTGCAGGCGATCGTCCACCAGCAGGCGCACGAGATGCGCGAGATGGAGGACCGGCACGGCCGCAACCCGGACGTGTTCGGAGACCTCCTGCGCCTGGACCACGGCACCGCCCTCATCGGCAGGCTCGCCGACTCCATCTCCGTCCTCGGCGGTGCGCGCCCCGGCCGGCAGTGGAGCAGGGCCGTCACCCTCTACAGCGTCATGCGCGGCGCCATGTCGAGGATCATCGACTACCAGCGGGTCGAGCTCCACTCGGTCACCGAGGTCGCCGTCGTCGGCCCGGTCGTCGAGCCGCTGATCCACACCCTCGCCGAGCTGCTGGACAACGCCACCCGCTACTCCCCGCCGCACACCCGGGTCCACCTCACCGCCGTCGAGGTGCAGTCGGGCATCGCCGTGGAGATCGAGGACGGCGGACTGAGCATGAGCGAGGAGGCCCGCGCACGCGCCGAGAAGATGCTCGCGCAGGCGCAGTCCGGCATCGACCTCAACGACCTGGGCGAGACGCCGAGGCTCGGCCTGGCCGTGGTCGGCCGGCTCGCGCAGGCGTACGGGTTCCAGGTGTCCCTGCGCTCGTCCGCGTACGGCGGTGTCCGGGCCGTCGTCATCGTGCCGCAGCACCTGATCACCACCGCGTCGGCGGCGACCGGTCTCGCCCACGGCATCGGCTCCTCCTCGGGGCCCAGGGCGGTGTCCGCCACACCGCGGGAGCACCCCGTCGACGCGATGTCGGCCGGCGTCCCCGTGCCCCGGCCGACGCCGGCTCCGTCGCCCGGGCCGATGCCGGGCCCGATGCCCGGCCCGATGCCCGCCAGTGGCGGGCCGACCGCCGAACGTACCGCGACCGGCCTGCCGCAACGGCGCCGGAAGGACCGTGTCGCCACCTCCGAAGTCCGGCCGGCCGCGAGGCCGCAGCCGGCCGACGACAACGGCCCCGGAATGTGGCTGGAGGCGTTCCACAGCGGACTGTCGGGTGAGCCCGGCCAGGACGCGCCGGGCGCCCAGGATGCGTCGGGTTCAGCGACCAAAGGGGCGTAAACAGTGATGACTCAGCGAAGCAGTATGGACTGGATGCTCAAGGACCTGGCCGCCGGCGTGCCGCAGACGCGGCACGTGATCGTGCTGTCCGCGGACGGCCTCTGCGTGGCCCAGTACGGGGCCGAGACGGACACGGCCGACCGCCTGGCGGCCGCGTGCGCCGGCCTGCAGAGCCTTGCCGGAGCGGTGGCCGCCGAACTGCCCAGCTCCGAGGGCAGAATGCGGCTGGTCGTGATCGAGATGGACGGCGGCTTCTTCTACCTCATGGCCGCCGGGGACGGCTCCTACCTCGCGGTCCTCGCCGACGAGGGCGTCGACGCGGGCCTGATGGGCGCGCAGATGCGCAACCTGGTGACCCGAATGGGGGACCACCTGAGCAGCCCGCCCCGGCACGACGGGCAGCCCGCGTGAAAGAGCCGCCCTCAAGCTGGGAGGACGGCAGTCCCGAACGGCTCTACGTCATCACCGGCGGACGCAGTGGACCCTCCACCTCCGTCCAGCTCGACCTCGTGACCTTAGTGGTGGCCAAAGGGCCTCCCCGACCCGAGACGCAGCCCGAGCAGGCCTCCATCCTGCGGATGTGCCAGTCACCGCTGTCGGTGGCCGAGATCGCCGCGTACGTCGGCCTGCCCGTGAGCGTCGTCACCGTGCTGGTCGGAGACCTGATGGCCGCCCAACGCGTGCACGTCCGCCCGCCCATTCCCGCCGCGCAGCTACCCGACCTTGCTCTGATCGAGGCAGTGATCGATGGACTTCAGAAGCTCTGACCCGCCCGCCGGGCCGCGCGAGGCGGACGTACTCCCGCAGTCGGCCGCGGCGGCCGTGAAGGTCGTGGTCGTCGGCGGATTCGGCGTGGGCAAGACGACGATGGTCGGTGCCGTCAGCGAGATCAAACCGCTGACGACCGAGGAGACGATGACCAGGGCCGGCGTCGGTGTCGACGACACCTGGGGCGTCTCCCACAAGATCACCACCACCGTGGCCATGGACTTCGGCCGCATCAGCATCAACGACGAACTCGTCCTGTACCTGTTCGGAACACCCGGCCAGGAACGCTTCTGGTTCCTGTGGCGCGGGCTCTTCGAGGGCGCCCTCGGGGCCGTCGTACTCCTCGACACCCGGCGGCTGGAGATCAGCTTCGACGTCATCGGGCGGCTGGAGGAGCGCGGCGTCCCCTTCGTCGTGGCCGTCAACTCCTTCCCCGGCGCGCCCGACCACCCCCTGGAGGAGCTGCGCGAGGCCCTCGACCTGCCCCCCGCCGTCCCGATCCTCGTCTGCGACGCCAGAAGGCGGGACTCGTCCCGCGATGTCCTGCTGACCCTCATGCGCTACCTGCACTCCCAGGCAGCCACCCAGGAGGCAATGTGAGCACCACCCCCACCCCACCGCCCGGGTGCCCCGCCCACGCCGCGGCGACCGCGGGCGGCCTGTACCGCCTGCACGGAGCGGAAGCCCAGGCGGACCCCCTCGCCCTGTACGAGAAGCTGCGGGCCGAGCACGGCCCGGTGGCCCCGGTGCTCGTGAGCGGGGACCTCCCGGCGTGGCTCGTCCTCGGCCACCGGGAGAACCTGGACGTCGCCCGCACCTCGTCGCGGTTCGCCCGCGACCCACGGGGCTGGCGCGACATGAGAGAGGGCCGCGTGCCGGCCGACACCCCGCTCGGCCCCATGGTCTCCTGGGTGCCGGTGTGCAACTTCACCGACGGCCCCGTCCACGAGCGGCTGCGCTCGGCCGTCGTGGAGTCCCTGGAGCGGTTCGACAAGCGCGGCATCCGCCGCTACGTGACGCGCTTCGCCAACCAGCTCGTCGACCAGATCGCCGCAGAGGGATACGCCGACCTGGTGCCGGCCTTCTCCGACCAGCTCCCCATGCTGGTCATGACGCAGCTCATCGGGGCACCCGACGAACACGGGCCGCTGCTCGTCAACGCGGCGCGCGACATGCTCCAGGGGACGGAGACGGCACTCCAGAGCGACCGCTACGTCACGACCACGCTGGAGAACCTGGTCGTCGAGCGCAAGGCCAAGCCCGCCCGCGACCTGGCCTCCTGGCTGATCGAGCACCCCGCGGACCTGACCGACACCGAAGTGCTCATGCACCTGCGCGTCGTGCTGATCGCGGCCTACGAGACCACGGCCAACCTGATCGCCAACACGCTGCGCACCGTCCTGACCGACCCGCGCTTCCGGGCGAGCCTCTCCGGAGGCCACATGACCCTGCCCGACGCACTGGAGCAGGTCCTCTGGGACGACCCGCCGATCAACACGATCATCGGGCGCTGGGCCACCGGGGACACCGTGCTCGGCGGCCAGCAGGTGAAGGCCGGGGACATGATCCTGCTCGGCCTTGCCGCGGGGAACGCCGACCCCCAGATCCGCCCCGACCCCTCCGTGTCCGTCCACGGCAACCGCTCGCACCTGGCGTTCAGCAGCGGCCCGCACGAGTGCCCCGGCCAGGACATCGGGCGCGCCATCGCGGACACCGGCATCGAGGTCCTGCTGGACCGGCTGCCCGACCTCCAGCTGGCGGTCGACGCGAGCGAGCTCCAGTGGCGCGGCACCCTGATGTCGCGTCACCTGCTGTCGCTGCCGGTGCGGTTCGCCCCGCGTTCCGCGCCCGCCCCGGCCCCGCAGCTCCCGGTGGAGCATCCGGCCGGGCATCCCGTCCACCCGGTGATCCCGCCGCAGCCGACGGCGCCGCCCCCGGTCGCCGGCGGCCGCAGGCGCCGTGGCGTCAGCTGGTGGCGCCGACTGCTCGGCCGCCGCTGAGCACAACGTCCGTACCGAGGTCCCCGGCCGCACCGGCCGGGGACCTCGGTCTTTCCGCTCAGCCGTGCAGGTGCCGCCACCAGGCCGCCAGGGCCGGCAGATCCGGCGGCTCCGTCCCGGCGGCGCTGGGCTCCTCGGCATACCGGACCATGAACTCCGCTTCCGGGACAGGCAGTTCGAACCGGTTGCGCGGACTGGCGTACCGGGGTGCTCGGTTCTGCCAGGCGATGGAGCCGGCCACGTAGTGGCCCAACGCCGCCAGATGGCGGCGCAGTTCGACACCCCCGTGCTCCCCGCCGTCCGCGCCGTCCTCCAGCCGCGCGCGCAGCCCGGTGAACAGGACCATCACCCGGTCGCGCAGCGCCACGGCGAGCGGGACCGCCTCGGCCGGGGAGCAGCCCTCCTGATGGGCGAGCACGTTGACGAGGTTCACCTCGCGCGGCTCCAGGTGGTCGTCCTTGTCGTAGGAGAACAGGTCGTTGTCCGCGCTGACGACGAAACCGGCCGCGTCCGTCAGGACCGTCAGGGCGGGGGAGCAGAGGACGTCCGCCGGCAGCCGGTCCCCGCGGGCGACGTCCGACCAGGTCAG
The DNA here is from genome assembly GCF_036170895.1 of Streptomyces erythrochromogenes. Taxonomy (NCBI): domain Bacteria; kingdom Bacillati; phylum Actinomycetota; class Actinomycetes; order Kitasatosporales; family Streptomycetaceae; genus Streptomyces; species Streptomyces erythrochromogenes. The sequence goes on along the minus strand of NZ_CP108036.1, from coordinate 910,515 downwards.
TGAGAACCGTGTGCCGTTCGCCAGCGGCCCCATGGCGACGAAGTCGTTCAGCCCCGGCATCGACCCCGCCTCCGCCCGGGCGGCCCGCCAGGCCGCCCCGAGCAGCCAGTCCCGCGTCCCTTCGACGAATCTGCGCAGCTCGTAGGGGGTGAGCATGGCGTGGGTGCGGTTCACCAGGTCCAGCAGTGCGCGGGTCATGGGCCCGTCGGGCAGTACGGACGCTTCGGGATCCTCGATGGTCCGCAGCAGCCGCACCCCGTGTTCGACGACCGCGGCCGTCCCCACCTCGTCGGAGCCCGAATCCTGCCAGTCGTCCACGGCGTTGGCCCAGTAGTTCCACCGGGTGAACAGGAGGACGGCCTCCACGTCCCCGTCGGGGATGATGCGGCAGGAGAAGTCCGCACTGTGGGTGGCGAGCCCCCATGCGCGCTCGACCGGATCGGGGTACAGGCCGAAGGCGTCCAGCCACTCGACCGCCCGGGACTCCACCTCCTTGGCCTCGGGATGGACGAGGTCGCGCGGCAGGGGGCAGTAGAAGGGCGGCAGGCCCGTACCGAGGAGCGAGGGCCGGGGCGGCGCGGTCATCGGCCACCGCCGATCCGGAAGCGCAGCAGTCGCGTCTCCACCGCGTGCTCCCGCCAGAGCCGGAAGAACTTGCTGTGCGCGATCGTCGACTGTTCGAGCCGGTCGCCGGTCCAGGCGCCGGGTTCGGCACGGGAGTCCGCCCGGAGCCGGTCGAGTTCGGCGGTGTTCCACGCCATGGACTGCACCCAGAACTCCGCCACCGAGTCCGTCACGTCCTCGTCCTCCACCAGCTCGAAGCCGGCTGCCTCGGCTGCGGCCAGGTACTCCCCGTGCCGGCCGAGCCGGGTTCTGTAGTAGCCGTCCATGAACTCCCGCCATTCGGAGTCGCCCACGAAATGCTCCTGGATCCCGAACCAGCCACCGGGTTCGAGGGCCTTGGCGACGACCTCGAACAGCCGGGTCCGGTCGGTGTAGCCGCTGCTCTCGTTGGCGTAGACGGCGTCGTACGCGCGCGTCTCGTCGAGGTCGTGCACATCGGCCAGTACGGGCGTCACGCGCTCCGCGACCCCGGCGTGACGGGCGAAATGGTTGACGATCGGGAGGTGTTCCGGCGTGACGGTGAGGCTGGTGACCGACGCCCCGTGCTCCTGCGCCCAGTAGAGCGAGGTGCCGCCCAGTCCGCAGCCGATGTCGAGCAGGCGCCGGGGAGGTGTCTCGTACGCGCCCCACGTGCGGGCCGCGTGGTCGACTATCCGCTCCTGCGAGTCGAACAGGCTCTGCTGCAGCGTGCTCTGGGGAACGGTGGTGTCCGGTGGGCCGTCCGGGTACAGCCCCACGTGGAAGTGGACGCGCGGGCCCGGACCGTACTTGTGCAGGATCTCCTGTGTCTTGCGGCTGTAGTAGAGCCGCACCTGGTCCTCCGCGGCCGAGCCGCGGCCGCCGCCTAAGGGCCATACGAAGGGTATAACGCGCATGGGGTGTCCGCCCTTTCGTGGGGTAGGGCTGCCCTCCGGGAGGCGCCGGCGCCGCTCTCGTAGCGTCCCGAAAAGGCACACTGTTGAAGCCCGGACCATCGTGGCACTTCGTAGGCACCACGTCAGCCCGCTGGAGCAGCACGGTACCGCCAAGATCCTTGCTCTGTGCCCTGGTTGACGGCGATGACGGGCTTGCCCCCGACGTGCCCGCCGGTGGTCCCGGCGACCCGCAGATCGCGCCCGCCGACGAGGCCGGCAAGGCGCGGGCATCGACGAGGAGACGCCCCCCGCGCGACGCCCGTCCCGTGGTTCCGGCCACGGGACGGACCAGAGGATGCGCCCGTCAGGTCAGCGCCGCCGCCAGGGCCTCGGCCGCCCTCGCGACCAGTGCGTCCTCGCGCGGCGCCGCGGCGTCCGGCTTGGTGGTCAGCACGGCCAGCTCCACGGGCGGCCGCCCGGGAGGCCAGGCGACGCCCACGTTGTTGTTGGTCCCGTACGACCCGGCGCCCGTCTTGTCCCCGATCACCCAGTCGCGCGGCAGGCCGGCGCGGAACCGGTCGCCGCTCGTCGTGTTGGACACGAGCCACCGCGTCAGGAGTTCCCGGTGCCGCGGGGCGAGCGCGTCGCCGAGCACGAGGCGCCCGTACGTGCGCGCGATGGCCCGGGGGCTGGTCGTGTCGGTCACCCGCGAGGGCTCGGCCGAGTTCAACTCCGGCTCCCAGCGGTCGAGCCGTGTCGTGCGGTCCCCGACGGAACGGCAGAACCGGGTGATCGCCGTGGGCCCGCCCAACTCGCGGAGCAGCAGGTTCGCGGCGCCGTTGTCGCTCTGCGCGATGGCCGCCGAGCACAGCTCGGCCACCGTCAGCCCGCCGGCGACGTTCTCCGGCCGCCCGGTCACCGAGCCGCCGCCCGCGGAGGTGACGTCCTCCTGCGTGTAGTGGATCCGCCGGGCGAGAAACTCACCGTCGCGGTCCAGGTCCCGCATCACGGCCGCCGCGGCCGGCGTCTTGAACACCGAGCACATGGGGAACAGTTCGTCGGCCCGGTACAGCACCGTCCGGCCCGTGCCGGTGTCCCGGGCGTACGCCCCCACCCGCGCGCCGTACTCGCGCTCCAGCGCACGCAGTCGCCGGACGGCCTCGCCGCCTCCGCCGGGCTTGCCGGGCGCGGCTGGTGTCGCCGCACGGGCCGCGCCCGCCGGCAGCGCCGCGGTCAGCGCCACCCCCGCTCCCAGAGTCAGTACGGCACGACGGGTCTGCTCCACGTCGCCTCTCCTCTCCCTCGACGGTCACGTGGTGACAATGACGTCAAAGGAGATCATTTCGGTTCCACGGGTCGGTCCGGTCAGTGGCCCGGGGCGGCGGCGGGACCCTGTTCGCGGACGGCCCAGGGGGAGCCGTACGCCGTCAGCAGGTCGAGGAAGGGGAGCGGCGGCAGCGCCTCGGGACCCAGGACGCCGGCCCCGGACCACACGCCGGTCGCGAGCAGTTCGAGGGCCACCACCGGGTTGACGGCGGTCTGCCAGACGACGGCCTGGGAGCCGTACTCGCGCATCGACCACTGGTTGTCGACCACGTGGTAGAGGTAGACCTCGCGCGGCCGGCCGTCCTTGGTGCCCTTGACCCAGGTGCCGGCACAGGTCTTCCCCGTCATCCGGTCCCCGAGCGTCGCAGGGTCGGGCAGGCAGGCCGCGACCACGTCGCGCGGCGAGACCCGGACCTCGGCGCCGTCCTCGCCGCGGACCGGGACCCGGACCGTGGAGTCCAGGCCCAGCGCGTGCAGGGTCTTGAGCTTGCCGATGAAGTCGTCGCCGAGGCCGTACTTGAACGTCACGCGCCGGGCACCGACCCAGCGCGGCACCAGGAGGACCTCCTCGTGCTCGACGTTGACGCACTCGACCGGCCCGATGCCCTCGGGGAAGTCGAAGACCTCCGGCTCGCTGAACGGCTCGGTGGTGAACCAGCCGCGCCCGCTCTCGTACACGACGGGAGGGTTCAGGCACTCCTCGATCGTCGTCCAGATGTTGAAGGACGGGGCGAAGTCGTAGCCCTCGACGGCCAGGTTTGCCCCGTCGCGGATGCCGATCTCCTCGATGTCGTCGAAGAGTTCGTCGGCCGCGTAGCGGGCGAAGACGTCCGACAGCCCGGGCTCGACACCCATGCCGACGAGCGCCAGGCGGCCCGACTTCTCCCACTCCGCGGCCTGCTCGAACTGCTCGTCGCCGAGCTTGACCCCGCACTCGCTGTGCGGGTGGTCCGGATGCGGGCGGGAGAGGGACATGGCCATGTCGACGTAGTGGCTGCCCGCCGCCAGCGCCGCGTTGAACAGGGGCATCACGAAGCGCGGGTCGGTGGCGTTCATCAGCACGTCGCACCCGTGCTCCGCGAGCAGCCCGGTCACCGCCGCCTCGTCGGAGGCATCGACGCGGCAGGCGCTGAACCGCTGCTCGGCGGAGCCCAGGGCGGCGACCGCGGCCTGCGCGCGGCCCAGGTCGTAGTCGGCGACGACGAAGTGGTCGAAGAAGTCGCGGCGTGCGGCGATCTTGGTGATCGCGCTCCCGACACCGCCGGCACCCACAAGCAGAACACGCATGTCTTGGTCCTCTCTCGGTGAGGCATCCGCCTCAGGAGGCTGATGGAACCGGGCGCCCCGAGTTAAGGTCAATGGTGTTGGCATAAGGCCGGGACGTTACGGAGGCGGGCGGCGATGGCGAAGGACGTGGTCCCCGAGGAGGCCCGCAGGCGGCGGCGACCGACCCGTCAGGGGACGGTGCTCTCCGAGAAGCTGATCGTCGAGACGGCGCTGCGGATGGTGCGCGAGCACGGCAGCGCGGGCCTGTCCGCCCGGCGGCTCGGCGCCGCGCTGGGCGCGGACCCGAGCACCCTGTACCGGTACTTCGAGGGCATGGACGGGCTCACCCTCGCCATCGGCGAGGAGCTGATCGGCCGGGCGCTCGCCGGCTGGTCCCCGACCGGCCGGTGGCGCGACGACCTCCGCGCCCTCGGGCTGCGCATCCACGGCGCCTACCTCGCCCACCCGCAGGCCGCCCTGCTGACCGCGAGCCGGGTGACCGGCCGGCCCCGCGAGATCGCGGCCGACGAGGCGATCCTGGGCATCCTGCGCGGTGCGGGGTTCGGGGACGAGGACGCGGTGCGGATCTACCACGCCTACGTCGACCAGAGCCTGGCCTTCGCGGCCCTCGACGCGGGCCCCCTGGCCCTGTCGGCCAAGGCGCGCGAGTCGGACGAGGAGCGCTGGGAGTCGACGTACGCCCGCCTGCCGGCGGACGCGTACCCGAACATCGCGGCCACCGCCGGGCTGCTGGCCGCCCGGATGCCGCACAGCGCCTACCCGGTCGCGCTGGAGATGCTGCTGGACACGGCGGAGCGGCAGCTGGCGGATGCCGGGGCCTGAGCGGGGGCCGGGGCGTGGGCCTGAGCCGGGGGCGGGGCCGGGACGGGGCCTGGGCGGCAGGGCTTATGCCAACACCATTGACCCTCTGGGCGGCGCACGGGTTTCCTCATCGCATTCACGCCCCGTTCACACCGCACCAGTGAGGGACCATGGTCGAAGACACCCCGCGGACGCCGCAGGCCGCCACGCTCAGACCGAACGCGATCGGGTTCGTCGACGCGCTCGCCATCGGGCTCAACGCCACCTCGCCGGCGTACTCCCTGGCCGCGGTGATCGGGCCGATCGTCGCGCTGGTCGGCCTACACGCTCCCGGGGTGATGCTCGCGTCCTTCGTACCGATGGTCCTCATCGCATCCGCCTTCTACTACCTGAACCGCGCCGATCCCGACTGCGGCACGACCTTCTCCTGGGTGACGCGCGCGCTGGGTCCCACGGCCGGGTGGCTCGGAGGCTGGGCGATCACGATGACCGGCGTCCTGGTCGTCGGCTCGCTGGCCGACGTGGCCGTGAACTTCGGCCTGCTGGCCGTCGGCCTGGACGCCCTCGCGGGCGACACCCTGATCCGCCAGGCGCTGACCGTGCTCGTGATCGTGGTGATGGCGGCGCTGTGCGTACGGGACACGCAGGCGGCGGCCCGGTTGCAGAACGTCCTGGTCCTGCTGCAGACCGTCTGCCTCTTCGTGTTCGCGGGGGTGGCCCTGTACCGGGTCTACGCGGGCACCGCCTCACTCGACGCCGTACGGCCGGCCGCCGGCTGGCTCGACCCCTTCGCGGCGGGCGGAACGGCGCTGACCGGCGGGCTGCTCCTCGGCGTCTTCGTGTACTGGGGCTGGGAGTCGGCCGTGAACCTCACCGAGGAGACGAAGGACCCCTCCTCGGCGCCGGGGCGGGCCGGCATCTGGTCGACCGTCGTCCTCCTGGCCACCTACGTCTCCGTGGCCTTCGCGGTCGTCGCCTTCGCCGGTACCGGCTACCTCGCCGCGCACGCCGACGACGAGGAGGCCGTCTTCGCCTCCCTGGCCCGTGAGGCCCTCGGCGGCTGGGACTGGATCGTCCTGCTGGCCGTCGCCACCTCGGCACTCGCCTCGACCCAGACGACGATCATCCCGGCGTCGCGCACCGCGCTCTCCATGGCGCGCCGGCACGCCCTGCCGAGCCGTTTCGGCATGATCCACCCCCGCTACCGCACCCCCGCCGTCAGCACCTGGTGGGTCGCCGGCACGGCCACCGCCTGGTACCTGCTCATCCACCGGATCAGCGAGAACGCCCTCGCCGACTCCCTGACGGCGCTGTCCCTGCTGATCGCCTTCTACTACGCCCTCACCGGCATCGCCTGCGCGGTCTACCACCGGCGCCGGCTCACCGCGAGCCTGCGCGAGTTCCTGCTCATCGGGGCCGGCCCGCTCGTCGGCGCGGCCATGCTGGTCTGGTTGCTCGTGGAGGCGGTGGCCGACATGGCGGATCCGGCCAACTCATCCGGCGGAGCGGCCTGGTTCGGCATGGGCCCGCCCCTGGTCATCGCCTTCGGCCTGAGCCTGGTCGGAGTGCTCCTGATGCTCGCCCGCCGTGCGGCGTCCGGCACGTTCTGGACCGAACGCCCCACCACCGCCCCTGCCCCGGCCCCCACCCCGCACGAGCCCGGGGCCCCGGACCGTCTGCCGGTCGCCTCCACCACCGGCGAATGAACCACCCGCCGCCGGACGCGGCGGCCGCAGCCCCGTACGGCGGCACGGGCGCGGCCGGGCGACCGGCGGCGGGCGGGCCGCCGCTCGGTACCCGCGCGGGCTACCGGTGGCCGCGGTTCGTGACGAGGTCGCGGGCGTGGTCCACCAGGCCGATGCCCGGGGCCGCCGCCGGCGGGGTGCCGGGGGAGCGGGGCGCACGCAGCTTCGCGCACCGGACGCTGTCGCCCATCCGTTCCAGGGCCTCCTGCGCGCAGGTCTCCCGCAGCCGGGGGAAGAGGTTCTCCTCCTCGTCCCAGACGTGCGCGGTGACCTCGGCCCTGAGCGCCGCGACGAGCTGGTCGAACTCGGGTCCGTCGGCGTCGAGCCCCTCGAGGTCCTTGAGGATCTTCTCCATCCGGGCGTGGTCGGCGATCTCCCGGTCCGCGATGAGATCACCGTCCGGGAGCACCTCCCGGAGGGTCGGATAGAGGTGCTCCTCCTCGGCGACCGTGTGCCGGACGAGTTCGATCGTCAGCCGCTCCGCCGCCGTCTGCCGTTCTGCCGCGGGGACGGCCTGTACGAGGATGTCGAACGTCTCGTCCATCTCGCGGTGGTCCGCGGTCAGTTCGGTGATGACGTCGACTGCGTGTGCCATGGCGAAACTCCGTTCCGTCGAGGATCGGCCTGCTGACCGGCACGGACTGCCGGCCCGGTTCCGCGTCTACCCGGCCCCGCACGCGTTAGCCGCGCGCAGGACCGGGCAGGCGCAGGGGAGGAAGAACAGCACGCGAACCCGTGGAGGAGGTACTCATGAAGGCCTCGACCGTCGCGTACAAGCCCGTGGGGATGACCCTGGGCGCCCTCGGAGGCGTGCTGGCCGGCATCGCGTTCAAGCAGGTGTGGAAGCGGCTCGGCCACGAGGACGACGCACCGAATGCCACCGACCAGGACCGGTCGTGGCGGGAGATCCTCATCGCCGCGATCCTGCAGGGCGCCGTGTTCGCCGCGGTCAAGGCGGCGATCGACCGGGGCGGAGCCGTGGCCGTCAGGCGCCTCACCGGCACCTGGCCCGACTGACCCGACCGACGACCGGCTCGTGAGGTAGGTTGCCCGCCATGATCGGAATCGAACACGTCGACTGGCCGCCCGCCCCGTTACGGACCGAACGGCTCGTGCTCCGCGAGTCCGAGGCCCGGGACCGCCCGGCGTTCATCGAGCTGTTCGCCTCCGCGAAGGTGGGCACCTACCTCGGTGGCGCCCGGCCGCGTGACGAGCTGGAGCGGCGCGTGCCCGAGGTGCCCGGCCGGCGCCCCGGCTCCTTCGTGACCGAGCTCGACGGAGCGATGATCGGCATGATCACGCTCGATCAGCGCGCTCCGGGCCGTCCCGGGCACATCCGTCCGGAGGCCGGGGAGGCCGAGCTCGGCTACACGTTCCTGCCGCACGCCTGGGGGTGCGGCTACGCCGCAGAGGCGTGCGCTGCGGCCCTCGACTGGTTCGCCGACGCCCGTCCCGGCGAGCCCGTGGTGCTGTGCACCCAGAGCGCCAACGACCGCTCCGTGCGCCTCGCGGCGAAGCTCGGCTTCACCGAGGTGGAGCGGTTCGAGGAGTTCGGCGCCGAGCAGTGGTTCGGCGTGCGGACCATCCGTCGGGGGATGCGCGGACAGTGAATCCGGCGCGCGGGCATCGCGTGGTCCGAGGTGCCGTCGGGCGCAGGACCTCCGGTGAGGGGCGACTGCGGCACCAAGTCCTGGGAGTCCACCGAGGTGTGAGCGGCGGATATGCTCCGGAACGGGCGGACCCCGCCCCCGCGCGAGGAGTTTCAGGAGTTCAGTGGTGATCGGGCGTCAGGAAGAACGGGCGTTCATCGCCGAGGCTCTCTCCCCCCGCGCGGCGGCGGCGTCCGTGCTGCTGCTCGGGGAGGCCGGAGTCGGCAAGACCCTGCTGCTGGACACCGCGGTCGGCGAGGCCGAGCGCGCCGGGACCCGGGTGCTGCGGGTCCGGGGGAACGCCGCCGAGACCGAGCTCGCCTTCGCCGGCCTGCACCAACTCCTGCTGCCCGTACTGGACGGCGTGGACGGCCTGCCGGTCCGTCAGCGCGGCGCGCTGCTCGGCGCCTTCGGGCTGGGCGAGGACCCCACGCCGCCCGACCCCATGATGATGAGCCTGGCCGTCCTGACCCTCGCCTCACAGGTCGCCTCGACCGGGCCGCTGCTCCTCGCCGTCGACGACGCCCACTGGCTCGACCGGGGCAGCTGCCAGGTGCTGGGCTTCCTCGCCCGGCGGCTGGCCGGCGAGTCGATCGGCCTGCTCGTCACGGCCCGCGGCTCCCATCGGCCCGACTGGCTCGACCCGTCGGTACCGCAGCTGGTGGTGGCCGCCCTCGCGCCCGCCGAGGCGGAGGAACTGCTCAGCGCCCAGCCCGATCCGCCCGTCGGCCCGACCCGGCGCGCCGTGCTCGCCACCGCCGCCGGCAACCCCCTCGCACTGGTGGAACTCGCCCGGTCGGCGGCGCGGGACGGGCAGCTTCCGGCCGTGGGGCCACTACCCGTCACCGACCTGCTGGAGCGGACCTTCGCCGCCAGGGTCGACGAACTGCCCGGGGCCACCCGCGAGGCGCTGCTCGTGGCCGCGGCCGCCGAGGGCGCGGGCCTGGCCGACGTACTGGCCGCACTGCCGCCCGGCTCCCGCACCGACGTGTGGCTGCCCGCCGAGCGGGCGGGGCTCGTACGGCTGCACGCCGACCGCATCGACTTCCGCCACCCCCTGATCCGTTCGGCGATCTACGGCTCCGCCCCGTTCGCCGAGCGCCGCCGCGCCCACCTGGCCCTCGCGGACGCCCTCGGGAGCCACCCCGAGCGCCGCGCCTGGCAGCTGTCGGCCGCCACCGTGAGCCCCGAGGAGCCGGTCGCCACCGCCCTGGAGGCCGCTGCCATGCGGGCGCTCGGCCGGGGCGCGGTCGCCGAGGCACTGGCCGGGCTGGAGCGGGCCGCGCAGCTGCACCCGGCCCCGACCGAACGGGCGCGGCTGCAGGCCACCGCGGCCTACGCCGCCGTCGTCGTGGGCGACATCGCGAAGGCCGAGCACCTCGCCGCCGAGGCCTCGCGGCTCGACGGGGACCCGGACGCGCTGCGCTGGATATCCGCTTTCAGCGGGCTGGTCGAAATGCTGATGCTGCGCATGGAACGGGCGTTCTGCCTGGTCGTGCCCGACGAGCTGCCCGGGTCGGCGCAGATCGACGGGGGAGTCTCCACCATCGCGACGGGCATCGTCTACCACTCCGGCATCCCCGCCCAGCGTGAGCGGATCCGGCCGATGCTGGCCGCCCGCGCCGGCGACGAGGGCATGGCCACGCATCCCTTCCACCTCTGGGACATCGGCGCCACGGACCCCTACCTGCACGGCAACACGGTGCGCGGCCACCTCCCCGCGGTCACCGCGGCCCCCGGCCTGATCCCCACCCAGAAGCACACCCTCGGTGTGCTGTGCATGCTGCTCGACGAGACCGAGACGGCCGTGAGCCTGCTGGGCGACGTGGTCAACCCGCAGTGGGAGGACGCGGCGGACTTCCACGCCGGGACGGCCGCCGCCGACCTGGCCCTGGCCAACCTCGACGGCGGCCGGTGGGCGGACGCCCGCCTCGGCGTCGAACGGCTCGCGGACCGGTTCCTCGCCGGGCAGCACAACCTCGGAACCGTACGGGCGCTCGCCGTCCTGGCGACCCTGTGCGCCCTGACCGGGGACACCGCGGCCGCCCAGCGGCACGCGGCAGCCGTGCTGGCCGTCACCGAACCGGCCTGCGCGCTCGCCACCACGGTCCGGGCCCGCAGGGCCGCCGCCTTCGCCGCCACCGCCCTCGGCGACCACGCCGCCGCCCACCACCACCTGCGGGCGCTCTTCGACGGATCGGGCGCGCCCGCCCATTACCACTTGTCCTGCTACGCCGTCGCGGACCACGCGGCCGCCGCCGTGCTCACCGGACACGCGCAGGAGGCCCGTACCGCCCTGAAGCAGGTGACAGCCGAGGTCGGCGACGGAGCCTCCCCGCGGCTGCGGCAGATCCTGCTGCGGGCCGCCGCGCTGCTGGCCGGACCGGCCGGGGCGGGTGCGTACTTCCGCGAGGCGCTTCAGGACCCGGCCGGACAGCGCTGGCCCTTCGAACGCGGCCAGGTCTGGCTGGAGTACGGCGAGTGGCTGCGCCGGCAGCGGCAGATCGCCGAGGCCCGAGCGGCCCTCACCAAGGCGCGGGAGATCTTCGAGGGGCTGGGCGCCGAGCCCTGGGGCGCACGCGCCGAGGCCGAGCTGCGGGCGGCGGGCGTCGCCGTCGAGTCGGCCCGGCACAGCGCGCTGCGGTCCCTGACCCCGCAGCGGCAGCGGATCGTCCGGCTGGCGGCGCAGGGCCTGACCAACCGCGAGATAGGCGAGCGGCTCTTCCTGTCGCCGCGGACCGTGGGCACCCACCTCTACCAGGCCTTCCCGGTCCTGGGCGTGACCTCGCGCGGTCAGCTGCGCGACGTCGTCGAGCGGGAGCCGGGCGACTGAGGCGACCGGCCACGACGCAAGTCATGTGACGGATGGCAGCGGCGCCGCCGGGTCCGAGAGTGGGAACAGGAAAGACCGCACCCCACTCGGAGCCCCTCATGTCCGTCGTACTGTCCACCTCGCCGCTGTCGCCCGCCGACCGGGCGGACTACTGGCACACCCTGGTGTCCGGCACCTTCATCCCGCTCGACGTCGTGCTCCACGAACGCGAGCCCTCGCCGGGAACGATCGCCAGCCACAGGCTCGGACCGCTGCAGATCTCCGTGGTCGAGGCCGGCCCGCAGACGGTGTCGCGCAGCGAGCGCCGGATATCCGAGGGTGGTGCGGAGTACCTGACCGTCACCCTCCACCAGCGGGGTACCGCCCGGCTCACCCAGGACGGCCGCCAGGCCCTGGTGCGACCGGGCACCTTCACCTGCTCGGACGCGGGCCGGCCCTACCGCAGGGAGCAGCCGGACGCCTTCCGCTTCACCGCGTTCCGGGTGCCCAAGCAGGGGCTCGGCGTCTCGGACGACGACCTGCGGGCCGTCACCGGGACCCTGTTCAGCGGCAGTTCCGGGACCTCGGGGCTGGTCGCCGGCTACTTGGCCCGGCTCGCCGAGCAGGCCGACGGCTTCGACCCGTACACCGGCCACCAGCTCGCCCTGACCACGGCCGACCTGCTGGCGGTGCTGGTCCGCGAGCGGCGCGGGCTGCTGGACCCGCAGGCTCCGGAAGCGGCCCGGGGCATGCTGGCCCGCGTCAAGGAGTACGTCCTGCGCCACCTCGGCGACCCCGGTCTCTCGCCGGAGCGGATCGCGACCGCGCACCACGTCTCGGTGCGCTACCTGCACAAGCTGTTCCGGTCGGACGGAACCACGGTGGGCCGCTGGATCCACCGGGAGCGGCTGGAACGGTGCCGGCGCGAGCTCTCCCGGCCCGCGGGAGCCGCCGCGGTGTCCCTGTCGGCGGTGGCCCAGCGCTGGGGTTTCGTGAGCCCCTCCCACTTCAGCCGGGCCTTTCGCGCCGCCTACGGGATGTCGCCCAGACAGTGGCAGGCGGACGCCCGGACCCGGAGCGGCCCGGGCCCGGGCACGGCCTGACCGGGCGGGGCGGCAGGCGCACCGCACCGCCGGCTCAAAGGGTGCGGCGTACGCCCGCCTGCCGCTCCACGTTGCGCAACTGCACGGCCAGATCACCCTCGACCGCACGGTGCGCCGGTCCGCTGCGGCCGATCGGGAGCACCTCCTCGCCGCGCATGTCCTCCAGCATCAGCGCGTACGCCGCGTACGCGGCCACGAGCGCCACCACGAGGCCGAGTCCCCCGGCGGTGCGCGTGAGCCACTCGGCCCCGGTCAGCCCGGCCAGTCCGGTCGCCGCCCAGCGGGGCAAGGAGGCCACCAGGACGAGCCACAGGGCGCGTTTGGGCCGGGTCACCGCCGCCATGAGCGCCCCGAAGCACAGGAACGCCAGGTTGAACACGCCGAGCACCTTCGGCCCGCCGACCGCTCCGGTGGCCATGACCAGTGCGTACGCCAGCCAGCTGCCGGCGAAGGTGCCCATCAGGGTGGCCGCGATCACGTCCCGGGCCCCGAAGGCCAGGACGCTGACGAGGAACTGCAGGGCGAAGGCGGGCAGCACGCACAGGGCGACCGCCCGGCGGTCCTGCGCCTGCAGGACCCCGAGTTGCAGACAGCCCGTCATCACCGACGCGATCGCCACCGTGAAGAATCCGAGGGGCATCGGAGACGCGATCGGGTGCAGGTTGATCCGGGTCATCGAGCGGAGGTCCGGCTCGAAGCGGCGCCCGGACGGCCCTCCGCCGTGGCCGTCGTCGGCGGTGGCGCCGGGGACTGTACTCATCAGCGCGGTCTCCTCGTGGTTCAGTGCGCGAAGCAGGGGTCGACAAGGTCCGGCGCCGGCCCGGGGACCGCTGCGTCGCCCCGGGCGGCACGCCACCGGCGGTGCCGTTCGGACTCGGCGACGGCCTCCGCCATCGCCTCGGCCTGGCGGGCCCCGCCGCCCGCGTACCCGCCGAAGCGGGCCACGGGGCTCCACTCGGGGGCGACCGGCGGGAGGACCTCCTCCAGGCCCGCGTACTCCGCGTCCGCGTGGACGATGCGTCCGCCGACGACGGTGAGCACCGACTCGATGTCGGGGATGGCCGCGTCAGGCACCGTGAAGTAGTCCTCGGACAGCACGGCGAGGTCGGCGTAGTACCCCTCCCGCAGGACGCCCTTGACGTGCTCCTCCCCGGTGAGCCGCGCCCCGCCCCGGGTGTACAGGCCGAGGGCCTCCTCCCGGCCGAGGAGGTTCGCCGCCGGATAGAGGGCCGTACCGCCCACGGTGCGGCCCGTCACCAGCCAGTGCAGCGCCACCCACGGGTTGTACGAGGACACGCGCGTGGCGTCGGTCCCGGCCGCGACGGTCAGACCGCGCTCCAGCATGGCCCGTACCGGTGGGGTGCGGGAGGCGGCCTCGGTCCCGTACCGGTCGAGGAAGACGGTGCCCTGGAAGGACATCCGGTTCTGCACGGACACGGCGCCGCCGAGGGCGGCGATGCGGTCCAGGCTCCGGTCGGAGACGGTCTCGGCGTGGTCGAAGAGCCAGCGGCCGCCGCCCGGGAACAGCCCCTCGGCCGCGAGCTTCTCGAAGACCGCCAGATCGCGGCGGATGGTCTCGTCGTAGGTGGCGTGCAGCCGGAAGCCCCAGCCGTGCTCCAGCAGCAGCCGGACCGCCTGCTCGAACTCGGCCTCGTAGCCCTCGGCGAGCGCGGGCCGGGGCTCGGCGAAGTTCTCGAAGTCGGCGGCGGCCCAGGTGAGGTTCTCGCCCGCGCCGGCCAGGCGGAGCCACTCGTCGCCGTCCCCGGGCCGGACGGTCCCGGTCCAGCGCCCGAGGTCCGCGAGTTCCTGGCCGGCCGTCTGCGGGAACAGGTAGTAGGCGATCCGCAGGGAGAGTTCGCCCGAGCGGGCCAGGTCGACGACCGTCTCGTAGTTGCCGGGGAAGTTCTGGAAACCGCCCGCGGCGTCGAGGGCGGAAGTGAGCCCGAAACGGTTCAGCTCCCGCAGGAAGTGGCGGGTGGAGGTGCGCCGGGCGGCCTCGTCCAGGACCGGGGCCTTGGCGAGGGTGGAGTAGAGGAGGAGGGCGCCCGGCGCCGCCAGCAGCACCCCGGTCGGCTCGCCGTCCCGGCCGCGGACGATCTGCCCGCCGGCCGGGTCGGGCGTGTCGCGGGTGTACCCGGCGGCCCGGACGGCGGCCCGGTTCATCAGGGCCGACTGGTACAGGTGCAGGACGAAGACGGGCGTGTCGGGTGCGGCCGCGTTCAGTTCGGCCACGGTCGGCATCCGGCGCTCCGCGAACTGCTCGGCGGTCCAGCCCCCGACGACCCGGATCCACTGGCCGCGGGGGGTGCGCCCGGCCTGCTCGCGCAGCATGGCGAGGGCCCGGCGCAGGCTGCGTACGCCGTCCCAGCGCAGCTCCAGTACGTAGTTCAGGCCGCCGCGGATGACGTGGAGGTGCGAGTCGTTCAGCCCGGGGACCACGCGGCGGCCGAGCGCGTCGACGACCCGGGTGCCGGGGCCGACGAGCCCGGCGAGCTCGTGGTCGTCGTCGCCGAGGGCCAGGACCCGGCCGTCCTTGACGGCGACGGCGCGGGCCCCGGGCCGGGCGGGGTCTCCCGTGAAGACCTTGGCGTTGCGCAGGACGAGGTCGGCCGCGGAGCCGTCGTGGAGCTCCGGGGCCGGGCGTATGCCGGCCACGGGCATGCTGGGCGCGCCGCTCATGCCAGGGCCTCGCGCAGGGTGTCGACGGCGAGCCCGATGGCGAGGGTCGCGGCCGCGGTCTCGCGCAGGGCGTTCAGCATGACGAAGTCGTGGATGGTGCCCAGCGCGCGCAGTGCGGTGACGGGTACCCCGGCCGCCCGCAGCTTCGCGGCGTACGCCTCGCCCTCGTCGCGCAGCACGTCGGCCTCGGCGGTGATGACCAGTGCCGGCGGCAGGCCGGTGAGCTGCTCGGTCCGGGCCCGCAGCGGGGAGGCGGTGATCTCCGTGCGCTGGGCCGGGTCGGTCGTGTACTGGTCCCAGAACCAGCGCATGGCGTCGCGGCGCAGGAAGTACCCCTCGGCGAACTGCAGGTAGGACTCGCTGTCGAAGGAGGCGTCGGTCACCGGGTAGAAGAGGACCTGCTGGACGAGGCGGACGTCGCCGCGTTCCTTGGCCATCAGGGTGAGGGCGGCGCTCATGTTGCCGCCCACCGAGTCGCCGGCGACGGCGAGGCGGCCGCCGTCGAGGCCGTGCCGGCCGCCCTCGGCGGTGATCCACCGGGCGACGGCGTAGTTCTGCTCGATGGCCACGGGGTAGCGGGCCTCGGGGGAGAGGTCGTACTCGGGGAAGACCACGGCCGCGCCGGCGCCGACGGCGAGTTCGCGCACCAGCCGGTCGTGGGTGTGGGCGTTGCCGAAGACCCAGCCCGCGCCGTGGATGTAGAGGATGACGGGGAGCGGGCCGGTGGCGCCGCTCGGGCGGACGACGCGGGTGCGGACCTCGCCGGTGGGGCCGCCGGGAACGGTGAGCCATTCCTCGTCCACGGGCGGGAGGGCGACGCCGTCGCCGCTCTGGACGTCGTCCACGGCCTTGCGGCCGTCGGCGACGGGGATCTCGTAGAGGAACGGCGGCTTCGCGGTGGCGTCGGCGAATGCCTGGGCGGCGGGTTCCAGGACGGGGCGGCTCGACACGGTGGGACTCCTTCGGGGGAAGTGGTGGGCGGTTGCCGGTACGGCGCCCAGGATCACGCCGGCGGCCGTTCCCGGGCGGGAGACGGCCACCGGCGCGCCGGAGCGGGACCCGCTCAGCCGAGGAAGGCGAGCAGGGCCGCGTTGACCTCGTCGGCGTGGGTCCACAGCAGGCCGTGCGGACCGCCGGGGACGGTCACCAGCCGGGCGCCGGGGATGCTGCGCGCCAGCGGGATCGCGGTGGAGTCGATCGGCAGGGTGCGGTCGGCATCGCCGTGGATGATCAGCGTGGGGACGTCGATGCGGGGGAGGTCCTCGCGGAAGTCGGTCAGCCAGGCTTGCACGCAGTCGAGGGTGCCCTTGGCGGAGGCGCCGACGGCCACGTTCCAGCTCGCCCGGACTGCCTGTTCGCTGATCCGCTCGCCGCCCAGGACGTCGACGTTGTAGAAGTCGGCGAGGAAATCGGCCATGAAGGCGAACCGGTCGGCCCGGATGGCCTCCTCGATGCCCTTGAAGACCTCGCCCTCGACGCCCGCCGGGTTGTCCTCGGTCTTGAGCAGGAAGGGCGGGACGACACCGATCATGACGGCCTTGGCGATCCGGTCGGACCCGTGGGTGCCCAGGTACCGGGTGACCTCGCCGGTGCCCATCGAGAAGCCGACGAGCACGACGTCGCGCAGGTCGAGGGCGGTCAGGACCTCGCCCAGGTCGGCGGCGAAGGTGTCGTAGTCGTAGCCGTCGGCGGGCTGGTCGGAGCGCCCGAAGCCGCGCCGGTCGTAGGTGACGACCCGGTGGCCGGCGGCGAGCAGCGCGGCGGTCTGCTTCTCCCAGGAGGCGCCGCTCAGCGGCCATCCGTGGATCAGCACGACCGGGCGGCCGGCGCCGTGGTCCTCGTAGTGGAGCCGGACGGGGGCGGAGTTGCCCTCCGCGACCTCGATGTACGGCATGTGTGTGCTCCTGTGTGGGATGGGAGGTGTGTTTCGGGGTGGGGAGTCCGCTACGGGGCGGACGTGCGCGGTGTGCCGGCCGGGGCGCGGTGCAGGACGAGCCGGGTGAGCAGCCCGCTGCCGACGCCGGCGGCGAGCACGAGGGCGGTCCACCACAGGGGGTACGGCGTCAGGCCGAGCGCCCGGTCGAGGGACCAGGCCCCGGGGCCGGCGGCGGCCAGGGCGGCGGCGGTGCCGATCAGGACGAGGGGGTACTCGTAGCCGTCGTTCTGCACCCAGAGGCCGTTGTGCCACTTCACGGTGACGGCGACGGTCATGACCCCGATGGCCCCGGTCGCGGCGAGCGGGGTCAGCAGTCCGGCGGCGAGCAGCACCCCGGACCCGATCTGGCCGCCGCCCGCGGCGAGGGCGGTGAGGGTCCCGCCGCGGAACCCGTCGGCGCGGAACTCCCGCGCACCGCCGTCGAGTCCTCGGCCGCCGAGGCGCCGGCTGACCTTCTGCACGCCGTGGCCCGCGATGAGCAGGCCCGCCAGCAGCCGCAGCAGGAGCAGGCCGGTGTCCAGGGAGGTCATCCGGCCGCGTGCGCGCCGATGACCGTCTGCGCGTAGACGACGCCCAGGCCGTACGCCCCCGCGTGCTCCTTGACGATCTCCATGACGGCGCCGTAGGTCTCCGAGCGGGCCCAGTCGCGCTGGAGCTCCAGGAGGACCTGCACCCAGGTGACGGGGACCGCGCCGGCGGCGAGCATCCGCTGGAGGGCGTGCTCGTGGGCGGCCGGGCTCACACCGCCGGAGGCGTCGGTGACCACGTAGACCTCGTATCCCTGGGCGAGCGCGGAGAGCGCGGGCAGCACCAGGCAGACCTCGGTCCACAGGCCGGAGAGGATGATCTTCTTGCGGCCGGTGGCCCGGACCGCCTCGACCAGCGCCTCGTCCTCCCAGGCGTTCATGCTGGTGCGGTCGACGGCCTTCTGGCCGGGGAACACGGCGGCCAGCTGCGGCAGCAGCGGCCCGGAGAAGGACTCGGCGGCGACGGTCGTCAGGACGGCCGGCACGTCGAACGCGCGGGCCGCCTTCGCGAGGCCCACCGTGCTGTTGATGATCGCGGCCCGGTCGCCGCTCCCCGTACCGAAGAACATCTGCGGCTGGTGGTCGATGAAGAGCATGACCGAGTTGTCGGGCGTGAGCAGGTCCGCGCTCGGGGCGGCGTGGACCTGGGCGATGTCGAACACGAGGGTGTCCTCTCGGAAAAGGGCGGAATCAGAAGCGGAAGCGGCCGCCGCGGCGTTCCCGCGGCCGGCCGCCTCGTCACCGTAGGTCGGCTCTGATCAGCCCAGTTGTCCGTCCGTGCCCGGCGACTTGCCCACCGGTGCACCGCCGCTTGCGAAAAGCCCGGGGCGGAGCCTGCGACAAGGGTGAGGATCGGCCATATCAGTGGCGTGATATGCACCTTAATTGGATCACGACATCGTGCTTGGATGGCGCCCCGACGGTAATTCGTTTACGGATTAACGGTTTTGACGAACCGGCGGTAACTCCGCGAAGCGCCCAGGTTACGGAGAAGGGAGAAAAGGTCGGCGGGAAGGAAATGGGCCTTCCGTCGGCTCGACTTCCACAAGATCCGTTATGTAGTGTTCCAGTTATTCACCGCCCAACGGGGGGCGGACGGCGACTTCGGGATTGGTCCGGACTATTTCCGGCGTGTGACGACCCCGAAGAACCGGCAGACCACCGCCCCCGCCGCGCTCCCCATTGGGGGAATGCGTGTCCCGACACGGGGGATCAATCATCCGGTTCCAGCTTTTGGGGCCCTTGAGCATTGCGCACGGCCCGGAAACCGTCGTTCTCAAACCGTCCAAGCCGACCAGTCTCCTCGCCGCACTTCTGCTGCACCCGAACACGGTGGTGTCCACCACCTACTTGCTGCGCGCCGTATGGGACGAAGAACCGCCCGCCACGGCCCGTGCCGCACTGCAGACGTGCGTCCTCCGGCTGCGCCGGCTGTTCGCCAAGTACGGCATATCCGCGACCACCATCGAGGCCGTCCCGGGCGGTTACCGGATGCACTGCGACACCGAGACCCTCGATCTCGTCCAGTTCCGCGCGCTCGCGGCCCGGGCCGGCTCGGCGGGCGGCCCGGGGGAGGAGCTCTACCGGCTGCGCGAGGCGCTCACCCTCTGGCAGGGGCAGCCCCTCGCCAACGTGGCCTCGCGCATGCTCCAGGACGACGCGGTGCCCGCCCTCGAACAGGAGCGGCTGCGGGTGCTGGAACGTGTCTGCGACCTCGAACTCGCCGCCGGGAACTGCCATCAGGTCCTGGTCGACCTGTACGAGAGCGCCCGCCGGCACCCGGTGCGCGAACGCTTCACCGAGCAGCTCGTCGAGGCGCTCTACCGCACCGGACGGCAGGCCGAAGCGCTCGCCGAGTACCGCACGGTCCGCGACCGGCTGCGGGACGAACTCGGCATCGACCCGGGACCGGGACTGCGCCGCCTGGAGCTCGCCATCCTGCGCGCCGAGGAGCTGGCGCCCGCCCCGCCGGAATCCGCGCACGCCGCGGTCGCGGTCGCGGCCGGGCCCGCCGCGCTGCCCGCCGGCGCGTACGTACCGGCCCGGCCGCCCCGGGCGGTGCCGCCCGTCCCCGCCTTCGCCGGACGCGACGCCGACCGCAGGGCCATGGCGGCCCGGCTCACCGCCGGCGACGGACCGCGCCTGGTCGTCGTCTCGGGAGCGCCGGGCATCGGCAAGTCCGCACTCGCCCGCCAGACCGCCCACGAGGTGCAGGAGGCCTTCCCCGGCGGTGTGTTCACCCTCCAGCTGGCCCGGCCCGACGGAACCCCGGTCGCCGTCGAGGAAGCGGCGCGGCTCATGCCCGAGCCCGCCCCCGGCCGCCGGCTGATCGTCCTGGACGGCGCGGCCGGCGCCTGGCAGGTGCTGCCGCTGCTGCCCGTGGCGGAGGACGCCGCCGTCCTCGTGACCAGCAGGCGGCAACTGGCCGCGGTCGTCGCCACCCACGGCGGCGCCGTGCACCGCCTGGACGTGCTGCGCTCCGCCGAGGCGTACGCGCTGCTCGCCGGCCTCGTCGGCGCCGAACGCATCGCGGCCGAGCCCGCGGCGACCCGTGAACTGGCCCGCGTGTGCGGCCACTTCCCGCTCGCCCTGCGGATCGCCGCGGGACGGCTGCTGACCCGGCCCGGACTGTCCGTCGCGGACTGCGCGGCCTGGCTCGCGGAGGATCCCCCCGCGCGGCTGGCGCTCGCGGAGGACGCCGGGCTCTCCGTACCCGAGGTGCTGGGGCAGGCCCTCGACGCGCTCACTCCCGCGCTGCGGGAGGCGTTCCTCCGGCTGGGCGAACGCGCCGAGGCCGGCGACCCGGCGGCCGGGGAGAGCGAATCCGTACTCGAACAGCTCGTGGAGGCAGGGCTGTTGGAGGACGGGCCGCCCGGCCCGTACCGCCTGCACGATCTGCTCCGCATCTACGCGCGTTGGCGTGTGCGCACGCACGAGGCGGCGGCCACGGCCGCGCCACGCTGACCCCTCCCGGCCCGCGCCGCCCCCCGTCACACCTCCCCGCTCCAGCCTCCCTCCCCCGCTCCAAGCTCCCCCCGCTCCAAGCTCCCCCCGCTCAAGGCTTCATCCCCCGATCCCGCCCAGACCGCACCCAGGGGTGTTCCCATGGCCCACGCCAGCTACCAAGCCGTTGCCGCGACCCGTCCCCGGATCCGCCGGGACGTGCTGTTCACCGAGACGCCCGACGGCGTGCTGTTCCACAACGCGGACGGCGGCTTCCGCCTCACGGCCAAGTCCGCCTACCGCTTCGCGACGCTGATCGTCCCCCACCTCACCGGCGAGCACTCGGTCGCCGACCTGTGCCGGGGCCTCGGCGAAGCACAGCAGGCGATGGTCGGCGAACTCGTCCGGACGCTGTACGAACGGGAGTTCGCCCGGCCCGTCACCGCCCCCGCCGGACCCCCCGCCGGACAGCCGGCGCCCGACCCCGACGTGGCCCGCCGGTACGCCCCGCAGATCGCCTACGCCGACCACTACTCCGATGACGCAGAAGCCCGCTTCCTGCGCTTCCGGAACACCCGCGTGGCCGTCCTCGGCGACGACGACGTCGCCCGCTGGTGCGCTTCGAGCCTGATACGCAACGGCTGCGCGCTCGTCGGCGTGGCACCGGCCCTCCGCACCCCCGCGCCCGGCACCCCCGCGTCCGGCACGCCGGAGCTCGACGCCGAGGTGGCCGAGGCCGTCGCCGACGGCTGCCCGGCGGAGCTGCGCACCCTGCCGACGGACCCGGACCGGGAGCCGTCCTGGTCCGAACTGTCCGACTACGACCTCGTGGTCGTCACCGGCGGCCGCACCGCCCCCGCCCGCCTGATGCCGCTGCTGCGCGCCGGCATCCCGGCCGGCCGCACCCTCCTGCCGGCCTGGGCGTACGGCGCCGACGCCGTGATCGGCCCGCTCATGACGTCCGGCACCCCCGGCTGCTGGGCCTGCGCCGCGCTCCGGCTCGGCGCGGCCGCCGGCCGCGACGGCGCCGCCGCGGCCGAGCTGTGGAGCACCCTGGCACTGCCCGGCGGGCCCGCCGGGGCCGGCCCGGAGCCGGGACGGCCGCTGGCCGCGATGATCGGCAACCTCCTGGGCTACGAGGTCTTCCGCACCACTTCCGGAGCCCTGCCCGCCGAGACCGCCGGGCAGGTGATCGTGCAGGACATGGCCTCCCTGGACGTGACGGCCGAGCCGCTCCTCGCCCACCCGCGCTGCCCGTTCTGCGCCCCGGACGCGGAGGAGGCGGGACGGGCCGCGGCCCCCGTGGACCTGGCCGAGGCCGGCACCACCGCCGCCCCCGCCCTGCCGACCCTGGACACCGCCCGCGAAGCGGACGCCCTCGTGGAGGAGCTGAACCGGCGCTCCGCGCTCGTCCGCCCGTACACCGGCGTCTTCACGCGCTACGCCGACGAGCCGCTGACCCAGATCCCCCTCAAGCTGAGCGTCGTCGAGTTCGGCACCGGCCGTGCGGCACCCCGGGCGATCGCGGCCTTCGACGTCCACCACGTCGCCGGGGCCCGGATGCGGGCGCTCGACGCCGCGGCCGTGGTCTACGCCGAGCACGTCGTCCCCGCGTACGGCATCGCCACCCGGGGCGAGAGCGAGGGCGGGGGAGCGGTCGCGGAAGGGGCGCTGACCGTCGCCTCCGGGCTGCCCGGCACGGCCACCGCCTGGCAGCGGGCCGTCTCGCTCGTCACGAAGGAGCCCGCCCTCGTGCCGGCGGGCGCCGTCCGCCCCTTCGGCCCGCACAACGGCGACCGGCTCTTCGAGCGCACCCGCGCCGGAGCCGGAGCCGGACCCTCGCCCGCCGACGCGGCCGCCGCGGGCCTGCTGTCCGCCCTGGCCCACGACGCCCTGCTGGGGGCGGTCCGCGGAACCGTTGCCGCGCCGGTACCGCGGACGGACGACACCGCCGACGCCGAACTCGCCTTCCTCGTACGGTCCGCGGACCGGCTCGGCCTCGCCGTCGAGCTCCTCGACCTCGGCGAGGCCGCACGCTCCGGCGTCCAGGTGCTGCTCGCCCGAGCCGGGGAACGCTGGGCCGTGGGCGCCGGCCTCGACCGGCGGACGGCGACGCTGACCGCACTGCGGGACCTCCTCGGTGCCGTGCAGTTCGAGCAGGACGAGGCCGCCCCCGGCGGACCGGCCGACACCGGTGACCCCCTGCTGGCCGACCTCGACGCCCGCACGCTCACGACCTCGCCGGACGCCCGCTCCGCCGACGCCGATCGGCCCGCCGCCGGCTGGCCCGAGGTGCTGGACCGGCTGCGGGCTGCGGGCCGCGACGCCTACGTCGTCCCCACCGGCACCCCGGACCTGGCCTCGGTCGGCCTCCACACCGCCAGAGTGCTGCTGACCACCGCCCAGGAGCCGGGCGATGACCACTGACCAGTCGACAGCAGGCCCCGGCCTCGCCTGCGCGCTCGGCCCCGAAGCGGCGGCCCGCTTCACCGCGCAGCTGGACCGCGACCTCGCCGCGCTCGGCGGGCCCCGGATCACGCTCACCCCCCTCGGTCTCGGCGACGCGTTCACCCGGCCCGTCCCCGAGCCCGCCGACGGCGCGACCGTGCCCGTACACCTGTACGGCCACCAGGCGGTCGTCGGACGGCCCGGCGGCTGCGCCCGCTGCCTGGAACGCCGCTGGCAGGCGGTTCGGTCCGTGGCGCTCCGGGACGCCCTCGAACTCGGCGGCGGCACCCGGGCCGCGGGGGACTGGCCGTACGCGCACCCCTTCGCCGCCGGGGCACTGGCCGCGCTGGTCACGGCCGCCCAGGAGCCCCGCCCCGGCGGCGCGGCGCCCGGCGGCGTCTTCCCCGACGTCCTGCTGCTGGACCTGCGGACCGGCCGCGTACGCCGGTACCCGTTGGTCCCGGACCCGCAGTGCCCGGTCTGCGCCACCCCGGAGGAGGACACCGCCGCCGCGGCCGTGCCCGACCTGGCGCCCGCGCCGAAACACCGGCCCGGGGTGTTCCGCACCCGCCCCGTCGAGTCGTACGGGATCGACGTGGCGGCCTTCGCGAACCCGCTGTGCGGGGCGCTGGGGCCCTCCCTCGTCCAGGACGTCTCCTCCACCTCCACCTCCGCGACCATCGGCTGCTTCTCCATGCGCTCGGGCGAATACCTGCGCGAGACGTTCTGGGGCGGCCACACGGACTCCTTCGCGCGCAGCGCGCACGTGGGGGTCCTGGAGGGCCTGGAGCGCTACGCCGGGATGCGGGCCCGCGCCCGGACCACGAGCGTCACCGGCTCGCTGAACCGGTTCGGCGCCGACGCGGTCGACCCGCGGGACGTCGGCCTCTACAGCGATGCCTTCCACCGGGACAACCCGCGCGTGCGCCCCTTCGACCCGGACCGGGAGATCGCCTGGGTGTGGGGCTGGTCGCTGCGCGACCGGACGCCCCGCCTGGTCCCGGAGATCCTGACGTACTACCACGCCCCTGGCCTGGAGAACCGGTTCGTGCAGGAGAGCTCCAACGGCTGCGCCTCCGGCGGAAGTCTGGCCGAGGCGGCCTACTTCGGCCTGATGGAGGTCGTCGAGCGCGACGCCTTCCTGCTCGCCTGGTACGGGCGGCAGCCGCTGCCGGAGATCGACCCGGCGAGCAGTTCCCGGCCCTCGACCCGGGCGATGGTCGACCGGCTGGCGATGTACGGCTACCGGGCCCGCTTCTTCGACACGCGGATCACCTTCCCCGTCCCCGTCGTGACGGCGGTCGCCGAACGGTTCGACGGCGGCCCCGGCCGGATGTGCTTCGGCGCCGGCGCCGGCCTCGACCCGGAGTCCGCCCTGGACTCGGCGCTCTGCGAGATCGCCACGGACGCCGTCAACCTGCCCGGGCGCACCGAACGCGACGAGGCCCGGCTGCGCGCCATGGCGGCCGACTTCGACCTGGTCACGGCGCTGCACGACCATCCGCTCGTCTACGGGATCCCGGAGATGGGCGTGCACGCGGACTTCCTGCTGCGCGGCCCCGGCCGCGAGCGTCCGCGGACCGTCGCCGAGCTGGAGTGGCCCGACGGATGGGGTGCGCCCGCCTCCGACGACGTGCGCACCGATCTGGACCGGTGCGTGTCGGCGGTCGCGGCCGAGGGGTTCGACGTCGTGGTCGTCGACCAGACGATGCCCGAGCAGCGGGCCCTCGGACTGCACACCGTGAGCGTGCTCGTCCCCGGCCTGCTCCCCATCGACTTCGGGTGGTCCCGGCAGCGGGCGCTCGGCATGCCGCGGATGCGGACCGGCCTGTTCGCCGCCGGTCTGCGCGAGCGCCCGCTGGAGCCCGGCGACCTCAACCCGGCACCCCACCCCTTCCCCTGACCGGCCACCGCCGGCGTCCGATCCGAACGCAGGAGGACCCATGGGCCACGCCCATGTCTACGCCCACGAGATCATGCACCGCGGCCGGGTGCCGATGGAGCCCGCCGACTTCGTCCCCGACTGGGCCGACCGGCCCCGCAAGGCCAAGTTCCACCCGGACGCCGAGACGCTCCCCCTGCCGGTGACGCCCCCGCCCACGCCACCGCGGCAGCCCGTGCCCGGATTCACCCTGCCGCTGCTGTCCGGGATGCTGAGGGACTCGTACGGGCTGACCGGCCGGCGCCTCGCGGTCCAGGCCAACACCGACCTGGCGGCGCTGCCGCACTACACGCACGCGCACTGGTCGCGCGGCACCGCCTCGGGCGGCGGCCTGTACCCGGTGGCCGTCCACTGGGCGGCCGGCCCCGGCGGGCCGCTGACACCCGGCCTCTACTACTACGCGCCGCACCAGCACGGGTTGCGCCGGCTGCTGGCGGGCGACGTCACCGGCGACGTCCGGGAGGCCCTCGGCGCGGGCGCGGGCACCGCGGGGCAGGCTACGCAGTACCTCGTTCTCGGCGTCAAGTACTGGCAGAACGCCTTCAAGTACAACAGCTTCTCCTTCCACGCCGTCAGCATGGACGTGGGCGCGCTCGTACAGACCTGGAGGCTGTGGGCGGCGCAGTACGGGCTGCGGATCGACCCGGTGCTGTGGTTCGACGAGGAGCGCCTGGCCCGGCTGCTGGGTGCGGCCCCCGAGGAGGAGGGCGTCTTCGCCGTCGTCCCGCTGACCTGGGAGGGCGGGCGGACGCCCGGCGAGGGCGGGGCGACGGGCGCCGCCGCGCGCCACCGGGACGTCGAACGCTCCCGCCGCGTCCTGGAGTTCGAGACCCTGCGGCGCGTCCACCGGGCCACCCGGGGGCGGGCCGCCGACCGCCCGGAGCCGGGAGCACTGGACGCTGCGGCCGCCCACCCGCCCCGCGGCGCGCAGCCGCTGGCGCTGCCGCGTCCCCCCGCGCCGCCGACCGCCACGACCCGCGCCCTGCGCGAACGCCGCAGCAGCTTCGGCCGCTTCGACGCCTCCCGTCCGGTCGCCGCCGAGCAGCTCGCCGCCGCGCTGGCGGACTGCGCGGCCACCCGGTACGGGACCGAGGCCGAGCGCCCGGGCGGCCCCTCCCTCACCTCGCTGTACGCCTTCGTCAACCACGTCGAGGGCATCGCCCCCGGCGCGTACGCCTACGACCCGGCCGCGCACACCCTGCGCCCGGTCACGGCGGGACCGCCCGGACCCTTCCTCCAACGCAACTACTTCCTCTCCAACTACAACCTGGAGCAGGCCGGCGCGGTGCTCGTCCCGACCGTCCGCACCACCGCCGTGCTGGACCGCGTCGGCGACCGCGGCTACCGGCTCGTGGGCGGCACCGTCGGAGCCGTCGCGCAGACCTTCTACACCACGGCCGCGGCCTTCGGCCTGGGCGCCGGGGTGGCCCTCGGCTTCGACAACATCTCGTACATCGAGGAGCTGGGGCTGACCGGCACCGACGAGGCACCCCTGCTGATCATGCTGCTGGGCCACGAACGCCCGCGGCCGGCCGACTTCCGCCACGAGATCGCCTGAAGGGAGCGACAACGATGAACACCACCGAGTGGCGAGCGGGCGAACGCTTCATGCTGCGCGTCGCAGGGCTCCCGCTGTCCGCGGTCGACGCCCTGCGCGCCGACGGCACCCGCCGCTGGGCCGAGGCCGTCCTCAGCGCCGAGACCGGCCTGCGCCGGGGCGCCGAACGGCTGGGAGACGTACTCCATGCGGCCGTCGGCGCCACCGACCCGGCGCCGGACGGCCCGGGCGCGGCCCAGCGCCGCGCCCTGTTGCGGCTGCGCCGGCAGATCCACAACGACCGGCTGCCGGCCCGGCCCGACGCCTCGACCGAGACCGCCGTGGAAGCCGTCGCGGCCGTGGACGAGGCCGCCGCCGAGCAACTGGCCGGCTGGCTGCACCGGCGCCGCCTGCTGGACAAACTGCTGGCCGAGGGGCCGCCGCTGCTCACCGCCGACCTGGCCCGCAATCGGACCGCGCTGCGCGCCCTGGTCGCCGACGAGCGGCTGCGGAGCGGACTGCTGCTGGCCTCGCCCGTACTCGAAGGGCAGCTCGACGGATACGCCCGCGCCGACGGAGCGCCGAACGGACGGGCCCGCAAGGCCGAACGGTCAGTCCTGTCGTACGTGTACCGCACGGCCTGCAAGACGAGCCCGTTCAGCACCCTCACCGCCGTGGCCACCGGACGCTTCACCGGCACTGCCGGCGAGGACGCGACGATCGGGGTGCGGGTGGCCGACGCGTGGAGCAGCCACGTACGGCTCAACGTCGTCGTCCTCGCCCGGCTCGCCGAGCTGATCCTGGCCGATCCGGAGCGCCGCCGCGACCTGCCGCTGCGCCTGGCCTCCGGCTGGGGCCACGAGGACGACCGGATCCGCTACGTACGGCGCTCGGTCACGGCGGGCGACGACACGGCCGCCGTCACCTTCGACGCGGTCAAGGACCGGCTGTTCTTCCTGCGCCGCAGCGGCACCCTGGAGCGCCTTCTCGGCCTGTTCGCCGAACGCCCCGAGCTGCGCCACCGGGAACTGACCGACTGGCTCGCGGCCGAGCACGCCGCCGGCCCCGAGGAGTGCGAGGCGTACGTCTCCGCCCTCCTCCAGCTCGGCATGGTGCACGTGCCCCGCCTCGACACCGAGGTGCACAGCGGCGACCCGCTGCGCTCCTTCCGGCAGGCGCTGACCTCGCTGGATCGGCCCTGGGCCGACCGGCTCGCCGCCCTGCTCGAAGCGCCCGCCGCCGCCCTGGCCGGCTACCCGGCCGCGGTGCACGCGGAACGGGCCGACCTGCTGCGGGTGCTGCGCAGCGGCCTGCGCCGCGCCCAGGAGGAACTCGGCGCACCGGACGCGGCCCTGCCGCACACCCTGCTGTACGAGGACGTGAGCGCCGGCGACGAGCTGCCCTGCCCGCCGCGCGACTGGACCGCGCTGCGGTCGCTCGAGCGGATCCTGCCCGCCTTCGACCTCACGCTGGCCCAGCGGATCACCTTCGAGGGGTTCTTCACCGCCCGGTACGGGGCCGGCGGCCGCTGCGAGGACCTCCTGGGCCTGGTGCACGACTTCCACGAGGACTTCTTCGACCAGTACCTGTCGTTCACCGCCCGGCGAAAGCCCTTCGACGAGCGCGGCGAGTACGTTCCGGAGGAGAACTGGCTGGGCCTGCCGGGCATCCGTGCCCTGGACGCGGCGCGCCGCGCCTTCATCGGCCGCATGCGGCAGGCCTGGACGGCGTACGAGGACGCGAACGGCCGTGACACAGCGGCCGTCCTGCGCCTCGACGAAGGGGACCTCGCGGCCGTCGCGGACGAACTGGGCACGATCGCACCGCGGTTCGCACCGCGCTGCCACCACCTCCAGCTCGGCCGCGATCCTGCCGACGGCACCCCGCTGACCGTGCTGAACCGCTCGTACGGCGGAGTGTCCTTCCCCTTCAGCCGCTTCACCCACGCCTACGACGGGACGGGCGCGTACCTCTCCGACGCCCTGCGGGCCACGGCGCACCGGATCACCCCGCCCGGAGCGGTCCTCGCCGAGGTCACGGGCGGCCCGGTCACCACCAACCTCAACCTGCACGGCCGGCTGACCGACCACGAGATCGTCTGCCCCGGCGAGAGCGGCACCCTCCCGCCGGAGCACCGGCTGCACCTGGACGACCTGTACGCCGAACACGTGCCGGCCACCGGGCGCGTGGTGCTGCGTTCGCGCCGCCTGGGCCGCGAGGTGATCCCCGTCTACCTCGGCTACCTGGTGCCGCTCGCGCTCCCCGCGATCCCCCGCACGCTCCTGCTGCTGTCCCCGTCGTCGATGTCACCGCTCGAGGTGTGGGCGGGCGTACCGGAGGGCGCCGCGCGCGACGGCGTGACCACCCGGCCCAGGGTGGTCCACGGCGACGTCGTCCTGAGCCGCCGCAGCTGGACCACCACCGCCGGCGACCTGCCCGTCCGAGGGGCGCAGGAGGCCGCGCACTTCCTCGACTGGCAGCGCTGGCGCCGCGCCCACGGCCTGCCGGAGCAGGTGTTCGCGACCGTGTCGGCCGGCCCGTCGGCGGCCGGGGCCAAACCGAGTTACGTCGACTTCGCGAGCCTGATGTCGCTCGCGGCCTTCGAGACGCTGCTGCGCGATCCGGCCCACCGGGTCGTCTTCCGGGAGGTGCTCCCCGACCCCGGAGGCCTGCACGTGCACTCGGCGCGCGGCGCGCACGTCGCCGAACTGGCCGTCGAGACCTTCACCACCACCGTCCGAGACGAAGCAGACCCGGAAGACCAGGAAGACCCGGAAGACCAGGAAGGCGGCACGCGATGTCCGAGATGACCCCGTCCACCACCGGCGCCCGCGCCGACACCCGCGGTGCCTGGCAGGCCCTGCACATCTTCTACGCCGCCAACCCGCAGCCCCTGCTGGTGCAGTGCGTCCGGCCGCTGATCGCCGCACTCACGGCCGACGGACTGCTCGCCGGCCACTTCTTCATCAACTACTGGCTGGAGGGCCCGCACGTCCGGCTGCGGCTGCGTCCGGCCGCACCGGAGGCGGAACCCGAGGTGCGCCGCCGCGCCGAGGAGGCCGTGGCGGCCTTCCTCAAGGCCCGCCCAGCGCTCTACGAGGTCGACTCCGGATTCCTCAACGAGTTCTACAACACGCTGTTCGACATCGAGTTCCCGGAGGGCGACCGGGCCGCCTTCATGGGACCCGACGGCCGGATGAACCTGCGGCCGAACAATTCCTGCTCCCGCGAGCCGTACGAGCCCGAATACGGAAAGTACGGCGGCCCCGCCGGCATCGAACTCGCCGAATGGCATTTCGCCCGCTCCAGCGATCTCGTCATCGACGCGCTGCACCGCATGAACCTGCACCTGCGCACCGTCCTGCTGGGCACCTCCGCCCAGCTGATGATGGTCATGGCGGGCGTGTTCCTGCCCGACCGGGACGAACTCGCCGGATATCTCGACCGGTACTACGCGTTCTGGCACCAGGCCTTTCCCGGCACCGGGTTCATCGGATCCGAGGAGTACGACCGCACCTACGGCCGGACCGCGCCCGGCCTCGGCCGCCGCTTCGCCGCCGTGCGCGGCGCGCTCGCCTCCGGGGATACCGGCCGCCTCCCCGCCTTCCTGGCCGGGTGGGCGCAGCACTGCCAGGAGCTGCGCGAGCGCGCCGAGGCGCTCGCCGTCGCCGGCGACCTCGTCTTCCGCTCCTGGGACGGCACCCGCGACGAACGGGTGACGGATCCCGCCGAAGCCCTGCCGCTGCTGCTCTCCCCGTACATGCACATGACCAACAACCGGCTGCACGTCACCATCCGCGACGAGGCGTACCTGGCCCACCTGCTGGGGCGGGTGCTGCGCGAGAGCGAGGCCCCGGCCGACGGTACGGCGGTCGCCACATGACCGGGCTGCTGGACCACCGGCCCGCCCTGCGGCCGGACGTCCTGCTGTCCCCGCCGCTCCTCGACGGGCCGGCGACCGTCCACCTGGTCAAGGACCCGGTGTCCGGAGCCTCGTTCGAGATCGGGCCCAAGGAGCACTTCCTCGTCTCCCGGCTGGACGGCACCCGCAGCCTGGCGGAGATCGGCACCGAGTACGGGCGCGCCTTCGGCCGGCGGCTCGGCGAGGGCAACTGGCAGCAGCTGCTGGCCCTCCTCGGCAGCCGCCGGTTGCTCGCCGGCGGCCCGCCGCCGCCCGCACCCGCCCCGCCCGGCCCGCCGCTCCGGGGCGGCCTGCTCCGCGGCACGCTGCGCCTGGTCGCGGACGCCGACGCCACGACGGCCCGGCTGCACCGCGCGCTGCGCCCGCTCCTGCACCCGGCGGTGCTCGGCGTCCTGCTGCTGGGCTGCCTCGCCATGGAGACCGTGCTCGCCGCGTCCTTCGGCGAACTGGCTTCGGCCTTCGGGTGGTTGCTGCGCCATCCGGTGCCGCTGCTGGCCGTGGCCACCCTCATGTGGCTGAGCACGGCCCTGCACGAGTTCGCGCACGGGGTGGCCGCCCGCCACGTCGGCGGGACCGTGGGAGAGATCGGGCTGCGCTGGCGGCTGCCCGTCGCCATCATGTACTGCACCGTCGACAACTACCGCTTCCTGGAACGGCGCCGGCACCAGCTGGCGGTCGCCGCCGCGGGCGCCTTCGCCAACCTGCTGTTCCTGCTGCCGTTCTGGCTCTGGTGGGCGGCGCTGCCCGCAGGCGACGACCCCACCCGGCGCACGCTCTCCGCGCTGCTGCTCATCGGCAGCGCCCAGGCGCTCGTCAACCTGGTCCCGCTGCCCCCGCTGGACGGCTACACGATGCTCGGCCACGGCCTGCGCGTCACCCGGCTGGCACCCGCCAGTTCGGGGTATCTCCGGCTACGGATGCGCGACCGGACGGCCGCCGCCGCGTACCCGCCGCACGCCAGGAGGCTCTACGCCGGATACGGCATCGGCTCCGCCGTCCTGGTCCTGCTGCTGGCGGCCGGCCTCACCGGAGCCGTCTGGTACGCCGCCACCACCTGAACCCACCCAGCCAGAACACACCGCACGCCAGACACCCAAGGGACGCACGACCCATGACGACAGACAGCACCCAGCCGCCCGACTCCCCGGCCATCGCCGTCCAGGACGTCCACAAACACTACGGCGACCGCCGGGCGGTGGACGGGGTCTCCCTCGACGTGCGCCGCGGCGAGTTCTTCGGGCTCCTCGGCCCCAACGGAGCGGGCAAGACCACCCTCATCGAGATCATGGAGGGGCTGCGCCGGGCCGACGGCGGCACGGTCACCGTCCTCGGCCAGAGCCCCTGGCCCCGCAACACCGCACTCCTGCCCCGCATGGGCGTACAGACCCAGGCCTCGGCCTTCTTCGTACGGCAGAGCGCGCGCGAGCACCTCGCCACCGTCGCCGGCCTGTACCGCCGCGAACCGGCGGCCGCGGACCGCACCCTGGAGAGCGTGGGGCTGACCGAACAGCGCGACGTCCTGGTGGAGAACCTCTCCGGCGGCCAGCGCCAGCGCCTGGCCATCGCCTCCGCACTCGTCCACGAACCGGAGCTGATCTTCCTCGACGAGCCGACGGCCGCCCTGGACCCGCAGGCCCGCCGCGACCTGTGGGAGGTGCTGCGCGCCCTCAAGAGCCAGGGCCGCACCATCGTCTACACCACCCACCACCTCGACGAGGCCGAGGCGCTGTGCGACCGCGTCGCGATACTCGTCGGCGGCAAGATCGCCGCCCTCGACTCGCCGCACCGCCTGGTCACCGCGGCCGGCGCCCCCTCGCGCCTGCTGCTGCCCGTCGGCCGGCTCGGCGTCGAGGAGGCCGCGGCGCTGCCCGGCGTGGACCGGGCCGTCCTCCAGGGCGGTTCCCTCGTCCTGGAGACCGCGACGCCCGGCAAGGTGCTCCAGGCCGTCGACGCCCTCACCGGACTGGACGGCGTGATGACCCGCACGGCGACGCTGGAGGACGTCTACCTCGAACTCACGGGCGCCGCACACACCGGCCCGCAGGCCGGCCCCCACACGCAGACGGAGTACCAGGCATGAGCGCATACACGGCCCTGACCGCCGCCGGCTACCGGGCGCAGGTCCGGGACAAGGCCACCCTCTTCTTCACCTTCGCCTTCCCGCTGCTCTTCCTGGTCGTCTTCGGCCTCATCTTCAGCGGGCAGGACGTCGAGGAGACCGGCCGCCCCTACATCTCCTACATCGCGCCGGGAGTGATGTCCTGGGGCGTCGCCAACGCGGCCGTCTTCGGCATCGCCTTCACCCTGATGCAGTGGCGGCGCGACGACCTGCTGCGGCTGATCCGGCTGACGCCGACCCCGCTGACGACCGTGCTCGCCTCGCGGTACGTACTGGCGCTGGCCGTGGGCGTGGTGCAGGCGGCGGTGTTCGTCGCGGTGGCCATGCTCCCCGGATTCGGCCTTGTCCTGGACGGCCGCTGGCCGCTCGTACTGCCCGCCCTGGTGCTCGGCATCACCGCCTTCCTCGCCATCGGCGTGATCGTCGGCACCTACGCGAACACCCCGGAGGCAGTCGCCGCCATCGCCAACTGCCTGATGGTGCCGATGGCGTTCCTGTCCGGCTCGTTCCTGCCGCTCGACATGATGCCGACGTGGCTGCAGTCGGTCTCCCGCGTCCTGCCGCTGCGCTACCTCAACGACGCCGCGACGGGTGCGCTCACCGGCACCGGATCCCTCGCCGCCATCGGCACCGGCTGTGCGGCACTCCTCGGCTTCGCCGTCGTCTTCGGCGCGATCGGGCTCAAGACCTTCCGCTGGAGCAACCGGACATGACGACGACCCCGCCGCGTCCGCTCGCCCCCGACGGGACGCCCCTCGAAGCCGCCCGGCGGCACCTGGCCGAAGCGCTGGAGCCGCTCGGCGCCGTCGTGGTGACCCTCGGGGTGCACGACGCCCTGGGGCCGCGGGCCGCCGACCCGTTCGCCGCGGTCCGGCCGCGGGCCACGGTCCACCTCACCGCGCGGGAGGTGCTCGTCGGCCCGTGGGGCGGCGACGGCAGCGCACCGGCGTGCGGCCAGTGCCTGGCCATGCGCCGCCAGCGGCTGCGCAGCCGCAGCGAGCGCGACGCGCTGGAGACCGGCCGCCGGCCGGGCACGCCCACCGGCCCCGAATGGCCGCGGCTGTCCCGGTACGCGCACGACGCGGTGTACGCGCTGCACGGGGCCGTCCACGGCGGCGGGGTCACCGCGCCCGCGGGGGCGGCCGCCGACCGGGCCCTGCCCCAGGTGTCGCGGCTGGACCTGGAGACGCTGCGCATCCGGACGTACCCGCTGCTGGCCGACCCGCTGTGCCCGGACTGCGGCCCGCGGGGCACCGACGCGCCGCGGCCCTTCGCACCCGCCTCCAGGCCCAAACCCGACCCCGGCGCGCAGCGGCTGCGCGCCGCCTCCTCGTACCCGATGCCGTACGCGGCGCTGGCGAACCCGGTGACGGGGGTGCTCGGCGGCGGGACCTGGCTGAACGTCACCTCGCCCACCACCGCCCCGGTCGCGGGGAGCGTCTTCATGCGCGGGTACGCGGGACTGACGGACGTCACGTGGAGCGGGCAGGCCAACAGCTTCGCCGCCAGCCGCGACCTCGCCCACCTGGAAGGGCTGGAACGCTACGCCGGCACCCACCGCCGTACCGGGAACACCCTGCTCACCGCCAGTTACGCGGAACTGGGCGAGCGGGCGCTGGACCCGGCCGAGTGCGGGTTCTACGCGCCCGAGACCTATCGCGACGACCCCCTCGTGTCCCCCTTCGACCCCGAGCGGCCCATCCCGTGGGTGTACGGGCACTCCCTGCGCGACGACCGGCCCGTCCTGGTCCCGGCCCGGCTGGTGCACTACAGCGCCGGCGTCGCCGCCGACAACTTCGTCTTCGAGTGCTCCAACGGCTGCGCCATCGGCAGCTGCCCGGAGGAGGCGCTGCTCGGCGCACTGCTCGAACTCGTGGAGCGGGACGCGTTCCTGCTCGCCTGGTACGGCGGCCTGCCGCTGACCGAGATCGACCTGGCGAGCGTACCCGGCACGGCGGTGCGCACGATGGCCGACCGGGCGGCACTCCAGGGCTACGACGTGCACGCCTTCGACAACCGCGTCGACCTGGCGGTCCCGGTCGTCACCGGGCTCGCGGTGCGGCGCGACGGCGGCCCCGGACTGTTCTCCTTCGGCGCCGGCGCCGCGCTCGACCCGGCGGCGGCGGTGGAGGCCGCCCTGTCGGAAGTGCTCACCTACATCCCGCACCTGCCCCGCCAGGTCGAGGAACGGCGGGACGAACTGGAGGCGATGGCGGCCGACTTCGGCAAGGTGCTGCACCTGAAGGACCACGCCCAGCTGTACGGGCTGCCGGCGATGGCGGAGCACGTCCGGCCCTACCGGGAGCCGGTCGCCGTGCGCCCGGTGGAAGAGGTCTACCGGTCCTGGACGGACCGCGGACGGCCCCGCACCGGCGACCTCCGCGACGACCTGCTCTGCGTCGTGGACGAGTTGGTGCGCGCCGGACACGACGTCATCGTCGTCGACCAGACCACCCCGGAGCAGCGGCGCATCGGACTGCACACGGTCTGCGCGGTGGTGCCGGGGCTGCTGCCGATCGACTTCGGCTGGGCCCGCCAGCGCGCCCCGTACCTGCCGCGGCTGCGCACCGCGCCGCGGCGGGCGGGGCTGCGGACGGCCGACCTCGCCGACGCCGACGTCCGCAGGGTCCCGCACCCCTTCCCGTAGGAGGCCCCGGACGGGCGGATGCCCCGGTCCCCGCACGTGGGGGACCGGGGCATCCGGGTGTCCGCGGCCCGTCGGGTCAGGCGGAGCAGGAGGTGGTGCTGGTGGTCGAGGAACAGGTCGAGGTGGAGCTGCAGCTCGTGGAACCGGCCAGCACGACCTCGCTGGCGTCCGAGTAGTCGGAGATCTCGAAGGTCTCGGACTCCAGCTCCAGGATCTCGTCCGCGAGCGAGGCGAGGGGCGACTTCTCCATGGTGACTCCTTCTGGTGAGGGGACGGCGCCGGGGTGCGCCGTGCCTGCACCCATCAGAGCGGGTGCCGCCGTCACCGGACCCCCCGTACCGCTGACACCCCTCTGTCACGACGTGTCAGCGCCCTGCCGTGACCGCTCCCGGCCGCCGCCCGATCATGGCTCCATGACCGGTCACGCCCCCGAACCCCCCGCAGCGCCGCTCGCCCGACTCGGCGCGCACCTGCGCGACCTGACGACCTTCTACCTGGAACTGCACCGCGACCCGGAGCTGTCGGGGGCGGAGCGGCGTACGGCGGACCGCTTCGCCGCACGGCTGGAGTCGGCGGGGTACGCGACCACGCGCGGCATCGGCGGGCACGGCGTGGCCGGTGTGCTCCGCAACGGGGACGGGCCCACCGTCCTGCTGCGGGCCGAACTCGACGCCCTGCCGGTCCGGGAGACGACCGGACTGCCGTACGCCGCCGACGGGGAGGCAGCGCACGCCTGCGGTCACGATCTGCACCTGGCCGCGGCGGCGGGCACGGCCCTGCTGCTCGCGCGGGCGCCGCGGGCCTGGCGGGGCACCCTCGTCGTGGCCGGGCAGCCGGCCGAGGAGACGCTGGAGGGGGCCGGGGCGATGCTCGCCGACGGCCTCTACCGGCGGTGCGGGCGGCCCGACGACGTCCTGGCCCAGCACGCGGCGCCGCTGCCGGCCGGGATGGTCGCCCACGGGTACGGGCCCATGACGGCGGGCAGCGTCACCTTCCGGGTGGTGGTGCACGGCCGTGGTGGTCATGCGGGCGCCCCGCACCTCGCCGTGGACCCGGTGGTGGCGGCCGCGCACGTGGTGACCAGGCTCCAGACGGTGGTGGCGCGGGAGGCCGCACCGGCGGACCAGGTGGCGGTGACCGTGGGCTCGTTCAGGGCGGGGGAGCGGGCGAACGTGATCCCGGACCGCGCCGAACTGGCCCTCACCGTACGGGCGGTGAGCGAGGCCTCGCTGGCCCGGGCCGCCGCGTCCGTGGAGCGGATCGTGCGCGCGGAGTGCGCCGCCGCGGCCTGCCCCCGGGATCCGGAGATCGTCCGGCTCTCCGCCTCCCCCGTCACCCATCCGGATCCGGCGCTGACGGCGGCCCTACGAGAGGCGCACGCCGCCGAGTTCGGGGCGGGGCGGGTGGCGATGTGGCCGCCCTCGCTCGCGACGGAGGACTTCGCGCTCTTCGGCGACGCAGGCGTCGACGTGCACGGCGAGCGGGGCATCAGGCTCGGCTACTGGATGCTGGGCACGGCCGGCCCGGCCGCCTGGTCCCGAGCCCCGGGTTCGACGGCGGCGGAGAAGATGGCGGCCCTCCCCGCCAACCACGCCCCGGACTTCGCCCCGGACGCCCGCAGCGCCCTGCCGGCCGCCGTCCGCGCCCTGACCGCCGCCGCGCTGGCCCGGCTGGGCTCCGCCTGATCCGATTACCCCCCATCCGGTGGAACCGGAGGCTCCGCTCCGCTCGTCCCAGCGCCTGTACCACGAGCAGACTTGGAGACCCGTCCCATCATGGCAACACCGCACCACCCGACCGGCCACGGCCCCGTCACCGGAAACCAGTACGACGCTCCCGGCAGCCAGGTCCATCCGCCGGCCTGGGGCAGCTCCGCACCCGTGACCGGTGGTCACGGCCACCCGTATCCCGTCGTCTGCCGCGCGTGCGGCGGGCGGAGCGCTGTGGACTTCAAGGTCCGGGCCCACACGGGCATCCTCGTCATGATGAGGTTCGAGCACCTGGACGGACCGTTCTGCCGGGACTGCGGCTTGGCCGTCGTCCGGCAGATGACCTACAGGACCCTCATCATCGGCTGGTGGGGACCGCTCTCCCTGGTGATCCTCAACCCGCTCACGCTCGTGTGGAACCTGGTCGCCCACCTCAAGTACCGCGCGCTCGCGCCCTCGGCGCCCGCCCCGGGCCGCACCCACCTCGACACGGGCCCGCCCGTACTGCGCAGGCCGCTCGCCTACGTGACCCTCATACCCCTGGCGTGGGCCGTGTGGGTCGTCACCCAGATCGTGTCCCACTCCACGTGAACCGACGGCCGGGCGGGCGGTAGCGGTCAGCGGACGGTCCGGGCGCCGGCCACGTGCGGGCGGCCATCGAGGTGCCGTTCTTGCTCGCGTAGGTGTTGCCGGGCACGGAGGAGACGATCCAGGTGCCGGGGGCGAACAGGTCCAGCAGCGGACCGCGGTTGCTGAAGGTGGAGACCTGGTCGTCGTCGGTGGTGGAGCCGACCGTGACGGCGGAGGACACGCAGCCGGGGGCGCTGACGGCGTCGGTGTAGCCGTTGTTGCCCGCCGCGACGACCGTGGCGACGTTCTCGGTGAGCAGGCCGTCGATGATGGCCTTGCGGGGGTCGGAGGCGCAGGCGCTGGTCCAGCGTCCGCCGCCCAGGCTCATGTTGGCGGCGACGATGTTCGTGCCGCCCTTCTTCAGGGCGTGGACCTTCTCCAGTCCCTCGATCTGGGAGCTGGTGAAGCTGAGCACGCACGGGCTGGCTCCGGCGCCGCACTACTCGTCCGACTCGAACTTCGAGAACACCTGGACCGCGACGATGTCCGCACCGGGCGCCACACTCTTGAAGCCCGTACTGGCGCCCGCACTCGGCTGCCTGGTCCTTTACGGCTGCGGCACCCAGAAGGGAACCTCCGAGCAGGCTCCCGCGGGCAGTGCGGTGGGGGCGCAGCCGCAGGACCCCTCGTCGCCCGGCGGCGATCAGGAGATGCGGTTCCTCGCGCTGATGACCCGTACCGCGCAGGGCTGCACCCCGGACGCCCCGAATCCCACGGGCGGTGGCGGCGTGCCCAAGCCGGAGGACCTGCCGGGCGCGGAGGCCGTACCCACGCCGCGGTACGGTCCGGGCCAGACCCCGCCGGGCGTCCCGAACGCCGACGGGGACATTCCCGTACCGCTGGACGACCCCGCGCCCCCGGCGAAGCCGGCCGCCGGCTCCACCGGGTCCGGTCCGGTCGGGGAGGTACCGCTGACCGGCGTCTAGGAGTGCGTCGCGGGCGAGCACGTGAAGCGCGTCGGCGACGCCTTCAAGAACAAGGGGACGACCGGCCACGAGGCGATGCACAAGCAGCTGACGGACCTCGACTACCCCGCCGCGCGGATCCACCGGATGCCCGACCACGCGGGCGCGCCCCGGATGCGGATCGACCTGCGCACGATGGGCGGCCACTTGGCCCTGGAGGTCACCGCCAGCGGCAGCGGGGCCGTCGCCGAGGCGTTCGGCGCCCCGGAGACCGAGGACGTGGAAGTGGCCGACGTGACGCGCGGCCCGAGCCCGGACGCGCCCGCCTCCTGACCCCGTTTGCCCCTGATCGGCGGGGGCAGACGCCCGGACATGTCCAGGACAGGAGTGTCTGCGCGCACGGGAACGGCCACGGCGACCGTCACCACGAAGGTGCCCGCCCGATTGGACCGGCTGCCCTGGTCACGGTGGCACTGGATGATCGTGATCGGGCTCGGCACCGTCTGGATCCTGGACGGCCTGGAGGTCACCGTCGTCGGCAGCATCGCCAGC
Organism: Streptomyces erythrochromogenes; assembly: GCF_036170895.1. Classification (NCBI taxonomy): domain Bacteria; kingdom Bacillati; phylum Actinomycetota; class Actinomycetes; order Kitasatosporales; family Streptomycetaceae; genus Streptomyces; species Streptomyces erythrochromogenes. Next base: position 871,818 of record NZ_CP108036.1, on the reverse strand, counting down.
CGCCTTTCCGAGGACGGCAGCGGCCTGTCCATCACCGACGCGCAGGTCACAGGACTCGCGGCCGCGCTCTACGTGGCGGGCGCGTGCTCCGGCGCCCTGTTCTTCGGACGGCTCACCGATCTCTACGGCCGCAAGAAGCTCTTCCTGATCACGCTGGCCGTCTACCTCGGGGCGACGGCCCTGACCGCCCTCTCCTTCTCCGCCTGGTGGTTCTTCCTCTTCCGCTTCCTGACCGGCTTCGGCATCGGCGGCGAGTACGCGGCCATCAACTCGGCGATCGACGAGCTGATCCCGAGCAAGTACCGCGGACGCGTCGACCTGATCATCAACGGCAGCTTCTGGCTCGGCGCCGTCGCCGGGGCCCTGCTGTCGGTGGTCGCCCTCAACACCGAGCTCTTCGCACCGTCGGTGGGCTGGCGGCTGACGTTCGCCCTCGGGGTCGTCCTCGGCCTGGTCATCCTGCTCGTACGGCGCCACGTACCGGAGAGCCCGCGCTGGATGTCCATCCACGGCCGGACACAGGAGGCCGAGGACCTGGTCGCGGACGTCGAACGCCGCGTGGAGGCGGAGACGGGACGGCGGCTGCCCGAGGCCGACCGGGCCATCACCATCACCGTGCGGCGCAGCATCGGCTTCGGTGAGATCGCGCGGACGGTGTTCCGCACCTACCCGCGCCGAGCCGTGCTCGGGCTGTCCCTCTTCGTCGGGCAGGCCTTCCTCTACAACGCGATCACCTTCGGCTTCGGATCCGTCCTGGTCACGTTCTTCGACGTCTCCAGCTCCGTGACCGGCTACTACTTCGCCGTCGTGGCCTTCGGGAACTTCCTCGGGCCGCTGTTCCTGGGCCGGCTGTTCGACACGCTCGGCCGACGGCCGATGATCGCGGGCACCTACATCCTCTCCGGCGTGCTGCTCTTCGCGACCGCCTGGCTCTTCGGCGCCGGGCGGCTGTCCGCCGTGACCATGACCGCCTGCTGGTGCGTGGTGCTCTTCTTCGCGTCCGCCGGGGCGAGTTCGGCGTACCTGACCGTCAGCGAGATCTTCCCGATGGAGACCCGCGCGATGTCGATCGCCTTCTTCTACGCCGTCGGCACCGCGGCCGGCGGCATCTCCGGGCCGCTGATCTTCGCCGGGCTCACCTCCAGCGGCGTGGTCTCCGACGCGGTCCTCGCCTTCTCCATCGGCGCCGGGCTGATGGTGGCGGCCGGGCTGGTCGCCGTCTTCTACGCGGTCGCGGCCGAGGGCCGCTCCCTGGAGGACATCGCCACCCCGCTGTCCGCGCAGTCCGCCGAACCGGCACCGACGCGCTGACGCGCCGTATCCGGGGGTGTACGAGGATGTGCGGCGCTGCCTCGCGTGAGTCGTGAGTGAAGGCGCAACGGCCGGGCAGGCGCACATCGCAAGCGCAATGCCGGCGATATTCGCAATGCGACCATTCTCTGTGGTCAGGAGAGCGGGTTCATGCCTCTCCAGCTGATGCTGCACCTCGACCTGCACGGCCGGAGCGCCGCGGCGCAGGCCCGGCGCGCTGCCCGGTCCCACCTCGCCGGAACGGCGGCGGACGACGACGAGCTCCTCCCGCCCCTCGCGCTGGACACGGCGCTCCTGCTGATCAGCGAGCTCGTCACCAATGCCGTCCGCCATACGAGTGGCGGCTGCCTGCTGGAGGTGCGCCTCGCGTCTGACGGGATCGACATCGAGGTGACGGACACCAGCGATGCGGAGCCGCAGGCCCGGCGGCCCGACCGGTGCGGCGAGGGCGGCTGGGGGTGGCACCTGGTCAACCAGCTGGGGACCGACGTGGGGATCCGCCACCACGCGGCGGGAGGGAAGACGATCCACGTCCGCGTCCCGTGCTGACGGCCGGGACCTCGCCCCAGGGCGGTTCCGCGAGGCGGGCGAGGAAGCCCGCGATGCCGTGCCCGGCTTCGGCCGGATGGCGGAACGCCGTGCCGGCGGTGATCGTTCTCCCGGAGGTTCCCGACGTGCGTCAGGTCACCGCCCGGGCCCGCAGCACGCGGGCCGGCTGCTGGCCTCCGCCCGTCGCCAGCACCCGTACCTCGCCGCCGCTGCTGATCTCCGCCCGGACGATGCCGGTGGCGTCCTCGTAAACGGGGTGCCCACCCGGTCCCGCCGCGCTGGTGCGGGTCATCCGGACGACGTCCTCCCCGACCCCGTCCGCGGCCGCGAAGACCACCTCGTAGGCTTCCGCGTCGCCGTGCACCGTACCCATGGCCGACCCTCCTGCCGTGACGTCTGCCGTTCGCCGGCGGGTGGCCGACTTCCCACCTGCCACGCTAAGCCCGGCCCGCCGCCCTGTCCTGGCCGGAGCCGGGGCCGGCCGGCCCGCCCGGGGTCAGCTGCCGGGGCGCACCACGAACGCCACCGCCGCCACCGGGCCGCTGCGGCGGAAGTGCAGGACGAACGGGACGGCGTCGCCCACCTGGCGGCGGGTCTTCACCCTGACCATCAGGTCCAGGGTGCTCGGCGTCATGTGCACGACGGACCCCGCCGGGATGTTCGCCGAGGGGACCGCGCGCATCGCGTCGCCGCCCTCGCCGACGCGTTCGTGCCGGTTCAGCATGATCTCGTCCGCGGCCGGCGAGGTCACCGAGACCAGCTGGTCGTCGGATCCGCCGGTGTTGGCGATCCGGAAGAAGGCCGCGGTGCGCTCCCTGCCGGCGTACGGGAGGAAGACCTGCCCCACGCCGACGTCGATCCGCGCCGGAGTGCCCGCGGCCCCCGCCTTGGTCCACGCCGTCAGCGCCACCAGCATCGCCATGCAGGCCGTCACGGGAACCAGCGTGGCGAGCAGCCCGTCGCGCAGGCTCCGGCGGCCCGGACCGCGGAATTCCGCCGCCGCCTTCACCGTCCGCGCCGCGGCCCGGCCCACCGTCCGCCGCACCGTCCGCCGCACCTTCCTGCCCACCGACCGGTTCACCGTCCGCACGAGGTCGTTCATCAACGCGAAGCCTTTCCGACGGGGGAGCCCGGGCGCCTCGGCGCGGGCTGCCAGGTGCGCAGGCGCAGGCTGTTGGCCACCACGAGGACCGAGCTGGCGGACATCGCGGCCGCGGCGAGCATCGGGCCCAGCAGGCCCACGGCCGCCAGGGGGACGGTCACCGCGTTGTAGCCGAACGCCCAGACCAGGTTGAGCCGGATCGTCGCCAGGGTGCGGCGGGCGAGGCGGACCGCGTCGGCGACCGCCTCGATGTCACCCCGTACGAGGGTCACGTCGGCGGCCCCGATGGCCACGTCCGTGCCGCTGCCCATCGCGATCCCGAGGTCCGCCTCCGCCAGGGCCGCGGCGTCGTTGACGCCGTCGCCGATCACGGCCACCCGCCGGCCCCCGCCCCGCAACTCCCGTACCAGCGCGGCCTTGCCCTCCGGGGTGCAGTGGGCGTGGACCTCGGTGATGCCGAGCTCGCGGGCGACGGCCCGCGCGGTGGCCTCCCGGTCGCCGGTGGCCAGGACCGGCTCCACGCCCAGGCGCCGCAGCCGGTCGACCGCCCGGTAGCTGCCGGGCCGCAGGACGTCGCCCAGCGAGATGAGCGCCTCGTCGAAGCCGTCCACCCGGACCAGGACCGGGGTGAGCGCGGAGGCCTCCGCCTCGGCCAGTGCCTGCGCCAGCGACGCGGGCAGCCCCTCGCCCGGAGTGCGAACCTCCACCCGGCGGCCCTCCACGATCCCCGCGACACCGCTGCCGGGGACGGCCAGGAAGGCGGCGACCCCCGGCAGCGGGCCCTGGGCCGCGGCGCGCTGCGCGTACGAGGCGACAGCGCGGCCCAGCGGGTGCTCGGAACCCTGCTCCACCGCCCCGGCCAGCCGGACGGCCGCGTCCCGGCCGATCCCGCCGGCGGTCTCCGTGACCCGTACGACGGACATGTGGCCCGTGGTGAGGGTGCCGGTCTTGTCCAGGACGATCACGTCGACGTGCCGCAGGGCCTCCAGCGACGGCGGCCCCTTGACCAGGATGCCGAGGCGGGCGCCACGGCCGGTGGCGGCCATGAGGGCGGTGGGGGTGGCCAGGCCCAGGGCGCACGGGCAGGCCACGACGAGGATCGCGACGGCCGCGGTGACGGCCGCCTGGGGATCGGCCCCGGCGCCCAGCCAGAAGCCGAGCACGGTGACGGCCAGGGACAGCACGGCCGGGACGAAGACGCCCGCCACCTTGTCGGCCAGCCGCTGCGCCCGCGCCTTGCCCGCCTGGGCCTCGGTGACCAGGTGAGTGATCCGGGCCAGCCGGGTGTCGGCGCCGACCGCCGTGGCCTGTACGAGGAGCAGTCCGCCCATGTTGACGGCCCCGCCCACCACCGCCCGGCCGGGGCCCACCTCGACGGGATCGCTCTCCCCGGTGATCAGCGACAGGTCCAGGGCGGAGCTGCCCGAGACCACGACGCCGTCGGTGGCGACCCGTTCCCCGGGCCGGACGACGAACCCCTGGCCCGGCACGAGCTCCTCTATGGGCAGCAGGCGCTCCCTGCCGTCCTCCCGCACGGTGACGTCCTTGGCGGCCAGACCGGCCAGGGAGCGCAGTGCCGCACCCGTGCCGCGCCGGGCCCGCGCCTCCAGATGGCGGCCGGTCAGCACGAAGAGGGGGACGGCGACCGCCGCCTCGAGGTAGACGTGCGCGACGTCCGTCCCGGCCGAGGGGAGGAGGCTGAAAGGCATCCGCATGCCGGGATCGCCCGCGCCGCCGAGGAACAGTGCGTACAGGGACCAGGCGAAGGACGCGATGACGCCGAGCGAGACGAGGGTGTCCATGGTGGCCGACGCGTGCCGCAGCCCCCGGGCCGCCCTCAGGTGGAACGGCCAGGCGCTCCAGACGACCACGGGGGCGGCCAGGACGAGACACAGCCACTGCCAGTTGCGGAACTGCAGGGCGGGGACCATCGACAGGACGAGGACCGGCAGGCAGAGCAGCGCGGTGATCAGCAGGCGTTCGCGGTCCTTGCGCGCCTCCTCCCGCGTCGGACCCGCCGGATCATCCGGGTGGTCCGGACCGGCCGGATCGACCGGTCCGGCCGGGCCGGTCGTGGCCCGCGGTGCGGCTCGCGGCACGGGCGGCGGCACCAACTCCGTCTCGTAACCGGCCTTTTCGACCGCCGCCAGGAGCTCCTCGGCCGTGACGTCCACCGGGTGGTGGACGCGGGCCCGGCCGGTGGCCAGGTTCACCGAGGCCGTCACCCCGTCGATGCGGGACAGCCGCTTCTCCACCCGGTTCACGCACGCCGCGCAGGTCATGCCGCGCACGACGAGGTCGGTGGTCACCCCGGCGACCGTGCCGCCCTCAGCCGTCACCGCCCGCCGCCGCTCATGCCGCCCATGCCGCCGCTCATGCCGCCCATGTCCCCGCCCGGCTCGGCGGAGCCGGCGTCGCCGACGGTGCTGCGCATGCCGGGGGCCACCGGACCGGCCGCCGACCCGACCCCGAACGCGAGGGCGAACATCGCCAGGAGCAGCACCACGAAGCCGGTCAGTGCCGGGGGAGGGCCCCACCGCCCCGTGGACGCGGGCGCCTGGACTGCGGACTGCTGTTCTTCGGTCATCGACATTCCCTGATCCGAGGATTCGCTCACGGAGCCACCGCCCCGCCAGTTCCGCGCAGGTGGTCGGATGCGATCCCCGCCCGGTTCCCGCCGATCTCCGGCCGGTCTGCGGGCGGTCTGTGGCGGGTCTGCGGGCGGTCTCCGAGGGGGTCTTCGGCCGGTCAGCCCTTCCCGGGGACCACGGGGTAGGGGACGAAGGTGCTGCTGTTCTCGTCGACCGCCAGGGCGCGGCCGAGCGGCGGGACCGCCCGCTGGGGGCAGTCGAGCCGTTCGCACAGGCGGCAGCCCATGCCGATGGGCGTGGCGGCGGAGACGTTGTCGAGGTCGAGGCCGTCGGAGTAGACCAGCCGGGAGGCGTGCCGGATCTCGCAGCCGAGGCCGATCGCGAAGGTCTTGCCGGGCTCGCCCCAGCCGCCGCGGTGGCGGGTCACGGCGCGCGCGGTCCACAGGTACCGCTGCCCGTCGGGCATGGCGGCGACCTGGACGTGGATGCGGCCGGGCGCGGCGAAGGCCTCGTAGACGTTCCACAGCGGGCAGGTGCCGCCCGCGCGGGAGAAGTGGAATCCGGTGGCGGACTGCCGCTTGGACATGTTCCCCGCCCGGTCGACCCGTACGAAGGAGAAGGGCACCCCGCGCAGCCTGGGGCGTTGCAGGGTGCTGAGGCGGTGGCAGACCGTCTCGTAGCCGAGACCGAAGTGGTCGGTGAGCCGCTCGATGTCGTACCGGAATTCCTCGGCCGCCGTGTGGAAGGCGCCGTACGGAAGGATCAGCGCGGCCGCGAAGTAGTTCGCGATGCCGATCCGGGCCAGGCCGTGGGCGGGAGAGTCCTGCGGGAAGTCCTCGGCCGCCAGCCGGTCCAGTTCCGCCCCGTACTCCAGCAGGGCGAGCTGGGTGGCCATCCGGAACGCCTGCTGGCCCGGCCGCAGCCGCCCGGACAGGTGCAGGACCCGCGCCCCCGCGTCGAAGTGGTGCAGGCGCTCGGAGCCGGCTGCCAGCCGGATCCCGTGCCGGGCGGCGAGGCGGTCCGACAGCACACGGAGCACGTCGCCCCGCTGGACGGCGATCTCCCGGGCGAGGCCCTCGGCGGCCAGGTCGGTGTCGTGCAGGTAGTTCTGCCTCCGGTAGAAGAACTCGCGGATCTCCTCGTGGGGCGAGCGCGGCGCGGCGCCGCCGGCGCCGTCCCTGCCGTCCGCCGTCTCCGCGAGCCGCTCCGCGAGCAGTTGGCTGCGCCGGCCCAGGTCCAGCAGCACGGACGCGACGGCCGGCATCCGCTGGGCCAGCTCGGCCAGGTCGGAGGGGGAGACCCGGGCCTCGGCGACCTCTCCGGCGAGGGCCTCGCGCAGGTCGGCCACGAGCCGGCCGGTGTCGCGCTCGGAGAAGAAGCCGGGGTCGACGCCGAAGGCCTCGGTCAGCCGGAGCAGCACCGGGACGGTGAGCGGGCGCGAGTCGTGCTCCATCTGGTTGAGGTAGCTGGGCGAGATGCCGAGGACCCTGGCCAGTTCCGCCTGGCTCATCCGGCGTTCCTCGCGCAGCCGCCGCAGGCGCGCCCCCGCGTACGTCTTGCCCACCCGCACTCCTCCCCTTGTGCGGCCCCCTCGGCCGGGCTCCAGACTACGGGCGATCGCGCCGCCGTCGACCTTTGCAGACTTGGCAAAAGGGCGTCGGAAGATTCGCAGAACTTGGCAAACGGCACTCCTTGATGGCACTGGGTGCCAGTGTCAGAGTCGTGCTGCGGCCCGCCGGACCCCGGCGGCCGAGACGGACGGTCGGGGCACGATTCACGCCCTGATGTCGGAGATCCCGGCAGTCCGGACTCGCAGCCCGGCGCATTGCTCAGCTCCACCCACGGTGGGTCCGGCGGCCGCGACCCAGGATTCAGGCACACAGTGCCAATGCCTGCCGCGCCCGGCAACAGCATTGGCAGATCAAGCGACTCACGGAGACGGTGACGGTCATGGCAGAGGCGAAGGCGACCACGGCAGCGGCACAGCAGCTCGAGCAGCGCTGGGCCGGCGACCCGCGATGGGCGGGCATCGAGCGCACCTACACGGCCGAGGACGTGGTGCGGCTCTCCGGCAGCGTCCGGGAGGAGCACACCCTGGCCCGGCGCGGCGCCGAGCGCCTGTGGCGCCAGCTCCACGAGCTGGACTACGTCCACGCCCTCGGCGCGCTGACCGGCGGACAGGCCGTGCAGCAGGTCCGCGCCGGCCTCCAGGCGATCTACCTCTCCGGCTGGCAGGTGGCCGCCGACGCCAACCAGGCCGGCCACACCTACCCCGACCAGAGCCTGTACCCGGTCAACTCCGTCCCGCAGGTGGTGCGCCGCATCAACAACGCCCTGCTGCGCGCCGACCAGATCGCCACCGCAGAGGGCGGCACCGACACGACGGACTGGCTGGCGCCGATCGTCGCGGACGCCGAGGCCGGCTTCGGCGGCCCGCTCAACGCCTTCGAGCTGACCAAGGCGATGATCGCGGCGGGCGCGGCCGGCATCCACTACGAGGACCAGCTCGCCTCCGAGAAGAAGTGCGGCCACCTCGGCGGCAAGGTCCTCGTCCCCACCTCGCAGCACGTCCGCACCCTCAACGCGGCCCGCCTCGCCGCCGACATCGCGGACACCCCGACCCTGATCATCGCCCGTACGGACGCGCTGGCCGCCAACCTGCTGACGAGCGACGTCGACGAGCGGGACGCGCGCTTCGCCACCGGGGAGCGCACGGCGGAGGGCTTCTACCGGGTCCGGAACGGCATGGCCCCCGTCATCGCCCGCGGCCTCGCCTACGCCCCGTACGCCGACCTCATCTGGGTGGAGACCGGCACCCCGGACCTCGGCCAGGCCCGCGAGTTCGCCGAGGCCCTCCACGCGGAGTTCCCCGGGAAGATGCTCGCCTACAACTGCTCGCCCTCCTTCAACTGGAAGGCTGCCCTCGACGACGACCAGATCGCCAAGTTCCAGCGTGAACTCGGCGCCATGGGCTACAAGTTCCAGTTCATCACCCTGGCCGGCTTCCACTCCCTCAACCACGGCATGTTCGACCTGGCCCGCGGCTACGCCGACCACGGCATGACGGCCTACGTCGACCTCCAGGAGCGCGAGTTCGCCGCCCAGCAGCACGGGTTCACCGCGGTCAAGCACCAGCGGGAGGTCGGCACCGGTTACTTCGACCTGGTCTCCACCGCCGTCAACCCGGCCTCCTCCACCACCGCCCTCGCCGGTTCCACCGAGGAGGAGCAGTTCCACTAGCCGGTCCCGGGAGCCGGAAGACCTCCGGCTCCCGCCCCGGCTCCTCCCTGCTCCGGCCCCTGCCCGCCCCGGCTCCTCCCCGCCCCGGCTCCTCCCCGCCCCGCTCCTCCCTGCCCTGGCTCCTCCGCTCCCGTCCCGCCTCCGTCAGGAGACCGCATGTCCACCACCGCAACCACGCACCGGGTCCGGGTCCTCGCGGCACCGGGCGAACGCCACGACGAGATCCTCACCCCCGAGGCCCTGGAGTTCATCGGCAGGCTCGACGCGGTCTTCGAGCCCCGCCGGCTGGAGATCCTCAAGGAACGGCGCCGCCGCAGGGACCGCCTCGTCTCGGGCACTCCGCTGGACTTCTCCATCGCCACGTCCGCCGTCCGCGCCGACCCCGACTGGCGGGTGGCACCCCCGGCCCCCGGCCTGACCGACCGCCGCGTCGAGATCACCGGCCCGCCCGACCGGCGGATGACGGTCAACGCACTCAACTCCGGTGCCCGCGTCTGGATGGCCGACTTCGAGGACGCCACCGCACCCACCTGGGACAACCTCGTCGGCGGCCAGCTCAACCTGCTCGACGCCATCGAGCGGCGCATCGACTTCACCACCGGGGACGGCAAGGCGTACCGCCTCGGCACGGACCTGGCGACCATCATGCTCCGCCCCCGCGGCTGGCACCTCCTGGAGGAACACCTGCGGGTCGGGGACCGCCCGGTCTCCGCCTCGCTGGTCGACTTCGGCCTCTACTTCTTCCACTGCGCGCAGCGGCAGATCGACGCCGGCCACGGCCCGTACTTCTACCTCCCCAAGCTGGAGAACGCGCTGGAGGCCAGGCTCTGGAACGACGTCTTCGTCCTCGCCCAGGAGCTCCTCGGCATTGCGCGCGGCACCGTGCGCGCCACGGTCCTCATAGAGACGATCACCGCCGCGTTCGAGATGGAGGAGATCCTCCACGCTCTGCGCGAGCACAGCGCCGGACTCAACGCCGGCCGCTGGGACTACCTCTTCAGCCTCATCAAGACCTTCGGCCACCGCACCGACTTCCAGCTCCCGGACCGCGCGAAGGTCACCATGACCGCGCCCTTCATGCGGGCCTACACCGAACTGCTCGTCAGGACCTGCCACAAGCGCGGAGCCCACGCCATCGGCGGCATGGCCGCCCACGTCCCCAGCAAGGACCCCGAGGCCAACGAGGCCGCCCTGGCGAAGGTGCGGCTGGACAAGGAACGGGAGGCCGAGGACGGCTTCGACGGCTCCTGGGTCGCCCACCCCGGCCTGGTCCCCGTCTGCCGGGAGGTCTTCGACCTCGTGCTCGAAGGCCGCCCGCACCAGCTCGACCGTACGCGGGACGACGTCGACGTCGCCGCAGCCGACCTGCTCGCGGTCCGCCGGATCGGCGGCCCGCCCACCCCGGAGGGGGTCCGCGCCAACGTCACCGTCGCCCTGCGGTACTTCGAGGCATGGCTGCGCGGTCACGGGGCCGTTGCCCTGAACGGGCTCATGGAGGACGCCGCGACTGCCGAGATAGCCCGGGTCCAGCTGTGGCAGTGGCTGCGCCACCGTACCGTCGCCCGCGAGGACCTGCTCGCCGTCCTCGACCAGGAGTGCGCCGCGTTCGCCGCGGAGCAGCCGGGCGCCCTGGTGCCGCAGGCCCGGGCCGTCCTGGAACGGGCCGCCCTCGAACGGGACCTGCCGGCCTTCTTCACCCCCGACGCCTACAGTCGCCACCTGGTCCGCCCGGCGGGAGCGGCGTCGTGACCGCCCCGATCCGCCGGGTCGGCATCGTCGGGGGCGGGCAGATGGGCGCCGGCATCGCCGAGGTCTGCGCCCGCGCCGGACTCGACACCGTCGTCTGCGAGGCCGACGCCACCACCGCCCTGGCGGCCCGCGAACGGGTCGCCATGTCCCTCGAACGAGCCGTCCAGCGCGGCAAACTGGACCGGATCTCCGCCGAGGACGCCCTGGCGAGGCTCGTCTTCTCCGGCAGTCCCGACGAACTCGGCGACCGGCAGCTGGTCATCGAGGCCGTCACGGAGAACGCCGGGGTCAAGACGGAGACCTTCGCAGCCCTCGACAAGATCGTCGAGGATCCGGCGGCGATCCTCGCCACCAACACCTCCTCCCTGCCGGTCATGCGCCTGGGCATGGCCACGGGCCGCGCCGACCGGGTCGTGGGACTGCACTTCTTCAACCCCGTCCCCGTGCTCCCCCTTGTGGAAGTCGTCTCCTCGCTCCACACCTCCCGGGAGACCGTCGAGGCGGTGGAGGCCTTCGCCCGCGACGCACTGGGCAAGACGGTCGTCCGCTCCACCGACCGGGCCGGCTTCGTCGTCAACGCCCTCCTGGTCCCGTACCTGCTCTCGGCGATCCGCATGACCGAGTCCGGCTTCGCCACCGCGACCGACGTGGACGCGGGCATGGAACTGGGCTGCGCCCACCCGATGGGACCGCTCAAGCTCGCCGACCTGATCGGCCTGGACACCGTCGCCGCCATCGCGGAATCCCTCTACGACGAGTTCAAGGAACCCCTCTACGCCCCGCCCCCGCTGCTGTCGCGGATGGTGCAGGCGGGACTGCTGGGCCGCAAGAGCGGCCGCGGGTTCCACACGTACGACCAGGGCCGATGAGGGACCCTGGTCCGCCGCCGGGCTGAGGGGCCCGGCAGCGCGCGGTGAGCGGGGTGCGGCGGAGTGGTGTCCGCCGCACCCCCACAGCCCTTGTCGCCCGGCGCGGGCGTTCTCGGGGGCAGTCGCGGCGTTCGCAGATCCGGCAGCCCAGGCAGGCCGATCGGCGTCGCGGCCCGGTCGTCGTCGAGGGCGACGCCCTCGGCGTGGGCCAGCTGGTGCGCGTGGCGCAGTTCGCAGCCCAGGGCCACCGCGAACTCCGCCCGCGGCGCCCGGTGCCCGTAGCCCCCTTGACGACGCTGCGCGCGATCCAGAAGTACCGCTTGCCGTCCGGCATCTCGGGGACCTGGGTCAGGATGCGGCTCGGGGCGGAGAACGCCTGGTAGACCGTCCACAGCGGGCACGTGCCGCCGAGCCGGAAGAAGCGGAAGCCCGTGGGCCGACGGCGCCGCCGTCCGCGAACCGGACTTCCACGACACCTACCTCGCCGCCTTCTCCCACCCTGAGCGGCGCCGGCCGTACGCGGGCGGCGGCCACCCGGCGCCCGGGCAGTGGCGCCGGGCGGCCGCCCTCCGCATCGTCGCCGCGCCCGGCCGGGGCGTCGGCGCGTCGGGGGCGCCGCGGCAGCAGGCGCTCAGGGGCGCGCGGTCAGGTACCCGCCCATGGAGGTGAAGTACTCGGCCGCGGGCAGCTCGCGGCCGTCCTCGGTCCGCACCCGGGTGATGGCCAGCCCGTGGCTGCGGCCGTAGCGGGCGTCGGCGCCCGCGACGATCACCACGCCGTCGCCCTCGCGGTAGAAGACGCGGCCGGGCGTGCCGCCGTACCGGCCCTCCGAGACGAAGGCGGCCAGGACCTCGATCCGCCTGCCCCGGTGGAAGGTGAACGCGCTGGGGTACGGCTCGGACTGGGCCCGGACCAGGCGGTCCAGCTCCTCCGCGGACCAGGTCCAGTCGATGCGGCTGTCCTCGACGGAGCGCTTGTGGAAGAAGCTGGCCTGTGAGCGGTCCTGGCGGACGAACTCCCGCTGCCCCGAGGCGATGAGGTCGAGCGCCCCGACCGTGACCGGCGCGATGAGGTCGACGGTGCGGTGGAAGAGGTCGGTGGCGGTGTCCTTCGGCCCCACCGGCACGGCCTCCTGCCGCACGATGTCGCCGGCGTCGAGCTCGTCGTTCATCATGTGCGCGGTGACGCCCACTTCGCTCTCGCCGTTGATCAGCGCCCAGATCAGGGGCGAGAAGCCGGCGTACTTCGGCAGCAGCGAGTCGTGCACGTTCAGGGTGCCGTGGCGCGGGAGGTCGAACACGCGCGGCGGGAGCCAGGTCCGCCAGTTGTTGGCCACGATGATGTCCGGGTCCGCCTCCTTGAGGCGCGCCAACAGCTCGTCGTCGTCGGGACGGTTGCGGAGCAGCACGGGGACCCCGTGCTCCTCGGCGAGGTCGGCGACGGAGTCGCTCCAGATCTTCTCGTAGACGTGCTCGCTCTTGGGGTGCGTCACGACCAGGACCACGTCGTGCTCGGAGTCCAGGAGGGCTTGCAGGGTGCGGTGCCCCCAGGTCTGGTAACCGAACATGACGACCCGCATGGGGTTCCTCCTCAGCGCAGGGGGTTGGCCATGTTGAGTAAAGCAAGGCTTGCCTAAGCGTGCAATGGCCCTTATTTGCACGGGAGTTGAAGATCACTCGGAAGGGTGACCGTCCGTTTTGTCTATCGACAGTCTCCTCGTAATGAGCTTAGCCTTGCCTAAGTCTCATGGTCGTGGGTTCGTCGGCATGCCCGAATTCCGGGCTCGGCGCTGCCCGACCGACGGCTGCCTGTCCCCACGGCACGGTGGCCGCCCTCGCACGATGGGAGTGACATGGCACAGGTTCGTCCTGGCGAAGCCCCGGTGGTCCACGATCTCATTGGAATCGGCTTCGGGCCGTCCAACGTGGCCATGGCGATCGCGGTCAGCGAGCACAACTTACGCGTCGGCGGACAGGAAGCGATCAACGCCCACTTCTTCGAACAGCAGCCACGCTTCGGCTGGCACCGCGGGATGCTCATCGACGACGCGACGATGCAGGTGAGCTTCCTCAAGGACCTGGTGACGCTGCGGAACCCGGCGAGCGAGTTCAGCTTCCTGTGCTACCTCAAGAGCAAGGGGCGCTTGATCGACTTCATCAACCACAAGAACCTCTTCCCGCTGCGCGTCGAGTTCCACGACTACTTCGAATGGGCCGCGGACAAGGTCGACGACATGGTCTCCTACGGCCACGAGGTCGTCGGGGTCACGCCCGTCACCCGGGACGGAGTGGTGGAGCACCTGGACGTCACCGTCCGGTCCGGGGAGGGACTCGCCCTCCACCGGGCCCGCAACGTCGTCATAGGAACGGGCCTGCGCCCCTTCATGCCGGACGGGGTGGAGCGCACCGACCGCGTCTGGCACAACTCCGACCTGCTGACGAAGGTCGACGGCCTGGACGCCGCCGTCCCCTCCCGGTTCGTCGTCGTCGGCGCCGGGCAGAGCGCCGCCGAGAACGTCGCCTACCTGCACCGCCGCTTCCCCGGGGCCGAGGTGTGCGCCGTCTTCTCCCGCTACGGGTACAGCCCCGCCGACGACAGCGGCTTCGCCAACCGGATCTTCGACCCCGACGCCGTGGGGGAGTTCTTCGCCGCGCCGGAGGACGTCAAGCGCCGGCTCATGGACTACCACGGCAACACCAACTACTCCGTGGTGGACGTCGACCTGATCGACGACCTGTACCGGCAGATGTACCAGGAGAAGGTCCTGGGCACCGAGCGCCTCCGCTTCCTCAACGTCTCGCGGCTGACCGGCGTCAGGGAGACCGTGGCGGGCGTCCACGCGACCGTGCAGTCCCTCGTCACCGGTGAGGAGACCCAACTGGACGCGGACGTCGTGGTCTTCGCGACCGGGTACCGCCCCGCCGACCCCCTCGGCCTGCTCGGCGAGGCCGCCGAGCGGTGCCTGCGCGACGACGAGGGCCGCCTCCGGGTCGAGCGCGACTACCGCATCGCGACCGATTCCGCGCTGCGCTGCGGCATCTACGTTCAGGGCGGGACGGAGCACACGCACGGCATCACCTCGTCCCTGCTGTCCAACACCGCCGTCAGGGTCGGCGAGATCCTGGACTCGCTCCTCGGGCGCGGCCTCAAGTCCGGTTCCGACGAGGCCCGTACGGTCGCCGGGGGCACCGGCAGCACCGCCGCCCGCTGACCGGCGCCCAATTCCACTGACTCCAGTCCACCGGTGGATCGAAGGGATGACGTACGGCGACATGAGCACGATTGCAGTGGAACACCCCGTGCCGAGGGGTGCAACGCGGGCGCGCAAGCGGCGAGTTGTCGGTTCGGTCACGCTCCTGTTGATCCTCCTGACCGCGGTGGTGGTGTCGTTGGGCGTCGGAGCGCGCGGGCTCAGCCCGTCCGAGGTCTGGTACGGGCTGTCGGCCGGGCCCGGCGGCGACCACCGGCTCACCGAGATCCGGCTCATCGTGCAGACCGTACGGGTCCCCCGCACGGTGCTCGCCACGGTGGCCGGAGTGGCACTGGGGGTCGGCGGGGCGCTGATCCAGGGCTTCACGCGCAACCCGATCGCCGACACCGGCCTGCTGGGTGTGAACGCGGGCGCCTCGTTCGCCGTGGTCTCGGTGATCGCCGTCTTCGGCTTCGCGAACCCGTTCCAGTACGTCTGGTTCGCCTTCGCCGGGGCGGCGGTCGCGGGCGTCCTCGTGTTCGGGCTGGCCAGCATCGGCCGGGGAGCCGGCAACCCGTTGACGCTGGCGCTGGCCGGACAGGGGGTCACCGTGTTCCTCGCGGCCATGACCACGGCGGTCGCACTGTCCGACAAGGCGTCCCTGAACGCGCTGCGCTTCTGGAACGCGGGCTCGGTGGCCGGCGTCGGATTCGGCGTCATCTGGCCGGTGACCGCCTTCGTCGCGGCCGGGCTGCTGCTGGCGCTGACCACGCTGCCCGCCATCAACCTGCTCAACCTGGGCGACGACGTCGCCCGGGGCCTGGGCGTCAACATCGCCCTGCACCGGACCGTCGGCGTCATCGCCATCACCCTGCTCGCGGGGGCCGCGACGGCGGCGTGCGGCTCCATCGCGTTCCTCGGACTCATGGTGGCGCACGTGGCCCGCTACCTGACCGGGCCGGACTACCGCTGGCTGGTGCCGTACGCGGGTCTCCTCGGCGCCGTCGTCCTGCTGGTCTGCGACATCGCCGGGCGCCTGCTGGTGAGGCCGGGCGAACTGGACGCGGGTGTCGTCGTGGCGCTCCTCGGCGCCCCCTTCTTCGCGGTCCTGGTGTGGCGCGGGAAGTTCAAGAGCGCATGAACGGGACCGACATGGACGTGACGGGCATGGACGTGACCGACGTGGACGTGACCCGGGCGAAGCCGTCGGTGGCCCCCGGCGTGCGGCTCGGCCGGGTGTCGTTCGTCTGGCGGCCGTGGCAGGTTTGCGTCACGCTCCTGCTGGCGGCGGCGACGTTCCTCGTCTTCTGCCTGTCCATCGGCGTGGGGGACTTCGCCATCGGCCTGCCCCAGGTGATCGCCACGATCCTGGGCCGGGGCGAGCAGGTGGACGAGTTTGTGATCATGGACCTGCGGATGCCCCGGGCCCTGGCCGGCTGCGTCGTGGGCGTCGCGCTGGGCATGTCCGGGGCGATCACCCAGTCCATCGCGCGCAACCCGCTGGCCAGCCCGGACATCCTCGGGATCACCTGGGGCGCCGGCGCGGTCGCGGTGTTCCTGGTGACGGTGTCGGGCGGGACCGCCACGGCCGTCGTCAACTCCGTGGGGCTGTCCGGGGCAGCCCTTGCGGGTGGTCTCGGCACGGGACTCCTCGTCTACGTCCTGGCTTGGCGCCGCGGGATCGACGGCTTCCGGCTCATCCTCATCGGCCTCTCCGTGAGCGCGGTGATGGAGGCCATCACGACCTGGCTGCTGGTGACCGCCGACATCAGGGACGTGGCCCGGGCGCAGGCCTGGCTGATCGGCTCGCTGGACAACCGCTCCTGGGACGACGTAGGGGTGGCGCTCTGGTGCACGCTCGCCCTGACGGTCGTCGTCGCGGGCGCCGCGTTCCAGTTCAAGCCGCTGCACCTCGGCGACGACGTGGCGGCGGGCCTGGGCGTGCGCTACACGCTGGTGCGCGCCGTGCTGCTGCTGTGCGCGGTGCTGCTGGCCGGGGTCGCGGTGAGCGCGGCCGGGCCGGTCTCCTTCGTCGCGCTGGTGGCGCCGCAGGTGGCGATGCGCCTGACGAGGTGCCCGACGCCGCCGATGGCGGCCTCGGGCATGACCGGGGCCCTGCTGCTGATCGGCGCGGACCTGGTCGCGCGTACGGCGCTGCCGATCACCCTGCCCGTCGGCGTGGTCACCGCCGCGATCGGCGGTCCCTTCCTCGTCTACCTCCTGGTGCGGGCCAATCTTCGTTGATCGACACATGTTCGGGCAGGCATGAACCAAGGGGGAACCGTGGCCACTCAGCACGTCACCGGGAGCGCGGCCGGGGGCGGGGACACCGCACGGCTGGCCGCCAGAGGCGTCACGGTCGGGTACGGGGGCCGGGTCGTCATCGACGACCTCGACGTGGCCGTCCCGCCCCGGGTGATCACCACGATCATCGGCTCCAACGGCTGCGGGAAGTCGACCCTGCTGCGGACGCTCTCGCGGCTGCTCAAGCCGACCAAGGGGTCCGTCGTCCTCGACGGCGACGACATCGCCAGGCTCAGGACCAGGGACGTGGCCAAGAAGCTCGGCCTGCTGCCGCAGGCCCCCGTGGCCCCGGAGGGGCTCACGGTGGCCGACCTGGTCGCCAGGGGCCGGCATCCGCACCAGAGCTGGCTGCGGCAGTGGTCGTCGGACGACGCCGCCGTCGTGGAGCGCGCGCTGGCCATGACCGGGGTGTCCGACCTGGCCGACCGACCGGTCGACGCGCTGTCCGGCGGCCAGCGCCAGCGCGTGTGGATCTCCATGACCCTGGCCCAGGGCACCGATCTGCTGCTGCTCGACGAGCCGACCACGTACCTGGACCTGGCGCACGCCATCGACGTGCTCGATCTGGTGGACGACCTCCACGAGTCCGGATGCACGGTGGTCCTCGTGCTGCACGACCTGAATCTGGCCACCCGTTACAGCGACAACCTCATCGTGATGAAGGCGGGATCGATCCTGGCGCAGGGGCACCCGCGCGACGTGATCACCGCCGATCTGCTGCACGAAGCCTTCGGGTTGCGTGCCAAGGTGATCGACGACCCGGTGGGGGACAGGCCCCTCATCGTGCCGATCGGCCGTGCCCACGTGCGACCGGAACAGATGGACAAAGATACGGTTCAAGTAAGGCTAGGCTAGCCTCACTTGAGCGCGATACTGTGTGCCTGCCCTCGGCCGGGGGTGCAATGGACAGCACGAAAGCAAGGGATTGCGGATGCTTCTCCATCGAAGGACAGTCACGAATCCCTGGGCGCGGGTCGCGGCGGCGGTGTCCGCCGCCGCGCTCGGGGTGGGCCTCCTGGCCGGATGCGGATCCGACACGGAGGACCCGGCCGACAAGAAGAGCGGTGACGCCCCGGCCGCCGCGGCCGGCACCTTCCCGGTCACCGTGGAGCACGCCTTCGGATCCACGAAGGTCGACAAGGCCCCCAAGCGCGTCGTCTCCGTCGGCTACACCGACGACCAGGCCATCCTCGCCTTCGGCATCAAGCCGGTGGGCATGGTCGACCAGTACCCCAACCCGCCCGGCACGAGTCCCGACATCAACACCCAGTGGCCCTGGACGAAGGACAAGTGGGGCGACGCCCGCCCCGAGGTCGTCATGAACAACGGCGATGCCGGCCCGAACTACGAGAAGATCGCCGCCCTGCGGCCGGACCTGATCATCGCGGTCTACTCCGAGATCGACCAGGCCGCCTACGACAAGCTCACCAAGATCGCACCGACGGTGGGCCGGACCAAGGCCGAGAAGGAGCCGTTCAGCGCCCCCTGGCAGGACAACGCCGTGCACATCGCCAAGGCCCTGGGCCAGGAGGCCAAGGGCACCGAACTGGTCAAGGGCATCCAGGACAAGCTCGACGCGGCCAAGAAGGCGCACCCCGACTTCGCGAACCAGACCGCCGTCGCGCTGTCCTGGTACAAGGACTCGGTGGCCCCCTTCACCACCACCGACGTGCGCGGCCGGCTGGTGACGGGCATCGGCTACAAGGGCCAGACCGAGATCGACAAGATCGCCGACGGCAAGTTCTACACCACGCTCTCCCCGGAGCGCATGGACCTCGTCGACGTCGACCGCATCTTCGTCATCGCCGACAAGGCGGACCAGGAAGCGCTGAAGAAGTTCGAGCTCTTCACCAACCTGAACGCGGTCAAGAACGGGAAGGTCTCCTACCTCCTGGACAGCGAGGGCCCGGCCGTCGGCGCGGCCATGTCCCAGGGCACCCTGCTCTCCCTGCCCTACGCGATCGACGAACTCGTCAAGTCGGCCGGCTGAGTGTGAGCGCCACGGACACGCTCGTCGCCCCGGCCACCCTGCGCACCACCACCGGACGCGAGGCCACCCGCTGGGTGGTCGCGCACTGCCGGGAGGTGCCCTGGCTGACGGCCGCCACCGCCTTGACGACGGTGGCCGGGGCGGCGCTGCAGGTACTCCCGCTGCTCCTGCTCGGCCGGGTCGTCGACGGGGTCGTCGCGGGCGGACCGCGCTCGATCCTCGTCACCACGGGCGTGTTGATGGTGGCCGCCGCGCTCCTCGGCGCGGCGGCCACCGCCCTGTCCACCTACCTGGTCGGGCGGCTCGGCGCGGACCTCCTCGCCAGGCTGCGCGAGGGCGCCGTCCGGGCGGTGCTGGGGATGCCGAGCGCCCGGATCGAGCAGGTCGGCCGGGGAGACGTGCTGTCCCGCGTCGGCGACGACGTCGCCGTGCTGTCCAGGGGCATCCGCACGGCCGTGCCCACCGTGTTCTCGGCCGGCGTGCTGGTCGTCATCGCCACGCTCGGCATGTTCGGCCTCGACTGGCGGCTCGGCCTGGCGGGAGCCGGCGCCCTGCCCGCGTACGCGCTCGCCCTGCGCTGGTACCTGCCCCGCTCCGCCCCGCTCTACAAGCAGCAGCGGGCCGTCCAGGCCGACCGCGCACAGGCGCTGATCAGCGGACTGAACGGGATCGACACGGTCCGCGCCTACCGCCTGGAAGGCGCCGTCCGCGAGAAGGTCACCACCGAGTCGTGGCGCGTCCGCGAACTGGGCATCGAGGTGTTCCGGCTCTTCGGCCGGTTCGTCGGCCGGGAGAACCGTGCCGAGTTCATCGGACTGGTCCTCATCATCGTGGTGGGGTACGCCCTGCTGGAGGCCGACGCGGCCACCCTGGGCGAGGTCTCGGCGGCCCCGCTGCTCTTCCACCGGCTGTTCACCCCGCTGGGCTCCATCATGTTCACCTTCGACGAGGCGCAGAAGTCGGGCGCGAGCCTGACCCGGCTGGTCGGGGTGCTCGGGGAGGACGCCGAGGACCGCCTGGTCGGCGTCCCGGCCGACGCGCCGGCGGCGGACGTGCCGTACCCGGTGAGCGTCAAGGGCCTGACCTTCAGCTATCCCGGCACCGAGCAGCCGGTCCTCCAGGACGTCGACCTGACCATCCCCGCCGGCGGTTCGCTCGCCCTCGTCGGGGCGACGGGCGCCGGCAAATCGACGCTGGCCGCACTGATCGCGGGCATCGGGGCCCCGCAGGCCGGATCGGTGCTCATCGGCGGAACCGACCTCGCCGGCCTGGACGAGGCCGGCGCGCGCGCCCTGGTGAGCATCCTGACGCAGGAGACGCACGTGTTCTCCGGCCCGCTCGCCGACGACCTGCGGCTGGCCGCACCGGAGGCGACCGACGCCGAACTGGCGGACGCCCTGCGCACGGTCGGCGCCGACGGCTGGGTGGACGCCCTGCCCGACGGTCTGCAGACCCTGGTCGGGGAGGGCGGCGAGCGCCTGGACGTCACCAAGGTGGCCCAGATCGCGCTCGCCCGGCTGGTACTGGCCCGCTCGCCCGTGGTGGTGCTCGACGAATCCACGGCCGAGGCGGGCAGCGAGGGCGCGGCCGAACTGGAGCGGGCCGTGCTCGCCGCGTGCGCCGGCCGCACCACGCTGTTCGTCGCGCACCGGCTGACACAGGCCATGGCTGCGGACCGGATCGCCGTGCTCGACGCGGGCCGCGTCGTGGAGCACGGCACGCACGAGGAACTGGTGGCCCTGGGCGGCCGCTACGCGCAACTGTGGCGCGCCTGGCGCGAGGGAAGTTAGGACACGGCCTGGGCCCGCCCCACCCGGAACCGGGTGGGGCGACCCGCGGACAGTGAAGGGCGTTGAGTCTTCGATGACGGAACCGACCGCTCGTCTCGTGCGGCTTTCTCCCACGCGCCTGGCCGGAGTGCGCCGGCGAACGGGCGACTACTGCGACCGGACCATCGCCTCGGCGTGCTCGATCGGGCTGTCGTACTGGGCCACGGGCCGCAGCCCCGACGGCATGGAACTCACCCCCGCCACCCTCTTCGCCGACGTCCTCGGCTGGGTCGACAACGGCGGCGCCGGCGCGGCGGGCTGGGAGATCGGCGCGGACGCCCGCAGCATCGCCCTCCCGGAAGGCGTCCCACCGGCCGAGGCGCAGCTCGCGCTGGACGACCTGGCCGACTTCCCCGACCGGCCCCTCGGCACCATCGCCCCCTCCAGCGTGGCGGCGCGCATCGAGACGCTGGCCGAGTGGAACGACAACGGCGCGGACCGGGTCCGCCCGACCATCGTGGAGATGTTCCGCGAGCAGGCCCGCACCCGCCCCGACGCGGTCGCCGTCGTCGACGAGCGCCGCTCCCTGACGTACGGCCAGGTCGCGGAGGCCTCCGGCCAGCTGGCCCACCACCTCGTCGAACGCGGCATCACCGCCGAACAGGTCGTCGGCATCTCGCTCGGCCGCTCCGCCGACATGGTCGTCGGCCTCCTCGGCGTGCTCCAGGCGGGCGCCGCCTTCGTCCCGCTCGACCCGCAGTGGCCCGCCGCGCGCAGGGCCGTCGTCATCGAGGACGCGGGCGTCGTGCTCCAGCTCAACGACTCGGGCGAACACGATCCGGGCGAACCCCCCGCCGTGGCCGTCGACCTCGGCGACTGGCGCCACGGATCCCACCCCGGCGGAGGCACCGGCATCGCCACCCCCGGCGACGCCCTCGCCTACGTGATCTTCACCTCCGGTTCCACCGGCCGGCCCAAGGGCGCGATGATCCGCCACGAGGCGATCAGCGAGCGCCTGCTGTGGCAGGTCGAGGAGATCCTGGGCTTCGGCCACGACGACGCCTCCCTCTTCAAAGCGCCGCTGTCCTTCGACATCTCCATCAACGAGATCTTCCTGCCGCTGGTGTCCGGCGGCAGGCTGGTCGTCCTGCGGCCCGGCGGCGAACGCGACCCGCACCACCTGCTGAGTGTGATCGCCGAGCAGCGCGTCACCTTCACGTACCTGGTGTCGTCCATGCTGGACGTGCTGCTGGAGATCGCGGGCGACTCCGGCCGGCTGGACAGCCTGCGGCACGTGTGGTGCGGCGGCGAGGTGCTGACCCCTGAACTGTACGAGCGGTTCCGCACCCGGCTCGACATACCCATGTACCACGGCTACGGCCCGGCCGAGACGACGATCGGCGTCTCCCACGTCATCTACCGGGGCGCCGCGGAACGCCTGTCCACGTCCATCGGCCGGGCCAACCCCAACACCCAGCTCTACGTCCTCGACGACGAACTGCGCCCGGTCCCGGTCGGCGTCGGCGGCGAACTGTACGTGGGCGGCTTCCTCCTGGGCCGCGGATACGCCGGCGCCCCCGGCCTCACGGCCTCCCGGTTCGTCGCCAACCCCTTCGCCGGGGACGGCTCGCGGCTGTACCGGACCGGTGACCTGGCCCGGTACGCACCGGACGGATCGCTGGACTTCCTCGGCCGGGCCGACAACCAGATCAAGATCCGCGGCATGCGGCTGGAGATCGAGGACGTCGAGGCCGGCCTCGCGGAACACCCGCAGGTCCGGCACAGCTGCGTCGTCGCGAAGAAGAACACGGCCGGCGGCACCTACCTGGTGGGCTACGTGATCCCGGCCGCCGGAGCCGCGGACCTGCGGGCGGAAGAGGTCCGGGACTGGGCGGCCGGGCACATGGTGGAGTACATGGTGCCCGCCCGCATCGTCGTCATGGACGAGTTCCCGCTCACCGCCAACGGCAAGCTCGACCGCGGCGCGCTGCCCGAGCCCGAGTCGGTCACCGGCCCGCTCGCCCTGCCCGCCACCGAGAACGAGCGCCTGGTGTGCGAGGCGGTCGCGACCCTTCTGCGGCTCGACCGGGTCGGCGTCGACCAGGACTTCTTCCGGCTCGGCGGCGACAGCCTGCTCGCCATCTCCCTGCTCGGCGCCCTGCGCAAGGCGGGCCTGCACGTCACCCCGCGGCAGATCTTCACCCACAGCGTGATCGGCTCGCTGGCCGCGCTGGCGAGCCCCGTCGACACCGCCGCCGAGGACCACGACGACATCGCGACCGGGCCGGTCACGGGCTCCCCCATCGTGCGCTGGCTCGGCGAGACCACCGACGCGGTCGACGGCTTCGTGCAGTCCGTGGTGCTGAACACCCCGGCGGACCTGACCGCCGTCGCCCTCGACACGATCCTCACCGCCGTCGTCGAACGCCACGACATGCTGCGCGCCCGGCTCGTCCGCGACGACCGCTGGGGCTTCGAGGTCCCGGCGCGCGGGGACCGCACCGCTGCCGGGTGGCAGGAGAGCGACCGGCCGCTCGACGAGTGCGTCACGCTCGCCACGCAGGCGCTGGACCCGGCGGGCGGCGTCATGCTGCGCGCCGTCTGGCGCCGCGACGCCCGCCAGCTCGTCCTCGTCGCCCACCACGTGGTGGTCGACGGCGTGTCCTGGCGGATCCTGATGGAGGACCTCGCCACCGCCTGGCGGCAGTATTCCGCCGGCACACCGGTCCAACTTCCCCCGGTGGGAACCTCGTTCCGCCGCTGGACCCAGCTGCTCGAACACGCCGCGTTCGACGACGACCGCGCCCACTTCGGGCGCGCCCTGCCCGGGCCGGACGCCCCACTGGGCCGGCGCGCGCTCGACGCGGCCGACACCGTCGCACGGGAGCGGACGACGACCGTCTCGGTCGGCCCCGACACCACGGCCGCACTGCTCGGCCACGTCCCCGCCGCGTTCCACGCGGGCGTCAACGACGTGCTGCTGACCGCCCTCGCCGTCACGCTCGCCCGCCGGCGCCGCGACCTCGGCCAGGACCAGACCTTCGCCCACGTCGAACTGGAGGGCCACGGCCGCGAAGCCCGCTTCGTGGCGGACGGCGCCGGCTTCGAACCGGAACTCTCCCGGACCGTCGGCTGGTTCACCACCCTGTTCCCGGTCACCGTCGACCCCGGCACGGCAGCCGACCTCGGCGACCCCGCCTACCTGGCCACCGCCCTCAAGGCCGTGAAGGAAGACCTCGCCCGCGTCCCGCGGGGCGGCCTCTCCTACGGCGTCCTGCGCCACCTGGCCGACGCCCGGTTCGACGCGCCCGCACCCCAGGTGCTCTTCAACTACCTCGGCCGCTTCGATGCGGGATCCGCCGGCGACTGGGAACTCGGCGGCACCACCGGCCAGTTGGGGGAGAAGCGCGACCCGGGCATGCGCCTGCCGCGCGCCCTGGAGTTCAACGCCATCGCCGAACCCGACGCGACCGGCGCCTTTGAGCTGGTCACCACCATCTCCTGGCCCGACGGACTGTTCACCGACGAGGACGTCACGACCATCGGCGCGTACTTCCGGGAGACCCTGACGGCGATCGCCGCACTCGGCACCGGCGGCCACTCTCCCAGCGACTTCGACCTGCTCGCCCTCACCCAGGCCGACGTCGACGAACTCGACGGCCCCGCCCTGCGCGACGTCCTGCCGATGACCCCGCTCCAGGAGGGGCTGTACTTCCACTCCGTCTTCGACGACGACTCCGCGGGCAACTACGTCGAGCAGCAACTGCTGACCCTGGAGGGCGAGGTGGACGCCGACCGGCTCGCGTCCGCGGCCACCCGCCTGCTCGCCCTCTTCCCCAACCTCGCCGCCCGCTTCGTACCCCTCGCCGACGGCCGCGTGGTCTCCGTACTGGAAAGCGGCGTACGGGCCCCCTTCACCGTCCTGGACCGGCCCGGCATCACCGACGAGGAGATCCGCGACCACGCCGAACAGGACCGCCGCGCCGGATTCGACCTGGCCACCGGCCCCCTCATGCGGTACACGCTCATCCGTGCGGGAGCCGGCCGGACCGTCCTGGTCCAGACCGTGCACCACATCATCGCCGACGGCTGGTCGGTGCCGCCGATGCTCCGTGCGCTGCTCGCCGAATACCACGCGCCGGGCACCGTGTACCCGGTCGGCGGCTTCACCGACTACGTGCGCCGGCTCGCCGGGCACGACCAGGACGAGAGCGACCGGGTGTGGCGCGAACAGCTCGCCGGCCTGCCCGGCCCCTCGCTGGTCGCCGAAGGACACACCCCGTCCGACCGGTTCGCCGACACGGCCGTGGAACCCGACGACGACCTCGACGAGACGGTCCGCTCGGCCGGGGTGCCCCTGAGCGTCGCCGTGCACAGCGCCTGGGCGGTGGCCCTCGGCGGCCTCCTGCACGACCGGGACGTCGTCTTCGGCTCCACGGTGTCCGGGCGCGACGCGGACGTGCCCGGCATCGAGGACATGGTCGGCCTCTTCATCAACACCATCCCCGTCCGCGCCCGGTGGACCGCCGCCACCACCGCCCGCGACCTGCTCGCCTCGGTGCGCGAGCACCAGAGCGCCGTCCTGCCCCACCAGCACGTCTCGCTGGCGCGCATCAGCCGCCACGCCGGCGCCGGCCCCCTGTTCGACACCCTCGTGGTCTTCGACGTCGCGACCGACACCGCCGCCCTGCGGGAACCCGGCCACTCGCTGTTCATCACGGGCATCGTGAACGAGGGCGCCCCGCACTACCCGCTGACCCTCGTGGTGGAGCGCACGTCCGACGGCCGGCCCCGCTTCAACCTGATCTACGACGGCGCGCTCCTGCGGGAGGCGACCGCCCGCACGATCCTGTCCGCCTTCACCCGTACCCTCACCGGCCTCCTCACCCGGCCCGACGCCCTGGTCGACGACCTGGCACCCGACGACCCCCGACGCCCGGCACGGACCGCGCCGGCCGCCCTCGCCACCCCGGCCGCCCCCGCCACCCTCGGCGCCCTCTTCGACGTCGCCGCCCGCCGGGACCCGGAGGCCACGGCCGTCACCCAGTGCGCCCTCGACGGCGCCACCCGCTCGCTGACCTACGGCGAACTGTCCGCGGCACGCGACGAACTGGCCGCCACCCTGCGCGCCGCCGGCGTCGGACCGGGAGAGCGCGTCGCCGTCGCCGTACCGCGCTCCCTGGAGCAGGTCGTCGCCCTGGTGGCCGTCGTCACCGCGGGCGGAGCCTACGTACCGCTGGACCTGGCCTACCCGGACGGCCGGCTGGAGTACGTCCTCGCCGACGCCGCTCCGCAGGTCGTCCTCGTCGGCCCCGAGCAGCGGGACCGCTTCACGCGGCTGCTGGCCCGGGCGGGCGTGCCCGCCCGCGTGCTCGTGCAGGGGGAGCGGCTCCCGGGGACCGCCGGGGAGACCGGCCCCGCGCCGGCTCCCGGCCCGCACGACCCCGCGTACGTCATCTACACCTCCGGCTCCACCGGCCGGCCCAAGGGCGTCGTCGTCCCGCACTCCAGCGTGGTGACCCTGCTCGCCAACACCCGCCCCGACATGGACTTCGGGCCGCGCGACGTGTGGGTGCAGTTCCACTCGTACTCCTTCGACTTCGCGGTCTGGGAGCTGTGGGGCGCCCTGGTGCACGGCGGCGAGCTGCTGGTGCCCGAGTACGCGCTGACCCGCTCCCCGGTCGACTTCCACCGGCTCGTGCGCGAACGCGCGGTCACCGTGCTCAACCAGACCCCCTCCGCCTTCTACCAGTTCATCGAGGCCGACCGGCACGCGGACGAGCCGCTGCCCGCACTGCGCCGGGTCGTCTTCGGGGGCGAGGCGCTGGACCTCGGGCGGCTGCGCGGCTGGGTCGAGCGGCACGGCACCGCCTCGCCCCAGCTCGTGAACATGTACGGCATCACCGAGACCACCGTCCACGTCACCCACCGGGTCCTGACCGACGAGGACTTCCGTCCCGGCGCCGACGTCAGCCCGATCGGCGGCCCGATCCGCGGCCTGGCCACCTATCTGCTCGACGACCGGCTCAGGCCGGTGCCGCCGGGCCGGGTGGGCGCCATCTACGTCGCGGGCGAGCAGGTAGCGCTCGGCTACCTGGGCCGGCCGGGGCTCACCGCGGGCCGGTTCGTGGCCGACCCGTTCGCGGGCGACGGCTCCCGCATGTACCACACGGGCGACCTCGCCCGCCGTACGCTCGACGGCGAGCTGGAGTTCACCGGCCGGGCCGACGACCAGGTCCAGCTCAAGGGCTTCCGCATCGAGCCGGCCGAGGTGGAGGCCGCGATCAGGGAACTCGACGGCGTCGTCGACGTGGCCGTCACCGTCGCCGGCAGCGGCGACCACCTCGTCGCGCACGTCGTGGGCCGGCCGCCGGCCGACCTGGCCGGCCCGCTGGCGTCGAAACTGCCCGCGCACATGGTGCCCGCCCGGGTGCTGCCGGTCGACGCCCTGCCGCTGACGGTCAACGGCAAACTGGACCGCAAGGCCCTCACCGAGGCCGAACGGGCCGGTGCGGCGGGCGCGGAGCGCGACGCACCCGCGGTGGCGCCCGACACCGCACTCACGGCGCTGGTCGGCATCTTCACCGACACACTGCCCGGCACCGCCGTGGACGCCGACTGCGACTTCTTCCGGGCCGGCGGCGACAGCATCCTCGCCATCACCGTCGTCAACCGGGCCCGTGCCCTCGGCCTCACGATCGCGCCGCGGGACGTGTTCCTGCTCCGGACGCCCCGCGCCCTCGCCGCACACCTGGCGACGAGCGCACCGCGGACCGCGACGCCCGCACCCGCGACCACACCGGCCGCCCACGAGGACGGCCCGCTGACCCCGACCCCGATCATCCTGCGCCAACGCAGCCTGGACGGCTCGCTCGCCCGGTTCGCCCAGGCCCGGGCGGTGGCCGCGGCCGAGGGCACCGCGTTCGCCGACGCCGAGCGCGCCGCGAACGCCGTCGTGGCCGCACACCCGGCGCTGCGGCTGCGCCTGCGCGTCGAGCACGGCGTGTGGGCCCTGCGCACCGAACCCGCCCGCGAGGTGACCGTCGTACGCGCGGACACCACCGACCCGGCGGCCGCGGCCGACGAGGCCGCCGGACGGCTCGACCCCGAGACCGGGGAGGTCATCGCGTTCACCTGGCTGGAGGCGACCCGGACCCTCGTGGTCACCGTGCACCACCTCGCCGTCGACACGGTGTCCTGGCTGGTCCTGCTGGACGACATCGCCACCGCCCTGCGCGGGAACCCGCTCGCGCCGCCGACCACCCCCTACGCCGAGTACGCGCGGGCCCTGGCGGACCCCTCGGCCCACGAGACCGACGGCCTCGGGCACTGGATCACCACGCTCCAGGCGCCCCCGCTGCTGCCCGCCGTCCGGGCGCCGCGCGACACCACCGTCGTGCTCCCGCCCCACGTCGGCGACCTCGTGACCCGCACCGCGCCCGCCGCACTCGGCGTCGGCCTCACCGAGCTGCTGTGCGGCGCGCTGCGCACCGCGCTGACCCGCGTCCAGCCCACGCCCACCGACCTCGCGGTCGACCTGGAGCGGCACGGCCGCGACCCGGTCCTGCCCCACCACGACTACACCCGTACCGTCGGCTGGTTCACCTCCATCGCGCCCGTGCGGCTCACCGCGCACACCGACCCCGTGGCGGCGGCCCGCGAGGTCGCCGCACGGCGGCCGGACGAGCGCGCCCACCTCGCCTACGGGCGCCTCCGCTACCTCGACCCGCAGACGGCCCCGCTGCTCGACTCCCACCCGCAGGTGCTGTTCAACTACCTCGGCCGGGGCGACGAGTCGCAGGCCCTGCACATCAGCGGCGGCGACCGGGTCGGCAGCCCCTACGCCGTCGAGGTCAACGCCTGGACGGACGCGGCCACCGGCAGCCTGCACGCCGTCTTCACCCTCGCCGAGGGCATCCCCGACGCGATCACCGGGCACTGGCGCGACGCACTCGAGCGCATCGCGGAGGCCTCCGCGACCGCCGAGCGCACCGCACCGGTCACCCCGCTCCAGCGCGGCCTGTTCTTCCAGGCCCAGCTGGCCGGCCCGGCCGGACACTACGTCGCGCAGAGCTGGTTCACCTTCGACCGGCGCCTGGACACCGACGCCCT
Source organism: Streptomyces erythrochromogenes (assembly GCF_036170895.1). Lineage (NCBI taxonomy): Bacteria > Bacillati > Actinomycetota > Actinomycetes > Kitasatosporales > Streptomycetaceae > Streptomyces > Streptomyces erythrochromogenes. The sequence continues at coordinate 843,042 of NZ_CP108036.1, read as the reverse complement.
GGCCGAGGCGATGGCCTGGGTGATCGCGCGCCACCCGGCGGTGGGCGCCGGCTTCGCCACCGACGACGACGGCAACGCCGTTCAGGTCCTCGCGGCCGGCCGCCGCGTCGGCGTCCGCACGCTCCACCTCACGACGGACGCGGAGGTCGACGACCTGTTGGCCCGCGACCGCGACACCGGGTTCGACACGGGCCGGCCGCCGCTGATCCGGCTGACCGTCGTGCGCCGGCCCGACGGCCGCGACGGCCTGCTGCTCAGCTACCACCTGCTGCTGTGGGACGGCTGGTCCCGGGAGATCGTGCTCCGCGACCTCTTCGATGCCTACGAGGCCGCCGTCGCGGGCGGGTTGACGGCGCCCGCCCCGGCCTCCCCGAGCTTCGAGGACCACGCACGGGCGCTCGCCGCCAGGGACCCGGCCACGGCGGAACGGTTCTGGGCGCGGCACCTGACCGGCCTGCCCGGCCCGACCCTGCTGGCCGGCCCGGCCCCGGCCCTCGCCGACGGCCTGCCCCGCACCCTCGTGCACACGCTCACCGCCGATCAGTCGCAGCTGCTGCGGGACGCCGCCCGCACCCACGGCGTCACCCTGAACTCCGTGCTGAGCGGCGCCTTCGGCCTCCTGCTGGGCGCCCGGACGGGCCGCGGCGACGCCGTGTTCGGCGTCACCGTCTCCGGCCGCGAGGGCGAAGGCCTGTCGGGCATCGTCGGCGTCCTGCTCAACACCGTGCCCATGTGGACGCGGGCACGGCCGGGCGACACCGTCCGCGCGTACCTGTCGGCCGTGCAGGCCGCCCGGGTCGAGGCGATGGAGCACGAGCACATCGGGCTCGGCGAGATCCAGCGGGCCGGCGGACACGACACGCTCTTCGACAACCTGTTCGTGCTCCAGAACTTCCTGGACATGGACGCCTTCGCCGAGATGAACGCCCGCCACGGCATCACCGCCGTACGCGCCGACGACTCCACGCACTACCCGTACACCTGGGTGGTCACCCCCGGCGACCGGCTCACGGTCAAACTGGAGTACCGCGACCACGACACCCCGGCGGCCCGGCGCCTCCTGGACGACTACCTGCGCCTGCTCGACGGGCTCGCCCGGGCCACGGGACCGCTGGGCGCCCTGCGGGGCCTCGCGCCGCTGCCCCGCCCCGCCGAGCGCACCGACGTCGGCACGGACACCGTCGTCGACCGGTTCGACCGGGCGGCGGACCGCGACCCCGGGCGGACCGCACTCGTCGCCCACGGGCACACCATGACCTTCGCCGACCTGCGCGACCGCAGCCGCGCCGTGGCCGGTGTCCTCGCCGGGCGCGGCATCGGTCCCGAGACCACCGTGGGCCTCGCCGTCCCGCGCTCCCTCGACTCGATCGTGGCACTGTTCGCCGTACTGCGCACGGGCGCGGCGTACGTGCCGCTGGAGCTCGACCACCCCGACGAGCGGATCGCCGCGATCGTCGCGGACGCCCGCCCGCAGGTGATCCTCACCGTCGCCGCCGTGTCACCCCGGCTGGCCCGGCTGCCCGGCGAGCTGATCGAGCTGGACCGGCCCCTCCCCGAGGCCGCGCCCTTCACGACCTTCGCCCCCGGCGACCCGCACCGCCTGCGGCACCCCGCGTACACGATCTACACTTCCGGCTCGACCGGCAGGCCCAAGGGCGTGGTGACCGAGTACGCGGGCCTGACCAACATGCTGATCAACCACCAGCGCCGGATCTTCGAGCCGGTGCTGGCGGAGCACGGCCACCGGGTCTTCCGGATCGCGCACACCGTGTCCTTCGCCTTCGACATGTCGTGGGAGGAACTGCTGTGGCTCGCCGACGGCCATGAGGTGCACATCTGCGACGAGGAACTGCGCCGCGACGCCCCCCGGCTGGTCGAGTACTGCGTCGGGCACGGGATCGACGTCATCAACGTGACCCCGACCTACGCCCAGCAACTGGTGGCCGAGGGCCTGCTCGACGATCCGGAACGGCGGCCCGCCCTCGTCCTCCTGGGCGGCGAGGCCGTCACACCCACGCTCTGGCAGCGGCTCGCCGAGACGGAGGGCACGGCCGGCTACAACCTGTACGGACCCACCGAGTACACCATCAACACCCTCGGCGTCGGCACCTTCGAATGCGAGGACCCGGTGGTGGGCGTGGCCATCGACAACACCGACGTGTACGTGCTGGACCCGTGGCTGCGCCCCCTGCCGGACGGGGTCCCCGGCGAGCTGTACGTGGCGGGCATCGGCATCGCGCGCGGCTACCTCGGCCAGGCCGCCCAGACCGCGCACCGGTTCGTCGCCTGCCCGTTCGGCGAGCCCGGCGAGCGCATGTACCGCACCGGCGACCTGGTGGCCCGGCGGCCCGACGGCAATCTGGCGTACCTGGGCCGCACCGACCAGCAGGTCAAGATCCGGGGGCACCGGGTCGAACCGGGCGAGGTGGAGGCCGCGTTCGCTGCCCACCCGCAGGTCCGGTTCGTCGCCGCGGTCGCCCAGCCCGATCCCCAGGTCGACGGCGCGTACCGGCTGGCGGCCTACCTCGTACTGGACGGCGGCGGCGACCTGGCGACGGTGGCCGCAGAGGTGGGCGCCGCGCTCCCGGACTTCCTGCGCCCGACGCACTACGCCCGGGTCGACGGCATCCCCCTCACGGTGAACGGGAAGGCCGACACCAAGGCGCTGCCCGAGGCCCGGCCCCTGGGCGCGCTGACCACGGCGGGGGAACGGGGCCCGCAGACCGCGACCGAGACCGCGGTCTGCGAGTTCTTCGCCGAGGCACTGGACCTGGACGACGACGAGGTGAGCGCGGTGAGCGATTTCGTGTCCCTCGGCGGACACTCCATGCTGGCGGTGCGGCTGATCGGGCTGCTCCGCCGGGAGTACGGTCCGGTCATCACGATCCGCGATCTGTTCACCCTGCGAACCCCGGAAGCGATTGCCCGCCACCTCGATGACAACTCCTGACACGCAGCGGCCCCGCTCGGGGTCCGACATCCTGCGCACCGCCCTGCGCCGCAACGTCGGCGCGATGGCCTGGGGCACCGTCCTCATGGGCCTGTACCAGGCCGGCGAGACCGCCTTCCCCATCGCGCTCGGCCTGATCGTCGAGCACACGATGCGGGACCGCAGCCCCGGCGCCCTGGTCCTGTCGATCGCCGCGCTGGCCGTGATCATCACGACGGTGTCGCTGTCGTGGCGCTTCGGCATGCGCATCCTGCAGAAGGCCAACACCACCGAGGCGCACCGCTGGCGGGTGCGGGTCGCCGACTGCGGCCTCCAGCCCGTGGCCCGCGACGTCGACCTCAAGTCCGGCGAGGTGCTGACCATCGCCACCGAGGACGCCGACCAGACGGCCGACATCATCGAAGTGGTGCCCCTGCTGATCAGCTCGCTGGTCGCGGTGCTCGTCGCCGCCGCCGCGCTCGGGCTGGCGGACCTCAGACTCGGCCTGTTGGTGATCGTCGGCACCGTCGCGATCCTGTCGATCCTGTCGGTGATGTCCCGGCGGATCGGCTCCAGCACGCGCGAACAGCAGGCCCGGGTGGCCCGGGCGGGTGCGAAGGTGGCCGACCTGATCACCGGCCTGCGCCCGCTGCACGGCTTCGGCGGCAACCACGCGGCCTTCGGGTCCTACCGGAAGGTCAGCACGGAGGCGAAGCGCCAGGCGGTCACCGTGGCCGGGGTGAACGGCGCGTACGCCGGCACGGCCATGGCGCTCAACTCGGCCCTGGCCGTCGCCGTCACCCTGACGGCGGGCTGGCTGGCGTTCGACGGCCGCATCACCATCGGCGAGCTCGTCATGGCCGTGGGACTGGCGCAGTTCATCATGGAACCGCTCAAGCTGTTCTCGGACATGCCCAAGTACGTGATGATGGCGCGGGCGTCGGCCGAGCGGATGGCGCTGGTGCTGAACGCGCCACCGGTCTCGGTCCCCGGACCGCGGCGCCCGGCCGCAGGCGGTGACCTGGAGATCGACGGCATCCGCCACGGGGCCCTGCGCGGCCTGAAGTTCCGGGTTCCGGCGGGCGGGTTCACGGCGATCGCCGCCTACCAGCCGCGCGCCGCCGCCGACCTCGCCGCGGTCCTGGCCGTGCGGGTCCCGCCCCACGCGTACGAGGGAGCGGTGCGGGTCAGCGGGCAGGAGGTCGCCGAGCTGTCGGTGGAGGCGGTCCGCGAGCACATGCTGGTGAACCCGTACGACGCGGAGATCTTCGCGGGCACGCTCCGTACGAACATCGACCCGTCGGGCCGCAGCCGGACGGTCCCCGAGGCCGTCGAGGCGTCCATGCTGACCGACGTCGTCGCCCTCCACCGCGAGGGACTCGACTACGCCGTACGCGACCGCGGCGCGAACCTCTCCGGCGGGCAGCGCCAACGGCTGTCCCTGGCCCGGGCCCTGGCCGCCGACAGCGACGTCCTCGTCCTGCACGACCCGACGACGGCCGTCGACGCCGTCACCGAACAGCTCATCGCGCGCAACATCGCGGGGCTGCGCCGGGGCCGGACCACCCTCGTGATCACGAGCAGCCCGGCCCTCCTGGACGCCGCCGACCGGGTCCTCGTCCTGGACGACGGCGTCATCACGGCCGAGGACACCCACCGCAACCTGCTCGCCACCGACCGGAACTACTGCCTGGCGGTGGCCAGATGAGGGGCCGGCTCAGCCCGCGACGGGGCGGTCGAAGATGCTGCCGCGGGCGAGCTGCTCGGACTCCAACGTCCGGCGCCGGCACGGGGGCCGGACGCAGGTCGACGGCCATCAGGAAACCGGCACCGAGCAGGACGTGCCGGACCGCCTGGTCCGGCAGCCCGACCCGGACGCTCAGCCCCCACGGCTCGTCCACCGGCCTCGCCACCCGCCGCGAGACGGCCCACCCCTCGACCCACGACCGCGCGAGCTCCCACATCCGGACACCCCTCCGAGTAACGACCGAGGTTCGAATGCGGAGGTTACACAAGCGTGCTGACATCCATCGTTCGCCGGGCGTCGAGCCGTTCTCCAGCCGTACACTTCGCCGGTGAACGCCGACGACGTCCGGCCGTTGCGTTCCCTGGGGAGGAGATCGCATGCAGGACGCTTCGGACTCGACGGAGACGCGCGAGGCGGAGGTGAACGGCCAGTGCAACGCGTCGACGGTCCTGGCCGAGGTGCTCCCGGGGGTCGCCGTGGTCTTCGGCGAGGTCCCGACGGAACTGGGTCTCGACCTGGTCGACTTCGGGCTCGTGCCGACCGCCGACCGCGACCGGTTCTCCACGCTCCTCGCCTCGATCGGGAACACGGCCACCGTGGCCGGCAACCTCGGAAACGCGTTCTCCGGTGTGCAAGGGCTCTACAGGATCAGCAACGCGACCCAGGCCCTGCTGAGGGCCGGCGGAACCCTGGCGGTGAAGGACGGCGCGAACCTGGGCACGGTGCTCCTCTCCGGCGGCCTCGCCCAGGCCCGCTTCATCCCCGTGACCGCGGTGAGCGCGGCGCAGACCGCGGCGGCGCTCGGGCCGGCGCTGGCGATGGTCGCCCTCCAGATGCAACTGAGCGAGATCACAGGCCTGGTCAGAACCAACATCGCGCTGACGAGCCAGGTACTCGCGACCGTCCGCCACGGGCAGTGGGCCGAGCTGACCGCGCTCGTCGCCACCGTCGATCACGTGGTCGAACAGGCACGGGTGGTCGGATCGGTTCCGACGTCCCTGTGGGACACCGTCGCGGGGAGCAGGGCGTCACTGCGCAAGCAGGTCGACCTGTACCGGTTGAATGTCGCCACCCACGTCCGGCAGATCCACCAGAGCGACACACACGGCCGCCGTGAGTACCTCGAGACGAACGCCGAGGCCATCGTCTTCGACTCGAACGCCCTCCTGTCCTCCCTCAAGGCATGGATCGGATACCGGGCGCTCCACGCCGCGCGGGCGAGAACCGTCGGCTCCGAAGACGCCGCCGAGGCCCGGCTCGTCGACGACATCGCACGCCGCACCCGCGAAGAGCTCGACTCCGCTCTCGCCGAGACGACGAGCCTCGTCGACTCGCTGATACGGGAGCTGCGCATCCTCGCTGAACTCCCCGGACGCGACACGCTGTCATTGCCGGGAAAACGGAGGGATTCGGCGGCGGCCCGCCAGACCTCCGCCCGCCTGCTGGAAGCGATCGAGCCCCTTGCCGATGCCCTCCGTCCGCCGGTCCCCGCGCTCGAGGCACCGGACATCGTCTGCGCGCCCGAATCGCTGGGTCCCGAGCCGTACCTGCGCATCCTGCGATGGTTCCTGGAGGACGGTGAGGCCCTCCGTGTACTCGGCTTCGCCGATCAGGTCGACGGTCTCGGCCCGATCTCCGCGATCTTCAGCGGAGCGAAGGAGAAGCTGGCGGCGGCGAGGGACAAGGCGGCGGCGAACACGCTGGTCGCCGTCACGGACCGCCGCATCGTCACGGCCAAGGCGAACGCGTTCCTCGAGCAGGGCGAGATCCGGCAGGTCATCCCGGTCGACCGGGTCCGTTACGTCCGGGCGGCTACCGCACACGACCGGAGCGGACGCCCGGCGATCGACCTCATCACGCGCGACGAGAACGTCCGGTGGCTGTTCCCCGCCGACACCGGCAGCACCCGAGTGGGCGCGCTCGCCGCCGTGCTCGCCGAGTACATGACGATCCCGGACGTCGAACGCCAAGAGCTGCAACGGCGCCGCCACCTCCCCATCGAAGCGGGAGACACCCCCTAGACCAGGGCCCATGCGACGTCCCTGAGGAGGGCGTGGCGCCAGGACGCGCGGTCGTGGGCCGACGGGGAGCGCGATACGCGCACGGTGGCGCCCGCCTGGGCGGCCAGGGTCTCGACCAGTGCGCAGTGGGGGAGCATCGGTGTCTCGTGTTCCCCCACGTCGAAGGCGACCCGCAGCCCCGACAGGTCCACGCGCTCGCGCAGGCGCGCCGCGACGGCGCCGCCGAGCGGGCCGGCCAAGGGGTCCGCGAGGTCGGCGGCGCCGGGCGCCCACCAGAACGACGGGGACTGGCAGGCGACCCGGGACACCAGGTCCGGGAACTCCAGCGCCGCGTACATCGCGCTCAGCCCGCCAAGGCTCTGTCCGGCGACGACCAGGCGGTCCGGCCCCGCGGGCAGGCCCGTCTCCGCCACCAGCGGCAGCAGTTCGTCCCGTACCGCCTCCCACAGTGCGGGCCGGCATCCGAACTCGGCCTCCCGGTCCCTGGTCGGCAGGAAGACGAGGGTGACGGGCGGCATCTCCCCGGCCGCAACGGCCGCGTCGAAGGCCGTCATGGCCGGGTGCAGGTACAGCCAGTCGTCCCCGTCGAGCAGCAGGACCACCGGTCCGCCGCCGCCCGCCGGGTGGACCCGTACGGTGCGCCGCCCGCCGAGGCGTTCGCTCGTCCAGCGGACCCGGGTGCGCGGCAGGGGCAGCACCTGGTCGGCGCCGGCACCGAGGACGGGCCAGTACGGCTGGGCCGACGCGTCCGGGGTCGCCGCGATGGACCGGTCCCCGCCCGCGCCGAGCGGGTTGAACGGGTCGGCGAACGCGGCGCCGTCCGCGAGGAACTGGTAGGTGACCCGCAGCCGCGCGGGCATGCGGACCTCCGCGTACCAGCAGTCCGTCTCGCCCCACCGGCCCAGCGCCACCGGCTCCGACCAGCTCTCGAAGCCGATGCTCGCCGGGGAGCCGCGCCACAGGAACAGGGTCGCCCAGCCGCCGTCCTCCGCGGGGACCGACGCGGGGGTTCCCGCCGCCGCCCAGAACGCTTCGGAACCCGGTTCGCCGGGCAGTCCGTACGCGGCGAAGGCGTCCTCGGTCAGGCGCATGCAGGTCTCCTTGTGAGCGGCAAGGGGAGAGACTAAGCTCGTTGCAATTAGGCGAGCCTAACCTAATCGTGACGTTCCGGGGAGGCAACGACCGTGAGTACCAACCCCTTCGACGACGCCGAGGGCCGCTTCCTCGTCCTGGTGAACGACGAGGGCCAGCATTCGCTCTGGCCGTCCTTCGTCGACGTGCCCGGCGGGTGGACGATCGCCCTCGGTGAGAACACCCGGGAGGCGTGCCTGGACTTCGTCGAGGCGAACTGGACCGATCTGCGCCCCCGCTCCCTCGCCCGTTCGATGGACGCCTGACCCTCACCGCCCGTCCGCCGTGCCGCCGGCGGCGCCGGCCACCACCTCTGGGGACACCGCACGATGCTCTGCACCAGGCTGACCAACGCCCGCTTCCTCACCATGGACCCGGACCATCCGGTCGCCCACGAGCTCGGCATCTGGCGGGGCCGGATCGTCGGCCTGGACGAGGCCGTGGCCTCCCTGCCCGCACGCGAGGTGATCGACCTCCAAGGCGCCACGGTGCTCCCCGGGTTCATCGACTCCCACGTCCACCTGCCCTGGACCGGATTCAAGCAGAACACCGCCAGCATGGCGGGCTGCACACGGATCGAGGACGCCCTCGCGGTCGTGGCCCAGGCGGTCGCGGCCAGGAACTCGCCCGGGTCCTGGGTGAGCGTCGTCGGCTACGACCAGCGCGCGCTGGGCCGCCACTTGACCGCCGCCGATCTCGACCGGGTCGGCCAGGGGCACAAGCTGTACGTGCTGCACGACTCCGGGCACGGCTGTGTCGTCAACACCGCCGTCCTGGACCTGCTCGCCGCGGACGTCCCGCACGAGGACGGCTTCCTCGCCGAGGGTGCGATGGGCGCAGCCCGTGCGCTGCGACTGCCCTACTCCCAGGAGGAGTTGGCCGAGTCCATCGGGCGCGCCGCCCGCACCTGCGTGGCCGAGGGCATCACCGCCTGCGCCGAGGCCGGCATCGGCGGCGCCCTCTTCGGGCACACTCCGGTCGAACTGGGCGCCTACCAACTCGCCCGGGAGAAGGGACTGCTGCCGCTACGGGTTCAGCTGATGGTCTCCGCCGACCGGCTGCGGCCGGTCGGCGCGCACGAGGCCGACGGCATCCCCAAGGCCCTCGACCTGGGCCTGCGCACCGGCTTCGGCGACGACTGGCTGTCCGTGGGCGCCCTCAAGATCTTCACCGACGGCGGGATGATGGCCCGTACCGCCGCTCTGAGCTCCCCGTACGAAGGCATGGACCACGCAGGCCAGTTGCAGGACGACCCCGAGGTCCTCGCACGGTCCGTCGTCGACGGCCACCTCGCCGGATGGCAGCTCGCCGTGCACGCCATCGGCGACCGCGCGGCCGACGTGGCACTGGACGCCCTGGAGGAGGCCCAGCGGCGCAGGCCCAGGCCCGATGCCCGGCACCGCATCGAACACGCCGGCCTGGTCCGCCCGGACCAGCTCCCGCGTTTCGCGCGGCTGGGGATCAGCGCGGTGGTCCAGCCCAACTTCCTGCGCTACTTCGGCGACGACTACGCGGCGATCATGGGCGAGGAGCGGGCGCCGTGGCTGTACCGCGGCCGGGGGTTCCTCGACCACGGCATCACCCTGGTCGGCAGCTCCGACCGCCCGGTGACGGACGGCTCCCCGCTGCGGGCCGTCCAGTTCATGGTCGAGCGCGCCTCCGAGTCGGGCCGGCTGATCGGCCCGGACGAGGGCATCACCGTCGACGAGGCCCTGTACGCCTATACGGTCGCGGGCGCCCACGCCTGCCACTGGGAGGACAGCGCGGGCAGCCTCACCCCGGGCAAGCGCGCCGACCTGGTCGTCCTGGGCGACGACCCGCGGCGCGTCGACGTCTCGGCGATCGGCGACATCGAGGTCGTGGCGACCTACGTCGACGGCCGGGAGGCCGGCAAGCCGGCCGTGTGAGCCGGCGGCAGCGGGACCGTCAGCAGGGGCGGACCGGCTGGTGGTCGTGGACGAAGCGGGCCGAGACCCAGCCCTTGGAGCCCTGGAGGCGGTACCACAGGGGGTTGCCGTCCACCCACCCGCCCCGCGTCTGGCAGGTGAGGAGCACACGCTGGCCCGGGCGGAGCGTCTTGACGACCCCGGAATACACCGTCGGCTTCTGGCGCACGTGGAGCGGCGCGTCCGAGACCACCTCGCCGACCGGGTACGCGGCCCGGGGCGCGGCGGGGGCCGGGGCGGCGGCCCCCGGCTGCGGCGCGGCCCATCCCGCGCCGGCCATCGGGCCGAACGCCAGGCCCGTCACCAGCGCGCACATCACTGCGGACTTCTTCATTTCCGGCCCCGTTCTCCGACGACTTCGGTTCGGGCGTGCCACGACGGACCGCGGCCGGCCCCGAGCGCCCGGTACGACTATCCGTGCGGACCCGGGAGCTTCCGGGCCGACACGTCCGCCGTTCCCTCCAATGGCCCGCACGGCTGTTTCGGATGCGGACGAGCGAGCAGACGAGCCATGGCACCCGGTGTCGCCCGTGCCGTTCCGGCCGGACGGTGCGATCCCGGCCCGGGCCCCGGCCGCCCGCCGCCCACCTGCAGAGACGAGTCATCATGGACCACCTGCCCCGCTGCCCCGAGCAGGACCTGACCTGGACGACCGAGATCCACCAGGTGCGGACACGGCTGCGGTTCCCGCTCCGGGTCACGTTCCACTGGTCCGCCCGTGCCCCGCTGGGCGTCGAGCTCACCTTCCACCAGCCGGGAGAGGACGACGTGACCTGGCTGATCGGCCGTGACCTGCTGGCCAGGGGGCTGCGCACGCTGGCGGGAACGGGAGAGGTGCGGATCCGGCCGACCGCCGGGCCCGGCCGCACGGCGCAGGTCCTCCTGCGGCTGGGGACGGCGCCGCCGTACGCCCTCTTCGTGTTCGACCGCGCGGGGCTCGCGTCGTGGCTGGAGAGCACCTGGGCGGCGGTTCCGGCCGGCGCCGAGGCGGAGCGCCTGGACTGGGAGTTCTTCGAAGGCCTGCTCGCGGACCGTTAGGCGCCGCGCGCGTAGGCGCCGCGCGCGCAAGGTGCACCGCGTGCGCGGCGGGTGACGACCGCACCGCGGTGAGCGCCTGTGAGATGGCTCTCCGCGGCGACCCGCGATCACAGCAGGGGCAGGGCCCCGTGGCCGTGGGGGACGTCGTCCGCCGTGGCGGGAGCGGGCGGCGCCGGCGGCGGGTTCGGCCGCCCCGTGAGGTAGGCCAGGAGGCCGGCGATCTCGAGGCCGGCCTCGGCCGGGTGGCGGAAGCGCGCGCCGGGGGCGATGGCGTAGCGGTTGCGCCGGCCGTCCCGGGTCCGCGTGAGGTACCCGTCCGTCTCCAGGTCCGTGACGATCGCCTGCACGGTGCGCTCGGTGAGATCGCAGCTGGCCGCGATGTCGCGCAGCCGGACCCCCGGGTCGCGCGCGATGGCGATGAGGACCCGGGCGTGGTTCGTCAGGAAGGTCCAGTGGTTCCGGCGGGAACCCGTGTGCTCGTTCTCCACGACGACATTCTTGAGTGGCGACTCGCGAAAAGCAAATCCAGAAAACCTTTTCGGGTATAACTTGACGTGTGTCCGGGCTCCCGGCAGGGTGCAGGGGAGCGGAAGGGGACTTCCGCACCGACCGATGCAACGAGCGAGCAATCGCGCAACGCGCCGCAAGCACCTGTGCCCAAGGAGCGAAGACGATGACCATCACGGCCACGACCGAGGCCACGACCTCGACGACGCCCCCCACTACGGCCGCCGCCCCCGACGGCGGCGCCGTGGCCGGACCCGCGCTCAGCGGACTGCCCGAGGTGCCCTGCCCGCGGGAACTGTCGACCTGCGACGCCCGGCAGCTGACCCGGGTGTTCTTCGAGCGGCTGCGGAGCCTGGAAGAGGGCACCCGCGAGTACCAGTACGTGCGCGGCACGCTCATCGAGATGAACATCTCACTGGTGAACTTCGCCGCACGGCCGTTCCGCGACCGCCCCGGCGGCCCCGAGAACGAGGACATCGTCCAGGTCGGCATCATCGGCCTGATCAAGGCCATCGACCGGTACGACCCCGACCGCAACACCCAGTTCACCACGCTCGCCGTGCCTTACATCACAGGTGAGATCAAGCGCCACTTCCGCGACACCACATGGGCCGTGCGGGTCCCGCGCCGGCTCCAGGAGCAGCGCCTGCTGCTGGCGAAGGCCACGGAGGAGCTGACCTCCGAGACGGACCGCGCGCCCACCCCTGCGGAACTCGCCGCCCACCTGGGCCTCACCGAGGACGAGGTCCGCGAGGGCCTGGTCGCCGCCAACGGCTACTCCACCCAGTCCCTCGACGCGCCCCAGCCGTCCGAATCCGGCGGTGCGGGGACCCCCGCGGGCGGACAGCCCGCCCGCTCCCTGGCCGACACCGTCGGCGGCGTCGATCCCGCCCTGGAGGCCGTCGAGGACCGGCACGCCCTCGCACCCCTGCTCGCCGGCCTGGACGAACGCAGCACCCGCATCCTGCAGCTGCGCTTCGGCCAGGAGATGACCCAGGCGGAGATCGGCGAAGAGATCGGCCTCTCCCAGATGCACGTCTCCCGCCTGCTCGCCCGCACGCTGGAGACCCTGCGCGAGGAGATGCTGCACGACTGACCCGCGGTCCGAGGACCTCAGGGGGCCGGGCGCCCAACTGCGCCCGGCCGCCCCGACCCGTTCCCGAGACCAGACACCGGGGAGTCATGAACAGTTTCGTCCGACTGCTGGCCGTCCTGGGCGGCTCCGTCCTTCTCACCCTCGTCGTGGGCCGCCTCGCCGACCTCCTGCTGCGGCGGGCGGACGCCCGCCACCCCGAGACACCACTGTGGAACATGCTGCGCCGCTGCGGGCCGTCCGTGCGGGTGCTGCTGTTCACCGCCGTGCTGCGCGGGGCGTACCGCCAGATCGAATGGCAGCCACTGCGCGACCACGAGGCCGCCGTGGGCCGGACCCTGACGCTCGTCCTGATCGGGGCGGGCGCGTGGTGCGTCGTCGGCGTCGCCTCCGCCGTGGTCGAATCCTCCTACGCCCGCTACGCGCTGGGCACCCGCGACCCCTCACGCGTGCGCCGGGTCCGCACCCAGGTGACGCTCATCAGGAGGATCGTCACCGCCGTCGTCGCCGTGGTCGCGGCCGCCGCGATGCTGCTGACCTTCCCCGCCTTCCGGGCCGTCGGCACGTCCGTCCTGGCCTCGGCCGGCATCATCGGCATCGTCGCGGGCGTGGCCGCCCAGTCCACCCTCGGCAACGTCTTCGCCGGGTTCCAGATCGCGTTCGGCGACATGGTGCGCATCGGCGACACCGTCGTCGTCGACGGGGAGTGGGGCGTGGTCGAGGAGGTGACGCTCACGCTGATCGCCGTGCGCACCTGGGACGAGCGCCGGATCACCATGCCCGTCTCGTACTTCACCTCCCGGCCCTTCGAGAACTGGTCCCGCGGCGGCATCCAGATGACCGGCACGGTCTTCCTCCACTGCGACCACACCGCACCCGTCGCCCTCCTGCGCGAGAAGCTGAAGGAGATCCTCGACGGCTGCGAGGCGTGGGACGGCCGCGCCTGGGACCTGTCCGTCACCGACACCACCCCCACCACCATCGTGGTGCGGGCGATCGTCACCGCCAAGGACCCGGACCGGCTGTGGACCGCCCGCTGTGAGGTGCGCGAACAACTGGTCGCCTGGCTCGCCGAGAAGCACCCTTACGCCCTGCCCCGCGTCGCCACCTCCACCGCCGTGCCGTCGCCCCGCACGGAAGTCCGGACGGAGGTCAGGCCGCCAGCGGGGTGAAGGGGTAGAGCCCGTCCTCACCCGGCTGCACGACGCCGTAACTGCTCTCCGGCACCTCGTTCCACGCCCCGGGCAGATCGCCGAGGGGCTCGGACACCACGAGGCGGGTCTCGTCGGACACGCCCTGGAGGAAGCGGATGTCGGGGTGCAGCCTGCGCAGCGTGTCCACCCGGCTGCTGTAGAAGAGCGACCGCGAGGCGCCCTGGCTGGAGTAGCGGAAGGCCCACACGGCGGTCCCGTTGGTGACGGCCACCGTCATCTGCATGGGGTACTCCACGCCGTGCTCGCGGCCGACCCGCTCCACCACCCCCACCATCCTGGCGACGGCGCCCGGAGGATCCTCCTCCAGGCCGAAGGTGAGCGCCAGGTAGAACATCACCTCGGAGTCCGTCGTCCCCTCGATCTCCCCGAACAGCGCGGGGTCGACGAGCAGGGCGAGGTCGCGCCGCATGGCGTGGAAGCCGGCGACGGCCCCGTTGTGCATCCACATCCACCGGCCGTGCCGGAACGGGTGACAGTTCGTCTGCTGAACCGCCGTACCCGTCGACGCCCGGATGTGGGCGAAGAACACGGGGGAGGTGACGTGGTCCGAGAGCTCCCGCAGGTTGCGGTTGTTCCATGCGGGACCGACGTCCCTCATGAGGGCGGGCGTGCCGTCGCCGCTGCCGCCGTCCGGATACCAGCCGATGCCGAAGCCGTCGCCGTTGGTCGTCTCCACGCCCAGCTTCGAGTGGAGGCTCTGGTCGATCAGCGAGTGGGCGGGTTTGTACAGGATGGTGTCGAGGAGCACGGGGGTTCCCGAATACGCCAGCCACCGGCACATGTGCGATCACCTGACTCGTCCGCCCCGTCCGGTCGGCCGTGCCGCGGGCCGGCCGGGGCCGTAACCGCCCGCGTCGGCGCCCCGCCGCCCCTGCCATTCTCCCGCCGCCCGGCGGGCGCCGCACGCGGGACGGCCGCCCGCCGGACGCTGCGGCGGCTACCAGCCGAAGCGGCGGTCGACCACGGCCGCGAACTCCTCGAAGCTCAGCACGCGGTCCCCGTTCTGGTCGGCCGCGTCGAAGAGCGCCGAGGATTCCTCGGTGTCCCCCACGCCCCAGAAGGGGATCGCCCCCTGCGCGGCGAGGGTCGGTCCCTTGGAGCGCAGGGCGCCGATGACCTCGGCCCGTGTCAGGGTGCCGTCCTGGTCGAGGTCGAGGGCGTCGAACAACCGACGGGCCTTCTCACTCATCACATGTTCCTCTCCGCGGTGCACGCGCCGTCTCGGCCGGCGGGTCCTGTACGCAAGGACGCTGCGGGCCCCCGGGAGGTTGCCGCACCCGGGGCCGGACCTCAGTCCGGACCTCGGAGTCGGATTTCAGGGCCGTACTCCGGCACCGCGCCGGTTGAACGCAAGCCTGCCGAGTACGACCGCCATCCCGCAGGTCCCGGTGAGCGCGGAGAAGACCAGCCCGCCCCCGATCGCCGCGGACAGCAGCGAGAAGGCCGGGTGGAGGAGCAGCCCGAGGAGCAGACCGAGCAGCACGAGGGAGCCCGCAGCCAAGCGGACCTGGCGTTCCATCGCCCACACGGCCCGCGGCCGGGCGCCGCCGCCGGGGTACTCCAGGGCGTGGCCGCCGGCCGCCCAGGCCTCCGTGCCGCCTGCGAGGCTCGACGCGGGGATGCCGTGGGACGACAGGGTTCGGACCGCGCTGTCCGAGCGGGCTCCCGAGGCGCACACGATCAGCAGCGGGCTGCGGTCGGCGGCCGGCCGCAGCTCCGGCAGGCTCCGCACGAGCCGGTCCAGGGGCACGTTGAGGGCGTTCGGGAGGTGGCCGGAGGCGAACTCGCCCGGCGTGCGGACGTCGACGACGGTCAGCTCGCGCAGCCGCGGACGCGCCTGCTCGACGTCGAGTGAGGTGGGGACGCTCATGGCGGACCTGGTCCTTGGCGTGGGGGAGCGGAGGGGAGGCCCGGCGGCGCGCCGCACGGGGTGCGGTACGGCACGCGACGCCGGAGCCATGCCGGGGATGGTAGGCACCCGCGGGGCACTCCGGCCGGATCCCGGCGGACCTGCCACGCGACTGCCATGTTCCGGAAACAACCGGAGCCCCGGACACGGCCTCGCCCGCTCCTGTTCACCAGGTCACGTGCAGCGCCTCCGGCGACCGGTGGATCAGGGTGGGCCGCATCCGCGGCCGCGGACGGCCGGGGGCCGGCCGCAGCCCCGGCATGCGGCTCGTCAGCAGTTCGAGCGTGAGGCGGAGTTGTTCGCGCGCCAGCCGGGATCCGGGGCAGCCGTGCGGGCCGTGCCCGAAGGCGAGGTGCTGCCGGTTCACGGGGCGCGTGATGTCGAACTCGCCGGCCCGCTCGTACCGCTCCTCGTCGCGGTTGGCCGCACCGTACGCCACCAGGACGGCGGCCCCGGCGGGCAGTTCCGTACCGCCCAGGGTCACCGGGCGGGTGGTGGTCCGCCGGAAGGCCTGGATGGCGGTGTCGTGACGGGCGGCCTCCTCCACCGCCGCCGGGATCAGCGAGGGATCGGCGCAGAGCATCCGCCACTGCCGCCGGTCGTCTTCGAGCAGGTGCAGCAGTGCGGTGCCGATGAGGGCGCCGGTGGTGAGGAATCCGGCGATCAGCAGGTTCTGCAGGCTCGTCACCAGCTCGTGGCGCTGCTCCAGGGTGAGCTCGCCCGTACCGGGGGCGAGGGCGGCCACCATGACCGAGCACAGGTCGTCCCGGGGGTGGGCGCGCCGGTCGCGCACGTACCCGTCCAGCAGGTGCTGGAGCGCGACCACGTCCTCTGCGGCGGCCGCCTGGCCCTCCGGAGACAGCGGCCGGAACAGCAGTTCCTCGGCGCGGTAGCCGCCGTGCACGGCCGCGGGCACATCGGCGGGGTCCAGCCCGATCAGCCTCCCGACCACCATCCCCGGCAGCCGCTGCGCGTACGCCCCGACCAGTTCCGCGGACCCGTCCGCCGCGAAGCCGTCCACCAGCTCCACGGCGTACGAGCGGACGTGAGGAACCAGCGCCGCCACCCGCGCGGCGGACAGACCCCGGTTCAGCGGGGCCCGGTGCCGGCGGTGGGCGGCGCCGTCCGAGGACACGACCGTGGGCCGGGGCCCGAACCCGCGCGGCAGGACACCCAGCGCCGCCTCCGAGAGCGGGACGTCCGGCAGCAGGGAGTT
Organism: Streptomyces erythrochromogenes; assembly: GCF_036170895.1. Classification (NCBI taxonomy): domain Bacteria; kingdom Bacillati; phylum Actinomycetota; class Actinomycetes; order Kitasatosporales; family Streptomycetaceae; genus Streptomyces; species Streptomyces erythrochromogenes. Next base: position 826,291 of record NZ_CP108036.1, on the reverse strand, counting down.
CGCGGAGGAGAAGTCCTCCGCGCGCAGGAGCACCTCCCGCACCTCGCGGTTGCGCGCGACCAGCCACGCGTCGAACTCGGGCACGTACGTCAGCCCCTCGGCCCGGCGGGCGCGGTCGTACAGCGGGTACGGGTCGCGGTAGAGCTCGTCACGCCGGGCCTGGTCGTCGTGCCACGTCAAAGGGGACCTCCGGATCACGGTCGGCCGGGCGGGCGCCGCCGTGAGCGCCCTGCGGTGCGCCGGGTCATCCTGCCCGAACCCGGCCGTGCCCGGTAGGGCGCACGACCCCGTCTACGGCCTGGCGTTGAGCTCGCCGACGATGGAGGCGGGGGTGTGGCCGCTGCCGTCCGACAGGCGGTGGAAGTCGACCGAGACGAAGTTCGGGTCGCGGCCCCCGGCCGCGGGCCGGCACTGCTCGGCGATGCGGTTCCGCAGCTTCGCGCCGTTGTCCAGGGCCGCCGTCAGCACGGTGGGCACGTTGCGGTGGTGGCTCATCGTGAACAGGCGCCGGAAGCCCGGCTCCTGCCGGTCCAGGGGCAGGTCGGACCAGCGGCTGACGCACGTCAGGTCGTTGCCCAGGTCCCCGAGGCTCCAGAAGTTGCTCACGGTCCACGACCTGTCGTACATGACGCCCAGGTCCTCGCGGTCGGACCGGTCGGAGAAGATCAGCAGCCGCTTGCCGGAGGTGACGAGGTCGGCGACCTTCGGCCATCCGTTCTGCCGTACGCCCCACTCGTCGGGCCGGAACACCATGTCGGACAGCCCCCGGACCCGGCCGAGGGACTGCCGCAGCTGGTCGGCGCTCACGTAGTCCTCCAGGAAGACGGTCACGACCTCCTGGGGGTGGGCGGCGAGGAAGTCCACCACGGTCTGCATCGTGCCGTGGAAGGACTGGCGCGGCAGGGCGTACGTGGCACCGGCGAAGGTCTTGCATTCGCCGTGGCACAGGTACACGTCGCTGGGATAGCAGTCGCTCCCGAAGCTGATGACGCACAGCCAGGTGCTGCGCTCGTACCAGTGGGTGTCCAGGCTGAGGCCGCGCACGCCGCCTTCGAGCTGGCCGCGTACCGATTCGGACTGGTTGACCGAACTCCAGCGGGAGTCCTCGTAGTTGGTGAAGGCGTTGTGGGTGGTCAGGAAGGAGACCTCGTCGAGGCGCCGGTCGCCCCAGCGAGCGGCCGCGGGCTCGGTCGGTGCGCCGGACGCGGCCGCCGGCGCGGTGGGGGCGGTCGGGGCGGTCGAGGCCGTCGCCGTGGTCGCCGTACCCAGCAGTGCCAGCAGGAGGAGACCCACCAGGGTGCGCCGGGCGTGGCCCCTGCGGAGCCCACCGGCCGGGCGGCGCCGGAAGCCCGTGCAGTGCATGTCCATGTCAATCATGGCGGGGAGGTTAGCGCGCGGCCCGCTGCTCCGCCCCCCTCTGGACGCGTACGGCCGGTAAACGACGGCCGCAGGACCCCGCGGGTCAGCCGCCGGTCAGCCGCCGCGCCTCCCCGGGGGTCACCGGAGCCCCCGCCCGCTCGCCGTGCAGGACGTGCGCCAGCACCTCGGCGCCCCGCACCACGCGCGGTCCCGGACGGTTGAAGTGGGCCGGGCCGTCCAGGACCCAGACCTCGTCGCGCCGTACCGCCGCCAGGTCCTTCCAGCCGGGGAGCCCGGTCAGCACCTCGCGCTCCCGCAGGGTGCGTTCCGGACCGAATCCGCACGGCAGGACCAGCAGCACCTCGGGGTCGGCCGCGACCACGGCGTCCCACTCCATGGGGCCGGTGTGCTCGCCAGGCGACGCGAGCAGCGGCTGCCCGCCCGCGCACGCGATCTGCTCGGGTACCCAGTGCCCCGCGGGCCAGAGCGGATCCAGCCATTCGAGGGCCACCACCCGGGGCCGCGGCAGGCCGGTCGTGCGGGCGCGGACCGCCGCCAGCCGGGCCGCCAGTCCGGCGCGGCCCTCGCGTGCGGTCTCCTCCACGCCGAGCAGCCGTCCCACCCGCACCAGGCAGTCCAGTACGTCGTCCAGGGTCCTCGGCTCCAGGCTGAGCACACGGGCCTCGCCCTCCAGGACGCGCACCGCGCCCGACACCGCCGAGTACGACACGGCGCACACGTCGCACAGGTCCTGGGTGAGGATCACGTCGGGCGCGAGCGCGGCCAGCGCCCCGGTGTCGAGGGCGTAGAGCGAGGACCCTCCGGTGGTCTGCGTGACCTGTCGGGGCCTCAGTAGCGCAGGGCCGTGCCGGTCTGCGCCGTCACGGTGCCGGACAGCTTGTGCGTACTGCGGGCCGCGCCCTGTCCGGTGCCCTTGCCGGCGACGTCGGAGACCGTCACGACCACGGTGTCGACGAGGTTGCCGCTCTCGTCCTTGAACTCGACCTGCACCGCGAAGGACTTCGTGGCGTCGTCGGTGTTCCGCACGGTCACGGGGACCGTCGTGTACCCGTCCGTGTCGGTGGCCACGGTGCCCAGGGACACCTGGTCCTTGGCGTTGACCCCGTTCTTGACCTCGGCGAGCTTGTCCTTGGCGACGGCGGCCGCGGACTCGGCGGCCTTCGCCGCCTCGGAGGCGGCCGAGGATACGGCCTCGCCCGCCGACCTCACCGCGGACGCGGCACTGGACACGGCACCGGACGGGTTGCCGTCCCCGCCCGAACAGCCCGCGGCGCCGAGCGCCAGCGCCGCCAGCACCACACCTGCCGCACCACGCGTCCACGCGACCGTCGCCACCACGCCTCCAAGGGTGTTCCGGGCCTTCCAGTCAACGGCCCGGCGGCCCGGATGCCCACTGGACGGGGCATCCGGGTGAGCGGCGGCGGCGGGAGGCTGCGCGCGGTGGGCCTCAGGGGCGTCCCGCGGCCAGGCGGTGCTCGTGGACGCGCAGGTGGAGGGCGGCGAGGTCCAGCAGGGGAGTGGCCACCCCCAGCGCACGGGCCCGGACGGTGAGGTCGGTCAGGACGTGGTCGGCCTCCGTCGGCGATCCGGCGACCAGGTCCCGGTAGAGGGACGGGGTGAGGGGGGAGCCGGGGGCGGTGACCGTCGCCGTGGTGAAGGCCAGCTCGGCCTCGGGCACCGGATGTCCGGCAGCCGCGGACACTGCTGCCGCCTCGGCGAGCAGGGACGCCCCGAGGGCCGCCCCGCCCGGAACGGCGTTCACCTCCCCGACCGTGCCGCGCATCAGGCAGGTGACGGCGACCAGGGTGGAGATGAAGACCCACTTGTGCCACATGGCGGCGACGATGTCCCCGGTGTCCGGCGAGTCGATGCCCGCCTGGGTCAGGACCGTACGGATCGCGGCCACGCGGGCCGAGGGGCGGGCATCGGTCTCGCCGGTCAGGATGACAGCGGGCGGCGCCATGCGGAGGATGTCGCCCTCTTCGTCCAGGGTGGTGACCACCTTCGCGACCCCGCCGAGGACGGCCCCGGCGCCGAGGCGCGCGACGAGCGCGTCGAGGTGGGACACCCCGTTGAGCAGCGGCACCACGGCCGTCTCCGGGCCGACGGCCGGTCCGATGTCGGCCAGCGCCGGGTGCAGGCCGGTCGCCTTCACGGAGAGCAGGACCAGGTCGTAGGGACCGCCCGGGGCGTCGGCCGTCACGAGCTTCGGGGCGAGGTGGAGCTTTTCCCCCTGGCCCTCGATCCGCAGGCCGCGGGCCAGCAGGGCCCTCGCGCGGGCGGGGCGGACCAGGAAGGAGACGTCCTGGCCGGCTTCCGCGAGCCGGGCGCCGAAGAAGCCGCCGACGGCGCCGGCGCCGACCGTGAGGATCCTCATGTGCGGTTGCCTTTCGTGGGAGCGAGTGGAGTGCCGTCGACGGGAGTCGGAGGGGTGGGCGGAGTGCGCGGGGTGCGCGGTGCGTACCGGGAGACCGCCACACCGGCCAGGCACAGCAGCCCGCCGAGGAGCGTCAGCCAGGCCGGTACCTCGGCCAGCAGGGCCCAGCTCAGCAGGACGACGATGGCCGGGACCGCGTACGTCGTCGCGCCCAGCCGGCCGGCGGGCATGCGCGCCAGGGCGTAGGTCCACGTGGTGAAGGCGAGGGCGGTGGGGACCACGCCCAGGTAGACCATGTTCAGGGTCGCGGAGGCGGGTGCCCGGGGGAGTTCGTCGAGCAGCTGCCCCGTGAAGGGCAGGCAGACCACGGCGCCCGTCATGCAGCTGTACGCGGTGATCTGCAGGGGCGTGCCGTAGGAGAGGGCGGGCTTCTGGGCGATGACCCCGGTCGCGTAGGCCACCGCCGCGAGCAGGCAGAGGACGACGCCGAGGAGCGAGGTGGAGCCGCCGTTCCCGGAGGACATGGACAGGCCCACGACCACCGCTCCGACGAAGGAGACGGCCATGCCCGCCAGCAGGCGCGGCGGCAGCGCCTCGCCGAGGAGGCGGGCCGCGAGCAGCGCCATGAGGATGGGCCCGGTGTTCACGAGCAGGGAGGCCGTCCCGGCGTCGACCAGCCGCTCACCCCAGTTCAGTGCGATCGTGTAGCCGCAGAACCACACCACGCCGGAGACCACGATCCCGCGCCAGGCCTCGCGGGGCGGCAGGCCCTGGCGGCGGACCAGGAGCAGGACGCCGAGCACCAGCGAGGCGGCCAGCAGCCGGCCGAGGGCCAGGGCGCCAGGGGAGTACGCGGCGCCCGCGCTGCGGATGGAGACGAAGGCGGAGGCCCAGGCGAACACCGTGAAGGTGACGGCGCCGGCCGTGAGGACGCCGGGCGGGATCGGACTCGAGCGGAACGTCATGGCGCCACTCTACGACCGCAACATTTCGGCGTCGACCGAAATATGAATCGGGATCGTGACGTGCAGGGACAGGGGACAGGGGAAGGAGGGGTGGGGGCAGGGGGGGGTGGGGGCAGGGCCTACGCCCACGCCTGCCGGGTGATCCCCAACAGGTCGCCGAAGGCCCGCTCCCCCGCCGCGGTCACCTCCAGCGCCCGCCCGCCGCCCGGCGGACGCACGACCCATCCCTCCTCCAGCGACAGCGCGCACAGCCGCGCCCCCACCAGGCCGCCCAGGTGGCGGCGCCGCTCCGTCCAGTCCAGGCAGGAGCTCGCCTGCCGCCTGCGCCCCTCGCCGACCAGGGCGATGCCCGCCTGCGCGCACCAGAGGCGGCCTGCCTCCGTCAGCTCGAACACGCCCTCCGTGCGGAGCAGGCCGCGCTCCTCCATCGCGTCGGTCACCGCCATGCCCAGCCGCCCGGCGAAGTGGTCGTAGCAGGTCCGGGCCCGGGCCAGCGGATCCGGTGCGCCGACCACCGGTACGGCGTGCGCGGCGTCCCGGTCCGGGACGGCGTAGGAGGCGAGTTCGTCGAGCAGGCGGGCCGTCGCGGCATCGGCGACGCGCACGTAGCTGTGGCGGCCCTGCCGCTCGGTCACGCAGATCCCGGCATCGAGCAGCCGGGCCAGGTGGCCGGAGACGGTGGAGGGGGCCACCCCCGTGATCCGGGCCAGCTCACCGGCGGTCCAGGCGCGCCCCTCCAGCAGCGTCATGCAGATCGCGGCCCGCGTCTCGTCGGCCAGGGCGGAGGCGAAGGCCGCCAGGCGGGCCGCCGGGGCCGGGGCGTCCGCGGGCGGCCCAGGATGCGACTGGTTCATGCGTCCAGGATGCCCCATGATTTCGGTATGGGGCGAACGATCAGCCTCCGCTTCCGCCTCGGGTCAATGGCCCGCCGCGGCCTTCACCACGGCGACGGCCAGGCCGATCGCCGCGTCGAGTGCGCCGGCCAGCAGGGCGACGGCCGCGCCGCTGCCCATGCGGACGCCGCCGTACCAGCCCCAGCCGAAGAGGCTGGCGACGCTCACGCCCGCCGAGGCGTACAGGGCGGTCTGCAGGTCCATCACCCCGAGGGCGGAGGCGGCGATCAGGATCAAAGGGCCGACGGCGGACAGCAGCAGGGGGCTGCTGACCCACAGCATGTGCCGCAACTCCGCTCCGGTGGCGAGCCGGCCGTGGACCACGCGGTGGGCCTGCTGGTCGGCGACGAGGGCCGCCAGCCACAGCCCGACGGCGGCGGTCAGCACCGTGGCCGCGGTCCCGGCGGCGTCGGCGTGCCCCGACACAGCCAGACCGATCACCACGGAGATCATGGTGATGGTCGCGTACAGCCGCTCCTTCAGCCGGGCGGCGGCAGCGGCCGCCTCCTCGGCGGGTGCGCCGGCGGCTGCGGCCTCGGCATGATCCATGGCGCCACCCTAAGCCGCGGGCCCCGGCGGGGCGTGCGCACCGGGGCTCGGGCGTGCCCTCTGTCGTGACGGGGTTCCACGGGCCACACTGGTGGCTCCGGGGCGCAACGCCCCCGTCACGAGGAGGCGGTGACGTGGTGTCGGAAGACCCTGTGGAGCAGCCCGCTCCGGTCGTACGGCCCGAGGTGTGGGAGACGTACGGGCCGGCCGATCTCAGCGCCGTGCCGGTGTTTGCCGGAGGGTTCATCAACTTCGGCTACTGGCACTCCGTCGACCTCGAACGGCCGCTGTCGCAGGACGACCGGATCCGCAGCGAGCAGGACCTCTACCGGCACGTGCTCGACGCGGTCGCCCCCGACGGCGGCCGCGCCGTGGAGATCGGCTGCGGCCTCGGCCTCGGATGCGCCCTCGCCCTCGACGAGTACGGGCCCGCCGCGGTCACCGGCGTGGACATCCACCCCCAGCAGCTCCGGCGGGCCCGCGAGGCGAACTCCCCGCTCCTCGCCGCGCGGCCGCAGCGGCTGCGCTTCGTCCTCGGAGCGGCCGAGAGCCTGCCGCTCGGCGACGCGGAGTTCGACTGCCTGTACAGCGTCGAGGCGGTCCAGCACTTCCCGGACCTGACGGCGTTCGCCCGCGAGGCGGCCCGGGTCCTGCGCCCCGGCGGGCGGGTGGCGGTCGCCGGCTTCTTCAGCGTCGACGGCGCGCCCGCCCCCGAGGAGCGGCTCGCAGGCCTGCTCGAGACGTTCGCCAGCGGACTCGACATCGCCCGGCCCGTCTCCCGGCTCGCGCAGGCCCTCGCCGAAGCCGGCTTCGGCGACGTACGCGCCGACTCGATCGGCCCGCAGGTCTGGCCCGGCTGGGACCGCTGGCTCGCCCGCCTCTGGGCACCGGGCACCTGGCCGCGGAACTTCATGGCCGCCTGGGAACAGCAGATCCTGGACTACTACCTGATCACCGCCGCCCGCCCGTAGCCGGCCTTCCTCACCGAGGTGCCCGGCACGCAGGTGTCCCGCGAGCAGATCACGGCAACGCCGGCTCCTGCCGGGCACTGGCGGTGAGCTGCGGCGCAGGTCCAGGGAACGGCCGACCCGCAGTGTCCGTTGACCGCGACGGCCACGACGGGAACGCCAGTGCGGATCTTTCGGCCGTAACGAAATCCGCGACTGAGGTGTCAAAGCAGCGGAGGCTGGAAGGAGCCCGCGTGTGAGTGCTCAAGGGGACCCCTGCGGTGAGGACGCGGACGGTGCGTCCGGCGCCGGGGACCGGCTGCTGGCCGTGAGGGCGGCGGAAGGGGACGAGGAGGCGTTCGAGGTGCTCGTCCACCGCCATGGAGCGGCCGTGCTCCAGCTCGCCGAGCGCCTCATGGGAACCCGGACGCAAGCCGAGGACGCCGTACGGGACGCCTTCGTCAGCGCCTGGCGCAGACTGCCCGAGTTCCGGGGCGAGGCGGGATTCGGCGTATGGCTCCACCGCATCGTCACGAACCGCTGCCTGAACCTGCTGCGCGCCCGCAGACCGGTCGCCGACCCCGACGCGGTCCCGGAGCCGGCCCCTCCGGAGCACCGGTCGCCGCCCGTCCGGGCCGCCGAATCGAATGCGGCCGCCCACGATCTCGACCTCGCGATGCGCTGCCTGTCCGCGGAGCAGCGGGTCTGCTGGGTTCTGCGGGAGATCGAGGGCATGCCCTACGAATCGATCGCCCAGACGGTCCGCATCAGCCCGGAAGCGGTCCGCGCTCGCGTCTTCCGGGCCCGGTGCGTGCTGACGGAGGCGATGGCCGCATGGCGATGAACCACCCCGAACGCTTCGTGCCGCCCGAGGAACGACCCGGCGAGGAACACGCCGAACTCCTCGCCTGCGGCCGCGACCTGGCCGCCGTATGGGAGCAGACCGAGCGCACCGGGGGCACAGAGCGCACCGGGCAGGCCCCGGCGGACCCGCACACCCTCCGGTGCCCCCACTGCCGGGAAGCGGTGGCCGACCTGGAACGGCTCCGCACCGCCGCGGTCGCCCCGACGACGGCCGCCGCCGGCGGACCTGCGGACCCGTCGGCTCTCGTCCGCAGGGTCATGGACGCGGTGCGCCTGGAACCGCGCCCCGGCCGGGCCCTGCCGCTCGGCGGGGCGGACGAGGACGCCCGGGTCCACGAGTCCGTCGCCGCCCGCACCCTGCGCACGGCTGCCGAGGAGGTCCCCGGCGTCCGCGCCGGCAGCTGCCGCATCGCCCCGCCCGGCGGCCGCGGCGAGCAGGCACGCGGACCGGTCACGGTGCGCCTGGAGGTGACGGTCGAGTACGGACACGACCTGCGGGCCACGTCCGAAGCCGTACGCCGCACCGCCGTCCGGGCCGCGCACGAACGGCTCGGCCTGACCGTCTCCGCCCTCGACGTCACCGTCACCGACCTCCACGACCCGCCGCACCGGCCACAGGGGGCCGCACCATGACGACGCCACGGGCGGACGCCGTCTGCGCGGTGGCGACCGACGCCGGCGGCGGCGAAGGCATCCGAACGGCCGCGCCCGATACCGTTGGAACGCTTCCCGGGCATCCGGGACGAACGCCTGATGGCGGACCGGCTCGGCCGGTTCACCCTCGCTCACCCAGCCGTGCCGGGCGACCGCCGGGGGATCGGGCCGGACCGGTCCCGCCCGGTTCCCTCGCGGCGGCGTCCTCGTAGGACTCGGCGACGTACACGGCGCCGCCGAGCATCCGGTTGAGACGACCCCCGACCGTGCCTCCGGCGGCCGGGGAGGGCCGGTCAGGGGGACGGCGGCGCCTCCTGGAGGTAGGCGGCGATCATGGCGAGGTCATTGGCGATGGCCACCACGTCCTGGGTGTCCGGGCCGGGGGTGGAGGCGCCGTTGACCCCGGCGTAGAAGGGGTCGAAGCGGCCGCCGCCGCGGTCCAGGTACCCGGCGATGGTGATGGCCCCGACGGCCAGACGGTCGTTGAGCGCGTCCCCGCCGACCGCCGCACCGGTCTTGCCGAACACCTTCCCGCGCGCCGGGCAGTCACGGCAGTTCTCGGCCAGCAGCCCGTCGACGCCGAGGATGGGCAGGGCCTCGCGGAAGAGCCGCGCGTCGGGGGTGCGCTGCCAGTACGCCAGCATCTGCACCAGCGCCTCGGGCGTGGCCCGGTCGGCCGGGTTCCCGCCCCGGCCGTCCATGAGCTGGAGCTGCCCGCGGTCGACGCCCGCCTCCTCCAGGAAGTCGGCGAGCACCGGGAAGCCGTCCTCGCACTGGCGGCTGCCGGTCGTGACGGCCATCAGGCAGATGCCCAGGTTGGCGCCCAGGTTGTGGCTGACCTTGAGGATCAGCTTGGCGTACTGGGCGTAGGGCGGGGAGGTGTACGCGGCCACCCGCGGCCGGCCTTCGTAGTCGCGGGGCAGCCGGGCGACCGGGTTGGGGCCGGCCGGGTCCGCGGTGACCCGTACGCCGGCCCGTTCCAGTGCCTGGATCAGCGCGGCACGCCCGAAAGCGGCGGGGTCGGTGATGGGGGAGGTGCGCAGCAGCGGCTCGGCGTCCGCCGCGATCGTGCCCGACAGCCGGATGCGGGTGCCGCCGTCGGTGGCCGTCACCGTGATGTCGGTCGGTCCGCCGGCCGCGACGGTCTTCACCGTGGAACTGACCTGGTACGGGGCGACCTTCGGCCGCCACTCCAGCCGGGCGTCCGCGCCCGCCCGGTCCCCGGGGGCGGTCAGGAGGTCGATCAGGTTGTCGTTGACGATCATGGGGGTGGGGGTCGGGTCGAGGACGGGGTCCGGGGCGAACAGCCTGCTGTCGACGATCACGTCCCCGTCGACGCGGGTGATGCCCGAGGCGCGTACCTGGCGGGCGAGCTCGTCGATGCCGGCCAGGGGGTTCTCCGGGGTCAGGGTCGCCCCCGTGAAGTCGTTGGCGTAGGTGTGGTCGAGGTCCGTGTACGCGACCGTGCCGTCGGGGCGAGTCCGGCCGCCCATGGTGAGGTCGCCCTGGGCGACGAGGTCGAGGTCGCCGGTCAGGGTGGCGCCCCTGCGGTCGCCGACCGCGTAGAGCGGTGTCACGAAGCGGTGTTCGGAGCCGAGGGTGTGCCACGGGCCGGAGACGCTGACCAGCTTGGCGGTGGACCCGGGGATGAAGAACTGGTCGGGGTACATGCTGTGGACCGCGCGGCCGTCGTCCGGCCCGGTCTGCAGCAGACCCCACTGGGCATTGCGGTACTCCGGCTTCCGCATGATCTCCGTGATGCGCGGGTCGAGCCCGCCGGAGGGGGACGGAGAAGGGGAGGGGGTCGGGGTCGGGGACGGGTCCGCCCCGGTCGCCGTACCGGTGGCCAGCGCCACGAACAGGAGCGCGGCGCAGGCGGCGGCGAGGCCGCGGCGCAGCGGTGCTGAGGGGTACGGACCGTTCACAGCGCGCTCCGTTCGTCGCGGCTGTCTCCCCGAGGCCTGTGAACAGCGTGGCACGGGCGGTTCCGGCATGCATGTCCCCGAAGGGCGCCGTGCGGCCGCGCCCGCCTCGGTCACACGGTGTGACCTCCGGCGGGCAAGATCGTTCTCAGGACATGCGCCTGAACGTACGAACCGCCGCCCTTGCCCTGGCCCTCGCGGGCTGCGCCCTCTCGGCCGCCACCACCGCCCACGCCGCGGGGCCCGCCTCCGCGCCGGCCGCCACCTCGGTGTCCGCACCGGCCGACGGCCCGGCCGACGAGCTCACCGACGACCTGACCGACGACGTCACCGACGTGGTCGAGGACCTGGACCTGCTGGGGGAGGACTGACGCTGACGTCCACCGACACCGACACCGACACCGGCGACAAGGCCGCCGCAACGGCCGAACGGCCGGCCCGCCGAAGCGGGCCGGCCGTTCTCGTCGTGCGGTCAGGTGGGTCTCAGCCCTTCTCGTCGGCGGGGCGCACCGCTTCGACGAGGGTGGCGAGGACGTCGACGGCGCTGCCGTCGTGGTCGCTGCCGGCCGTCCCGCTGCCGCTCTGGAGGTTGCCCGCGCGGTCGACCTCCACCACGGAGTCGGAGTGCGAGTTGTCGATGACGGTGATCAGGCTGCCGCTCGCGGCGGCCGGTGTCGCGCCGCCGCCGATGAGGGCCACCGTGAGCGCGGCGGCGGCCCGGATGCGCGCGCCGGTCACACCTTCACGCTCTCACGTGCCACCGGTACGGGGTGGTGGCGCGAGATGTTCTTGGTCAGCAGCCTCGTGGACTCGCCGACCCCGACCTCCTCGCCCCCGTCGGCCGCGGGCAGCCGCCCGTCGGCCAGCCGCAGTTCCGCGAGGGCGGTGTCCATCGCCTTGTGCGCGGCGAACAGGCACGGGGTGCTGTAGATGGCCATGTCGACGCCGAGGTCGGTCAGCTCGGTCAGCGAGAGCCGCGGCGACTTTCCGCCGGCGATCTGGTTGAACAGCAGCGGCTTGCCGCCGACGGCCTCGCGGATCCGCTCGATCCACTCGACGCTGCGGACCCCGTCGACGAGGACGACGTCCGCGTCGGTCGCCGCCAGGGCCTGGGCGCGGTGGATGATGTCGGCCTCCTCCGTGGCGTCGGTGCGCGCGACGACGACCAGGTCCTTGCGGGTCGCCAGCACCATCTCCAGCTTCTCCAGGTACTCGGTGAGCGGGAGCACCTGCTTGCCGTCGGCGTGACCGCAACGCCGGGGGCGCTTCTGGTCCTCCAGGATGACGCCGGAGGCACCCATCCGCTCCAGGCCCTCCACGACGTGGCAGGCCACTTCGGGGTCGACGTACCCGTCGTCGATGTCGACGAGCAGGTGGTGACGGGGGAAGGCGCCGCGCAGTCGCTGGACGAAGGCCACCATGTCGGGCCAGGCGATGAAGCCGATGTCGGGCAGCCCGTAGTAGGAGGCCGCGAACCCGAACCCGGACACGAACATCCCGTCGTAGTGCCCGGCTGCCACCGAGGCCGAGTACATGTCGTACACCCCGATGAGCGGCGTGGTGCCCGGCTTCGCGATCTGTTCCCGCAGCTTGTTCCCGTAAGTCATCGTTCGGTTCCTCCGAGGTGCGCATCGACACAGGGGAGGGCAAAGAGCCGCGTCACCAGGGCTCTTTACCTAAAGCAGATCCTTCCTTGGCGAACAGCAGAACTTTCGCGGATGAAGCCTTTACTCACCCCTATGGCGTAGCCGGTTCACCACAGAAACGTCACTGGAGGCGGCCGGGTTCAGGCCTCGGTGGGCAGCCAGCAGCCGTGCAGGCCGAGCGGGACCCGGACGGGGATCCGGGCGCGGGCCACCGGCCCCGCCGCGGGGTCCTCGGCGGGGATGACCAGGAACCAGCTCGCCCCGTCGGTGCGGTCGGTGGCGAAGGTCAGCCAGTGGCCGTGGCCGTCGGAGTCCCGCCCTGGCTCGGGGGCGAAGACCGGCTCGCCGACCGAGAGGTTCCCCGCCTGCCAGACACGGGAGTCTCCGGTCTCGGTGTCGTACCAGCGCACGGCGTCGTACTCGCCCGGGAGCAGGTCCGCACGTCCGGTCCCGGTGGCCAGCGCGGCGTACCGGTGGCGCCGTCCGATGAGCCGGTCGTCGACGCGGGGGAACTCCACCCGGGAGTCGTCCAGCCGGGTGCGGGCCATCCGGCCGGCGGCCGGGTCGATGCGCGCCCGCGTCAGACCGCTGCTGACGGGCTCGGTCTCCGTCCCGGAGGCCGGGCCGACGGTGAGCCTGCTCCACTCCACGTAGTCGAGGACCACCGGGGCGTCCGCGCCGGGGCCGTCGTCGTAGGCGTTCACCGTGTGCCACATCCAGAACGCCTCGTCGGTCGCCCAGCGCAGCGGTCCGCCGTCCCGGGGGATCAGCGCCACGCGGGTGCCGCGCTCGGGCTGCCAGGCCAGGAACGAGCCGCCCGCCATGGCCGCCGCCAGGTCGAAGAAGACCGGGGCGAGGACGAGGACGGCGTAGCGGCCGGTCAGGGCCATGTCGTGGATCATCATCGGCTCGTCCACCCCCTCGACGGGCGTGGGCCCGCGCGTGACGGCGCCGTCGCGGCCGATGACCGACCAGGTGAGGTACGGCGGCTCCAGGGCGTAGCAGAAGACGACCATCTCGCCCGTGACCGGATCGACCTTGGGATGGGCGGTGATGCCCGCGGGCAGCGCCCCGTCCCAGTCCTCGCGGCCCAGGGTGGCCAGGCCCGCGTCGATCCGGAACGGGCACGCCGACTCGGCGAGGGCCAGCATCCGGCCGCCGTGCCGGACGACGTTGATGTCGGGGAGGTCCCGGAAGGTACCCGCGAGCTCCGGACCGACCTGGTCGGCATCCGGCATGATCATCGATTCGAGGCCGCCCCACAGGGCGTGCCCGGCCCTCTCCTCGGCCTCCAGCGCGGGCGTGCGCACGAAGCGGTTCCGGTACCGGGCGCGGCCACCGGAGAGCCAGACCCCGTGCAGCATGCCGTCGCCGTCGATGGGGTACAGGTACGAGCCGATCGGGGTGAACCGCGGATTGGGGCCGTTGCGCAGGTACAGGCCGTCCAGCGAGGCCGGCAGCTCGCCCGTCACCTCCAGGTCGGCCACGTCGACCTCCTCCGTGACCGGGGCGAACGAGCCCAGGAGATGGGGGACGCGGGTGGGGTCGAAACGGGGCGGCGTGTGCGTGTTCACGAGGACCTCCCGGCGTGTGCCCGGCGGGGTCCCGGCGGCCGGAAGGAGCTCCTCCGCGGGCGCACCGTCGCGGCTCCCTCCAGTCAAACGCGGGACCCGTACGGCTGCCAGACCGGGCTGCGCGCCCTGACCGGCCGGGGCCCGTACCGGCAGGTCAGGCGGGGGTGAAGAGGTCCGCGTGCGAGTCGTCGAGGACGAAGCCGTTGTCGAGGCGGACGCGGACCGTCACCCGCGGCCCGTGCTCCCGGTGGGCGGCCCACTCGGCTTCGAGGGAGGCCACCTGCTCCTCCAGCTGCCGCCTGCTCGCCGGGGGCATCTGGTGGCCGAAGTCGTCCATGAGCGCCTTGAGCCGTACGTACTCGCGCACCTCGTGGCTCTGCTCCCGCTCCCGGGGGGCGTCCACCCGCTCGACGATGCCACCGGTGCCCGACGCGAGGGAGAGCGAGCCGGCGACGGCGTCCTCGCCCGCCGGGGAGCTTTTGGCTGTGACGACCGTCCCGGCCAGCCTGAGGTCTTCCGCCAACGTGACCCGCTGGCCTTCCTGGAGGGTCATCGATCGTCCACTTCTCCGGTCGGGGCTGGTGCTGGTGGGTGGCCTCCGTGTCGGTGGCGCCGTCTAGTCTCCCACCATGTCAGTCAACATCGATCTTGCATTCACCGTCACCGGGGTCGCCGACGCGCCGCAGGCCCGGGAGATCGTCGGCGCCCTCGAGGAACTGATGCGCGACGAGTCCATAGACGGCTACGTCGCCATCACGGTGGGCGTGGGCGAGGACGGCGCGTGCCTCGTCTCCGGGAAGAGCCGCTTCCCGCTCTCCATCTCGGGCTTCCACCGGTGGCAGCCGCACTTCGAAGGGCTCTTCGCCATGACGGTCGCCGAAGTTGCCGCCGCGGCCAGGCCGGAGATCAGCTGGGGTTACCCGGACGAGGAGTACTGAGCCGCACGCGCAGGAGCCGGGGGAAGTGCCCAGCGGATCGCCCGGGTCACGGCCCGGCCGCCCGCACGGGCGGCCGGGCCCGGCACCCGGCCGGCCGCGGAACCCGAACCGGCCGTGACGGCCGTCCTCGCCCACGACGGCAGCAGGTCCACGGCTGCCGCCGCGAGCACCGCGTACGGCAGCCGGGCGGCCCCCGGCAGCGGCGGATCGGTCAGCAGGAAACGGGCCGTGTCCCGGGACGCGTCCGTCGGCCGCAGGCCGGGCCGGTACCGCGCCATCCGCAGCGCCAGTTCCCGCACGTCCTCCGGCGGCCGGTCCGCGCCCAGTGCCCGGGCCACCCGCGCCGTGTCGGCGAGGTACGCGTCGCAGCCCGCCGGATCCAACGGGCGCCTGCCGTAGAGCTGGTGGGCCCGCAGGAAGCAGTCCGCCTCGGCGGCGTGCACCCAGCCCAGCAGCTCCGGGTCGTCGGCCCGGTACGGTACGCCGTCGGCCGTGCGGCCCCGGACGCGGGCGTGCACCGCCCGGACGCGGGCCACCGCCGCCTCCGCGTCGGCGCTCGTGCCGAAGGTGGTGACCGCCAGGAAGGTGCTGGTGCGGTGCAGGCGCCCCCACGGGTCGCCGCGGTACCCGGAGTGCGCCGCGACCGCGGCCATCGCAACGGGGTGCAGGGACTGCAGCAGCAGGGCGGCCAGGCCGCCGACGAACATCGACGCGTCCCCGTGGACCTGCCGGACCGGCCGGTCCGGCCCGAACCAGCGGGGCCCGGGCGTCAGGTGGATGCGCTCCCGGTTGCGGGCTCCGTCGGGACCGGCGACGCGCAGGAACACCGCCTCGCCGGCTTGCCGCCTGATCCGCCGGACGGCCGTCGTCGGGCTCGCCATGCGCCCAGTATGCGCCCGGCGCCGCTCCGCGGTCCCATGGACGCAGGGACGGTTGAGAGACGTCGCTACGGGCAGGTGCCCCCTGTGCGAGGAGGTACGTCATGGCTGCCGAGGACGCGTCCGTACCGGAAGCCGCCGCCGGCACCGAGCACCGCGAGCCCTACGTGGTGCGGGTGAGCGGCGACATGGATCTGGACCACGTGGGCGAGCTGCGGGAGACACTCGCCGCGGCCCTGGCCCAGGCGCCCGAAGGCGCCGAGATCACCGTCGACCTGCGGAATTCCTCCTTCTGCGACTCCGCGGGACTCAACGCGCTGGTGGACGCACGGCGGCAGGCCGTCCAGACCGGACACGTCCTGCGCCTGGCGACGCCCAGCCACCAGCTGCTGCGGCTGCTCGAACTCACCGGTTCGAGCGGCTCCTTCCCCCTGGACGCCACCGTGCCCGGCTGAGCGCACCGGGGACCGGTGCGCCCCCTGCCGGCGGCACGCCGACCCCGACCGATCGGAGAACCCGATGAGCAGCGCCGACGAAGCCTACGGCGACGACGTCTACCAGCCGCAGGAGAGCGACGAGTCCGCCGAGGCGCAACCCGACCTGGAGAACACCCTCGACGAGCCGGGCCTCGACGACACCCTCGACACCGCGTACGTACCGCTCGACCGACCCCTGGCCGTCGACGACAGGGGCACGACCGCCGCCGAGGCGCGCACGGGGGAGACCCTGGAGCAGCGCCTGGCGCGCGAGCAGCCGGAGGTGTCCGACCAGGACGAGGCCGCGGACGAGTCCGGCGACCCCATGCTGGTCGGACCGGACCGGGCAGGGCGTCTGGCCGCGGTGGACGACTCGGCTCCGCAGCGCCACATCTCCGTACTGGCCCGTGACGTCGGGATCGACGGCGGCGCGGCATCGGCCGAGGAGGCCGCGGTCCACGTCGTCGAGGAGCTGCCGCCCGCCGAGGACATGGACGTCTGAGCGCGCGGCCGCGGTACCGGAGACGACCGGGGTCAGATGATGTGGATGCGCTCCAGGGCGCCCTCGGTGTCGCGGATCATCAGGTCGTTCCCCTTGGCGCGTTCGCGCTCGATGAACCCGAGCAGGAGCACGGCCCGGTTGATCACGTCGGACTTGCTGACGCCGGTCGCGGCCGTCAACTCCGAGACGACCGTGACCGCAGGGGGGCACAGGGTCACGGAGTAGCGCTCGGTGTCGGGGTGAGGGGGGAGCTGATCCATGGTGAGTCCTTCCTGTAGGGCAGAAGGACACCATGGTTGCATCAACACCGCGCTGATGCGCACCAATTATGCGCAGTTTCGGTGCGCCGGTGAGGCTGCGTCAGTGAGCCGGCGCCCACAGGGCGGTCAGCCGCCCCCTGCCGGGGGCCAAGTCCTCCCAGCCGCCCGGCAGGTCCACCACCACGACGCCGGACGTCGGGAACCCGTCCCGCAGCTGCTCCAGGAGCTCCTGCGGGCCGCTCCCGCACAGGGCCGTGGCCAGCTCGTGGATGCCGGTGTTGTGGCCGACCAGCACCAGACAGCCCAATCCCGCTCCGCGCTCCGCCAGTACGGTGACCAGCGTGTTCGGCGCCGCGTCGTAGAGCCTCTCGTCGTAGACGGCGTCCGGGGGGTCCGCCAGGGCCGGGACCAGCAGCTGCCAGGTCTGGCGCGTCCTGCGCGAGGGCGAGCACAGCGCCAGGTCCGGTTTGTAGCCGTTCTCCGCCAGCCAGCGGCCCGTTTGGGGCGCGTCGGCCCTGCCGCGCTCGCCCAGGGCGCGCTCGAAGTCCTCGGCGGGGTCGCCCTTCGGCACCGCCTTGGCGTGCCGTACCAGCAGCAGCCGACTCCCGGTCGTCTGCGGCGCGGGGTCCGAGGACATGGCGCTCTCCCTTCCGGCTGGTCCGCGTCAACGCGTGCGGATCCGCGTACGGCTACACGGTCATGGTGCGGTCGGTCCGGTACGCGCGCACCCTCACCCGCACTAGGCTCCGCAGGATGGAACGCGCAGACGTACTCAGGCGAGTGATCGGCATCCTCACCGAGGCCCAGGACATCCGCCGGGCCGCCGAGGCCGGGGAGGACGCCGAAGGCCCGGCCGAGACGGCCGGGGTGGCCACACAGCTCCTGAACGAGATGCTGCCGTCGATCAGCGTGCCCGCCGACGCGTCGCCGCAGCAGGTGGCGACCCTGGTGGCCGAGGCGCTCGGCCCGGCCCTGCACACGATGGTCTCCGGATTCAGCCTGGCGTTCACCAGCCTCGCGATCGCGCACGACGGCGGGCGGACGGACGTCTCCTCGATCGAGGTCCTCCAGGAACTCGCCCTGGAGGTCGAGGCCGGCACCTACGACGAAGGCCCTTGGGAGGCGTGACCCGCCCGGCGGGCCTTCGCCCGTCCGAGGACGCCGTCCGTCAGGGGGCGCCGTCAGTCGGCGTCCTCGTCGCGCGGGCGGGACATCTTGCTCTCCTGCCGCCTCCGCAGCTCCTCCGGGGTCTTGCCGGCGACCGGCTTGCTGGCCTCGGGGTGCACCGGGTCCGGACCTGGGTGTTCCTGCGCGTGTTCCCCACGGCCCCCGGCCGGCTGCTGACGCCTGTCCTCCGTACCCTTCATGGCTGACGCTCCCTCGCGGATCCGATCGACGCGGACTTCGGACGTCCTCCACCTACCCCGCAGGGCACCGGCGACACGGGACGACACGACCCGATACGACACGACCGGACTCGTACGTTCCGGCGCGCGTCATCCGGCGCGGCCTGGGAAGATGCGCAGTCATGCCGGAAACGATCAGCAGCATCGCCACCCGTGTCGCACGGCGCCGCCGCGAGCCGGTCGCCGTCCAGGCCCTGCGCTCCACCGCCGCGGCCGTGATCAGCTACGTCGTCGCGCTCCGCCTGAGCAGCGAGCCGAACCCGCTGACCGCCCCGCTGACGGCCCTGCTCGTCGTCCAGGTCACGCTCTACTCCACGTTGACCACCAGCATCCGCCGGGTGAACTCGGTGGTCGTCGGCGTCCTGATCGCCATCGGTTTCAGCGCGCTGGTCGGCCTCACCTGGTGGAGCCTCGGCCTGCTGATCCTGGCCTCCCTGGTGGTGGGCCACCTGGTGCGCGTGGACGAGTTCGTGCCCGAGGTCGCGATCAGCGCGATGCTCGTCCTCGGCGTCACCCAGGTGGCCGACACCGCCTGGGACCGGGTGCTGGAAACCGTCATCGGAGCGGTGGTCGGGCTGCTGGTCAACCTCCTCCTGGCGCCACCCCTGTGGATCGGCCCGGCGGGCGAAGCCATCACCGATCTCGCCCTGCGCATGAGCCGCCTGCTCGACCACCTCGGCGAGGAACTCCCGGGCCCGGGCCGGGTGGAACGGGCCGCCGCCCGGCTGCACGAGGCACGTCGCCTCGACAACGACATCGCGCAGGTGGACACCGCGCTGAGGCAGGCCGAGGACAGCCTCCGGCTCAATCCGCGGGTCAAGGAGGGCCTGCTCTTCAGGCTGGTGCTGCGCACGGGCCTGGATACGCTGGAGATCTGCGCGGTGGTGCTCCGTGTGGCCAGCCGGACCCTCACCGACCTGGCCAAGGCCCGCCCGGACGGCCCGCTCTTCGAACCCGAGACCGCCGCCGCGCTGCGCGAGGTGCTGCGGCACACCGCGGTCGCCGTGGAGAGCTTCGCCCAGCTGATCACCGCCCAGGTGAGCGCCAACGCCGAAGAGGCCGAGGCCCGCCTGACCGGGGAGCTGGCCGTGGCCCGCGTCCACCGCGACCGGCTCGCGGACCTGCTGCTGGCCTCCGCCCGCGAGGACCCCGAGCACTGGCAGTTGCGGGGCGCGCTGCTCACCGAGATCGACCGGGTCCTCGACGAGCTGGGGGTGGAGAAGCGTTCGCAGCGCCTGCTGGAGGAACTCGACCAGAGCACCCGCACCCGGCACACCGCCGGCCTGCGCCGCCGGCTGCGGACGTGGTCCCGCAGGCGCGGCGGTGCGAAGCAGCCGGGGTGACGAAGGTGGCGTGGTGCGCGAAGGTGGGGGCGTGGTGCGCGAAGGTGGGGGCATGGTGCACGTACTGGGCAGCAGGATCCTGCTGCGACCCACGGACCCCGAGCGCTCGCGCGCGTTCTACGGCGGGACCCTCGGCCTCGCCGTGTACCGCGAGTTCGGTACGGGACCGGACCGCGGCACGGTGTACTTCCTCGGCGGCGGCTTCCTCGAAGTGTCGGGGCGGGCCGACGCGCCGCCCGGGCCGGGCCTGCGACTGTGGCTCCAAGTCGCCGACGTGCAGTCGGCGTACGAGGAGCTGCACAGCCGCGGCGCCGAAGTGCTGCGGCCTCCGGTGCGCGAACCGTGGGGACTGATCGAGATGTGGATCGCCGACCCCGACGGTGTGCGGATCGCCGTCGTGGAGGTCCCGGAGGACCACCCACTGCGCTACCGCCCCTGAGCGCCGTGCCAGGAGGGTAGGCGTCAGTAGTAGTGCTTGCGGCCTCCCACGGAGTGCCCGACAGCGCCCAGCACCCACAGCACCAGGCCGATGATGACGAGGATCAGGCCGATCGTCCACAGGATGGATATCCCCGTGATGAAGCCGACGATCAGCAGGATGACGCCCAGAACGATCATGACTACCTCCTGGTTCCTGTCGAACCGGTATGCAGGGCGTCTACCACGGTTATGCGTACTTATGCCTGTTTCACCCCAGGTGTTGTGCGTCAGTCGACCCGGGGCGGCAGACCTGCGAGGCCCGTGTCGCGCATGACGCGGTCGACGGTCTCGGCGAGGGCGCTGTCCGCTCCGACGACGGTCTCGACCCCACCGGGCAGGAGGTCGCGTTCGCGGTACCAGTCGCGCAGTTCCAGCTCGGTGACCTGGGCCAGGTAGTCGGGATCCGCCTTCGAGGCGTGGCGGGCCAGGGTCTCCTCGATCGGGATGTCGAGGTAGTAGCAGCGCGAGACACCGCGGTGGTCGCGGAGCAGGCCCGCGAGCATGTCGCCGTACCGGTCGGCGTACAGGATGCCCTCGACCACCACGTGGTAGCCCGCGTCCAACGCGTAACGTGCGACCCTGTCGATCAGCCCGATGTTGGCGCCGCCGGGCACGTCGCGCTCCCTCAGTACGGTCCGCCGCAGGTTGTCCTGGGCGACCAGGGCCAGGCCGCGGCCGAACCGGGCGCGGATCCCCGCCGCCACCGAGGACTTGCCCGACGCCGAGTTCCCCCGGACGACCACGAGCCGGGTCTCTTCGCTCCCCAGGGGCGGGGGCAGGGGCACGCTACCGGCTCCCCTCGTGCGGGGGCGGCCGGTTCGCGTCGGCGGCCGCCGGGCCGGCGAGGAACTCGGTTCGGCCGGGGCCCGGTTCGCCGTCCCGGTGGTCCACGGGGTCGCCCGCCCGCTGGAAGTGGACGGCCGCGGGGAGGCCGGCCCCGTAGGCGTCCAGGCCCGCCCGGCAGTACGCGACCATCGGCGCCGGCAGCGCGTCCAGCGCGTACCAGCCCATGCCGTCGCACCGGTCCGGCTCCATGATCCGGGGCAGGCCGGACCACCTGCGGACCTCGAAGAAGACGCCGAGGCGGGACGACGAGCCCAGCGGGGGACGGTGGTGCACGGTGACCGCCGCCCGCACGTCCGGTGTGTCGATGAGGATCCCGGTCTCCTCGCGGGCCTCCCGGATCACCGCCTCGACGAAGTCCTCCTCCGCCTCCAGATGGCCGGACGGCAGGTGCCACATCCCGGTCGCGTAGACCGGTCCGGCCCGCCGCGACAGCAGGACCTCGGGGCCGCGCTCACCGTCGCGGCGCAGCAGGAGGTGCACGTCGAGCGGCAGCGTGTGCCTGCGCGCGGCGGTCATCCGGCACTCCCGGGGCCGTCCCAGCCGAGTTCGGTGTACGGGCGTCCGGCGCGGATGCCCTCGACCGCGGCCCGGGTGTAGGGGACGATCGGGTCCGGCAGCGCGTCGAGCGGCCACCATGTCCACGCCACGCACCGGTCGGGTTCGAGCAGTTGCGGCTCGCCGAGCCAGCGCCGGGCCCGGAAGACCAGCTGCATGCGCGGCCGGGCGCCCGGCCGGTCCACGACGTGCACCAGGTGGACGAGGTCGACGTCGGCCGGGTCGACGACGAGCCCGGCCTCCTCCCGCGCCTCCCTCACCAGGCAGCTCACGGCGGACTCCTGCTCGCAGTGCCCGGCGAGGAAATGGTGGGTGGAGGCCGCGTAGGCGGAGTCGGGGTGCCGCAGCCCGAGCAGGACCTCGCCGTCGCGTTCCAGGTAGAGGTGGACGCCGACGATGTGGGGGACCGCCGCGTTCGCGGCCCCGGCGCGGGGGGCCGGCTCCGGGCTGTGGTCCTCGGCGTGCCGGCGGACCAGGTCGAGGGTCGAGGGGTTCATGCGCAGACGGGACATGGTCTGCGGTTCGTGCCAGGCGAGCATGATCCCCTCAGCCAGGGTGAGGGCGCCGGGGTCGCCGTTCCAACGGGCGGTGAAGATCTGCACGGGGACGGTGGTGCCGTCGGTCCCGATGACGTGTTCCACGGCGTACGGTTGCACGGTGACGGGTTCGAGTCCGGCCTCCTCCCGCAACTCCCGGCGGACGGTGTCCTCCAGCGAGGCGTCCTGCGGCTCACGGCCGCCGCCGAGCAGGGCCCAGGCCCCCGGCTCCCAGATGTTTGGCACGTCGTCCCTCAGGTGGAGCAGGTAGCGGCCGGCGCCGTCGTGGATCAACGCCGAGGCGTTCACCGGCCGGGCCCGGCCGTCGAGTCCCGACTCCAGCAGCCTGGCCCGCAGGGCGGGTGAGCCGACCTCCTCGAAGGGGAGCCACCCGGCCCCCAGGGCCGCCCCTTCGGCGTGCGGCGCCGGGTCGGCGTCCCCGTCGGCCAGGTGGAAGGCCATGCGGAAGTCGTAGTGCAGGCGGGCCGGTTCGCCCCGGGCCGGCCCCGCCCCGACGGCGCGGACGCCGATGTGGACGGGCACGCCCCGGTACTCGGCGGTGTGGCAGAGGGCCGCGGGCGGGATCCCCGCCCCCTCCCGGACTCCGCGCAGGGCCGCGGCCAGGAGGGTACGGTCGTCCGGCTCGACGGGCTCGCCCGGTAGGCGGAGCGTGCCGTCGGCCCCGTGGTGGACGTGCAGCACGCGCCGGCGGCGGTCGACCACGACGGCACTGCACGTGATGCGCCCGGGCACGGCCGACCGGCCGGCGGGATCGGCCCCGGCGTCGAGGGCCGTCAACAGGTCGCGGAGCGCGCCGCGTTCGCCGGGATGGCGTTCGAGGTAGGTGGCGACGGCGTCGCGGACGTGGGAGCGGATGGGCGGCACGTGAACCTCGCAGTTCCGGGAGAGGGCCGGCTCCAAGAATGGCTCGGGAGCGGGCCCGTCACGGCCGTTCCGGGAGCGGTCACCCGCGCGGGGGTTGTGCCGCGGCCCCGCAACTCCCGCCCACCCGCTCAAGCGAGGTCAGCCTTGCCTAAAATGTTCTGGAATGCGGGGGCAGGAAGAAGAGCATCCGTGTGCTGGCGGCAGTGGCCGCCGGCTTGGCCCTCGCCCGGCCCGGCACCCCCGCGACGCCCGCCGCGGCCCAGGCCGCACCCGCCGGGGACACCGCCAGGCTCGAACTCCCGCGCCCCACCGGTGCCTTCGCGGCGCATCGGCATCGGCCGCCGGGCGGCCGCCGGGCTGTTCCGCCTGCTCAGCCTCGGCGCCCCCGCGTGCTCCGTGGCCCGGCTGCGGTCCGCACCATAGGGCTCCGGCGCGGCGTCAGTCGCCGTGGCGGAAGCTCCAGGCCTCGATGTCGCGGTAGTGGATCGGGCCCGGGCCGCGGCCGATGTTGCTGCCGACCAGGTGCAGGCGGGCGGTCCGCCACCGGCGGCCGGAGAACGCGCCGAGCCCGGCGGCGGCCTCCACCACGCACGCGGGATCGTTTCGGCGGGTCCGGGCGAGGGTGAGATGGGGGCGCAGCGGCCGGTCCTCGAAGGGGACACCGCACTCCTTGACCGTGGCGCGCACCTCGGAGGCCAGCAGGTGCAGGCCTTCGAGGTCCCCGTCGACACCGCTCCACAGCACCCGCTCGTCGAAGTGGCCGCCGCCGCTCAGCCCCAGTTCGAGGGGGCGGCGGGCCGCCGCCAGGTCGGCGAGCGGCGGCCGCAGGAGGGGAACGGTCCCGACCGGCAGCTCCCCGAGGAACGCCAGGGTGATGTGCCAGTCCTCGATGCGGTTCCACCGCATGCCCGGGTACGCCGCGTAGGCGGGCCGCAGCGCCCGCGCGAGCTCCTCCTTGGCGTCGTCGGGCGGGGCGAGCGCTATGAACACACGAACGGTCGAGGGCTGGATCTGTTCCTTCACAGAAGTCTTCGTACCGCACGACGCGTGCTCCGGTCATCTTTGCGGCCCGCACCCCGGGCAGGGCGCCGCTCAGTCGACGAGCACGCCCGGGTTGAGGATGCCCCGCGGGTCGAGCGCGCCCTTCGCGGCGCGCAGCGCGAGGGCGAAGGGGTCGGGGCGCTGGAGGTCGTAGCCGGGGCGGTGGTCCCGGCCGACGGCGTGGTGGTGGGTGATCGTGGCCCGGTGGCGGTGCAGGACGTCGCCCGCCACGGCCTTGAGGTCGTCCCAGAAGGCCACCTCGTCGCCGGGGCGGCCCGCCGCGAGGACGGTGAAGTACGGGGCCGCGCCGTCGGGATACACGTGCGTCAGACGGCAGTTGACGGTCGCCGGGTGGCCGGAGCCCTTGAGCGCCGCCTCCCCGACCTCCTTGCGGACCGCTTCGATCAGGCCGGGGATCCGGTCCCAGGTGGCCGCCGTCTCGAAGGTCTCCGCGACGGCCCCCATCCTGGCCAGGCCGTCGCGGAGGTAGGGCATCCGCAGGAAGGCCGAGCGCCAGGCGCGCACTGCTGCGTCGGCGTCCCCGCCCTCCGTGCCTCCCGCGGCCGCCGTGGCGGCGGACGCGGCGGCGGGCCGGCCGCCGTGGGACCGGGCCAGCTCGACGGCCTGCCCGAGCCGGGCGGTGACCGCTCCGTCCGCGGACTCGAACCCCAGGACGAGGACGGCGGAGCCGTCGTGGGAGGCACCCGCCAGCGCCGCCTCCCCGGCGTCGAGCAGCCGGCAGTTGGCGGGGAACAGGTCCGACTGCGCGATGGCGCGCACCGCTTCCAGCGCGGCGTGGAAGTCGCCGAAGGCGAGGGAGGCGGACGCCTTGTGGGCGGGACGTTCCTGCAGCCGCACCCACGCCTCGGTGATGACCCCGAGCGCCCCCTCGGAGCCGAGGAACAACCGGTCGGGGGAGGGGCCCGCGCCGGACGCGGGAAGCCGCCACGAGGCGCTGGTGCCGGCCGGCGTGACCACGCGCAGGGACTGGACGAAGTCGTCGATGTGCGTGCGCCCGGTGGCGTAGTGGCCGCCGGCCCGGGTGGCGAGCCAGCCGCCCAGCGTGGAGAACTCGAAGCTCTGCGGGAAATGCCGCAGGGTCAGCCCGTGGGGCCGCAGCTGGTCCTCCAGGGCCGGGCCGAGGGCGCCGGCCTGGATGCGCGCCGCCCGGCCGGCGGCGTCGACCTCCAGGACGCGGTCCATGGCGGTCAGGTCGAGGGACAGCACGGCGCGATGGGCGTCGCCGCGGTACTCCACTCCGCCCGAGACCGAGGAGCCGCCGCCGTACGGGACGACCGCGACCTGCTCCTCGCCGGCCCAGTCCAGCAGGTCGGCCACCTCGCGCTCGTCCGTCGGGCGCGCGACCAGGTCGGGGATGCGGCCGGGGCGTCCGCGCAGGGCGCGCACGACATCGCGGTAGGCCTTGCCCATGGCGTGGGCGGCGCGGTCCTCGGGCTCGGCCGTGACCAGGTGTGCCAGGCTCGCCGGGGGCTCTGCGGCGGGCCGCCCGACGGCCAGGTCCCGGACGTGCGGGACGGGCAGCGGGTGGGCGAGGGTGCCCGGTATCAGGGCGCCCATCGCGGCGCATTCCGCGTCGTCGGGGTGCGCGTCGGCCCACCCCCACCCCCACCAGGACCGGGTGCGCGCGGCGGAGGTCGGCTGTGGCGTCGTACCGGGCATGGGGGCGCTCCAGAGGTCGCGGTGCAGGAACTTACCTTGCGGTAAATTACTTACTGATAATATCCGGCCATGGCAACCCCACGCTCGAAAGCCGGTACCAAGGGAGTCCCGCGGCAGCACCGCCAGCAGCAGATCCTGGCCGCCGCCACCGAGGAGTTCGGCACCCGCGGCTACGCGGCCGCCTCCCTCGCCGCCATCGCCGAGCGGGTCGGCGTCACCAAGACCCTGCTGCACCAGTACTTCGGCACCAAGGAGGACCTGTACCTCGCCTGCCTGGAGCCCGTCGGGGACCGCCTGCTGGACACGATCCGCACCGCCATGGGCCGGGACGGGACCACCGCGCACACGCCCCTGCGGGTGCTGCAGAGCATCTTCACCGCCCTGGAGGGACAGCGGGAGGCGTGGTTCGTGCTGTACGACACCTCCCTGCCGGCCGACGGCCCGGCCGCCCGCCGGGCCGCGGAGTACTGGTCCGCCGTCGACGGTCTCGCCGCCGGCGGCACCGCCGATCTGCTGCGGGCGACCGGCTCCGGCGACCCCCTGGACGCGGACGCGCTCAAGTACGTCTGGCGGGACCTGGTCGCCACCCTCGTCCGCTGGTGGGTCAAGCACCCCGACGAATCCCCGGAGGCCATGACCCGGCGCTGCGCCCGCCTCTTCGCGGCCGCCGCCGCCCTCACGCCCGACCCGGCCGGCCCGGCGGATCCGCTCCGCTGACACGCGTCCGACCCGCCCGCGCTCTCGTCGGCCCTGCGTGCGGCCGGCCGCCGACGCGTGCCGCCGCCCCGACAGGGTCAGCCTGGACGGGCGCACGCGACGCCGGCCGGGCCGGTCCGCGAGAGGGAGGTCCCGTGGTCGCCGGACTGCGCGTGACGACGGTGGACGCCGGGCCGTTCACCATGCCGAAGAGCGGCCTGCAGTACGGGGCGAGCGGCACGATCACCGTCCCGTCGACGGTGGCCGTCATCGAGCACGCCACCCACGGGCTGGTCCTCTTCGACACGGGCATCAACCACCGCGTGGCCGACCCCGAGGCCGCCGAAGCCCACTGGGGACCGGGCCGGCGCACCGCGTACGGCGCCGAGGGGTTCACCAGGGCCCACGCCGTCGACGCACAGCTGGAACGCCTCGGCTACCGGCTCGAAGACGTCCGCTACGTCGTCTACTCCCACCTGCACCTCGACCACGCCGGCGGGATGACCCACTTCCCGCACGCCGTACACGTCGCCCAGCACGAGGAACTGCGCCACGCCTGGTGGCCCGACCGCTGGACCGCCCGCGGCTACGCGTTCCACGACCACGCGGCCGGCCGGGACTACGACTTCCCCGAACTGCGGGGCGACAGCGACCTGTTCGAGGACGGCACGCTCACCATCGTGCGCACCGCCGGCCACACCCCCGGCCACCAGAGCATCGTCCTGGACCTCGACCACCACGGACGGATCGCCCTCATGGGCGACGCCGCGCACCTCCAGAAGAGCCTGGAGCAGGACCTCCCCATGCCCAGCGACTGGAACGTCCAGGAGAAACTGCTCACCCACGGCCGCCTGCGCGCGCTCTCCCGGGCCGGCATCCGGGTCTTCCTCTCCCACGACCCGGACCACTTCGCCGCCCTCCCGCACGACGGCGACTTCTGGGACTGAGTCCCGCATCCGCACGTCACACGTCCGGGAACACCGGCTCGACGGCCAGGGTGGGGGCGATGGTCCGCCAGATCGTCGAGCGGGCCGCCGCCAGGTCCACCCGGGGGTCGTCGAGCATCAGGCGGATGCCCAGGCCGTCGCACAGGGCCAGTACGAGGGTGCTCAGCGCCGCGACGTCGCACTCGGCGAACTCGCCCGACCTGATGCCGCGTTCCACGGCCCCGCCGACCCACGCGTGCAGCTGGTCGTACAGGTCGACGGCCAGGTGCCGGGCCGCCGCGTCCCGCTGGGCGCGCACCCACAGCTCCTGCCACAGCTTCCAGTCCTGGCGCAGCTCCGCGTCGCTGGGCAGCATGCTGCGCAGGATGCGGGCCAGGACGACGGACGCGGGCACCGAGTCGGC
This sequence comes from Streptomyces erythrochromogenes, assembly GCF_036170895.1. Classification (NCBI taxonomy): domain Bacteria; kingdom Bacillati; phylum Actinomycetota; class Actinomycetes; order Kitasatosporales; family Streptomycetaceae; genus Streptomyces; species Streptomyces erythrochromogenes. Next base: position 798,648 of record NZ_CP108036.1, on the reverse strand, counting down.
GACGCCCTCGGTGTCCGTACCCGTCTGGGCGAAGGAGTGCGTCATGGCCTCCGCGAAGAGCTTCTCGCGGGTGTCGAAGTGGTAGTGCAGCAGGGCCTTCGACACCCCGGCGTGCTCGGCGACCTTGCGCATGCTGACGTTCTCGAAGCCGATGTCGGCGATGACCTCGCACGCGGCCGTGAGGATTCGCTCACGCGTCTCGAGTGCGCGCTCGGCCTTGGTCACGTTGGCTGCTCCCCGTCTCGACGCCCGCTCACCGGGCGAGCGGGGGGCCCGGCTGCCGTGGCCGCCCCACCCCCATCCTCGCTCATCGCACCGCCCCCGTGGGCGCCGTAGGTGTGGAACCCGCGGCCCGTCTTGCGGCCCAGCCGCCCCGCGTCGACCATCCGGGCCAGCAGCGGCGGCGGTGCGTACGACGGCTCCCGGTACTCCGCGTACATCGACCGGGCGATGGCCTGCACGGTGTCCAGCCCGATCAGGTCGGCCAGGGCGAGCGGGCCCAGCGGGTGCGCACACCCGAGCGTCATGCCCCGGTCGATGTCCTCGGCCGACGCCGTCCCGCGCTCGGCCATGCGCACGGCGGCCAGCAGGTACGGCACGAGCAGCGCGTTCACGACGAACCCGGCCCGGTCCTGGGCGCGGACGACCTCCTTGCCCAGGACCTCGGAGGCGAACGCGTGCGCCCGCCGGACGGTCTCCGCGCCGGTGAGCAGGGACGGCACCAGCTCCACCAGGGGGAGCACCGGCACGGGGTTGAAGAAGTGCAGGCCGACGACCTGCTCCGGCCGCGAGATCGCGGCGGCCAGCCGGATGACGGGAAGGGAGGAGGTGTTGGTCGCCAGGACGGCGTCCCGCCGCTCCACCACCCGGTCGATCAGGTCGAAGACCTCCAGCTTCGCCCGTTCGTCCTCGGCGACCGCCTCGACCACGAGGTCCCGGTCCGCGAGCCGCGCCGGGTCCGTCGTCACCGCGATCCGGCCGACGGCGGCGTCCCGTTCGGCGGCGGTCAGCCGTCCGGACGCCGCCGCGCGGCCCAGAGAGCGGGTGATCCGCTCCCGGCCGGCGGCCGCGGCCGTACGGGTCGTCTCCACCACCACGACGTCGCGTCCGGCCCGGGCGCAGACCTCGGCGATGCCGGATCCCATCAGCCCGCAGCCCACGACCCCGACCCGCTCGACATCGGTCATCGACCCGTCCTCCCTCCTGCGTGTGCGTGTGCGTGCGTGCTTGCGCCGGTGCCCCTGTGCGAGCCGTGGTCCGGGGCGGCAACCGCGGGCGCCGCCCCGGACCACGGGCACGGCTCATCCCGCGGACGGCATCCGCAGGACGCCCGTACCGCGCTTGACGAGTTCGCCCGCGACGATCAGGCGCTGGATCTCGGAGGTGCCCTCCCAGATCCGGTCCACGCGCAGCTCGCGGTAGAGACGCTCGACCGGGTACGAGCGGTCGTAGCCGCGGCCGCCGAAGATCTGCAGGCACCGGTCGACCACCCGGCCGGAGGCCTCGCTCGCCGCCAGCTTGGCGATGGCGGCCTTGGCGTGCAGCGTCTTGCGGTCGGCCACGCCCTCGTCGACCTCCCAGGCGACCTGGTGGGTGTAGGCGCGGTTGACGGCGATGTCGACCGCACAGTCGGCGAGCATGCCCTGGACGAGTTGGAAGTCGGCGATGGGGGAGCCGAACTGGCGCCGTTCGACAGCCCAGTCCCGGGCCAGCTCCAGGGCCCGCTCCGCAGCGCCGATGGTGCGTGCGGCGATCATCAGCCGCTCCTCGGTGAACCAGGAACGCGTGATGTCGTAGCCCTGGCCCACCTCGCCGAGCACCGCGTCCTCCGGGACGAACACCTCGGTGAAGGTGAACTCGGGGTGCTCGTAGACGAAGGTGTGCATCCAGCGCGGCACCCGGGTCATCTCGATGCCCGGCGTGTCCTTGTCGACGAGGAAGAGCGTCGGCGCGCGCTCCTCCCCGGCGGCGGCCAGCACGATCATGAAGTCGGCGTGGTCCCCGACCGTGACGAACCACTTCTCGCCGTTCAGCACCCAGCCGCCGTCGGCCCGCGTCGCCGTCGTCCGGATGCTCTGCGGGTCGGAGCCCGCCTCGGGCTCGCTCACCGCGTAGCAGTCCCGGCGCCGGCCCCGGATCACGGGCACGAGGTAGCGCTCGCGCTGTTCGGGCGTGCAGAAGGACAGTGCGTTGGCCGGCCGCCACACCATGTCCCACAGCGCGCCGGTGAGCCGTCCGAGTTCGGCCTGGACGGTGACCTGCTCCAGGATGGTGAGCCCGGCCCCGCCCCACTCCGCCGGCATGTTGACGGCCTGCAGCCCGCTGTCGAGGACGGCGTCGCGGATCTCGGTGTGCGCCTGCGGGGGCAGGCCGTTGTTCTCCTCGCAGTCGAGCTCGTACTTCATGATGAACTCGGTGAGTGCGCGCGCCGCGCTCCGCAGCTCTTCCTGACGGGCGGTGAGACGGAAGTCCATGTGCTGTCTGTCCTCTGGGTCGTGGTGGGGGAGCGGTCGTTCGGAAGGGACGCAGGGCAGGCCGTCAGGAGCCGGGCAGCGCGAGGGCCCGCGTACCGCGCTTGATCAGCTCGTTGGCGATGATCAGGCGCTGGATCTCGGAGGTGCCCTCCCAGATCCGGTCCACGCGCAGCTCGCGGTACATGCGCTCGACCGGGTACGAGCGGTCGTAGCCGCGGCCGCCGAAGATCTGTACGCACCGGTCGACGACCCGCCCGGCCGCCTCGCTCGCCGCGAGCTTCGCCGTCGACGCCTTGGCGTGCAGCGTCTTGCGGTCGGTCTCCGGCCGGTCGGCCTCCCAGGCGACCTGGTGGGTGTAGGCGCGGTTGACGGCGATGTCGACGGCGCAGTCGGCGAGCATGCCCTGGACGAGTTGGAAGTCGGCGACGGGGGAGCCGAACTGGCGTCGTCCGACGGCCCAGTCCCGGGCGAGTTCCAGGGCCCGCTCGGCCGCGCCGACGGTCCGGGCGGCGATCATCAACCGTTCGTCGGTGAACCACTCCTTGGTCAGCTCGTAGCCGTTGCCGACGCCGCCGAGCACGTCCTCGTCGGCGACGAACACATCGGTGAAGGTGAACTCGGGGTGCCCGTTCACCGCGGAGTGCATGAAGCGCGGGACGCGCGTCATCTCGACCCCCGGAGCCTGCTTGTCCACGAAGAACAGCGTCGCCGCCCGTTCGGGCCCCGCGTCCGCCTGCACCAGCAGGAAGTCGGCGATGTCACCACAGGTGACGAACCACTTCTCGCCGCTCAGCAGCCAGCCGCCGTCCGTCCGGGTCGCGGTGCTCGTGCCCGATCCGGGGTCGGAGCCCGCCCCGGGCTCGGTCACCGCGAACGCGTCGAACCGCTCGCCCCGGATCACCGGCAGCAGGTACTTCTCCCGCTGCGCCCGGGTGCCGTACGCGAGGACGTTCGCGGGCCGCCAGGGGATGTCCCACAGGCAGTTGGTGGCCTTGCCGAACTCCTCCTCGACGATGACCTGGTCGAGCAGGGACAGGCCGGCCCCGCCCCACTCCGCGGGCATGTTGATGGCGTAGACCCCGGCGTCGATCGCGGCGCGGGTCAACTCCCGGACGGTGTCGGCGGGCAGCGGGCCGCCTGCCTCCTCCGACCGGTCCTCGTAGCGCATCAGGAGCCGCGCGTAGCCGGCGGCCCGGGCCTTGAGAGCGGCCTGTTCGGGGGTGTAGCGGAAGTCCATGTGTCCTCCGGGGCACGGGGGTGGGGTGGCGAGCGGTCAGTGCAGGACGGCCCGTGCGTCCAGGGCGAGGGCCCCGTCCGGCCGGACCAGCAGGGGGTTGACCTCCAGCTCGGCGATCTCCGGGTGCGCGGCGGCGGCCGCGGTGATGCGTTCGACGACCCCGGCCGCCGCGGCCACGGCGACGGCCGGCCGGCCGCGTACGCCGTCCAGCAGGGCCGCGCTGCGCAAGCCCCGCAGCAGCTCCTCTGCCCGACCGGCCGGTACGGGCGCCAGGGCGAAGGCGACGTCACGGAGGGTCTCGGTGAGCACCCCGCCGAGCCCGACCATCGCGACCGGCCCGAACCGCGGGTCGCGGTTGACCCCCACGATCAGCTCGACGCCGTCCGTCAGATCGGCCATCGCCTCGACCGAGTAGGCCGGTGCGCCGAGCCGGGCCCGCATCTCCCGGTACGCGGCCAGCAGCGCGGCCCGGTCCGCCAGGCGCAGCGCCACACCGCCCGCGTCGGACTTGTGCAGCAGGTGCAGGGCCTTGAGCACGTACGGACCCTCGAACTCCGCGGCCGCCGCGAGGAGCCCGGCCTCGTCCGTGACCTCGCGCGCCGCCGGGAACGGCACTCCGGCGTCGGCCAGCACCGCCCGTACCGCGTGGTACCCGGGATCCCGCAGCGGCGCGGCTGCGGGCGGCAGCGGCGGCAGGGGGCCGCCGCCCCGGCCGGACGCCGGCCGCCCGGTCATCGCCGCCAGCGCGCGGGCCGCGTCCTCGGTCGCGGAGAACACCGGTACCCCCGCCTCGGCCAGCACCCGGCAGCTCGCCGACCGTGGGTACATCGACTGCACGACCAGCGGCTTCGGTACCGTGGCCAGGTGCGCGACGATCTCCTTGGCGGCCCGGGTCTCGCCCTCGGCGAGCACGGAGCCGCCGGCCGCGCCGCCGCCCAGACCGCCGTCGGAGGCCGCGTAGCCGCCGAAGTACCCGGTCATCAGGACGGCGTCGACCTCGTCGCCCGCGAGGAGTTCGCCGACCGTGTCGGCGTACGAGAGCGGACGCTGCTCACCCATGCCCGCCAGGTCGACGGGGTTGCCGACGGAGGACTGCTCCCACAGCACGCTCCGCAGCCGCTCCTGGGTCCGGGCGCCCAGCTCCGGTACGTCCAGCCCGGCGTCCTCGGCCGCGTCGGCGGCGACCGCGCCGTGGCCCCCGCCGTCGGTGAAGACGGCGGTGCGCCGCCCGGCCGTGCGCGGACCCGCGGCCAGCGCGGCCAGCGCGGCCAGTACGACGGTCATCTCCCGCGGAGTGCGGACGAGTTCGACCCCCGCGTCGCGGCAGGCGGCGGACACCACGTCGGCCGAGGTGGTGAGGGCGCCGGTGTGCGACTGGGCGCTGCGCGCGGAGGCGGAGCCCCGGCCGGCCGTCAGCAGCACCACCGGCTTGCCCGCGGCCGCGGCGGCCGCCGCGAAGGCCCGGCCGTCGCCGAAGTCCTCGGCGTACACGGCGATGGCCGAGGTGGCCCGGTGGCGGGCGCAGTCCTCGACGAGGTCGACGAGGGTGACGTCGGCCTGGTTGCCGAGGGAGACGAAGCGGGAGAAGCCCAGTCCGTACGGTTCGCCGCGGAGCTGGAGTTCGAGCGCGAGGTTGCCGCTCTGGCTGAGCAGGGCGATGCCGCCGGGCGCGAACCGGTCCGAGGCGAGGTACAGCTCGGTGGTGTTGTCGGCGATGCCGAGGCAGTTCGGCCCGACCAGGACCGCTCCGGCGGCGCGTACGCGGTCGGCGACCGTCCGCTGCCGGGCCAGTCCCGCCGGGCCGGCCTCGGCGAAGCCCGCGGTGATGGCGACGATCGCCTTCGCCCCGCAGGCCAGGGCTTCGTCGACGGCGGCCTCGAAGCCGGCGGCCGGCACGGAGATCACCACCAGTTCGACGGGTTCGCCGATCGCGGAGAGGGAGGTGGCGGCCGTCCGGCCGAGGACGGTGCCGCCCCGCCGGTTGACCAGGTGCACGGGCCGTCGGCCGGGTGCGCGCAGGGCCTGGGAGGCGACGGCGTGCCCGTACTTCGCCGGATCGTCGCTGGCGCCGACGACGGCGACTGAGGCGGGGTCGAAGAGGGGGGTCAGATCACGTCCCATGTCATCCCTCCACGCGGAGGGCGGAGTTGGGGCAGCTGTCGGCGCAGGCCCGGGCGGTGTCCTCGGCGCCGGGAGGGACGATGACGGCGATGACGTTCGCATAGCCCCATTCGTCGAGTTCGACCAGGTCGGGGGCGTGCTCCTGGCACAGTCCGTAGCCCTGGCAGCGGGTGGAGTCCAGCAGGAGTTTCACGGCGTTCCTTTCAGCGCGGGCAGCGCCGTCGGCAGGGGGACGGGCAGGCGTGCGGGAAGGGGTACGGGAGAGGCGCCCGTCGGAGGGCCCGCGACCTCCGGCACGGCGACGGTGAGGCGGTGGCGGCCCTCCGCGGGCGCGGCGGCCGCGCACACCGGGCACGGCGCGGCGAGATGGGCGCGGACGTGCCCGGGGAAGGCCCGGAGCAGGCTGCCCGCGATGCCGGCGGCGGCGTCGAGCAGCCCGCAGGCCCCGCGCCCGCGCAGGCCCCGCGACCAGCGGTCGAGGCGGTCTGCGGTGTCCGGGCCGGCGGTCCCGGCGGCGAGTGCGTGCAGGGCGTCGCCGACCGCCGAGGTGCCGGAGACGCACACCCCGCACTGCCGGGCGCTCTCGGCCGCGAGGTGGGCGGCCGCATCGGCGGCGCAGGCCACCGGGCACCCGCCGGGGGCGAGGAAGCGGATCGCGCCGCAGCCGAGGGCGGTGCCCGCGGCGGTGAGCGCGCCGGGTTCGAGGGGCAGGTCCAGTGCGCGGGCGTCGACGAGTCCGCCGAACAGTCCGCCCATCAGCGCCCCCGCCGCGTCGGGGACACCGTGCCGGGAGGCCAGGGTGCGCAGCGGGATCCCGTACGGGACTTCGGTGAGCACCGGCCCGGCCGGACCGCCGGAGAGCGTCACCAGGGTGCCGCGGGCGATGTCGAGGCGCAGGTCGGGCCGGGCGGCGGTGAGTGCGATCCGGGCGAGCGTCTCGACGTTGGAGACCAGGGTGGGGGCGCCGCCGACCCCCTGCTCGAACGGGCGGGGCGGCTTGGCGGCGGGGAGGGCCGGTCCGCCGTCGATCCGGCGGACCACAGCCGTCTCCTCGCCGGCGACGTACGTGTGGTCGGTCTCGACGACCTCGACCGGCAGCGGCGGCGGATGCTCGGCGAGGGCCCGGCGCACGCTCTCGCCCGCGGCCGGGTCGGAGAGGTAGACGAAGCCGCGGACCGCGCCGGTGACCGCGGCGGCGCGGGCGAGGCCGTCGAGGACCAGGTGCGGCCGGGCCCGCAGCAGCCAGCGGTCCTTGGCCGAGCCGGGTTCGCCCTCCTCGCCGTTGGCGACGACGACCGGACGGCCGCTGAGCTCGTCGCGGCCTCCGCGGTCGTCGCGGCAGCCGTTGTCGCGTACGGAGCGGAGTTTGACGGCGGCGGGGAAGCCGGCCCCGCCGCGGCCGCGCAGGTCGGAGGCGGCGAGGTGGGCGAGCAGTTCACCGGGGCCGGTGTGCGTGCCGTAGCCGCCCGCGGCGCGGTAGGCGTCGGCGCTCTCGCCGATGTCCGGAGCCGTCCCGAGGACGGTGCCCGGCGGCTGCGCCGCGGGGAGTCGGATCGTGGTCGTGGTCATCGGCTGCCTCCTGTCCGGGTGTGGGTGCGCAGGGCCCGTACGGCGCCCTCCAGCGCGGTGCGGTCCGTCGCGGTGCGGCCGTATCCCGGTCCGGGGAGGCCGATGAGCATGCGGTGGTGGTCGAGGACGACCTCGCCGGCGAGCAGGGCGGCGGCCCGGTCGCCGGTGCGGGACCCGGCGGCGACGCCGGTCACCAGGTCGGTGACCTCGGCGAGGTAGCGCAGCCAGCTGTGCCGGCTGCCGCGCAGGATCAGGCGCTCCACGCGGCGGCGCTCGGCGGGGGCCAGCTCTTCAGCCGTCCGCGGGGTGGCGGTGCCGGGCAATGAGGCGCGCAGGGCGGCGACCGCCGTGGGGAGTTCTCGCTCCGGTTCGGGGGTGAGCCCGAGCCAGTCCAGACGCCGACGACCGCTCATGCGTGCCTCCGGGGGTGGGATGCCGCCGTCGACCCGGCGCCCGGCCGGGAGCCCGGTCGGCGGGGGATCGGGGGATCGAGGGGTGCGGGCCCGGGCGGGGCCGGGACGGGCCGCCCGGTCTGCCTCCGCCCCGGTGAACAGGGCGAACGCGGAGCAGCGCCGGGCGGGCGACAGGAAAGCACGTTTGCTGACCGATCGGTCAGGCAAGAATCACGCTAGCTGACCGATCGGTCAGTGAACAAGTCTTGACCCGGCGGAAACAAGCCAGCAATCTGACTGTCCAATCGGTCAGCCCGGTCCCGGCTTCCGCCCGGACCGCCTGTCCACTGCTGGGTCGTCTCGACATCGAACGCCGATACCGATCGCCGCACGGCGGCACGGAGGAGTCACGATGCATTCCCGAGCTCCCGAAACACCGACGACGGGCCACACCGGCCGCTCCGCACCCCCCGGCCGCTCCGCACCCCCCGGCCGCTCCGCGCCCCCCGGCCCCTCCGCACCCCCCGGCCGCACCGACGACGCCGGCCGCACCGGCCCGCCGGGCCGGGCCGCCGCGCCCGCCCCCGGCACCCGGGCCCCCGAAACCCCGGCCCCCGGCACCGGGACCCCGGACACCCCGGCCCCCGAAATCCCGGCCTCCGACCCACCCGGCACCGCGCTCCCGGCGCGCTACTACACCGACCCCGCCATCGCCGCCGCCGAGAAACGGCACGTGTTCGGCGCGTCGTGGCAGCTCGTCTGCCACGAGTCCGACCTGCCGGACCCGGGATCCCGCCTCGCCGCCACCGTCGCGGACCGGGAGGTCGTGGTGGTCCGCACCGAGGACGGCGGCCTCGCCGCCCACCTCAACGTCTGCCGGCACCGCGGAACACGCCTGGTCACCAACCCCGAACCGGCCGGCAAGGCGATCCGCTGCCCCTACCACGGCTGGACGTACCGCCTCGACGGAAGCCTGGTCGGCGCCCCGGAAGCCCGGCAGATCCCCTGCCTCGACAAGCCGCGCCTCGGCCTGTTCCCGGCCCGCGTCGAGTCCTTCCTCGGCTTCGTCTTCGTCAACCTCGACCCCGGTGCCGTGCCGCTGGCGAAGAGCTGCGCGGGCCTCGCGGAGGCGGTCGGCCACTACGCCGGAGCCGACCTGGTCCCCGTCGGCCGGGCCCGAATCCACGACCTGGCCGGCGCCGAAGTGCAGCAGGCCAACTGGAAGGTGGCCGTCGACAACTACCTGGAGGGCTACCACGTCCCGGTGGCCCACCCCGGCCTGATGCGCCTGCTCGACTACCAGGGCTACACCTGCGAGATCGAGGAGTCCTACGCGCTGTTCGCCTCGCCGCTGCGCGACAAGCCGTCCTCGAACTGGGCCGAGCGCCTCTACCAGCGCATCGCCGCCCCCATGCCCGGCCTCGCCGAGGCCGACCGCCGCATCTGGCGGTACGCGGTCATCTACCCCAACACCCTCATCGACTTCTACCCCGACCACGTGCTGGCCTGGACGGCGCTGCCCACCGCGGTGGACCGCGTGGCCGTGCCCGGTGCGTTCTACACCCGCCGCGGCACCGGCCTGCGCACCCGGCTGGCCCGCCGCCTGAACATCCACATCGGCTGGATCACCAACGACGAGGACGCCGAGCTGGTCGCCCGCGTCCAGAAGGGGCTCTCCACACCCGGATTCGAGCCCGGACCCCTCTCGCGCCGCGAGTCGGCGGTGGGCTGGTTCGCCGGCCGCATCAGGTCCGACCTCGACACCCCCTAGACCGGGCCGGCCCGCGAATCCGGGCACGCCCGCCCTTCCGGCCGGCTTCGCCTCCGGCGCGCGATCGGCGGCACGGACGCCGCCCGCCGCCCGATCCGGCCCCGTGCCCACCGGCCGCACCGCCCCACCGCCCCACCGTCCGCACGGCGCCCGCGTACGGCCCGTACGACGACGGCACCGCCCGCACAGCGCCCCGCCCGACCGAGCCCCCCACCTCCCGCTCGTTCCCGCCGTCCCCCCGCGGCCCTACGGAGAGGACCCCATGTCCCCCGAGGCACTCCCCCCGACCAGACGCCAGTTCCTGCGCGTCGGCACCGCCGCCGCTCTCGCCCTCACGGCCGCCGGCTGCGGCTTCGCCTCCGAAGACGACCCGGCCGGCCGGGCCACCGCCGAAACCCCCGTCGACGCCAAGGTCGACGGCGACCTCGTCTACTTCAACTGGGCCGACTTCGTCGACCCGGCCGTCTTCGAAGGCTTCCAGAAGGAGTACGGCGTCAAGGTCGTCCAGTCGAACTACGACTCCATGGAGGGCATGGCCGCCAAGCTCAACGCCGGGAACCGCTACGACGTCATCTTCCCCACCGCGAAATGGGCGCAGCGCCTCGCGACCGGCGGCAGGCTGCGCAGGATCGACCACTCCAAACTGCGCAACGCCGAGCCGGTCTTCGGCGGGTACGGCTACTTCGCGGACCCCTGGTACGACCCGCGCTCGGCCCACACCGTGCCCTTCACCATGTACAAGACCGGCATCGGCTGGCGCCGGGACCGGCTCGGCGACCTGACGGGGTCCTGGCACGACCTGTGGAACGACAAGGCCAAGGGCAAGGTCTTCGTCCTCGACGACCGCGACGAGGTGCTCGGCCTGGGCGCGCTCAAGCTCGGCCTCGACCTCACCACCGGCGACCACGGCGATCTCGCCCGCGTCACCGACACCCTGCGCTCGCTCCGCCCCCGCCTGCGCGGATTCTCCAGCGACAGCTACAACAACCTGCTCAACGGCAACGCCGACATGACCCAGGCCTGGAGCGGCGACATGGCCGCCATGCTCGCCCAGGCCGAGGACCCGGCCGTCTTCGGGTTCGAAGTCGCCCGCGAGGGCGCCCCCGTCAACTCCGACTGCTACGCCATCCCCGCCAACGCGCAGCACCCCGGCACCGCGATGCTCTTCATCGACTACATGCTCCGCCCGGAGAACGTGAAGAAGAACATCGAGTACATCGGCTACCCGATGCCGGTCCGCGGCACCGAGGACACCTACGCCGCGCTCGTAGAGCCCTTCCCCCAGTGCCTGGTGACCGCAGACGACCTCAAGGCCGACCTCTTCTTCCGCAACGGCGACGCCCGGGCCGAACAGGCCCGCGACGCCGCCTGGACCGACGTGAAGGCCGGCTGACATGGCGCGTACGAACGGGACGCGGCCGCGGCTGTGGACCTGGCTCCTGCTCCCCGGCACCCTCTGGATGACCGGCTTCCTGGTCGCCTCCCTCCTCCTGGTGGCCACCCTCGCCCTCGGCACCACCGACCCCTCGGCAACCCGCGCTTCGGGTTCAACCCCGACAACCTCACCGCGCTCGCCGACCCGGCCTACCGCACCGTCCTGCTGCGCTCCCTCGGCTACGCGTTGATCACCTGTCTCATCTGCCTGGCCGTGGCCTACCCGGTCGCCTACGCCATCGCCCTGCGCGGCGGACGCTTCAAGAACCTGCTGATCGCCGCGATCGTCGTCCCGTTCTTCGCCAACTACCTGGTACGGATGTACGGCTGGTCCGTCGTCCTCTCCGACGACGGCACGAAGGTCCTCCAGACCGGCGCGGGGGTCGTCGCGGGACTCGTCTACGGCTTCGTCGTCTTCATGATCATCCCGCTGTACGCGGCGATGGAACGCATGGACACCTCGCTCATCGAGGCCGGCCGCGACCTCTACGGCGGCCCCCTGCGCACCTTCCTCTACGTCACCGTCCCCGCCACCCGACAGGGAGCGGCCGCCGGCTGCGTCCTCGTCTTCCTGCCCGCCATGGGCGACTTCGTCAGCGCCCAGCTCATGGGAGGACCCGACCAGATCATGATCGGCAACCTGATCCAGGACAAGTTCTTCCAGGGCCAGAACTGGCCGCTCGGCTCGGCCCTCACCATGCTCCTGATGGTCGTCCTGTTCCTCGGGATGCTCGGCTACCTGCGCCGCACCCGCAAGGACGAGGCGGAGGCGGCTCGATGAGCACCGGTAGCACGACGAGCACCCCGAGCACCGCGAACGCCCCGAGCACCGCGAACGCCCCGAGGGCCGCGAGCACTCCGAGTGCTCCGAAACGGCGGCGGCGCCGCCGCACGGCCGAGCGCAGGCCCCGCTTCGCCATCGCCGTCACCGCCGTCTTCTTCGCCCTCCTCTACCTCCCCGTCGGCGTCGTCGTCCTGTTCTCCTTCAACTCCCAGAAGTCCCTGACCGTCTTCGAGGACTTCAGCCTCCGCTGGTACACCGCGTTCCTCCAGGACGACGTCATCCTCGACTCGCTGGGCATGAGCCTGCAGGTCTCCCTCGTCGCCATGGCCGGCTCACTCGTCCTCGGCGTGGCCCTGGCCCTGGGCCTCGTACGCAGCCGGAGCCGCCTCCGCTCCTTCGCAGGCCTGGTCATGCTCGTCCCGCTCATCACCCCGGAGATCGTCACCGGCGTCGCGGCGATGCTCCTCTTCAAGGGCCTCGGCATCACCCTGTCCACCACCACCGTGATGCTCGCCGAGATCACCTTCTCCATCTCCTACGTGACGGTCATCCTCCGCTCCCGCATCGCCGCCCTGAACCCCGAGGTCGAGGAAGCCGCGATGGACCTCGGCGCCACCCGCCGGCAGGCACTGCGCCTGGTCACGCTGCCCGCACTGCTCCCCAGCATCCTCGCGTCCGCGGTACTGATCTTCGCCCTCGTCTTCGACGACTTCGTCCTCGCCTACTTCACCACCGGCGTCGACCCGCAGCCGCTGTCCGTGCGCATCTACTCGGCGATCCGGTTCGGCGTGCAGCCCACCATCAACGCCGTCGGCACCCTGATGCTCGCCGGATCCGTCGGCCTCATCGTCCTCGCCCTCGCCATACCGCGCCTGTTCGGACGCCGCGGCGGCCTCGACCTGCTCTCCGGGAAGTGACACCCATGCACCCGACCCCCGTGCACCCGACCCCCGCCGTCCGGCTCGACCACGTCAGCAAGCGGTACCCCGCCGCGGACGACGCCTACGCCGTGCACGACGTCGCACTCGACATCGCCCAGGGCGAGTTCTTCTCCCTCCTCGGCCCCTCCGGCTGCGGGAAGACCACCCTGCTGCGGATGATCGGCGGCTTCACCGACCCCACCGGGGGCAGCGTCCTGCTCGACGGCGAGGACGTCACCGGCCTGCCGCCCAACAAGCGCAACGTCAACACCGTCTTCCAGAGCTACGCCCTCTTCGACCACCTCTCGCTCGCCGACAACGTCGCCTTCGGCCTCAAGCGCAAGGGCGTCGGCCGCGCCGAGACACGCGAGCGGGTCACCGCCATGCTCGACCTCGTCCAGCTCGGACACCTCGCGGCCCGCAAGCCGCCCACCCTCTCCGGCGGCCAGAGGCAGCGCGTCGCCCTCGCCCGCGCCCTGGTCAACCGGCCCCAAGTGCTGCTGCTCGACGAGCCGCTGGCCGCCCTCGACCTCAAACTCCGCCGGCACATGCAGGTCGAGCTCAAGCAGATCCAGCGCGAGGTCGGCATCACCTTCGTCTTCGTCACCCACGACCAGGACGAGGCCCTCACCATGTCGGACCGGCTCGCCGTCATGAACGACGGCCGCGTCGAGCAGTGCGGAACCCCCGAGGACGTCTACGAGCGGCCCACCAGCAGCTTCACCGCCTCCTTCATGGGCACCTCCAACCTCGTCCCCGGCACCTACCGCTCCGGCCGCGTCGTCCTCGACGCCGGCCCCGAACTGCCCGTCGGCGACCGGCCGTCCGTCACCGACGGCAGCAGCGTGAGCCTGTCGATCCGCCCCGAGAAGATCTGGCTGTCCGACCTCGAACCCGACATGGCTCGGGTCGGCGGCGTCGTCCGGGAGACCGTCTACTGCGGCCCGACCACCACCTACCTCATCGAACTGGCTCCCGGCGTCACGGTGTCCGTACTGGAGCAGAACACCGTCCGCTCCCGCATGGAGGACCGCTGGAGCGGCGGCGAGCACGTCGAGATCGGCTGGAAGCCCGAACACTGCCTGGTCCTCGACCGATGACGGCCCCCGACCGGAGGAACACCCCATGAACCACGACGTCATCGTGCTCGGCGCCGGCCTGGCCGGCCTCGCCGCCGCACGCGACCTCGCCGCCGGCGGAGCCGACGTCCTCGTCGTCGAGGCCCGCGACCGGGTCGGCGGACGCGTCGAGCAGACCGAACTCCCCGACGGACGGCTGGTCCAGCTCGGCGGAGAGGTCGTCGGCCGCGCCCACACCGCGTACACGACCCTGGCGGCCGAACTCGGCCTCACCCTCGTCCCCAGCTACGTCGCCGAACCGGGCGCCCTCACCCGCGCCACCCCCGAAGGGGTCTGCGAGGGCGAGGCGCCCCACTGGTTCGGCCCCGGCGACGACACCTGCCACCGCAAGGTCACCGCCGCCTTCTGCGCCCTCGCCCGGACCGTCGACCCCGTCGACCCCTGGGCCCACCCCGACGCCGCCGCCCTCGACGGGTTCTCCGTCGGCGACTGGCTGCGCGCCGAGGGTGCGACCCCCGCCGTCGTCCGCCTCTGGGAGATCGGCCAGCTCGCCCTCGCCGACGGCTCCTACGAGCGCACCTCCCTGCTCGCCGCCCTGCGCAAGCACGCCGCCGTACCGGCCACCGGAACCGGCACCGGCCCGGACCACTACGACTACGAGGCCTGGGAGGGCCTGCGGGTGGCCGAGGGCTCCGCGACGGTCGCCCTGCGCATGGCAGCCGGCCTCGGCGGCCGGATCCGCACCGGCTCGCCCGTCGAGGCCGTCACGATCCGCCGCCCCGGCCACTGCACCGTACGGCTGACCGGCGGCGAGACCCTCACCGCCGGCGCGGTCGTCAGCGCCCTTCCCGTCGGCCCGCTCCGCTCGGTCACCGTCACCGGCGTCTCCGAGGAACGGCTCACCTCCCTGCACCGCCAACGCCACGCCCTCGCCGCCAAGTTCGTCGCCACCTACGCCCGGCCGTTCTGGCGGGACCGGGGCCGCAGCGGCCTCTCCGAATGCGAAGGGGTCCTCGGCAGCACCTGGCCGCAGAGCGACGGCGTCCTCTCCGCCCTCGTCCCGCCCGAGAGGCTCGCCGTCCTGCTCGGCACACCCACCGCGCTGCGCACCGGTGAACTCCTCGCCGACATCGCACGCCTCTACGGCGAAGAAGCGCACCGCCCGCTCGCCACCCACATCCGGATGTGGGGCACCGATCCGTGGACCCAGGGGTACGTCACCCAGTGGACACCCGGCGACGTCACGGCCGTCGGCCCCCGCCACGGCACCCATGAACCGCCCTTCTACGTCTGCGGATCCGACCAGTGGGTGGCCGGCTACATGGAGGGCGCCGTACGCACCGGACGCGCCGCGGCCCGAGAGGCGCTCCGCCGTGGCTGACACCGACACCGACACCGCCATCGTGCTCAACCACATCGCGGGCGCGGACCGGCCCGCCGCCGGCGGCGAGACGATGGAGCTGATCGACCCAGCCACCGGCCGGGTCCACCGCCGCGCCCCGCGCTCCGGCCGAGCCGACACCGACGCCGCCTGCGCGGCCGCCGCTGCGGCGTACGCGCACTGGTCCACGACCACCCCCGCCATACGGCAACGCGCCCTGCTCGGCATCGCCGACGCCATCGAGGAGCACGCCGAGGCCCTCGTCGCCGCCGAGACCGGCGACACGGGCAAACCGGCCCGCCTGTTCAGGACCGAGGAACTGCCCGCCATCGTCGACAGCGTCCGCTTCTTCGCGGGCGCCGCCCGCAACCTGCCGGGCGCCGCCGCCGGCGAGTACACCGAAGGCCGCACCTCCCTCCTGCGCCGCGAACCGGTCGGGGTCTGCGCCCAGATCACCCCGTGGAACTACCCGCTGATGATGGCCGTGTGGAAGATCGCCCCGGCGATCGCCGCGGGCAACACGACCGTGCTCAAGCCCGCCGACACCACACCCACGTCGACCGCGCTCCTCGCCCGCATCGCAGCCGGGCACCTGCCGCCCGGCGTGCTCAACGTGGTCTGCGGTGACCGCGACACTGGCCGCGATCTCGTCGCCCACCGCGACGTCGCGCTCGTCGCGGTCACCGGCAGCGTGCGGGCGGGCCGGCAGATCGCGGCGGCCGCGGCCGTCGACCTCAAACGCGTCCACCTGGAGCTCGGCGGGAACGCCCCGGTGCTCATCCACGACGACGTGGACGTCGAGGCCACCGCCGAAGCCCTCGCCGCCGTCGCCTACTACAACGCCGGCCAGGACTGCACCGCGCCCACCCGCTTCCTGGTGCACCACCGGATCCACGACGCGTTCCTGGCCGCCTTCGCGGAGCGGACGCGCGCCCTGCGCACCGGCGGCCCGGACGAGCCGGACGCCGACTTCGGCCCCCTCAACAACGCCGCGCAGCTGGCCTCGGTACGGGAGCTGCTCGGCCGGCTGCCGGACCGCGCCGAGATCCTCGCCGGCGGCGCCCACCTGCCGGGGCCCGGCTTCTTCCACGAGCCCACCCTCGTCGCGGGCGTGCGCCAGGGCGACGAGATCGTGCAGGAGGAGATCTTCGGTCCCGTCGTGACCGTCCAGTCCTTCACCGACGAGGAGGAGGCCCTGGAACTGGCCGACGGCGTCCGGCACGGACTCGCCGCCAGCGTGTGGACCACCGACCACGACCGGGCGATGCGGGCGACCCGGGCCCTGCACACCGGCATCGTCTGGGTGAACACCCACGGCACCACCGTCTCCGAGATGCCGCACGGCGGGGTCAAGGACTCGGGCTACGGCAGCGACCTGTCCATGGCGGGCCTCCTGGACTACACCCGGGTCAAGCACGTCATGCTGTGAGCCCGCCAGCACCCTCCGCCCGGTCAGCCGTTCAGGGAGGCCATCAGCTCGGGTGCGTAACGGTCGCCCGAGGCCACGCCGTGCGGTGCGACGGCGTCGATCGCGGCCAGTTCGGCCGGGGTGATCGTCACGCCGGTGGCGGCGAGGTTCTCCTCCAGGTAGGTGCGGCGCTTGGTGCCCGGGATGGGCACCGCGCCCTGGTGCAGGGTCCAGGCCAGGGCGAGCTGCGAGGGCGTCACGCCCTTCTCGGCGGCGAGCCGGCGGACCTGGTCCACGACGGCCAGGTTCCGCCGGAAGTTCTCGCCCTGGAAGCGCGGGTCGGTGCGGCGGAAGTCGTCCGCCGCGAAGTCGTCGGGGCTGGTGATGGCGCCGGAGAGGAACCCGCGGCCGAGCGGGGAGTAGGCGACGAGCCCGATCCCCAGTTCGCGGAGGGTGTCGAGGACGCCGTCGTGCTCGATGCCGCGCTCGAAGAGGCTGTACTCGGTCTGTACGGCGGCCAGCGGGTGCACGGCGTGGGCGCGGGCGATCGTGGCGGGGGAGACCTCGCACAGGCCGATGTGGCGGACCTTGCCGGCCTCGACCAGCCCGGCCAGCGCGCCCAGGCTCTCCTCGATCGGCACGTTCGGGTCGACGCGGTGCAGGTAGTAGAGGTCGATGTGGTCGGTGCCCAGGTGGCGCAGGGAGCGGTCGGCCGACCGGCGGATGTACTCGGGTGTTCCGTTGTGGCCGAGGAAAGCGCCCTCGTCGGTGAACTCGACCCCGGTCTTCGTGGCCACGACGGCGGCCTCGCGGCGCCCGGCCAGGGCCTTGCCGAGCAGCTGCTCGTTGCGGAAGGGCCCGTAGCCCTCGGCGGTGTCCAGAAGGGTGACGCCGAGCTCCAGGGCGCGGTCGATCGTGGCGAGGGACTCGGTCTCGTCGGTGGCGCCGTAGTGGGCGCTCATGCCCATCAGCCCGAGGCCCTCGGCCCCGACCTCGAGTCCCTGGCGGCCCAGTGCGCGCATCTCCATGGTGTGCTCCTCGAAAGAAAGTAACTAACCGGATAGATAGAGTCTGCGACGCGTCGGTGTCCGTTGTCAATAACCAGATAGTTACTTGCTAGGCTGCGGGCCATGGCACGGGATTCCAACGCGACCAAGGCGCGCCTGCTCGACGCGGCCTTCTCCGAGTTCGCGGCGTACGGCATCGCCGGTGCGCGCGTCGACCGCATCGCCGAGACCGCGCAGGCGAACAAGCGGCTCATCTACGTCTACTACGGCAACAAGGAGCAGCTCTTCGACGCCGTGCTCCAGCGGGCCCTGGAGACGGGATCGGAATCCGTCCCCTTCGACGCCGACGACCTGCCCGGCTACGCGGGAGCCGTCTTCGACCACCTCGTCGAGCGGCCCGAGCTGATGCGCCTCGTGCTGTGGAAGCAACTGGAACGCCCCGGGTCCACGGGGGCGGAAGCCGAGTCCTACGCGGGCAAGATCGCGGCCGTGCGGCAGGCGCAGGAAGCGGGCCGGATCGACGCGGGCATCGCCCCCGCGGACGTGCTGACGCTGGTCATCGGCCTGTCACAGGCCTGGTTCGGGGCGGTGGGCGGCCCGGCGGCGGGAGCCGAGGGCGCCGGCTGGGCCGCCGAGCGGCTCGCCGGCCACCGGGCGGCCGTGGTGGAGTCCGTACGCCGGATCACCGCGCCCCGGGCCGCCTGACGCCCGACGCCTGACCTCCGCCGTCAGCGGTGCGGTCCGGCGAACTCCGTCGGCGTCCGCTCGTACCGCCCGCCGAAGCCCACGCGGACGGCGTCTTTGAACGGGAACTCCGACGGGGCCCCTGCCACCGCTCTTCCGGCGCATGCCGTTCCACGTGCACGGTGGCCAGGCCGAAGGCCGGGGGCGGCCTGAGCCCGGGCGGCAGGCCGTCCGGCGGGAGCGTGGGCCCCGGCGTCCGGCCACCCCCCCCCGCGCAGCACCCGTACGGCCGGGCCTCCTCGGCACCGCGTGCACGGACCTTGGTGACGCCGCCGGTGCGGACCGCCGACGAGGCCGTGGCCGTACTGCGCAGGCCGCGTCCCCCGATCCCGCCGCCCGACCCCGCCGGCTACAGCGACTGCACCCCGTTCTAGGTCCTGTCGTCAAAGTAGCCGCGGGCCAGGCGGGACTTTGACGACAGGACCCAGGGGTGTCTTGGCCTGCGCTCAGCAGCCCGGTCGCGAGAGCAGTTCGGCCACCTGGCGGGCGGTCTTCTCGCCCGCCCGCTGCTTGATCAGGCCCTCCTTGGCGGCGCCGCGGACGCGGACCGCGGTGGCCTGCGGTCCGGCGCCCGTCAGCGTCACGGTGACCAGGACCGGGTTCATGTTGCCGAACCCGCCGCCGACGAGGGCCCGTACGACCCGGGCCCCGGCGGGGGGTTCCGCGCCCGCGGTCCGCACCGGGGTGCCCAGGCGCAGGAGGACGTCGGCCGCGCGGGCCGCGGCCTCGCTCGGCGACAGGCCGAGCGACAGCTCGACCTCGTGCACGTTCTTCTTCAGCCGCCGCGCCGCGAACGCCGCACCGCGGCGTCCGCCGGAGCCGCCGCCGGTGGCGCCCACCGCGCCCAGCGCCTGCGCCAGTATCAGGTCTTCGTCGTCCGTCACGGCGACAGCGTACGCGGTCACCCTGACACGGGCCCCGCGCGCTGAGCAGCGCGCTGACAACCTGCCTTGTGGGTGCGGAAGTTGACGGCCCTCAGCGGCCTTGGCGGAAAGTGCGCGGCACGTGTGTCCGAAACCGCCGAGGCAGTGGTCAAACACGCCTCAGCTCAAGATCACCGAATCGAGGTAATCCCTACCTCTTCCCAGGGGGGATCCGGTTCGCCGGCCGTTAGTGTGCTTCCGGATCTAGAGGGATTGCCCGGGTATTCACCCTATTTTTCTTCTTTCACTGGTGACGTGCACACGCATGCGCTGATCACCGCCCGCACGAAGGAGAGCCCTGCGCGATGACCGTGGACACCAGCCCAGAGGCGCAGCTGGAGCCGACCCAGCAGACCAGTCTGGGCACGGCGGCCGCCCGCAACCTTGCCACCACGACCAAGTCCGCCCCGCAGATGCAGGAGATCACCTCCCGGTGGCTGCTGAGGACGCTCCCCTGGGTGGAGACCAAGGGCGGCACCTACCGTGTCAACCGCCGCCTGACCTACACCGTCGGTGACGGCCGCATCGAGTTCGTCCAGGACGGGGCCGACGTCCGGGTGATCCCGCGCGAACTCGGCGAACTCGCCCTGCTGCGCGGCTTCGAGGACGAGCAGGTGCTGGTCACGCTCGCCGACCGGTGCGTCCAGCGCGACTTCCGCGCCGGCGAGGTGCTGGTCGAGCGCGGGGCCGCCGCCGATCGGATCCACCTGATCGCGCACGGCCGCATCAGCCAGACCTCGGTCGGCAAGTACGGCGACGCGATCGCCGTCGCGGTGCTGGCCGACGGCGACCGGTTCGGCGAGAACGCGCTGCTGGACGCCGACGCGACCGCCGACTACACGGCCACGGCCGAGACCTCCGGCACCCTGCTCACCCTCTCCCGCGCCGACTTCTCCGCCGTCCTCGACGCGGCACCGAACCTCCGGGCCCACGTCGAGCAGTTCGGCTCGCTCCCGCACCAGCGGCAGAACAAGCACGGCGAGGCCGAGATCGCCATGTCCGCCGGCCACACCGGCGAGGCCGCGCTCCCCGGCACCTTCGTCGACTACGAGCTCAAGCCGCGCGAGTACGAACTCTCCATCGCCCAGACCGTGCTCCGGGTCCACACGCGCGTCGCCGACCTTTACAACGGGCCGCACAACCAGACCGAGGAACAGCTCAGGCTCACCATCGAGGCGCTGCGCGAGCGCCAGGAGTACGAGCTCGTCAACAACAGGGAGTTCGGTCTCCTCCACAACGCCGACTTCAAGCAGCGCATCCAGACCCACTCCGGCCCGCCCACCCCGGACGACATGGACGAACTGCTCTGCCGCCGCCGCGGCACCAAGTTCTTCTTCGCCCACCCCAAGACCATCGCGGCGATCGGGCGCGAGTTCAACGCCCGCGGGCTCTACCCGGACCACGTCGACCTCGGCGGCCAGCAGGTGCCGGCCTGGCGCGGGGTCCCGATCCTGCCCTGCAGCAAGATCCCCATCAGCAAGGAGAACACCAGCTCCATCCTCGCGATGCGCACGGGCGAGGACAATCAGGGCGTCATCGGCCTGCACCAGACCGGGCTGCCGGAGGAGTACGAGCCGGGCCTGTCCGTGCGCTTCATGGGCATCAGCGAGCAGGCGATCATCTCGTACCTGGTCACCACCTACTACTCCGCCGCCATCCTGGTGCCCGACGCGCTCGGCGTGATGGAGAACGTCCAGATCGGCCGCCGGCGCGACTGACGGCCCGGCCGTCATCAGACCGGACCCTCCCGGGCCGGCCGAACGTGCCCGGGAGGGTCCGGCACAGCCCACCCCCATCACCTAGGAGCCACGGATGCCCGTTCCCGGGCCTTCCCCTGCGCAGTCGAGCCCGCCTGCCGCCGCGGCCCGCTTCGGGACCCACGGTCACGGCCGCGGTGCCGACGCCGTCACCGGAGGCAAGCCCGCGCTGCCGACCGGGCCGGCGCTGCCCTTCGGGCCGGCGGCCCGGCCCTCCCACCCCGCTTCCGCTCCCGAGGCATCGCCCGTACCGGTCGAAGGACCGGGTGGCGACGCGGTCGCCGAGCCGGTGCGGGAGGCCGCCGCCGCGACGGCGACACCGAACCCCGCCCTGGAGCGGATCATGCGCGGCCCCAGCGGCGTGGGCACGGAGGGGCTGTTCTTCACCCCGCGCCAGGCACTGCCCGCCGCGCCGCCGGCGGCCCCGGACGTGCCCGCGCCCCGGCCCGCGGCAGGGGGCAGGCCGATCCCCGGCCTCTACCACCACCCGGTCCCGGAGCCCGACCCCGCCCGCGTGGAGGAGGTCAGCCGCCGGATCAAGCGCTGGGCGGTGGACGAGGTGGAGGCTTACCCGCCGGAGTGGGAGGACCAGTTCGACGGCTTCTCCGTGGGCCGCTACATGGTCGCCTGCCACCCGGACGCCCCGACCGTCGACCACCTCATGATCGCCACCCGGCTGATGGTCGCCGAGAACGTGGTCGACGACTGCTACTGCGAGGACCACGGCGGTTCGCCGGTCGGACTAGGAGGAAGGCTTCTGCTGGCGCACACCGCACTGGACCCGGTCCACACGACCGCGGAGTACCAGTCGGAGTGGGCCCGGTCGCTCCTCTCGGACGCGCCGCGGCGCTCCTACCGCTCGGCCATGGAGTACTTCACCCGGGCGGCGACCCCGTCGCAGGCCGACCGGTACCGGCACGACATGGCCCGGCTGCACATGGGGTACCTCGCCGAGGCGGCCTGGGCCGAGACCGCGTACGTCCCGGAAGTCTCCGAGTACCTGGCGATGCGCCAGTTCAACAACTTCCGCCCCTGCCCCACCATCACAGACACCGTGGGCGGCTACGAACTCCCGGCCGATCTGCACGCCATGCCCGCCATGCAGCGGGTCATCGCACTGGCCGGCAACGCCACCACCATCTCCAACGACCTGTACTCGTACACGAAGGAACTCGACAGCCCCGGCCTGCACCTGAACCTGCCGGTGGTCATCGCAGCACGAGAGGGCCTCTCCGACAAGGAGGCCTACCTGAAGGCGATCGAGATCCACAACGACCTCATGCACGCCTTCGAGGCCGCGGCCGCGGAACTGGCCGTGTCCTGCCCCGATCCACGCGTGGTGCGCTTCCTGCGGGGCGTGGCCGTCTGGGTCGACGGCAACCACTACTGGCACCAGAGCAACACCTACCGCTACAGCCTGCCCGACTTCTGGTAAGGATGGATTTATCTGTGACCAGCACCGATTTCACCGTTGCCGCCCCCACTTCCGCCTTCATCCCCGCCCCGGCAACGCCCTACCAGGGCGACATCGCCCGCTACTGGGACCACGAGGCCCGGCCGGTGAACCTGCGCCTCGGGGATGTCGACGGTCTGTACCACCACCACTACGGCATCGGTGACGTCGACCACGCGGCCCTCGGGGACACCGAGGACAGCGCATACGAGAAGAAGCTCATCGCCGAGCTCCACCGCCTGGAGTCCGCGCAGGCGGACGTCCTGCTGCACCACCTCGGCTCCATCGGGCGCGACGACACGCTCGTGGACGCCGGCTGCGGCCGCGGCGGCTCGATGGTCATGGCCCACCAGCGGTTCGGATGCAAGGTCGAGGGTGTCACGCTGTCGGCCAAGCAGGCCGACTTCGCGAACCAGCGCGCCCGCGAGCTGGGCATCGAGGACTCCGTCCGCGCCCGCGTCTGCAACATGCTCAACACGCCGTTCGAGACCGGGCAGGCCGCCGCCTCCTGGAACAACGAGTCGAGCATGTACGTCGACCTGCACGACCTGTTCGCCGAGCACTCCCGCGTCCTCGCGGTCGGCGGCCGCTACGTGACCATCACCGGTTGCTGGAACCCGCGTTACGGCCAGCCCTCGAAGTGGGTCTCCCAGATCAACGCGCACTTCGAATGCAACATCCACTCCCGCCGGGAGTACATGCGGGCCATGGCCGACAACCGTCTCGTGCCGCAGGCCGTGATCGACCTGACCCCCGAGACCCTGCCCTACTGGGAGCTGCGCGCCACGTCCTCCCTCGTCACGGGCATCGAGGAGGCGTTCATCAACTCCTACAAGGACGGCTCCTTCCAGTACGTCCTGATCGCGGCCGACCGCGTCTGACGCCGGAGCGAGGGGGCCGGGCCCGTGACGACGGGTCCGGCCCTCGGCGTGCTGCCCCGGTCAGGTCCAGGCCAAACTCGCCGCGTGGCATCCCGACCGCCCTCCGTCCCCGTCCGCGGCGAGGGCCTTGCCGATCACCGGGCCGGTCCCGGTCCGGGATTGTCCTGTACCGGCCAAACTGACAAGAGATCGATCCGCTCTCGCGCTACTGTGCGCCCGTGAGTCTTCATGTGGTCGTGGGTTTCGGACCCGCAGGCGCCGCCACCGCCCGTTTGCTGGCAGAGCAGGGACATTCCGTACGGGTCGTCACCAGGGCGGGCAGAAGCCCGGAACCGGGGATCGAGCACATCGCTCTCGACGCGACGGACCGGGAGCAGTTGACCGCCGTCGCCCAGGGCGCGGCGGCGATCCACCACTGTGCCGCGCCGCCCTACCACCGCTGGGTGTGCGAGTGGCCCCCGCTCGTCGCCTCGGTCTGCGCCGCGGCCGAGGACACCGGCGCCGTCCTGGTCATGCTGGGCAACCTCTACGGCTACGGGCCGGTGGACGGCCCCATGACCGAGGAGCTGCCGCTCGCGGCGGCCGGCCCCAAGGGCCGCGTCCGCGCCGCCGCCTGGGAACAGGTGCGGACACTGAACGAGCAGGGCCGCATCAAGGCGGTCGAGGTGCGCGCCGGCGACTTCTTCGGTCCGGGCGTCACCGACGGCGGCCACCTCGCCGGACGGGTCGTACCGGCGCTGCTGCGCGGCAAGCCCGTCTCCGCACTGGGGGACCCGGACGCCCCGCACAGCTGGACCTACCTCCCCGACGTGGCCGCGGCGATGGCCGAGGTCGCGGGCGAGGAGCGGGCCTGGGGCCGTCCCTGGCACGTCCCGACCGAACCCGCCCGGTCCGTCCGGGAGATGGCCGACCGGCTCGCCGCGGAGGCCGGAACCGGGCCCGCGGTGGTGCGCAGGATCCCGCCCGCCGTACTGGGCCTCGCGGGGCTCTTCTCCCCGCTGCTGCGCGAACTGAAGGAGATCCGCTACCAGTTCGACCGTCCCTTCGTCGTCGATACGAGTGCCTACGAGGCGGCCTTCGCGGTGCGCGCCACTCCCGTCGACGAACAGGTCAAGGCCACCCTCGACTGGTGGCGTGCGCGACCGACCACCCGGTGAACTCCGTGACAGGGGCGCAAACCCCGGGGGAGCACGAGCCGATAGCCGTCGTGGGAATGGCCTGCCGGTTCCCCGGAGCCCGCAACCTGAACGAGTACTGGCGGCTGCTGACTGCCCCGCGGCCGCAGTTCTCCACCATCCCCGACTCGCGCTGGCGCAGCGCCGCCTTCCTCACCGGCGACTTCCGCGACACCTCGTCGACCTACACCGACACCATGGCGCTGCTGCCGGACGTGGGCCACTTCGACGCGGCGCACTACGGCATCCCGCCGCGCCGGGCCGCCGCGATGGACCCCCAGCACCGGCTGCTGATCGACCTGACCCGTGAGGCGATCCAGGACGCGGGGTGGGAGGCCGACGGCTTCGACCGCGAGGAGACCTCGGTGATCACGGCCCTCACCGAGAGCGGCTACCGCGAGCTCAGCACCATGCAGATACGGATGCGCCAGCTGGCCGGCGGCGAGTTCGGAACCCGGGCGACGGACCCCGGCTGGCAGGAGACCGTACGCGCCGTCCACGGGCTGCACGGCACGTCCGTGGCCGGACTCCTCCTCAACATGGGACCGAACACGATCAGCTCGGTCTTCGACCTGCACGGCGAGAGCTACGCACTGGACTCCGCTTGCTCCGGTGGACTCATGGCCGTCGCCAACGCGGTCCACGCGCTGCGCGCGGGCCGCTCCCGCGTCGCGATCGCCGGTGGCGCCCAGCTGATCCTCGCCCCGGACCTGCTGGTGGGGCTGTGCAGGATAGGCGCCATCTCGCGCAGCGGCCGATGCCTGCCCTTCGGCGCGGAAGCCGACGGTTTCGTCCTGGGGGAGGGCGCCGGAGTGCTGGTGCTGCGGCCCCTGGCCGACGCCCGGGCGGCCGGCGACCGCGTCTACGCGGTGATCCGCGGCGTGGGCACGGCCAACGACGGGACCGTGCAGGGCGGCATGCACCCCCAGGCGGGCGGCCAGCTCAGGGCCCTGCGCCGGGCCTACCGCGACGCGGGACTGCCCCCGGGCGCGGTGGGCTACCTGGAGGCGCACGGCACCGGAACCGCCGTCGGCGACCCCGTCGAGCTCGCGGTCCTGCGCGAACTGCGCGGTGAGGACGCCGCTCCCGCCCACCTCGGTGCGGTCAAGGCGGTCGTCGGGCACTCGCTCAACTCCGCGGGGCTGGCCGGACTCGTCAAGTCGGTCCTGGCCGTGCAGCGGGGGGTGATCCCACCGCAGCCGGACTTCGGCCTCGCCGACACCGCCGCCCTCGACGCAGCGCGGCTGACCGTGGCGACGACGCCGGTCACCTGGCCCGCGAGCGACCTGCCCCGCCGGGCGGGCGTGAGCGCCTTCGGATTCGGCGGTACCGGCGTCCACCTGGTCGTAGAGGAGCACGCCGCGCCACCGGTCCGCCCGGCACCGGTCGGGGAGCCCTACGAGCTGGTCCTCACCGCGCGCGACCGGGCCGGGCTGGTCCGGTACGCGCGGGACGTGGCGCGGACCATCGCCGAGGACGGGCCGCCGCCGGCCCGGGTGGCGGACACCCTGGCCCGCCGTGCTCCCCTGCGGGAGCGCCTCGCCCTGGTGGCGCGGGACGCCGCCGAGGCCGCCGCCCGGCTGACCGCGGCCGCCGCGGCGCTGGAGGCCGGGCATGCCGTGGAGTCCGCGCCGACGCCGGCCGGACCACCCTCCGCGGCGCGGCGCACACCCCCGTGCACCCTGCCGCCGAGTCCGCTCGCCCCGCGCCGCCACTGGGTCGTGGACGATGCGGCACGCGAGGTGGCGCAGCCGGCCCGGCCCGAACCCCCGACGCGGCGCGCAGGTGGCCGGGAAGCCGCGCCCACCCCGCCCGCACCCAGTGCCGCGCCCGGTGAGGACGCCGCGTCCATCGTGCTCGAAGAGGTGTCGCGGACCGGGGTGTTCCCCCTCGCGGACCTCGGCGAGGGCATGACGCTGGTGGCCGGTCTCGGCTTCGACTCCCTCATGCTCCAGGAACTGGCGGTCAACATCGGCAAGCGCGCGCCCGCCTTCCGCTCCGAGGACCTGTTCGCGCCCGGACTCACCGTCGGCGGGCTGATCGCACTGCTCGATCCGGGCCGTACCCGGCACGAGGCCCCCGGCCGGCCGGCCTCCCGCGCGGCGCGGGCGGCCGAGTGGAGCACCGCTGCCGCGAGCATCGACGACTTCCCGGAGGTCGCCCTCTTCGAGGAGCGCCTGGCCGCGGTCACCGCCGGCGGCGCCGACTTCCCGTACTTCCGCGTCCACGAGGGCACCATCCGCGACACCACGGTGATCGGCGACCGCTCGTACCTGTCCTTCGGCAGCTACAACTACCTGGGGATATCCGGCCATCCGGCGGTCAACGAAGCCGTGCACCGGGCCGTGGAGCGGTACGGGACCTCGGTCTCCGCCAGCCGCGCGCTCTCGGGCGAACGGGAACTGACGGTCCGTCTGGAACGCGCCCTGGCCGACTTCCTCGGCGTCGGGGACTGCCTCACGCTGGTCAGCGGCCATGCCACCAATGTCACGGCGATCGGGCACCTCGTCGGCGCGGGGGACCTCGTCCTGCACGACGCGCTGGCCCACGACAGCATCCTCCAGGGCTGCGCCCTGTCCGGGGCCGCGCGCAGACCCTTCGCCCACAACGACCGCGCCGACCTGGAGCACCTGCTGCGGATCAACCGGTCCCGGTTCCGCCGGGTGCTGATCGTCGTCGAGGGCGCCTACAGCATGGACGGCGACCTGGTCGACCTGCCCGCGGTGATCGGGCTGAAGAAGCGGTACGGAGCCCTGCTGATGGTCGACGAGGCCCACAGCATCGGCACGGTCGGCGAACACGGCCGGGGCGTGGGTGAGTTCTTCGGCGCCGACCGGACCGACGTGGACCTGTGGATGGGCACTCTCTCCAAGTCCTTCGCCAGTTGCGGCGGTTACCTCGGCGGCTCGGCCCGCATGGTGCGCTGGCTGCGGCACACCCTCCCGGGCTTCGTCTACAGCGTGGGACTGACCCCGGCCAACGCGGCCGCCGCCCTGGCCGCCACCGAGCTGATCACCGCGGAACCCCAGCGGGTGCGCACGCTCAGGCGCAACGCCGGACTGTTCCTCGGCCTGGCCGCGGCGGCCGGCCTGCCGACCGGCTCCAGCGCCGACACCCCCATCGTGCCGGTCGTCCTCGGCGACTCGGCGCGCACCCTGCGCGTCGCGGACCGGCTGTTCGCGCGCGGGGTCGTCGCCGATCCGATCTTCCATCCCGCCGTGGACGAGGGTCTGTCGAGGCTGCGGTTCTTCCTCACGAGCGAACACCGCGAGGACGACGTCCGCCGGGCGGTCGCCGTCCTGGCCGAGGAGGTGGCGGCGACCGCCGTGACCTGAGCGGGCCACTTCAGAAGAGCGTGCGTTCGATGCGGCTGAGCATGGCGCTCGTCCCGGGATCACCGGCGGATCCGGCCTCCCCGGAGGAGGCCGCGCCGTCCCGTCCCTCGGCGGTGCCGGCCATCCGCTGGGAGAGCAGGTAGGCGATGATCTCCGCCTCCTGCTCCTGCACGTCGTCGTAGGCGGCGCGCAGGAGCATGTCGCGCACGAGTTCGGGGTCGAGGTTGGGGAAGAGCAGGCGGGCGGCCGTCTCGTCCAGCCCGCCGGCCCCGCGATGGCAGCAGATGATGTGGCCCAGCTCGTGCAAGATGATGTGCTCCTGATGCGCGCTGGTGGTGTTGGCGTCGTAGAAGATGAGGTCCTCGTCGCGGGCGGCGACCCACATGCCGCACGGGTGGGACGAGGGCATCTGCATCGGGACCAGGATGATGGGGCGGCCCCGCGCTTCACCGAGGTGGCCGCACAGTTCGGCCACGTCGGTGGCCTTCGGCAGGTCGAGTTCGGCGATCCGCTCCGCACCGGCCTTCCGGAGCTTCTTGAGCTGGCTGCGGCGGTCCTGACCTGCCGACCGCTCCTTCCTGGCGCCCCTCATTCGGGGCCGGAGGGATCGCTCACCGGCGGGAGGCCCTGCAGCTGCCGGTACTGGTCCATGATGGCCGTGATGGCCTGGAGGTTCTCCTTCTTCATCCCGGCCGCCCGCATCGCCACGGCGCGGACCCCGGACTGCCGCAGCGCCTCGACGGCGGCGATCTCGCTGAGGACCGACTGGGCGACCTTGTCGTCGAAGAAGTACGCGACGGAGACCCCGAAGAAGCGGGCGAGGGCGGCGAGGAGGTCGGGTGAGGGATTGGAGCGCTTCCCCGTCCGCAGCTGCGACAAGTACACACCCCCGACCTTGAGTTCGGGATTGGCCCGCTTCAGCTCCTCCGCCACCTCGGCGTTGGTCCAGTGCTTGCCCTTCGGACGAACCGTCTTGAACAGGTCGTCGAGACGCACTGCGAGCAGGGGCCGGTCATCGCCCGCGGTCTCGGTCTCCGTCATGTGAACCTTCCTCCCGTCACCTCCTCGGTATAGCCCTTGGCTATACGTCAGTTTCCCAGAATAGCGGTCAGTTGACAATTGGCCGGGACTCCGCCAACGTTGGGTCTCGCCGATAGCTGTCAGCTAACGCGACTCACGGGGGAAACGGGGTCGGGTTGCTGCGGAAAATCGGACTGGCCCGGCCCTCGGGGGATGGGCCGGGCCAGTCCGGGCGGAAGCCACCCGTCCGGCCCGATGAAACACGGGGGAACGGGAGTGCCCGCCCGGTTTGACGGGGGATGCAAACCGGGCGGGAGCTCTCAACTCGCCTTGCTGAGCTTACTGTAGGCGGCGGCAACCTGGGTGAGCCAGGCAACTTCCGCCACGAAGTTGTCCGTGTCGCGGTCGTCGAAATCGCCGGCGTCCTTGCTGTGGTCGGGGACGATTCCGGTCCGCTTCGCCTGCAGAGCCTGTCTGATCTGCGCCGCTTCCGCGAACGCCTGCCGCAGCTCCTCGCCCGCCTTGCCGTTCGCCCCGCCGGCCGTCTGCCCGCCCGCGACGCCGGCCGCCTTCGTCTCCCGGTCGATGTAGGGGCGCAAGTCCCGCCATCCGTCCCGGATTTCCACCACCCGGCGGTGCAGGCGGTAGTTGAGGTCGGACACCGAGGACCCCGGGGGTTCCAGCGCGATGTCCGGCGAGGCCTCGTACAGGTCCCGCCACAGCGGGTGCAGCGCCCGGTAGGAGCGGTAGCTGCGGGACCACTCCGTGACCCGCGAGACGGGCGGCCCCCAGAGGGAGTTGATCAGGGCGAGGGAGAGGATCACGATCCCCGACGCGCTGAAGACGTTCGAGGCGAGCTTCCAGGCGCCGATGTCCACCCCGGCCGCCGCGGTCAGGATGTTGACCGTACGGGCCGTGCAGTAGAGGAACAGCACCACGGCGGCGACGGACAGCATCCGCAGGGCCTGCCGCAGCGAGGCGTTGTCCGTCATCCGGGCGTACGGGCCGCACTGGCGGTAGATCGTCACGCACGGGATCGCCTGGGACACGATGAAGACCAGGAGGTAGGTGAGGAGCAGCGGCCTGCTGGTGCCGTCGAAGTCGGAGGCGGGCCGGCCGGGGCCGTCCGCGAGGAAGAACAGGGCCGTCAGCAGCACGTCGAGGACGATGCCGGTGATCAGCCAGTACCGGGTCCCGCGGGCCGCCGCCTCGTCCGTGGCCGCCCACCGCAGCAGGATGATCTGCGCCGCGACGCAGAAGGCCACGGCGGCCAGGTGCATGATGAGGATGGCCAGGTTGCCCACTCCCAGGAAGCTTCCGCCGCCCATGGCGACGGCGCCCATGGTGAAGGTGAGGCACTGGAGCAGAAGGGTGGCGATCAGCGCGCGGTAGGCGCCGTCCCGCCAGTTGCGCCGGGCCTGCGAGAGGCGGTAGAAGAGCGCGGCGTAGGAGGAGAGCGCCGCTATCGCGAAACAGAGGGTCCTGATGGCGGTCACGTCAGCGGTCGCCCTCGCCCAGCGGGACGTCGAGTCCGACGGTTTCGGCCGCCACGGCGATGGCGGCGTCGAAGTAGACGGCCTCGTCCAGGACGCTGTCGTGCGTCCGGCTGAAGACCTGGAACACCAGCAGGCCGATCAGGCTGCTCCACAGGACGATGCCGCGTTCGACGATGTCCGAGAAGGGGGCGTCGGGCGCACCGCCGAAGAGCTCCAGGGCCTCCGGCCGCAGCAGCCCGCCGGGCAACGTCCGCCGGGGCGGGGTGAGTTCACCGGACTCCAGCGCCGAGCGCAGGATGCCGGCGAGGACCGCGGGGGTGCGCGAGGCGGGCGCGACGGTGTCCTGCGGGGCGTGGTAGCCCGGCACGGGCGATCCGTAGATCAGGGTGAACTCGGCGGGGTTGGCGAAGGACCACTGCCGCAGGGCCCGGGTCGCCGCGAGGAGCCGGGCGCCCGCCGGCGCACCGGCGTCGGCGGCGGCCCGGTCGGCCCGCTCCATCGCCGATCCGGAGGCGTCGTAGGCGTCGACGACCAGTGCGGTCAGCAGGTCGTCCCGGTGCGGGAAGGCGGACTCCACGGCGGTGACAGCCAGACCGCTGTCGCGGGCCACGACGTCGAGGGACAGGCCCGACGCCCCCAGTTTCACCAGGTGTTGGCGTGCGGTTGCCTTGACCACTGCGGGCAGTGCCACGTCGTCGTCGCTCGGGTTCGTCGGGGAAGCGTCCATGCCGGAACCGTACCCGCGGACGACCTCGCCGGCAGCCCGGTCGCCCGAACACCCGTGCCACCCGCTGTGATCCGGCCACGACGGGCCTGCGGAAGGCCGGTACGGATCACATGCCCGGTCGCGGCGGTGGTGAGCGGGTCGTCGGCCAGGACCGTGAGGTCGGCGCGGTGACCCACGAGCCGAGGCCCCGGGACGGGTGTCCCGGGGCCTCGGTGCCGGTGCGGCCGCCCGCCCCCACCGGGCCGGGGCGGCGCGCCCGCGGGTCAGGAAACGGTGACGAACTGCCCGATGCTCGGCACCCCTTGGGCGTCGAGCGCGAAGAGCATGTACGTCCCGGGCAGCACCACACCGGTGTCCGCGGGGATCGACACGGTGTACGCGCCCCCTCCCGCGGGCGTGGACACGAGCGGCACCCGCCGCTGGTCGTTGTCGGTGGAGTGGGTGGCGGCCGCGGCCCGCATCAGGACGAACGACGCCACGGACGACTCGGTGCTCACCGTCAGCTGCGTGCCGGGAGCCGCCCTCGGGGGCACGCCCCCGCTGATGACGGGCCGCGGCTTCGGCGAACCGTCCGCGTTGAGCAGGTAGGGCGGAGTGAAGACCGCACCGTCGGGATGGTTGGTCGCGCAGTCGCCGCACAGGCCGCCGCCACCGGAGAAGACCCGGCCGTCCGGCAACAGGTTCGCCACACTGTGGTAGTTGCGCGGGACGGCCATGGAGGCGAGCGGGGTGAAGCGGCCGGTCGCCGGGTCCCAGAGCTCGGGCGTCAGGACCGAGGTGGCGTCGCTGAACGGCACCGGATAGGCCTGGCCGCCGAAGACCGCCACCTTGCCGTCCGGCAGGACGACGCTGTTGCTGAACGCGCGGGGGTGCTCCATGTCCCCGGTCCGGGCCGCCTGGACCTGGCTGCCCGAGATGCCCACGGTGTACGCCCGCTGCGTGGCGGGGGAGTCCTGGTAGGCGGGCGAGCCGCCCAGCGTGACCAGCTTGCCGATGTCGTACGGTACGGCGTTGCCGGTCATGGCGTCCTGGCTGTCGGCCCGGGTGCCGGCCGGCGTGATGCCGCCCTGGCCGGTGGTGGAGATCCAGTTCATCTGCTTGCTCGGACCCAGCTGGAGGACCTTGCCGCCCGAAGTGGCGTGCAGCCACATGTGGTTGTCGGCGCGGTAGGGGCCGGCCGGATCGGCCGTCAGCGCCCGGGACGCGGGAACGCCCGGGAGCTTCCGCCAGGTGCGGGTGTCCGGCGACCAGACCTCACCGGCCTTGTCGGTGCTCGCGTCACCGCTCCAGGACCCGCCGAGGACGAAGGCCTCGCCCGTGGAGAGCAGCGTCATGGCCTGGTAGCCGCGGGCGATGTCCATGCTGGTGGTCGCGGACCAGGAGTCGGTGGCCGGGTCGTAGATGCTGGCCTTCTCCGCGTTGCTGCCGCCGGTGACCAGCACCCGGCCGTCGGCCAGCATGGCGATGCCGGGGCAGAACATGTCGTGGCCGGTGTTGTCGATGCGGCGCTGGGTGACCTTGCCCGTCTTCAGGTCGAGGATCGCCGTCTGGGTGTAGCCGTTGCTGCCGCCGAAGCGGTCGACGGCGTACGCGGACCACGCCAGCAGCTTGTCCCCGGGCAGGGCGGCGGTGGCCACCGGCACCAGCGGGAAGCCGATGATCCGGCCCCAGGACCCGTGCACGTCCGGGCTGGCCGGCCCGCTCAGGCGTATCTCGCCCGCCGAGGTCCACGGACCGCGGCCGCCGGCCTCACTCGTCACGGTGAGGCGTATGTACCGGGTGTGCTCGGCGCGGGTGAAGGTGGCGGTCTTGACGGTGTCGTCGTCGCGCCAGGTACCGGACGCCACCGCAGCGCCGAAGGAGATGCCGTCGGTGCTGGTCGCGACGGTGTATGAGCCCGCGCGCCCGTTGGGCCCGTCGCCGCGGGGGTGGTAGACGAGCGCGGAGACGACCGCGGTGCGGTGCATGTCGATGGTGATGCTGTGCGGCAGCGGAGCGGGTGTGCCGGACCACTTGCTGTGCCAGAGGGTGTTGGCGTTGCCGTCGAGGACGTTGGCGGCGCGGCCGTTCTCGCCGGTGGTCTCCTCGTCGCTCGCCGTGGCCGTCCACCCGGCCCGGGACAGGTCGACGGTCGAGGCGGGGGTGCCCGGGTCGCCCAGCAGGTTGATCTCGGCTGCGGAGGTCCAGGGCCCGCGGTTGCCGGCCTCGGTGACCGCCGTCAGCCGTACGAACCGGGTGCCCGTCGGGGCGAAGCCGAGGGTCTTGGCCGTGGCGTCGTCCGCGAGCGTGCCGGTCGCGACGGGCGTGCCCCAGTTCTGGCCGTCCGCGCTGACGCTGATGCCGTACTCTCCGACGCGCCCGTTCGGCCCGTTCGCGCGCGGCCGGTAGACGAGCGCGGAGACGACCGCGGTGCGGTGCATGTCGATGGTGATGGTGTGCGGCAGCGGAGCGGCGGTGGCGGTCCACTTGCTGTGCCAGAGGGTGTTGTTGTCGCCGTCGAGGACGTTGGCGGCGCGGCCGTTCTCGCCGGTGGTCTCCTCGTCGCTCGCCGTGGCCGTCCACCCGGCCCGGTCGAGGACGGGGGCCGCGGGCTCCATGGCGTTCGCCGGCGCGATGCCGTGGTGCGGCGACTGCACCGCCGCCTGCTGATCGGTGGGTACGGGCGCGGCCCGGGGTCCCGGGACGCGGCCGGCCGCCGCGGTGCTCGTGACCCCGAGCCACGGTGTCAGCCCGATCACCAGGGAGCCGAGGGCGAAGGCTATGAGCAGGTGGGAGCGGCGTAACAGGCGGGAAAGCGCGAGGGAGCGCCTGGACTGCAATCTGACCTCCTGGGGCGAACTGATGTGCCCCGTAGAACATAGTCAGCGCAGGGGCAACTCGTCCGGGAATAGGGAGAGTTGGCGGGAACCCGTGCGGCCGCCCCGGCGGGGGCGCCGGGGCGGCATCAGGAAAGGCCGTCCCAGAACGCGAGGCGGTGCTCCCGCCGGTAGTCGACGGGACCGATCCGCTGCGGTGCCAGGGACTGCGTGTACGGCCGGTCCACGCGGTGCGGCTGCCAGCCGGGCAGGCCGGCCCCCCGCGGCGCACCCGTACGGGCGAACGCCGCCCAGTAGCCGGTCATCGCGGCCGACAGCCGGCGCTGCGCCGGGGTGAACCGCGGCTCGGCGGCCTCGTCCTCGAACAGGTACGGGACGTCACCGGCGTGGAAGGCCCCGAACGCGAAGCCTCCCGGCAGCGGGAGGAACATCGGGGCGTCGCGGTCGGCGAACTCGTACGCGTACACGGGCACATGCGGCGCGAGCGCGTCGTGCTGGGCCTGCGTGCCGCGCGCCCACATCCGGTCGGTGACCACCGCGGCCCACGCCAGCGCTGGCGAGGCGAAGGAGCCCGGCGGGTACACGCCCCGCACCCGCGCGGCCGCCGCCGCGCCGAACGCCGTGCGCAGCGCACGGTCGTAGTCCGCCTCGGTGAAGGGCCGGCCGGCCGCGGCGTACGCCATCCCGACGAAGGTGCGGTGCTCGTCGCGGGTGGCGCCCGACAACACGGGCACCCGGTGGAAGCGCCCGGCCCGCAGGGCCGCGGGCGGCAGTTCGGGGAGGGTGGCGTTGCCGTACCCGAACGCCTGGAAGGCGTTCATCACGTACGGCACCTCCAGGATCCTGCGGACGGGCAGGGAGCGCAGGCAGGCGAGGGTGCGCTCCGGGCGGTCCCCACCGCAGCCCAGGGAGGAGGTCGTCGCCGTGGTGATGTCCTCCATCTCCCGCCCGGTCCGCCAGACGTACCACGGGTATTCCGGTACGCCCGGCCCCATCGCGCCCGCCGGCATGTCCATCACGCCCTCGCCGCTCGCCATGACCGCGCGGTGGAACAGGCCCGCGGAGGCGGGCGAAGCCAGGTGCCCGGCGACGGCCGACGCCCCGAAGGACACCCCCGCGACGGTGACGTTGCCCGGATCGCCGCCGAAGGCCCGCGCGTTCCTCCGTACCCAGGCCAGGGCCGCCCGCTGGTCCTGCAGGCCGAAGGTGCCGGAGCCCTCCAGCCCCGGCAGGGCCAGACCGCCGAAGACGCCGAGCCGGTAGTTGACGGTGACGACCACCAGGCCGCGCGCGGCCAGCCGGCGTCCGTCGAAGAAGGAGCCGCCGCCCACGGAGCCGTCCCCGTGGATCCAGACCAGTACGGGCGCGGCCCGCCGCCGGTCCGCCGCGGGCGGTGTGGTCACGTTCAGGACCAGGCAGTCCTCCTCCGTACTGGAGATCCGCGTGTACGGCGAGGGCACCTGCGGGCACAGCGGCCCCGGCGCGGTCGCGTCCCGCACCCCCTTCCACGGCGGTACGGGGCGGGGCGGAGCCCACCGGTGCCGCCCCTCGGGGGCACCCGCGTAGGGGATGCCCCGGAAGAGGAGGTGCGGGCCCGACCGCACACCGCGCACCGGCCCGGCGTCCGTGCGCACGGTCTCGCCGACCGGCGCCGGTCCCGGCCGCGGGGCGCAGCCCAGCGGCGCGGCCACCGAGGCGGCCAGCGCCGAGGCGCACGCCGCCGCCACGAGCGACCGGCGGGCGAGGTACAGGCGGGCAGGTCCGCGATGGGTCACCGTCACCCGGCAAGCCTTCCGCGCACCGCCCGGTCCCGCGCGCGTGCGCACCGTACGCGACCTGATCGGACGAGGGCTCCGCGGCCACCGGAGCCCGGAGCCCGCCCGCAGGTCAGGCGCCGACGTAGGCGGCGAGGTGCTCCCCGGTGAGGGTGGAACGGTCGGCGACGAGATCGGCGGGGGTGCCCTCGAAGACGATCCGGCCGCCGTCGTGGCCCGCGCCGGGGCCGAGGTCGACGATCCAGTCGGCGTGCGCCATGACGGCCTGGTGGTGCTCGATGACGATGACCGACTTGCCCGAGTCGACGAGCCGGTCGAGTAGGCCGAGGAGCTGTTCGACGTCGGCGAGGTGGAGTCCCGTGGTCGGCTCGTCGAGGACGTAGACCCCGCCCTTGTCGGACATGTGCGTGGCCAGCTTGAGCCGCTGCCGCTCGCCGCCGGACAGCGTCGTGAGGGGCTGGCCGAGGCTGACGTAGCCCAGCCCGACGTCGGAGAGCCGGTCGAGGATGCGGTGCGCGGCCGGCGTGGCCGCCTCACCGGAGCCGAAGAACTCCAGGGCCTCGGTCACCGGCATCGCGAGCACCTCGCTGATGTCGCGGCCCCCCAGGTGGTAGTCCAGCACCGACGCCTGGAACCGCTTCCCCTCGCAGTCCTCGCAGGTGGTCGCGACACCGGCCATCATCGCCAGGTCGGTGTAGACGACTCCCGCGCCGTTGCAGGTGGGACAGGCGCCCTCCGAGTTGGCGCTGAACAGCGCGGGCTTGACGCCGTGGGCCTTCGCGAAGGCCTTCCGGATCGGGTCGAGCAGACCCGTGTACGTCGCCGGGTTGCTGCGCCGGGACCCGCGGATCGCGCCCTGGTCGATCGACACGACGCCCTCGCCGGCCGGGATCGATCCGTGGATCAGCGAACTCTTCCCGGAGCCGGCGACCCCGGTGATGACGGTGAGGACGCCCAGCGGGATGTCGACGTCGACGTCGCGCAGGTTGTGCGTCGCGGCGCCGCGGATCTCCAGCCGGCCGGTGGGCTCGCGCACCGCCTTCTTCAGGGCCGCCCGGTCGTCGAAGTGCCGGCCGGTGACGGTGCCGCCCTTGCGCAGCCCGTCGACGGTGCCCTCGAAGCAGACGGTGCCGCCCGCCGTGCCGGCGCCGGGGCCGAGGTCGACGACGTGGTCGGCGATGGCGATCGTCTCCGGCTTGTGCTCCACCACGAGCACCGTGTTGCCCTTGTCCCGCAGCCGCTGCAGCAGGCCGTTCATGCGCTGGATGTCGTGCGGGTGCAGGCCGGTGGTGGGCTCGTCGAAGACGTACGTGGTGTCGGTGAGGGAGGACCCGAGGTGGCGGATCATCTTGACGCGCTGCGCCTCGCCGCCGGAGAGCGTGCCCGCGGGGCGGTCGAGGGAGAGGTAGCCGAGCCCGATCTCGACGAACGATTCGAGGGTGTGGTGGAGCGTGGTGAGCAGCGGTGCCACGGAGGGCTCGTCGAGGGAGTCGACCCATGCGGCCAGGTCGCTGATCTGCATCGCGCACGCGTCGGCGATGCTGACCTTCTTGATCTTCGACGACCGGGCCGCCTCGGTGAGCCGGGTGCCGTCGCAGTCGGGGCAGGTGGTGAAGGTGACCGCACGGTCCACGAACTCCCGGATGTGCGGCTGCATCGACTCGCGGTCCTTGGCGAGCATCGACTTCTGGATCCGCGGGATGAGTCCCTCGTAGGTCATGTTGATGCCCGCGATCTTCATCCTGACCGGCTCGCGGTGGAGGAAGTCGTGCAGCTCCCGCTTGGTGTACTTGCGGATCGGCTTGTCGGCGTCGTAGAGGCCCGACTCGCTGTAGAGCCGGTAGCTCCAGCCGCCCGGCTTGTATCCGGGGACGGTGAGGGCTCCGTCGTTCAGCGACCTGGAGTCGTCGTAGAGCTGGGTGAGGTCGAGGTCGGTGACCGAGCCCCGGCCCTCGCAGCGCGGGCACATGCCGCCGGTGATGCTGAAGGAGCGGCGCTCCTTCACGGTCTGGCCGCCGCGCTCCACGGTGACCGCCCCCGCTCCGCTGATGGAGGCGACGTTGAAGGAGAACGCCTTGGGCGAGCCGATGTAGGGCTTGCCGATCCGGCTGAACAGGATGCGCAGCATCGCGTTGGCATCCGTCGCGGTGCCGACCGTGGAGCGGGGGTCGCCGCCCATCCGCTGCTGGTCGACGATGATCGCGGTGGTCAGGCCGTCCAGCACGTCGACCTCGGGCCGCGCCAGCGTCGGCATGAAGCCCTGCACGAAGGCGCTGTACGTCTCGTTGATCAGCCGCTGCGACTCCGCGGCGATCGTGTCGAAGACCAGCGAGCTCTTGCCCGAGCCGGAGACCCCGGTGAACACCGTCAGCCGGCGCTTCGGGATCTCGATGCTCACGTCCTTGAGGTTGTTCACGCGGGCACCGTGCACGCGGATCAGGTCGTGACTGTCGGCAGCGTGCCGGCCGGGGGGCTGCGTGTTCTTCCTCGTGGCCATGCTTGACGTCTCTCCATCCATGGGGCGGGCCGGGGCCACGGTCACGCCGGTGACGCGACCGCGGCCCGTGAGGGGAAGGGGGTTCCTACTGCTTGCGGGGCTGGTTGAAGCGGAGCATGTTGCCGGCCGGGTCGCGGAACGCGCAGTCGCGGACACCGTACGGCTGGTCGATGGGCTCCTGCATGACCTCCCCGCCGGCCGCCCGGATGCGCTCGAAGGTGGCGTCGACGTCGTCGGTGGAGAAGATCACGCCGCGCAGCATGCCCTTCGCCAGCAGCTCGGCCATCGCCTGCCGGTCCGCGGCGGGAGCGCCGGGGTCGGCGAGCGGCGGTTCGAGGACGATCTCGACGTCCTGCGAGGGCGAGCCGACGGTCACCCAGCGCATGCCCTCGAACCCGACGTCGTTGCGCACCTCCAGGCCGAGGACGTCGCGGTAGAACGCGATCGCCTTGTCGTGGTCGTCGACTGCGATGAAGCACTGCGAGAGGTTGATGTTCATGGCTCCGACGCTACGAGGCGCCCGTCGATTTCGCTTCTCCATTCCTGACCGGATCCTTGATCGGTCCACCGGCCGCCTTCGGTTCACCGCCCCTGACCGGTCGCGTCATGTACTTGGCGACACACGCCGGGATGGCCTCGCCCGCCTCGTGCGCGCGGGCCCGGTACGCCCTGGGGCTCTCTCCGACCAGCTCGGTGAAACGCGAGCTGAAGGACCCGAGCGAGGTGCTCCCGACGGCGAAGCAGACCTCCGTCACGCTCATGTCGCCCCTGCGCAGCAGCGCCTTCGCGCGCTCGACGCGGCGGGTCATCAGATAGCTGTACGGGCTCTCCCCGAAGGCGGCGCGGAAGCTGCGGGAGAAGTGCCCCGGTGACATCAGGGCGACCTTCGCGAGCGCCGGAACGTCCAGGGGCTCCGCGTAGTCGCGGTCGATCACGTCCCGGGCACGGCGCAGCCTCACCAGGTCTTCCAGGGTCATGCGTACCAGCATCGCACGGTGCGAACCGCCGGCCCGGGCTCAGCCGGAGGGGGAGTCGCCCACGATCAGGTTCCTGAGGGCCGGCATGCCGCCCTCCCGCAGGGCGCGGCGCTGCCGGTCGGCAGGCGTCCCCTCCTGGAGGAGCCGGTGCACGAGCGACGCCACCTCGCGTTCGTCGCCGGACTCGGCCAGCGCGGGGGCGACGTGGGCGAGCAGGGAGTACAGCACGTCACCGCTGCTGCGGCAGCGCCCGTCGGGATCGACCAGCGTGGAGTTCAGGCCGCGCCGGGCCGCGTGCCAGTTGGCGGCCTGCAGCAGCTCCGGCCGGCACCGGGTCGGTGGGGCCCCGGCCTTCTCCTCGGCGAGGGCGACCGCGACCAGCGCCCGTACCAGGCCGGCCAGCATGACGGCGTCGTCGGCCCGCAACTGCACGTCCAGGCACCGCACCTCGACGGTCGGGAAGCGGTCGGAGAGCCGCGCCTGCCAGTACAGCTGGCCCCGGTCGGCGATCACCCCCGAAGCCACCAGGGCATCGATCCGCTGCTCGTAGTCGGCGAGCCCGTCGAAGTACGGGGGCGGGCCGCTGACCGGCCAGCGGCCGAAGACGATCGTGCGCCAGCTCGCGAAGCCGGTGTCCTTGCCGTCCCACAGGGGGGAGTTCGCCGACATGGCCAGCAGCGTCGGGAGCCAGACCCGGATGCGGTTCAGCACCGCGACACCGGTCTCCGGATCGGGCACCCCCACATGGACGTGCATGCCGTTGATCAGCTGCTCGTCCACCAGCTGCCGGGCCTGGCCCTCCATCCTCAGGTACCTCGGCTTGCGGGTGACCGGCACCGCCGAGGTGTCCCGCAGCGGTGCGGCCCCGGCCATGGCGACCCGGCAGCCGTGCTCCTCGGCGGCGGACGCGACCGCGTGCCGCAGCCGCAGCAGGTGCCCGCCCACCTCCTCCAGCTCCGTGCAGACGGGCGTGGCGACCTCGACCTGCGCCTGCAGCAGCTCGTCCTGGACCTCGCCGTCCTCGGCGAGGGGACCGAGGCCGGCCGCCCTGCGCACGTGCTCGGCCTCGGGGACCGGCAGCACCGTCACCGGGTCCACCAGGAGGTATTCCTCTTCGACGCCGAATGTGATCACCTGGTGCGGTTACCCCGGGATCGCCCTGATCATCCGCTGCCTGAGCCGACCGGCTCAGCGGTCGGCATCTTCCGGCGGAGGGCGCTCGCCCCGCGGGGGTTGCGGGCGTACCTGCTCCTCGCGCCCGGTGCCCGGCCGCTGCCGCTTCGCGGTGTGGGCGCCGGCCTCCCGGTCGTCCCCGCCGGCCCCACCCTGCCGGACGGCCTCGTCCGCCTCGCGGCGGGCCTCCCGGTCACCGCTCTCGCCCGGGGCCTGCGACGGGGTGGTCGGCCGCCGGCCGCGGCCCTGCCCTTGCTGTGTCATCGTGTCCTCCTCCGTCGGGGGGCCGGGCTCACTGGCCCAGCTTCCGCTTGAGCTCCGCCTTGTCCATCGAGGAACGGCCGCGGAGGTTCTTGCGCTTCGCCTCCGCGTAGAGCTGGTCGTAGGTGGGGCCCTGGGCTCCCTTGTGGGAGCGCTGTCCGCCGCGCTTGGCGGAGGACATGTCCTCCAGCGACGTCCTGCTCGCCGTCTTGGACTCGCCGGCCCTGGCGCGTTCCTTGTTCACGGTCCGCGCGGCGATCTCCTTCGCCTTCTTCGGGCTCTCGCCGCGCTCCTCGGCGCTCTCCTTGATGTGCTCGTACTGTCGTTCCCGCTTGGGGCTGGAACCGCGAGGCATGACGACTCCCTTGCTGGTGTGCGGACTCTCGGTAGGTCCGGCTCTCGGTACGTCCGGCGCCTACCCGTGACGGGAAGCCGCACACGGCCGGCCCCGGAGCGGCGGTCAGTCCGGCCCCGCCAGGTGCCGTTCGGCCGCCAGGACGGCCTCGTGGACGGTCGAGCGGCCCATCAGCACGCACAGGGTGTAGGCGACGTCGTCCATGGCGCTGCGTGCCGCCCCGTCGCCGGGGGCCCCGGCGAGCCGCTCCCGGGCCGCCCGGAACCGGGCCAGGACGTCCTCGGTCCGGGCCCGGCTGGGCAGCAGCCCCACGCCCCGCCCGCCCTCCGGCCCGGACCGGGGGCTCCGCAGCGCCTCGACCGCCCGCCGCAGAGCCCGTTCCCACGGGGCGGGTACGGGTTCCCCGCGCGCGCCCGCGACCACCGCGGCCGAGAACTCCCCCACCGGTACCCGCGCCAGCTCGGCGGCTGCGGCCAGCACGAGCCGCGCCTCACGGGTCCCGCAGGGTGCCAGGGCCATCACCATGCCCGTCGCCCACTCCACCGTCTGCTCGCCACGGAGCACCGGTACATGCCCTTCAGAGGACTGATGAATGCTTTGAGAGATCACCGATCATCCTTTCAACCGAAGGCTGTGCGAGCTGCGGGGGGAAGTATGAAAGGTATGCCCGCTCCGGTTGCCTTCCCACACCCGCAGAACGCACCCCGCGCCGCCGGCTTGTAGGTTCGGCCGCATGACCTTCACCACCCCGCCCCGGCCGCTCGATGCCGAGGCGTTCTTCCCCGGGCTGGCCGCCCACCGTGCGACGGCGACCAGGCTGCACCCCCGCGCCGGTGGTCCGACGGCGCGCGACAGCCACGTCGGCGGTCCGCTGCTGTGGCCGACCGGTGAGCCGTGGCCGGTGTGCGACGAGCCGCACCGGTACGGCGGGCCGTTGCTCGCGGTGGCCCAGCTGTACGCCCGGGACGTCCCGGACCTGGCCCCCGGGCCCGACGGCTGTGATCTGCTCCAGGTGTTCTGGTGCCCCTTCGACCTCCACGGGCCCACCGGGTACGGCATGCACGTGCGGCTGAGGTGGCGGCGGTCGGCCGAGGTCCGCGAGGTGCTGGCGCCGCAGCCGCAACCCGGGCGCGTCGGCTTCGACGGCTACGTGCCCGAGCCCTGCGTGCTGCATCCGGAGCAGGTCACCGAGTACCCGTACATCGAGCTGCTGACCGGCGAACTCGGCGAGCGCGTCCAGGAGTGGGAGGACGCGCAGGAGGAGGCCGCATACGAGGCCGAGGGCGGGGACGAAGGCGAGGAGGCCGCCGCCTGGCCGAGCTATCAGAGCGACCTGTCGGTCGCGCCGGGCTGGAAGGCCGGGGGGCACGCGGCGTGGAACGTCACCGGCCCCGGGCGCATGGACTGCCCGGGCTGCGGCCACGCGATGAGACTGCTGCTGACCGTCGACTCGTACGAGTGGCGCTCCGACAGCGAGAGCTGGCGCCCACGGCCCACCGGGGCCGGGGCCGGGGCCGGGGCCGACGCGAACCGGCCGACGGGGGTCGCCGTGGGCAACTTCGGCAAGCTCAACGTCTTCGCCTGCCCACAGGATCCGGCCCACCCCCACCGCTTCAGCGTGCAGTGAGCGGGCCTGTCCGGTCTCCGTCGGGGATGCCATGATCTCGTCATGAACGCGCACACCACGGCGGCCGTCGTCCACAGCCCGGGCGGCCTGCTCCGCGACCCGGATGCGCTGGCGGCCTTGTTGACGGACTACCACCTGAGCACGGAAGCGGAGAAGGGGCTGCCCGTCGTGGACGCGACCCGGCTGCCCGCGCGCTACCTGGCCGAGATCCGGGACCCGCGGACCGCCTTCGCGGACGACACCGTCTTCCTGGCCGTCGACGCCGGCGCACCGGCGGGGTGTCTCGTGGTGACCGCTCCGGACGCGGGGACCGCGGAGATCAAGCGGGTCTGGACCGACCCGGCCCGCCG
Organism: Streptomyces erythrochromogenes; assembly: GCF_036170895.1. Classification (NCBI taxonomy): domain Bacteria; kingdom Bacillati; phylum Actinomycetota; class Actinomycetes; order Kitasatosporales; family Streptomycetaceae; genus Streptomyces; species Streptomyces erythrochromogenes. The sequence goes on along the minus strand of NZ_CP108036.1, from coordinate 755,729 downwards.
GGGACGCGGCATCGCCTCCGCTCTGCTCCACGCGGCAATCGCCCACTGCGCCGACAGGGGAGTCGCCACCGTCCGCCTGTCCGTGTGGAGTTGGCGGACCCCCGCGATCGCCCTGTACGAACGGTCGGGCTTCCGGGTGACCGGCTCCTGGGACCCGCGCGAGGACCTGGTCTGCATGGAGTACCCGGCGGCGGCCTAGGCCCTGTCGTCAAAGTCCCGCCTGGCCCGCGGCCACCCGTTCGCGCGGGGCCGGAGGCCCGTCTCACGCATGGACGCAAGGGTCCCCGGGGCCGATGGCGAGCCGCTCGGCGACCGGCTCGGGGGCGGGGACTCCAACCCGGCTGTGCACCCCGGGCGTCGGCCCTGCCCCGCTCCCTCCTGTCGAGCCGGGACACGTTCCGTCCGACCCCGCCCGGGAGCGGGCCCGGTCCGGCCCGGACTCCCGCCCCATCCGCTGCGCAGCGGCCCGGTTGCGCCGTGGCGCAGCGGTGCGGCGGGAGGATGGCGCCATGGCCGACACCTTCGTATCGCGCACCATCGACGTGACGACCGGGGACCGGGAGACCGTCCACGACCTGACCTCCGCCTGCGCCGCCTTCCTCGGGGAGGTGGCACGCGGCCGGAGCGGACTGCTCAACATCTTCACGCCGCACGCGACCGCCGGGCTGGCCGTCATCGAGACGGGAGCGGGCAGCGACGACGACCTGCTGACCGCCCTGCAGTCCCTGTTGCCGCCCGACGACCGGTGGCGGCACCGGCACGGCTCCCCGGGCCACGGACGCGACCACGTCCTGCCCGCGATCGTCCCGCCCCACGCGACGCTTCCGGTGGTGGACGGGACGCTGGAGCTCGGAACCTGGCAGTCCGTCACCCTGGTGGACACCAACCGGGACAACCCCCGCCGTCAGGTCCGGCTGTCCTTCCTCGCCGGCTGACTCGGTCGCCGAGCGGGCGCAGGGGTGAAGACGTATCCATCATGACAGGTCAGAGCGGGTTTTCGTAGGATCAAGGGCACAGTCGATTGCCCTTGTTTGGGACCCTGTGCGGCTTTCAGAATCAGCGTCATGAATCACACGGCGCACATCAGTCACGACGCGGTACTCCGAGCCCGAGTCGCCCTCCTCGGTTCCCAGGCCCTGACCGTCCGTCAGGAGGTCGCCGCATACCGCGTGCTCGCCCAGGTGAGCCCGCTCGCGTACCTGCCCCTGCTGGCCCGGGCGCTGTGCACCTACAGCCGCCAGGAGTTCGCCGTCCAGCCCGGCACGGCCCTCGCCCTGCGGGCCGAGGCGGTCGCGGCCGCACGCCGGATGTACTCCCTGGAAGCCGGAAGGGTGCAGCTGCTCATAGTCGTGCTCAGGGCTTATCGACTGCAGTTGGCCGTCATGGGGCGTCAGGAGGAACTCGGGGCGGTGGAAAGGGAAATCGCCCTGCTGGACACCGGCCACCAGGCGGAACTCGGTCCGCTGGAACATGAGATCACCCTCCTGGACGGACCCCGGGGGCGGTAGAGGGGGACGGCGGATGCGGGAGGGCGGCGCAGGGCGCGACTGCGGTCCGGCCCCGCCCCGGCCCTCACCAGCGCCAGGTGAGGGTTCCGCCCTCCGCCACTCGCGCCCAGCGTTCGGCGGCACGGTCGAGCGCCGCGCACGCCAGGGCGACCTGCCGTTCGTCGAGCGGGCTCCGGCCCACGCCCCTGCCCTCCGTGCTCAGCCCGGACCAGACGCGGTAGGTCCAGGTGACGGACAGCTCGGCCCGCATCACCGCGTCGCCGCCGCGTCGCAGGATCTTCATCCCCGACCGGCGGTGGCGGGTCGGGGCCGTCGTCTCGAACCCCTCGAAGGTGGCGCCCCGCGCCATGGCCCCCCAGAACCCGTCGGTGATCCCGAGCGCGCTCTCGACCGCCGCGTGCACCAGGTCGTGGGGCATCGTCGAACCGGTCGCCTGGGACATCAGCCGAACGTCCGGTCCCCGCCGGTCACGGACTTCGAGATCGTGCCGGTTGTCCGGAAGCTTACGGAAGATGATCTCCATCGTTCCTTCTCTCAAGGGGCTCAGCCCGGATCGTAGGCGCGGAACCCCCGCGTCCGCGCTCCCTTTTCCCGTGCGGGCGGTCCTTCCGACGTGCCGGACGTCCTGGGCTGCCCCATCCTGCTCATGGAGGGCAATCGCAGGCGACAGGCGCCGTCCGCGGAAGGAGCCGTCACCGTGTCGGAACCGCGCGACAAGCCGCCCCGCTTCACCGTGCCGGCCTGGATGCGCAAGTACACGCCGTTCCTGGGCCGGATCCTCGAACAGTTCGCCCGCGTCAACCTGCTGGACTGCGCCACCCGCCTGGCCGCGCAGGCCTTCCTCGGAGCGATCCCCGCCATCTTCGTCATCGGGGCCCTCGCACCGGACTGGATGCGCAAGCAGCTCGTCTCCACCATCAGCGGCACCCTGGGCCTCACGGGCCCGGCACTGGACCAGGTCCGCTCGGTGGTGCACAACAGCGGCGAGGACACGGCGACCATCGCCAGCACCGGGGCGGTGGGCGTCGTGGTCACGCTGCTGTCCGCGACCGCCTGTAGCCGCGCCCTCCAACGGACCTGCGAGCGCGCGTGGCACCTGCCGAAGGCGGGCGCCCGGCTCGCGGCCTGGCGCTGGGTGGCCTGGCTGCTGGTCTGGCTGACGGCCCTGTTGTTCCAGGGGCCGATTCAGCAGGCGTTCGGGGCCGGCCGGGCCCTCGGCGCGGTCGTCTCCCTGATCAGCGGCATCCTGCTGTGGTGGTGGACCCAGCACCTCCTGCTCGGCGGCCGGGTGAGGTGGCTGCCCCTGCTGCCCGGCGCGGTCCTGGTCGCGGTCGGGCAGAGCGCGTTCAGCTGGGGTTCCACGTTCTACATGCCCCGTGCCCTGAACCACAGCCTCCAGCAGTTCGGCAGCCTCGGGCTGGTCTTCGTCATCCTGTCCTGGCTGATCATGTTCTTCGTCGTCGTCACCATGGGCGTCGCCCTGGGATACGTACTGGCCCACGAGCACCTGCTGGCCCAACGGCTGGGCACCGCCGACGACCCGAAGGAGCCGGCGGCGACCGCTGCCCCGCAGTGAGCGCGGACCCGACCGCACCCGACCGCACCTCACCCGTACCGGGTGACACAAGTGGTGATCACGACCGATCACGGCTTCAGTGGAGGCTGTGGCCCGACCGCAGTGCGACCCGATGCTCACGGCCCGGTTCACGGCACCGGCCGTGCCGAAGACCCTCGTCCACCGGCCCGAGCTGCTCAGACGTCTGACGGCCGGGGTGCAGGGCCCGCTCACCCTGATCAACGGTCCGGCCGGCTCGGGCAAGACGGTGCTCACCGCCCACTGGGCGGCGGCCGGCGGCCGCACGCCGCGGCCCCCCCTGTGGCTGACCGTCGAACCCGACGACGCGCCCGGCGTTTTCTGGGCGTACGTCCTGGAGGCCCTCCACCGGGGCGGGGTCGAGCTGCCCGCCGCCGTGGGCAGACCGACCCGCGCCGAAGGAGTGACCCAGTCCTTCCTGGTACGCCTCGCGGCGGGGCTGGCCGAGTCCGAGTCCGCACGGCCCGTGGTCCTGGTGCTCGACCAGTTCGACACGGCCCAGCCGCCCGCCATGACGGAGGGCCTGGACTTCGTACTCCGGCACGCCGCCGGAGGACTGCGCATCGTCCTCACCAGCCGGACGGACTCCCTGCTCCCACTGCACCGCTACCGGGCGGCCGGCGAGATCGCGGAGATCCGGCACGCCGACCTCAGGTTCACCGACGCGGACGCCGAGGCCCTGCTGGCCGAGCACAGGCTGGACATCTCACAGGACGGCATCCGGCTGCTCGTGCAACGGACCGAGGGATGGGCCGCGGGGGTGCGGCTGTGCGCCCTCGCGATGCAGCGCAGCCCCGACCCGGAGGCCTTCGTCCGCCAGTTCGCGGCCGACCGCACCACGATCGCCGACTACCTGCTCAAAGAGGTGCTCGACGCGCAGCCGCCAGCCACCCAGGACCTGCTGCTGCGCGTCAGCGTCACGGACCGTGTCCACCCCGACCTCGCGGACGCGCTGACCGGCCGCGACGACGCCGCCCGGACCCTCGCCGGGCTGGCCCGCGACAACGCCTTCCTGGAACAGGTCGACGCATCCGCCTGGTACCGGCTGCACCCCCTGTTCGCCGAGGTCCTGCGCGCACACCTGCGTCAGCGCCACCCCGGCCTGGAGCAGCAGCTGCACGGGCGGGCGGCGCGCTGGCTCGCCGGGACCGGCCGGCTGAACGAGGCCGTGGTCCAGGGAGCGGCCGCCGGTGACTGGCCGTTCGCCGCGGGACGGCTCGTCGACGGCCTGGCGATCGGCCGGCTGTTCACCGGCCTGGAGGCGGAGCAGCTGAACCGGGCCTTCGCACCCCTGCCGGCCGACGCGCCGGGCGCGGCGCCCGCACTGGTCGGCGCCGCCGCCCGGCTCGTCGTACAGGACCTTCCCGGCTACGAGGAGGCGGTGCGGCGCGCGGACTCCCACCTGGGTCCCGGCTCCGGTGCGGCCGCCAGGTTCAGCCGGGCCTTCCTCGGCGTGCTCGCCGGGCGCGCGACCGGCGACCCCGCGGCCACCGAACGGGCGGCGGCCGACGCCGAGCGACTGCTCGGAGAACTGCCGGCCCCGCTGGTCGCCGCGCACCCCGAGCTCCGCGCCCTGCTCCTCGCGGCCCTCGGCGCGGTGAGGCTCGGCGCCGGACGGCTCGACGGCGCGCAGAGCGCCCTCACCGCGGCCGTCGACGCCTGCGCCGAGCACGCGACGGAGCCGGGAACGGAGCCCGGAACGCAGTTCCCGCTCTGCGACGCGCTCGGCTCGCTGGCCCTCGCCGAGCTGCTGCGGGGCCGGCTGCGCCAGGCTGCCGAGCACGCCCGCGCGTCCCTCGTCGTTGCCGAGCGGTCGGCGCTCCCGCCCGAGCGCCGGTCCGGTACGGGGCACCTGGTCCTGGCGGGCGTCGCCGTCGAGCAGGACGACCTGGCAGCCGCCCGCTCCCACCTGGACCTGGCGACCGCGACCGCCACCGCGGCCGCCGGCCCCCGCCCCGAACCCGCAGCAGCGGTCCAGGCGGCCGTCATCGGCGCCCGGATCGCTGCCGCGGAGGGCGACGGCGAGGCCGCGCTCGCCGTTCTCGCGCGCCTGCGCACGGCAGGTACGGCGCCGACGGCGGGGCCGCCCTCCGCGTGGGCGGCGGACGCGCTGGCCGTGGCCGAATCGGCCGCGCACCTGGCGCGAGGCGACGCCGAGGCGGCCCTGAGGGTCCTCGATGCCGCACCCTCCGGGCGGCCCGAACACGCGCTGGCCCGCGCCCGGGCCCTCCTGGCGGCCGGCCGCACCGAGCCGGCCGCGCGTGAGCTGGCGGGCCTGCCCGCGGACGGCGGCCTCGCCGCGCCGGTACGGGTGGGGGCGCGCCTGCTCGGGGCGGAGATCGCCGCGGCCGACGGCCGCACCGGCGAGGCGCAGCGGAAGCTGGCCGAGGCCGTGGACCTCGCCCGGCCCGAGGACCTGCGCCGGTCCTTCGCCGAGAGCGGGCCCTGGGTACGCCGGAACCTGCGCGAGCCCTCCCGGCCTGCACCGCGCCACGACCGTCCGGCCGACGGGCCGACCGGACCGACCGCGCCGGACGGGCTGCCGCCCGTGGTGGAGGCGCTCAGCGCACGGGAGACCGAGGTGCTGCGCCAGGCCGCCCGGATGCTGTCCACCGAGGAGATCGCGGCCGAGCTGTACGTGTCGGCCAACACGGTCAAGACCCACCTGAAGAGCATCTACCGCAAGCTCTGCGTCACCCGGCGCAGCGACGCCGTCCACCGCGCCCAGGGCCTCGGCCTGCTCTAGGTCCTGTCCGGTGCGGCGCGGCCGGCCCTCTCGCCCGTACCGGGCGATGCCGGACAGCGGATCCGGCCCGACCATGGCAAGGCAAGGCAAGGCACCTGAAGTCTTCCTTCGGAGAGAAGTGAGTGCTCTCATGCGCTACGAGTTCCGCATCTCGGGCGTCGTGCCGGACACACTCGCCGCGAACTTCCCCGAGCTCGACCGGATCCCGGTCCGGGAGCAGACGCTCCTCCTCGGCATCGTGGCGGACGAGGCACACCTGTACGGGCTCCTCACACGCTTCCAGTCCCTGGGCCTGCGGGTGCTCGAAATGCGCCAGGTACCCGCCTGACGCCGCGCCCGCTCCGCGACCCGGAAGGGAGGACCACCCGCTTCGGGTGATCACGAGAAGCCGTCGGCCGGACGACACTGGGAGGTGTGTCCGGCGCGGTACCGCCAACTGTGAGGTGAGTTCGATGGGCCAGTCGACACCGACCGGGGGAAATTGGAATACCGGCCCCGCGCCGGGCACCGCACCGCTGTCCAGCGGTGGCGACGGAACCGGAGGAGCGGTCGGCACGTTCTTCGCCGCGGTCCTCCTCGTCGTGACCGGATGCCTCGCGATCTTCCAGGGCATCGCGGCCATAGCCGAGGACGACGTGTACGCGCGCCTCGGCAGCTACGTCTTCGAATTCGACCTGACGGCCTGGGGCTGGATCCACCTCATCGTCGGACTCGTCGTCGTCCTGACCGGAGTGGGCCTGTTCCTCGGCTCGAACGTCGCCAGGGGCGCGGGCATCGCCCTCGCCAGCCTCAGCATCATCGTGAACTTCCTGTGGCTGCCGTACCAGCCGTGGTGGTCGATCATCATCATCGCGATCGACGTGTTCATCATCTGGTCCCTGTGCACGAGTTGGTCGCACAAGCCCGCGTGACGCGGTGGGCAGGCGGGCACCCGGTCCGATCGGATGCGGACCGGGTGCCGCCGTGTGCGCGGTCTCGACCGGGGCTCAGTACCCCGCCGCGCCGCGCAGTGCGCCGCGCGTGGCGTCGATCTCGTCCCGCCAGGCGCCGGAGCCGAAGGCCGCCGCGTACAGCCGCAGGCAGGTGGCCAGATGGTCGAGGTAGGCCGCGCGCAGGCGCTTCGTGTAGTGGGCGCACAGAGCGCTCGCGGACGTGCCGGCCGCGGCCGCGTCGATCACCGCCGCGGCGAGGATCGCCGTACGCAGCGCCTGGGCGGTGCCCGTGCCGCTGAGGGGGTCCTGGCGCAGAGCGCCCGCCCCGACGACCACCAGCCCGCCGCGGCCCGCAGCGGGCGGGACCGCCGGGGCGAGGCGGACCCGCGGCGCCGCGTCCAGGGCCACCGCCGTACGGGGCGCACCGCGCAGCCGGGTCGCGAGGGCGGACTCGGCCAGCAGCCGTGCGAGCAGCCCGGCCGGATCCTCGGCCGGGCCGGGCACCATCGCCTGCACGAGGCAGTCGCCCCGGCCGAGCGGCGTCAGGTGGAGCCAGCCCAGCCCGGTGCAGGCCAGCCGGGCCGTGTCCTGGTCGCGCGGGCGCCGTACGGGGGCGGTGCCGGTCAGCAGCCGTCTGCGTCCGGCCTGTTCATGAGCGGCCCGCCCGCCCGGGGCGGCCGTCACCGTCCACTGCGCCGGCTCCCCGGACAGGTCCCCGGCGCCCAGCCGCTCCCGCATCCGGGCGGCCAGCACCGCACCGTCCACCGCCCGCCCGGGCTGCGGGAACCGGGCCGCTGACGGCCCGGCCCCCCAGCGCGCGTGGCGGTGGGTGAGCGGCCAGCCGCCCTCCAGCAGCCCGCCGCCCCAGAGCGAGCCCACCAGCTCCAGGGTGGGTTCGGTCAGCAGGAGGGGCCGCGGTCCGGCCCCGGCCGCCCCCGCGGGCGGCCGGGGCGGAGCCAGCCGGACCCGGTGGCCCCGGTCGGCGAGCAGCCGCGCGCAGGTGAGCTCCGCCAGCCCCGAGCCGGCGATCTCGACGAGGGTCACCCGCCGCCACCGGGCAGGCCCGACGGGGCGGGCGTGCGCTGCGGCATGCCCCCGTCGAGCCGGGCGAGGAGCGCGATCAGCGATTCGGTGTCGCTCTGATGGCGGATCGCCATCTCCCGGACCGCTCGGTTGCCGAGGGCGTCGATCGCCTCGCGTGCCCGGGCCGCGGCCGCCGAGGCCGCTCGGATGAACTGGCCGTCGGCCCATGGGGCTTCGGCGACGGCGGACGCGGCCGGCCGCGTCCGGAGCATGGGCGGCAGGGTGAACAGGGGGCCGACGCCGCGCGCCGCGAGCTCGTGGTTGGTCTCGTGCATGTTCTGCATCACGATGCGACTGCGCCGCATCAGCTCACCGCCGGCCGTGTCGCGCCGTGCGAAGGATGCCTGGAGCGTCCCCATCAGCAGCTCGTAGTACTCGTCGCTGCGCCGGCGCAGCTCCAGGTCCGTCTCGTCCGTGGTCTCGGTGGCGAGTGGACGCAGGAACTGCTGCTCGGTCAGGCCGGCCAAGTGGCCCTGGACGGCGCGGAACCGGTGCCAGTGGTCGTTGCCCTCGTCGATGATGAGCTTGATCAGGTGGGTGAGCCGGTCGGCGTCGTGGAACCGGTCGCTGTGTTTGACCAGAGCCGCGTGCAGTTCGACGTACATGCCGTCAACGGTGCTCGGGTCGTCGGGGTCCGCGCTCGAACTCTGGCTGGGGGCCTCGACGTCGACGAACCACTGCAGCCGTTGCAGCGTGAGGCGCTCCAGACCGAACCGGTGCACCTTCTCGCGCTTGATCTCCTCCGCACGGTCGAGCACCGGTCGCCGTCCGAGCATGTCGAGCGCCTCGTTGACCCACCGCAGGTGCCGCATCTCGTCGACCGCGACCGAGAACACCTCCTGACCTGCCGCGTGGGCGCGGCGGGTGAGCTCGTCGGCGCTTGCGGGCAGCCGCATCGGGGCGTTCAGCGAGTAGTGCGCGTACAGGTACTCCACGCAGAGCGCGTGCTCCACCCCCGCCAGTTCCGTCAGCTTGTCCGCCACCTGGCCGGGCGTCATTTCGTCGGCCCCGCCGCTCCGGCCGGCGCGCACGGCCCGGGGAGCGGGCGCGCGCTCCGCGGGGTCCGGGTCGCGCTGTTCGCGGTCGTCGAGGACGACGGGGAGGACGTTCCAGTCACGCACGAGGTCGCCGTAGGTCAGCTCGAGATCCGATCGCTGCCCCCCGATGTCGCTCGTCTTGTCGGGTGCGGGCGGGTCGCTGCGGTCCCTGCGCAGGAAGTTGACCTCCGGGACGGTCCCGTCCGCGCTGCTGGTCACGTCCGGCTTGGAGGCCGCCCAGTAGTAGCAGCCGCAGTCGCGGAAGTCGTACTGCCACGGTGCGCACAGGCTGCGGGTGAGCTCACCGGGCCGGTACGCCGCGGGCTCGATCACCCCGTCGTCGTCCAGGTACCGGGCTCTGTCCGCCACCAACAGGGCGGCTTCCACCTCGCCGTTCCCACTGCGCTGCACGTAGCCGGTGTTGTTCAGCCGCGGATCGTTGAGGTCGAGCGGCTCGCCGGGCGGAGGGCCGGGGAAGTTGCGGTCGGGCAGCGGCCCGATCAGTACCGCGATCCGCCCCGGCAGCAGGTCGTGGACGTGGCGCCAGACGTCCAGGCCGTCCATCCCGGTGCAGTCCACCGTTGCGGCCCGTGCCTCGGTCTGGTCCACGGTGGTACGCCCGCACAGGGCCCGTACGTACAGGGGACGGCGGTCGTCGCTCACGTCGGTGTCGGCCAGCCCGTCCGGGGGCGGGGGGCCGCCGGCCACGGACAGGACCCGGGCGCCGTCGGCGCGGTGGAAGTCGACCCGCAGTCCGGGGAAGAACGCCGTGTCCAGGTTGCGCTGGTCGAATTCCAGCCCCGGGAAGCAGTTGTCGACGCCGCTCTCGGGACGGCTGCCGGACGGGTTGCCGCGGACCTGGTAGTCGGCGCGGGCGGTGAGGTTGCGGGGGAAGAACTTCCCGGCGGGGGGTGGGAGGTCGGGCATGGACGGCTCCTTCAGACGAGGCCGGTGGCGCCGGCGGTCGTGGCGGCGGGCTCCGGGGGGAGCCGGAAGAACTCGGGCGAGGCCTGGGACAGTTCGACGTAGGCCCGCAGGCAGAAGGCCAGCCAGCCGCGGATGTAGTCGCAGCCGGGCCGGCCGCGCCGGCTCACCTCGTGGTAGCAGCCGCCGCCGCACAGGTACCGGGCCCAGCAGGAGCGGCACGGCTCCGCCCGGTCGACGTGCCCCGCCGCCAGATGGCGCTGCCGGGCCTCCCGGTCCGGTCCGTCGGCGACCGAACCCATCGCGAAGGCCGGATCGTCGACGAGCCGGTGGCAGGCGTACAGGCCGCCCTCGGCGGAAGCGCTCAGGTACCCGGCGCCGGCGCCGCACGGGTACGGACGATGGGTGCCCCGGTGCAGTTCCCGCAGGGCGGTCAGGAAGTTCCCGAAGGGGTAGCTCCGGCCCGCCGACAGCTCGGCCAGGGCGCGCTCCCCGCACTCGACCATCTGTTCCAGGAAGCCGTCGAAGGTCCGCGCGGTGATCTCGTACGCCGGGTCGGGCGCGCTGACCACGGCGGCGAAGCCGACCTCGTCGAAGCCGAGCCCGATGCCGTGGTCCAGGACGTCCAGCAGGCGGCCGGTACGCGGGGTCACGCTGACCCGGGCGGACAGGCGGCGGGGGCGGCCGTGCCGGGCGAGCACCTCCAGACCCGCCCGCAACCGGTCGTACGCGCTCGCGCCGCCCGGAGCGCGCCGCAGCGCGTCGTGTCCGGCCCGGTCCCCGTCCAGACTGACGGTGACCGTGAACGGGTGCGCGGCGAACAACCGGGCGTCCTCGGGCCGCACGGTGGTCAGATTGGTGGTGACGGAGAACCGGACCGGGTGGCCGGTCCGGGCCCCGGCCCGCGTCGCGTACCCGACCACGTCGTGGACCAGGTCCCGGGCGAGCAGCGGCTCGCCGCCCATGAAGCCGACCACCACGTCCGCCCCGGGAGCCGCCTCCGCCAGCAGCCGGTCGACCGCCGCGTGGGCGGTGTGGCGCGGCATGGAGCGGGCGGATCCGCCGAACCGTCCCTCGTCGGCGTAGCAGTGCCCGCAGCTCAGGTTGCACGCCTGCATCACGTTGAGGGAGAGCGAGGCCAGCGGGGGCGGCTCGGCGGGCGTGCCGTCGATCCGGGGCCGCGACCACAGCGGAAGGTCCAGATCGCGGGCGAGGTCCGGGAGCGAGGCGTCCGGCGCGGCCGTCCACCGCTCCACCCGGGCGGCGAGGGGCTCGGGCAGGTCGTACACGCGGCTGCCGTCCGCCACGAACAGGTGGGCGCCGTGGGCGCTGCGGAAGACCTTGGCCTCGGCGGAAGGGGGCGGCGGCCCGGGGGCCGGCGCGGCGGGCCCCTCCGGTGGCGGATCCGGGGGCCGCCGTCCGATCTGGAGCAGTACGGTCATGATTCCGGCTCCGTGTCCTCGCGCAGCTTCTCCGCCCAGCGCACCAGGAGGTCGTACTGCCGGCGTGTCAGATGCATCGGATACGCGTCGGATCCGCGCATGTTGCTGGGCATCTGCCGGGTGTAGAACCGCGGTGAGTCCAGCGTGACGCTCCCCGATCCGCCGGACCGGGCGGGCGCGCGGACCTGCTCGCGGATCAGGTCGGGATCTTCGCGGATCATGTCCTCCAGCACCTCCAGGGCCGGGAAGCGGCGGTGGCGGCGCCGGCCCCGCTCGGTGAGCCCGAGCAACAGGCCGAGCAGCGGCTCGGGGGGATCGAAGGTCAGGGCGCGGGCGTCGGCAGGGGCCAGGTTCAGCAAGCGGGCCAGGTACGCGTTCTCCGCGGTGGACCGCTCGTTCTGGACGTCCACGTTGACCGCGCCCATCGTTTCCAGGACCCGCTCGAACAGGTCGCGCACCTCCTGGGCGGTCTGCTTCTCGTCCTCCACGTAGTCGGGCCGGTGCACGTCCGCGCGCTGCACGCGGTCGGCCAGCCCGTCGGCCAGGGACACGAACGGCCTGCGGTCGGGGGAGAAGCGGGGCGGGGCGGCCACGATCCGCGCGGTGGCCGTCAGCCCGGCGGCCGGGAGTGCGACGGTCACCGTGCCGTCGCACACGTCGTCGACGAGGCCGACGCTGCGCCACCCGTTCTCGGCGCCCGCGAAGAGCAGACCGGGAGCGGTCCGGATGTCGGCGCTGCCGACCCTGAAGCCGCACCAGGCCGCGTCGGGATTGAGGATCAAACACTCGGCCGGAGGTTCGTAGCCGGTGTCGGGATCGAGGCCACGGGGGCCGTAGACGGCGCCCACCGCCGGGGTGAACCGCAGCCGCAGCTCGGGCAGCTCGGCATTGGGCGCGGGCAGTTGAACGGAACCGAGCGGCAGGATTTCACCGGCCGGGACGAGGGGCTGCTGTGCGTCCTGTGGCGACCGGCCTTCCAGGACGTGCCGCCGGTGGTCGTCGCCGGTCAGGTCGACCCGGGCCTCGATCCGGTCACCGGCCTGCTGGGTGATGTGGTGTGCTTTGAGGTTCGCGACGGAGACTTCCCACCGGACGTCCTCCAGACGCAGCCCGGAGCGCGTGAGCACCTGTTCGGTCACGGGGCCGGTGCCGGACTCCCCGTCGATGGTCCATTCGCCGTGCACCTCGAAGTAGGGGCACACCGGCCGCCAGCCGATGTCGTCCTTGAACTGCACGCGTTGTGAAGGGCGCTCGCTGAGTCCGCCGTCCTCGTCGAGGTCCAGCGTCAGATCCGGAAGGACGGTGGTCTTGCCGGTGCCGCGCGGTGTGAGGTCGCTCGGTCCGTAGCGGTAGTTGTCGCACGGCACGGGGGAGGGGCCCAGACGGGCGAAGGCGAGGGGTGGCTGGATCCAGAGTCGTTCGATCACCGGCATCTCCTTGTGATCGGTACGGAGGGGAGGGAGCACGGCGCGACATGACAGCGCTGCGTAATCAAAAGTACAGCACTGGTGACTTTGAGTCACCATCCGGCGCGTTCGGGAGCGGCGCCGCCGGCCGCGGCCCGTGCTCGCGACGGCGCCCGGGTTCCGCTCCCGGGTGCTGGACTGCGCCGTCGCTCGCGGGCTCGGCCAAGTGGCCCATGTGGAAGCGGAGTTCGTGTCGGATCCGCTGATCCGGCGACGGCCCGGCCGGCCCCAAGGGGTGGGGGGATGTCCCGGTCTCCGGGGCAGAGGCCCGAACTGGTGTGTTCGAACAGGAAATTCGAGCCGGTGCCGCAGGCGCGTCGCCCCCGCGCCGCGCCGCGGATACCTCCAAACGGAGGCCGCGGGGGCACCTCTTCGAGCGAACGGGGCCGTCCGGGCTTCGGTCGGCGGTGGTCGGCTGCCGAAGAAGGAGGGGCGGCCCCCCTCGGGGCCGTGCGGTGCTCCGGCACCGTCGTGCACGACAAGGAGATTCCACGTGTCGCGTGTTTGGAAGAGTGCGGGCCTCGCCCTGGTGATGGGCCTGGCGGTCATCGGCGGTGCGTCCTCGGCCTCGGCGGACTCCGTCGCGGAGGGCTACGCGGTCGGCTCGCCGGGCGTCCTCTCGGGCAACGTCGTCCAGATCCCGATCCACATTCCGATCAACGTGTGCGGGAACAGCGTCAATGTGATCGGCGCGCTCAACCCGGCCGCCGGCAACATCTGCATCAACACCTGAGGGTCGTAGCGCCGAGCCCGTCCCGGTCGGACCTCCGGCCGGGACGGGCCGTACGTCCGGTCCGCGTCAGGACAGGGTGCGTACCCGCTGGTCGCGCAGTTCGTAGCGGGCTGCGACGACGGCCAGTCCACCCGTCGCCACCTTCCCCGCGAGGTCGGGCTCCGCGGCCAGTCGTCGGCGGACGCCGAGCACGTGCGCGTTGATCGTCGCGTCGACCCGGGCGTCACCCTCCTGGCCCCGGTCTATGGACGGTCGGATCTGCTCCGCCAGGTACTGGACGTGGGCGGGGAGCGGCTCGCCCGTCTCGTCCGCGTGGACCGCCGCGGCCACGGCCCCGCAGGACTGGTGGGCCAGTACGAGCACCAGCGGTACGTGCAGCTCCAGCACCCCGTACGCGATGCTCCCGAGCACGGCCTCGTCCAGCACCTCGCCCGCCGACCGGACGGTCAGCAGATCTCCCAGCCCCTGGTCGAAGACCAGTTCGGGCGACACGCGCGAGTCGACGCAGCCCAGCACGACCGCGAACGGGTGCTGGCCCTGGACGAGCCGGCGGCGCAGGGACGCGGACTCGTGCGGGTGTTCCTGGTGCCGGGTCCGCCAGCGGTGGTTGCCGGCGGCCAGCCGGCGCAGCGCCTGCTCGGGCGTGGTGACGGGTTCGGTGCTCTCGGCCTCCCGTGAGGCGGCGGAAGCGGGAGCGGCCGAACCGAGTGCCAGACCCGCGCCGGCAGCGGTGGCCGTACCGGCGACGGCGGTGCGCAGCAGGGCGCGTCGACTCTGCGCCGCTGCTGGGGGAGTTCGCGGGTTCGAAAACATGGGCGGACCCTAACCCGGGCCGTGTGCGCGGTAGTTGTTCCGGCGGACACAATGGCGCGATCGCTCGCGAGCCGGGCCGGATGGGGGCGGGATCCTCTCACCCTGCGGGCGGCGTCCGTCTCACGAGGCTCTCGGGGCGGCTTCCGGGCGGGTGCCGCGGAGAGCCCGCCGGGCGTCGAGGCGCCGCGCCGCGACCTGCGCCGCCGCCATGCGCCGCGCCTCCGCAGCCAGCGCCCCTTCCCCTTCTCCGGTCAGGCGGTAGTACCGGCGCAGCCGCCCGCGGTGCACCTCGTCGTGGTCCGGTTCGATGAGGCCTTCGGCCGATAGCCGGTCCAGTACCCCGTACAGCGTGCCGAGCCGCGGCAGGACCTCGCCCTCGCACAGGGTTCCGGCCTCCTGTGCGATGTCCCAGCCGAAGCCGCCCCGTTCTCCGGGTCGCCGCACCGCCGGACCGGGCGGGAGGAGTCGGGAACCAGCATGGGAGCAGCTCCTTCTCAGGAGGCGGAAAGGGCAGGAAGCGGGACGAAACGGCCCGCAATCAGGGTCCCAGCGGCCGGGTCCGCGTGGCCATCGGCATCTCGGCCGACCGCCCGCGGCCGAACGGACGGTCCGGGGGACCGCGCCGCCGCGGCTGACCCTCGTGCGGCGTCGAGCCATGGGCGTGCGAGGCTTGCCCGACACCCGGAAGGAGATCACAGATGCACACGCCGAGCCGGCCCGAAGACCTCGACCACCCCGAGCAGTTGTGGGCCAGGGCGGTGATCATGGCCATGGTCGACGCCGCCTGCTCCACCCGCACGGAGTTCGCCCTCGACGAGGACGGCCTGTGGTGCCACAGCACGGGCGGCGACGGCTGGTGGCGCCTCAGCGTGTTCGACGAAGGACGCGCGGTGTTCTGCGGACAGGACCCCGACGGCAGCCACACGCACGTCGGCGGTGAGCAGATCGACTTCCTGGCGGGCGGGCCCGACTGGCTGCCCTGGGACCTCCTGCGGGACGACGCCGCCGGCAACATGTTCGGCTTCGTCTACTGGTGGGAGAACGGCGCCTGGCACCGCATCCCGTACCCGCAGGAGGTGCGCGAGGACGGGCTGGAGGGAGCCGCGCCCTGGGTCGGCTCGCACGAGGAGTTCCTCGGGCTGACGGCTTCCTCCTTCGACGTCCCCTACGTGCACGAGCGGGCCCTCACCGAGACCGTCGACCGGTTCGCGGCACTCGTACGGGAGGGCAAGGCCGACGCCGACGCGGTGACGGCGCTGCTGACCGCGCCCGGCGCCGAAGGCCGCCCCGCGCCGCGCGTCGACGTGGCGCTCGGCATTGCCACCCGCGCGGGCATCCTGGCCTGATCCGGCCGAAGCCGGCCAGGGCGTCCGCTACTTGAGGGCGGCGAACGCCCTGGTGAAGGCCAGCGGCTGCTGGAGGATCGAACTGCACGTGGCGTCCGCGTGGTTGACGGCTCCGGCCGCGCACTGCTTGTCACGCGTGGAGGACCACATCGCCAGCCTGCCGATCCCCTTCGACGCCGCGAACTCCACGAGCTGCGTCGCGTCCGCGACGGTGAAGATCTCGCTGGTCACGTCGTTGACGCCGATCATCGGCGTGACGGCCACGGCCTTCCACGCCGCGGCGTCGGAGAGCCCGAGCACCCCCTTGATCTGGGCCTGGGTGGCCGTCGCGGCCTGGATCGCGTACTGCCCCATGTCCCCGCTGTACGCGGGACCGTAGTCCATCGCCATGATGTTGACGGCGTCGACGCGGACGCCGTTCTTCCGGGCGTCGGCCAGCAGCGCCACGCCCGGCTGGGTCAGGCCCTCGGGCATCACGGGCAGGGTGAAGGCCACGTCGAGGCCCGGGTGGGCCTTCTGGAGCTTGGCGATGGCCTGCGCGCGGCGGGCGTTGGCGGCCGTGTCCGGCAGGGCCGCGCCCTCGATGTCGAAGTCGACCTTGGTGAGTCGGTAGTGGTCGACGACCTTTGCGTAGGCGGCGGCGAGGTCGTCCACGGTGGCGCAGTTCAGGGCGAGTTCGTGCCCGGCGGCTCCGCCGAAGGACACCCGGACGTCGCCGCCCTTGGCGCGCAGCGCGCCGATCTGCGCGGCGACCTTGTCGTTCGCGAGATCGGTGACGCCGCCCCACTTCGGTGCGCAGCTTCCGCCGGAGGTGATGAAGGCCAGGTGGAACTCCTTCACGCCGGTCTGCGCGGCGGTGTCCAGCAGGTCGTACGCGGGGTACAGCGAGGTGTCCACGTACGGGGCGAAGCGCGCCCCGCCGCCGACGGGGGCGGGGGCGGTCGCCGTGGGGGAGGGCGACGCGGTCCGGGTCGGCGCGGCGGAGGTGGGTGACGCGGTCGGGGCCGTGGTCGGAGCCGCGGTGGCGGTGGGACGGGCGGTGGGGCGCCCGCTCGGCTGGGCCGTCGCGCCCTGGTCCACGGAGCACTTCACCCCGTTGATGCGGCAGCCGGTCGGGTCGCCCGGCGCCCCGGAGCCGCTCGCGACGAAGCCGACGGTGACGGAGGCGCCGGCCGCCAGCTGCCCGTTCCAGCTCGCGGGCTTCACGGTGACGCGCTGCCCGGCGGCGGTGTGGGTGCCGTTCCAGAGCGAGTCGATCTTCGTGCCCGGCGGCAGGTCGAACTCCAGCGTCCAGCCCGACTGCGCCTGCCCGGTGCTGTTGGTGATGACGTACTGCCCGGTGTAACCACCGCTCCAGGAGCTGGACTTCGTGTAGACGGCGCCGACGGAGCCGGCGTGGGCGGTCCCGGTGAGCGCGAAGGCCGCACCGCCGATCACCGCCGCCGCCACGATCGCGCCCGTGACCCTCGCCGTACGACTCGTCCTGCGCCGGTGACCGACTGTGCTGCCCATCGCGTGCCTGCCTCTGTGTTACTGGGGAGTTGGGGTTGCGGCAGCACGCTAGCCGCACCGAAACGGACATTCGTTCGTTTCGGTGCGGCCCTGATGAGCCTTAGGTTCCGCTTAAGGCAGGGGAAAGCGGGACATCAGGAAGCGGCGGCCGGCTCGCGGTGTGGGGTGGTGCCGTCGGTCGTACGGTGGAAGGGGGCACGGAAACGACCGCGGGCGAGGTGTGTTCCATGCGAAGGCCCATCCGAACCGCCGGGGTCCTCACCGGCCTGGTCCTCACGCTCGGCGGCATCGTCGCCGCCGCTCCGACCGCTCCGGCGGACATCCCCGCCTGCACGCAGATGGCCGCGCAATCCGGCACGGAGACCACCGACGCCGTCACGGCCGCCTGCCGGCGCGGCGTGGTGGGAGACCTCCAGGGCTGCGTGATCGGCCTCACCGAAGCCGGAGTCCCGGGCGGCGCCGCGAGCGGCGCCTGCCGCCTCGCGGCCCACGAACCGCGCTAGCGGCGCGGGGTAAGCAGGGCGAGCGGCAACGGCGTTGTGGCGCTGGCTTGTACCCTCGGCGGGGGAGGACTTCCCATCGTGACCACACGCCGGCGCTGAGTGCGGGGGGCGGCGTTCCGGGGGATCTGTACTCCACCTCCTCGGCCGTCGGCACGTGCAGGGCAACTCGGTGGAGACATGGCGGAGTACACGGACACATCACTGAGTCTGGGCGTCCTGGCCGTGGCGGGTTCGGCGCTGGTGCTCCGGCTGGTGTCGCTGCCGCTGCTGCCACGGGCCCAGCAGGCCGGACCCGAGCCGGCCGCACCGACGGCGCGGCCCTCGTCGAGCTCCTGACGGCGCACCAGGAGCCGCGGACCCCGCTGCCCGATCCGCGCGCGGTCCGGGACCAGACCACCCAGGGCTGGCGCACGCTCGCCCTCTGATCCGCGGCCCGGCCCGGCCCGGCTCCCCCACCCCGGCCGAATCAGCCGTGGGTCGCGTCGATCACGCAGAAGCGGTTGCCCTCAGGGTCCGCCAGCACCACGAAGTCCGGGTCCTGCGGGTACGAGTCCCAGTCCACGTGCCGGGCCCCCAGCGCCACCAGGCGCGCCACCTCCGCCGCCTGCTGGGCCGCGTCCGCCGCGTACAGGTCGAGGTGGACGCGGGGGCGTTCCTGAACGGGCGTGGTGCTGCGCCCGAGCGCCAGTCCGGGCCCGCCGCCGTCGGCCGGGACCAGGACGGTCCAGCCGTCGTCCACCTCGCCGTCGCGCGGTACGTAACCCAGCGCCCCGGACCAGAATTCCGCGGCCCGCCGCACGTCCGCGGCGCCCATGACGATCGTTCCGATGGTCAGCATGATCCGATTCTGGCAAACCCCGGCCGGTCAGGTCGTCTCCGGTGGATCAGGGCTGCGCAGGCCCCGCGGGCCCCGCGGGGCGCTCGACCGCGACCATCGCGGCGTCGTCGTCGAGGGTGTTCCCGGCCGCGTGCGCGAGCAGGTCCTCGCACAGGTGGTCCAGCAGCGCCTGCGGGTGCATGCCGGTCCACGCGGCGGCGCGCTCCGCGAGGGGGTAGAAGGTGCCCGCCCGGTCGCGCGCCTCCAGGACGCCGTCCGTGTACAGGAGCAGGACGTCACCGGGCCCGAAGGCAAAGGTCTGGGCGGTGACCGCCCCGGCCACGAGCCCGGCGAGACCCAGCGGCGGCGCGGACCGGGCCACCTCGAGCCCCACGGCTCCGCCGTCCCGGAGCAGGACCAGCGGCGGCGGATGCCCGCAGCTGACCAGGCGCAGCACCGGTTCGTCGTCCGGGATCTCCAGCACGGCCGCGGTCACGAAGCTCTCGCCCTCGTCCCCGCCGTCCAGGTCCGCGGAGACCGCGGCCTCCAGGTAGTCCACCAGGCCGGAGAGCTCGGCCTCCTGGTGGGCGGAGGCCCGGAAGGCGCCGAGCACGAGCGCGGCGTCCCCGACCGCCTCGAGGCCCTTGCCGCGGACATCGCCGATGATCAGCCGCGTCCCCGTGGCCGTACGGGCGGCCGCGTACAGGTCGCCGCCGATCTGGGCCTCCGCCGCCGCGGCCAGGTACACCGACGCGACGCCCAGCGGGCCGATCCGGTCGCGCAGCGGCCGCAGGACCACCTGCTGGGCGGTCTCGGCCACCGTGCGCAGCTGCACCACCTCCTTCTCGTGCACCTCCCGCAGGTGGGCGAAGAAGGTCACGAAGACCGAGATCATGACGAGCGCGATGATCTGGAAGGTGTGGTTCAGGTCGGTCAGGGTGGTGCGCGTCACCGAGACGATCACCTGGGCCAGCACGGCCACCAGACCCACGAACCCCGTCATCCGGGGCCCCGCGAACGAAGCCGTCATGGCCGGTGCGGCGGCCAGGAACGGCCCGAGGTGCACCTCTGGCGGAGCGAGGACGTCGACCACCGTCACGACGGCGATGAGCACGAACGGGGCCGCCAGCTGGGCGTGGCTCAGCTGCCGGGACCGGTGGTGACGCGTGAGCGGCGGCCGGAGATCCATCCCACCTGCATACACCGCGAAGCGATCGTGGTCCCCGAAGCCAGGCCGTCGGTGGACCGGCCGGTCCACCGACGGTTCAGTCGGCCCGCCCCCCGGCGAGGGCCTCCGCGCCCCGGTCCTACGGACGCCGGCGGGGCTTGCCGCCCTTGGCTCCGCCGCTGCCCTTGGCCCCGCCGGAGCCACCGCGCGGATTCTTCCCCGCCGACTTCCCGGACGCGGGCTTTCCGGCTCCGGACCCGCGCCGGGCACCGGCGCCGCCGCCCTTGCCCGTACCCGTGGCCTTCTCCGACGGCTTGCGCTTCGCCTTCGGCTGCGCAGGCGTCGGCTGACGGCCCCGCGTGCTGTTCACCGTCCGGCCGCGGACGATCCCGATGAACTCCTCCACCAGATCGGGAGTGGGCTCCTCCTGCGGCCACGACAGCGCGACCCGCGACGTGGGCGCGTCCGAGACCGGCCGGTAGGTGAGGTCCCTGCGGTGGTGCAGACGGGCCAGGGACTGGGGTACGACGAGTACGCCCACGCCCGCCGCCACCAGCTCGATCGCGTCCGCCGTCGTGGCGGGCCGCTCGATCGCGGGCTGTCCCGGCAGCTCGTCCCAGGCGAGGGTGTCGTCGAGGGGATGCCACACGACCTCGTCGGCGAGGTCCGCGGTGGTGACCTCCTCGGCCGCCGCCACGAGATGGTCCTTGGGGACGACGACCACGGTGGTCTCGGTGTAGAGGGGGATCGCGCTGAGGTCCGTACGGTCCACCGGGAGCCGGACGAATCCCGCGTCGGCGTCACCGGCGCGCAGGACGCCGAACACCTCGGCGGAGGAAACCTGGGAGAGGGTCAGCGGGACGTCGGGCAGCCGCTCGTTCCAGATCCGTACCCACTTGGCAGGGGTCACGCCCGGGACATAAGCGAGCCGAAACGCATGGGGTACTTCCGAGCCTGTCACCCCGCAAGGTTACCGGGCGTGGTCGGAACCCGTGCACACGCTCGATACCCTTGACCCCATGACGTCGCACCAGAACACCCAGACGATGAAGCCCGCGACCGCGGCGAAGAAGCTGGGCGTGTACCTCGAGGCCACCCCCGCAGAGTTCCAGGAGGGTGTCGTCTCGCGCAGTGAATTGAGTGCGCTCCAGGCCGACCCGCCCGAGTGGCTCCAGGAGCTGCGCCGCAACGGTCCGCACCCCCGCCCGGTGGTCGCCTCCAAGCTGGGCGTCTCCATCGCGGGCCTCGCCCGTGGCGGAGTCACCGAGCCCCTCACCACCGAACAGATCGAAGCGCTGAAGCAGGAGTCCCCCGAGTGGCTCCAGCGGGAGCGGGCCACCCAGGCCGACGTCCGCAAGGAAGCGGTGCGGATCAAGGAGCGCAACGCGGAGCGGGCCGAGAAGCGCAACCAGGAGTCCTGACCCGCCGCGGTCCGGATTTCCTCGGATTCCCGTCAGGCCCGGCCTCCCCTCGCGGGGGAGGCCGGGCCTGACGCCTTGTCCCGGGCCGGGCAGGCGCACCGGATCACTGCGGAGGGTCACCGGCCAGCAGGCGCACGGCCCGCTCCAGCCGGGTCTGCCTGGTCTCCGGCGTCAGCGCCTGGAGCAGGGGCAGGGCCACCAGGTAGCGCCCGGTCCGGTCCAGCGCCTCGAAGGCCGCACGGGCCTCGGGGCGCGCTTCGAGTGCCGCCTCGAGGTCCTGCGGCACCCCCGCGGTCCGCTGCGAGGCGTAGGCGGCGACCCAGCGGCCGTCCGCCTGCGCCCTGCGGACCTCGGCGAGCCCCGGTTCACGCATCCGGCCCGCGGCGGTCAGCGCCGCCACCTTGTCCACGTTGACCTGGGACCACAGGCTCCTCGGCCGGCGGGGCACGTACTTCTGCAGGTAGTGGAGCTCGTCGAGAGAGCGGCGCTGCCCGGAGATCCAGCCGTAGCAGAGCCCGATGTCGACGAGTTCGTCATCGGTGACCGACGGGATGCCGGACTTCTTCTTCGCGAGCTTGATCCACACCCCTTCCTGGCGCGTGTGGTGCTCGGCGAGCCAGCTCTCGAACGCCTCGGCGTCCTCGAAGCCGACGATCTCCACCCCGTTGAGTTCGTCCATGCGCGACAGGCTATCGGCCGCCCATCTGTCGCAGAATCGATTCCTTAGGCGGTCACGGTCTCCGGGCGGGACTCGTCGCGGTGCCCGGAGGAGGGCGAGGTGCGCGACGCGAACAGGGAGTCCAGCGCGAGCGCGCCGGGTCCGGTGAACACCAGGAGCAGGAAGGCCCAGCAGAACATCGCGGAGGCCTCGCCGCCGTTCTGCAGCGGCCAGAGCGCACCGGGCTGATGCACCGTGAAGTACGCGTACGCCATGGATCCGGAGGCGACGAAGGCGGCCGCGCGGGTGCCCAGGCCCAGGAGGACCAGGGCGCCGGCGACCAGCTGGATGGCGGCCGCGTACCAGCCGGGCCAGGTGCCGGCCGCGACGGTGCCGCCGCCGTGGGCGCCGCCGAGGACGCCGAAGAGGGAGGCCGCCCCGTGCGAGGCGAACAGCAGGCCCGTGACGATCCGGAACAGGCCGACGGCGTAGGGCTGGGCGTGGTCGAGACGTGCGTTCATGGGGGGAGGCTCCTTCGGTCGGGGACGGGTCCCGAAGTCGTGCCGAACGTGCTTGAGCGCGAGCGAGCCACAGGTTAGGTAGCCCTAACAGGCGTGACAAGCGCGAGTTCCGGCCACCGCGGACGACGACGGCGACGGCGACGACGCGTACGAAGGCGAAGGCGAAGGCGAAGGCGAAGGCGAGGGCAAGGACGCGGAGGGGGACGCCGACGAGGGGGACCCGCCGGTCCGTTCCCCTGTGACGGACCGGCAGGTCTTCGTCCCACCCCGAGCCTAGGACCGGGCCGCATCCCGCCCTGTGCATCGCGCGCACGTTCCGTTGATCTTCCGCGCAAGAGGTTTGGGCACCGGTCGGCCCAGCCCGCTGGCGGCCCGCCGACCCGTGGGGTCCGCTGGAGACGTGAGCATCCTCCCTGGCCCGGGCTGGTGGGCCGGTCTCCCGCCGGCGGCGGGAGCCGCCGTCATGGCCACGGGCATCATCTCCGTAGCCCTGCACATGACGGGACACGAGACCTCGTCGCTGGTCGCCCTGGTCATCGCCGTCGCCCTGTGGCTCGTACTCGCCGTCGACTTCACGGCCCGGCTCGTGGGCGACCACGGGCGGTTCCGTGCCGAGGCCGACACCCCGGCCGCCCTGACGGCCGTCGCCGCGACCACCGTCATCGGCACCCGGCTCTCCCTCCTCGGCTGGCAGACCGCGGCCGCCGCCCTGCTCGCACTGGCCGCGGTGCTCTGGCCCGGTCTCCTGTTCAACGTCGTACGGCACTGGCGCCGGCGCATGCCCGGAGGTGCCTTCCTCGGCTGCGTGGCCACACAGGGGCTCGCGGTGCTCGCTGCCGTCCTCGCGGCCGCCTGCCACCAGGACTGGCCGGCCCGGGCGGCGCTGGCCGCCTTCTGCCTCGGGCTGCTGCTGTACGTGGCCGCCCTCTTCAGGTTCGACCTGCGCGAGGTGGTCGGCGGTGCGGGCGACCACTGGGTGGCGGGCGGGGCGCTCTCCATCTCCGCCCTGGCCGGCTCCAAGCTCACCGCGTCCCCCGTATGGTCGGGTTCGGCGCACGCGGCCCTGCGTACCGTCACGCTCGTCACGCTCGCCCTGTCCCTCGTCTGGTACGTCGTCCTCTTGGCCGCCGAGCTGCGCCACCCCCGGCCGCGCTACGACATCCGGCGCTGGGCCACCGTCTTCCCCCTCGGTATGACGGCCACCGCCTGCCTCTCCGTCGCCGGACCGGCCGGCATCGCCTGGCTGGTGCCGCTGGGGGAGTTCCTGCTCTGGATCGCCGTGGTGGCCTGGGTGGTCACCGTCGCCGTTCTCGTCTCCTCCCACGCCGCCGCCCGGCGCCCGCCCCACCGGGGCGGCCCGCCGGCGTGACGGCGCCCTTCCTGTGGCGCGGCCTGCGCCCGGTCAGTAGGGTCCCGGCATGGCGTACACGTTCCAGGTGACCATCGACTCGCCCGACCCGCACCCGCTCGCCGACTGGTGGGCCGACGCCCTCGGCTGGGAAGTGGAGCCCAGCGACGAGCCGTTCATCCGCGGCCTGATCGCGGCGGGGCACGCGACCGAGGACGACACCACCACCCACCGCGGCATCCTCGTCTGGAAGTCGGGCGCGGCGATCCGCCACCCCGAGGGCCTGGCAGGCGCGCCGCGCATCCTCTTCCAGCTCGTCCAGGAGCCCAAGACCGTCAAGAACCGGGTGCACCTCGACGTCCGCACCGGTGACGACGACCCGAAGGAGCTGGTCGAGCGCCTCGTCGCCAAGGGGGCGAAGCACCTCCACGAGGGCCGCCAGGGCCCCAGCACGTGGACGACCCTCGCCGACCCCCAGGGCAACGAACTCTGCGTCTCCCACTGACCCGTACGAGGCTCCGCCGGGTCCCACGGCGCAGCCCGCCCCGCCCGCCCCCGCGCGCCGAGGTCCGACAGCCCCTACGCTTCCACGGGTGAACGTCATCCTCTTCGGCGCGACCGGGATGCTCGGCCGGGGCGTCCTGCGCGAATGCCTGCGCGACGACTCGGTCGACAGCGTCCTGGCCATCGGGCGCTCCCCGCTCGGAGTCACCCACCCCAAGCTGCGCGAGCGGGTGCAGGACGACCCGTCCGACCTGTCCGCCGCCGGGGTCGACCCGGCCGCCTACGACGCCTGCTTCTTCTGCCTGGGCGCCTCCTCCGTCGGCATGAAGGAGGAGGACTACCGGCGCGTCACCCACGGCCTGACCCTCGCGGTCGCCCGGCCGCTCGCAGCGGCCAACCCGGGCATGACCTTCGTCTACGTCTCCGGGGAGGGCACGGACAGCACCGGACGGGGCCGTTCCATGTGGGCCCGCGTCAAGGGGAAGACCGAGAACGACCTGCTGGAACTCCCCTTCCGCGCCTACATGTTCCGCCCCGGCATCGTCCAGCCGGTACGCGGGGTCCCGTCCAGGACCCGGCTCTACCGCGTCCTCTACGCCGTCACCGCACCGCTGGTCCCGCTGCTGCGGCGGTTCGCGCCGGACCTCGTCATCACCTCCGAGGCCTTCGGCCGCGCCATGATCGCCGTCGCCACTCCCGGCACCGAGGTGCCCGGCCACATCCTGCGGCCCGCTGACATCAACCGCCTGGGAGGCGCCCCGACCAGGCATAATTGAGTACCGGGCACACCCTCCCGCAGGCGAGAATGAGCCATCTCAAACCGGGAGGACCCCATGAGCCAGGAGACCCTGACTCTGCATGACCTGCTGCCCGCCCAGGCGCTGGCGGACTCGATCGACGCCGGGTACGTGACCCGAAAGTCGCACCCCGAGCTGCCGCTGTCCATCTACACGTACACGCGGACGGCCCAGTACGAGCGCGTCTGGGACGAGGTCACCACGCGCTGCCGCGGTCTCGTCGCCGACGACGAGACCGGCGCGATCGTCGCCCTGCCGCTGCCGAAGTTCTTCAACGTCGGCGAGCACGAGTCCGGCCAGCCGTACGCCCCGGCCCTCCCCGACGAGCCGTTCGAGGTGTACGACAAGGTCGACGGCAGCCTCGCGATCGTCTTCCACTACGCGGGCCGCTGGCGGGTCGCCTCCAAGGGGTCCTTCATCAGCGCCCAGGCCACCTGGGCACAGCGCCGGCTCGACGGCGCGGACACCGCGGCCCTGCACCCGGGCACCACCTACCTCGCGGAGATCCTCTACCCGCAGAACCGCATCGTCGTCGACTACGGCGACCGGCGCGACCTCGTCCTCCTCGCGGCCTTCCGCACGGACGGCACCGAGGTCCCGCTCGCCGAGGCCGCGACCCACTGGGACGGGATCGGTTCCGTCGTCACGGTGTGGCCCGCCATGCCCCTCGACGAGCTGCTCGCACTGGCCGAGTCCAACACCCTGCCCGGTGGATCCGCCGCCAACGGCATGGACGCGGAGGGCTTCGTCCTGCGCTTCGCCTCCGGCGTGCGCGCCAAGGCCAAGCTGTCCGAGTACGTACGGCTCCACAAGGTGCTCACCGGCGTGACCGCGCGGGACATCTGGCGCGGCCACGGCGTCCAGCGCTTCGCCGGCCTGCCCGCCAAGCAGCTCGCCCAGGGCCTGAACTGCACCGTCGCCGACATCGACGCCTGGGGCGGAAAGCCGCTCGACGCCCTGCTGGAGCAGGTGCCCGACGAGTTCGACCACTGGGTGCGCGGGGTCATCGCCGGCCTGGAGCAGGCCGCCGCCCGCCACGAGCGGGCGATCGACGAGGCCTACGCGGGCCTCGCACACCTGACCGCCGACCGGGGGGCCTTCGCCCGCGCGGTCGCGCAGCTGCCCGACCGCGCCGTCCGGCCCGCGATGTTCATGCGGCTCGACGGCCGGCCGACCGACCTCACGACCTGGCGCCAGGTCCGGCCGGACGCCGCCGACCCGTACATCACCGACGAGGAGAACAGGACCGTGTCCGAGGAGGACGACCGGACCGCGCCCGCGACCGAGCAGACGCCCGCGACCGAGCGGACGCCCGCGACCGAGCGGACGCCCGCCGCCGCGCCCGCCCGCGCCCCGCAGCCGGCGCCACGGATCCCGGCGCCGGCGGCGGACCGGCCCGACCGTCCCGCGGAGCGGGAGGCACCGCTGCCCGTCGTCCACGTCATGACGGGTCTGCCGGCCTCCGGCAAGACGACGGCCGCGCGCGCACTCCAGGCCGAGGCCGGCGGCCGCATGCGCCGCGTCAACCTCGACGACCTTCGGGCCATGCTCGACCTGCCGGACCCCGGGCGGGGCCGCAGCTTCGCCCACGAGCAGACGGTCCTGGCGATCCAGGACGCGGCCGTCCGCGCGGCCGTCGACGGCGGTTTCGACGTGGTCGTCGACAACACCCACCTGACCAAGAACATCCCGAAGCGGCTGAAGGCGGCAGTCGGCGGTCTCGCGACCTTCGTCGTGCACGACTTCACCGACGTCCCGCTGGAGGAGTGCCTGCGCCGGGACGCCGCCCGCGAACGCCAGGTCGGCGAGGAGGTCATCCGCATCCTGGACGAGAAGCACCGCAAGGCCCGCAAGGGCGGCTGGCGGCTGACGGCGGAGTGGATGAACGGGACTTCGGGCGCGGTGGCCGCGCCGCCCGTGACGCCGTACGTCCCCGACCCGGCGCTGCCGGCGGCGGTGATGTGCGACATCGACGGCACGCTCGCACTGACCGGCGACCGGGGTCCGTACGACTTCACGCGCTGCGAGCTCGACCTGCTCAACGAGCCGGTGCGGCACGCGCTGGACGCCTTCCGGCGCGCGGACGGCGACGTCATCGTGCTCCTGTCGGGCCGCAGCGAGGAGCACCGGCAGCAGACCGAGTCCTGGCTGCGCCGCCACCAGGTGCCGTACGACGAGCTCTGGATGCGCGCGAAGGGGGACACGCGCCGCGACGACGTGGTCAAGGCGGAGCTGTTCGACGCGCACGTGCGCCATCGCTACGCGGTGCGGGTGTCGCTGGACGACCGCGACCGGGTCGTCGCCATCTGGCGCCGCATGGGCCTGCCCACCTGGCAGGTCAACTACGGCGACTTCTAGAGCGCCCGTGTGAGGAACGTGCTGATCGTCGATGCCGCGAACGTCGTCGGCTCGGTGCCGGACGGCTGGTGGCGAGACCGGCGCGGCGCGGCCGAACGGTTGCGCGACCGGCTGGCCGCCCGGGACGACGGCGAGGAGATCGTCCTCGTCGTCGAAGGCGCCGCCCGCGGCGTCGGGTCCGTGCCCGGCGTACGGGTCGAGGAGGCGCCCGGCAGCGGTGACGACCTGATCGTGGAGCTGGCCGCGGCCAGTGTGCACGACGGCTGCTCCGTGGTCGTGGTCACGGCCGACCGCGAACTGCGCGAACGGGTCCGGGCGCACGGTGCGCGGTGCGTGGGACCGCGTGCCGTACGCCCGGTGGGCTGACCGTGCCGACCAGGGGTCAGCGGCAGTACTTCACCTCGGAGAGGTTCTTGACGTAGCGGGCGGAGACCCACTGCTCCTTCTCGTAGGCCTTCGCGCGGTTCGGCTCCTGGCGCTCCTCGCGGTCTTGGCGCTCCTCGCGATCTTGGCGCTCCTCGCGATCCTCGCGCTCCTCGCGGTCCTCGCGGTCCTCGCGGTCCTCACGGCCGGAGCCGTTCTCCCAGTCCTCGCGCTCGACGTGCAGGCGGTACCAGATGCGGTTCCCGTCGACCTTCTCACCGTACTTCTTGCACTCGATCTCGACCTTGCTGTTCGGCTTCACGTAGCCGATCGCGCGGGAATCGGTGGTCGGCTTGCTGCGGACCTTCAGCGGCCCCTTGGAGACGACCTTGCCGAACGCGTACTTCTCGTACGGGTACTCGCCCGGCTGCGCGGACGCGGGCACCTCGCCGACGATGATCTCCTGCGGGCCCTCGTCCGCGACGGCGGCGCCCACCCCGACCAGACCGAGAACCAGGCTTCCTGCGGCGAGAGCGAGGATGGTTCTGGTGGGCTTCAGCATGAGCCGACTCCTCTGTGAAGACGTCCGACCGGCCGCTGCACGCGGCGCGGGATGGCAACAGGCGGTTGCCACGGACGACTATGACGAGGACGGGACGCACAACCCCGATGACTCACCGGCTTTTAGCCCGATATGACCAATCTGTCCACTGGAGTGCGGCGACCGTGCCCGCCCCCGTACGGGCACGGCCGCGCAGCGGGGCCCCGGGGGGACGGGGCCGCTGCCGGCCGTGCGGCCGGCAGAGCAGCAATGTACGGCCGCGACGCATCGGGCCGCGCCCATCCAAGGGTTGAGACCGGCCTACCACGCCGGGTGGGGACGCTATACAACCAGGGTGGTACTCAAGGGGGGTTGACGTGCGATTCGCCAGACATCCGGCGGCGCTCCGGGTCCGCACCGCGCTTCCGGTCGCCGCCGAGATCGTGTACGCCGTCGGCTCGCTCTGGATCTCGGCGGCCATGCTGCGCAACTGGCCCGATCCGAACGGGTACTGGCGGGACACGGACCCCCTCGCCTACGCCCTGCTCGCCGCGGTCTACCTGCCGCTCGCGCTGCGCCGCCGCTTCCCCGTCGCCATCCTGGTGAGCACCGGGATCTGCGTCGCCACCTACTTCACGCTCGGCTACTACCACGTCGTCGCCGGGCTGGTCCTGCGCGACGGGGACACGGCGCCCGCCGCGGAGTCCGCCGCCCCGGTCGCCGGGTTCGCGCGCCTGGACGAGCTGGCCGAACGGGTCGCGGATGCGGGGGTGCCCGTCGACGTACGCGTCACGGGGACGGCGTACGAGCTGCCGGCCGGGATCGACCTGTGCGCCTACCGCGTGGTCCAGGAGGCCCTCACGAACGTGATCAAGCACGCGCCCGGGGCGCGCACCACCGTCCGCGTCCACTACGGGGAGGACGAGGTCCGCGTACGCGTCGAGAACGCGGGGAGCGGACGGTCCGCCGGGCGCCCCTCGGCGGGCCCGGCGCCGGCCGCCGGCGCGGCCGCCGTGAAAGGGGCCGGTCAGGGGTGATCGGCATGCGCGAGCGGGCGACGATCTACCGGGGCGCGGTGACAGCCGGACCCGCCCCCGGGGGCGGCTTCGAGGTCGGCCTGCGTGTCCCCGTGCCGCGACCGGGAGGGGAAGACGCGGATGCCGTCCGTACTCGTCGTCGATGACCAGTTCCTGATCCGGTCCGGCCTCGTCGCCCTGCTGAACGCCGCCCCCGGCTACGAGATCGCGGGCGAGGCGGCCGACGGCGAGGAGGCCGTCCGGCTCGCCGCCGAGACCCGGCCCGACGTCGTCCTCATGGACATCCGCATGCCCGGCACCGACGGCATCACCGCCACCCGGCGCATCCTCGCCGACGTCGGGGACCGTGCGGACGGCGGGCCCAAGGTCCTCGTCCTGACCACCTTCGACTCCGACGAGTACGTCTTCCACGCCCTGCGGGCCGGCGCCAGCGGCTTCCTCGTCAAGGACACCCCGCCCGAACGGCTCCTCGCCGCCATCGCCACCGTGCACGCCGGTGAGATGCTGTTCAGCCCCGGGGCCCTGCGCGGACTGATCGACACCTACGCCGTCCCGGCGCCCGCCCGCACCCCGCACGCCGGCCTGGACGCGCTGACCCCGCGCGAGCGCGAGGTGCTCGCCCTGGTCGGCGCCGGACTGTCCAACACCGACATCGCGGGGCGGCTCGTCCTCAGCGCGGCCACCGTCAAGACCCACGTACACCGCTGCATGAGCAAGCTCGCCCTCTCCAGCCGCGCCCAGGCCGTCGTCGTCGCCCACGAGTTCGGCATGGTGCCGTGACCCGCAATGCCCACCGGGTCACGGCACCGGCCGCCCGAATGCCCTGTTCACGGTGCTTCCCGGATGCGGTCGCGGGCGGGCGGCGCAAGAGTGGGTCCCATGGGTATCGATGACTACGGCGGCGGAGCCGGCGCGCACGAGAGCGGCGTCCTCGTCGTGACGACCAACGACGTCCCCGGCTACCGGGTCGAGCGCGTCATCGGCGAGGTCTTCGGCCTCACCGTGCGCTCCCGCCACCTGGGCAGCCAGATCGGCGCCGGACTCAAGTCGATGATCGGCGGCGAGCTGAAGGGCCTCACCAAGACCCTGGTGCAGACCCGGAACCAGGCCATGGACCGGCTCGTCGAACAGGCCAAGGCGCGCGGCGCGAACGCCGTGCTGATGATGCGCTTCGACGTCACCGACGCCGCCGACGTCGGGACCGAGGTCTGCGCCTACGGAACGGCCGTCGTCCTCGTCCCCGCCTCCACCTGACCGTCCCTGTACGGTGGTTGCTCCGGAGGCGAAGGGGGCGGCCCGATGAGTCGGCGCAAGTCAGCGGCAGAGGTGTTCGACGCTCTGGGGGAGCGCTACGAGGAGCTGTTCGGGCAGGTCCCGGGCCAGATCGAGGCGCTCGAATGGCTCACCGCCCGGCTGCCCGCGGGAGCCCACGTACTGGACGTGGGCAGCGGTACCGGACGGCCCACCGCCGAGGCACTGGTCCGCGCCGGCTGCGACGTGACCGGCATCGACGTATCGCCGGCCATGGTCGCCCTGGCCCGCACCAGGGTCCCGGCAGCCCGCTTCGAACAGGCCGACGTGCGCACCTACACGCCGCCGACCGGCGGCTTCGACGCCGTGTGCTCCTTCTTCCCGCTGCTGGTCATGGACCAGCCGGAGGTCGCGGCCGCACTGGACCGGATGGCCTCGTGGACCGCTCCCGGCGGGTACTTCGTGATGGCCACGGTGCCGGGGGACATCCGGGGCCTGGACATCGAGTGGATGGGCCACGAGGTCACCGTCAGCAGCCTCTCCACGGAGGACCACCTGGCCAGGCTCGCCGACCGGGGCCTGGAGGTACTGCACCACCACACCGCGACGTTCCACCCCGCGGACGACCTGGCGGGCCCCGAGGAGCACCTGTTCTGCTACGCCCGGCGCAGGCCCTGACCCGCTCCGGAGGCGGCCGGGGGCCCTCAAGGGGCGGTGCGCGCCCGGTCGTCGCCGGTCACCCGGCCGGTACGGCGCGCCCGCGCTGCGGGAGGCCGTCGTCGGCTGGCTGGCCCGCAACCGCGGGATCCGCGCCGACCCGGACGAGGTGGTGATCGTCGCGGGTGTCGCCCAGGCCCTGGGGCTGCTCGCGCAGGTCCTGCGCGAAGAGGGCGTGCACCGGATCGCGGTCGAGGATCCCGGCTCGCTCGGCGCCCGCCAGCAGCTCGAGTACGGGCGGATGGAGACGGTCCCCGTCCGCGTGGACGAGGCAGGGCTGGACGTGGCGGGGCTGCGGGAGAGCGGGGCCGGCGCCGTCCTGCTCACCCCCGCGCACCAGTTCCCCACCGGCGTCGTCCTCGACGGCGAACGCCGCCGGGACCTGCTCGCCTGGGCGGCCGGGGGAGGGCTGGTCATCGAGGACGACTACGACGCCGAACACCGCTACGACCGTGCGCCCGTCCCCGCGCTCCGCGCCCTGGTGCCCGAGGGGGTCTGCTACGCCGGAAGCGTGTCCAAGCTCCTCGCGCCCGCGCTGCGCCTGGGCTGGCTGCTGGTCCCGCCGCGCCTGCGCGACGCCGTGACCGCCGCCAAACGCTACGCGGACCTCGGCAATCCGGTCCTCGCCCAGCTGGTCCTCGCCCGGCTCATGGACTCGGGCGAGCTGGAGCGGCACCTGCGCTTCGTCCGGCGCCGCCACCGCCGCCGCCGCGACGCCATGCTCCGGGCCGTCGCCGAGCGCCTCCCGGGGGCCCGCGTGCACGGAGCCGCCGCCGGCCTGCACCTGATGGTCACCTTCGACGGCGCCGGATTCGACGACACCGACCTGGCCTCGGCGGCCCTCGACCTCGGGGTCAAGACCCACCCGCTGTCCTGGCACCGCCACCGGCCCGGCCCGCCGGGCCTGATCCTCGGCTACGCGGCGGGCACCGCGGGGGAGATCGAGGACGGCATCGCCACCCTGGGCACGGCCCTGAGCGGCCTGCCGTACGGCGAGGGGAAAGTTTTTCCGCGTCGGCGGCAACCTCCCGGAGGGTCGCGCGTCGTGCGGGGGTGAAGGGGCGCAGTCCCGCGCCCCCGACCCGACCGTGGAGAACCACCGTGAAGAACCTGAAGCGTGTCCCCCTGGCCGTCCGCCGCACGGCTTTGGCCGCAGCCGCCGCAGGGACGGCCGTCGCCCTGGCCGGCCCGGCGTACGCCGCGAGCGGCAGCTCGGCCGCGCCCTCCCCGTCGGTCAGCGTCCCGGCCAGTGCCTCGCCCAGCGCGGGCGGCCCCAGGCCCTCCCCCTCGGTCAGCACCCCTTCGGCCACCGGCAAGGACGCGAACAGCGCGTCTCCCAGCGCCGCCCCCAGTGCCTCCCCGAGCGCCGCTGGCGGCGGTGCCAAGCCCAGCGCGTCCACCTCGTCGCCCGCCGCGGCCCCCGAGGCCGGCGAGGGCGCCGAGCTCGCGCATACTGGCTCCTCGGCGACGACCGTCGCGATGGGGGCGGGGGCGACCGGTCTGGTCCTGGCCGGCGCCGGAACCCTCTACGCCGTGCGGCGCCGCGCGAACAGCTGAGGAACCCCGTGCACCAACTCGCACCACCCGTCGGCCCCCTCACGCCCGGCCTCGGCCGGGCGTGGCGGGGCCTGTGGTCGTGGCTGCGCCGCGAGCGCTCCACCGCCCCACGGGTCTCCCCCCGGCCGTACGGTCCGGCGTACGGCTCCTCGTACGGGGCGTCCCACGCCCCCGCCCACGACCACACGGGCGACGGGGACCCGGGACCGCCCACCGTCACCGAGCTCTACCACGCGCACCGGCTGGGCCTGGTCCGGCTGGCGGTGCTGCTCGTCGACGACCTCGCCACCGCCGAGGACGTGGTCCAGGACGCCTTCACCGCCCTGTACCGGCGCCACGGGGAGCAGATCACCGAGGTCGACAACGCCCTCGGCTACCTGCGCACCTCGGTCGTCAACACCGCGCGCTCCGTCCTGCGCCGCAGGCGCACCGCACGGGCCTGGACCCCGCCGCCGGCGGTCGACCTACCGTCCGCCGAGGACCACGTGGTCCTGGACGAGGCGCACCGCGAGGTGCTCGCCGCCCTGGCCCGGCTGACACCCCGCCGTCGGCAGGTCCTCGTGCTGCGGTACTGGGCCGACCTCAGCGAGGCGGAGATCGCGACCACGCTGGGCATCAGCCGGGGCGCGGTGAAGTCCAACGCGAGCCGCGGCCTGGACGCGCTGGAACGGAATCTGGAGGGACGGATATGACGCCCGACGGCGAACGCCCCGGCGAACACCCGGGCGAGCGCCCCGTGGAGCGCAGGCTGCGGCAGGCGCTCGACGCGCGCGCCGACAGCATCGACGTCCGCCGGCTGCGCCCGGCGAGCCCGCCCGGGGGGCGGGCCGGACGGCGGCCGATGGAGCGGCTGCGGCGGTTCGCGCTGCCGCTCGCGGGTCTGGCGGCGGCCGCGGCCGCCGGGATCGGGTACCTGCTGTTCGCCCCGGACGCCGAGCCCGGCCCTCAGCTGCCCGCCACCCCGCCGCGGGTGACGACTCCGAGCCCGTCGACCGGGGCTCCGCCGTCACCCTCGCCGAGCAGGCCGGGCCCTACCCCGAGCGGGGACACGTCGCAGGGCCCGTCCGGATCCCCTGCGCCCACCCGGTCGGCGGGCCCGACGGCTCAGGCGTCCCCGCAGCGGCCGTCGGTGACGCCGTCGCACGGCTCGTCCGGCACGCCGGGCGCGGCCGTCACCTCGTCCCCGCCGTCCCCCGGGCGGTAGGCGCCAGGCGGTGGGCCCAGGGGGTGTCTCGGCGAAGACACCCCCTACGGCCTGCGGAGGTTCTCCACGGCCGCCACCAGGGGAGCCAGTTCCGGATTGCCCGCGGCCTCGTCCAGGGCCTCGCGCAGGGCGGCGTCGTTCGTGGGGCGGGCGGCGGCCAGCAGGGCCAGGCCGGACCCGCTGACGTCGGTGTAGATGCCGCGCCGGTCCGTGTCGCAGATGTAGCGGTTGAGCAGGCCGCGGTCCTCCAGCCTGCTGACCAGCCGGGTCGTCGCGCTCTGGCTGAGCACCACCGAATCGGCGACCTGGTGCATGCGCAGGTGTCCGCCCGGCCCGTCGTGCTGCCGACTGAGGACGTCGAGCAGCGAGTACTCGCGCACGCTGAGGCCGTGGCCGGCCTGCAGGGCCCGTTCGATGTGCGCCTCGATCCGGCCGTGCAGGAGCGAGAGGGCGCACCAGCCCTGGGAGAGGGCGGTCAGCGCGCTGTCCGTGGCCGTCATGGGC
Organism: Streptomyces erythrochromogenes; assembly: GCF_036170895.1. Classification (NCBI taxonomy): domain Bacteria; kingdom Bacillati; phylum Actinomycetota; class Actinomycetes; order Kitasatosporales; family Streptomycetaceae; genus Streptomyces; species Streptomyces erythrochromogenes. Next base: position 721,324 of record NZ_CP108036.1, on the reverse strand, counting down.
TCCTCCATCGAAGCATCGAAGCATGCCGTGCGGGGCGTGCCGTGCGGGCGTGTGACCACCCGACCACCCCAGGATATGCCACCCCTGCAATAGCCCGCGCTTGCAAATAACCCGCGTCTGCAATTAATGTGGACGCACGTAAACGGCGGCAGCATCGATGAGCGCAGGCCGCACCCGCACCACCACCTCCCCCCTGAAGGGCACCTCCCCATGCCTCTCGCACTTCTCGCCCTCGCCGTCGGGGCCTTCGGGATCGGCACCACCGAATTCGTCATCATGGGCCTGCTCCCCGAGGTAGCCGCCGACTACGGCGTCTCGATCCCCACCGCGGGCTTCCTGGTCACCGGCTACGCCCTCGGCGTCGTCCTCGGCGCCCCGCTCATGACCGTGCTCGGCACCCGCATCCCCCGCAAGCGCATGCTGATGCTGCTCATGGGCTTCTTCATCGCCGGAAACGTGCTCTCGGCACTCGCCCCCGCCTTCGGCCTCATGCTCACCGGCCGCGTCGTCGCCTCGCTCGCCCACGGAGCCTTCTTCGGCATCGGCGCCGTCGTCGCCGCCGAACTCGTCGCCCCCGAGAAGAAGGCAGGCGCGATCGCCATGATGTTCACCGGCCTGACCGTGGCCAACGTCGTCGGCGTGCCCCTCGGCACCCTCGTCGGGCAGACCCTCGGCTGGCGGGTCACGTTCCTGATCGTCGCCGCGCTCGGCGTCGCCGGCCTGCTCGGCATCGCCCGCCTCGTGCCCGAGCTGCCCCGCCCCGAGGGCGGGGTGCGCATCCGCAGCGAACTCGCCGCCTTCCGCAACGTCCAGGTGCTGCTCGCGATGGCCATGACCGTCCTCGGCTTCGGCGGCGTCTTCGCAGCGATCACCTACATCACGCCGATGATGACCGAAGTCGCCGGATTCGCGGACTCCTCCGTCACCTGGCTCCTCGTCCTCTTCGGCCTCGGCATGGTCGCCGGCAACCTCATCGGCGGCCGCTACGCCGACCGCGCGCTGATGCCCATGCTCTATGTGGCGCTGGGCGCCCTCGCCGTCACCCTCGCCGTCTTCACCCTCACCGCCCACACCAAGGCCGGCGCCGCCGTCACCGTCGTACTGATCGGCGCCCTCGGCTTCGCGACCGTGCCCCCGCTCCAGAAGCGCGTCCTCGACCAGGCCGCCGGCGCGCCCACCCTGGCCTCCGCCGTCAACATCGGCGCCTTCAACCTCGGCAACGCCCTCGCCGCCTGGCTCGGCGGGCTCGTGATCGCCGCCGGCCTCGGCTGGACCGCCCCCAACTGGGTCGGTGCCGCGCTCGCCGCATCGGCCCTGGTGCTGGCCCTCGTGTCGGGCGCACTGGAACGCCGTACGGCCGGACGCACCGCCCCCGGCGGCCGCGTGGTCGCCGCCGCCGCGGCCCGCGAGGCGACCGCCGCCGCACCCGCCGGCCACTGATCCACCCCTCCCCGTACACCCCCCGCAAGGAGAAACCGGCATGTCCACCGCCACCCGCACCGCCGTCGCGCCCCTGATCACCGAGGACGCCGAGCTGCTCGTCGCCGCCGCCCGGACCGCCGCCGAGGCGGCCGGAGCCGCGGTCAGCGTCACCGTCCTCGACGCCGGCGGCCACCTGCTCGCCTTCCGGCGCGACGACCGCGCCGTCCTGATCTCCGGCGAGACCAGCACCCGCAAGGCCTACACGGCCCTCCAGCTGGACGCGCCCACCGCCGACCTCGTCGACGCCGTCCGGCCCGAGGGCCCCTTCCACACGCTCCCCACCGCCCTCGACCGTCCCCTGCTGTTCATCGCGGGCGGGCTGCCCGTCCACCGCGACGGCCGGCTCATCGGCGCCGTGGGCGTCGGCGGCGGCGCACCCGACCAGGACCACGCCTTCGCCACCGCGGCGCTCGACGCCCTGCTCTGAGACCGCCGGGTCGCGCGCCCGTGTCCCCCGTGCCAGGTTGGTACGGGGGACACGGCTGCATGATGCGGAAACCGATGAAGTGCAGGAGGGTCCACGCGATCGCGACGGCAGGTGTCGCCGCGATGGTCGCCCTTGCCCTTCCTGGGTGCACGGCCGCATCCGACGAGGTACGCGCCCCCAGCCCCACCGCCCAGGGCGCCGCCGGCACGACGACCGCCCCGGCCGCAGCCCCCACCCCGCCGGCTCCGTCACCGACCTACGCCCTGTCCACCGCCCCGCGCACCATCCCGGCCGTGCGCGAACACGAGGCGGCCCGCGGCCCCGGCTGGAAACCCGCCCCCGACGCCCGCGTGGTCGTCGCGCAGGGCGACACGGCCGCGCTCTCCGACGAGGCCCGACTGCTCGCCGGGGAACTGGGCATCAAGTACGGCGAGTCGGCGGCGCCGCGCGCCGGCGACGTGGAGCTCTCCGTCGAGGGCGCGGGCAACCCCGAGTCGTACACCCTCACCGTCAAGGACGGCCGCGTACGCATCAACGGCCCCGACGAGGCCGGGGTCTTCTACGGCACCCGCACCCTCAAGCAGGCCGTGCGCGCCTCCGGCTCGGCGCCCGAGGGAACCGTGCGCGACGCCCCGGCCAAGCCGCAGCGCGGCCTCAACCTCGACATAGCGCGCAAGCACTTCACGCCCGAGTGGATAAAGAGCCGGCTGCGCGAGATGGCGGACCTCAAACTCAACCAGCTCGGCCTGCACTTCTCCGACGACCAGGCCTTCCGGATCCAGTCCGACAGCCACCCCGAGATCGTCTCCACCCCGCACCTCACCAAGGCGCAGGTACGCGACATCACGGCGCTCGCCTCCCGGCTGCACATCACGGTGGTTCCGGAGATCGACTCGCCCGGACACCTCGGCGCGGTGCTGCGCGCCCACCCCGACCTGCAACTGCGCGACGTGAACGGCAGGGCCGTCAAGGGCGCGGTGGACATATCCAACCCGGCCTCGGCCAAGCTGATCGACGACCTGCTGCGCGAGTACCGGCCGCTCTTCCCCGGCGGAGCCTGGCACCTGGGCGCCGACGAGTACCAGGCGCTGGTCGTCCGCGACCCGCAGGCGTCCTTCCCCCAGCTCGCCCGCGCGGCGCAGCAGCGCTACGGGCCCTCGGCGCGCGTGCAGGACCTGGCCACGGGGTGGCTGAACGACCGCGCCGACGTGGTCCGCCCGTCCGGCAAGGCGCTCAAGGCGTGGAACGACGGGTTCTTCGCCGGCGGGGTCGCCGGCGCCGCCAAGGACATCCAGGTCGAGTACTGGACCGGCAAGGAGATCGGCGCCCGCCCGCCGCTGGAGTACCTGCGCGAGGGCCGCAAGCTCGTGAACCTCAACGACGAGTACCTGTACTACGTGCTCGGCGAGCCGAACCAGTTCACCTACCCCACCGGCCGGCGCATCTACGAGCAGTGGACCCCGCTGGTCCTGCGCGGCACCACCCCCGTGCCGGCCTCCTACGACGGCCAGATCCTCGGCGGGCGCCTCGCCGTCTGGGCCGACCTGTCCGGCGCGCAGACCCAGGACCAGGTGGCGGCGGGCATCCGCATGCCGCTGGCAGCGCTGTCGCAGAAGGTGTGGGACGCGCGGACGCCGCAGCTGCCCTGGTCCGAATTCCAGGCCCTCGCCGGCCGGCTCTGAGTCCGTTCGTTCATTCTTCCGGGCGTCTGGGGATCCGTCTGCGGCGGTGGGCCCACTCGACGGCCGGCGGCAGGGCTGTGACCACCGTCAGGGTCCAGGCGGCGGCGCAGGCCCAGAGCAGCGGCTCGGAGACGGTGACCGAAGCCGCGACGAACAACGCTGTCGTCGCGGCTCCCCACACCCCAGCCCAGGTGGCACGGCGTCGTCGGCGCCCCGACCGCAGCATCCGGTCGAGGGCACGGTCACCCTTGAGTTCTGCCTCGATCGCGGAGAGGGCGCGCTGTTCGCGATCGGAGAGGCCGGCTCCGTCCATCACGACGTACCTCCGTGGGCTGCCGCCGTCGGGCGCGGTCCGCAGCCTCTGGCCTGCGAATACCCGGCCTGACGCGCGTCAACCCCCGGAGGCCGCCGAGCTGCCCTCCGGCGTCACCAGATGGAGTCGACCCACTCCGGGTGGTCGATGAACGGGTTGCGGTTGTGCTGGTACACGTCGAATATGACCTGGTTGCGGCGCTGCTCGAAGGCGTCCGGCGGGTCCATCAGGTTCCACTGCTTCAGCAGGCTGATCCGGCCGAAGAGCGGGGCGGAGCCGTTGTTGACCACGTCGTTCAGCTCCAGGTTCGCGAAGCCGTCGCCGCCGTCGTAGCGGACGGCCATGTAGAGCAGCATGCGGGCCACGTCGCCCTTGACCGCGTCGCGGGGCTCGAAGGAGTCGGCGTCGGTCAGGCTGCCCGGGGCCTCGCTCACCGGGCTGCCGCCCTTGTCGAAGTCCTTGTTGCCGCGGGTGCTGTTGACGGTGACGTCCTCGGGCCGCAGGTGGTGCAGGTCGGTGCCCGGGCCGGTGGCCGTGCCGAAGTCACCGTGGCTCTTGGCCCAGACGTGCTCGCGGTTCCAGTCGTTGGCGCCGCCGCCGTTCGACGACTTCGACTGCGAGCGGCCGGAGTAGAGCAGGATGACGTTGTTCGGGTTCGCCGGGTCCTGGTCGGTCGCCTTCAGGGCGTTCCACACCCCGTCGTAGCTGACCTTGGACTGCGACTTGACGATGTCGTGCAGGGCCGCCTTCAGCGCGGCACCGGTCTTGCCCTCGGCGGGCGCGTAGTACGCGTCGTACGAGGCGGCCGCGGCGGGGGCGGCCCCGGGGGTCCGGGGCGCGGCCGTGCCCTGCTGGCCGGCGGACGCGGCCGCCGGTACGGCGACCAGGGCGACGGCGGCGAGGCCGGCCGCCCAGGGGGTCAGGCGCGAGATTCTCATCGGGTGGGGGGGTACCTCTCCGTACGCACCGTCCCCGCCCGGGGAATTGGCGGGGGATCAGGTGGCAGGGAAGAGGATTGCATTGTCATGTGCCCATCAGGCAAAAAACATGTGTCCGGGACGTGGAAGCCCGGGTGTGCGCCCCGATGGCCGCGGGCAGGGTAGCGGTGGCCCCGGCGGGGCCGGCCCGACCGTGAACAGACCCATCTGGAGCAGCCCATGGCAGTGAAGATCCTCATCGTGACCGGCGACGCGGCCGAGTCGCTGGAGGTGCTGTATCCGTACCAGCGTCTGCGCGAGGAGGGGTACGAAGTCCACATCGCGGCACCGCAGGTGAAGAAGCTGCGCTTCGTGGTCCACGACTTCGAGGACGGTTTCGACACCTACACCGAGAAGCCCGGCTACACCTGGCCTGCCGACCTGGCCTTCGCGGACGTGGTGACGGAGGACTACGCGGCCCTGGTCGTCCCGGGCGGCCGGGCCCCCGAGTACCTGCGCAACGACCCCGAGGTGCGGCGGATCCTGGCCGCCTTCGCGGAAGCCGACAAGCCGATCGCGCAGATCTGCCACGGCCCGCTCATCACCGCCGCAGCCGGGGGCCTGGCCGGCCGCCGGGTGACCGCGTACCCGGCGCTGGAGCTGGACATGAAGGCCGCGGGGGCGGAGTTCGAGGACTCCGAGACGGTGGTCGACGGCACCCTGGTCTCGGCCAGGGCCTGGCCCGACCACTCCGGCTGGATGAGGGAGTTCCTGACCGTGCTGCGCGGCAAGGCCCCAGTGGTCTGACCCTGACCCGGCGCCGGAACGCAACGGTGGCCGTGACCCAGGCGGAGAGGGGTCACGGCCACCCGTGCGACGGGCGTCAGCTGCCGGTGGTGATCGCCGGAGCCGGCTCGTACTTGTAGCCCGCGCCGAAGTTCTTCTTCACTGCCGCTTCCCAGGAGCCGTCCTGGACCATTTTCTTCAGAGCGTCGTTGATCTTGCCCTGAAGTTCCTTCTCGCCCTTCTTGACACCGATGCCGTAGTTCTCGTTGCTGAGGCTCTGGCCCGTCAGCTTGAACTTGCCCTCGTTGCCCTTGCGTGCGGCGTACCCGGCCAGGATCGCGTTGTCGGTCGTCATGGCGTCGACGCGGCCCTCCTGCAGGGCGACGAGGCAGTCCGAGTAGCCGCTGAGCTCCAGCAGCGCCGCCTTGGGGGCGAGGTTCTTCTTGAGGTTCTCGGCGGAGGTGGAGCCGGTCACCGAGCACATCGTCTTCGAATTGAGGTCCTCGGCCTTGGTGATCGAGGTGTCGTTGGCGCGGGTCAGCAGATCTTGGTGGGCCACGAAGTACGGGCCGGCGAAATCGACCTTCTCCTTGCGCTTCTCGTTGATCGAGTAGCTCGCGACGACGAACTCGACCTCGTTGTACTGGAGCAGCAGTTCGCGGTCGTTGCTCAAGACCTGCTTGAACTCGATCTGATCCGGCTTGTAGCCGAGCTCCTTGGCCACATACGTGGCGACGTCCACGTCGAAGCCGGTGAACGTACCGCCGGTCTCCCGCATGCCGATGCCCGGCTGGTCGAACTTGATGCCGATGGGAAGGGTCCCCTTGTCCTCTTCTCCACCACCGCACCCGGAGGCGGTCAGGGCGAGGGCGATCACTGCGGCGACCGCGCCGGCCTGGGGAACCTTCATGCTTGCACTCTTTCCTGGGGGAACGCGGGACGCGTCACCGGGATCGCCGGGCGTGTGGAACCGCGGGAACGTACGACACGTCGACACATGTGTACGAGGAAGCTAGGAAGAGGGCGGCCGTAGCGTCACTACATTTGAGCGAAACTTGAGGATAACGATCCGGCTCTACCGTAACTTCTTCGGCAAAACCGGGTCTGAACAGCAGAAAGGGGCGGGTGTGGGAACAGGTTCGGTACGGGTGGACGGAAATGCGCTGCATGTGGGAGAAGGGGTGCAGATCCGGTTCATACGGACCTTGCGCCTGCCCGAATCCGGAACGCATTCACTGCCGCCGGGGCTGGGGGAATTCCCGCTGCGCAGGGTCGAGGACCACCCCGACACGGTTCCGCCGGAGTGGCTGGCGAAGGGCGGCGTGATGCTGCCCGTCCACCTGCGCGAGGCGATGTGGCTGAGCTTCGGCGGGACCCGGACGCCCACCGCGCTCCAGGTCGGCGTCGGCAAGGTGTGCGCCGTCTCCGGCGAGCGGTGGAGCGGCCGCCTGGCGCGCACCCCGCAGAACTACGTGGTGCTTCCCCGGCAGCCCTGGCTTGACGGGATCAACTCCGGGAACGGCACGGTGCGCCAGTTCGTCGCGGTGCCGCTGGGGCTGGGCGCCACGGTCGAGGGGCAGGTCACCGGGGAGGAGACCACCGGCGGCGTGCAGCTCCAGGCGTTCCCGCTGGGCCGCGAGGCGCTGGCGCAGTGGCACCGGGCCGAACGGGCGCGGCTGACCCCGCCCCCGCCGCCGGCCGGGGGCGAGGGGCTCTACGGGGCTCCGCCCGTCCAGGCGCCCATGGGCGGGGGCTTCGGCGGCCCGGTGCCCGCGCCGATGATGGCTCCGCCCGCACCGGGCGCGGCGCCCCGCGGCGCCCGCCCGGGCGGCGGCCGGTCGGGCCCGCCGGCGGCTCCCGCGATGGGGCTCGGCGTCGGCGGCAGCATGCACCAGGAGGTCTACCGGGACGAGCGCCCGCTGTCCGACTGGGCCGAGGAGCCGGGCGCGCGGATCTTCGTGCACCTGGTGACCCCGCCCGCGTGGCGCCGCATCACCGGGGAGGACGCTCCGCCCTCGCCCGTCGACCGGGCCGCCTACACCAAGGCCGGGCTGCCCTGGTTCGACTACTACGACGATTCGGCCGCCGATCTGGCGCCGACCGACACCCTGAGCGGGGTGAAGCCGGTGGGGGAGTGGCTCGGCGACGACCACACCCCGTGGGCGGAGCCCGCCCCGGGCCAGGTCAAACCGCTGGGCAACGCCCCGAGGCCGGGCAAACCCGTACAGGACGGCGACTGGTAGCCGGCCGGCGCGGGCGGCCCGGCGGTCGGGCCGGGCGCGCGGCGCCCGGTGTCCGATCCGGCCCGACTGGCCGGGAACGTGCGGTCGTTCGGGCCGGGAGGGGAGGCCCGTGGGATCATGGGCGGGCAATACCCGCAGACGAAGGGGGAGTTCGGTGAACGGTGTACGCAAAGGACTGGCCAAGGTGGAGGTCGCGCTGCGGTGGGACCCCAGCCCGGCCGGCACTCCCGCGAACGACCTCGACATCGTCGCCGCGGTCTACGGGGCCGCGGATCCGCACGGGACGCCCGTCCAGCTCGTGCACTTCGGCAGCCGGTCGCCGGACGGAACCATCACCCTCAACCGGGACAGCCATACCGGCCAGGGCTTCGGCTTCGACGAGGTGATGACCGTCGAACTGCACAGGATGTCCCCGGACAAGGGCCGTGTGGTGATCGGCGTGGTCATCCAGAACACCGGGGGCGGCGCGGGCGGCGCGAAGACCTTCGCCGATGTCGCGGGCACGGGGTTCCGGATCCGGGAGGGTCACACCGACCTCGCCCAGGGCGACTTCGCGGGCGTGCCGGGCGCCACGGCGGCCACCGTCGCCGAGTTCACCCGGGACGCCTCGGGCGCCTGGTCGTTCGACGTACGGCTGGAGGGCTTCGAAGCCGACCCGGAGGAGTTCACCCGGGCCATGGGCGGGATCCGCTGAATGCGGCGCAAACCGGCGCGGGGCCGCTCAGAGCGGGCGGCGGCCACTCGGGTGAGTGGCCGCCGCCCGGTCCGGGTGGCGCGCTGCCGCCGTCCCCACGAGGCAGCGCGGGCGGGGCGTCGTCCGGTCACCGGGACGACGGCCCGCCGGTTCAGGGGGCCTGGCCGGCCGTCGGGCGGACGGGGCGGCCGGGCGCGAGACCCAGGGACGGGAGCATGACGGCCTCCACGAACCGGATCAGGTAGTCGGCGTCCGCGTACTGTCCTTCCAGCACCGGCCGGATGCGGAGCACGCCCATCAGCTGGGCCGGCAGGAACTCCACGGCGGGATGGTCCGCGGTGATCTCGCCGCGGGCCACGGCCCGCTCCACCATCGCGTCGAAGGCGGCCAGTTCGGGGTCGACCAGGGCCTCGCGCAGGGCGGCCTGGAGTGCCTCGTCACTGAGTACGGCGTGCCCGAGGGCCTGCGTCAGGCGGGTGTCCCGGCCCGAGGTGCCGGCCGCGATCCGGGCCGCCTCGCGCAGGTCGCCCGCCAGGGTGCCCGTGTCCACCGCGGCGAGGGTGCCCCGCCGGGCGGAGCGCAGGGCGGCGGCCACCAGCTGGGGCTTGGTCTTCCACTGCCGGTAGAGCGTGGACTTGCCGCAGCTGGCGCGGGCGGCGACGCCCTCCATCGTCAGGGCCTCGTAGCCGTGCTCGCGCAGCTGGTCCAGGACGGCGTCGTAGAACTCCTGCTCCCGCTCCGGGGTGATCTTGGAGCGGCGCGCGGGGGTCGGCGTCGACGTCATGGGCTGCGGCTCTCCTCGGGGGCGCCTCGGCTACTGGTTCCGCCGTGAAGTGTACGGGAACGCGACCGTATCGGTACACCAGCGTATCGATACGCCAATGTATCGATACACTGGCGTGTCGCTGTGCGCGCAACAGAGAAGAGAGACCGGGGGATGACCGCCCACACCACGCCTGCCGGGCCGGCAGCCGGACCGAGAGCAGCACGCCGGCGCCTCATACGCGAGCTGCTGCTCGTCGCGGGCTTCTTCACCGTCTACAAGGCGGGACGGCTGCTCTCGACCGACCGCACCGGCGAGGCCTTCCGCAACGCGGACCGGATCTGGGACGCCGAGCGCCTCCTGCACCTGCCCGGCGAGGGCGCGGTGCAGCGGCTGCTGCTCCACGGGGACGCCCTCGTGACCACCGCGAACACCTACTACGCGGCCGTCCACTTCCCCGCCACCGCGCTCTTCCTGATCTGGCTCTACATCCGCCGTCCCGCGCACTACCTGTGGACCCGCCGGGTGCTCGCCGTGCTCACCGGAGCCGCGCTCGTCCTGCACCTCGCCTACCCCCTGGCGCCCCCGCGGATGCTCCCCGCCGCCCGGCTCATCGACACCGGCCAGGTCTACGGGCCCACGGTCTACCGAGCCGCGCCGGACGCCGACACCCTGGCCAACCAGTTCGCCGCGATGCCCTCCCTGCACTTCGGCTGGGCGCTGATGCTCGCGATCGGCGTGATCGTCGCGACCCGTGGCGGGAGGGGCGCGAAGGGCGGCAAGGGCTCGCCCTGGCGGCTGCTGTGGCTGCTGCACCCGCTGGTGACGCTCCTGGTGATAGTCGGCACCGCCAACCACTACTGGCTCGACGCGGTCGTCGCCGCCGCCCTGCTCGGGCTCGCCCTGCTGGTGGTGCCGCGGCCGCGCGCGGGCGACCGGGACGACACGGGCGCGGGCAGGGACACGGGCACGGACAGCGAGGCGGGCACAGGCGCGGACGTCGGCGCCGGCGCGGAGGGCGCGGTACGCGGACTGCCGCGCCAGAAGAGCACCGCCGCGGCCGTGGGAGCGGGAAAGTGAACGACACCGCCCTCGCCGTCGGGATCTGCCTCGCCTCGGCCGTGACCTACGCGGCCGGCGCCGTCGCCCAGGAGCGACTCGCCCGCGCCGGCGTCGCGCGCAGCGCCGGGGCGCTGCTGGGCTCCGGCGTCTGGTGGTGGTCGGCCGGACTGAACGCGGCCGCGGCCCTGCTGCACGCGGCGGCCCTGCGGTACGGGCCCCTCACCCTGGTGCAGCCGCTCGGCGCGCTCACCCTGGTGGCCGCCGTGCCGATGGGGGCGCGCCGGGCCGGACGCCGCGTCGCGGCCACCGAATGGCGCGGCACCCTCGCGACCGTCGCCGGGCTCGGCCTGCTGCTGCTCCCCGCCTCCGGGCCGGCCCCCGACGACACCCTCACGCTGGCCGAGGCGCTGGCCGTCTCCGGGGCGACCGCGGCCGCCATCCTGCTCCTGACCGCGGTCAAGGACCCGGGCGCGGGCCTGCGGCACGCCACGGCCTCCGGGCTGGCCTCCGCCGTGGCCTCCGCGCTGACGCAGACCGTGGCCGTCGTCGGCGGCCGCGGCGTATCCCTGCTGAGCGTGCGGGTCGTCGCCGTGGCCCTGCTCGTCGTGGTGTTCGCGGTCGGCGGGATGCTCCTGTCGCAGCGGGCCTACCGGGGCGGCGGGCTCGGCGCCCCGCTCGCCGTGGTGAACCTGGCCAATCCCCTCGCCGCGGCCGCCATCGGCGCGGTCCTGCTCGGCGAACGACTCCAGGGCGGGCCGACGGGGCTGCTGCTGGCGGGGGCCGGAGCACTCGTGGCGGCGTGGGGCGTGGTCCTGCTGACCCGCGCGCCGGCCGCCCCGACGGGCGCCCCGGCGGCCCGGGTGCCGTCCGCCGCGCCCGAACTGGCCGTACCCGGGGGACGGGTGCCCGTCTGATCCCGGGGACCGCGCGGCGCCATGCTGAAACGTTCCGCCTGTCGACGATCCCCGGCACGCCACCGTCCGGCCCGTCGGATTCCGGCCGTTGTCCGGGCCTCCCGCCCCACCCCGGCCGCCGCCGGAGCCGGGCCCACTACCCTGGCCGCACGGCGCGACGTACGAGAACGAGCAGCGAGGAACCGGTACCGACATGAGCATCACCCCCGTCCCCACCGCCGACCTGTACGACGAGCACGGCGAAGCCCTCGACATCTGCACCACCGGCTTCCGGCAGTTCGGCGGCCGCCGGCTCTTCGCCGGCCCCGTGCGGACCGTCCGCTGTCACGAGGACAACGCCCTGCTGCGCGAACTCCTCCACACCCCGGGCGAGGGCGCCGTCCTCGTCGTGGACGGCGGCGGCTCGCCGCGCACCGCCCTGGTCGGCGACCTCATCGCCGGAGCGGCCGAACGCAACGGCTGGGCGGGCCTGATCATCAACGGCTCGGTCCGCGACAGCGTCGCCCTCGGAGGCCTCGACCTCGGCGTGCAGGCCCTGGGCACCGTCCCCCGCAAGAGCGGCAAGACCGGCGCCGGCGCCGTGGACGAGCCCGTCACCATCGGCGAGGTCACCTTCCGCGTCGGGGACACCGTCCACGCGGACGACGACGGCGTGGTCGTCCTGCGCGGCTGACGACGAGAACCGGCCCGGTCCGGCCCACCGGCCCTGGCCACCGCCCGGCGCACCGGGTTTCACTGCCGGTCCATGAGACGACACAGGATCACGGGCCTGCTCGGCGCGATCGCGCTGGCCGCCGGCACCCTGGCCGCCGCGGGACCCGCGCACGGCCTGCCCCGGGCCGACCCGCCGCCCGCCGAGTTCGGCACCGACTGGCACGACCCCCTCACCGCCGCGCCGCCCGTCGCGCGGCCCGCGACCCGGTCCTGCCAGGTGGGCCTCGCCGAGGCGCAGTTCCGCGACTTCACCCCCTACCGCGGCGACTACGCGCCCCCCACCGACTGCGGTGCGGCCGACTGGGCGGCGGTGGTGCTCCGCCTCGAAGGCAAGGTCAAGGGCCGCCAGTACGACCGCCTGGGCCACCTCTCCCTGGGCGGCGTGGAGATCCTGCGCACCTCGACGCCCCAGCCCTCGCCCGACGGCATCACCTGGGCCGTCGAGAAGGACGTCACCCGCTACCGCGACGCCCTCGCCCGCCCGCAGCCCGTCGAGATGCTCATCGGCAACGTCGTGAACGAGACCTACACCGGCGTCATCGACGTCAAGGTGACCCTCACCTTCTACGCCGCCGAAGGGCGCACCCCCGCTCCCGACGCCCCCGACCGGGTCCTGCCCCTCACGACCCCGACGGTCACCACGCCCCGCAACACCGAACGGCTGCTGGCCGAGGTGTACGCCACCGGCTCCGGCGGCGGCTGCGAGGAGTACTGGTACATGACCACCCCCGCCGGAGCCCCGTACTCCTGGTCGACGGGCGGCTCGCCGGCATCGCCGCGCTCTTCCCCACCGTCTGGACCGGCGGCTGGTCCAACCCGTTCCTCTGGTACGGGTTGGGGAAAAACGTTCCCGCAGGTGAAAGGCTCGCAGCAGGCGCAGTCGGGCACTGATCGGGCACATGGGCGCACCGGGTGCTCGCCGAAGTGATATTTGCAGGGCCGAAGCCGATCAGCTGAGTCGTCATTGCCCGATAGCCTGGCACAACCGGAGCCACCACCACCCCTCCCGCGGGCTACTGCCGCCAGAGCGCTCTGGTCACCGGGCCTCGCCCGCGCACGCCTTATCGGCGCGGACTGCGCCCGACCATAGCCGCGGCCGGCCAGCACCGCGCAGCACGACCACAGAGTTCGGCATCCTGTGTGAAACGCGGGTGCTGGCGTTGACGCCCGACGCTGACACCGCCCCTTCCACGAGAACCCGTCCCGTGGATCCCCTTCCCGCGTCAGCAGGCACTGTGCTCTCCGGGCCGGCGGGGCTACCGGTGCACGCGAGCGTGCCGCTTCGCCGGCCTGTCGTGCAGGCAGTGACCTGCAGCGGGGGGCGTCTGGGAAGTCGATGATGGGGAACCGTCCCGACACGGCGAGTGTCCCGTCGCGCGAGTGCAGCCGCGTGCCCTGCCCGAGCAGAGTTCACCCAATGACATGACCCCTATCACCTGGAAGCGACGGACTGCGCTGGTCGGGTGCGCTGCGTGGTGCCATGGTGGGGTTAGCAGCTGTTCGCGCACCGGGAGGTGTCGGGTATGGCGACCGAGAAGGATGCCGCCCAGGCCAAGACCCGGGGGCAGCGTGTGGCCGACAGCCGCGCCATGGAGGTTGCCTCCCGGGTCGGGCTCTGCGCGCGGGGAGTGATCTACGTTCTGGTCGGGCTCCTCGCCGTGCGGATCGGTTTCGGCGGCGGCAGTGACAAGGAGGCCGACCGGTCCGGGGCCGTGCGGACCATCGGTGAGCAGTCGTACGGCCAGGTGCTGCTGTGGGCGCTGGTGGTGGGGCTGGCGGCGATGGCGCTGTGGCGCTTTTCCGAAGCCGCCTTCGGGCAGGCGACGGAAGGTGGTGACAAGTGGACCCGGCGCCTGGGCTCCCTGGGGCTGGCCGTCTTCTACCTGGTGATCTGTGTCGGCGTGGTGCAGACCGCGCTGGTCGGCGGGTCCGGCGGGGTCCGCGGCGGTGACGAGTCGTCGAAGGACTACACCGCGCGCGTGCTGGAATGGCCCTATGGCCGGGTACTCGTCGGCGTGTTCGGGGCCGTGCTGGCCATCGTGGGCGTGGTGATCGTGGTGCGCAGCCTGATGCGGAAGTTCGAGAAGAACCTCCGTACGGAGCGGATGAGCCGGACGACGCGGCGTATCGTCGCGGCGCTGGGCATCATCGGCGGCGTGGCGTGCGGAGTGGTCGCGGTGGCGACCGGCCTGTTCATTCTCCTGGCCGCGGTGCGCTTCGACGCCAGCGAGGCAAAGGGCCTGGACGAGACGCTGCGCTCGTTCGCCGATACGCCAGCCGGGCCGGTGCTGCTGATCGCCGCGGCGGTCGGCCTTCTGATGTTCGGCCTGTACTCGTTCTGCGAGGCCCGCTGGCGTAAAGCCCCTGAACACGACGCTTAGCCAGAGCAGCCGATCAACCGCGATGCCGGCTGACCGCCCTGATCGCGCCGCCCCCGCCCCCGCCCGCACCCTGCCCACCGCCCAGTGCACCCCGGGCCCCGGGGGGATCAGTCACGACATCCCTGGGACCAGGACCGGGCGTCGAGCGCGTCCCTCGGCCACCGGGGCCCGGTCGGCCACCGCTTTGAAGCCGTTCAGGATGCGCGTTCAGCCTTGTGTGCGTTCGACCCGGACCGGGCCGTGCGTGGCGTCGGCGCTCTGGAGGTCACCGCGGCGGCCATGCTCGCCACGTCGGCGGTGACCGGCTCCCTGCTCGGCGGCTCCGGCCTCACGAGGGTGCTGGTCACCGTGGCGGTCTGGATGGTGCTGTGGGCTTCGGTCGTGGCCTTCCGCCGGTTCTGGCGGTCGTACCGGGGCGCGTGGGTGATCCTGTCCGAGCCGGCTCGCTGGTGCCGGGCTTTCGGAGTCCTGGTCCTCGCCGTGTTCCTCACTGGCATCGTCCGGAACGCACCCGCCTCCTCCTCCATCGCCCTCCTGTCTGCGACGGAGTCCAGCGGAGTCTGGCAGATCTTGGGGAGCGGTCGCCGAGGGTTACCTTCGCGGTGGTGTGGAGCGTTGTGGGCTGGAGTGACAACTGCCCGGGCCCAAGCCGCATGGATGTGTTCAACATTCGTGGTCCAGGCCCGCCTGGGCCTGCGCCCTCGGGTGACAGCGCGGACCGCTGCCCCCGGTCGGCTGCGGCGATGCGCCGCGGAGTTTCAGGGTCGTGGAAGAGGCCCCGGCGGCGCCCGACCCGGATAACGGATATCGGACAACCAGACCTGCGCGAGCCGTCATTCGCTCGGCCTTAGGTCTGCGGAACGCGGGGCGCCCTGTCGTGCGCCCCCGCCGAACGGGTGAGGGGCGCCGGATTTCGACCCGGTCCGTGGTGTTTGAACTCGATGCTTGGCGGGTCGGGATGGGTTGACGCACGTGGAGAGTGTCATGGCAAACGGTAGTGTCCTGCTGGCTTTGCGCGAGGACCCGTTGGGCCGGGGTGTCGGCGGTGACCAACTGCGCCGGATCGGCAAGGAGTTGGAGAATCGCGGCCTGGAGGTGCGGTGGGCGCGGACCGTCGAGGCGGCGTGCGCCGCCCTGCGTACGGAGGCGGGCCTGTCGGCTGCGGTCGTCGCCTGGGACCTGCCGTCCGAGACCGGTGAGGACAGCGACGGCCGGGGAGCGGCCGTCTTGCGTCAGATCACCCGCCGGTTCACGGCCCTGCCCGTCTTCGTCGTCATGAGCGAGGAATCGGACCACGGCCTGGACCGCCTTCCCCTGTGGGTGGCGGAGACCGCCGTCGGATACATCTGGCCGCTGGAGGACACGCCGTCCTTCATCGCGGGCCGGGTCTTCAACGCCGCCCGGGAGTACGGCGACTCCGTCCTGCCCCCGTTCTTCAAAGCGCTGCGCCGGTTCGACGACGCCCATGAATACTCCTGGCACACGCCGGCGCACTCGGGCGGCGTAGCCTTCTTGAAGTCGCCTGTCGGCCGGGCCTTCTTCGACTACTACGGTGAGCGGCTCTTCCGCACCGACCTGTCGATCTCGGTGGAGGAACTGGGTTCCCTCTTCGAGCACAGCGGCCCCATCGGGGAAGCCGAGCGCAATGCCGCCCGCATCTTCGGCGCCGACCGGACGTACTTCGTGCTCCACGGCGACTCCACCGCGGACCGTATGGTCGGCCACTACTGCGTCACCGCCGACGAGATCGCCCTCGTGGACCGCAACTGCCACAAGTCGGTGCTGCACGGCCTGGTCATCTCGGGTGCGCGTCCGGTCTACCTCGTCCCTACCCGCAACGGATACGGGCTGGCCGGACCGCTCCCTGCGCGCGAGACGGCGCCCGCCGCGGTCGCCGCCCGGATCGCCGCCCACCCCCTGACTCCGGGAGCAGTGTCCCCCGAGGCCCAGTACGCGGTGATCACGAACTCGACGTACGACGGCCTGTGCTACGACACCGTGCAGACGGCGCGCGCCCTGGCTCCCAGTACGCCCCGTCTGCACTTCGACGAGGCCTGGTTCGCCTACGCGCGCTTCTCCCCGCTGTACGCGGGCCGGTACGGCATGGCCGTGGGTCCGGACACCTTCGAGGGTGACGAGCGTCCCACGGTCTTCGCGACCCAGTCGACGCACAAGCTGCTGGCCGCCCTGTCGCAGAGCGCCATGGTCCACGTGAAGTCCTCACCCCGAGCGCCGGTCGAGCACCACCGGTTCAACGAGACGTTCATGATGCACGGCACCACCTCGGCGCTGTACCCGGTGATCGCCTCGCTGGACGTGGCCGCGGCGATGATGGACGGACCGCAGGGGGAGTGGCTGGTGAACGAGGCGGTGACCGAGGCCGTGCGGTTCCGGCAGGCCCTCGTCCGTACCGGGCGCCGGATCGCGGAGGCCGGGGACCGGCTGCCGTGGTTCTTCGGCGTCTGGCAGCCCGACACCGTCACCGACCCGGCCGACGGAACCAGCGTCGCTTTCGCAGACGCCTCCCCGGCACTCCTGGCCTCCGATCCCCGCTGCTGGGAGCTCGTCCCGGAGGCGGACTGGCACGGCTTCAAGGGACTCAGCGAGGGCCAGTGTCTCCTGGACCCCATCAAGGTGACGCTGACCTGCCCCGGCGTCAACGCGCGCGGTGAGGCGGACTCCTGGGGCATCCCCGCCCGCATCCTCACCGCGTACCTGGCCGGCCGCGGCATCGTCGTGGAGAAGACCGACACCTACACCACCCTCGTCCTGTTCTCCATGGGCATCACCAAGGGCAAGTGGGGCACCCTGATGGACGCACTCATGGACTTCAAGGCCCTCCATGACGCCGACACCCCGCTGCGCCAAGTACTGCCGGACCTCGTCGAACGCTACCCGCAGCGTTACAGCGGCACGACCCTGCGCGGTCTCTGCCAGGACATGCACGAACACCTCACCCGGGCGGAACTGATCGACGCCCTGGACACCGCCTTCCAGCAGCTGCCGGAACCCGTCGCCCCGCCCCAGGCGTGCTACCGGCAGCTGATCCGGGGCGGCACCGAACGGCTCCCCCTCGCCCAGGCCGCCGGCCGGGTGGCCGCGGCCATGGTGACCGTGACTCCCCCGGGGATCCCCGTCCTGATGCCCGGAGAAGCGCTCGGCGCATTCAACGGCCCGGTCCTGCGCTACCTGTCCGCGCTGGAGGCGTTCGACCGGGCCTTCCCCGGATTCCACAGCGAGGCCCACGGTGTCACCATCGATGCCGACACCGGGGACTACCTCATCGAATGCGTACGCCTGGGCATCCAGATGACGTGAGCCTCACGTCGTGTCGTCCTCTGGCCCGGGCAGTTCGAGTAGCGCTCTCCGCCAGTCGGCGGAGTCACCGGCCACTGCCAAAATTCATCAATGATCCGGGCCTGACACACACCCGGCCCTGGCCCCCTTCCGGGTGTTCCCGGTGCCTTGGCGGCGTTCGCCACCAAGGCACCGGGAACGCGGGCCCGCCCTCCCAACGGGACGGGGCGATGCCCGGAAGGCTCGGGCCCCGGGCTTCCCAGCCGCCGGGGCCTTGCCACCGGACAGACGGGTACCGAACCGCAGGACCACAACTTCAGTTCGGGTGCGTGCCCTGGCGAGGTTCGGGCCCTGTACACCCGGGCCCGATCGATCCAAGCCCCGGGCCCCAGCCTGGGCGGACCGACCTTCCACGCCAAACGGTCAGCTCGCCTTCCACACCCTCTCCGATGCCCGTTGGTCAGGAGGGCGCAGGTGGCGTCGACCGCGGGGATGAGCGTGGCACGCCCCAAAGCCGAGCCCGACCCGCCGCTGGCCGGCAAGCGCGTGGCAGCCAGTCGGCGGCGAAGTCGGCCTCCGCCATCCGCGGAACCGTCCTCGGGGCCGGGCGTACGTGCGCGCGGCCGTTCGGGCCAGCCGCACTGGCACGGACAGGCTCGCGGGGTGACGGTGGCGGGAGTGCCCGCGGCCTGTCGGCACTTCCACGCGCGAGGAGTCACCCATGTCGGAACGCAACACCGTCCTGCGCAGCCTCCACGACGTGGGTCTGGCCGCCTGGTTCGGAGGATCCCTGATGGGCGCTGTCGGCCTCAACGGCGCCGCGAAGGCCCAGGGCAACAGCTGGGAGGAAGGTGCCAGGATCGCCAGCACAGGGTGGGCGATGTGGGTGCCCGTGGGCGCCGCCGCGATCGGCGTGCATCTCGTCGGCTCCACCGGCCTGCTCGCGGCCAACGCCACACGGGTGGTCACCCAGCAGGGCGTCGCCGCCTCCACCATCGCCAAGACCGTCCTGACCGGCGCCGCACTGGCCGCAACCGCCTACACCCGCGTCCTCGGCAAGACGATCGAACTCGCCTCCTCCGGCAACCCCCAGGACGCCGAGAAGGCCGAACACATCCCCGTCGACACCGGACAGGCCGAGCGCCGCCTGTCCTACGCCCAGTGGGCCGTGCCGGCCCTGACCTGCGGGCTGATCGTCCTCAACGCCGTCCACAGCGAGCAACAACGCCCCGCCCAGCAGCTCTACGGAATGTTGCGACGCGCCCGCACCCTGGCCCCCT
Source organism: Streptomyces erythrochromogenes (assembly GCF_036170895.1). NCBI lineage: Bacteria > Bacillati > Actinomycetota > Actinomycetes > Kitasatosporales > Streptomycetaceae > Streptomyces > Streptomyces erythrochromogenes. The sequence continues at coordinate 702,369 of NZ_CP108036.1, read as the reverse complement.
ACGTGGTGCGCCACTGGAGCCCCACGCACTGAGACGCCCGACCGCACCTGCGCCCTGACAACGGATCACCAAGGTCGATGCGGCGATTGCGGCCTGGACGAACGAGGCGTTTCACCGCCGTCGGCCTGCGCGGTTTCAGCTCGCCGAGGTTGCCCTGTTCCCAGGACGCTCGAGGGTCGAGACCATTCGCGCCGGGCGTGCTTGCGGTGCCGCCGTGCCTACCTGAGGGGCCTGAGGTGGAAACGTTTCCGTTCGACAGCTGGGCGGGCCGGTGGGCGGTCCATGCCCGGAGCGTGTCGCACGGCGAGGTGGTGGCCGCTCTGCTGGTGGATCTCGCTGCTGATCCACGCGGGGTGTACCTCGCTCCGTCGGTTGCCTTCCCGCTGGCTCCTGCGGCCCGGGCCCTGGGGGTGCCGGCCGTCCTGGTGCGTACGGCACTGCACCAGCTCTCGGAAGCCGGCCTGGTCCGTATCGGCACCGAGGACGACCACGAGGACGGGCCCCGGGTGAGGGTGACCCTCCTTCCACCGTTCCCGGAGGTCACCGCGGGCGCGGACTCCCTCGCGCCGTCTCCCGCCGACCGGCGCGAGGCGGACGATACCGTCGGCTCATGAGCACGGGCGCCATGCTCCTCCAGCGACACGCCGATTCGCAGATCGGGGGCGGGAGGAGGCGCGGCCCCGGCCCTCTTTCGGCCCGCAGCTGCTGGCCCGGCGTGGTGTTCCGACTGCCGAGCCCTGCGGCGCAGCGGCTCAACGGGGGCTTGGCCTGTGGGAGGTACGCATGGAGTCGCCGAGGGTGGCGGTGAGGCCCGAGCCGGACGGCGTGTGGGTGGTCGTCTGCACCGGTGAGTTCCAACCTGGACGCGACGGGGAAGCTGGCGGCCGCCTGTGATCACGACGCCGCTGGGGCGCGCCTCCTGGTGGTCGACGTCGCCGGGGTGACGTTTGCCGACTCGTCGTTCCTGAACGTCCCCATCCGGCTGAACAACGGCCGCTCCCTGGCCCTGGCCGGGCCGCTGCCGCACCAGCCGCAGCGGCTGCTGGAGATCACGGGGGCGCTGGGGCTGTCACGTTGCGCGACGGCCGGACACCGACAGCCGGCTCCTGAGACGGCGACTGGCCTTCAGGCCGGGGCCAGTCGTCATGGGCTGGTCCCGTGGATGCCCGAGGCCGCGCGCGTCAGGTGTGGATGCGGCTGTTGGGGCCGTCCTGGTCGTCGGCGGTGTCGTCGTTGAACCAGTGGCCGCCGGCGGCGAGGTAACGGAAGGAGTGGGTGCTGTCCTTGGGAAGTTCGACGGTGACGGCCCGGTTGCCGTCCTTGCGCGGGGTGAGGGCGTGAACGCCGGGGCGCCAGTCGTTGAAGTCGCCGACGACGCTGACCTCGGCCGCGGGGGTGTCGGCGGGCAGGACGAAGGTGACCTTGGCGGAGTTCTTGCGCAGGGCGGAAGGTCTCGGACCATCGCGCGGAGGTGCTGGCCGGCCTGGAGACGCTGCGGGCGCTGGCCGAACGGATGGCACCTGGCGACCGCTCCGATGCCGCGCACGGGCGCGGTGACCGTCCCCGAGTGCACAGGAGTATGTACTTCAGGGGCGGCCCTTATGGGTCTTGAAGACCCTGGTCACAGCCATTCGTTGATGGTTGCGACCAGGACCGTTGCCTCGTAGCGGACGGCGAGCTTGTCGTAGCGCGTGGCGACAGCGCGGTGTCTCTTGAGGCGGTTGATGCCGCACTCGACCGCGTGGCGCTGGCGGTAGTCGGCCGGGTCGAAATGCGGCGGCCGGCCCCCGCGGGAGCCGAGCTTCTGGCGGTTGCGTGCCTGGTCGGCCTTGTCCGGGATGGTGCAGCGGATCCCACGGCGGCGCAGGTAGGAACGGTTTTTGCGGGAGGCGTACGCCTTGTCTGCGCGGACCCGATCGGGGCGGACGCGTGGCCGGCCCGGCCCGATGCGGGGCACGCGGACCTTCTCCAGCACGGGTTCGAACTGCGGCGAGTCCCCGCGCTGTCCTGCCGTGATCACGATCGACATGGGCTTCTGGCCCTGCTCGACGGCCAAGTGGAGCTTGGTGGTGAACCCGCCGTGCGAGCGCCCCAGCCCGTGATCACAAGGCTCGGTGAAGATGCCGCCCGGTGGTTCCTTCTGCAGGTCGCCCTGCTTGCGGGCCCCGGCCGCGTGCTGATGGGCGCGGCAGACCGTGGAGTCGACGCTCAGGTCCCACGTGATCGCACCCTTCGCCTCGGCCAGGGACTGGAGGCGGGTGAGGATCCGGTGCCAGGTGCCGTCCCGCTGCCACCGGCGGAATAGGTCGTAGACCCGGTTCCACGGTCCGTATTCGACCGGGATATCCCGCCATGGAACACCGGTTCGGACCCGGAACCGTATGCCGTCGATCAACTGGCGTCGAGGCCAGACGGGCGGCCTCCCCGCCCTGATGCCCTTCGGCAACAGCGGCTCCAGCGCCGCCCACTGCTCGTCCGTGAGATTTCCCCGCCCCATGACGTGTGATCATTCACAGCCCAAGATCCACTTTCGATACACGGCCTAACGGACCCGTGCTCCACGTCGGGCATGAGCTGGGCCCGATGACGTCGCCGTACCGGCCACCGGGTCACCCACCCGCCACACCCGGCACGACCCAGGCACCCCCGCGTGTGACAGTCCAGATGGGAAGACCGGACGACAGGTTGCCCCATGCAGGCAGGGCCCGGCTACCCGGTAGCCACACCGGCCGGGCCCTGCGCCACTCGGAGAGCGGCAGCGGGCCAGCTGTGCGCCGGCTCGTCGTCACAGCCCCACCCCGCCCGCCCCGGAGCTTGACTCAGCAGGGCCCTTTGGCCGTATCCACGCGCCATACATGCCTGGCCGGGGGAGGCTGTCGGGTGCCAGGCCCGAAGCGGCGGTCAAGGAGGCCATCCCCGAGGGGTTCTCACCCCGCCCTTCGAGCCGATGCTCGCCCAGGCCGCCGAGTACGTTCCTGGCTCCGGCGTCCTGGCGAGCGGCTTCGCGGCAGAGCAGAAGTTCGACGGCCACCGCCCGATCCTCTTCGCCGGTCTCAGCGGCCGGCTGCTCTGCAGACCCGGCTCGGCTCCCTGGTTCAGGACCGCTTCCCCGACCTTTCACGGCCGCCGAGCAACCAACTCCCCGAGGGCCTGGTCCTCGACGGCGAGCTCGTCGTCGGGCACACCACAGCCGGACGGCTGTCCTTCGAAGCCCTCCAACGCCGGCCCGCCAGCGGGAGGGGTACCGACGGAGGCCGGCTGGCGGTGGCGGGACCGAGACGGTCCCGTGCTTGGCCTGCAGCCTCCCGAACATCTCGCGAAGCTTGGACTCGCTGTTGGCGGCGGGGCGGCCTCACTGCGGGGCCTCCAATAAGGTCATGAGGGACCTTCCGGTGGGGCGTCAGCTTCCGTCCGTCAGACTGCGGTCGAGGACGCCGACGAGCCGTGCTCCCGCGCGGTCGGTCCCGCGGCGCCCCCGCTTGGCACCCGGCGAGGCCCTCTCCAGCCGCAGCCGCGCCGTACGTCCGCGCAGTGTCAGCGTCATCAACTGGTTGCCGAACCACGGTCCGCCGGTGCGCCCCCACCGGACCGCCGGTCTCGCGACCCGTCCGTGGCGGGCGAGGAGATGTCCGATCCCCTTGGCGAACCGACTCCAGCCGAAACGGAATCCCACCCGTATGGCTGCGGGCACAGAGTTGTGCAGGGGTGAGCAGGTGAACTGGAAGACACGGGAGCGCGGCTGCCGCCCGGTGGTCCAGACAGGCTCCGCCACATACGCGTGGTGCACGTCCCCGGAGAGCACGCACACGGTTGCCGGGGCGGCATCGGCCCTCCCCACCTCGGCGACCGTCTTCGTCAGCCTTTCGAACGAGGTAGTGAACGCCGCCCAGTGCTCCAGGTCCGCCCGCCGGCGCAGCCACTCACCGAAGCGCGCCCAGCGCGGACCGCGTTCGCCCCGGCAGAGCGCCGCGTGCCAGCCCTCCGCGAAGTGGACCATCGGGGGCAGCAGCCACGGGAGCGAGGTCCCGATCAGCAGGTGGTCGACGCCGCCGGGGTTGTCGAACGCCTGCGTCCGCAGCCAGGCTGCCTCCTCGGCGTCCAGCATCGCCCGGTGCTGCTCCTCCAGCACCCGCGCGGCCCGGGTGTCGACCATCAGGAGCCGGGTGCGGCCGAAGTCCCTGCGGTAGCTCCAGCGCACCGTCGCCGGGTCGGCGTCGGCGCGTTCGGCAAACGCGCGCAGCACCTCCGTGCCGTCGTCGGCCGCCAGTACCGCCGCGTACAGCTGGTCCTCGGCGAGCTCGGCGGGGGAGAGGTTCCCGAGGTGCTGGTAGACCCAGTACGACATCAGGCCGCTGGTGATCCGCTCGTGCCACCAGGGCGTTGCCCGCATGTCGGCTACCCAGGCGGCGCTGGTGTTCCAGTCGTCGATGACGTCGTGGTCGTCGAAGATCATGCAGCTGGGTACGGTCGAAAGCAGCCAGCGCAGTTCGGGGTCCCCCCAGGACTCGTCGTAGAGGTGGGTGTACTCCTCGTAGTCGGCGACCTGGTCCGGCGGGGCTGCCAAGCCGGTGCCAGCGGCTCGCCGATGCCGAGCGATCCAGGCCCTGGTGTCGGCGGACGTCTCGTCCGCGTACACCTGGTCGCCGAGGAGGAGGAGAACGTCCGGACGCTCGGCCTCCGGGTCGGCGGCGAGCCGGGCGGAGAGGGTGTCGAGGACATCGGGGCCCACCGGATCGGACTCGCCCACAGCCGGCGCCGCCCACCGGCACGAGCCGAAGGCGACCACCGCGCCCGTCGCCGGGACCGGCGGAGTGTGGATGGTGCTGGGCGGCTGGGGCGAGTCCGGGAGGGGCCACACCCGCTCGCCGTCGAGCAGCACCTCGTACGCTGTGGCAGACCCAGGGGTGAGTCCGGTCACGACCACCAGTGCGTAGTGGTGGCCGGCGACGCGGAACGTGGGCGCCGAACCACCGCCGCCGCCCGGGCACCGGACCTCTGCCGTGCACGCCTGGTCGGTCTCGACCCACACCGTCGCACTCGTGCCCGACTCCCAGTCCACGTGTCGCAGGAGCGGGCCCAGTCTCAGACCGGCCATCGCAAGTCTCCTTCCGAGCTCCGCCCGGTACGGACGGCCGCTCCGTACAGTACTGAACGGTGGCGGAAACGGCGCCGTTGTGCTGCCCCGCCACCCCGCGTCGGACTTGCCGGACACGGGAGCAGCGGGTCGGCAGCGACGGACCGCGCGTCGGGGGGCCCGGTACGGCGTAGGGCGGGCCTGTCCGAGCCGTCGGCGGCGTGACAGAGCCCCGGCGGGTGACTACGGGCCCGGCCGGGGCTCTGCGCGCGTGGGTACCGCTTTCGCTCAGACGCCCTCGTCGCGCTCGCGCTCGCCCTGGAGTTTGTCTTCCTCGCGGCGCCGCTTGATCTCTGCGGGGCGCTGGCCGCCGCGGGAGGGGGCGCCGGGCTCGGGGTGGACCGGGTTCTGGCCGGGCCGCTGGGGTCGCTGCTGTTCCTCGCGGCCCTTGCCCGGCTCCTGACGCTTGTCCTGCTGACCGCCCATGACGGCGACTCCTCGATGCGTGGGATGCTGATTTCTTCTATCAAGCTCACACGAAACATCACATTGCGCACATTTTCTGCCACGGAAGGTGGCGGGAGGTGGTGTTTCCGGGCGGGGCGCTGAGGTGTCGGTATGCGGGACGCGGGTCCGGTGCCGAAGATGAGCGCAACCCACCCGCCCGCGCCGTCAGGAGCCGCTCCCCATGCTGGAGCGCACGCTGCGCAACGACCGCGCCGACGTCGCCTTCATCCTTCCCGCCGACACCCCGCCCGGGGGATGTCAGCGGGCTGGCGATTTCAACGACTGGCAGCCCGGCGAGGCCCGCTTGAGGCGTGCCGTGACAGGTCGGAGAACTCACCGTCCCGTCAGCAGGCATGAGCCTTCCGGGCTGCCGTGGCGTCGCGGAGGGGGATTTCGGCCGATGGCGGCCCGTCACCCGTGCTCACGGGCCGGTGTCGTCCGCCTCGGGCTCGGGTGGGCCGGCGGGAGACGGTGCGAGGGAGTCCGCGCCCGCGGTGACCTCCGGGAACGGTGGAAGGAGGGTCACTCTCACCCGCGGCCCGTCCTCGTGGTCGTCCTCGGTGCCGAGGCGGACCAGGCCGGCTTCCGAGAGCTGGTGCAGGGCCGTACGCACGAGGACGGCCGGTACCCCGAGGGCCCGGGCGGCGGGGGCCAGCGGGAAGGCGACCGATGGAGAGAGGTACACGCCGCGCGGGTCAGCGGCGAGATCCATCAGGAGCCCGGCGACCACCTCGCCGTGCGACACGCTTTTGGCGTGGACCGCCCAGCGAAGGGCCCAGCTGTCGAACGGAAACGTTTCCACCCGGGCTCCTCAGTCAGCACGGTTGGCACCAGAGGCACGCTTGGCACGAATGGTCTCCTCGATACTCGACGCGTCTCCGCCGCCGGGCAACCCTGGCGGGCCGAACCGGGCAACCGGGCGGCGGCAGGGGAAGTCCCCTGCGGCAGCGCGGTTGGTTCTACCCGTGACGGCGCTCGTCGTCGCGTTGAGGGTAGAGAAACTTGAGCTTGTTCCAGTACTGCTCGAGGTGGGCGTCGGTTTCCCGCAGGGCGGGCCCCATGAACGAGGTGTGCGGGGCGGCCACGCGGTCGTCCGCAGTGCCGGCGGCGGCCGGTGGGGGTGCTGTGCGTCGCCAGGGGGCTTTGGCAGCGCTTGCTCCGTGTGCGTCGTGGGCCGCGCGGGTTGCCCGCCAGCGGGCGAGCAGCATGGCGGTGGTGAGAGCGGCGGCGGTGATGGCGGGCAGCCGGTGGTGCGCGGCCACGACATTCCTCCATGGTTTCGGGCTGCAGGGTCTGGGGTGTCAGCCCTCGAGCTCTGGGCCGGCACCGCCGTTGGAGGGTTCAGCCGGGCCAGGTGCCGGTCAGGCGCCTGGTCGTGGCGGATCCTGCCCGGTAGACGGCGGCCTTGACGACGGCGAAGATCGCACCTTGCAGGCCTGCTGCGGACAGGACCTCCTGCCAGGTGCGGTTCTCGTCGGTGGCGTCAAGGGCATCGTCGTCGTGGCCGATCATCTTCCACGCCTGTTTGAAGGCCACGCCGGCGACCATGCCGCCCTCGGCGCCCAGGGCCAGGCCGACCGGCTTGTAGACGATCTTGGCGGCCTTCACCGGTGCCTCCGGCTACGGCGCAGAAGCAGGAAGACGGCAAGCGCGGCAGCCGCGCCGATCAGCGGGGTGCGGTTGGCCCGCACCATGGTCGCGGCCGTCGCGGCTTTCTTGCGGACCGGGTCCGGGGTCTTCTCGGCGGCGAGGTGTCCGGCCCGGGTCGCGGTGTCGCGTACCTGCGCCGCGGCGTGGGCTGCCTTGTCGAGGACCGGATCGGGAGTCTTGTCCTTCACCAACTGAGCGGCCTGCCCTGCCTTCTCCCGGAGCCGGCCGGTGACATGCGTGGTCTTCTCGGCGGCCTGCTCCTTGATCTCGGCCACCCTCTCCTTGGCCTGCGCCTTCACGTCGGCCTTGGCCGCGAGCGCCTCAACGGTCTGGCCGAGTTCCTGGCGGGTGTGCTCGACCTGCTCACGCAGCTCTTCGGGGGTAGGTGCGGATTCATCGCCCTGAGGCTGATCGGTCATGGTGTGCCTTCTCCTTGATCTCGGCCACATCGGCCCTGACGCGTCGACGGCCTGCTCGGGTGCGGGGGCCGATGGCTGCACGATGGCGGCCCACGGCCTCGCTCCTGTGTTGCCGCGCCGGTCAGCGGGCCCGACGGCTCGGGCGGTCGCGGTCTGGGTCCTGAGCGGACGCTCCTCGAGCTCACCGGTTCGGCCCATCGTCCGTGACGGGCGGGCGCATTCGGCCGTTGTGGGGAACGTCGTCCGTACCCCCAGAGTGAGTTCAAGGAGATCTTGATGTTCCGTTTCGCCAAGGCCGTAGCCGTTACCGCCGCCACTGGTGCCGTCCTTGCAGGCGGGGCCGGCATGGCCGCCGCCGACGCCACGGCAGAGGGCGCTGCCATCGGCTCCCCGGGTGTCCTGTCCGGCAACGTCGTCCAGGTGCCCATCCACATCCCGGTCAACCTCTGCGGCAACACCGTCAACATCGTCGGGCTCCTCAACCCGGCCTTCGGCAACACCTGCATCAACGCCAGCGGCTCGGACGGGCACCACAAGGCCGACCACCACGGCAAGAACTGACAGCAGCAAGTCCTGGACCCGGCGCGCTCGTCGCGCCGGCACATCCAGCGCCGTCATCTGAACCAGCCGCAGCGCACAGCCCGGTGTAGAACGGCCTCCCCTCATCCTCCTAGGGGAGGCCGTTCTCATGAAGGGGCCAGCTCGTGCAGCCAGCCGAGCCAGGCCACGGGGGAGCGGGTTCCGCTCTTCCCGGTCCCGTGCCGGACCTCGGTCGCGTGGGGCGGCCCGGTGCAGTTGAGACATGATCATGCCACCGTCATGAAGTTGCCCATGGCCTCCAGTCCCCGGCCGCCGACGTCGGGGATGAAATGCGCGTAGGTCTCCAGCACGGTCTCCACGGTGTCGCCCATGTACTCCGCCACCGTCACCGGCGTCTCGCCTGCGCCGAGCTGAACCGAGGCGTAGGTGTGCCGCAAAGCGTGGAATGTGAACGGCTCCGTGCCCTTCCAAGCATCCCGAGGCGTCCCGTCGGCCCGGTTTAGCCGCTTCACCAGCCCGGCTTCCTCCAGAGCCGGATTCCAGTTGTCGGTCCGGAAGATGTTGCTGGTGATCGGGTTGCCGTACGCCGTAGTGGTGAGCAACCGGACCGTCACCTGCTGCCTCTGCTCCCATGCCATGGTGGGTTCGCTCGCGTCGACCCAGGGCAGCGTCACCTCTACGGATGGGAATTCCTCCATGTGGGCGAGCAGGGCCTCCTCCAACTCCGTCGGCACGGGAAGACGGCGGGTCTTGTCCCTCTTCGGCAGCTTGAACCAGTGCCGCGCCCCGATGCTCTGGAGCTGCCGGTCGACATACAGCCAGCCGTCCCGCAGATCGTCGGGGCTCCATGCGAACGCCTCGCCGGGGCGCAGGCCAGCGGCGACGCCGAGATCAGCGAGGGCGCGGTACCGCGGGTGGAGGGCCACACGTACATCCCGGAACACCGACGGGCCCCACGCCTCCTTGTTCGTCGGTGGCCTTTTCGGCGGTCGAGCAGAATCCAGCCCCCGGCAGGGATTGAGGGGGATGCGGTAGGCGCACAGCTTGATCTGGAGGTGGGCGGCGGTTTCCGATGCGCCGAGCCCGGCCTGGCGGGCGGCGTGCAGGGCCATGGCGAGCTCGCCGTACACGCCGAGCTGGAGCTGGTGGGCGGCGCCGTTGCCGACCCGGACGGGGGCGGAGTCCTCATAGCCGGGCAGCCAGTCCAGTTCGGTCTCTCCGAGCCCGGCGGATGCTACGACCGCACGGTCGCCACCGCCCAGGGCACGGTCACGGTGGACCGCCGACGCTGCTGACGGTGGCGGCGCCTACGATGATCCGCCATGGACACGAGTGAGGCCGGCAGACAGCTGATCGACGGGCGCTTCGAACTGGTCGCGCCCCTGGGCAGCGGCGGCATGGGTACCGTTTGGCGGGCGCGCGACATCGCCCTGCACCGCGAGGTGGCGCTCAAGGAGGTGCGGCCGCCGGACCCGGCGACCGCCGCCGCCCAGCCCGGCCTCGCCGACCAGATGCGCGAACGCGCCGTCCGCGAGGCGCGCGCCCTCGCCCGTCTCGCCCACCCCCACGTCGTGACCATCCACCACATCGTCGAGCCCGCCGAGGGCACGGACGGCCACCCGTGGATCGTCATGGAGATGGTGCGGGGCGGCTCCCTGCACGACCGTCTGGAGTCCGGACCCATGCCGCCCGCCGAGGTGGCGCGGCTCGGCCTCGACGTGCTGTCCGCGCTGCGCGCCGCGCACGCCGAGGGGATCCTCCACCGCGACGTGAAGCCCGCCAACGTGCTGCTGCGCCCCGACGGGTCGGCCGTGCTGACCGACTTCGGCATCGCCGCGCTGCACGACTCCACCGGACTGACCGCGACCGGCGTGCTGATCGGCTCCCCGGAGTACATCGCACCCGAGCGGGTCCGCGGCGAGGAGGGGCTGGCCGCCTCCGACCTGTGGTCGCTCGGCATGCTCCTCTACGTGGCCGCGGAGGGGACCAACCCGCTGCGCCGGGCCACCAGCCTGGCCACGGTCGTCGCCGTGCTCGACGAGCCGATCCCCGCGCCGGTGCGCTCCGGCGCGCTGGGGCCCGTACTGGACCGGCTCCTCGTGCGGGACCCGGCCGCCCGCCCCGACGGAGCACAGCTGGAACGACTGCTCCGGGACGCGAGCGCCGCTCTCGGTTCCGGTGCCGGTGCCGCGCCCGTTGCCGCGCCGCCGGTCGCCTCCCCGGTCGCCTCCCCGGTCGTGCCGGGCCCGTACGGGCAGTTCGGTCCCTACGCGCCGACGCCCGCCGGCACCCCGCACACCCCGCCGCCGTACGGCTCGGGAGCCTCCCCGTACGCGGCCGCCACCAGGCCCGTGCCGGTGGCGTCCGCGCCGCGCCGGCGTCCGGCCCTGATCGGTGCCGCGCTCACCGCGGTGCTGGCGGCAGGCATGTTCGGCATCGTCCAACTGCTGCCCGACGGGAACTCCGGCGACGACAAGGCGAAGGGCGGCGCCGCCACCGCCTCCGCCACCCCGCCCGTGCGGGAGGCCTCCTCGGCCCCCGCCCCGAGGGCGAGCGCGCAGAAGGCGGACGCGCCCCGCGGCAGCATGATGACGCCGGGGAACGTCCGCACCGCGCTGGAGGCGTTCAAGAAGCAGGCGGGCACGACCACCTTCGTCGACATGACCCTCTACGACGGCTACATCCTCGCCTCCATCCCCACGGCCGCCGGCGCCGAGACCGTCGACTCCTGGCAGTACCGGGACGGCGTGGCCAGCCGCACCGGCCCGGACGGCACGGTCGAGGAGGGGGAGCCGCTGATCGACATGGCCGCGGTCAACTGGGACACGCTGCCCGGCCTGCTGGAGCAGGCCAAGAAGGAGCTGAAGGTCGAGAAGCCGACCTCGCGCCACGTCATCATCGACCCCTGGATGATGGACCGGACGCCCTCCATCCGCACCTACCTCAGCGACGAGTACGGGCGCGGCGGCTACGTCCTCTGGGGCATCGACGGCAGCCTCAGGAAGGTCTACGGCTGAGCCCCGGCCCCTGAGCCCGCTTGCCCGTACCGTCCCCCACCCAGGCGTACACCGAGGAGCCCGACCCACCATGCCCAGCTGGCGCACCACCCTCACGGCGGCCGGGATATCCGGCACCCGGCTGCGGGACGACTACACGCAGGCCGCCCGCCGGGTGCTCCGTCGCGAACCCGCGCCGTACCTGGCCCTGCGACTGCTCGCCGCGCCGCCCCTGGTACCGGCCCTCGCAGCCGGTCTCGCCTTCATGAACCTCGTCGACGACGTGGCCGAGACCGGCACCCCGCAGCAACGGGCCTCCGGCCTCGCCGCGTTGACCGAGCGCGTCGAGGCCGCCCTGAAGTCCGGGGACAGCCCCGACCCCGTGCTGCGGGCCTACGCCCACGCCGTGGACTCCCGGGGCCTGCCCGAGCACTGGGTGGCCCGCTTCCTCGCGGGCGCCGCCACGGCGGAGGCCGCCTTCGACGGCTTCGCCGACGAGGCGGACTTCCAGGCCTACCTCGACGCGTACGCCTGGCCCGGGGTGCTGGTCTTCACCGGCCTGCAGTACCAGGGCGGCCCGGATCCCGAACAGGCCGCCGGCTGGCGCCGGTTCGTAGACGCAGCCCAGCGCGTCGACTTCCTCGCCGACCTCCACGGCGATCTGGCCGACGGGCGGCTCTGCATCCCCCGAGCCCGCCTCGACGAGCACTCCGTGACCCGGGCCGACCTGGAAGCGGCCCGTGACACCCCTGCCGTACGGGCCCTCCTCGCCGCCGAGACCCGGCGCGCCCGCGCGGCCCTCGACGCGACCCACGGCTTCCTCGACCTCGCAGAGCCCGGCCTGCGCCCCGTCATCGCCACCATGTCGGACCTCATGGCGCACCAGCTGGCGGCCGTCGAGCGGGTCGGCGCCGGCGCGCTGCGCCGCGACGTCGGCTACGGACTCACGGCGCCCCTGCGGATCCTGCTGCGCGCCGCGGCGGCCGGTCGGGGCCGCTCCCGCAGCCGCTAGTAGGCGCCGTTGACGTTGTCGATGGAGCCGTAGCGGGCGGCCGCGTAGTTGCAGGCCGCGGTGATGTTGGCCACCGGGTCGTAGGAGTCCAGCGAAGTGCCGGGCACGTGGTAGGCCTTGAAGGTCGGGTCGATGACCTGGAGCAGACCCTTGGAGGGGATTCCGTTCCGGGCGTTGATGTCCCACAGGTTGATCGCCTTGGGGTTGCCCGAGGACTCCCGCATCACGTTGCGGTGAATTCCGTTGTAGCTTCCGGGAATACCGTGCTTGGCCATCACGTCGAGGGACTCGCGGATCCACCCGTCGAGATTGTTCGCGTAGGAGGAAGCCGGCTTGGCGGCGGTCTTCGCCGCGGACTTGGCGGCCGTGGCGGCCTTCTCCTGGGCGCCGAGGGTCAGTTTGGTACCGGGCCGGATGACCGACGGGTTGTCGCCGACCACCGCGCGGTTCGCCTCGTAGAGCTGCTTCCATCCGCCACTGACGGAGTGGTCCGCGGCGATCTCCGAAAGGGTGTCGCCGACGACCACGGAATACGTGGTGGGAGGGGCTGCCGCCACGTTCACCACGGTGGCCGCGGTGACGGTCGTCACCGCTGCTGCCGGGGCGCTGGTGCCTACCGCTCCTGCGGTGGTCGCGCTGATCAGCGGGAGCGTGAGAGCCGCGCCGCCTGTGCCTGCGAGGGCCAGTTTGCGGGTGATCGGGTTCTGCTTCGGCCGGCGGTGCTTACCCTTTGCAGGCATGGCGGAATTCCTCACGTGGGGGGACGGGAGACCCGGGTGGCGGGGCCGTATTCGGCCGCCCGTCACCTGGAGTGAGGTGACCGTAGGTGAGCCCGCCGGGCGGGAACAAGCCCCGAATTCCACCGATAGATCGACATCTCGCAAACCATCCCGAAAATGACCTTGTGGCCATCTCGACGAAAAGGCCGATTCCCTTTCCGGGAAAAGGGAATCGGCCTCTTGCGGGAAATGATGTTGACGTGTTCCGCGTGACTGACATCACGGTTTCAGGGGCAGGTCGGCCCCTCGGGGTCAATAGGGGCAAGTCCGGCCCCTGACGGGCTCATTCGGGCGACTCGTGCGTAGGGGGTAAATCGCCCATCCGGGAGTCTTTCCGGCGTCGATTTCCCCCTCCGGCGTTCATTTCCCCCGAGGCCTATTCGGCGAGGGGCTCCTCGAGCGCCGCCAGCCGCTCCAGGACGGCCGTCACCGCCGCCTTGGAGGCCGGGAGCAGGGGGAGCCGGACGTCGGGGGACGGGATGCGGCCCTGGGCGTGGAGCACACCCTTGACCACGGCCGGATTGGGCTCGGCGAAAGCCGCCGCCGAAAGCCCGGCCAGGGCGTGCCCCAGCGCCCGGGCGCGCACCACGTCCCCCGCCCGCCAGGCCGCGGCGAGTTCCGCGAACCGCTCCGTCGCCAGGTGGGCCGAGGCGAGGACCCCGCCCGACGCGCCCATGGCGAGCATCGGCGACACGTACACGTCGTCCCCGGCCAGCACGTGGAAGCCGGCGGGCCGGTCGCCGAGCAGCTCCACCGCGTCCTGGTCGACGCTGCCGGTGGAGTACTTCACCCCGGCGACCCGGGGGAGCGAACCGAGGGCCCGCAGCGCGGCGGCGTCCAGCGGCTGCCCCGTGCGGTGCGGGATGTGATAGACGACCAGCGGTACGGGGCTCACCTCGGCCAGCCGCCCGAAGTGCGCCAACACCCCTGCGGCCGAAGGCCGTACGAACGAGGGGACGGTGACCAGTGCCGCCCCCGCCTGCGGCCACCGGGCCAGCGCGGCCAGCGAGGCCTCCGCGGCCCGGGTGCCGACCGCGCCCGCGCCGACGGTCAGCATCGCGCCGCGCTCCCGGCAGACCCGGGCGCACACCCCGGTGACGAGATCGCGCTCCGCCTCGTCGAGGCAGGCCGTCTCCCCGGTGGTGCCGAGGGCGACGATCCCGGTGGCGCCCCGGTCGAGCACCTCGTGGGCGAGCGCCTCCAGGGCCTCGGCGGCGATCTCCCCGGTGCGTGTGAACGGGGTGACGAGCGGTACGTGGATGCCGTCGAGCGGGACCGGCCGCGGGATGTCCCCTGCGACGTCCTCTGCGATGTCCTCTGTGGTGTTCCGCTTCGTGTCCTGTGCCATGTCCTGTGCCATGTCCACGAGCCTGACCCGCCCCGAGCGCCGAATCCAGTTCACGTTTCTTAGGCAACACGTAAGCTGAGCCGATGCTCGACGTACGGCGCCTGCGCCTGCTGCGCGAACTCGCCCGCCGCGGCACGATCGCCGCCGTGGCCGAGGCCCTCTCCTTCAGCCCTTCGGCGGTGTCCCAGCAGCTCGGCGTACTGGAACGGGAGGCCGGGCTGCCCCTGCTGGAGCGCACCGGGCGGCGGGTCCGGCTCACCGCGGCCGGGCAGAACCTGGTCCGGCACGCCGAGGCAGTCCTGGAACGGCTGGAGCAGGCGGACGCCGACCTCGCCGAAGCCCGCGGAGGCCTCGCCGGAGCCCTGCGGATCGGCGCCTTCCCCACCGCCACCCGCGCCATCGTCCCGGCCGCCCTGGTGGCCCTCGCCCGCCGCCACCCGGGTCTGGAGCCGATGGTCTGCGAGACCGACCCGGCGGCGGTCGCCCATGCGCTGCGGGCCGGGGACCTGGACGTCGCCCTGGTCCACTCGTACGACTTCGTACCCGCCGAGCGCGAGCCGGGGCTGACCACCGAGCCCCTGTACGGCGAGGCGATGTACCTGGCCGAGCCCGCCGGGGGAACGCCCGAGGCACCTGGGGCACCTGGGGCACCCGGAGCGGCCGGGACACCTGGGCCGGAGGCCGGCCGTCCGCCCGCCGGGGACCTCCCGCAGCCGCCCCCGGGGCCAGACCAGGACGCGGTCCTGCGCGCACACGCCCGATCGCCCTGGATCACCGCCACGCCGGGCACCCTCTGCCACACCATGACCACGAGGGCCTGCCAGGCGGCCGGCTTCACGCCCCGGGTGCGCCACCAGGTGGACGAGTTCGCCACCGTGCTCGCGCTGGTCGCCGCGGGCCAGGGCGTGGCCGTCGTACCCCAGCTCGGGGTCGCGGGGCCCGCGGACCCGGCCGTGCGCCTCACCCGGCTGGTGATGCAGCGGCGCACCGGCCTCGCCTTCCGCAGCGGAGCGGGCACCCACCCGGCCGTGGCCGCCTTCGGCGCGGCGCTCCGCGCCGCCGTACCACCGGATCTGGCCGGGTCGCGCGCCGAAGCGTGACACAACTCCCTTACCGGGTGCCGTCCGTGTACGTTCGTTGATCCAGACCGAACCGATCAGAACGGGGTACGACGTGACGCATCGCGTACGAGGGGTCATCGCCCGGAGCAAGGGCGCACCGGTGGAGACGACGACGATCCTCGTGCCCGACCCGGGGCCGGGCGAGGCACTCGTCCGGGTGCAGGCCTGCGGGGTCTGCCACACCGACCTGCACTACCGCGAAGGCGGGATCAACGACGAGTTCCCCTTCCTGCTCGGCCACGAGGCCGCCGGAATCGTCGAGTCCGTCGGGCCCGACGTCACCTCCGTGGCACCGGGCGACTTCGTCGTCCTCAACTGGCGCGCGGTGTGCGGCACCTGTCGTGCCTGCAAGCGCGGACGCCCCTGGTACTGCTTCGCCACGCACAACGCCACCCAGCCCATGACGCTGGAGGACGGCACCCCGCTCTCCCCGGCCCTCGGGATCGGCGCCTTCGCCGAGAAGACCCTGGTCGCGGCCGGCCAGTGCACCAAGGTGGACCCGGCCGCCTCCCCGGCCGCAGCCGGACTCCTCGGCTGCGGCGTGATGGCAGGCCTCGGCGCAGCCCTCAACACCGGGAACGTCGGACGGGGCGACTCCGTCGCCGTCATCGGCTGCGGGGGAGTGGGCAGCGCGGCCGTGGCCGGCGCCAGGCTGGCGGGCGCCTCGCGGATCATCGCGGTGGACCTGGACGACCGGAAGCTGGAATGGGCGCGCGGCCTCGGCGCCACGCACACCGTCAACGGCCGCACCGAGGACGTCGTCAAGGCCGTCCAGGCCCTGACCGGCGGCAACGGCGCCGACGTCGTCATCGACGCCGTGGGCCGCCCCGAGACCTACCAGCAGGCCTTCTACGCGCGCGACCTCGCCGGGACGGTGGTCCTGGTCGGCGTGCCGACCCCGGAGATGAAGCTCGAACTCCCGCTCCTGGACGTCTTCGGCCGCGGCGGCGCCCTGAAGTCCTCCTGGTACGGCGACTGCCTGCCCGAGCGCGACTTCCCCCTGCTGATCGACCTCTACCTGCAGGGCCGGCTCGACCTGGACGCGTTCGTCTCCGAGACCATCCCGCTCGACGGGGTCGAGGAGGCCTTCGCCCGGATGGAGCGCGGCGAGGTCCTCCGCTCGGTCGTCGAGTTCTGACCCGGCCCCGTCAGCCTGTCAGCCCCGCCACCGCCTTCCGTGCGCCGCGGTCCGCCGCGGCCGCACGGAAGGCCGGCAAGGGTAAGGCCCCACAGCACCCTGTGCCCCGGACACGGCCTAGACTCGGGCGGACCGCCGCCGTGCCGGCCCGTGCCTCACCCGGCCGCGGCGCGGCACTCCGTACCTCGTATCCCTGGGGGCCGTCCGTGACCATCGTCCACAGCTACCGCCAGCCCGGCACGGTCCTCACCGACCACCGGTTCTCCGTCCCCCTGGACCACGCGCGCCCGGACGGCGAGCGGATCGAGCTGTACGGCCGAGAGGTGGTCGCCACCGGCAAGGACCCGGAGACCCTGCCCTGGCTGCTGTACCTGGAGGGCGGCCCGGGCTTCGGCGCCCGCCGCTTCGTCGGCCGGCAGGCCTGGCTGGAGCGGGCCCTGCAGGACTACCGGGTACTGCTGCTGGACCAGCGCGGCACCGGCCGGTCCACTCCGGTGAACCGGCAGACGCTGCCCCTGCGCGGCACCCCCGCCCAGCAGGCCGAACACCTCGCCCACTTCCGCGCCGACTCCATCGTGCGCGACGCCGAGGCGATCCGCCCCGGTCTCACGGGCGGCGCGCCCTGGACCGTACTCGGCCAGAGCTTCGGCGGCTTCTGCACGGTCCGGTACCTCTCCAGCGCGCCCGAGGGCCTCACCGCCGCCCTGATCACCGGCGGCCTCCCGTCGCTGACCGCCACCGCCGACGAGGTCTACCGGGCCGCCTACCCGCGCATCGAGCGCAAGAACGCGGCCCACTACGCCCGTTACCCGATGGACGCCGAGCGGGCCCGCCGGATCGCCGCACACCTCGCGGAACAGCCGGCCGAACTCCCCGGCGGCCACGTCCTGACCGTCGAGGCCTTCCAGTCCCTCGGCATCCTCCTCGGCGGCGGCGACGGCAGCCACCAGCTCCACTACCTGCTGGAGGACGCCTTCGTCCCCACCTCCACCGGGCCGGCCCTCTCCGACGCCTTCCTGGAAGGCGCCCGCGGCCTCCTCTCCTTCGCCGGACACCCCCTCTACGCGCTGGTCCACGAGGCGATCTACGCCCAGGACCCGGCCGCGCCCACGGCCTGGGCCGCCGACCGCGTCCGGGCGGAACACCCCCGCTTCGACGCCCGCAAGGCCCTCACGGGCGACGAGCCCCTGCTCTTCACCGGCGAGACCATCCACCCCTGGCACTTCACCACCGACCCGGCCCTCGCCCCGCTGCGCGAGACCGCCGACCTGCTGGCCGCCCGTACGGGCTGGCAGCCGCTCTACGACCCGGAACGGCTGGCGGCCAACGAGGTTCCGGTGGCGGCCGCGGTCTACCACGACGACATGTACGTGGACGTGGAGGACTCGCTGCGCACGGCCCGCGCCATCCGGGGCCTGCGGACCTGGGTGACGGACGAGTTCGAGCACGACGGCCTGCGCGCGGGCGGACCCCGCGTACTGGACCGGCTGCTGGCCCTCGTACGCGACGAGGCGTGACCGGCCGGGCCGGTACCCGCATTCAGCGGGGCCGGCCCGGCTCCGCGTTGTCCGGCGGCTCCACGAAGGCACGGGTGAGGTGGGCCGTGGCCAGCAGGGCTCCGCTCTCGGCCGCCCGCGCCAGCAGGCCCTCGCGGGAGGCGCGCGCGGCGGCCCGGTCGCGCTCGTGCGAGTACGGCACCGCCGGATTGCCCAACTGCACCGCGTGCACCAGCACGTCACCGGTGACCAGCACGTCCCGGCCCGCCGGGCCCTGTTCCACCAGCACCGACTGGTGGCCCGGGGTGTGTCCCGGCGTCGGCAGCAGGGTGATCCCCGTCCCCAGCCGGTGCGTCCCGTCCACCTCGTGCAGCTGTCCGGTCTCCCGCAGCGGAGCCACCGTCCACTCCCACACCGGGTCGGCCCGGTCGAGGGCCGCGACCTCCGCCCGCTGGACGACGTGGCGCGCGCAGGGGAAGAACGATTCCCCGCCGGGGCCCGAGGTCCAGCCCGCGTGGTCCTCGTGCAGATGGGTCAGGACCACCGTCTCCACGTCGGCCGGCGCGATGCCGGCGGCCGCGAGGGCTGCGGGCAGCCGCCCGGGCACCGGCGCCCACCCGGCGGCGGGCCCGTCCGCCGGCCCGACCCCCGCGTCCACCAGCACCCACCGGCCCCCCGGCCGCGCGATCGCGAAACAGCGGAAGTCCAGTCGCCAGGTACCGCCGGGACCGGCCGCGCCGGGATCCAGCAGCGCCGCGCGCGCCCAGTCGGCCTCGTCCGCGCCGGGGAACGCCGTACGGGCGGGCTCGAAGAACGTTCCGCCGGCATCCAGAAGAGCCACTACCAGTCCGTGACGGTCCATTCGCCTATTGTGCGACGCATGACCGAACAACGCGATCAGCAGGCCCCCTTGGAGCCCATGCCCACCGACTGGCACCGCGCCCTCGCCGTCGTCGCCCACCCGGACGACCTGGAGTACGGGTGCGCGGCCGCCATCGCGGACTGGACGGACGGCGGCAGGGAGGTGGTCTACCTCCTGGCCACCCGCGGCGAGGCGGGCATCGACTCCCTCGCCCCCGCCGACTGCGCCCCGCTGCGCGAGGCGGAGCAGCGCGCGAGCGCCGCCGTGGTCGGGGTGTCCGCGGTGGAGTTCCTCGACCACCGCGACGGGATCGTCGAGTACGGGCTCGGCCTGCGCCGGGACATCGCGGCGGCCATCCGCCGGCACCGCCCCGAGCTGGTCATCACCCTCAACCACCGCGACACCTGGGGCGGGGAGCAGGGCGGCGGCTACTGGAACACCCCCGACCACAAGGCCGTCGGCCGGGCCACCCTGGACGCGGCCGCCGACGCGGGCAACCGGTGGATCTTCCCGGAGCTCATCTCCGAGAAGGGCCTGGAGCCGTGGAACAGGGTCCGCTGGGTGGCGGTGGCCGGGACCAGCACTCCCACGCACGCGGCCGACGCCGGTCCGGGCCTGGAGCGGTCGGTGCTGTCCCTGATGGAGCACAAGGCCTACATCGAGGCGCTGACGGACCAGGATCCCGAGGAGTACGTCCGTACCTTCCTCACCGGCAACGCCGAGCGGGTGGCGGCGCGGTTCGGCGGCCGCCCGGCGGTCGCGTTCGAGGTCTTCCCCCGCTGACCCTCCCACCCCTAGCCTGACGGTCCATCAGATATCGGGCGGCTGCCGGGGTCGGGGGTGCGGGACAAGGTGATCGACACCATCTCCACGGAGATCGCGGAGGGCGAGGAGCGGATCCGCCTGGAGGTCGCGGACGGCATCGCGGTCCTCACCCTCTGCCGCCCGGACAAACTCAACGGCTGGAGCTGGGAGTCCAGCCGCCAGCTCGGTCTGCTCGCGGACCGGATCCGCTTCGACCCCTCGGTGCGGGCCGTGCTGCTGCGGGCCGAGGGCCGGGCCTTCTGTGCGGGCATCGACGTGAGCGCCCCGGGCGGCGGCATCACCGGCGGATCCGCCGCCGAACGCACCCGCAACTACTACGAGGGCATCCGCTGGGTCCACGAGCGCTTCGCGGTCCTCGCCCGGCTCCCGCAGCCGGTGGTGGCCGCCGTCCAGGGCTACTGCCTCGGCTTCGGCTTCGAGCTGGCGCTGATGGCCGACATCCGAGTGGCGGCGCGGGACGCCGTCTTCGCCCTCCCCGAGGCCCGGCTGGGCGTGGCGGTCGACGCGGGCGGCGACCTGCGCATCGCCCGCGAGGCGGGCGCGGGCTGGGCGAAGTTCCTGGCCCTCACGGGCCGCCGCATCGACGCGGCCACCGCCGAACGGCTGGGACTGGTCCAACTCCTCGTCGAGCCGGATGAACTGGCGGCGGCCTCCCGCGCCCTGGCGGCGGAGATCGCCGCCAACGCCCCCCTCGCGGTCCAGGGCATCAAGCGCGCGGTCGACGCCTACGCCGACGCCGCTCTCCCCGCGGCCCTCGACCGGGTGGCGATGACCGCGGCCCTCACCCTCGCCTCGGACGACGCCCGCGAGGGCTACGGCGCCAAGGCGGAGCGCCGTCCGCCCCGCTTCACCGGGGGCTGACCGTCCGCGACCGCCGCGCCCGTGGAGCCCTACGTGGCGGCCGCAGGCGGAGCCGTCGGGTGGGGTTCGCCCGGTCCGGCGGGGAAGGGGCCGCGCCCCAACTGCTCCCGTACCGGGACGACCTCGGGGCTGACCACCGTCCGGCGCTGCCAGTTGGCCCCGTCCACGACCAGGGTGTGGCCGGTGACGAACCGGGCGTACGGCGAGGCCAGGAAGGTCGCGGCCCAGCCCAGCTCGCGCGGCACCCCGACCCGCAGCGCCGGCTGCCGGGCGTCCTTGGCGCCGGGCGCGGCACGCTCCAGGCCGCCGCGGATGTCCGCGGTCATGTCCGCGTGCGGGAACAGGCCCGGGACGAGCCCGTTGATCTGGATGCCGTACGGGCCCCACTCCACGGCGAGGGTCTCCACGAGGTTCTTCACCCCGGCCTTGGCGGCGGCGCTGTGGGCGAAGCCCGGCCCGCCCGTCCAGGCGTACGAGGCGCCGATGTTGACGATCGACCCGGGGGTGCCGGCGGCGAGGTGGCGGCGGCCGAACTCGCGGGTCATGAACCACGTGCCGGTCAGGGTGATGTCGACGACCGCCCGCCAGGCGTTGGGGGACAGGTCCTCCGCCGGGGAGGGGAAGTTGGCGGCCGCGTTGTTGACCAGGACGTCCGGCAGCCCGAGCGCCGCCTGCGCCGCGTCGAAGACCTCCGCGACCCGCTCGGGGTCCCGGATGTCGCAGACGGCGGCGGTCACCCGGCCCGCGCCCGGTACGGAGGCCAGCTCGTCCTGCGCCGCCTTGAGCGGCTCGGGGCGCCGGCCCGCGATGAGCAGATCGGCGCCGAGCCGTGCGAACTCGGTTGCCACGGCCTTGCCCAGCCCGGTGCCGCCGCCGGTCACGAGGACCACCTGCCCCGCGTACGTACCGGGGGGCAGGGCGGCGGCACCGAGCGGCGGCGGCGCGGGCAGGCCGCGCTGAGGTTTCTCCATGTGCCCATCGATAGCGCGCGGGCGCTCAGATCACCATCCCCGGGGAGACCTGCGACCGTCCGAGAGGGCCTAGCTGCCGGGGTTGTACGCCTGCTCGGTCGCGCAGGTCCAGATCACCGGCTTGAGCTTGCCCTTCGCGTTCACGGCCGCCCCGCCGACCCGGTCGGCGTCAGAGACCGCGTCGGCCGTGCTCGCCCCGCCCGCGGCCAGCCGCGGCAGGGCCTTGACCGGGCCGGAACCGGCCCGCAGCAGGGCCTGGTCCGGCAGGGTCATCTCGTCCGGGTGGAACTTGGCCGTGCCGACGGTGAGGTTCGTGGTCGGGCTGATCGCCTCGAACGTGGCGTACGGGTGCGAGCTCAGACCCCCGGGAGAGGTGCCGGGGCCGCCGACCGGAGGCTCCCAGACCCACGTGCGGTACTCGTACCACGGTCCGGACCAGTCGTAGCCGACGATCCGGCCGCTCTCGTCGAGGTCCTGGACGTAGCTGTCGTTCATCGTGGGATCCAGCAGCCGGGCGGCGCCGCCGTCCCCCGGCCACAGCACCGGGTGGGTGCCCTCCAGGTGCGCGCCGGTCTCGGGGACCTCGTAGTCCTGCGTGGCCATGCCGAGGATGTCGCCGTGGTTGTTGATGCCGGTGACCATCGTGATCCGGGTCCCCGGGCCGGCGTCGGCCGGGACGGGCAGCTCGCGGACCTTCTGGCCGTCCTTCCAGACGGCACCGGGCCCGCTGTCCGAGCGGGACACCACGTACCCGGCGTCGTTGACGTCGGCCTCGACGTCGTGGCCGTAGCCGTCCGGCAACCGGGTGATCGCCGCTGCGCCCACCTGGTAGGTGAAGAGGGAGTGGCCGACGGAATCGTGGACGACGCCCACCATCAGGCCGTGCGCGTTGACGGCGATCACCTGGCCCGACGCGTTCGGGTCGGCCAGCGGCACCCGGTGCACCGTGGTGCCGGTCCAGTAGACGGGCTTGTAGCCCGATACGCCGACGGCGAGGCCGTCCGCACCGAAGTCGTAGACGCCTTGGCTCTGCGGCATGTCGCGGTGGTACGACTCGTCCCCGATCGAGCCGAGCACCTGGATCTTCGGCGCGCACTTCGCGTCGGTCGCCGCGGCGGCCGGTCCGGCCGCGGTGACCAGGCCGGCCAGAACGATGGCGGCTCCGGCCGCGGACATGCTTCTTCTCATGTGGTGGTCCCCCCTGGACAGGTGCAGTTCCCCGTTGAGTCATGACACGTGCACGCCACATATTGCCTGATGGTGTGGTGAATGTGGCCTGAAATGACGCGTGTTGTTTCGGGCCGGGCGCCTTCCGCGCCCGGCGGCGGTTCACAGGAGGGCAAGCGACCGCTTAGTATGCGCCCGGAGCGTGATTCCTCACGGCGGCTGGAGGCCCCGGATGCAGGCATGGCGAGTACGTACCCCCGGCGAGCCCCGTGAGGCCATGCGCCTCGAAGAGGTTCCCGAACCGGTCCCCGGCGAGGGTGAGGTGAGACTCCGGGTGCTCGCCGCCAACGTCAACTTCCCCGACGCGCTGCTCGTCCGCGGGCAGTACCAGATCAAACCGCCGCTGCCCTTCACCCCCGGTGTCGAGATCTGCGGCCAGACCGAGGACGGCCGCCGCGTCATCGCCACCCCGAGCCTGCCGCACGGCGGGTTCGCCGAGTACGTCACCGCGCCCGTCCGCGCCCTGCTGCCCGCCCCGGACACCCTCGACGACGCCGAGGCGGCCGCCCTCCACATCGGCTACCAGACCGGCTGGTTCGGCCTGCACCGCCGCGCCCGCCTCCGGGCCGGCGAGACCCTCCTCGTGCACGCGGCCGCCGGCGGGGTCGGCAGCGCCGCCGTCCAGCTCGGCAAGGCCGCCGGGGCCACCGTCATCGGGGTCGTCGGCGGCAAGGCCAAGGCCCGCACCGCCGAGGAACTCGGCTGCGACCTGGTGATCGACCGTTCGGCGGAGGAAATCGCCCCCCGCGTCAAGGAGTTCACCGGCGGACGCGGCGCCGACGTCGTCTACGACCCGGTCGGTGGCGACGCCTACACCGCCTCCGCCAAATGCGTCGCCTTCGAGGGCCGCATCGTCGTCGTCGGCTTCGCGAGCGGCACCATCCCCGCCCCGGCCCTCAACCACGCCCTCGTGAAGAACTACTCCGTGCTCGGCCTGCACTGGGGCCTGTACGCGGCCAAGGACCCGGCCGCCATCCTCGCCTGCCACACCGAGCTCACCCGGCTCGCCGCCGAAGGCGCGGTCAAACCGCTGGTCAGCGAACGCGTCCCGCTCGCAGCCGCCGCCGACGCCGTGCAACGCCTCGCCGACGGGACCACCACCGGCCGCCTGGTCGTCGTACCGGACCCGGACGGGGCCGCCCGATGACCGCCGACGCCGCCCCCACCACCCCCGACGCGCTGCGCGCCCGCACCCGGGAACTCCTCGCCGCGCACCCGCCCGCCGGCACCGGCCGCACCGAGTTCCTCCGCGCCCGCTTCGACGCCGGACTGGCCTGGGTGCACTACCCCGAGGGCCTCGGCGGACTCGGCGCACCCCGATCCCTCCAAGCCGTCGTCGACGCCGAACTGGAAGCCGCCGGCGCCCCCGACAACGACCCGCGCCGGATCGGCATCGGCCTCGGCATGGCCGCGCCCACGATCCTCGCGTACGGCACCGAGGAGCAGAAGCGGCGCTTCCTGCGCCCCCTGTGGGTGGGCGAGGAGGTCTGGTGCCAGCTCTTCAGCGAACCCGGCGCCGGATCGGACCTCGCCGCGCTCGCCACCCGCGCCGTCCTCGACGAGGCCGCCGGCGAGTGGACCGTCGACGGCCAGAAGGTCTGGACGTCCAGCGCCCACAACGCCCGCTGGGGCATCCTCGTCGCCCGCACCGACCCGGCACTGCCCAAGCACCAGGGCATCACCTACTTCCTGTGCGACATGCACGACCCCGGCGTCGAGGTCCGGCCGCTGCGCCAGATCACCGGCGAGGCCGAGTTCAACGAGGTCTTCCTCACGGGCGTCCGCATCCCCGACACCCACCGCCTCGGCGCCGTCGGCCAGGGCTGGGCGGTCGCCCGCACCACCCTCATGAACGAGCGCGTCTCCATCGGAGGCATGCGCATCCCCCGCGAGGGCGGCATGATCGCACCCGTCGCCGCGGCCTGGCGCGAACGCCCCGAACTGCGCACCCACGCCCTCCACCAGCGGCTGCTGGAACTGTGGGTCGAGGCCGAGGTCGCCCGCCTCACGGGGGAGCGGCTGCGCCAGCAGCTCGTCGCCGGCCAGCCCGGTCCCGAAGGCTCGGGCATGAAGCTGGCCTTCGCCCGGCTCAACCAGGAGATCAGCGGCCTGGAGGTCGAACTCCTGGGCGAGGAAGGCCTCCTGTACGAGGACTGGACCATGCGCCGGCCCGAAATCGTCGACTTCACCGGCCGCGACGCCGGCTACCGCTACCTGCGCGCCAAGGGCAACAGCATCGAGGGCGGCACGAGCGAAATCCTCCTCAACATCGTCGCCGAACGCGTCCTCGGCCTGCCACCCGAGCCGCGCGACGACAAGGACCTCGCATGGAAGGACCTGTCCCGATGACGGCACCGACAGCGCCGGCGGCCCCGGCCGACCTCCTCTACTCCGAGGCCGAGGAGGAGCTGCGCGCCGCAGTACGCTCGCTCCTCGCCGACCGGTGCGACGCCAAGGGGATCCTCGCCCGGGCCGAGACGGGCCGGCCGCACGACCCGGCCCTGTGGCACACCCTCGCCGTCGGGATCGGCGCGGCGGGGCTCCTCGTACCCGAGAAGCTCGGCGGGCAGGGGGCGGGGCACCGCGAGGCGGCCGTGGTGCTCGAGGAGCTCGGCCGCGCCGTGGCACCCGTTCCCTACCTCACGAGCGCCGTGCTCGCCACGGAGATCCTGCTCGCCTGCGACACCGCCGAAGCCGCCCCGCTGCTGGCGGAACTGGCCTCGGGACGCACCGTCTGCGCCCCGGCCGTGCCGCTGACCCTCGCCCCCGGGGCCCGCCTGCCGGCCCCCGTGCGGGACTCCGGCGGGGGGATCCTGACCGGCACGGTCACCGCCGTGGCGGACGCGGCGGCCGCCGACGTCCTGCTCGTCCTGGCCGACACCGGGCTGTACGCGGTCCGTGCCGGGGAAGCCGGCGTGACCCCGCTCGTTCCGCTGGACCTGACCCGCCCGCTCGCCACCGTCACCCTGGAGGCGGCCCCGGGCACCCGCCTCGCCGACCCGGCCACGGCCCGGGCGGCCGTCGCCGGAGCGCTGCTCTCCGCCGCGGGACTGCTCGCGTCCGAGCAGGTCGGGCTGGCCGAGTGGTGCCTGACCGAGACGGTCGGACACGTCAAGGGCCGCTACCAGTTCAACCGGCCCGTCGGCTCCTTCCAGGCCCTCAAGCACCGTCTGGCGCGGCTCTGGCTCGACGTGGCCTCCGCCCGGGCGGCGGCCAGGGCAGCGGCCGACGCCCTCGCCACCGGAGCCCCCGACGCGCCCCTCACGGTCGCCGTCGCCCAGGCCTACTGCTCGGGGGTGGCCGTTCGCGCCGCCGAGGAGTGCGTCCAGCTCCACGGAGGCATCGGCATGACGTGGGAACACCCCGCCCACCTCTACCTCAAGCGGGCCAAGGCCGACTCCCTCGCCCTCGGCACGGCCGGCCACCACCGCGGCCTGGTCGCCGACTTCGCGGAACTCCCGGCGCCCTAGGCGTATTGATCCGCGGTGTTGTTCACACGGCTGATCAATACACCTAGGCCGTCCCTCGCCGATCAGGGCGGGCGCGCGGCGGCTGCGTCCCGGGGCGGCGGGTACCAGACTGGACGCATGCCCGCCCCACGCCGGGCTCCGCCGCCGCGCAGCGCGGCGCGCCGTCCCCGCCGCCTCGCCCGGGCCATCGCGGCCGCGGTGGCCCTCTCGGCCCTCCCGTCCCTCGCCCCGGCGGGTCCGGCAGCCGGCCTGACCGTTGCCCGGGACGGTACGGACCCGCCCGCCGACCGTGCCTCCCCGGGCGACTTCGCCGGCACGGTGTCCCTCCCCGGCGGCCGCCGCGTCCACGTCGAGTGCCGGGGGACGGGGACGCCGACGGTGGTGCTGGTGTCCGGAGCGCGCGGCGCCGCGGACGAATGGACCCACGCCGTCGACCCCGCCCACCCGGAAACCACCCCGGTGCCGAGCACGTCCGCGGTGCTCCCGACGGTCGCCTCCTTCACGAGGGTGTGCGCCTACGACCGCCCCGGCACCACGAGGTTCGACGACGGGCCGAGCCCCACGACCGCGGTGCCACAGCCCACCACCGCGGCGGACGGCGCCGCCGATCTGCGGGCCGTGCTCGCCGCGGCCGGCGAGCACGGCCCCTATGTCCTGGTCGGAGCCTCATGGGGAGCGATGATCACCGCGCTGGCCGCGCGCACCGGCGACCCCCGGGTCGCGGGCCTGGTCACCGTCGACGGCGCCTCGACCCACCTGCGCGACACCCTGACACCGGCCCAGTGGTCGGACTGGATGCGCAAGATCGACGCGATGAAGGGCCCGGAAGGTCTCGAAGTACCCGACTACCCGGCCGGTGTCGCCGAGATCCGGGCCGCACCCCCGCTCGCCCGCCCCCTGCCCGCCGCCGTGCTCAGCTCCGACGAACCGTGGGACCTGCGAGTGGGTGACGGAGGTTCGACCTGGCCGGCCTGGTCGGCCGCCCAGAAGCGGCTCGCCGCCGAACTGCACGCCCGGCACGTGACCGACACCCACAGCGGACACGGGATCGCCGTGGAGCAGCCCCGAACCGTGTCGGACGCCGTGCGCGACGTGGTCGAGCGGGTACGCAACGGAGCAGAGAAGCAAGGGCGTTGACAGGACACCCCCGGCAGCCGACAGCCCGGGGGTCGTCCCTTCGGCCGAGGCAGCCGCGTCCGCCGTGGCCGGACGGCCGATGCGGCGGCGGCGCCCGGTACGGCAACCTCGACGGGTCGCCCCGACCCCCGCCCCGCCCCGTGAAGGAGGCGCAATGCTGCACGCCCTCTACCTGCTCGGCATAGCCGCCTTCGCGGCCTCCGGCGTACTGGCCGCGCACCGCGCCGGCATGGATCCCTTCGGCGGGCTCGTCCTGGCCTTCGCCGCCGCCATCTCCGGCGGCACCCTGCGCGACCTCGTCCTCGGCCGGCACCCGCTCTACTGGACGCACGACTGGCTGCTGCTCACCGTCATCGCCTCCGTCGCCGTGGAGACCATGCTCCACCTGCGCCGACGGCGCACGCTCCCGCGGCGCACCCTCATGGTCGTCGACGCCGTCGGCCTCGCCGTCGTCACCGTCATCGGCGCCCGCGCGGCCATCGACGCGCACGTCACTTCCGTCGCCGTCCTCATCCTCGCCGTACTGACCGGCGTCACCGGCGAGGTCGTCCGCCACGTCCTGTGCGGCGAGTTCCCGCCCCTGCTGCTGCACGAGGAGGTGTACGCGACCGCCGCGCTCGCCGGCGCCGCCGCCTACCTCGCCCTGCACACGGCCGGAGTCCCGGACACCGCCGACATCGCCGTCTCGGCCGGCCTGCTCTTCGCCCTGCGGATGGCCACGGTCTTCCGCGACCACCACCTGCCCCGCCTGCGGCACCTCGCCGACTGATCCCTATGCTCGCCGCATGACCGCCGTGATCACCCCGCTGTCCGCGACCGGACTGCGCACCCACCGCGACGAACTCGCCGCCCTCCTGCACGCCGTGGTCTCCGGCGGCTCCTCGCTCGGCTTCCTCGAGGGCCTCGACCACGAGGCCGCTGCCGCCTGGTGGGACTCCCTGCTGCCCGCCGTCGAGGACGGGTCCCTCGCCCTGTGGGTCTCCCGCACCGGCGCCGACGGCCCCATCGACGGCACCGTCAGCTGGTACCGGGAGTCCAAGCCCAACGGGCGCCACCGCGCTGAACTGCGCAAGCTCATGGTCCACCCGGCCTCCCGGGGCCGCGGCACCGCCCGTGCCCTCCTCGCGCACGCAGAGACCGAGGCGGTCCGCGCCGGGGTGCTGCTGCTCTTCCTGGACACCGAGACCGGCAGCGGCGCCGAGCGCGTCTACCGCTCCGCGGGCTGGACGGAGGCGGGCACCATCCCCGACTACGCCACCGACCCGGCGGGCCGGCTGCACCCGACGACCCTCTTCTACAAGCAGCTCGGCGCCGCCCACCGGTGACCTCGCCCGCCGCGCGGCGTTAGACCCGTAGCCGCCGGCCACCGAGCGAGGGAGACCGCATGTCCGCAGCAACCGCCGCCGCACCTCTGACCCGACGCGCCCTCCTCCGCGCGGCGTTCACCGCGGCCGTGCTGGCCGGTACGGGTGCGGCCCTGGCCCCCGTGCTGCGCGCCCGCCGGCCCCGGCAGACCCTCACCCCGGCGCCGCTGGCCGAGGAGGAGACGTACCGCGGCCGGCACATCGCCGTGGACGTCGCCGGGGTCCGCATCGACGGCCGCCCCCTGCACGTCATGCGCCGGGCCGACGGCAGCTACCTGAGCGGCATCAACCACTTCCAGTCCTATGCGACCCCACTGGAACTGGCCCGCGCCGCGGTCGACGAACTGGGCACGACCCAGCTGGCGTTCGCGGCCCCGCACCACGGCTGACAGACCCACGGGAACGGGAGGACCCCCGCTTTGCACGTCCGGCAGAACCAGAAGAACCTCACCAGCGCCCAGAAGAAGCGGTTCACCGCGGCGGTACTTGAGCTGAAGCGCAGCGGCGCCTACGACGCACTGGTGCGCACCCACGACAAGTACTTCGTGCCCGACCGCGACCGCAAGCTGCGCGTCGGGCACATGTCGCCGTCCTTCTTCCCGTGGCACCGGCTCTACCTGCTGGAGTTCGAGAAGCAGCTGCAGCAGCTCGACCCGGGCGTGTCCGTCCCGTACTGGGACTGGACCACCGACACCAGCCCCGTCTCCTCGCTCTGGGCGGACGACTTCCTCGGCGGCACCGGCCGTTCGACCGACCGCAAGGTGATGACCGGGCCGTTCGCCTACGACAAGGGCAACTGGACGGTGACCGTGGGCATCACGGAGTCCGCGTTCCTCACCCGCAACCTGGGCAGGCCGCAGAACCCGATCGCCCTGCCCACCCCGGCCGAACTCCAGTGGGCGATCGACGACCCGGTCTACGACGTCTCGCCCTGGGACTCCACGGCCACGGCGGGCGGATTCCGCAACAAGCTGGAGGGCTGGGCGGCCCCCAGGAGCGAGCGCTGGCGCAACCACAACAAGGTCCACCAGTGGATCGGCGGCCACATGACGGGCGGTACGGCGCCCAACGACCCGGCGTTCTGGCTGCACCACGCCTTCGTGGACCTGATCTGGGACCGCTGGCAGCGCAAGCACCCGCGCTCCGGCTACCTGCCCGCGGCGCCCCCGGCCGTCGGCGACCTCCAGCGCGGCCGGGTGATCGCCCTCGACGAGCCGATGCCGCCCTGGGACGTCACCCCGCGCGAGGTCCTCGGCCACCAGGGCCTGTACCGCTACGAATGACCCGCCCGCGGGGGCGCGGGGAGCCGCGGCCGGCAGGCACTGCAGGGCAGCAGGGCACAGGGGAAGGGCCCCCGCCGAGCGGCGGGGGCCCTTCGGTCGAACAGGATCAGTGGCCGTAGCCCGCATCCTCGGTGTGGTGGTCGCCGCCGCCCGACGCGTTGACGCAGGTGTTGCCGAACGCGGGGTTCAGCAGGCCGATCACGTTCACGGTGTTGCCGCAGACGTTGACCGGGACGTGCACCGGGACCTGGAGCAGGTTGCCCGACAGAACACCGGGGGAGCCGACCGCCGCACCGTGCGCTCCGGCATCGGCGACAGCCAGGCCCGCACCGGCGACCACGGCGCTACCGGTGACAGCGGTGATGGCGAATGCCTTCGCGATACGCGACATCAAGATCTCCTCGTGAGATATGGGGCGCCACAGAATCTGTGGCATTTGACATGGCATACAACGCGGGGAGGGCCGAGGGGTCACGGCCGCTGCTCCTACCCGGTGACGGGAAAGGCGACCGAGGTGAAGGAGGGCCGCACCTGAATGGCCTCTCCGGGCCGCAGCGCCCCGACGACCCGGCCCGTGCAGCGGCGCCCCTCGTAGAGGGTCGCCGAACCGCGGGTCGCGTTGGTGACCGCGCGGCCGCCGCCGCCCTCCGCCGCCACACAGCCCCGCGGCGCGGTGAGCCCGTGGACCCGGTCGTCCTGGCCGACGTACTGGAAATCCGGCCCCGCGGCATGGGCCGGACCGGCGATGCACGAGATGCCCGCCAGCAGCAGGGCGGGCAGAGTGTGGTGGATACGCAGGATTCGCATGCCCGTCCAACCGGGCCGGTCCCCGGCCCGGTCACGCCTTGTCACCCGTTGGACGGCTGTGCGAGCGTGCGGGACCGGTACCAGCAGCAGGAGGACGGGATGGGTGCAGAGGGCGTCGCCGCCGGCGTCGGCCGGCCGCGGGTCGCGACCGGGGCCGGCGTGGTCGAGGGCCGTACCGGGGCCGACGGGATCTCCGTCTTCCTGGGCATCCCGTACGCGGCCCCACCCGTCGGCACCCTCCGCCTGGCGCCACCCGCGCCTGCGGCCGCCTGGGACGGCGTGCGCGAGGCCGCGGCCTTCGGGCCGACGGCACCCAAAGTGCCCTACCCGCCCACGTTCGCGGCCCTGCTGCCCGACCCGGTGATCCCCGGCGACGACTTCCTGAACGTGAACGTCTGGACCCCCGAGCCGGCCCCCGGGGCCGGCCTGCCGGTCATGGTGTGGATCCACGGCGGGGCGCACACCCGCGGCTCCTCGGCCGTGCCCGTCTACGACGGATCCGCCTTCGCCCGCGACGGCGTCGTGCTGGTCTCCTTCAACTTCCGCCTCGGCGTCCTCGGCTACGGGCTCTTCCCCGACGCACCGGCCAACCGGGGCCTGCTGGACCAGGTCGCCGCCCTCGAATGGGTCCGCGACAACATCGCCGCCTTCGGGGGAGACCCGGCCCGCGTCACCCTCTTCGGCGAATCCGCCGGAGCCATCAGCATCGGCGCCCTCCTGGCTGCCCCCCGCGCGGCCGGCCTCTTCCACCAGGCGGTCCTGCAGAGCGGGGCTCCCGAGGCCCTGCCGCGCCCCCGGGTGCGGGCCATGGTCCGGCGGATGGCCTCGCTGCTGAAGGTGGAGGCCACCGCCGCGGCCTTCACCGCCGCTTCCCTGCCCGACCTGATGGCCGCCCAGGCAGCCGTCCTGCGCAGATCGGGCCCCCTCCTCGGTGGACCCGCCTTCGGCCTGGTCGTCGACCCGGACACGCTGCCCGTGGACCCCCTCGACGCCCTGACCGCCGAGGAGGGCCCGGCTTCCGGCGCGGTGCCGCTGCTGTTCGGATGGACCACCGAGGAGTACCGGCTCTGGCTCGCCCCGACCGGGGGCATGCGGCTGCTGGACCGGATGGGGCCGCTCGCCGTGGCACTGGCCCGCACCCGGACCGGCAAGGACCGGGCTGCCGTCGCTGCGCTGCGCACCGCCCTGCCGGCGGCCGGTCCGGCCGAGCTGGCCGGGCAGCTGTTCACCGACCGGCTGCTGCGCGATCCGCTGCGCAGGCTCGCCGGGGCCCGGCGGGCGGCGCCGAGCTTCCTGTACGAGTTCGCCTGGTGCTCGGGCGTCCCGGGGCTCGGGGCGTGCCATGCCCTGGAGCTCGGCTTCGTGTTCGACGCCCTGTCCGTGCCCGAGGCCGGGTGGCTGGCCGGGCGGGAGACCCCGCAGGAGCTGGCCGACGAGATGCACGGGGCGTGGGTGCGGTTCGCGACGACGGGCGACCCGGGCTGGGCGCCCTGGAACGGCGACGGCCCGCCGAAGGTGTTCGGCGGGCCGGAGCCGGAGCGGGCGGAGGAGCCGGCGGCTACTCGACCGGTCCTTCCATGACCTTGCTGATGTACTGGATCGGCCCCTCGCCCATGCTCGGGACGTAGGTCTTGGCGTTGTGCCGGCCGCCCGGGATCACCCGCAGGCTGGTGTGCACGGGCCCCTTGTTGCCGAAGGTGGAGACGAACTTCTGCACGTCCGGCAGGGTCTTCTTGTTGCTCTCGTTGTCGCCGACCTGGAAGGCGATGTAGACGTCCGGGCCCTTGGCGTCGATGAGCTGCTTGGCCAGCAGCTCCGGGTTGTTCTCGGCCTTCTCCTTGTCGTGGCCCTTCCACAGGGAGGAGTCCGGGACGATGTCCGGGCCGGAGGCGATCACGGCCTTGAACTTGTCCGGGTGCTTCAGCACCGCCTTCATGCCCGCGAACCCGCCGGTGGAGGAACCCATGAAGGCCCAGCCGTCACGGGACTTCACCGTGCGGAAATTCGCCTTCATCAGGTCCGGGACGTCCTCGGTCAGCCAGGTGCCCATCTTCGGCTGGCCGGGGATGTCGGAGCCGTCCCAGTAGACGCCCTTGTCGTCCGGGCCGGGATTGAGCACCGGCATGGCCAGCAGGAAGGGCTTGCTCTTCCCCTCCGCGTACCACTTGCTGATGCTGGTCTGCAGGCCGAGGTCGGTGCCCATCCAGTAGTTGCTCGGGTAACCGGCGCCGCCCGGGAGGGCGATCATGACCGGGAAGCCGCTCTTGGCGAACTTCGGGTCGTTGTACTCCTTGGGGGCCCAGACCCAGACCTTGCCCTTGAAGCCGGACTTCTTGCCGTCCAGGGTGGTCACGGCCACGTGCGTGCCGTCGGCCAGGGTCATCGAGTTCTTGAAATCGGCCGCCGGCCCGGTCGGCATCAGCATCTTGGAGCTCGCCGGCTGCTGGGACCCCGCGCCGCCCTGCCCGGAGCCCTTGCCGCCCCCGTCCTGTCCGAAGGACACCGCCGAGCCCTTGTCGGTGAAGGGGGGTATCTCGTAGTAGGCCATGACGCCGGCGGCTATGCCCGCCAGCGCGAGGACCGAAACACCGGCGATCAGCCAGCGCCGGCCCCGGGACCTGCGGCGCGGGGGCTCGGGCTGCTCCTGCTCCCACTGGCCCTGCGGCTGCTGCCCGTACGGCTGGGGCTGCCCGCCGTACTGCTCCGCGTAAGGGGACTGTCCGTGCGGCTGCTGCCCGTACGGCCGGCCGTACCGGTCGCCGTAGGGCTGCTGCGGGTTGTGCCCCTCCGGCCTGTAAGGCTGGTGCTGCTGCCCCTCGGGTGCGTACGACATGTGCGGTGGCTCTCCGGCTGGTGCTGCCCCCAGAGGGGCGGGTGGTCCGACGTTTCGGTTCTTCCGTTCGGAAGATGAACGAAAGTACGCCAGGGTTGCGCACTTTCCCTTCTCTTGGGGTTTCCTGGGGCAGCCCATTGCCCGGTGGCGGCGAGGCGGCGATCCGGTGGGCGCCCATGCCTGGCTCCTGCACGTGCCCCTGGGTAGGGTGCCCCCGCCCCGCTCCCGGAACGCCCACCCCGCCCGGAGTCAGCCGATGACCCTGCAGCGCCGGATCCTGATCTTCGCCGTCGCCCTCGCCGTGCTCACGACCGTGGGCCTGCTCGCCGTCCTGCGGGCCTCCTCCGCGGCCGGGCAGAAGGACCGGACCCGCGCGGACGGTCCCCGCACCGCCCCGGGCGACGTCTCGCTCGCCCCGGACGACGGGGGCCGGCGGATCGTCTTCCGGAA
This sequence comes from Streptomyces erythrochromogenes, assembly GCF_036170895.1. NCBI lineage: Bacteria > Bacillati > Actinomycetota > Actinomycetes > Kitasatosporales > Streptomycetaceae > Streptomyces > Streptomyces erythrochromogenes. Next base: position 668,199 of record NZ_CP108036.1, on the reverse strand, counting down.
CATGGCCTGGGGCCCGCACCGGGACGAGCTCACCGCGGTCCCGGCCGACGCGCCGGAGCGGGCGCGCACCGCGTCCGGGGTGAGCTGCCTGCGCTTCCACGCGGCCGGCGGCACCGGCATCTGCCTCCAGGCCGACAGGAGCGGGGTCCAGGACGGCTATCGGGCCGTCGTCCTCGACGCCCGCCTCCAGGAGGTCGCCGCCCGTCCGCTGGCGGGGATCCCCACCCGCGCCCGGGTGTCGCCCGGCGGGCGCCTGGCCGCCTGGACCGTCTTCGTCGGCGGGGATTCGTACGCGGGTACGGACTTCTCGACGCGGACCTCGGTGCTCGACCTGCGCACCGGCAGGTTCGACGCCTCTCTGGAGGACTTCACGATCCACAAGGACGGCAGGCCGTACCGCAGCTCCGACGTGAACTTCTGGGGTGTGACCTTCGCCGACGACGAGCGGACCTTCTACGCGACCATGGCCACCGGCGGCCGGACCCACCTGGTCCGCGGCGACCTGGCAGAGCGCACGGTGACCGCCCTGCGCGAGAACGTCGAGTGTCCGTCGCTGTCGCCCGACGGGACCCGGGTGGTGTTCAAGAAGCGGGTGGCGGGCCTGCCGGCCGAGGCGCCCTGGCGGCTGCACGTCCTGGACCTGGCCTCCGGCGCCGAGACCCCGCTCGCCGAGGAGCGCAGCGTCGACGACCAGGCCGTGTGGACGGACCGCGGCACGGTCGTCTACTCCCTGCCGGGGGACTTCGGCGCCGATCTGTACGCCGTACCGGCCGACGGGAGCGGAGCCCCCGCCCGGCTGATGGACTCGGCCCTCGCCCCGGCCTTCCTCGGATGAGGGAGCCGGGGCAGGACCGTTTTTCCGTTCTTCCGTCCGGCCTAGGCCGGGATCAGGGTCTTGCGGCGGCGCTTGCGCTGCGCCCCCGCCGACAGCCTCAGCTCGATGATCGACCGTACGGCCGGCCACTCCTCGTCGAGGATCGAGTAGAAGGCGGTACTGCGGACGGCGCCGTCCAGCCCCCGCGAATGGGCCCGGCGGACCCCCTCGCAAGTGAAGCCGAGGCGTTCCATCGCAGCCCGCGACCGGCCGTTGCGCGCATCGGCGCGCAGCGAGATGCGCCGGACACCCCAGGTCTCGAAGGCGTGGCGGAGCATGAGCAGCTTCGCCTCGGTGTTGATGCCGGTGCCCTGGGCGGTCGGGGACAGCCAGGTATTGCCGATCTCGGCGGCATCGGGGATCGCCGTCGCAGGATCGCCGAACGGGACGCCCGGCACGGCGGGCCACACCAGTGGCCCCTGCCAGTAGTCGAGTTCCAGGAACCGGGTCGAACCGACCACGCGCCCGTCAGTGGCTCTGACGATGGCGAACGGGAGCGATCGACCCGCGGCCTGATCGGCGAGGGCGCGGTCGATGTACTCGTGTGACGCCTGCACCCCATGGGGTACGGGGGTGAAGGCGTAAGTCGTACGATCCTCGGCACCGGCCACGGCCAGGGCCTCGGTGTGGTGGGGTGCGAGGGGCTCGAGCCGCACGGTGCGGCCCGCGAGGTGTACGGGTACGGGCACGGAGCCTTCGGTCCTTCTGGGCGGTGGGGTGGTTGCACAGTCTGCGTCCATGACGTCGCCCCCCGTGCAAAACACGAGTGAAAGGCAACCGGCTGTCGGGTGAACGCGAGTGGCTCAATGTAGCCCCTTAAAGTCCTCTCATGAAGCCCCAATTTGGCAATGGTGTGACGCTGGTTTTCGACGACTTGGGTCCCCGCGCCGGAGCGCCCGTAATCCTGATCCACGGACATCCCTTCAACCGCACGATGTGGGCCCCCCAGACGGCCGCCCTCACGGCCGCCGGATACCGTGTGATCACGCCTGACCTGCGAGGATACGGAGACAGTCCGGTCCTGCCGGGCAAGGTCCTGCTCGCCGATCTCGCGGACGATCTCGCCGCCCTCCTCGCCGGGCTGGGCATCGAACAGGTGGTCGTCGGTGGTGTGTCCATGGGCGGTCAGATCGCGATGGAGATGCGGCTGCGCCACCCGGGTCTGGTACGGGCCCTCGTGCTCTCCGACACCTCCCCGGCGCCCGAGACGGAAGCCGGGGCGAAACTGCGCCGGGAGACCGCCGAACGACTGGTCGCCGAGGGCATGCGGCCCTACGCCGAAGAGGTGATCGACAAGATGCTGGCGCCCTACAACGTGACCGGCATGCCCGGGGCCGCCGCCCGGGTCACGGCCATGATGTGCGCGACCGACCCCGAGGGCGCGGCCGCCGCACAGCGAGGCCGGGCCGAGCGCCCCGACTACCGGCCGGTGCTCGCCGGCGCCGCCGAGCCCTGCCTGGTGCTGGTCGGCGCCGACGACGTCTTCACCCCGGTCGCGGAGGCCGAGGCCCTGCACGCGCTGCTGCCGCACTCGGTCCTCGCCGTGATCGAGGGGGCGGGGCACCTGCCGGGGGTGGAGCAGCCGGAGGCCTTCAACCGGGTGCTGCTGGAGTTCCTCGCCGGCCTCTGAGCCGGTCGGGTCCGCAGGGCCCGCCGCGGGCCGTGGAGCCGTACTGTCGGGGGAAGATCACGTCGAGGAGGGTGCACATGCTGCGCGGTTTTGCGACGATCAACTTCTGGGCCGACGACCTGGAGGCGGCGAAGGCCTGGTACACCGAGGTGCTGGGGACCGCGCCGTACTTCGAGCGACCGGGGTACGCGGAGTTCCGCATCGGCGACTACCAGCACGAGATCGGCCTCGTCGACCGCCGTTACGCCCCGCCGGGCGCCGCCAAGGAGCCGGGCGGGGCGGTGGCCTACTGGGTCGTCGACGACCTCCCGGGGGTCCGCCGGCGGCTTCTGGAGCTGGGGGCCGAGGAGTACCAGCCCGTGACCGCGCACGGTGACGGCGGGTTCGTCACGGCGGCGGTCACCGACCCCTTCGGCAACGTGCTGGGGATCATGCGCAACCCGCACTACGTGGAGATCCTCGAAGGGGCGACGCCGGACCCCGCCTGACCGTCCTGGCGGTGACGTGAGCACGTCCATGCACGGAGCCTGAGATCATTCCCGGTATGGACGACGTACTGCGGCGACTGGCCGACGTGGGGCCCTTCTTCACCGTCGCGTACGGGCAGGAGCCGCCAGGGCCCGGCTACCGGCCGCTCACGGCGCTGTACAGCGGGCAACTCGTGCCGTACGTGGCCGAGGTGGGCCGCCGCATCGGCAGCGGACCCGGCAGGGTGGCCGCCTCGACCGCCCAGTTCGGGATCGCCTCCCGGCTGTGGTCGATCGGCCTGGGGTGCGCGGCCCTGGCCGGTCGGGTGCCGGACCTGGCCGCCGACCGGGTGTGGTGGCGGCAGCCGGACGAAGGGTCGCTCCGGCTCTGGCTGCCCGAGCCCGCAGGCCGGCCCGCCGAGGGCCTCGGGGAGTCGGTCCTGGGGAACCTGGCCCTGCTGGAGACGGCTCTGCGGGAGCGCTACGGGGTCTCCCCGACGGTCCTGCGGGGGAACGCCGCGTCCGGGCTGGTCGGCGCGCTGCGGGTGCTGATCGACCGGGTCCCGGGCGGCGCGGCCCCCGGGCTGGTGCGCGACCTGCTGGCCGAGGACGGCGCGCTCGCCGGCACCGGCGAGTTCATCCACGAGGAGGGGCTCGGCGTGGCCTTCGTACGGCGCAGCTGCTGCCTCTACTACCGGGTCCCGGGCGGCGGCGGCCTGTGCGGCGACTGCGTCCTGCGCACCCGGCGGAGTGGCTGAGCCGTCCGCGGGGGCCCGTTCGGAGCAGGGGAGGGCGCGGCGCACCGCCGGGCGCGGGGGTGCGCCGTAGCGTCCCCTGCATGACCGCAAGCACACCGCACCAGCCCGCGTCCCTCACCCGCCGCGCCGCCCTGACCGGGCTGGCCGCGGGAGCCGGGGCGCTCGCCGTCGGGAGCACCGCCTGCACCGCGGCCGCCGTGCCCGCGCCGTCCGCGCCGTCCGCGCCTTCCGCGTCGGCCTCGGATCCGGCGCCTGGAGCGATGAAGCTCTTCGCCGACCCCGGCTTCAACTTCGCGGGGCTGCTCGCCCTCGGAGCCGCCGGCATGCGCGCCTCCGAGGTCGGCGAGGTGCTCACCGCGGTCAACGCCATCAACGCGGCCGGTCTTTCGGAGCAGACGTACACCGACACCTTCCGGTCCTGGGGCGACAAGCTCGCCGCGCCGCCGGCCGCCGGGCGGGACGGCGGCGGGACACCGTCGCAGACCCGTCGCTTCCGCTCGCTGCGGGCGGCCCAGTACTACGCCCAGGCGCTGTTCTACGTACTGGGCACCGACGAGCCGGGTGACGAGGAGGCGGTCTACCGGGCGGGACGCAAGGCCTGGGACACCTTCGCGAGGCTCTGCACGCCGGCCGCCGTCACGGACAGCGTCCGGTGGGGCAGGACCCGGCTGCCGCTCTGGTTCTTCAGCCCGGACGGTCCCGCCGAGCGGCGCCCCACCGTCATCCTGACCAACGGCAGTGACGGGCAGAACCTCGACATGTGGACCTACGGCGTGTCCGCGGCCCTCGACCGGGGCTGGAACGCACTCGTCTACGACGGCCCCGGCCAGGGGCAGTTGCTGTTCGTGGAGGAGATCCCCTTCACCACCCGCTGGGAGACGGTGGTCAGCCCGATCGTCGACTGGCTGCTCCGGCGCGAGGACGTGGACGGCGACCGGATCGCCATCACCGGACTGAGCATGGGCGGCAACCTCGCCCCGCGCGCCGCCGCCTTCGAGCACCGGCTCGCCGCCGTCGTCGCGCAGCCCGGATGCCTCAGCCCCTGGCTCGGCTTCGACAAGGAGCTGCGCGACATCGTCACGCCCGACAAGGCGGAGACCAACCGGATCTGGAACGAGGAGGTCGTTCCGGAACTGACCCCCCAGCTGGCCTTCACCGTCAAGAAGCGCTTCGAGGTCTTCGACCGGCAGGCGCTGCGCCAGGCGCGCGGGGGCAAGGTCCTCACGGACCTGTGGACACCGGCTCAGGTGGCCATCGGTCTCGACATCACCAAGGTGGTCGGGCGGATCAAGGCCCCGACGCTCGTCCTGGACTACGACTTCGAGCAGTTCTACCCGGGCCAGCCGCGCGAGATGTACGAACTGCTCCGCACGCGGCGGGAGTACGTGAAACTGACGAAGGCCACCGGGGCGCAGTTGCACTGCTCCCCGATGGCCCCGCAGCAGCACTGCGACGTCGTCTTCGACTGGCTCGCCGACGTGCTCCAGCGCTAGTCGCTCATGTGCCCCAGCGGTTCAGGAGACCTCAGAAGGTGAGGTTCCAGGAGTCGATCCTGCCGGTGTCGCCGCCGGCGTTGTCGTTGACCCGGAGCTTCCAGGTGCCGTTCGCGACCTCGGAGGAGGCGTTGACGGTGTAGACCTGGTTGATGTTGTCGGTGCTGCCGCCCGAGCGGTTGTGGACCGTGTAGACGGTGCCGTCCGGGGCGATCAGGTCGACCTTGAGGTCACCGATGTAGGTGTGGACGATGTTCACACCGACCTTGAGGGTGGCCGGGGCGTTGCCGGTCACGCCGCTGACGGTGAGCGGGCTCTCCACGGTGGTGTTGTCACCGATGGCGAAGTCCGCGGTGTTCTCGAAGTACTTGCCGGGCGGCGGGGTGCTGCCGACCGCCTTGAGGGCGTCGACCTGGCCCTCGCCGAAGAAGCCGTTCTTCGCCGTGGTGCCCTTGCAGCGGCCGTCCGACGGGCAGGCGACGTCGTTGGCCTGGGTGGCCAGCTTGTCGCGCAGCTGCGCCGGGGTGATGCCCGGGTTGGTGCTGACCAGCAGCGCCGCCACACCGGCGACGTGCGGCGAGGCCATCGAGGTGCCGCTCATGGAGCCGTACTTGCCGCCCGGCAGGGTGCTGTAGATGCCGGTGGTGTCTCCGCCGGGGGCCGTGACGTCGACGACGTTCAGGCCGTAGTTGGAGTACGAGGCCTTCGCGGTGGTGCCCATCGCCGAGACCGTGACCACGCCCGGGAGCTCGGTCGGGATGTCCAGGCAGGCGTTGGTGATGGTGCGGGTGACCGGCGTCGAGTCGTTCGGGCTCTCGGTGTCGGTCGTCTTGTTGGCCAGGTCGAGGTTGGAGTTGCCGGCCGCCGCGACCTGCAGCGAGCCCTTGCCCTCCGCGTACTCCTGGGCGCGCTTGACGCCCTCGATGATCGCGGCCTGGTCGGCGTTGTCCGGGCAGTTGAACTGCCAGGGGTCCGTGTAGTAGCTGTTGTTGGTGACCTTGAAGCCGTGGTCGCCGGCCCACATGAAGCCGCAGACGGTGTTCTCGGCGAAGAACAGCGAGGAGTTCGGCTCGGCGATGCGCACCGAGGAGATCTTCACGCCCGGGGCCACGCCGATGACGCCCTTGCCGTTCTTGGCGGCGGCGACCGTACCGGCCACGTGCGTGCCGTGGGTGCCGACGTCGCGCCAGGCGCCCGTACGGGTGTCCGGCTTGCCGTACGCGCAGGACGCGGAGTCCGCGGCGTTGAAGTTCGGGGCCAGGTCCTGGTGCTGGTCGTCCACACCGGTGTCCAGGATGCCGACCTTGACGGACGCGGAGCCCGTGGTGACGGCCCAGGCCTGGTCGGCCTTGATCTGCGTCATGTCGGCGCGGACCGGCTCGCCCGAAGGAGTCGTGGACTGCGCCGGGTTGGCGGGCAGCGCCGGGTTGTAGGCGTCCGCCGGCACGTCGGAGGTGCGGGTGGCGCCGACCTGCTGGACCCCGCTGACGCCGCGCATGGTGGCGGCGAAGGAGGCGGACGCGGAGTGGGCGGTGATGACGCCGATCGCGTCGTAGTACTGGAAGACCGTTCCCCCGTTGGCGGTGACCGCGTTGCGGACCGCCGTGGTGTCACCGGGGGCGGTGATCACGAGGTAGGCGCGGGTGCCGGCAACCCAGGTCGCACTCTGGGAAGCAGGGGCCGCGGCCTTGGGCGCCGCCGCGGGAGCGGAGGCGGCGGAGCCGGACGGAGAGACCGGAGCGGTGCCGGCGAGCGCGGCGGGCGCCCCGAAGGCCAGGGCCGCACCGAGGGTGGCGGCCAGCACGAGGGTACGCCGAGGTCGGCTGGATATGTGGGGTATCAATGCGTCCTCCGTTGACCCGGTGGTCAGGCCGGGCCGTACGAAACAAGTGGTGGACGCAAGATGTCATGCACGCGGCCGGTTGCGGAAGTACCTTTTACAGCAGCGGGGTTCGCTTATCGGTGGCCGAATACCGACTATGGGTGCAAGTGCGGAGAATGCGGCGGGCCGGCCGGGCTGGGCACCGTGGGGGCGAGCCCTGCCCGGCCGGCCCGCGGGGGCGGACCGTCCGGGGGGAGGAGTCCTAGACCGGAACGCCGTCCTTGGGGTTGTGCGCCGGGACCGGCGCGGCGGTCGCGGCCGGGGCCGCCTCCGGAGCCGTGTCCGGTTCGGCCGGTTGCGTCCCGTGTCCGTCGTCGACCAGCGTCTTCTCGTCGAACGGCAGCCGTCCCGCCAGGACTTCGGAGGCCCGGTCGCGGTCGAACTCCCTCGTCCACGTCCCGATGAGCACCGTCGCGACCGCGTTGCCCGCGAAGTTCGTCAGGGCTCGGGCCTCGCTCATGAACCGGTCGATGCCCACGATCAGGCCGACCCCGTCGACGAGTTCGGGCCGGTGCGACTGGAGGCCGCCGGCGAGGGTGGCCAGACCCGCGCCGGTCACCCCGGCCGCACCCTTCGACGCGATGATCATGAACAGCAGCAGGGAGATCTGCTCGCCCAGGGCCAGCGGCGTGCCCATCGCCTCGGCGACGAACAGCGAGGACATCGTCAGGTAGATCGCGGTCCCGTCCAGGTTGAAGGAGTACCCGGTCGGCACCGTGATACCGGTCACCGGCCGCGAGACCCCCAGGTGCTCCATCTTCGCGATCAGCCGCGGCAGCGCCGACTCCGACGAGGAGGTCGAGAGGATCAGCAGGAACTCCCGGCCCAGGTAGCGCAGCAGGGCGAAGATGCTCACCCCCGTGCACACGCGCAGCAGCGTGCCCAGCACCAGGAAGACGAAGAGCAGGCAGGTCGTGTAGAAGCCGATCATGATGACGGCGAGGGACTTCAGCGCGTCGATGCCGGTCGCGCCGACCACCGCCGCGATCGCTCCGAAAGCGCCCACGGGAGCCGCCCACATGATCATCGCGAGCACCCGGAACACCAGCTTCTGCACGTGCCCGATGCCCCGCAGCACGGGCTCGCCCGCCGCGCCCATGGCCTGGAGCGCGAACCCGCACAGCAGCGCCACCAGCAGCGTCTGGAGCACCTCGCCGCCGGTGAAGGCGGAGACCAGCGTGGTCGGGATGATCCCGAGCAGGAACTCCGGGGTGCTCTCGGCCCCGCCCGCCTTGGCCTGCGCCTCGCCCGCGCTGCGCGCCGCCTCGGTCAGCTGCAGCCCGCTGCCCGGCTCCAGGAGGTTGCCGACCAGCAGGCCGATGGCCAGCGCCACCGTGGACATGATCATGAAGTAGCCGAGGGCCAGTCCGCCCACGGCGCCGACCTTGGCGGCCTTGCGTACCGAACCGATGCCCAGCACGATCGTGCAGAAGATCACGGGTGAGATCATCATCTTGATGAGGTTCACGAAGCCCGTGCCGAGGGGTTTGAGCTCCACGGCCACGCCGGGTGCGGCGAACCCGACCGCGATGCCGAGCAGCACCGCGGCGATCACCGCGATGTAGAGATAGTGCGTTCTGTCGCGCTTGGCGGCCACGATGCCTCCTGGTGGTGAAGTCGTCCGGGGAGACCATCACCCAGGGCTGTGACCCCGGTCACCCTTGCGTTCATTGAGTTCACGACCCGGTGCACACTGAGCGCCATGTTCCGCTTCCCTCGTCCGCCGCGCAGCCTCGCCGGCCAGCTCTTCGCCATGCAGGTACTGCTCGTCGCCGTGGTCGTCGCGGGCTGCGCCGTCTTCGCCTACGCCACCGCCCGGGGCCAGGCCGAGGAGGCCGCCCGGCGCCAGGCCGGGGCCGTGGCCCGCGCGGTCGCGGACTCGCCCTCCGTACGCGAGGCCGTGCGGGGAGCGGCGCGCGGGAACGACCCGTCGGTCGAGCTCCAGCCCTATGCGCAGAAGGTCCGCGTGGACTCCGGGGTCGACTTCGTGACGATCATGGCCCCGGACGGCAGGCGCTGGACCCACCCCGACCCGCGCCGGATCGGCGAGCCCTTCATGGGCAACACCGCCCCGGCCCTGCGCGGCGAGACCTTCAGCGAGACCTACACCGGCACCCTCGGCCCCTCCATCCGCGTGGTCACCCCGCTGGAGGACGGCGGCCGGATCGTCGGCCTGGTCAGCGCGGGGATCACCGTCCGCGCCATCAGCGACCGGCTCGGTGCGCAGCTCGCCGCGCTCGTCTGGGTCGCGGGAGGCGCGCTCGCCCTGGGCGGTGCGGGCACGTACGTCGTCAACGCGAGGCTGCGCCGCCACACTCATGGCATGAACGCGGCCGAGCTCAGCCGGATGTACGACTACCACCAGGCGGCCCTGCACGGGGTGCGCGAGGGACTGCTCATGCTCGACGGGCAGCGCAGGATCACGCTGATCAACGACGCCGGCCGCGAGCTGCTGGGCCTGCCGGGGGACGTCACCGGAACCGGGGCCGCCGACCTCGGGCTGCCGGCTCCGCTCACCGGTGTGCTGCTCGCCGACCGGCCCCGGGTGGACGAGGTGCACCTGACGGCGGACCGGGTGCTGGTGGTCAACAGCTCGCCGGTCGCAGGCGGCGGCCGCCGCGGCACCGTGGTCACCCTGCGCGACCACACGGAGCTGCAGGCGCTGACCGGCGAGCTGGACCACGAGCGGGGCTTCACCCAGGCGCTGCGCTCCCAGGCCCATGAGGCGGCCAACCGGCTGCACACCGTGGTGTCCCTCATCGAGCTCGGCCGGGCGCAGGAGGCGGTGGACTTCGCCACCGCCGAACTGGAACTGGCCCAGGCCCTCACCGACGAGGTGGTCTCCGCGGTGGGGGAGCCGGTACTGGTCGCGCTGCTGCTGGGCAAGGCCGCCCAGGCGCACGAACGGGGCGTCGAGCTCGTCGTCACCGCCGACAGCCGCAGCCTCGCCGACCTGGGCGGACTGCCGCCGGCCCGCGACCTCGTCACCGTGCTGGGCAACCTCATAGACAACGCCGTCGATGCGGTGACGGCCGTACCCGGTGCGCGGATCGCGGTCACGCTGCGGCCCGAGCGCGACGAGCTGCTGCTGCGGGTCGCCGACAACGGGCCCGGGCTGCCCGAGGGGGTGGACGTGTTCCGCCGGGGCTGGTCGGGCAAGGGGGAGGGCCGCGGACTCGGCCTCGCACTCGTCGCCCAGGTCGCGCAGCGCTACGGCGGCGCGGTGGTCGCCGCGCAGGGACCGGGCGGCGGCGCGGAGTTCACCGTACGGCTGCCCACGGCGCCCGAGCGGGCCGCGGACCGGTCCCCGGCCGCGGACCGGTCCCCGGCCGCGGACCGGTCCCCGGCCGCGGGCGGTCCGCGGTGAGCGGCACCGAGGTGCGCGTGCTGGTGGTCGAGGACGACCAGGTCGCTGCCGACGCGCACGCGCTCTACGTCGACCGGGTGCCCGGCTTCACGGCCGTCGGCGCCGTCCACTCGCTCGCCGAGGCCACCCGGGTGCTGGAGCGCACCCCGGTCGACCTGCTGCTGCTCGACCTCGGCCTGCCCGACGGGCACGGCCTGCGCTTCGCGCGCGGACTGCGGGCCGCCGGGCATCCGGTCGACGTGATCGTGGTGACGTCCGCCCGGGACCTGGCCGTGGTCCGCGAGAGCGTCTCGCTCGGCGTGGTCCAGTACGTCCTGAAGCCCTTCGCCTTCCCGACCCTGCGCGAACGGCTTCTGCGCTACGCCGAGTTCCGCGCGACGGCGGGGGAGGCGGCCGGCCAGGACGATGTCGACCGGGCGATGGCGGCCCTGCGCGCGCCCCGCCCGGCCGAACTCCCCAAGGGGCTGAGCGCGCCGACCCTGGACCGGGTCGCCGTCCTGCTGCGGGCCGCGCCCGAGGGGCTGACCGCGGCGGGGGCGGCCGAGGCGGCCGGGATCTCCCGGATCACCGCCCGCCGCTACCTGGAGCACCTGGTGGACACCGGCCGTGCGGACCGGACCCCCCGGTACGGCCAGGTCGGCCGCCCCGAACTGCACTACCGCTGGCTGGCGGCGGCCGGTTCGGTGTCGAAGGTGTAGAACTTGCGGTGGTCGAGCATGTCCGCCGGGGTCACGTTGCTCCACGGCCGCATGGTGTCGTTCAGGTCCACCACGTTCGTCGTGCCCGCGGCCGGCAGGTACGTGGACTGCGGGTGCTTGGCCTGCCAGTCCGCCCACAGCTTGTCGATGAAGGCGTGGTGCATCCAGAACACCGGGTCGTTGGGGGAGACCCCGGTGGACATCTGCCCGCCGACCCACACGTGCACCCGGTTGTGCAGGTTGGCGCCGCGCCAGCCCTCCAGGTGGTTGCGGAAGCCGTTGGAGGAGCTGTTCCAGGGGGCCATGTCGTAGACCGGCATGGCGAGTACGGAGTCCACCTCGGCCCGGGTCGGCAGCTGGGCGACGCCGGCGCCGAGGGCGCGTCGCAGGTACGGGCGCCCGTCCACGCGCACGTCTACGTTCCAGCGGCCCGTCGAGTAGGCGAAGGGCCCGTCGATGACCTGCCCGTCGCGGGCCCGCCCGGTGCCGCCGAGGAAGTCGGGGGCCCAGAGGGAGGAGCGGGTGGTGCGGTCCGCGGTCCAGTCCCAGTAGGGGATCGCGACGCTCGCGTCCACTTTCTGCAGCGCCTCCTCGAACTCCAGCAGGAAGCGGCGGTGCCACGGCAGGAAGGAGGGGGAGCGGTGGCCGACGCGGTCGCCCGAGTCGGTGTCGCTCATGATGAAGCCGTTGTGGGTGGTGACGAAGCGGTCGTAGCTGCCGTTGCGCTTGAGTTCCAGCAGTGCCGAGGTGAAGGCGCGCTTCTCGTCGGGGGTCAGCGTGGCCTGGTTCTTGCGGACGGTCATGCCGCACCTCCGAAGGGGACGAGGGGAGCGCCCTGGAGGTCGCGGACGGCGGCGCGGGCGAGGAGCTTGGGCTCGGCGAACGTCTCGTAGTGGTTGATCACGCTGATCCAGCTGCCGTCGGCGTTGCGCATGATGTGGAGTTCTCTGCCGTCTATTCGGACGGTGGGTTGGCCGGGTGAGTGGTGGCCGCCGTGGTGGCCTCCGCCGCCCATGGTGATCTGGATGCGGCGGCCCTGGTAGACCTCGTCGACCGTGCCCGGGGGTGTGGGCGCGGCGGGGGTCGCGGCGGCGCTCGTGGCGACGCTCGTTGCTGCAGCGGTCAGGCCGAGGACGGTGAGTGCACCGGCAGTTGTCCCCAGGGCCTGACGGCGGGTGATCTTGTTCATGCCCGAAGAAGTATCAGCGCTCGGGAGGGGCTTGGCCGGTATCCGGACATCAGCGGATAAGTTTCCGGTAGAACAAGTTGGATGATCTTCCCGTCCGGACCGGCTCCTGAGGCTCGGACGGGAAGATCTGCGGGATTGAGTCTACTCGGCGGTAATTTCTTCTGGAGAGCGGGGGTCGTATGAGCGGAGTCACACTGCAGAGTCGGCCGGAAGCGGAGCGTCAGGGCTGCGGTCAGGTGGACGCGGCCCGGCCCTGCGGGATGTCTTTGATGAACACGAGCCCGTCGGTCGCCGTCAAGTGGGCCGGCTCGAACGGGAAGTAGCCGAACCAGGCGGACGCGCGGGGCGCGGCGAGAGTGTCGCCGAGGGCGGCGCCGAGGCGGGGGGAGTCGACCACGCACAGGTCGTCCGGGAGCGCGTACAGCAGTCCCTCCAGGGTGCCCGGCTGCGGGGCGTCCACTCCCCGGTGCCGGATCGTGCCGAGGGCCGTCGCGAAGAAGGCGTAGCCCTCGCCCAGGCGTGCGCTCGCGATCGAGCCCGCGCTCCACCACTCCAGGGGCAGGCCGCCCATCCGCATCGAGCTCCTGTCCCGCTGGAGGTGGCTGTTGTGGGCGTGGACCAGGGTGGGGCCGCGCTCGGCGAGGGCGAGGAGGTTGTCGGCCATCATCAGGTCCCGCAGGCCGACCAGCCGCGCCATGCGGCCGGGAGAGGTGTCCGCCATCCAGTGGTGGTAGCGCAGCAGGCCGGTGGCGGTGCGCGCGTACAGGCGGGCCCGCTCCCACTCCTCCCGGGAGGTCGCCGTGATCAGGTGCGGCGTCTGCGCGTCGAGCAGTGCCGCGAGATCGTCGGCGAGCAGCCGCAGTTCCCCCGCCTCCGCGGACCGGCCCGTCGACCGGGCCGGGTCGGTCATCGCGGCCGGCTCGGTCCACCGGTCGTCGGCTCCGAGCAGGCGGTCGAGCGTCCGCGCCGTACAGGGGAGCAGGTCGGTGTCGACGTGGCGGGCGAGATGGGCGTGGAGGGAGGTGAGGGCCTCGCGGGGGCTCTCGGCCCCGGTCATCTCCAGCGGGCCGTCGATGCCCGCAAAGCGGAGCTGCTCGGGCGCGGGCCGGCCCTCGTTGTACGCCCGCATCCAGCGCACGAGTTCGCGGTTGGCCGCTGAATCACCGAAACCGTGGCTGAACCCGCGCTCCATGACCTCGTCGAGGCTGTCGGCGGCGGAGGTGACGTACGCGTCGACGCGCAGCCCCGCCAGGCAGTCGCTCTCGATCGCGATCGTCCGGTAGCCCTCCTCCTCGACGAGCTGCCGGAAGAGTTCGTTGCGCACGTCGAGCAGCGCGTCCTCGCCGTGGGTGGGCTCGCCCAGCGCGAGCACCCGCGGCCGGGTCGCGAGCAGCCCCATGACGGCGGCGGCCTCGACGGCGTGGACGGTGTCCTTGATGTCTGTAGCCATGCCTTCAACGCTATCGTTGAAGCTCCGGTTGAAACTTTTCCCCGATACCGTGGGGAGAATGGGGCGAAACCTTAAAAGCAGCGAGCGGCTGAGGCCGGTCGACCTGGCGCGCGGCCACGGCCTGTCCACGCAGGCGATCAGGAACTACGAGGAGGTCGGCATCCTTCCGGCCGCCGACCGCACACCCCACGGCTACCGCACCTACACCCCGCTCCACGCGCGGGCCCTGGACGCCTTCCTCGCCCTCGTGCCGGGCCACGGCCACCAGGCGGCGACGGCGATCATGCGGGCGGTGAACGAAGGCGCGGTCGACGAGGCGTTCCGCCTCATCGACGAGAGCCACGCCCAACTCCTCGACGACCGGCGGACCCTCGGGGCCGTGGAGAACGCCCTCCGCGACCTGGTGCCCGCCGGGGAAGTGCCCGCGTCCGGCGACACGTTCATCGGGCCGCTCGCGGAACAGCTCGGGATCCGCCCCGCGACCCTGCGCGCATGGGAACGGGCCGGGCTCGTCCAGCCGCGCCGCGATCCGCTGACCGGCTACCGCGTCTACGACGCGGCCGCCGTGCGGGACGCCCGCCTGACCCACCAACTCAGGCGGGGCGGCTATCTGCTGGAGCAGATCGCCCCCCTGCTCACCCAGGTCCGCTCGGCCGGCGGCCTGGAGCCCCTGGAGACGGCGCTGCGCACCTGGCGCGACCGCCTGTCGTCCCGCGGCCGCTCCCTGCTGACCGGCGCCGCCGGGCTGGAGGCGTACCTCCGTGCCGGCGGCTGACTGCCCGGCCGTGGCTCCGGAGCCCCGGCGGTCCTTCAGGCTCCGGAGCCGAGCGAACTCTGCAAAAAAGATTCTGCAAATATACTTTTGGAAAGGGTGCGGGCCGCCCTACCCTCCCCCTCATGTCCAGCGAAGATCAAAAGCGCGTACTCGATCCCGAACAGGACGCGGCGGCGCTCAAGGCCCTCACGCACCCCCTGCGCATCCGGCTGCTCGGGATGCTCCGGCAGGACGGCCCGGCCACCGCCAGCGAACTGGCGGTCAGCACGGGGGAGTCGTCCGCTTCCACCAGTTACCACCTGCGGGTTCTGGCGAAGTACGCGTTCGTCGCCGAGGCCGAGCACCGCGACGGCCGGGAGCGCCGCTGGCGGGCGGTGCACGCCCTGACCTCCTGGAGCAACAAGGCCATGGAGGCCACGCCGGGCAGCCGCGCCTACGTCAACCTCTCCCGCAGGGTGCAGATCCAGCGCCTGGAGGAGTGCCTCGCCCGGTACGAGGCCGACATCGCCGACGGCCGACTGGGCCGCGAATGGGTCGAGCCCTCCGGGATCAGCGACCTGATGCCCAGGCTGACCCCCGAGTCCCTCGCCGAACTCTGGGAGGCGTTCGGCCGCAGGCTGGAGGAGCTGACCGCGCGTGACGCGGGCGACCCGCGCGCGGTGCAGGTCGTCCTGCTCACCGCGGGCCTGCCGCGGGCTCCGCGCTCGGCCGGTGCCGGACCGGACGCCACCGCCGACGACACCGCCACCGGCGCAGACGCGGAGGGCGCCTCGTGAGCGGGATACCGGAGCCGTCCGCCGCACGTCGACGCTACGTCACGGTCTGCGTCCTGTTCTGGCTTCCTGTCGGGCTGACCATCGCCCCGCTGATCCTGCTGCTCACCGAGCGCGGGATGACCCTGGTGGCCATCGCCGGCTGCTTCGCCGCGCACTCCCTCACCGCCGCCGCGCTGGAACTGCCCACCGGAGGCCTGTCCGACGTCCTCGGACGCCGCGCGGTCCTGGCCGCCGCGGGCATCGCGAACCTGGCCGCACTCGTCCTCGTCGCCCTGGGCACCGCCCATTGGCAGCTCGGTCTCGGCATGGCCCTGATGGGTGCGGGCCGCGCCCTGTCCAGCGGGCCGGCCGAGGCCTGGTACGTCGACACCGTCCACGCCCGCTCCGGTCCCGGCGCCGAGCTGCGCACCGGCCTGGCCCGCGGCGCCTCCGCGACGTCCGCAGCGCTCGCGGGCGGCACCCTGCTGGGCGGCGCCCTGCCCTGGCTGCTCGGGCTCGGGCCGGACCTCGGCGACCGGCTGAGCGGGGCGACCTCCGGGCTGGTGCTGCCCCTGTCCGTCCCGCTGTTGCTGGGTGCGGCGGTCGAGGTCGCCTTCGTCCTGTACGCCTTGACCGCCCTGCCCGAGTCGCCCCGGCCGGCGGCCACCCTGCGCGGCGCGCTCCGCGGCGTCCCGGCCACCGTGGCGGGCGGGCTGCGCCTCGGCGGACGCGACGTGCTGGTCCGCAGGGTCCTCCTCAGCGCGGCGGGCGCCGGCAGCGCGCTGGCCGTGGTCGAACTGCTCACGCCGGGGCGCACCGCGGCCCTGACGGGTACTCCGGAGTCGGGCGCGGTGCTCTTCGCCCTGCTCGCCTGCGCAGGGTTCGCCTGCTCCGCCGTCGGCAGCCACCTGGCGCCCCTCGCCGCCAGGCTCGCGGGCAGCGGAGAGCGCGCGGTCCTCATCGGCCTCGGCGTCGCCGCGGGCGGCCTGCTCCTGCTGGGCGCCACCGCGGCGGCCGGCGGGGTGGGCCCGGCGGTCCTGGCGGCCACCGGCTTCGGGCTGGTCTACCTGGGCCGCGGCGCGGCGGGGCCGAACGAGAACGAGCTGATGCACCGCCGCGTCGGAGGGGCGGGGCGGGCCACGGCCCTGTCCGTCCAGTCCCTCGCCCTGCAGCTGTCGGCAGCCCTCACCGGTTCGGTCGCGAGTCTCCTCCCGCCGGGCCCGCTGCCCTGGCTGCTGGGAGGCGCCGCGCTCCTCGCCGCGGCCCTCCTGTGGTCCGGTCGCGGCGGCCGGCGATCCCCGGCGGCCCCGTCCGGCGACGACCGACACGCCTCGCCCCGCGTCGATGTCTGTTCTGCCGGTGAATGATGGGTTTCGTCACTTATAGTCCCGATATGGCTCTGCATGAGACGAAGGACGCATCTCGCCAGGACGCCGATACGGACGTGTTCGCGTCCACGTTGAGCGGCCAGATCCTCCCCAAGTACCGGATCCCGGAGGACCACTCGCCCACCGAGGTCGTGTACGAGCTCCTCCGCAACGAGCTCCTGCTCGACGGCAACGCCGCCCAGAACCTCGCGACCTTCTGCACCACCTGGTCGGACGAGGGCGTGCACCGCCTGATGAACGTCTGTCTCGACAAGAACATGATCGACAAGGACGAGTACCCGCAGACCGCCGAGATCGAGTCCCGGTGCGTCAACATCCTGGCCGACCTGTGGAACGCCCCCGCCGGCACCCCCGCGACCGGATGCTCCACCACCGGGTCCAGCGAGGCCGCCATGCTCGGCGGGCTCGCCCTCAAGTGGCGCTGGCGCGAACGCCGCCGCGCCGAAGGGCTCCCCACGGACCGCCCCAACCTCGTCTGCGGGCCGGTCCAGATCTGCTGGGACAAGTTCGCCCGCTACTTCGACGTCGAACTGCGCCAGGTGCCGCTGGAGCCCGGTGCCACCGGCCTGCAGCCCCATCAGCTCGCCCAGTACGTCGACGAGAACACCATCGGCGTCGTCGCCATCCTCGGCGTCACCTACACCTGCGACTACGAGCCCGTCGCCGAGCTGGCCGCCGAGCTCGACCGGATCCAGGCCGAGCACGGCTGGGACATCCCCATCCACGTCGACGGCGCGAGCGGCGGCTTCGTCGCACCCTTCCTGCACCCCGAGGTGGTGTGGGACTTCCGGCTGCCGCGCGTCGCCTCGGTCAACACCTCCGGCCACAAGTACGGGCTCGCGCCCCTCGGAGTCGGCTGGATCATCTGGCGCTCCGCCGACCTGCTGCCCGCGGACCTCGTCTTCAAGGTGGACTACCTGGGCGGCGACATGCCGACCTTCGCCCTCAACTTCTCCCGCCCCGGCGGTGAGATCGTCGCCCAGTACTACCTCTTCCTGCGCCTCGGCCGGGGCGGTTACACCCGCGTTCAGCAGGCCTGCGCCGACACCGCCCAGTACCTGGCGCGGCAGATCGCCGACATGGGCCCCTTCACCCTCCTCTACGACGGCAAGGGGGCCCTGCCCGCCGTCTCCTACACGCTCACCGACCCGGCCGCGTCCCCCTTCACCCTCTACGACCTCTCCGACCGGCTGCGCATGCGAGGCTGGCAGGTGCCCTCCTACCCGCTGCCCGCCAACCGCGACGACACCGTCATCCAGCGCGTCCTGGTCCGCCACGGCGTGACCCGCGACCAGATCGCCCTGCTCGTCGAGGACCTGCGCCGGGCCGTGGAACACCTGACGGCCTCGCCCCCGCCCGTACCGGCCGCCGAACCCCGGTCCGGCTTCCACCACTAGCCGGCCGGATGGAGGAAGGCGGCCCTTGCGACGTCTGGGCGGAAGGCGACGCCTACGAGCGGTACATGGGCCGGTGGAGCCGCCGGGTCGCCGAAGTGTTCGTGAGGCGGCTCGGCGGCCCGGCCGGTCTGCGCTGGCTGGACATCGGCTGCGGCACAGGGGCGCTGACCGCGGCGGTCGCGTCCCGGTGCCGGCCGCGCGCCGTGCTGGGACTGGACCGGTCCCCGGAATTCGTGCGCGCGGCCCGGGCCGCCGCGCCCGCGCCCGCCCGCTTCGCCGTGGCCGACGCGTCCGCGCTGCCGCTGCGCGACGCGGCGTTCGACGCGGTCGTCAGCGGGCTGGCCCTCAACTTCCTCGAACCGCCCGCGGCGGCGGTCTCCGAGGCCGCCCGGGTGGTCCGGCCGGGGGGACCGGTCGCGGCGTACGTCTGGGACTACGCCGACGGCATGGCCCTCCTGCGCCGCTTCTGGGACGCCGCCACCGCCCTCGATCCGGCGGCCGCGGCGCTGGACGAGGGCCGCCGGTTCGCGCTGTGCCGCCCCGGCCCGCTGCGCGCCCTCTGGACCGGCGCGGGGCTGGTCGACGTGACGGTCGCCCCCATCGAGGTGCCCACGGTCTTCGGCAGCTTCAAGGACCTGTGGGAGCCCTTCCTCTCCGGCCAGGGACCGGCGCCCGGCTACGTCGCGACCCTCACCCCCGAGGCCCGTGAGCTGCTGCGCACGCGGCTCGCCGAGACCCTCCCGGTCCGCCCCGACGGCTCGGTCGCCCTCGCCGCCCGCGCGTGGGCGGTCCGGGGCAGGCGCCCGGCCGGCGCAGAGGAGTGACGCAGGCCACATCGCCCGGGTGTCACATCCGCCGGCGGCCGACGGTCCCACGGGTATGACCGACGCCAAGAACGTACTGCTGGCCGGGGCGAGCGGAGTCCTGGGACGCCACATCACCGCCGCGCTCACCCGCGCCGGGTACACCGTGACCGGCCTCGGCCGCGGCGCGGACGCCGACGTGCGGGCCGACCTGATGGACCGTGACGGGCTGCTGCGCGCGGTCGACGGCCTCCGGGTCGACACGGTGGTGCACGCCGCGACCGCCCTGCGCGACGCGCCGATGAGACACCGGGACATGTACGCCACCGACGACCTGCGGCTCATCGGGACGGGGCACCTGATGGAGGCCGCCCGCGAGCTCGGTGCCCGTCGCGTCATCGCGGAATCGATGGTCTTCGGCTACGGCTACCGCGACTTCGGCCGCCACGTGGTCACCGAGGCCGGGGACGCGTTCGGCCCGGCCGGCGACCCCACGGTGGAGCGCCACGTCGAGGCCATGCGGGTCAAGGAACAACTCGTACTGGGCGCCGGTGACATCGAGGGGATCGCCCTGCGGTTCGGCCTGTTCTACGGGGCCGGCGGCACCGAGGCCCTCGTGGAGCTGCTGCGCCGCCGCAAGCTCCCGGCGGTCGCCGACCACGGGCGGGTCCTGCCCTGGGTCGACCTGGCGGACGCCGGCCGGGCCGTGGCGCTCGCCGTCGAGGGCGGCCTGGCCGGACAGGCCTACAACATCGTCGACGACACGCCGATGGGCTTCGGCGCGCACGTCAAGGCGGTCGCGGAGGCGTTCGCCACCCCCAAGCCGCTGAACGCGCCCAGCTGGCTGATGCGCGCCTACCCCTACGTCCACCGGATGGTGACGACGAACATGCGGGCTTCCAACGCCAGGGCGAAGGCGGAGCTGGGCTGGGCCCCGGGCCACCCGGACTGCGTCGAGGGACTGCGCGCACTCGCCCGTGGCTGATGCGGCCGGGCCGTGTGCCCGGCCGCCCCGCGCAGTGCTCCCTACCTGGCGCCGAAGTTCTGCGTCCACCAGGGGCCGCCCGCGCCCTGGTGGACGCCCACGCCGATGTCCTTGAAGGAGCAGTTGAGGATGTTCGCCCGGTGGCCCGGGCTCTTCATCCAGGAGTCCATGACCGACTGCGCCGTCTGCTGGCCCTTCGCGATGTTCTCGCCGTACGTCGACCAGCGGTAGCCGGACGCCGTCGTGCGCTGCCCGGGGTCCCTGCCGTCCGGGTTGGTGTGGTCGAAGAAGTTCCGCGCGGCCATGTCGTCGGAGTGCCCCTGCGCCGCTGCCCGCAGCTGCGGGTCCTCCTTGAGGGGGCCGCAGCCGGCCGCCGCCCGCTCGGTGTTGACCAGCGCCACCACCTGGCCGGCGATGCCCGGCGGCGCGGGAGCCGGCTTGGGCGCCGAGGTGCGCGGGCTGGGCGAGGTGCTGCGGCTCTGCGTGGGGCTCGGGCTGGCCGACGGGCTCGCCGAGGCCGAGGCGGAGGGGGACGGGGAGGCCGAAGCGGAGGGCGAGGGGGAGGCCGACGGGGAAGGGGCCCCGGCGGACTCCGTGGCCGAGAGCGCCGCCAGCGGCGCCGCGGACGCGCCGCCGTCGTCCTTCGCACTGCCCGAACCGGGCAGCCCTCCGAGGTAGACCAGGCCGCCGCCCGCGACGCAGACGGCGACCACCGCGCCGCCGACCACCCGGCGCCGGCTCTGCCGGCGCTTGCGCAGCGCGCCCCGGCCGGCGGCGCCCGTACTGGCCACCGGAGTGAGCTGGGTCGCCGCCTCGCCGAACCCGCCGTCGGCGCCGAACCCGCCGTCGGCACCGTTCGCGGTGGCCACGTCGTCCGCGAAGGCGGCCGGGGCGAAGCCGGCCGTGCCGGCCGTGCGCATCCCCGCCAGCAGGGCCGCCGAGACCGGGACGAGGGCCAGACCGGCCAGCAGTCCCTCCGCCGGGACCAGTCCGCTCCACAGCCCGGAGCACCGTACGCACTCACGCGCGTGACGGGCTATTCGCTTGCGCCACAGGGCCGACGGCTGCCCGTCCCAGCCCGCCAGTACCGTCCGCAGCTCCTCGCACCCCGGCTGGGCGTCCAGGGCGCGCTCGACCACCCGCGCCGCCTCCAGCTGCGCCTTCATCCGCTGCACCCGGACGGCCGTGTGCTGGGGGGACAGCTCCAGCGCCGAGGCCACCTCCGCCCGGGTCAGCTCCCCGGCGCACTCCAGCCACCACAGCGACAGCAGCGCCCGGTCCTCGGGCTCCAGCCAGCGCGTCGCCCGGGCCGTCTCACGGCGCTGGCCCGCCAGGTTGAGGCGTACGACGGTCAGGTCGACGAAGTCCGCGCCCGGGTCGGCCACGTCCCAGGCCGACTCCAGAGTGCTCTCGCCGAAGCCGCTCTGCCGGGCCTGCCAGTGCGCCCGCACCCGGTTCATCGCGATGGCCACCAGCCAGGACCGGAAGGACTCGTCCGCCCGCAGGCCGCCCAGCCCGTCGAGAGCCCGCAGCATCGTGTCCTGCACCACGTCGTCCACGTCGCAGGAGCCGTTGAGGGCCCGCCCGACGATGTTGTAGACGAGCGGGAGGTGGGCGCCGACGAGCTCGTCCTGGGCGCGGGGATCGCCCGCGCGGGCCGCTGCCACCAGCGCTGCGGTGTGCTGAGTACTCATGTGAATGTCCCTGTCCGTACCGGCGGTCGATGATGCCCGATACATGGGAGACCGCGGAGGGAGGCCTCGATAACAGTTAATCGGAAGAATTTTCCCGGAGGCCAATTCCGGGCACCCACCGGGGTCACAGAAGGGGCGCCAGTGCCTCAGCGGCGGCGCGCAGGGCGGGCGCGAACGACTCGGTCTCCTCCCGGGGGACGAGGAAGGTCACGGTGGTGACGCTGACCCCGCCGACCGGCCGGCCAGACGGCCCGAGCACCGCCGCCCCGATGCAGCGGATGGTGGGCTCGTTCTCCTCGTCGTCGAGCGCGTAGCCGCGGGAGCGGACCGCCTCCAACTGCGCGTACAGCGCCTGCGGGGTGGTGAGGGTGTTCGGCGTCCGGGGCGGCAGCCCGGTGGCGGTGAGGAGTTCGCCCACCTCCCCGGCGGGCAGGTGGGCCAGGACGGCCTTGCCGATGGCCGTCGTGTGCAGCGGCATGCGCATGCCGACCCGGGAGGCCGTCCGGAAGGGCTGGTCGCCCTCCAGCTTGCGGATGTAGGTGATCGTCTCCCCGCTGTGCAGGGCGAGGTGGACCGTCTGTCCGGTGGTCCGCTGCAGTTCGCCGAGGACGCGCCCGATGCCGGCCGGCTGCCCGCCGTCGACCAGGGCGGACAGCGCGCGCAGTCGCGGCCCCACCCCGTAGCGGCTCTCGGGTTCCTGGCGTACGAACCCCTGGTCGATCAGGGAGGCGAGGATGCGGAAGGTGCTCGACTTGGGCACGGCGGCGGCTGCCGCCACATCGGTCAGCCGGTGCGGGCCGCCGGGCACGGACACCGCCTCCAGGACGCGCAGGGACTTCTCCGCCGCCGAACCGGCCGCCGACGACCGGCCCGCGCGCACGCCCCCGGGGGCTTCCTCGGCATTCGTCGGCACGACAACTCCCGCAGTGTGTAAGGTCTGGACCACATCGTTCCGCCAGACGATACGCAGTTCCACTAAGTGGAACAAGTGGGGAGGGTTCCATGTCCGGCCACCCGTACGAGGTGCTGGCTGCCCAGCGCCTCCTTCCGGTGCTGCGCAACGCCGACGCCGACGAGGCCGTCCGCGCCGCCACCACCCTGCTCGCCGCCGGCTGCCGCGCCGTGGAGCTGACCACCTCCACCCCCGGTTGGGTCGGGGCCGTCGCCCGTACGGCCGAACTCGCGGACGCGCACGGGCGTCCCGCACTGATCGGCGTGGGTACGGTGACCACTGCCGCGCAGGCCCGGGCCGCCCTGGACGCGGGCGCCGCCTTCCTGGTCTCCCCGTACCCGGCGCCCGAGGTCCGCGAGGTCGCCGCGCGGCGCGAAGCCGTCTTCGTCGAGGGCGGGTTCACCCCCGCCGAGATCGCCTCCGCCGTCCGGGCCTGCGGAGCGGCCAAGGTCTTCCCGGCCCACGTGGGCGGCCCGGGGTTCGTCCGCTCCCTCCGGGCCGTCCTGCCGGACGCGGTGCTCATTCCGACCGGCGGGATCGGGCCCGACGAGGTTCCAGACTGGATCGCCGCCGGAGCCACCGCCGTCGGCATCGGCAGCGGCCTGCCGTCCGACCCGGACGCGCTGGCCGCCGTATTCGCCCGGTTCGGACCGGCCCGGCCGGGCCGCGGCGCCCCCGCCGGCCACGGCGCCGCGGCCCCGGAGCGCCGGCCGTGACCGGGCGGGCAGCCACCGACTACGACGTCCTCGTTCTCGGCGAGGTCCTGGTCGAGATCCACGCGGGCACCGCCCTGCGCGAAGCCGCCGACGGCACCGCGGCCCGCCTCTCCTACTCCGGCGACGCCCTCAACGCGGCGGCGGCCGCAGCCGCCGCCGGAGCCCGGACCGCCCTGCTCGCCGTGGTCGGCGACGACGAGCTCAGCGTCCCGCTGCTGCGGCGGGCCGCCGAACTCGGCGTGGACGTCTCCCACGTCCGCCGCGCCCCCCGTCCCAACGGCGCGTACCTGCTCTCCGCCGACCCCGACGGCGACCGCGAGTTCGTCTACTGGCGCACCCGCAGCGCCGGATCCACCCTCGCCCCGCGGCACATCGGGAGCTGGCGCGCACTGCTGACCCGCTGCGGGGCGCTCGTCACCAGCGGGATCACCGGCGCCCTGTCACCGAGCAGCCGGGCCGCCGTCCTGGCCGCCGCCCGCCTGGTCCACACGGCGGGCGGGCACCTGACGTACGACCCCAACTTCCGCCCCCGGCTCACCGGCCGGGCCGAGGCCCGGGAGCTGCTCGCCCGGATCGCCCCGCTGACCGGACTGCTCAAGACCTCCTGCCCGGCTGACGCGCAGGCCCTCGTCGACACCGCCGACCCGCGCACGGCCGCCGCCCGCCTGCGCGCGCTGGGGGCCCGTACGGTCGCGGTCACCGCGGGCGCCGGCCGGCTGCTGCTGGACGACGGCACGCGGGCGGACTACCACCCGGTGCCCGTGAACCCGGCGCCCGTCGACGCGACGGGTGCGGGCGACTGCTTCACGGGCACTGCTACCGCCCGGCTCGTCCTCGGCGACACCCTCGCGGAAGCCGTGGCCCACGGCACCGCGGCCGCCTGCCTGTCGGTGTCCGGCCGCGGCGGCACCGGGCGGGTCCCCGCCTTCAGTGAGACGGCGGCGCTGGCGGCCGCACACCGGGGAAGGGCGGCGGCGGGAGCAGCCCGGCCGCCCCGGGCCGAGGCTGCGCCGCCGGTTCCGGATCGGTGACCCAGCCCGCGGCGAGGACCAGCCCGGAGGCCCGGTGGAGGGCCAGGAACCCGAACGGCCGGTCGAACCGGACCTCGGCCCGCCGGGCCCGATGGCTCGGTCGGCGCGCGGCCCCACCGGGCCTGGCGGCGATGGCGGTGACGGCCGCCGCCTCGAACCCCGCGGCGTGGAACCGGGCCATGGCCGACTGCCGCGCCGAGCCGATGGCCAGCGGTTCGGCGCTGATGCCGGGGAAGTGACCGTAGGCGTCGTCGGTAGCGGTCAGGAGCCCGAACAGCGCCGCGTCCTCCAGCAGGTCGTGCTCCGCGGACAACGAGAAGGCCACCGTGGATACGGACAGCTGGGGCTGTGGGCCGAAGGCGTCCACCGTCGCGATCGCGAGGCCGGGTCCGGGGCTTCCGTCCGGGAGGGCGTCGCCGGCCACCGAAGGGAGGGCTCCGGCGACGGCCGCGATGCCGGTCGCCAGCACGTCGGCGGCCGGCGCCGCCGGGCCGCCGAGGAGCAGGTGCACGTCCATGTCCGTGTCGTCGGCGCCGGTGACCTCCAAGGCCGTGACCGGCCCCGCGGGGCCCTCGGCCACCCGGACCGGGTCCAGTGAGGCCGTGGTGCGCAAGAGCCGGCGCAGGCCGCGGCCGGCCCAGGGGCCGTCGGGCACGTGGCCCGGAAACTCCCGGAAGGGCTCCGCCCACTTCAGCGTCAGCGCGAGCGCGGAGGCGAGGACGAGGCGGGTGTCGTGCTGCAGGGTGACCGGCATGCGTTCGATGAGGCCGCCGGTCCGGTCCGACGCCCACCCGTCCAGGGTCTTCGTGTCCCCCTCCAGATCGCCGGTCAGCGTGCCCCGTGTGCCGTGCGGGAGCTTCGCCGACCAGCCCTCCTCCAGCGGCAGGCCGGCCGCGGCCCACAGGCCGGTCGCCGTGCTGAGCCCCCGTACGCCGGCCAGGGCGGCCAGCAGCTCCCGCGCGGCACCGGCCGCGTCCTCGGCGGGTATGCCCAGCGCCTGCGCCAGCTCGTCGCGGGCGGGCCCGCCGGCGCCGTCCGCGAGCAGGGCGAGCAGCGGCCAGACCCCGGCCGCGGTGAAGACGGTGCCCCCGGCGCCGGACACGGCCTGCGCGGCCCAGCGCGTGGTGAGGTGGTTGACCGCTCTTACCGTGGGATGCGTTTGCGTCTGGGTCTGGGCCTGGGTCCGGCCCCGGGTCTGCGGCTTCGTCTGCGTCATGCGGGGGAGCGTACGTGGAGGGACGCCGCCGGGCCGGACGGATTTCCACGGCCCGGCGGCGCCGGTCAGCGGCCGCGCAGGCCCCGGTCGACGGCCGTCATCAGCTCGCCGTCGGCGGTGTCCGCGTCGAGCGACCAGAACATCGCGCCGCCCAGGCCGTGTTCGCGGATGTAGCCGGTCTTGGCGCGCAGCACCTGGGGGTCGTCGTACGTCCACAGGGTGGTGCCGTCGAAGAGCCAGGCGTGCCCGCCGCGCCGGTCGCGGTGGACCTGGTAGGCACCCGAATCGGCCAGCTTCTTCAGCGCCTTGTAGTCCTCGTACCCGGCGGCCCAGGTGGCCGGGGCCGGTCCGGTGGCGGGCTGCCCGAGGCCGTCCCCGCCGCCGCTGACGCCGGTCCAGCCCTGACCGTAGAACGGCATGCCCATCACGAGCTTGTGCGCGGGCGCGCCGCGCCGCTGCCAGGCCTCCACGGTGCCGTGGACGCTGAAGTCGCCGCGGGCGTACAGGGCGGACTGCTGCGCGGTCCTCGGTTCGCCGGAGACGTGGAAGTCGTAGCCCTGGAGGTTGACGAAGTCCAGGTCGCGCATGATGCGGCGGACGTCGAAGCCCGCGTCGATCTTGGCGGGAGCGGTCGGGACGAAGGCGGTCAGCTCGTACTCGGCCTTCTTCTGGCTCCGTGCGTACGCGTCGAGCTGGGTGCGGAACTCCTTGACGAGCTCGGTGAAGTTGCGCTTGTCCTCCGGTCGGTACTTCGTGTCGGTGTCGCCCGCGGAGCCGGGCCACTCCCAGTCGAGGTCGATCCCGTCGAACACGCCGGCGGCGGCTCCGGCGCCGCCGCGGGTGCCGTCCTGGGGGAGGTTGCCCTTGATGTAGAGGTCGATGCAGGACTCGACGAAGGCCTTGCGGGAGGCCGGGGTCAGCGCGGCGTCGGAGAAGTGGGTGGACCAGCTCCAGCCGCCCAGCGAGATCAGCACCTTCAGGCCGGGGTGCTTGGCCTTGAGCTCGCGCAGCTGGTTGAAGTTGCCGGCGAGCGGCTGGTCCCAGGTGTCGGCGACCCCGTCGACGGAGTTCGCGGCGTCGAGCGGGCGGGCGTAGTCGGCCCAGGCGTCGGCCTCGCCGGGGATGTTCCCGGTGAAGCACTTGCCCTCGGCGCTGACGTTGCCGAAGGCGTAGTTGATGTGGGTGAGCTTGCCGGCGGAGCCGTTCGCATCGAGGTCCTGGACCTGGAAGTCTCGGCCGTAGACCCCCCATTGCGTGAAGTAGCCGACCTTCTTGTACGAGCGACCGGATCCGCCCGCGGCGGAGGCGCCGCCGTCCGCGCCGACGGCGGCGGGGGCGAAGGCGGTCAGCAGGGAGAGGGAACAGGCGGCTACGGCCAGTCTGCCGAGCATGCTGCGGCGCATGGGCTTCCTTTGCGGATGCGAGGAGTGGGCGTGAGCGCGTGCGGCGGTGCATGCCGGAAACTATTGGTCTGGACCAGAGCGGTCAAGGGGGCGGCCGGAACTCGGGCTGACCGATCTGCGAGGGTGGCCCGATGCTGCTCGATCCTGAGAAGACCCTGTTCGTCCGAGGGGCCACCCCCGTACTGCTGATGGCCGAAGCCCCCGTGCACGCCGCCCTGCCGGTGCTGACCGCGCAGGACGGGGCGGTGCCCCGGTGCGACGGGTGGAGCATCGTCCCCAAGCTCACGCTGTGCGTCGTGGACGGCCCCGGCGACGCCGGGCTCGTCGTTCCCGCCATGGTCGCGCCGGTGCTCGACGGGTCCGGCGGAAGCCTCCGGCCCGGCGACATGGCCGACTGGTGTGCGGACGCCGAAGGGGCGGGCGGGGCCGTGGTC
Organism: Streptomyces erythrochromogenes; assembly: GCF_036170895.1. NCBI lineage: Bacteria > Bacillati > Actinomycetota > Actinomycetes > Kitasatosporales > Streptomycetaceae > Streptomyces > Streptomyces erythrochromogenes. The sequence continues at coordinate 640,842 of NZ_CP108036.1, read as the reverse complement.
CTGTCCCTCGACGCACTGCCCGAGACGCTGGACTGGCCGCACCTCCTGAGCTCCGGCACATCCCGCGGCGGCTTCCTCCCGACCCTGGCCTGACCTGCGGCCGCCGCCCCGTTAGTGTGTGCGAGTGACGCTCACCGACGATCGACAGTTCCCCGCCGCGCTCGCCGCCGCGCTGGCGGTCCCCTTCGACTACGCGGACGGCGACGGGGTCGACTTCGAGCCCTTCGAGGCCTTCCTGTCCGCCGAGGACACCGACGACTGGTTCCGGGCGTGGACCGGGAACAACGACCTGGACGGCGGCGCGTTCCGCGTCTTCGGCCAGGACGGCTCCGGCGGGTACGCGGCGTTCTGGCTGGTCCGGCCGGGCCGACCGCTCGCCGAACAGCCCGTGGTCTTCCTCGGGTCCGAGGGGGAGACGGGCGTCGTGGCGCGCGACCTGGGCGACTTCCTGTGGCTGCTGGCCGACGGCTGCGGCCCGTACGAGGCGGCCGCGCCGTACGGGGCCGACCGGACCTCGCGCCCGGACGAAGCCCTGACGGCCGTCGCAGACCGGTTCGCCCCGGACGCGCGGCGCACGGCCGGCGCCGTGGTCGAGCTGGCGGCCGAGGAGTTCCCCGGCTTCGACGACATGATCATGGAACTCTGCCGCTGATCCCGTTGGGCGACGCGACAGGAATTCACTGGATCGCCGGGCCCGGCCGTGCCATGGTTGGTCTCGCCGAAGGGGTGTAGCTCAGCTGGTCAGAGCAACGGTCTCCAAAACCGTAGGCCGCAGGTTCGAATCCTGCCGCCCCTGCCGTGAGGGAAGAGAGCCGAGAGGCTCCCTTCCTCGCCAAAGGCGTGAGCCCCGTCGACGGTTCGACGGGGCTCTGCTGTATTCAAGATCGCCCAGGCCGTGGGCGCGTCAACCGCCAGTCAGCGGCAGGCCGGTGGCAAGCCTCCTGAGGCACTGCTGCGCGCGGCCATCGACCGTGGCGAGGAACCGAGAACCAGGACGCGGCCCGAAGGGGTCTCATGGCACGCCGTACCGCTGAGACGCTCAGCCGGCGCTGATGCTGCTCGCCTAGTGGCTCGACAGGGTCAGGCTGGCCGGTGAGCAGGTCCGAGTACTGCAGCGCGCCGGCGGGGGCCTCGTCGTACCCGGTGCCGAGTTCTGCGGTGTGCCGGACAACCTGCCGTCGTGCGGCGAGGACCAGATCGCCACCGTCGAACTCGCGCCGGGCGAGAACGTCACCGGCGCCGTCACAGGCAAGGGATCGTGGACTGCGAAGTCGGTGACGTACACCGACGGGCTGATCGGGAAGAGCGTCCGCGTCGACGTCTCGTAGGACGGCAGAAGGCCCCCACAGCCAGTCGGCTGTGGGGGCGCACCACTGCCACCCGTGGCCTCCCCGCTGTGGGCAGGGCCAATGGCCGGTTCGGGTAGGAGATTCATCGGACCGCGATGGCTACTGGTGAGTGGGCTTGCGCATCGATTTGGCCGCGGCGTGGCGGACTGCGCGGATGCGGTTGCCGCAGCGGGTGGAGCACCAGCGGCGGGCCGCGTGGGAGCGGAGCATCAGGCGGGTGCAGCCCGGCGTGCCGCAGGCGGCGAGCTTCCCGGCGTGCTCACCGGTCAACAGGCCGATCCCGTCCTCCGCCAGCAGCGCGAGGGCGTGCTCCAGGGGCTGCGACGGCCCCGGCCGCAGGACGCGTACCGGCTCCCCCGCGCCCCAGTCGAGCAGGCGCAGCGGAGGGCAGCCCGCCAGAACGGCATTGACGGCCGCGACCTGCCCCGGGTCCGCCGCCGTGCCCCCGATCCGCGCTCCGAACAGTGCGCGCAGCGTCTCGCGCAGCTCCCGCAGGCGGGCGGTCTGCGCGGAGTCGAGCGTCGGCCCCGCGGGCGCGAGCCCGTGGCCCGTCAGCCAGGCCCGCGCGGCGGACGGGTGTGCGAGTCCTTCGTAGGGCCCTCCGGGCAGCCGGAAGCGCGTGTTCACGAGCGCGAGCGAGGTGGAGAGCTCCTCGCCCGCCGCCGGAGTTGGGATGTCCATGCGGCAATGGTAAATCTTGCGATTCTCCGTTAGTCGGACTTAAAGTCCGTGCTGGATGCAGCCAGTTGGGAATCCCTCCAGGAGGACGTGAAGCATGCAGCCCCGTACGGCGACCCGCGCCGACATACCCGAACTGATCCGGCTCCGCGCGGCGGCGCTCGACGCGCTCGGCGTCGATCCCGGCCCGGCCGACGCGCCCTGGCGGGACATCGCCCGCGGCTGGTTCGCCGACCGGGTCTCGGACAGCCGGCCCGACTGCACCTGCCTGGTCGTCGGCGGCGGGCCGGGCGAGCCCCTGCGGGCCGCCGGCATGGCCTGGGTGACGTACCACCTGCCCGGCCCCCGCTGGCCCGACGGACGGCGCGGGTACATCGACGGCATGGTCACGGAGGCGGCGGCCCGCGGGCAGGGCCACGCCGGACGGATCGTCACCGGGCTGGTGGACTGGCTGAACGGACTCGGCGTCCACTTCGTCCAGTTGCACGCCAGCTCAGCGGGCGCATCCGTGTACCGCGCCGCCGGCTTCGCCGCCGCCCGGTACCCCGGGATGGACCTGATCACCACCCCGGAGCCCGCCCCCCGCCCATGACGGACGGGCCCCCGCCCCACCCCACGTGCGCGTTCTGGCAGACTGGGGCGCACAACCAGGCGGTGCAGGACAGGAAACCGGTGCGATTCCGGTGCGGTCCCGCCACTGTGACCGGACGTCCCCGCACGGGACACCGGGAGTCAGACACTGACGCACCGCCTCTGCTCCTTCACGTCGACCAGGGGACGCGGATCCCCCGGAGAGGCCCCGCCATGTCGCGTTCCCGCGCCGCCCTGCGCGCGTTCACCCCCGTCGCGCTCCTGATATCCCTGACCGCCTGCGCCGGTTCAACCGGCGCAGGGCAGGACGGGGCCGCGGGCGACGCCGCCGCCGCGCCCGGCTTCCCGTACGCCCTCACCAACTGCGGTGTGAGCAACACCTATCAGGCCCCGCCCCGGCGAGCGGTCACCATGAACCAGCACGCCACCGAGCTCATGCTCGCCCTCGGCCTGGGCGACCGGATCGCCGGCACCGCCTACCTCGACGACGCCGTGCTGCCCGCCTACAAGCCCGCCTACGACAAGATCAAGGTGCTGGCCGAGGAGTACCCCTCCAAGGAGATCCTGCTCGGCGCCGACCCTGACTTCGTCTACGGCGGATACGCCAGCGCCTTCGACAAGGCGCAGGGCCGCGACCGCGAGGGCCTCGCCAAGTCCGGCATCAACTCCCGCCTCAACGTGGAGTACTGCACCGAGGGGAAGGTCGGCCTCGACCAGCTCAAGACCGAGATCACCGAGGTCGCGCGGACCTTCGGCGTACCCGACCGCGGCGCGAAGCTCATCGAGGACGAGCAGCGCCGCATCGACGCCGTGACCGCCCGCGTCAAGGACCGGCCCCGGCCGACCGTCTTCGCCTACGACTCCGGCGAGGCCACCGCCTCCACCTCCGGAGGCAACGGCGTGGGCAACGAGATCATCTCCCTCGCCGGCGGCACCAACGTCTTCGCCGACCTCAAGGACACCTTCGGCGACGTCGCCTGGGAGAAGGTCATCGAGCGCAAGCCCGAGGTCGTCCTCATCTACGACTACGGCGGCACCACCGTCGAGGCCAAGAAGCAGCGCCTGTTGAACGACCCGGCGCTCGCCGAGGTGCCCGCCGTCAAGAACCGGCGGTTCGTCGTGCTGCCGCTCTCCTCCGCCGTCCTCGGCGTCCGCGTGGCGGACGCGGTGGAATCGCTGGGGAGCCAGCTCCACCCGAACCCCGCGTGAGGCTCCGCACCGGAGCGGTCCTCGCCGTCCTCGCCGCCGCGCTCGCCGTCTCGGCGATCGCGGGCCTGGCGCTGGGGCCCGTACGGATCGCCCCCGACCGCGTCCTCGGAATCGTCGTCGGCGGCCTGTCGGGGAACCGGCCCACCGGCGCCTTCGCCTCCATCGTGTGGGACGTGCGGATGCCGCGGATCCTCCTCGGCGCCGTCGTCGGAGCCGGGCTCGCCGTCGCGGGCACCGTACTCCAGGCCCTCGTGCGCAACCAGCTCGCCGATCCGTTCCTCCTCGGGGCCTCCTCCGGGGCCTCCGCCGGAGCCGTCCTCGTGATCGTCTTCGGCGCGGCCGCGGCCGGATTCGGCATGGGCGTGCCGCTGGCCGCCTTCGTGGGGTCCATGGCCGCGCTCGTCGCCGTCTACGCGATGGCCCGGCGCGGCGGCACCATGACCACCGGCCGGCTGATCCTGGCCGGCGTCGCCGTCCAGTACATCCTGTCCGCCTTCACCAGCCTCGTCCTCGTCCTCGCCGCCCACCCCGACCAGATCCGCTCCGTGCTGTTCTGGACCCTCGGCGGTCTCGGCGGGGCGCGCTGGGACGAACTGGCCCTGCCCACCGTTGCGCTGCTCGTCGGCGGCGCCCTGCTCCTGACCCTCGCCCGGCCGCTCGACCTGCTCCTCGCCGGGGAGGAGGGCGCGCACACCCTGGGGCTGGACACCGGACGCTTCCGCGCCGCCGTGTTCGTCCTGACCTCCCTCGTCATCGGCGTACTCGTCGCCTGCAGCGGGGCCATCGGCTTCGTCGGGCTGATGGTCCCGCACGCCGCGCGGATGGTCGTGGGCGCCGGACACCGGGCCCTGCTGCCCGTCGCCGCACTGGGCGGGGCCGTGTTCCTGATCCTGGCCGACCTGATCGCCCGTACGGCCGCCGCCCCCGAGGAGATACCGGTGGGGGTGGTCACCGCGCTCGTCGGCGGGCCGTTCTTCCTCTGGATGCTGCGCCGCTCCAGCCGTACCGAAGGGGTGACCGGATGACGGAAGGGACCGGACCGGCCCGGCCGGTGGAACTGGCCGTCGAGGGCGTGCGGTACGAGACCGACGGGCACACCCTGCTCCACGGGATCGACCTCACCGCCCGGCCCGGCGAGACGGTGGGGGTCGTCGGCCCCAACGGCAGCGGCAAGACCACCCTGCTGCGCTGCGTCTACGGCGCCCTGCGGGCGACCGCCGGCCGGGTGCTGCTGGACGGCGCGGACGCGGGCGGGCTCACCGTCAAGGAACGGGCGCGGCGCGTGGCGGTGGTGCCGCAGGACGCGAGCGGCACCTTCGGACTGACCGTCCGCGAGGTCGTCGCCATGGGCCGCAGCCCGCACAAGCGCTTCTGGGAGCAGGACGGTCCGGACGACGTACGGCGCGTCGCCGACGCCCTGGAGACCGTGGGCGCGGGCCCCTTCGCGGCCCGCCGCTTCGACGAGCTGTCCGGGGGCGAACGGCAGCGCGTCCTGGTGGCCCGGGCCCTCGTCCAGGACCCGGGGCTGCTCGCACTCGACGAGCCGACCAACCACCTGGACATCCGCTACCAGCTGGAGGTCCTCGGCCTGGTCCGGGCCCTGCCCGCCACCGGCCTCCTCGTCCTGCACGACCTGAACCTCGCGGCCGCCTTCTGCGACCGGCTGTACGTCCTGTCGGGCGGCCGGGTCGCGGCCGCGGGGCCGCCGGCCGAGGTGCTCACCGAGGAACTCCTGGCCGAGGTGTACGGGGTGCGGGCCCGCGTCGAGGTCCACCCCGACACGGGCTCGCCCAACGTCGTCTACCTGCCCGTGGCGGCGGGTTCCTGGTAGCCGTACGGGCGCGTGATGATCTCCATCCCGTGCCCGGCGGGGTCCGTGAAGTAGACGCCGCGGCCCCCGTCGTTGTGGTTGATCTCGCCCGGGAGCCTGCCGTGCGGGTCGGCGAAGTACGGCACCCCGGCCGAGCGGATCTTCTCGAACGCCGCGTCGAACTCCTCCTCGGAGATCAGGAAGGCGTAGTGCTGCGGGGTGATGGACCCGGCCGGGATGGTCGCGAAGTCCAGGGTGACGCCGTTGGCGGTGTCGACGGGGATGAACGGACCCCACTCGGTTCCGACTTCGAGACCGAGGATGTTCGCCAGGAACTCGGCGGACTCCCGGTTGTCACGGGAGTGGATGATCGTGTGGTTCAGCTGTACGGACATGGGTGAATGCCTCCGAAAGGCACATCACGGGCACCTCCATGTCTCACCCGGTCGGTGACCGACACGCGATGCCGTGATCACGATCCTAGACATCCCGCGGGGGCGGAGCCAAGCCCTTTCCGCCGCCACGGGATCATGAACCGCCGTACACCGCCTTGACGTTGTCCTGCGCCGGATGCGACCGGCCGGCCGGGCCCGCCGCGAACACCCGCAGGAGGTTCTCCGTCACGCGGGTCGTCAGCGCCCCGGACCGCGCGTCCAGGCCGTGGTTGCGTCCGCTGCGGCCGTCGCCCGTCGCGTCCAGGGCCTCCACCCACCGCATCGTGCCCGTCGCGAAGACCCCCGCGCCGCTCGGCACCGTGTAGTACGCCGTGTCCTGGTGGCTGGGGCGGCCTTCGCACACCACGGGGGAGTGGGCCAGTATCTCGATCGGACGCGGCGTCGTAAAACCGGTGTTGACCTTGTCGTACTCCACGCCGACCAGGTGCTCGAAGCGGTCGCCCGCCTTCGCGCCGGTGCCCTCGAACAGCCAGTGGCCGGGGTTGGTCACCACGTACGGGGCGTCCACCGGATAGCCGTCGTAGATCACGCCGAGCAGGGAGCTCTCCGGGTCCGCGCCCGGAGCCGAGCGGAAGTCCACCGTCGCCGGATGGCCCCTCTTGAAGCCCGGGTCCTGGGCGTAGGAGGACTTGTAGCAGACCAGCGTACGGTCCGGCCCCAGCTCGGAGGCCTCCAGCCGGATCCGGCGGAAGCAGCAGTTCGCGCCCAGGATCGCGATGTTGGTGCCGGCGTCGCGGGCGGCCGTGAAGTGGGCGCGCTGTTCCGGCGACCAGTACTCGTCGTGCCCGAGCGAGAGCACCGCCGCGGCTCCCTCCAGCAACCGCTTCTCCCGCGCCACGTCGGTGGTGGTCGCGTAGGCGAGGGGTATGCCGAGCCGTTCGGCCAGCGCGATCAGCGGGGCCTCGTACACCAGGAACAGGCCCGCGCCGTCGTCGTACTCGTACGGCCGGTCGAACGACACGGCGAGGGAGCGCGAGGCGTAGCCGCCGCTGGGGCCGTCGTAACTGCCGTAGCCGCCCCAGCGGTTGTAGGCCTGCCAGGTGGCGACGGCGTTGACCACGACCGTACGCCCGGCCGTTGCCGCGGACCGGACGGTGACCGGTACGAAACGCTGGCCGCCCTCGCCGCCCTGTGCGTCCAGGCGCAGCAGGTAGCTGCCCTCCGGCCAGTCCTTCGTCTCGACGGTGGCGGTGCGGGCCCACCGCGTGCGGACCATGCGGGTGTCGGAGTCCACGGTGTGCTCGGGCTGCCGCACTCCGGTCAGGGCCTCCGAACGCCACACCAGCCGGGCGCGCGCGCCGCCGTACCAGCCCATCCGGTAGGCGGAGACGGTGAACCGGGGTGCGGTCGTCGACACGTACAGGCCGAAGGACTCGCCGGGCAACACGCTGACCTTGTCGGCGAAGCCCTCCACGGCCCGCGCCGGCCCGGCCTTCACCACGGCCCAGTCGGCGTTGCCCGGGCGGGCGTTCTCGGCCTTCACATCGAAGGCGTGGGCTCCTCCGGCCGGCGGCCTGCCGTCCGGTGTGGAGGCGGAGCTCTTCTCGCCGGCGCGGAGGTTCCCGCTCCCGTCCCCGCCCGCGCAGCCGGCCGCCGCACCGAGCCCCGCGGCGGTCGCGGCCCCCGTGGCGATCGCGAGGAACCGCCGCCTGCCCGCGCCGTCGCCGTCACCGGTCGGCCCGGCTATGTGCTCCTGATCCATGAGGGGCACGCTATGTCACCCTGCGCGCCCCGCTTCCACCGCCCCGATCCCTGCTGACCTGGTGTCGCCGGCGGCAGGCGGGGTGTGCAAGCGGGGCGCGGGTGTCGCGGCCCGGCCCTGGGGGACTACCCGAGGGGCAGGACCAGGTGGGCGGCGGAGTCGTCGACGGACGTGATCGTGGTGGTGCTGCTCCTGCCGTCGCCCGCGTCGGAGTAGAGCTGGTCCCTGCTGTTCACGACCAGCATGAGCCGGTGGTTCGCGGCGAGGTCGTAGCCGGCGGCCTGGAGCTTCCAGGAGGCGTTGTGGTTCTCACCGGGGGACACGTCCAGCAGGGTGAGGGGCTCGTGCGTGATGATGCGGGCGGTGTCGTCGGGGGCGACGTCGAACAGGTAGGCCACCAGTGTCGTGGCGGCGGCGGAGCTGCGGACGGTCAGGGCGAGCTCGGGGACGCCGCGGATGCGGCGGGCGTTCTGGAGCGGGCCACTGGTCCACACTGCGAGGTGCCGGCGGTCGAAGGTGCCGGTGGCGTAGGGCTTCGGGTTTCCCTTCCACTCCGCCTGGCCCGTCGTGATGACGGCGTCCACCGCGGTGGCGGCCGTGAGCTGTCCGGCGGTGAACTCCCGCTTCCAGCCCGTTTCCGGTGCGGTACCGAGGCCGCCGTCGCGGCGGTCGGTGGAGGAGGCGGTGAGGTACCAGGATTCGGTGGAGGTGGTGACGTCCGCCCAGGACGGCTTGGCCTCGCGGACGGCGGGCTCGGTGATGACGTTCTGCCCGGTCGCCGGGTCGATCCTGGTCTTGTACGTGAACATGATCTGGCTGTTGACCGGCGGCCACGCGGCAACGCCGTTGTCCGCCCCGAGCACGTGGTGGTCGAGCCAGGCGAACGCCTCCTCGACCGGCACGTTCGGCCCGCTGAACGGGATGGTGAGGCCGGCGCCCTCGGGCGCTGCGTGGTCGCCGATCCAGAGGTTGAGCCGCTTGGGCACGGTCAGCGCGTCGAAGTGCGCGATGGTCTGGCTGGCCGGGAACAGCGTCTCGTGCCAGGTGTTCGAGAAGAAGGTGGGGACGCCGCGGGCGTTGGTGTCGTCGAGGTACGACGACGGGGAGCGCTCCTTGAGCCACTTCTTCACCCCATCGGGGTTCCGGCCGGCCAGGAAGTCCTCCAGGAGCTGCCGGGTGGCCGGGTCGAACTTCCGCTCGATCGGGCCGCCGGTGAAGTCGATCAGCGCCTTGACCGCCGCCAGGTGCCGGGTGTCGTTCTGGTAGAGGCTGTCGGCCAGGTCGCCCCACGTGCTCAGGGCCACGACCGCGTCCACCCGGTCGGCCGGGTCGTTCGCCGCGACCAACTGGCTGATGCCGGACCCGTAGGACTCGCCGAAGAACGCGATCCTGCTCGGGTTGAAGTGCTGCTGGGCGTAGCCGATGACGGTGGAGCCGTCGGTCCAGTCCGAGGAGCCCGCCACGTCGATCGTGCCCTCGGAGGTCCAGGGGGCGTCGACGAAGCCGCCGCCCGGGAGGGGAGTCGTGAGGCCGATGCCGCGAGGTGTGTAGGCCAGTACGTGGTATCCGCGGAGCGCCAGCTGGAGGTACGCGTACTCGAACAGGATCCAGCCGAAGGGCGTCCAGCCCGACGGCACGATCACCACGGGGCGGGGCTCCGAGGTGTTGAGCTTGATCGTGTGCGCCGACAGCCGTACCCCGTCGTCGGCGGTGATCCGGGGGAAGCCGATCGTCGCCTTCTGCCGTACCTGTTCGGTGAGCTGCTGGAGGTCGGCGGTGAGCAGCGGGGTCTCCGCCGTGCCGTTCAGGGTGGCGACCAGGGCCTCGGCGACGTTGACGGCGTCCGGGTCCACGGATGTGGCCGAGGTGTAGATGCCCTGCCCGGCGATCCGGTTCAACTGGGCTGCGGTGACGTGGGTGATCGGGTTGTCGTCCTGCGAGTGGCTCACGAAGGGGTCCTCTCGAATTCGCCGACCGGGCGGGCCGATCGGTGCCGTGGGGGGCACCCGTTCTAGCCCAGCCGGATCGCCTCATGGCAGATATCTGGACATCTCCGGTCTTGGGGGAAGTGCGCGGAATTCACCCGTACGGCCCGTTTGGGGAGCGCTGGTTCCCCCGGGTCGCGGAGGACGATCAAGATGCGACGCCGAGTGGATGAACCTGCTCCCAAGGGCGCGCAGAGCGATCGACCTGATTCAGCTGCATATGCCAGTGGAACCAGGGCCGGCCAGGGTCGATCCGGCCGGCCCGATCGTTGACGGCCCGGCGGTCAGCGAGTACTGCGTTCGACGGTGGAGAGCACCCGCACCAGTGCGGGTGAGGCGGGGGCCGACGCGAAGCCGAAGCGCACGGGCGGGACGACAGGAGCCAGTGCGCCGAGGTCGGTCGCCTCGAAGAAGGCCCGGACGCTCGTGATCGGCCACAGGCCGCCCGCCGCGTACCACTGGCGACATCCGTGGCGCGAGCTCCCCCGGGTCCGCACGCCGGCCATCAGGCGCGCGGGCACGTCGGTCACGGCCGCCCACAACGGCCTGCGGGCGAGCGGTCGGGGCACAGCCCGCAGGGCCAGGCCGAGGGCTCCCTGACGCCCGACCCGGAAGTCCAGATCCAGGGGTCCTGCCGTGACGTCCCACGTGCCGCCATGAATCCGCACTCCCACCGGGGCCGTGCGGACCTCGTCGAAGTGGTAGACGCCGGCGATGTAGTCGGCCGTGCGGGCGCTGGGCGCGATCAGCGTGCGCCATCCGTCGGCGCGCTCCAGCATCACGTCACTGAACGGCCCGAAGGGTGACAGCGGCCAGTGGCCCACGACCACGCGCGTGCCGGAGCACGTGCCGACAGCGGCGATCCAGCCGTCGAACGTCAGACGTTCGTCTCCCACACCACACGCGTACCCGCTGCGCAGCAGGGCATACCGGGCGCCCGGTACCCGGGGCGGCGGCTCGCACCGCCGGGAAGGGCCACGGTCCCGGGCCGGGGCCCGAAGGTGTCCTCGCCGACGTGGATGGAGCCACGCCGGGACGGATCCCGGCCCTGCCCGTGGCGGCCGCGGCTTCGGTGAGGACGGCGTCCAGCGGGGCGCGGACGGTGACTCGCGGACCGGGCCCACCGGTGAGCCGGCGCCGCCGTTCGCACCCCGCCGGCTCGCGGGGCTTCAGTGGGCCCGCGTCGGCCTGCGATCCACGCGGGCGGGATGCCCGGTGGTGTCGCGAACGGCAAGGAGGAACGCGGTGACGGGGTCCGGTGCGGCCGGGACTTCGGCGCGCAGGATCCGGTAGCCGTCGAATTCCGCACCGTGGACGGTGCGCTGTTGCTGCAGCCCTTCCTGAGGCTGTTCCACCTTGCCGGCCTTCCGCTGGTGCCGCAGGGCGTCGGCACCAGCGGCAACGACTTCGGCGAGCCGGTTGGCGAAGGCCGCGTTGCACCCTCCGAGCCGGACGAAGCCGTGGCCTGCCACCGGCCCGTCGTTGCTCAGGGAGGGGAGGGTCAGGCCGGCGAGCGCGAGCGCCGCCTGAAGGTTGGCGACGGCATCCTCGCCGGCCTGGTAGGCGGTGTCCTGGCGCCGCTTGTACTGGATCCGCTCTGCGTGGGTCAGTTCGTACATGGTGCCGACCTCTCGTGATGGGTGTGGAGGGGATGCGCCGGAGCGCGTGGTGTGTTCGGTTCGGAGGGGGCGGGGCTTGTGCCCGGCACGCCGGCCTCGTGCGCACGAACCCGTCGTCGGGCATGCCCCTTCCCTGCGGCGCGTCGCTCGGGTGTGCCGCAGGGATCGGACGCCCGGGGTGCGGGGTGTGCGGGGTGCGGCGGTCCAGGCTGCCTTGCGGTGGGCAGGGGTGGGTAGACCGTCGGACTGAGTCTGCCTGCGGCCCGTGACCATCGGTTTCGATCTTCGTTTCAAAGGTGCAGGCGAACACCCCTTTGATGTGTGGGAAGGACCGGGTTGGCCAGGGAGTTAGCGGCTGCTACCGCCTTTGCTCTTCGCGGTCGCCGTCTTCGGGATGTTCGGCCCTGTTGCGCCGTCGTCCGACAGCGCAGTCTCCGCCGAGGCGCTCACCCGGGAAACCCTCTTCTGCGCTCGGACGGCGGACCGCTCCCGACGGCCGCAGGACGGTCGGCCGGCCGTCCTCCGATGGCGATGACGGTAGCGACTCGCGCCCAGGCCTCCCACGGGACCCCACCGACTCCTGCCGAGCGGACGATGGAGGAAGCCCGGGTCTGCCCACGCACCGCCGGCGCCCTGGCCTGCGTCGCAGCCGACACCGCCGTACGGATGGGGCCGTCATGCGCCGTACCTGTACCTGTGACTGCTGGACGGAGAGCGGGCAGCCCTCTTCTCTGCCATGGAGTAGCCGGGAGCAACGCCGTCCGGGCTGCGCCCGACGGTGGTCGTCCGGCCGAGGGCGGAGGCGGGCGGGTTCCGGTGCCGTGGAGCAGCGTTGCGCGGCGGCCGTGTGAGTGTGATCTGGCGGACCAGCTGCTGGAAGCACGCCAGCGCGGCGACCGCGGGAAGAGCGGACGACGTTCCGGCGGCGATCGTCCTGGGTGCCTGGGCGACGCACAGAAGCGTGGCCAGGGTGGAGAACAGCAGGACGATGGACCAGGAATGCAGGGCGCGGCGCTGGTGCAGCGCGGATCTGAGGATGGACAGAGAGGCGACCATCCAGGGGCCGTAGATCAGCAGGGGCCACCAGCTGACCACTTCGCGGGCCGTATGGAGTCCGGCGCTGTGGCGCAGGGTTTCGCAGATGGCCAGGCCGCTGAGGATGCTCACCAAGGCGGCGATGACGGCGACCAGCAAGGCGGTGAACAGGCTGCCCGTCCGCAGCAGGGTCACGACCGGCGGCCTCGACGGGCTCCGGCGGTGCCCACTGGAAGTCTGCCTGGGCGGCCGCTCGACGGGCGCGTGACTCAGCCCGGCGACGAGGCCCATGGCACTGACCGTGTCAGCCGCGGCGTCGAAGCCGACGCGGCTGAAGGTCTCCGGTTGCCGGGGTGCAGTGCTCTCCTGGAGAAGGATGGCGAGCTCTTCCGCCGGATCCCACGACCGATCGGCCTCACCGGGGCCGCCGAACGGCTGCCCGGGGGAGTGGTGCTGTACATGCTCCGGCTGACGCCAGAAGGCGGTGTCGTCCGGCCGGAAGTGGGGGGCGTGGACGTCCGGGGATCCGTACGGCTCAGACACGGGAGCTGCCGCCCGAACACTGGCCGCCGGCCATCCCGGACCGGTCGATGATCCCCGACCGCCGGTCGAAGTCGATCTGGATCATGCTCATCGCATGGAGGAAGTCCTCAAAGATCGAGGAAGAGTAACTCAGATCGACGGCCAGACTCTCTTTTTCCAACGTCGCGTTCCTGGGCTCGCTACAGCCGGTTGGGCGCGGAGTGAAGGTCCACTTTCCGATCCGAGTGGCCCCGGAGCGAAAGTCGCCCCCCTGCCCTTCTCCTTCCGCAGGTCGGCGGTAGGAGAAGGGGATCTTTGCTGTTGTCATATGCCGTAAACGCTGTTGATGTTGGTCAGGGTATGGGCCATCCGGGTGGTGGTGGCGAATGAATGGTTGTTCCCTGCCGCTTATCGTTTCTGCAAATGCGGCAGGAGAAGTGGCTACGCCCTGCCGCGCCGCAGTTCAAGGAGCCGAGGAGCGGCGGGCCGAAGGGGACCCGGCGCGACGGACTTCCCGCCGCTGAACTCCCGTTCGCCGCGACCCCTGACGGTCGAGCGCGCTTCATCGACTCAAGGGCTCTGCCCTGCGTTTCATCCTCGCCGCCGAGCCGCGACACCCCCCTCTCCGGCCACCCCGACATCGGCCGACCATCATCAAAGATGCTGAGATGCCAAGGCCTGCAGATTGCTGCGCATGGCTGCAATCCGAGGGGAGGGCGCAACCCTGCATATGCCGCTGCGTTATGCCCGGAGATCTCGGGGCTTCGATCGTGCGCGCCCTGGAACCATCACCCTTCGAAAGGACCGGCTGTGGGCGACATTCTCCTGTGGATCATGCTGATCTCCACCGCGCTGGGCACAGGTTGCGCTGCATTTACGTCATCGGGGACTGGCCGTCTGTGGCGCGTGGACGCCCTTGAGCTGCGGCGACAGCAACGCTTCAAGCACGTCCTGTCCTGCCATGTGGACGCCGTCCGGCTGCCTCCCCGGCGAGCTGTGGCACCGGTACGACCGGGAGAGTGCCCCTTCACGCCGCCGGCCGACTCCACTCGCTGAACGGCCGCGGCTCCGACGTCTCGCCGCCCCTTCCCTGTCTCCAGGGCCGCGCTCACGTCGGGTGAGGGGCGTCGACTTCGAGGGCGCTCCGGGCTCCGCGGCGCGGCGTGTCATGCCGGCGCCCGGGAAGTGGATGAGATCACTGAATCCCTTAAAAACCCCGGCAATCCGCACGCGGCCGGTCGCGTAAAAACCCCGGCAATCCACACGTAGCCGGTCGAGTAAAAAACCCCGGCAATCCGTACATTGCTGGCTTTGGTCTCGATATTGAGGTCACGTCAAAACGATGCGGCCTGCCTGGTTCCTGTTCGACGCATCTCAGTTCTGCATGCTTGGGGAAATTGGGGAAGCGCCAAAAGCGAAAGAAGTATCATCCGGGCGGGCGGCTGGTTCGAATTCGCAAGGGTCTGCCACCCTTCCCCGGGCCGCACCCATGGCGGCAGGGTCATCACTCGCACGCTGCACGATCGAGGAGGAACACATTGCGCGACCGACCGACGATGCCAGAATTCGTAGGGTCATATGAGTCTTCCGTGAGTAGGGTCGGGTGAGTACGGTGCCCCACGGTGACCGACCCGATCGCCGCCCGTGGTCCACTGCCCTGCGCCATGTCCTGCCTGCAGCATCACGGGTCGGGAACGCGGTGCGGGCGGGGCTGATGCGGGTGGTACGCCGCTTCGCTCAAGGGAGCTGGGACGGGGCGATCACCTCGAGCCGGACGAAAATATGCTCGGCGCGGGTACGAGAGGACGAATACCGAGCGGGCTTCTCCCTGCCCCCGCTGCCTACGGCGAGCACCGCGAGCGACTTCCACGAATGTCCGTGGTGCCTGTCCCTCGGAAATCCCGGTACCGACGGCCCGGCCGACCCCGCCGGGCCCTGACGGTGACGGCATCGGTGGGGGTGGTGGCCGGCTCACGGCGAGGTCCTCGCCGCCACCCCTGCGGCCAGGACGACGCCTGCCGTATGCCGACGCCCGTGGCGGTGGAACGGCAGTGACGGCCTGCCGGCCGCCGGCCGAAGGACGTCGACGGGGTCCGCACCGAGCGGTACGGACGATGCGTCCACATCCGCCGCAGTGAGCCGGCCGGGGCTGGCAGTATGCAGTGGGGGCGGTGACTCCCTTGATCATGTATCCGTCGAGTCGGAGGAACGAAAACGCATGCGCTATCTCCCCCTGGGCAGTTCAGGTCTGCTCGTGTCCGCCGTCGGCCTCGGCTGCAACAACTTCGGCGGGCGGCTCGACGCCCGGGCCACCCGTGCCGTCGTCGACGCCGCCCTGGACGCGGGCGTCACCCTCCTCGACACCGCAGACATCTACGGCGGCGCCGGCGGCTCCGAGCGGCACCTCGGGCAGGCCCTGAAGGGCCGCCGCGACCAGGTCGTCCTCGCCACCAAGTTCGGCTACGACGGCGTCGACATGAAGTACGGCCCCGCCGCCGGATCCCGCGGCGGACGCGCCTACATCCGGCGCGCCGTCGAGGAGTCCCTGCGCCGCCTCGAAACCGACCACATCGACCTGCTCCAGCTGCACAGCCCCGACCCGGCCACTCCCATCGCCGAGACGCTGGCCGCGCTCACGGAGCTCGTCGCCGAGGGCAAGGTCCGCTACATAGGCCACTCCAACCTCACCGGCTGGCAGCTCGCCGAAGCCGCCCACGTCGCCCGGGAGACCGGCTCCGTCCCCTTCGTGTCCGCACAGAACGAGTGGTCGCTGCTGGAGCGGTCGGCCGAGCGCGAGCTGGTCCCGGCGGCCCTCCACTACGGCGTCGGCGTCCTCCCGTACTTCCCGCTCGCCAACGGCCTGCTGACCGGCAAGATCCGCCGGGGCGCGCCCGTCCCGGCCGGCTCCCGCCTCGACGGCCGGGACGCCTACCTCACCGAGGAGCGCCTCGACGTGGTCGAGGCGCTGGCCGCGATCGCCGAGAAGCACGACCGCACCGTCCTCGAACTGGCCATCGGCTGGCTCTCCGCCCAGCCCGGCTGCGCCTCCGTCATCGCCGGCGCCACCTCCGCCGAGCAGGTGCGCGCGAACGCGGCCGCCGGCGAACGCCCGCTCGACGCGGAGCTGCTCGCCGAGATCGACGCGATCGCCCCGGGCGTCACCGCGTAGGGGCCGTGAACGCCGACGAGCGCTCCCCACGCCCCGCGGGGCATGAGGAGCGCTCGTCGCGCAGGCGGCCCGAGGCCCGCCCGGTCAGGACACGATGTCCTTGCGGGAGAAGCCGCGGAAGGCCAGGGCGAACAGCACCAGCGCGTACGACACCGACACCACCGCCCCCTTGGCCATCCCGCCCCACTCCAACTGGGGCTGCAGGGCGTCCGCCCACGCGAACTGCCAGTGCGCCGGCAGGAACTCGCGCCACGAGCCGAGCGCCGTCACCGCATCCAGCACGTTCCCGACGATCGTCAGCCCGACCGCGCCGCCCACCGCGCCCAGCGGCGCGTCCGTCCGCGTGGACAGCCAGAACGCCAGCCCCGCCGTCACCAGCTGCGACACGAAGACGAAGGCCACCGCCAGCGCGAGCCGCGGCACGGTGTCCCCGGCCGCGAGCGCGCCGCCCGCCGGGAGCTTCAGCGGCCCCCACCCGTACGCCACGGTGCCCGCCGCCAGCGCCACCACCGGCAGCAGCACGATCGCCGCCAGGCTGAAGCCCAGGGCCACCACCAGCTTGCTCCACAGCAGCCGCGCCCGCGGCACCGGCGACGCCAGCAGATAGCGCAGCGAGGACCAGCTCGCCTCCGATGCCACGGTATCCCCGCAGAACAGCGCCACCGGCACCACCAGCAGGAAGCCGGCCGACACGAACAGGCAGGTCGCGGCGAAGTTCGCGCCCGAGGCCGTGGCCGTGTCGATCAGGGTGATCCGGTTGCCGCCGCCGCGCCGGCCGTCCGGCCCGCCGCCCACCGCGAACGCGATGATCATGATGAAGGGCAGCGCGGCCAGCACCCCGCCCATCACCAGCGTCCGCCGCCGGCGCCACTGCCGCAGCGCCTCCACGCGCAGCGGCAGCGTGCGGCTCGCCCGGTAGCCCGGAGCCACCTCCCGCGCCGTCGTCGCCGTACTCACGCCGCACCTCCGATCAGGGTGAGGAACGCGTCCTCGAGTCTGCGGTGCGGCCCGACTCCGGTCACCGGCACCTCCAGCCGCACGAGTTCGGCGATCAGCGCGGCCGCGGTCGCGCCTTCGAGCCGTACGAGCAGCCCGTCGTCCGCGGCCACCACCGAACCCACGCCCTCCAGCGCCGCCACCTTCTCGACGGCCACTTCGTCCACCGGCTCGGCCAGGGTCACCAGCAGGGTGTCCCCGCCGCCGGTGATCTCGGCGACCTCGCCCGCCGCCACCCGCTGCCCGCGGTCCATGACCACCAGGTGCGTGCAGGACTGCTCGACCTCCGACAGCAGGTGGCTGGAGACGATGACCGTCCGCCCGCCGGCCGCGTAGCGGATCATCACGTCCCGCATCTCGCGGATCTGCGGCGGGTCCAGACCGTTCGTCGGTTCGTCGAGGATCAGCAGGTCCGGCATCCCGAGCATCGCCTGCGCGATCGCGAGCCGCTGCCGCATGCCCTGCGAGTACGTGCGCACCGCGCGCTCCAGCGCGTCGCCGAGGCCCGCGATCTCCAGGGCCTCCGCCATGTGCGAGTCCTCGGCGGGGCGGCCGGTGGCCTGCCAGTACAGCTCCAGGTTGGCGCGGCCCGTCAGGTGCGGCAGGAAGCCCGCGCCCTCCACGAAGGCCCCGACCCGCGACAGGACCGGCGCCCCGGCCCGCACCGCGTGCCCGAACACCCGGATCTCCCCGGCGTCCGGCGAGATCAGCCCCATCAGCATGCGCAGGGTGGTGGTCTTCCCGGCCCCGTTGGGCCCGAGCAGCCCCAGTACCTGCCCCTTCTCCACCCGGAACGACAGGTCCCGGACCGCGTACCGGTCCTGCGACTTCGCGTACCGCTTGGTCAGTCCCGTGATCTGCAGCGGTACGTCGGCCAGCGCCGGGTCCGGCTGCGGTACGCCGGCCCGCGCTCCGGCGGCGCCCCGGCCGGGCCGGCGGAACCCGAGCAGTGCCGCGGCCAGTGCCAGCGCACCCAGCGGCAGCCCCCAGGCCCAGGCGGGCATCCCCGCCGTGGCGGTCCGCACCTGCGGCGCGACGGGCACGGCCAGGGGGCCGTCCAGCGAGACCGTGTAGGCGGCCGTCGCGGCCGGAGTCGCGTAGCCGAGGTCCGTGGCGGCGACCACCAGCCGCAGACGGTGTCCCGCCGCGACGGAGTGGTCGATCGCGGGCAGCCTCAGCCGCACGGTCGTGCCCTGCTGCGCGTTCTCCACCCGCAGCGGGGCGACCAGCTGGGAGGGCAGCACCTGCTGCCGCCCGTCGGGCCCCACGTCGTACACCTTGCCGAACAGCACGGCCGAACCGTCCGCAGCCGTCGACCTCACCTTCAGGGTTACGGTCGGGGTTCCGGTGATCTGCAGGTCCTCGTCCAGCGGCGCCGACTCGAAGCGGGCGTTCTGGCCGGGGAAGTCCAGCGAGAGCCCGGCCCCGAAGGAGGCGAGCTGCCCGCCGATGCCGGGCAGGGAGGACAGCGCGGGGGGCGCGCCGCCCGCCGGGTTGGTGAAGGTCTGCTCCCGTCCCGTCAGGGCGAACTCCCTGGGGCCGGAAGCCAGCCCCGGGTAGCGGTCGCCGCTCGCGCCGCGCAGTATCACCTCGCCGTCGGTGGAGTCGATGCCGCCGGAGCGCGAGACCCGGAACGCCGGGCCGGTGTCCGCGCTCTCGTCGCCCGTGAGGTGGCGGTCGAACCAGGCTGCCACGCGGGCCTCCACCCGGTCCGCCTCGCGCATGCCGCCGTCGTGTCCGCCGGCCGCCCAGTCCACCGACACGGGTGCGCCGTTCGCCGCGATGGCCGCGGCCATCGCGTCGGCCTGGTCCAGCGGGAAGAGGGAGTCGTCCTGGCCCTGCACGATGAGGGCCGGCACCTTGATCCGGTCGGCGACCGCCGACGGACTGCGCTGTTCCAGCAGGGTGCGGGCCTCGGCGTCGGGCTTCCCGGCCACGGCGACGCGTTCGTACATCGCGCACAGCTCGGGGGTGAACCTCCCGCAGCCGGGACCGGTCGGGGTGCCGTCCTGGGGACCGGACCCGGTCGCGGCACCTGTTGCGGCGCCGGCCTCAGGCCGTCCGGCCCCGGCGTCCTGCGGCCGTCCGCCGCCGCCGACGTCCTGCGGCGCCGTCCCCGGCTGCTGCATCCCGGCGGCCGAGCCCGTCGTGAAGAAGATGCCGGACCACAGCTTCTTGAAGACGCCGCCCGGGAAGAGGGAGTCCGCGAGGTTCCAGTAGGTGATCTCCGGGGCGATCGCGTCCACGCGCCGGTCGTGACCGGCGGCCAGCAGCGAGACGGCCCCGCCGTAGGAGGCTCCCGACACCCCGACGCGCGGGTCACCGTCCGCGTCGAGCCGTACCTCGGGCCGGGCCGCCAGCCAGTCGATGAGCCGGGAGACGTCCTTGACCTCGTGCTCGGGGTCGTTCAGCCCGATCCGGCCGCCGGAGCGGCCGAAGCCGCGCGCCGACCAGGTCATGACGGCGTAGCCGTCGCGGGCCAGCCGCTCGGCCTGTTCACGGACGTCGTCCTTGCTGCCCCCGAAGCCGTGTCCGAGGAGCACGGCCGGACGTTTCCCCCTGTCGCCCTCCCCGCCGCGTGCGAGGAAGTAGGAGGTGTCGATGTCGGCACCGGGCATCTTCAGGACCTGGTCCTGGCGGTGCACGGCGGGCGCGTCGCCGGACGCGGACGAGGCCGTCCACGTACCGGCACCCGCCACGACGGCCAGCGCGGCGGCGCCCGAGAGCAGGCGGTCTCGGCGGCGCCGGGGCATTCGGAGCTTCATACGGGCACCCTAAACGCCCGGTACCCGGCCTCCGAGCACCCACAGGCGGAACCGGCGACCTTCTCAGGGACTAGGCCGCAGCCGTCATGTACCGCACCTGCGGTACGGGCGTCCGACCTGCGCACCTCGCCGCCGGGCGGCAGGATGGCCGCATGCTGCTGGCCGAGGTCGCTCGCGTGTCACGGGAAGTCGCCGCCACTTCCGCCCGGTCCCGCAAGACCGCGCTGCTCGCGGAGCTCTTCGCCGCCGCTCCCCCCGAGGAGGCCGGGCTGGTCATCTCCTACCTCTCCGGACGCCTCCCGCAGGGCCGTCCCGGCATCGGCTGGCGCACCCTGGCCCAGGAGACCGCACCGGCAGCGCAGCCCACCCTCACCGTCCGCGATGTCGACGAGGCGGTCAGCGGCCTCGCGGCGCAGGCCGGCGCCGGGTCCGCCGCCCGGCGCAGCGCGATCGTCGCCGGGCTGCTCGGCGCGGCCACCGAGGCCGAGCAGGCCTTCCTGCGCAGCCTGCTCTCGGGCGAGGTGCGCCAGGGCGCGCTCGACGCCGTGGCCCTGGAGGGCGTGGCCGCGGCCGCCGGGGTACCCGCGGCCGAGCTGCGCCGGGCGGTGATGCTGGACGGCTCCTTGCCCCGCGTCGCCGAGGCGGTGCTCGCCGACGGCGCCGAGGCGCTGCGCACCGTGACCCTGCGGGTGGGGCGGCCCGTCCAGCCGATGCTGGCGGGCACGGCCGGATCGGTCGCCGAGGCGCTGGCCGCGCTCGGCCCGTGCGCGGTGGAGGAGAAGCTGGACGGGATCCGCGTGCAGGTCCACCGCGAGGGGGACGACGTACGGGTCTACACGCGCTCCCTCGACGAGATCACCGGGAGACTGCCGGAGGTCGCCGAACTGGCCAGGTCGCTGCCGGGGGAGCGGTTCATCCTCGACGGGGAGGTCATCGGGCAGACCGCGGACGGCCGCCCCGTCCCCTTCCAGGAGATCGCGAGCCGGGTCGGCTCCCGGGTGGACGTGGCCGCCGCCCGGCGGACGCTGCCGGTGGTCCCCTATTTCTTCGACGTCCTTGCCGCCGCCGGCGACGTCCTGCTCGACCTCCCCGTCCGCGAGCGGTACGCGGCCCTCGCCGCCCTCGTGCCCGAGGGCGCCCGGGTGCGCCGCCTGGAGGTACGGGACCCGGCGGCCCAGGAGGCCGAGGCCGTGGAGTTCTGGGCCGAGACCCTGCGCCGCGGCCACGAGGGCGTGGTCGTCAAGGCCCTGGAATCGGCGTACGCGGCCGGCCGGCGCGGCAGGCACTGGCTGAAGGTGAAACCGGTGCACACCCTGGACCTGGTCGTGCTCGCCGCCGAATGGGGCCACGGGCGGCGCACCGGACTGCTCTCGAACCTGCACCTGGGGGCCCGGGCCGCCGACGGCACCTACGCCATGCTCGGCAAGACGTTCAAGGGCCTCACGGACGAGATGCTGCGCTGGCAGACGGAGGCGCTGCGGGCGCTCGCCACCTCGGACGACGGTTTCACCGTACGGGTGCGCCCCGAGCTGGTGGTGGAGATCGCCTACGACGGACTGCAGCGCTCGACGCGCTACCCGGCCGGAGTGGCTCTCCGCTTCGCGCGGGTGGTGAGGCACCGCCCGGACAAGGACGCGGAGCAGGCCGACACCGTCGAGACGGTGCTGGGCCGGCGGAACGCCTCCTGAGGACAGCCGGGGGCCGGCGGCCGGTGGTGCAGGCCGGACCGGCGAACCGTCATAGACCGGCGATAGACGAGCGGGCCAGGGTGGTTGTCCACGTGCCGGCCCCGGACGGCTGGCACGGCCACGACGGGCCCGCCCCGTCATGGCGCTGAACGCGACCGCCGTGACTGCCGCGACTGCCGTGACCGCCGTGACGGCGGCCGCACCCCGACACGCCAGGAGCCGCCATCGTGGACCTCGACTCCGTGCTGACCCGCCGGCCGTCTGCCGGCCCGGAGGCGCCCTGCGGCACAACGCCCCCGAAGGGGCCCGGGTCCGGGCGCCTGCACCGTGCCCGGGCCGGCGCGGTCGCGGTCCTCCATCGCACCGGCGCTGTCACCGCGGTCCTCCTCGCCCTCGCGGCCGTCGGCACGATGATCGGCGAACCGGTCCTCATACCGTCCCTGGCCGCCAGTGCCGCCGTCCTCCACCACACCCCCGCCCTGCCCACCGCCCAGCCCCGGACCGTCGTCGTCGCACACCTCCTGGGCGCCGGAGCCGGCTACGCGGTCCTCGCCGCGGCTCCGAGCGCCCCCTGGAGCGCGGCCCTGGCGGGAGGTCTGACCTTCGCCGCCACGACCCTCGCCCGGACCCCGCACTCACCCGCCTGCGCCACCGCCGTCGTCGTCGTGCTGCAGACCCCGGCACCCCTGCGGTTCGTCCCGCTGCTGTTCGGCGCGACGGTGGTCCTCGTCCTCGGAGGTGTCGCCGCCTCCCGCACGCACCCGGCAGCGGGCCGGTACCCGGTCCGCTGGTGGTAGCCGTCGTTTTGCCTCAGAGGCAAGGAGGTTTGCCAGGAAGGCAAGATTCTGGCTCAATCGGGGCATGAACCCCGGTCCCGCACCCGACCGCCCGGACGACGTGGTCGACGAGCTGCCCGCCGTGGCGCCGCAGCTGCGTGAGCTGCGCCGCCGTGCCGGCCTCACCCTGGAGGCCGCCGCCGCGCGGGCCCGGCTGTCGCCCGCCCACCTGTCCCGGCTGGAGACCGGCCGGCGCCAGCCCTCGCTGCCGCTCCTGCTGGGGCTCGCCCGCACCTACGGCACGACGGTCTCCGAGCTGCTCGGCGAGACCCCTGCCGTCGCCGATCCCATCGTACGGGCCGGCGGTCCGGGTGCCCGCGAGGCCGACGGCTGGACGTACTGGCAGGCGGGCGGCGCCGGGCGCGGGATGCAGGCGCTGCGCGTCCACGTGCCGCACGGCCGCGGACCGGACGAACTGGTCCGCGTCCATCCCGGCGAGGAATGGTTGTACGTCCTTCAGGGGCGGCTGCGCCTGCACCTGGGCGAGGCCGAATACCTGCTGGAGCCGGGAGACAGTGCCCACTTCGACTCCCTCACCCCGCACCGCATCGGCGCCGCCTCCCCGAACGGAGCCGACCTGCTGTTCGTCCACACCCTGCTCCAGAGCAGCCTCGCCGGGCTGTGCCTCGGCGGGGCCGCGACCACCACGCACCACCGATAGGCGAGGAGCCCACCCATGACCCCCGTGCCCCCTGCAGACGAGCCCGTCGGCGTACGTGCGCGCTTCGAGGCCAAGTTCCCGCGCGGCCTGATCATCCGGCTGATCGCCTACCTCTTCGTGGGCCACCTCTTCGCCTTCTTCGTCTACCTCCTCTTCGTCCTGGGTGGCCAGAACCAGTAACCGCCCGGAGCGGGCGAGTCGGGGCCGCGCGGCTATGGAAAGGTGCGGAGGCGGTGGCTACCCTCCGCGCATGATTCCCACGGTTGTCTGGGGTACCGGCAACGTCGGCCGTCTGGCCATCCGCGCCGTCGCGGCCCATCCCGCACTCGAACTGTCCGCAGTCATCGTCCACAATCCAGCCAAGGTCGGCCGCGACGCGGGCGAACTCGGCGGCCTCGACCACCTGTTGGGCGTCGCGGCCACCGACGACCCCGAAGCCGTACTGGCCGGCCGTCCCCGCGCGGTGGTGTACGCCGCGTCCGGGGACGTCCGCCCCGACGAGGCCCTCGCCGACATCACCCGTGCGATCCGGGCGGGCGCGGTCGTCGTCAGCCCGGCCCTCTACCCGCTCTACGACCACCGCAGTGCCCCGCCGGAGTTCCGCGACCCGGTACTGGCGGCCGTCGCGGAGGGCGGCGGCTCGCTCTTCGCCTCCGGCGTCGACCCCGGCTGGGGCAACGACGTACTCCCGCTCCTGCTCAGCGGACTCGGCACCACCGTCGACGCCATCCGCTGCCAGGAGATCTTCGACTACTCCACCTACGACCAGCCGGACTCGGTCCGCAACCTCATCGGCATGGGCCACCCCATGGACTTCGAGCCGATGATGCTCATGCCCTCGATCCCGACGATGGTCTGGGGCGGCCAGATACGGATGATGGCCCGGGCGCTCGGCGTCGAACTCGACGAGATCCGCGAGACGTCGGAGCGCCGCGCCCTCGACACCACCGTGACCACCCGCACCATGGGCGAGTTCGAGGCGGGCACCCAGGGCGCGATCCGCTTCGAGGTGCAGGGCGTCGTCGGCGGCGAGCCCCGCATCGTCATCGAGCACGTCACCCGCATCCACCCCTCGTGCGCACCGGACTGGCCGGTGCCGCCGGGCGGCGGCGACGGCGCCCACCGCGTCGTCATCGAGGGCCGCCCCCGCATCGAGGTCACCGTCGAGGCCGCCGACGAGGGCGAGAACCGCTCCGCGGGCGGCAACGCCACCGCCGTCGGCCGCCTCGTCGGCGCCATCGACTGGCTCGCGGCGGCGGAGCCCGGACTCTACGACGCCCTCGACGTCCCGCTGCGCCCCGCCACCGGCAGACTCGGAAGGAAACCGTCATGAGGATCGACATCCCCGAAGGCCAGCACCCGATCGAGTACGTGTGGGGCGACATGGTGCCCGGGATCGGCATGGCCGCCGCGAACTTCTCCCTGTCGGTGTACGCCCACACCACCCTCGGGCTGCGCGAGTTCGAGGCCGCACGGCTGCGCGTCGCGCAGATCAACGGGTGCGTCTTCTGCCTGGACTGGCGCACCGAGCGGGACGGGCAGAAGGTCGAGGAGGAGTTCGCCGACGCGGTCACCGAGTGGCGCACCACCGACGCGTTCGACGAGCGCACCCGGCTGGCGGCGGAGTACGCCGAGCGGTACACCCTCGACCACCACGGGCTCGACGAAGAGTTCTGGGACCGGATGACCGCGCACTACAGCCAGCTGGAGATCGTGGAGCTCACCATGAGCATCGGGTCCTGGCTGGCCTTCGGGCGGCTCAACCACGTGCTGGGCCTCGACAGCGTCTGCGTGCTGCCCGGGCACTGAGCGGGGCGGAGCCGGCAGGGCGTGCAGAGGGGCAGGGCGTGAAAAGGGGCCGTTCGGCGATCCGAACGGCCCCGGCCGCTGGGGGGAGGGCGCGGCCCTACGAGAGGTCTGTCGCGATGATCTTCTCGATGTTGCGCTCGGCGAGCGCGGTGATGGTGACGAACGGGTTCACGCTGGCGTTTCCGGGGATCAGCGCGCCGTCGATCACGTACAGGCCGGTGTAGCCGTGCAGACGGCCGTAGTTGTCGGTGGCCTTGTCCAGGACGGCGCCGCCGAGCGGATGGTAGGTCAGGGTGTCGTTCCAGATCTTGTAGGCGCCGAACAGGTCGGTCCGGTAGATCGTCCCCTCCTTCGAGTTGATCTTGTCGAAGATGGTCTTGGCCATCGAGATGGACGGCTGCTTCCAGGCGGTCTGCCAGCTCAGGTCGACCCTGCCCGCGGCCGCGTTCCAGGTGAACTCGGCGCGGTTGGGGTTCTTGGTGATCGACAGGTAGAAGGAGGCGTAGGTCTCGATCCCGGTGGGCAGCGGGGCGACCTCGGCGAAGGCGCCGCCCGCGTCCCAGTTGTCGATGCCGGAGCAGGGGATGGTCGACTGGAGCTTGCCGGTCGGGTCCCACATGTGGTTGGCGCGCCCGCACATGACGTTCCCGTTCTCGCCCCAGCCCTTGCCCACCTCGCCGTTGAGGTTCGGCAGCGCCCCGGTCGCCTTCAGCTTGACCAGGAGCTTGCTGGTGCCGACGCTGCCGGCCGCGAAGAACACCCGCTCGGCGGTGACGGTCTTGGTGGCCACGGTGTCGCCCGTGGTGTTGATCTGGTCGATGGCGACCGTGTAGCCGCCGCCCGCGGCGGGGGAGACCGTGGTGACCTCGTGCAGCGGCGAGACGGTGACCCTGCCCGTGGCCCTGGCCTGCGCGAGGTACGTCTGCACCAGCGACTTCTTGCCGTGGTTGTTGCCGTAGAGGATCTCCCCGGCCAGGGCGGACTTGGTGGCGGTGCCGACGGCCTCCCGCTTCATGTAGTCCCAGTCGTACACGTCGGGTACGAAGGTCCAGGCGAAGCCGGACCGCTGGGCGTGCTTGCGGCCGACGCGGGAGAACTGGTAGCAGTCGGCGGTGTCGAACCAGGCCGGGTCGACCATCCCGACCCCGAGGCCGGCGTTGGCCCTCGGGTAGTAGGTGTCGTACATCTCGTCGGCGTCGACCGACGGGAGGACGGAGGCGAAGTTCGCGCGCTTGGGCGTGACCGCCATGCCGCCGTTGACCAGCGAACCGCCGCCGACGCCGCGGCCCTGGTAGACCGTGATGCCGGCGAAGTCCTCGGCGTCCAGGATCCCCGTGTACTTGGGGACGTCCTTGTCGATGGGGAATCCGAGGAAGTTGCTGAGCGGGGCCTTGGTCCGCGTACGGAGCCAGAACGAGCGGTAGTCCGGACTGGTCACCTTCGGGAAGATCTTGCCGTCCGGGCCCGGGGTGTCCCAGTTCATGCCCATCTCGATCATCTGCACGTCCACTCCGGCCTGGGCCAGCCGCAGCGCCGCGACCGACCCGCCGTAGCCGGTGCCGATGACCAGGACCGGTACGCGGGCGCCGTCGCCGATGGGTCCGGGGGCGGCGGCCGCCGCGGCGGCCTGGGCCGGGGTGATGTGGCCGGCCAGGGCCACGGCCCCGATTATAGAACCTGTTCTACCAAGAAATCCGCGGCGTGAAATTCCATTGGAGCCTCTTTTGGGCAGGGTGTTGTCACCCATGTGACGTTCCTCACTCTCGATGGAATGGGAACGAGTTCTACTGCTGCCCGCGTGTGAAGTCACTACATACGTCTAGGTAACTTTCGGTCGATCGGGCGTCCCCGACGGCCGGTTCCCGGCCCAGGGCCCGGCCCGGCACGAGCAGCGGGGCGACCGCGGCGAAGGCGCACCGGGTGGAGGCGGGTTCCAGCCGCCACGGCGCTGAGCAGGTCGGCGCCCCCGCCGCCGGCGCCCTGCCGGGGGTCCGCAGCCGCCGGTCCCGGCGAGCAGCAGCGCGCCCGGGGTGGCGAACGGACAGCGCGTCAGGACCCGTGGCATCCACGGAACATTCACGCCGTGGCCGATGGCGCGGCCCGGGATCTCGGCCGTCGCCCTCCAGCGCGCGCGGATCAGTCCGGCGCCGTACGGTCTCCCCGTTCGCGGGGTTCGAGCGGCGGGGCCGACACCGCGCAGTACGTGTGGCACTGCGGGTGGCACGCCTCGGACGCCGGGGAGCGTACGGTCGCCCAGGCCACGGCGGCGCCGGCCAGGAACGCCCCGGTGCACCAGAGCATGGCCCGCCCGAACGCGGCGTCGAACTGGGTCGCCGAGCGGTACGACTCGGGCCCCATTCCGGACAGCAGCGGCAGCGCCGCCACCGCGAGCAGCCCGGCGACGCGCGCCGCCGCGTTGTTGATGCCGCTGGCCAGCCCCGCCCGGCCGGGGTCCACCGAGGCCAGCACGGTGGACGTCAGCGGGGCGACCAGGGCCACCAGGCCCATGCCCATCACGACCATCGCGGGCAGCACGTCCTGTACGTAGGAGGCCGCGGGCCCTACGCGCAGCATCAGCAGCGTCCCCACGGCGCACAGCACCGGCCCCACCGTGAGCGGGATGCGCGGTCCGATCCGCTCGCCGAGCTCACCCGAGCGCGCCGACAGCAGGAGCATCAGCAGGGTCGTGGGCAGCATCGCGGCCCCGGCGGCCAGCGCCGAGTACCCGGACACCACCTGGAGCTGGAGCACGACGAGGAAGAAGAACCCTCCGATGGCCGCGTACACGCACAGGGTGACGAGGTTGACGGCGGTGAACAGCCGGGACGCGAAGATGTCCGGCGGCACCATCGGGTCGGCCCGCCGCCGCTCCACGTACACGAAGGCGGCGCCCAGCAGGACCCCGAGCACCGCCGCGGCGATCACCGCGGGCGATCCGGACCGGGCCTCGATCAGGGCGTAGGTGACCAGCCCCAGGGCGCCCGCGCCGAGTGCCGCGCCGGCCACGTCGAACCGCCCGTGCGCCTGCGCGTCCCGGGATTCCGGTACGTGCCGCAGGGTGACCGGCACGCACACCGCGGCCAGTGGAACGTTCAGCAGGAAGACCCACCGCCAGCCGGGCCCGTCCACCAGCCAGCCGCCGAGGAACGGCCCCACCGCCGCGCCCACCCCGCCGAACCCCGACCACAGGCCGATCGCACGCCCCCGGTCCTCGGCGCGGATCGACGCCTGGATCAGGGCCAGGGAGCCGGGCGCCAGCAGCGCCCCGCCGATGCCCTGCAGGGCCCGGGCGGCGATCAGCACGCCGGCGTTCGGCGCGATGCCGCACAGCAGCGAGCCGACGGCGAACCAGACCACGCCGAGTGTGAAGATCCGGCGACGCCCGAAGCGGTCACTGAGCGAGCCGCCGACCAGGATCAGCCCGGCCAGGGTCAGCAGGTAGGCGTTCACCGTCCACTGCAGGACCGCCAGATCGGCGTCGAGGTCCTCTCCGATGCGCGGCAGCGCCACGTTCACCACGGTCCCGTCCAGCATGGCCATGGTCGACCCGAGCACCGTGGTCAGCAGGATCCACCGGCCCCGCGCCGAGGCGAGGGCGACGGCGGGCTCGGGCGACGTGTCAGGCGACTCGGCGGGCACGGTCATGCCTTCAGGCTGGCCCGCCCGGCGCGGAAGGGCCACCGGGGCGCGGCGGCGCGTTGCGGGGAGAGGTGGGGTGTCCTGTGGCCGGGAACGGCTCATAAGGCCCTCTTGTAATGAGCATGACGTCTCCTTCACCATGACCCGCGCACGTCACGCGCACCCTTCCCGCACATCTCGCACACGGCGTACGAGGAGACAACACGTGGCCCAACGCGACAAGCGGTCCTCACGAGCCCTGAGGCCCACAAGGCCGGGCAGGTCCGCACGGTCCTTACGCACGGCGCTCGCCGCCCTCACCTCGGTCCTGCTCCTCCCGCTCGGCGCGGGCGTCGCAGCGGCCGCACCGGATCCCGGCGCCGGCGCGCCGAGCGCGGCCGAGCGCAAGATCGAACCCAAGCTCCGCGCCCAGCTCGACGGCTCCGCCAAGGCCGTCTTCTGGGTCTATCTCGACAGCGCCGCCGACCTCACCGCCGCGGGGAAGCAGCAGACCCGCGCCGCCAAGGCCGAGACGGTGCTGAGGACGAAGAAGGACCACGCCGCGCGCAGCCAGGCCGACGTCATCAAGGCACTGGACGGCGCGGGGGCCGAGTACACCTCGTACTGGATCGTGAACGCCGTCCGCGTCGTCGGCAGCGAGAAGCTCGCCGGGACGCTGGCGCAGCGCCCCGAGGTGGCCCGGATCGACGCCGACGACAAGGTCGACCTCCCCAAGCCCGCCGAGGGCAAGCGCGAGAAGGCCCTCGCCGACGCCGTCGAGTGGAACATCGACCGGATCAAGGCCCCGCAGGTGTGGGACCAGATAGGCGTCCGCGGCGAGGGCATCGTCGTCGCCAACATCGACAGCGGCGTCGACTTCACGCACCCGGCCGTGGCCGACCAGTACCGCGGCAAGAACGCGGACGGCAGCCACTCCCACGCCTACAACTGGTTCGACCCGGCGGGCGTCTGCGCCGGCGCCGCACCGTGCGACAACAACGACCACGGCACCCACACCATGGGCACGATGGTCGGCGACGACGGCGGCGCCAACAAGATCGGCGTCGCCCCCGGTGCCAAGTGGATCGCCGCCAAGGGCTGCGAGTCCAACTCCTGCTCCGAGGCCTCGCTGCTCGCCTCCGGCCAGTGGATCGTGGCCCCGACGGACCTGAACGGCCAGAACCCGCGTCCCGACCTCGCCCCGCACATCGTCAACAACTCCTGGGGCGGCACGGGCGGCGACAGCTGGTACCAGCAGATCGTCGACACCTGGCGGGCCGCCGGCATCTTCCCGGCGTTCTCCAACGGCAACGCCGGACCCGGCTGCTCCACCAGCGGCTCACCCGGTGACTACGCGAGCTCCTACAGCTCCGGCGCCTTCGACATCAACAACGCCATCGCGTCCTTCTCCTCACGGGGCGCCGGCCCCGGCGGCATCGTCAAGCCGAACATCTCCGCGCCGGGCGTGAACGTCCGCTCCTCCGTCCCCGGCGGCGCGTACGAGGCCTTCTCCGGCACCTCCATGGCCTCGCCGCACACCGCGGCCGCCGTGGCCCTGCTGTGGTCCGCCGCCCCGTCCCTCGAAGGCGACATCGCGCAGACCGAGTCGCTCCTGGACGGCACCGCCCTGGACACCGACAGCAGCCAGTGCGGTGGCAACGCCGCCGACAACAACGTCTTCGGAGAGGGCCGCCTCGACGTCCTCGCCGCCGTCAACGCCGCCCCGCGCGGCGCGCTCGGAGCCCTCGGCGGCACCGTCCGCTCCGGCGGCCAGCCCCTCGCGGGCGTGAAGGTCACCGCCGACGGCCCGATCGACCGTACGGCCACCACGGCGGCCGACGGCAGCTACTCCTTCCCGGCCCTCTCGGTGGGCGAGTACACCCTGACCGCGGCCAAGTTCGGCTACGGGCAGCAGACCGCGACCGCCACCGTGACCGAGAACGCCACCGCCACCGGCGACTTCACCCTCACCCAGGCGGCCTCCGGCAAGGTCGCCGGCACCGTCGCCTCGGCCTCCGGGCCGGCCGCCGGAGCCGCC
Organism: Streptomyces erythrochromogenes; assembly: GCF_036170895.1. Classification (NCBI taxonomy): domain Bacteria; kingdom Bacillati; phylum Actinomycetota; class Actinomycetes; order Kitasatosporales; family Streptomycetaceae; genus Streptomyces; species Streptomyces erythrochromogenes. The sequence continues at coordinate 610,307 of NZ_CP108036.1, read as the reverse complement.
GTCACCATCGCCGACACCCCGGTGACCGCGACCGCCGACGCCCAGGGCCGCTTCGAGGTCACCCTGCCGCACGGCACCTACCGGGTGAACGCCACCCACGCCTCCCGCTGCCTCGGCGGCGGCACGGCCGAGGTCACCGTCGGCGGCGACACCACCGTCGCCGTCAACCTCCCCGAGCGCACCGACGGCTACGGCTACGCCTGCGCCACCGCCGACCGGCCGTACGTGGAGGGGAGCCGGCAGCTCGCGCTGACCGGCGACAACACCACCGAACGGGTCGACCTGCCCTTCCCGCTGCCGCTGTACGGCAAGACGTACGCCCAGGCCTGGATCGGCACGAACGGCACGGTCAGCTTCGGCGGCAACAACACCGGCGACATCAACGGCGACCTCCCGAGCACGGCCACGCCCAACGCGGCCCTCTACCCCTTCTGGGACGACCTCGTCGTCGGCGCGGCGGGCAGCGGCTCGGGCGTCTTCACCGCGGTCACCGGCACCGCCCCGCACCGCAGCTACGTGATCGAGTGGCGCGAGGTGTCCCACTGGTCGGCGCAGGCCGACAAGTTCTCCTTCTCGGCGGCCATCGGCGAGGACGGCACCGTCACCTACTCCTACAAGGGCACCGGCGGCACCGGCATCAAGGGCGGATCCACGGCCACGGTCGGCGTGGAGAACGCCACCGGAACCGACGCCTTCAAGTACTCCTTCAACACCCCGGTCATCACAGGCGGCCTCTCCATCGCCTTCCGCACGACCAAGAGCGGCGTGGTGGCCGGCCGGGTGCTCGACGCCAACGACGGCAACGGCATCGCGGGCGCCACGGTGACCGTCGGCACGGGTGACACCGCCGTGTCGGCGACCACGGCCGCCGACGGCGGGTACGTCGTCCAGAGCCCCTCCGGCTCGCGGGCCGTCTCCCTCGCGGCGGCGCAGTACGAGTCCGCCACGGCCACGGTGGACGTCAAGGCCGCCGACGTCACGAAGGTGACGCAGTCCCTGCGCACCGGCAAGGTGACGGCGTCCAAGCCGGCACTGGAGGTCGTGCTCCCGGCCGACCAGCAGCGGACCCGGACCCTGGACCTCACCAACCCGGGCCTGGGCACGGCGTTCACCGTGACCGAGGACGCGGCCTGGCTGACGGCCGCCCCGGCCGCCGGCGACCTGCCGACGGGCGGGAAGGTGCCGGTCACCCTCTCGGTCGACACGACCGGACTGGCGGCCGGCACGGTCCTGACCGCCGACCTGAAGATCACCTCCGCGAGCGGTCGCACCCCGGTCCTCACCGTCCCGGTCAAGGTCGTCGTCCCGCGCTACCAGGTCGCCCTGGACGCGGGCTCCGGCTACGGCTCCACCGACGCCCTCGGCGACGCCTGGTCCCCGGACCGCAAGTACACGGCCGGCTCCTACGGCTACCAGGGCAACGGCACCGTCCAGTCCACCGGCCGCACCATCGCCGGCACGGACGAACAGCGGCTCTTCCGCAACGCCCGCGAGGGCATGTACGAGTACCGCTTCGACAACGTGCCGAACGGCACATACACGGTGGAGCTCGGCTTCGCGGAGCTCTCCTCCACCAAGCCGAACAAGCGCGTCTTCGACGTCCTGGCCGAGGGCACGCAGGTCCTGCCCTCCCTCGACATCGCCCTGGAGGCGGGCACCTACAAGGCCCTGACCCGCACCTACACGGTCACGGTCACCGACGGGGTGCTCAACGTCCGCTTCGTGACGCACTCCGGCTTCGGCAAGCCCCTGCTGAACACGCTCCGGGTGACCGACCGCCCGGACAAGGGCTAGTGCGCCGAGGGGGCGGGGCCGCCCGCGGGCCCCGCCCCCTCCTTCCGGTCCGGGCACCGCGGCTTTCCGGCCCATTCGGGTGGCGGGAGCGGCGGATCCGCGCGACCTGCCACGGGCCCGCGGCCCGGGTCGTTAGCGTGAGCGACCATGACGCTCCTGAGCGACCAGGCAGACGCCGTCCGGGCCCTCGTGGAGTCCGCCGATCCCGGGGCGGTGTGGGCCGTGGGCGGCCCCGACGGCCCCCACGCCGGTTCGGGCGCCGCGGACGACGTCCACGACGTCGGCGGCCTCACCGCCGTCCTCGCGCTGTGGCCGGCCGTCGGAACCCTCGTCGAGGAGGGCGCGCTGCGGCTGCACACCCCGCTCACCGCGTACGGGGACGAGGCCGCGGCGGACACCCCCGCCGGGACCACCGCCCACCACCTCCTCACCCACCCCGGCGGCACGGCCGCCCTCACCCGTCTCGTCGAGCACCTGTCCGGCAGCACCCTCGCCGAGCTCGCGGCCGTACGGGTCTGGAACCCGCTCGGCATGACCCGCACCCGCCTCGCCGGCGGCACCCTCCACGCACCCCTCGGCGACCTCGCCCTCTTCCTGAGGCACCTCCTGCACCCGAGCGCGCCGAGTGAGCCGAATGATGTGAACGAGCCGCGTGCTCCGGGTGCTCCGGGTGCTCCGGGTGACAGGGGCGGGGCGCCCGCACCGGCACCCCTCACCCGCGCCTGGACGGCCGAGTCCCTCCGCATCCGCACGGGCGAACTCACCCCCGCCCGCGGGCTCCTCTGGCACCCCGCCCCGCACGGCGTCTGGACCCACCACGCCCCGACCGACCCGGGCCCCGCCGTCTGGATCTCCCCCCGCCACCACCGCTGGGCGGTCCTCCTCCCGGCCGCCCGCGGCCCCCTGCGCACCACCTTCCGCGAGGCCGTCTTCACCCCGGACGGATCCACGCGGAGCAGCGGGCCGGGCGGGATCCCCCAGGTGTAGCGCTCGGAGCGCGCGCTCCGCAGGCGAGACGTACGGTGATGCCGATGTCACCGACCGTTGTCGTCGTTCCCGCCGCGGAGGTACACGGATGCGTACGGTCCAAGGGGCCGCCCTCGACGGGATCAAGGCCCGCGTACGGGCCCTCGCGGAACGGACCGGGCTGCCGGTGCGGTCCGCGAGGGGCGAGACCCGGACGCACGGCGGCCCGGCCGTCCGCCGGCGCCCCGGAGAGCGCGTCGGTCCGACCTCCCGGGCCGGAACGCCGCCCGCGGACCCCGGGCCGGCCGCGCCGCCGCTCGGCGCGCAGGCTCCCGCCTTGCGGACCACCGTGAAGGCGGTGCTCCGCAAGGCGCCCGCCGCGCCCGCCGGCCGCGCCGCACTCCTCGTGCCCGCCGTGTCCCCCGCGGCCGCGACCACCGTGTTCGCCGCCCTCGGCGCCCTGCTCTCCGGCACCGGCCGGCCCCGCCCGCGCCGCCGCCGGCGGCCGGACGGGGCGCGCGCCTCCGCCGCCGCGCTCCGCGCGCTGCGCGCACGCCACGGGGACGCGCCCGCGCTCGTACGCACCCGGTCCGGGAAGACGCTCCTCGTCCTCCTCGACCCGCGGGACCTGCGCCGCTTCTACGCCGAACCCGTCAGCGTCCTCGCAGCCGACCCGCCGCAGAAGTGCCGGGGCCTGAGCACGCACGAGCCCGACCCCGACGGGGACGGCTCCGGCTGCGTCCGCGGCGAACAGCGGGCCGAGCGGCGGCGGATGCACGAGGACGTGCTGGCCGCCGGACTGCCCGTGCACCCCGCGGCCGGCCCGATCCTCAGGGCCGTCGCCGAAGAGGCCCGGCACCTCACCGCCGCCGGCACCCTCGAACTCGCCCGCGCCCGGCACGCCGTGAACAGGGCCGCCCGGCGGATCGTCCTCGGCGACCCCGCCGCCGAGGACGACGAACTCGCCGGATGGCTCACCCAACTGCGTGCCGAGGACAAGCGCCTGCGCGGCGGCCCGAGGCGCGCCGCGCGCTCGGTGCACGACAAGGCCCGCGCCCGCATCGGGGAATACGTCCGGCACGCCGGGGACGACACCCTCGCAGGCCGCGCCGCCCGCCACGCCGACCCCACCGACCGCGAAGGCGCCGTCGACCCCGGCGACGAGGCCCGGCTCTGGCTCCTGGCCATGGACGCCGTTCCTGACACCGTGCTGCGCACGCTGCTGCTGCTCGGCGCGCACCCCTGCGAACAGGACGCGGCCGCCGCCGAAGCGGCCGCCGAGGTCGCCGCCGGGCCGGCCCGGGGCGAACTGCCCAGGCTGCGGGCCTGCGTCCGCGAGTCGCTGCGGCTGTATCCGGTGGTGCCCGACCTGATCCGTGTCACCCGCGGCGAGACCGAATGGCGCGGCGTGCGCCACCCGGCCGGCACCTCGGTGCTCCTGCCCGCCGCGTTCCACCAGCGCGACCCCGAGCGGGTACCGGCCGCCCATGTCTTCGTACCGGGCCGGTGGAAGAACCCGGGGGCCGACCAGGACATCCGGATGGCGCCCTTCAGCCACGGCGGCGGCCGCTGCCCGGGCGACCAGCTCGGACTGATGATCACCGCCGCGTTCTGCGCAGAGGTGCTGCGGGGCCACCGGGTCACCGGCGTCAGGCCGGTCCTGGACCCGGTCGGACCACTGCCCGTGACGCTCGATCCGCACGGCATCCGGCTCGTCCTCACCCGCCGCTGACGCGGTCTCCCCGTCGGCGCCGCCGCCTCATCCGCACGACCCGCACCTCCTGCACCGCCCTGCCCCGTACGCCTTCACGTCCCTGCCGAAACCCACGAGGATCCCATGTCCGACGCCGCGACCTCCGCGTCCACCGCCCCGGACGCCGACCAGCTCGACGCCCCGTGCCGCGCACTTGCCGACGCCGCCGACGCGGTCGGCGAGGCCGCCCGCTACGCCTCCGGCCTGGCCTTCGGCGCCCGCCTGCCCGTGACGGCGCTCGCCAGGGGCGGCCGCAGCAGGCGGGGTTGGCGCACCCTGCTGCGCACCCTCACCGATCCGGCGGGCCTCGGCTGGGCTGCGCGCGGCCGGGGCGCGGCTCGCGCCGGCCGTCTCGCAGGAGTCCTGGCCGGCCGGGAGAGCCTCGCCATCAGCATCGCCGTCTGCGGACTCAAGGCCCGGATCCGGGCGGCGAGCACGGACCGCCCCGAACTCCGGGAGGACCCCGGCACCGCGGCGGTCCTGCGGGCCGTCGAGGCCGGCCGCCAGGCCGAGGCCGTCCGGCTGTTCCGCGGCATCATGCGCGAGCGGGGCGCCGAGCACGCGTTCTCCCTGCTGGCGCCGTCGTTCGCCGACATCCTCGCCTGGAACGCCCTGACCGACGCGAACCCCTTCAACGACCACGCCGGCTGGCAGGTCGCCACGGGCCGGGCCGAGCCGGCCCGGCCGCTCCTCGGACTCGGCGCCGCCCTGTGGGCCTTCTGCGACAGCGGCCCGGGTCTGCCCGTACGGCCCCCGGCGGGGCCGGCCCCCGATCGCGGTCCCGTCGTCCGGCGCCGTGTCGCGGACCGGCCGCCCCAGCGGCCGCGGCCGCTCCGGCCGGCGCCGCGGCCCCAGGGCGGGAGCCTGCAGGGCCACGCCGCCGCGCTGCGCACGCACGCGGTCCACCTGCGCAGGGCCGCGGCCTGGTCGCCGGGATGGCAGGGCCGGGAGACGGAGGCCCTGCGCGCCGAGGTCGAGAACCTCGCAGCCCGCTGCGCGACGGCGGCGGGCGGCCTCGCCCTCGCCGCCGCCCAACTGCAGGACCCGTGACGGCTCCAGGACCGTGCCGGCTGCAGGACCCGTGACGGCTCCAGGACCGTGCCGGCTGCAGGACCCGTGACGGCTCCAGGACCGTGCCGGCTGCAGGACCCGTGACGGCTGCAGGGCCGGCAGGACCTACAGCACGAGTGACAGCAGCAGGACGCAGCCCAGGCCTACCACCGAGATCACCGTCTCCATCACCGACCAGGTCTTCACGGTCTGCCCGACGGTCATCCCGAAGTACTCCTTGACCAGCCAGAAACCGGCGTCGTTGACGTGGCTGAAGAAGAGCGAGCCGGAGCCGATGGCGAGGACCAGCAGTGCGGTCCCGGTGGTGGACATGTCCGCCGCGAGCGGGGCCACCAGACCGGCCGCCGAGATGGTGGCCACGGTCGCCGAGCCCGTGGCCAGCCGGATGGCCACGGCGATCAGCCAGGCCAGCAGCAGGGTCGGGACGGCCCAGTTCTGCGACAGGTCCAGGATCATCCGGCCCACGCCCACGTCGATGAGGGTCTGCTTGAAGCCGCCGCCGGCGCCGACGATCAGCAGGATTCCGGCGATCGGGGCGAGCGACTTCTCCACCGTCACCGAGATCCGGGCCCGGGTGAAGCCGGCCGCCCGGCCGAGGGTGAACATGCCCACCAGCACGGCCGCGAGCAGTGCGTTCAGCGGGGAGCCGGCGACGTCGGCCACGCGCTGCACGGGGTTCGCGGGATCGTCGACCACGATGTCGACCAGGGCCTTGACCAGCATCAGGGCCACGGGCAGCAGCACGGTGAACACCGTCGCCCCGAACCGCGGTCGGTGCCCCGGCTCGGCCGAGGGGCGGGCCCGGGCGACCATCTCCTCCGGCGCCGGGATGTCCACCCACCGCGCCGCGTACCGGGAGAACAGCGGCCCGGCGATGATCACGGTCGGGATGGCGACGACCACTCCGAGCGCGAGGGTGACGCCCAGGTTCGCGTGGAGCGCGTCGATGGCGACGAGGGGTCCGGGGTGCGGCGGTATCAGGCCGTGCATCACGGACAGGCCGGCCAGCGCCGGGATGCCGATCCGCATCAGGGAGTAGTTCCCCCGCTTGGCCACGAGCAGCACCACCGGGATCAGCAGCACGATGCCGACCTCGAAGAAGAGCGGCAGCCCGATCACCGACGCGATGAGCACCATCGCCCACGGCATGGCCCGGCCCTTGGCGCGGGCCAGGATGGTGTCGACGATCTCGTCCGCGCCGCCCGAGTCCGCGAGCAGCTTGCCGAGGATCGCGCCGAGCGCGATCAGTACGCCGACTCCCGCGACCGTGGCACCGAGTCCGGCGGTGAAGCTGGCGATGGTCTTGGCCGGGGGCGCGCCCGCGAAGACCCCGAGGGCCAGCGAGCCGAGCGTGAGCGCCAGGAAGGCGTGCAGTTTGAGGCGGGTGATGAGCAGGACGATGAGGGCGATGGCGGCGAGGACGGCGATCCCGAGCCGGGTGTTGCCGGCGGAGGTGATCGGCACGGTGCCGGCGGCGGCCGCCAGTGCCGGGACGCTGAGACTGGTCACGGTGACGTTCCCTCAGCTCTCGGGTGTGTCGAGCCGGCCCAGCGCGGCCAGGGCCCGCTCGGTGACGTCTTCCGGAGACCCGGCCACGTCGACCGCGACGCCGAGCTCGTCGTCCTGGAGCGGCTCCAGCGTGGCGAACTGCGACTCCAGCAGGGTGGTGGGCATGAAGTGGCCCTTGCGCGCCGCCATCCGCTCCTCGATCAGCGCCCGTTCACCGGTGAGATGCACGAAGACGGCCCGGGGGGCCGCTGCGCGCAGCCGGTCGCGGTAGACGCGCTTGAGCGAGGACGCGGCGATCACACCGCCGCTCATCCCGGCGCGGTTGCGGATCCACTCGCCCACGGCGTCCAGCCAGGGCCACCGGTCCACGTCGTCCAGCGGGTGGCCGGCCGCCATCTTGGCGACGTTGGCCGCCGGGTGGAAGGCGTCGCCCTCCGCGTAGGGAAGGCCGAGACGTTGCGCGAGCAGCCGGCCCACGGTCGTCTTGCCCGTGCCGGCCACGCCCATCACCACAATGACGCGCTGGGTGCTCACGTCCACCTCGCTGTCCTCGTCGACATCGGTTCGTGCGGCACCACTGAAGCGCATTAAGTACTACGTATTCAAGCCCAGGGCCGAAAACGTCACATCTTTTGCCCGACGGGTCGTCACCGTATGCTTGCGCCATGACCACCGAAGGCGCCGAAAGCGGTCCCGGCCAGGGCCTCCACTCCCACGTGCTGGACACGATCGGCCTCGCCATCGCCGCGGGGGAGTATCCCCCGGGCAGCGTCCTGCGCACCGACGAGATCGCCGAACGCTTCGACGCCTCCCGCACGGTGGTGCGCGAGGTCGTCCGCGTGCTGGAGTCGATGCACCTGGTCGAGTCCCGCCGCCGCGTCGGCGTCACGGTGCGCCCGACCGCCACGTGGAACGTCTACGACCCGCGGGTGATCCGCTGGCGGCTGGCCGGCCCCGACCGGCCCCGGCAGCTGCGCTCCCTCACCGTGCTGCGCTCCGCCATCGAGCCGGTGGCGGCCGGCCTGGCCGCGACCCTGGCCACGCCGCAGCACTGCGCCGACCTCACCGCGGCGGCCCTCGGCATGGTCCGCACCTCGCGCGGCCACCAGCTCGAGGGCTATCTGCAGCACGACATCGCGTTCCACCGCGTGGTGCTGAACGCCTCGGGGAACGAGATGTTCGCCCGGCTCGGGGACGTCGTCGCCGAGGTCCTGACAGGGCGCACCGAACACGAGGTGATGTTCCACGACCCCGACCCCGCCGCCGTCACCCTGCACGTCCAGGTGGCCGAGGCGGTGCGCGAGGGCGACGCCGCCCGCGCCGAGGCGCTGACCCGGCGGATCGCCGAGGGCGCACTGGAGGAACTGGACGTCCTGCTCACCCCCTGAGGGCCGTCCCGCCGATCATGCCGCGCTCCCTGATCCGGCCTGATCGACAAGACGCCCCTGGAGGATTCGTCAGCCGCACCCCCCGCACCCGCCGCAGCCTCCGCCGCAGTCGCCGCCGCCGCAGCCGGCAGCCGAGGTGTCGGAGCCTCGCGACTCCTTGCGCTGCCGGTCCCGTTCCGCCTGCATCTCGCGCGCCAGGCGCTGCCGTTCCCGTACGCGCTCGCGGAACGACGTGGTGGACGGCTGCCAACCGGGCAGCCCGTGGCGGCGGCGCGTCAGCAGCGGAGCGGCGGTCACCTGCGGGACGAGCCGGGTGTCGCCCTCGTAGACGGCGCATTCCAGGACGACTTCGGCCCCCTCGTGCACGACCCCGTAGAGGACGGCCTCGACCGGCTCCGCAAGGAGGTCGACGTCGTGGTGCGCCGTGCGCAGGCTCCGTCCGGAGCCGGCGAAGAGCGTGCGCTGTCCCGTGCGGGAGTTCCGGGCCGTCCCGGAGTGGGAGATCAGCGGGGGAGCGCTGCGGGTGGCGGCGTCCGGGTACAGCCAGAGGTGCCCCGACGGAGCCTTGCGCACGCCGACCAGCAGCGCGGGCTGCGGCCGGGCGTGCAGGCGCCGCGCCGCCCGGTGACTGCCCAGTCCCCGGCCGAGCAGCGCCGAGCCGACGACCAGCAGCGCCCCGGCGAACACCTGCCGGCCGGACAGGTCGTACGGGTCCGGGTGCACCCGCGTCCCCGCCAGGGCCACGGCGGCCGCGGCACAGCACAGGGATCCGAGGACGATGCCCGTCAGCCCGCGGCGCCGGTGCGCGGCCGGGAGCGGGGACGGCAGCGCGAACCGGGCCGATCCGGCGGCGGCGAGGGACAGTTCGCGCTGGCGGCGGCGGGCGCGCAGCCGCAGCAGGGCCCCGGTGAACGCCCACGCGCAGCCGGCGACGACCAGGGCCCGGCCGGTCCTGCCCGCGACGCCGGAGACGCGGGCCGCCGCGAGGGCGGCGTCCGCGGCGAGGACGGGAGCGGCGGCCAGGACGCCCGCGGGCAGGTACCGGAACCAAACCGGCAGGGCGGCCAGTAGGACGACCAGGGCGTAACCGGGCCGGCCGGCGGCGAGACCGGCGGCCTGCGCGCCGTTCCAGGACGTCAGGACGAGGGAGAGGATGACCAGAGTGCCGAGGAGCCAGGCTCCGCGGACGGGTGCGAAAGCGGCCGGGGCCCGGGCGCCGAGCCAGCGCCGGGCGCCGTCGACGTCCCAGAACCGGACCGCGCCCTCGGGTATCGATGCCCGGGGCAGGTGCTTGACGAAGTCGGTCACGGCGCCAGTATGGGAGCGCCGTGCCGGGCCCAGAAGATGCGGCCGCGGCACGGAATCGCTACGGCCGCTTCCTGGACGGGGCGGGCGGTCGGTGGTTTCAGGGGTCGAGCACGGCCAGTTCCAGCGTGGCGAGGCGCTCCGGTTCCGCCGTGATGTCGATCGCGGTGATCAAGTCGTCCTCGATCGTGAACTCCAGTACCAGGAACAGCCGACCCAGCGGAGCCATCGCGATGCCCACCGTGCCGCCCACCAGCGCCGGCTGCGTGGACCGCGCCCGCTGCATCGCGGCCATGGCGCCCTTGGCGACGGTGACCGCCCCGGCGACCAGAAGCGGCCGCGGGGTGGGGCCGACGGCCTGGTCGGCCCGGAGCACCACGTCGGGATGGAGCAGAGAGACGAGGTCGTCGAAGTTCCCGCCGCGGGTGGCGGCGAGGAAGGCCTCCACGACGCGGCGCCGGCGCGCCAGGTCGCCCTCGGACACCAGCGGGGCCCCCTTGACCCTGCGGCGGGCGCGGCTGGCGAGCTGGCGGGTGGCCGCGGGGGTCTTGCCGAGCAGCGGGGCGATCTCGTCGAAGGACACGGCGAACAGGTCGTGCAGCACGAACGCGAGGCGTTCGGCGGGCGTCAGGGTGTCGAGCACCACCAGCAGGGTGAGCCCGACCGAGTCGGCCATCACGGCCTCCTGCTCGGGGTCGACGGTGTCCTCGCGGCCGGCGGCGGGGTCGGTGGACCAGGCGTCCAGCGGGTCCTCGCGCCGGGTCGCGCGCGAGCGCAGCATGTTCAGGCACACCCGAGACACGACCGTGGTCAGCCACCCGCCGAGGTTCGCCACCTCGCCGACGTCGGAGCGACTCAGGCGCAGCCACGCCTCCTGAACGGCGTCGTCGGCCTCGGAGAGCGAACCCAGCATTCGGTAGGACACCGCCCTGAGATGAGAGCGGTGCTCTTCGAACCGCTCCGTCGGCGTTGCATGCCCGTCCACCCGTACCACGTCCCCTCCTCGCCGTGGATCTACAAAATAGATCACCGGGAAGGCTCGTCGGCCATAATGGCCGCGAACGGCACAAGCAGTGGAGACGCCGGGTCACGTGGTGGTCCGGCAGGAGAGGAAGCCCCCGATGGACGTGCAGCACTTCGAGCGGATCACCGCTTTCATCGAGGCGCGGCTCACCCCGCTGTTCGACGAGGCGACGGGCAGCGAGCACGGCTTCTCGATGGAAGACACCTCCCGTGCGCTGCGCGCCCTGCGCAACTCCGTCCTGGAGGCCTCGGCCGTCAAGGGCCTCATCGAGAAGCGGGATTCCGCCGAGCCGGCCGTGCGCCGCGTCATCGACCAGTCCGTCGAGCACCACTGGGACGTGCTGCGCGGCATCGCCCGCCAGTGGGAGGACCACGCCGACTTCCGCCACGAGTTCAAGCACCACGCCTGGGAGCTCGACCACCACCACGCCGCAGCCCGGGCCTGACCCCGCCGGACCCGGCTCACGCCGCCGGACCCGCCTGCCCCCGCCGCACGGTGCTCCCCGCACCGTGCGGCGCGACGTCCCGCGGCCGCCGCCGCGGCCGGCGGACCTCACGGGCCGGGTTCAGCCGACTTGCGCGGCGTGGTCTGCTGGACCGCCCAGCCGTTGCCGTCCGGGTCGGAGAAGTAGACGAAGGAGCCCCACGGCAGGTCCTGGATCTCCGTCACCTCGACTCCCCGGCCGCGCAGGTCCTCGTACGCCTCCTCGATGTCGGTGACGACGACCTGCATGTTGTCGAGGGCTCCCGGGGTCATCCGGGTGAGGCCCTTGCCGATCGCGATCGAGCAGGCCGACCCCGGCGGGGTCAGCTGCACGAACCTGATGTCCTCGCTGACGGTGACGTCGTGGTCGGCGTTGAAGCCGATCTTCTCGTAGAAGGCCTTGGCCCGGTCGACATCGGTGACGGGCACGGCGACGAGTTCCAGTTTGATGTCCATCACAGCATCATGCTCCCCGCACCGGTGCCGCACCGCCGGATTCCGTTCCGGCGGGCGTGTCCGCCGCGGCGAACTGCGTGCGGTACAGCTCCTCGTACCGGCCGCCCGCCGCCAGCAGCTCGGTGTGCGTGCCCCGTTCCACGATCCGGCCTTCCTCCACCACGAGGATCAGGTCGGCCGCCTGCACCGTCGACAGCCGGTGCGCGATCACCACGGCGGTGCGACCCGCCAGGGCCTCGCCCAGGGCCTCCTGCACCGCCGCTTCCGAGGTCGAGTCCAGGTGCGCGGTGGCCTCGTCGAGGACCACGACCCGCTGCCGGGCCAGCAGCAGCCGGGCGATGGTCAGCCGCTGCCGCTCGCCGCCCGACAGCCGGTAGCCGCGCTCCCCGACCACCGTGTCCAGACCGTCCGGCAGCGAGGCGACCAGGCCGTCCAGCCGGGACCTGTGCAGGGCCTCCCAGATCTCCTCCTCGGTGGCGTCCGGCCGGGCCAGCAGCAGGTTGGCCCGTACCGACTCGTGGAAGAGGTGCCCGTCCTGGGTGACCATGCCGAGGGTCTCGCGGATCGATTCGGCCGTCAGGTCCCGTACGTCGACCCCGCCGAGCCGGACCGCGCCCGCGTCGGCGTCGTACAGCCGCGGCAGCAGCTGCGCGATGGTGGACTTGCCGGCGCCGGACGAACCCACCAGGGCGATCATCCGGCCGGGCTCGGCCCGGAAGGACACCTCGTGCAGGACCTGCGTACCGCCCCGGGCGTCGAGCGCGGCGACCTCCTCCAGCGAGGCGAGCGAGACCTTGTCGGCGGCCGGGTAGCCGAAGGACACCCGGTCGAACTCCACGGTCACCGGGCCCTCCGGCACCCGGCGGGCGTCCGGCTTCTGCGTGATGAGGGGCTTCAGGTCGAGGATCTCGAAGACCCGCTCGAAGCTCACCAGCGCGCTCATCACCTCGACGCGGGCGCCGGCGAGCGAGGTCAGCGGGGCGTACAGCCGGGTCAGGAGCAGGGCCAGGGCGACGACGGAACCGGCGTCCAGGCTCCCGCGCAGGGCGTAGTACCCGCCGAGTCCGTAGACGAGCGCCAGGGCCAGCGCCGAGACCAGGGTGAGGGCCGTGATGAAGGCCGACTGGGCCATCGCCGTGCGGATCCCGATGTCCCGCACCCGCGCCGCCCGTACCGCGAACTCCGCGGACTCGTCGGCGGGCCGCCCGAACAGCTTGACCAGCGTCGCGCCGGGCGCCGAGAACCGCTCGGTCATCTGGGTGCCCATCGCTGCGTTCAGCGCCGAGGCCTCCCGCTGCATCGCCGCCATCCGCGCCCCCATCCGGCGGGCCGGCAGGACGAACACGGGCAGCAGCACCAGCGCCAGCAGGGTGATCTGCCAGGAGATGCTCAGCATCACGGTGAGGGTCAGCAGCAGGGTCACGGTGTTCCCGACCACCCCCGACAGGGTGTTGGCGAAGGCCCGCTGGGCGCCGATGACGTCGTTGTTGAGGCGGCTGACGAGGGCCCCGGTCCTCGTGCGCGTGAAGAAGGCGACCGGCATCCGCTGCACGTGGTCGAAGACCGCCGTCCGCAGGTCCAGGATCAGCCCCTCCCCGAGGGTGGCGGAGAGCCGGCGGGCCAGCAGCCCCAGCCCCGCCTCCGCGACCGCGATCACCGCGATGAGCAGGGCGAGCCGGGTCACCGCGCCGCCGTCCCGGCCGTCCACGATGGCGGTGACCACCCGGCTGGCGAGCACCGGGGTGGCCACCGCCAGCAGGGCGGTCACCACGCTCAGCAGGAGGAAGAGAACGAGCCCGCGCCGGTGCGGGCGGGCGAAGGCGGCCACACGGCGCAGACCGTCCCGGGAGAGGGGGCGACGGTCCTGCTGTGCGTTGATCGCGCTGTGCAGCGATGTCCAAGCGGTGACTTCCATGTCCATGACCCGAACGCTAGGACCTCGACCAAGCTTGAGGTCAAGGATTCGGCTCCGGACCCCCCGACCGGAGCAACTGCGTGCGAGCTCAAGCGACTTCGGGGCTCCTCCGCTGTCGGTGCCTGGTGGCATCATCGGTCCATGACGCAGGGATCCGAGTCCGTCCGATTCTCCAAGGGCACCACCGACACCGTCCTGCACCACTTCGAGCGCTGGGCGCGGGACACGCCCGAGGCGCCCGCCCTCATCGCCGCCCCGAAGCACCAGCTCCCCTACGGGGTGCTGGACGCCCGGGCCAACCGGCTGGCGCACCATCTGCTCGCCCAGGGCCTGCCGCCCGGCGGTCTCGTCGCCATCGGCACCACCCGGCACGACGAGCTCGTCGTCGGCATCCTCGCCGTCCTGAAAGCCGGCGGATCCTACGCCGTCGTCGACGCCGAAACGCCCCGCACCGGGCGCCAACAGCTCACCGCACTCGGGCCCTTGGCGCCCTTCGCACTGCTCACCCACTCGCCCCACCGGGCCGCCCTCGACACGGCCTCGGGCCTGCGCGCGATCCGGACCGACGACGACGCCACCGAGATCGCCGCCCGGCCCGGCTACGCACCGGACCTCACGGAGGCGGCCGACGGCCGCGTCACGCCGGAAGCCGGCCGCGCGGCCGTCCTGTTCACGGCGAGCACCGAACCGCGGCCCGTACCCGTCGGCCACGCCGTGCTGCTCGCCGCCCACTCGGGCTGGACGGAGCTGGCCCGGCCGACCCCGCAGGACCGGCACCTCATCACCGCCCGCCCGGACGTCACCGCCTTCGCCGCCGGATGGACCCGGGTCCTGTGCACGGGCGGCGCTCTCGTCCTGCCGCCCGACGCCTCCTGGCGGACCGAGCACCCGTACCAGGTCCGCACGGCGGTGGAGGCCCAGAAGGTCACCGTCCTGCACTCCGACCCCGCCGGCATCGCCGCGCTGGTGATCGACGGCCCCAGGCCCACCGCAGCGGACCGCAGGACCGGTCCCCGGCCGCTGCGCTCGCTGCGGCTGGCCACCGTCACCGGCGACCGCCTCCACCTCGACGAACTGGACGCCCTGCACGTCCGCCTGCGTCCCGGCGTACGGATCCTCGACGTCTACGGCCTCACCGAGACCGCCGGAGCGGGCACCTGCTTCGAACTCCCGCAGCTGCCCGCCCCCGTCGCCGAACCGGAGCGGCTCTCCCTGCTGGGCACCCCCTTCGCGGGGTGCCAGGTCCACGTGCGGGGCGGCGAGATACACCTCACCCCGCCCGGCGGCGGTGACGCGATACCCACCGGCGACCTCGGCGTGCTCCGCCCCGACGGCCTGCTGGAGTACGCCGGCCGGATCCGGGACCGGATCCCCCGCCACGGAGGCTCCTTCGACCCACACCCCGTCGAAGCGGCGATCCGCACCCACCCGGGCATCGGCGCCGCCCTCGTCGCCCTCGTCGACGGCGTCGGCAAGGACGGGGAGCGCCGGCTCGTCGCCTACGTGTCCCCGCCGCCGGGCGACCCGGCCTGGGACGCCTCCGCGCCGCTGCCGGAGATCTACGGCCTGCGCAACCACCTCGCGGGCGTCGTCCTCAAGGAAGTGACGCCGACCATCCTCATCCGGCTGAGGGCCCTGCCGCGCAAGCGGGGCGGACAGGAGGACCGCTCCGCCCTGCCGCTGCCCACACAGCCCGTCTCCGAACGCCCCGCGCTGCACGGCAGCAAGTTCGCCCGGGCGGCCGCCAACGTGGGCGACCCGGACGGCGGCCGCGTCGTCGCCGCCGGGTGCCTGACGATCGTCCTCGCCTTCCTCACCCTGGCGCTCACCAACGTCGTGTGGCCCGGATCCACGGACCTCTCCGCCGTGCCGTACCCGTGGGCGGCCCTCTTCTTCCTGCTCTACGTGGCCGAAAGCCTGGCCTTCGGCGCGGGCCTCGCGTTCCTGTTCACCGGGTACCGCCTGATCGAACGCCGCGAACGCGGCCGGCCCCCGGGCCGCACCAGGGCCGTCCACCTCGCCGCGAGCTACCTGCTGCTGGCCTGGTGGCCGCAGGACAACGCCTACCGCCTGGCGGCCAAACAGGACTGGCCCCTCCAGGCCTTCCTCGTCTACACCTTCAACATCCCCCTGATGATCGCGGGCCTCCTCGTCGCCGTCCACCTCGCCCGCAGGCCGGACTCGCCCTTCGACTTCGAGGACAGGACCTGACCACCGGCCGTCCGCGAACGCTCATGGGGCGGCGGGCGTCGGGGCGTCGAACATCGCGCCGACGGCCGCCGCCCCGGAGCGCACCAGGGCCTCGGCCGCGTCCAGGGCCTCCAGGCCGTGCGCGGCCACCAGCACCCCCAGCCAGGGCGCCGGATCGAAGGCTCCCGTCGGGATCGCGGGGACGAACACTGCCCCGAGGTCCGCGCACGCCCGGGCCAGGTCCGCGCACAGTTCGTCCAGCTGTGCCTCGGGCAGCCGAGCCCCGAGCTCCACCCGGTCGGCGATCCGTACGAGGTGCCCCGCGCCCCGCAGCGCGTCGAGCCGGGCCGCCACCATGAAGGCGATCGACGGCCCGGTCAGCCGCAGGTTCGTCTCGGTCGGCGCCAGCCGCCCCGCGGCGTCCGCGACGAAGTCCACGTCGAACCAGCCCCGGTAGCCGGACGCCGCCAGCTCCCGGCCCACCGCCGCACCGAAGGCGAGGATCGGCTTCTCCGCCCACTCCGGCACCGCCCCGGGGCCCACCGTGGCTCCGCGGTAGGCACCCGCCGTCACGTCCATCAGGGCCGCGCCGACCTCGTGCACCTGGCCCGCCGCGTCCACGAAACCGTCGTACGTCAGGTCCCGGGCGGCGCCCGGATCCGGCGGGCCCTCGACGAACTCCTCCACCAGCAGCGGTCCGCGCGGCAGCCGCCGCAGAACGGTCCGGGCACCGCCCGCCGCCCGCACCTGCCCGGCCGTGACCACGGTCGTGCCCGAACCCCCGACGCCGTGCTCCGATTTCAGAACGGTGCTCTTCCCCGCCCGCGCCCGCGCGGCCAGCAGCCGCGCCGCCGCCCACCGCGTCGCCGCCCGCACCTGCGCGGGCAGCACGATCCCGGGATGGCCGCCCTCCGCCAGGATCCGCTCGAACAGGCCGTGCGCCGCGGCCTTCGACTCGTAGCGCAGCTCCCCGGACCGCCACGGCCGCCCCGTCAGCAGCCCGAACGGCCGGGTGAGCCCCCACGGTACGAGCGGCTCCCCGGCCCCCGTCAGCCGTGCGGCCAGCGCCGGCCGGGCCCGTACGGCGTCCACGAGCCCGGGACCCCGGTCCACCAGGCCGTCGTACACCTCGACCCCGGTCCAGCCCAGTTGCCGGCAGACCAGGTCGATCCAGCCTGCGGGCACCGCCCGGGGCAGCACCAGGGCGGACGGGCAGGGGCTGTAGAAGGCGGCCAGGCAGGAGTAGTGGTGCGCGGCCGCCTGCTCGCGGTCCAGGGAAGAGTCGCCGAACTGCGCGTTGAACTCCGCGACGTTGCCCACGTGCACGGCCCGCCCGCCGCCGGTCCAGGCCCGTGCCCAGTCGGCGAGCGGGGCCGGAGCCGCCTCGAACCGCACCAGCTGCCCGTTGGGGCCGGCCGCCGGGTCTGCCGCCGCGACAGCAGCATCCGCCGCGGTCGGTCCGGTCGGCTCCGCGACCGCGCCCATCGCCCGGTAGAAGCCGGCCGCGTGCGGATCCGAGTCGATGACCAGCCTGCGCACGCCCTGCTCCACGGCCCGCCGCAGCACGTCCCGGTACAGGAGCCGCCCCACGCCCTGCCCGATGGCGGACGGTTCGACGAAGAGCAGCCCCAGCGTCGCCAGCGGGGCGGCGCCCTCCAGGGAGGCGAGCCCGAGGACCGTCCCCTGCGGGTCCTCGGCGACCACGATCCGGCGCGCGGTCACCTCTTCGGGCCGGATCCGCAGTTCCGGGGCGCAGGCGGCCAGGAACCCGGCGTCGTACCCCCAGTGCGCCTTGGAGCGCATCACCAGCCCGGTCAGGGCCTCCGCCTCGGCCGCCCGTGCGGCCCTGACCTTTACCATTCGCTGACCTCCCCATGGTCTGCCGGAAGGCCGTGCGATAGATTCGGCCTCCCCACGGCGTGTATTTTCCCACCAATCGGAGACAGGCTTCTCAATGAGCGACATCATCAACGGACTTGGCCGAACCAGCGCCTATGGTGCCCTGGGCCTGGTCCTGCTGATCCTCGGCATCGTCCTCGTGGACGTGCTGACGCCCGGGAAGCTCCCGAAGCAGATCTGGGAGGAGCGCAACCGCAACGCGGCCCTCTTCCTCAGCTCGGCGCTCCTCGGCATCGGCGGCATCGTCTTCACGTCGATCTGGACCACCTACGACGACTTCGGCAAGGGCCTGGCGTCGACGGCCGCCTTCGGGCTCCTCGGCCTGGTCCTGATGGCGGTGGCCTTCCTGGTGCTCGACCTGGTGACCCCGGGCAAGCTCGGCGCCATCGTCGTCGACCCGCAGCCCCACCCGGCGGTCTGGGTCTCCTCCGCCTGCAACCTGGCCGTCGCCGCGATCGTCGCCGCCTCGATCGCCTGACGCGGGAGCACCCGAACGCGTCGAGAGCGCCGCTCCGTCAGGGGAGCGGCGCTCTCTTCGTACCCGGCCTTCGGACACGTGCCGTCACCGTCCGGCGTCCGGGCTCCGCTACGCCAGGCCCAGCGCGAACAGCCCGAAGCCCACCGCCAGCAGCCCCGCCACCGTACGACGCAGTGCGCTCGCCGGCCGGCCCGCCGCCGGCGGTGCCTCGAACCGTCGCGCGTACCGGGCGATCCCCACCAGCAGGGCAGCGAACACCGGCATCCACGCCACCCGCGCCGCGATCCATCCCAGGCTGTCCGGCGCCGTCGTCAGCCCGGCCACCCCACCGGCGAACGAGGCGGGTACCGCCGCGGCCAGCATCGCCGTCTGGTGCCAGCACAGGATCGTCATCGCGCACAGGTTGACCACGACCACCGGAGCCCACAGGGCGGGCCGGGCCAGCAGCCGCGCCAGCCGGTCCCGCAACAGCATGGCCGCACCCGACTGCGCCGAGGCCAGGGCCGGCACGAGCAGCGACGGCGGGTGCGAATTGGTCCGCACCGCCCCCGGCACCCCCACCATCGACGCCGGATAGTGGAAGACCGCCAGCAGCGCCGCGAACAACAGCGCCCCGCCGGCCAGCAGCAGCCAGGCCCCGCGGCGCCCGATCCGCCGCTCGGCCCAGGACACGCCCAGCTGGTAAGCGAACAGCCAGCCCGGCAGGATGTTCAGCACCGACAGCCAGGACGGCACGGACTCGGCGAACGGCCCGTAGCGCAGGAGGTCCACCACCGCGACCGAGGCGATCAGCGGGGCCGCCGCCCAGCCGCCGAGCCGGCGCGCGGCCCGCACGCAGTACGGGGTCAGCGCGGTGACCACCACGTACACCCCGACGAACCACAGCGGTTGGACGACCAGCTTCGCGCCGGTCCGCAGTGACGCCTCCGGCACCCCGGCCGCGTACAGCACCGGCGCGGCCAGCGCCCACACGGCCGTCACCCCGAGCACGGGCCGGCCCAGGCGTACGATCCGGCCCTTCAGCCAGGCGCGCGCCGACCCGGGGCGCCGCCGGTAGGAGAGCGCCGAGGCGTACCCGCCGACGAGGAAGAAGATGCCCAGCATCTGGAGCACCCAGCCGGCCGGGGCCAGGGCGCCGAAGGCCGACAGGGGACTGGCGTTGTGCAGACCGCCGTCGGCGTCGAGCGTGAAACCGCCGAGCAGCCAGTGGCCGGTCGGCACGGCCAGCAGGGCCAGGGCGCGCAGCCCGTCGACCGCCCGGTCGCGGTGGGCGGGGGTCTGCCGGTCGATCCGCTCGGCGGTCTTGCGCAGCGGTGCCGACAGGGCGGAGGCGCTCATCGGGCGGCCTCTCCCTTCGCGATCGCGGCGAACGCCGCGAGGGACTGCGTACCGGGCGTGAAGTAGCCGGTGTGGCCCCGCACGTCGGCGGCGGGCACCCGGCGCGCGCCGAAGGCCGCGGAGGCGGGGTCGGCGCCGTGGCCGAGGCCGGCGAAGCGGACGTTCGGAACGTCCGCGATCCAGTCCGAGGGACCCCGGGCCGCCCAGACGCGCGCCCCGGTGTGCAGGGCGGCCGCGGTGTCCGCCCGCATGCCGGGGGACCCGAAGGCCACGACGTCGGTCGCGTCGGTGTGCCGGGCCGCCAGTCCGCAGACCACCGAGCCGTAGCTGTGGCAGAACAGCACCGGGTCGGGTGCGCCGACCGCGTCGAGACCCGCGGTGAAGCGGGCCAGGCGGGTCGCCCCGGCCGAGGCAAGCCGTCCGTCGGCCGCGTCGAGGCCGACGCCGACCGGGGTGGTGTACCCGGTCCACGCGATGACGGCCACCGACCCGCCGGCCACCGACCTGTTGGCCACCGACCCGCCGGCCGCAGGGGTTTCGGTCGCCGTGCGCAGCGCCCGGGCCATTCCCGCCGGACCGGTGTGCGGCGCGCGCCGGGCGTCGTCGGAGGCGGCGTCGTTGTCGGAGCCGGGCACGATCACCGACACGTGCGCGGCGTGCTCCAGGTCCCCGAAGACCTCGGCGACCTGGCCCCGGCCGCGCGGGTCGAAGGCCAGGATCCGCCGGTCGGGCGCGGCCAGGGACGCGTACCGCGCGTCACCCGTGGCGGCGACGGCGAGCCGGTTGGCCTCGTACCGCAGGGGGAGCGGCGCCCCGTCGAGGTTGCCCACCACCAGCGGGTGGGACCGTACGAGCGCGGCGCGCGCCGCGTCGTCCAGCCCGGCGAAGAACCGGGCCACCTCCTGCGGCGTCGCCGTCGCGGGATCGGGCAGCGCCCTGCCGTACGCCGTGTCGGCCCGCCAGGCGGCGCTGCCCGGCGGCGGCCCGGTGACCGCCGACTGGCTGTCGCCCGAAGCCCATCCGGCGGTTCCCCCGACGACGGCCACCGCCAGCGCGGCCGTGACCAGCGTCCTTCCGAAGCGGCGCATGCCCCTTCTCCTCTCCTCGTGACGAGGAGGAAGGTAGGAAGGCGACACCACCACGTACGTCGGACCGTGGAGCCAAGTCGGATGTCATACCCCGGTAGGGGGTGGAGGAGACGGCCGCGGCGAGCGACCCGGCTCCTCGGATCAGGCCGAGTCGCCCGGGCGCACCAGGCCCGCCTCGTAGGCGAAGATCACGGCCTGGGCCCGGTCCCGCAGGTCGAGTTTGGCCAGCACCCGCCCGATGTGCGTCTTCACCGTCTGCTCCGCCAGTACCAGGTGACCGGCGATCTCCTGGTTCGACAGCCCGCGCGCGATCAGCTCCAGCACCTCGGTCTCGCGCGGTGTCAGCCCGTTCAGCCGCAGCGCCGGGTCCTTGCGCGGCGCCGGCCGCTGCTGGACGAAGTCCGCGATCAGCCGCCGCGTCACCGAGGGCGCCAGCAGCGCCTCGCCCGAGGCGACGACCCGGACGGCCGCGATCAGGTCGGCCGGCGGGGCGTCCTTCAGCAGGAAGCCGGAGGCCCCGGCGCGCAGGGCTTCGTACACGTAGTCGTCGATGTCGAAGGTGGTCAGCATGAGCACCCTCGGCCGGTGCACCACCCCGGGCGGCGGGTCGAGGATCTCCCGGGCCGCCGTCAGCCCGTCCATCTCCGGCATCCGCACGTCCATCAGCACCACGTCGGGGTGCGCGGAGCGGGAGACCTGCACGCCTTGGCGTCCGTCCGGGGCTTCGCCCACCACGTCGATGTCGGCCTGCGCGGACAGCAGCGCGGCGAACCCCGCCCGCACCATGGCCTGGTCGTCGACGATGACCACGCGGATGGTCAACTGCGCTCCCCGTTCGAGTCGTTCAAGTCGTTCGTGTCGTTGGTTGCGTTCGCTTCGTGAGCTGCGTTCGTGCCGACGGCGGTCCCGTCACCGGCGTGCAGCGGCAGGCGCGCGGCGACCCGGAAGCCCCCGTCGGGCAGCGGCCCGGTGTCCAGCGTCCCGCCGGTCAACCGTACGCGCTCCCGCATCCCCACGAGACCGTGCCCCGTGCCCGGGCCCTCCGGCTCCACCACCGCGTCCCGGGCCGCCGGACCGTTGACGACGAGCACGAGCACCTCGTCGTCGTCGACCGTGACCGAGACCCGGGTAGGTGCGCCCGGCGCGTGGCGCACCACGTTGGCGAGGGCCTCCTGCACGATCCGGTACGCCGACAGGTCCACCGCGGGCGGGGCGGCCTGCGCCGCGCCGGCCGCCAGCGACAGCTCCACCGGCTGGCCCGCCCGCACGGTCGTCTCCACGAGCTGCTGGAGCCGGCCGATCCCCGGCTGTGGAGCCCGGGCCCCGTCGGCGCCGCCGGGGCCGCCCGCGCCGCCCGCCCCGTCGGGGGCCCGCAGCACGGTCAGCAGCCGCCGCATCTCCCCGAGGGACTCCCGCGCACTGGCCGCGATCGCCGCGAACTCCTGCTGCACCGGCTCCGGCATGCCCGGCAGCCGGTAGGGCGCCGAATCGGCCTGCACGGTGATCACCGACATGTGGTGGGCGACGACGTCGTGCAACTCGCGTGCGATTCGGGCGCGTTCCTCCAGCAGGGTGCGCCGGGACCGTTCGGCCTCGCTGATGCTCTCCTGCTCGGCGATCCGCTGGCGCGCGTCGCCCAGACCGCGCAACGCACCCGTCAGAGCCAGCACCATGCCGCTGAGCACGAAGAGCAGCGCGGCGGTGTTCGCGGTGGCCCCGGGCTGGAGGAAGCGCAGCACCGCACCGAGCGCGCCGGTCGCCAGCCACACCCCGACCAGGTTCCGGATGGACTCGCGCAGCCCCAGGCAGGCCATCAGCACGAGGTAGCCGACGACGGCCATCGGCGTCCACGGCCAGGGGTGGCCGGCCACCTTGTCGGCCTGGGCCAGCAGGACCGCACCGACGGTGTCCGCGACCAGGACGAGCAGCCATGCGGGCAGCGGCCGGGTCACCGCGAGGAGCAGCGGCACGGTCTGCGCCACCCCGAGGGCCCCCGACCAACCGCCGTCCAGCCCGTAGTCGTTGGTCAGCACCACGATCGTCGTCGGCAGCAGCGAGACCACGAAGATGCCGACCACGACGTAGGGAAGCGCCCGCTGCCAGGCCTTGGGGGCCTGCGCGAACAGGGGCTGCGCCGCCGCGGCGGGCGTGCGCAGGGCCGCGGCGAACTGGGTCAGGGCGCCGGGCTCACGGGCGTCGGCGGTGCGGGCGGGCTCCCCTGCCGGGGTGCGCCCTCCGGTCCGTTCGCGGGCTCTGTCGCTCATGATCGCACCAGCCTATGCTCCGCCGGGCCGGCCTGGGGCGCAGGGGTAGGCTGCACGCCAGTCGATCATGGGGGAGATGTTCGCATGGGCGGGGCGGCCGCGCTGGAGAAGCTCGTGCCGGTGCTGCTGGCCTTCGGCGGCGGGGTCCTTCTCGCACGCCGCAAGGTCGTTCCGGCCGAGGCCTCCAAGGTCTTCTCCGACTACGCCTTCCTCTTCGCGGTGCCGTGCTACCTCTTCGGCAACATCTACGCGAGCGATCTCGCCGCCCTGTTCAACTGGCGGGCGATCGGCGGATACGCCGCGGCCGCGGCGGTCGCCGTGGCGGCCGTGGCCGTGGCGGCCGTCGCCCGCGGCCGGCGGGAGCCCCGCGAGGTGGCCCTGCGCGTGATGGCCGGAGTCCAGGTGAACACCGCCTACTTCGCCGTCCCCGTGTTCATCACCGTCTTCGGGACGGCCGCGCCGATCTTCCCGATCCTGCTCTTCCAGGTCTGCGTGCTGTCCCTGGTCGTCATCGCCCTGATGGAGCTGGGTCGCGCCGGCCCCGCCGGGGGCGGCCCGGGCCGGCGCCTGTCCCGGGCCGTCGGCGCCTCGCTCGCCACCCCGCTGGTCCTCGCCTGCAACGCGGGCATCCTGCTCAACCTGCTCTCGGTGCGGGTCCCGGCCGTGGTCCTCGACGGAGCCGCCTTCGTCGGGAACAGCGCCTCGCCGGTGGCCCTGTTCGCCCTCGGCCTCCACCTCGGCGGCGCCGGCCTCCACCTGCGGGGCACCACGCGCGAGGAACTGGCCCTGATCGCCTTCAAATGCCTGGTGTTCCCGCTGCTGACGTGGGCGGTGTGCGGGCTGCTCTTCGGGGTGCGGGGCGACTGGCTGGCGTACCTGGTGCTGATCGCCGCGATGCCGACCCCGCAGAACCTGTTCATCTTCGCCCAGCGCTACGACGTGGGTGTCGGCCTCTCCGCCTCCGTCGTGATCAAGACCTCGCTCGTGTCGCTGGTGCTGCTGCCCCTCTGGCTGCAGACGGTCGCCTCCTGACCGGGCCGTTCCCGTCGGGTGAACGGCAGAGCCAGCGGGCGGTACGAACCGCATCAACGCCCACGTACCCCCGGGCGGGACCGGCTCGTTGGACCGGCATGGAACTGCCGACCATCGCGGCGCCGGGCGTCGGGGAACGGGCCGACGCCGCGGCCGATGCCGCCTGCCACCTCTACGACACCGTCGCGCCCTGGGGGCCCGGAGCGCCCGGCGGGTGGAGCCGGACCGCGGCCGAGGACGCCGCCGAGGCGATCGAGACCACCGCGTACGCCCTCGCCTCCGCCGCCCCGGGAGCCGAGGTGGTCCTGGCGCCCGTCCACGCGGCCCTGGCCGACCTGCGCCGCCGGCTCGGCCTCGCACCCGCCGAGCTGCTGACGGGCGACGGGCTGCCGACGATCCCGCGGACGGTCGGCAACCCGCGCCGGACGCGGTGGGTGCGGGCCCTTACCGCGCCTTCGCCCCGGCAACCGCCTTCTGGTACAACTTCCTGATGTCCGCGCCGAAGTACGAGCTGTAGGACACGTCGGGCTTGTCCCCGCCCGTCTTCCAGCCGCCGATCACGCCCACCACGTCGCCGGTCCCGGTGCGGCCGTCGAGGCGGAGCAGGAACGGGCCGCCGCTGGTGCCGCCCGGGTAGCCGGTGCAGGCGATGCGCAGGAACGAGCCCGGGATCCGGGCGTCGGCGCTGGTGTACTTCGTCGTCCGGTTCACGCACAGCCGCGGCCGGGCGGCGGTGGAGGGGTGCCCGATCAGCGTGGCCCGCGCGTGCGCGTAACCGGCGCCGGTGACCAGCCGGTTGCCGCCGACCACGTCCTGTACGCGCCGCCCCTTCGGGCCGGGCCCGACCTGTGCGAAGGCCACGTCGAGGGCGGCCGCGCGGTTGACGCCCTGGGCGCGGTAGCGCTGGTCGATCCAGATCCTGGAGCGTCCGGCCGCCGTACGCACGACCGGGAACATGCCGAACGGCCGCGGCTTGGCCCGCGTGTACTGCGGTACGAAGGCCACCTGCTGGGTGTCGGCACCGAGCAGGCAGTGCGCGGCGCTGATCACCAGGTTGCGGCCGGGGGAGGCGACCACGCTCGCGGTGCAGAAATAGGAGCCGCCGCCCTTGACGAGGAACATCCGGCCGACGACCGGGAGACCGCCGAAGTCCTGCCCGACGCCGGGGCCGGCGGCCGGGATCCGGGGGAGGGCCGGACGTACGGGCGGTGCGGGTGCGGGTGCCGGGAGGGTGACGGGCGTCGGCGTCGGCGTCGGCGAGGGCTCGGGCGTGGACTGGGGCGTGGTAACGGTGGGGGACGGCGTCGGCACTGGGACCGGCTGGGCGGGTGGGACCGGTGCGACCGGCGGAATCCCGACGGGCGGCACGGGCGGCACGGGCGGCACGGGCGGCGCCGGCGACACCGGCGGTACTGGCGGCTGTGGCGCGGCGGGGGCCTGCGGTGCCACGGCGGCCTGCGGTGCCGCGTCCGGCTCCGGGGGGCCGGGCGGCAGGGGGCGGGCCGATGCCATCCGCTCGGGCGTCCAGAAGGACTCCGCCTCGTGCGCGCCCCAGCGGCCCGCGGCCACCGCAGCGGCGCCCCCCGCCTCGGCCACGGGCAGCGGCCCCGCGGACACCAGCAGGGCGGCCGCCGCCGCGGCCACCGTCAACGTACGTCGCATGCCGGACACTCCCTAAACGGCCTGGGGGAAACGGAAGAGCCGGTCCGGATCGTGGGTGCGCCGGACCTCCTCCAGCCGGGCGAGGTTCGGGCCGTAGTAGGCCTCGCGCCAGCCGCTGAGCTTCGGGTCGATGTAGTTCTGGTAGGCGCGGCCGCTCGCCCACGGGCGCAGGTCCCGCCACAGCCCGTCGAGCCAGGCTTCGTGCCGGGCCACGTCGGCGGCCGGCGCGGATTCGGGCCAGTAGACGAGGTACTGGGCGAGGAAGGCGCCGTCGCGGTGCGCGAAGGCGGTGTCGCCGACCGCGACCCGGTTCACGGCGCCGCCGCAGACCCCGTCGAACTGCACCACGCCGAGCCCGCCCCGGGGAGCGCCGGCCCCGTACCTCCGGACGGCGTCCAGGACCGCGCCGATCGCCGCGTCCGGCAGCCCCGCGCCGGCCCAGAAGTCGGAGCGGGCGGCGTACGAGTCCCTGCCGAGCCGCCCCCGCGGGTCCCGGCCGGGCAGGGTGCCGGGCAGCCGGCACTCCGCGGCGCTCAGGTCCAGGCACCCGGACATGGCCCGCAGGGTGTCCCCGTGGCTGCGTACGACGGTCCAGCTGTCCCGCGGCGCTGCGCCCACCAGGTCGGCCAGCCGGGTCAACTGCCGTTCCAGTTCCGTGCGTCCGTCGAGGCACACCACCCGGACCGAGGGCACCGCGGCGGCCGTGTCGCCCGACCCGGTTCCGGGTCCGGGCCGGGCCCCGGATCCGGATCCGGCCTCGACGGTGAACTCCACCTGGCTCCAGAACGGGTCCGGCAGGCCCGCCAGCCAGCGCTGCCAGCCGCGCAGGACGTCCGCGGAACCGGCGGCCGGCCAGTGGAGTTCCGCGAAGGCGCAGTCGCCGGCCCGGTGCGTCCGGAAGCGGAACTCGGTCACCACGCCGAAGTTGCCGCCGCCACCGCCGCGCAGGGCCCAGAACAGATCCGGATCCCCGTCCCGCTCCGCCGAGACCTCGCGGACGGTCCCGTCGGCAGTGACCACCCGTGCCCCGGTCAGCCGGTCGGCGGTGGTGCCGTACGCCCGCGAGGCCAGGCCGAGCCCGCCGCCGAGCGTGAGCCCGGCGATGCCGACGGAGGGGCACAGCCCGGCGGGGACGGACAGGCCCCGCGCGGCGAGGGCCGCGTGCACGTCGCCGAGCCGGGCGCCCGCGCCGATCCGTACGCCGTCCCCCTCGACCGTCACCGCGGCCATCGCTCCGGTGTCGACGACCAGGGCGCCGGTCCGGGTGGACCAGCCGGCGTAGCTGTGCCCGCCGCCGCGCGGCACCACGGGCACGGCCGCGCGACGGGCGAAGTCCAGGCAGACGGCGACGTCCCCGGCGTGCGCGGGATAGGCGACGGCGGCCGGTGTTGCTGCGTCGTAGCGGGGCTGGAACAGCCGCCGGGCCTCCGGGTAGTCGCGGTCCCCGGGAAGCACCAGCCGCCCGTCGATGCCGAGGGCCAGCGCGCCGTAGTCCGGGCCCCGGGCCGCCGCGCCGACGGTGGCGAGGACGGCCGCGGCAGCACCGCCGAGTACCTGGCGCCGAGGGAGGCTCATACCTCCTTCCTGCCACCGTCCGTCCGGATCCCGGTGCAGGCGGGTCCCACGCGCACCGCGTTGACCCCCGAACGGCTCATCGCGGAAACGGTTCGACTCGTCATATGTGCAGACCGGGTCGCCCTCGTGGAAACCCTGCGACCATCCCCCGCCGGGCGAACCCGCCGCCGTACGCTGCCCCCATGAGTCTTGTGGATCTCACCGCGCACGCCGAAGAGTTCAACGCCGACCCGTACCCCTTCTACGAGGCCCTGCGCGCCACCGGCCCTGTCCACCGGCTGGTCCTGGGCGGCGAACGTGCCTGGCTGGTCGTCGGCCACGAGGAGGCGAGGGAGGCCCTGAGCCACCCCGCCCTGTCGAAGAACTGGCTCGGATCGGAGCTGTTCGAGGTCGCGCAGGTCCACGCCGTCGCCACCAACATGCTGGACACCGACCCGCCGCACCACACCCGGCTGCGGCGCCTGGTGGCCCGCGAGTTCACCACCCGCCGGGTCGAGTCCCTGCGGCCCCGCGTCCAGCAGATCGCCGACGGGCTGCTGGACGCGATGGAGGCCCTGCCCGGCCGCCGGGCCGACCTGATCCGGACCTTCGCCGTACCGCTGCCGATGACCCTCATCTGCGAGCTGCTGGGCGTCCCCGACCTGGACCGGGCCCGCTTCCGCTACTGGTCGGGCGAGATCGTCGCCCCGCTCGACGGCGTCGGCGCGGACCCCCGCGTCCTGGAGGAGATGACCGCGTACCTCTCCGAACTCGTCGCCGCCAAGGCCCAGGACCCGGGCGACGACCTGCTCAGCGCCCTGATCCGGACCCGCGACGAGGACGGCGATCAGCTCTCCCCGGACGAGCTGATCGGAATGGCCTTCCTGCTGCTGGTCGCGGGCCACGAGACAACCGTCAATCTGATCGGCAACGGGGTACGGGCCCTGCTCGACCACCCCGACCAGCTCGCCGCGCTGCGCGCCGACCCGGACGGGCTGATCGACGGCGCGGTGGAGGAGATGCTGCGCTACGACGGCCCCGTACAGCACGCCACGTACCGCTTCGCCGACACCGATCTGGAGCTGGGCGGCGTCCCCATCACGACCGGATCCTCCGTCATGGTCGCCCTCGCCGCGGCCGACCGCGATCCGGCGCGCTTCGCCGGGCCCGGGCCCGAGGTGTTCGACATCCGCCGTACCGGCCCGGGCCACCTGGCGTTCGGCCACGGCATCCACTACTGCCTCGGCGCACCGCTCGCCCGCATGGAGGGCCGCATCGCGATCCGCTCGCTGCTGGAACGTTTCCCCGACCTGGCCGAGGACCCGGACGCGGGCCCGCGCGACTGGCTGCCGGGCACCCTGATGCGCGGCGTGACCCAGCTCCCCCTGCGCTGGTGACCCGGCACCCCGCGATCAGCCCCGCGCGGCGAACCGTTCCAGCTCCCCGGCGCCCCCACCCGGCAGCTCCTCCACCGCCGTCCGGGGCAGACCGGCGACGACGGCCCGCAGCCGCGCCTCCAGCTCCGGCAGCACGGCCCAGGCCTCCGCGGGGACCGTGACGGTCGCGAGCAGCAGGTCCCCCTCGTAGAAGTAGGCGTCCAGCAGCGGCTCCTCGGCCAGCAGGCGCACCGCGAGGGGAAGGACGAACGGGAGCGCCACCCGCTGCGTGACGAGGGTGAGCAGGTCGGCCGGCCGCAGCTCGCCCAGGGGCGCGCGGCGCAGCCCGTGCACCTTGTGCACCAGACAGGTCGAGTCGGCGGCCGGAGGCGTCCAGCGCGGTGGGTCCAGCTCGTCGAGCGTGCGGTCGAGGTGCAGCTGAAGGTTCACGGGGCTCATCCTCGCTCCGGTGCGGGGCGGTTGGGCCCCGGCCGCTGAGCCGCGTCAGCCTTGCGAGGATCTCGGCCCACCGCCACCAGCGCGCGGCCCCGGCCACGGGTGCGCGGGGCCGCCCGGCAGGGCGCTCGGCGTCAGGGTGCCGGCGGGCCGAGGGGCTGGAGGCGGCGGTGGAGGAGGCAGAACTCGTTGCCCTCCGGGTCGGCCAGGACGTGCCAGTTCTCCGTGCCGTCCTGGCCGATGTCGACGGGTCTGGCGCCGAGTGCGAGCAGCCGTTCCAGCTCGGCGGCCTGGTCGCGATCGGTGGCGTTGACGTCGATGTGCAGACGGAGTTTGCCGGTCCGCGGGGTGTCGCTCGGGCTGAGGACGAGCGTGGGCTGCGGGCCGCCGAAGCCAGCGCCGGGCGGCCCGATCTCGATGCTCCCGTCGTCCTCGCGTCCGAGTTCGACGTAGCCGAGGACCTTGCTCCAGAACTCGGCGAGCCGTTCGGGCTCGGCACAGTCCAGGACCAGCTCACTGATGCGGCATGCCATGCCCATCAGTGTACGGAGCCGGCCCGCTGCCGCCCGTGACCCGCGGCTCGTCGCCGAACAGCACCACTGCTGCGGCCGGTCGCCCGTACTCCAGGACAGGGCCGCCGACGGCGAGGGCGGTCCGCCGCAGCACCGCGCCCGTCGCGGCGTCCAGGGCCGTCAGGGCTCCGGAGTTGACCGTCACGCAGACCGTCTCGCCGTCCGAGTCCAGCGCCGTCGCGCAGTGGTCGGCGCGGTGCTCCCACAGCACCTCGCCGTCCGGGGACCGCCCTACGACGTACGAGCTGCCCGGGCTGTGCCCCTGCGCCGCGTAGACGCAGCCCGCGTACACCACATCAACAGCCGCCGCTCGGCCTTGTCGGAATCCTCCACCGGCCGCAGGACCAGCCGCTGCCCGCCTGCGAAGAGGACCGCGTACTCGCCCGCGCTCACGGTCTCCAGCACCCGCCCCGCGTCCAGGGCGACCCGGGCCCCGCGAGGTCCGCCCGCAGCCGGCGGGCCCGCCGTGCGCGGTCCGGCCAGGCGGTCCCTCCGGGCGGCAGCGCGACACGAAAGCGCCGCCGTCCCGGGCAGGGAACGGCGGCAGCCCGTGATCGCCCGCGCCTCCGCCCGCCCGCCAACGGATTTCGGCCGCGGCGGGTCGGAGAAGGTCCGGAAGGGACCCCCTACCCCTTGCGGGCCAGCAGGAAGGCCTGCGGGGCGGTTTCTCGGGGGGTCGGCTCGCGGAGGAGGCGGGCCACCTCGGTCAGGCCGGCGCCGGCCAGCAGGGCGGCGAGCCGGTCGGGCGGGATCCGGTAGAGGTCGAGGTCGACGGGGTGCCCGTACGCGTGCTCCAGCCGGACGCGTTCGTCGCCCGCTTCGAAGGCGATCAGGGCGTGACCGCCCGGCGCCAGTACGCGGGCGAACTCCCGGAACACCCCGGGCAGTTCCGAGGGCGGCGTGTGGACGGTGGAGTACCAGGCGAGGACCCCGCCCAGCACCCCGTCCGCCACGTCCAGCGCGGCCATCGACCCCACCTCGAACCGCAGCCCCCGGTAGGCCCGGCGGGCCACCGCCACCATCGCCGGGGACAGGTCCACCCCGAAGGCCCGTACACCGAGCCCGTCCAGGTGTGCCGTCACCCGGCCCGGGCCGCAGCCCAGGTCGGCGACCGCCCGGCCGGCGCCGCCCTCCTCCCCGCGCACGCACTCGGCGAAGGCGGCCAGCACGGCTCTGTCCAGCGGCTTCCCGGCCAGTTCCGTGCCGAGCAGCCGCGCGTAGTCGACGGCGACGGCGTCGTAGGACGCCCGTACGGAGTGCAGGTACGAGGAAGCTGTCATGCCCCTGAACAGTAGCCCGCCCGGGGCCCCGGATCACCCTCCGGCCAGCGGATTGGGCAGTTCCGCCCACTGGTCGCCCGGGACCCCCGGGCTCAGCCGCATGAGGGTGAGCGCCTTCGTGGGCAGCGGGCCCGTCAGCAGGGCCTCGGTGTCGGCGGTGGCCGGCAGGGCGGCCGCCTCCGCGAGCGCCTCGGCGAAGGCTGCGGACGAGCCCGACGTGGCGCCGAGCGCCCCCGTCAGCAGGGACCCGAACAGCTTGCGGCGCAGGACGGCCACGTCGTCCGTGACCAGCCGGCCCGACAGCGGCGGCACCGGCAGCCCGTGCGCCCGCAGCCGGGCCGGGCTGATCCGGATGTCGGCGAGGTCGCGGTAGACCAGCCGCACGGGCGCGCCGGCGGGGGAGAGGACGACCAGGAGGTTCTGCCCGTGTGCCTCCAGCGCCACCCCGAGCTCCAGCACCCGCAGGCACACCGACAGCGCGAGGCGGGCGAACTGCGCCCGCCAGGCCGCCGATCGGGCCGGCGGGTAGGAGGCCAGGGCCGCCACCGGCAGCACCCGCTCGCCGGCGGCGGCGTCCGCGTACGCCTCGGGCGGCTCGCGCAGCACGGCCGCGAGGTCGGGGCTGTGCGCGGTCGCCGCGCCCAGGGTGCGGGTGATGTGCAGCCGCCCGTCGAGCCGTTCGGCCAGGCCCTGGGCGAAGGCGGACACGGCCGCCGCCGTCTCGATGGAGTAGACCGAGATGTCCCGGACGGAGGAGGTCAGCCGGGCGCTCAGCGCCGTCTTCACGTGCGCGCCGCCGTCGGCGGGAGCCAGCGTCCGCAGGGCCATCAGCGGGTGTGCCGCGAAACCGGTCCGCACGCGCTCGTGCTTCAGCACGTGCGCCGCCTGCCACGGGTGCACCGGGACCAGGATCCGCCCGGCGTCGCGCATCTCCTGCGGCCAGTCGCCGGTGACCAGGCACTCCTCGGCCCGTACGGAGACCAGGCCGAGCTCCACCACCGGCCGGTGCTCGGGCGCGTACGCCAGCTGCTCCGCGACCGAGAAACCGGGCCGGGAGCGGCAGTTGGGGTGGTACGGATGGCCGTCGACCACGCGCTGCTCCCACTCCCAGGTGGCCCGTGCCGCACGGTCCTGCCCGGCGGGCGGCTGCCCGGCGCGGGAGAGCGCGAGGGAGGCCGTACTGGCGTCCAGCTCGGCGGCGAAATCCTCCCCGTGCGGGATCCCCAGGGCCCTGACGAGTCGTCCGGCATGGCGGTGGGCCCGGCCGTCGAGCAGCACCTCGTCCACGTACGGCCGCGTCGCGTACGGGTCCGGCGGCGGACCCTCCAGCCGGCCTCCCCCCGCCAGCAGCAGCGCCAGACCGACCGGCGCTGTCTCCCGGCCCACGACCCACGGCAGGGGCTCGAAGGCCAGGGCCCGCCACAACCGGGTGAGCACGGCCGCCCGTGCGCCGCCCAGTGAGGCGGCGTACGAGGGCCCGAGCGCGGGCCGTACGGCGGCCAGTCCGGCGGCGACGGCTTCTTCGGCCGCGGAGGAGGGAATGGGCATGCTGGGCTCCGCCTTCGGAATGTCACTTCGAATGTCGCTTCACGGGATGATCAAGTAATCATTGCGGATACCGACGATCACGGCCGGTGGTTCCGCTTCGCGGGCCTCCGGCCACCGGATGGACCGAATGGAACCAGTGGACCTCAACGCCGTCGCAGACGCCTACGCCGCCGCCCCGCTCCTGAACTGCCTGCTCAGGGAGGCGGCCGAGCCGGTTGGGCCGGACGAGCCCGCCGGTGTGCACGAGCCCGCCGGGGCGGCCGTGCACCGGCTGCGGGGCAGCGGGCGGCTGCTCCGCGTACGCGGCGGCCGCCGGCCCGTGTACCCGGAACTGCGGACGGCGAACGGCTGGCACCCGCTCAGCCACACCGAACTGGTCAAGCTCGTCTCCGACGAGCTCGGCCGGTTCACCGGGGTCACCAACGACGAACTCCCGGTCGAGATCACCGACAGCCGCGACGCGCTCGTCGCACTGCTGGCCGCCCGCGCCGCCGCCGAGCCCCCGGCGGACCCGTACGTGCTCTCCGAGCAGTCCCTCGTGACGGGCCACCCGCACCACCCCGCCCCCAAGGCCCGCGGCGGGGCGCCGGCCGGGAGCTGGCTGCCGTACGCGCCCGAGGCGCACGCCCGATTCCCGCTGGTCTTCCTGGGGCTGCGCGAGGACCAGAGCGTCGAGGAGGGCGGGCGGGCCGTCACCGAGGCCGTCGACTCCCTCGCCGACCTCCTCGACGGGCCGCGCGCCCCCGCCGGCTACGAGCTGCTGCCCGCCCACCCCTGGCAGCTCGACCTGGTCGGCGACCGGCCCGCGCTGCGCGAGGCGTTCGCCGACGGCCGGCTGCTGCGGCTCGGCGAGAGCCGGCGGCCCGCCTGGCCCACCGCGTCCATCCGGACCCTCCACGTTCCGGATCCGGCGGCCGACCTCTTCGTGAAGTTCAGCCTCGACGTGCGGATCACCAACGACGTGCGCCGGCTGTGGCGGCACGACCTGCTCAAGCTGCGCCGCACCGACGCGGCCGTCGAGGCCGGATTCGCCGCACTGCGCGGGACCGGCTCGGACGCGGCCTGGCTCGCCGACCGCGGCTACCGCACCGCCGCCTTCGCCTTCGAGGAACTCGCCGTCCTGGTTCGCGACGGCCTGCGCGCCCACACCGTGCCCGGGGCCACCCCGCTGCTGGCCGCCGCGCTCGCCGAGGGCTACCCCGGGAGCCCGCCGGCCGGCGCCACCGACCCCCTCGCGTGGTGGCGGGCGTACCTGCGCCAGGTCGTCCCTCCGGTGCTCGAACTCTTCGCCCGGCACGGCGTCGTTCTGGAGGCCCACCTCCAGAACACGGTGATCGCGGTCGACGCTTCGGGCATGCCGGTGCAGGCCCTCTTCCGGGACGCGGAGGGGGTCAAACTCCTGCCGGACCTGCCACGCGCGGACGCCTGGGAGCGCCTGGTGTACTGCCTGGTGGTCAACAACCTGTCGGAGATCGCGGGGACCCTGGCCGACCGGTATCCGGACGCCTCACCGCTCCTGTGGCCCGCCGTACGCGAGGAGTTGCTGCGCTACGAGGCCCTGCGCGGGCTCCCCGAGATCGCCGCGCTCCTCACCGCTCCCGCCCTGCCCGCGAAGACCAACCTGCTGCTGCGCTGGACCCGCGCCGACGGCGCGGACGCCCGCTACCGCCCCCTGCCGAACCCCCTTCTGAGCTAGAAGAGATCGTCGCTGGAAGAGATCCGTCAGGAGAAGGGAACCCGGTCCGGGTCGCAGACCGTGCCGGGTGGCGGGAGCGTCCCGTCGACGAAGTAGCGGCTCTCGTACGCGCTGATGCAGCGGCTGCCGTTGTTGAAGAGCGCGGTGTGCCCGTACCCGTCGTTCGTGAGCAGGCGGGCGTTCGCCAGCTCACCGGCCATGGCCTGGGCGCCGGTGTAGGGCGTGGAGGGGTCGTACCGGGTTCCGATCACCAGGACCGGACGGGCGGTGGGCGTGTTCCACGGGCCGTCGTACCCGGCGGCGGCCCGGGCCGGCCAGGTGGCACAGGACTCCGCCGCCCACGTCCAGAAGCGTCCCGCGTCGCCGGCCCGCCGGGCGCTGTCCTCCTCCAGGGCGTGGTACGCGGCCGGGTCGCGCGGGTTCGGGCTGTCGGCGCACCAGACGGCCGCCGCCTGCTCGTCGCCCAGGTACGGGTTCGGCCGGTCCACCGGGGGCGGCGGCGGGTACACCGGGGGCTTGGGCTCCCGGCCCTGTGACAGCTCCTGGAGCCGGCCCGCGAGAGCCGTCCAGCCGGGGTCGACGATGTAGAGGCCGTTGACCGTGTCGGCGACCGTCCTGGCGTACGTCCACGGCCCGATCGGACGCTCCCGCAGCCGCTGCATCAGCCGGTCGAACTTGTCACGGGTGGCCTCGGGGCCGCCGGCCGAGAAGGGGCAGCGGGCCGCGGGCGCCGATCCGCACAGGGTGAGGAACCGGTCCAGGGTGGCGGCGGCGGTGACGTCCGAGCCCATGCGCAGGAAGGTCGTGGTGCGGGACTCGCCCTGTCCCGCGCCGTCGGTCCAGGCCCGGGGGGAGATGTTGCTGTCGAGGACCATGGCGCGGACGCTGCCGGGGAACAGGTTGGCGTAGGTGGCGCCGAGGATCGTGCCGTAGGAGACGCCCAGGTAGTTCAACTGTCCTTCGCCCACCGACCGGCGGAGCAGGTCGAGGTCCCGGGCGGTGTCGGCGGTCGAGACGTGGCGCAGCAGGTCCGGGTCGCGCTTCTCGCAGAGGCGGCCGAGGTCCTCGTACGCGTCGATCCACGCCGTGCGCTCCTGGGCGCCCACCGGGAAGCCGCCGGGCGGGCGGGCCGCCCAGGCACCGGCCTGATCGGTGGTGTCGAAGCAGTTCACGGCGGTGCTGTTGCCGACCCCCCGCGGGTCCCAGCTGACGATGTCGAAGCGTTCCCGCAGGTCCTTGGGGAAGGCGTCGTAGTTCTGCGGCACCTGCACGGTCCCGGGGCCGCCGGGGCCGCCGGGGTTCACGAACAGGGTGCCGATGCGCCTGCTCGGCTCGGTGGCCAGGCGGCGGACGACCGCCAGATCGATGGTGCGGCCCGCCGGGGCGGCGTGGTCGAGCGGCACCTTCGCCGTGGCGCAGTCCCATGGGCTGCCGGGCTTGCACGGGCTCCAGTCCAGTTTCGGGACCGTCACCGAGGGTGAGGGCGAGGGGGGTGTGGGAGCCCCGGCGGGCGTGCCGTGGGCGACGGCCGGCGCGGGCCCGGTGAGCAGCGCCGAGCAGGCCAGCGCCGCGGTGAGGACTGCCGCGCGGCGCCGGCGGCGGGCTGTGGGGCCTGGTGGGGACATGGTGGGCCCTCCTCGGACACGGCGAGGGCTCGGTCCGGCAGGCCGATGCCGCCGCATCGGCTGCACACGCCTCTCCACCCCACCAAACCGCGTTTCGGCAGCCGGCGCGAGCCGGCCGGCGGCTCGCTCCCCGGCGTCGGACGGCGAGGGTAGGTTGGAGGCGTGATCGACTTTCTCCGGGGCGCCCCGGTCGCAGGCAGTCTCGACGTCGTCTGGCACGCGGGCTGGCCCTCCCCGAAGCACGACCCGGCCCCGGAGATCCAGGTCCACGCCTACTCCGAACACACGGTGATCCTCCGCCAGAACAAGTCCGTGCACTACGAAGCCCCGTTCCTCTTCCTCCTCTTCGGCAATGAACGGGCGCTGCTCCTCGACACGGGCGCGTCCGCCGACCCGGCCCACTTCCCCCTGCGGGAAACGGTCGACCGGCTCGTCGCTGCCTGGCTGGAACGGCATCCGAGGCCCGCGTACCCGCTGGTGGTCGCCCACACCCACGGACACGGCGACCACGTCGCGGCGGACGGGCAGTTCGCGGACCGGCCCCTCACCACGGTCGTGGGCCCCGGACTGGAGGAGGTCACGACCGCTTTCGGCCTCACCGACTGGCCGCACCGCACCGGCGCGCTCGACCTGGGCGGCCGGATCCTCGACCTGATCCCCGGCCCCGGCCACCAGCGGGCAGCCCTGGTCTTCCACGACCGCCACACCGGCCTCCTGCTGACCGGCGACTCCCTCTACCCGGGGCGGCTCTACGTCGAGGACCGGGCGGCCTACTCGGCCACCGTCGACCGGCTGCTGGACTTCTGTGCCGCCCACCCGGTCCGCCATGTCCTCGGCTGCCACATCGAGATGACCACCACGCCGGGCGAGGACTACCCCCGCGGCACCACGCACCAGCCGGACGAGCCGCCGCTCCAGCTCACCACGGACCACCTGCGCACCCTGCGCGGGGCCCTCGACGAGACGGCGAACCACCACGGCAGCCACCCCTACGGGGACTTCATCCTCGTCTACCGCGACTGACCGCCGGCCCGCCGGGAGTTCTTCCCATGCGACTGACCTTCGACGGTGATCGGACCGCGACGGTGACGGGCGCCCCGCTGTCCGTCACCCCCCGCTTCACAGGCGATTCCGTGGACCTCGCCCACGGAATGCGAACGCGCAGGAACGCGAGCGGTTCTTCGCAACCACCTTCGGCAGCAGGCCCTGGCTGTGGGACACACCGGACATCCTCCGATTCAGCCCCGACAGCCGGGAACTGGTCGGCACCGAGTGGTTCGGAACCGGCCAAGGTGACGGCGGGGTCCGATCCCCTCTCACTTAAAGGTATAGACCAATGCTAGGTTGGTCGGGCACCGCGCAGTCCTTGACCACCCGTCAGAGGAGAAGCCATGCCCTCCCCTTCGCGGGGCGGCGGCCCGGCCGCCATGCCCAAGTACCAGCGGATCGCCGCAGCACTGCGCCGCGATCTCGACCGCGCCGCGCACACCCCCGGCGGAAGACTGCCCTCCGAGCGCAGTCTCGCCGCCCGCTACCAGGTCAACCGGCAGACCATCAGGGCCGCCCTGCAGTACCTGCGCGAGGACGGCCTGGTCGTGACCGGGCGCCGCGGCTCCCGCCCCGCCGTCATGGCCGAGGCCGTCCCCGCCGCGCCCGATCCGGTGGCCCTCGGGCCTGCGTCCCCTGTGTCCCCCGCGCCCGGCCTGACCCGGAGCTGGGTCACGGTGGTCAGCGTCCCGCCCTCGCTCGCCGTACCGCTCCGCATGTCGGGCGGGGACCGCACCCTGGTCCATCACCACCGCGAGCGGGGCCGGGCCGGGGAGACCCTCCGGCACGCCGTCACCCACTTCAGCCCGGACGTCGTCGCGCGCACCCCCGAGCTGGCCGTCTGCCGCAACCGGGCGGAGCGCTCCACCGACCAGGACCTGGCCTGCCTCCAGAGCTGGCTGGAGCGGGCCGCGGCGGGCGGCCGGGTCGCCGAGACCATCACCATGACCCGCACCATCCACCCGCCGGCCGCCGCCCCGGCCTCCGCCCCCGCCTGCGGCCTGACCGTACGCCGCACCGTGCACGCCCCCTCCGGCCTGCTCGTCGCCGTGACCGACCTGGCCTTCCCCACGTGGGACCACCTGACGTTCCATCGTGACCGCCGTCACCCCGCCGTCGCCGGCTTCCGCGTCCTGTAGTCATCACCCGCACGTGAGGCCGCGCGTGAGGTGGATCACGCGCGCGTTTGCCGGAGTGAATGCCGGGCATCGGCGCAGCTGGAGCGGAACCCCGTCCTCCGGCACCTTGTGCCGGAGGACGGGGCGCATGCGGGCGGACCCCGTCCCGCTCCACGGCCGCGCCGGCCCGACCCGCGCGCCGTACCCGGTACGACCCGCGAGGTGTATGTGTCAACGCTCCAGGCCGAGCACGTCTACAAGGTGTTCGGAAACCGGCCCGATGACGCCGTGCGCGCACTCGAAGGCGGCAGCGACCGCGCCGAGCTGCGCGCCGACGGAGCGACGGCCGCGGTCATCGACGTCTCCTTCGACGTCGAGCCCGGCCAGATCTTCGTCGTCATGGGGCTGTCGGGTTCCGGCAAGTCCACCCTGCTGCGCATGCTGAACGGCCTGCTCGAGCCCACCGCGGGACGCATCCTCTTCGGCGGCCAGGACCTCACCGCGCTCAGCGCGCGCGAGCTGCGCCGCGTCCGGTCCACGAAGATATCCATGGTCTTCCAGCACTTCGCTCTCTTCCCGCACCGCAACGTTCTGGAGAACGCCGGCTACGGGCTGGAGGTACAGGGGGTGCCCCGCGCCGAGCGCGACCGCCGGGCAGCCGAGGCCCTGGCCCTGTGCGGGCTCGAAGGCTGGGAGATGGCCTGGCCCGACGAGCTCTCCGGCGGCATGCAGCAGAGAGTCGGCCTCGCCCGGGCCCTGGCCACCGACGCCGACCTCCTGCTGATGGACGAGTCCTTCAGCGCCCTGGACCCGCTCATCCGCCGCGACATGCAGGACCAGCTCCTCGAACTCCAGCGCAGCCTGCGCAAGACCATCGTCTTCATCACGCACGACCTCAACGAGGCCATGCGCCTGGGCGACGGCATCGCCGTCATGCGCGACGGCCGCATCGTCCAGCAGGGCACGGCCGAGGACATCCTCACCCGCCCCGCCGACGACTACGTCGCCTCCTTCGTCCAGGACGTCGACCGCTCCCGGGTGCTGACCGCCGACGCGGTGATGACGACGACCGGCCCGGCCCGCCCCCACGCAGGCACCTGCGGCTGCCCCACCGTCAGCGCCGACACCCCCCTCGCCGACCTGTGCGCCGTCAGCGCGCGCGTCCCGCACCCGGTCGCCGTCACCGGCACCGACGGCGGCGTCGTCGGCTCCGTACCCCAGGACCGCCTCGTCGCCTTCATCGGTGACGAGCAACGGGCCCCGGTGCGCTGCGCGGAGGTGGCCGCCTGATGCCCCGCATTCCCCTCGGCGCCTGGGTCGACAGCGGAGTCGACTTCCTCCAGAGCCGGCTGTCCTGGCTGTTCGACGCCATCAGCGCACTCGTCACCGGTCTCTACGACGGCCTCGTCGCCGTCCTCTCCGCGCCCGCCCCGCTGCTGTTCGCGGGCATCCTCGCCATCGCGGCCTGGTGGCTGCGCGGCCTGCTCGCGGGCGTGCTCGCCTTCGCCGGTTTCGCCCTCGTCGACTCCGTCGGGCTCTGGTCCGACGCCATGTCCACGCTGTCGCTGGTCCTGGTCGCCACCCTCGTCACCCTGGTGTTCGCGATCCCGCTCGGCATCTGGGCGGCCCGGTCCGACCGGGTCAGCGCCGTCATGAAGCCGGTCCTCGACTTCATGCAGACCATGCCGGCCATGGTCTACCTCATCCCCGGCATCATCTTCTTCGGGGTCGGCGTGGTGCCCGGCATCATCGCTACCATCGTCTTCTCGCTGCCGCCGGGCGTACGGATGACCGAACTCGGCATCCGCCAGGTCGACGCCGAACTGGTCGAGGCCGCCGAAGCGTTCGGCACCACCCCGCGCGACACCCTCGTCCGCGTCCAGCTGCCGCTGGCCCTGCCCACCCTCATGGCGGGCGTCAACCAGGTCATCATGCTCGGCCTGTCCATGGTCGTCATCGCCGGCATGGTCGGCGGCGGCGGACTCGGCGGCGCCGTCTACCGGGCCATCGGCAACGTCGACATCGGGCTCGGCTTCGAGGCCGGCCTCTCCATCGTGATCCTCGCCATGTACCTCGACCGGATGACCGGGGCCCTCGGCCGCCAGGTCTCCCCGCTCGGCCGGCGCACCCTCGCCAGGGCCCGGTCGGCCGCCACCGGCGCCGCCCGCGTGTGGAACCACCGCCCCCAGCCCGCCTACGCCGTCACCGGAGCCGTCGTACTGGCCCTGGTCGCGGGCGGCCTGAGCACCTTCGGCGGCGCCGCCCGCGAGGAGGGACCGGAAGGCGCCGAGAACATCGGCAAGGGCCGCACCGTCTCGATCGGCTACATCCCGTGGGACGAGGGCATCGCCTCCACCTTCCTCTGGAAGGAGCTCCTGGAACGGCGCGGCTTCAAGGTCGACACCCGGCAGCTGGAGGCCGGCGCGCTCTACACCGGCCTGGCCGGCGGCGGCCTCGACTTCCAGACCGACGCCTGGCTGCCCGTCACCCACGCCCAGTACTGGGAGAAGTACGGCAACAAGCTGGAAGACCTCGGCTCCTGGTACGGCCCGACCTCCATCGAGCTCGCCGTGCCCTCGTACATGAAGGACGTCCGCTCGCTCGCCGACCTCAAGGGCAAGTCCGGGCAGTTCAAGGGCCGCATCATCGGCATCGAGCCGAGCGCCGGCGCCATGAGCCTGCTGAAGGACAAGGTCATGAAGGAGTACGGCCTGGAGGGCGAGTACCAGGTCGTCGACGGCTCCACCCCCGGCATGCTCGCCGAACTGGGGCGCGCCTACGACAAGAAGGAGCCGGTGGTCACCGTCCTGTGGTCGCCGCACTGGGCGTACTCCTCGTACGAGCTGACCAAGCTGGAGGACCCCAAGGGCGTCTGGGGCAAGGGCGACGGCATCCACACCCTGGCCCGCAAGGGCTTCGCCGCCGACGAGCCCGAGGTGGCCGCCTGGCTGCGCTCCTTCAAGCTCACCGAGGAGCAGCTCACCGGCCTGGAGGCGCGGATCCAGCAGACCGGCAAGGGCAAGGAGCAGCAGGCGGTCCGCGCGTGGCTGGGAGACCACCCCGAGGTCGCCGCACTGTCCTGACGACGAGGCCGGACAGGGAGGACGGCCCGACCCGGAGGGCGGCCCGCCGCCCGGAGGCGCCGGTGCACGCGGATCCCGTACGGGATCCCGCGCGCCCGGCGCCTGCGTTCGTAGGGGCCGCGGTGCTCAGGGCACCAGGACGCGTTCCGGCGTCCCGGCTTCCGGCGCGGGCCGGAGCGCCGCCGGCCGGGGCTTCGCGGGCCACCAGAGGGACCGGCCCAGGAGCACCGCGCACGCCGGTACCAGGACGATCGACAGGACGAAGGCGGAGAGCAGGATCCCGAGCGCCGTCGCGAAGCCGATCTGCTGCGTGGCCGCGACCGGGTTGACCGCGAGGCTGCCGAAGGAGGCGGCCAGCACCACCCCGGCCGTCGCCACGGCCGGCGCGGTGTGCCGTACCGCCCGCGCCACCGCCTCCCGGGCCGGACCGGGCCGTTCCATCTCTTCCCGGATCCGGTCGGTCACGAGGATGTTGTAGTCGGTGCCCAGCGCGACCACGAACAGGAACAGCACCAGCGGCAGCGTGAAGGCCACGCCCGGCTGGTCCAGCCCGTGCTGGAAGACGAGCGCCGCGGCACCCAGCGTGGCGGCGAACCCCAGACCCACCGCGAGCATCAGGATCAGCGGAGCGAGAAGGCTGCGCAGCAGCAGGAACAGGATCAGCGCGATCAGGGCCGCCGCGACCGGGAACACCAGCCGCAGGTCCTTGTCCACGGCCGTCGAGACGTCGGCGAACACCGCCGCGGTGCCGCCCACATGGGCCTCGGTACCGGCCGGCCGGTGCGCGGAGACCGCGTCGCGGACCGTGCCCGACGCCAGGTCGCGGGCCTCCTGCCCGTGCGGATCGGCGTTCGGGAACAGGTCGATGCGCGCCGCCAGGCGGTCCTCGCTCAGCACCGTCGGGGCGGCCTGCCCCACCCCCTCCAGCCGGGAGAGCGTCCCGGACAGGCCGTCGAGACGCCCGGTGGTGAGCGGTGCCCCGTCCGACGCGGTGACGTAGACGCTGATGGGATCCGACACACCGGCCGGCATCGCCCGGGAGATCTCGGCCGCGGTGGCCGCGGCGGCCGTCCGCTCACCGCCCGCGCCGCCCGACCCGTAGTCCATCCGCATGCCGGCCATGCCCGCGGCGAGGGCGCCCAGCAGTGCCACGGAGGCGAGGGCCGCCGTGAGGGGACGCCGGACCAGCCACGTGCCCAGCCGGGCGGCCGATCCGCCGCGGGGCTCGCGCCGGTGGGACCGCGAGGGCCAGAACATCCT
Organism: Streptomyces erythrochromogenes; assembly: GCF_036170895.1. Taxonomy (NCBI): domain Bacteria; kingdom Bacillati; phylum Actinomycetota; class Actinomycetes; order Kitasatosporales; family Streptomycetaceae; genus Streptomyces; species Streptomyces erythrochromogenes. Next base: position 568,077 of record NZ_CP108036.1, on the reverse strand, counting down.
GCGCCCGGTGACCGCGAGCAGCGCCGGCATGAAGGTGAGGCTGCCGAGGAGCATCACCAGCACGGACACGGCGATGGCCGGACCGAGCACCCGGAACTGCCCGAAGGAGGCCACCCCGAGCGTGGCGAACGCCGCGACGATGGTGAGCGCCGCCGAGGTCACCGCCGTACCCACGCGCCCGGACACCTCGGCCGCCGCGGCCCGCCCCGGCTGCTCGGGCCGCCGGCGCAACTGCTCGCGGAAGCGGAACAGCAGGAAGAGGAAGTAGTCGATGCCGATGCCCACCAGCACGACGCTGATCAGCTGCGGGGTGGAGGGGTCGAGGGTGACGCCGGTCAGCATCGCGGCGCCGACCACCGTGCCCGTCGCGGCTCCGCCGATGATGGACACGACGATCAGCGGCAGGAGGGCGGCGAGCACGCTGCGGAACACCAGCACGTGCAGCAGCACGATCACGCCGAGCATCACGGCGCCGATCACCCGGGCCCGGGTCTCCTCGGCGTCGATGTCGTCGACGGTCGAGGCGAGCCCGCCCGTGTAGCCGGTGCGGAACCCGGCCTCGGCGAACCCGGCCCGGGACTGCTCGCGGAAGGCCCGGTAGGTGTCCTGGAGTCCGGGGTCCTGGGGGTTGCCCTTCAGCTCCACGGACAGCAGGCGGAAGTCGCGGTCGGGAGCCGTCATGACCGGCGCGACCTTCGGGGTCTGCGAGTGGTCCTGGGCGAACGGCGTCTCCTCCTCGGGCTTGGGCATGGCCACCCGGTGGCGGCCCAGCTTCGAGGCCTCCGCGTCGATGCGCCGTTCGTCGGCCTCGCTCAGCCGCGTGCCGTCCGGCCGGGCCACCAGCACGGTCAGGGTGTTGGCGTCCGGCTTCACCCCGAACCGCTCCTCGGCGACCTTCAGGGCCGCCGCCGAGTCGTAGGACGGGGGCAGGAAATCGCCCGTGTTGCTCTGGGTGGCGCGGAAGACGAACGCCTGGCCGGCGATCGTCAGGGCGATGCCGAGCACGGCCCAGACGGCGATCACCTTCCACGGATTCCTCGTCGAGAACCCGGTCAGGGCGCGGATCACGTGACTCCTCAGGTCGCGGGGCGGGCCGGGGGTTCCCGGCCGGTCTCCAGACCATCAGGCGCGGACCGCGCGATCGTCGCCGTACGGGAGGAACCGCCCCCGGGAGCAGGGTCCGGATCCTGGTCCCGACCAGGACCCTGGTCCTGGTCGGGAACCAGACCACCGGACGGCGGCACCGGCCGGCCGGACTGCCAGAATGGAACGCGAGGAACCGGCACGAACCGCCCCGCACCGGCGGGAAGGCCCGCCGGCGGGGGAGGATCGGCAAAGATGGGCAAGGGCGCCGACATGCTGCGCTGGACGCGCAACGACGCATTGGTGGCCATCGGCGCCGCCGCGGCGGACCTGCTGGGGTTCTCGGTCGGAACCCAGACCGAAGGGATGTCCCTCACCCTCTCGGCCGCCGGCGCACTCGTGGCCGCCGCCATGTGCCTGCTCGCGCGCCGCAGCCGGCCGGTCGCCGTGCTGGCGGCCGTGCTGGCCCTGGGGGTCGTGCCCAACGTGGTCATCGCGGACACCTCGCCGCACTTCCCCCTCGGCCTCGCCGTCGCCCTGTACTCGGTGGTCCGCTTCAGCCGGCCCGCGGTCGCAGCAGCGGCCGTCGCCCTGACCGTGCCGCTGGCCTCGGCGGGCCAGGGCGGCACGCTCGTTCCGTCCGGCCTGTCCCTCGCCGCCAATGCGGCGGCCGCAGCCCTGGTCGCGGGCACCGCCCTGGTCATCAACCGCTGGCAGCGGGACGTCGCGGCCAACCAGGCCCGCCAGGCCGAGCGCGCGGTCGCCGAGGAACGCCGCCGGATCGCCCGGGAACTCCACGACATCGTCGCCCACCACATCACCGCCATGCAGCTGATGGCGGGCGGCGCCCGGGCCAACCTGGCGCACGACACCGAGGCGGCCCGCGAAGCCCTCGTCATCCTGGAGGACTCCGGCCGCATCGCCCTGCGCGAGATGCGCCAACTCCTCGACGTCCTGCGGGCCGGAGAAGAACCGGACGAAACCCCTCCGGCGCCTCAGCCGGGTGCCGCGGACCTGGAGCGGATCGTCACCGAGTCACGGCTGGCCGGAACGGAGACGGAGTTCACCGTCGACGGCCCCGTCCGCCCGCTGCCGCCCAGCGTCGGCCTCACCCTCTTCCGCATCGTGCAGGAGGCGCTCACCAACACCCGCAAGCACGCCGGGCAGGCGCGCGCCCGGGTCCGGGTGACGTACCACCCGGACGAGGTCGCCGTGGAGGTGTGCGACGACGGAGCCGGTGCGCCGCCGCCGACCGCCAGGCCCGCCGCGGGCACCGGGTACGGTCTGATCGGAATGCACGAACGCGTAGCCCTCCAGGGCGGGACCCTGGAGGCTGCCGCACGCGACGGCGGGGGATTCCGGGTGGCGGCCCGCCTCCCGGTACCGGCGGGGCGGGGCGGCGAGGGAGGGGAACGACACCGATGATCCGTGTGCTCATAGCCGACGACCAGCCGCTGGTCCGGCGGGGCCTCGCCCTGATCCTCGGCCCGGACCCCGAGTTCGAGGTGGTCGGCGAGGCCGAGGACGGCGCCCGCGCCGTCGCCCTCGCCCGGGAACTGCGGCCCGACGTGGTCGTCATGGACATCCGGATGCCCGTCCTCGACGGCGTCCAGGCCACCGCGGAACTGGCGCGGACCCTCCCCGACGTCCGCGTCCTGGCGCTCAGCACCTTCGACATGGACGAGTACGTGGTCGCCGCCCTGCGCGCGGGAGCGTACGGCTTCCTCCCGAAGGACGTCTCCCCGGAGGAACTGGGCGCCGCGGTCCGCACCGTGCACGGCGGTGAGGCGGTCGTCGCACCCCGGCTGCTCACCCGGCTGCTCTCCGCCTACGTACGGACCCCCGCGCCCGCCCGCCCGGCCGTGGCAGCCGCGGCGGCCCCGACCGACATGACCCCGCGCGAACGGGAGATCTGGCAGCTCCTGGCCGCCGGGCTCGACAACGCGGAGATCGCCGCAGAACTGGACATCAGCGTCTCCACGGTCAAGAACCACATCACCGGCATCTTCGGCAAGCTGGGCGTCCGCGACCGCGCCCAGGCGGTGATAGCGGCGTACGAATCGGGCCTGGTGGAGGCCGGTTGCGGGAGCGGTTGATCACGGAGTGCCCGCAAGAGGACCGGAATCCTCCTGGTGACCGCACCTCTGACCAGCCAGAACACTGGATGATTCGCCCGTGCGGAGGAGGCCCCGGGCATGGCACAGTGCGATCAGCCCAACCGCACGACCAGGGAGCCTCCATGCGCGATCCGCACGTCACGCCGCTCGCGGCCGCCCCCGGGTGCGCGCCGGAGCACGGCCCGTTGCCGTGCTGTCCGGTGTGCGACGGCCTGCCGGAACGCATCTCCTGGCGCCAGCGCCCGGGACGGCCGGTGCTTCTGGTCTTCGACCCCTGCGGCCACCGCTGGAGCACCCCTGCCCCGCCCGTCCTCGCGGTCACCCCGCCACGGGTACACGGTCACGCCGACGCCGGCTGAGCCGGCGCCGGCGTGCCGATCCGATCCGGTCAGTCGGTGAACACCTGCACGACCCTGTCGCCATTGACCGCGATGCCCGTCTTGGTGTAAGCGCAGTTGAGGATGTTTTGCTTGTGGACCCCGGTGGAGTTCATCCACCGGTCGAAGTGCCCCTGCGCTGCATCCGTCCCCTGCGAGACGTTCTCGGCGGACGCGTTGTACGTCGCTCCGGCAGCCTTCAGCCGGTCCTGGACGCTGGAGCCGTCCGAGCCCGTGTGGCTGACGCCCACGTTGTCGTCGGCGAGCTTTTGGGCCGCGGCCTGCACCTTGGGGTCGATCGTCAGGTTGCCGCAACCCGCCTTGGCACGGGCGGCGTTTTCGAGACTGAGCAACTCGTTGGGGTCGACCTGCAGCGGAACGCTCGCGCGCGCGCCCACAGTCCCAGACGCGGGCTCAGCGGCGGCAGCCGCTCCGGCGCCGATGGCGCCCCCGAGGACCAGCAGCGAGGACGCACACACAGCGGTGCACCCGCGCCGTATACGGCCGGATCCGAAAACCATGGGATTACCTTCCTTCTCGACGAGAAGCGGCAGACGCGGCGTACGCCGCCGCCGGTCACCCCCCATCCCTGCCGATTGTCCGCCGCGCTCCACCCACCTGCATCTCCCGACGTCAAAACCCCAGGTGAAAGCCCTGACGAGGGCCTCGTCGGCGGCAGCTGGCCGAGCAGCCGGTCCGCTCCGGGACGGGCCGCCCCCGATCCTGGCGCGGCGGAGGGTCTTCTGCCCGCCCGTCCCGGACACCCGCTGCGCGACCGCCCCCGACGGACCGTCAGCGCGTCCGGGTGCCAAGCGGGGCCGGCGACGGCCTCGGCGAGGAGGCGGCGGCCCGCCGGCGTGGTGAGCGCACCGCGCAGGGCCGTGTCGCGGACGGCCCGGGCGGGCGCCGCGCGCAGGGTCCAGGCGCGCGTGGCGAGATCGGTACGGGCCAGGACGCGCAGGGCGTCGGCGCGGCGGCCGCGGTGCCACGCGGTGAGCCCGTCGGGCTCCGCCCCCGGAAGGGCCGAGGCCAGGGACACGGCGTCCCGGAGCCCGAGGTTGAGACCCTGCCCGCCGATCGGGCTGCACACGTGGGCGGCGTCGCCGATCAACAGCACCCGCCGGCTCCCCGTACGGCCGGCCAGCCGTCGCTGGGTGCGGAAGGTGCTCGTCCAGCGGCAGGCGCGGACGCTCGCCGTCCAGCCCCGGGCCGCCGCCTCGGCGGCGAGCGACCAGGGGTCCTCCGTACCGTCCGGCACGGGCCCGCCCGGCCGGTGCAGCACCACCCGGGCCCAGCCGTCCAGGTGCATCGGCAGCACGACCAGCAGCCCGCGCGGACCGCCGACCATGTGGACCCGCGCCGGGTCCGTCGAAGGACCGTCGACCTGCAGGTCGGCGAGCTGCCAGGTGCCCCCGTAGGTCCGGCCGCGGAACGCCGTCCCGGTCAGGGCGCGCAGGGTGCTCGACGCGCCGTCGGCCCCCACCACCCAGCGGGCGCGCAGCGGTTCGAGGGCCTCGCACCGTACGGTGACACCGCCGGCGTCCTCCGCCACCGACCGGACGGCCGCCGCCCGGTGCACGCGCACGCCCGCGCGCTCGGCCTCCGCCGCGAGCAGTCCCTCGGTGGCGCACTGCGGGACGGTCAGGACGTACGGGTACGGGGAGCGCAGCCGTGCCAGGTCGAAGCCGCCGAGCCGGCGCCGCCCGGACCACATGTCGACCGTGTCCACGCGCCGCCCCAGCGGGTGCAGGGCCTCGGCCAGCCCGCTCGGGGCCAGGGCCTCCAGGGTCCGCGCGTGCAGGTCCGTCGCCCGCGACTCGGTGACCGGGCCGGGACGGCGTTCCAGCACCACGACGCCCAGCCCCGCCCGGGCGAGCAGGAGCGCGGCGCTCAGCCCGAGCGGCCCCGCCCCCACCACCGCGACGTCCGCGTCAACCGCCATGGCGGGTACTCCGGTCGGACGGGAGAGGGCCGCCGGAGGCGGTCATGAGCTCGTCAGGACGACGAGCTGCCGGGTCGCACGGGTCATCGCGACGTAGCGGTCGACGGCTCCCTCCACGCCCTCGCCGAACCGGTCCGGGTCGACCAGGACGACCAGGTCGAACTCGAGCCCCTTCGACAGCGTCGGCGTCAGCGACCGGACGCGGGAGGTCGGCCGGAACGCGGGATCGCCGATGACGCAGGCGATCCCCCCGGAGTGCGCGGCGAGCCAGCCGTCCAGGACCGACTCCAGGTCGGTGACGCACCCGTGGACGACCGGGATGCCGCTGCTGCGGATGGACGTCGGCACGTTGGCGTCGGGCAGCGCGGCCCGGATGGCCGGTTCGGCCGCCGCCATGACCTCCTCCGGGGTGCGGTAGTTGATGCTCAGCGACGCGACCGTGATCCGGTCGAGGCCGACGCGTTCGAGCCGCTGCGTCCAGGACTCCGTGAACCCGTGCCGGGCCTGGGCCCGGTCGCCGACGATCGTGAAGCTCCGCGACGGGCAGCGGGCCAGCAGCATCTGCCATTCCGCGTCGGTCAGTTCCTGGGCCTCGTCCACGATGACGTGCGCGAACGGGCCGGCCAGGAGGTCCGGTTCGGCGCCGGGCAGCCCGCTCTCGTCGATCAGGGTGTCCTGGAGGTCGCGGCCGTGCAGCATCCCCATCGCGCCCTCGCTCTCGTCGATCACGACGTTCTGCAGCAGGCTGTCGATGGCGTCGGCCCTGCGGGCGCGCTCGGCGGCGACGGCGGCCTCGTGCCGGCGCCTGCGGACGGAGGCCTCCGCGTCGCCGAGCCGCTGCCGGGCGGCGTCCAGGAGCGGCAGGTCGGACACCGTCCAGGCCTGGGCGTCCGCCCGCTGCAGCCTGGTCACGTCGTCGGGGCCCAGCCAGGGCGCGCACTTGCGCAGGTAGGCGGGCACCGACCACAGGTCCCCGACGAGGTCGGTCGCCTCGAGCATCGGCCACGCCCGGTTGAGGGTCCTGATCAGTTCCCGGTCCTGCAGCAGGGACCGCCGGAGCAGCTCGGGCGGGACGTCGTGGCCCTCGCCGCCGTCCTCGTGCTTGTCCATGAGGACGGCGATCAACTCCTCCCGGATCTGCTCGCGGGCTTCGTTGTGCGGGGTTCCCGGTTCCACCGCCTCGAACGCAGCCGCCCAGTCGTCGGCGCTCAGCCAGACGTCGGCCCAGTGGCTGGAGACCGTCATCCCGCGGGTGGGCGGCTCCTCGTAGACGCGGACGGCCGCGTCGACCGCCTTCACCAGGTCCGCGGAGGACTTGAGCAGGGCCACGGCCGGGTCGCTCTCCTCCGCCGCCCCGGCGCCCTCCGCCACGAGGTCGCGCAGCGTGCAGGTCTGCACGCCCTCCTCGCCGAGGCTGGGCAGTACGTCGGCGACGTAGGCCAGGTAGGGCTGGTGCGGGCCGACGAAGAGGACGCCGCCGCGGCGGTGGCCGAGACGCGGGTCGGAGTAGAGGAGGTGGGCCGCGCGGTGCAGCGCGACGACGGTCTTGCCCGTACCGGGGCCGCCGTCGACGACGAGTGCGCCGCGGGACCCCGCGCGGATGACGGCGTCCTGGTCGGCCTGGATGGTGGAGAGCACGTCGCGCATCCGGGCCGACCGGTTGCCGCCCAGGCTTGCGATGAACGCGGACTGGTCGTCGAGCGCCGCGTGCCCCTCGAGCGCGTCGGCGCTGAAGACCTCGTCCCAGTAGTCGCTGATCCGGCCACCGGTCCAGCGGTACCGGCGGCGGCTCGCCAGGCCCATCGGGTTGGCGTGGGTCGCCGCGAAGAACGGCTCCGCCGCGGGCGAGCGCCAGTCGAGCAGAAGCCTGCGCCCCGTGCTGTCGGTGAGGCCGAGACGCCCCACGTACACGGGCTCGTGGCCGTCGGCGGGGACGACGCGACCCAGGCACAGGTCCAGGCCGAAGCGGCGCAGGGTGCGCAGGCGGGCGGTCAGACGGTGGATCTCGGCGTCCCGGTCCATCGCCTCCCGGCCGATGCCGCCGGGCGCCCTGCGCTCGGCCTCCAGGCGGTCGGAGAGCTCGCCGATCGACTGGGCGAGACTCTCCGAGATGGCGGCGAAGTGCCGCTCGTCGGCGTCGGTCAGGGCCGGGTCGGCCTTGGGGGAGAGGTGGTCGGGAAGGTCGAACGCGCTGCGGGCCCGCGGGGCGACCGAGACCTGCTCGACGTCACCGCGCGATGCGTGAACCGGCAAAAACGCATGCACTTCGTGGATCTCCCATTTCTGCAGCTTCTGGCTTCGGTCCGCGATTTTGCCCCAGCGACGGGGCCTTGCCGCAAGCCCCCCGGTGCGCTATAAGTTGAGAGTGGCAAGGAGTGGGTTCACCTCCTTGCCTTTCTCGTCCGCTCTGGACGCCCCCCCCCGCAATTTCGTCCCCGTGCATCGACGACCGCCCGTTGCGGCCGCGACCGCCTGGTCACCCGTGGCTTCCGCGCGCCGACGCGAACCTGACGAATGCTCAAAGATGCGTGATGGAGGGCAACTTCGAGCAGCATCCTTCAAAGAACGCCTCCGGGGCGCTATCTTGCCGGGTGCATGCCAAAGAGCTGTGTCCGTTCTCCGGACCGCACGAGGAGCTGCCCATGAGACTGCCCAGCATCCGCAGGAGCCGACGGGCCCCCTTATCCGGGCGGCCGCGCGCACCACGGCGACGGCGCCTGCGCGCCCCGGGCGCCGCCCTGCTCGCCGCCGCCCTCACCGTCGTGGGCCTGGCCGCCGCCGGACCGCTCGTCGCGCCCGCCACCGCCGCCCCCTCCGGGGCCACGGCCACCGCGGGCGACGTCACCGGCTTCACCCGGTCCGGGAACACCTTCACCGTCACGGCCTCCAGCGGCGCCAAGGCCCGCGTGGTCGTCGCCCGCGCCGACATCTTCCGCCTCTGGCTCTCGCCCGACGGGACCTTCACCGACGACCCGGCCGGCTCCGACCTCGCCGTCACCACCGACTTCGGCTCCGTGGCCGCGACCGGCACCGACGCGGGCGCGTACTACCGGATCAGCACGGGTTCCCTCTCCATCCGTGTGTACAAGTCGCCGCTGCGGTTCTCCGTCTACCGAGCCGGTGACACCACCCCCGTCTGGCAGGAGACCCGGCCCACGAGCTGGACCGGCAGCCGCACCACGCAGTACCTCGCCCGCGGCGCGGACGAGCAGTTCTACGGAACCGGCCTGCGCCTCGGCGAGTGGGCGCTGCGCGGCAAGACCGTCCCCATCGCGGTCGACAACAAGTGGCGCGAGAACGACAACGCCAGCCCCGCCCCCTTCTACATGTCCACCAACGGCTACGGCGTCATGCGCAACACCTGGGCCCCGGGCTCCTACGGATTCAACGCCCCCACCACCCTCGCCCACGACGAGAAGCGCTTCGACGCCTGGTACTTCACCGGCGATACGCTGAAATCCGTGCTCGACGCCTACACCGACGTCAGCGGAAAGCCGTTCATGGCACCGATGTGGGGCTTCGAGCTCGGCAACGCCGACTGCTTCAACGCCTCCAACCCCGACTACCAGGGCGACCACGGCCGTCCCCGCCACCAGACCACGCCCGATGTCGTCGGCTACGCGGCCGACGCCCGCGCCGCCGACATGCCCTCGGGCTGGTTCCTCCCCAACGACGGCTACGGCTGCGGCTACACCGCACCCCTGAAATCGACCGTCGACGCCCTGCGGGCCAAGGGCTTCCAGACCGGCCTGTGGACCTCGACCGGCCTCGGTTCCATCGCCGACGAGGTGGGCACCGCCGGCAGCCGGGGCGTGAAGACCGACGTGGCGTGGATCGGCAGCGGCTACAAGTACGCCTTCGACGGGGTGCGGCAGGCCGTCGAAGGGATCGAGAAGAACTCCGACGCCCGCCGCTTCGTGTGGACCGTCGACGGCTGGTCGGGCACCCAGCGCAACGCCGTCGTCTGGACCGGCGACACCTACGGCACCTGGGACGACATGCGCTGGCACGTCCCCGCCATCACCGGCGCGGGCCTCTCCGGCCTCAACTACGCCGCCGGTGACGTCGACGGGATCTTCGGCGGCAGCCCCAAGACGTACACCCGCGACCTCCAGTGGAAGGCCTTCACCCCCGCCTTCATGACCATGTCGGGCTGGGGCGCGGTCAACCCCTCCGCCGGCTACCACGACAAGCAGCCGTGGCGGTTCGCCGAGCCGTACCTCTCCGTCAACCGCAAGTACCTCCAGCTGAAGATGCGGCTGATGCCCTACCTCTACACGATGAGCCGCGTCGCCCACGAGACGGGCGTCCCCAGCACCCGCGCCATGGTCCTGGAGTACCCCGACGACCCGGTGGCCCGCGGCAACGCCACCAGCGGCCAGTTCATGGCGGGCGATTCCCTCCTCGTCGCGCCCGTCGTCTCCGACACCACGGTCCGGGACGGCATCCACCTGCCGGCCGGCACCTGGACGGACTACTGGACGGGCCGCACGTACGCGGGCCCCGGCCGGCTCGACGGGTACCAGGCGCCCCTCGACACCCTCCCGCTGTTGGTCAAGGGCGGAGGCATCGTGCCGATGTGGCCGCAGATGAACCACACGGGGGAGAAGCCCGTCTCCACCCTCACCTACGACATCCACCCGCGCGGCGCCTCCTCCTTCAGCCTCTACGAGGACGACGGCCGCACCCGCGCCCACGAGTCGGGCGCCTACGCCCGCCAGCAGGTCGACGTCACCGCGCCGACGGCCGGCACCGGCACGGTCACCGTCTCCGTCGGCGCCCCCACCGGCAGCTACGCCGGCAAACCGGCCTCCCGAGGCTACGAGTTCACCCTCCACGTGGCCTCCGCCCCCACCTCCCTCGCGGTGGACGGAGCCGCCGTGCCGCGCCTGGCCTCCAAGGCCGCCTACGACTCCGCGGCGTCCGGCTGGTTCTTCGACCCGGCGGACCGCGCGGGGATCCTCTGGGTCAAGACCGGTACCAAGGCGGGCGCGTTCACCCTCTCGGCCGCCGGCACCACCGTCCCTGCCGCCGAGCCCCTGCCCGCCTCCTCCGCCCCGATCGACAGTGCGGGCTGGTCCCTGGTCCGCGCCGACAGCCAGGAGACCGCCGCCGAGAACGGCGCTGCCGTCGGCGCCTTCGACGGCAACCCCGCCACGATGTGGCACACCGCCTGGTCCTCCGGCACGCCCGCGGCGCTCCCGCACGAGATCCAGATCGACCTCGGCGCCCGGTACACGATCGACGGCCTCGGCTACCTCCCCCGCCAGGACGGCGGCGTCAACGGCAGGATCGGCGGCTACGAGGTCCATGTCCGCGACACCGCCGCGGACTGGGGCGCGCCGGTGGCGAGCGGTACCTTCGCGGACACCGCCGCCGCCAAGACCACGGCCCTGTCCCCGAAGACCGGCCGCTACCTCCGCCTCAGGGCCCTGACCGAGGCCGGCGGCCGCGGACCCTGGACCAGCGCCGCGGAGATCACCCTCACCGGCCGGGCGGCCGCGGCACCGACGTACACCGCTCCCGACCGCTGATTCCTACCCGTCGCCGAGCACGGCCCGGCACTCCCGCCGGGCCGGCTCACTGAGCAGATCCCGCAACCGGCCGAACAACGAGAGGAGTTCGCCGCCCCACGCCTCCCGGAAGGCGGGATCGATCCACGCCAGGTCGAGTTCGTTGGCGGCCGTCAGCTCGGCCAGATCCCGCCGCGGCCGCTCCGAGGGGGAGTGGACCCGGCCCGTGAACCGGTCCCGGAAGACCGCCTCCGCACGGTCGAGCGTCGGATACGACGCAGCCCGGTCGCAGGCGGCGTAGAGGTACACGAGCGACTCGGCCTCCTCACCGATCACCTCGGCCAGCTCCGCGCGGCGGGCGAGTGGCAGCAGAGCGGTGGGAAATCCGTCGGTGCCGTAGAACGCGTGGCACAGGCCCGCCCGTTGCAGGGCCGGCCGCGCACCCCACGACGCGAGCAGCCCCCGTACGCGCTCCAGGTGCAGCAGGAGCGTCCCGCCGGGGTGGGCGACGTCCTGCGCACCGAGCTCCCGCAGCCATGCGACGGCGCGCTCCGACATGGAACCTCCCCGGGATCGGGATCAGGGATCGGGTTGGCGGGGGTGGTGGGTCGGCACCCGTCCATGCCTTTCGCCGGGAGTCCGGACCCCGTGGCGAAGGCGGGGACGGGTTGCCGCCCGGGCCCTGCACCGATCTTGATCCACCCCAAAACCCAAGTCAATCCTCCGGTTTACTCCCCACATCCAAGGAATATCTTGGGTCTCATGACCCTCGACGACCTCCGCGTGTTCGTGGCCGTCTGCCGCGCCGGCAGCCTCAGCGCCGTCGCACGCGACCTCGGCTGCACCCAGTCCGCCGTCAGCCAGCACGTCCGCCGCCTGGAGAAGCAGACCGGCACCGGCCTCCTGGAGCGCCACGCACGCGGCGTCGTGCCCACCGAGGCCGGCCGGATCGTCCAGGCGGCCGCCGCCGACGGTATCGCCGGCCTCGACGGCGCCCTGCGCCGCGTGCAGGACCTCGTACGGGGCGGGGGCGGCGCCGTGCGCGTCACCACCGGCGCGACGACCGTGCGGCACTTCATGTCCGAGGCCGTCGTCTCCTTCCGCCGCAGCCACCCCGGGGTGAGCCTGGAGTTCCAGACCGAGAACTCCAGCCGCAGCTGCTTCGACGCCCTGGCCGCCGGTGACCTCGACCTCGCCTGGATCACCATCGGAGCCCCCGTCCGGGGCATCGAGCAGCGCCCCGTCATGGAACTGCCCTGGGTGCTCGCGGTCGGCGCCGACGACCCCCTCGCCGGCCGGGCCGACCTCACCCCCGCCGACCTCGCCGGCGTCCGCCACATCCGGCTGCCGGAGAACTCCGCCTCCCGCGCCCACCTCGACGCCGCCCTCGCCGAGCACGGCATCCACGTGCGCTCCGACACCAGCGTGGCCGACTGGGACACCGCCCTGCTGCTCGCCGAACTAGGCCTGGGCCACGCCGTCGTGCCCGCGCTGCCCGGCTGGCAGGTCCCCGGCTCCGACGGCCCGCTGCGCCTGGTGCCCGTCCCCGCCCTGCCGCCGCTCGCCGTCGGCTGGGCCGTCCGCCGCTGGGCCGCCCTCGCCCCGCCGGCCCTCGTCTTCGCCGACGAGGTCGCCCGCAGCTGCCGGGCGCGCGCCGCCGGGCAGCAGTGACGCCGCGGCCAGGCCGGCCGCGGCCAGCACGGCCAGGGCCACCAGCGCCGGCCCGTGCACCCCGGCGCTCGCGGCGACCGCGATGCCCAGGGCCGGACCCACGTTCATGGCGGTCTGCTTGAGCCCGCCGACGACCCCGGCGTACCCGGCCGGGGCCTCCCCGACCACCGCCCCGGTGGCCGTGACCATGACGGTGGTGAATCCGGCGCCGAGCACCGCGAAGGCCGGCCCCGACGCGGAGCCCAGCCCCGCGATCCCGGCGACGGCCAGCGCCGTACCGGTCAGCGCGGTCCGGCGCGGCCCGAACCGGCGCAGCGCCATCCCCGCCACCGGAGCCCCCGCGACCATCACCGCCGTCAGCGGCAGCACCCGCAGTCCGGTGTCGAGCGGGTCCAGCCCCTGGACGTCCTGGAGCCGGAACGTCGCCGTGAACAACGCCCCGAACATGCCAGCGGACACCACCAGCAGCAGGGCCACGGACGCCGTCACCGCCCGGGCCCGGGCCACGACGGGCGGTACGAGGGGCAGCGCGGAACGCCGTTCACGGCGTACGAACAGGGCGGCGAGCCCGGCGGCGCCCGCACACCCGAGCAGCGTCGGCGCTCCGGTCCACCCGTACTCCGGTACGCCGACCAGCGCGTGCACGAACACCGCGAGGGCGGTGGCGAGCAGGGCCGCGCCACCGAGCGCCGGCCGCCCCGTCTCCGCGCGCGGCGGCGCGGGGGCCCGTACGGCGAGCGTCAGCGCCGCGATCACCACGGCGACGGGCACGTTGAGCACGAACACGGCCCGCCAGTCCCACTGGGCGGCCAGCAGACCGCCCAGCAGCGGACCGGCCGCAGCGGCCGCGCCGATCGCGCTGGTCCGCACGGCGACGGGTGTGGCCAGCCGCTCGGGCGGATACGCCAGCCTCAGCAGCGCCAGCGTCGCCGGCTGCAGCAGCGCACCGAACACGCCCTGCACGGCACGCAGTGCGATCACCCAGCCCACGCCGGGCGCGAACACGATGCCCGCCGAGGCCGCGGCGAACCCGAGCACGCCGACGAACAGCAGCCGGGCGTGCCCGTACCGGTCGCCGAGCCGTCCGGCGAGGACCAGGAACGCGGCCACCGCCAGCAGGTAGGCGGTACTGGTCCACTGGACCTGCGCGACGCTCGCCCCGAGGTCGTGGCTCAGGCTCGGCTGGGCCACCGTCAGCACGGTGCCGTCGAGCGCGACGAGCATCGCGCCGGCCACGCTGACGAGCAGTGATATCCGCTGCCTCACGCCGGGACACCCCCGAGGTGCGCGTCGACGGCGGCGTCGACCAGCCGTTCGACGCCCACGGCCGGGTCCTCGCCGAGGACCAGGGGCAGGCTGCCCCAGCGCCACAGCTGTGCCACGCCGTGCAGGTTCGCCCACAGCGCGGCGGCGGTGACGGAGGGTTCGGCGGCCCCGCACCGGCCGACGAGCGCGACGAGGAGGGCGAACAGCGGGAGCGTCGACTCCCGCAGCCGCGGCTCGTCCGAGGGTGCCCGGCCGGCACTGTCCAGCAGGTCGTGCCGGAACATCAGCGCGAACATCCCGGGGTTCTCCAGCGCGTAGCCGACGTAGGCGCACCCGATCGCCCGCACCCGTTCCCGCGGCGGCGACTGTGCCGCTGCGGCCTCCAGGGCGGCGACGCGTCCGGCGAGATCGGCGAAGCCGCGCCGGGCGATCGCCGACAGCAGGGAGTGGTGGGTGGGGAAGTAGCGGCGCGGCGCCCCGTGCGAGACGCCCGCCCGGCGGGCGATCTCCCGCAGCCCGAGGGCGCCGGTGCCCCCGCTCGCGACGAGCTCCGCACCGACGTCGATCAGCCGTTCCCGCAGGGGTCTCTCCTGGTCCATGGACCCTTGTCTACCAGCGCGAGTAGACAGTGTCTACGCGTCGGCCGGTGGTCGGGCCGGGGCTGCGGCCGCTGACGGGACGTGCGGCGCGGTGCGGAGGATGATGGAGTGGGCGGGGGCCGGAGGAGGAGGTGCACGTGCCATGACGGAGCACGACGGCGGTCCGTCGGCGCGGAAACTGGAGGAAGGCCGGCTGCTCAAGGAGCTGGAGGCCATCCACCGCACGCGCCACGAGACCCTGTTGCACGGGTCCGACGACGCCCTGGTCACCCATACGAAGCGGATGAACGAGCTGGAGCACGAGTACGTGCGCCGCCATCCGCAGCGGGCCCAGACCGCCTCCCGCACCCGCTCGGGCGCCCGCGCCCGCGCCGACGGCGAGCACAAGGAACAGCCCATGTGATCATGGGGCGTTACGTTCCTTCGCCCGCGAGGTGATTTTTGACGCAGGTGGCACTGCGGCCCTACGCACTGTTGCCTCGGCAGTACGACGAACGGAAGGTCCTGGCCTCCACGGTGGACGCGTGGGGCAGGGCCCTCTGGCTGATCTGTACTGACGCGCGGTTCCCGTCCAGGCCCTACGGCGGGCGTTCCGCGGAGCCGCTCGCCCTGCCCTTCGACGCCCTGCTCGTCACCCGTGACGGCGACGCGGTCCGCGAGCGCATCCTGCACGACGTGGCCGTGAACCCGAGGGACCTGGAGGCTCTGCCCGGGGGCGGTCTCGTGGTGCACGGTTTCCGGGGGGCCGACCGCCGCAACGGCCAGCTCTTCGGCCGGAACGGCCGGCCCCGGCGGAGATTCGGCATGGGCACCCATGTGATCCAGCTGGTCGCGGACCGCCGGGCCGCCCTGTGGACCCTGCACGGAGAAGAGGGCATGTACGGGGACGACCCCCTGAGCGTGGACGCCGTCGCCCGGTGGGACGGTGCGGGCAACAGCACGGCTTCCGTCATTCGCCGGGCGCCCGCTTCTACCTCGAGGCCGACGCGATCAACGTCACGGACTCCGAGGTCCGGGTCGTGGACTGCTACGACCGCGCCCTCGTCGAGCAGCGGATCGGCGATCCGCCGCGCATCCGGTCCCTGCCGATCCGCGGCATTCGCGGCCTCGCGGTGAGCGACCAGCGCCTGCTGCTCCTCGGCGGCCCCGAGGGGCGGGGGCGGCTCCACCACTGCCGCCTGACCGACGACGGGGCGGTGATCACCGGGCAGGGTGAACTCGTCTGGCCCAACGGCGATCCCGTGCGCCGCTACAGCCGTCCCATCGGCCGCGGCCCCCACCTCTACCTGCGCAACCCCCGGTCCATGCGGATGTGGCACGTGCTGAGCGTGCCTTAGGGGTGCGGTGGTGCGGTTCAGCGCTCTTCGCGGAAGTCGGCGCCAAAGTGGGGTGTCTTTGCCTCGGATGAGACAATCTTGTATCGTTCGAGGCGAAGGAGGCTCGACATGGTGAACGAAGAAGAACTGCTCGACGGTGCGGCCCGCGTCCTCGCCGGCGATCACAGCGCCTCGATGGTGCAGATCGCAGCCGGCATCGGGACCAGCCGCGCCACGCTGAGCCGCCGCTACGCGACCCGCGAAGCCCTGCTGAAAGCCGTCGCGGTCCGGGCGATCGAGGTGGTCGACGGCTGCCTGGCCCCGCTCGACCTGGCGCAGAACGCCGACGCCGACGCCTTCGACGCCGCCCTCGAGGAACTGGTCGTCGCGCTGATGCCCGCCGCCCACCTCTACGGCTTCACCTCACGCGACGCCACCGTGCTCGCGGACCCCGCCTTCCGGGCCGGCGTGGACCGCCAGGACCAGCGGGCCCTCGCCTTCCTCGCCCTCGGCCAGCGGCTGGGACGGCTGCGCGCAGACCTCCCGCCGTACTGGATCTGGTACTCCCTCTGGGGACTCCTCGACGCCGCCGCCGAAGGCGTACGGGACGGGCACCTCGCCCCCCGCCAGATCGGCCACCTGGTCCTGACCTCCTTCCTCAGCGGGACGCGGCCCCTCGCGCGGCCCCCCGCCGGTGCCCCCGCACCCTGACCCGCACGTCACCGCGCACAGACCTGAACGGAACCCCATGCACACCCCCGCGCCGGACCCCCGCAGGTGGATCGTCCTGGCGATACTCTCCGGCAGCCTCCTCCTCATCTCCATGGACACCACGATCCTCAACGTGGCCTTTCCCTCGCTCGTCGGCGACCTCCAGCCCGGCGCCGTACAGCAGCTGTGGATCATCGACGTCTACGCGCTCGCCCTGTCCGGCCTGCTGGTCACCGCAGGTGCGCTCGGAGACCGCTGGGGCCGCAAGCGGCTGCTCATGGCCGGCTTCGGCATCTTCTCGGCCGCCTCGCTCATGGCCGTGTTCGCCACCGAGGCCTGGCACCTGATCGCGGCCCGCGCCCTGCTCGGCATCGGCGGCGCGGCCATCATGCCGGCCACCGTCTCGATCCTGCGCACCGTCTTCACCGACGCCAAGGAGCGCGCCTTCGCCCTCGCCGTCTGGGCGGCCGTCTTCGGCGGCGGCATGGCCTTCGGCCCGGTCGTCGGCGGCCTCCTGGTCCAGGACCACGGCTGGCACTCCGCCTTCCTCCTCAACCTGCCCGTCGCCGCCGTCATCGTCGCGGCCGGCCTGCGCTACCTGCCCGAATCCCGCTCCCCGCGCAGCACCGGAAAGTGGGACTGGTGGGGCGTAGGGCAGTCCGTCGTCGGCATGCTCGCCCTCGCCGGCGGCATCAAGCAGCTCGGCAAGAGCGGCGTGGCCCACCCCCTGCCCTGGGGGCTGCTCCTCGTCGCGGCCGTCGCGCTGACCGTCTTCGTCCGCCGCCAGACCAGGCTCGACAACCCCCTGCTCCAGGTACGGCTGTTCGCCAAGCCCGCCTTCAGCGTCGCCGCCACCGCGATCTTCCTGCCCATGGTGGGCATGGGCGCGATCCTCTTCCTGGTCACCCAGTGGTTCCAGTACGGCGAGGGCTACACCCCGCTGGAGGCCGGACTGCGCCTGCTGCCGGCCCCGCTCGCCCTGATCGCCGCCTCGATGGTCGCCCCCTCGCTGATGCAGCGCTTCGCGATCCGCCACGTGCTCGGCGCCGGACTCGTCGTCCTGGCCACGGGCATGGCCCTGCCGTGGACCCTCCAGCAGTTCACCGACCTCGGCTACCCGGCCTTCGCCGCCGCCCTGACCGTGATGGGCCTGGGCGCCGGCATCGCCACCACGGTGGCCTCGGTGACGCTGGTCTCCGCCGCGCCCGCCGCCGAGGTCTCCAGCGCCGCCGCCATCGAGGAGACCTGCTACGAGCTCGGCTCCGCCATGGGCGTCGCCGTTCTCGGATCCACCGCGGCCGCGCTCTACCGCGGCAACCTGCCCACCCTCGAACTGGACGGGCCCACCGCGGCCGCCGCACGGGACTCCGTCGGCGAGGCCGCGCACATCGCCGAACGGCTCGGCGGCGCCGTGGGCCAGGCCCTGCTCGACACCGCCTCGCACGCCTACACCCTCGCCATCACCCCGGCGTTCCTCATGGCGGGCGGCCTCGCCGTCGCCGCGGCGGCCACGACCTGGGCGCTCATTCCGCGCGATCTGCGTCCCACCGAGAACCACTGACCCGGGCGGGCCGGAACGCGGCCGAGGGTGCCGGGCCCAGGGTGGTGGTGCCCGGCGCCGCCCGGTGCCCCAGACCCGTGCGGTACGCGTCCATGGCCGCCTCGACCCGGCCCGTACGCCGCAGCAGATCGCCCAGGAGCCGGCACAGGTCGGCGAGATCGCCCGTCGCCCCGCTGCGCTCCAGCAGCGCCAGCGCCTGGACGTAGTGCTCCTCGGCGGACTCCGTCTCACCGCGCTCCTCGGCCATCAGGCCGAGGAGCCGGTGCGCGCCGCCGGCGTGCACGGCGCCGTGGCTGTTGCCCAGCTCCAGCAGCGCCGCGAGCAGCCCCGCGGCCTCCTCGTGCCGGCCCAGCCGGCGCAGTACGTCCGCCAGCTCCACCTCCACCTGGGCCGTGTAGAGGCCGGCCCGCCGGGCCGACAGCATGTCCCGGGCCGTGCGCAGCTCCCGCTCGGCCGTACCGAGTTCACCGTTCTGCGCCAGTACGTAGCCGCGCATCCAGTGGCAGTGCGCCAGATCCGTGCGCAGCTGCAGGTGGCCGTAGATCGCCTGCGCCTTCGCCAGGGAGGCATCGGCGTCGGCCATCCGCCCCTCGGCGAGGAAGGTCCGCGCCACCTGCCGGTGCATGCCCGCCACCAGCGCCGGATCGCTGACCTGCGGTGCCAGGGCGAGCGCGAGCTCCGCCGAGTGGGCGGCGCGCGCATGGGCGCCCATGTCCATGTACGGCCCGATCACCGCGGCGTGCAGCAGGACCAGCGCGTCGGGATCGGCCAGTCCGCTCGCGCCCAGCTCGTCGATGGCGGACTCCAGGAGGTAGCAGGCGTAGCGCAGCTCGCCGGCGAGCAGGTGCGCCACGGCCCGGCCGCGCAGGGGCCGGGCGCGGCGCGGTAGCGGTTCGTCGGCCAGGAGGCGTTCGGCCTCCTCGAAGTGGCCGATCGCGGCGGGCAGTTCACCGGACTCGAGCGCGCACTCGCCGAGGCCGAGCCGGGCCTGCGCCTGCTCGGGGACGAGCCCGAGTTCCTCGGCCTCGGCGAGCAGGCCGCGGTAGCGCACGGCGGCCTCGTCGGCCGCGCCCGTGGCGAGCGTGCGCTGCGCGTCGGTGAGGGCGAGCCGCAGCTCGGTAGCCAGGTGGGCGGGGCGTCCGGTGGCCAGCTCCTCGTACGACGTGCCCAGGCGGCCGGCGAGGAAGCGCAGCGCGGTCTCGGAGGGGCGCACCTTGCCCGACTCCAGGGTGGAGACGTAGGCCGAGGTGTAGGACGGGTGCGCCAACTGCTTCTGGGTCAGCCCGCGTTCGACGCGCATGCGCTGAACCCTGCGACCGATCTCGCCCGGTTCGTCCATGGAATCCCCCCTGGTTGCTCGAACTCCACAGTATTCAGCCGGAGTACGCCATTGCGCACCTCCCGCGCTCCGCCTAGTTTAAGCAGCCGATTCAGTGCGCTTATCAATCCGCTTAACTTCCTTTCCCGGGGGAGGACTTCATGGATCCGGTCACAGGCACCGTCATCAGACGGGCGGTACGGCCTCCGGCGCGGCGTCCGGCCGCGCGTACGACGCTCAGGGCCGCGCTCGCGATGGTCTGCGCGAGCGCGGCGCTCGTGGCGGCAGGCCCGGCGGGCCCGGCGGACGCTGCGGACGGCCCGGCCAGGACCCGGGTGGAGGTCGAGATCCCCGGGCCCGAACAGGGCGGCGACGCCGGATCCGGGCACGCCCTGGTACCGGCGGCCGGCAGCCCCGCGAAGAGCGCGGGCCGGCTCACCGAGGCCGAGCGGTCGGCCGACGGCGAGGTCACCAAGATGATCGACAACGGCTCCACCGCGGACCGCCTCGACGTCGTCGTCATCGGCGACGGCTACACCGCGGCCGAACTGCCGCGCTTCCACGCGGACGCCGAGCAGAAGTGGGCCGAGGTGGCCGCCGTCGAGCCGTACACCACGTACCGCGGCCTCTTCAACGTCTGGACGGTCGACGCGGTCTCCCGCGAATCGGGCGTCTCCGGCGATCCCGACCCGGCCACGGTCCGCGACACCGCCCTCGGCTCGTACTTCTGGTGCGGGGACATCGAGCGGCTGCTCTGCATCGACCAGCCCAAGGTCGACGCGTACGTGGCGAAGGCGCCGGAGGCCGACCTGGTCATCGTCCTGGCCAACAGCGCGAAGTACGGGGGAGCGGGCTACAACGAGCCCAGTGCCGCCCTCGGCTACGAGGGGATATCGACCGCGTCGGCCGGCCACCCGAAGTCCGGCCAGGTCGCCATCCACGAGACGGGCCACTCGCTGGGCAAGCTCGCCGACGAGTACTTCTACCCGGGCGTCCCGGACTACGAGAAGTACACCGGGCCCGAACCCGGCGAATCCAACAGCTCGGGCCTGACCGCCGACCGGATGGCCGCGCAGCGGGCCAAGTGGTACCGGTGGCTCGGAGAGGAGTCGCCCGACGGCGGCACGGTCGGGGCGTACGAGGGCGGCAACTACTACGTGACGGGGCTGTACCGGCCCACCGACAACTCCCTGATGCGGGTCCTGGGCAAGCCCTTCAACCTGCCCGGCGTCGAGGCGATGATCGCCGGGTTCTACCAGCACGCGCGGATCGCCACGGCGGTCACGCCGACGGACCGGACCCTGCGGCTGCGCAACAAGGCGAAGGTGGCCGTCCCGAGGCTGTCCGGCGCGGACGGCCGCCAGCTCGTGGTCCGCTGGTACCTGGACGGCAGGGAGCTCAAGCTGTTCGAGGGCCGCACCGAGGTGTCGGTGGCGGAACTGTGGCTGTTCGACCTGCGGACCCACCGCCTGTCGGTGACGGCCGAGGACCGCACACCGTCGGTCCGCGACCCGAAGACCGTCCGCACGCTCCGCTCCACGGTGGAATGGAAGGTTCGGCTGTAGGAGGCTCCCGGGCCCTTGCCGCCCCCGTCCAGGCTGGTCCGATGAACACGTTCCGTGGCACTGACGGCCGGCACCTGGAGATGACCAACGGCGGCACGGCGGTGTTCGTGGACGTACTGGTGCTCGCCGTTTCGACGCTGGCCCGCGAGCCCTGGGACTTCCGCTTCGCCGCCCTGCTGACGCTCCAGGACCAGAACGTGATGGGGCGCGGGGTGGTCGGCTTCGGTCTCGCGGAGCTCGACTTGGGGGACGCGCCGCAGGAGCGGGCCGCGGCCAAGGGCTTCCTGCTGCGCGTCCTGGACCTGGCGCTCTCCCGCCACCGGTGGGACGAGCTGACGTACGAGCCGGCCCGGGCCGAGGGGTACTCGCGCACGTACCGGGCCATGGTGGAGGCGTTCGACCCGGAGACGGCGGGCGCGGAGACGGCGGGCGCGGAGACGGCGGTGCGTACGGCGGCCGGCCCGGGCGGACCGCCCGGGCCGAACCAGGCCGCGATGGCCTCGTGCACGGCTCACCGGGTGCTGGACGCGCTCCCGTTCTGGGAGGGGTGCGTGTTCTGCACCGGAGGGGTCAGCGCGACCAACGGGGGTCCCGCCCGGTGAACGCGAGGAGCTTCTCCGCGCGGCTCGCCCCCTCCGGGAGGACCAGCGGCGGCGCGTACTTGCCGAAGGAGTCGCGGACGAAGTCGACGATCCTCGCCGCGATGTCCTCCAGGGCCTCGGCCATCTCCTCGGTCAGCGGCAGGTCCTGACCGGTGGCCCGGGCGATGTCCCAGGCGTGGATGCCGGCGTCGAGCGCCGCGGCGGCCGTGCCGACATCGGCGGGCATCGGCCCCATCGGGGTGGGCACGCTCTCGTCGTCCCTCCTCGACTCCCACGCCGCGGCGGTTGCCTCCAGCACCGCCGCCAGTTCCGCGACCGGGTCGCCGGCCGTCGCGTCCTCGGGCTCGAATGGGTCGCTCTCGGGGGCTGCGCCCGTGATCTGCATGACCAGCGCCTGCTGGTCCAGGCGCGCGTGGTTCAGTACCTGACGCACCGTCCACTCGGTGCACGGCGTCGGATCCGCCCACGCTTCGGCGGGGACGCCGCGGACGGCGGTGAGCAGGTAGTCGTGTGCGTCAGCGAGCAGTTTGAAACCGTCGACGGTCATCGTCGGCCCTCCCGTGGTTCCGGCATCGGACCGCCACCATAGATCGGCTCCGGGCGGGCCGCAGTGCCTTTCGGCCGGTGCCGCCCGGGCTTGTGGCCATGGGCCGTCCTCTTCCGCCCCGGCCCTCGAAATGACCGCTGCACGAGGCCACTTGGACCGGGAAAACGCAACTTCGACACGGCCCGCAGAGGCAGCTACCTTCACCTGGTCTTCGGCGATCGCGAACGGCGGCGCAGGGGTTCCTCCAGGCCCTCGCCCCGTGCCCAAGCCACCGAACGGCGTCCACACCAGGCCCCCCATCAGGGAGAGACGCATGCCCCGACTTGCTCTGTACACATTCGGCGTCCTGAAGTCACCTCTCGCCGACCCCGGACCCCTCACGCGCGAGTTCTACGACTGGGGCGAGGCCGTCTACCGGAAGATCAGTCAGCACCCCGGACACCTCGCGCGTGCCGAAGCGGCAGACGGTGACCGCGGCATGCTCTTCGGGGCGGACTGGGGTGCATGGGGAGAGTTCGCCGTACCGACCTGGTACGGCAAGGGCCGTACGGTGGAAACCACCGCCCTGGCCACGACGCTCTCACTCTGGACCGACCTGCGCCCCGCCTTCGACGCCGTCTACACCGGTCTGCACCGTGCGGCGCTGAACAGGCGTTACGACTGGTTCGAGAGGACAGGGCACCCGAACCACGTGTGCTGGTGGGTCTGCGACGGCGTGATACCCACCTGGCAGGACGGGGTTTCCAGGCTGGAGCACCTCCACGACCACGGCTCCGTGCCGCACGCCTTCACCTTCCACCGCTCGTTCACCCCGAACGGAACTCCGACCGGGTCGACTCTGCGCCACGGCGGATCCGCTGAAGCTGCGCGCACGTGGAGAGGGACCGCCGTTGAGGCGTACGCAGATGTCGAGTTCGGCGGGCCCGTCGGGGAGGCCGCGGTGGCCGACGCCGAGCGGCAGCGGTTCGCCTTCGTCCGCACCCCCGAACGGGACGACATCTTCGTGTGGGAGCACGAGGACGACAGTCGGCGCTGGGTCGCCCGGGACCTGCGGGACTACCTCGGCCGGTCCCTGGCCGACGGCGGGGACGACTGGTACCAGTAGCCGCACCCGCCGCACCCGCACGGCGGCCGGTGGCCGCGGCGAGGGGGATCGGGGCGGACACCGGCCGGTGCGCGGTGAGTACGGGGAGGGCGCGGGCTACATGGGGTCCATGCCCCGGTCGTCCATCCGGCTCTCCTGCTCGCTCTGCTCCTGGAGACGGCGGGCCTTCTCCTTCAGCCGGCGGCGCTCCTCCGGATCGGTGGACCGCTCGGCGGCCTCGTTCAGCTCCTTGGCCTTCGTGCGCATCTGCTGGGACCGGCCGCGGGACTCGCCTGAAACGCTCATGATCGCTCCTCGGATCAGTGGGGGAGAGCGGGCGGATTCAGCGAACCAGCACTGCCGTACACCCGCATCTCGAACCGTCACCGAAGGTGATCCGCCGCGAATGGCCGTCCGCGGATGCCGGACCCGGCGCCGTCGGAGAACCTGTGGAGGTGAGCCGAACCGACCCCACCGAGCACGCCGCACCCGCCACCAGCAGCCCCGTCACCCTTCGGGTCAACGGCACCGAGCACGTCGTGGGCGCCGACCACCGCGTCACCCTCCTCGACCTGCTGCGCGAACACCTGGGCCTCACCGGGCCGAAGAAGGGATGCGACCACGGCCAGTGCGGTGCCTGCACCGTGCTCCTCGACGGGCGGCGGGCCAACAGCTGCCTGCTCCTGGCGGTCGCCCAGGACGGCGCGGAGGTCACCACGGTGGAGGGCCTCGCCGCCACCGCCCCCGGAGGCGGCCCGCACCCGCTCCAGCGGGCCTTCCTCCGGCGCGACGCCTTCCAGTGCGGCTTCTGCACGCCCGGCCAGCTGTGCTCCGCCGTCGGGGCGCTCGCCGAGGCCGCCGCCGGCCACCCCTCGGCCGTCACCTCCGCCGAAGCCCTCGCCGAGCCCGGCCGTCCGGTGGAGCCGACCGCGCCGGAGATCAGGGAACGGCTCAGCGGCAACCTGTGCCGGTGCGGCGCCTACCCGGCCATCGTCCGGGCCGTGGCCGACACCGCGGCCGCGGTCGTGCCCGCCGGCGGCGCCGCATGAAGCCCTTCGGCTACGTCCGGGCCGGCAGCCTGCGCGAGGCGACCGGGGCCTACGCCGCCCACCCGGACCCCCGCTACCTCGGCGGCGGCACCAACCTCGTTGACCTCATGAAACTGGGCGTCGAAACCCCCGCCACCCTCATCGACATCTCCCGGCTGCCGCTGGACGCCGTGGAGGAGCGGTCCGGCGGCGGCCTGCGCCTCGGAGCCACCGCCCGCAACAGCGACGTCGCCGCCCACCCCCTCGTACGGACCCGCTACCCGCTCGTCGCCCGGGCCCTGCTCGCCGGCGCGTCCGGCCAGCTGCGCAACATCGCCACCACCGGCGGCAACCTGCTCCAGCGCACCCGCTGCCCGTACTTCCAGGACGTGTCCAAGGCCTGCAACAAGCGGCGGCCGGGCACCGGCTGCGCCGCCCGGGACGGCGTCCACCGCGAACACGCCGTCCTCGGGCACTCCGCGCACTGCATCGCCACCCACCCCTCCGACCTGGCCGTGGCCCTCGCCGCGCTCGACGCCGACATCGAGCTGTACGGCGGCGGTGACGGCGACGCGGGCGACGGCACCGGCGCCACCGGCGGCATCCGGACCGTCGCCGCCCAAAGCTTCCACCGGCTGCCAGGCGACCATCCCGAGCAGGACACCGTCATCCGCCCCGGGGAAATCCTCACCGCCGTGCTCCTGCCCGCCCCCGTGCCCGGCGCCGTCTCCCTGTACCGCAAGGCCCGCGACCGGGCCTCCTACGCCTTCGCACTGGCCTCGGTCGCCGCGGTCCTCGACCTCGACCCGGCAACCGGCCGCGTACGGCACGTCGCCCTCGCCTTCGGCGGGCTCGCCCACCGGCCCTGGCGGGCCACCACGGCCGAGCAGGAGCTGACCGGGGCCGTCCTCGACACGGGCACCGTCCGGCGAGCGGTCGACGCCGAACTCGACCGGGCCAGGCCCCTGCGCGACAACGCCCACAAGGTCGTCCTCGCCCGCAACCTCGCCCGCGACGCGCTCGCCACGCTCGCGGAACTCGCCGCGACCTCCCGCCGTGCACCGTAGAGCCGCGCAACCGTAGCGCTGCCGGCCGCCACATCCAGGACAGGAGCAGGTCATGCCCGCGCACACCGCCCTCGGCACCGCCGCCGTCCGCGCCGAGGGCCCGGACAAGCTCACCGGCGCCGCACGCTACGCCGCCGACCACACCCCGCCCGGCTGCGCCTACGCCCGCCCCGTCCCCGCCACCGTCCCGCGCGGCCGCGTCAGCGCCGTGGACACGGCCGCGGCCCTGCGCCTGCCCGGCGTCCTCGCCGTCCTCACCCCGTACGACGCGCCCCGCCTCGGCCCGTCGGACGACGCCACGCTCCAGGTCCTCCAGGACACCGCCGTCCCGCACCACGGCTGGTACGTGGCCCTCGCGATCGCCGATACCCCGGAGGCCGCCCAGGCCGCCGCCGAAGCCGTACGCGTCGACTACGCCACCGAACCCCACGACGTGCTCCTGCGCGAGGACCACCCCGGCGCACGCACCCCCGAGGAGGCCAACGGGTTCCCCGCCCACCGCGAACGCGGCGACCCCGACGCGGCCCTCGCCGCCGCCCCCGTACGGATCGAGCGCACCTACACCGTGCCGCCGCTGCACAACCACCCGATGGAGCCGCACGCGGCCACCGCCCTCTGGGACGCCGAGGCCGGCCGGCTGACCGTGTACGACTCCAGCCAGGGCGCCGGCACCGTCCGCACGGTGCTCGCCTCCCTCTTCGGCCTGCCGCAGGACCGGATCACCGTCGTCTCCGAACACGTCGGCGGCGGATTCGGCTGCAAGGGCACCCCGCGCCCGCACGTCGTCCTGGCCGTCATGGCCGCCCGGCACACCGGACGCCCCGTCAAACTCGTCCTGCCGCGACGCGACCTGCCGGCCGCGGTCGGGCACCGCGCCCCCACCGTGCAGCGGATCGGCCTGGGAGCGCGCCGCGACGGCACCCTCACCGCCTACACCCACACGGTCACCACCCACACCTCCCGCGTGGCGGAGTTCGTCGAACCGGCCGCCGTCCCCGGCCGCGTCATGTACGCCGTCCCCGACAGCCGCACCACCCACCGGGTCGTCGCCCTCGACGTGCCCACCCCTTCCTGGATGCGGGCCCCCGGGGAGGCCCCCGGCATGTACGCCCTGGAATCGGCCATGGACGAACTGGCCGACGAGCTCGGCATGGACCCCATCGAGCTGCGGATCCGCAACGAGCCCGCCGCCGAGCCGGACAGCGGCCGCCCCTTCAGCAGCCGCCACCTCGTCGAGTGCCTGCGCGAGGGTGCCGAACGGTTCGGCTGGGCCTCCCTGCGCACCCCGCGCCGCGACGGACCGCTGCTGGCCGGGGTGGGCGTGGCCGCCGCCACCTACCCCGTCTGGATCGGCCCCTCCACCGCCCGGGCCCACGCCCGCCCCGACGGCAGCTACCTCGTCGAGATCGACGCCACCGACCTGGGGACCGGCGCCCGCACCGTCCTCGCCCAGGTGGCCGCCGACGCCCTGGGCGTGCCCCTCGCGTCCGTGACGGCCGCCATCGGCAGCACCGGCCTGCCCCCGGCCCTGCTGGCCGGCGGCTCCGCCGGCACGGCCTCCTGGGGCTGGGCGGTCCACGATGCCTGCACCGCGCTCGCCGCCCGGCTGGCCCGCCACCGGGGTCCGCTGCCGCCCGGGGGGCTGTCGGCGTCCGCCGACACCACGCAGGCCGCCCAGCGCAAGTTCCCGTACGCCCGCCACGCCTTCGGTGCCCACTTCGCCGACGTACGCGTCGACACGGTCACCGGGGAGGTGCGCGTGCGCCGCATGCTCGGCGTGTACGCGGCCGGCCGCATCCTGAACCCGGCGACCGCGCGCTCCCAGTTCGTCGGCGCCATGATCATGGGCCTGGGCATGGCCCTGACCGAGCACAGCTCCGTCGACCCCGTCCACGGCGATTTCACCGAGTGCGACCTGGCGTCCTACCACGTGCCCGCGCACGCCGACGTGCCCGACATCGAGGCGCACTGGATCGACGAGGACGACCCGCACCTGAACCCGATGGGCGGCAAGGGCATCGGCGAGATCGGCATCGTCGGCGTGGCCGCCGCGATCGGCAACGCCGTCAGCCGCGCCACGGGCCGCAGGCTGCGCGAACTGCCCCTCACCCCGGACCGGGTCCTGGCCGCCCTCGGCTGACGGGCGCCCCGAACACCGCCCGGCCGGTGCCGCCCGCGCGGACGGTCAGTACAGGCCCGGCCGGGCGAGGTCCTCGTCCGAGTCCGCCCCGACCTCGGTGGTCAGCGTGAAGAGCGCCCCGTCCGGGTCGCGGAGCGTCACCCACCGCTCCGTGGCGTTCGAGGTGATGTCCGAGACCATGCGGCCCCCGAGCATGACGGCCGCCTCGATCGCCGGCCGGAGCCTGGGCACGCGGAAGTGCACGTGCCAGCGCGGCCGGGTGTGCGGCGAGTAGGAGGCGAGCTCGACGGGACCGCTGTTCAGGCGGGCCACCGGTTCGCCGTTCTGCCGCAGGACGACCTGGTCCTCCTCGTAGGAGACCGCGCAGCAGCCCGGGCGGTCGGTGGCCCATTCCAGTACCGCGCCGTAGAACATCGCCGCGTCGAGCGCGTTCCTGGTCCTCAGTTCCAGCCAGGCCGGCAGCGGACCCTTGCCGGCCCGCCAGTCCGCGGCCACATTGCCCTCCCAGATCCCGAAGACGGCACCGTCCGGGTCGGCGACGAGGGCCGCGCGGCCGCCGGACTCGAAAGACACCGGACCGACCGCGATGGTGCCCGTCCGCTCCCGGATGCGGTCCACCGCCACGTCGGCGTCGTCCACGGCGAAGTACGGGGTCCACGCCGCCGCCACCCCCAGATCCGCGGCCAGCGCCCCGATGCCCGCCACCGGGACCCGGTCGCGGAAGGCCACCGAGAACGCGTCGCCTAGCCGGGCCGGCCGGAACCGCCACCCGGCCACCGCACGGTAGAAGCGCTGGGCCGTTCCGAGGTCGCGCGTCATCAGGCTCACCCAGCACGGCGCCCCGAAGACCTCCCGCGTCGAAATCTCCACCGCACGCTCCGTCCCTGAGGCACCCGTCGTTCCATTCTGGTCCTTATCGTGACGATCATCGCGGTCGGCGGCCGTCGATGCGCACACAAAGTGGCCGAGATTCACTTTCCGTGTCGATCCCGTCCGGTCGCGCGCAGCGATAGCCTCGGTCCCGGACACCACCGCGCAGCGTCGGAAGGCAGGTCTCCCATGGCCGGATCCCAGGTTCCCGTGATCGATCTCGGGCCGTGGCGGTCCGGCGGCCCGCAGGCGCGCGCCCGTACCGCCGCGCGCGTCGACGAGGCCCTGCGCGCGGCCGGATTCCTGCTCGTGACCGGCCACGGCGTCGACCCCTCGCTCCCGGCCCGGATCCGGGAGGCGGCCCGCACGTTCTTCCGGCTGCCGGCCGCCCTGAAGGAGCCGTACGCCGTCACGGTCGGCGGCCGGGGCTGGCTGGGCCCCGGGGCGGAGGCCAACAGCTACGCCGAAGGCACCGCCTCGCCGCCCGACCTCAAGGAGTCCTGGTCCTTCGCGGCCGACGAACCGACCGGCGACCCCGCCGTGGACGCCGAGTGGTACCGGCCCAACACCTGGCCGCAGGAGGTGCCGGAGCTCCGGCCGCCGGTGACGGAGTACCTGGCCCGGATGCGGGCCCTCTCCGACGAGCTGCTGGAACTCCTCGCCACCGCCCTCGGACTCGCCGAGGACCACTTCACGCGCCACACCGGACACCCCACCTGGGGCTTCAACCTCAACTGGTACCCCGGCACCGAGACCGTCGGCACACCCCTGCCGGGCCAGTTCCGCATCGGCGCCCACACCGACTTCGGCACGGTCACCGTCCTCGACCGGCAGCTCGGCTCGGGAGGCCTCCAGATCCACACCGACGCCGACGGCTGGCAGGACGCACCCTTCGACCCGGCCGCGCTCACCGTCAACATCGGCGACCTGATGGCCCGCTGGACCGGCGACCGCTGGCGGGCCGGCCGCCACCGCGTACTGCCCCCGCCCGCAGACACCCCCGCCGAGGAACTGATCTCGCTCGTCTACTTCTACGAATGCGACGCGCACACCCGGGTGGAATCCCTCCCCGCCCCCGTCGGCCGGGTGGTCCACGACCCCGTCGACTCCCACACCTACCTGAGGGACAAGCTCCAGGCCATCACCGTCCCCGCGGGTACTAATACTTCGGAGTGACGCGGGGCGCGGAGCCCTCCCCCCGGGGGTACGGCCGGATCCACCGGCAAGATGACGACCCGCCAGGCCGCGGTGCATAGCGTCGCTTCCATGACTCGACGCCGAACAGCCGCCGCCGCCTTACTCGCCCTGCTCCTGCCGATCCCGCTCGCCGCCGCCGGCACCGCCGTCGCGGCGGACGCCCCGGCCGCGTCCGAACGCAGCCGCACCGCGGTCGAACTCCCTCGCCCCACCGGCCGGTTCGCGGTCGGCCGGGAAGACCTGCACCTGGTGGACCGCAGCCGGACCGACCCGTGGGCAGGATCGGGGCCGCGCGAACTGATGGTCACCATGCGCTACCCGGCGCGCCGCGACACCGGCACCGCCGCGCGCTACCTCACCCGCGAGGAGGCCCGGCTGCTGCTCGTCGACAAGGGACTGGACCAGGCCATTCCCGTCGAGACCCTGACCGG
Organism: Streptomyces erythrochromogenes; assembly: GCF_036170895.1. NCBI lineage: Bacteria > Bacillati > Actinomycetota > Actinomycetes > Kitasatosporales > Streptomycetaceae > Streptomyces > Streptomyces erythrochromogenes. Next base: position 538,072 of record NZ_CP108036.1, on the reverse strand, counting down.
TACCGCGAGCGCCTCCCGGACCGGCGCCCGCCCCGTCGCCGGCCGGTACCCGCTGGTCGTCCTCTCGCCGGGCTTCACCGTCCACCGCGCCACCCTCACCGCGCTCGCCGAGGACCTGGCCTCCCGCGGCTACGTCGTCGCCGCGGTCGACCACGCGTACGAGAGCGTCGGCACCGCCTTCCCCGGAGGCCGCGTCCTCACCTGCCTGGCCTGCGACAAGGCCCAGCAGACCGGCATGCAGGCGGTCAGCGACAACCGCGCCCGCGACGTGTCCTTCCTGCTGGACCGCCTCACCGGACCCCACCCCGCCTGGCGCCACGCCGGCATCGTCGACCGCGGCCGCATCGCGATGGCGGGCCACTCCATCGGCGGGGCCTCGGCGATCGCCGCGATGGCGACCGACCCGAGGATCCGCGCCGGGGTGAACATGGACGGCGGCAACGCCACGCCCGTACCCGCCGCCGGACTCGGCGGCCGCCCCTTCCTGCTCCTCGGCGCCCAGGACCGCGGCCCCGGCGGCAACGCGAGCTGGGACCGGGACTGGCCGCAGCTCGACGGCTGGAAGCGCTGGATCACCTTCGACGGGTCGGGCCACTTCACCTTCAGCGACTTCCCGTCGATCGGCCAGCAGCTGGGCCTCGACGACCCCGAGGCCCCGCTGCCCGGCGACCGCTCCGTCCAACTGACCCGCCGCTACGTCGGCGCCTTCCTCGACCGGCACCTGCGCGGTGAGTCCCGGCCCGTCCTGGACGGCCCCTCCGCCGACGCGCCGGAGGTCCGCTTCCACACCCCGTAGGCGCAGGGGGAGGGTCAGACCACCGTGACGGGGTGGCGCACCACCGCGTCGAAGAGATAGCCCTGCGTGTTGTGGACCGCCGTCTCCGGCTGGGTGCGCCCGGCCCCGTCGCTCGCCCGGGCCAGCAACGCGGTCGCACCCGTCGTCCGCGGCGTCCACGGCACCGACCAGCGCACCCAGCCGCCCCGCCGCGGGGAGTCGTGCATCCGGGCACGCCGCCAGTGACCCCCGCCGTCCGTACTGACCTCGACACGGGTCACAGGGGCCGCGGCGGACCACGAACGGCCCGTCAGCAGCCGCGTCCGGTGCACGGGAACGGTGGCGCCCAGCTCCAGCTCGAAGGCGCTCTTGAGGGTCTGCCGGGTGAGCGGGGCGCTGCCCTCCGCCGGGTGCCCCGGCCCGAACAGCCGGTACATGTCGGTGTTCCACGGCGAGTACAGCGCCTCGCCGCTCACCTCGATGTCACCGACCCACTTGATCGACGAGATCCCCACCCAGTCCGGGACCACCAGGCGGACCGGGCCGCCGTGGTCGGGCGGCAGCGGGCGCCCGTTCATCTCGTAGGCGAGCAGCACGTCGTCCAGTGCCTTCGTCACCGGAAGCGGACGCCGCACCCGGCCCAGGTTCACCCCGTTCGCCACCACCTCGTCGTCCAGCCCGCGCGGCAGGACGTCGACCGCGCCCCGGGTCACGCCCGCCAGCCGCAGCACGTCCGACAGCCGGGCCCCGCGCCAGTGGGCGACACCGATCGCGCCCAGGGTCCAGGCCGTGCCGGAGACCGGCTGGCCCTGCTGCGTGGAGTAGAAGCTCCGGCCGTTGCCCGCGCACTCGATGAACAGCGTCCGCTCGACCGCCCGCAGGGCCCGCAGGCGCTCGTACGAGAACTCCACCGGGGCGCCCGCGAGCCCGTCGCCCCACACCTTCAGCCGCCACGTCCCGGCGTCGATGCGCGGGGTGGAGGTGTGGTTGCGGACGAAGAACCGGTCGATCGGGGTGAGATGGCCCGTGCCCCGGAACGAGGCGAAGTTCGCCTCCGCGTTCGTCCCGCGGATCGTGAACAGCTCCGGCGGCAGCGGCTTGACGATGCCCGGCGCGGCGTCCGCCCCCGCGGCCGGGGCGGCAGCGGCCGTACCGCCCCCGGCCACGCCCAGGGATCCGGCCGCGGCCCCCACCGCGAACAGCTTCAGCAGGTCGCGGCGGTCCACTCCGGCGGAGCGGGCGCGGCCGCGGGCCCACTGCCGCAGGCGCGTGCGGTCGTAGTGGCTTTCGTCCGACATGTCGAGCGGCATGGCAGGGTCACTCCTCGGTCGTGGTTCCCGACGGACCGTAGGGGTCCGGGGCGAACCGCGGAAAGCTTCCCCGGCGGATGGCCATGAACCCGCAACACAGCCGCAACGGCCGATTACCGCTGGTCCGGCGAATTTCGGCAGGATGTGGGACATGACCGAGATCCGTACCCCCCGCCTCCTCCTCCGCCTCTGGACCGACGACGACCTCGTCCCCCTTTCGGAGATCCACGCCGACCCCGAGGTGATGCGCTGGATCGGCGACGGCTCCACCCTCGGTCTCGACGAGACGGCCGAGGCGATCGAGCGCTGGGAGGAGGAGTGGGACGAGGAGGGCTTCGGGCTCTTCGCCGTCGAGCTCCTCGGCTCCGGCGAGCTCATCGGGGCCGTCGGCCTCTCGGTCCTCGAGGACCTGCCGGACGCCCGGGCCGACGTGCAGATCAGCTGGCTGCTCGGCCGGCAGTACTGGGGCCAGGGCTACGCCTCCGAAGCCGCCCACGCCACCTTGGAATTCGCCCTCCAGGACCGCGGGCTGGACCGCGTCGTCGCCGTCAGCCGCCTCGGCGACACCGCCTCCGAGAACGTGATCCGCAAGCTGGACATGGTGCGCGAACGCGAGACCACCGACCCCCGCCACGGACACGCCGTGGAGATCCACGGCATCGACCTCACGGAGTACGAGGGCTAGGGCTCCCGCATCAGCCGATCGGACGACCCCGGGGTCGTCCGGTCCGCCCGACGGCTCCGTCCGCCGGGCGGACCGGACGCGGGCAGCGGCCGGGCGAGCATGGACCGGGGGAGCGGGAGGGCGTACGCGGCCCTCCCCGCCCCGGAGCCGAGAGGGACACCATGAACGCGCACGACCGACACCTCCTCGACGCGGCCCGCCGCGGCGACGCGGCCGCGGTGGGCGCGGCGCTCGCCGCGGGCGCCGCCGTGGAGGCCCGCGACGAGCAGCTGCGCACACCGCTGCTGCTCGCCGCGCTCGGCGACCACCTGGCCGCGGCCGGGCTGCTGGTCGCCGCCGGAGCCGACCCCAACGCCCCGGACTCCCGCGAGGACAGCCCCTGGCTGGTCACCGGCGTCACCGGCAGCGTGCGGATGATGCGCCTGCTGCTGCCCGCCGGACCCGACCTGGAACAGGTCAACCGCTTCGGCGGGATCTCCCTCGTCCCGGCCGCCGAGCGCGGCCATACCGCGTACGTGCGCGCCGTCCTGGAGGAGACCGCAACCGACGTCGACCACGTCAACCGGCTCGGCTGGACCGCCCTGCTGGAGGCCGTGATCCTCGGCGACGGCGGCCCGCGCCACGAAGAAGTCGCCCGGATCCTCCTCGCCGCGGGCGCCGATCCGCTGCTCGCCGACCACGACGGCGTGACCCCGTACGAGCACGCCGCCCGCCGGGGCTTCGAGGGCATGGCGCGGATCCTGCGCGCGGCCGGGGCGCAGCCCGGGGCGGACCGGTGAACCGCCGGGCGCGGGGCACCCGTACCGTCCTCGTGGCGCTCGCCGCCGCAACACTGCTCGCGGCCTGCGCCCAGGACGCGGCGCCGTCCGCACCGGGCGCGGCGCCGGCGCCGTCCGCGGCCTCACCGCTGCCGGCCACCGCTCCGACCCCGCAGGGTCTGCTCCTGACCGCGGACTTCGGCGGTGACACGGTCACCTTCGTGGACCCCGAGCGCGGCGCGGTCGCCTCGGTCGCCGTGGGCCGGGCCCCGTACGCACTGGCCGTCGGCGCGGACGGCCGGGCGTGGGTGGCCACGGCCGAGGGCGTCGCCGTCGTCGACACCCGCACCCGCGTGCGGGTGGCGCGCATCCCGTACCGCACCGCGACCGGCCCGGTCGCCGACGGCGAGTACCGCGGCGGCGGCATGGGCATCGCCCTCTCGCCGGACGGCGCACGCGCGTACGTCGGGGTCAACGTCCCCGGCACCACCGGCGTCCTGGAGGTCCTCGACACGGCGAGCCGAGAGGTCACCGCCGTCGTACCGGTGGGCAGGCGCCCCTTCGACGTGGACGTCTCGCGGGACGGCGCCGAGGTGTACGTCACCGGGCACGACTCCTTCGACGTCACCGTCGTGGCGGCCGGACCGCTGAGCACCCGCCGCATCGAGGTGGCCCCCTACGGCACCGAGGGCGGCCTCGGCTCGTGGCTCAAGCCGCACTACGCGGCCGTACGCCCGTCCGACGGGAAGCTGCTGCTGCCGTTCGAGGGCGAACGGCTCGCGGTGGTCGATCCGCGCACCGGGCGCACCGCGGTCGAGCCGATGACCGCCGACACCCACCAGCACGGGGTCGCCCTCACGTCCGACGGCCGGCTCCTGGTGGTCGGTACCGGGGCGGTCCGGCCGGGTGACGGCAGGGGCCCGTCGCTGACGGTCCGGTCCCCGGACGGCACCGAGCGGCTCGTCCCGCTGGAGGGCCCGCACGAGGACGTCGCCGTCTCCCGGGACGGCCGGACCGCGTACGTCACGGGCGGCTACACCCGCGACGGCCACTGGAACGGCATCACGGTCGTCGACCTGGACACCGGAACGGCCCGCCGACTCCCCGCGGGCACCCGCCCCCTGGGCATCGCCGTGCTCTGACCCGGCTCAGGCGGGGCCGCCGCCGGGGGCTTCGGCCGCGCCGCCCGCGCGGATCGCGGCGAGGGCCGCCGCGTGCAGGGCGGCCGGGGCGCCGTGGTGGGGCCTGGGGCTGCCCGTGAGCGTGTACCACTCGTCGGCGTCCTGGTACTGGACGTCGAACCGGACCAGCCCGTCGACCGTCGCGGTGGTGCGCAGGGTGAGCGGGCCGGTGATGACGCCGACCTCGTCGGTCATGGCGCCGCCCGGGCCGGCGAGCACCTCGTCCTGCCACTGGTCCGCCCCGGTCATGAGGTGCAGGTGTCCAGCATCGTGGTGAGCATCTTCTTCTCCGGTTCGGTGACGGTCAGCTCGTAGACGGATTTGACGGTGGTCCAGGCCCGTCCGTACTGGCACCAGCTCGAACGGTCCGGCGGCTGCCACAGGTCGGGGCTCTGATCGCCCTTCGACCGGTTGGAGGACGCGGTGACCGCGAGCAGCTGGGGATGGGTCAGGTCGTTGGCGAAGGCCTTGCGCCGGGCGGCGTCCCAGCCGGACGCGCCGGAGCGCCACCCTTCGGCGAGCGGCACGATGTGGTCGATGTCCATCTTGGCGGCGTCGGTGACGGCCACCCCGTCGTACAGGCTCTTCCAGGTGCCGGACACGGCCCGGCACTCGCCGTCCTGCTTCACCTCGGCGCCGTCCCGCCTGAGGACCGTCTCGCGGGTGTCGCACTTGTTGCCCTGCTCGGCCCAGTGCGTGAACTTGGCCCGGCTGTAGCCGGCCATCGTGCCCACCGGAGCCACCTTCAGCGCGGCCAGCCGGGTACGGGCCTCGGCGGTGGTGACCAGGCCGGGCAGCACGTCCCCGCCGGCCGGCGCCCCGGCCGGGGGCGCGGCCCGGGAGACGGACGGCTGCGGCTTCGGGTCCTGGCCGCCCGGCGAGCGAGGCCCCTCGGGATCGGAACACCCGGCCGCGGCCGCCAGCAGCAGGGCCGCCACCAGCGCACCCGGTACACGTATCTGACGTCCCATAACCCCACCCCGAGCCGGTACCGCTCCGTCACTGTCCGGGAAAGACTACCCAGAACCGGACAATCAACCTACGCAGGCCCCTCCGGCGGGCGTTGTCAGTGGCTCTCGCTAGTCTCCCGACATACCGCAGCTCAGGGGGGGTTTGCTCCCCCCTGTCAGGGCTGCGCGGAAACACGTACGGGACAGGCGGAGGGGCACGGTCTGATGGCATGGCTGGCGGCGGGCGAGGGGTACGAGATCGCCCTGGTGGAAGGGCGGGTGGCGGCGAGGTCCGTCACCGGCCGAGCAGCGGGACGGCAGTTGAAGACGCTGCCCAAGGCGCTTAAGGACCATCCCGAGGTGGACCGGCTGCGCCGGCTCGCCGAATGGCTCGACCGGCACGCGGCGGCCTGCGTCGCCCAGGTCGACGCCTGGATGGTGTCCTCGCTGCCCGTGCCGACCGAACTGCTCGCCCGGGTCTGGCCCGACGAGGCCTGGCAGAACGCCCTGCGCGACCTGGCCGTCGTCGGCGACGACCCCGGCGAGGTGGGCTTCCTGCGGGACGCCACCACGTCCGGCGAGCTGAAGGTGGTCAACCTCGACGGCGAGACCGTACGGCTCTCCCCGCGCACGGTGACCCTGCCCCACCCCGTACTGCTGCCCGACCTGGACGACGTACGGGAGTTCGCGGCCGAGCTGGGCATCGTGCAGCAGGTCGAGCAGATCCACCGCGCCACCTGGCGCAAGCCCGACGAGGTCTCCGCCACCGCCACCGAGGTCCGCGACTACGCGGGCGGGGTCTTCCCCACCCGCTTCGGCCTCGCCGCCCGCGCGACCGCCCTCGGCTACCGGGTCTCCGGCGGCTACGCCACCTGCAAGGTCCGCGACACCGGAGCCGGCTCCGGCACGGAGGCGTCGGTGTGGATCGGCGAGCCCTACTACGACGACGAGACCACCACCGGCGCCCTGAGCTGGCACGACGAGGACGGCCGGGCGGTACCGCTGACGAAGGTCGGACCGGTGGCCTGGTCCGAAGGAATGCGAATGGCCGCGGCACTGTACGCCGGGCGCAAGATCGAGGAGGGCGGGGACGCATGAGCAAGAACCTGAGAGACACCGCGGCGACCGAGAACGAACTGCTGCTGCAGGCCGGCGCCGTCCTCCCGAACGGCACCACCGGCGCGGGAGCCGGCGCCGTCGACCTGACCGCCCGCACCTACCGGCACCCGGGCCTCGACGAGGACCGCGTCGTCGTCCGGCTCGCCGCCGCCGAACTCGGAGCGGCCGAGGACCTCGCCGCCGGCTTCCTCGGCCTCGTATGCGAGGAGGGCGAGCCGCCCGTCGTCGGCCTGAGCCGCCGCCAGGCACTCGGCTTCCCCGAATGGGTCCTCGTGCACCACCCCGAGGACGGCCACCACGCCCTCGCCGTCGTCCCCGAGCTCGACCGGATCGCCCGCCAGGCCAAGACCAAGCCCAAGGCCGCGCTCGACGCGTGCACCGAACTGGCCGACCGCCTCGCCGCCTCCGTGCCGCACTTCCTGCCCCTCTTCCACGAGCAGGCCGCGCGCATCTTCCTCGCCGTCGAGAACACCACCTACGCCGCCCAGCTGTTCGGCCGAGCCCGCACCGCCGAGGCCCAGCACGGCCTGGCCGTCGACGAGGACCGCCTCGACTCCGTCTTCCTCGAATTCGCGCTGGCCGGCGCCCTGCCGGTGAAGGTGCTCGCCGGCTACGGCAAGGCCCTGGCGGTCCGCGTCAGCCCCGCCGAGGCCTACGAGCGCTTCCGCCGCCTGTGCGTACGCCGCACCGCGGGCGGACTGCCGCCCTCCGCCCAGGCCGCCGTCGAGCTGCGCCGCCTCGCCCGCGCCGCCGGCCTGACCGGCACCGAACCCGAGCAGGACTACCTCGCCGAACTGCTGCCCCTGCCCGCCACCCTGCGCGCCGCGCTCGGCTGGTGGAAGGCCCACCGCGGCGCCCTCGTCGCGCTCGCCCTCCGCGTCCCCGCCGTGCGCGGCACCCTCCTCGGACTGACCCCGCCCGGCGGAGACACCGACCTCACCGACCTGTGGCTGGAGGTCCTGGAGGAGTCTGGCGCCACCGCCGCACTGGCCGACGGCAACCTGCCCGACGAAGAGCGCTGCGCCGACGGCACCGCCGGCTGGCTCGAGCGCTTCCACACCGCCCGCCACTCCGGCTGGGGCCGCCGCCCCACGCACCCGGCGCTCCTCGACATCGTCGAGCGCTGCGCCCCGCAGCTGCGGGCCGAACTCGACCGGCCCGGGCGCGAGGCCGGCCTGCAGATCGGCGTCCAGGACGCCGACCTCCTCGACCTGCTGCTCACCCTCGACGTCCCGGTCGTCGACCCTCGGGAAGACGGGGCGCGGCACCGGCACGACTCGCTCAACCTGTCGGACTGGGCCGCCCGCGACGAGCGCCGCGACCTGTCCGCCGTCGCCGCGGACCCCCGCTTCCAGCCCGCATTCCGCCGGGCGCTGAACGGCCTGGGCAGCGGCGGCGCCGACATCGTCCGCCACGTCGCCGCCTCGCCCGGCGCGCGCCCGCTCCTGACCGAGTGGATGGTCGAGGTCGCCCGCGCCTCCGTCGCCGCCGGCCTGCCCGGCGTGCCCGACGCCATCGAGCGGCTGACCTGGCTGCCCGTCGAGGCCCTGGTGCTCGCCCCCGAGGAGGTCGCCGCCGCAGCCGCCGCCGACCTCGGGGAAACCCTCGCCCGCACCCTGCGGGGCGGCCTCTTCGAGGAACTGGCCTGGCCCGCCTGGGAGAGCGCCGTCGCCGAACTGACCCCCGGCAAGGACCGGCACGGCCTCACCGTCGTCGAGGCCTGGCCGTACCTGATCGTCGCCAACGCGGCCCAGGTCCGCGTCATCGACGCCGACTCGACGGTCCTGACGCACGACCTGCGCGTGCCCACCGGCTCCCACCACCGCATGGGATTCCACTACGTCGACGGCGAACTGCTCGTCTTCTGGTCCGACTGGAGCGCCAACCGCGTCGAGGGCTACTGGCACTCCTCGCCCGGCACCGTCTTCACCCTGGACACCAACCGCAACTACTGGTCCCTGCGCAGCGACCACCTCTCCGTGCCGCTCCCCGGCGGCGGCCGCACCACCGGCGGCGGCGTCCTGCACCGCGGCGACACCCGGCTCCCGGACGAGCGGCCGGTCGTGTCCGACGGCACCTCCTACTGGGTGTGGCAGCGGCGTGACCACGACAACGAGAACGGCTGGCTCGAGTACGACCCGGTCGGCGCGGCCCACGGGCGCTTCTCCCTCCCGGCGTTCTTCGCCGACGCCCTGAAGGAGTACAACGGCAAGGCCTCCACCGGGTACTCCAACTGGCTGCTGCCCGCGCCCGCCGTGGACGGCTCCGTGCTCGGCGCGCCCGTCGACGGCCTCCTCGGCTGGCGCACCGCACGCCTCCCCGGCAACGGCTGGGTCGGCACCGACACCGGCGGACGCACCGTCACCGTCCCCGAAGGCAGGGAGATGCCGGTCGCGGCCCTCACCTTCCCGGGCGACGACCGCCCGCGCGCCCTCTCGCACCGCTGGCGCGAGCTGTCCCTCAGCGACCCCGAAGGCGTCGTCACCGCCCAGACCCGCAACGACCGCCACGACACCCCCTTCAGCACGGGCAGCGTCGACCTCCCGCCGCTCTCCCACTGGTACGCGCTGCGCCCGCGCGACCCGGAGGGCTCGGCCGCGCTCCGCACGGCCGACCGCGAGACGGTCGGGGCGCTCCTGAAGGCCGCCGCGGCCGCGCCGAAGGTCACCGACCTGCCGGACGTGGTGAGCGCGGCCCTGCCGCGGGTCACCGACCCCAAGCTGATCGGCGGCATCGTCGAGGTCCTGCGGTTCGCCCTCACCCAGCAGAAGGCCCTGGACGGCATCTCGGCCCGCCTCGACGCCGACACCGCCCCCGAGGAGGACCGCGAGCCCGGCCCCGCCGACGAGCTGCTCGGCGCGGCCCTCAACGGCCTGCTCGACTACGCCCACTACCGCTACAACGGCGACAGCGACGGCACGCACCGCACCCTGAGCCTCCTCGGCGCCGCCCGCGCCGAGACCGACACCGCCGGGGTACCCGGGCTGCTCCACTTCGACACGCCCGCCCTGCCGTACTACAGCTTCACCTGGACACCGCTGTTCGACCAGCCGGCTGCCGCCGCCTACCGGGCCGTCGCCGCGACGACCACCGACGAACAGCGGGAGGCCGTCCTCACCCTGCTCGCTCAGGTGGACGCCCTCGGCATGGCCTCGGCACAGGGATCGGCCGACAACTGGCGCCAGGTCGAGGTCCACCTCGGCCAGACCCACCTGACCGGACCCGACGGCCTCGACCGCAACCTCTACCACCGCAGCCTGCTGCCGCTGGGCGGCGGAGCCGTCCTCGCCGTGACCGAGCACGGAACCTCCGTGCCCGACGGGCACGAGTTCGGCGGCCTCCTCCACGACCCCACCGGCCGCTTCACCGTCCCCGGCCCCTACACCGTCCGGCGCGCGACACCCCTCGGCGACCCCGAACGCGGCCCGGGCTGGCTGACCGCCTTCCTCGGCGCGGCCGCCGAGCACGGCCCGGTGCCCTTCCGCCCGGAGGCCGCGGAGGAGTTCTCCCGGCTCACCGGGGTCTCCGGCGCACTCGCCCGCCTGGTGGTCGCCGGACTCCCGCACATCGACAGCTACGACCGCAACTTCCTGCCCGCGGAGGTCCGCACCGCCCTCGGCGTCAAGGCCACCGACGCCGCCTACGCCCGTGACGAGCTCAAGGCCCTCGCGGCGGAGCTCCGCCGCGCCGTGGTCGCGGCCCTGCTGCCCGCCGATCCGGCACGCCTGTGGAGCGAAGGCCCCGACGTGGCGGCCGCCGCGGAGGTGTGGAACCGGCGCGTGGGCCGGCGTACCCCCGTACCCGACTGGCTGGCCACGGAAGCCGCGCGCGCCGTCCGCGGCGGATGGCCCGCACACCGCGTGCTGGCCGCTCTGCTCGACCCGGCTTCCTCGCACGAGCTCTCCGTCGACGTGCCGTGGATCGTCAAGGGCGACCACGTGGAGCCCGCCGTGGCCGTCACCGGCCCCTTCAACGCGCAGGTCCTGACCGCGACCCTGGCCATGAGCGCATGGCTGGCCCACCGGCTGCCGGCCGGGGACCCCGTGCGGGCGGTCCTGCCGCCCGCGCTGACCGCCGTACGGCAGCGGCTCGCCGCGCCCGAACTGCTCCTGGAGATCGCGCACTACACCAGCCTTCCGAACTTCCGGAAGGTCGCCGGCACCCCGTCCGAGACCGGCGAGGGCTACGAGCGCTACGGCGCGGTCGTCATGGCCACCCACGACGACCAGCCCAAGCCCGCGGTGCGCACGGCGCTGCTGGACTCCACCGGCTCCGACCCGTACCTGCCGGCACTGCGCGGCGACGACCAGCAGCCCTCCGGGGCCGAGACGGCCCTGCGGACCGCCCACGACCCGGGCTTCGCCGCACTGCTCGCCGACCCGGGCGCGCCCGCGGCCGGCGAGACCGACGCGGCCGGCACGTGGTGGCCGCAGGACCCGAGCCGTTCGGTCCCCGAACTGGTGGAGGAGGTCCGCGCCGAGCACGGACTGGGCGCCGACGCGGCCGCCCTTTACCTCGCCCTGCTCGCCATGCCCGACCCCACCGACCGCAACACCGCCCGGTGGACGGGCTGGAAGCCGGCCCGACTCAAGGCCGCCCGCGCCGAACTGGCCGCCACCGACCTGGTGGTGTCGGCCGACCGCAGCCGCGCCGGGCGCTCGCTGTTCCTGCCCGGCGGGTGGGCCGACATGGCCTCCCCGGCCCTGCCGGTGGAGCAGTGGAAGCTGCCGATGTACGGCCTCACCCCCGGCGGCCGGCCCCTCCTGGGCGTACTGGCACCGGCCGAACCGGCCGCGGAGCTCTACCGCCGGGCCTGGCAGCGGGTCCGCGAGGGCGATGTCCCGCGCTTCCAGGAGCTCAAGGTGAAGCGCACCCGCGCCCGCCGCCGCTGACCCGGCCGACCGGCACCCCGACGCGGGGCCGGCGCGGCCCACCTGACACGGTGGGCCCGCGTCGGCCCCCCACCACCCCTTTCGTACACGTGCAGAGGAACCCGATGACCGTCACCGCACCATCCGCCCCCGCCGCCCGGCAGGTGCTGCCCGCCGAGGAACGCCACGCCGCCGAGCTCGCCTTCCTCGCCGCCCACGACACCGGCCCCCGCCCGCCCGGCTGGGCACTGACGCCGCGGGCCGTGGTCACCTTCGTCTGCGGCAGCGACGGAACCGAACTGGCCCTGCCCAAGCGCCGCGCCGGCCTCCCGGCCAAGCTCGCCATCGCGCCCAAGTTCGTCGGCGAACGCGCCCTGGTGGAGCGGTGCGTCGTCACCCTCGCCGGGGAGCGCGGACTCCTCCTCACGGGCGAGCCCGGCACGGCCAAGTCGATGCTGTCCGAGCTGCTGGCCGCCGCCGTCTGCGGCACCAGCGCCCTCACCGTCCAGGGCACCGCGGGCACGACCGAGGACGCCTTCCGCTACGGCTGGAACTACGCGCTCCTGCTCGCGCAGGGCCCCACTCCGGACGCACTGGTCGACTCCCCGGTCCTCTCCGCCATGCGCACCGGGCGCGTGGTCCGCGTGGAGGAGATCACCCGCTGCCTGCCCGAGGTCCAGGACGCGCTGGTGTCGATCCTGTCGGACCGGCGGGTCAGCGTGCCCGAACTGACCGCCACCGAGGACGCCGTGGTCTCCGCGGCCCCCGGCTTCACCGTCATCGCCACCGCCAACCTGCGCGACCGCGGCGTCTCGGAGATGTCCGCCGCCCTCAAGCGGCGCTTCAACTTCGAGACCGTCGGCCCGATCGCCGACGCGGACGCGGAGGCCACGCTGATCCGCCGCCAGGCCGTCGCCGCCGTCCAGCGGGCCGGCGCCGCCTTCGCCGTGGACGACGCCGTGCTCGACGCGCTCGTCACCGTCTTCCGCGACCTGCGCTCGGGACGCTCCGCCGAGGGCTGGGACGTGGAACGACCCGGTACGGTCATGTCCACCGCCGAAGCCGTGCAGGTGGCGGCCTCGCTGGGCGTCGCCGCCGCGTACCTGCCGGACGGGGACGTGCTGGACCTGCTGCCGGGGCACCTGCTGGGCGTCGTGCGCAAGGACGACCCCGCCGACCACGGAAGGCTGCTGGGGTACTGGGACGGCCCGGTCCGGCGCCGTGCCGAGGACGGCTCGGCGATGTGGCGCCGCCTCTGGGACCTGCGCGGGAGCCTGCGTTGACGCACACCGACCCGCGGGCCGCGGTCGACGCGCTCGCCGCTGCCCGCGAGCCCTACCTGATCGGGGTGCGGCACCACAGCCCCGCGCTGGCCGCGGTGGTGCCGGCCCTGCTGGACGCCTCCGGCGCGGACGTGGTCTGCGTCGAGCTCCCGGCGGACTTCCAGCCGTGGCTGGAGCACCTGGCCGACCCGGAGACCGTCGCCCCCGTCGCCCTCGCGGGCACCGGCGAGGACGGCCGCCTGGCGTTCTACCCGTTCGCGGACTTCTCCCCGGAACTGGCGGCCGTCCGCTGGGCCCGCCGCCGCGGTGCGGCCGTCCTGTGCTGCGACCTGCCGCTGTCCGACCCCGGCTGGACCCCCGGGCCCCCCGTCCCGCACCCGTCCCCGCCCACGGACGGCCCCGACGCCCCGCCGCGGGCCGTGGACGCCACGCCGAACTCCACGGGCACGACCACCCTCACGGACAGCGCTCCGGAAGCGGCTGACGGCCCGCGGCGCGCGGGCAGCTTCGCCGACGGCCTCACCGCCGCCGGCACGGGCCGTGACGGCGACGACCTGTGGGACCGCGCCGTCGAGGTCCTCGCACCGGGCTGCTCCCCGGAGGCCGTACGCCGGGCCGCGCTCGGCGTCGGCTGGGCACTGCGCGAGGACGGCCCCGTCCCCGACCGCGACCTCGCCCGCGAGGCCCACATGCGCGCCGTGATCGCCGACGCCGCCGCTGGCGGCCACCGCGTGGCCGCCGTCATCGGCTCCTTCCACGCCCCGGCCCTCGTCACGCCGTCGGCGACCGCGGACGGCCAGGCCGACGGTGCGGACCTGCCCGGGTCGGCCGGCAGGGGTCTCCCGGGCGGGGGCGCCGCAGCGGAGTCCGCGGCCCCCCGGGGCGCGGACAGCCCGCCCGGTTCGGACCCGGAGGTACCGGCCCCCGTGGACGGCGCGTCCGCGGCCGCGGCCGGACAGGGTTCGGCCGCAGGCGCCGCCGACGGTGCCGCACCCGGTCGTGCGGTCCCGGCCGCCCCGGCCGCCCCGGCCGCGCCGGGTCGACGCCTGGGCAAGGACGCCGCTTCCGGGTCGGGCCCGGCGGGGCCGGTGGACACCGCCGTCACCTCCTTCGTGCCGTACTCCTTCGATCTGCTCGACTCCCGCTCCGGTTACCCCGCCGGCATCCGCGACCCGCTCTGGCAGCAGGCCGTCCTCGAGGCCGGCGGCGACCCCGGGCGGCTCCGGGAGGCCGCCTCCGTCGCCGTCACCGGGCTCTGCCGCGAGCTCCGCCGGGCCGGCCACACCGCCGGCACCGGCGAAGCCGCCGAGACCCTGCGGCTCGCCTGCGACCTCGCCGCCCTGCGCGAGCTTCCCGCACCCGGCCGCGGCGAGCTCCTGGAAGCCGTCACCACCGTCCTCGGCCAGGGCGAACCCCTCGGCCGCGGCCGGGCACTGGCGCAGGCCCTCGAAGCCGTGCTCGTCGGCACCGCCCGCGGGCGGACCACCCCGCACGCCCCCCGCTCCGGCCTCGGCCCCTCGGTCGAGGCCGAACTCGCCGAGCTCCGCCTGCCGTGCCCCGAGGACCCCGCGCCCCGCGAGGTCCGCCTCGACCCGCTCCGCTCCGCCCTCGACGGCCGCCGCGAGGTCCTCCTCCAGCGGCTCCTCGTCTGCGGGGCCTCCTACGGGGAGCCCCTCACCGTCGCCGCCACCGGCGACGGCACCGCCCTCGGCACCAAGTGGCGGCTGTCCTGGACGCCTGCCGTCCCGGCCCGCCTGGACCTCACCGGCGTGCGCGGCGTCACCGCCGCCCAGGCCGCGGCAGGGACGCTCAGCGAAACCGCCCGACGGGCCGCCGCCGACGGCGGCCCCACCCCGGCGCAGATCCTCGCCGGGCTGGCCGCCGCCGCCCGGTGCGACCTGCCCGAACTGGTCGACGTACGCCTCCACGAGGCGGCCACCGTCCTGCCGCAGACGGCGACCCTGCCCGAACTCCTCGACGCCCTCGACCTCCTGGAGGCCCTGCACCGCGGCCACCTCCCCGGCACCTCCGCGGCGTCCCGCGCCGCTTGCGCCGTGCTCGCCGGCGACCTCCTCGAAGCCGCCGTGCGCTCCCTGCCCGGCCTCGCCGGCAGCGAGGAACCGGCCGACGCCGCCGCCCTCGTGGCCCTCGCCGACCGCGCCGCCGCCCACCACCTGGGCCTGCGCACGGACGACGCGCTCACCGCCCTGGCCGCCTCCGCGTCCCCGCTCATGCAGGGCGCGGCCCTGGCCGTACGGGTCCTCCTCGACCTCGACCCGGCCGAGGCCCTCGGCGACCGCGCCGCCGGATGGATCGACAGCGCCGGCACTGCCGACAGCCGGCGCGCCCTGGCGCGCCGGCTCGCCGGACTCCTCACCGCCGCAGGTCCGCTGCTGCAGTCCTCCCCGGCCGCCCTCACCCCGCTCCTCGACCGCGTCGACCACCTCGCGGACCAGGATTTCCTCGACCGTCTCCCCGCCCTGCGCGGCGGCTTCGACGCCCTCGCACCGGCCGCCCGCGACCGGCTCCTGGACACCGTCACCGAACGACTCGGCGACCGCATCGACCTCGCACTCGACGCCCCGCCCGCCCTGCTCGCCCTGTGGGCCGCCGCCGATGCGGCCGGGCTCGCCGCACTCAAGGCCCTCCCTCTGCCCCGGCGGGGGGAACCGGCCGCGGATTCGGCCCCGGACGCCCCCGACGCACCGCGCGCCCCGGCCCGCGAGCCCAGGTCCGAGCCCGAGCCCGGGTCCGAGCCCGGTTCCGACGCGCGCCGGCTCGCCCCGGCCGATCGCTGGCGGCTGCTGCTCGGCCGCGAACGCGACCGGCTCCCCGCCGGCGCCCGCCGCTACGCCCACGCGCTGGACGAGCTGTACGGCTCCGGGCACGGCGAAGGCGCCGGCGACCTCGGCACCGGTCAGGGACCGGGCCGCAGCGGCGGCCAGGAGGCCTCCTTCCCGACCGCCCGCGAATGGTCGCAGGAGCTCGAAGCGCTGTTCGGCGCGGACGTACGGGAGGAGGTCCTGGCCGGTGCCGCCGAAGCCGGCCGCACCGATGTCCTCGCCCAGCTCGACCCGGCGGCCGTGCGGCCCTCCGTGGAGCTGCTGAGCTCCGTACTGTCGCTCGCCGGCGGGCTGCCGGAGGCCCAACTCGCCCGACTGCGCCCCCTGGTGAAGCGGCTGGTCGACGAACTCTCCAAGGAGCTCGCCACCAAGCTGCGCCCGTCCCTGTCCGGCCTCACCACCCCGCGTCCCACCCGGCGCCCGGGCGGTGCGCTCGACCTCGCCCGCACCCTGCGCGCCAACCTCGCGCACGCCCGCCGGCGGGCCGACGGCACGGTGGTCGTCGTACCGGAACGGCCCGTCTTCAGCACCCGGGCGAGCCGCGAGGCCGACTGGCGGCTCGTCCTGGTCGTCGACGTGTCCGGCTCCATGGAGGCCTCCGTCATCTGGTCGGCCCTGACCGCGGCCGTACTGGGCGGCGTCCCCACCCTCTCCACCCACTTCCTCGCCTTCTCCACCCAGGTCGTGGACCTCACCGACCGGGTCGACGACCCGCTCTCGCTGCTGCTGGAGGTGCGCGTCGGCGGCGGCACGCACATCGCCGCCGGTCTCGCCCACGCCCGCTCCCTGATCACCGTCCCCAGCCGCACCCTCGTCGTCGTGGTCAGCGACTTCGAGGAGGGCGGGCCGATCGGCGGACTGCTCGGGGAGGTCCGCGCACTGGCCGCCTCCGGCGCCCACCTCATGGGCTGCGCCGCGCTCGACGACACGGGCAACCCCCGGTACTCGGTCCCGGTCGCGCGGCAACTCGTCGCGGCCGGCATGCCCGTGGCCGCCCTCAGTCCTCTCGCCCTCGCCCGCTGGGTGGGCGACCGCCTCCGTGGAGGGTCCCGTTGAGCACCGAACTGCCGCCCGTCGCACCCGAGGTGCTCGCCGAGGCGGTCGAGAACCTCACCGCGCGGCTGCGCAAGAAGCTGGACGACGCCACCGCCGGCTGCGCGGCAGCCGCCGTCCGCGAGGCCGACGGAAGTGTCACCTTCCGGTTCGGCGAGGACGCCCTCGTCACCCTGCGGCCCGGCCCGGCGGGGACGGTCACCGAGGCGGGGCAGGCCATCTGTACCTGCCTGCTGGCACCCCGGTGCCTGCACCGGGCCGCGGCGCTGGGCGCCGCCCCGCTCGCGGACACCGCCCCGCCGGAGCCCGAGCCGGCCGTGACCGCCGGAACGGAGCGGACGACGTCAGCCGAACCGGCCGAGTCCGCCGGATCGGCCGAAGTGGCATCCGCCGAAGCCGCATCGGCAGGGGCGGCAGAGCCCGCAGATCCCGCGGAGCCCGCTCCGGCCCTCACCGCGGCCCAGCTCGGCGCCGCCGCCGCGCTCTGGCACGCCGCGGCCGAAGCCCTCGCAGCCGGCGTCACGGCCGGCGGCGCCGTCGTCCAGGCCGAGCTGCTGCGCGCAGCGCACACCGCCCGCCTCGCCGGGCTGCCCCGCGCCGAAGCGGCCGCCCTACGGGTCGTACGGGGCCTGCGCGCGGCCCGCGAACGCCGCACCGCCCACCGCCTGGGCGACCTCACCGGATCCTTCCGCGAACTCCTGCACACCGCCGGAGTACTGGCCTCCGGCGCGGCCGGCCCGGCACTGACCGGCACCTCCCGGCGCGCCTACACGGCGGGCGGCAGCCTCCAGGTGCACGGCCTGTGCCGCGAGCCCGTGCTGTCGGCCACCGGCTACGGCGGGGTCGTCACCCACCTGCTGGCACCGGACGGCTCCCGCTACTCCATCTCGGACGTCCGCCCGGGAGGCCTGGCCCGCGCCCGCGGGGCCGGACGGGCCTCCGTCGCCCTCGGCGGCGCCACCCTCGACCACGCCGGCCTCGCCCGGGGCGGCCTGCGCATCGTCGGCGCGACGGTCTCGGCGGAGGGCCGGCTCGGCGCCGGACGCGGCGTCAAGGCGACCCCGCTGCCCGGCGCCCCGTGGACCGACGGGCCCGCCGCCCCGCTGTTCGCCCGGCCCGCGGCGGAGGCCGTCGCCGCGCTGCTGGCGGACCCGGCCGACGCCGCCGACACGGAAACCACCCTCATCGGCTGCGACGTCGTGGTCGTCGGACCGGCCGGCGACCACCTCCTCGTCCGCGAGGCCCGACCGCACGCACCGATGCTGAGGCTGCTGCCCGCACACCCGCACCCGGAGCTGCCGCACACCGAGAACCTGCGGCGCATCGCCTCGTACCCCGGACTCCGGCTGCGCGTCCTCGGCCGCCCCGATCTCGACCGCGCCGCCACCCTTCGCCCGGTGGCCGTCGGCCCGGTGCCCGGCGAGCCGTACACGCTGAGGCTGCCCGAGGAATGGCTGGGCCGAGCCGACCTCGGCTACGAGCGCCTCCAGGGCGAGCACTTCCCGCCGCCGGACACCGCCGTGCCGGCGCCCGAGCCCGGAGCCGTACCGGCGTCCGAGGCCCCGGACCCGCTGGCCGACTCCCCGCTGTGGCGGGTGCGACGGCTCCTCGAGACCGGGGTCGCCGGCGGCCGCCGCGCGGTCGCCGAGGCGGCCCGCGGTACGGCGCCCCTGGCCGCGTACGGTCCGCTGCGCCGGGCCGGGCTCACCGGCGCGGCGGACCTGGCCACCGCCCTCGCGGCCGAGGCCGACCGGCGCCCGCGCGACGCCTTCGGCAGGCTCGCCGACCCCTCGCCCGACGGCTACGCCTGGGCCTGGCTGGCCGTGGCCACCCACCTGGCGGGGGCGGAACGCTCCCTGGTCGCCGCGTCGTGGACGGCTACACCGAGCGGAGCCACGTCCGCAGCACCGTGAAGTCCCCGGCGGTCAGGCCCCGGCCCGGATCGACGCGGTGCAACAGGGCCGGGCCCGGATGGCGATCGGCCACCCGGGCCCGGTCGGCGTCGGTGATCTCGTCGTCGATCCACACGAAGGGCCGTCCGGCCGCGTGGTCGAGCAGCGCGGGGGTCTTCCAGTGGACGCCGCCCCGCCCGTCCTCGTCGGAGGGCTCCGGCCAGGCCACCACGGGCAGATCCGACAGTCCCAGCCGGGGCGCCACGCACTCGTTGGCCTCCGCCATCCACGTCGTGGCCCACCACAGTTCGCACGGCAGCCCCGCCAGCAGCGGCCCGAGCGCGGGGTCGATGCGGGCCAGCAGGGGGTGGGGGCCGTCCCCGGCCGGGTACGGGCCCGCCCCGAAGGGGATGAGCGGGCCGTCGACATCGAGGTAGAGGAGCGGAAGGGCCGTTGAGCTGGTCATGACCTCACGGTAGCCCTCCCCGATGGGGCGGCTGAGGGCCGGATGGAACCACCGCCCCCGTGAGCGCCTCTTGACGGCCGAAGGGGGGACGACCATGGCGAAGAACGCGGTGTCCGTGACCGGGCGCGTGGTGGTGGCGGGGCTCCTGTGCGCCGTCCTCGCGGGGTGCGGGACCACGCGGGCGGGGCAGGCCGCGCCGCCGGCCGGGGTACCCACGCTCGCGCCGGCCGACTGCGACCTGGACGTGACCACGGACGAGGATCCGGGCGGGTACGCCGGACCGCCGACCGACGAGGACACCGGCGCCCCGGCCGGACCGCCGACCGACGAGGAGACCGCCAGCTACGCGGGCCCGCCCACGGACGAGGACACCGGCGCCTACGCAGGCCCGCCCACGGACGAGGACACCGGCGCCTACGCAGGCCCGCCCACGGACGAGGACACCGGCGCCCCGGCCGGCCCGCCGACGGACCAGGAGACGGGTGCCTATGCGGGCCCGCCCACCGACGGGGAGATGGCCAACGGCGGCGGCCCCTGCGGTCCGGCCGACTGGTTCGACATGACCCGCGACTTCAAGGCCTACCACCGGGGGCACCGCGCCGCCCGGGACGAAGACGTGTCCGTCACGCAGACCCGCGTCCGCAAGGTGCGCTCGGTCGGCGAGGCACGGATCACCTTCTCCACCCGGCAGGTCGGCAAGGGCGCCGCGGAGGACGCCCGGGCGATCGCCGCCGTGTTCGCCCAATGGCGCCGCGAGGTCTACGGCGACCACGGCACCCTGACCCTCCGCACGGCCGAGTACGAGGTCGTCACCGAGCAGTGGTGACCCCGGGCCACCGCTCGTCCCAGAGCGCGCAGTGGTGTTCGGCCCGTCCGTCCACCGTCCGGATCCCGTCCGCGCCCGGAGCCAGCGACAGCACCCGCCCCGGCGCCCCCGGCCGCGGCCACTGCGGGGCACCGGGCGCCGCCGGCACGCCGGTCCGCGCGAAGGCGGTCCAGTAGCCGGTCATACGGTCCGCGAGCCGCTGCTGCGCCTCCGCCAGCGGGGTGATCGTGAACAGGTAGGGCAGTTCGAAGCCGTGGGCCGCTCCGAGCGGCAGCTCGGGCACCGGCGGCAGGCCGGTGAAGTCGGGTGCGCCACGGTCGCTGAACCGGTAGCCGTACGTCGGCACGTGCCGCCCCAGCGCCGCGCCGTCCCGCAGCGTCGGGCAGATGAACGACGCGTCGGTGAGCAGGGTCGCCCAGGCGATCGCCGGGGTCGGGTACGCCGACACGGGGTACGCGGCCTCCACGACACGGGCCGTCCCGACGCCGAAGGACCGCTCCATGCGGGCCCGGTAGGCGTTCTCGTCGCCGATCGGGTGGGCCGCGAGGGTCTGTGCGAGGAAGAGCCGGATCTCGTCCCGGGTGGTTCCCTGCAGCACCGGCACCCGGTGGAACCGTCCGGCCTGCAACGCCCGCCGCGGTTCCGTCGGCAGGGCGCTGCCGCCGTACGGGACGAGGGAGAACCGCTGCATCAGGTCGGGGGTCGCGAGGGCACGGGCGTCCAGCGCGCGCAGGCAGTCCAGCACGCCCGAGGGCCGGTCGCAGCCGAGCCGCGCCGCCGCCAGGGCGCCCTCCTCGGCCGTGCGCCGCGCGGGCACGAAGGGCTCGTACGTACCGAGGCCCGGCAGCAGCGCCGACGGCGGCGTCGTGGTCGAGCACGAGCCGCTCTGCACGATCGCCTTGTGGAACAGGCCCGCCGAGGCCGGCGAGGTGAGGTGCGCGCAGACGCTCAGGGCACCCGCCGACTCACCGAAGACGGTGACGTTGTCCGGGTCCCCGCCGAACCGCTCCGCGTTCGTCCGCACCCAGCGCAGCGCCGCCCGCTGGTCCGCCAGGGCGAAGCCGGGGGCGCCGCCGAGCTCCGGGTGGCCGAACAGCCCGAAGACGCCCAGCCGGTAGTTGGCCGTCACCACCACCGCATCGCCCCGGACGGCAAGCCGGTCCGGCCGGTAGACGTCGCCGGAGCCGCTGAAGAAGCCGCCGCCGTGGAACCAGACCATGACCGGCCGCGGCCGCGCCCCGGCCGCCGGGCCCGCCGGGGCGGTCACGTTGAGGTACAGGCAGTCCTCGGAGCCGACCGGCCCGCCGGGCCCGAGCACGGGCAGCTGCACACAGCGGGAACCGGGCGCGCCGGCGTCGCGAACGCCCTCCCACCGGCGCGCCGGCCCGGGCAGCCGCCAGCGCCGCGGACCGGTCGGGGGAGCCGCGAAGGGAATGCCCTCGAAGGTGCTGTACGCGTCGTGCGTCCGGCCCCGCACCGGACCGCGGTCGGTGTCCACGACGGGCCCCTCCGGCCCGGCCGCGGCACCCACCAGCAGCAGCACGACGGGCAGCAGCAGCGCGCACCGACGTCGGACCCCTCGCATGTCGGGCACGGCCTTCGCCCTTCCCCTCGGGGCCCGGGCGGGGACCCCCGTTTGCCCGCCCCGAATGGCGCAGTGGGCGGAAGTGGCACTCAATGTAACAAAGCGTGCGCTCACCATGACGCACGATGACCGGCGCGCGATTGCGTAGACCCGCGCGTCGGCGAACGGAGCTTTCCATGAATGACCCCATCACTCTCGCGGCGCAACACGAAGTCAGCCACGGGACCCCCGACGACACCGCCCCCGACGCCCCCGCGGCCCCGGACGATCCCGCCGCCCCGGACCCTGCCGATACCCCGGACGATGCCGACGCGCCGAACACGCTGCGCATGCGCACCCTCCTGGAGACGGCCGCCACCTGCCGTCCGGTGGAGGAGGTCACCGCGCTGGTGAGCCTCCTCAAGGAGGACGGCCGGCTGCCCGACGCGGGACAGGAGGCGCTGCGCGCGGCCGCCGTGACCCGGCCCGTGCAGGACGTACAACGGATGGTCACCCTGCTGGGCGAGGCACCGCACGAGGTGGGCGAGGCGGACATCACGCTGCGCGCCGCCGCCGTCGGCCGGTCCATCGAGGACGTCGCCCTGCTGGTGACCATCCTCGGCAAGGACGAGTCCGGCGAGCCGGAGCCACAGCGCCGGGCCCGGCCCGCCGAGGCCGGCGCACCGGCCGCAGAGCCGCACCCGCAGGCGTACGAGCAGCCGCGCGAGAAGCCGTACGAGCCCCCGTGCACGGAGCTGAACGACGCGCCCTACCGGGCGAAGTCCCGGCGGCCCGCCCCCGTGGGGGAGCCGGCCCGCGCCGCGGCGCTGGGGCACGTCCTGCGCTGGCCCGTGGCGATAGCCCTGCTGGTCAGCGGAGCCCTCCACCTGCCGCAGGACCTCACCGCCCTGGCGTCCGCGAGCCCCCTCGGCCTCCTGCCCCTCCTGGTCACCCTGGTGTGCCTGGGCGTCGGCGCGCTGGTGGCGGTGCGCGACACCACGGCCGTGTGGCGGGCCGGAGCGGCCACTGCCGTCGGCGTGGTCGCCCTGCACGTCCTCGGCGGCTCGCTGGCCTTCGACCCGCTGGCCGGCACCGTGGGCGGCTCCCGGGCCTGGGCGGGTGCCGCCGTCATGCTGTGCGCGGCGGCCGGCGCGGTCCTCGCCGGCCTGGCCTTGAGGAACCGTCAGGAGAGCTCGGCCTGACCTGCGGCCGCGACCGCCGCAGCGGCACCCCGCGCACCGCGCGCGGGGTGCCGCTGCGTTCGCGGGCGTTCCTCAGGCGAGGAGGTTGACCGCCCCCGTGAACACGCGGGGCAGCCGGGCGGCCAGCGGGACGATCCGGGGTGCGAGGCGCGGCCGCCGCCGGGCCCACAGCAGTGACTCGGTGAGGGCGCGGTAGCTGCGCGACAGGTCCCGCCAGGCCTGCTCGTAGGCCTGTGGCCGTCCCGCCTTGACGCAGCGCACCAGTTCGCCCGCGGCCGTCACGGCCAGGGTGAGCCCCTCGCCCGTCAGGGCGTCCACGTATCCGGCCGCGTCGCCCACGAACAGCACCCGCCCCGCGACGCGTACGCGTGCCCCCTGGCGCAGCGGACCGGCGCCGCGCACCGGCGTGTCGGCGTACCCGGTCAGCCGGTCCGCCAGGTGCGGGAAGCGCGCGAGCTGTTCGTCGAAGGGCGCCTGGTCGGTGGTCAGGACCGCCACGCCGATCCGGTCGGGCGCCAGCGGGGTGATGTAGGCCTCGCACCGCGCCGACCAGTGCACCTCGACGAGGTCGCTCCACGGTTCGACGGCGAAGTGGCGGCGCAGCCCGTAGCGGGCCGGACGGCGGGGAGTGGCCGGAGCCGACAGGCCCAGCCCGCGCCGGACGGGGGAGTGCAGGCCGTCCGCGGCGACGAGGTAGCGGGCGGTGAGCCCGGCCGCGGTGACGTGGTCGACGCCCTGGCGCACCTGGTCGACGCGTTGCGGCAGGACCTGTACGCCGAGCTGCGCGGCCCGTTCGGCGAGCGCGGCCTGGAGGTCCGTACGGCGGGCGCCGAGGCCCGGACCGGACCGGAAGAGCCCCTC
Source organism: Streptomyces erythrochromogenes (assembly GCF_036170895.1). Taxonomy (NCBI): domain Bacteria; kingdom Bacillati; phylum Actinomycetota; class Actinomycetes; order Kitasatosporales; family Streptomycetaceae; genus Streptomyces; species Streptomyces erythrochromogenes. Next base: position 514,433 of record NZ_CP108036.1, on the reverse strand, counting down.
GGCCCGCAGGCCGTTCACGCCGTCGACGTAGCGGATCCCGCGGAAGGGCTGCCCCGCCACGGGCACGCCCAGTTCGCCGAGGCGGCGTACCGCCCCGGGCATGAGGCCCTCTCCGCAAGCCTTGTCGATGGGGGTGGGCCGCGGTTCCGCGACCACGACCTCCAGGCCGGCGAGGGCGCCGTGGATGGCGGTGGCCAGCCCGGCCGGACCGCCGCCCGCGATCAGCAGGTCGATCATGACGGTGCTCCCGCCGATGGGACGGAGGCGGGCGCCCGCAGCCGTCCGCCGTCCGTCAGGGCGGCGTCCTCGCAGCCGATCCGCACGCGCAGCAGCACCAGATTGAGCACGGTGAAGCCGAGCGCGGTCACCCAGGCGGAGTGGACCAGCGGCAGTGCGGCTCCTTCCGCGACCACCGCCACGTAGTTGGGGTGGCGCAGCACCCGGTACGGGCCCCGCTCCACCAGCGGCAGTCCGGGCACGACGAGCACCCGGGTGTTCCAGCGCGGGCCGAGCGAGGCGATGCACCACCAGCGCAGGCCCTGGGCGGCGAGGGCGACGGCGAGGGCCGACCAGCCGAGCAGGGGGACGAACGGCCGTCCGGCCGCCCAGGGTTCGACCACGCAGCCGATCAGCAGCGCGGCGTGCAGGGCGACCATGGCCGGGTAGTGGCCGCGGCCGTACTCGCGGCCGCCGCGCTCCAGGCTCCAGGAGGTGTTGCGGCGGGCGGTGACCAGCTCGGCGAGCCGTTCGGCGGCGACGAGGCAGATGAGCAACAGGTACAGGCTCAAGGAGGTGGCGGAGGTCAGGGAGTTCATGGGGTTCACCGAGTTCACCAGCGCAGGAGGACGAGTTCGGAGGCGAAGCCGGGGCCGAAGCCGAGCATCAGCCCGACGGAACCGGGCCGCGGTCCGGCGCGGCGGACGCCTTCAAGGATGTGCAGGACCGAGGCGGAGGAGAGGTTGCCCACGGCGGCCAGCGAACGCCGGCTCGCCGCGAAGGCCGACTCCGGCAGCGCCAGCGCGTCCGAGAGCGCGTCGAGGATCTTCGGGCCGCCGGGATGGCAGATCCAGGCGTCGACGTCCGCGGGTTTCAGGTCGTGGGCGGCGAGGAAGCTCTCCACCTCCTCGGCCACGTGCAGCCGGGCCAGATCCGGGAGTTCGCGGCCGAGCACCATGCGCATGCCCCAGTGGCCGATGTCCCAGCCGAGGAGGCGCTCGGTGCCCGGGTAGAGGCGGCTGCGGGTGGCGACGATCTCGGGGCCGGCGCCTGTCGCGTACAGGGGATGGTCGCGGCCCACCGCGACCAGGGCGGCCGCACCGTCGCCGAAGAGGGCCCCGGCCACCAGGTTCGCCATCGAGGAGTCGGTGGCCTGGAGGGTGAGCGAACAGAGCTCGGTGGACAGCAGCAGGGCCGCATCGCCCGGTCGGCCCGCGAGCAGGTCGTGGAGATGGCTCGCCCCGGCGGCCCCCGCGGCACACCCGAGACCGAAGAGCGGCAGCCGCCGTACATCGGGACGCAGCCCGGCGCGGGAGGCGAGGCGGGCCTCCAGCGAGGGCGTCGCGAGCCCGGTCACGGTCGTCGACATGACCAGATCGACCTCGGGGGCCGTCAGGCCTGCGTCGGCGAGGGTGAGTTCGAGCACCCGGGATCCGAGTTCCAGGGCCGTCTCCACGAAGAGGGCGTTCGTCGTGCCGAAGTTGTTCGCGGGCCCGTAGCGCTCCAGCGGGAGCGCGAGATGACGGCTCTCCACGCGCACCGAGGCGTGGACCCGGCGCAGCAGGGCGGTGTCGGAGCCGGGCGGCAGGAAGCGGGCGAGCGCCTCCGTGATCTCGGCCTGGGGATGACGATGGGGCGGGAACACGCTGCGCACTGCCAGAACACGTGTCATTGAGTCACCATAGGAAACAACTGACACTTCGCTATGAATCAACCGATTCGGGCGCGGCGCCGCATAGCGTGTCGCCCGTGCCCGTGCGAACCAAGCAGATCGCCGAGAGTGCCGATGGTGCCGGAGTCGGCGCTGCCACCAGGGCCGCCCGCGCCGGACGCGCCCTGGGCGGCCTGGGGGCGTCGTGTCACCCGCTGCCCGCGGCGGCCGTGACGCTCTTCGCCGCGGTCCTGGCGGTCGCGGCAGGGCACGGCCCGCCGGGGGTGTTCCTCGTCGCGGGGGCGGTGGCCGCGGGCCAGCTGTCGGTGGGCTGGTGCAACGACCGGGCCGACCTCGGGCGGGACCTGGCCACGGGCCGACGGGACAAGCCGCTGGTCGCCGGTACGGTGTCGGCCGCCGCCGTGGCCCGGGCGGCGGGCGCGGCGCTCCTGCTCTGCGTGCCGCTGTCGCTGGCGGCCGGTCCGCTCGCCGGCGCCGTGCACCTGGCCGGCGTGGCGGCCGCGTGGGGGTACAACCTCCGGCTGAAGGGCACGGTCGTCTCCTGGGCCCCGTACGCCCTGGCCTTCGGCCTGCTGCCGGCCTTCGTCACCCTCGGGCTGCCCGGCGCGCCCTGGCCGCCGCCGTGGCTGATGGCGGCCGCGGCGCTGCTGGGCGCGGGCGCCCACTTCGCGAACGTCCTGCCCGACATCGACGACGACCTGGCCACCGGGGTGGTCGGGCTGCCGCAGCGGCTCGGCGCCCGGCGCTCGGCCGTGCTGGCCGGGCTGCTCGTCCTGGGCTCGACCGCGGCCCTCGTCGCGGGACCGCCGGGGCGGGTGACGGCGTACGGCTGGGTGCTGCTGGGCGCGACGGCGACGGCGCTGCTCCTCGCGCTCCGCAGGCCCGCGGGACGGCTCCCGTTCCTGACGGTGACGGCGGTGGCCGGAGCCGACGTGATCCTGCTGGCCGCCGAACTCCGCCCCTGAGCGCCGCGCTGCCGGGAGCGACGCGCAGGCCCCGGATTCCGCGGCTCGTCCTCCCCGTCGCAGCTCAGGGCGCGCGCCGGGTGCGGGTCCAGGTCAGGAGGCGGTCGGCCGGCCAGGTGTTGATGACGCGCTCCGTCGGAACGCCGCATTCCACGGCCCGTTCGCAGCCGAGGACCTGCCAGTCCAGCTGGCCCGGGGCGTGCGCGTCCGTGTCGATCGCGAAGAAGGTCCCGGCCGCCACGGCCAGCCGCAGCAGCCGCCGCGGCGGGTCCAGTCGTTCGGGCCGGCTGTTGATCTCCACGGCGGTGCCCGTCTCCGCGCAGGCCGCGAACACCGCCTCGGCGTCGAACTGCGACTCCGGCCGGGTCCGGCCGGTGACCAGCCGCCCCGTGCAGTGGCCGAGGACGTCCATCAGCGGGTTGCGCACGGCCGCCAGCATCCGCCGGGTCATCGCGGGCGCGTCCATCCGCAGTTTGGAGTGCACCGAGCCGACGACGAGATCCAGTCGTTCCAGCAGATCGGGCTCCTGGTCGAGCGACCCGTCGTCCAGGATGTCGCACTCGATCCCGGTGAGCAGCCGGAAGGGCGCCCAGGTGGCGTTGAGCGCGGCCACCACGTCCAGCTGCTCGCGCAGCCGGTCCGGGGAGAGGCCCCGTGCGACGGTCAGGCGCGGCGAGTGGTCGGTCAGCACCGCCCACTCGTGGCCCAGACCGGCGGCCGTCCGGCCCATCGCCTCGATCGGGCTGCCGCCGTCGGACCAGTCCGAGTGCACGTGGCAGTCCCCGCGCAGCGCCGCCCGCAGCGCGGCGGCGGCCGGCGAGGCCGGGGGGCCCTCCGGGAGTGCGGCGGCCTCGTCCTCCAAGCCCTGCAGGTACGCCGGCACACCGCCGGCGAGTGCCTCCCGCACGACCGCGGCCGTCTTGGGGCCGAGGCCCTTGACGGCCTCCAGGGAACCGGCGGCGGCCCGCGCCGCCACCTCCTCCGCGCCCATCCTCACGACGACCGCGGACGCGGTGCGGAAGGCCCGCACCCGGTAGGTGGGTGCCTGTGCGCGCTCCAGCAGGAACGCGATCCGGTCGAGCGCCGCAGCCGGGTCCATCGGCCACCTCCTGCCGTCACGGGGTGGCCCCAGTGTCCGTCGGGGACGGCGGCTACGCCTCCCGCGGCTCCTGGGTCTCCCGGGCCTCCTCCAGGGGTACGGCGGCGTCCAATGCGGCCGTCAGCCGGCTCAGGCGGTCCTGGAGGTCGACGACCTCGGCGAGCTCGAAGCCGGTGGCCGCCGCGATCCGCCGCGGCACCTCGACCGCGCGGGCGCGCAGCGCCGCGCCCTCCTCGGTCAGGTGGGCGCGCACGGAGCGCTCGTCCTCGGTGCTGCGCTCCCGGCGGACCAGTCCGGCCGCCTCCAGCCGCTTGAGCAGCGGGGACAGGGTGCCCGAGTCCAGCCGCAGGTGCTGTCCGATCTCCTTGACCGGCATCTCGCCGTGCTCCCACAGCACCAGCATCACCAGGTACTGCGGGTAGGTGAGCCCCAGGTCCTTGAGGACCACGCGGTAGAGGCCGCCGAAGGCGCGGCTCGCTGCGTTCAGCGCGAAGCAGATCTGGCCGTCCAGGCGCAGGAAGTCCTGGTCGGAGCGGGTCGCGGTGGGCTGCTCGGTCATGTCGGCCAGTGTACCCGGGAAGAACTTGAAGGGCATTGAATTGTGCACAACTGAATTGCGTGCTCTACTGGTGCAGCGCGGTCGACCACCGGCCGCCGCCACGGTTCATTTCTGCGAGAGGAACTCTCATGGACGCGCTCTACACCGCTGTCGCCACCGCCAATGGCCGCGAGGGCCGCGCCGTCAGCTCCGACGGCCAGCTCGACCTCGCCCTGGCCATGCCCCCGGCGCTGGGCGGCAACGGACAGGGCACCAACCCCGAGCAGCTCTTCGCCGCCGGCTACGCCGCCTGCTTCTCCAGCGCGCTCGGCCTGGTCGGCCGCCAGGCCAAGGTGGACACCAGCGACGCCTCGGTCACCGCGGAGGTCTCCATCATCAAGGAGGGCGCCGGCTTCGGTCTCCGCGCCACCCTGCGCGTCGAGCTGCCGGAATCCCTGGCCGGCGAGACGGGCGCCCTGCTGGTGAAGCAGGCCCACGAGGTCTGCCCGTACTCCCGCGCCACCCGCGGCAACATCGAGGTCGACCTCGTCATCGAGTAACGAAGGCCGAGTGGCGCAGATCCGGCGGAGATGCCGGAGGCCCGGCGGACGGCCACCATGGGGTCAGACCGACTCCGACGGGGGCCGCACGCCGGGAGACGCCAGTGGCGCAACGCAACACGACGGACGTACTGGTCGTCGGCGCCGGCCCCATCGGGCTGACCGCCGCCACCGAACTCCGCCGGCGCGGGGTCTCCTGCCGGATCGTCGACCGGCTCCCCGCCCGCCTGCCGTACGCGAAGGCCGTGGGCATCCAGCCGCGCACCCTCGAGATCTGGGACCGCATGGGGATGGTCCGCGCCGTACTGGACGCGGCCGTCCCCCTGCGCGGCCAGCTCACGTACGTCAACGGCGCCGAGCGGCCCCGCATCGACCTCGTCCTACCGCCCGAAGTGCCCTACCGCTTCGCGGCACTGCCCCAGTACGAGACCGAGCGCATCCTCGACGAGCACCTGGCCCGCTGGGGCACCGCGGTCGAACGCGGCACCGAACTGGTGTCGTTCAGCCAGGACTCCGACGGCGTCACCAGCCGGCTCCGCACCCCCTCCGGCGCCGAGGAGGAACTGCGCACCCGCTACCTGGTGGGCTGCGACGGCGCCCACAGCATCGTCCGCAAAGGCCTCGGGCTCTCCTTCGAGGGCGGCGCCTTCCCCGAGGAGTACATGCTCGCCGACGTCGAGGCCGACTGGGACCTGCCGTACGGGTACTCCCTGCGCGCCATGCACCTGGACGCCGCCGGCGCCGTGGACGACGTACTCGTGTGCATCCCGCTGCCGGGCCGCGGCCGCTACCGGATGTCCATGAAGGTGCCGCCCGAACTGTCCACCGCGGAACAGGCCGCCGCCGACGGTGTCGCCCACGGCCTCCAGGGCGGCCGGGTACCGGAACTGGCAGACATCCAGACCGTCCTGAACCGGCTCTCGCCGACCCCCACCACCGCCTCGAACATCCGCTGGTCGTCCGTCTTCCGCATCAGCCACCGGATCGTGGACCGGTACGGGCACGGCCGGGTCTTCATCGCCGGCGACGCCGCGCACATCCACCCGCCGACCGGCGCCCAGGGCATGAACACCGGTATCCAGGACGCCTGGAACCTGGCGTGGAAGCTCGCCCTGGCAGTCGACGGCGCCGCCCACCCCGGCCTCCTGCCCAGCTACGACGCCGAACGCCGGCCCGTCGGCGAGGAGGTCGTCGGCCGCACGGTGCGCCACGCCTCCGCCCAAGGGGTCCAGTCCGACCCCGAGGACGCCGACACCCTGATCCTGCGCGAGGCCCAACTGCTCGTCGGCTACCGCGGAAGCCCCGCCGTCGACCCGCCCGGCGAGGGCCCCGGACCCCGCCCGGGCGACCGGGCCCCCGACTGCGGCGGCCTCACCTCGCCGATCGCCGCCGTCCCGCTGCGCCTCGGCGACCTGCTGCGCGAACGCGAACACGTCCTGCTGCTGTACGGGACCGGCCTCGACGAACTCGCCCGCACGGCGCGGGAGTCCTCCGGCGGCCGGGTCGAGACGTGCGTCGTCCTGCCGGCCGACACCCCGCCCGACGCCCCGGCGGGCCCGGCCGTACTCCCCGCGTACCACGACACCGGCGGCGAGTTCGCCCGCCTCTACGCCGCCCAGCAGCCGACCGCGTTCCTGGTCCGCCCTGACGGATACCTCGGCGCCCGCCTCTCCCCGCCGGACCGCGAGCGGCTGGCCGCTCACCTCGCGACCGTCTTCGCCCCGGACACCCGGCCCTGACCGGTCGCAACCGCGTCCCGGTCGGAGCCGTGTTCCGGTCAGAACCGTGTTTCCGGTGAGGAGCACGTCCTCGTCAGTCCTGCGCTTCGGCGCGCGCGGCCTCCCGCCGCTGCCGCTCGCCCGGCCGAGCCGGCGACAGGTCCTGCGCCTGCGAACGCAGCTGCTTGCAGCCGTACCCGCGCTCCGCCAGCCAGCCCTCCGCAGCCGGCTCCGCGCGGGCCGTCGCGTCGAGGACGTCGTCCTCCGCCCCGCCCGAGTCCAGGAAGCGGAAGGTGAAGAAGGGGCGGCCCGCCAGGTCGTACGCGAGGTGCCCCTCGGCGGTGGACTCCGCACGCAGCATGTCGTGCTCGGGCGCGGCTCCGAGCAGCTCGGCCCGCTGGCCGTCGGTCAGGCCGTCGAACGCGCCGCGGACGGTGATTGGGAAGGTACGACTACTCATCCGGGCACCCTGGGCCGGAGGCTCCGCCGCACGCCTGCGGATATCCACCGGCCCGCCGGAACCCCCGTGTTTTGGATTGCCGGACGATCCTCAATACGATCCGGCGATGATCACAAGAAAACGGCTCGCGGCCAGGGCCTGCGGCCTGTTCGCCGCACTGGCCGTCGGGCTCTTCCCGGCGAGCGCCACGGCCGCCGACGGACCGGCGGCGAAGGAACCCCCCAAGGTCGACCTCGTCCTGGACGTCAGCGGCTCCATGCGGGCCAACGACATCGACGGCGGGTCCCGCATGGCCGCCGCGAAGCAGGCTTTCAACGAGGTCATCGACGCCGTACCCGCCGAAGTCCAGCTCGGCATACGGACCCTCGGCGCCGACTACGCCGGTGACGACCGCACGCTCGGCTGCAAGGACACCAAGCAGCTCTACAAGGTCGGACCCCTGGACCGGACCGAGGCCAAGACCGCCGTCGCGACCCTCGCCCCGACCGGCTGGACCCCCATCGGACCGGCCCTGCTCGGCGCCGCCCAGGACCTGGAGGGCGGCAACGCCACCAAGCGGATCGTCCTCATCACGGACGGCGAGGACACCTGCGCCCCGCTCGACCCGTGTGAAGTGGCCCGCGACATCGCGGCCAAGGGCATCCACCTGGTCATCGACACCCTCGGCCTGGTCCCGGACGCCAAGACCCGGGCCCAGCTGACCTGCATCGCCGAGGCCACCGGCGGTACCTACACCTCCGTCCAGCACAAGGCCGAACTCTCCGGCAGGGTCCGCCAACTCGTCGACCGGGCCGCCGACCCGGTCGTCAACCCGGTGGCGACCGAGGGCGCGAAGCAGTGCGCGGGCGCCCCGCAGCTGAAGGCCGGTCTCTACAGCGACCGCGAGACCTTCGGCGAGCACCGCTGGTACCGGGTGGACGTCCTGCCCGGCCAGGAGCTGCGCGCCTCGGTGAGCATCGGCGCCGACAGAGCCGTCAACAACGACTACGGCGTCATGCTGCGCGCCACGACCGTCCACGGGCGGGAGATCGTACGCGGCTCCGAGGCCGGCGACGGCCGCACCGACGTCCTCTCCACCGGCCTGCGCTACCCCAAGGCCGAGATCGACGACGCCGACTCCGACACCGACGCGAAGCCCGCGGCGGAGACCGTCTGCCTCCAGGTCAGCAACTCCTTCTCCGCCCCCGCTTCCGTCAAGACCACCCCCGGCATGCCCGTCGAGCTGACCATCGACCTGGTGGACGGCCCCGACGACGCCTCCGACGCCGCGGCCTTCGGCCTCGGGCGCGGCTGGTGGACGCTGGCCGTGCTGGTACTGGCCGGACTCCTGGCCGGACTCGTGTGGGGATGGATCTCGCGCTGGCGCATCTCCGTCTGGAGGACCAACTGATGCGTACCGTACGCAGACTGACCGCGGGCCTGCTCGCGGCGGCCGCCGCCCTCGCGGTGGCCGGTACGGCCGCGGGTACGGCCTCCGCGGACACCCCCTCGCCGAGCGCCACCACCGGCAAGGGCGGGGCCGGCGCCGAAGCCGCCCCGACCGAGGCGGGCACGAGCTTCCGCACCGCCACGCCGTTCCGGCCCGGCCAGAAGGCTACGGCCGGCGCCTCCAGCGGCGACTACCTGTACTGGGTCCTTCCGGTCGACGCGCAGCAGCGCGTCACCGTGAAGGCCAACCTCACCCTGCCCGAGTCCGCCGCCCGGCACGGCGCCTCGACCTGGCAGCTCGACGTGTACGACGGACTCCGCCGCCGGCAGGCCTGCACGTACGGCATGCAGAGTAGGGCGGCGGCCAAGGAGGCCGCCTCGGTCGAACTGTCCTGCACCCTGCGCACGGTCCGCGCCGGCGCGGAGCCGTGGGCCAACGACCCGCTGCCGGGCAGCTACTACGTCCGTCTGACGGTCGTGGACCTGCCGGAGGAGGACCTCGGCCTGCCGGTGCGCGCGGCCGTCGAGGCCGACGTACAGGAGGAGGGCGGCGCCTTCGCGGTGGACGGGGCCCTCGCCACCCCGCTGGTCGCCGGCACGGTGACCGGCTCCCTGCGCGAGCCGGAGGACGGCTGGTCCGGCGGCTGGTGGTCGGACCGATGGCTCTGGACGGCGGTCGGCGGAGTGCTCGGTGCCCTCGCGGGCATCTTCGGGTACTCCCTGACGCGCGGCACGGGCCGCCCGTCCCGGGTGCCGCCCGGCGCCTGACCCGGCCTGCCGGAGCCTTGCCCGGCTCCCCGGCCGGTCTCCCGCCCCGGGGCGGGAGGCAGCGGCGCGCGGTCGCGGGGGCGGTCACGGCACCTGCCGTGACCGCCCCGCCCGCCGCCGGGTCCGGGGGGCTGGGCCATGTGAGGACGTGCCCCTCAAGCCCTCCCTGGCGCCGTCCGAAGGAGAGGGAGGCCGCGACCGAGCACCGGCGAGGACGCGACCGTCTCCTGACGACCGCCGACCTCCCGGGGAGTACCTCCATGCGCCTGCTCGTACGTCTGACCGCCGCGGCCCTGATCGCGGCGGCCCCCGCACTCGTCGGCGCCGCGGCCGCGGACGTTCCGGAACCCGTACGGGCTCCGCTCTTCACGTCCGCCGCCGCCGTCCCCGGCAGGTACATCGTCAGCCTCGACGAGGGCGTGGACGCCGACGGGCTCGCGGAACGGCTCGGGCTGGAGCCCACCTTCGTCTACGGGTCCGCGATGAACGGCTTCGCGGTGCCGCTGACCCCGGGGCAGCTGGAGGAGGTCCGCACCACCCCCGGAGTGCGCTCGGTGGAGTCGGACGCGGAAGTCTCCGCACCGCCGACGCCGCCCGGCCCGGTGGCACCGTCCGCCTCCAGGGCTCCCGCACCGACCTGGGGTCTGGACCGCATCGACCAGCGGGCCCTCCCGCTCGACGGCGACTTCACCACCGGCGGCGACGGCGCCGGCGTGACCGCCTACATCCTCGACACCGGGATCGACTACGCCCACCCCGAGTTCGAGGGCCGCGCCGAGCCCGGCTTCGACGCCGTCGGGGACGGAGGTGGCGGCCAGGACTGCGAGGGCCACGGCACCCACGTCGCGGGCACCGTCGGCGGCCGGACGTACGGGGTCGCACGCGCCGTGCGCCTGGTCAGCGTCCGCGTACTCGGCTGTGACGGCCGGGGCGACTACTCGGCGGTCGTCGCCGGACTCGACTGGGTGGCGGCGAACGCCAGGCAGCCGGCCGTCCTGAACGTCTCCCTGGGCGGCGGCCGTTCCGACGCCGTGAACCGGGCGGCGACCGCCGTGGCCGCGGCGGGCACCCTGCCGGTCATCGCGGCTGGCAACTCCGCGGCCGACGCCTGCGCGGTCTCCCCGGCCTCGGCGGACCGGGTGGTGACGGTGGCCGCGAGCAACCGGCGCGACGAGCAGTCCGCCTTCTCCAACCGGGGCGCGTGCGTCGAGATCCACGCCCCCGGCGAGCAGATCGACTCCGCGCTGCTCGGCGGGGACACCGTCGTCTTGGACGGCACCTCCATGGCCGCCCCGCACGTCACCGGAACGGCCGCCCTTTACAAGGCGGCCCACCCGGCGGCCACCCCCGAGGACGTCGCCGGGTGGCTCGTGGAGACGTCCACCAAGGACCTCCTGACCGGGACCGGTGGCGGCACCCCCAACCGGCTGCTGTTCACGGACGGCATCTGACGGGAAGCGGCGGCCCGTCCGCCGGTTCGGGACCACCGAACCGGCGGACGGGGGCGGGGATCAGCCGCTCAGCCGCTCAGCTGCTCAGCCGCTCTGTCTCTCAGCCGAGACGCGTGAGCCTGGTGCCGAACGAGGGCTCGGCCAGGGCTCCCTTGACGGCCACCGGGACGCTCTTGGCCCCCTCGCCCTCACCCGCCGTCAGCACACCGACCTCCGTCCCGTCCTTCGCGGTGTGCGGCAGCGGCGAGGCACCGGCGTTCAGGGACAGCTTGAACCGCTGACCGGGCACGCTGATCACGTTCAGGTCCTTCACGGCCACGAGCGGAGTGCGGCCGCCGAGCCCGTCGTCCACGTACCCGACGATGTCGCCCTTGCGGACGAGCGGGGTGGAGGCGAGGGCCGTCCGCACCGCCTCGATGATCTTCTTGCTGTTCGCCTTCACCAGGTCCAGGCTTTTGAGGGCGTCCTTGTCGGGGGCGGGCGCGCGCTGCTCCATCAACGAGCCGATGATCAGCGGGGTCTCGTCACCGACCGACTTGTAGGCTGCCCACACGAAGGTTCCGCCGGCGGGTGTGCTGGAGCCGGTCTTGATGCCGCGGATGCTCAGGCCCTGCACCGTGAGCAGGTCGTTGTTGTTGACGAGCTTCTCGCTCAGACCCTTGATGGGGGCCTCGGGCAGGGCGACGATCGCGCGGAACGTCTCGTCCTTCATCACCGCCTCGGCGAGCTTCAGCTGATCGGTGGCGGTGCTGACGGTGCCCGCGTCCAGCCCGCTCGGATCGGTGTACACGGTGTCCTTCATCCCGAGTTCCCGGGCGGCGGCGTTCATCTTCTCCACGAACGCGGCCTCGGAATCGCTCCCCGCGTCCCAGCGCGCCAGCAGGCGGGCGACGTTGTTGCCCGAGGGGATCATGAGCATTTTCAGCATGTCCTGCTGGCTGAACTTCGAGCCGACGGTGAGGCCCGTGATCCGGGACTCGCTCGCGGAGTTGCCGTCCGCCACGGCCTTCGCGTCGACCGTGATGTCCGGACCGGGCTCGGTCTTGCGCAGCGGGTGGCCCTTGAGGACCACGTAGGCCGTCATGATTTTGGCGACGCTGGCCGTCGGGACGGGCTTCTGGTCGCCGAAGGTGCCGATGTCGCCGGAGCCGGTGACGCGAACGGCGCCCTGGCCCTTGGCGGGCCAGGGTATGGAGAACTGCCCGTCGACGGTGTGGTCGGTCTCGGCGGCGACGATCCGGGGGTCGGGCAGGGGCCGCAGCATCTGTCCCCCGATGCAGGCGCCGACGAGCAGCAGCAGGATCGGCGTCCACACCTTGACGCGGCGCAGCGCGGTCCGGCGGGGAGTCTCCGGCGGGGGAGGGGTGTTGGTGAGATCGGCCAGCAGGTCCAGCGGCGGCAGGGGCTGCGGCGCGGCCACCTGCGCGGGAGGCTGCGGACGGGGGTGGGGCTGGGGGCGTGACTGGGGTCGCGCGGTGGCGGGGGGCGCGACGTCGAGGTCCTTGAGCGCGACGAACTGACTCGTCCGCTCCGGATCCTGATCCGCGTCCTCGTCCCGCGCCGCCGCCCAGGAGGGCACCTTCGGAGCGCTCTCGGCGGCCTTCTTCCCCGGTGCCTCGGGCTTGCCGCCGGCCTTGCGGTCCGGGGCGGCGGCACCGGGCGCACGCAGCACCTGCGTGCGCGAGCCGTCGGCCTCGGGCTTGGGCTCGGGCTTGTCCTCGGCCTTGCGGTCCGGCGCGCTGGTGCCGGGCACCCGCAGTATCTGCGTGCGCGAGTCGTCGGCTTCGGGCTTCGCCTTGGGCCCGGTGTCGGGCGTGTCCGAGGCCTTCACTGGGGTCGCTTCAGCCTTGGACTTGGGCTCGGTGTCGGGGGTGTCCGCCGGGGTGTTTTCGGCTTTGGGGTCGGCCTCGTCCGGGGTCTTGGTCCCGGGCTTGGGCTTGTCGTCCGGTGCGGGGGTGGGGGGTATGCGCAGCATTTGTGTGCGCGAGTCGTCGGCTTCGGGCTTGGGCTTGGGTTCGGCCGTCGCCTGGGACTTGGGCTCGGTGTCGGGGGTGTCTGCCGGGGTGTTTTCGGCTTTGGGGTCGGCCTCGTCCGGGGTCTTCGTTGCGGGCTTGGGCTTGTCGTCCGGTGCGGGGGTGGGGGGTATGCGCAGCATTTGTGTGCGCGAGTCGTCGGCATCGGGCTTGGGCTTGGGTTCGGCCGTCGCCTGGGACTTGGGCTCGGTGTCGGGGGTGTCCGCCGGGGTGTCTTCGGCTTTGGGGTCGGCCTCGTCCGGGGTCTTGGTCCCGGGCTTGGGCTTGTCGTCCGGTGCGCCGGCGCCGGACGCCTGCTCCGCGCCGGACGCCTGCTCCGCGCCGGACTCGGCGTCCGAGGCCGCCTCGGCGTCGTTCTCGGCCTCGGCATCTCGGGCCGGCCCGTCCTCGACCTCCCCGGTCGCGTCGGCCTCCGCCTCGGTGTCCGCCTTCGCGGTGGCCTCCGGCTCGCCGTCCGACTCGGCTGCGGGCCGCGAGGCCTCCGCTTCCACCTTCGCGTCCGCCGACGCGGACGACGCCGCCTTCTCGGGTTCCGCCCCTGCGACGGTGGTTCCCTCGTTCTTCGGGTCGTCCGAGGAACCGTCCGTCACCGCTACCGCCTTCATCCCAGCCCCGCCTTGCCGCTCACACTGTGCAGATACCGTTCGGCGGCACCCCAAGAGGGCCCCGCCACACTGCTAGATGCAGGTCGCACACCACGCGTTCCCCGACCCCGATCTTGTGACCGTTCGGTCATATTCGGTGAGTACGGCTACTCATGACCGCGCCTTCGCCCCCCGTTGACGATGGACCGCAACACCACCGCACCACCGAACGGGGACGTCCATGCTCAGCCGAATCGCCGCCGCCCTGGTCCCCGCCTTCGGGCGGCTGACCGTCACCGCCGACCCCGGTGCCCGGCCCGCCACCGGTTCCATCCTCGTGGCCAACCACACCTCGCTCGCCGACCCCGCCGTCGTGGTCGCGGCACTGCGGCGCCACGGGATCGAGCCGGTCATCCTGGCCACCGCCGGACTGTGGCGCGTACCGCTGCTCGGTCCGGCGCTGCGCCGCGAGGGGCACATCGCCGTCCACCGCGGCACCTCCAGGGCCGCGGACTCCCTGGACGCCGCCGCCGTGGCCCTCGCCTCGGGCCGCAGCGTGCTGCTCTACGGCGAGGGCGGGCTGCCGACGCGCCGCGACGCGGGGGAGTCCGCCCCGGGCCCCTTCCGCAGCGGCCTGGCCCGGCTCGCTGCCGCGACCGGAGCCCCCGTCGTCCCCGTCGGCCAGGCCGGCTCCCGCCGCCTGTGCTCCGGCAGCAGCGCCAAGCAACTCGCCGGGGTCTTCACGGCGCCGCTGCGCCGGCCCTGCCTCCACGTACACATCGGGTCGCCGGTGCACCTCCCCGACCGGGTGCCGGAGGCGACGCACCAGGCCCGCGAGGCCGTCACCGCGGCCTGGCGTACCGCCGCCTCCGCCGCCGGGGAGGCCTGCGCGGCCGTGTGACGGCTCAGCCGGTGCTGTGCCCGAGGAGGACATGGGCCGCCGCCTCCCGGTCGGTATCGGTGTCGATGAAGGACACGACCACCGGGGTGCTGCCCGTCGGGCCGCCGGCGGTCGCGCGCAGCCGGTAGCGCTCGACGCGGACGGCCTCACGGGCGAGGGGCCCGCCGCCCGTGTACAGCGACAGGGGTCTGGCGTCGTTCGCGACGCGCAGTTCGTCCGGGCGCCAGGCGCCGGAGGCCTGGTCGAAGCGCTCCAGCAGGAAACCCGGACCGCTGCCCGGCCGGTCGCCCGGTTCGCCGACGAGCACCTCCATCTGGAAGGCCACGAGCAGATGCCGGTGGGCGGTGGAGTTCCCGTTCCGCAGGGTGACGGTGAACTCCTGCGCGGCGCCGCCCCGTACGAGGGAGAGTCGGCCGCCGCGGGTGTCCACCGCGACGGTCAGCCGGGTCGGCGCCGCAGCCGTAGACGGAGACGGTGTCGCGGCCCGGGTCGTGGGCGCCCCTGACGCCGTAGAGGGGGCTCCTCCTGCCGTAGCCGTAGCCGTAGCCGTAGCCGGGAGGGTCGCGGACACCGGGACCGAAGGCACAGGCGAGGACGAGGACGAGGCCTTCGGGTCCCGACCGTCCCCGTTCGCGCATCCGGAGGAGCCGGCCAGCAGGACGGCGGCCACGGCCGCGACCCACAGGCCGCCGCGGGGCACTCGGGCTACGGGCATGGGATCGGTTCCCCCGGGGTCGACGACGCCAGGAACCTAACAAGTGGGTGCCGCGCCGACGAGCCCGATCGGGCCTCGGGGCGGCGACGGTTCGGTCACGGAGGCCGGCACGCCCCCGCACCCGCCCTCAGAGGAGCGGCTTCTCGAAGCTGAAGGCGGTCACGGCCATCCGCTCGCGGAAGTAGAAGCGGTGCGCGTCGGTCCGCTGGGTCCCGGAGTCCAGGGTGAGGGCGGTGCACCGGGCGGCCCGGGCGTGCTGCTCCAGGTGCGCGAGCAGCGCGTGGCCCACACCGCCGGAACGGGCGGCGGCCGAGGTGACCAGGTCGTCGACGTAGAGCTTGCGGACCATGGACGTGGTGGCGACGATCCGCCAGCCCGCCGCGCCCACGCACACACCGTCCGCGTCGTAGGCCGCGGTGAAGCGCAGCCCCTGGCCCCGCCCCTCGTCGAGGACCGAGAGGAAGAGCTCCTCGGTGAGGTGGGGACGCAGTTCGAGCAGCACGGGAAGCAGGTCGGCGGTGAGCCGGGCGTCACCGGGCTCCAGGTCGATGATCTTCATGGCGGCAGCGTAACGGGCACGACACCGCGGGTGGGGCGGCAAGGGTGCGGCGATCTCGCGCGGCTGCGGCCGACGTGTCGAAATGGGAGGGACGGCTCCGACGTCCCCTGCGAGAGGCTCCCGATCCGGGAGCGCGACCTGAAGGAGTGGCACCCCATGAAGTACATGCTGATGGTTCTCGGGAGTCAGGCGGACTACGACGCGATGGGCGGCCGGGCGAGCAGTGGTAACCCCGCATGGTCGGAGGCGGACCTGAAGGCGATGTTCGACCACATGGGCGCCCTGAACGACGATCTCGCCGAATCGGGCGAATGGGTCGACGGACAGGGCCTCACCGAACCCCGCCTGGCCAAGCTCGTGACCGCGGGCGCCGACGGAACACCCGTGATCTCCGACGGGCCGTACGGCGAGGCCAAGGAGGTGCTGGCCGGCTACTGGATCGTCGACGTCGCCGACTTCGCCAGGGCCGCCGAGATCGCCGCCCGCGCCCACGCCTGCCCGGTGCCCGAGGGGGCACCCAACTACCCGGTCGTCGTCCGGCCCGTCGACTCCGCCGCGGGCACCGAAATGTGATGACGCACCCCGCCCCCGAACCCGCGGGCGAGGACCTGCTGCGCCGACTGGCACCGCAGGTCCTCGGCGCGCTCCTGCGCCGCTACGGACACTTCGACGCGGCGGAGGACGCGGTGCAGGAAGCGCTGCTCGCCGCCGCCCGGCAGTGGCCCGAGGAGGGTCGCCCCCGCAACCCGCGCGGCTGGCTGATCCGCGTCGCCTCCCGCCGGCTCACCGACCAGCTGCGCAGCGAGGACGCGCGCAGGCGGCGCGAGGAGACGGCGGCGGCGCTGACCCCGCGGGACGAGTTCGTGGCGCCGCCACCGGGGGAGGGCCGTGCCCCCGCCGAGGACGACACCCTCACCCTGCTCTTCCTCTGCTGTCGTGCAGACCTGCCCGCCGCGGGCCGGATCGCCCTCACCCTGCGGGCCGTGGGCGGCCTCACCACGGCCGAGATCGCCCGCGCGCTCCTCGTTCCCGAAGCCACCATGGCGCAGCGCATCAGCCGCGCGAAACGGCGTATCAAGACCTCCCCGTCGCCGTTCGGCACCCCCGCCGGCACGGCCGACCGCGAACAGAAGCAGGAACGGGAACGGGAACGTGCGGCGCGGCTGGCCGACGTGCTCCACGTGCTCTACCTCATCTTCAACGAGGGCTACACGGCCACCTCCGGCCGGGAACTGCAACGCGCCGACCTCGCCACCGAGGCGATCCGCCTGACCCGCGCAGTCCACGCGCTGCTGCCGGACGACGGCGAGGTGGCCGGGCTGCTGGCCCTGATGCTGCTCACCGATGCCCGGCGCGCCGCCCGTACCGGGCCGGACGGCAGCCTGGTCCCGCTCGCGGAGCAGGACCGTACCCGCTGGGACCGGGACGCCATCGCCGAAGGGGTCGCGCTGGTCAGCGACGCCCTCACCCGCACGCCGCTCGGCCCGTACCAGCTGCGCGCCGCGATCGCCGCCGTCCACGACGAGTCGGCGAGCGACGAGGACACCGACTGGGCGGAGATCCTCGCCCTCTACGAGGTGCTCATCCGGCTGGTCCCCGGCCCCCTGGAACGCCTGGGCCACGCGGTCGCCGTGGCCATGGTGCACGGACCGCGCCGGGCCCTGGACCTCCTCGCCGCGCTGGACGACGACGACCACCTGGCCGGACACCACCGCCTCGAAGCCGTACGGGCCCACCTGTTGGAGATGGCGGGCGACCGGGCGGCGGCCCGCGACGCCTACGCGAAGGCCGCCGGCCTCACCCTCAGCACCCCGGAACGCCGCTACCTCCAGTCCCGGGCCGCCCGGATCGCCGAATGAGCCCGCCACGGCGGTCCGCCACGGCGGAACCCGCCGTCCGCATGCCGGACACGGTCCACGGTTGTCGGACCCCGGCCCTACTCTTGATCACGTGAGCCCGACCCCTGACGACCGCCCGGCCCCCGAACGCACCCTCGCCGAGATCAACGCCGACATCCGCTGTCTCTTCGCGCGCGCCGAAGGCCGCCTCTCCGACGCGGAGCGCATCCGCCACGCCGCCCTGCTCCAGGAATGGGCCGCTGCCATGCGCGCCTCGGTCGTCCCGGCCGCCTGAGCGGACAGCTACAGCTACAGCCGCACCGCTGCGACGGCGGGACTCTGGGCGGACCTGGCGCGCTGCATGGCCGTCAGCCTGAGGACGAAGAGCGGTGCGAGGACGGCGGCCACGATGTCGAGGACGTCCCCCACCAGCATGGTCGTGACCGCGTAGCGAACGGCGCCGGGGCTCTGGGCGAGGCTGTAGGCCATGCCCCCGCACCACCCCAGGACCCGGGCCGCCGCGAAGGCGCCCCACCAGACGTTGACCAGCGTCGACGGGAACCGCCGGGAGCCGTCGTCCGCCCCGAGGGGCCTGCTCGACACCCAGGTGGTCGCCGCGATCCGGTACGGCAGCCAGAGGTTGGCCAGCGGTACGGACCGGGCACCGACCGCCACACGGGATGCGAGCTGGTCCGCGCCTTGCGCGAACACTGCGGCGTTCGTGCGCACCACGTGGAACCAGACGATGAACACGACGCACGCGAGGATCAAGGCCCTGGTCTGGACCGAGGAGGCCAGGAGGAACAGACTTTCGCTGTCGCCCAGTTCGGCATCGCCGATCGCACCGGGGTCCGAGAGAAGCCGCCCCATGACCGCGTGCGTGGTCCAGTCCGCGTACACGGCGTACGCGCTGCACCCGATGGACAGCACGAACAGCACGGTCAGCGCGATGGCCAGGCCCACGGCCGAGCGCAGCCGTCGGCCCGTGACGACGGGCCCGGCATCCGGGGACGGGACCGGCGGACCGGCCGGAGCTGCGGACATGCTGAAGAACCCCCCACGGGTACAGGACAGGAAGGGCGCGCCGAAGAGGGCGGGCCAGGCAGGAACCTACGGCATCCGCACGATCCGCGTCACACCCGTTTCCCCAGGTCGCAGGCGGGCGCCGGGCGCACCGCGGATCGGACCGTGCTACGGCGACGGGGGCCGTGCGACGTCCGGCGGCCCGTCGTGGTTCAGAACGACCGGAAGACGCCCTCCGGATCGGCGAGCGCCTCGTGCGCGTATTCCTCGAAGTCCATGTTCGCGATCGACAGGTTCGCGTGGACGTCGTGGACGCCGGCCGGGACGGTGCGGAACGCGCGGGGAGGCGGGGAGTCGACGAGTTCCTTGTAGTACTCGGGGTCGAGGTCTTCGTCCTCGGCCCCGAGGTCGAGGGCGAGCAGCGCACGGTGCGGGGACCGCATCGTGACACCGTCGGCGACGAACACCACGCTCAGGTCCTCGTCACGGGCGACCGCGGCGATGACCGCCTCGGACGTGGCACCGCCCCATACCGGGTCGTCGACGACGTGGACGGAGGCCTCGAACTCCCCGTCGACACCCCACCGCTCGTGCAGGGCCGCCGCCACCGCCCGCCATGCCGGCTCGTCGTCGTAGTCGGTCCTGATGATCAACGCGGCGAACTCGTCACGTCCGACGACCTCGGGCAACACGTCGGCCCCTCCCTCGAAAGCAAGACCCCAGGGTACGTGCCGCCCGGCCCCTGCGATCATGGCGGCGTGACGAGAGCCCCTGATCCGTGCCCCGACGAAGCCACCCTCGTAGGACTGCGCGCCGCGGTTCCCGCCGCGCGGCGGGAGCCGGCCCTCGGGTACGTGGCCGTCGAGGCGTGGGAGGCGGAGAACGGGGTGACACTGCCTGAGCCCTACCGGTCGTTCATCGCCGAAGTCAGCAACGGGTCCGCCCCCGGACCGCGCGATGCCGGGCTGCAACCCCTCGGGCAACTGCCCGCGTGCTGGGCCGGCGGGGAGCCGAGGCGGCCGGACGCGATGTTCCCGCTCGAGGACGAATGGATCTGGGAGGACGACGAGTCCGTCGAACACGACGAGGACGACCAGGACGCCCGGATCGACGCGGTGTTCTCCCACGGCTCGATCGTGCTCTGCGCACAGGACACCCGGGCGTTCTGGCTCCTCGTCACCACGGGACCGCAGCGCGGCCGGGTCTGGCTGGTCGCGGACGTCGGCGCCAGCCCCGCCCCCGACGGCGAACCCGCCGGATTCGCACAGTGGATCCAGCGCAGGCGAGCCGGCGATGACGGGTGGGGCTGACAGCGCGGCGGGTACGGGCAGACCTGAGGCCCGGGGTCCTCGCACTGACCGGGCACCTCGGCGCCGCCGGCACGCACGCGCCCGCCCGCCGTACAAGTCCCCGTCTGCACCCGAGGAGCCTTCAGCTCGCCGAGCCGTTTCAGGCGGCCGCGGACCGGCTGAGGACGCGCCGGAGCCAGCGGGTGCGGGCGTCGCGGGCCTCCCGGCTGAGCGCCGCGCCCGGAGCGAAGGTGTCGAAGCCGGGGAAGGCCCCGGGCCACACGTGCAGTTCGGCCCGGCCGCCGTTTCGCGCGACATCCATGCCGCCCAGTCAAACACCCGCCCCGGGGCCGGCTCCTACGCCCGGCCGCGGCCGCCTGCCGCCGTGCCCGTCGCCGCGCGTTCACGCAGCCGGCGCTTGTCCGGCTTGCCGCGGGCGGTCAGCGGGATCTCCCGCACCCAGAACACGGCGGTGGGCCGGTGCGCCCGGGCCAGCGCCCGTTCCACCAGGTCGCAGGCCTCGCCGGCCACCCCGGGCTCCGGCGCGCGCCCCGCCGCCGGCACCAGGAAGGCGCACACCTCCTCCCCGGTGAGGTCGCTGTGCCGGCCCACCACCACGGCCCGCGCGACGGCGGGGTGCCGGGCGAGCGCCGCCTCCACCGGTACGCAGTACACGTTGTCCCCGTCGACCATCACCACGTCCGCGGCCCGGTCGTCGAGGTACAGGTAGCCGTCCCCGTCGAAGTGCCCCAGGTCCCCGGTCCGCAGCCAGCCGTCCCGCAGCACCTCGGCCGTCGGCCCGGGCCTCCCCCAGTAGCCGGACATCACCGCCGCCGACCGCGCCCACACCTCGCCCGTGCGCCCGGCCGCCACCACCGCCCCCCGCTCGTCGCGGACCTCCGCCTCCACCCCGTCGACGGGCCTGCCCACCGACGCCAGCAGCTCCGGCCGCCCGCCCACCCCCGCATCGTGGTCGGCCGGCGTCAGCCGACAGATCACCCCCGCCTCGTTCGTGCCGTAGCCCTGCCGCCACCGCCCGCCCCAGCGCGTCACCGCTTCCCGCAGCCGCTCCGGATGGACCGGCGAGTCCCCGTACGAGACCACCTCCAGCCCCGGCACCCCGTGGGCGGTCTCCGGATCGTCCAGCAGCCGGTACACCATCGACGTCGTCAGGTACGTGGACACCGGCCCCAGCCGCAGGCAGGCCGCCGCGAACTCCCGCGTGCCGAAGGGCTCGAGGATCTCCACCCGCCCGCCGGCCCGGAACTGCTCCAGGCACCGCCCACCCGACCGCTGCGCGAGCGAGGTGACCGACAGGTAGTCCGTCCTCGCCCACCCCGCCGGCCGTACGGAGTTCCGCGCGGCCATCGCCCCGAAGGTCGAGGCGACCCCCTTGGGCCGCCCCGTCGTCCCGCCGGTGTACGTCACCCGCGCCACGTCGTCGTCGCGCGCCCGCACGGACACCGGCCCGGCCGCGCGCCGGGCGGCCCGCCGGACCGCCTCGTCCAGGCCCAGCCGGCGCGCCCCCGTACCGGGCACCGGCACGTCGTGCACCACCAGGTCCGGCCGGCAGTCCCGCAGGATGAAGTCCAGCCCGTACAGCGCCGGTCCGACGACGACCTGCGTCAGCCGCGCACCCAGCAGATGCGCGGCGATCCGTACCAGCAGCACCTCGGGCCGGTTCGTGCCCGCCACGCAGGCCAGCCCCGCGCCGCGCCCGATCCCCGACTCGGCCAGCACCCCGGCCAGCCGCCAGGCCGCGTCGAGCACCTCCTGGAACTCCAGCACGACCGGGCCGTTCCCGAGCGCCGGCCGCCCGGCGTGCCGCTCGAACGCCCCGACCAGCTCAGTGACATACCGCGCGGCCACCATGTGCGATCCGCCTCCCGCCGTACCGAGGGCGATCGTAGGGTCACTCCCGCCGCACCGGCCCCCGCCACACCGGCGGCCCACTCCACGGAAGGCCGGCCCAGCGGCATCATGGGCGTCATGACGACCGAATCCCGTGCTCGTTCATTCAGCTCCGCGGCGGCGCGCTACGCCGCGAACCGCCCCTCGTATCCGCCCGAGCTCTTCGACACGTTGGCGGAACTGGCCGGCTTCCCCCTGGCCGGCGCCCGCGTCGCCGACGTGGGCGCGGGTACGGGAATCGCCACGTCCCTCCTGGAGGCGCGCGGCGCCCGCGTGGTCGGGGTGGAGCCGGGCGAGGGCATGGCCGCCGAGTTCCGGCGGCGCAACCCCGGCACCCCGCTGGTGCGCGCGGACGGCAACAGGCTGCCGCTGTCCTCCGGATGCCTGGACCTGCTGACGTACGCGCAGTCCTGGCACTGGACCGATCCGGACCGCGCCGTCCCCGAGGCGCTGCGGGTGCTGCGGCCCGGCGGGGCGCTGGCGATCTGGCACAACGACCCGGACGTCACGGTCGGATGGATCGCTGAGCAGCAGTCCCGCATCGAGGCCCGGTTCGGACCGGGCTGGTACATCAACGAACGCGCCCGCCCGCAGGACGGGCTGCGGTTCACCGACCGTCACGTGTCGTGGTCGCGCCGGGTCCCGGTCGACACGCACCTTGCCAAACTGTCCACCCATTCCCTCTTCCTCGTCGGTGAACCCGGCACCGACGCGTTCCTGGCCGACGAACGCGCCCTCCTCATGGGCCGCTTCCCCGACGGATGGGTGGAGGAGCACTACGTGGTCGAGCTGAACGTGGCCGTCCGGGGAGGGTGACACGGGTGCCGCCAATCGGGTGAAGCGTCGGAACCCGCCGCCGCCCCACCCGTTGATCAAGGCGCTCACCCCATGCACTCGTGTGACATAAGGACCCCTGATGCTCAAGAAGATTATGGCCACCGCCGCCGTCACCGCCTCGATCGTCGGCGCGGGCGCCGCCGTTGCCGCCCCCGCCATGGCCATCGGCAACGACAACGGGATCAACACCGTCAACGGCAACGGTGCCCAGCAGATCTACGGCAACCAGAAGACCGAAGGCGACCAGAGCCCGCAGCTCGGCCTGGTCCAGGGCACCCTGAACAAGCCCTGCATCGGTCTGCCGGTGAAGGCCAACGTCCAGTCCGTGCTGGCGCTCCTCGCCAACGTCGGCGTCCAGGACATCAACGTCCTGTCCAACCCGCAGAACCAGCAGTGCACCGAGAACTCCACCCAGGCCAAGGGCGACGAGCCGCTCTCCCACATCCTGGACAACATCCCGGTCCTGTCGGGCAACCTCTCGGCCGGCAGCTGACGAGTCCCCTCGTACGAGCCGGGGCCTCCGACGCCCGCGCGAGTGCCCACGGGGCCCCGGCTTGTTCCACCCGGATCCGCCGATACGCCGATCCGACGCTTCGCACGGCGCGCGCCGGCCGAACGGCCGGCGACGTGGGCACCGAACGTCACACCGCAGAGCCTCCCGCCCGCCCGGGCCGGAGGCTCTGTCGCGCTCCGCCGGCAGCTGGGCGACCGCCGCCGCGGAGGACTGCGCAGGGCGCGCCGGCCCAGCAGGGCCGCGGTGACGAAGACGACCGACGGGCCCGCCGCGTCGGCGAGTTGCTGCCAGGACGGGTTCTCGCGGATCAGGGCGGGCAGCCGGCCGGGTCCCGTCTGCGCGGTACGGGCCGCGCTGACCGCCCGCCCGGTCCGCGCCCGCGGCTATCCCGGGGCGCAGTGACCGGCCGTGACCAGCCCCATGTCATAGGCGGTGATCACGAGCTGGACCCGGTCGCGGGCCCCGAGTTTGGTGAGCAGCCGCGACACGTGCGATTTGGCGGTGGCCACCGTGATGAAGAGGTCCTGGGCGATCTCGGTGTTCGACCGGCCCCGCCCCACCAGCGTCAGCACCTCCCGTTCCCGCTCGGTGATGCCCTCGACCGGTCGCGGGGCGCGCTCCGGGACGGTGGCGGTGCGGCCGACGAAGTCGGCGATCAGACGGCGCGTCACGCCGGGCGCGATCAGGGCGTCGCCGGCGGCCACCACGCGGACCGCGGTGAGGAGGTCGTCCAGGGCCATGTCCTTGACCACGAAACCGCTCGCGCCCGCCCGGAGCGCGCCGTAGACGTGGTCGTCCTCGTCGAAGGTGGTCAGGACCGGACCGCACCAGCGGCTGGTCGTCGTCGAGCACCACCTGTACGGTCATCGGCCCTCCACCGCCACCGCCGCCGAACCCGCACCCGAGGCCGCGACGGGCGCGGGCAGCGGCAGCCTGGCCGCCACGCGGAAACCGCCCCCGGGCCGCGGCCCGGCGCTCAGGTGCCCCCGCAGCAGGCCCACCCGCTCCCGCATCCCGACGAGGCCGAAGCCGTGGGAGGCCGGTCCGGCGGTGGCGCCGGCGCCCAGGCCGTCGTCGACGACCTCGACGCACAGCTCCTCCCGGCCGAACCCGATGGCCACCCGGCAGCGCCCGGTGCCCGCGTGACGGACCAGGTTCGTCAGCGCCTCCTGCACGATCCGGTACGCGGAGAGCCCGATGTCGGCCGGTACGGGACGCTGGTCCCCGCTGCGCCGCACCTCGCGCGAACCCCCGCGTCCGCGGTGGCGGCCGCCAGCCGTTCGATGTCCGCCAGCCCCGGCGAGGGCGCGAGGGGGGAGCCCTGGGCCGCGGCCGGGCCCCCGTCCGCCTGACGGAGCGCCACCAGCGTGCGCCGCAGGCCCGACAGGGTCTCCCTGCTGGTGGCCTCGATGGCGCGCAGCGCCTCACGGGCCTGGTCCGGCTGGGTCTCGATGACCCGGCTCCCCACTCCGGCCTGGATGGCGACGATCCCATGGTCACCGCCGTCTTCACCCTGCTGATGCTCCCCACCATGTTCTCGGAGAGCGCCCGCTGGTCGGCGGACGTCCACCACGCGATGGTCCCGGCGGCCTGGAAGCGACTCGTCCAGAACTGGGAGGCGGACCCCGGATCCCTCGGCCACACCGCCACCGTCCCCGGCTCCTGGATCGTGTACGCGCTCTGGCCGCTGACCGCGGTGGCCCTCGCCGTGATCGTGGTGCGGCGGCGCGACGTGTGAAACCGGCTGCGCGACGCCCCATCCGGTAGCTTCGGTTCCATGACCACTGAGCCGCAGAGCTTCGAGATCCTGGTGGTGCCCGAGCACATCGAGAACCTCCGTGGCGCCTCGCCGGCGGACCGTGCCCTGAGGTCGGCCGTGGTCGAGGCGACCGGCGAGCAGGGGGCTTCCGGGTACCCCCGCTACCGGGGAGAGGGCGTGGAGGCCGACATCGACCCCGCCACCCGCACCATCGAGGCCCTGCTCATCGACGGCGCGGAGCTGGACTACGGGCTGATCGCCATGGTCGCCCCCGAGGACAGGGGCCGGGGCGCCCGCCACAAGTAGGGGCGCACGGACGGGTGAACCGGGGCGTTTCGGTCGTATTGATGTTGGCCGGGAGCGGGCCAGCGCGGCCGGGGTGCCGCGCCGTAGCGTCTTTCCCATCGGGAAGAACGTGAGTGGCGCGCACCGAGGAGCCGACGGATGACCAAGCCCGTTCCCCAGCAGACGAGTTCGCATGCCGCCGTGCAGGAGGTCCTGGACCGGGCGGTGAGCGGAGCCGGCCTCCCCGGCATGGTCGCCGAGGTCCAGGACCGCCGGGGCCGGTGGTTCGCCACGGCGGGGGTGGCCGACACGGCCACCGGCCGCGAGCGGCTGCCCGAGGAGCAGTACCGCATCGGGAGCACCACCAAGACCTTCACGGCCGCCCTCGCCCTCCAGCTCGCCGCCGAGCGCAGACTCTCCCTGGACGACACCGTCGAGCGGTGGCTGCCCGGCCTGGTCAGGGGCAACGGCTACGACGCCGGCGCGATCACCGTCAGGCACCTGCTCGGCATGACGAGCGGGCTCTTCAACTACGCCGTCGACGAGTCGCTGCTCTCCCGGCACTACGGGCCGGCCTTCCTGGAACACCGCTACGACCGCTTCAGTCCCGAGCAGCTGGTGGAGATCGCGACCGCCCACGCCCCGGACTTCGCACCCGGCGAGGGCTGGACGTACAGCAACACCGGCTACGTCCTGGTCGGCCTGATCATCGAGAAGGCGACCGGCCGGACCTTCGCCCACCAGTTGGAGCAGCGCATCGCCCGCCCGCTGGAGCTGACCGGCACGTACCTTCCGGGCAGCGACGAGTACGGACTGCGCGGCCCGCACGCCCGTCTCTACAGCAAGAACTTCCTCACCACGCCCGACGCCGAGATCCACGACGTCACCGAGCTGAACACCAGCTTCGCCTGGTCGGCCGGCGGCATGGTCTCCACCGCCCGGGACCTGAACCGCTTCTTCGCGGAGCTGCTGGGCGGCCGGCTGCTGCCGCCGGCCCAGCAGGAGGAGATGTTCGCGGCCCGCCCGGCCCCCGAGGGCAAATGGATCCCCGGTGCCTCCTACGGCCTGGGCATGTCGTCCATGACGGTGTCTTCGGGCGCGACGGTCTGGGGCATGGGCGGAGCCATCAACGGCTCGTTCTGCTACACGTACGGCAGCCGCGACGGCGAGCACCTCGTCGCCCAGAGCGTCAACGGCGACTGGGACGACCCGATCGGCATTTTCACGCAGGTCCTGGAAGCCGAGTTCGCCGACGACCGCCCGGCGTGACACACGGCCCGGCCCCGTCGTGCGGGGCCGGGCCGGGCTACGGCCGTCCGGGTGGGATCAGCTCACGGGCTCAGCTCACCTGGAGGGTCACGTCGTCCACGACGAAGGAGGTCTGCAGGGACTGGTCCTCGACGCCGTTGAACTTCAGGGTGACGGTCTGGCCGGCGTACGCCGACAGGTCGTAGGTCTTCTCGGCGTAACCGGAGTTCGCGTTCAGGTTGGAGAAGGACGCCAGCGTCTGGCCGGCCACGGAGACCGTGAACCGGTCGTAGACGACGTTCTCGTCCTCATCCGTGTCGATGTGGAGGAAGAACGAGAGCCGGTACGAGGCGCAGCCCGAGGGGATGGCCAGCGACTGCGAGGCGCTGTCGGTGTGGGTGGAGCCGTACCCGTTGAGCCAGGCCTTGTAGCTGCCGCCGTGGGGGGCCTGGCCGGACTGGTTGGTGATCACGCCCGTGGTCGCGGTCCACGGGCCGGAGCCGTTCTCGAAGCCGCCGTTGACCACCAGCTGGCGCGGCGTGCAGCTGCCGCCGCCCGTGACGGTCAGCGTGTAGGTGGTCGTGTGGCTGACGGTGCCCGAGCCGGTGACCGTCAGGGTGTAGGTGCCCGGCGCCGTGCCCGCGCCGACCTGGACGGACAGCGTCGAGGAGCTGCCGGACTGCACGGAGGACGGGCTGAGCGTGGCGGTCACGCCGGACGGCGCGCCGGAGACGGAGAGCGCGACGGTCTGGGCCGCGCCGCTCACGGTGGCGGTGTTCACCGTTGCCGAGGCGGACCCGCCGGGAGCCGCGCTGCCCGCGGAGGGGCTGACGCCGATGGAGAAGTCCTGCGCCGGGGTCTCGCCGCCCACGGCCTGCTTCCAGACGGTGTAGGCGACGCCGTCCGCGCTGCGGTTGAGCACCGTGGCGTTGATGTTGTTCGTGGTGTCGCAGGAGCTGTGGTAGCAGGGGTCGTAGGCGGCGTTCGCCGTGCCGCCCCACTTCGAGGCCTGCGCCGAGGTCTTGCGGGCGCTGGCTCCGGCCGCGTAGCCGGAGGTGGGGATGCCGCCCTGCTGGAAGGAGTAGTCGTCGCTGCGGCCCTGGCCCTCGGTGTTCTCCTCGGGCGCGAGGTTCAGCGAGGTCCAGTACGCCTTGAGCGGCGCGGCGGTGGCGGAGTTGAGGTTGTTGATGAAGTAGCCGCCGTTGGTGGAGCCGACCATGTCGAAGTTGTAGTAACCCTTGATGGTCGCACGCTGGGCACT
The DNA here is from genome assembly GCF_036170895.1 of Streptomyces erythrochromogenes. NCBI lineage: Bacteria > Bacillati > Actinomycetota > Actinomycetes > Kitasatosporales > Streptomycetaceae > Streptomyces > Streptomyces erythrochromogenes. Next base: position 486,801 of record NZ_CP108036.1, on the reverse strand, counting down.
GCTGAGCTGGTTGACGTAGAACTCGGACCCGTTGAGGCCCTGCTCCTCGTCGGTCCACCAGGCGAAGCGCACGTGCTTGGTCATCGTCGGGTTCTTCTGGGCGAGGACGAGCGCGTTCTCCAGCAGGGTCGCGGAGCCCGAGCCGTTGTCGTTGATGCCGGGCCCGGCCGAGACGCCGTCCAGGTGGGCGCCGAACATGACGGTCTGGTCGGCGGGGCCGCCGGGCCAGTCGGCGATCAGGTTGTTGGAGGGGTAGGTGCAGGAGGAGCAGTACTGCTCGGTGACCGTGTAACCGGCCGCCTGGAGCTTGCCCTTCACGTAGGCCAGCGACTGGGTGTAGCCGGCGCTGCCCGCGCGGCGGTGGCCGCCGTTCTGGGTGGCGATGGTGTTGAACTGCGCCAGGTGCGCCTGCACCTTGGCGACGTCGATGTCCGGCGGGTCGTTGCCGGGCTGGGTCCCGCCGACGTTCAGCGTGTAGTCGACCGTGTGGGACAGCGTCGTGCCCTGGCCCTTGACGACGACCGTGGACGCGCCGGGCGCGGCGTTGGAGGTGGCGGTCAGGGTCAGCACGGAGGACTGGCCGGACTGCACCGTCGCCGGGTTGAAGGAGGCGCTCACCCCGGCCGGCAGGCCGGAGGCGGTCAGCGTCACCGACTGGGCGGTGCCCGTGGTGACGGTGGTGCCTACCGTGGTGGTGACCGTACCGCCCTGCTGGACGGTGCCCGACGAGGGGTTCAGCGCCATCGAGAAGTCGTTGTTCTGGCCGCTCGGGGTACAGGTGGGGTCGGCGGACTGGGCGGGCACGCTGATGGCGTCCCATGCGCCCTTGGTCTTGTGGAAGAGGTCGCAGGTGGCGTCCAGCGACTTCGCCGAGTTCAGCGTCGCCGTGCGGTACTTCTTGTAGGACATGCTGCTGGTCTTCAACAGCATGCCGCCGTAGAAGATCTTGCCGGCGTTCTGCACCCCCACACCGGTCAGGGTGGTCCCGTTGCAGGCGCTGCTGTCGGGCTTGCCGCCGCCCGGGCTGGTGCCCTCGGCCAGCAGGTAGAACCAGTGGTTCAGGGGGCCGGCGGCCGCGTGCACCTCCGTACCGGGTATCGCGGAGCTGTAGCAGGCCGGGTCGTTGTTGACGGCCGGCGGGTTGTACATGTTGCGGATCGGGCCGCGGCCCTGGAGGTTGACGACCTCGCCGACCGTGTAGTCCGGGGTGTCGTACGGGGCCGGCTGGTTGATGTACGCCTCGGTCAGTGCGCCGAAGATGTCGCCGGTGGCCTCGCCGAGACCGGCCTCCTGGCCGCTGGTGCCGCCGGGGGTGTTGGAGTCGATGGCGTGCCCGTACTCGTGGGCCACCACGTCGACGCCGGCGATCCACTCGCCCGCGCTGTTGCGCCCGATGGTGACCGAGCTGCCGTCCCAGTAGGCGTTCAGGTCGCTCAACCCGACCTTGGCGGGGAAGCTGCGGCCGTTGCCGTTGACGCCGTTGCGGCCCAGCCACTGGGTCAGCATGTCCCACTGCTTCTGCGCGGCGAACATCAGGTCGACGCAGCCGGTCTCCCTGCTCGTGGGGTTGCCCGTGCCCCAGGAGTCGGAGGACTTCGTGAAGACCGTGCCGGTGCTGTAGTCCGCGCAGCTCAGGCCGGTGCGGTGGGGGTCGCGCAGCGTGTACGTGGAGCCCGAGTCGGTGGTGTCGATGGTGATCGGGCCGGGACCGTTCCACTTGCTGTTGCCGGTGCCGGCGACCACGTCGTCGTAGCTGTCGACGAAGGAGCCGGTGCGCGCGTCGACGAAGACGTGGAGCTTGCTGGGCGCGGTCCTGGTACGGCCGCTCAGCACGGTCTCCCAGGCCAGTACGGGCTTGTCGTCCTTGAGCCGGACGACGAGCCGGCTGCTCTCGACCTCGTCGACCGCGGCGAGCTTCGTCCGCGACGTGGTCTCGGCGTCCTTCGCGGACACCGAGGCCCGGGTGGCGACGTCGATGCGTACGGAGGAGGCGGACTGGAGGGCGCGGACCTTGCCGGCGCCGTCGGCGAGGACGACCGCGTCGCCGCCGACGACGGGCAGGCCGCGGTAGCTGCGCTCGTACGACACCGAATACAGGTCCTTCACCCAGGGGGTGACGAGCCGTCGCTCGTACTGTTCCTGCGCGGAGTTGACCAGGGAGTCGAGACCGCTGTCGACCGCCTGGTCGGCGGCCGCGACCGCGCGTGCGGCGGGTGTGTCCTTCCGGGACGGTGCGGGCTGCGCCTGCTGCGCTGCCGATGCCGTCCCGGCCAGGGCGCCGGCGAGGCTCGCGGTCAGCGCCATCGCTGCCACGGCCGCCGTCCATCTGGTGGGCTGCAACGTCCACTCCGATCGTGGGGGGTTCGGGGATGAGCGGGTGTTCGTTCGCGGCCGAGTATGAGCGTGGACATGACGAGAATGGGACATCCCGGAAGGCATAAGGTCCGCGTTATGGTGCGGTCGGGGCGCCCTGCGTACGCTGCCCGGATGCAGCTGGAGTTGAGGCATCTGCAAGCCGTCCTCCGGATAGCGGAGGCGGGCAGCCTGGGGGGCGCGGCACGGCGGCTGGGAGTCTCACAACCCGCACTGTCCGCCCAGCTGAGGCGCATCGAACGGGTCACCGGAGGCGACCTGTTCGTACGGGGCAGGGGCGGCGTGGAGCCCACGGCGCTGGGCCAGTTCGTCCTGGCCAGGGCGCGCCGGGTACTGAGTGAGATGGACGCCCTGGGAGCGGAGGCGCGCGCCATCTCGACCGGCGGCCCGCTGCGCCTCGGCTGCATCCTGCTCGTGCTGCTCGACGGCCTCCTGGCTCAGACCGACCTGTCGATGTCCGGCCGGGAGATCGCCGTGGACCTGGAGGATTCCGTGACGGCGCTCACCCGGATGCTCGGCGCCGGACGCTATGACGCCATCGTCTACGGCGAGGTCAACGAACACGAAGTGCCGCTGCCGGAAGGGGCCTTGGTCAGGACGCTGATTCCGCAGGAGCCCTTCGGCATCCGGTTGTCCGCGAGGCACCGGCTGGCCGGCCTGGACCGCGTCGACCTGGCCGACCTCGCCGGGGAGCCGTGGATGACCCCGGTGGAGGACGACGACGGCGGCCCCGAGGCCCTCGTCGCGGCCTGCGCCGAGGCCGGGTTCAGCCCGTCACTGCGGTACCGGATCACCGACCGCAAGATGCACTACGACCTGATCGCGGCCGGGCGCGCCGTCTCGCTCAGCCAGCCGACGGCGCCGACGGCCGAGGGCACGGTGCTGCGCCCGCTCGTCGGCAGCCCCATCACCGGACGCATCCGGCTCGCCTGGAACCGCTCGGCGCTCTCGGCCGGCCAGGCCCAGCAGCTCTACCGGGCGGCGGCCCGCGCCTACCTGGCCAACGTCGACAACAACCGCTTCCACCGGGAGTGGTGGGACGCGCACCCGGAAGTGCATCCGGTCATCGACTGACCCGTGACCGACTCATCGGCCGGCCGGCCGGCCGGTCGAGACGGTGGCGTCAGCCCCGGCGGTGTGCGGTCAGCAGCAGGTACCCCCACTCCATGACGCCGTCCGTCGTGTGCTCGGCGGCGAGTGCGTCGAGCGCCGCGTCCAGGGCCGCGACCTTCTCCTGATCGTCGCCCACCGCGCGGTACACGGCGATGGTCGGCCCGTAGCAGGCCTTGAAGAACTCCCGGAAGTCCGACGGCTCCTTGAAGAGGGTCACGGCGACCTTCTGGCGACGGGCGACGACATCGGTGACCGCGTCGCCGAGCAGCTCGTGGACGTACTCCTCGCTGCCCCACAGCGGCGGCGGCTGCACACCGGGCGGGGGCGGCGGGGCGTACGGCTTCATCGCGGCGAACAGCCGGCCGACGAACCCCTCGGGGGTCCAGCTGAGCAGCCCGACCGTCCCGCCGGCCCGGCACACGCGGAGCATCTCGTCGGCGGCGGTGCGGTGGTGGGGAGCGAACATGATGCCGATGCAGGACATGACGACGTCGAACTCGCCGTCCGCGAAGGGCAGGTCCTCGGCGTCCGCCTCCCGCCACTCCAGCTGCGCGCCCTGCACGGCGGCCAGGTTCCGCCCGACCTCCAGCAGTTCGGGGGTCAGGTCGGACGCCACGACGTCCGCCCCGGCCAGCGCGGCCGGGATGGCGGCGTTGCCGGAGCCCGCCGCGATGTCGAGGACCCGGTCGCCGATCTGGATCCCGCACTCCTTCACGAGCAGGGGCCCCAGCGGGGAGACGACATGGGACGCGACGGACGGGTAGTCGCCCAGCGCCCACATCGCACGGTGCTTGGCCTTCAGGGTGCGGTCGGCCTGCCGCGCCTCGCTCGCATCGGTCATGACAGCCGTCCTCCAGCGCTCGAAGCGGTCCTTCTCCGAGCCTAGGGACGTTCCGGCGGACCGGCTCGCCGGCGCGGCCACCCGGGTGTCGGGGCCGGGCCGGCCGGGTCAGTCGCGGGTTGTGAGGCCGCCGAAGTCGCGCGCGAAGCCTTCGCGGAAGCCGGGGCGTTCCAGCGCGTCCTCGAAGGCCCGGGCGGCGCGCGCCAGCGCGGTCGCGTTCTCCTGGGCGGCGGTGAGTTCGGCGAGGTACGCGCGCAGGCTCAGTCCGCGGTCGGCGGCGAGCACGGCGAGCCGGTCGCGCACGTCGGTGTCGACCTCGACGGTGGTGGTGTCGGCCATCCTCCGAGTATGCGCGCCCGGCGACCGGCCGGGGGCCCGTTCGGCCCGCCGGGACACGCCCTATCCGGCCCAGCGTCCGGTGAGGAAGGTGATGGCCACCGTGGTGCACAGCGGGCCGACGACGTACAGGTAGGCGCTGCGCACCCGCGGGCGGCGCAGGCTCCAGCCGGCCAGGGCGATCCACAGCGGCCACCACAGCAGCGTGGAGCGGGGCACGGAGGTGTACCAGTAGGAGGTGCCCAGGGCCCACAGGGTGAGGGCGATGTACAGGGCCTCCGGCCAGCGCCGGCCCCGTACCAGCACGGCCAGGAGGACGACGCCGGCCACCATGGCCAGGAGCTCCGCCTGCCACATGAACGCGTAGCCCGTGGGCTGGGTGTGCCCGAAGGCGGCCGTCCAGGTGTTGGACCAGGCCTCCCACGGCAGGTGGAACTCCCGGTACCAGCCCCGCTCCTGGGAGTGCTTCCAGGCCATCCAGTCCCCGGTGTACGCGTGCAGGTACCAGCTGTGGAGCAGCGGGGGGAGGGCCGGCAGGAACAGCCAGGGGGCCGCCCGCCGGGCGGAGCGGGTCCGTGCGGTCAGGAGGAAGTGGAGGGCCAGCGCGGCGGCGAGGAAGAGCCCGGTGACCCGTACCGAGCAGGCCAGGCAGGCCAGGATCGAGGCGGTGGCCCAGCTCTGGCGCTGCGCCGCCAGCCAGGCGGGCAGGGCCAGCGCGAGGAAGAGCGACTCGGTGTAGCCGGCGGCGAGGAAGACGGCGCAGGGCGAGACCAGCAGGAACGTCACCGCATGCCGGCCGGCGTCGGCGTCGCCCAGCCGGTCGCGGGCGATGCGGGCCAGGGCCAGGACGGCGACGCCTCCCGCGACGAAGGAGATCAGCGCTCCGGACGCGGCCCAGGAGGGGACGACCGTGTGCACGGCGCGCAGGGCGAGGGGGAAACCGGGCAGGAAGGCCTCCCTGTTGTCCCAGCCGACCGTCCAGGGTCCCGTCGCGTCAGGGAAGTAGCCGTCCCTGGCTATGCGGAAGTAGAACGCCCAGTCCCAGCGCTCCCAGGGTGCGAGCAGCGACGCGGGCCGGCGGCTCTCGCCGTCGGAGGGGAACAGCCAGCCGACGGCGCCCGCGGTGGCCCAGATGCCGACACGGGTCAGCAGGTAGAGCCACAGCACCTCCCGGTCGGCCGGCCCGAGCCACCGCGGGGCCCGAAGGCAGGGGCGGGGACGGGAGGTCGCAGGACGGCCCGGAGGGGCGGGCCGCGAGCGGGGGGCCTCGGCCGGGCGGTGCGGGGCTGAAACGGACATAGGGGATCTCCTGGCCGTCTGAGGGTGTGCGGGACCGCCGGGCCGGGTTTCCGGGCCGGTGTCCGCAGGCGGCGGTGTGGGCTGTGGTGGACGCGGGGCGGGCGGGCGGCGGGTGCCGGGCGCCCGGCCGGGGAGGTGTCCCGCGGATCAGGCCCGATCCGCGGGACACCCCGCTATCGAGGCGGCTGTGTGGTGGCGGTGGGCGCTCCGGGGTACGTCGATCCCTGGGGCGGGCGGGCGCTCATCGTCGACGTGGGGTCGGGGCCGCCCACCCCCGCGGTCGCGGTGGGCGCGGTCCGCGACGACGCGGTGCTCTGCGCGGACGGAGGCGCGGACGGCGGCACGGAGGTCGGCAGGGAGGTCGGCAGGTCGGCCGGCGGCACGGGAGAGGGGGTGGTCGCCGGGAGCGTCGGGCGTCCGGAGTCCTGCGGCAGGAACGCGGCCAGCGCCGCGCCGGATCCGCCGAGCAGCAGACAGCAGGCGGCGGCGATGCCCGCGATGCGGCGCCGCCGGACCCGTTCGCCGTGCTGCTCGATCACGGAGACGGGCGGGAGCATGGTCGCGGACTGCCCGGCGGAGGCCGCGGCGCGGAAGGCCGACCGCAGCGGGTCGTGGGACTCAGGCATCGGGAGCCTCCTCGGTGCGCGGATCCTGCAGCTGGCGTGAGAGCGCGGCCCGGCCGCGGGAGAGGTGTGTCTTGACGGTGCTCGCGGACAGCGAGGTCTCGACGGCGATCTGCTCGACGGTCAGGTCGCACAGGTAGTGCAGCGCCATCGTGCGGCGCTGCTTCAGCGGAAGTTGCCGCAGCGCCTCGACGAGGGCCACCGCCTCGGGCCCGGGCCCCTCGACGTGCGGCGGGGGAGCGCTGCGCCGCCAGGCGTCGGCGGAACGCCGGCGCACGCGCCAGCGGCTGACCGCGAGCCGCCACGCGACGGTGCGGATCCAGGCTTCCGGCCGGCCGTCGCGGTCCAGCTGGCGCCGGCGCCCCCACCCCCGGACGAAGGCCTCCTGCACCACGTCCTGTGCCTCGTGATGATCACCGAGCATCACGTACAGCTGTCCTGTGAGCCTTCCCGCCGCTTGTGCGTAGAACGCTTCGAACTCCTCGACGGTCAAAAATCGCTCCCGAATCCATGTGTCCCTCTCACCGGGCATACGCCCGGCGCACCGCATCCGGTCGACACGGGACGACAGGAATTCCTGTGACTGCGGTCACATGGCGGCCGGCCCGCCCATCGTCGCGTCGGCCGCGGCGGGGAGGGCGGCGCCACGAGAGCGGGCAGGGCCCGGCGGGAGAGGGGGACCGGGACCGCCGGCCGGGAGCGCGGTGTCCGCCCGGAACGGCGAAAGGGCCCGGATCCACAAGGATCCGGGCCCTTCCGAGCAGTAGCGGGGACAGGATTTGAACCTGCGACCTCTGGGTTATGAGCCCAGCGAGCTACCGAGCTGCTCCACCCCGCGTCGGTGGACCTCACCCTACGGCATCCGGGGGACCGCACTCGACGCATTTTCGGCGGGGCCGCCCGGCAAGTCCGTACAAGGGCGAATTCCCGCCGCACAGGCGTGATCATTCCCCCTGGTGACAGTGCGTGCAGGCGTGTACCTTCTCCGGTAGCTGTCGTGGTTCCAAGTGCCTTGCCCGCGCCTTCAGGTGTGGGCAGTTTTGCTGTGTTGTGCCGTAGGACCAGGGCGATCACCTCCGTCCTCCACGCCGTGTGGAGGACGTACGTCAACGGGAAGGCATGAACATGGCTACGGGAACCGTGAAGTGGTTCAACTCCGAGAAGGGCTTCGGCTTCATCGCCCAGGACGGTGGCGGCCCGGACGTCTTCGCCCACTACTCGGCGATCAACGCCACGGGCTACCGTGAGCTCCAGGAGGGTCAGGCCGTGACCTTCGACATCACGCAGGGCCAGAAGGGCCCGCAGGCGGAGAACATCACCCCCGCCTGATCCCCGGCCTGTCCGGGCTGGGGCCCGGGCTCCGGAGAACCGTTTCCTCCACCGGGGTCGACCGGGGGAGGGGCGATCAGGGCCGTGCGGCAGCGCCGCACGGCCCTGACCCGTTCGACCGCCCGGGCCGGGAGGCCGACCGGCGCGCGCTGCGGATCCGGACCGCCGCCCCGACGGCGGCGAGTGCGATCGTGGCGATCCCCGATGCCGCCAGCACCCGGCGGGGTCCCATCAGCGCGATCAGCGGTCCGCCGAGCGCCGTGCCCACCGGCCCCGCGGTGAGGAGGGCCGCGCTGCGGGCCGCGAGGACCGTCGTCAGCCAGGCGGCCGGGGTGCGTTCCTGGAACAGGGTGTAGGACAGTGCGGTGAACGGACCGTAGACCAGACCGCCCAGGGTGAAGCAGGCCAGGGTGACGGGCGCGGGCGCGCCCAGCCCGAAGGGGACGAGGGCGATCCCCCAGCCCGCGACGATCCCGAGGGTGACCGGCCAGAGCGGGAACCTCCGCAGGGCGCCGGCGGCCAGCCCGCCCAGCACGGCGCCCGCGCCGAACAGCGCCCAGTACAGCCCGAGAAGACCGGCCCCGGCGTGCAGGTCGTCGGTGACGTGCAACGGCAGCGCGACCTCCGCCGGTCCGTACAGGAAGTTGAAGAACCAGGTCAGCGCGAGGACGCCGAGGAGTTCGGGCTGCTTGCGCAACAACCGCAGACCGGCGGAGGGCCGGTCGGCGCCCGCCTGCGGCGCCCCCTCCGTCTCCGTCTCCGCCTTCCCGTCCGCGGCCCGGACCCTGACCACCAGTGCGGCGAGCACGGCGAAGGACAGGGCGTCGAGACCGATCAGCCAGGCGGGGCTGACCACCATGGCCAGGAACCCGGCCAGGGCCGGCCCGATGACGATCGAGGCGGAGACGCTCGACGAGAGCAGGGCGTTGGCCGCCAGCCGCTGTTCCCGCGGGAGCATCTGCGCGACCAGCGCATACCGCCCCGCGTTGCCCCAGGCGTGCAGTACCGACGAACCCGCCAGCAGGGCCACGTACAGCACCGGGTGCAGCACCCCCGCGGCCCAGGCCAGGGGCACGCAGCCGAGGAGCACCGCGCGGATCCGGCTGTCGGCCGCCAGCAGCCGCGCCGGAGGGAGCCGGCGCAGCCACCGGCCGAAGAGCAGCGCGCCGAGGGCGCCGGGAAGGGAGTACGCGGCGAGCGCGGCACCCAGGAGCAGGCCCGAGCGGCCGGGCGGCGCGATCTCGATGGCCAGCCACGCCACCGCGACCACGCTCATCCCGTCCCCGAGATCGGAGGCCGCCAGGGCGGGCAGCAGTCGTTTGAACCCGGCATGGGCGAACAGCGGCCGGTAGGCCTGCGGCAGGAGGCGAGTTGTCCGTACGGAGGTCACCAGGTCAGACTCCTGGTTCAAGCACGCTTGAGGTCAAGGGGGAGTGATCAGTGCGACGACTCGGCATCGGGGAGCTCGCGAAGCGGGTCGGGATGCGGCCTTCGGCGCTGCGCTACTACGAGAGCGTCGGCCTGCTGCCGTCCGCCGAGCGGGCGGCGGGCCGGCGGGTCTACCCAGTCGCCACCGTGCGGCGGATCGCGCTGATCAAGATGGCGCAGCGGGCCGGCTTCACCCTGGCCGAGATCCGCGCCCTGCTGGACACCGACGCGGACCGCGGGGCCACCCGGCAGTGGCGCGCCCTCGCTCAGCGCAAGCTCCCCGAACTGGACCTGTTCATCCGGCAGACGCAGATGCTGCGCGACGCCGTCGCCGACTGCCTCGCCTGCGGATGCATGAACTTCGACAAGTGCGGGCTGCTCGCCGAGGGCGGACCGGGCTCCTGACCGGCCGGGGACCGTACCGCCCCGGGGATGAGGCATGATCGGGGGATGTCTGATCGCATCATTGCCGCCTGTGACGGAGCGGCGAAGGGTAACCCCGGGCCCGCCGGATGGGGATGGGTCATCGCCGACGCCGAGGGACGCCCCGAGCGCTGGGAGGCCGGTCCGCTGGGGCGGGCCACCAACAACATCGGGGAGCTGACCGCGCTCCAGCGGCTGCTGGAGGCGCTGGCGCCCGGTACGTCCGTCGAGGTGCGGATGGATTCGCAGTACGCGATGAAGGCGGTCACGCAGTGGCTGCCCGGCTGGAAGCGCAACGGATGGAAGACCTCCTCCGGCCAGCCCGTCGCGAACCGTGAACTCGTCGAGGAGATCGACCGGCTGCTGGCCGACCGCGACGTGACGTTCCGGTACGTTCCCGCGCACCGCGAGGACGGCGACCACCTGAACGCGATCGCCGACCAGGCCGCCAGCGACGCGGCGCTCAGGCAGGAGCCCGACGGCACGGCCCTGGGGAACGCGGACATGCCCGTACCGGCCCCCGCCGCGCCCGCGCGGCCCAAGTCCGCCGCGGCGAAGAAGCGATCGTCCGCCGGATCCGCGGCGGGCCGGGGGAGCCGGGCCATCAAGGCCAAGTTCCCGGGCAGCTGCCCCTGCGGGAAGCCGTACGCCGTCGGCGACATGATCGCCAAGAACGGCAGCCGCTGGGGCCACGAGAGCTGCGCGACCACGGCGGCCGACGGAGCCACCGCGTAGGAGTCGCCGCACAGGGGCTACGGGCGGATCACCCGGAGGTAGGCCACTTCGAACGCCATCTCGGACACGCCCGCCTCGGGCGCCGGGTGGTAGCGGCCCGCGCACACCGAGAGGTTGACGATGAGGTACGCGCGCCAGCGCCGCCCCACCCCGCGCCGGTCGGCGAAGACCTGCTTGCCGTTGACCCACCACACGACCGAGCGGGACCCGAACTCTACCTTGAGGTCCACCCACCGGCCGTGGCCGACCGCCGCGTCCCGGTGGTAACGGGAGCCGCCCTTGACGTGGTTGGACAGTTCGAGGAGGTCGGGGTTGTCCGGGTGGTACTCGAAGACGTCGATCTCGTTGTCGCCGTCCAGCCAGGTCCAGATCGCGGGCCAGGCCCCGAGCTCGGACGGCATGCGCACGCGGGACTCCAGTACGTCGCCGGTCCGCACCATGAACCCTTCTTCGCTGCCCTCGGTGGTCAGCAGGCCCGTGTTCCACTTGCCGTCCGGGCGGCGGACGGCCCGGAAGGTTCCGGTGCGGCTGTAGGTGGGGTCCGGTACCAGGTAGTCGAGCTTGTTGTCGCCGGGGTTGGTGGGGCCGCCGTTCGGATAGGCCCAGGAACGGCCGGCGACCCACTGGCGGGTCGAGCCGAAGTCCGCCGTGAAGACCGGGGCCCGGGCGTTCGCCGGGCTGGCGCCGTCACGTTCGGGAGTGGTGGAGGTGGAACGTCCGAGGAGCCGTCGGAGTCGGTCGAGAACCTGAGTGAGCACATCGCTCCTTCCCGAGAACGCGAGCCCTTGCAGCATGCCCATCCCTCGGTGAATACATACCGGTCCACCGGTTTGTCTTTCACCCGCCCCGACCTCGACGTCGAGGAGGTGCTCGGGGTCGACCACCACCCGCACATCGGCTTCACCCGCCACGCATCCGCCCGGACGGCGGCCCGCCCCGCGCTGGCCTGATTCCGCCCTCCAACAACGGTTGCCCATAAGTGAGTTGCGCGCCGCCGCGGCGGGGTAGCATCCCTGCCGTTGGGGGGTACTTGTGACACGACGCTATGTCGCGCTGCGCGCGTACAGCTGCGCGGCGGCAGGTTTGTTCTTCATGGCAGGGACGGCCGGGTGCACGGCCGACGGGACGGCGAAGGGCGAGGCGACGAGCCGCGCCCCGGCCGCGTCACCCGCGCCGTCGACGCCCACCGCGGCGCCGTCGGCGTCCACCACCGCGCCGTCGGCCGTTTCCCTCGTACCGGAGCTGGACGAGTCCAAGCAGCCGAAGACGGCTGCCGAGGCCCGGGAACTCCTCGCCCGGATCCTCATCACCGAGGACGCCTTCGGCCCGGGCGTCGTGCGCGGCGCACCGTTCGAGAGCGGCTCCGGCCGCTGGCCCGTCCTCGACGAACGGTGCGTCTGGCAGACCGCCGACCTGCCGCCGGACGTACTCGCCACGAACACCCGCTACTTCCTGATCCCGGCCGGGGACGGCCACGGCCGGGTACGGCTCAACGCCACGGTGACGATCCACCACGACCGCGGGGAATCGGGCTGGGAGACCGCCCGGGCCATGGAAGAGGTCCTGCGCTGTCCCGACCAGAAGCTGCGCGAGGGCGAGGACCTCAAAGGCCTGCTGGGCAACGCGGTGTACCAGGGCGAGCAGATGAACAACTGGAGCGAGGACGCCTTCAGCGAGATGGGCACGTACGTCAGCGACACGGACGGCGGACCGCACACCTACTTCTGGTACCAGGCGCAGTTCGGCCCCGTCACCGTTGCCATCGCAGGCAAGGGCGCCGAGGGCTTCGAGACGGAGAGCCTCACCCAGCTCGTCGTACAGGGCAACAGCCGCATGATCGCGCAGGCCAAGCAGGCCCTCGGAAAGGCGGCCGGCTGATGGAGCAGCTCCACCCCTCGGACCCGTCCCGGATCGGCGGCCACCGCCTCCTCGGACGGCTCGGCGCCGGCGGCATGGGCGTCGTCTACCTCGGCCGCACCGACGACGGTGCGCTCGCCGCCGTCAAGGTCATCCGCGCCGAGTACGCCGAAGAGTCCGACTTCCGGGCCCGGTTCCGCCGCGAGGCCGAGATCGCCGCCGAGGTCGACAGCCCGTGGGCCGTCCGGATCACCGGAGCCGACCCCGACGCCCGGGAGCCGTGGCTGGCCACCTCATTCGTCGCCGGCCCCTCCCTGGCCGAGGCCGTCTCCGCCCACGGCCCGCTCCCGCTGCGCGCCGTACGGATCCTCGGCAAGGCCCTGGCCAAGGCCCTTGAGGTGATGCACGCGCAGGGCCTCGTCCACCGCGACGTCAAACCCGGCAACGTGCTGCTCGGCATGGACCGGCCCCGGCTCATCGACTTCGGCATCGCCCGCGGCGGCGAGCACACCGCCCTGACCTCGGCCGACGCCGTACTCGGCACCCCGGGCTTCATCCCGCCCGAGCAGGCCGAGGGCCGCCCCGCCGAACCGTCCGGCGACGTCTTCTCCCTCGGCTGCCTCCTCGTGTACGCCGCCACCGGCCGCCTACCCTTCGGCGCCGGCACCGTCGAGGCCGTTCTGTACCGCACCGTCCACGACGAGCCCGACTTCGGACCGGAGCTCCTCGCCGACCCCGAACTGACCGCCCTGCTGCGGACCTGCCTAGCCAAGCACCCCGACATCCGCCCCACCGCGGCCGGACTCGACGGGGCCCTCACCGAGGACACCCCGGGCGAGGGCACCGACTGGCTGCCCGACCCGGTCGTCGCCACCATCGCCGAACGGGCCGCCGCCCTGCTCGCCCTGCCCGGCATCGAGGAGACCGTCGCCGACCCTGAGGCGGCCCCCGCGCCGGGCGCCACCGGCCCGGCGCCGTCCCGCAGGCGCCTCCTCGGCTTCGCAGCCGGCGCCGTGCTCGTGGCCGGCGGCGGCACGGCCGCCTGGCTGGCGTTGCGCGACGAGAAGCCGAAGGGCACGCCCGCGGCCGCCCCCCGCCCCTGGGTGATCGGCGTGCAGGCCGACCTCTCCGGCCCGCAGAAGGCTGCCGGACTCGCCCAGGAACGCGGCGTGCGGCTCGCCGTCGACGCCTTCAACGCCCGCAAGGACAAACCCTTCACGCTCACCGTCGCCACCGCCGACGACGCGGGCGGCGCCGAGCGGTCCGCGGCCGCCGCGGGCAGCCTCATCTCCAACCCGGACGTGCTCGCCGTGATCGGCCCGACCGCGAACGCCGCGGTCACCCCGTGCCTGGAGCTGTACGGCGAGGCGGCGCTGCCCCTGCTCACCGTCTCCGCCCTGGCGAGCGCGTTCAGCGTCGCCGACCGGCGCAGCTTCTTCCAGGTCTGCCCCATCTCCTTCATCCAGGGCTCGGCCCTGGGCCGCCAGCTGGCCCGGCAGCAGGGAGTGAGCAGGCTCGGCGTCCTGTGCGACCGGGACGGTGACGTGGAGGGCTGGCAGGCGGTGCTGCACGCCACCCGCACCATCGCCGGCTACGTCCCGGGGGCCACCGTCTACCCGCGGGTCGTCCCGCGCGGCACGCAGGACCTGTCCCCGGTCGTCACCGACATGGTCGCGCACGGCGTCGACGCCTTCTTCTATGCCGGTACCCCCCAGCGAGCGGCCAGGACCGCGACCCTGCTGGCCGCCGCCGGCTACCGGGGGCACCGGGCGGCCGACTACACCCTCATGGGACCGGATTTCCTCGCCGCCGCGGGCCCTGCCGCCGAGGGCTGGCAGTTCGTCGCCCCGTACACCGGCCCCGAGGCCCCCGAGACCGCCGAGCTGGCCCGCGCGCACAAGGCCGCGTACGGCGGAGCCGCGCCCGACGTGTGGACGGCGGAGGCCTACGACGCGGCACGCCTGGTCATCGACCGGCTCGTCACCGCGGCCCGCGGCGGCGGCCGCCCGGCCCGCGCCGCGCTGCTGAAGGCCCTCGCGGAAGGCTCCTTCCGCGGCCTGACCAAGGAGTACTCCTTCGGCCAGGACCGGACGGTGAAGGGCAACACCTACTTCCTGCACCAGGTGGAAGGCGGCCGGATCCGCTACGTCGCCCCGGTTCCCGAAGCCCCGGCCGGATAGCGCCCGATGCGCCCCCTGCTGCCCGCCGATCCGGCCGCGATCGGCGGGAACCGGCTACTGAGCCGCCTCGGCTCCGGCGGCATGGGCACCGTCTACCTGGGCCGTTCCCCCGAGGGCGTGCTGGTCGCCGTCAAGGTGATCCGCGCCGACCACGCCGCGGACCCCGCCTTCCGGGCACGGTTCCGCCGCGAGGCGCAGGCCGCCGGCGGGCTGACCGGACGCTGGGTCGTGCCGGTGGTCGCCGCCGACCCCGAGGCCCGCGAACCCTGGCTGGCCACCCCGTTCGTCCCCGGCCCCTCGCTCGCCGAGGCGGTCGGCGGGTACGGACCGCTGCCCGCCAGGACCGTACGGATCCTCGGCGCACGCCTCGCCGAAGCCCTGGCCGAGGTGCACGCGGCCGGGCTGATCCACCGCGACGTCAAGCCGGGCAACGTCCTGCTGGCCCCGGACGGGCCCCGCCTGATCGACTTCGGGATCGCGCGGGCGGCCGGGGCGACCACCCTCACGGCCGTCGACGCGGTCGTCGGCACCCCCGGCTACCTGGCGCCGGAGCTGGCCCGCGCCGCAGGCCCCGTCGCGGGACCGGCGAGCGACGTGTTCTCCCTCGGCTGCGTCCTGGCGTACGCGGCGACCGGGACCGGCCCGTTCGGCGGCGGGCACGCGGCCGCGGTGGTCTTCCGCACCGTCCACGAGGAGCCGGAACTCGGATCGCTGCCCGGGGAGTTGCGGGAGGCGGTCGACAACTGCCTGCTGAAGGAACCGGCGGACCGGCCCACGCTCGGGGAGCTCACCGCCCTCCTGGGACCCGACCCGGGCGGTGCGGGCCCGGCGGCCGCGGACTGGCTGCCCGCCCCGCTGCCCCGGATCATCGCCGAACGCTCCACCCGGGCCCTGGACCTGCCCGCCCCCGAACCCACCCGGATCGACGCCCCCGAGCCCGCCCGGCAACTCAGCCGCAGGCGGCTGCTCACGGCCGGGGGAGCCCTGGTCGCAGCCGCCGCGCCCATCGCCTGGTTCACCACACGGGGGCCGGGCGGCCGCGGGACCCCGCCGACCGACCCCGACCGGAACGTCCCGCTCCTGACCCTCGGCCTGCAGGCCGACCTGACCGGACCCGGCCGGACGACCGGCCGGGCCCACGAGCGGGGCATGCGGCTGGCCGTGGACCGCCACAACGCCCGGTCGGACGCCGCCTTCCGGCTCGCCCTGCGCGTCGCCGACGACGGCGGTGACCAGCAGCGCGCTGCGCAGGCCGGCAAGGAACTGCTCGCCGACCCCGCCGTACTCGCCGTGACCGGCCCCACCTGGGACGCGGCCCTGCCGGAGCTGGCCGGCGCCTGCCTCGCCGCGGACCTCGCCCTGGTGCTGGTGTCGGTGAACAGCCCCGAGAACACCACGACGCTGTGGCGCACGGCGTGCGTCACCCGCCCGAGCGACGAGGGCCTCGGCCTCCCGATCCTGCACTACCTGTCCAAGGTGCGGATCTCACGGCGTACGGCGGTCGTCGAGGACGCGGCGAACGGATCACCGGCCTGGCAGGTCACCAGGGTGCTCCAGCAGAGCCCACCGGCGCAGGGCACCGTGAGCGTCCACCGCATCCCCGAGGGCGGCTCCGACTTCGCGGGCACCGTACGCGCGCTGACCGGGGCCGGCGCCGAGGGCGTCGTCTACGCCGGCACCTCGCCGGAGCGCGCGGCCGAGCTGGCCCGCGCGCTGGCCGACGCCGGGTTCCGGGGCCCGTGCACGGCCCTCCAGCACGCCATGGAACCGGCCTTCCTCGCCGCGGCCGGCCGGGCCGGCGAGGGCTGGGTGTTCAGCAGCCTGTACACCGACCCCCTGGCCGTGCCCGCCGCCGCCGAGTTCGCCGAGGCCCACCGGAGAGCCTACGGCGAACCGCCCGCCCGCTGGGCCACCGAGGCGTACGACGCGGTGGGGCTGGTGGCCGCCGCCCTGACCGGGCTGGAGGGGGAGGGGCGCGACCGGGCGGGACTGTCCCGCAGGATCTTCCGTACGACGTACGAGGGCCTCGCCAAGACGGTCGGCTTCGACCCCGGGACGCGCGCCCTGACCGGCGACTCCCTCGCCCACCTCTACCGGGCCGAACCTGGCGGATTCCGGTACCTGGGCCGGTACACGGACGTGCGTACCGACCCCTGAGCGGCCGGGCGGGCTACTCGAACCGTGAGGTGTCCCCGGCCCCCCGGCGGACGATCTCTGCGTCACCGGAGGAGAAGTCGATGACCGTCGTCGGCTCGGTGCCGCAGTCACCCGAATCCAGTACGGCGTCCACCTCGTGGTCGAGACGCTCCTTGATCTCCCAGCCCTGCGTCATCGGCTCCGCCTCGTCCGGCAGCAGCAGCGTGCTGGACAGCAGCGGCTCGCCGAGCTCGGCGAGCAGGGCCTGGGTGACCACGTGGTCGGGGATCCGGACGCCGACGGTCTTCTTCTTCGGGTGAAGCAGTTGGCGCGGCACCTCCGAGGTCGCCGGGAGGATGAAGGTGTAACTGCCGGGAGTGGCCGCCTTGATGGCCCGGAACACGTTGTTGTCGATCTGCACGAACTGCCCGAGCTGGGCGAAGTTCTGGCACACCAGGGTGAAGTGGTGACGGTCGTCCAGGTTGCGGATCGAGCGGATCCGGTTGATGCCGTCCCGGTTGCCCAGCTGGCATCCCAGCGCGAAGCAGGAGTCCGTCGGGTACGCGACGAGCTTGCCCGAGCGGATCATGTCGACCACGTTGTCGATGGTGCGCCGCTGGGGGTTCTCGGGGTGCACGTCGAAGTATTTCGCCATCCGCCGAGCCTACGCGGTCGGGGCCGCCGCCTCCGACAGCTCCCGGGGGCCGGGGCTGGGGCCGGGGGCCGGTGAGGACCGCTCCGGACGCTTCCCGGCGGTTTCGGGGGGACGATGAGAGGTAACCGTGCGCTCCGGACCGCCCCGAACAGGGCCGGGGCGGGCCACGGCGGGTGGCCGCCGGGCCGACGGTGCCGGAAGGGAGCATCGCCGATGGGTGCGATCGACGGGTCGGGAGCCAGTGGGAGGCGGCCTGCCGCGGCCGGGCTCGCCCCGCCGAGCGGGCTGCTCGACGTCCTGAACGTGGCGGCCGTCGTCCTCGACGCCGAAGGCCGGGTCGCGCTGTGGAGCCCGCAGGCCGAGCAGCTGTTCGGCTGGACGGCGGCCGAGGCGCTGGGCCAGCCCGGCGCCCGCCTGCTGGCCGACACGCAGCACGTGGGGCTGGTGACGGAGCTGTTCGCGCGGGTCATGGGCGGGGCCGGCGACTGGGCGGGCGCCTTCCCGGTGCGGCACAAGGACGGCAGCACCCGCCTCGTGGAGTTCCGCAACATGCGGTTGCAGGATGAGCGCGGCGACCTGTACGCCCTGGGCATCGCGACCGACCGCACGACACTGCGGCAGCTGGAGCGGGACCTCGCCCTGTCCGCCCGCCTGGTGGCCCAGTCCCCGATCGGGCTCGCGGTTCTGGACACCGAGCTGCGCTACGTCCTGGTCAACCCCACGCTGGAGCGGATCAACGGGCTGCCCGCCTCCGAGCACATCGGCCGGGGCGTCCGGGAGGCCCTGTCCTTCCTCGACGACACGGAGGCCGCGGAGTCGGCGATGCGCCAGGTCCTGGCCACCGGCACGCCGCTGCTGGAGCAGTTCACCGCCGGCCGCAGCCACGGCGGGCACCGCGCCGAACACGCCTGGTCGGTGTCCTACTACCGGCTGGAGGACGCCACCGGGCGGGTCCTGGGACTGGCCACCTCCGTGGTCGACGTCACCCAGAGTCACCAGGCTGCCCTCGAGATCGCCCGCAGCCGCCGCCGCCTCGCCCTGATCGCGGACGCCACCGTCCGCATCGGCACCACCCTGGACCTCGACCAGACCGCGCGCGAGCTCGCGGACGTCGTCGTGCCCGAGCTCGCCGACATCGCCGCCGTCGACATCCTCGACTCGGTCCTCGAAGGCCGGCCCACGCTCAGGTCCTCGGCCCACGAGCCCGCGGTGTTCCGCGCCCTCGCCGTCGCGGCCGCCTACCCGAGCGAGGCCGTCCGCGCCGCGGACCCCCCGGGGGACATCGCCCGCTATGCCGCCGACCGGCTGGTCACCCAGTCCGTGACGACCGGCCACCCGGTCCTCGTCGCCCACGTGCAGGCCAGGGACATCTCCCGGATCGCCCGCGACAGCAACGCGGCCTCTCTGCTGACCCGCGCCGGACTGCGCTCCTACCTGGCCGTGCCGCTGATCGCGCGCGGCGAGGTCCTCGGCGCCCTCGACCTCAAACGCACCCGCAACCCGCTCCCGTTCAACGACGACGACATCGTGCTGGCCGGTGAACTGGCCGCGCGCGCCGCCGTGTGCATCGACAACGCCCGCTGGTACCGCAACGCCCACCACACCGCCCTCGCGCTCCAGCACCACCTCCTGCCCCACCACCCGCCGCCCACGCCCGGCCTGGAGGTCGCCTCCCGCTACCGGCCCGCCGCGGCCAGCAGCGAGATCGGCGGCGACTGGTTCGACGCCATCGCGGGACCGGAGGACACCACCGTCCTCGTCATCGGAGACGTCATGGGCAGCGGCATCAACGCCGCCGCCAGCATGGGGCAGTTGCGCACGGCGACCCGGACCCTCGCCGAACTCGCCCTCGACCCGCCGCAGGTGCTCCAGCAGCTGGACCGCACCACGGCCGCCCTCGAGGAGACCATCGCGACCTGCGTCTACGTCGTCCACGACCCGCACCGCGCGCAGTGCCGCATCGCCGTCGCCGGGCACCTCCCTCCCGTGCTCATCCGCGCAGGTCAGGCGCCCCGGCTGCTCGACCTGCCCACCGGAGCACCGCTGGGCGTGGGCGGCATCCCCTTCGAGGCCACCACCGTCGCCATGGCTCCCGGCGACCAACTGGTCCTCTACACCGACGGCCTGGTGGAGACCCGTGACCAGCCCATCGACGAACGGCTCGACCTCCTCCTGGACCTGCTCGCCGACACCGGGCGCCCCCTGGAGGAGACCTGCGACCGCCTCCTGGACTCCCTGCGCCGCCCCGACGACCACGACGACGTCGCCCTCGTCATCGCCCGCGCCCGGTCATTGGACTAGGTCCTGTCGTCGAAGTAGCGGCGGTCAGGCCCGCGGCGTCCGGCGCCATGGGGTCTCCCCAGGCCGCAGGGCCCAGGGCCCAGGGGAAGCATCGCAAGGCGGAGGGGCGCCCGAGTACTGGACGTACTTGGGCGCCCCGACGACCTGGGGGTCCCCCCGGACGGAGTCCGGGGGATGAGGTGCGGTGCCGGACGCCGCGGGCCAGGCGGGACTTTGACGACAGGACCTAGCGGTGCCTGCGACGGCTCGCCTCGCGGCAGCGGCGCCACGGGCCTAGCCTGACCGTGTATGCCGTGCCCTGGTCCCCGTACCGCAGGAGGCATTGGTGAAAACGACGCACATACGGCTTCGCCGGGCCTGCGCGGCCACCGCCGCGGCGGGCCTGCTCCTCACCGGGGCCGTCACGGCCCCCGCGTACGGGGCGCCCACCCCCGGACCGTCCGTTACCGCCACCCCCTCCCCGGACGCGGGCGGGGAGTTCAAACAGCTCACCCCGGCCGTCGCCGTCCAACTCGACGCCGCCATACGACAGGTCATGCGCGAGGCCCAGGTGCCCGGCGTGATCGTGGGGCTGTGGGCACCCGGCAAGGGCAGCTACGTGAAGACCTTCGGCGTGGCCGACAAAGCGACCGGCGCGCCCATGCGGACCGACCTCAACACCCGCATCGGCAGCCTGACCAAGACATTCACGGTCACCGCCCTCCTCCAGCTCGTAGACCAGGGCAAGATCGGCCTCGACGACCCCATCGGCGACTACATCTCCGGCGTGCCGAACGGCCAGCTCATCACCCTGCGCGAACTGGCCGGCATGCGCAGCGGACTGTTCAACTACAGCGAGGACCCGGACTTCGACAAGGCGTTCACCACCGACCCCGACCGCCTCTTCACGCCGCAGGAGTTGCTCGACTACTCCTTCAAGCACCCGGTGCAGTTCGCGCCGGACGCGAAGTTCCAGTACTCCAACACCAACCTGATCCTGCTCGGCCTGGTGATCGAGAAGATCACCGGTCGGCCGCTCGCCGAGGTCATCGACGAGGACGTCGTGGCGGCGGCGGGACTGCGCCGCACCCTCTTCCCCACCGGCGCCGAGTTCCCCGCACCGCACGCGCAGGGCTACACCGACCAGACCGCGTCCGGGAAGGTCGAGGTGTCGACGGACTGGAACCCGTCCTGGGCCTGGGCGGCCGGCGCGATGATCTCCGACCTCCAGAACCTGCGCAGCTGGGCCCGCACCCTCGCCACCGGCACGCTCCTGACGCCCGCGACCCAGGCCCAGCGCCTGAAGACCACCTCGGTCGGCATCCCGGGCGCCGGCTACGGACTGGGTCTCTTCGACGTCCAGGGCTGGATCGGCCACAACGGCTCGCTCCCGGGCTACGAGAGCCTCGCCGTGTACCTCCCGCAGGCCCGGGCGACCCTGGTCGTGATCCTCAACACCGACATCCTGCACGACGGCCAGGAACCCAGCACGCTCTTCGGCGAGGCGATCACCGGCATCGTCAGCCCCGACAACGTCTACCCCGGTCACAAGCCGTCCGAGCCGAAGTCCGGCTGACGGACCCGGGCCCCCACCGGGCCGGACGGGTCGGATGATCCGACTGTTAGGGTCCCAGGCATGCCCCAGCTCATCGCCCCCAGCCCCCACCTGCACGGATCCTGGACCGCCGCACAGCAGGAGTGGGGGCCCGATGCCCACATGGACGGCGCGGGGCTCGGCTCGGACGACGACGTCGACAGCCCGGAGGGCTTCGCCGCATGGACGCAGAAGCTGCGCCGGTACGGCGACCGCTCGCTGCCGGTCGACCACGGCCGCGTCCACGCCACGTACTGGTGGATCACCGAGGACGACACCTACCTGGGCGCCATCGACCTGCGCCACTACCTCAACGGCTTCCTCCTCGACGCCGGCGGCCACATCGGCTACGGCATCCGGCCCTCGGCCCGCAGGCGGGGCCTGGCCGGCTGGGCCCTGTCCGCCGTCCTGCACGAGGCGCGCGTCCTCGGGATGGACCGGGTCCTGCTCACCTGCGACCCCGGCAACGAAGGCTCCGTCCGCACCATCGAGCGGTGCGGCGGCGTACTGGAGGACGTGCGCGAGACCCTGATCGGACCCAAGCGGCGCTACTGGATCACCCTCTGACGAGCCCCGCAGGCGTGTCGTGCGGGTGCCGAACGGCCGCGGTGGGTCGATAGTGGGGCCGTGAGCGACTGGTCGCAGGGATCCGGGCCGAGCGGTGGCGGCCCCGACGGCACCGCCTGGTCGGGACGCGAAGGGGCGCAGGCCTTCGCGGCGGTCGAGGCGGCCACGGACTGGCTCCTCGGCTACCCGTTCGTCCTGCGGGCCCTGGCCGGCCGCATCGGCGCAGGCCAGGTCCTGGTGGACTACGGGTGCGGCCCGGGCAAGGTGGCCGACCACGCGGCCCGCGTGCTGGGGGCCCGGGTGCTGGGCGCCGACACCTCCCCGCAGATGCTGGAGCTGGCCCGCGCCTCGGCGACCGCGGTGGCAGGCTTCCACCTGGTCGAGAACGGGCGCGTGACGGGTCTGCCCGACGGCTGCGCGGACGCGGTGATGTGCAACCACGTCCTGGCCTCCCTGCCCACCGAGGACGCCCTGCTCGGTGTGTTCGGCGAGATCCGCCGGCTCCTGCGGCCGGGCGCCCCGCTCGTGCTGCTGACCACCGATCCCGCCTGCAGCGGCACCGAGTACGCCTCGCTGCGGATCGGCGAGCCGGGCGAGGTGTACGCGCCGGGCGACGAGGTGACGGTACGGCTGCGGCGCACCGACGGAACCTGGCAGGAGATGCGCAACCACGCGTGGCCCGTGAGCCTCTACCCGGAGCTGCTGGAGCGCGCCCGCTTCCGCGACGTCGGCCGGCACCGGCCGTCGGTGGAGGAGGCGCTCACCGTCGCCGACCCGGACCTCGTCGCCGCCCGTCCGTGGTCGGCGGAGTGGGCCAGGCCGCCCCTGGTGGTCACCACGGCAAGCGCGGCCTGACCGTCCCCCCTGCGGGCGCAGCCGCCTCAGGAGCAGAGGCTGCGCTGCCAGCGGTGTCGTACCGACAAGAAGCCCCTGGGGGCCCAAGGCGATTGTGGGCGGGGGCCCGGCGAATTAGTGTCACCTGCATGTCCAAGGCCGAGATCGACATGGTGACCGCCGAGTTCTTCGGTTCCTTCGACAACAGGGGCGGCAAGGCCGCCGACGTGGCCCGGATCCGCCGACTCGCACTCCCCGGCGCGGTCATCGTCATGACCGGCCCGCGGTTCACGGCCTACACCGTGGACGAGTTCATCGAGCCCCGCCAGGAGCTGCTGGCCGGCGGCCGGCTGGTGGAGTTCTCCGAGTGGGAGACCTCCGAACGGACCGAGATCGCGGGCGACATCGCGTCGCGGTTCGGCGAGTACCGCAAGTCGGGGGTCCTGGACGGCGAACCGTTCGAGGGCGGCGGCACCAAGACCATCCAGTTCGTCCGCACCCCGCAGGGCTGGCGCATCGCGGCGTTCTCCTGGTACGACCGGCCCTGACCGCCGCCGCTCCCTAGAAGCCGTCCTCCCGGTCGCCGCAGCAGCCGTCCCTGAGCATCTGGTGCAGCACTCCCCGCCAGTCGTCGGCGGACGCGACCGCCGGGGCGGCGGAGCGGGTGAAGGCACGCTCCAGTACGGGGCGTTCGTGCAGGACACCGCCGCGAAGGGCCGCGCGTACCCGGACCAGGTCCGCGAAGTCGGCGAAGGGGTCGCCGTCGACCAGGGTGAGATCGGCGATCCGGCCCGGCTCGACCGTGCCGAGCCGGTCCGCGACGCCGAAGACCCGGGCCGGCGCCACGGTCACCGTGGTCAGGGCCTGAGCCGGCGACATCCCGTACCGGTGCAGTGCGCGCAGGGACAGGTGCAGGTGCAGCCCGACCGGGGTGAGCGGCGCGTCGGTGCCCAGCGCGAGACGCCCGCCCTCCTCGACCACCCGCCGGTAGACGCCGACCTCCCGCTCCAGGACTGCGCTCTGCTCCGCGCTCGGCGGATGCGCGGCCGCGGCCCGGACGGCCTCCACGTCCCAGGGCGGCATAAGCCCGGTCACGCGGGCGTCGGCGGCCAGGGCCGGATCGGCGCCCAGCAGCGGCAGGGCCGTGAACGGGGTGGCGATGAGATCGAAACCACCGCGCGCGTACACCTCCACCGTGTCCTGGTACGTGTGCCCCCGCGGGGTCGCCCCGTGCCCGTACTCGGCGCGCTCGGTCGCCACCAGGTGCGTGGTCAGGTCCTGGCCCGACTGGATGCCGGGGGCGCACAGGTGGGAACCGGCCTTGACGCCGAGCCGGTCGTGTGCGAAGCGGGCCGCGTCGGCCATCAGCTCGTAGGGGGCGCGTACGTACGTCTTGACGAAATCCCAGTCCAGGGCCTCGGCCCGGGCCAGCGAGCGGGCGAATCCCGCACGGGTGCGGTGGGCGCGCCCCATGCTGTAGGCGACCCGGGAGCCGTCGAGGAGCTCGCCGCCGGCCAGCAGCCGGGGGGCGGCGAGCCGCCCGGCGCGGATGTCCTCGCGCAGCCGGGCCTGCTCGTAGGCCGAACCGCCCAGCGAGACCGTGGTGGTGACGCCGTACGCGAGGTGCAGGGCGCCCTGCCGCGCCCCGTAGGTGTACGGGTACGGATGGACGTGGGAGTCCCACAGACCGGGCAGGACCGTGCCGCTGGAGACGTCGACGGTGCGGGCGGCCCGGCGGCCCGGCCGGTGCGGCTCGACGGCGGTGATCCGACCGCCGCTGACCAGGACGTCCACGTCGGCTCGGGGCGGGGAGCCGGTGGCGTCCCACA
The DNA here is from genome assembly GCF_036170895.1 of Streptomyces erythrochromogenes. Classification (NCBI taxonomy): domain Bacteria; kingdom Bacillati; phylum Actinomycetota; class Actinomycetes; order Kitasatosporales; family Streptomycetaceae; genus Streptomyces; species Streptomyces erythrochromogenes. The sequence goes on along the minus strand of NZ_CP108036.1, from coordinate 462,369 downwards.
GCAGTCCCGCGTGCACGACGGTGTCCACGGGCGCGGGGCGGCGGTGGTCCAGGGAGACGCGCACGGTACGGGGGGCCGCGGCGGGCGCACCGGAGCCGTCGAGGGCGAGCAGGCGCAGTCGGGCGCAGGACTGGTAGAGCAGGGTGCGGGAATCCCCGGCCCACGACGGGTGGTCGGCGGGCTCGTCGGTCAGGCGGCGGGCCGGCCCCGCGGGCGTGCCGTCGGGACCGACGGGCAGCAGCCACAGAGCCGACTCGCTGACGCAGGCGAGGAAGCGGCCGTCGGGCGACCAGACGGGACCCGAGGCGTAGCGGTCCGCCAGCGAGGCGTGCGGGGCGAGCGCGTACAGGCGGGCGGCGCCGGTGGCGGTGTCGACGATCCGGATCAGGTTGTAGCCCTCGCGGAAGCGCCGGCTGAGCCGGTTGCGGTCGCACAGGGCCACGTACCGGCCGTCGGGCGACCAGCTGGGCGGGCCGGGAAGCCCGCCGCCGCCCAGGGCCGGGACCAGCGGGGTCTCCGTCCCGGTCGCGAGGTCGCGTACGAGGAGCCGCCCGGCGAGGTCGAGGGCGGCGAGCCGTCCGCCGTCCGGGGACAGCACCCCGTAGACCCGCCCGCCCGGCGCGAGCACGCTCTCCCGGCCGCCGTCGAGCTCGCGGCGGCGCACGGTGTTCAGCCCGTCGCGGTCGTCCGTGTAGACGAGGGCCCGGCCGTCCGGGGTCCACACCGGTCCCTGGACGTACGCCGTGACGGGAGCCTGGACGATCTTGCGCGGTGCCGCGCCGGTGACGGGGGCTACCCACAGCGCGTTCAGCGCGGCGAAGGCCACGCTGCGGCCGTCCGGGGACAGGGCCGGCAGGTGGATGCCGCGCACGGGGCGGCTCCGCTCGGCCTCCAGGGCGTACTCCTTGACCCGGTGGCGGGGGCGGGCCACGTGGAGGGTTGCGTCGAGGGGGATCTCGTGGCCGTCGCCGTGCCGGTGGGGGCGGATGATCCGGAACCGGCCGTCGAGGGTGATCAGCAGGCGGTCGTCGCCGATCCAGCGCGGGGGAGCCGGTGCGAGGTCGCCGTCGAGCGCGACCGGCCGGCCGTCGGCGTACAGGGTGAGGGTTTCGGCCTTGCGGGGGCCGGGGGCCGCGGACAGCCAGGCGGTGCGCCCCGCCGGGGAGAGCGCGGGCGTCATCAGCCGGCCGTCGGCGACGGTGTGCTCGACCCGTACCGGGCCGGGGGCGCCGGAGCCGATGTTGCCGTCCGTGTCCGCGTCGGCGTCGGCGTCTGCGGACACGGAGGCGATGGTCCGGGCGGTCAGCGCGTTCCCGGTCGGGGTGGCCCGGACGAACAGCACCCGGGACCCGTCCGGGGACCACACCGGATCGAAGTCCTCCCACTCCCCGCCCTGGCCCGGGCCGTCCTGCCCGGGCAGGCCCGTCAGACGGCGCGGGGGGCCACCGGTGACGGGGACGGTCCAGATCCGGTACGGGCTGCCGGCCACCGGATCGCCACCACGCTCGGAACAGCAGGCGAGGGTACGGCCGTCGGGAGACCACGCGGGTGCCCGGTGGTCGAACGGGCCGTCGGTGAGCCGGCGCAGCCCGGAGCCGTCCGCGTTCATCACCCAGAGGTGGAAGGTGCCCCCGCGGTAGGCGCTCATCGCGACCTGGCGGCCGTCGGGGGAGAAGACCGGCCGCCCGGGCTCCAAGTCGGGCGGGGTCAGCGCGGTCGCGGGCGAACCGTCCGGGGGCAGCGACCACAGGACGTTCTGCACCTCGGCGACGACGCGGTCCCCGCCCGCGGTGGCCGTCGCGGCACCGTTGGTGGCGCGGGTGAAGCGGAGCCTGACCGGCGCCGCTGCGTCCGCGGCCTCGCGGGCGTCCGCCGGAGAACGCCCGAGCAGGGCCGCCGCGGCGCCCATCGACGCCGCCTGGAGCACGGTCCTGCGGGCAACTCGCATGCCGACCACTCGCCTCACTCGTAGAGGTACCTGGCGCCGACGACCCGGGACGGCCCGTCAGCCAGCGAACGATCAAGACCCCCGCCGGGCAACGGCGGCAGGCCCGTCGCGGCCTGCCGACCGGTCGGCAGGCCGCGACCGGTCGGAACAAACCGTTTGACCGGGGCCGTCTTCGGCGGTCGGATGGCGGTCGTGATCACAGGACAGATGCACCCCGGGCAGCACCCCGTCGACGAAGGCCTCGTACGGCGGCTGCTCGCCGCGCAGTTCCCGCAGTGGGCGGGGATGCGCGTGGAGAGGTTCCCTTCCGGCGGCACGGTCAACGCCATGTTCCGGCTGGGTGAGGACAAGGTCGTACGGCTGCCCCTGCTCGCAGGCGGTGCCGAGGACATCGCAACGGAACGGAACTGGCTGCCCCGCCTCGCCCCCCGGCTGCCGACGGCCGTTCCGGAGGTACTGGGGGCCGGCGAACCCGCCGAGGGGTATCCGTGGCAGTGGTCGGTCTACCGGTGGCTGGCGGGCGCGAACCCCGAGGCGGGCGCGCTGGGCGAGCCCGAGGCCCTGGGCCTGGCCCGGGACCTGGCCGCCTTCGTGGAGGCGATGCGGGGCATCGCCCTGCCGGGGGCGCCGCAGGCCTACCGTGGCGGGCCCGTCGCCGCGCTGGACGCGCCGACCCGGGCGGCGATCGCGGAACTGCGGCTGATTCCGGAGGAGGGCGTCGACTGCGATGCGCTGACGGCCGTATGGGAGGAAGCGTTGCGGGCCCCGGGGTGGGACGGGCCGCCGGTCTGGCTGCACGGTGACCTGATGCCGGGCAACGTGCTGGTGGACGGCGGACGGCTGACCTCGGTCATCGACTTCGGGTGCATGGGGGTGGGGGACCCCGCGTGCGACCTGTTCCCGGCGTGGAACCTGCTGCCCGCCGGTGCGAGGGGGGTCTTCCGCGAGACGCTCGGCGTGGACGACGCGACCTGGATCCGCGGCCGCGGCCGGACGCTCTCCCAGGCCGTGAACGCCCTGCCCTACTACCGCACGACGAATCCGACGATGGCGCGCAACGCCCGGCACGTGATCCGGGAGGTGCTGGCGGAGCGCTGACGGGCCGTGGGGAGCCGCAGGGCGGGGCGCGTCGCTCACGCCCCGCCCCGCCGGCGCGACCGTCGCTCAGGCTCTGGCCGCCTTCGTGCAGGCCGCGCTGCCCCCGCAGAAGGTGACGTCCCAGTGGTTGCCCTCACGTGCGTACACGTTGCCCGCACTGGACCGGTAACGTGCCGCACCGTCGCCGCGGTTGGCGATCCTCGTGAAGGAGCCGGTGATGTGGTTGCCCACACAGCTGGTCGGACTGAAGTCGATCTTGTATCCGTTCCAGTGGCTGTAGGTGCCGGAAAGCGTGTCCCGTCTCGGTGCCGCCCGTGATGGTCAGGGCGCAGGTGCTCGCCCTGCGCAGGGTGGTGACGTCGCTGATCGTGGCGGCGTTGACCTGCTCCGGCGAGGTGCAGCCCGGGTTGTTGTGGTTGCTGCAGCTCCCGCGTGGGGCGCCGTTGCCCAGGCCTGACAGGACGGCCGTCCGGTGCAGGACACCGGTCCGCAACCGGACGGGAGGGGCGAATCGAACGCAGGGGAAGCACCGGTCCGGCGCGGGTGGCGGAGGAAGGCGGAACGGCTGAGAGCAAGCGCTCACGAGCGCTTGCTCTCAGGTGGGGGAGGGGTGCCCGCTCGTGCTCAGGCTTCGCCCCTGAGGCGGTCGCGCTGGAGCTGGCGGGCGACGGTCCGGCGCACCGACGCCGGGGCCGGGGCCGAGTCCGACTTCGGGCCGGACCCGGCGGCGGCCGTCTTCGGGTCGGTGTCGAGGCCGCGGCTGATCTCGTCGTACGCGGCCCGGAAGGCGGCGGGCAGTTCGGCGGCGCCGAGCCTCAGGTCCGCTTCGAGGAGGCGCCGCAGCTCGTCGGTGCTCTCGGGCGTGAAGTGCTTCCGTCCCCTGGCGAGGGCGCCGACGAAGCGGGCGCAGCGCGCTGCGTCCAGGGCCTCGGCGACCTCCTCCGCAAGCGCCCACAGGCGTCCTTCGAGCCATGCGGCGTCGCGCTGGTCGAGGGTGAGTCCCAGCCGCGGCAGCGGATCGTCGGCCGCGAACCGCGTCATCTGCTTGGAGACGGCGGGCTGGCTCATCTCCGTGATCCGGGCGATCTTGTCCTGCGTCCAGCCGAAACCGGCGAACAGCTTGATCATCTCGGTGCGCAGCCGACGCATCTCCTCGCCCGCACGGATGACGTCGTTCATGCCGGCGAGCATCCGCGCCGCTTGTTCCTCGGTCAGCGCCCCGGGCCCGTGCCGCACTCCGTTTCCTTCCACGACTCGGTTATACACCCGGAGGGCCGCACTGCCATAACCCGGTTGTACAACCTGGTTATGAATGCCAGGATCCGCCCCATGACCGCACCCGCATCCGCATCCGCATCCTCAGCCGCATCGTTCACCGCGCCCGACGGAACCCGCCTCGCCTACCGCACCCACGGCAGCGGCGACCCGCTCGTCTGCGTCCCGGGAGGCCCCGCGGACTCCGCCTACCTCGGCGACCTCGGCGGCCTGTCCGCCCACCGCCGCCTGATCGTCCTGGACCTGCGCGGCACCGGCCGCTCCGAGGTTCCGCAGGACACCTCGTCCTACCGCAGTGACCGTCTCGTCGACGACATCGAGGCCCTGCGGGCGCATCTCGGCCTCGGCCGGATCGACCTGCTCGGCCACTCCGCCGGGGCGAACCCCGCGATGCAGTACGCGGCCCGGTACCCGGACCGCATCGGCAGGCTCGCCCTGATCACCCCGGGCACCCGGGCCGTCGGCGTGGTGATCACGGGGGACACCCGGCGGGAACTCGCCCGGCTGCGGGCGCACGAACCGTGGTTCCCGGCGGCCTTCGCCGCGCTGGAGGCGCTCATCGCGGGCAGCGGCGGCGACCGCGACGCCATCGGCCCCTTCTTCTACGGTCGTTGGGACGCCGAGGCGCGGCGTCACCACGCGGCGGGCAGCCCCGACAACCCGGAGGCCGTCGCGCTCTTCGGAGCCGAGGGTGCCTTCGATCCGGAGGCCACCCGCGCGGGTCTCGCCGCCCTGAGCGCCCCGGTCCTCCTGCTCGCCGGAGAGTTCGACCTGAACAGCCCGCCCGGGTCGGTAGCCGCATGCGCGGAGCTCTTCCCCGACGCCACGCTCGTCGTCCAGCGGGGAGCGGGCCACTACCCCTGGCTGGACGACGCCGACCGGTTCGCGGCGGCCGCCTCGGCGTTCCTGGGATGAACCCGCCCGCACCGGCCGCCCGCACCCGCACCCGCACCCGCACCCGCACCCGCCCCCGCCAGTACCCCCGTACGCCCCCCCGTGCGCACGGGGACGACCCCGGCCGGATTCCCCCCGGCCGGGGCCGTCTTCACGGTGCGGGCGCGCCGCCGCGCGCCGGCGCCGCTACCAGAGGACGGGGAGCCGCTCCGGCAGGCGCTTCATGAAACGGGTGCGCCAGACGAGCTGGTCGAAGGGCACGGCCAGCTGGAGGTTGGGCATCTTCTCCAGCAGGACCTCGATGGCGATCTCCGTGTGCCGCTTGCCGAGGGCGGTGGCCGGGCAGTAGTGCGGCCCGCCGCCGAACGACAGGTGCGTACCGGCGTTCGCGCGGTCGATGTCGAAGACGTGCGGGTCGGAGTACACGGCCGGGTCGGTGTTGGCGGCCTCGACCAGGACGAGCAGCAGCTCGCCCTTCTTGACCTCGACGTCGCCGAGGGTGACGTCCTCCAGCGCGAGCCGCGGCAGCCCGTCGGCGATCGACAGGTTCACCCGCAGGAGCTCGTCCACGGCGGCCGGGATCTTCTCCGGAGCCTTGCGCAGCTGCTCCCACACGTCGGGGTTCTGCAGGAGCGAGACGATCGCCATCGTCAGGAAGCCCATGGTCGAGATGACGCCGGCGCCGAACAGCGTGACGCCGACGACCGCCAGCATCTCGTCCGTCAGGTGCGCGTAGTCGGGGTCCTCGCGCAGCGCGGCGAGCTCGGCCATCAGGCCGACCGTGGCCGGGTCGTCGAGCCGCTCCACCATGTAGGCCATGTCGCGGTCCCAGTTGAGCTTGGCGCCCGTGACGGGGCAGGCCGAGTTCATGAACGCGATGTCGAGGCTGGCGGCCAGCTGCGGGGCGTCGGCCTCCGGGATGCCGAGGATGCGGCAGTGGAGGTTCTCCGCGTACGGGTTGGTGAACCGGCCGCGCAGGTCCACCGGCGCGCCGCTGCGCAGGAGGCCGTCGACGAGGCTGTTCGCCTGGTCGCGCATCCAGCCGGTGAGGTCGCCGGTCTTCGGGTTGATCGCCTTGAGCACGGCCTTGCGCAGGCCGGCGCCGGTGATGTTGCCCATGTTGTTGACGACCTCGGGCGGGATCGTCAGCGCGTACTGCCGGGGCACGCCGGGGGCCGAGGTGTCCTTCAGGCTGAACCGCGGATCTTCGAGGACCTGCTTGCAGAGTGAATAGGACGAGACCAGCCAGGCCTCGTCACCGGCTATCGTGCGGACACGCTTGACCGGCTCGTCGCGCAACTGCGCGACCTCGGCCGGGAGTTGGTCGCCGCGTGCGGAGAACGGGAAGTCGAGGAGGGTGTCAGTGGGCATCGGAGTCTCCTTCGGCGGGGGTGATGATGGCGTGGCCCTGGTTGCGTGAGGCGCGAAGCCCCGAGCCGCGCGAGTAGAGCAGTTCCGCCATGGGCAGGAGCTGGTGGTAGCAGTTGAGGGAGGACGGCACGCCCAGGATGGCGGGCGTGTCCAGGAACAGCGGCGCCTCGGCGCAGACGTACTCCAGGCAGACCTCGCGCTGACGGGGGGTGGCAGCCTTCCCGTTCAGCACCTTCGATGAGAGGAACACGTCGACAAGGGAGTTGCAGGTCTCGCGGAACTCCGGGTCGATGTCGAGCAGATTGTTCAGGTGGTTGTGGAGGCTCCGGTACGCCGGGATGTCGGTGAGGGACGACATCGGACGGGCCCGGAGGCGGACGCCGGTGGGGTCGGCTTCGGCGGCGGCGTTGTTGACCTTGGCGCGGACTCCGCGCAGGTTCTTCACCGCCTTGCGGCGTGCTTCGTCCTCGCCGTATCCGAGGGCCTCGTACATCTCCGCGACATGCATGTCGGTGTAAATGAGGTCGACCTGCGCGAAGTTGCGCATGCCCCACTGGGCGAGGTCTAGGACGCGCTGTGCTGAGAAATAGCTGTTGCCAGGCGAGATGCCGATGACGGCGTGATCGCCTTCATCGTTGATCACCTGGCAGTGCGGGGTGTATGGCCGGACTGTGAAGACTTCGATTGCTGTCGTCAACAGGGGTCGGGTCCTTTGCGCCGCAAGTCCCGTGGGGCCCTGTGCCCCGGGTGTGGCGGCGACGTGATGGAAGGTACCCGAACTCTGAGCGACGTTCCATGTCTTCTGGGTAGTAACTCATCTGTCGGACAGACCAGTTGACCTGGGCATCTTTCCCGGGCCCGGACGGGTGCCGCGACGGCGCCGACCTGGTACTCGTCCATACGGTGAGTGTTCATCAGGTCTTCACAGTCGAGCTCGGCGGGTCAGCGTCCGGGATCCGGGAGCTCGCGGAGGCGGCCCTCGGCGACGAAGGCGACCTCGCCGCCGACCCGCACGGCGCGGACGTCCGCGCCGCGGCCGTCGGCGCTGACGGCCATCGCGCTGGGGCGCCCGGTGAAGCGCCCCTGCCGCAGGACCCACTGTTCGCCGTCGCCGGTACGGCCGTGCCGGCGCAGGTACGCGGCGCCGCAGCCGGCGCCGCTGCCGGTGGCGACGTCCTCGACGAGCCCGTCGTTGGTCCAGTGCCGTCCCTCCGCCGCCGCCGCGTCCAGGACGTACGCGAACTCGGCGCCGAGGCGGGCCAGCGGCACGTCGAGCGGCGCGACCACGCGGGCACGGGCCAGCGCGTCGCCGCGGACGGGGAGCACCAGGTAGCGCAGGCCGGTGGAGAGGACCTCCGGCGGCAGGCCGGGGTCCAGGTCCCCCGGTTCGAGGCCGAACAGCGCCGCGAGACCGCTCGGGTCGGGGCGGCCGAGGAATACGGCGGGACCCTGGTCGAGGAGGCTCGCGTACCGGCCCGGCCCGCGGCGCCGGGTGGCGACCTCCACCGTCCGGGCCGGCAGCCGCAGCGTCCAGGCCCCGCGATCGGCGCCCCCGCCGTGCAGGTCGTGCAGGACCGCGGCGGCGCCGACGAGGGGATGTCCGGCGAAGTCCAGTTCCCCGGCGAGGTCGAAGACGCGGGCCCGCCAGGTGCCCTCGGCCGGTTCGTCGCGGACCAGGAACACGGACTCGAAGTGCCGCAGTTCCCGGGTGACCGCCAGCATCTGGGGCCCGGTGAGACCGGCCGCGTCGGGGAACACCGCGAGGCCGTTGCCGCTGTAGGGGCGGTCGGTGAACACGTCGACGTGATGGAAGCGCATGGGCCGACACTAGAGGGGTGCCGCCCCCGCGCACGGGTGGTGGTGCGTGCCGCATGATGGTGGGCCACCCCGCTCACCCGACGACACTTCCGGAGGCCGGTCGTTGAACGGACCGTCGCGCCGCGCCGTGCTGGGCGCCGGGCTCGCCGCCGCCGCGGGTTCGCTCGGCGGATGCTCGGGGGGCTCCGGCCCCGTACGGCGGCTCCGGCTCGCGACGGGCCCGGAGGGCGGCCCGTACAACGCCTTCGGCAAGGCCCTGGCGCTCGCCGTCGGCGCGAGCGATCTGCCGCTGGAGATCATCCCCGTGAGCACCGCGGCGAGCGTGAACAACCTGCGCAGCCTCGACGAGGGCTCCGCGGAGCTGGCCCTGGCCATGGCGGACGCCGCCGAGGACGCCGTGCTGGGGCGCGACTCCTTCTCCAGGCCCGCCGCGGTGACGGCACTGGCCCGCGTCTACGTCAACTACACGCACCTCGTCGTCCCGGCGGACGGGCCGGTGCGCGCGGTGACGGACCTCGCCGGACGCCCGGTCGCCGCCGGTGCGACGGGATCGGGGGTACGGGTGGTCGCCCAGCGGGTCCTGCGGGCGGCCGGACCGGCCGGCGCCGCCGCACCGGCCGACGAGCGGCCGCTGGGCCTCGCCGCGTCGGTGACGGCGCTGCGCGAGGGCACGGTCGACGCGCTGTTCTGGTCCGGGGGCGTGCCCACGCCCGCCCTGGCCGCGCTGGCGCGCGAGCTGCCCCTGCGGTTCCTGCCGCTGGACGCCTACGTGGGCCCGCTGCGGGCACGCTACGCCCCCGTCTACACGGCGGTCACCCTGCCGGCCGGGGTGTACGGGCTGACGGAACCGGTGGGCACCATCGGCGTCGGCAACTACCTCCTGGCCCGCACGGACGTGCAGGAGGGCGCCGTACGGGAACTGCTGCGGGTGCTCTTCGACCGGTGGCGCGACCTCCTGCGTGAGGTGACGGCGGGCGCCCGCCTGGAGCCGCGCTTCGCCATTTCCACGGGCCAGGTCCCCCTCCACCCGGGCGCGGCGGCGTACTACCGCTCCGTCTACGGCTAGTGCTGTGACCCGGTGAGCCTTTCCGGCCCAGGCCCGTTCCGGCGGTCACCTCCCCCGGCCGCTGCGCTCCGGCGGCCGGGGGAGGTGGTGGTGCGTCAGCATGGTCCTCAGCTCCAGGGTCTCCGCCGGGGTGAGCTTCAGGTTGACGCCCGGCTTCCGTTCCGGTCCCGGCCGCAACTCGTCGGGAAAGTGGAGTCCGGCGCAGTGCGGACTCATGGTCACTATCAACGAGTGGGTCGCGCCGAGAGGTCCGTCGCCCACGGCCGGCTCGACCAGCCCCTGTCCAACTGGTCCCACGTGTGGAAGACCCCTCGCCAGCTCACCATGACGGCCACCGTCACCGGGCGCCGCGCGTTGAGGAAGACCATGAGGCGCCACGGCACGATCCAGCCGAGGAACAGTCCCGCGAAGATCCCCACGGCCGGCACCGGCGACTTCGCACCGGCCACCGTCGCGGCAACGGTTGCCGCCAGGCACAGGATGCCGGTCAGACAGCCGAACGATCCGCCGATCGCTGTCGGCCCCTTCTGGGAGAGGGTCCACGTACCGCACTCCGGACTGCTGCAGATGCTGATGATCTGGTCCAGGCCCGGGCGCTCCGCGGGATCCTTCGCCAGGCACGCACTGATCAGCGGCTCCAGGGCCGGGGGAACGCCCTCGATGTCGGGGTCCCCGTACACCACGTTGTACCGGACGTCCGGACTCGTTCCGTTGCCGAACGGGGGCCGCCCCGTCGCCGCGGTCGGTGTCCGCGCGCGTGTCCGCTCCGACGATGGTGGGCGTCCAGGTACCGCTCACGGCGCGGGCCGCCTCCACCTCGCGCTTGAACCGCTGCCGGTAGCCCGGCTCCGACACGACCGACGCGCCGATCAGTTTGACCGCCACCGGTGTTCCCGACTCGTCGTGCCCGAAGAAGACCTCACCCATCCCTCCTCTCCCCAGAACCCCGCTCAACGCGAAACCTGTGCCGGCGGGAGGTGGAGCCGTGCGACCAGGCCGTGCGGGGTGTTTGCGGCGAGGCCGAGGGTGCCGCCGCTGGTGCGGGCGATCTCGTCGGCGATGGCCAGGCCAAGTCCGCTGCCCGGGACGTTCTGGTGGGCGGGCGAGCGGGTGAACCGCCGCAGCAGCAGGTCCGGTTGGTCCTCGGGTACGCCCGGACCGTCGTCCGCGACCCGGACGACGGTGCTCCCGTCCGGCCGGCATGAGGCGCTCACCTCGACGCGTCCGCCGCACGGCACGAACTTGACCGCGTTGTCCAGGAGCGCGTCCAGGACCCGGCCGGCCGCGTCGGGCAGGGCATGTGCCCACAGGCCGTCCGGGACGCCGGCGGCCGTGAGCTCCAGCCCCGCCGCGCGGAAGACCGGGACCCAGGCCGCCACCCGGTCCCGTACCGCCCGGGACACGTCCTGCCCCGTCAGCCCGGCCGCGCCGGATTCGACGCGCGCCAGCGCCAGCAGACCGTCGAGCAGTTCCTCCAGGCGCTCCGCCTCGTCCAGGGCGCGGGCGTGCTCGGCGAGGCCCGGTCCGGGGGCGACGTGCGGCTCGACGTTCTCCAGCTGCAGCACCAGCGTGGCCAGCGGATTGCGCAGCTGGTGGGAGGCATCGGCGACGAAGTCGCGCTGACGGCCGATGGAGTCGGACACGGCCTCGGCCATGGCGTTGAAGTGCCGCCGCAGACGGCGCAGTTCGGGCGGGCCGGTGTCCGAGCCGGCCCGGGCCTGCAGACTCCCGGCGGCCAGCCGCTCCACCGCCCGGTCCAGGTCCAGGACCGGCCGCATCAACCAGCGGGCGATCCCCGCGGCGACCAGGGCGGCCGCAGCGAACGAGGCGAGCGCCCCGGCGGCGATGAGCGACCAGCGGACCGCGACGTCCCGGCGTGCGGCATCCGTCGGGACGGCCAGCAGGACCGCCCCGCTGACCCGCTCGTCGCGTCCCACCGGCTCGGCGAGCACGACGTCGCCCGGACCCCACGGGCGCAGGGTCGGCAGCCGGTCGGTGGAACGCCCGGTCAGCGCGCGCCCGCGCGCCTCCACCGCCCCGGCGCCGGGTGCCGCCCCCGCCCGGGCCAGGGTCGAGCCCGCCGTGTCGACCACCACCACGCCCGCTCCGTACAGGTCGGCGTACCGGCCGATCTCGGCCGCCAGCTCGGCCCGGTCGGCCTCGGTACGCATCCGCTCCGCGAGATCGGCGAAGCGTACGGCCTCCGAGCGCCGCTGGAGCAGCAGGTGCTCGGTCCGCCCGCGTGCGTACCCCTCGGCCAGTGGCAGGCACAGGAGCAGCGCCGCGACCCCCATGAGGACCGTCAGCACGGCGAGGAGCCTGCGCCTCACCGCTCCCCGCCGAGCTGGTAGCCGTAGCCGCGGACGGTGCGGACGAGCCCGGAGCGGCCGGTCTTGGCGCGGATGCCGGCCACGTGGACGTCCAGCGAGCGCGAGGCGGCGAGGAAGGCGTCGCCCCAGATCCGGTCCAGGATCTCCTCGCGGGAGTGCACCTCGTCGGGCCGGGCGGCCAGGAAGGCGAGGACGTCGAACTCGCGCCGGGTCAGCCGTACTCGGGTGCCGGCGACGGTGACGGTACGGCCCGCCAGGTCCACGTCCACGTCCCCGCGGCGCACCGCCGCCGTGCCCGGGGCATCGCGGTCGGCATGTGCGTCCGTGCGGCGCCGGACGCTGTCGATGCGGGCCATCAGCTCGGCCATCCGGAACGGCTTGACGACGTAGTCGTCGGCGCCCGCCCGCAGACCCTGCACGATGTCGCGCTCCTCGCAGCGAGCGGTCACCACGATCAGCGGCACGCCGCAGACGGTCCGAAGCCGCCGCAGCAGCTCTATCCCGTCCAGGTCGGGCAGCCCCAGATCGAGCAGGACGAACTCGGCCTCGCGGGTGTGGCGCAGTGCGTCCTGGGCCCGCGCGACCCGGCGGACGGTGTGCCCGCGCTGGGCGAGGGCGGTGCCGAGCGCCTGGGCCATCCTGTCGTCGTCCTCGACGAGGAGCGCGTGCATGGGAAGCCTCCTCGCGCCGGGGCGTGCGGCCCGCGCGGCCGCCGCCCCAGGCTACCGTCGCCGTTCAGCGCACGGCTTCGGCGGGAGCGGCGGCCGGGTCCCCCCGGTCGGCGGCGCGATCGGCGTCGGAGTCGGCCTCGGCGCGGCTGAGGGCCGCGTTGCGGGTGTCAGGCATCAGCACGTAGGTCACGAGGGAGATCAGCGCGCACCCGGAGACGTACCAGAAGAACATGGTCTCGTGACCACTGTTCTTGAACCAGAGCGCCACGTACTCCGCGGTACCGCCGAAGAGCGCGTTGGCGATGGCGTACGGCAGGGCCACGCCCAGGGCGCGCACCCTGGTGGGGAACAGTTCGGCCTTGACCGCCGCGTTGATGGACGTGTAGCCGGTGATGATCACCAGGGCGAGCAGCGACAGCCCGAGCGCGGACCAGTACGAGGACGCCGACCCGAGGGCGGTCATGATCGGGTACGTGCCGACGGTGCAGCCCACCGCGAAGGTGATCAGCAGGGGGCGGCGGCCGATCCGGTCGGACAGCATGCCGGCGAAGGGCTGGAGCACGGCGAAGAGGGTCAGCGCGGTGAAGCTGACCAGGGTCGCGGTGGTCTTCTCCATGCCCGCGCTGCCGACCAGGTACTTGGTCAGGTAGGTGGTGTAGGTGTAGTAGGCCACGGTGCCGCCGAGGGTCAGGGCCATGACCAGGCCGGCCTGCCGCCGGTACTGCCACAGGGCCTTGATCGTGCCGCGGGTGCTGTCGTCGTGCGCGTCCTCACCGGACGCCTCCTCCTGGAAGGCGTCGGTCTCCTGGAGCCGGCGCCGCAGCCAGAAGACGACCACCGCGAACAGCGCCCCGAGGACGAAGGGGATCCGCCAGCCCCAGCTCTCCAACTGGCCCGTGGTGAGGGTGTGCTGCATCGTGATCAGGATGCCCAGGCCCAGCAGTTGGCCGCAGGTCATCGACACGTATTGGAAGGACGACCCGAGGCCGCGCCGGTTGCGGGCCGAGGCCTCGGTCAGGTAGGTGGCGCTGGCGGCGTACTCGCCGCCGATGCTCATCCCCTGGAGGAGACGGGCCAGCAGCAGTACCAGCGCGCCGAAGTAGCCCGCCTGGCCGTAGGTCGGGGCGACGGCGATGAGCAGCGCCGCCACGGACATCATGGTGACGGTGAGCGTGAGCGCGCTCTTGCGTCCGTGCCTGTCGGCGGCGCGGCCGAGGATCCAGCCGCCGACGGGGCGCATGAGGAAGCCGACCGCGAAGATCCCCGCGGTGTTCATCAGCTGCGTGGTCGGGTTGTCGCCGGGGAAGAAGGAGTCGGCGAAGTAGATCGCGAAGCTGGCGTAGACGAACCAGTCGTACCACTCGACGAGGTTGCCCAGGGAGCCGCCGATCAGAGCGAGGCGGCGCTTGCGGCGCTCGTCACCGGGCGTCGGAGCGGCAGTCGGAGCAGGGGTGCGTCCGGGCTGGGACCCGGGCTCGGATCCGGGCGCGACGGCGGACGGGGACATGGCGGCTCCAGAGGGAAGTCCCTGATGGGAGAGGGGAGAACGGCCCCGACGGCGGGGGAGTGTCCAGAGCATGCGGGCCGCGTCGCACCCGGACAAGCTCCGCCGCGCAGATCTAACGTTCCGCTAAGGAAGCGGATCTGCACGGGATTTCACGGGGCGGTCATGCTCACGTCATGTCCGCTCCATGGTGGTCACCCGCGGATGGCCCACGGTGGGGGCGGCCCGGCCGCGGAGCACCCGTGGGACCCGACTCCGCTGCCGGCCGCTCCCCGACCCCGTGACCAGGAGGCAAGATGAGCGCGATCTCGAGAAGGCGGACGACGGCCGTCGGCGTGGCCGCCGTGGTGGCCCTGGGCGTGATCGCCGTACCGGCGCACGCCCGCGGGGACCGCGGCGCCCCGCCGTCACTGCCCCAGGTGCCCGCCTCCGTCGAGACGCCCTCCCTCTTCGACGACGAGGCGGGCGGCAACGCCAACGCGGACGACCCCGCGATCTGGCGCAACGCGAAGGACCCCGACCGCAGCCTGGTCATCGCCACCGCCAAGGAGGGCGGCCTGCGCGTGTACGACCTGGACGGGCGCCAGGTGCAGTCCCTGCCCGCCCCGCCGCCGCCCCGGGAAGGGGACGCCGCCGGCCGGTTCAACAACGTCGACCTGATCTCGGGCCTCCGCTTCCCCGACGGCCCCCACGACGTGGCCGTCGTCTCCGACCGGGGCCGCGACCAGCTGCGCGTCTACCGGATCGACGCCGGGCGGACCGGCGCGCGCCTGGTCGACGTCACCGACGAGTCCGCCGCACCGCTCGTCTTCTCGGCCGGTCCGGACGAGGTCGCCGACCAGCGGACCGCCTACGGGCTGGCCGCCTACACCGACCGCCGCAGCGGCCGCTCCTTCGCGGTCACCAGCCGGCGCCACGCCACCGCACTCGCCCTGGCCGAACTCCTGCCCACCGCACAGGGGAAGGTCGGCTACCGCACGGTCCGCACCACCTCGCTGCCCGCCTCCTTCCGGCTGCCCGACGGCAAGACCTGGACTCCCTGCGGCGAACCGGGCGAGGAACCCCAGGTCGAGGGCATGGTCATCGACCCGGACAGCGGCGACCTGTACGCGGGCCAGGAGGACGTCGGCATCTGGAAGCTCGACGCCGACCTGCGCTCGCCCGCCCGGCTGATCGAGAAGGTCCGTTCCTTCGGGGTGCCCGGCACCTGGAACCCGCAGACCGAGGAATGCGACACGGGCGCCGACCCCGGCTTCGGCGGCCGCCACCTCTCCGCCGACGTGGAGGGCCTGACCATCTGGCGCGATCCCGAGCACCCGCGCCGCGCCGGCTACCTGCTCGCCTCCAGCCAGGGCGACGACACCTTCGCCGTCTTCGACCGCGAGCGCGGCGACCGTTACGTCCGCGGCTTCCGCATCACCGCCGGCATCAGGCCCGGAGCGCCCGACGGCTCGCAGGAGTGCGACGGCGCCGCCGTCACGAGCGCCCCGCTGGGCAGGCGGTTCCCGAACGGCCTCCTCGTCGTCCAGGACGGAGCCAACACCCCCGGGACCACCGGCCCCGACGGGGAAGCCCGTACCGACACCGACTTCAAGTTCGTCGACCTGGGCCGCCTCCAGCGCGCCGTACGCCTGTGACCGGCGCCGGGCGGCCGCGCGGAGCCGCGGCCGCCCGGCTCGGTAGGATCGCCACCGCACACGACGGAAGGCGATCATGGCGGACAGTCCCCTCAGGCCCAGCTCGTTGATCAACACGGTCTACGGGGCGTTCCTGCGACGCCTCGGCGGCTGGATCTCCGTCGCCGACCTGCTGACCCTGATGGCGGAACTGGACGTCGACGGCCCGGCCGCCCGCTCGGCGATCTCCCGGCTCAAGAAGAAGGGCGTCCTCGAACCGGAGCGCCGCGGCGCCACCGGATACCGGCTCAGCCCCGCCGCGCACCCCGTCTTCGACGAGGGCGACCGCCGCATCTTCGGCAGCCTGGAGCCGGCCGAGCTCGGCGACGGCTGGGCGATGGCCGTCTTCTCCGTACCGGAATCCGAGCGGTCCTACCGCTACCAGCTGCGCACCCGCCTGACGTGGCTGGGCTTCGGCAACATCGCCCCCGGCGTGTGGCTGGCGCCGGCCCGACTCCTCGGCGACGCCCGCGACATGCTCGTACGGCGCGGACTCAGCGAGTACGTCCACCTGTTCGCCGCCGACTACGCCGCCTTCAGCGACCTGCCCGGAACGGTCAGTTCGTGGTGGGACTTCCCCGCGATCGAGGAGCAGTACGCCGGCTTCACCGAAGCGTACGGCCCCGTCGCCGCGGCCCTGGCGCAGCGGACCGACATCGGGGGCGCCGAGGCGTTCCGCCACTACGTGCCGATGCTCACGCAGTGGCGCCGACTGCCCTACCTCGATCCCGGTCTGCCCGCCGAACTGCTCCCGGCCGACTGGAACGCGGTGGCCGCGCGCCAGGTCTTCCAGCAGCTGAACGAGGTGCTCGCCGCCCCCGCCCTGCGGCACGTACAGGAGATCACCGGTCTGCCGGAGGCGACGGAACGGTCCTGAGAACAGCGGGCTTGGAAACGCCGGTCCGGGCCGCCGGCACCATACGGTGCTGGCGGCCCGGACTCAGCGATCAATGATCAGTGATCAGGAGAGGTCGAACCGGTCGAGGTTCATCACCTTGTCCCACGCGGCGACGAAGTCCTTCGCGAACTTCTCCTTCGCGTCGTCGCTCGCGTAGACCTCCGCGAGCGCCCGCAGCTCCGAGTTGGAGCCGAAGACCAGGTCGGCACGGGTGCCGGTCCACTTGACCTCGCCGGTGGCGGTGTCACGGCCCTCGAAGGTGTTCGCGTCCTGCGACGTCGCCGTCCACGCCGTCCCCAGGTCGAGGAGGTTGACGAAGAAGTCGTTGGTCAGCGAACCGGGGGTCGTGGTGAGCACGCCGTGCCGCGACTGCTGGTGGTTGGCGCCCAGCACGCGCAGACCGCCGACGAGGACCGTCAGCTCGGGCGCGCTCAGGTTCAGCAGGTTGGCCCGGTCCAGCAGCAGGTACTCGGCCGGGAGCCGGTTGCCCTTGCCGAGGTAGTTGCGGAAACCGTCGGCGGCCGGCTCCAGCGCGGCGAACGACTCCACGTCCGTCTGCTCCTGCGAGGCGTCCACACGGCCCGGCGTGAAAGGCACCCGGAGGTCGAACCCGGCGTCCTTGGCGCCCTGTTCGACCGCGGCAGCGCCCGCCAGCACGATCAGGTCGGCGAGCGAGATCCGCTTGCCGCCGTCCTGGGCGGCGTTGAACGCCTCCTGGATTCCGGTCAGGACGCGCAGCACGCCCGCCAGCTGGTCCGGCTCGTTGACCTCCCAGCCGCTCTGCGGCTGCAGGCGGATGCGGGCACCGTTGGCGCCGCCGCGCTTGTCGCTGCCGCGGAAGGACGAGGCCGACGCCCACGCGGTGGACACCAGCTGGGACACCGACAGCTCCGAGGCGAGGACCTGCTCCTTGAGGGAGGCGATGTCGGCGGCGTCGACGAGCTCGTGGTCCAGCGCGGGCAGCGGGTCCTGCCACAGCAGCTCCTCGGACGGCACCTCGGGGCCGAGGTAGCGCACGACGGGGCCCATGTCACGGTGGGTCAGCTTGTACCAGGCGCGGGCGAAGGCGTCCGCGAAGGCGGCCGGGTCCTCCAGGAAGCGGCGCGAGATCTGCTCGTAGGCCGGGTCGAAGCGCAGCGACAGGTCGGTCGTCAGCATCGTCGGGGCGTGCGTCTTCGCCGGGTCGTGGGCGTCGGGCACGGTGCCCGCGCCGCCGCCGTCCTTGGGCCGCCACTGGTGGGCGCCGGCGGGGCTCTTGAACTGCTCCCACTCGTAGCCGAAGAGGATCTCGAAGAAGCTGTTGTCCCAGGTGATCGGAGTGTTGGTCCAGATGCCCTCCAGACCGCTGGTGATCGCGTCCCCGCCCTTGCCGGTGCCGAAGGAGTTGGCCCAGCCCAGGCCCTGCGCCTCGATAGGGGCGGCCTCGGGGTCGGCGCCGACGCTCTCGGCCGGGCCCGCGCCGTGGGTCTTGCCGAAGGTGTGGCCGCCCGCGATGAGGGCCACCGTCTCCTCGTCGTTCATCGCCATCCGGCGGAACGTCTCGCGGATGTCGCGGGCCGCGGCGATCGGGTCCGGGTTGCCGTTCGGGCCCTCCGGGTTGACGTAGATCAGACCCATCTGGACGGCGCCGAGCGGGCTCTCCAGCTCGCGGTCGCCCGTGTAGCGCTGGTCGTCGAGCCAGGTGGTCTCGGGACCCCAGTACACGTCCTCGTCCGGCTCCCAGACGTCGGCGCGGCCGCCGCCGAAGCCGAAGGTCTCGAAGCCCATCTGCTCCAGCGCGACGTTGCCGGTGAGGATCATGAGGTCGGCCCACGAGAGGCTCTGGCCGTACTTCTTCTTGACCGGCCACAGCAGGCGGCGGGCCTTGTCGAGGTTGCCGTTGTCCGGCCAGCTGTTGAGGGGCGCGAAACGCTGCTGGCCGGCGCCGGCGCCGCCGCGCCCGTCACTGATGCGGTAGGTGCCCGCGCTGTGCCAGGCCATCCGGATCATGAACGGGCCGTAGTGGCCGAAGTCGGCGGGCCACCAGTCCTGCGAGGTCGTCAGCACCTCGGCGATGTCCTGCTTCACCGCGGGCAGGTCGAGGCTCTGGAACGCCGCGGCGTAATCGAACTCCTCGCCCAGCGGGTTGGCCACCGCCGGGTTCTTGGCCAGGATCTTCAGGTTCAGGCGTTCGGGCCACCACTGGCGGTTTCCACCGCCCTGGGTGGGGTGCGCGGCGCGCCCGTGCGCGACGGGACAGCCGCCCCCGCCCTGCGCCTTGTCGTCCGTGACGATTGCATCGTGGTTCTCGGACATGGGAATCCTTCCGTACCAGGGGGATCGCGGTGCTCAGGACCGAATGCGGTCGAACAGGCGGGACACGGGGTCCCTGTGCACGGGGTCCGGCCTCGTCGGTCGACTCGACGCCGAGCGGTCACCGTCCCGTACTCCCGCCGCTCGGGAGTCTTCCTGCCTCTTGGCTATCAACGGAACCGATCCTACGATGGACCCAGTCCAAGTCAAGATGAGTACCAAGCCCATATTCGATCGGATGGCGGAAGCCCGTCGGCGAACCGCGGGCGCGCGCCGCACCTGAGGGGGGAGCCGAGATGAGTGACCTGCTGGAACGGCTGCGGGGGCGCGGCTGGCGGCTCACGTCCCAGCGGCGGGTCGTCGCCGAGGTCCTCGACGGTGACCACGTGCACCTGACGGCCGACGAGGTGCACGCCCGCGCCGTCCGACGGCTGCCGGAGATCTCCCGGGCCACCGTCTACAACGCCCTGGGCGAGCTGGTCGCCCTCGGAGAGGTCGCCGAGGTCGCCACCGACGGCCGCGCCAAGCGCTACGACCCCAACGCGCACCAGCCGCACCAGCACCTGGTGTGCTCCGGCTGCGGGCTCATCCGCGACGTCCACCCGGACGGCGACCCGCTGGCGGTGCTGCCGGCGGCGGAACGCTTCGGATTCACCGTTTCCGAGGTCGAGATCACCTACCGGGGCCTGTGCCCGGCCTGCGCCTGACCCGTAGCGCCTCCCGCCAAGTAGATTGATCTACGTGCGCCCGGGTAGGTGCCGTGCAGAACCGGCCGGTCGCCTCGAGCGGAGGCCGGCAGGACGATGCACTGCACGAACCTGCGTACGTGGGAAGAGGTGGCTCCCTATGGCCCCGCCGGCGGACGGCGACAGATTCGCCGTGGACGTACGCTCCGAGGACGACGTGCTGGTCTTCACGCTCACCGGAGAGCTGGACCACGACACGGCGGAACCCCTGCGCGCCGCCCTCACCGCCGCCGTCGACGGCGGTGCGCGCAGGCTGCTGGTGGACTTCTCGGGGGTCCGGTTCTGCGACTCCACGGGGCTGAACGTGCTGCTGCACAGCCGGCTCTCGCTCCGGGAGGAAGGCGGCAGCATCGAGCTGGCCGGGCTGCGCCCACCCGTCGCACGCATGTTCCGCATCACCGGTGCGGACGGGATCTTCGCCGTACACCCCGACGTGGCGCACGCGCTGGCCGAGCCGCGGCACGCGTGAGGGAGGAGCGCGCCATGGAGCCACGCTCTCCCGACCGTCGGCGGAGCCTCCTGCTGACGGGCATGACGGACGTCGTCACCCGGTGCCGTGACTTCACCCGTGACGCCCTCGTCGACTGGAAGTGGATGCCGGGCGCCCGCGACGACTCCGAGGACGTCCTGCTGCTGGTGTCCGAGGTCGTAGCCAACGCCTGCCTGCACGCGGGCGGGCCCCGCACCCTGCTGCTGGAGTGCACGGACGACCTGCTGCGCGTCGAGGTCACCGACAGCAATCCCGTCGCCCCCGCCCCGCGCTCACGTCCCGACCCCGCCCGGCCGGGCGGGTACGGGCTGCTCATCGTGGAGCGGATCGCCCGCCGCTGGGGCACCGTGCCCCTCGCCGACGGCAAGTGCGTCTGGGCGGAGATCGACTCGCCGCTGCGGTCCCCGGATGCCCGGGGACCGCAGCCCGTGTCGTGGTGAGCGGCTGCCCTCAGGACGCGCCGCCGTCCTCGTCAACCCCGCCGTCGCCGGGGTCCTCCAGCGGGTCCTCCAGCATCCCGGCGCGCAGCCTGGCCATGATCCGGCTCAGGAGCCTGGACACGTGCATCTGCGAGATGCCGAGGCGCTCGCCGATCTGGGACTGGGTGAGCTCCTCGCCGAAGCGCAATTGCAGGACCAGTCGGTCGCGCTCACCGAGGGCGGTGAGGAGGGGCTTCAGCGTCTCCAGGTCCTCGATGCGCCCGTAGGCCTCCTCCTCCGCGCCCAGGGAGCGCGGCAGGGCGCCGCCGTCCGCGTCCTGGCCGACGGAGGTGCTGAGGGATTCGGCGACGTAGCAGTTGGCGGCCTGGCGGCCCTCGGCCAATGCGTCGTCGCTGACGCCGAGGTGCTCCGCGAGCTCGTGGTCGGTCGGCCGGCGGCCCAGGTCCTGCTCCATCGCGTCGCAGCACTTCGCCATGTCCAGGCGCAGCTCCTGCAGGCGCCGCGGGACCTTCACGGACCAGCTGGTGTCCCGGAAGAAGCGCTTCATCTCGCCCGTGATGGTCGGCACGGCGAAGGTGGCGAACTCGACCCCCCGCTCGACGTCGTACCGGTTGATGGCCTTGATCAGGCCGATCGTGCCGACCTGGACGATGTCCTCGAAGGGCTCGCTGCGGTTGCGGAAGCGCCGGGCCGCGTACTTCACCAGGCTGAGGTTCAGCTCCACGAGCGTGTTGCGGACGTAGGAGTACTCCGGTGTGCCCTCGGTCAGGGAGCGCAGACGGTGGAAGAGCGCGACGGACAGGCTCCGGGCGTCGTCCGTGCTGACGGCGAGGGGGTTCTCGGGAATCTCGATGGTGTCCACCGGGGCTCCCGTATGGACGGGGTCCAGGGTGTCGCGGGACAGGGGGGTCATGAGTGTCCTCCGACGGGTCGGGGGGCTGCGCGGTGCGCAGCGGGGCCGTCGTGGGTTTCTGTCGGGTTATATACCCGATCGCGGCGCCCTGACCCTTCCGGCCGTCCTCAGCCCGGCGGCGGGGAGAGGTGGTACACGGCGAAGGCGCGGTCGATGACGGGCATGGCGACGTTGCGCACGCGCACCCCGCCGCCCGTCATCCCGTGTTCGGTGCCGAGGTGCGCGTGTCCGTGGAGCGCCAGGTCCGCCCCGGCGCCGTCGATGGCCTCCGCCAGCAGGTAGCTGCCGAGGAAGGGGTAGATCTCCAGGGGTTCGCCCGCCAGGGTGTCCGGCACGGGCGAGAAGTGGGTGAGGGCCACCCGCAGGCCGCTGCCCCGGGCGTCCAGCTCGCGCAGGGTTCGGCCGAGCCCGTCCGCGCACGCCCGGGAGTACCGGATGAAGGCCTTCATCTCCGGTTCCCCGAACTCGGAGGCGCTGCGGCCCGCGAACCCCCCGCCGAACCCCTTCGTCCCGGCGATCCCCACGGTGACGCCCCGGATGTCGAAGGTGACGCCGTCGCCCTCCAGGACGTGGACGCCCTCCTCGGCCAGCTCGCGGGCGACGAGGTCCGGCTGGTCGCTCTGGTAGTCGTGGTTGCCGAGGACGGCGACGACCGGCACGGGCAGCCCGGCGACCTCCGCGGCCACCACCCGGGCCTCCTCTCGGGTGCCGTGCCGGGTGAGGTCGCCGGCCAGCAGCAGCAGGTCCGCGCAGTCGCCGAGCGTGTCGAAGGCCGGCCGCAGAGTGCCGGCACTGCCCGGTCCGAGGTGGATGTCCCCGACGGCCGCGATGCGGATCACGACAGCACCTCCGCCGCCCCGGGCGGCCCGACCCGCTGCACGGTCAGGTCCTCGTGCCAGGGCACGCCCTCCAGTTCCTCCGCGACGATCCGCAGCACGGTCGTCCGGGACCCTGCGTCGGCGACCCCGCCCCAGACCATCACCCACGCGCCGCGCGCCTCCACCCGTACGCCGAGCTCGGCGATGTCCTCGCGCGCCAGCCGGTCGCGCAGGTGCTCCACGCGGTAGTCGAGGTTCTCGACGGAAGTCATGGGGTCCCCTTCCCACGGTCGATGACGGTGAGCCGGTCGAGGAGGTAGAGGAAGGCGTCCGGCAGCGGGGCGTCACGGTGTACGCGGTCCAGCCGGCCCCAGTCGATCTGCTCGCGCAGCATCCGGGCCATCGGCAGCAGGTCGCCGAAGTCGCAGTAGTGCTCGGACAGGGCGGCGAGCAGGCTGTCCATCAGGTCGGTGGGGGAGAGGACCGGCATCCACACCGAGTCCACCGATTTCACGCTCGCCCTCTCCAGCAGCTCCGTATCGACCGGCCGGCGGGCGAGCTCGAAGATCAGGTCGATCTCTTCCCCTCCCGTACGACCCTTGACCAGCCAGTCCTCGGCGGCCCGGCGCATCTCGATGCCGCCGTCCTCCAGCGCTTTGATCGCCGCGTCGGCGTCCTCGCGCCGCACGCAGAAGTCCGTGTCGTGCTGGAAGCGGGCCGGGACGCCGTGGGCGAACGCGGCCACGCTGCCGGCCAGCGCGAACGGCTGCCCGGACTGCTTGAGCAGGGCCGCCACGCGTTTGGTGACCTCCAGGATCGCCTGGGTGTGGTCCTCGGGGAGGGACCCGTCGGTCATGGAGGGCGGACTCAGGGCCTCCGGGGGAGGGGCGCCGCCGACCGCGTCGGCAGGAGGCTGGTTCACGGGGGACCTCCCTCGTTCGATCCGGCGATGCCCGGACGGGGATCCTCTGCCCGGACGGCAGGCGCCTAACCCGTCCGGCGCCGCCGAAACCCCGCGGCCGGACGCGGCGAGTGGCGGCGGGCGCAGCGGGTAGGCGCCGTTCGAGGCGGGACCGCCCCGGGATGCGGCCGCGGCCCGGCCCCCGACCGTGTATGAGAGGCCGAAGATGAACCGCGCTGCCCTGTTCGACGTCGACGGGACCCTCACCGACACCAACCACCTGCACGTCACGTGCTGGTGGGAGGCGTTCCGGCAGGCCGGCCACGCCGTGGCGATGCACGACATCCACCGTGCCATCGGCCTGCCGGGCGAGGACCTCCTCGGCCACCTCCTGGGGGAGGACCACGACACGAGCGGCGACGAGCGGCTCACCGCGGCGCACGACACGCTGTACGCCACCTACTTCGACCGCCTGCCCGGCCTCGACCGCGCCGCCGAGCTGCTGCGCGAGCTGCATGCCAGGGGCTGGCGGGTCGTCCTCGTCACGTCCGCGAGCGACGCCGAGCTCACCGCGCTCAGGGGAGCCATCGGCGCCGACGACGCGATCACCGCGACCGCGAGCGCCGACGACGTCAGCGAGGGCAAACCGGCCCCCGACCCGGTGGTCCACGCACTCGGACTCGCGGGCGCGGCCGCGCCCGACGCCGTCTTCGTCGGCGACACCGTGTGGGACATGACGGCCGCCACGCGGGCCGGCGTCGTCGGCGTGGGGCTCCTCAGCGGCGGGATCCCCCGAAGGGACCTCGAGGAAGCGGGAGCCCGCGCCGTCTACCGGCACCCGGCCGACCTCCTGGCCGGCCTCGACGACAGCCCCTTCGCCGACGTGTCCGGGGAGGCTGGGAAGTAGTACTCCTGCCGTGCGCAAGGGGCATCCGGCCCGCCGAACATCCAACCCTGGGAGAGGGAATGTCCGACGCAACCGATCGACGGGACGAAGAGCGGGGCGAAAGCGAGAAGGAGCGTGCCGACCGGCAGTGGCAGGAGCTGATCCAGGAGATACGCGTCGCCCAGACGGGCGTACAGATCCTCTTCGGTTTCCTCCTGACCGTCGTCTTCACCCCCCTCTTCCACGAGCTTCCGCAGACCGACAAGACGATCTACATCGTCACCATCGTCCTCGGCGCCCTGGCGACCGGCGCACTCATCGGTCCCGTGGCCTTCCACCGGGTCGTGTCGGGCCGCCGGATCAAGCCCGAGGCCGTGGCCTGGGCCTCGCGCCTCACCTTCGTCGGTCTCGTCCTGCTGCTGGCCACGTGCACGGCGGCGCTCTTCCTCGTCCTGCGGGTGGCCACCCACGACGCCGTCGTTCCGTGGCTGGTGGCCGGAGTGATGGCCTGGTACCTCCTGTGCTGGTTCGGCCTGCCGCTGTGGGCACGGGTCCGCTACACGGTCGAGAAGTGAAAGCTCCCGGTCCCGAGCGCCCGGCCGACCACCGCTAACCGGCCACACCCGAAGCTTCAACGAGAAAATCCTTGACCGCGCACTAGGCTGGTGGGTTGTTCGGCGGCAGACGGAACAAACAGGGTGAAACAGGTCTCCGCCGATGAACCGGACCAATTGCCGGAACGACACGCGAGGGCCGATGCCAGCCACACCCGAACGCACTGAACTCGCTCTCCTCGACGACCGCGGCCCGTACGACACCCCGGACGGGGGTACGGGACCGCACGAGGAGCCCGGCAAGTCCGCACGGTTCCGCGCCGGGCCCGCCGCCCCGCCCCGCACCCTCGTCGACATCTTCGAGGCCTCCGTACGGGCGTACCCCGACGAGCCCGCCCTCGACGACGGCGCCACCCGGCTCAGCTACCGCGCCCTGGCCGCCCAGGTCGACCGCGGCCGCCGCGCCCTCGCCGCGGCCGGAGTCGGGGCCGGGGACCGGGTCGGCGTACGCGTCCCGTCCGGGACCAACGAGCTCTACGTGGCGATCCTCGCCGTCCTCGCCGCGGGCGCCGCCTACGTGCCCGTCGACGCCGAGGACCCGGACGAACGGGCCGACCTGGTCTTCGGCGAGGCTGGAGTACGGGCGGTCGTGGGCGCCGGACGGCGCATCGACATCGTCGAGACCGCCCACACCGGCGGTGTCACCGGCCTCACCGCCCCCGGCGACCGCTCCGCACGCCCCGGCCCCGAGCACGACGCGTGGATCATCTTCACCTCCGGCTCCACCGGCAGACCCAAGGGCGTCGCCGTCACCCACCGCAGCGCCGCCGCCTTCGTCGACGCCGAGGCCGCGCTCTTCCTCGCCGAGGAACCGATCGGCCCCGGCGACCGGGTCATGGCCGGACTGTCCGTCGCCTTCGACGCCTCCTGCGAGGAGATGTGGCTGGCCTGGCGCTACGGCGCCTGCCTCGTACCCGTCCCGCGCAGCCAGGTCCGCAGCGGCGCCGACCTCGGCCCCTGGCTGGTGGAACAGGAGATCACCGTGGTCTCCACGGTGCCGACCCTGGCCGCCCTCTGGGAACCCGAGGCCCTCGGCGAGGTCCGGCTGCTGATCTTCGGCGGTGAGGCCTGCCCGCCCGAGCTGACCCAGCGCCTGGTCACCGAGGGCCGCGAGGTCTGGAACACCTACGGCCCCACCGAAGCCACCGTCGTCGCCTGCGCCGCACTCCTGACCGGCGAGGAACCCATCCGCATCGGCCTCCCGCTGAACGGCTGGGAACTCGCCGTCGTCGACGGGTCCGGAGACCCGGTGCCCCTGGGCGGCAGCGGCGAACTCGTCATCGGCGGCGTCGGTCTGGCCCGCTACCTCGACCCCGACAAGGACGCCGAGAAGTACGCCCCCCTCCCGTCCCTCGGCTGGCAGCGCGCCTACCGCAGCGGCGACCTCGTCCGCGCGGAACCGGAAGGACTCGTCTTCCTCGGCCGCGCCGACGAGCAGATCAAACTCGGCGGCCGCCGCATCGAGCTCGGCGAGGTCGACGCCGCCCTCCAGGCCCTGCCGCACGTGGCCGGCGCCGCGGCCGCCGTCCGCACCGCACGCAGCGGCAACCAGCTGCTCGTCGGCTACCTCGTCACACAGGACGGCTGGGACCGGGCGGCGGCCGTCGAACGCCTGCGCGCCGAGCTGCCCGCGGCCCTCGTGCCCCTCCTCGCCCCCGTCACCGAACTGCCCACCCGCACCTCCGGCAAGGTGGACCGCGACGCGCTGCCCTGGCCCCTGCCCGACCTGGACACCGCCGGCCCCGCCGAAGAGCTCCACGGCACCGAGGCCTGGCTCGCCGAGCAGTGGCGCGAGACCCTCGGAGCGGCCGTCACCAGCGCCTCCGACGACTTCTTCACCATCGGCGGCAACAGCCTCGCCGCCGCCCAGCTCACCACCCGGCTGCGGACCCGCTACCCGAGCGCGGCCGTGCTCGACATCTACCAGCAGCCCACCCTGCGCAAGCTGGCCCGCCGCCTGGAGAAGTCCGTATCCGACCAGGGCGCGGCCCGCTCCGTGGCACCGGTGCCGTTGCGCTCCCAGGCCGTCCAGTCGCTCCTGCTGCTCCCGCTGCTCACCGTGCTCGGCCTGCGCTGGACGGTCGCACTGCTGGCACTGGGCAACGTACTGCACCGGTTCGGGCCCTACCCGTGGGCGCCGACCGCCTCCTGGTGGCTCGTCGCCGCCGGCGGCGTCCTGCTCTTCAGCCCCCCGGGCCGCCTCGCCATCGCCGCCGGCGGAGCCCGCCTGCTCCTGCGGGGGGTCGAGGCCGGACGGCACCCGCGCG
This sequence comes from Streptomyces erythrochromogenes, assembly GCF_036170895.1. NCBI lineage: Bacteria > Bacillati > Actinomycetota > Actinomycetes > Kitasatosporales > Streptomycetaceae > Streptomyces > Streptomyces erythrochromogenes. The sequence goes on along the minus strand of NZ_CP108036.1, from coordinate 435,453 downwards.
GCGGCAGCGTGCACCTCAGGCTCTGGACCGCCGAGCGGCTGGCCGAATACGCGGGTGCGACCTCCCTGACCGGCTCCTGGCTCGAACGCTACGCCCGTGCCCTCGGCGCCAAGGTCGGCCCCGAGGTCGACCTGCACGCGCTGCCCCCCGTCACCGGCATGCTCAAGCTCGGCCGCGGCTGCGCCGTCGAGTCCGAGGTCGACCTCTCCGGGCACTGGCTGGACGGGGACCAGCTCGAGATCGGCCCCGTCAGGGTCGGCGCGGGAGCGGTGGTCGGCACCCGCAGCATGCTCTTCCCCGGCGCCCGCATCGGCAAGCGGGCCGAGGTCGCCCCCGGCTCCGCCGTGGTCGGGACCGTCCCGACCGGCCAGCGCTGGGCCGGCGCGCCCGCCGTCAAACTCGGCAAGGCCAAACGCAACTGGCCCCAGGAACGCCCCCCGCGCGCTGTCCACTGGCGGGCCATGTACGGGACCACCGGCTTCTGCCTCACGGTGCTGCCCGTCCTCGCCACCGTGCCCGCCCTGCTCGTGCTGAGCCGGTTCGTACCCGCGGACGCCGGGCTCGTCGAGGCCCTGCGCGGAGCGCTGGTCGCCGTGGTGCCCGCAGCACTCGCCTTCGGCCTCGCCTACGCGCTCCTCCTGCTGGTCGCCGTACGCCTGCTCAGCCTCGGCCTGCGCGCCGGCAACCACCCCACGCACAGCCGGATCGGCTGGCAGGCCTGGACGGTCACCCAGCTGATGGACCTGGCCAGGGAGACGCTCTTCCCGCTCTACGCCGGGCTGATCACCCCGGTCTGGCTGCGCCTGCTCGGAATGAAGATCGGCCGAGGCGCCGAGGTGTCCACCGTGCTGGCGCTGCCGAGCCTGACCACCGTGGGCGAAGGCGCCTTCCTCGCCGACGACACCCTCACCGCACCCTTCGAGCTGGGCGGCGGCTGGGTGCGGATCGGGCACTCCGCGATCGGCCGCAGGGCCTTCCTCGGCAACTCCGGCATGGCCGCCCCCGGCCGCACCGTGCCCGACGACGGCCTGGTCGGCGTCCTGTCCGCCGCCCCCAAGAAGGCCAAGAAGGGCAGCTCGTACCTGGGCCTGCCACCGGTCAAGCTGCCCCGGTCCGCGGCCGCCGCCGACCGGAGCCGGACCTACGACCCGCCCGCGCACCTGCTCTGGGCGCGCGGCCTGGTCGAGCTGTGCCGCCTGGTCCCCGTGTTCTGCTCGGCGGCCCTGGCCGTGCTGACCGTGGCGGCCCTGTGCGCGCTGACCGCGTGGAGCGGCCTGGGCGTCTGGGGCGCCGCACTGCTGTCGGGGGCCGTCCTGCTGGCCGCCGGCGCGGCCGCGTGCTGCGCGGCGGCCACAGCGAAGTGGCTCCTGGTCGGCCGGCACCGGACCGGCGAGCACCCGCTGTGGAGCGGCTTCGTCTGGCGCAACGAGCTCGCCGACACCTTCGTCGAGGTCCTGGCCGTGCCCTGGCTGGCCGGATCGGTGCCCGGGACGCCGCTGATGTCCCTGTGGCTGCGCGGGCTCGGGGCCCGGATCGGCCGTGGCGTGTGGTGCGAGAGCTACTGGCTGCCCGAGACGGACCTGGTCACGCTGGGCGACGGCGTCAGCGTGAACCGCGGCTGTGTGTTGCAGACACACCTCTTCCACGACCGGATCTTGAGGACGGATACTGTGATCCTCCGTGAGGGCGCCACCCTGGGCCCGGGCGGAATCGTCCTGCCCGGCAGCACGGTCGGGGCGCGCAGCACCCTGGGCCCCGCCTCCCTCGTGATGGCCGGGGAGTCCGTCCCCGCCGACACCCGCTGGCTGGGCAACCCGATCGAGGCGTGGCGGTCCTGAGGGGCGGTGGCGCCGGCCGGGGCGGAAGTGGCAGCAGTCACGGCAGGGCACACCAGCACGTCGTACGAGCACGGCGCAGGGAGCGGAAGCGGCAGTGAGCGGCCAGACCTCAGCGGTATCGGACCCGTACTTTCCGGCCAACGGAGACTCCCGTTACCGCGTGCACCGGTACGAGATCACCCTGGACTACCGTCCCGGACCCAACCGGCTGGCCGGAACCGGCCGCCTCAGCGCGATCGCCGGACGGGCTCAGCTCACCGAGTTCCACCTGAACCTGGCCGATTTCAAGATAGGCCGTGTCCTGGTCAACGGGCGGGCGCCGCAGTACACCCACCGTGGCGGCAGGCTGCGCATCCGGCCGGCCAAGCCGCTGCCCGCCGGAGCCGCCTTCACCGTCGACGTGCACTGGTCGGGCAACCCCAAGCCGGTGCGCAGCCCCTGGGGCGGCCTCGGCTGGGAGGAACTGACCGACGGCGCGCTCGTGGCCAGCCAGCCGGTCGGCGCCCCCTCCTGGTACCCGTGCAACGACCGCCCCGCCGACAAGGCCTCCTACCAGATCTCCGTCAACACGCCGTCCGCCTACACCGTCGTGGCCGGCGGCCGGCTGCTCACCCGCACCACCAGAGCCAGCACCACCACCTGGGTGTACGAGCAGCCCGCGCCGACCTCCAGCTATCTGGTCGGCCTGTCCATCGGCATGTACCAGACGGTGCTCCTGGGCGACCCCGGGCTCGGGGGCGTCACCCAGAGCGCCCACGTGCCCGCCCACCTGCTGCCGCGGTTCGCCCGGGACTTCGCCCGGCAGCCCGCCATGATGCAGCTGTTCGAGGAACTCTTCGGCCCCTACCCCTTCGGCGAGTACGCGGTGGTCGTCGCCGACGAGGAACTGGACGTACCGGTGGAGGCCCAGGGGCTCTCCCTCTTCGGGGCCAACCACGTCGACGGCGTACGCGGGTCGGAGCGCCTCATCGCCCACGAGCTCGCCCACCAGTGGTTCGGCAACAGCGTGACCATCGCCGACTGGCGCCACATCTGGCTCAACGAGGGCTTCGCGAAGTACGCCGAATGGCTCTGGTCGGAGCGCTCCGGCGGCCGCACCGCGCACGAGCAGGCCGTCGCCGCGCACCGGTCCCTGACCGCACGGCCGCAGGACCTGCGCCTGGTCGACCCCGGCCGGAAGCTGATGTTCGACGACCGCCTGTACGGGCGCGGCGGTCTCGCCGTCCACGCGATCCGCCGCGCCCTGGGCGAGGAGGCCTTCTTCCGCATGCTGCGCGACTGGGCCACCGTGCACCGCCACGGCGTCGTCAGCACCGCCACCTTCACCGCCCACGCCGCCCGGTACGCGGCCGATCCGCTGGACGACGTGTACTCGGCCTGGCTGTACGAGGCGTCCCTGCCGCCCCTGCCCGTGTAGTTTCCGGACGGGTTGCGGCCGTACCGCTCCACCCCTCCTCGACGACCACGCAGGTCAGGGCCTTGCCCGAGGCGGCCGGAAGTGGGTGGGGAGGAGCAGGGACGCCCTTGCCCGCGGCCTATGCGCCTGCCAGCATTCCAGCGCGCGCCCCGCGGAGGCCCGGGGAAGGAGCAGATCCCGGCGCCTCCCTCCGCACGGTTCCGACCCGTGAACGACGAGCCAGGAGTGCATCCCGTGATCCGATCGAAACTGCGTACGCTGCTGCTCGCCGGCGGCAGTGCGGCCGTCATGCTGGCCACCGCCCTCGTCCCCGCCACCGCGTCCGCCTCACCCGCACCCGGGGCCCGGGACGCGGCGGGCGCAGCCGCCGGCTTCTGGTCCTGTACCGTCCCGCCCGGCTACACCTTCACCTCCACCCAGAACACCCTCAACTGCGGGGACGGCGGCTTCCGCACCTACTACTTCGTCCAGCCGCCCGCCGACGGGCTGTGGGCCTGCACCGTGGGCGACGGGTTCACCTACTCCTCCACCCAGAACACCCTCGACTGCTCGACCGGCGGCGGTTTCCGCACCAAGTACCTCCTGCGCACTCCGAAAACCGGTCTGTGGGCGTGCACCGTCCCCTCCGGCTTCACCTACACGGGCACGCAGAGCACCCTCGACTGCTCGACCAGCGGCGGCTTCCGCACCAAGTACCTCCTGCGGGCCTTCTGATCCCGCGTCCCGGACGCCTGCCGGAGCGCAACGCCCGCTCCGCGGGCTTCGGCAGGCCTGGGACGGCCCACGTCTCCCTCCCCCGCGCGGGGGAGGGAGACGGTCCGTGGGGCCGATGCGACCGGAATCGGACCCGGCCGAGCATGGCTGGTGAGGATTCACGGAAGCTGGAGGTCACGGTGCCCACCCCCGCAACGACACGGACACACGACGGGGCACTGCGCCTCGCCCCGACACCCCGCCGGACCGGGTGGACACGGCGGTGGCCCGAGTGGGCGCCCGCCGCCGCGGTGACCTGTGGCGCGGTGTACACCGTGGTCGAGGCCACCTGGGCCGTGACGGGCACCACGGTGCCCTTCACCCTGCACACCGCCCACTCGCCCCTTGCCCAGCTGATCCTGGCCGGTCTGGCCGTCGCCGCCGGCGTCGCCTGCCGGGCCACCGTGCGACCGTTGGGCCGGCCCGCCCGGACAGCGGTGCGGGGTGTCCTCTTCCTGACCACCCCCGTGTTCGCGACGGGCTCGACGGCTCTGCCCGCCTACTTCGTCACCCTGGCGGCCGGCTCCGGGCTTGAGAGCGCCACCGGCCTGGCCCATGTGCTGCTGAGCACGGCCCTCACGGCCGTCCTCGTCCTCGTCGCTCTGTCGTACCGCAGGCGGCTGGCCGGCGTATGCCCCCGCTGCGGCCGGAAGCACGCCGGCGGCCACGACGCCCCACTCGTCCGTCCTGGCGCCACGACCGCCTCCCGGCGCACCAGGAGGCTGGCCTACCTGCTGATGTGCGGGATGCTGCCGTGGGCCGGTGCCAAGACCATCTGGACACTGGGCGGTGATGCGCTCGGCATCACGGCCGCGAAGTGGAAGGAGTCGAACTCCGGGGGATCCGAGGTGGCGCAAGGGCTTGCCGGGGCAGGTGTGGATTTCACCGTGCTGGCCGCGGGACTGGGATTCTTCCTCCTGACCGGGCTGATGTACCCGTGGGGGCAGGTGTTCCCCCGCTGGACGCTCTTCCTCTCCGGGCGCCGTGTCCCGCGTCTGCTGCCCTTGATCCCGGCCTGGCTGACCGCGCTCGGCCTGTCGGTGTACGGAGTCTTCCTGGTGATCTACGCTCCGCTCGCCGCCCTCGGAGTGATACCGCCGCCCCGACTCGACACGGATCTCGGCGCCACCCTCTCCGGGACCCTCTGGCTGGCCGCCTTCGGCGGAACGGCCTTCGGCGGCCTGGGCTTCGCCCTCCTCGTGGCCGCACGCTCCTACTCCGCCCGGACCCGCCCCGTCTGCGCCACCGCGACGACCCCGGAGCCCTCCCTGGGGGTCGCCCCGGCCGCAGTCCGGGGGGGATGAGGTGCGGTGCCGGGCGGCGCGGGCCCGACAAGGTCCGGAAGGGACGGCCTAGCGGCCCAGCACCGGCTCCAGCGCCCTGCCCAGGCGCTCCAGCCACGCCTCGGCCGTACCCCGTACCCGCGGGTGGTCCGCGCGGAAGTCCTCCCAGTCCACGGACCACAGCGCCACGGCGTCCAGGCGCAGCGCCTCCGTGACGGCCGTGTCGCCCGGCTCGCGGCGGAACACCTCGCGCAGCAGCCGCGGCGACAGCCTCGTGGCCGGCGACTCCGCGAGGAGCACGGCGTCGTAGAGGTCCTTGGCCCGTGCCCGGCCCTCCGCGGCGCAGTCGGCGTGCAGCCACAGCAGCTTCCACGCGAGCGAGAGCTCACGGCCCGCCGTGCGCACGACGGTGGACCCGGAGCCGTCACCACGCGGCACCGCCGTCAGGACGGCGGGCTCGGGGAGCCGCTCGTCGCGGGCGAAGTCCAGCCGCACCTCGCCGGCCGGGAGCCCGTCCGCCTCCCAGGGCACGACCACGCGAAGGCCGGGCGAGTCGTACTCCGTATAGGTCCAGGTGCCGTCCTCCCGGGCGGCGTCCGCGTCGAGCACCACGCCCGGCGCTGCCTCCGGCCGCTCGCGCACCAGGTCGAGCAGCGTCTCGTGCGGCGGGCGGTCCTCCGGCTCCGCTTCGGGGATCCAGTGCAGGCCCTCGGGCGGCACCGCAGGCCGCAGTCCCCGGGTGTCGAACTCCTCGAACCTCCAGATCTCGTACCGGTCGGCGCCGTCGGCCGCCTCCGGCCACTGCTGTACGACGGCCAGGTCCTCCACGTACGGATGGGGGTGCCCGGGGTCGATCGGGACGAGCAGGGGCGCAGGGACGATCCAGTCGAGGTCCGCGGGCTCGCGCGCGTCGGCGCCCACCCACGCGGGCATCGCCATGCTCCCGCGCAGCACCAGCGAATCGCCCAGCGGGGACCCGGCGACGAGGGTGAGCAGGTGGTCGAGCGCCGCCCGGTGCGCGGTGCGCAGGCGTTCGGTCCCGCCGATGGAATCCTTCACTGCCGTCCCGCCCCTGATCGTCCGCTGGCCGGTGGCCAACGGTACGGACCGGCACTGACAGCGAGGGCGTGCCGGGCGGCGGCGGCCGGGTGCCCCGGCGGCACGGGCTTCAGGAAGACGTCGGCGCGGGGGTGGGCGTGGTGGTCGCGGTGGGGCTGCCTGCGTCCACGCAGGTCAGGGACACGATCACCAGCGACTCGATCCCACGCCCGGGCTCCGGGGACGGGAGGGCCGTCAGGGCGGTCCAGTTGCCCTTGGTCAGGGTCAGCGTTCCGTTGCCCAGGTCGGGGCCGGCCTGCCAGCCGCGCTCGGAACGGGCCCGTTCGACGGCCGCCTTGAGGGCGGAGTCCACCGTCGCGGGCGCGTGGCGGCCCATCAGACGTTCGGTGCACCGGCCCAGGACCTCCGAGGGCTGCCTGGCCACCGTGATGCCCTCCGCGGCCAGTACCGATGTCATCTCCGACACCACCGCGTCCGCGGGCAGCGGCGGGCCGGAGAAGCGCGGGGGCAGCGGGCCGAGGTCCTGGAACGGGCCCCCGCACGCCGTGGCCGTCGCCGTCACCAAGGCCGCCGTGGCCAGGGACGCCAGGGTGGTGCGCCCTCGTTGCCGTCGCACGATGGTGTCCGTCCTCTCGGTTCGCTGCACGGCCGGCCAGTCTGCCATCCCGTCGATCTTGAGGAAGCACCGGCCGCGGGCGCGTCGGCAGGATCCGGAAGGGACGGCCTAGCTCTGCTTCGTCCAGCGCTGGGACGCCTCCCCGCCGCACGTCCTGGTCACGAGGCCGCTGCTCATGCCGAGGTCGAGGCAGCCGCCGCCGAGGTCGCTGCGGAGGCTGCCGCCCGGACCCGTGCGCCACACCCGGCCGATGTCCTGGGCGCAGTCGCCGACGAAGACGGCCTGGCCGAGTCCGTTGGAGTACAGGCAGCTTCCGCTCTGCTGGTTGACCAGTTTGAAGCTTCCGTCCGACCGGCTCTGCACGGTCCAGCGGGCGGACCCGTTGGCGCAGTCGGCGAAGTCCGCGGCCCCGAAGACCTGGGTGATGCACTTGCCGTTGTTGCCGTTGCGGTAGCGGTAGGTCCCGGAGTCGGGGAGCGGGGGAGGCTGCGCGGGGGCCGCGGTGGGCGCCGTGGAGGTTCCCCCGGCGGACGGGCGGGCTCCGCCACCGTTGCCGCCTGCGTTCGCCGAGCTTCCGGCGCCGCCCGAGCCGGGCTGGCTGCCGCCGCCGGGCACCGTACCCGGGCCGGGGCCGGTTCCGGTGCCGCCGACCGCCGTGACCGGGGCTCCGCCCGCGGCGCCCGGTGCCTGCCCCGGGTCCCGGGCCGGCGGCTGCGCGGCCGGGGCCGTACCGGACGGGTTGCCGCCGCCCGCCGTCGCCGGGTCCGCCGGGGCGGTCACGGGAGCCGCCGGGGTGTCCTGCGCCTCGGCCCGCGGCGCGGACACGTGCGGTAAGTACTGGATGGCGAGCGTCGTACCGCCCGAGACCACGACGACGGGAAGGACCGCGAGGAGGACACGCGTGCGGCGGCGCCGCTCGCGCCGCTCGCGCCGCTCGGGTGCGTCCGGGCGCGGCCCGGCGGCGGGTGTCGCCCCGGGCCCGGGAGCCGCGGGCTCCGCTGCTTGCGCCGGGTCCGGCTTCCCGTCGGTGAGCGAGAGCGTGGGTACGTCGAGGTCGTGCACGTCCGCGGCGAACGCGGCCCGTTCGGTGAGGCGCTCGTCGATCGCCACCGGCCACAGCGGCTGGGTGAACGGGCCCTGCCGGGAAGCGCGTTCGAGGAGGTCTGCCGCCGTGGGCCGGTCGTCCGGATCCTTGGCGAGGCAGGCCTCGACGAGCTCGGCGAGCTCCGGCTCCAGGTCCCGCAGCGGCTCCAGATCGGGCTCCTCGTGGACGATGCGGTACAGCACGCCGTGCCCCGACTCGTCCCCGAAGGGCGGCCGGCCGCACGCCGCGTACGCGAGTACCGAGCCCAGCGCGAACACGTCGGTGGCGCCGCTCAGCTTCCGCTTCCCCGAGGCCTGCTCGGGTGCCATGTAGGCGGGAGTGCCCACGACCATGCCGGTCCTGGTCAGTTGGCTCTGTTCGGCGGCCCGGGCGACACCGAAGTCGATGAGGGTCAGCCCGTCCAGGGTCAGCATGACGTTCGAGGGCTTGAGGTCGCGGTGCACCATGTCCTGCGCGTGCACCGATGCCAGGCTCGCCGCCGCCTCCCGCAGCAGCAGCCACAGCGCGTCCGCGGGCAGCGGTCCGCCGTGCAGCGTGATGGCTTCCCGCAGGGTGATCCCGGGGACGTACGCGGTGGCGAACCACGGCGGCCGCGCCGTGCGGTCCCCGGCGAGCAGCGGCGCGGTGGCGCCGGCGGGCAGCCTGGCGAGGTTGTCCAGCTCGTGCCCGAAGCGGCGCAGGAAGTCCTCGTCCTCGCCGACCACGGAGGCCAGCAGCTGCTTGACGGCTACGTACCGGCCCTCCTGGACGCCGAGGTACACCCGCCCCATGCCGCCGGCCCCGAGCCGGCCCGCGAGCGGGATCGGCCCGATCCGGCGCGGATCCTCCGCCTCCAGCGGCTCGGCTCCGCTCCCCGTCAGCTCCAACACGTCGCCTGCCCCGCTCGAACCGGAAACATTTTCCAGAATCTATCCCGATGATCGGACTGGGGCAACGAGCCTGGTGGAGCGCCGAGTTGGCCCCCGGGGGGCTGCCGGGGGTCCCCTTGGCGTGTGCACGCGACCGCCGGGCCCTGTCGATCGCGGGGTGGCGCACCGGGGTGGTGCCGGGATCGTGAGAACCATTACATTCGTCCCTCAATTGCCCCTTTTGGGGCAATCATGGTTGGCGGTATCTGTCGTCTATGTGCCGCGTGAGCGGCCCGCGTCGTCCGGAGACGGTCGGCGCCACTGGGAGTGACATGGGACGCGTGCGCGGCTGGACGGGCAACCGGCGGACGGCCCTGCCGATGGTGGCGGGCGGAGCCGTCGTCCTCGGGCTGGGCGGCCTCTATGTCACCGGACTCGTGGCCGGCGGCGACGTCGACCAGGGCACGCGCGTGCGCGGCGTGGACATCGGCGGCATGACCGCCGCCCAGGCCCGCCGGACGCTGGACCGGGAGCTCGGCCCCACCGCCGCCGCGCCCGTCGCCATGAAGATCGGCGACCGCGTCGAGAAGGCCGATCCCGCCACGCTCGGGCTGTCCCTCGACACCGCCGCGACCGTCGACCGCGCCGTGCGCAAGGGCTACGACCCCGTCACCGTCATCGGCGGCCTCTTCGCCTCCGGCCGGCGCGACCTCGAACCCGTGATCCGCGCGGACGAGCAGAAGGGCCGCGCCGCGGTCGACCGCATCGCCGAGACCACCGCCCGCGCACCCCGCGACGGCGCCATCGCCTTCGAGAAGGGCGCGGCGAAGGCCGTCACCCCCCTGACCGGTATCAGCCTCGTGGAGGACCGGGCCCTGGGCACCCTGCGTGACGCCTACCTGCGGACCGACACCGCCCCGGTCGTACTGCCCGTCGAGCGCACCGAGCCGGCCGTCGGCGCCGAGGAGACCGGACGGGCCCTGAAGCAGTTCGCCCAGCCGGCCATGTCGGGTCCCGTCGCGCTCACCGTCGCCGGGCAGAGCATGTCGATCACCCCGGCCGTGCTCGGCGAGCACCTGAAGATGCGACCCGACGCCCAGGGCCGCCTCGTCCCCGCCCTCGACTCCAAGGGGCTGCTCGCCGAACCCGCCGTGGCCCGCCCGATCGAGGAGGTCAGCCGTCCGCCGCTCGACGCCGCGCCCCGCGTGGGCCCCGACGGCACCGTGGTCATGGCCCAGCAGAGCCGTGCGGGCCGGAAGGTCACCGAGGAGGCGCTCGGCAAGGCCGTCCTGCCGCTCCTGACCCGCACGGGCGCGGCCCGCAGCGGCGAGGTCGCCACCGTGGCCGTCCAGCCGGAGCTCAGCAGCGAGGAGGCACGACGGATCGGCATCAAGGAGAAGATCTCCTCCTTCACCGTCGAGTTCCCGGCCGCCCCGTACCGCAGCACCAACATCGGCCGCGCCGTCGAGCTCATCAACGGCTCCCTCGTCCAGCCGGGCAAGGAGTGGAGCTTCAACCGCACGGTCGGTGAGCGCACCAAGGAGAACGGCTTCGTCGACGGCATCATGATCAACGACGGCCAGTACGTGAAGTCGCCCGGCGGCGGCGTCTCCGCGGTCGCCACGACCATGTACAACGCCGTCTTCTTCGCGGGACTCAAGCCCGTCGAGCACGGCGCCCACTCCTTCTACATCGAACGCTACCCCGAGGGCCGCGAGGCCACCGTCGCGTGGGGCACCCTCGACCTGCGCTGGATCAACGACTCCGGCAATGCCGTCTACATACAGGCCGAATCCACCGACACCTCGCTGACCATCACCCTCCTCGGCACCAAGAAGTACGACGAGATACGCGCGACCAAGGGACCGCGCACCAACATCACGCAGCCCGAGAAGCGCACCGGGAACGGACCGACCTGCGAGGTCCAGACCCCGCTCGAAGGCTTCGACGTGACCGTCGGCCGGGTCTTCGTCCAGGGCGGCAAGGAAGTCCGAAACGAGGAGTTCCAGACCCACTACACCCCGCGCGACGAGGTCGTCTGCACCCCGGAGGTGCCCGAGGGAGCCAAGACCCCGGCCCCGACGACGCCCGCGGCCCCGGCGGCCCCCGAGGCCCCCTCTGCCGCGCGGACGGCCGAAGCCGCGCCCGCCCCCGCAGGCGCCCCCGCCAGCGCCCCCTCCCGGCACCTCAGCGCCGCCGGCGCACCCCGTACGTCATGAGCGGCGGAACGGGACGAGGCGTGACACTCCCGGCGCGCTTTGTGCATGCCGGGCGCCATGGAGGCCCGGAAGTGCTACAACTGGGTTCGTGACCATTCCTCGTCGCCACCCGTGCCGGGCACGTCGGTGCGGTCACCTCTAGGCAACCGATTCAGAAGCGTCGCCGGCCAGGTATTCGTCCTCCAGGTGGCGATCGTGGTCCTGCTCGCGGCCGGAGCCCTGCTGGCCCTGGTGCTCCAGTCGCGGCACGACATCGACCGCGAGGCACGCAATCGCTCGGTGGCCGTCGCGGAGACCTTCGCACACCAGCTGGGCCTCCAACCCGCGCTGAAGACGTCCGACCCCTCCACGGTCCTGCAACCCCTCGCCGAGCAGACGCGCAAGGCCGCCGGGGTCGACTTCATCGTGGTGATGGACACCAACGGCATCCGCTACAGCCATCCCCAGCCGGACCGCATCGGGAAACGGTTCGTCGGAAACATCGAGCCCTCGCTGCAGGGCAAGGTGCACACCGAGAGCGTCGAGGGCCCCCTCGGCAAGGAGATCCAGGCGGTGGTCCCAGTCAAGGGACCCGGCGGCGAGGTCGTCGCCCTGGTGTCCGCCGGCCTGACCGTCGAGAACGTCACCGGCGCCCTCGACCGCCAGCTCCCGGTCATCCTCCTGGCCATCGCCACGGGCCTGGCCCTGGCGACCGTCGGCACCTGGCTGATCAGCAGACGCCTGCGCCGCCAGACCCACGGGCTCGGCACGCAGGAGATGACCCGCATGTACGAGCACCACGACGCGGTGCTCCACGCCGTCCGCGAAGGCGTCGTGATCACCGACGGCGACGGACAGCTCCTGCTGGCCAACGACGAGGCCAAACGCCTGCTCGGCCTGGCCGAGGACGCCGAGGGCCGCCCCATCGGGGACGTGCCCGGCCTGGAGCGCCGGATGTCGGACCTGCTGCTCTCCGGCCGCGAGGCCACCGACGAGGTGATCGGCTCCGGCGACCGCCTGCTCGTCGTCAACCAGCGGCCCACCCATCCCCGCGGCCGGCCCGAGGGCGCGGTGGTCACCATCCGCGACTCGACCGAGATGCAGATCCTGACCACCCGGGCCGAGACGGCCCGCAGGCGCCTCAAACTGCTCTACGACGCGGGCGGCGACATCGGCACCACCCTCGACGTGGTCCGCACCGCCGAGGAACTCGCCGCCGTGGCCGTGCCCCGCTTCGCGGACTTCGTCACCGTCGACCTCGCCGACCAGGTCATCGACGGCGACGAGCCCGCCCCGGGCGCCGACATGCGCCGCACGGCGATCAGCGGCATCCGCTCCGACCACCCCCTCTACCCCGTCGGCCGGCTGATCGACTTCCTGCCGTCCACCCCGCAGGCCCGCGGCTACGGCACCGGACGGGCGGAACTGGTACCCGACCTGTCGAAGGCGCCCGGCTGGCAGGCCCAGGACCCGCCGCGGGCCCGCGCCATCGTCGACTACGGCATCCACTCGCTCATCGCGGCCCCCCTCATGGCCCGGGGCGTCGTCCTCGGAGTGGTCAACTTCTGGCGGTCGCAGAAACACGAGCCCTTCGACGAGGACGAGCTGTCCCTCGCCGAGGAACTCGTCGCCCGCGCGGCCGTCAGCATGGACAACGCCCGCCGCTACACCCGCGAACACGCCCTCGCCGTGACGCTCCAGCGCAGCCTGCTGCCACGCGCGCTGCCCGAACAGAGCGCCATGGACGTCGCGCACTTCTACCTGCCCGCCCAGTCGGGGGTCGGCGGCGACTGGTTCGACGTCATCCCGCTGCCCGGCAGCCGCGTCGCCCTGGTCGTCGGAGACGTCGTCGGCCACGGCCTGCACGCCGCGGCCACCATGGGCCGGCTGCGCACCGCCGTGCACAATTTCTCCTCCCTCGACCTGCCGCCCGACGAGATCCTCGCCCGCCTGGACGACCTCGTACAGCGCATCGACCACGACCACAACGGGGACTCCGACGACGCGGACGGCGGCGTACTCGGCGCCACCTGCCTGTACGCCATCTACGACCCGGTGTCCCAGCGCTGCACCATGGCCCGGGCGGGCCATCTGCCTCCGCTCCTGGTCGCCCCGGACGGCCGCACGCAGATCGTCGAGCTGCCGGCCGGACCCCCGCTGGGCCTGGGCGGCATGCCCTTCGAGACCGCGGAACTGGACCTGGCCGAAGGCAGCCAGCTGGTCCTCTACACCGACGGCCTGGTGGAGGAGCGGACCCGGGACATCGGCGAGGGCCTGGAACTGCTCCGGGCGGCACTGAGCCACCCCGACCGGGACCCCCACGACAGCTGCCGGGCCGTGCTCGACATGATGCTCCCCGCCCGGCCGACCGACGACGTGGCCCTGCTCATCGCCCGGACCCGGACCCTCGGCCCCGACCGGGTCGCCCAGTGGGACGTGCCCTTCGAGCCGAGCGCCGTCGGCGCCATGCGCAGCGTCGCCGCCAAGAAGCTCGAGGAATGGGACCTGACGGAACTCGGCTTCGCCGCGGAACTGATCCTCAGCGAGCTGATCACGAACGCGCTGCGGCACGGAAGCGAGCCCGTACGGGTACGGCTCCTGCGCGACCACAACCTGACCTGCGAGGTGTGGGACGGCAGCAGCACCGCCCCCCACCTGCGCTACGCCGCCACCACGGACGAGGGAGGGCGCGGACTGTTCCTCGTGGCGCAGCTCAGCGAGCACTGGGGCACCCGCTACACGCCCGAGGGCAAGGTCATCTGGGCGGAACTGGCCCTGCCGGGCACCCCGGGCGGCGGCGAGGCCGTCCTCACGGCCTTCCTGGACGTGGACCCCCTCTGACGGCGCCCCTCGGCGGGGCGAAAAGGACCTGACCGGCACGGGCAGTGATCGCTACCATCGCCCGGTGCACCGTGAAACCGACTGGTCCCCGTACCCGAAGATCCCCGCGAACACCCGGCTGGGAGAGGCCCGCGGCCGGACCTGGGTGGCCCACGAGAAGATCCACGGAGCGAACTTCGCCGTCGTCTGCGACGCGGCGGGCGCACACCCCGCCAAGCGGCGCGAGCTGCTCGGCGACGGCGGACTCGACGACTTCTTCGGCGTCGGCCGGATCTGGCCCGCCCTGGCAGTCGCGGCCACCCGCTGCGCCCACAACCTGAGGGACGCCACCGGCGCCGCGCCCACGGCGCCCGTCACCCTGTACGGCGAACTGGCCGGCGGCCGCTACCCCCACCCCGACGTACCGGCCGTGCCGGGCGCGGCGGCCGTCCAGACCGGCGTCTGGTACGCCCCCGATCTGATCTGGCTGCCCTTCGACGCGACCGTCGCCGACGAGGACGGCCCGCGCTGGGTCGGCGACCGCACCCTGCGCGCCGCGGCGGGCCCGGCAGGGCTGCTCTGCGTGCCGCTGCTGGCCGAGGGGCCGCTCGCCCGGCTCCAGGAACTGCCGGTCCTCTTCCCGACCCGGCTGCCCGGCCTGCTCGGTCTGCCGGCGCTGCCGGACAACCTGGCGGAGGGCCTGGTCGTCAAACCCGCGGGGGAGTCGCGGGGGCCCGCCCGGTCCATGGCCAAGTCCAAGCAGCCCGCCTTCGCCGAGGACGCACGCTTCGACGGCGCGCGCCCCTACCAGACGCCCCCCGAAGGCGCCGCGGGCGTCCCCGGCTGGCTGCTCGCCCACGGCACCGGCCTGCTCACCCCGGCCCGCGCAGCGTCGGCCGTCAGCAAGCTGGGACCCCGTACCCCGCCCGGGGAGCTGGCCGCAGAGATCGCGCGCGACGCCACCGAGGAGGTCGCCCACGAGCTGGGCGGCCTGGACGAGGCCGTCCAGAGGGCCCTGGAGGACTCCCTGCGCGCCGGAGCCCTCACCCTGGCCCGTTTCGACGCCTCCGACCGCCACATGTGACCGGCGGGGCCCTGAGGCGCGCCCGGGCCGCCTCAGGGGCCGCCCGGGTGGTTCGCGCCGATGCGGGCCGTCAGCAGGGCGATGTCGTCGTCGGCGGACGCCGGGACGAGGTGGGCGATCAGCGAGTCGCACAGGTGGTCGAGCGGCTGGAGGGGCTCCGTCAGGAGGCCGGTGAGCTCGCTCAGACGCTCGTCGATGTCACGGTTGCGCGCCTCGATCAGCCCGTCCGTGTACAGGACGAGCAGGCTGCCCTTCGGGAGCGTGATGTCGGTGGTCGTGAAGGTGACCCCGCCGACGCCCAGCGGCGCCCCCGGCGGGGTCTTGACCAGGTAGACCGTCCCGTCGGGCTCCGCCACCGCGGGAGGCGGGTGGCCGGCCCGGGTGATCGTGCAGTGGCCGGTGGCCGGGTCGCAGACCACGTACAGGAACGTCGCGAGCATCGGCTCCGCCAGATCGGCGAGGGTCGCCTCCAGCTGGTGGAGCAGCGCCGTCGGCGGCATGTCGAGGCGCGCGAGGGCGCGGACGGTCGCGGACAGGCGCCCCATCACCGCGGCGGCCGCGATGCCGTGCCCCATCACGTCCCCCATGAGCAGACCGGCCCTGCCTCCGGCGAGCGGGACGACGTCGTACCAGTCCCCGCCGACCTCGTTGACGTCACTGGCCGGCAGGTAGCGGTGGGCGATCTCGATGCCCGGCGGCGGCGTGACGTGCTGCGGCAGCATGCTGCGCTGCAACACGACGGCGGTCTCGTGCTCGTGGTGGTAGAGGCGGGCGTTGTCGATGCTGATGGCGGCCCGGGCGGCGAGTTCGCCGGCGAGGGTGACGTCGTCGGATCCGAAGGGCTCGAAGGGCCGGGTGCGGTAGAAGGAGGCCACACCGAGGACGAGACCGCGCGCGATGAGCGGGACCATCATGAACGAGTGCACGCCCGTCTCGACCAGCTGCGCGGGCTTGGGGGTGTGCCGGGCGGCCGACGCGACGGCCATGGCGTCGAGATGGGCCATCAGGAACGGCTGGCGGGCCGCGAGGGCCTGGGTGTACGGGGCGGTCGCGGGGAAGGTGAGCGTCCGGCCCAGCGGAGCGAGGATCTGGGTGACCGCGGTGCCCGTCAGCGGGGCCTTGCCCAGACGCCGCAGCGCGACACCCCCGGTCAACCCCATGCCCGGCTCGTTGCCCTGCGCGAGCGAGTCCAGCACGTCGACGGTGACGGCACTGGCGAGGTGCGGGACGGCGAGGTCGGCCAGCTCCTGCGCGGTGCGTTCGAGGTCCAGGCTGGCGCCGATCCGGGAACTGGCCTCGGTGAGCAGGGCCAGCCGACGGCGCCCGGCCTCGGCCTCGGTGTGGTCGCGCTGCTGCGTGGTGATGTCGAGCAGGGAGGCGATCACCCCGATCGGCCGGCCGCCGGGGTCCTCCACCCGTACGTAGGAGCACGCCCACACGTGGTCGTGGTCCGGGTCGGCGGGGGTGCGGCCGCTGCGCCGGCGGTTGAGGACCGGTTCGCCGGTCTCCAGTACCTGGCGCATGGCTTCTTCCATCTCGCCCGCGTTCACCTCCGGCAGCACCTCTGCGAGCCGCCGGCCCACGTGGGCGGACTCCGTCAGACCGTTCATCGCCTCGAGCGCCGCGTTGACCTGGAGGAACCGCAGCTGCGTGTCGAGGACCGCGATCCCGACGGGCGAGCGGGCGAACAGGCCGTCCCACACCGCCGAGGCCCCCCGGATCCGGCGCGCCGCGTGCGCGTCCGCGGCGAACACCAGCACGGCCGAGGTGCCGTGGCGGCGGTCGGGTACGGGGCAGGCCCAGATCTCCAGCTCCAGGGGGTGACCGTCGCGGTGCCAGGCGGTGACCGTGCCCATCACCCCGCGGCCGGTCGCCGCCGTCTCCCACAGGGAACGGCCCAGGCTGCGGTCGGCGCCGGGGTGGAGCAGATCCGCGATGTGCCGTCCGAGCACCTGGGGCGGGGAGTAGCCCAGCAGCTCCTGCGCGCCGTGGTTCCAGCGCACGATCGTCCCGTCGCCGCCGGTGGCCATGAGCGCCACCGGCAGGGCGCCCAGCCATCCGCCGGCGTCCTGGGCGGCGCTGCTGATCAGGTCCTCCAGCGGCATCTCCTCATGCATCCCGCACCCGCTCCTTCCGGGCGGACCCCGCCTCGCCGCGCGGCGGGTCCGGATCGCGGCGCAGCTCCCGCCGGCCGCTCGCCCGGTGCGGTCCGCGGCTGCGCTTCATCCCGTTCATCACCTTCATCCTCACTCCGGGCGACGGGCGGCGCCCCCCGGCCGCCGCACTCGGGTGCGGTCTCCACGATGCGGCGTACACCGTGCGTGCGACCGGCCGGCCGCCGCAGTTCCGTACTGGCGTTCATCCGGTCGGCCGAGCACAGCAAGCCACGCCGGGCCACGCCGGGCCACGCTGTGGGCAAGGACCGACACCACCGCACAGACGAGGACCGCACCATGTCCCACAGGCGACGCATCGGGATCATCGCGGGGGCCGCAGCGCTGCTGCTCAGCGCCACCGCTTGCTCGGGTCTGGGTCGGACCACGGTCGGCCAGCTCAGCTTCCGCGGCCACGACTCGCCGGTCGAGATCAGCTACAACAACACCCTCGTCACGGGCTGCCACCGGATCGCCATCCCCGACGGGGCCACCCATGTCGAGAACAACACCCTCGTCGACGTCATCCTGTATCAGAACTTCGACTGCAAGCAGTCCGACGAGCCGAACAACGAGATCTACGTGGCGACGACCCTCTCGAACGTGACGGCTCCCAGGACCCGCCCCTGGCGGAGCTTCAGCGTCGTCCACTGACGCGTGCGGTCCGCCGGCCGGCTTCCGCCCGGCCGTCTGAGCGGCCGGGCGCGGGCCGCTGTCCCGCGACGATCGAGCCGAGGGCCGGCGCGAACCCGAGCAACTGGACCGGGCACGGTCCGACCAGGCCTTCGCGGCGGCCGGCCTGACCCGCGACGTGGCCTTCGAAGTGACCACCGCGGAGTCCACCGACCGGCTCGTCGGTCAGAGTCCGGCCGCGGCGCGCCGGATCGAGTCCAGCGCGCGCGTCACGTCGTCCTCGGTCGTCGACCAGTTGCTCACCGAGATGCGCATGACGCGCCGGCCGTGCCAGGTGGATCCGCTGATCCACGCCGTACCGTCGTCGAGCAGCCGGGTGAGTACCCGCTCGGTGCGTTCGTCGTCGCCGAACTCGGCGCACACCTGCGTGAACACCACCTCGTTGAGCACCCGGGCGCCGTCGATCGCGGCGATGCCGTCGGCGAACGCGCGGGCGTGCCGGCACAGGCGGTCGACGAGGTCGGCCACCCCCGAGCGGCCCAGGGACCTGAGCACCGCCCACACCGTGAAGGCCCTTCCGCGCCGGGAGAGTTCGGGGACCTTGTCGACGGGGTCCCCGTGCTCGTGCTGGATGAGGTAGTCGCCGCGCTGCCCCATCGCGGCGCGGAGCGCGGACGGGTCGCGCACGACGGCGAGGCCGCAGTCGTAGGGGACGTTCAGGGTCTTGTGCGCGTCCGTCGCCCAGGAATCGGCGGACGCACAGCCCGCGGTGAGGTGCGCGTGGCGCGGCGAGGCTGCCGCCCACAGCCCGAAGGCGCCGTCTACGTGCACCCACGCGTCCGCCTCGCGGGCGGCCCGGACGGTCTCGGCGAAGGGGTCGAAGGCGCCGGAGTGGATGTCTCCGGCCTGGAGGACCACGATGGTCGGGCCCTGCCCGCCCGCTGCCAGGGCCTCCCGCAGGGCCGCCGGCTCCATGCGCCCCTGATCGTCCGCCTTCACCAGGACGGGGGCGCCGAGCCCCAGGTAGCGCAAGCCCAGGTCGACGGCCATGTGCCGGCCTTCCCCGGCGACCGCGCGCACGGGCGGACCGCCGGCGAGCCCGTCGCGGGCGACGTTCCAGCCGGCGCGCCGCAGCAGCTCGTCGCGTGCGGCGGCGAGGCAGGTGAAGTTCGCCATCGTGGCACCGGTGGTGAAGCCGACGGCGCTCCCGTCGGGCAGACCGAGCAGATCGAGCAGCCACGTGCCGGCGACCTCTTCCGCCGCCGCGTACGCGGGCGAGGCGGCCCGCATCACGGAGTTCTGGTCCCAGGCGCTGACGAGCCAGTCCGCGGCCAGCGCCGCAGGCTCCGTACCGCCTACCACGAACCCGTAGAAGCGGCCGCTCGGGAACGCGGTCAGTCCCGGCTCGCAGGCAGTGGCCAGCAGGTCGACGACGTCGGCCGGAGTGCTGGGGGCATCGGGCAGTTCGGTACCGAGCGCGCGCACGATCTCGTCGACCGAGGCGCGTGCGGGAACGGGCCGGTCGGACAGGCTCGCGAGCCACCGGACGGCATGCTCGTGCGCCCGCCGGAGCGCGGCCTCGCGCGCGTCCATACCTCGGACTATGGGACAGGAGCCGCCGCCGCGCAAGCCGCTGCTCGTACGTTCGTTCCCCCTCGGTGGTCTGCGCCGTCAGTGCTGGGCGGCGGTGGTGTGGAGGCCGCCCAGGGCGGTGGCCCAGGGGAAGGGGGCCGGGGCGTCGGTGGGGGTGTTGTCGTGGAGGAGGAGCTGGACCCCGGCGTTGCGCAGGGTGGCGAGGGAGATCTCGTACTGGGGGTGCGCGGCGAGGGCGCTGTTGGTGCAGGAGATCGCGGTGGCGGGGGTGCCGTTGCCGAGGGCTTCGGCGGCGAGGCCGACGGTCAGCCGGTCGGTGAGGCCGAGGGCCCAGGCGTTGACGGTGTTGAAGGTGGCGGGGGCGTAGAGCAGCGCGTCGGGCGCCGGCCACTGCTCCGGTTCGCCGGGGAGCGGGTACTGCCAGAGCACGGGATGGCCGGTGAGGGCGGCGAGCCCGTCGAGGCTCTCCGCGAGCCAGTGTGCGGCGGTGGGGGTGAGCCCGAGGCACACGCTCCAGCCGCGGGCCTGGGCGTCTTCGATGACATGGGCGACGTCGAACACGGGTGGGGCGGCGGAGCAGAGCAGATAGAGGGTCTTCGTGGTCATGCGGCCAATATGATCATATCGCTTGACCTCAAGTGTGGTTGAGGGAGCAAGATCGAGCCCATGGACATCGAACTCGCGGCCGCGGCCGCTGACATCAAGGCGATCGAAGAGGTCGTCGCCACGGTCCAACGCACA
This sequence comes from Streptomyces erythrochromogenes, assembly GCF_036170895.1. Taxonomy (NCBI): domain Bacteria; kingdom Bacillati; phylum Actinomycetota; class Actinomycetes; order Kitasatosporales; family Streptomycetaceae; genus Streptomyces; species Streptomyces erythrochromogenes. The sequence continues at coordinate 415,312 of NZ_CP108036.1, read as the reverse complement.
CAGCGGGCCAAGGACGCCGAGGGCTTCCTGGCGTTGTTCCACCCGGACGCGCTGTGGACCACGGCGCACGGCAAGGTCCTCATCGGCTTCGACGAAATAGCCGAATTCACTCGCGCCGTACTGCCGGGGGCGACCTGGGACGGGGAAGTCACCTACGAGGTCGTCCACGTGCAGTTCCTGCGGCCGGACGTCGCGGCGGTGAAGGTGCGACAGGTCTACCACGCTCCCGACGGCAGCGAGGGCGCCCCGCTGTACGTGATGACGCGCGAGGCCGACGGGCCCTGGCTGCTGACCGCCTGCCAGAACACCCAGGTGGTGAAGGACCCGGCCTGAGCCTTCGCGCGGGGCGCTCCGTGGAACACCCCTGTCGCACCGCAACCGCTGGTGGGGGACAGTGGTGCTGTGGCCGACGTCGACGCGGTGGCAGCCGAGCTGTACGGGCTCAGGCCGGAGGAGTTCACGGCCGCCCGGGACGCTCACGCGGCCGCCGCGCGCAAGGCGGGGCAGCGGGCCGAGGCGAAGCGCATCGCCGCCCTGCACAAGCCCACGCGCGCCGTGTGGGCCGCGAACCGGCTCGCCCGCGCCGACGCGGACCAGGCCCGGCACCTGCTGGAGATCGGCCAGGGGCTGCGCGAGGCGCACCGGACGCTGTCGGGGGAGGACCTGCGGAAGTTGTCCCATCAGCAGCACGTGGTGATCGCGGCGATGGCCGGCGAGGCCCGTCGCCTGGCCGGCGAAGCGGGGCAGGAGCTTTCCGCGGGGGTCCAGCGGGAGGTCGAGCAGATCCTGCGCAGCGTTCTCGCCGATCCCGAGGCCGCCGAGGCCTGGGCGCGGGGGGTGCTGGCGAAGGCGCCGCCCCAGGCAGTGGGCTTCGCCGAAGTGGCCCCCGTACCGGGCACGGAGCCCCGGCCGCAGCAACACGAGGCGAAGCCGGAGCGGAAGCCGGAGCCCAAGCCGGAGCCCAAGCCCAAGCCCAAGGCGAGGCCGAAGCCCGATCCGGAGCCGGACACGAGGGAGGCCGAGCGGACGGGCCGGGAGGCCGCACTGGCCGAGGAGGCGCTCGCCCGGGCGGAGTCGGAGCGGGCGCAGGCCCGAACCGGCCTCGGCGCGCTCGACGAGGAGATCGGACGGCTGGAGGAACGGCTGGAGCGCGCCCGAGCCGAGCGCCAGCGCCTCGCGGCCGCCGCGGAGGACGCCGACCGCCGCCACCGGGAGGCCGAACGGGAGGCGAAGGCGGCCCGGGCGGCGGCCCGGCAAGCCCGCCGCCGCTGACCGGCCGCGTTCCCCTCGTGCTGCCTGCGCGGCGGCACGTGCGACCGGGCCGGAGGGCAGCGCCCGCTCCACCGCCCCGGACCGACGTCGGTGCAGGCGCCGGCACATAGGGTCATGGGCATGATCATGAAGACTGAATTCAGTGACGCCTTCCTGCTGGAGGCCGAACGGCACGCGGCCTGGGGCGCCGCGCAGTTGGAGGCCCTGACCGGGTTCATGCCGGAGGGACCCTGGACGGCCGACCTCGAGGCGTGTCTGTACCGGCAGGGCGACTTGCAGCTCCGGGTCGCCGTGCTGGGCACGTACGACATGCGGGAGCGGTCCTGGATGTGGGGCTGGGCCAACCCCGGACTGCGCGGCAGCCAGGTCGTGGCCCTGACCGGCGCGATCGAGCGCTACGGGCGGGCCCACGGGATCGCCGAGTTCACCGAGGAGGTCCTGGACCTGTCCGGCTTCGAAGACCCCCGGCGGGCGGCGGAGACGCTGGCCTTCGCGGGCATGGGCGTTGCCGAGGCGCCCGGCTACCTGGGCCTCCCGGCGGGGCCGGACAGCCAGGTCTACTTCCTGCCGGACGACGCCCGGGTGCCGCGGGCCGGCCTCGACGCGGTGGCACTGCCGCGCCACCTCGTGACCGGCGCGGGTCTGATCGGCCGTTCGGCCCGGCGGGTGGTCACCGGCTATCTGGAGTACCACGGCCTGCCGTCGCGGGAGGACGGGGACCGGATCCGCGCCGAGCTTCCCGGCGGCAGCGCGGCGGAGATCGAGTTCGACGAGGCGGGCCGTATCGCCGCCGTGCGCCTGACCGCGGTCTGACCGCCGCCCCGACGGGGCCCCGTGCCGCTTTCCGGACCGTGCCGACCGGTACACGTGCCTCGCCGCGCGGCGGCAGGCCCCGTGATCACGCGCGGTCCGGCCAAGTTGCGCACCGGCGGGCTTCGGCGGGCCCGTGCGGGACCGGCCCGCGGCCCCGCCGCCCCACCTGCGTCGCGACGCCCCGGGGCCGTCCGCGGTACCGGGTGCGGGCGGGGTCCGGGGCGGCGGGCACGGGCCCGGAGGGCATGGAACGCCGGAGACTGCTGAGCCTGGTGGGGCCGGCGCCGTCGGCGTCGGACCCACCGAAACGGGCCTTTCCGGTCCATCGTGGGCAACGCCCCCGACCGGCAGGCGGCCATGACGGCCGCGGCCGCCGTACTTCGCCGCCGTAGCGGAATTCGGCCAGCAAACGGGCGGGCGCACCGCCCGGAGGCGGTTGTCCGTATCCCGTCCTTTCGCCGCAGACGGTCCCGTGGTGGCATGTCCATGCCGAAATTGATCGGCGGCCCCCGATGAATGGAGAAACAAGGATGTTGCTCCGCAGAATGACCGTCGCCGCGGCGGTGGCGGCGTTGTCGACCCTGGCGATGCCGGCACAAGCCCACAACGCCACATATCCGCCCGGGAGAATCACCGTCGACGTGGTCGGCGTGAACGGTTCGGGATGTCCCCAGGGGACGGCGAGCGTCGCCGCCGCCTCCGACAACACCTCGTTCACGGTCACCTACAGCGACTACCTCGCGCAGACCGGCGCCGGCTCGGGCGGGACCGATTTCCGCAAGAACTGCCAGCTCGCCCTCCAGATCCACGTGCCGCAGGGCTTCACGTACGCCATCGCCCGCGCGGACTACCGCGGCTTCGCCCACCTCCAGCGCGGGGCCTACGGCCAGGAGCGAGCCAACTACTACTTCCAGGGCATGGCCCAGACGACCCGCAGGACCCACCAGTTCAACGGCCCCTACTCCGACAACTGGCAGGCGAGCGACCAGACGGAGTACGCCGACCTGGTCTGGGCGCCGTGCGGCGAGGAGCGCAACCTCAACGTCAACAGCGAACTGCGCGTCTACGCCGGAACATCGAGCCCGCAGAACCTGAGCTTCATGAGCATGGACTCCACGGACGGCAGCGTCAGCACGGTCTACCACTTCGCGTGGAAGGAATGTCCCGCGGTCTGACACGGCGTGAGCCTCGGAACCAGCACATCACGGTCAGGAGTGACAACGATGTCCCATTCCCTGCTCCGCACGCTGTTCACCGGCGCCGCGGCAGCGGCACTGATCGCCACGGCGACCCCGGCCGGAGCCGCCGGCCCCGCACCGCAGATCACCGCACCGCCCGACAAGATCGTGATCGAACTCGCCACGGTGAACGGGTCCGGCTGTCGGGAGGGCACCGCGGAAGTGGCCGTCGCACCCGACAACACGGCCTTCACCGTCACCTACAGTGACTACCTCGCCCAGGTCGGGCCGGGAGCGCCGCCGACCGGGTTCCGCAAGAACTGCCAGCTCAATCTGCGCGTCCACGTTCCTTCGGGATTCACCTACGCCATTGTCCAGGCGGACTACCGGGGATTCGCATTCCTCCAACCGGGCGCCTGGGGCCAGGAGAAGGCGAACTACTACTTCCAGGGAATGCCGCAGACCACCCAGCGCACCCATCAGTTCAACGGTCCGCTCAATGACAACTGGCAGGCGACCGACAGGACGGAGTACGCGGATCTCGTCTGGGCGCCGTGCGGTGAGAAACGCAATTTCAACATCAACACCGAACTGCGCGTGAACGCGGGCACGTCCAACCCGCAGGCCGCCACCAGCTTCATGACCATGGACTCCACCGACGCGAGTGTGAGCACGCTCTACCACCTGGCCTGGCAGGCCTGCCCCGCCCCCAGGCCGCGTTCCCACTAGACCGCGCCCGTTGTCGGAGGTCCCGCCGAGCGGGACGGTACGGCGCAGACCTCCGACAACGCCGTCGTGCACCCTGCTCAGGCCGCGCGCCGCGCCCTCGACGGGAAGTGGGCGCGGGCCTCGGGCAGGTACATGGGAACGACGGCGGCCGCGGCCAGCAGATCCGGCAGGGCGTTGACGACCGCCCACCAGGCGGGGTCGATCGCGTCCATGCCGAGGCCGCCGAAGCGGAGGAGCAGGAACACGGCACCCACGACGGTCAGCACCGCGCGGGCCCAGCCGTGCCCGGCCCGCATCCGCGCGGCCACGGCCAGCCAGCTGGCCAAGAAGGCGGTCAGCACCCCGGCCGACCAGGCGAGTTGGGTGATCGCGCCGCTCCGCCCGGAGTACTCGGTCAGCTCGTCCAGACCGGTGGGCGCCACCACGAACACTCCCAACACCCAGACCAGGACCTCCGCCGCGACGGCCGCCAGTGTCAGCGCCCACGCCGCCTCGATCTGCCGCGGACGCCTCGGGCCCGCGCCGCTGTTACCGGTGTTCATGACAGCCTCCTTCCGGGTACGCCCGGTGAGAGTGCGAACTGGAGCCGGAGGTTGCCTCCGGTCGGCCCGAGGCAGGGTCGAGGTCCTGGCGCGTGGCCCGTTCCACGCCGGCGTTCGGTTAGGTTGGCGCGATGCCCGAGATACGAACCGAACGCCTTGTCCTGCGCCAGTGGCGGGAGTCCGACCTGCGACCCTGGGCGGCGATGAACGCCGATCGCGAAGTCCGCGAGCACTTCGACGGCGTGCTCACCAGGGAACAGAGCGAGGCGTCCGCGGCCCGCTTCCGGGCCGCCATCGAGCAGCGCGGCTGGGGCTGGTGGGCGGTCGAGGTACGGGAGACCGGCGAGTTCATCGGGTTCACCGGGCTGGACCCGGTGGACGAGGACATGCCGTTCACCGGAGTGGAGGCCGGCTGGCGGCTGGCCCGCTCGTCCTGGGGCCACGGCTTCGCCACGGAGGCCGCACTGGCCGTCCTGGCCTTCGGTTTCGAAACCCTCGCGCTGCCCGAGATCCTCGCGGTGACCACCGCAGGCAACCTCCGTTCCCAGGCGGTGATGCGCCGCATCGGAATGACCCGCGACCCGGCCGACGACTTCGACGACCCCACCGTGCCCGAGGGGCCGCTGCGCCGGAGCGTGGTGTACCGCATCCGGGCCGGACTCCGGGCCCCCGCCGGGCCGTAGCACCCCGAGCGGCGGCGGCCGGGCCGAGGGGGCTGACCTGCGCGGGAGGCGACGGCGTCGGACCGGGGCCCGTGCACGGCCGCCGCCCGGGGCGGGTTACCGTATCCCTTCATCCGAGGGGGAAACACAGATGTCGCAGAACACGGGATGGGCACAACACCCGGGACAGCCCGTGCCACAGTGGGGAGGCGGCTGGGTGCCGCCGGCGGCGCCGAAACCGGGCGTCATACCCCTCCAACCGCTCAGCCTGGGCGACATACTCGGCGGTGCGTTCGCGTCCTTCCGCCGGTACTGGAAGCCCCTGGTCGGCATGATGCTCGCCGTGCAGGGCATCGCCATCCTGCTCATGACCCTGGCCGTCGGCATCGCCGTCGTGGTCGTGTTCGACCGGTTCTCCACCGTCTTCGACCTTCCGCCGGGCGAAAGCGCCGCCGATGAGGACGTGATGGCCCTGCTCCTCGCCTTCGTACCGGCCGCAGTGCTCCTGCTGATCACGGTGACGGTGGGCGCGGCGCTGATCAGCGCGCTGGGTCCGGCCGTGATCCAGGAGGCCGTGCTGGGACGTCCCACGACGTTCGGGGCGATGTGGCGCCGCTGCTGGTCCCGGCTGCCCTCGGTGCTCGGCACCGTGCTGCTCGCCGGGCTGATCGCGGGCGCGCCGATGCTCCTGGTCTACGCGATCGGCATCCCGCTGGTCATCATGTCCGCCGATGCATCCGGGCCGCCGGCCGGCCTGTTCGTACTGATCCTGGGCGTCCTGGTCTGCCTGCCCGTCTCGGTCTGGCTCGCGACGCGCCTCAGCCTCGCGCCCGCCGCCGCCGTGTGCGAGGGGCTCGGCACCGTCGCGGCGCTGCGGCGCTCCTCCCACCTGGTCAAGGACGGCTGGTGGCGCGTGTTCGGCATCACCATGCTCGGCTACTTCGTGGCGATGGCCGTGGGCTACGCCATCCAGATGCCGTTCAGCTTCGTCGGCATGGCCGCGTTCCTGCCGTCCATGATGGACGCGGGCGAGCCGGGCGCGGATCCGAGCGTGGCGATCGCCGGCCTCGGCGTGTACGTGATCTGCATCGTGGTCGGCGGCCTGATCAGCGGCCTCTTCCAGTTCGGCTTCCCGCCGCTGGTCTGCGCCCTGCTCTACGTCGACCTGCGGATGCGCAAGGAGAACTTCGCGGAGACCCTGATCGCCGCCACGCCCCCCACCGCCCCCGCCCCGACCGCGACTACCGCCCCGACCACCCCCACCCCGCCCCCGACCGACGCCCCGTCACCCGACCGGCCGTAACGGGGCCTGCCCGACCTCGCCGCCTCGGGGCGGCGAGGTCGCCTCCGGGGAGTGCAGGGTCAGGCGGTGGTGGCCGTGACGCGCAGGAGGTCGTGGTCCGAGACCGTCGTGTCGAGGGGCAGGGCGTCGGCGGTCGCCCCCAGGACGTGCGGGGCGCTGAGGAAGACGTAGTCGAGCTTCTTCGGGCCGAAGGTCGTCTCGCCCGACCGGCAGGCGGTGGTCGTCGCCGACGGGCAGAGCGCCGGGTCGAAGAACTCGGGGTCGCTCTCGTCGGCCTCCACGAAGGCCCCGTGGGCGCCGTCGCCCCGCTCCGGCAGGTAGAAGCGCGACAGCGTGTCCGTGCGCGGGGAGTGGTTGAAGTCGCCGCCCAGGACGACGGCGAACCCGTCGTCCAGCCAGGCGTGGGCCCGGGCCGCCAGCCGGTCCGCCTCCGGCACCGCGAGGGTGCCGTCGTCCCAGTAGAGGTGGACCGAGCAGGACCAGGTGGGCCGGTCCGCGAGGGAGGCCAGGACGCAGGGCACGGTGATCGGCTCGCGTTCGCCGCCCACCGTCAGGTCGAGTTCCGCCGTGTCCGAGACCGGGCCGCGGACGAGGACGGCGTTCCCGTACGCGTACCCCTCGCAGATGGCCGGGTTCCCGCCCGGCAGGGTGGCCGAGTGGAACCCCGTGTATCCCAGCGGACCCAGGCGGTCGAGGAGCTCGCGGTACTGGTGTTCGCACACTTCCTGGAGGAAGAGCTGGTCGGCCGCCCAGCCCCCGGGATCGGCCTCGGCGACCACGGCCGCGATCCTGCGCGCGCGGTCGTACGGGGGAGCGGCGCACATGTTGCCGCAGATGTTGTAGCTCGTCAGCCGGACCGTCCCGGCCGCGGCAGCACGCGGTGCGGGGGGTACGAGGACGGACAACGCGGCGGCGGTGAGGGTGAGGACGGCCAGGGCGGCAGGGGTTCGTCGCACACCCCTGATGCTTCCCGTGCGGACCCCCACTACCCCGACGCCGCCCGCGCACGGGCCGGAAGAGCGCAACCGCGTGCCTCCGGGCGGGTTCGCACGCGGCCGGCCCGTACGCCGCGCCGACCCGGTCGGCGGCAGCGGGACGCGGCGAGGCGCGCCCGGCGCTGACGTCACACCTCGAACACACACTGACGCCGTCTCCCCTCATGGGGTCACTTCCTGAACCTCCGAGGGCGATCGTCGCCGGGCCCGCAGGCCCGCGAGCCGACGGGATCAGCCTCGATCGGGCTGTCGGCAATGCCAGTACAGCGACGGCAGTTTTTTTCGTCAACACTTTTCACAAGGATTGAAGAAACTCCGAGTTCACAGCCCTGGCACGCATATGACGCCTCGTCCGGCCTTCTTTTCGTGAACGCTCAAGCCCTTGACGGCCTCCTCGGCGGGCAGTTCACTCACGCTTCGATCCCCCCGGATCCACGACGTCAGGAGCACTCCGCATGCCCCTCACCCCCACAGCTCCCAGGCCATCGCTCGCGGCGGCCCTCGCCGCCGCGCTGGTCGCCGCCCTCCTCGTGCTGGTGCCCGGCAGCAGCACCGCCCAGGCGGCGCCCGTCCTGCTCTCGCAGGGCAAGCCCGCCACCGCCTCCAGCGTCGAGGGCGCCGGCACCCCCGCCGCGGCCGCCGTCGACGGCGACAACGGCACCCGCTGGTCCAGCCAGTTCGCCGACCCCCAGTGGATACAGGTCGACCTCGGCGCCCCCGCCCGGCTGAGCCAGGTGGTCCTGCGCTGGGAGACCGCCCACGCGCGGGCCTACCGGATCGAGCTGTCCACGAACGGCACCGACTGGACCACCGCCTACTCCACCACCGCCGGCCCCGGGGGCGTCCAGACGCTCGACATCACCGGCACCGCCCGGCACGTGCGGGTGTACGGGACCCAGCGCGCCACCGCCTGGGGCTACTCCCTCTGGGAGTTCCAGGTCTACGGGACCACCGACACCGGCCCCACCCTCCCCGGCGGCGGCGACCTCGGCCCGAACGTGATCGTCTTCGACCCCTCCACCCCCGGCATCCAGGCCAGGCTCGACCAGGTCTTCCGACAGCAGGAGTCCGCGCAGTTCGGGTCCGGCCGCTACCAGTTCCTGTTCAAGCCCGGGACCTACAACGGCCTGAACGCCCAGATCGGCTTCTACACCTCCATCTCCGGGCTGGGACTGAGCCCCGACGACACCACCATCAACGGTGACGTGACCGTCGACGCGGGCTGGTTCAACGGCAACGCCACGCAGAACTTCTGGCGCTCCGCCGAGAACCTGGCCCTCAACCCGGTCAACGGCACCGACCGCTGGGCCGTCTCCCAGGCCGCGCCGTTCCGCCGGATGCACGTCAAGGGCGGGCTCAACCTCTCCCCGGACGGCTACGGCTGGGCCTCCGGCGGCTACATCGCCGACTCGAAGATCGACGGACAGGTCGGCAACTACTCGCAGCAGCAGTGGTACACCCGCGACAGCTCGATCGGCGGCTGGTCCAACGGCGTCTGGAACCAGGTCTTCTCCGGCACCCGGGGTGCACCCGCGCAGGGCTTCCCGAACCCCCCGTACACCACCCTGGACACCACCCCGGTCTCCCGCGAGAAGCCCTTCCTGTACCTCGACGGCAACGACTACAAGGTGTTCGTGCCCGCCAAGCGGGTGAACGCGCGCGGCACCTCATGGGGCAACGGAACCGCCCCGCAGGGCAGCTCCATCCCGCTCAGCCAGTTCTACGTGGTCAAGCCCGGCGCGAGCGCCGCGACGATCAACCAGGCGCTGACCCAGGGGCTGCACCTGCTCTTCACCCCCGGCGTCTACCACGTCGACCGGACCATCCAGGTGAACCGGCCCGGCACCGTGGTCCTCGGCCTCGGCCTCGCCACCGTCATCCCGGACAACGGGGTGACCGCCATGAAGGTCGGCGACGTCGACGGGGTGCGGCTGGCCGGCTTCCTGATCGACGCGGGCCCGGTCAACTCGCCCTCCCTGCTGGAGATCGGCCCCGCCGGCACCACCACCGACCACGCCGCCGACCCCACCACCGTGCAGGACGTCTTCATCCGCGTCGGCGGCGCCGGCCCGGGCAAGGCCACCGTCGGCATGGTCGTCAACAACCACGACACCATCGTCGACCACACCTGGATCTGGCGGGCCGACCACGGCGACGGGGTCGGCTGGGAGACCAACCGCTCCGACTACGGCTTCCGCGTCAACGGCGACGACGTACTCGCCACCGGGCTGTTCGTGGAGCACTTCAACAAGTACGACGTGCAGTGGAACGGCGAACGCGGCCGGACGATCTTCTTCCAGAACGAGAAGGCGTACGACGCCCCCAACCAGGCGGCGATCCAGAACGGCTCGATCAAGGGCTACGCCGCCTACCAGGTGGCGGACTCGGTGGCCGTCCACGAGGGATGGGGACTGGGCAGCTACTGCTACTACAACGTCGACCCGACGATCCGCCAGGAGCACGGCTTCCAGGCCCCGGTCAAGCCGGGCGTGAGGTTCCACGACCTGCTGGTGGTCTCGCTCGGCGGCAACGGCCAGTACGAGCATGTGATCAACAGTACGGGCGCCCCCACCTCGGGCACCTCGACCGTCCCCTCCACGATCGTCTCCTTCCCCTGACCCTCCGGATTCGACGCGTGCGCTGCGGGGCGGCAGGAGCCGCCCCGCAGCGCACTCTCACCGGGCCCCCGACCGGTGGGCGGCGATGATCGCGGCGTAGTGGCGGCCGCTGGACTTCACGGTGCGCCGCTGGGTGGCGTAGTCGACGTGGACCAGGCCGAAGCGCTTGTCGTAGCCGTAGGCCCATTCGAAGTTGTCCAGCAGGGACCAGGCGTAGTACCCGGCCACGGGCGCGCCCCTGCGGGCGGCGCGGGCGCAGGCGGCGAGGTGGGCGGTGAGGTAGGCGGCCCGTTCCGGGTCGTGCACGGTGCCGTCCGGGGCGACGGTGTCGGGGTAGGCGGAGCCGTTCTCGGTGATGTGGACGGGCCCGGCGCCGTACTCCAGGTGCAGGCGCATGATCAGGGTCTCCAGACCGCCGGCGTCGACCTCCCAGTCCATGCCGGTGCGCCGGACGCCGGGACGGGAGATCTGGCGGGCGTACGGAGCGGGACCCTCCGGGTCGGCGGTGACGAACTGCGGGAAGTAGTAGTTCAGCCCGATCCAGTCGAGGGGGGCGGCGATGGCGTCGAGGTCGCCCGCGCGTTCGGGGAGCTCGACCCGGTAGACCTCCCGCATGTCGGCCGGGAACCCCCGGCCGTGCACCGGATCGAGCCACCAGCGGTTGACGTGCCCGTCCATCCGGCGGGCCGCTTCGAGGTCGTCCTCGCGGGGGGTCGCGGGCTCGACGGTGGAGAGGTTGTTGACGATGCCGACCCTGGCGCCGGAGGCGGCCGCGCGGACGGCGCGGGCGGCGAGGCCGTGGCCGAGGAGGAGGTGGTAGGAGGCGCGGACCGCGGCGGTCAGGTCGGTCAGGCCGGGAGCCATCCGCCCCTCCAGATGGCCGATCCAGGCCGAGCACAGCGGCTCGTTGAGGGTGGCCCACTGGGTGACCCGGTCGCCGAGGCGTGCGGCCACGAGCCCCGCGTACGAGGCGAAGTGCTCCGCGGTGTCCCGGGCGGGCCAGCCCCCGCGGTCCTGGAGGGCCTGCGGCAGGTCCCAGTGGTAGAGGGTGACGGAGGGCTGGATGCCGGCGGCGAGGAGGCCGTCGACGAGGCGGTCGTAGAAGTCCAGGCCCTTGGGATTGGCCGGGCCGTCGCCACCGGGGACGATGCGCGGCCAGGCGACGGAGAGCCGGTAGGCGTTGGTGCCCAGCTCCCGCATCAGGGCGATGTCCTCGGGCCAGCGGTGGTAGTGCTCGCAGGCCGTGTCACCGGTGTCACCGCCGTCGACGGCGCCGGGCACACGGGAGAAGGTGTCCCAGATGGAGGGCGCCCGGCCGTCCTCGGCGACGGCGCCCTCGATCTGGTAGGCGGACGTTGCGGTGCCCCAGAGGAAGTCGCGGGGCAGCGCAGCGACGTCGACGGAGTCCACGCCGGCGCCGGTCGCGGGAAGGCTTTCGTACAGGGTCATTTGACGGCTCCTGCCGTGAGTCCGGCCACCAAGTACTTCTGCAGCAGAAGGAATCCGGCGACGACGGGGATGCTGACGACGAGCGAGGCGGCCATGATCTGGTTCCAGTAGACGTCGTTCTGCGTGGAGTACCCCTGGAGGCCGACGGCCAGGGTGCGGGTGGCGTCGTTGGTCATGACGGACGCGAAGAGGACCTCGCCCCACGCGGTCATGAAGGCGTAGACGGCGACGGCGACGATGCCGGGGACGGCGGCGGGCACCACGACGCGCAAGAGCGCGCCGAGAGGACCGCAGCCGTCGACCATCGCCGCCTCGTCGAGGTCGCGCGGCACCGAGTCGAAGTAGCCGATCAGCATCCAGATGGAGAAGGGGAGGGAGAAGGTGAGGTACGTGAGGATCAGCGCGCCGCGGGAGCCGTAGAGGGCGATCCCGGTGGCGTTGCCGACGTTCACGAAGATCAGGAAGAGGGGGAGCAGGAAGAGGATCCCCGGGAACATCTGGGTGGACAGCACCGTCAGGGTGAACAGGCGCCTGCCGCGGAAGCGGTGGCGGCTGACGGCATATGCCGCGAAGACGGCGATCACGACGGACGCGAGGGTGGCGGTGCCCGCCACGATCAGCGAGTTCACCAGGTACTCGGCGAGCGGGACCGTGTGCCAGATGTCGGTGTAGGGGCGCAGGGTGAGCCCGCTCGGGATCCACCGGAACCGTCCGGCGACGTCCTGGAGCGGTTTGAGGGAGCTGGTGACCATCACGAAGACGGGCAGCAGCGTGAAGGCGGCGAGCAGGGTGAGGAAGACGGCCCGCAGGGCCCGGAACGAGGCCGGCGGATCGAGCGGGCCGCGGGCGAGGCGGCCGCCGCCCCTGGGGGAGTGCGTACTAGCGGGCATCGGCGTCCTTCCGGCCGCGACCGGTCAGGAGGAGGTACGCGGCGGTGACGAGGAGCAGGAAGAGCAACAGCAGGACGGACATGGCCGAACCGGTGCCGAAGTTCCAGGTGACGAAGCTCGATTGGTAGATGTGGATGGAGACGAGGTCGGCGGCCTCGGGGGCCGATCTGCCGAACAGCAGGAAGGGGGTGTTGAAGTCGTTGAAGGTCCAAAGGAACAGGACGAGGACCAGGACCTGGTTGACGGCGCCGAGCGAGGGCAGCGTGATGCGGCGGATCTGCTGCCACACCCCCGCGCCGTCGAGGGCCGCGGCCTCGTACAGGTCTCCCGGGATGTTCTGGAGGGCGGCCGTCACGATGAGGAAGGCGAACGGCCAGCTCTTCCACACGGAGACGGTCAGCATCGCCCAGAAGCTGTTGTCGCCGATCAGCCAGAAGGTGTTCTCGGCACCGCCGAGGCCCAGCTGGTCGTGGAGGACGTGGTTCACCAGGCCGTTGTCCCGCTGGAACATGAACGCCCAGGTGATGACGGCCGCGTAGGCGGGCAGCGCGTAGGGGACGAAGAACAGTGCGCGCAGCAGGCCGCGGCCGCGGAAGGAGTGCTGGGTGAACACCGCGGCCGCGGTGCCCAGCAGCCAGCACAGGGCGACGGACAGGAAGGTGAACAGGCAGGTGGTGGCGAAGGAGTCGAGGAGGGCCCGGCCCACGGGCCGGTTGACGTCGACGGCGAGCTCGTAGTTGTCGAAGCCGGTCCACGGGGCCCGGGACCAGTCCCGGATGAAGAACTGGGTGAGCTTGCGGAAGCTCATCAGGATCCCCATCACCATCGGGATCAGGTGGACGAGCAGTTCGAGCAGCAGGGCGGGCAGCAGGAGCAGGTAGGGCAGGGCGCTGCGGCGGGCCCGCCCGGGGCGGCGGGAGCCGCCGCCGGGCCGGCGGACGCGGGCGAGGACGCCCCCGGTCCCGCGCGCGGCGGCGGAGCCGGTGGGGGAGCCGGTGGGCGAGCCGGTCCCGGGCGGGACCGTACTGGGCGCGGAGGTCATGGCCGGCGGCTCAGTTCGCCATCTGCTGCTGGGCCTTGGCGAGCTTGGCCCTGACCGACTCGGCGGTCACCGGCCGGCCCGCCGCGGCGTCGGCGAAGAGCTCCTTGACGGCCGTGCCGACGGTCGTCTCGAACTGCGACTCCTCGGGCACCTGGGGGAGCGGGGCGGCGCTGGTGGCGAGGGTGTCGCGCAGGACGGTGAGGTCCTGGTCCGCGAAGGCCGGGTCGCTCTGCGCCGCCTTGACGGGAGGGATGGAGCCGTAGGTCCCGTTGAGGATCTTCTGTTCCTCGTCGCTCGTCATGAACCCCACGAACTTCAGGGCGCCGTCGAGGTTGTCGGTGTTCTTGAAGACGGCCATGTTGATGCCGGCGACCATGGAATTGACGCCCGTGCCGGTGCCCGGGGCGGCGCCGGCCGGGACCGGGACGGGGGCCGTGCCCCAGTCGCCCTCCTTCATGCCGTGGGCCTTGAACGAACTGGCCGCGCTCTGCCACAGCACCATGGCGGTCCGGCCGCCCGCGAAGTCCTGGAGCGACTGGTTCTTGTCGTATTCGGCGTTGCCCGGCGCCACGATCCGTGCCTCGGCCATCAGGTCGACGTACTGCTTGACGGCGGCGACGTTGGCGGGGGTGTCGAAGGTGGGCTTGCCGGCGGCGTCGAAGAAGGACCCGCCGTGCTGCCGGGACAGGACGAAGACCTGGTGGATGTTGTTGGCGAGGTTGGCGCCCTCGGCGCCCAGCGCCCACTTGCCGTCGCCGCTGATCCGGCGGCCGGTCTCGACGAGCTCGTCCCAGGTGGCGGGCGGCTTCTCGATGCCCGCCTCCTGGAACATCTTCTTGTTGTAGTAGAGGGCGTACGCCATGGAGTAGAGGGGGACGGCGGCCGGGTCCTGGCCGGCGGCCCCGGCCGAGCCGATGGCCGACGCCACGAAGCGGTCCCGGCCTCCGACGGCCTCGAAGTTCTCGGCGTTCCAGGGCAGCAGCGCCCCGGTGGCCTGGAGCGAGGCGGTCCAGGTGTTGCCGATGTTCAGGACGTCGGGGCCCTGACCGGAGGCGGTGGCGGCGAGGATCCGGTTGAGCAGGTCGGACCAGGGGATCACCTCCAGCTTGACCTTGATGCCGGTCCGCTCCTCGAACTTCTTCAGCTCCGGGCCGAGGGCGGCCTGGTCGGCGGCGATGTCGGCGCCCTGGTTGGAGGCCCAGTACGTGAGCTCGCCGGGGGCGGAGTTCGAGCCGGCGCCGTCGGCGGATCCGCCGCCGCACCCGGTGGCGGTGGCGAGCAGGGCGGCGACGGTGACGGCTGCGGCCGTGGCTGTTGCTGTGGATCTGCGCATGACGGCTCGGTCCCTTTCGGCGGGGCGGGAGGAAGGCCGGTGGGCGGGTCGATCGGGTCGGCGGACGGGGCCGCGGGCGAGGTGGGCCCGGGCCGCGGGTGTCCCTGCGGAATGCCTGCTGTGCTGGACCGACCGTTGGTCCAGGCCTTAATTTAGGACGTGAGTTAAGCGGCGTGGAAGGGTCGCGTCAAGTGGTCGCGCAAGGGTATGTTGCGAGCGGAGTCACGCAGGCGTGACGGCGGAAGGGGCCAGATGACGACAGCTCGTGGCGGACGCACGGTACGGGACCTACGGCGCGGCAACCGCAGCGCCGTGCTCCAGCGGCTGTACTTCGGCGGCCCGATGAGCCGCCAGGAACTCGGACCCGCGACCGGGCTGAGCTCCGGATCCGTCAGCAACGTGGTCGGCGAACTCGTCGCGGACGGGCTGCTGGAGGAGGCCGGCGTCGTCGACTCGGAAGGCGGCCGCCCCCGCACCCTGCTGCGCGTCCGCCCCGGCAGCGCGTGCATGATCGGCGTCGACGTCGGCGAGACCCGGGTCCGCGTCGAGCTCTTCGACCTCGCTCTGACCGAACTCGCCCGCACCGAGATGCCGTTGTTGCCCCGCGGCTGCTACGACGTCGGCCCGATCGTCGACCACGTCGCGGCCGGCATCACCAGCGTGCTGGCCGACGCCGGGATCGGCGCCGACCGGCTGCTGGGCGTCGGAGTCGGCGTACCCGGCATCGTGGACCACGACGCACCGGGCGGATCCGTGGTGCACGGCCAGACCATCGGATGGGACGCCGTCCCGCTGGAGCGGCTGCTGCGCGCCACCGGGGTGCTGCCCGAGGAGGTCCCGTACCTCATCGACAACGGCGCGCGGACGCTCGGCCAG
The DNA here is from genome assembly GCF_036170895.1 of Streptomyces erythrochromogenes. Taxonomy (NCBI): domain Bacteria; kingdom Bacillati; phylum Actinomycetota; class Actinomycetes; order Kitasatosporales; family Streptomycetaceae; genus Streptomyces; species Streptomyces erythrochromogenes. Next base: position 399,610 of record NZ_CP108036.1, on the reverse strand, counting down.
GCGGAGATGTGGTTCGGCGCCGGGCGCGGGGCCAAGGACGCGGTCGTCGTGCTCTTCGGCTCGGGGGTCGGCGCGAGCCTGATCACCGACGGTTCACCGGACGGCGGGACCACCGAGGGCACCCCCCTGGAATGGGGCCACCTGACCGTCTCGGTACGGGGCAGGCGCTGCCGTTGCGGCGCGCGGGGCTGCCTGGAGGCCTATACGGGCGCGGAGTCGCTGCTGGCCCGCTGGGTCGAGCGCGGCGGCGGCCCCGCGCGGCCCGGGGCGGTGGACGAGGAAGAGGCGCTCTCGGAGCTCCTCGCGGCGGCGCGAGCGGCGGATCCGGTCGCCGTGGAGCTCCTGGAGGAGACGGCGGAGTACCTGGGTGCCGGACTGTCGGACCTGGTCAACCTGTTCCAGCCGGAGCGGATCCTGATCGGCGGCTGGGCGGGGCTGCTGCTCGGCCCGTACGTCCTGCCCTCGGTCCGGCGGCACGCGACCCGCTACTCCCTGCGCCACCCGGCCGGACGGGTCACGGTGGGCCTCGGCGCGCTGGGACCGGACGCGGTCACGGTCGGCGCGGCCACGCTCCCGCTGTCGGCGTTCTTCGCCACGGGCGGCCGGCGGGCCGCGCCGGAGCCCGCCGCCGAACCCCCGGCCTGGCACACGTCGCTGTCGACCCGGGGCGGCGGAGCCTGACGCGGCCGCCCGACCGCGGCGTACGCCCGGCCGGGCCCGACGCCACGCGCGCACGGCCGATCGAGGGGACAATTGCCCCATGGCTGACACAGGGCTGTCACCGGACGGTGCCGGCTCCCCGGGCGGGGGGCGCTACGGCGAGCAGGTCTTCCGGCCCGACCAGGGAGGCGAGGGCGACCGCATCGACCTCGGCGCCCTCACGTACGACGACACCACCATGGCCCGGCTCCGAACGCTGGGGGCGGGACCCGGCTGGACCTGCCTGGACGTGGGAGCGGGAACGGGCACGGTGGCCCGCCGCCTGCTCGCCGAAGCGGGCGTCGCCGAGGTCCTCGCCGTGGACCGCGACGTGCGCTTCCTCGCCGCGCACCCCGTGACCGGACTGACCGTGCTCCAGGCCGACGTCACCGCCGACGACTTCGCCCCGGGCCCCTTCCGGCTGGTCCACGCGCGGTTCCTGCTCATGCACCTGCCCTCCCCGCAGCACATGGTCGCCAGGCTGAGCCGGCTCCTCGCCCCCGGTGGCGTACTCGTCGTCAGCGACGCGGTCGACCTCACCACCGCCTCCGCACCCAGCACGCCGTACACCCGCGCCATGCGGGCCATGTGGCAGGGGCTGCGCGAGAGCATCGGCACGGACGTCTCCCACGTCCCCCGGCACCCGGAGCTGTTGCGGGGGGCGGGGCTGGAATCCGTGGCGGCCGAGATCCACGTACCACCCCTCCTGCCGGGGAGCCCGATCAGCAGGTTCTGGGCCGATACCTGGGAGCGGGCCCGCGCGGCGATGGTGGGGACCGGCCTCGTCGACGACGCAGGGCTGGACGAGGCCGTCGCCTACCTGGATTCGCCCCGGTGCACCGGGCTGTCCCCCGGCATGCTCACGGCCTGGGGCTGGAAGCCCGCGTCCTAGCGGAGCGTTCCCGGGCGAAACGCCCGGTGCGGCGCCATCGACGCCGCAGCCGTGGCCGCCTATGATTCCGACGCCCCATCGCACCTCGAACACACATACCCAGTACGGGTGTTGACGGCTTTCCGGGACCCATGCCGGAACCGCCCGCGCCACCCGACGAGTTCGGAGGCCCTGTTGAGCACACACTTACGCACCCCGCGCAGACTGGCGGCCCTGGCCATCGGCCTGGCAGCCCTCCTGGCCGCGCCTGCCGGACCGGCCCTCGCCGCCCCGCAGGTCGGTGCCGCGCCCGCGATCCAAGACGTGGCGGCCGCCCCGGTCGTGGCCAACCCCGGCAACCAGGTCAGCCTCCAGTGGGACAGCGCCTACCTGCAGATGACGGCCACCGGCGGCGTGAAGCCGTACACCTGGTCGGCCTCGAACCTGCACCTCGGTACTTCGATCAACGCTTCGACCGGCCTGATCTCGGGCGTCCTGCGCGGCAGCGGAACCCGTACCGTCACCGTCACCGCCAGGGACGCCACGGGTGCCTCGGCCCCGGTCACCTTCACCTGGCGCGTGATCCGCGACGCCTGCCCCCGCTGCTGACCCCCGGCCTGGCGAACCACTGAACACGCCGCACCGCTGAACACCCCGGGCGGCGGTGGAGCGCGCAGACGCGACGACCGCGCCGCCGCCGCCCGGCCCGCCCCCCCCCGCAGTACGTGATCCTCGGGCAGGATACGCACGTGCAGACGACGACGGAGCTGGTGGTGAGGGCGGCCGAGCTGGCCGGCCGGGGCGGTCGGCGGATCCTCGGCGTGGCCGGGCCGCCGGGCGCGGGGAAGTCGACCCTGGCCGCCCGGCTCGCCGAAGCGCTCGGCCCGCGGACGGCCGTGGTGGTCCCGATGGACGGGTTCCACCTCGCCCAGGCCGAGTTGAACCGCCTGGGGCGGGCCGACCGCAAGGGGGCCCCGGACACCTTCGACGCGGCCGGCTACGTATCGCTCCTGGCGCGGCTGCGCGCATCCGCCGCCGGCGGTGCCACCGTCTACGCGCCCGCCTTCGACCGCTCCATCGAGGAGCCGATCGCGGGCAGCATCCCTGTTGCTCCGGACGTACCGCTGGTCATCACCGAGGGCAACTACCTGTTGCACGACGCGGGGGAGTGGGCCGGAGTGCGGCCGCTGCTGGACGAGGCCTGGTACTGCGCTCCGGACGAGGACGCGCGGGTCCGGCGCCTGGTCGAACGGCACGTCCGCCACGGCAAGGAACCGGCCCGCGCACGCGCCTGGGTGGCCCGCTCGGACGAGGCGAACGCCCGCCTCGTCGCCGCCGGCCGCCACCGCGCCGACCTCGTCGTCGACCCCGGCTGAACCCGTCCCCGTCGCCCGAGCGGCGGATGTGGGCGCGGCGGAATCGAGTTGTCCGAATCCGCTGTTAGGGTGACGTGTGCCCGTCAAGGCGGGCGTATTTCGGTTCCTGACATTCCAACGGGGTAGAACGTGAAGTTTCGTCATGTCCGCGCGATAGCCGTCTTCGGTATCGCCGTCGTCGCGCTCACCGGGGCCCGGGGCTCCCACGGCGCCAGCTGCGGCGGAAGCAGCCACTCCAGCTCCAGCAGCTCCGGCGGCAGCAGCTCCGGCGGCACCAGCGGGAGCGACAGCACCAGCGGCACGAGCAGCACCTCCGGCGGCACCAGCACCACGGGTGGTTCCAGCCGGGACAAGGCCGAGCGCGACATCAAGATCGACAGCTGCAAGCTGGACGGCACCGGCAAGAACCTGGTCGCCCGCCTGACCGTCACCAACAGCGGTTCGGTGGACTACACCTACAACGTCACCATGAAGTTCAACCCGGCCGCCGGCTCGAGCGCGGTCGCGGCCACGGCCCGGGTGAACAGCCTCAAGGTCAAGGCCGGTGCGTCCCAGCAGACCGAGGCCACCGCGCCGTACACCGGCAAGGGCGACGGCAGCGAGTACAAGGAGTGCGTCGTCTCCACCGCGTCGAAGAGCGCGCTCTGACGCATTTCCTGACACGCCGTCCGGAGTCCCGGTCGGCCGCCACGAGCGGCCGGCCGGGACGTCCGCGTCAGACGAGGTCGAACCGGTCGAGGTTCATCACCTTGTCCCAGGCCGCCACGAAGTCACGGACGAACTGCTCCCGCGCGTCCTTGGAGGCGTAGACCTCAGAGAGTGCCCGGAGCTGGGAGTTCGAACCGAAGACGAGGTCCACGGCGGTCGCGGTCCACCGGGGCTCGCCCTTGCCGCCGGCACGGCCCTCGAACACGTTCTCGTCCGTGGCTGACGCCTTCCACTGCGTACCCATGTCCAGCAGGTTGACGAAGAAGTCGTTCGTCAGGGTCTCCGGCCGGTCGGTGAACACACCGTGCCGGGACTGCCGGAAGCCCGTGTTCAGGGCCCGCATGCCGCCGATCAGCACCGTCATCTCGGGCGCCGTCAGGTCCAGCATGCTCGCGCGGTCCAGCAGCAGGGTCTCCGGCGACAGCTTCTCGCCCGCCTGGAGGTAGTTGCGGAACCCGTCGGCCCGCGGTTCGAGCACGGCGAACGACTCCACGTCGGTCTGCTCCTGCGTGGCGTCCGTGCGCCCGGGCGCGAACGGGACGGTGATGTCGAGCCCGGCGTTCTTCGCGGCCTGCTCGATCGCCGCGCACCCGCCCAGGACGATCAGGTCGGCCAGCGAAACCTTGGTTCCGCCGCCCTGTGAGCCGTTGAAGTCCTGCTGGATCCCTTCGAGGGTCTGTACCACCTGAGCCACCTCGGGCAGGTCGTTGACCTCCCAGTCCTTCTGCGGTGCGAGCCGGATGCGGGCGCCGTTCGCCCCGCCGCGCTTGTCGGTGGAGCGGAAGCTGGCCGCCGACGCCCACGCCGTGGTGACCAGTTGGGAGACGGTCAGCCCGGAGGCGAGGATCCGGCCCTTGAGCGCGGCCACGTCCCCGGCCGAGACCAGCTCGTGGTCGACCGCGGGAACGGGGTCCTGCCACAGCTGCGGTTCGGGGATCCACGGGCCGAGGTACCGCGAGATCGGCCCCATGTCGCGGTGCAGCAGCTTGTACCAGGCCTTGGCGAACGCCTCCGCGAGCTTGTCCGGGTTCTCGTGGAAGCTCTTCGAGATCGGCGCGTAGACCGGATCCAGCTTCAGCGAGAGGTCCGTCGTCAGCATCATCGGTGCGTGCCGCTTGGACGGATCGTGCGCGTCCGGCACCGTGCCCTGGGCCGCGGGATCCTTGGGGGTCCACTGCTGCGCCCCGGCCGGGCTCGTCGTCAACTCCCAGTCGTACCTGAACAGGTTGTCCAGGTACCCGTTGTCCCACTTGGTCGGCTCGGTCGTCCAGGCGCCCTCGAGCCCGCTGGTGATCGCGTCGACGCCGCTGCCGCTGCCGTACGAGTTGTGCCAGCCGAGGCCCTGCTGCTCCAGCGGGGCGGCTTCCGGCTCCGGACCGACGTATTCGGGATCGACCGCCCCGTGGCACTTGCCGAAGGTGTGGCCGCCGACGATGAGCGCGACCGTCTCCTCGTCGTTCATCGCCATGCGCGCGAACGTCTCACGAATGTCCCTGGCGGCGGCGATCGGATCCGGATTTCCGTTGGGGCCCTCGGGATTGACGTAGATCAGCCCCATCTGCACGGCGCCGAAAGGTCCGGTGAGTTCCCGGTCACCGCTGTAGCGCGCATCTCCGAGCCAGGTGTCCTCGGACCCCCAGAAGACTTCCTCGGGCTCCCAGATGTCCTCCCGCCCGAAGCCGAAACCGAAAGTCTTGAACCCCATCGACTCCATTGCGCAGTTGCCTGCGAACACCAGCAGGTCGGCCCAGGAGATCTTCCGGCCGTACTTCTGCTTGACCGGCCAGAGCAGACGGCGCGCCTTGTCCAGACTCGCGTTGTCGGGCCAGCTGTTGAGGGGGGCGAAGCGCTGCGCGCCGGAACCGCCGCCGCCGCGGCCGTCGGCGATGCGGTAGGTGCCCGCGGCGTGCCAGCTCATCCGGATGAAGAGCGGCCCGTAGTGGCCGTAGTCGGCAGGCCACCAGTCCTGCGACGTGGTCATCACCTCGAAGACGTCCCGCTTCAGCGCGTCGACGTCCAGGGTCGCGAATTCTTCCGCGTAGTCGAAGTCCTCGCCCATCGGACTGGCCTGGGGCGAGTTCTGGTGGAGAACCTGAAGGTCCAGCTGATTCGGCCACCAGTCCCGGTTCGTCCTGGGACGAGTGGGCTCGGGTGTCGGGGAGGGGATTGCGGGGTTCTCGCTTTCGCTGCCGGACACGTCCGTCCTTCTTCCTGTCTCGGTGCTTCCATCGGCTGGCTGCTCGCTCTTGACAGCGTCCGTATGGTCGCGCACCGGGGACCGCGCGGCGGAGAGAACACGCAGGGCACGCCCGCCCAACCAGCATTCCCGCTACCCGGCCCGCACGGGAAAGGCAAGAAGGGAAGAGATCGTACGATCATCGTTATCGCTGCGCCGGTGTGAATGCCCCGGCCGCCATTCTCCGCCGGGTAATCTGTAGCTCGCTTTTTCGGGCCCGCGGCAGGGCCCGCCGAAGTCCTTGTGTCCCGCCGAGCGTGAACTGGTGAGCCGAAATGAGTGACCTGCTGGAACGGCTGCGGGGGCGCGGCTGGCGCATGACGTCCCAGCGGCGTGTCGTCGCGGAGGTCCTCGACGGCGAGCACGTGCACCTCACCGCCGACGAGGTGCACGCCCGTGCGGCCGGGCGACTGCCGGAGATCTCCCGGGCCAGCGTCTACAACACGCTGGGCGAGCTCGTCGCCCTCGGTGAGGTCGCGGAGCTCTCCGCGCACGGACGGGCCAAGCGCTACGACCCCAACGCGCACCGGCCGCACCAGCACCTGGTGTGCTCCGGCTGCGGGCTCATCCGCGACGTCCACCCGACCGGCGACCCCCTGGCCGGGCTGCCGGCGCAGGAGCGGTTCGGCTTCGCGGTGTCCGAGGTCGAGGTCGTCTACCGCGGGCTGTGCCCCTCCTGTACTGCCGGGCAGCCGGGCGCCTGAACACGCGGCCGCGCCGGGCGGCCACGGCCTACCACTCGGGGTGGACGTCGTGGCTGTCGTAGCGGTCTCCGGCGGCGGTGAGCCAGGGCCGGAAGCGGCCGGGCCCGGTGCCGTCATGGGCGTAGGTGACCGGCTCACGGGTGTCGTCGGTGACGATCACGGCCCCGGCCCGCTGGGCACTGCGCAGGGCATGGGTCCAGTGGCGGCCGCGGTGGCCGGTGCGGTAGTCGGGGATCTTGCACTGGGACATCTCGGTCTCACCGCCCGGGTCTCTGCATAGGATCGGGACAAGGCGTATACCCCGTTCGGCCTGGTCCGAACGTGCGTGTCCGGGCCGATGGGAGTCCCCCGGCCCGCGCCCCCTCTCGTGCCGGGGCCGTGATTGCTCCAGAGTGGTCGTCCGCACCTCCCGCGCGTCCGACGACATCACTCGACCCATGGAGATCCGCCGTGGCCACGACCTCCGAACCGGCAGGGGCGCCGCCCCCCGCCCCGCCCGCAGAACCGGACTCCGTCCGGATCGAACGGGACGGGCCCGTCACCACGGTGGTCCTCGGCCGCCCGGGCGCCCGCAACGCGGTCGACGGCCCGACCGCGACCCGGCTCGCCGACGCCTTCCGAGCGTTCGAAGCGGACGAGGACGCGTCCGTCGCCGTCCTGTGGGGCGACGGCGGTACGTTCTGCGCGGGCGCGGACCTGAAGGCAGTCGGGACCGACCGTGGCAACCGGGTGCTGGCCGAGGGCGACGGGCCCATGGGCCCCACGCGGATGGACCTGACCAAGCCGGTGATCGCCGCGATCAGCGGTCACGCGGTGGCCGGCGGCCTCGAACTGGCCCTGTGGTGCGATCTGCGGGTGGCCGAGGAGGACGCGACGTTCGGGGTGTTCTGCCGCCGCTGGGGCGTGCCCCTCATCGACGGCGGTACGGTGCGGCTGCCCCGCCTGATCGGCGAGAGCCGCGCCATGGACCTCATCCTCACCGGCCGCCCCGTGACCGCTGCCGAGGCGCACGCGATCGGTCTGGTCAACCGCCTCGTACCACCCGGCGAGGCCCGCCGCGCGGCGGAACGCCTCGCGCACGAGATCGCCGGGTTCCCGCAGCTGTGCCTGCGGCACGACCGGCTCTCCGTACGGGAACAGCACGGTCTGGGCGAGCGGGATGCCCTGGCCGCCGAATACCGGCACGGCCTCGTACCGCTCACGGCCGGCGAGACGCAGGCCGGCGCCGACCGCTTCGCGGCAGGAGCCGGCCGCCACGGATCCTTCACCGGCTGAGCGAACGGGAGGCCGGACCGGCGGTCGGCCGGGGGTCCGGGGGCATGATGGCCGTGTGAACGCGTCCCCCGGCTTCCTCACGGTGGCCCCCACGCCCCGGACCGCCGTCGTGTGGCTTCCTCCGGACGGGCTGTGGCCGGCGATCCAGAGCATCCGGGCCGAGCACGACCCGCAGATCCGCCGCTGGCCCCCGCACGTGAACCTGGTCTTCGGCTTCGTCCCGGAGGCCGATTTCTACCGGGCCGCCCCGCTGCTGGCCGCCGCGGCGACCGGTATCGAGCCCTTCGCCATCAGGCTCAGCGGGGTGCACGCGTTCCGGCACCGTGCCTACGCCACCGTGTGGCTGGACCCCGCCGCGGCCGGCCTCGCCCCGTGGGCGGCGCTCCAGGAGAGCCTGGCGGAGCCCTTCCCGGGATGCCGCGGCCGGTTCCCGGCGTTCACACCGCACCTCTCGCTCGGGCGCACCCACGAGCCGCGGAGCCTGACCGCGCAGTGCACGGCCCGCCTGGGCAGCACGGCGGCACGGGTCCACGAGGTCGTGCTGCTCTCCCGCCGCAGTGACGAGCCCATGCTGCCCCGGGCCGTGATCGGCCTGGGCACGGGCGCGATCACCTGGTCAGAACGGTGATCCCGCCCCCGCACCCTCGGAGACGTCGGGCAGGGCCTCACCCAGACGGTCCAGCAGGGCACGCGCCGCAGGGCTCGTAGGCCCGCTGGCCGGCCGGGCGAGGACGATACGGGCACGCAGGCCCGCCCCCAGGAGGCGCAGGGCGCGCAGCCCGTCGCCGACGCCTGACCCCTCCTCCCCGAGCGGCAGCACGGCGACGCCCAGGCCGCGGGCGGCGAGCTGCGCGAGGACCTGCGGGGACGCCGCCTCGAAGGCGACCCGGGGCCGGAACCCCGCCCGGGCGCAGCCCCGTTCGAGGGCGGCCCGTACGCCGGTTCCGCGCGGCAGACAGATCAGCGGCCGGTCGCGCAGCTCGGCCAGCGGTACCGCGGTGCGGTCGGCGGGGCCGAGCAGCGGGTGCCCGGGTGCGACGGCGGCGCCGAGTGGAGCGTCGATGACCGTCCGGTAGGAGAGTCCCGGAGGAGGCTCCTCCGCCGTGGGCCCGAGGAGGGCGATGTCGATCTCGCCGGCCAGGAGCGCGGCCTGCATCCGCTCCGAGGTGTCCTCGGTCAGCGCGATCTCCAGGGCGGGATGGGAAGCGTGGAAGTCCGCGAGGAACGCGGCGACGTCGAAAGCATGACCGGTGGCGCCGGAGACCAGCCCGAGCGTGACCTTGCCGCGCAGCAGTCCGGTGTGCTCGTCCACGGTCTGCCGTACCGCGTGGGCGGCGGCCAGCGCGGCCCGCGCGTACGGCAGGACGGCCCGGCCCACCTCGGTCGGCGTCACCGACCGGCCGGACCGGTCGAGCAGCGGCTGCCCGAGTTCCTTCTCCAACTGGCGTATCTGGGCGCTCAGTCCGGGCTGGGCCAGATGCAGCCGGGCGGCGGCGCGGGTGAAACCGCCCTCGTCGACGACGGCGACGAGGTAGCGCAACTGGCGGAGCTCCATAACCAGTGATTCTAATGCGCAGCACATCAATCTATTGGAGGTATGGCCCCGTTGGCGCCAGGCTGGACCGCATGGCGAACACGACTTCTCAGCAAGGGCACAAGGCCGAGGTCAGGGCCTTGATCGCGGCGGAACGCCAGGAGTTGGCCGATCTGCTCGACGGCCTGCGGGACGACCAGTGGGACGAGCCCAGCCTGTGCGCGGGCTGGCGGGTCCGTGAGGTCGCGGCCCACATGTCGATGGGGTTCCGGCTCTCCCTGCCCGCGACCATGGGCCAACTGGCCCGGGCGCGCGGGAACCTGCACCGCATGACCGACCGGGTCGCACGCAGGGACGCGGCCGCTCATGCGCCGGCCGAGCTCGCCGCGTTCCTGCGGGACGGCGCCCACCACCCGTGGACGCCACCGGTCGGCGGGCTCGCGGCCGCCCTCGGCCACGACGTGGTGCACGGACTGGACATCACGGTCGCCCTCGGCCTCGACCGGCGGGTCCCCGAGGACCGGCTGCGCGTGCTGCTCGCCGGGATCCGGCCCGGCGGACTGAGGTTCTTCGGCGTCGACATCGGCGGCGTGCAGCTGCGCGCCGAGGACCTGGACTGGTCGTACGGTTCCGGGTCCCCCGTCCACGGCGCGGCCCAGGACCTCCTCCTGCTCGCCTTCGGCCGCAGACTGCCGCCCGGCAGGCTCCGCGGCGAACCGAGCCACCGCTTCACGGCCACCGCGTGACCGTGCGCCGCGGCCGGAGGGTGCGGGGCATCGAGCGCTCCCGCGCCGCCGCGCCGCCGCGCTGCGGTGGGAGCCACGGCTGTGCGTGTCCGGCACGCTGAGCAGTGTCTTGCCCACCCGGGCCAGGAGCGGCCCGAGTTCCGCGACCCCCGACTCCGGGTGCGCGGCCAGGTGGACGGCCTCGGGGGTACAGGTGCGCGAGCCCTGCGGCGTGTGCGGCGAGGAGCGTCACCCGGTGGGTGTGGACGTGATCCGGATGGCCCGTCGGTTGCCCGTACGCGCAGTGGGTGACGACGACGGCATGGCCGAGCGTGCGCGGTGAGTTCGGCGGCGCGAGGCGTATCGGCTGCCCATGGGGTGGTCACCACGCCCGTACGTGCTCCCGACGCGGCATGCTGCGCGAGAACTGGCCGGGGCCGGGCGGATCCGGGCGCAGTGCCGTTCCCCTCGCGGGGGGCGGGCGGGTCCGGGCGCGGTGTGGCCGGTCCGTGGCGTCGCGGTACGGGCGGGATCCGGGCGCGGTGCCGTTCCCCTCGCGGGGGGCGGGCGGGTCCGGGCGCGGTGTGGCCGGTCCGTGGCATTGCGGTACGGGCGGAGTCCATTCCCCGTGCGGGCGGGTCGCGGTGCCGCGGAGGGGTGTCTCCTCGGCTCGGCGCGTGCGGGCATGTCTCGGCTGTACCCGGTGGTTGCGCGCTCGTCCTGCGGGGACACCCCTCCCCGTCCCCGCTCCAGCCGTACGAGCCCGGTTCCGGGAGGCGTGGTCTTGTCCGGGCGGAGTCATGGCGTGGGGTGGGGACACGGCGGAGTGTCCCCGCAGGACGAGCGCGCGACCCAGGCCGCCTCGCCGAGACACCCCGCACGCGCCGAGCCGAGGAGACACTCCGGCGGGGCACCGCCCCACCCCATCCATCCCGCCCCACGCAAACCCGCAACCCCGGCGGGAGCCAAGCGGCACCGCCCCACCCGACCCATCCCGCCCCGCGGAAACCCGCAACCCCGGCGGGAGCCAAGCGGCACCGCCCCACCCCATCCATCCCGCCCCGCGGAAACCCGCAACCCCGGCGGGAGCCGAGCGGCACCGCCCAACCCCATCCATCCCGCCCCGCGAAACCGGCCACCCCGGCGGGAGCCAAGCGGCGGGAGCCAAGCGGCGGGAGCCGTGCGGTGGGGGAATCAGGCCTGGGGCGGCGGGGGGTTTCCCTGGTCGCGGCGCAGCTGATCCTTGAGCTTGTCCTGGGCGGTGTCCACCTGGCTGCTGTACTTGTTCTGGGTCCTGCCGTCGACGTAGTCGCCGGCCTTGTCGATGCCCTGTCCGGCCTGGCTCTCGTGGCCGCGCAGCATCTGCTTGAGCTTGTCCATCATCGACACGACGGTCTCCTTTGCGTCCGTCCCCCACGGCCAGGGTTGCCGATGATCGACCGGGCCGCATCCGCAGACGCCCTGACCTCGGCGAATACCGCCCGCGCCGGCGCGGTCAGAGGTCGGCGCCGCGCCGCCCCCGGCGGACCGCACGGACGATCAGGCCCAGCAGCCAGGCCTGGAAGACGTAGGAGAACGCCAGGATGCCCCAGATGCTCGCGTCGGTCTGTGCCCAGGCTCCCAGCGAGTTGACCACCGACAGCAGCAGGGCCCCGGTGGGGACGGCCAGCATCAGGGCGAACAGCCCGGCCACCTGGTTGCCGCCGTCCCCGGCGCCTATCAGCAGCAGGAACGCGGCCGAGCCGAGGTACGCCCTCGACAGCCAGTTGCCGAAGGTGATGCCGGCGAAGGTGCGCACCGGTCCAGAACGCATGGGACTCCTCGTGATGCCCGGGTGGGACGTTGGGGCCTTGGTGATCACCATCGTGGCGGCGTCCCGCCGGCCGCGTCAGAGTGCACGTACTCAGTACACGTACTCAGATCTCCTCCCCCCGGCGGGAGTCAGCAGCACTGCCAGGTGAACATGGCCTCCTCGAAGCGGCCCGCCGCCAGGTCGGCCTCGCCGAAGGCTGCGCGGAGTCCGGGGCGTCGGACGTGGGCACGCTCAGCCGAGAGTTCGGCGGGGGCCGGGTGCCGGCGGGCACGTGCGGGACCCGGGAGCCCGGCCGGGTCTCGGGGTCACTCGGGTGGACCATGCAGTCCTCGTCGTCGAGGCGCCCGTCGAAGAGGAAGAAGAGGAGGGTGCCGGAGGCGGGCAGGGCGAGGCCGGACGCGATGTGGCAGGGCGGGCCGTTCCACCTCCCCTTCCGGCCACGGCATGTCGAGGGGCAGGTCCGGCAGCCCGCCGAGCCGACCCGTCACCGGCGTGCGCCAGCCGCAGGCCCGGCCTGAGCAGGCCGATCCACCGGGCGGCGGCGGGAGCGTGAGTCCTGTGTCGATCTTGCACGAGCGCACTGACAACGCCCGCGGGTGTGTCATTGCGGGCGTCCGACGCGCTGCCAATCGAGCGGACCCGGGGTTCGGCATGGAACGATCTCCGCATGACAGAGAGCATGAGCCCGTACATGTCCTCGCCGCGAGTCACCGTCCTGGGGGTGCAGCCCGGCGACCCACCCTTCCGGATCGTCGAGATCGACGGGGAGATGGTCCGCATGGCGACATCCATGACCGACGTGATCCTGGCTGCCGCGGACGCGGGGATCACCATCCACGACCTCGACGATCCGGACGCCGTCCGCTGGGTCGGCGGCGGGAAGCTCACCTGGCGGCTGCACTAGGCCGCACCGGGCGGCCGCGCGGTGCCGTCGCCCGCTTCCGGGTCACGCGTGCCACCGAGAAGGGATCGGTGACCCGGGTTCGGCCGACGTGCACGCGCGCGTACGGCTGCCACCACTGGTCCGGCGGTGAGCGCGGGCGTGGACGCGGACGGCTGCTGATCAGGTGGCGCGTCCGTAGCGGACCGCTTCGCTCCAGATCCGCTCCAGACGCACTCTCGTGCCGGGGCGGGGAGCGTGCCAGATCCTGTCGTCGCCGGCGTAGATGCCGACATGGCCCATGGTCCCTCCTCGGGGGAAGAAGACCAGGTCACCGGCCGTGCGATCGGCCTTGGGGATGTGACGTGTGTGTTCGTACTGCTGCTCGGCCGTGCGCGGGAGGCGTTTGCCGGCCTTCTTGAAGGCGTAGAGGGTGAGCCCCGAACAGTCGAAGCGTTTGGGGCCCGTGGCGCCGTAGGCATACGGCGAGCCCTGTTTGGAGGCGGCCACCGCGACGGCTTTCTCGCCGTACGACGGTGCCGCGTGAGCCGGGTCCGTGTGGCCGGTCAGGGCGCCGGCCGCGAGGAGCAGTATGAAGAAGACGGCACGCACTCTCGGGCAACAGCAGATCGGAGAAGTGCCCTTGAGGGCCTTTCGGAAGTCGGTCCTGGAGCAGGACATCGTGACACCTCCGCAATCGGTTGGCAGGCGACGAATTCAGATCAGTGGCCTGGTCCTGTTCTCGGTGGCAGTCGTCTTGGCTCTGACGGCGGACCAGTTTTCCCGGACGTCCTGCCCCGGCCGCATCGGACACGATGTGATTTGTCCCGATTTTGCGTTCGATTCGAGATGATAGGCATGGATGATTTGCATACTGGACGACGTGACGGCGGCACCACGGCCGATGTGCTGAATCGGGATGCCGACAGGCATCGGCCCGCCGCGGAACGGGCACGCAGCACGGGTGACCACGACCGACCTGCTCCCGGCGACACCGCCCCGCTCCGCGGCCCGCCGGGCCCTGCTCGCCGGTTCGGCCGGCAACCTCGTCGAGTGGTACGAGTTCGGCGTCTACGGCTGCTTCGCCACCGTCATTGCGGCCAACTTCTTCACCCCTCAAGCGGGAACGGGTGCGGCAGTTCAGGGCGGCGCCGAAGCACTGGTCGCCACCTACGCCGCGTTCGCCCTCGCCTTCTTCTTCCGGCCCGTCGGCGCCCTCCTGTTCGGGCGCATCGGCGACCGGTTCGGCCGACGCCCCACCCTCGTCCTCGTCATCGGCCTCATGACGCTCGCCACCACGCTGATCGGGCTCCTGCCCACACGGGCCGACATCGGCGCCGCGGCCCCCTGGCTGCTGACGTTGCTGCGCGCACTCCAAGGACTGTCCGCGGGCGGCGAGTTCGGCGGCGCGGTGTCCCTGATGGCCGAGTACGCACCGCCCGGCCGCCGCGGCCTCTACGGCGCATGGCAGTCCTTCACCGTCGCCCTGGGGCTGCTCACCGGAGCCGCCACGGCCGCGGCCCTGGCGACGGTCCTGCCCGCCGCGGCCCTGTACGCCTGGGGGTGGCGCATCCCGTTCCTGCTGGCCCTGCCCCTCGGAGTGGTCGCGCTGTGGCTGCGTACGGCTCTGGAGGAACCACCGGGCGCGCCCCCGGCCGGGCCCGCGGCCGCGACCAGCACGACGGACCCGGCCGGGACAACCGGCGTACGGGAGCAGGCCCGTGCCGTCGTCCTCGGCATCGGGCGGATCATGGGCTGGTCTGCGGCCGGATACGCCTTCCTCGTCGTGCTGCCGTCGCACCTCCAGTCCGCGCTGGGGGCGTCGTTCCGGGACGCCCTGCTGGCCACGACCCTGGTCAACCTCGGGTTCGCCGCGTCGATCCTGCCCGCGGGACTGCTCAGCGACCGCATCGGGCGGCGCCCCGTCATGCTCTGGGGTGCGCTCGGGATCGCCGTACTCGCCGTCCCCCTCCTGTACTTGCTCCAGTCGCCGGGTACGCCCACGCAGGCGCGGATCGCGGCAGTGCTGACGGCGGGCGCGCTGGTCGGACTGCTCGCCGGACCGGGACCGGCCATGCTCGCCGAGATGTTCCCAAGACGCGTCCGCTGCACCGGACTCGGGCTCTCCTACACCCTCGCCAACGCCGTCTTCTCCGGCTGCGCGGGGCTCTTCGTCACCGCACTCACCGCCCGGACCGGAAACACCGCCGTCCCCGCCCACTACGCCGCCGCGGCCTGCGCCCTCAGCGTGCCGGCGCTGCTGACCCTGCGCGGCAACGACCACCGGGAGCCGCTGCGATGAGGGTGATCGGCCTGATGTCCGGGACCTCGTACGACGCCGTGGACGCCGCCGCCTGCGACCTCGTACACCGGCCCGGGGAGGACGGCGCACTGCACCTCACCCCGCTGGGCATGGTCAGCGAGCCGTACCCGGCCCGCCTGCGGACCGAGCTGGCCGATGCCCTGCCGCCCGCCCGCACCACGCTCGCCGACGTGTGCCGGCTCGACACCCGCATCGGGCAGGCCTTCGGGCGGCTCGCCGACCGGGCCGACCGCGAACTGTGCGAGGGGCGAGCCGAGTTGATCGCCTCACACGGTCAGACCGTGTACCACTGGGCGGCGGACGGACAGGTCCACGGCACCCTCCAGCTCGGCGAACCCGCCTGGATCGCCGAGGCCACCGGCCGCCCGGTCGTCTCCGGCTTCCGGCCCCGCGACGTCGCGGCCGGCGGGCAGGGCGCGCCACTGGTCGCCCTGATCGACCTGATGCTGCTGCGCGGCCGCCCCGGCGTACCGGCCGCCCTGAACATCGGGGGGATCGCCAACGTCACCGTCGTGCCCCGGCACGCGGACCCCGTGGCCTTCGACACCGGCCCGGGCAACGCGCTGATCGACGCCGCGGTACGCCAACTCAGCGGCGGGCGCCTCGCGTACGACGAGGACGGCGCGCTCGCGGCCTCCGGACGCGTGCACGAGGGGCTGCTGCGGCGAATGCTCACCGAGCCGTACTACCGGTTGCCCGCGCCGCGGACGACCGGCAAAGAACTCTTCCACGCGGGGTATCTCCGGTCCCGGCTCGCGGAGTTCGGGCAGATCCTGCCCCAGGACCTGGTCGCCACGCTCACGCGCCTCACCGCCCGGACCGTCGCCGATGCGCTGCGGCCCCTGGGAGCAACCGAGGTTTTCGCCTCGGGAGGCGGGGTGCGCAACCCGACGCTCACGGCGATGCTCCGTGCCGAGCTGGCCGGCACGCCGCTGCGCACCTCGGAGGAGCTCGGGCTGCCGGCCGCAGCGAAGGAGGCGTACGCGTTCGCCGTGCTGGGGTACCTCACCCTGCACGGCCTCCCGGGCAACGCTCCCGGCTGCACCGGCGCCGCGGGTCCCCGCGTCCTGGGGTCGATCACCCCGGGCAGCCGCCCCCTGCGGCTGCCCGCGCCGCCGCCGGTCGCCCCGCGCTCCCTCTCCGTGCAGGCGGACGGTGTTACCGTGCGCACATGCGCGCTCCGATAGGGCCCTTCGACCACGCCGTGCCGGCTCCCGACTGCCTCGCGGAACTCGTGCCGCCCGTGGCCGACGCGGTCGCGGGCTGGGCCGGCGACCTCCCCGCCGACCAGATCCTCTACGTGGACACCGACCCCGCCATCGCGGACACCGGCGCCTTCGTCGCGCACTACGGGCAGGACCTCCTCGGTCAGTCGGCGAACTGCGTGGTGGTCGCCGCCAAACGCGGCGGTGCGACCACCCTCGCGGCCTGCCTCGTACCCTCCGCCGGCCGGGTCGACGTCAACGGCGCCGTCCGGCGCCACCTGGACGCACGCAAGGTGTCCTTCGCGCCGATGGACACGGCGGTGGAGCTGACGGGAATGGAGTACGGCGGGATCACCCCGCTGGGCATGCCGGACGGCTGGCCGCTCCTGATCGATCCGGTGGTCGCCGACATGCCGTACGTGCTCGTCGGCAGCGGGCGCCGCCGCGGCAAACTGATCGCCCCGGGCAAGCTGTTCGCGCAGCTCCCCGGCGCGGAACTCATCGAGCGCCTCGCCCTCTGACGTTCCCGGCGGCCGGCGCGTCCCCAGCCCCTCGGCGCTACGCGCCCACGATCTTGCGTACGTTCTCGATGCTCCCGCAGTCCGACGCGAGCTGCCTCTCGCGCTCCTCCAGGAAGGCGGCGCCCAGCTCGGCCCGGCGCTCCTCGGGGACGTTCTCCCGGGCGCCGTTGAGGATGGTCCGCTCCTCCTCGTCCAGGTGGTGCGTGACCGCCTTGACGAGGTCCTCCAGGCGCTCGTCCCACTCCTCGGAGCCGACGTCGTCGACCTCCAGGAGCTTCAGCAACGCCTCGTTGCCCTCGGCGTGCTCCTCCTCGCCGTGCTCCACCTCGTCGTCGTCGATGTCCCTGAAGCGCTTGAGCGCGCCGTAGACCTTGCTCTCCTCGGCCTCGCCGTGGGCGATGAGCAGCGCCGCGAACTTCTCCCGGGCCGCCGCTCGGTCGGCCTCGACGCTCCGCATCCGGCGGAACAGCTCCTCCATCCTCCGGTGGTCCTTGAGGATCACCGCGACCACGTCCTGGTCCTTGCCCTCGTCCGCCATGCGACATGCCTCCTCGATCGGTGTTCCCGTCACCTGGCGCTTGCTCGCTCGCCGGGGCCTGAAACCTCCCGCCGCGGCCACCGGGCGGGAGGAGGAGCCGCACCGGTGTCAGCGACGGAGCACCTTGCGCGACACCAGGTTGCCGAGCAGCTGCGCCGACTGGACGAGGGCGATCAGGATCAGCACAGTCACCACCATCACCGAGGTGTCGAAGCGCAGGTAGCCGTAGGTCATCGCCAGGCTGCCGACGCCGCCTCCGCCGACGGTGCCGGCCACCGCCGAGAAGTCGATCAGCGCCACGAGCATGAAGGTCAGCCCCAGGACCAGCGGTCCGAGGGCTTCGGGGACGAGGACCGTGAGCAGGATCCGCAGCGGGCTCGCGCCCATCGACCGTGCCGCCTCGATCACCCCGGGTTCGACGGCCAGCAGGTTGGACTTCACGATGCGGGCGACGCCGAAGGTCGCGACGACCGTCATCGGGAAGATCGCGGCGTTCGTGCCGATCATCGTGCCGACCACCCCGCGGGTGACCGGGGCGAGCGCGACGATCGCGATGATGAACGGGACGGGCCGGATGGTGTTGATGAGCGTGCCCAGGACCGCGTGCACGAACCGGCCGGGCAGCACACCGCCCTTGCGGGTGGCGTGCTCCAGTCGGCCTTCACCGGACACCCGCTTCCACCCGGCCGGGTGCGCGGAGCCCGGCGACGACGGCCTCGACCGCGGCGGGCTCACCGCGCAGTTCCGGGGTCACGCTGCCCAGGGGCCGTCCGCGGACCTCGCCGACCCCGCCGTGGACGAGGGTGAAGCCGACCCCGTGGATCTGCGGGAGTTCCGAGAGGCCGTCCAGGGAGGGGCTGCCGTCGGCGACGGGCAGCGTCCCCGTGAGTAGGCGGCCCGGGTGGCGGGCGCGGAGCCGTTCCATGAGTGCGGCGTCCGGCTCGCTTTGCCGCTCGGAGCGCACGAAGGCGGCGGTGATCGCGTGCCGGGGCCTCGCGAAGACCTCGTACACCTCGCCGCCAGATGAAGGGATAAAAGGATCGTAGATCGAATTTATCTTCTGGCCTTCGAATGCGAGGTTTTGTTCATGAATGTGCAATGAATGGAAGGCCTGGGGTGTGAGGTGGGGTGGGGTGGTCGGAGCTGACCGCACCGAGGGCGCCCGCCAGGGCCGGATGGGCCACGGCCCGCCCGCGCGCGGCCGCGTCGGCGCCGCCGTCACCGCGACCCCTGCCATCGTGGGCCACCGCGCCCCGTGTCTGCCCTGGAGGTTCCGCCGTGTCCCCACGCCCGTACGGCCACGCCCGCCGGATCCGCCCCTCGCTGCACCTGGCCGCCGCCACCGCCGTGTGCGGCGCCCTGCTCGGTGCCTCCGTACTGCCCGCGCGGGCGGCGGCGGACCGCAACCCGCCGCCGGACCGCGGAGCGGCCCTCCGCCAGGAGCTCCGCGCACTGGTCGAGCGCCCCGACGGGCCCCCCGGAGTCATCGCCGTCCTGCGCGACGGGGACCACAGGGAGGTCTACCGCGCGGGCGTGGCCGACGTGGGGAGCGGCAGGCCTCCGAGCGCGACCGACCACATGCGGATCGCCAGTGTCGCCAAGGCCTTCAGCGGAGCGGTGGCCCTGAGCCTCGTCGACCGCGGCCGACTGCGCCTGGACGACACGATCGGCGAGGTGCTGCCCGGCCAGCCCGACCAGTGGCATCAGGTGACACTGCGTCAACTCCTCAACCACACCAGCGGACTGCCCGACTACTCGGCGTCCCGGGGGTTCATCGACATCATCTCCGAGGACCCCCGCCACCACTTCGACTCCCGGCGCCTGCTGGACTTCGTCGCCGACGAGGACCTCGAATTCCAGCCTGGCAGCCGCTACCAGTACTCCAACTCCGACAACATCGCCGTCGCCCTGATGGCGGAGGCCGCCACCGGACGCCGGTACGAAACCCTGCTGCGCGAGCTCGTGTACCGGCCGCTGGGCCTGACGGCCACCAGCCTGCCCCAGGGCTACCGGCTCCCCGAGCCCTACCTCCACGGCTACCGGATCGACCCCCAGGACGGGCCCGTCGACGTCAGCGAGGCCGTGAGCGCCTCGGGTGCCTGGGCGGCAGGCGGCATCGTCTCGACGCCCAAGGACCTGACCGCCTTCATCCGCGGGTACGCGGGCGGCGCCCTCTTCTCGGACCGCACCCGCCGCGAGCAGTTCCGGTTCATCCCCGGCGCGCTGTCCCAGCCCCCCGGCCCCGGCCGCACCGCGGCGGGCCTGGCCCTTTACCGCTACACCACCCGCTGCGGCACCGTCTACGGCCACACCGGCAACACGCCCGGCTACACGCAGCTGGCGGCGGCCACGGCGGACGGAAAGCGCTCGCTGACCTTCTCGATCACCACCCAGACGTCCCTGACCGACAACCCCGAGCTGCTCGCGCGCGTCCGGGAGGTCCAGGAGGACTTCGTCTGCGCCCTGCTGCGCGGGTGACCCCGGCGGGTGCGCAGGGCCGTGCGCAGCCCTGCGCACCCGCCACCCGGGCGGCGTAATCTGGTCGCACCGCCACTTCACGCGCGCGCCGGGACCGCGGTGCGCACCCCCCGTACACCCCGCCGCGAACGATCCAGGGAGGCGGCGAGTGACCGATCCCTTCGGCTTCCTCAGGATCCCCCGCGAGCCCGTCCCCGCCCGGCCCGTCGAGGAACGGCTCGGCGACTGGCGCGAGGTCCACGCCGGCCAGGCCCTGCTCCCGCTCGTCTCCCGGCAGGCCGACCGCTGCATGGACTGCGGGATCCCGTTCTGCCACACCGGCTGCCCGCTCGGGAACCTCATACCCGAGTGGAACGCCTACGCCGCGCACGCCGACTGGCGCGCGGCGTACGAGCGGCTGCACGCGACCAACAACTTCCCGGAGGTCACCGGAAGGCTCTGCCCGGCCCCCTGCGAGGACGCCTGCGTCCTCACGATCAACGCCGAACCGGTGACCATCAAGAACGTCGAGCAGGCCATCGTGGACGAGGGGCTGCGCCGCGGCTACATGGCGGCGAGCCCGCCGGAGCGGCACAGCGGCAAAACCGTCGCCGTCATAGGCTCCGGGCCGGCCGGCCTGGCCGCCGCGCAGCAGCTGACCCGGGCCGGGCACGCGGTCACGGTCCACGAGCGGGCCGACCGGATCGGCGGCCTGCTGCGCTACGGCATCCCCGAGTTCAAGATGGAGAAGGCGCACCTGGACCGGCGGATCGAGCAGATGCGGGCCGAAGGCACGGTGTTCGTCACGGGACACGACGTGGGAGGCACCGACGACACGGCCACCGCGGGTGATGCCGCTGCCGATGCCGCCGAGCTGCGCGGCCGGTGCGACGCCGTCGTCGTCGCGATCGGAGCCGGCGAGCGCAGGGAACTGCCCGTCCCCGGCCGCGAGCTCCGCGGCATCCACCAGGCCATGGAGTACCTGACCTGCGCGAACCGGGTGCGGGAGGGCGACTGGTCCAAGTCGCCCATCACTGCCGAAGGCAGGCACGTGGTCATCGTCGGAGGCGGCGACACCGGTTCCGACTGCATGGGCACCGCCCTGCGGCAGGGCGCGATCTCCGTGGTCCAGCTCGACATCAACCCCGAGCCCGGACCGGGCCGCACCGACGACGAACCCTGGCCCGTGTACCCGAAGACGTACCGGATCTCCCACGCCCACGACGAGGCCCGCGGGCGCGAGGGCCGCGACCCCCGGCTGTTCGCCTGCGCCACCCTGCGCTTCGAGGGTGACGCCGCGGGCCGGGTACGGGCCCTGCACCTGACCGCCGTCGAGCCCGTGGGCCGCAGCCCCCTGGCGGGCACGGAACGGGTCGTACCCGCCGGGCTGGTCCTGCTCGCCCTCGGCTTCTCCGGCCCCGAGCGGGCGGGCGGCCTGCGCGAGCAGCTGGGCCTGGAGTACGACGAGCGCGGCAACTACGCGCGCGACGCCGGCTTCGCGGCGAGCGGGGGGCGGGCACCTGGGGTGTTCGTCGCGGGCGACGCGGGCCGCGGGCAGTCGCTCGTGGTGTGGGCCATCGCCGAGGGCCGGGCCGTGGCAGCCGCCGTGGACCGCTACCTCACGGGCTCCACGTGCCTGCCGGCCCCGGTGGCCGCCCACGACCGGCCCATGACGGCCCTCGGCCGCATGCGCTACGGGGACTTCTGAAAACGGCACGCTCCGGCCGGCCCGAGGGGCCGGCCGGAGCGCGGGTCACTGACTGCGGGGCGGCTGCTCAGCCCGCGGCCAGGAGCGTGAGGGTGTCGATCACGCGGTTCGAGAAGCCCCACTCGTTGTCGTACCAGGCGACGACCTTGACGTGGCGGCCCTCGACCCGGGTGAGCTCCGAGTCGAAGATCGACGAGGCGGGGTTGCCGGTGATGTCGGACGACACCAGCGGGTCCTCCGAGTACTCCAGCACGCCGGCCAGCGGGCCCTCGGCCGCGGCGCGGTACGCCTCGAGGATCTCCTCGCGCGTCACCTCGCGGGAGACGGTCGTGTTGAGCTCCACGATGGAGCCCACCGGGACCGGCACGCGGATCGAGTCGCCCGACAGCTTGCCGTCGAGCTGCGGCAGCACCAGGCCGATCGCCTTCGCGGCGCCCGTCGAGGTCGGGACGATGTTGACACCGGCGGCGCGGGCGCGGCGGGGGTCGCGGTGCGGACCGTCCTGCAGGTTCTGCTCCTGCGTGTAGGCGTGCACCGTCGTCATGAAGCCGTGCTCGATGCCCGCGAGCTCGTCGAGGACCGCGGCCAGCGGGGCGAGCGCGTTGGTCGTGCACGACGCGTTCGAGACGATGGTGTGCACGGCCGGGTCGTAGGCGTCGGTGTTGACGCCGTACGCCAGCGTGACGTCGGCACCGTCCGAGGGCGCGCTGACCAGAACCTTCTTCGCCCCCGCCTTGAGGTGGGCGCGAGCGGCCTCGGCCGAGGTGAAGCGGCCGGTGGCCTCCAGCACGATCTCCACGCCGAGCTCGGCCCACGGCAGCTGCTCCGGCTCCCGCTCGGCCAGCACCGTGATGCGGCGGCCGTCGACGACCAGGGTGTTCCCCTCGACGGTCACCGGGCGGCCGAGCCGGCCCGAGGTGCTGTCGTACGCCAGCAGCCGTGCGAGGGCCTTCGGCTCGGTGAGGTCGTTGACGGCGACGACCTCGAGGTCGCTGTCGCGTTCGAGCAGCGCGCGCAGCACGTTGCGTCCGATGCGGCCGAATCCGTTGATGGCGATGCGAGTCATGAGCGAGTCCCTTTCGTTCGCCATCAGGTTCGCCGCCCGCGCCCGCCCACGACAGCGGCGTGATCGCCACTGTTCAAAAGGATCTCGCCAACAGGGGTGGCGAGATCCTCACGGCCCCCTCGCAGGCCCCTCACCGGCCTATTCGCCCTTCGTGAAGGTGCGCCGGTACTCGGTCGGCGTGGTGCCCAGGATCCGCTGGAAGTGCAGCCGCAGGTTCGCGCCCGTACCCAGGCCGACATCGGCGGCGATCTGCTCGACGCCGCGCTGGGAGCGTTCGAGCAGCTCCCTGGCCACGTCGACGCGGGCGCGCATGACCCACTGCATCGGCGTGTACCCGGTGTCCTCCGCGAACCGCCGCGAGAACGTACGGGGCGACACCCCGGCGTGCCGGGCCAGCGACTCCAGCGTGAGCGGCTCGCCGAGCCGGATCAGCGCCCACTCCCGGGTGGCGGCGAACCGCTCACCGAGCGGCTCGGGCACGCTGCGCGGCACGTACTGAGCCTGGCCGCCGCTGCGGTAGGGGGCGGCGACCAGGCGCCGCGCCGCGTGGTTGGACGCGGCGACCCCGAGGTCGCTGCGCAGGATGTGCAGGCACAGGTCGATGCCGGAGGCGGCGCCCGCCGAGGTGAGGACGCTGCCCTCGTCGACGAACAGGACGTTCTCGTCGACCCGGACGTGCGGGTGCTTGGCCGTGAGGGCCCGGGCGTAGTGCCAGTGCGTCGTGGCGCGCTTGCCGTCGAGCAGGCCCGTCGCGGCGAGCGCGAACGCCCCCGTCGAGATGGCGGCGAGCCGCGCGCCCCGCTCGTGGGCGGCGATCAGCGCATCGATGACGGGCCGCGGCGGGTCGTCGCGGTCCGGGAAGCGGTAGCCCGGGACGAAGACGATGTCGGCCCACGCCAGGGCATCCAGCCCGTGCGTCACGTGGTACGACAGGCCGTCGCCGCCGGCCACGAGCCCGGGCGCCGCACCGCACACCCGCACCTCGTAGGGCATGCTCGCGCGGGTCGTGAAGACCTGCGCCGGGATGCCGACGTCGAGCGGCTTCGCGCCTTCGAGGACGAGGACGGCGACGCGGTGGAGACGAGAGGCTGGCACGGGTCGAGCCTACGCGCGACCCGGGGGTGTCCTGCCCGGGCCGTCGCCGCCGGTGCGGTATGACGTCCCTGGGGATCGCCCGATCCCCGATCTCCGCGAAGGAAGCGGTGTGCCGTGGAGCGAACGACCTGCTGCGTGGTGGGGGGCGGCCCCGCCGGAATGGTGCTGGCGCTCCTGCTGGCCCGCGCCGGGGTGGAGGTCACCGTCCTGGAGAAACACGGGGACTTCCTGCGCGACTTCCGCGGCGACACCGTGCACCCCACCACCCTGTCGCTGCTGGACGACATCGGCCTCGCCGACCGCTTCGCCCGGCTGCCGCAGCGCCGCGTCACCACGGTCCAGCTGCCCATCGGGCCGGACCGGTCCCTGGTCACCGTCGGGAACATCGGGGCCCTGCACGGCAAGTACAACTACATCGCGATGGTGCCCCAATGGGACCTCCTCGACCTCCTCGCCGACGAAGCGGGCCGGGAACCCTCCTTCCACCTGCGCATGGACACCGAGGCGACCGGCTTCCTCATCGAGGGCGGCCGCGTGGGCGGCGTGCGCTACCGCACCGCGGACGGCGCCACCGGCGAACTCAGGGCCACCCTGACCGTCGCCTGCGACGGCCGCGGCTCACTGGCCAGGGCGCTGCCCGAACTGGGCCTGGAGCACTTCCCGTGCCCCATGGACGCCTGGTGGTTCCGGCTGCCCCGCCACCAGGACGACCCCAGCGGGCTCGTCGGCGGCCTGGGCGACCGGTTCTTCACCGCGCTCATCGACCGCGGCGACTAGTGGCAGTGCGCCGCGCTCATCCCCAAGGGAACCGACGCCGAGCGCCGCGCCGAGGGCCTGGAGCGCTTCATGACCCGCTTCGCGGAGGCCGCCCCCTGGCTGGCCGACCGCAGCCACGCCCTCACCTCCTGGGACGAGGTGAAACTGCTCGACGTACGACTGGACCGCCTGCGCCGCTGGCACCGCCCCGGTCTGCTGTGCATCGGCGACGCCGCCCACGCGATGTCACCGGTGGGCGGCATCGGCATCAACCTCGCCGTACAGGACGCGGTTGCCGCGGCCCGCCACCTCGTGCGCCCGCTGCGCGAGGGCACGGTGGGACTGCACGACGTACGCCGCGTCCAGCGCCGCCGCTGGCCCACCACCGTGGCGACCCAGGGCCTCCAACGCCTGGCCCACACCCAGGTCTTCGAACCGCTCCTCGCCGGCCGCACCGCCTTCGGCAACCCCCGGCGCGCCAAGCGGTTGACGGAACTCGTCACCGAGTCACCCTGGCTGAACCGGATCCCCGCGTACTTCATCGCCTACGGCGCCCTCCGCGAGCGCCCCCCGGCCGAATCCCTGCGCTGACCGGCGGGGACCCGGCCCGGCGAGTGGCCCCCGGCGACTGCCCCCGGCGGTCCGCACGGTGGTGGCGTGCGGACCGCCGAGGGGGCGGGGTGACTACTGCGCCATCTCGTAGGCGCCGGAGAGGGCCTCGACACGGGCCCAGACGCGGGCCGCGCGGGCCTCGTCGACGACTGGGCGGCGGACGGCGGCCAGGGCCCAGGCCTGCTGCTCCGGCGTGCTGGAGTCCTTGCCGTGCAGTTCGACGGCGTGCTGGGAGAAGTCGCGCACGAGCACCGAGAACAGCTCGTCCAGCACGGATTCGTCCAGGTCCGTCAGGCGGGCCTGCTCCAGGATCAGCTGCCCGTGGACGACCAGGGCGAACAGCTGCCCCACCGAGAGGAGGAAGTCGAGGTCGCGGCCCTGCGCCTCGTCGGGCGCGATGGTGGCCGCGAACTCGGCCAGGGCGTCGGCCTGTTCGCGGAACCGGGCGACGTTCGGCACGGCGGCGTAGGCGTCGTACGCCGGACGCCAGTCGTGGAAGCGTACGGAGCCCAGACCGCGGGCCGGACCCTGCCGGAACAGGAAGTCGTCGTCGGCCGCGTCGAGCCGCGTCGGCACGGGCGCGTACTCGGCCGGCTCCAGCAGGTGGTTGCGCATGAACTTGAGGATCAGGGCGAGGTTGACGTGGACCGTGCCCTCCAGCTTGGGCAGTCCGCGGATCTCGACGGCCGCCTGGGCGAAGTAGTTGTCCTTCTCGAAGCCCTTGGCGGCGATCACGTCCCACATCAGGTCGATGACCTTCTCGCCCTCCGTCGTGACCTTCATCTTGGTCATCGGGTTGAAGAGCAGGTAACGGCGGTCGTCGGGGCCGGCGGAGCGGAAGTAGTCGACGGCGCGGTCGCTGAACAGCTTCATCCCGACGAGGCGGACGTAGGCGTCGGCCAGCTCGCGGCGCACGTGCGGGAAGGCGGTGACGGGCCGGCCGTACAGGATCCGGTTGTGCGCGTGCGTGACGGCCTCGTACATCGCGTGCTCGCAGATGCCGATCGAGGCGGTGCAGAGGTTGAACTTGCCGACATTGACGGTGTTGAGCGCGGCGTCGAAGGCGGCCCGCCCGGTGTGCAGGACGTCCTCGGCGGCCACCGGGTAGTCCTCCAGGCGGAACTCGCTGACGTACTTGGAGGAGTCGACGACGTTCTTCACGAGCCGGTACGCCGGGTGGCGGCTGTCGGCGGCGAAGAAGACGTAGCCGTCGGGGCCCTCGACGTCGGTGCGGCGGCCGAAGACGGAGACGAGCCCGGCTGCGTTGCCGTTGCCGATGTAGTACTTGGAGCCGCTGGCGCGGAAACCGCCGGCACCGTCGGTGGACGGCTCCAGCAGCATGTCGGTGGAGTAGATGTCGGCGCCGTGCGTCTTCTCGGACAGGCCGAATGCGAACACCTCGCCCTCCGACAGGAGTTGCGCGGCGCGCTCGCGGGCGGCGGCGTTGTCGCTCTGCCAGACCGGGCCGAGGCCGAGGATGGTGACCTGCCAGGCGTACCAGTAGTCGAGGCCGTAGAAGCCGAAGATCTCGTTGAGGGCCGCGATCCGTGCGGTGTCCCAGCGCTTGTCCGGCTCGTCCTCGCCGGCGGCGGACGCCGGGGTCAGGAAGGTCGCGAAGAGCCCTTCCTTGGCGGAGAAGGCGAGGAAGTCGGCCAGCCAGGCGCGGGTGCGGTAGTCCTCGATGATCCGGCGCTTGCCGCGGGCCTCGAACCAGTCCACGGTGGCGCGCAGCAGCCTGCGCGTCTCCGGGTCGAAGTGGGCGGGGTCGTAGGTGTGCGGGTGGAACAGCAGAGGATCGGACACGGCGGATCACCTTCCGAGGGGTCGGAGTCGAGGTTCGCGCGGGTGCGCGGAGGGAGAGACGAGGGAGGGGGCGAGGTGCGCCCGGTCGCGGCTCAGCCGGTCGCGGGCGGCGCCGTGCGGCCGAGCCGCTGGAGGGTGGCCAGGACGTCGTCGAGCCAGGCGATGGTCATCCGCTCCTGCGCGATGCCGCCGCGCAGCACGACGTGCTGCAGTTCCTGGCCGGCGTCGAGCGGCGCGGGGGCCTCGGGCCCGGTGAAGTCGCGCAGCTCGCCGGCGAGATAGCGCGCGAGGCGGTCCCGGTGGGCCTGCTGGTGCCGTGCGACCTCGCGGATCAGGGAGGCCGGGTCGTCGAAGGCCGCCCCGCGGATCTTCACGGCGAGGTCGTGGCGCAGGCTCTCCGGTTCGATCGGCTCGTGCAGCCACTGTGCGAGCGCGGCCCGGCCGGCATCCGCGGCCGAATACTCCTTCTTGTCCGGCCGACCCTGCTGCGGGACCGTACGGACGGCGAGCATGCCGTCGCTCTCCATGCGCTTGAGCACGCGGTAGATCTGCTGGTGCGTGGCGGTCCAGAAGTAGCCGATCGACCGCTCGAACCGGCGGGCCAGCTCATAGCCGGAGCCCGGCTTCTCCAGCAGGGAGACGAGGATCGCGTGTTCGAGCGCCATGCCCCGATCCTGCTATGCAACTCGTTGCATAGACAAGCGGCGGTCCCCAGGTGAGACGCGGCTCACCCGGTGCGGGCGACGGGTGGGGCTGCAGCGGGGGAAGGACGCCGTGAGCCCCGAGCGCGTCTGCTCGCGCTCGGGGCTTCGGGAGGGGGCTTGGTGAGGGGGCCGTCGGGAGGAGCCGGATCAGGCGGCGTCGGGGATCCAGGAGCCGTGGATCATCGCCGGGACCCGGCGCGGCAGGTGGATGGTCGCGACCGGCGGGACGGTCAGGTCGGAGGCGTCCAGGACGAGCAGCTGCGAGGCGTTCGCCTTCAGGTCGCTCACCACGGTCAGCAGGTACCCGGCGTCCTCCTGCGACGCGCCCGCGCCCTCGGCGGGCACGAACACGGCCTCGCTCGGGAGCCGGCCGGCGCCGAAGGGCAGCAGCTGCCGGGCGCCGGTGGTGCGGTCGTACTTGACGAGCGTGTGGGCGGCGATCCCCAGGTCGTCGGGGAAGGCCAGGGCGTACTGGTAGCGGTGCTCGATGCCGAGGAAGGCCTCGTTGATGGTCGGGAACTCCACGGTGAGGTCGTCGGTCAGCTCCTCCTTGACGGATCCGGCCGCCAGGTCGACGGTCCAGCGGGTGCTGCGCGAACCGAAGTTGGGCTCGGCCCCGCGGTCCTCGGCGCCGACCCACCAGTTCCACGAGCGCTGCCAGCCGTCCCTGCCCACGGTCGGGCCCTCGACGACGATCCGCCCGTACGGGTCCTCGTAGGCGTTGGCGAAGTGCATTCCGTAGCCCTGCCCGATCTCCAACCAGCGGACCTCACGGGCCCGGCCGCCGGCGCCCGCGGTGGTGCGCGGCATGACGCCGATCCGGGAGATCTGTTCGTCGTTCCAGCCGTACGGGATGCCCGAGTGCTCGGCCGGGTCGAAGGTCACGGAGCCCTCGAGGAACACCACGTAGTGCTCGGTGATGGCGAAGTCGTGCTTGAGCGCCGCGCTCGCGCCCGGCACCTCCTGGCTCTCCAGCACCTTCCCGTCGGCGGAGGCGACGTGGTGGATCAGGTACGGCGGGAACGGGGAGGAGGCGAAGAAGTGGAGCTCGCCGGTGACCGGATCCTCCTTGGGGTGGGCGGTCATTGCCGAGGTCAGCCTGCCCCCGAAGTCGTAGGCCCCGACGGTCTCCAGATCAGCCGTCAGCTCGAAGGGGAGGGCCGCCTCGCTCAGGGCGAGGAGCCGGCCGGCGTGCTCGATGACGTGCGTGCCCGCCGTGCTGGCGGTCAGGTCGGGTCCCTTCTCGGTCATGTACGGGGCGCCGTCCAGGGCCGGGGTGTGGACCCAGCGGTTGCGGTACCACTCGGCGCGGCCGTCCTGGAGCCGGATGCCGTGGACCATGCCGCTGCCCTTGAACCAGTGGGTGGGCGTGATCCCGGGCTTCGGGTTGTGGCTGTTGCGGATGAGGCGGCCGGTCAGCTCGGGCGGGATGGTGCCCTCGACGGTGAGGCCGGTGGCGGTGATCTCGTCGGTGACGGGGGTGTAGTGGCCGGTCAGGTAGGGCTTGGCGGTGCTGGTCATGGCGATGTCCTCGACTCTCGGACGGCTGGGCGAAACGGTCGGGAAGCGGTGCGCGGAGGGGCGGGTGCGATCAGTGCCGCTCGGCGGCAGCGGCGGCGCCCGCCACGGCCTCGGCCTTGGCCTTCAGGGCGGCGAGCCAGGCTTCGAGGGACTGCCGCAGCACCTGCTCCATCTCCGTGCTGCGGGCCGCGACGGGCTCGCCGCTCCAGGACTCCTCGGTGCGGACCGTCACGGTGCCCGGCACCGTCTCCTGGAACGTCCAGACGTGGATGCCGTCGATGCCGTGGGCCGGACCGCCCCAGACGATCCGCTCGCCGGGGACGACCTGGTGGACGGTGGAGGTGATGTCCAGGCCGTGGGTCAGCCAGCGGAACGAGGTGCCGGGCGCCAGCGGACCGGCGTACTCCACCCGGTCCACGTCCGTGTTCCAGTCGGCCCAGGCGGCGATGTCGGTGTGCAGGTCCCAGACGGTGGCGAGCGGGGCGTGCACGGTGGTCCCGAGGCGGACGACGACCGGGGCTTCGGTGTCGACGGTGGTGGGGTGCGTGGTCATGGGAGGTACTCCTTCGGTGATGTGATCAGCGGGTTCGGTGGGTCGGGCAGGGCGGGGTCAGCGGTGGGGGAGCGGGGACGATCTCCCGCACCGGCCGGGTTCTGCGGGAGAGCAGCGGCGTGAGGGCCGCTCCGAGGAGCAGGACGGCGGCGGAGAGGAGGAAGGCGCTGCGGTACCCCTCGGTGAGGGCCGCGGTGTGCGCCAGGTCGGGCGGGGCGGCGGCGGTGCGGGCGGCGGCCAGGGTGCCCAGTACGGCGAGGCCGACGGCGCCGCCGATCTGGCGGGTGGTGTTGACCAGCCCGCCGGCCAGACCCGCGTCGGCGGGCTCCACCCCGCTCACGGCCGAGCCGGTGAGCTGCACGAAGGCCACGCCGAGGCCGACTCCGACGAGGAGTACGGGGCCCAGCAGGTGGACGAGGAAGGTGCCGTCGGCCGGGATCCGGGCCAGCCACAGGAAACCGGCGGCCTGGGTCGCCAGCCCGGTGAGGAGGGTCCGGTGCGGGCCGATGCGGCGGGCCAGTACGGGTGCCAGGCCGGAGCCGAGCATGTTCGCCGCGGCCAGCGGCAGTTGGGAGAGCCCGGCTTCCAGGGGGCCCGCACCGAGGACCTGTTGCTGGTAGAGGGGGAGGAAGAAGAACAGGCCCACCCAGACCGCACCGAGCAGCGCCATGACGAGGTTGGCGGGGCCCGCGGCGCCGCGGGCGAGGAGCCTCGACGGCAGTAGCGGAGCCGGGTGCCGGCGTTCGACCAGGGCGAAGAGGGAGAGGAGGACTGCCGCCGCGGCGAAGGAGCCGAGTACCAGGGGGTCGGTCCAGCCGGAGCGGCCCGCGGCCGTGAGCCCGTACACGAGCGCGACCAGGCCGGTGGTGACGGTGAGGGATCCGGCCGCGTCGAGCCGCGGGCGGGGCCCGTCGGCCTCCTTCGGGTCGGCCGGTACAAGGCGCAGGGTGACGGCCAGGACCACCGCCGCGCCGATGCCGGAGGCGTGGAACACCCAGGGCCAGCCCGGTCCTTCGGTGAGGACCCCGCCGAGCAGGACCCCGGCCGCGCCGCCCGCGCCGGACACGGCTCCCCAGACGCCGAGGGCCCTGGCACGGGCGGGCCCGGGCGGATGGAGCCGCATGACCAGGGAGAGCGCGGCGGGCGCGATCGCGGCTGCGCCGACGCCCTGGACCGTGCGGGCGGTGACGAGCATCCAGGGGGCGCTCGCCAGTCCGGCGGCGACGGCCGCCGCGGCGAAGAGGGCGAGGCCGGCCGTCAGCAGGCGGCGCCGCCCGAGGAGGTCGGCCGCCCGACCGCCGAGCAGGAGCAGGGCGCCGAAGGCGAGGCCGTACGCGTTGACGACCCAGGACATGCCCGCGTCCGACAGCCCGACCCCGTCGCGTACGGCGGGAAGGGCGACGTTCACGATCGAGGTGCTGAGGGTGACCGCGAACTGGGCGGCGGCCAGCGCCGCGAGGGTTGCCGTGGCGGAGTGCCGGTGGGGCGGTGTGGCGTACATGCGCGTTCTCCTGTGTGTGGTTGACCACTCACTCTTTGGTCCGGAAGGAGGGCGGACCGAGTGGGTCCGCCCGGCCGTCGCCCGTCAGTAGTGCCGGATGCCGGCCGAGAGCGTCCGGGACCAGGGTGCGTCCACCTCGTGCGCGTCCAGCGACACGAGGAGGTGGCAGAGCATGCCCGTCGCGAAGAACTGCTGGACGTCGGCCTCGGCCGCACCCGACGCGCCCCGCACGTACTCCACCATCCGGGCGTAGCCGGCACGCACGGCCTCGCGTACCGCCGCTTCGGACACGGCCGCGGCCTGCGCGTGGGTCAGGACGAGGAGCAGGTCCTTGTCGGCGATCAGGTGGGCGTACGTGTCGCCCATGGTGTGCAGCACCGCCTCCGGGCTGCTGCCCTGCGCCTGTGCGGCACCCTCCTCGAGGCTGGTCCGGACCCGGGTGAAGCACCGCTCGACGACCGCGGTGAACAGCGCCTCCTTGTTCGGGAACAGGCGGTAGACATAGGCCTGGGAGATCCCGGCGGCCTTGGCCACCTCGGTGGTCGTGGTGCCGAAATAGCCGCGGGCCGCGAAGGCCCCGATGGCCGTCCGCAGGACGGTCTCGCGGCGCTCTTCGGCCGAGGAGAGTTGGCGTCGTCGTTCCGTGTTCATGTGAGTAATAAACCACTCACACTTTCGGCTGTCAATGCCCGGGCTCCCCGCCCGGCGCGCTGGGGCGGGGATGACGGGCGGGGGCCGAGCGGCCGGACCGGGTACTCACACGGGGATGAGTACCCCCGCTCAAGCGACGCCGCGGGCGCGCCGCATAGCCTGCCGTCCATGAGTTCCGCGAACCAGGCCATCGAGCCGGAGCAGCAGGAAGAGCCGCACCACAGCAGCGGCACGGGATCGCTGGTCCTCGGCGTCACCGCCGTCGGGTCGTTCGGCTTCCCGTTCCTGCCCGAAGCGCTCCCGCCCATGGTCCGCTACCTGCCGCTCTACCTCGTCCTCCCCCTCGGGATCTGCGCCGTCGTCTGGGGACTTCCCGACCTGTGGCGGGCGTGGGGCACCGAGGACTCCAGTCCGGTACGGGCCCGTATCGGGGTCCTCCTCGGCACGTTGGCGATCCTGGCCCCGCTCGTCTGGCTCTTCTTCTACCTCGGAGCCGGGTGACCGGCGCCGGTGCCCATTGCCCGGCCCGCGACCTGGTTGGCGGGGTGAAGCGCGGCGCGGGACGCTGAGGACATGCGATGGCGTGTGCCCGGCGCGGTGGTGGCAGCGATGGCCGCCGTCCTGCTGGTCGCCGGCACACCGGGGCCGAGCGGCGGCGGGGACACCGAGCAGCGCGTGGCCATCGGCGGCGGCCGGTCCCTCTACCTGCACTGTTCCGGCACCGGAAGCCCGACCGTCGTGCTGCTCCCCGGGCTGCACGAGGCCTCCGACCCGTGGTCGCTGACCGAGACCGCCCCGCCCGTGCCCAAGGCCCCCGCCGTGCTTCCGGGCGTGGCCGCCTTCACCCGCGTGTGCACCTACGACCGCCCCGGCACCATCCGCTACACGCAGCCGCCCGCGCTCACCACCCGCAGCACGCCCGTGCAGGGCACCCGTACGGTTCCCGCCATGGTCCAGGACCTGGACCGGCTGCTGACCGCCGCCCGCGTACCGGGCCCGTACCTGCTCGTGGGGCACTCCTTCGGCGGGATGCTCGCCCTGCGGTACGCGCAGGAGCACCCGGAGCGCACGCGCGGCCTGGTCCTCGTCGACGCGCTGGGGCCCGCGCTGAAGCCCGCGATGGGGGCGGACTGGCCGGCGTACGTCGAAGCGCTCCGGCACCCCGGTACGCCGTTCGACTCCGACCCCGCATTCGAGCAGGTCGACATCGACGGCGGGGTCAACGCCATCGACCGCGGCGGCCCGCTCCCGCCCGTACCCGTCGCGGTGCTCAGCAAGACAGAACCCTTCGCCGCGCCGGCCACCATGTCCAAGGACCTCCTGGCGAAGCTGGAGACGGCCTGGCCCAAGGCCCAGCAGGCGCTGGTGGCCCTGCGGCCGCAGACCCCCCACCTGCTGGCTACCGGCAGCGACCACTACGTCCAGATCCACGATCCGGACCTCACCATCGCGGCGGTCCGCCTGGTCGCGGACCGGGCCGCGACCCTGCCGGGCGCGGCCCCCGAGGGCCCCTAGCAGGACTTCCGGCGGGGCTGTCAAGTCCCGAATGGTCGCGACATGACGTGGCACGGGGGCGGGGGGCTTACTCGAGGGACGGGCTCACACCCACTACGTGGCCCCATCGGTGTCGCCGGTGAAGAGCCGGTCCCCGTCAGTGCGGGATCGCCCCTTCACCGGCTTCTGGTTCACGGCACCGGTTGCGAGGTTTCCCCTCCGGGATGTGGAGGCGTTGACGGCCAGAAGGAGCGAGCGCATGCGAGTCACCATCGTTTTCCCGGTGCCATGTGTCGGGGGGCGGGCGTCATGAGTTCCCTGCCCTCCTCGTCCGAGCACCCTTCAGGCCCCCCGCCCGGTCCGCTGTCGGGCAAGGGCTCGCAACCGCAGCCCGTGCCCGAGGCTCCGCCGCCGGTGCCTCCGCCTCCGCCCCCGTCCCACCCGTCGGCGTCTTCCGTACCTCCGGCCGACGGCGGGGGAGGGCGGCCGAAGCGCCGCTGGCGGTCGCGCAGGACCGTGGTCAGTGCGAGCACGGCGGCGGTCGTGGTCTCGGCGGTGGTCGTCGGCTTCACCGTGCTGGGCGGCAACACCGCGGCCGGCGGGGAGGTCTTCCTGGAGGCCGCCGCGGCGGCCGGACCCGATCCGTTCACCCCCTCGACGGCCAACGGGTCCGAGGAGACGGCCGACCCGCCCGAGACCACCGGGACGGTGCAGGGCGGTACGAACGGCGCGCGCACCCTGGAGGTCGACGGCGGCCACCCGGGGCTCTACGGGGGCACGCGGAACGTTGCGAGCTGTGACGTGGAGAAGCAGATCAAGTTCCTCACCGCGCACCCGGACAAGGGGAACGCCTTCGCCACCACACTGGGTGTCCGGCAGGCCGGCATCCCCGCCTATCTGCGGTCGCTCACGCCGGTCCGGCTGGGCTGGGACACCCGGGTCACCAACCACGGGTACAAGAACGACGCGCCGACCGGCTACCAGGCGATCCTGCAGGCCGGTACGTCCGTACTGGTCGACGGCCACGGTGTACCGCGGGTCCGGTGCGCGTGCGGCAATCCTTTGACGCCGCCGGTCGCCGTCGAGGGCAAGGCCAGGCTCAGCGGTCAGGAGTGGTCCTCGTTCCGGTCCGCCGAGCTGGTGGCAGTCAAGCCGGCGGCGAAGCCGGTGAAGGCCGTAACGGTCTTCGACCGGGGCCGCAAGGCGTGGTACGAGCGTCCGAGCGGCGCGGCGCGGGGGCAGTCCGACCGCGAGGTCGAGGCGCCGCCGGGCCGGCCCGCCGGCTCGCCGTACCCGGCCCTGCCGCCGGCTCATCAGGGCTCGGTCCGGACGGGCCCCGGCGCGGACACGGAGCAGCGGAATCCGGAGGTCCCGGACCCGGCCCCGGGAGTCGCGCCGGACCGGAACCCCGCCCCTGCCCAGGAGCCGGCCCACGAGCCGCAGAAGGATTCCGGGAAGCAGCCCGACAAGGCACCGGCCCCCGACGAGGAGCCGCGGAGGAACCCTGCGAAGGAGAAGGTGTCCGACGGGACCCCGGACAAGACCCCCGCGAAGGAGCCGGGCGGTGACCGGGGCCACGACCCCGCCAAGCCGCGGGAGAAGGCGCCGGCCGAGGACCCCGCAAGCGTCCCGCGGAAGGTGCCGGAGGAGCAGTCGGGCACGGGCGAGGGCAGGGACCCGGGGAAGGCGCCCGAGTCGGTCCCGGACAAGGCTCCTCACAAGGAGTCGGGCAGGGACCCGGGGAAGGCGCCGGGTCGGGACCCAGGCGGCGAGCCGGGCAAGGATCCTGCGAAGGTACCGGGCCAGGGCAAGGACCCGGAAAGGGTGCCCGAGCCGGCCCCGGACAAGGCGCCGGGTCAGCCGCCGGGCACGGGTCGGGGCAACGACCCTGCGAACGTACCGGGAACAGGTCGGGGGAAGGAATCCGGCGAAGTGCCGGGCAAGGAGTCAGGTACGGACCGGGGCAAGGAGCCGGGAAAGGCACCGGCGACGGTGCCGGAAAAGGGCACGGGCAACGTGCCGGACGACAGCCCGGGCAAGGCGCCGGGGCAGGAGCCCGGCACGGGAAACGGGTCGGGCAAGGCGCCGGGGTCGGTGCCGCGCGAGCCTGGTGGGCAGCCGGACAAGGTGCCAGGTCAGGAGTCCGGCGAGAGCACCCGCAAGGTGCCGGGTCAGGAATCGGGCACGGGGCAGGGCAAGCCCCCCGAGAAGGCGCCGGGGCAGCAGCCGGGGTCGGGCCAGGGGTCGGGTACGGGCAACGGGTCGGGCCAGGCACCCGGGACGGTCCCGCATGAGCCTGGCGGCGTGCCGGACAAGGGCCCGGGCCGGGATGCCGGTGCGGGCTCGGGCAAGGTGCCCGGTCAGGGGTCGGGCAACGGCACCGGCAAGGTGCCGGGACGGGAGACGGGCAACGGGTCCAGCCAGGGCGAAGGGTCCGGTCAGGGGTCGGACAAGGGCACGGGGAAGGCTCCGGGCAAGGGCTCCGGACAGGAGACGCGCCGGGGTTCCGGCCACGGCACGGGCGAGGGGACCGGTCAGGGTACGGGCAAGGCTCCCCGTCGGGGGTCCGGCCAGGGCACGGGCAAAGCGCCCGGCCAGGGATCCGGTCACGGCACGGGCGAAGGGTCCGGTCAGCAGTCCGGTCGCGGCACGGGGACGGCGCCCGGCCAGGGGTCCCGTCAGGGCACGGGCAAAGCGCCCGGCCAGGGATCCGGTCACGGCACGGGCGAAGGGTCCGGTCAGCAGTCCGGTCGCGGCACGGGGACGGCGCCCGGCCAGGGGTCCCGTCAGGGCACAGGCCAGGCGTCCGGTCAGCAGTCCGGCCAAGGTGCGGGGAAGGCTCCGGGGCAGGGGTCCGGCCAGGGCGCGGTCCACGGGTCCGGCCAGGGCGCCGGTACCGGTACCGGCGAGGCGCCCGGGCAGGGGTCGGGCGCCGGCAACGGCCGGGTTCAGCCCGAGGGGCAGGTACCCGGCGGGGGAACGGGGCGCCGGCAGTCCGGTACCGGCGGCCTGGACAGGGGGCAGGGGTCCGGGCGGGAGTCCGGCCACCAGCGGGGGAGCGGGCGGGTTCAGGACGCCCCCGACCAGGGTTCCACGCAGGGGCGGCTGGGCCGATCCGACGGTTCGGGGAGCCGGGAGGAGGAGCCGCTGCTCAGGTAGCCCACCCGCTGCGGCAGCCAAGGCCGCAGTCACTCCGGGACCCGGACCCGGACCCGGACCCGGACTCCGACCCGGCGCCGAGCGCGACACGGTCCGAGCAGGGTCGGCAGGGTTCACGGCACGCACTCCGAAGGGAGAGAGATATGGCGGTTTGACTCTCTTGCCAATCCTTCACTCCGTTCGTCACGAATCTGTGGTGACGCTCCAGATGGTGAAGGAGCAGACGAAGCCGAATGCTTGATGAACCTGACGAAAGGGAGGAGGTGAGCCCGATGACCGCTTCGCAGCACATGAGGCGCCTGGTCGTCGGAGTCGCATCCGCAGGGCTGCTGGCCGGTGGCTCGCTGCTGGGTCTGTCCGGTACGGCGAGCGCCGCCCCCGCGGCAGCGCCGGCAACGGCGAACTCCATGCTCACCAGCGACCGTGATCACGACCGCGACCGCGACCGCGACCGCAACCGCAACCGCGACCATGACCGGGACAACCGGCACGACCGCTGGGACCGCCGCAACCACGATCGGTGCACCTGGGTCAAGGGCCACTGGGCGACCGACAAGTGGAGCAAGGGCCACTGGGAGCGCAAGTGGCACCAGGGCACCTGGCACCACGGCTACCGCGACCACCACGGCAAGTGGCACGACGGCTGGTGGAGCAAGGGCT
This sequence comes from Streptomyces erythrochromogenes, assembly GCF_036170895.1. Taxonomy (NCBI): domain Bacteria; kingdom Bacillati; phylum Actinomycetota; class Actinomycetes; order Kitasatosporales; family Streptomycetaceae; genus Streptomyces; species Streptomyces erythrochromogenes. The sequence continues at coordinate 362,462 of NZ_CP108036.1, read as the reverse complement.
ACTGGAAGCAGCACTGGGTGCCCGGCCACTCGGTGAACCACTGGGTTCCCGGGCACTGGAACTGCCACAACAAGTGGTAGCACCGGCCTGGGCGCGGCGGGGGTTCCGGGGCGGGGGCCCCGGAACCCCTGCCGGTTCACCCTCCACGATCAGGAACCAGGAACCGTCATGGACACCGCACTCGCCACCGCACCCCTCACGCGGCCGTCAACGGTGCACCACCCCCTGCCACCAGGGCCGCAGGCCGCCCGGGAAGCCCGCCGCATGGCCGGCTGGCTGCTCGCCGTCCACCCCGTGGCCTGCCCGCACGACACCACCGAGGACATCCTCGTCATCGTCTCCGAGTTGACGGCCAACGCCGTCCAGCACGCCAGGCCGCCCTACGCGCTCACGTTCAGCGTGGAGCCGGGCCGGGCCGGCATCGCCCTCAGCGACGCTTCCCCCGCCCTGCCCCGGCAGCACGACGGCCGCGGCCCCCTCGCCACGCGCGGGCGCGGGCTGGAGATCATCCGCGCCCTCGGCGCCGAACTCTTCGTCAGCCGCGCTCCCCTCGGCAAGCAGGTCATCGCTGTGGTCACCTGGCCCGAGCACTGACCCGCGGCACGGGCGGGGGAGGGCATGCCGCCGAGCTGCCCGCCCGGCTCCGCCGACACGTTCATCTGCTCCTTTTGCCAAATGTCCGGCCATCCGTACGCACGTCCGCTACGAAGAACCTGAAGAACCCGAAGAACTCGAAAAATCCCAAGAAGCTCGACAACCCGAAGAACCGTCGGACACACCACACGGCCCTGCGCCGCGAACAAGACCATGGACAAGGACAAGGACCACCATGCGATGGACACCCCGCCCCCGGACGGCCGGCATCGGCTGCCCCTTCGCCTTGTCGCCCCGGCCGGAGTTCGCCCGGTGAACCAACCGCTCCCGTTCGGGCCAGGTCGCACCGGCAGGGCGAGTCACGCCGGCCGCAGCGACCTCGCCGAGGTCATGGACAGGGTCGCCCACGGAGACAAACAGGCCTTCTCCTCCCTCTACGACGCCCTCGCGCCCATGGTCTTTGGCATCGTCGTCAGAGTCGTACGCGACCGGTCCCAGTCGGAGGAGGTCGCGCAGGAGGTCATGATCGACCTGTGGAGGCAGGCCGCCCGCTACCGGCCCGACCAGGGCAGCGTCGCCGCGTGGGCGTCGACCATCGCCCACCGGCGGGCCGTGGACCGGGTCCGCTCCGCCCAGGCGTCCGCCGACCGGGAACAGGCCCAGGCCGCCCGCGAGCACCGGACGGCGTTCGACGAGGTCTCCGAGCAGGTCGAGACCCGTCTGGAGAGCGAGCAGGTACGCCGCTGCATGCGCGGCCTGACCGAACTCCAGCGCCAGGCCGTGACCCTGGCCTACTACCGTGGCCTGACCTACCGTGAGGTCGCCGAAGCCCTGCGCACACCGCTTCCGACCATCAAGACACGCATGCGCGACGGGCTGATCCGGCTCCGCGACTGCATGGGGGTGACCACATGAAGCAACACCACTCCGACCTCCACACCCTCGCCGCCGCCTACGCCCTCAACGCCCTGGACCCCGCCGAACGCAAGGCGTTCACCGACCACCTGCCGCACTGCCAGGCGTGCCGCGAGGAGGTGGCCGAGTTCGAGGCCACTGCCGCGCGCCTGGCGGACGCCGCCGCCCAGACCCCGCCGCCCGCGATGAAGCAGCACGTCATGGCCGCCGTCGACGGTGTCCGCCAGCTGCCGCCGCGGGTCACCGACACCGCACCGACCGCCGGCTTCGCCAGCGCGCTGCGACGCCGGGCCGTACCCTTCGCGCTGGCCGCCAGCGTGGTCGCGGCCGCGTCGTTCGCGGGCGTCGCAGCCTGGCAGAACCAGCAGGGCGAGCAGTACCAGCAGCGGGCGATCCAGGCCGAGCAGCGACTCGACGACGTCAGCGCCGTCCTGGCCGCACCCGACGCCCGTACGGTGCACGGCCGGGCCAGCAACGGAGCGGCCACCACGGTCGTCGCCTCCGAGCGGCAGAACAGGGCCGCCTTCACCGCCGCCGGACTGCCCGCGCCCGCCCCCGGCAAGACCTACCAGCTGTGGCTCGACCACGACGGCACCATGCGCCCGGCCGGGTTCATCCATCAGGACGGCACCGTCCTCATCGACGGGGACACCGCCGGCGCCGGCGCCGTCGGTCTGACCCTCGAACCCGCCGGAGGCTCCCGCCGCCCCACCACCGCCCCCCTCCTCCTGATGGCCCTGCCCACCTGACGGAGGACCGCCCCCCCGCCCGTACAGCACTACGACCCCACCGCCACCAATCCGCCCACCCGTTCGCTGCGAAGTACGGGTGAGCGACCGCACCCAGCGGCGCGTCGAGTGGCGGGAGTGCCGAGGTGGAAGTCCGGAAAGCAGCGGTGATCGGAGCCGGGATCGCGGGCCTGACGGCCGCCCACGTCCTGGCGCGTTCGTACGAGGTCACCCTCTACGAGGCCGACGTCCGCCTCGGCGGCCATGCCCACACCCATGAGCTGCCCGGCCCGGACGGGCGGCCCATGGGTGTGGACTCGGGGTTCATCGTCCACAACGAGAGCACCTACCCGAACCTGCTACGGCTCTTCCGCGAGCTGGGGATCGCCACCCAGGACGCCGAGATGAGCATGTCGGTACGGTGCGACGGCTGCGGCCTGGAGTACGCGGGCGCCCGCGGCCCGAGCGGCCTGGTCACCGGCCGGGCGGCGCTGCGGGGCCGCTACCTGCACCTGCTCGCGCAGGTGCCGGTCTTCCACCGCAAGGCCCGGCGGCTGCTCGCCGACCCGCCCTCCCACCACGTCACCCTGGGCGACTTCCTCCGCGAGGGCCGGTTCTCCCCGTACTTCGTCAGCCACTTCGCCCTCCCGCTGGTCTCCGCGGTGTGGTCGTGCCCCGCACGCACCGCGCTGTCCTACCCGGCCGCCCACCTCTTCACCTTCCTCCACCACCACGGCCTCCTGTCGGTCAAGGGCTCCCCGCAGTGGAAGACCGTCACGGGCGGCTCCGCCGCCTACGTCGACGCCGTGGCCAAGGGCGTGCACCGCGTCCTCACGGCCAGCCCCGTGGAAGCGGTCCAGCGGACCGGCCACGGGGCGCGCGTCGCCACCGGCGACGGCGCCACCGAGGCCTACGACGCCGTCGTCATCGCCACCCACCCCGACCAGGCCCTCCGCCTCCTCGCCGACCCCACCCCGGACGAACGGCGGCTCCTGGGCGCCTTCACGTACGCGCCCAATCCCACGGTCCTGCACACCGACACCCGCCTCCTGCCCCGCTCACCCCGCGCCCGGGCCTGCTGGAACTACCACCTGCCGGCCTGCGATCCCTCCGCCGAGGCCGTCCGCGTCAGCTACGACATGCGGCGTCTGCAGAACCTGCCCGAGGGCGCCGACTACGTGGTGAGCCTGGGCGCCGACGACCGCGTGGACGCGCGCCGGGTGGTGCGCCGCATGCTCTACGAGCACCCCGTCTACACCCCCGCCTCGGTCGCCGCGCAGAAGGAACTGCCGCGCCTGAACACCGGCGTGACCGCCTACGCCGGAGCGTGGCACGGCTGGGGCTTCCACGAGGACGGCTGCCGCTCCGGCGCGGCGGCCGCCCGCGCCCTGGGGGTGCTCTGGTGACCGGGGAGGCGGCGCCCTCCGCCGCGCTGTACGAGTGCCTGGTCGTCCACACCCGTACCGCGCCGCTGCGCCACGACGTCCGGCACCGCACCTACCTGTGGTGCGTGGACCTCGACCGGCTGCCGGTCCTGCCCCGCCCGCTGCGTCCGCTCGCCCGGTTCGACCCGCGTGACCACTTCGCGGGCCGCGCCCCCACGATCCGTGCCGGTCTCGAGGAGTTCCTCGCCTCCCGCGACATAGACATCGCGGGCGGGCGCGTCGTGATGCTCGCCCACGCCCGCGTCTTCGGGTTCGTCTTCAACCCCCTCAGCGTCTACTGGTGCCACGACGCCTCCGGGGCCCTGGTGTGCGTCGTGGCGGAGGTCCACAACACCTACGGGCAGCGGCACTGCTACGTGCTGCACCCGGACGCCGGCGGCGGGGCGAGGGCCGAGAAGCGGTTCTACGTCTCGCCGTTCTTCCCGGTCGAGGGCCACTACCGGATGCGCCTGCCGCTTCCCGGGGAACGCCTCGACCTGACCGTGCACCTCGACACCGAGGCCGGCCGGCCGTTCACCGCCACCGTACGGGGACGCGCCCGCCCCGCCACGCCCCGCGCACTCCTGCGGGCCGCCGCCCGCAGGCCCTGGTCGACCGTCGCAATCTGGGCCGGGATCCGCTTCCACGGCGTCCGCCTGCTCCTGCGCGGCCTGCCCGTACAGCCCCGCCCCCGGCACACCCCGCAGAAGGGAATGGTTCCGTGACCCGTCAGGCCACCACGACCACCACGACCACCACGACCGACGACCGGCCACGCAGGCCCGACCACCAGGCGCTGCCGCCGGACCCCCGGCCCCGGAGGTCCGTCCGCGCCGACGGGACCCCTCAGCGGGCGGACCCCGCGCGCTGGCCGGACGTGGCCCGACTGCCGACCGCGAGCCCGGCCCGGACCGCCGTCGCCGCACACCTGGTCGGCGGAGCCCTCAAGAGGCTCTCCCTGGACGTGGGCGACCGCACCGCACCCGAAGCAGGCACCACCCGCCGCCCGGACATCACCATCCACGACCCGGACGCCTTCTACCTGCGCATCGGCCGCGACGGCCTGATCGGCTTCGGCGAGTCCTACATGGCCGGCGAATGGGACAGCGACGACCTGCCCGGCCTGCTGACCGTCCTCGCCACGCACGTCGACGACCTGGTCCCGGCCCCGCTGCGCGGCCTCCGGGCGCTGTGGGTGTCCGCCCGCCCCGGCCGTGACCGCAACACCCGGCGCGGCGCACGCGAGAACATCCACCGCCACTACGACCTCTCCAACGACCTGTTCGCCTCCTTCCTCGACCCGACCCTCAGCTACTCCTCCGCCGTCTTCACCGGCTTCCCCGCCCGGTTCGAGGACCTCCCCGCCGCCCAGCACCGCAAGATCGACCGCCTCCTCGACCTCGCGCACGTCACGGACGGCACCGAACTGCTGGAGATCGGCACCGGCTGGGGAGAGCTCGCACTGCGCGCCGCCGCCCGCGGCGCCCGCGTCACCACCCTCACCCTCTCCGCCGAACAGGCCGAACTCGCCCGCGCCCGGATCGACGACGCCGGGTTCGGCGAGCGCGTCGACGTCCGGCTGTGCGACTACCGTGACGTCGAGGGCCGGTACGACGCCGTGGTCAGCGTCGAGATGATCGAGGCCGTCGGCGCCGAGTTCTGGCCCTCCTACTTCGCCGCCCTGCGCGGCGCGCTCCACCCCGGCGGGCGCGTCGCCCTCCAGGCCATCACCATGGGACACCAGCAGATGCTGAACACCGCCGCCACCCACACGTGGATCAGCAAGTACGTCTTCCCCGGCGGCCTGATCCCCTCCCGCCGCGCCATCACCGAGCACGCGGCGGCGGCCGGCCTGCGCACCGAGTCCGACCTGGGATTCGCCGAGCACTACGCGCAGACCCTGCGCCTGTGGCGCGAACGGTTCACGGCGAGCCGCGGCACGGTCGCCGACCTCGGCTTCGACACCGTCTTCCAGCGGCTCTGGGAGTTCTACCTGGCCTACTCGGAAGCCGGATTCCGCTCCCGCTACCTGGACGTCCGCCAGATCGTCCTCACCGACGGGACCCTCCGATGAGACCCGCCGGGTCCGCTGCCGCCGCCGCCCGGGAGGGGTCGTGAACGGCACGGCCTGGGCCGCCCTCGCCACCAACCTCGCGGTCGGTGCGGCCGTCTCGACGGCCGTACTGCTCGCCGCGTTCGCCGTCGGAACACGCCTGCGCCTGCACCGCGTCGTCGACATCGCCTGGGGCGTCGCCTTCAGCGCCGTCGCCACCGCCACCTACCTGCTCTCCGCCGGACACGGAGACCCCGAGAGACGGCTGCTGGTCGCCGCGGCGACCGTCGTGTGGGGGCTGCGGCTGTCGGCGCACATCGCATGGCGCTCCCGCGGCCACGGGGAGGACCCGCGCTACACCGCGCTCCTCGACAAGGCGCGGGGGAACCGGACCCGGTACGCGCTGCGCACCGTCTACCTCCTCCAGGCCACGCTGGTCTGGCTGATCTCCCTGCCGGTCCAGGTGGCCTCGTACGCGGCCGGGCCGGTGGGGATCCTCGGCGTGCTCGGGCTGGTCGTGTGGGCCGCGGGCCTCGGCTTCGAGGCCGTGGGCGACCACCAGTTGGCCCGGTTCAAGGAGGACCCGGCCAACCGGGGCCGCATCATGGACCGGGGCCTGTGGGGCTGGACCCGCCATCCCAACTACTTCGGCGACAGCCTCGTGTGGTGGGGCCTGTACCTGCTCGCCTGCGCCAGCCTGCCGTCCGCCCTCCTGAGCCTGGTCTCCCCGGTCGTCATGACGTTGCTGCTGACCGTCGGCAGCGGCAAACGCCTGCTGGAGAAGCACATGGCCGACCGCCCCGGCTACGCCGAGTACGCCGCCCGCACGAGCGGATTCCTCCCTCTCCCACCCCGCCGCCACCCCTCGAAGCGCAGGAGTTGATGTGTGAACCCGTCACCCGAAGCCATCGACGACCGCGGCGGGGACACGGACCGGGAGCCGCCCGTGCAGGCCGCCCTGGTCCCCGCCGCGGGGCACCGGCTGTCGCAGGGGGCGGCCGCCGCGGTCCTGCTGCTGCACGGCGGCCGGGCGGACGACCTGAGCCCGCCGCCGCGGCTGAACCTGCCCGCCCTGCGCATGCGGCCGTTCGCGACGGCCGTCACGCGCGCCACCGCCCACGACGACGTGCTGGTCGCCCACGTCCGCTACCGGTACCGGGGCTGGAACGGCCACCACGCGCATCCCGTCGCCGACGTCCGCCGCGCCCTGGACGAACTCCGCGCCGTCGCCGGACCGATACCCGTCGTCCTCGTCGGGCACTCCATGGGCGGCCGCGCCGCCCTCCGAGCCGCCGAGGACCCGCAGGTCGAAGGAGTCGTCGCGCTCGCCCCCTGGTGCCCTTCGGGCGAACCCGCCGCCCATCTGCGCGCTCGCGCGGTCGTCGCCCTCCACGACGAGCGCGACCGTGTCACCCGGGCGGCGGACACCTGGGCCTACCTCGCGCGCGCCCGGAAGGCCGAAGCCCGGGTCCACGGCGTCAGGATGCCCCGCGGCGGCCACGCCATGATCGGCGACGCCGGCCTGTGGCACCGGATCACGGCCGGGGCCGCCGCGGCGCTCCTCGGGCTGGCCCCGTTCCCCGACGGCCCCGACGGCCTCGACGGCCTCGACGGGGGCACGATCGGACCGCCGGGGCCGCAGTGGTGATCACCCCGCCCGCGCCTCCGATGCGGTCCGCGGGCCGGCCCCCGTGCCGGGGCGGGCGAGCGCGCTCGGCCACCAGGCGCGCGGGCCGATGTCGATGATGAGGGCCGGCACCAGCAGGGAGCGCACGACGAGGGTGTCCAGCAGGACGCCGAACGCGACGATGAAGGCGATCTGGACGAGGAAGGCCAGCGGGATCACCATCAGCGCTGCGAAGGTCGCGGCGAGGACGACGCCGGCGGAGGTGATGACGCCGCCCGTGGTGACGAGCCCCCGCAACACGCCCTCACGCGTGCCCAGGGTGAGGGTTTCCTCGCGGACCCGGGACATCAGGAAGATGTTGTAGTCGACGCCGAGGGCGACCAGGAACACGAAGCCGTAGAGCGGTACGGACGCGTCGGTTCCGCTGAAGCCCAGCAGGTTCTCGAAGACGAGCGCGGAAACGCCCAGTGTGGCGAGGAAGTTAAGCGCGACCGTCGCCACCAGCAGGACGGGCACGAGCACCGACCGCAGGAGCGCGATCAGGATCAGCAGGATGATGCCCAGAACGACGGGGACGATCACGGTGCGGTCGCGGGCTGAGGTCTGCTGGGTGTCGAACTGCTGCGCGGTGTAGCCCCCGACCAGCGCGTCGGCACCCGGCACCGCGTGCACGCGCTCCCGCAGCCGCTGGACCGTTCCCTTCGCGTCGTCGCTGTCCGCCGCCGCGTCCAGCGTGGCGTCCAGACGCACGCGGCCGTCCACGACGAGCGGAGCCCCCGCCCCCGGCCGGCCGCCGCCCGCGGTGACCGGTACGACCGCGGCGACGCCGTCCGTGCTCTCGGCCGCCGCCCGTACCTCGGCGGCCCGGTCGGCGTTCGCGATGACGACGGCCGGATTGCCCGAGCCGCCGGGGAAGTGCCGGGCGAGGGTCTGCTGCGCGCCGACCGAGGGCGCGTCATTGACGAAGATCTCGTCCAGCGGCACGCCCTTGGACGACAGCGCGGGGGAGAAGCCGGCCAGCACCACCAGCAGCACGGAAGTGGAGACCCACACGCGGCGCGGCGACCGGTCGATCAGCCCGGCGACACGGCGCCACACGCGGTGCCCCTCGGCCGCCGCGTCCGCCGGCCCGGGCACCGCCGGCCAGTACGCGGTGCGGCCCAGCAGGACCAGGACGGCCGGCAGGAAGGTCAGCGAGCTCAGCACCGCGCAGACGATCCCGATCGCGCCGACCGGCCCGAGCGCACGGTTGTTCGTCAAGTCGCTCGCCAGCAGGGCCAGCAGCCCCAGGGCCACTGTCGCCGCACTGGCGGTGACCGCCCCGGCCGACCGGCGCACGGCGGCCAGCGCCGCGTCCGCCCGGTCGCCCCGGACGGCGAGCTCCTCGCGGAAGCGCGCCGCGACGAGCAAGGCGTAGTCGGTCGAGGCCCCGATCACCAGGATCGACAGGATCCCCTGGACCTGGCCGTCCACGCGGACGGCACCCCGGGCCGCCAGCGCGTAGACCACCGCGCAGGCCAGGCCCAGCGCGAACACCGCACTGATGATGATCACCAGGGGCAGCAGCACGCTGCGGTAGACCAGCAGCAGGATCAACAGCACGGCCCCGAGGGCCACACCCACCAGCAGCCCGTCGATCCCCGCGAACGCGTCGGACAGGTCCGCCTGGGTGGCCGCCGGACCGGCGATCCCGACCGAGGTGCCCGGCACCCGCTGCGCAGCCTGCCGCACCTCCTCCAGGACCGCCGGGAGTTCCTCGCCCAGGTCGGGTGCGAGCGGCACGACGGCCTGCACGGCCAGCCCGTCGCCGGAGACGACCGCCGGCGACGGCGGGGCGGTGATCCCGGGCCGGCCGGCGAGGTCCCCGAGCGCCCGCGTGGCGGCCTCCTGCTGCCCGACGGTCACCCGCGCCCCGTTCGACGTCCACACCACGACGGCCGGGACGGACTGTGCCCCCTCGAACGCCTTGCGGGCTTCGAGGACCTTCGTCGACTCGGCGCTGCGCGGCAGGAACGCCGCCTGGTCGTTCGTGGCGACCTCGCGCAGTTTCCCCGCGTAGGGTCCGAGCGTGCCGCCGATGCCGAGCCATACGAGCAGCAGCGCGAGCGGAACGATCCAGCGGGCCCAGCGCGGTGCGTTTCTCAACGAGATTCCCTTGGCCGTGATGTGTGAGTGGGTCGGACGAACAGCATCCATGCCGAGGGACCCGACGACGCCAGCCCCTCGCCCCCACTTCCGGCCGGGGACCCGATCGGGTTGCACTTCTTCGCACGCAATCCCGAGGCGCCGCCGGTCGGCGAGGTCCGGGACGCGCGCGACGCAGCCGCCGTGCGGGTGAATGCACCGGGTAACGGTCGCAGGGTGCCTTGGATGGGCCCGTACGCGGACGGAACGGCCCGACGACCAGCTCCCGGAGACCGGTATGAGGAAGATCAAGGCGCAGTTGTTCATCTCGCTCGACGGTGTCGTCGAGGCGCCCGACCAGTGGCACTTCCCCTACTTCAACGAGGAGATGGGAGCCGCCGTCGACGCCACCCTCGGCCGGGCCGAGACCCTGCTGCTGGGGCGCAGGACGTACGACGGCTTCGCGGGCGCCTGGCCGGAACGGGAAGCGGCGGGCGGGGAGGACGCGCCGTTCGCCGGGGTGCTGGGCGACGCCCGCAAGATCGTGGTCTCGAACAGCCCGCTCGACTTCACCTGGCGCAACTCCGAACAGCTCGGCGGCGACCTCGCCGCAGGGGTCGCCGCCCTGAAGGAGGAGCCGGGCACGGATGCGCCCGTATGGATCAGCGGCTCGGTCTCCGTCGTACGCCAGTTGGTGGCCGCCGGGCTGCTGGACGAACTCAACCTCCTGCTGCACCCGATCGCCGTGCGCGGCGGCATGCGCCTGTTCGAGCAGGACGCGGCCCCGGTCCCGCTGGAGCTGCTGTCCGCCGAGACCTTCCGGACCGGTGTGCTGAACCTCTTCTACGCCGTGGCCTCCACACCCGGCGAGGGGACGTACGAGGACGCCAAGACCCACCTGCCCCAGCACTAGCGGGGTGTCTCCCGGGCGGAGGTGGGGAGACGGCCGCGCCTTCGTGGCCGCGGCGCTGGCGGGGTGCCTGGTCGGGCTGGTCGGCGGTGGTTTCCGGTGGTGCCTGGAACACGCCGACCTGTTGCGGGCCTCGGTTCTGGAGGCGGCCGCAGGCCTGGGCGGGGCGGGCCGGCTGATCCCCGTCGCCCTCACCGCGGCGGGCGCGGCGGTGGCCTGCGCGATCGCCCGGCGGGTCCCGCACGCCGCGGGCAGCGGGATCCAGCACGTGGAGGCCGTGTGGCGGCAGGAGGCCGAGGTCCGGTCGGCCTGGCTGCTGCCGGCGAAGTTCGTGGGAGGGCTCGTCGCGATCGGCTCGGGCCTGGTCCTGGGCCGGGAGGGGCCGATCGTCCACATGGGTGCCGCGATCGGCTCCGGGGCGGGCCGGCGCGGCCGGCTGGACGCCGAGGACGCCCGCATGCTGCACTCCGCGCTCGGCGGGGCGGGTCTGGCGGTGGCGTTCACCGCTCCGCTGGGCGGGCTGCTGTTCGTCTGCGAAGAGGTGACCGGCACGGTGCGGCCCCGTCTGGTGCTGCTGACGCTCGTCGGCACCGTCACCGCGGTGGCCGCCTCCCAGCTGATCGTGGGCGACGCGCTGGTCCTTCCCGTGTCGGCCCTCCCCGCCCCACCGCTGTGGATGCTGCCGGTCTTCCTGCTGTACGGGGTGACCGCCGGGGCGCTGGGCGCCGCGTACAGCGCGCTGGTCGTGGGGACCCTGGAGGTGTGCGACCGGCTGACCCGGGTGCCCCTCGTCGTCCGGGCGGCCGTCATCGGTGCCCTGGTCGGCGCGCTGATGGCCTTCGACCCGCTCCTGACGGGCGGCGGCGACCAGCTGAGCGAGCGCCTGCTGGCGGGCGGGAGCCTGACCTCCGCGGCGCTGGCGGTCTGCCTCGCCGTACGGTTCGTGGCCGGCCCGCTCAGCTATGCGGCCGCCACTCCCGGCGGGCTGTTCGCTCCGCTGCTGGCCCTGGGAGCCCTGTGGGGGACGCTCACCCACGCGCTCGCCTCCCCTCTGCTGCCGGCCGGTGCGGCGGGTCCGGCCGCGTTCGCCGTGGTGGGGATGGCCGCCGTCTTCACCGGCGTGGTGCGGGCACCGCTCACCGCCATCGTCCTGGTGACGGAGATGACCGGCGCCGGCGTGCTCCTCCTGCCCCTGCTGACGGCCTGCTTCGCCGCGGCCGTGACGGCCGACCGGCTGGGGAGCGCACCCATCTACGACACCCTGAGGCGCCGCATGCTGGAACGGGCCTGACGGGTGCCGGGGAGCGCGCGGCAGGGGCGCCGGTCGGGGGCGGCACGGCGACCGCTACCGTCGTGCTCCGAGGAGGGAGCCCCATGCCCCGCACGTTCAGCGTCCACGACACCGTCTTCGTCGAGGCCGACCCGTCGACGGTCTACCAGCACGTCTCCGACCCCGCCCTGATGGGCCGTTGGAGCCCGGAGAACCTGGGCGCCACCCCGGCCGAAGGGCCCGGCACCGCGACCCGGGTCGGGATGGTCTTCGACGGCCGCAACAAGCGCGGACCGCTGCGCTGGACGACCCGCTGCACGGTGACGGCCGCCGACCCGGACCGGCTCTTCCGGTTCAGGGTCCACGCCATCGGCCTGCGCCGCCCGTGGCTGCCCGGCCCGATCGCCACGTGGGAGTACCGTTTCGCCGCCGTGCCCGGAGGCACGGAGGTGACGGAGACGTGGACCGACGACCGCCGCGGCTGGCCCGACCCGGTGGCCAACACGTTCGACAGGATCGCGACGAGGGGCCACACCTTCGCCGAGTTCCAGCGGAAGAACATCCGGACCACCCTGCGCAACCTGAAGTCGCAGCTGGAGGCCCACCCCACCGCTCCCTAGCGGGTGCCCATGGGCGTTTCCACAGCTTGGCGAGCGCTTCCACGGAGTCGTCCTGGCCGTTCGCGATGTCTGGTGACCTGCAGGACGAGGAGCACGTCGGAGGAGGAGCGGACGCAGATCTTGTCGCCGATGTCCCACCCGGCGTCCTCACGAGGGCTCCGTGGCGTGTGCGGCCGACCGGGTGACTTCTGCCCGCACCGCGGCCCGGTACGCCGCACCGCACGCGCGTCGGCGTGAGGATGCACGGGCCGGTCGGCGTCGTCGGGGACCACGACCGGCGGACGTTGCCGGCGCCCGGACCCGACCAGCACGGAGGGGTGAGCCCCCATGAGCAGCGCGATCGGCCTGTCGGAGGGCTGCCTCGCCGCCATCCAGCACCTCAGGGAGCAGCGGGAGGTCAACACCTTGGTCCTCCGCCTCGCGGACCCCCCGGACGTCCTGGTAGCCGAGCTGGAGGGCAACCTGACGCATGACGAGCTGGTACAGGGCCTGCCCTCGGACGAGCCCCGGCTGGTCGTCCACGAACTCTCCTTCGCCAGCCCGGAAGGCACGCGCAGGAACGAACTCCTGTTGATCCTCTGGATGCCGCCGGCGGCCGAGGAGCAGGAGGAGGCCTACACCGCCGGGTACACCGCCCTGAAGGAGTACCTCGGCGACGTCCACGTCCACCTCACCGCCCGGCGCGCGGACCAACTGGCTTACCGAAGGCTGGTGGCCCTGGCCGGCTGACACGGCCCCGGCGACCGCGGCGCCGCCGCCGGCCCCGTCTCCGGCCCCCGGCTACGCGTGCCCGCCTTGAGCGCGGCCACGTACTCCTCGTCCGTGACGCCCGCGTGCATCTCGGCCCGCACTTCGGTCACCAGCGCACGCAGCCGGATCGGCGGGAGCCTGGTCGGTGGTGCTGTCGCTCCGCTGGTTCATGGTCACGAAGCTGCACCCCGTGCCGCGCACGCGAACTCCCGCCGTAGGGTTGGGGAAACCCGATCGAGGAGGACCGGCGTGGCGAACATAGTGATCGCGCAGACGACCGTGAACGACGAGGCGAAGGCCTACGAGATCGCGCAGGGCGCGGTGGAGGCCAGGCTGGCGGCCGCCGCCGACGTCGAGGCGCGGATGACCCTCTTCTACTGGAACAAGGACGCACTGCGCCACGAACGCGGCTACCGGGTCTTCTTCACGACGACCACGGACAGCGTCGCGGGCCTGGAGGCGTGGGTGCACGAGCGCCACCCCCACGACGTGCCCCAGTGGATCGTGCTCCCGGCCGCCGCGACCTCGGAGCAGTACCTGGCCTGGGCCGTCAAGGAGACCACCGCCGGCCAGTAGCGGACCCCGGGTCCGAAACGCTCTAAGGTCGTTCCCCGTGACCGAACTCCCCGCCCACCTCCGCGCGACGTCCGACGCCTACGACGCCGTCGTCGCCCTCTACGCGGACCTCGCCCGCGACTGGCTCGACGGCGTGCCGCTGGACCGCTCGGTCCTCGCCGCGTTCGCCGACCTCGCCCGGACCGCGGGTGCCGGGCCCGTGGCCGAGCTGGGATGCGGTCCGGGATACGTGACGGCGCACCTGCGCGACCTGGGGTTGGACGTCTTCGGCGTCGACCTCGCGCCGGCCATGATCGACTTCGCCCGCGCGGCCCACCCGGACCTGCGGTTCGAAGTCGGTTCGATGGACGCCCTGGACCTGGCCGACGGCACGCTGGGCGGCATCGTGTCCTGGTACTCGGTGATCCACACACCACCGCCGGAACTCCCTTCCTACTTCGCGGAGTTCCGCCGCGTGCTGGCTCCGGGCGGGACACTCCTGCTCGCCTTCTTCGAGGCCGAAGGCGGGCCGGTGGCGGCGTTCGACCACAAGGTGACGACCGCCTACCGGTGGCCGATCGACGACCTCGCGGAGACGGCCCGCGCCGCCGGGTTCGTCGAGGTCGGACGGATGCTGCGGGAGCCAGGCGCCGACGAGCGCTTCCGCCGGGGACACCTCCTGATGCGGACGGAGGATCCCCGGACGCGCATCCGGGCGTGAGCCCCGCCGCGACGCGGGGGCCGCCGCGACGGGTGGGCCGCCGCGACGGGTGGGCCGGCCCGGCGAAATCCACGTGCCCCGGCAGGCACGGTCGCGCTACCGTTGCGCCCATGAACGTCAACGGCCCCAGCACCACCGCGACCGCGCGAGCGACCAGCTCGCCGGTTGCCGCCGCCTGACCTTCCCCTCTCCCCGGCGACCGGAAAACGGTCCGCCGGCCATGCCGTGGCATCCCCGCCCCGGCCGGAGACCCGCCCGGTCCGTTCTCCGGTGCCCCTTCCCGCTGTGATGCGAAGGAGCCACCCCATGAACACCGAACAACTGCTCAGCACGTTCGTCGAGTACTTCGAGGAGCGCGGACACCGCCGGATCGTCGGCTCGACGCTCCTGCCGCCACCCGGCGACCCCGTGCTGTTCACCACCTCGGGCATGCACCCGCTCACCCCGTACCTGGAGGGCCGCCCCCATCCGCTGGGCAGCCGACTGGTCAACGTACAGCGCTGCCTGCGCACCACGGACCTGGAGGAGGTCGGCGACGCCACGCACCTGACGGTCTTCGAGATGCTCGGCACCTGGTCGCTGGGGGACTACGAAGGACCGCTCAGCCTCGACTGGGGACACGGGCTGCTCACCGAGGGACTGGGCGTGGACCCCGGCCTGCTGTACGCCACCGTCCACGCCGGCGACGACCGGACCGACCAGGACACCGCCTCCCTCCGGCTGTGGCAGGACAAGGGCGTACCCGTCGAACTCACCGTCGAGGACAACTGGTGGTCCAACGGCCCCGTCGGCCCCTGCGGCCCCGACTCGGAGATCTTCCTGTGGAGCGGCGAAGGCCCGCCCCGGTCGACCCCCACCCGCGACGACCGCTGGGTGGAGGTGTGGAACCACGTGACGATGAGCCACCGCCGCCTCGACGACGGCTCCCTCGTTCCCCTTCCCCGGCGCAACGTCGACACCGGACTCGGCCTGGAGCGGCTGGCCTCACTGCTCCAGGGCAAGCCGTCCGTGTTCGAGTGCGACGTCTTCGATCCCTGGCGGCGCCTCGTACCACCCCTGTGGCACCTGGACGAGACCTCGCTGCGCATCGTCTGCGACCACCTGCGCTCGGCCGTCGTGGTGCTCGGCGACGGGGTGCGCCCGGCCAACACCGGGCGGGGCTACGTGCTGCGACGCCTCGTGCGACGGGTGCTCACCCTGCTGTGGCGGGACGATCCCTCCCGTGGCGTCGGGGACCTCCGGGAGGAACTGGTCCGGCACACCCTGGACCACTTCCGGCAGGACGTGCCGCCGGGCGATGTGCTCCGCCACCTGATCGAGGAGGAACAGCGGTTCCGCCGCCAACTGGAGCGCGGCCGGCGGGTGCTCGCCCGCCCCCGGTTCCGGGGTCTGCTGACCGAGGAGGACCTCCACTACCTCCACGACACCCACGGTCTGCCGCGCGACCTGGTCACGACCCTGCGCCAGGAGTAGGGGAAGGAGCAGGCGGGGCGGTTCACCTCGGCACGACGGCGCCGGAATCCGGCGACTGCTGCAGTCCGGACGCGTCCACCGCCTCGAAGTCGGACCCCTTGAAGCCCTTGAGCCCGGCGAGCTGGTCGTTGTCCCAGCCGGAGTTCTCCTCACCGGAGATGAACCAGGCCGAGCCGTTGTCGGCGACTATGGCGCCGTACTTCTTGAGGGCCTCGGCGACCGCCTTGGCCTGCGGGGCCAGCTGCGAGGTGTCGACGGAGCCCTTGAGGCGCAGGCGCAGGCCCATGGGCGGCAGCGCGGGGTCCGCCGCGGCGCCCGCCTGGTGCCGCGCGGGCCAGACGAAGCTCTGGTCCGAGCGCGGCACCGTGATGCGGACCGCGTGGTCGACCCGCCCCGACGCGGCCTCGTCGTAGCGCACCAGGCCGGGCAGGATGGCGAGTCCGGCCGCATCGGCCGACGTCCACCCGTCGGGCCGCAGTGCGTTGCTCCGCAGGTCGAAGACCGCGCCCCCGCCGGCGTGCCAGGCGTTGCCGCCCTGCGGCTTCGCGTCCCAGAGCTCGTAGGACTTGCACAGGCCGCGGTCCCAGACGATGACGTGGCGGTCGCCGTCGCTCGCGGGACCGTTTTCGATCCTGGCGTTCTGCGGGATCCGGTACCCGGAGGGGTCGCTTTCCTCGGCGATGTCGAAGGAGACCTTCGATTCAGGCACCGTCGTGTCCGAGACGGTGATCGGAATCCCGATCGGCTGCCCGTCGACGAGCCCCGAGCCGAAGTCGGGGTGCAGGGGCTCCGAGGGGCCGATCGAGGAGACGTACCGGGCGGAGTCCGGGTGCACGGGAAGCGTGTCCACGGGCGCACGCCAGAAACTGTCCGGCAGCGCGGTCTCGCAGTCCGCGGCAGCGGCCGCGGACCGGCCCGGATCCGTGTACCCGGACACCGGACAGGCGCAGGCCACGGCGAGGACGGTGGCGACGGAGCGGATCCGGCGGGCCGGGCGCGATACTCCCGCGGGCTGCGCTGCCATGGCTTCACCCCATCCGGTACCCCTTCCCAGCGTAGGTAGGTTCCCGCCGACGCGCTCAGCGGCCGGTGCGGGGCATCCGGGGCGCTGGTGCGGCGTACGCCCGGCGGCGGGAGACTGGTGCCTGTACAGCCTTGAACAGCGGCTCCGGCCCGGAGCGGACCGCGGGAGGATCCATGACCGCGCTCGGTGACCTGATCGAGATCGACGACAGGACCGTGCTGGTCCTCGGCCGGGAACTGGACCTCGCGCACGATCAACCGGACGTCGGCAACGCCCTGGTGCACCGGGCCGGCGACACGCTGGTGCTCGTCGACACCGGCGTCACGACGGCCTTCCGCGCGGCACTGCGGACGGCGGCCGACCGCGTCGGGCCCTGGTCCCGGGCGCTGGTCCTGACCACGCACGGCCACCCCGACCACGTCGGCAACAACGACGTGGCCGACGAACTGGGCGTACCCGCCGAGCACTACGTCCCCGCCCGCGACCTCGACCAGATGCGGGACCCGGAGTCCTACTGGGTGCGGTCCTTCGAGCGCATCGCCTGGGCGGCGCCGCTTCCGGCGCCCGCACTGGCCGCCCGGGTCGTGTCGCTCTTCACGCCGATGCGGCCCTTCGCCGCGACGACCCGGACCTACGAGGAACGGCCGCTGGAGATGATCCGGATCGGCTCGCGCCGGTTCACCGGCTGGACCTTCGCCGACGGCGCGGTCCGGGTGCTGCGCAGCCAGGGCCACTGCGCCGGGCACGTGATCGTGCACCTGGGGGACTGCGGCGTCCTCCACCTGTCCGATGAGGGCAACGGCGCCTGCGGTGCGATGTACGACGCCGACCAGCTCAAGATCCAGACCGTGCTCGGCGCCGTCGCCGGCCTCTTCGAGGAGGGGGAGGCCGCTACCCTCACCGACGGGCACACCTTCGCCCTGCGCCGCGGCGCCGAGGCGGTGTCCCATCTGGACGGACTGCTGGAACAGGCCACGGCCCTGCAGGGGGCGGCGCTCGGGCTGACCGGCGAGGGCGGGCGGATCGTCCCGAGCGCGTTCACCTCCCGCTACGCGCAGGCCGTCGCCGAGCTCGGGGTGGGCGGCGCCAACCCCAACCCGATGTTCACCGCCATGATGGCGCTCAACGAGCTCGGCGAACTGGGCCTGCGCCCGGAACCGGCCGCGGTCGCCGACGCCGACGCCCCCTGGTCCCGCCCCGCACTCCGCGACCCCGACCCGCCCCGGTAAGGCGGCGCGGCGCACGGCGGTGCGCGAGGCGGTCCCGGACACGCTAGCCCGCGCTGATGGCCGTCACGTGCGTGGTGCCGTCGCGCAGGGCGGTGATACGGACCTGGCCCGCGGGGAAGGGGTCCCTCCCGTTCGGGCCGGGGATCTGGCCGAACGGGGTCCAGGAGCCGTCCGGCATCCTGGCGTTGTGCCAGATCCGTCCGTCGAGCCCGACCGCCACGACCTGGGCCGAGCCGTCGGGCGTTCCCGTGATGCCGATGGCGCTGGCTCCCATGGTGGCGGTGGTGACGCCCCGCGGGGCCCGGAATCCGGTCCAGGAGCCGTCCGGCCGCCGCAGTTGGTGGTACACGATCCCGTCGATCCCGATCGCCAGGACCTGCGAGGACCCGTCGGGCATCCCGGTGATCGCCAGGGCGGGGCCGGCGAAGGTCGGGGCACCGCCGTAGCCGGCCGGCCTGCCCCAGGGCGTCCACGTACCCGTACGCCCGCGGACGCAGTGGTACATGGCGCCGTCCGTGCCGTAACCGAGCACTTGGGCGGACCCGTCGGGCATGGCGGTGATCGCCACCTTCGTCGCACCCCAGCGGCTCGTCGCGGGGGAGCCCGGCATCGCCCTGAACCCCGTCAGGCCGCCGTCGGCGCGCCGCAGCTGGTGGTACGCGGTGCCGTCCATGGCCGTCGCCACGATCTGGCAGGTGCCGTCGGGGAAGGCCGCGACGTCCGCCTCCCGCACCGTGAACCCGGTCGAGCCGTCAGGCCCCGCGACGCGCTGCCAGGGCTGGAGCGTGGCCGAACCCCGTGCGGTCGTCAGCCACAGGCCGTTGTCGGGCGCGACGCCCAGCACCACCACCGAGCCGTCCGCCATCCCCGCCAGGGCGCTCTGCACCCCGGCGAACGAGGCGGCGCCGACGGCACCCGGCAGCGGACGCATGCCGCTCCACGACCCGTCGGGACGGCGCTCGGTGTGGAACAGCACGCGCCGCTCCACGTCGTACGGGGGCAGTCGGGCGGAGTAGAACCACACCGGGTTGGTGATGGCGACCAGTTGGTCCAGCGTGGTGGAGGCGGGCTCGGGACGGCGCACCTCCGCCCGGGCGAACATCGACGCCTTGCCCCAGCCGCGCCACCTCAGCTGCCCCCGGCCACTGCCGTCGATGCAGGTCGCGGCCATGATGCCCCACTCGGTGTACAGGGTGGCGATGCTGTCCGGGGCGCCCGTCACGTTCAGGGTCACGTCGACGGCGTCGAAGAACGAAAGGGGCAGTTCCTCACCGGGCCCGGCGACAGCCGCGCCGGCGCGGGCCGTGAAGTCCAGGGTCACGGCCGCGGATTCGACGGCGTACGAGCGTCCCATGCGCAGCGCGTCCAGTACGGCGGGGGTCGACAGGGCGGCGGCACGCACCACGTTGTGCGGCCGGCCGACGGCGTCCGCGGGGCTGTGGGCGTCGCTGTTGCCGACGGCCGCGACCCGCTTGCCGAGGCAGAGCATGACGTGCCAGGCGGCGATGTTGGCCGCGTCGTCCAGGGTCCACGGGCCGTTCCACACCTCCAGCGCGTCCACGCGGTCGAGGCCGAACTCCCAGAAGGATCCCGGCGCCGGAGTGAGCGGATGGGCGGCGATCGTCAGCCCGCCGAGGCTGTGCACGCGACGGGCGTGGCCCTCGAACACCCCCTGGTCCGCGGGGCCGTAGCGCCAGTCCACCCATTCCCCCTGGGGCAGGCCGACGGCCAGCCAGTGGCCGTGCCGGGTGGTGACCTCCTCGGCGTTGATCACCAGCAGGTCGGTCGGGACGTTCCCGCTCCACGTCACCCCGGTGGAGCTGGTGTTGTGGTCGGAGGTGGCGATGAAGTGCAGCCCCTCCTGGCGGGCCGCCGCGACGATCTCGTCCACCGTGCGCTGCCCGTCGGAGTGCCGGCTGTGCAGGTGCAGATCGCCCCGGTACCAGCCGGGGCCGCGTCCGGCGACCGCGGCGGGCAGGATGTCGTACGGCACCCGGGGCAGCGGGGCTCCCTGGTGGAGGGTGACGTCGACCTGCCAGTCCATGCCGCCGGGGCTGCCGACCATGGGCCCCAGGATGACGGACCAGCGGCCGGGATCGACGGGACCGGGCACGTAGCCGGGGGTCGCGTCCGACGCGGCGAGGGTGAAGCCGGTCCGTGCGCCGCCGGACCAGCCGCGGAACCCGGTCGGGCCGAAGATCCCCAGGTCCAGGATGCCGGCGGAGGCGTCGTGGGCGGCGGTGACGGAGATCCGCTGCACTCCGGCGGGGACGTCGAAGGCGACGTACGCCCATTGGTCGTTGCCGTAGGGCGAGCGGCCCTTGTAGGTGGTGGTCACCGTGTCGGAGCCCTGGCCCCGCGTCGCGGCGTGCGCGACCGGTGCGGGTACCAGCGCGGCGGTCCCGCCCGCGGCCAGCAGGGCTCCTAATCGGAGCAGGGACCTGCGTTCGACCTGCGGGCCGGCCTCGGGCCCGTCGCTCGGAAGGTGTTCACTCGGCACAGCCGTGCTCTCCGTTCACATGAGGTGGCTGGGAAGGCGTGCAGGTGCGAGGACGAGCAAGGGCGAGGAGCGGGGCCTCGGGCGGGGGCGGCGGTCCCGTCGGCGCAGGACCTAGCGGCGTGAGCGCTGGGAGTCGACGATCTGCCGCACCGAGCCGTCGACGTCCGCCCGGGCCTGGATCCGCTCGGCGAAGCCGGGGAACTGCCCGGCTATGGCGCTGAGCAGCCGCAGCTCCAGCGGGGCGACGTTGACCTCGCACAGGTCGCGGCGGACGGCCCGTACGACGCCGTCGGCGACCTGGCCGGGCGTGACGGTCCTGATGCCGTTCGGTGTGGAGGCACCGGTGGCCGCGAACATCCCGGCGTCACGGACGAAGCCGGGCTGGACCAGGGACACCCCCACGCCCGTGCCCCGGAGTTCCTGGCGCAGGGCCAGGGCGAACCCGCGCAGCCCGAACTTCGTCGCGTTGTACAGGGAGGTCGATTTGGTGGCCGCCTTGCCGGAGATGGAACCGACCAGCACGATGTGGCCGCGGCCGCGGGCCACCATGTGTTCCGCGAGCAGCCGGGACAACAGGACGGGCGCCCGCAGGTTGACGTCGAGGGCGCGGTCGAGCTGCTCCTCCGTGTAGTCCAGGAGGTCGCCGCTGGCGGGCAGTGCGGCGTTCGCGACGAGGACGTCCGTATCCGCGCAGGTCTCGGCGAGACGCACGACGTCGGACCGGACGGCCAGATCGGCGACCACGGCCCGGGCCCCGCAGGCGTCCGCGGCGGTCTTCAGGGCGGCCTCCTGCCGGCCGGTGACGGTGAGGCGGGACCCCTGCGCGGTCAGCCGCGCGGCAAGGGTGCAGCCGATGCCTCCGGTGGCCCCGGTGAGCAGAACGTTCGATCCGGACATCTCCACGACGACTCCCGTGCGGCGCTGCGGCGTTCTTCTGTTCGTTCGAACGAACAGTAGGGACCGCGTCCCTGCTTGTCCACACCCCTGCCGTCCCCGACTCCCCGCCCCCGCAGGGACGGACACGCAGGCCGATGGGGCAGAATGCGGACATGCCCCACGCATCCGCCACCCGCCAGAGCATCATCGACGCCGTGCTGCGGATCATCGGGCAGGACGGCATCGCGGCCGTCACCAACCGGCGGATCGCCAAAGAGGCCGAGGTCTCCCTCGGCTCCGTCACCTACCACTTCGCCACCCAGCACGAGCTGCTGCGCGAGAGCCTGCTGCACTTCGTGGCCGAGGAGACCCGGCACTTCACGGCACTGGCCGACGAGTGCTCCGACGAGCACTTCGACATCGGCCAGGCCGCCGAGGTGGTGGCGCAGGTCGCGGGCGGCAACGCCTTCGACAGCCGGCACATAGCGCCCTTCGAGCTCTACGTGCAGGCCGGCCGCGACGAACGGCTACGGGCCGCCGCAGCCGAGTGCTTCGCCGCCTACGACCTGCTGGCCACCCGTATCCTGACCCAATTGGGCGTCCCGGACCCCGAACGGCTGGCCGGCGTGGCCGTCGCCCTGGTCTTCGGGCAACAGCTCCGCCGCCTGGCCACCGGCGCACCCGCCGAGGACCTCGTGGACACCCTGCTGATCCTCACGCGGTTCACCCCGGCGCAGACGCCGTAGACGCAGACGGACGCCCGCGCGGGGGCGGCCGCCTCAGTACGTGCGTCCCACGTGCGCCAGGGCCTGCTTCAGCAGCACCGCGTGGCCGCCCGGCATCTCGCCCTGCACGGCCGGCGAGGCCGCTTCCTGCGGGCTGAACCACACCAGGTCCAGGGCGTCCTGCCGGGGACGGCAGTCACCCGTCACCGGTACGACGTAGGCGAGGGACACCGCGTGCTGGCGGGGGTCGTGGAACGGAGTGATCCCGACCGTGGGGAAGTATTCGGCCACCGTGAAGGGCTGGAGGGAGGCCGGCACCAGGGGCAGGGCCACCGGGCCCAGGTCCTTCTCCAGATGGCGCAGCAGCGCGTCACGGATCCGCTCGTGGTGCATGACACGGCCGGACACCAGCGTCCGGCTGATCGTTCCGTCCGCGCCGATCCGCAGGAGCAGCCCGATGCTGGTGACTTCGCCGGTTTCGTCGACGCGCACGGGAACGGCCTCGACGTACAGGATCGGCATCTGGGCCCTGGCCGCGTCCAGCTCGTCACTGGTCAGCCAGCCTGGCGTAGTTTCGGTCATGTCAGCCATTTCTTGATCATACTTTCCGGAGTGGGCCTTGGCCCAGATCGCGCGTCCATCGGTAATCGACAGGCCATCAGGTTGCCATTGATACCGGGAGTTGACGGGCCGTCGTGACGGGGTACGGCTCGTCCGCCCTGACCGAAAAGCAGCATTCGTGGAGACTCGGACGCATATCCTCACTTCCCATGGCAGAGGCGTCGTACTCCTGGAGGCACGATGAGTGAGCGGCCGGTCCTTCTTCCCTACGCCGACCCGGCATTCCTCGCGGACCCGTTCCCGCTGTACCGGGAACTGCGCGAGGAGGGCCCCGTACGCCGCGTCGTGGCCGCGGGCGGCCTGGACGTCTGGCTCGTCACCCGCTACGAGGACGGGCTCGCGGCCCTGTCCGACTCCCGCCTCAGCAGCGACGTACGCGACGCCTCGGACCCCCGGCTCCTGGCCCAGCTGCCCGGAACGGAGCGCGAGTCGATGCTCAGCAACATGCTCCGCAGCGACCCGCCCGACCACACCCGCCTGCGCCGCCTGGTCTCCAAGGCGTTCACCGCCCGCAGGGTCGCGGAGATGCGGCCCCGGATCCAGGCCGTCACCGACCGCCTCCTGGACGCGATCGCCCCGGCCGGCCGCGCCGACCTCGTCGCGGACTTCGCGCTGCCGCTGCCCGTCACCGTCATCGGCGAACTGCTCGGAGTACCGGCGGACGACCGCCTCGACTTCCAGCGCTGGACCGACCGCATGATCATGCGGGGTGCGCAGCCGCCGGACCCCGCCGTCGTGGACGAGGCGTGGCAGCACATGCGCGCCTACGTGACCGGCCTCATCCGGGACAAGCGGGCAGACCCCGGGGACGACCTGCTCAGCGCCCTGATCACCGCCCGGGACGAGGAACGGCGCCTGAGCGAGGACGAGCTCATCGCCATGGTCTTCCTGCTGCTCGCCGCCGGCTACATCACCACGGTCAACCTGATCAGCGGCGGCATCGCCATGCTCCTCACCCACCCCGGCCAGCTCGACCTCCTGCGCTCCGAACCCGAGCTCCTGGGAAGCGCGATCGAGGAGTTCCTCCGCTACGACGGCCCGGTCAGCCCCGGCATCGCCCGCTTCGCCCGCGAGGACGTCGAGATCGCGGGTACGGCCATCCCGCGCGGAGCGACCGTCCTGATCGCGTCGGCCATCGCCGACCGCGACCCGGCACGGTTCCCCGACCCCGACCGCCTCGACATCACCCGGCAGGACAACGCCCACCTCGCCTTCGGCCACGGCGTCCACTACTGCCTGGGCGCGCCGCTGGCCCGGCTGGAGGGGCACATCGCGATCGGCACCGCGCTGCGCCGGCTGCCCGGGCTCGCCCTGGCCGTGGAGCCGGACGGCATCCGCTGGCGCCAGGGCGGACTGCGCGGCCCCCTCAGCCTCCCGGTGACCTTCGACGCCGGTGCGTAGAAGGCCCGGCCGGCCGGTCACGGCATACTGGAGGCGCCTGTCGCCGGCAGCCGTGCCGGGGGTGCGGACGGGGCGAGGGAGGGCCCGATGACGAACCTCTTCTTCGAGAGCGGGGACCTGGGGGCCACGGAGGCGTTCCTGTCCGCCGCCTACACCCCCATGCAGATCGGCGGCCGCCCCGCGGACACCCGGGCGCGGATCTCCCGTACCGCGGTCGGCGGGCTGAGCGTGGACCGCCTGTCGTTCGGCTACACGATGGGCTACGACGCGGGCTGCCTGGGCAAGGTGTGCCTGGTGACGATGCACAGCGGAACCATCGTGGACACCACAGGCGGCCGCGAGGAGGTCTTCGGCCCCGGCGAGACCTTCCTCCTCGCCCCTCCCGACCGGCCCTACGAGGGGCAGGTGCGCGAAGCCCGGTACACGATCACGATGTTCGACCCCCGCCTGCTGGGCCGGGTGGCCTCCGCCCCCGCCGGCAGGGACGTACGGATCACCGGCCCCCGGGCCGTCGGCCCGGCCGAGAACCGGCGGCTCGGCGCGGCCGTCGCCTACCTCCGCGACCATGTCCTCGACGACAGCGGGGCATCCGCAGACCCCGACGGGCTGCTGGTCTCGACGGCCGCCCAGCACCTGGCGGCCACGGTGCTGTGCACGCTGCCGAACACCGCCCGGGAAGACGCGCCCGCCCCGCGCGACACGCGCGACGCACACAGCGACACCCTGCGCCGCGCCGTCGCGTTCATCGAGGCCAACGCCCACCGCGACATCACGCTCGCCGACATCGCCGCCTCGATCCCGGTCACCCCGCGCGCGGTGCAGTACGCCTTCACCCGCCACGCCGGCACGACGCCGCTCGGCCACCTCCGCCGGGTCCGGCTGGCCCGTGCCCATGCCGACCTCCGGTCCGCCGATCCGTCGGGCCATGCCACCGTCGCCGGCATCGCCGGGCGCTGGGGCTTCGCGCACCAGGGCCGCTTCGCCGCCGCCTACCGGCAGGAGTACGGCGTGGCGCCCTCCGTCACGCTCAGATCGGGCTGAGCGGCCGCGGCCGCTGTCCCACGGTCACGGCCCCGTGCCGGGAGGTCCGTCGGGCGCCCCCGAGACGGTGAGGTCGAACACCCGGTCGGCGCCCGTGATGCACAGCAGGCGGTGGAACTGCGGGCCGGGATCGGCGAGCGTGAGCGTCCGCCCGTTCGACTCGCACAGCGAGCGCGCGTGGAGCAGGGCGTTGAGCCCGACGGAGTCGCAGAAGTCGAGCCGCGAGAGGTCGACGACCACCCGTGCCGGGGCACCGGGAGCGGTACAGGCCTCGCGAAGTGCCGTGCGCAAGGGCTCGACACGGTCGAGGTCCAGGTCACCGGTGAGGGTGATGACACTGCAGTCGGCCCGGGCGGCGAGCGTGACACTGTGCGGACCGCGGGCGGCCAGGGGGTTCATCTCGTTCCTGCCTTCGGGTGCGCGGGCGGACCTCGGCACGGGCCACCCGCCCCGACGCTATCCGGGCCGACGGGCGCGTACAGCCCCGTGGACGAAGGCCGGCAGGTGTTCGTTCGCCGGACAGGCGCGCAGGTCGTGGCGCCGGCGTGGCGTCAGGGCGTGCCGTACCGGTCTGGCCCCCGATGCGATGAGGCGGTGGCGGTCATCACACCGGCCAGATCCGCGCGGCGCTGTATGCCGAGCTTGCGGTAGGTGCTGGTCAGATGGGTCTCCAGGGTGCGTCTTGCCAGGTGCAGGAGGTCCGCGTCCGAGATCTCGGCGTTGGTCCGGCGGTCCGCGGCCGGTGCGGGGACACGGCGTTCGCTGCCGGTCAGGGCGGACTCGCCGGTGAGCGGGGCGGAGCCGCTGCGGGCGCCGCGGACGCGCAGCACATCCGGGGTCAGGGTGCCCTCGGGAGCGCGCTGCGGCCCGTTCCCGTGGGCCCGCGGAACAACAGCGGCCGCCCGGAGCCCGCCCGGGCGCGCTGCGCCTCGGAGGCCAGCAGGGCGAGTGCGTCTGCACGTTCTAAAAGGGACGCCATCACACGCTCCTGGCGATCTGGTGGTCGATCTCGTGGTTGATCTCGTGGTGAGCCACGAGTGTCGGCGGGCCGACCGCAACAGGACGATTCTCGAAGCTCGTTCGGCGTGTTGCACGCGCTCCGCTCACTTAAGGATGTTCGGTCATGGCTCTGAGTGCCCGCGCCAGGATCCCGGTCGAGGTCCACGCATCGGATCCGCTCTCCTTCGCCGGAGCGACCGGCCAGTTGCGCCGGCAGCCCGAGGTCGAGCTCGTCGAGGAGATGGCCGGACGCCCGGGGACGGTTCGCGGTCCTGCTCGTCGACGCGCTGGACGAGACGACGCTGTCGCGTCTGCGGCGGCTCACGCGCACCGAGGGGACCCGGGTGGTCCTCGTTGCGCGGGCCCTGCGGGAGGCGGACCTGCTCCAGGTCGTCGAACGCGGGGTCCGCGCCATCGTCTGGCGGCGGGTGGCGACCGAGGACCGGCTCCTCCAGGCGGTCCGCGCGGCTGCCCGGGGCGACGGCGACCTGCCCTCGGACCTGATCGCCCGGCTGATCACCCAGGTGGGCGGCATGCAGCGCAGCGCCGAGGGGCTGCCGGGCAGCCCGGCCTCCGGCCTCGTACAGCGCGAGGTCGACGTGCTGCGGCTGGCCGCCGACGGGCTGAGCACCGAGGAGATCGCGGGGAAGCTGGCCTACTCGGAGCGCACCGTGAAGAACGTGATGCACGGGCGCACCACCCGCCTGCACCCGCGCAATCGGGCCCATGCCGTGGCGTACGCCCTGCGCGAGGGGTACATGTGACGGCCCGAACCGGACGGAGCCGTCGAGGCCGTCGGGGCCGTCGGGACCGTCCGGGGTCGAGGGCACGGGCGGCGCACACGTGGTACGAGACGCTCCGTCAGGACAGCAGTCCCGCAGGCAGGTACTCCCCGAACGTGGCGGCCGGCCGTCCGGTGGCCTGGCGGACCAGGTCCCACACCGGATCCTCCTCCGGTTCCGACAAGGGCGTGCCGAGGCGGGTGGCGACGTCCCTGCGGAGGGTCGGCAGCAGGGCGTACAGGCGGTCGCCGGGGCAGGACGTGGCGTTGAAGTCGCGGTGGCCGTAGATCTCCGACGCGGGCAGGCCGTACTGGCTGCAGATGTGGGCGCACAGGTCGGCCAGCGCCGCGAACTGCGCCGCGGGCGGGGTCTGCGAGGTGTAGGTGCCCTCGTTCTCGATGCCGATCGACACCGTGTTCTGCCCGACGCAGTGCGCCGCGCGCACCTGGCGCCTGCCGGTGTTCAGCTCCGCGAGGCTGTGGTGGCGGCCCTCCATCACGAAGGCGCCACGGCTGATGGTGAAGTGCTGCCCGGTGTCGATCCAGCCCTGCGCGTCCATGTGGTACGTCTGGATGGCCTTGGCCAGGGCGAAGGCGCGCTGCTTCGAGTAGTCCGTCACGTTCGCCGTCGCCGTGTGGTGGACGACGATCCGCTCGGGGCGGTTGGCGAGGACGACGACGGGCTCGGACGCGGGCCGCGCGCCCCAGGCGGCGCAGCCGATGATGTTCGGCCCGGCGGCCGCGTACGCGCGCCCGGCCGCGGCGACGGGCAGTGCCGCCGCGGTGGCCAGGGCGAAGGCGCCCGTGAGGACCGAGCGGCGGGTGTACCGGGCCGAGGCGGGTGCCGCTTCCGGTGCCGGTTCCGGTGCTGATGCCTGGTGCGGTGCGGGGAGGGTCATACGGTGCCCGTTTCCGTAGGAGGCTGCCCATTCAAGGGAGCCCGGCCGTACGCGCCGCGCCGACACACCGAACGGCCGCCGGACTCTCCCCGACCGGCCGCCGTCGTACCGCCCACCTCACTGACCCCACCCGCCTCAACGGCGGCCACCGCGGGGCGGTTGGATGGGCCGTGGACCACGAAGGGGAAGGGGGAGCGGTGGCACTGCATCCTGAGGGCGTCTACACCAGCGGCCCGATCGCACACCTCGTCGGGCTCGCGGCGGGCGGACCCGACGCGCTGGAGTGGGAGGTGCTGCGGCTCGCGCGGATCACCCGGACCGACCACCACTGGGACGTGACCTGGCGGGACACCGCCCAGACCCTCGCCTCCCGGCTGGACCATCTGGCCACGACGTTCAGCGAGGAGTTCTTCGCCACGTGCCCGCAGGACGCCCGCCGGGCATGGACCGCGGCCGCCGGGACCGGACCCGTACCCGAGTTCATGACCGAACTGGCGGCGCTGCTACGGCTCGCGGACCGGCAGGGGCCCGCGGCGTACGAGGAGGTCCCGCTGGCGGCCTGGGAGGTACGGGCCCGGTTCCCCCTGCTGCTCGGGCTGGACTCCTGGGCGTACGACGGCGAGTACGGCTCGTACGAGGAGAGCCTGCTGGCCTTCATCGAGGCCGAACACCCCGACTGCCACTACGAAGTGATCCCCCGCCTGACCCAGGCGCTGGAGGCACGGACGCTGAGCACACGGTCCGCCGCCTTCGCCCGGTCGTTCCGCACTCTCGTGCCCGAGGCGATACCGGAGACCCTCGCCGCCCTCGCCCGGGTGTCGTACGCCCACATGACGGACCACCACGTCTGACGTCTGCCGCCCTCCGCACGGGGCGATCGCTCCACGCGGAGCGGGTGGCTCGTACGGCGTGTCCACCGCCGTACGGGCGGGGCGGCCCGGTCCGGCTGCCTACCGTGATCCCATGAGCAGACTCCCAGCAGAGCCGTTGGCCGGCTACGGCATCCGGCCCGCCCGGCCCACCGAGTCCGCAGCGATCGCCGCGCTCCTGGTCCGCGCCTTCGCCGACGACCCGGTCATGGCGTGGATGGTCCCCGCCGTCGACCGGGAACGCAGGATCGCCCGCTACTTCCGGCTGGCCCAGCGCCAACAGCGGCCGCGCCCGGGCGGCGTCCGGGTCGCCGCGACGGGCGACGGGCGGCTGCTGGGCGCGGCGCTCTGGTCGGGGCCCGGGCGCTGGAAGGCCTCCGCGGTACGGGAACTGGCGACGCTGCCCGAGTACGCGCGCGTCTTCGGCCTCCGTGGGATGCCGCGGGCCGGGGAGGTCCAGAACGCCATGCACGAGGCCCATCCGGACACGCCGCACTGGTACCTGCCGACGGTGGGGACGGACCGGGGACTCCAGGGGAGGGGGGTCGGCTCGGCACTGCTGCGCCAACAGCTGACCGAGTGCGACCGGCTCGGGCAACCCGCCTACCTGGAGTCCAGCAACATCACCAACATCCCCTTCTACGAGGGGCTGGGCTTCCGCGTCACCGGTGAGATCCGCCTCCCGGGCGGCGGGCCGACCCTGTGGCCGATGTGGCGCGGCTGAGGCGTGCCGCCTTCAGGAAGGGGCAGGCCCTCGCGCAGGTCTGGCCCTGCACTCAGGTCTGGCACTGCCGCGTCGCTGCGGGAGACCAGCCGCTCCAGGCGGCACCGTCGGCCTTCGCGTGCACGCGGATCTCGACCTTCACGGGGCCGCACACCCGGGTGCTGCTCCCTACTTCGAGCGGGCCGACGGACTCGCCGGCGCGGACGTAGGTGCGTCCGCTGCCCAGCTTCTCCCAGTGACCGCCGTCGACGACGCGGAAGAAGGCCTCATAGGCGACGTTGAGTCCCTTGGACCCGGTGTTGCGCGCCTTGATGTACGCCGTGATCTCGCGCGTGGGGAACCTTCCGGCGGATCCGCGCTCGGCGCTGATGCACCCGTTGACGGCCACCCGGCCGGTCGACGTCCCGCCGCCGCAGGCGATCGCCGCGGCGTCGGCGATGGCCGGGACGGCCAGCACGGTCAGTGCGGCTGCGGCCAAGATCGTTCCGATGCGCCTCAGGTACAACGCTCCACACCCTTCGTCCGAGTTCCCCGTCTACGGACAGACCATGGCCCGCGTCGGGGGGTGGGCGGCAGGGTCTCGCCGGATCTTTCGCCCGAACGGGTGCAGAAGGTGCCCGGGCGGCCTGCCGTCAGGCCGCCTCCCGCCCTGCCCGAGCCCGGCTGCGGGCGGCCCGCCGCAGCTCGACGCCGCCGGCGCGCCAGCCCGCGGGAGCGGTCCAGTGGGGATGGGCGCACAAGCGGCCGGACAGGGCGATCAGCCGACGCCGCAACGCGGTGGTCCCGCCCTCGGCGGGCACCTGCGCGAGTTCGGCGTACGTACGCAGCCACGCCTCTTGGAGCGCGACCAGGTCATCGGGGAACCGGAGTGAAGGCCTCACCCTCCTATTCCAACACGTGTTCGATTTTGCGCGCGACCACCCGCGCCGCCGAACCCGCGACCCACCTGCGTGGTGACCTGCCAGCGGGGTGCGCTGGAACGGTCGCGTGACCGCACACGATGCAGCCCGGGCTCTGCCGGGCATCGATGACCTTCGCGAGCACTGCCGCGGCCGCGCGATGCCGGACGCCGTGCTCAGCCCGTTGCAGCGGGCGCGGCCGGGCGCCCGCCCGCCCGCCTACGGCCGCCCCGCCTCCCAGCCCGTCCCCGCCGGCGGCTCCGCGCAGGCCGGCTCCGCGGGGCCCGTCGGCGGTTCGTGGCGCGTCCGCGCGGTCCGCAGGGCCAGCGCGGCGGCGGCGACCAGGCCCACCAGCGCGATGCCCGCACCGGACAGGCGCAGCGCCCCTGCCGCGCCGAAACCGGCCACCAGCGGCCCCCCGAGCGCGGTGCCGAGGGGCACCGACAGCACCCGTACCGCGGAACTCGCCGCCAGGGCCTGCGGCAGCAGAGCACCGGGCGCGGAGCGCTGGAAAAGGGTGGTCGACAGCGAGGAGTAGGGCGGCCAGAGCAGTCCGGCCGCCCCGAAGCAGACGACCGACACGGCCGTCGGGGCACCCAGGCCCAGGGGGAGCATCAGTGCACCGAAGCCGATGACGATGCCGACCGTCGTCGGCCACATCCGCCACCGGCCGAGGAAGCCGGTGAGCACCGAGCCCAGTACGGCGCCGATGCCGAAGGCCGTGTAGTACACCGCCAACAGGCCGGCCGAGGCACCCAGGTCGTCCGAGACGTGCAGCGGGAGCGCCACGTACACCGGGCCGAAGAGGAAGAAGAACATGAAGCTCAGCGCGAGGAGGCCGGACAGCGCCGGAACGCGCCGGATCACCGCGAAACCGGCCGTCCGCGAGGCCGTGTCGTCCTTCGGCTCCGGGACCGCGTCCCGGGGGACCCCGACCAGGAAGGTGAGTGCGAGGACGACGAACGTCGCTGCGTCCACGGCCAGCACCGCTGCCGGGCCCCCGAACACGATCAGCAGCGTCGCCAGCGGCGGCCCCAGCACCGTGGAGATCGCTCCCACACCCGACAGCACGGCGTTGCCCGCCAGGTGATCGCGGTCCGGCAGCACCCTGGCGATCAGCGTGTAGACACCCGCCTGCCCCCAGGAATGCAGTGCGGAGGAGACCGCCAGCAGCGCGACGTACCCCTCGATGCCGAGTGCGCCGAAGGCGTGCAGCACCGGGACGGCCCCCAGCGCGCCCGCGCGCAACGCCGCGTCCCAGCCGGCCAGTTGACTGGGTCGGCGGTGGCGGAGGAAGCGGCCGAGCAACAGAGCGCCCACCGCCCCGGACAGGGTGTAGGCGGCCGCCGCGAGCGCCACCCAGAACCCGCGGTCCGCAGCCGGCGCCAGCTCGATCGCCAGCCAGCTCACGGCCACCACGGCCATGCCGTCCCCCAGGGACGAGACGGCGAACCCCGGGAGGACCCGCCGCAGCGTCGGGTGACTGATAACCGGCCAGTACGGCGAAGAACGCATCACACGGCTCAGGTCCAGGCCCACGGGTACCTCCACGCACGTCAACGCAACCGACCGACCCCACGACCCTTCCCCACGCAAAGGCGCGCGGGGTGATCTTCATCTTTCGGCAGAAACGTCACGCTCGACGCGAACGGAGCCACTCGGGTACAGCCCGGGTGCGGCCCGCGGGGCAGGTGGACGGGAGGGGATCCCGCCCGGCGCGATGTCGGAGCCGGTCAGTAGGCTCCAGGGCCATGACCAGTGATGTCGGGTTCGCCTGCTCGTGCTGCGGGGCCCACCACCCCGAGCTGCCGATGAACTACACGGCCGAGGCACCTGCCGTGTGGGATGCGGCCTTCGCCGATGCGGAAGACTGCCTGCTCTCGCCCGAGCAGTGCGTGGTCCGGGGTCGGCACTACTTCGTCAAGGGCCTGATCGAGATACCGGTCATCGGCAGCGACGACGTGTTCTCGTGGGGCGTCTGGGTCTCGCTCAGCCGCGAGAACTTCTCCCGGGCGGCGGACCTGTGGGACAGGCCCGGCCGCGAGGGCGAGAAGCCGTACTTCGGCTGGCTCACCACCGAACTGCCGGTCTACTCGGCCACGACCCTCAACCTCAAGACCCACGTCCACACCCGCCCCGTCGGTGAGCGTCCCTACGTCGAGCTCGAACCCACCGACCACCCCCTCGCAGTGGAACAGCGCACGGGGATCACCCTGGACCGCGTGCGGGAGATCGCGGCGGCCGTGCTCCACTCCGGCGACAGCACGCAGGCGTGACGGCGGGCAACTCCGCATCACCGATCCCGACCCCGAACCCGAATCCGATCCCGATCGCGCCCGACGGACTGACCCGCAGAGCCCTGCTGTTCGTGGAGACCGACGGCCATACGGGTCCCGGCGGCGGACATCCGTCGTCACCGCGACGTGTGGATCGGACGCGGGATCCCCGCTGTGCCGATCGACCGGGCGCAGGCCTTCCAGGACCACTGGGGGCGGCCTCGCCCTACCCCCGGCCCCGTTCTACGAGGGTGGCCCGCGCATCCTGGACGCCGACTGTCCCGAAGGGGCGTCCGCGCAGGGCTGGGCGTTCGGGGCCGGGCCCTGCCGGGTGTCCATGGCCTACGGGTTCATGATCGGCCCCGAGTGAGCCTTCGGGATCGGCGCCGGCCGCTGGACGCCCCTTCACGCCGGCGTGAACGGTTGGGTGGAATCGCCGGCACTGGCCGCCCACGCGAGACGCTGGGCCAAGACCGTCACGAGGATCACCGGCGACGACGCCGTCGAGCGTCTGGACCTGGACGGGTACGAGCCGGTGCCTGAAGTGCAGGGTCTGGCCGACAACTGGTGGCGGGG
Organism: Streptomyces erythrochromogenes; assembly: GCF_036170895.1. NCBI lineage: Bacteria > Bacillati > Actinomycetota > Actinomycetes > Kitasatosporales > Streptomycetaceae > Streptomyces > Streptomyces erythrochromogenes. The sequence continues at coordinate 329,258 of NZ_CP108036.1, read as the reverse complement.
GAGGGACTCGCTCGTCGCCGTCTACCGAGGAGAGGCCGTCGCCCTTGACGCACCTCGATGCCTGGAGGCCCACGTCTACGACGGCCGCGACGAGTGGGGCCTCCGCGGCGGCTGACAGAGGCCGCCGAGGGGCAGCAGGTCCCGATCGGCCGCGGTCGCTCCGTCGCCGTCTCCGGATCTCATGGGCCCTCCGGAGGGTCCGGAGGCATGGTGCGCGGTGCCGTACGCCGCTTTCGGGCCCTTCTATCTCCAACCTGGGTTGTTTCTAGAATGGCCGGGTGACGGACATCGACGCGATCGCGGTGCTGCAGGATCCGGTGCGCCGCCGACTGTACGAGTACGTGGCTGCTCAGGGGCGCGAGGTCGGCCGCAACGAGGCCGCCGAGGCTGTCGGAGTGGCGCGTACGCTCGCCGCGCACCACCTGGACCGGCTGACCGGGGCGGGGCTGCTGGAGAGCGGTAGTCGCCGCCTGACGGGACGGTCGGGGCCGGGGGCCGGCCGGCCGGCCAAGGTGTACACGCGGGCGCGGGTCGAGCGGTCGGTTTCGCTGCCCGCCCGCGACTACCGCACCGCCGCCGAGCTGCTCGCCGAGGCCGCCGAGCAGGCCGGACTGGACGCCGGGCTCTGCGTTGCCGCGCGCCGCAGGGGCGAGTCCCTGCGCGGTGCGGCGGCGCCCTGCGGCGGGCTCGACGAGGCCGTGGAGCTGCTGGCCGCCCGCGGCTACGAACCGCACCTGGAACAGGGGGAGGGGAGCGAGACCGGCCAAGGGGCCGTCGTCCGCATGCGCAACTGCCCGTTCCATGCCGTCGCCGAACGCTTCCCGCCGCTCGTCTGCGGCATGAACCTCGCGCTGCTGGAAGGGCTGATCGGTACCGACGGTCCGGTCCGCGCCCGCATGGACGCCAGGCCGGGGGAGTGCTGCGTGGTGGTCGAAGCTTCTAAAAACAATGAGCATTGACATAGAAAAGGGAGCCGTGCTGGGATGAGGCCATGACCGAACCCGCGCCCGGCGCCCACCTCGCCCAGCTCAACGTCGCCACGCTCCTCCACCCCTTCGAGGACCCGCGCATCGCGCCGTTCGTCGAGATGCTCGATCCGGTCAACTCCGCCGCCGACGGAGCGCCCGGCTTCGTGTGGCGCCTCGTCGAGGAGGGCGAGGGCGACGCCACCGGCCTGCGCCCGGCGGGCGAGGACGTCATCGTCAACCTGTCCGTGTGGGAGACCCGGGAGGCCCTGTGGGACTTCGCCTACCGCAGCGGGCACCTGGAGGTGATGCGGCGGCGCCGCGAATGGTTCCGGCGGCACGTCGAGGCGCACCTGGTGCTCTGGTGGGTCCCCGCCGGTCACCTGCCGACCGTCGGGGAGGCTCTGGAGCGGCTGAGCGACCTGCGGGCGCACGGACCCTCCCCGCGCGCCTTCACCTTCGCCTCCACGTATACCGCAGCCGAGGCGGCCCGGCACCTTCCGGCCGCCGTGCCGTCTGCATGCCCCTGAGCTCCACCCCTCTCGGGTCGCCGCGCGGTGCGCCCGAAAGCAGGATGGGAAGGGTGATGACGGTCCTGGTGGTCGGAGTGCCCGACGGAGAGCAGCTGGAACTGCTGCGCTCGGGCATCCAGCGCAACCCGCACTTCCAGGTCGTATCGCACGCCCACGACCCCGCCGTCGCCCTCGCGCACGCCCGCGTCCTGCTGCCCGACATCACCGTCATGTCCCTGCCGGCCGGGCTCGACAGCATCGAATCGGACCCGGAGGTCCTCCGCGTGTTCCGGGGGGTGCGGGGTCTGGACCCGCCGAGCGGTGTGGTGCTGCGGACGCCCGCTGCGCAGGTGCCCCGTGCGGTGTCCGGCCTCGTGGTCGAGGGGGCCGTCCACATCGTGCGCGAGGGGGACTTCGATGCCCTGATGCGCGCCCTGCGCACGATCGGCCTGCGGCGTGCCAGTTGCGACCCGGACGAGATGCCCTGACCGGACGCCGGACCACGCGAGTCTGCCGCTCGCCCTGCGCAACCGGCTGATCCGCGAAGGCGACGCCCTGACTCCGGACGACCCGTACGACGTCCGCACCCCCGCCGGCAGCCACCTGAAGTGGCTGGTCGCCCCGGCACCGGCGGCCCGGGCCCTGGGCGAAGCCGCCGCGCTCACCGCGTCGGCCTGACGGGCCGAGGCCGGGGCCGCGGCCCGCACTCGTGCCTGTGCCCGTGCGGGGGCTCCCGGCTCGACGCCGTCGGCGTGCTCAGCCGCGGTGCCACCCGATCGTGGTGCCGAAGGACCACGCGCACCGCCGTGTTGCGCAGGGCGACCGCCTGGGCTGCCGGGCGGCGGGGACCCGCCGCGCGTGCTCCTCGCAGGACTGGCACCGGCTGCCCTGCGACAACTCCGCCTGCCCCCGGGGGACACCGGGTCGCCACCGCGCCGCGGGATGCGGCCGGAGCCCGGGGAGGGTTCCCGTCCGGGCTCCGGCTCCAGGCCTGCTGCCTGGGCGACGTCGCGGCTGCGCTCAGGCGGAGGCCAGGGCCTCCAGGGCGGGGACCGTCTCGGCCGGGGTCGGAAGGGCTGCGTTCTCCGCGCGGAGGCGGTCGGCGGCCTCGCGCAGGTCGGGGTCGACGGTCAGCCGGGTGACGAGCGCGGCATCGACGTCGTCGGAGGCGGAGCGCAGGGCGGCGCCGGTCGCCATGAGGGCGTCGGCGTTGGTGAAGTGGTCGGCGCCCTGGGGGAGGAGGAGCTGGGGCAGCCCGGCCTGGAGGGCGGTGAGCAGGGTGCCGGACCCGCCGTGGTGGATCACCGCGTCGGACGCGGTCAGCAGCTCGGCGAGCGGGACCCAGGGCAGCGGGCGCACGTTGTCCGGAAGGGTGCCGAGCGGCGCGAGATCGGCGTCGCCCACGGCGAGCAGGAACTCGGCGTCCACCGACGCGGCGGCCTCGATCAGGCGGACGATGGCGCGGACGCCGTCCAGCTCGCTCAGCACCGTGCCCAGGGTGACGGCCACGCGCGGCCGGGTGCCGCGGCGGAGCAGTTCGCGGGGGACGAAACCGCCGCCGTTGTACGGCAGGTAGCGCATCCGCAGGCCGCCCGGGTCACCGCCGAGGGAGGCCGGGACGATGTTCAGCGCGGTGGGCTCGGCAGGGCCGGCCACCCCGTACGTCTCGTACGCCTCGGTGAAGTTGGCGGACAGCCGGCCGACCATGTCGTGGCCGGAGGTGACGCCGAAGTTCTGGATCACGGACGGGATCTTGAGCTTGGCCGCGACCAGCGGGGCCGAGGCCTGGAACGAGTCGTAGACGAGCAGGTCGGCGCCCCAGCTCTCGGCAACGTCCAGCAGACCGTCCACGGTGGGACGGGACAGGAGCGCGAAGCCGTGGGCCGCCCTGTCGAGGATCTGGTCGGTGGTCAGGTCGGTCGCGACGTAACGCACCTCCTCGCCCGTGGACTGTTCGAACACGTCCCGGATGGTGCGGCCGTCGCCTATCTCGACCACCGGAAACCCTGCCTGGCGCAGCTGGTGCAGCGGCTGCGAGCCCGCGAACAACACTTCGTGCCCGGCGGCGCGTAAGGCCTGCGCGGTCGGGATCATGGGGAAGAGGTGCCCGGCCGAGGCCGGGCCGGTGAAGAGTACGCGCATGGTTTCTCCCTGCCGATCGTCTGACGGCCGGGGACGAGCGGTGCGGGCTCGCTCCCGGTTCCATCCGATGAACTGACGGGACCGCAGGTGGTGTTCCCGCGGGGAGATCGAAAACCGGACGTTCTGGGAGGACCGTGGGCCAGGCGCCCTCCGGCTCCCGCTCCAGCGCCGGTGCCCTAGCTGTTGCCGGACCGGAAGAGGAAGTCCTCGACGGCGCGGAGATCGGTGTTCCAGTGCGTCACACGGGGGTTGGGGCCCACGGTCAGGGATCCGACCTCGTCCGAGAGCCTGATGTCCAGCGATGCCACGTCCCTGTTGCTGCCGGGGGCACGGTCCTGGTAGCCGAGCGAGAACGACGTGACGGTCCTCGTCTGCTGGCCGGGCCGGAAGACGAACACGCCCGCGTACGCCTTCTCCTTCGGCCCGATCGTGGCGACGGCCTGCGGCTTGGAGTCCGTCGGGGCGATCGGACCGCCGATGTCGGTGCCGAAGCGGACGTACGGGTAGTGGTAGAGGGTGCATGCCTTGTCGGTGAAGTTGGTGGCCGTGATGAGGAGGTGTTGGCCCGAGTCCTGGCGCCATCCCGACGTGTCGATCGAGAGGTCGTTGTCGTTGCAGGCCGCGATGGCGGTGGTGCCGTCACCCGGACTCTGCGAGGGGCCGGCCGTACCGCTGCTGTCGCCGGGCCGGGCTGTCGTTCCGGCCGGGCTCGGGGAACCGGACGGCGTGGCGGCGCCGGGCGCGGTGGGGGTACCGGAGGCGGTCGGGCTCTTGCCCTGGTCCGCGCCGCCGGAGTCGCAGGCCGCGGACGAAAGGAGCGCGGCGACGGCCACCACCCCGAGAGTGCAGGTCTTCCAACCCTTGCGGACAGTGCGCATGATGGCCCCCGTGTGCCTTCACATGGCTTGAATGGTGCGGTCGACGCTTCGGTTCTGCCCTGCGGAACGACCGAAATCCTCGTCCGTCGGGACCGTTACGCACTCAGGACGTGAAGGACACCATTCCGTTCAAGTGACCACGGCCCGTCCACTCTCGGGACGCGCATGTTCGGCAAGGCACGCCCTAGCATGCGGGGATGGAGATCCGAGTCGGCCAGGTGGCGGTCCACGCCGTGGAGCACGGGGCCGGGCGGCCCGTGCTGGTGCTCCACGGCGCCGGCGTCGACCACCGCGAGGCCGAAGCCTGCTTCGAGCCGGCTCTCGACGGAGCCGCAGGACTGCGGCGGATCTATCCAGACCTCCCCGGGATGGGCCGGACGCCCGCACCCGCATCTCTGCGCAGCGCCGACGACCTCGTCGACACTCTGCTGCGCTTCGCCGACGAGGTCACGGACGGGACCGCGTACCTCCTCGTCGGCCACTCGGCCGGCGCGTACTTCGCACAGGCGATGGCCGCACGGCGCCCGGAGCGGGTCGCCGGCCTGGCGCTCGTATGCCCGTTGCTGCCCGGAGTGCGCGAGGTACCGGAGCACCGCGTGGTCGTCGGAGCCGGGGACATCGGCGACGACGCCTTCCGGGGCTACTTCGTCATCCAGACACCCGAGATGCTCGAACGGTACCGACGCTACGTGGCGCCGGCCGCGGCCCTCGTCGACGAGGCGGCGCTCGAGCGCATCGGCGCACGCGGGGCGCTCACACCCGAGCCCCCGCCCGCGCCCGCGTACCCCGGGCCGACGGTGGTCGTGGCCGGGCGGCTGGATTCGACGGTCGGCCACGCCGCCGCGGTCGACCTCGTCCACCACTACCCGCACGCCTCGCTCGCCGTGGTCGACGACGCAGGACACGCCCTGCCGCACGAGCAGCCGGAACTCCTGCGCGCCCTCCTCGCCGAATGGCTCACGCGCGTCGAGCGCTCGCTCTGACGCCCGACCCCGCACCCCTGACTCCTCGGGGCCGTCCCGTCGGCCCGCGACGGCGTTTTCCGGACGTTCGTACGCTCCGGCGCCCGCTCCGTGTCCGCGGGCCGAGGTTCGGGGCATGCGCGGCAATGGCTGCGACGCGCAGACCGTGTGAGAGACCAGCGAACAGGAAGGAACGGCCATGCTGATAACGGTCACCCGCTCCGGAGGCTTCGCCGGCGGCCTGGAGAAGCTCAGCGCACTCGACACGACCGGACGCGCGGATGCGGCGGATCTGGAGGAGCTCGCCCAGCAGGCCGTCGCCCCCGTGCCCGACGGCTACCGCTACCGGATCACCGTCGACGACGAGGTGCTCGACCTCCAGGACCCCTGCCTGTCCGACGCCCAGCGGACGCTGATCCGTACCGTCCTCGGCGTGGGCGCCTGACCGGCGCGCGAGGCCTGCGAGGCAAGGGGGGCCGGGCGCGCCCGGCCCCCCCTGCACCCGGACGGATCGCCCGCCGTGCCGGTGACCGCCCTCCGCCCTACGCTCGGGGCATGCCACGCCGCCCGATGCGCATGTCCGAAGCGGCCAAGGCCGCGCTGGCCACCGCCCTGAAGAAGCTACGGACCGACCTGCAGGCCCCCTCGGGCTTCCCCGCCCCCGTGCTCGCGGCGGCCGAAGCCGCCGCCCGCGCGCCCCGGCTCCCCGACAGGGACGCCACCGACCTGCCGCTCTTCACGATCGACCCGCCCGACTCGAAGGACCTCGACCAGGCCATGTACCTGGAGCGGCGGCCCGGGGGCGGTTTCCGCGTCCACTACGCCATCGCCGACGTTGCCGCCTTCGTCACCGCCGGCGACGCGCTGGACGCCGAGGCCCGCAAGCGGATCGTGACCCTGTACTTCCCCGACGGCAAGGTGCCGCTCCACCCGCCCGTGCTCTCCGAGGGCGCCGCCAGCCTGCTGCCGAACCAGAAGGTCCCCGCCCTGCTGTGGGAGCACGACCTCGACGCCCACGGCGAGGTGACCCGGTCGTCCGTGAGCCGTGCCCTCGTGCGCAGCAGGGCCAAACTCGACTACGCGGGCGTGCAGCAGGCCATCGACTCCGGCACCGCCGAGGAGTCCGTGGCCCTGCTGCGCGACATCGGCACCCTGCGCGAGGCCGTGGAGGCCGAGCGGGGCGGCATCTCGCTCAGCCTGCCCGACCAGGAGGTCACTTTCGAAGACGGATCGTTCCGGCTGCGCTACCGGGCCGCGCTGGCCGTCGACGGCTGGAACGAACAGATCTCCCTCATGACCGGGATGGCCGCGGCCAAGATGATGCTGGACGGCGGCCCCGGCATCCTGCGGACCCAGGACCGGGCCCCGACCCACGAGGTGACGCGACTGCACCACATCGCGCAGGGCCTCGGCATCGACTGGCCGCACCACGTCTCGTACGCCGAGCTGATCCGCTCCCTCGACCCGCACGACAGGAAGCACGCGGCCTTCCTCCACGAGGCGGCCGGCGCCCTGTTGGTGAAATCGGTCTACAAGTCCTTCCCCGACCACGACCACATCCCCGCAGAGACGGTCCACGCGGCGATCGCGGCACCGTACACGCACTGCACGGCCCCGCTGCGGCGCCTGGTCGACCGGTACGCCGGCGAACTGTGCGTCGCCGTCGGCGCGGACCGGGAAGCACCCGAGTGGGTGCTGGCGGCGCTGGGCGACCTGCCGAGCAGGATGGAGAAGGCGAAGGGAAACGCGGCGGACCGGCAGTCCTTGGACCTGGTGGAGGCGGCGCTGCTCATGGACCGGGTGGGCAGCACCTTCGATGCCGTGGTCATCGACACGGACGCGGAACTGGCGCAGCCGAACCCGAGGGAGGGACAGGTTCAACTGGCGGAGCCCGCCGTGCTGGGCAGGGTGACCTCCGCCGCCGTGGACCTCGAACTCGGTGCGAGCGCCCGGGTCAAGCTCGAACGGGCGGACCCCGCCTTCCCCGACAAGAACAGGCGCGTCCTCTTCAGCCTGGTGCAGGACCAGCGCTGACCACCCCTCAGGCTCGGGCTCTTGAGCGGGCTCCGGGAACAAAGAACTTGGCGCGGTGGCGCTACTTCTGACCTGCATCTTCATCGACCACCATCCGATGTGGCGTCACTAATGGCTCGACGTGGTGCCATTCATGAGCCATGATGGCGTCATGGGTGGCGCGCCCGTCGGCTTGGGCCGGTGGGTGCGCGTTCGCGGGTGGGCCGTCGAAGGGGTCGGATCATGGAGACAGCGCAGAGCCGGAGCCGGAGCCGGCAGCAGGCGACGCGGCCCGGCGCCGTCAGTGCCTTCGCCCGCTTCGTGGTCTGCGGGGGCGGCGTGGGGCTCGCCTCCAGCTTCGCCGTGGGGGCCCTCGCCGCCTGGATTCCCTGGGTTTTGGCCAACGCCCTGGTCACCGCGGTCTCCACGCTCCTCGCGACCGAGCTCCACGCCCGCTTCACCTTCGGTGCGGGCGGTCGCGCGAGCCGGCGCCAGCACGCGCAGTCGGCCGGGTCCGCGGTGGCCGCGTACGCCGTGACCTGCATGGCGATGCTGGCCCTGCGGCAGTTGGTGGAGACGCCCGATCCGGTGCTGGAGCAGGTCGCCTACCTGTCGGCCTCCGCGTTCGCAGGCGTCGCGCGGTTCGCGGTGCTCCGCCTCGTCGTGTTCGCCCGGAACCACTCGCAGGCCGCGGATGCCCTCCGCGGGCCTCGGACCCTGCCCGCGACCGTGGCCCGCACCGCGGCCCCGGCGAACTCCGCGGAACTCTGCCGCGCCGCCTGACCCGTTCGGGGCTGCTGTGGGGGGAGCGCTGCCCCGAGGCCCTCGGTCGCCGCCGCACGCCGGGCTGACGTAGCGTTCCGGCATGAGCACGCCCCCGCCTCCGCAACACCCCGGCCCGTACGGCCCCCGCAGCCCTCGGCCCCCCACGGTGGACAGCCGTACGCCGCACAGCCCCCGCACCAGCAGCTCCACCCGGGGCAGGCCCGCCCCGGGCAGCCCTATCCGGGACAGCCGTACCCGCCGCAGCCGTACCCCCCCCCGGCCAAGGCGCGTGGGGACAGCCCCCGATGGGCCCGCCGCAACGCAAGAACAGGACGGGCCTGGTCGTCGGGATCGTCGTGGCCTCGCTGGTGGTGCTGGGCGTCCTGGGGCTCGCGGTGAGGCTGCTGGCCGGGGCCGCCGGCGGCTTCCCCGAGGCCACCCACCGGCTGATCGTCCCCAAGGCCCTCCTGGACGGCCAGTACACGCTGGACCAGGACCTTTCGGCCACCGCGGGAGAGGAAGCCCTGAAGGGCACCCACGACTCGAAGATCCGCGATCCGAAGCCGGTCGTCGGCCAGTACAGCTCCAAGTCCCCGCAGGGCACGGGCGCTCTGGTCGTCTCGGGCATGTACGGGCGGTTCAAGGACCCCGAGGACGCGCGCAAGAAGATGCTGGACGGCGCCGAGGACGCCGAAGGCGCCACCGTCGCGGTCCCCGCGAAGGACATCACCCCTCCCGGTTCCGACATCACCCTGTCCTGCCAGGTGCTGATCGTGAAGCAGGGTGGAGTCGAAAGCTCCCTGCCGATCTGCGCCTGGGCGGACGAGAACACCGGCGCCTCGGTCGGGTTCGTGACGCCTCAGAGCACCCAGCAGAAGCCCGGGGCCGTCGACCTCGCCAAGTTCGCCGAGGCCACCCTCAAGGTGCGTGCCGAGGCCAGGCAACGGCTCTAAACGATCGCAGGGTTATGCCCAAAAGGTCACTTTCTGCAGCCTGAAGCGGTCGGATAGCAATGACGCGGCGCCTGGCACGGCCTGCCGACCGTCGGCGGCGATCCCAGCGCGCCGAGGAAGGAACGTCCAGTGATCCGCACTCGCTACGCCGTTGCTCTGGCCACCATGGCCGTTACCGCGCTGGCCGTCACCGCAAGTCCCGCCTCGGCGGCACCCGGTGACACGGTGAACATGTGCGCCAGCGCACTCACCCCGGACGGCTGGGTGGACGTCCAGTGGTGGAACAGTGCTGGGTGCGGCTCCGGCTTCACGCCCAACATGAAGCAGATCAAGGACCTGAGGGGCTACCCCGTCGGCACGCAGGTCAACGCCTGCGCGTCCACGTGGCCGCCCGCCGGCTGGACCATCACCAACACCTACTACTCCAGCGGCTGTCGTTACTCCGCCGTCCCCAGCTTCAACCCCAACACCTGGACGCTGAAGCGCACTTTCTGATCGCGGGCGGATGCCGTGGTCGACCCTTCACGCGGTTCGACCACGGCGTCCGGCCGGAGCCCGCGGAGCGCCACGCCGCCGGCGAGGCGGCGCTCGATCACCTCATCACCTCATCTCCGTGCCGGGGATGCCGCCGGTGCCCTGGGGCGCCTCGCGCTTGCTAAACGGACTGCCGGTCCGTACGCTCGGGATCATGCGGACCGATGGTCCGTTTCTTGCGGCTGCCGCGTTCTCGCGAGCCGCCGGCATCGCTGCCACTTCGAGCGGAACGGAAGCCTTGACCATGACCATCCCCATGACGGCTGCGGAGCTGTACCGCCACAGCCTGCGCCTGCTGCTGGCGAAGGACATCCCCGCCTGGGTCGACCTGTGGCACACCGACGGTGTCCTGGAGTTCCCCTTCGCACCCCAGGGCTGGCCGCCGCGCCTCGAAGGCAAGGCCGCGGTCGGCGAGTACATGCGTCACTACCCCGACCACGTCGACCTGCACGACTTCCCCGAGGTGGCGATCCATCAGACCACCGTCCCCGAAACGATCGTGGTCGAGATGCGCGGGGTCGGCCGGCTGGTGAAGACCGACACCTCCTACGACATGGCCTACATCGCCGTGGTCACGGTCGAGAACGGCCTCATCACCTCCTATCGCGACTACTGGAACCCCCTCGCCGCGTCCCAGCCGGGCGCCGACTTCACCGGAGCGAACCGATGACGACCACCCGGGCCACCCAGGCCACCCGGGCCACCCGGGCCACCCGCGCCACGCTCGTCATCGGGGCCGGCGGCACCACCGGCCGCCGCGTCACCGCCGGACTGATCGCCAAGGGCCGCTGCGTCAAGGCCGCCGGCCGAACCCCCACCCCGCAGCCGGGCGCGCAGCCCGTCCGCTTCGACTGGAACGAGCCCGCGACCTGGACCGAGGCCCTCGACGGCGTCGACCGCGTCTACCTCATCCCGCCCACCGGCTCCCCGGACCCGGCCGAAGTCATGCTGCCCTTCCTCCACCAGGCGCGCACGGCAGGCGTACGCCGTGCGGTGCTGCTCAGCTCGTCGGCCATCCCCGCGGGCGGCCCCGCCGTGGGCCGGGTGCACGAGCAGCTGCCCGGCCTGTTCGAGGAGTGGGCGGTGCTGCGGCCCTCCTGGTTCATGCAGAACTTCGCCGATCCCGCCCCGCACGCACGGACCATCCGCGACGACGGCGCCATCCTCACGGCCTCGGGCGACGGCCGCGTCGGATTCATCGACGCCGAGGACATCGCCGCCGTAGCCGTACACGCCCTGACCGACGAACAGGCCCCCAACACCGACCTGATCCTCACCGGGCCGCAGGCGTTGAGCTACGCGGACGTCGCCGCGATCATCACGGACGTCACCGGCCTGCCCGTCGTTCACCGGCAGCTGACCTTCGAGGAGCTGCGCGACCGCTGGGCGGCCGAGATTCCGCTGGAGTTCGCCACCATGCTGGCGGCCATGGACCGCGCCATCGCCGGCGGTGCGGAGGACCGTACCTCGGACACCGTCGAGCGCCTCACCGGGCGCCGCCCGGGCACCCTCCGGGCCTTCGTCGAACGGGAGGTGCGGGCGGCCGCGAGTCACTGACACCAGCCGGCCGAATATCATTCCCGGGGGCCGGAGAGGCCGCTGACCGAGGAGGACCCGTGGCCCAACGAGCGGAGCGTACGGAGCGCACCGAGCGCGCGGACGCCCAGCGCAACCGAGAGGCCGTGCTGGCAGCCGCCGACGCCCTCTTCGCCGCCAGCAGCAGCCCCCACAGCGTGTCCATGGACGACATCGCCGCGGCTGCGGGCGTCGGCAAGGGCACCCTCTTCCGCCGCTTCGGCGACCGCGCCGGCCTGATCGCCGCCGTGATCACGTCGCGCCTCGAACCGCTCCGGCGCACGGTGCGGGAGGTCCAGGAGACAACGGGTTCCTCGCCGCGGCAGCAGGTGGCGGACCTCCTGGACGCCGCCCTGACCTTCAAGATCGAGAACCGGAACCTCATGTCCGCCGCGGAGGACGCCGGGATCAGCAGCCCGTACCAGGCCCAGCACTACGGCTGGTGGCACGAGACCCTCCGTACGGCACTCGACCGGGTCCCCGGCGTCCACGCCCCCGACTTCACCGCCCACGCACTGCTGGCCGCGATCGGGGCGGACCTCGTGGCGCACCTCATCGACGAACAGAAGATGTCCCCCGAAGACCTGCGCTCGTCACTGGCCGCCCACCTCGACGACGTCCTCGGTGCCGCATGACCCGGTCCTTCCGCCCGCCCTGCCCGGCACCCTGGTGGACCACCACCGCATCGACCTGACCACCCTGTACCAGCGGGGCCGAGCGCGTGTCTGGAGGTACGGCAACTTCACACCGAGAGCAGGTCCTTCAAGCCGCCGACCCACTTCACCCTCGGGGCCTGCGCCCCCAACGCCGACCTGCTGCTGGTCCACACCAAGCAGCACCCGATCCTGCGCGTCCCCCCGAGGCCCCCGCCGACCTCACCGGCCCCGCCGGGTCGGGGCAGGGCCAGGGCCGGGCTCAACCCGGGCGGTCCACCCTTCCCGCCGCCGCATGCGCGCGGACCAGGGCCAGGTAGTCGGCTGCGAGGCGGTGGCAGTCACCGGGCCACCGCGCCGAGACGTAGTTGCCGTCCTTGACGGTGAAGCCGCGCCCCGGGCGGGCGGCGGTGTCACGGACGGGCAGGGGCGGGCCGGCGAGGAAGTGGCGCGGATCGGCGAGGGCGGCCGTGACCTCCTCCTGCACGGTGGTGCGGTACGTGCGGTAGTAGCGCCCCAACCAGAACCGGGTGAGGTTCCACCCCGTCAACTCCAGCAACGACGTCAGGGCCGTCGTCCGCCTGCCGTGGAGGACCGAGCGCCCCGTGGCGGGATCCTCGGCCCGGGCGGCGAGCAGCACGCCGTGGCAGACGGCCCCCACCGGCAGCCCCTGGGTGAAGACCCGGGCGAACAGCTGCTGGGCGGTGGCGTCCTCCAGCAGCGTCCGCATGCCGGGGGCGTGGCCGCCCGGTACGAACAGGCCCGTGACGCCGGCCGGGTCGATGTCCGCGTACGAGGAAGGGGCCAGGAAGGACGGGTCCTCGGTGAGGCGCCGGTAGGCGGTCAGCTCGGCGCGACGGGTCATCAGCCAGGGCGAAAGCCAGGAGAAGCCGAGGTCCGTGAGCCGGGGGTCGGCGAGCGCGACCTTCCCGCCCGGGGTCGCGAACCGCACCTCGAAGCCGGCGTCGTGCAATGCGGCCCAGGGCACCGCCGCCTCGGTGGGGTCGTAGTCGCCTGCGGGGACCCTACATGCGGTTCTTCGGCTGCCCCGTCACTTTCGACGCCCCGGGCAACTCGATCACGGTCGCCGACGCGGACCTCGACAGGCGACGCTCCCTCTACGATCCGGCGCTCAACGCCCTGCACCGGGCCTACGCCGACCGCCTCCTGCAACAGCTGGCCGCGGCCGGGACCGTCGCCGAGCGCGTCCGGCAGTGGCTGGAGCGCGCCCCGCTCGGCGACGTGGGCCCCGAGGGCCCCGCGAGACAGCTCAACCTCAGCGTCCGGACCCTGCGCAGGGCCCTGCACCAGGAGGGCACGTCCTGGCGCGCGCTCCTCGACACCGCCCGCCACGGCCGGGCCAGGCGGCTCCTGGAGACCACGGCCCTGCCCCTCGACCGGATCGCCCCGCTCGTCGGCCTGAGCGGTGCCACGGCCCTGGTCCGGGCCTTCACCCGGTGGGAGGGCATGCCTCCGGGCGCGTACCGCAGCCGGTACCGGCCCGAGTCCCCGGGGTGAGGAACTGCACCTCGGGCGGGGCCCCGGCCGCCCGTGCCCGGTGCTAGATTGTCCGGCGGCCGGATCCCAGGCCCCGGACGAGATGCGCCGTACCCGGTTACGCACGACGACGCGCGAGGTGCCGCACGCGCGGCACCGCCCGCTGTCCGCACCCGGGCAGCGTCCTCGTCGAGCAAGATGGGCCGAACGCCATGACCGTGCCACTCACCCGCAGCCTGTACCGGACGACCGCGCACGCCGCCGGGGGCCGCACCGGAGCCGTCCGCACGGACGACGGGCGCCTGGACGTCCGCCTCGCGCCGCCGCGCAAGAAGGTGCCCGGCACCACCAACCCCGAACAGCTGTTCGCAGCCGGCTTCGCCGCCTGCTTCACCTCCGCGCTCGCCGAGGTCGCCGCCGAGTTCGGGGCGGACGCCTCCGCCGCGCGGGTGGCGTGCGAAGTGGAGCTCGGTACGACGGACACGCCCGCGGGATACGGCCTCGCGGTGTCCCTCACCGTCAGCCTGCCGGGGTGGCGGGCGGCGGACCTCCAGCCCCTGCTGCACCGGGCGGACGCGGTCTGCCCGTACTCGCAGGCGGTACGCGGCAACGTACCGCTGACACTGCTGGCCGTGGACGACCAGGACGGCCCGACCACCTCCGCCGCCGATGACCGCGCCTGAGCGGGAGCCGCAGCGGGAGCCGGGCCCGGAGCCGGGGGCCGGCGTCCCGGTGCCCGAACACGGAGCCTGGCTGCGGCGCGGCATCAGCCGCAACGGCGGACCGCTCGTCGAGGACCGGGACGACGAAGTGGTGTGGCTCCAGGCCGGGCCCTACTACGCCGACAGCCGGGGCTTCGCCGGAACGACCTCCTTCGACGGCGCCCAGGTGCGCTTCCACCACCTCACGGGCGAGCCCGGCGACGACACGGGCACCCTCACGTGGGACGGGGCGAACCTCATCGAGCGGGGCGCCAACCCGGACGGCAGCACCTTCCTGGAGATCTGGACCCCGCTGCCCGGGGCGGACGGCAGCGCCGGCTCCTGGTCCGGCCCGGACCACCACGTGGTGCGCGTCGGCCGGCACGTGGTGCACGTCGATTCCCGCGCGGGGACGTACTGGCGGCTCTGACCGTTGAAGCCCCGGCGCTCCGCAGCCCCGGATCCGGCTTCTTGCTCGACTACCCTGAACGGAGAGCGGCCTCGTGACCGCCGGTGCTCGTACGTCGTCAAGTAGCCTTTCGTGCCGCGGTGGTTGGAGGCCGCATCCTCAGGGGGTCGTTGTCGTTACCGGGGTATGAGGAAGATCATCACGGGAGCCCTGGTGGCTGCCCTCACCGTCCTTGCCACCGGTACCGCCGTGGCGGACGACAACCGCGAGTCACGCGATGCGCCGGTGGTCGCGCTGATCAACATCGGGCAGATCGACGACCCGATGGAAGACGTCCTCGAGCACACCCTGAACTTCGGCGACGGATACAAGCGGGACTGACAGCGGCTGCGCGCGGCCGTTGCCACTGCCGTCGTGGATGCCGGGATCCTGCCGGACCCCAGGGGTGGGAACGCCCGGAGCCGGATGCACCTGCCCGCGACCACGCATGGACGCCCGGGTTCCGGTGATACGCGGGGGACAGGCGGTCACGACGGACCGCCCCTGCCGGAAGGAACCCGGGCGTGACCGACACCTCCCGTACGGACGTACTCCTCGACCCCCGCCACGACGCGCCGCTCGACGGACCGTGCCGCTCGGGGGCCCGGAACGTCTTCGAGCGGGGCGCCAACGAGCAGGCCGCGGCTGCCCGGGAGCGCGAGGAGGCCGCCAAGGCGGTGTGCCACCGCTGCCCTGTTCGCCTCCCGTGCCGCCGCCGCGCACTGGCCGACCGGGTCCCGCACGGTGTGCGCGGCGGCCTCACCCCGGACGAGCGCCACCTCCTGCTGGCACACGGCTGACGGACGCGGTCCACCCCCGCCGGGCCGCCGCCGTGCGATCGGCAGGTGACCAGACGGCCGCCTCCGCCTCGCCGCTCCGCATGCATCGACGTGCCCGACGGGCAGGGCGTGATCGAGGTCATCGGCGACGGAAGCGGCAGCCTGCTCCTCCTCGCGGGCGACCCGGCGGTCCTGGAGGCCAACGACGGCTGCGGCAGCGTGGGTTGGCTGGCGGCCCGCGCGGGCACGGGCGGGCCCGGGCTCGCCGAGGTCAAGTGCCCCACCGAGTGGCTGGGCGCCCCCGGTCTCGTGCCCGATCCCCGTACCGGGCAGGCCGAGCCACCGGATCCGGAGTGCCTGCGCCCGCTGCTGTCGCTGCTCGCCCCCGGGCGGTACGTGATGACGGCCGGGCTCGCTCCGCACCACCTGCGGGTGGTCCACCCGCGTGCCCGCCAGGTCCACGGCTGGTACGCCGAGGAAGAGCTCGCGCTGGTGACCACCGACGCCTGGCCGCCCCGCGACCACCGGGCGGTGCGCGGCTACGGCGACCGCATCCGCGCCGGGGGCGCCCTGCCGGCCCTGATCGCGCTGTTCCCCACCGCCGGGAGCAGCGCGGGCTGTCTCCTCGACGGGCACCACAAACTCGCCGCGTACCAGCGGGAGGGGGAATCTCCGCTGGTCATCCGGCTGACCCCGCAAGAGCCCCGCCCCTTGCGGCGTGCCGACCTCGACCGTGCCCGGGCGGCATTCGCCGACGGCGCGCCCCGGCCCCGGGGCGAGGCGCTGGGACGGGTCTTTGCCTCCATGCGGGCGGACTCCTTCTGAGCGCGGGGTGATCGGAGCCCTGACACCGCCTGGGAACAAGGGTCAGCCGGGCACGCCGGCCGGCGTGAGGTCGAGCACGACCATCTTCTCCGTGCGGTAGCCGTCGAGGGCCGGGTGGTTCCACGACTCGCCGGCGCGGACCTGGTGGAACCTGAACGTCGCGTTCGTCTCGTTGGCGCTGACGATGCACCGCACCGGGCTCGGCCGGTCCAGCACGGCCACGAGCCGGCGGAGCTCCAGGCCGAAGGCGATCCCGTGCAGCAGCAGGGTCCGTTGACCGTCCTCCGGGACCTGCGGGGCGTCGTCGACGATCCGGACGTCGACAGGGACGTGGTCCTCCAGATGCACGGAACTGTCCGCGCACTCCCAGCCCGTGAGATCCGCGAAGGACGACGGAGCGCCGTCGGCGTCGCCCGTCGAGTCGGCCCATGTGAGCACTTCCCCCCCGGCGGGTGATCCCTCCGGCGAGCCGTTCGCGCAGACCGGGTGCGAGGCCGCCCGGCGGCGGTGCGAAGAGGCCCTGGCCCGCGAGCACTCCGAGCAGCTCGGCCGCGGCGTCGTTCATCGTCAGCGACAGCATGCGGCCCATGATCGCAGCCGGTGGCCGGGCGAGACCCGCGGGTCGTCCACGACGCCGTGACCGCTGCGGTCGGGCCTGCGCGGGTGGTCTGGACGCTCTGCATAATGCGTCTGCCCTGATCTGCCCCAAACCTCCGAGGGGCGACGGGGAGTGACTCCCGTCACTTTCAGTGACGGATGGGACATGGCTTCGGAGGACCGGGGCAGGCGCGCCCGAGCAGCACCGCCGCGGGTAGGCCGCGGTGGCCGGAATCGGAGGTACAGCGCGTCGTGTCCGAGCAGACGACCATCCACATCGCCGGGACCTGGCGTTCCGCCGTATCAGGAGCCACCCGAGAGGTGCTCGACCCGGCGGACGCCACGGTCCTCGCCGTCGTCGCCGAGGGCGGCACCGCGGACACCGACGCGGCCGTCAGCGCCGCCCGCGCGGCCTTCGACGGAGGGGAGTGGCCCCAGACCCCCGTCCTGGAGCGGGCCGCGCTCCTGCGCCGCACCGCCGTGCTGCTGCACCGCGACCGCGACCGCATCGCGCTGCTGGAGAGCCGCGACGCGGGCAAGACCCTGGAAGAGGGCCGCGTGGACGTGGACTGCGTCGCCGACGCCTTCCTCTACTTCGCCGACCTCGTCTCCGGCGAGAGCGCCGGCCGCGTGGTCGACGCCGGCACCCCCGACGTCCACAGCATCGTCGTCCACGAACCCGTCGGGGTCTGCGCCCTGATCACCCCGTGGAACTACCCGCTCCTCCAGGCCTCCTGGAAGATCGCCCCCGCCCTCGCCGCCGGCAACACCTTCGTGCTCAAGCCCAGCGAGATCACCCCGCTGTCCACGGTGGCCCTCATCGGGCTGCTGGTGGAGGCCGGCCTGCCGGCCGGCGTGGCGAACCTGGTCACCGGCGCAGGCGATCCCGTCGGCGCGCGCCTCGCCGCCCACCCCGACGTCGACCTCGTCTCCTTCACCGGCGGCCTCACCAGCGGTACGAAGGTGATGCGCGCCGCCGCCGACTCCGTCAAGAAGGTCGCCCTCGAACTCGGCGGAAAGAACCCCAACGTCGTCTTCGCCGACGCCTGCGCCACCGAGGACGGCTTCGACACCGCCGTCGACCAGGCCCTCAACGCCGCCTTCATGCACAGCGGACAGGTCTGTTCCGCAGGGTCCCGGCTGATCGTCGAGGAGAGCGTCGCCGAGCGCTTCGTCGCCGAACTCGCCCGCCGGGCCGACCGGATCCGCCTCGGCCGCGGCACCGACCCGGGCGTGGAGTGCGGACCGCTGGTGTCCGCCGCCCAGCGCGAACGCACCGAGGAGTACGTGGCCTCCGCCCTCGCCGAGGGAGCCGTTCTCCGCTCCGGCGGCGTACGGCCCGACGGGCCCGGCTACTTCTACCGTCCGACCGTGCTCGACCGCTGCCACCGGGGGATGCGCGTCGTACGGGAGGAGGTCTTCGGGCCCGTCCTGACCGTCGAGACCTTCCGCACCGAGGACGAGGCCGTCGCGCTCGCCAACGACACCGAATACGGCCTCGCCGGCGCCGTCTGGACCACCGACGCGGGCCGCGGCCGACGCGTTGCGGGCCGACTGCGCCACGGCACCGTCTGGATCAACGACTTCCACCCCTACCTCCCGCAGGCGGAGTGGGGCGGTTTCGGCAAGTCCGGCACCGGACGCGAACTGGGCCCGTCGGGCCTGGCCGAGTACCGCGAGACCAAGCACGTGTACCAGAACCTCGCCCCGCGCCCCGTGCGCTGGTTCGCGGGCTGAAGGAGGAGCAGAGCATGACCCCCCCCACGCACATCCCCACGCCCGGCACCGCCCCCGCAGCGCGCAAGTCCGTGCACGAGTACCGGTACGACTACGTCGTCGTCGGCGGCGGCACCGCCGGCTCGGTGATCGCCTCGCGCCTGACCGAGGACCCGGACGTCACCGTCGCCGTCATCGAGGGCGGCCCCAGCGACGTCGACCGCCCCGACGTGCTCACCCTGCGCCGCTGGATGGGCCTGCTCGGCGGCGAGCTCGACTACGACTACCCCACCACCGAGCAGCCCCGCGGCAACTCGCACATCCGCCACAGCCGCGCCCGCGTCCTCGGCGGCTGCTCCTCGCACAACACCCTGATCGCCTTCAAACCGCTCCCGTCCGACTGGGACGAGTGGGAGCAGGCGGGAGCCGAGGGCTGGCACGCGTCCGCCATGGACCCGTACTTCGACAAGCTCCTCAACAACATCGTCCCGGTGGCCGAGAAGGACCGCAACGCCATCGCGCGCGACTTCGTCGACTCCGCGCAGAGCGCCCTGGGCGTCCCGCGCGTCGAGGGCTTCAACCGGAAGCCCTTCCACGAGGGCGCCGGCTTCTTCGACCTCGCCTACCACCCCGAGGACAACAAGCGCTCCTCCGCGTCGGTGGCGTACCTCCACCCCGTCATGGACGAACGCCCCAACCTCCGCATCCTGCTGGAGACCTGGGCCTACCGCCTCGAACTCGACGGCACCCGGGCGCGCGGAGTGCACGTACGCGCCTCGGACGGTACGGAGTCCCTGATCACCGCACGCCGCGAGGTGCTCGTGTGCGCCGGCGCCGTGGACACCCCGCGGCTGCTGCTGCACTCGGGCATCGGTCCGCGCGCGGACCTGGAAGCCCTCGGCATCCCGCCGGTGCACGACCTGCCCGGTGTGGGGGAGAACCTGCTCGACCACCCGGAGTCCGTGATCGTCTGGGAGACCGACGGGCCGATACCGGAGAACTCCGCGATGGACAGCGACGCGGGGCTGTTCGTCCGCCGCGACCCCGAGTCCGCCGGGCCCGACCTGATGTTCCACTTCTACCAGGTCCCCTTCACCGACAACCCCGAGCGCATCGGCTACGAACGCCCCGCGCACGGAGTGTCGATGACCCCCAACATCCCCAAGCCGCGCAGCCGCGGCCGCCTCTACCTGACCAGCGCGGACCCCGAGGTGAAACCGGCCCTGGACTTCCGCTACTTCACGGACGAGGACGACTACGACGGCCGCACCCTCGTGGACGGCATCAAGCTCGCCCGGAAGATCGCAGCGACCGAGCCGCTCGCAGGCTGGCTGGGGCGCGAGGTCTGTCCCGGCCCGGAGATCACCGGTGACGAGGAGCTGAGCGCCTACGCCCGCTCCGTCGCGCACACCGTCTACCACCCGGCCGGCACCTGCCGGATGGGCGCCGCCGACGATCCCGGGGCCGTCGTGGGCCCGGACCTCAAGGTCCGCGGACTCGAGGGCATCCGCATCGCGGACGCCTCCGTCTTCCCGACCATGCCCGCGGTCAACCCGATGATCGGAGTGCTCATGGTCGGCGAAAAGGCAGCCGAACTGCTGGCCCGGGACGGTGGTACCCGATGAACACCACCGCTGCCACACCCGGTACCGCGTCCGCCGGCAGCCCCGCCGGCTCCTCCGTCTTCTCCGTGGACGGCCTCTGGAAGGTCTTCGGCCCCGACAAGGCCGCCGCGAAGGTCCCCGGCTCCGCCGACGCAGGCCTGCCCGCCGCCGAACTGCGCGAGCGCACCGGTTGCACCGCTGCCGTCCGCGACGTCACCTTCGACGTCCGCAAGGGCGAGGTATTCGTCGTGATGGGCCTGTCCGGATCCGGCAAGTCCACCCTCGTGCGCTGTCTCACCCGCCTCATCGAGCCGACCGCCGGAAGCCTGGCCATCGACGGCGAGGACGTACTGGCCATGGACGCCACCCGGCTGCGCGCCCTGCGCCGCCACCGCGCCGCCATGGTCTTCCAGCACTTCGGCCTGCTCCCGCACCGCACCGTCCTCGACAACGTGGCGTACGGACTGGAGATCCAGGGCGTCGGAAGCAGGGACCGCCGGACCAAGGCCGCCGAACTCGTCGCCAAGGTCGGCCTGGACGGCCTGGAGCACCGGCGCCCCGGCCAGCTCTCGGGCGGCCAGCAACAGCGCGTCGGCCTGGCCCGCGCCCTCGCCGCCGACCCCGAAGTGCTCCTGTTCGACGAGCCCTTCAGCGCTCTCGACCCCCTCATCCGGCGCGAGATGCAGGAGGAGGTCGCCCGGCTCCACCACGAAGAGGGCCGCACCATGGTCTTCATCACCCACGACCTCGCCGAGGCCCTGCGCCTGGGAGACCGGATCGCGCTGATGCGCGACGGCCGCATCGTCCAGCTCGGCACGCCCGAGGAGATCGTCGGTTCGCCGGCCGACGACTACGTACGGGACTTCGTCCGCGACGTCCCGCGCGAACAGGTGCTCACCGTCCGCACCGCGATGCGCCCCGCCACCGCGGGCGAGGCCGAACAGGGGCCCGCGCTGGGCCCCGCCACCACCGTGGTCGAGGCCATCCAGGCCGTCGCCCGCAGCGGCGGACCGGCCCGCGTCGTCGACGGCGGCCGCTGCCTCGGCGTCGTCGACGACGCCGGGCTGCTCGCCGTCGTGGCCGGGCTCCCCGCCCCGAGCGGACGGGGGGTGGCGGCATGACCTGCCCCGACCGTCCCCCGACCCGTGTCCCCGACCCCCGGAGGTGGTGCGCATGACCGCGACCCCGACCCCGACCCACGCCCAGGCCGGCTCCCGGGCCGCGGTTCCCGCGCAGGCCCGGCAGTCCTCCGGACGGCCCGCGGCCCCGGCTCCCTCCCGCACCGCGCCCGCCGCGCAGGACCGCCCCCGCAGAGGCCTGCGCGGCCCGGCCGCGGGCCGCGCGTTCCTCCTGCCGATGGGCGTCGCCCTCGTTCTGCTGATCCCGCTCGCCGCAGCCTTCCCCGGCGCCGGCAGCTGGCCCGCCGCCCTCGCCGTGGACCTGTCCGGCCCGCTCGGCCGCGCCGGCGACTGGATCATCGACCACCGCGACAGCCACCCGCTGTTCCTCTACTTCTTCGGCCACGTCAGCAACGCCGTCGTGGTGGCCGTCCGCGCCGTGTACGTGCTCCTCCTCGCCGCCGGCTGGACCGGGGTCACCGCTCTGGCCGCCCTCGTCGCCTGGCGCCTCGCCGGCATCCGCCTCGCCCTGACCTGCGCCGCCGCGTTCGCCGCCTGCGGACTGCTCGGCATGTGGGTGCCGACCATGCAGACCCTCGCGCTGATGGCCGTCGCCGTCGCCGCCTCCGTCGTACTCGGCGCCCTGCTCGGCCTCGCCGCGGGGCTCTCCCCGCGCGCCGACCGCCTGCTGCGCCCCGTACTCGACACCATGCAGATCCTGCCGGCCTTCGCGTACCTCCTGCCGATGGTGCTCGTCTTCGGCATCGGCGTGCCCGCCGCCGTCCTCGCCACCGTCGTCTACGCGGCCCCGCCGATGGCCCGCCTCACCGCCCTCGGCCTGCGCGAGGCCGACGCGGGCGTCATGGAGGCCTCCGCCTCGCTCGGCGCCACCGGCCGCCAGCGGCTGCTGACCGCCCGCCTCCCGCTCGCGCGCCGACAGCTCCTGCTCGGCGTCAACCAGGCCATCATGACCGGCCTGTCCATGGCCGTCATCGCCTCCGTGATCGGCGCGGGCGGCCTCGGCGACCGCGTCTACCAGGCCCTCGCCTCCGTGGACGTCGGCGCCGCCCTCGCCGCCGGCATCCCGATCGTGCTGCTCGCCGTGGTCCTGGACCGCACCGCCGACGCCGCGGGCCGCCGGCTCGGAGCCGAACCCGTACCGCTCGGAGAACAGCACCTGCTGCGGCGGGTGTTCGCCGGCTGGTACGGCCGCCTGCTCACCGTCCTCACGGCGGTGGCCGTCGCCGTCGCCGGCCGGATGGCCGGCACCTCCGTATGGCCCGAGTCCTGGACGGTCTCCCTGGCCGATCCGGTGAACTCGGCCGTCGCCTGGATGACCGACCACCTCTACTCCGGCGTACCCGTCGTCGGCGGCACCGCCGACTGGGCCGCCCGTTTCACCGGATGGATCCTCGACCCGCTGCGCAGCGGGCTCCAGGCCGCGCCCTGGTGGCTGCTCCTGCTCCTGGCCTGCGCGCTCGCCCTGCTCGCCGGCACCTGGCGCACCGCACTGACCGCGGTCCTGGCCCTCGCCGCCGTCGGGGTGCTCGGCGTGTGGGAAGCCTCCCTGGACACGCTGTCCCAGGTCCTGGCCGCCGTCGCCGTCACCCTCGTCCTCGGCTTCGCGATCGCCGTGGGAGCCGCCCGCAGCGCCCGGGCAGAGCGACTGCTGCGGCCCGTCCTCGACGTGTGCCAGACCCTGCCGCAGTTCGTCTACCTCATCCCCGTGGTCGCGCTGTTCGGCGTCGGCCGTGCCCCGGCCGCCGCGGCCGCGATCGTGTACGCGCTGCCCGCAGTCGTCCGGATCACCGTCCAGGGCCTGCGCGAGGTGGACCCGGCCGTCGTGGAATCCGCCCGCTCGCTCGGCGCGACCCGTGCGCAGCTGCTGCGCCAGGTCCAGCTTCCGCTCGCCCGGCCCGCGCTGCTGCTGGCCGTCAACCAGGCCGTGGTCCTGGTCCTGGCCGTCGTCATCATCGGCGGCCTCGTCGGCGGCGGCGCGCTCGGCTACGACGTCGTCCTCGGCCTCGCGCAGGGCGACCTCGCCACCGGCCTGGTGGCCGGCGCCGCGATCGTCTGCCTCGGCCTGCTCCTCGACCGTGTCACCCAGCCCGCGAAGGAGGCCTGACATGCGCGGTACACACCTCCGGCGCCCACTGCGCCGCCGACGCGGCGCGGCCGTCCTCGCCGCCGCGACCGGACTCGCCGTCCTCACCGGCTGCGGGGCCGCCGACATGACCCGCCAGGCCTCCCCGTACGCGGCCGCGGAAGGCGCGAAGACCGTCACCCTCTCCGTCCAGTCGTGGGTCGGCGCCCAGGCGAACACCGCCGTCGCCTCCTACCTCCTCGAACACGAGCTGGGCTACCGCGTGGACACCGTCCAGGTCGACGAGGTGCCTGCCTGGGACGCCCTCAGCCAGGGGCGCGTCGACGCGATCCTGGAGGACTGGGGCCACCCCGAACAGGAAAAGCGGTACGTGGAGGGCAAGAAGACCATCACCCGCGGCGGGGACCTGGGGGTGACGGGCCACATCGGCTGGTTCGTCCCCACGTACTTCGCCGAGGCCCATCCGGACGTCACCGACTGGAAGAACCTCGACAAGTACGCCGACCAGCTGCGGACCCCGGAGAGCCGCGGCAAGGGCCAGCTGATGGACGGCTCCCCGTCCTACATCACGAACGACAAGGCCCTGGTGAAGAACCTGGGCCTGGACTACGAAGTGGTCTTCGCCGGCTCCGAGGCCGCCCAGATCACCCAGATCAAACAGTTCGCCAAGGAGCGCAAGCCCTTCCTGACGTACTGGTACGAGCCGCAGTGGCTCTTCGAACGCGTTCCGATGACCGAGGTGAAGCTGCCCGAGTACACCGAGGGCTGCGCGGACGATCCGGAGAAGGTGGCCTGTGCCTACCCGCACACGCCGCTGCAGAAGTACCTCAACACGCGCTTCGCCCAGTCGGGCGGCGAGGCGGCCGACTTCCTGAAGAAGTTCCGCTGGACGAAGGCCCAGCAGAACGAGGTCTCCCTGATGATCGCCGAGGAGAAACTGTCACCGCAGCAGGCGGCGAAGAAGTGGGTGGAGCGCAACGAGAACGTCTGGAAGCCCTGGCTGACCTGACGGCCCGTCCACACCCGTGCCCTCCCCCGGGGAGGGCACGGGTGTCTGTCGATGACAGGCTGTCCCTCTGAACACCGAGGGGGAGGCAGGCATGGCCGAAGTCGGCGGGTGGATCTGGGAGCGCAACCTGCGGTCGTTCCTGGAGCTGCTGTCCCATTACGTCGGCTGCGACTTCGGCGCCACGGACTGGGAGACGGTGGTCCTGGCGGTCGAGGAAACCGACGACGAGCGGGCCGACGGCTGGTACGCGTACCCCTTGGTCGGCGAAGCACGGCAGGCAGAGGTCCGCCTCGCCCGCTCCGTCGGAGGCGACGAGGTCTCGGTGACCGTGCACGGCCCCTTGACGGCCGACCTGCGCCTCCGCGCCGACACCTTGCTGTCCGCCTACGCCATGCGCTGAGGCCGAGGCCGCGCAGGTCGGGGGCGTCGCGTCCGGGTGCCCGCTCGATGCGGCTCGGCATCTGGTCGAGGAGGTGGAGCGACCGGCCCGTCCGGCAGGGTCCGGCCCGCCGGCGAGGCGGCCGGCGGCCACGGCGCGGTGGGTCTCGCGGATGCGCGGCCCGAGGCGCAGCCCGGCCGCGGTTCGGTGCCCGCCGGCTCCGGATGGCATACCGCCGACCCCAGGGGGCGGACCCGCTGCGGCGCTGCGCCAACCCGGCATCGTCTCGGGAACCGTGCCGGCGGACGCCCGTGGAAGGGCCCAGGGCGACGTACGGTCGAGCGACCGGCCGGGCCTCGCCACCGGAAAGCGCGCCGGCCGGCACTCCTCGATGCCATGACCGGAACAGGAGCAGCCGTTGCTTCTCTACGCCCAGACCCCCGCACGGCGGAACCGCCAGATCCTCGCGGACCTGATCGCGCTGCTCCTGATCGCCGCGGCCGTGAAGTTCGCCCTGGCCGTCCACGGCGCGATCATGATGCTGGCCGAGCCGGGACGGAAGGTGGAGAGCTCCGGCGACAGCCTGGCCGCCGCCCTCGACGACGCCGGGGAGACGGCGTCACGGGTCCCGTTCGTCGGCGACCTCCTGAAGGCGCCCTTCCGGTCCGCGGCCGACGCCGGCAGCGGAATCGCCGACGCCGGCCAGTCGCTGCAGGACACCGTCGGCCAGGTGGCGTTCCTGACCGCGCTCGGCCTGATCGTCGTCCCCGTGGCGTTCGTGCTCCTGCTGTGGCTTCCCCTCCGCCTGCGCTGGATCCGCCGCAGCGCCACCATCCGCTGCCTCCGCGATACCCCCGGGGGCGCCGACCTGCTCGCACTGCGCGCCCTCACCGGACCGCCGGGCGAGCTCGCCGCCCTGCCCGCCCCGCCGGGCGGCCTCGCGGACGCCTGGCGCCGCGGCGACCGGCAGGTGATCTCCGACCTGTCCGAGGTCACCCTCAGGCGAGCGGGCCTGCGGCCCTGACGGCCGTCTGGAAGGATCAAGGGCTACGGTGCCCTTGATCGCTGTTCCCCGGCCGTCGGGCGTTGCACGGCCGAGGGTGCGATGCGTGGCACCCACCGCACCATCCGAGTGACGAGGAGGATCTGATGAGCGTGGCCGACGGGGGGCGGCAGTGGCCGGACGAGGTGAGCGTCGAGAACGCGAGGGCGACGCTGCTGCAGCTCCTTGCGCGGGCGGGGGTCCCGTCCGATGACGCGCGGCAACTGATCGGGCTCCTGGAGGCGGGCGCACTGGCGCTCGCACATGAGGAGCTGAGCGCCGCCCGGACCGTACCCCGGGAGAAGGGGGAGGAGGGCGTGGAGGAGGCCGGCGCCCGGGCCGTCCTCGAGGAACTCGGCGCCGTGGCCGAGCGGACCCTGGTGCGGGCCGTCGGGGCGGAAGGAGAGCAGGGCCCGGCGGGGGAGCGCCCTCGGGCCAGGCGCATGGAGGTGGAGCGGGCGCGGGTGGCGGTCACCCCCCTGTACCTGTCGTTCACCGCGGTCTCGGAGCTGGATCCCGAGGTGACGGACGAGGTCCTCGCCGCCGTCCTCGGCACGATGAGCCCCAGACAGCGGGCCGGATACGCCGGGCGGCTGACGGAGTTCGCGGCGGACCACCGGACCCGGCTGGAGCGGATGTTCGCCGGGTTCGGACCGGGCAGTGCCATCACCATGCACGGCCGCTACTCGCTCCTGCACTCCGCCACGAGCATCGCCGTCCTGGAGCGGCTCGCCGCCGCACCGCAGGAGCTGCGCGAGGAATGGGACGCCGTCGAGCTGCCGCCCGCGTGGCTGGACGGGCTCACGACCGCCTGGAACGCCCCGGCCTGACAGCCGCCACCCAGGCGGTTCCACGATCACCGCCGCCCGGACCGCCTTTCCGGGCGGCCCCCGTCCCCTCGGGAATACCTCCGCCGCACCCCTCGTTTGCGGGTATAGTTGAATCGTAAACAACCTTGGGAAGGGGAGCCATGCAGTTCGGGATCTTCACCGTCGGAGACGTCACTGCCGATCCGACGACCGGACGCGTGCCCAGCGAGCACGAACGCATCAAGGCGATGCTCGCCATCGCGCAGAAGGCCGAGGAGGTCGGCCTCGACGTCTTCGCCACCGGCGAGCACCACAACCCGCCGTTCGTCCCCTCCTCGCCGACGACGATGCTCGGCTACATCGCCGCACGCACCGAGAACCTGATCCTGTCCACGTCGACGACGCTGATCACCACGAACGACCCGGTGAAGATCGCCGAGGACTTCGCGATGCTCCAGCACGTCGCGGACGGCCGCGTCGACGTGATGATGGGCCGCGGCAACACCGGACCGGTCTACCCCTGGTTCGGAAAGGACATCCGCGACGGCATCGACCTCGCCGTCGAGAACTACGCGCTGCTGCGCCGCCTGTGGGACGAGGACGTCGTCACCTGGAAGGGCAAGTTCCGTACGCCGCTGCAGTCGTTCACCTCCACCCCCCGCCCCCTCGACGGCGTCGCGCCCTTCGTCTGGCACGGCTCCATCCGCTCCCCGGAGATCGCCGAACAGGCCGCCTACTACGGCGACGGCTTCTTCCACAACAACATCTTCTGGCCCGCCTCCCACACGCAGCAGATGGTGAACCTCTACCGGCAGCGCTACGCCCACTACGGGCACGGCACCCCCGAGCAGGCCATCGTCGGTCTCGGCGGCCAGGTGTTCATGCGCAGGAACTCGCAGGACGCGGTGCGCGAGTTCCGCCCGTACTTCGACAACGCGCCGGTGTACGGCCACGGTCCGTCCCTGGAGGAGTTCACCTCCCAGACACCGCTCACCGTCGGATCGCCCCAGGAGGTCATCGAGCGGACCCTGTCCTTCCGGGACTATGTCGGCGACTACCAGCGCCAGCTGTTCCTGATGGACCACGCAGGCCTGCCCCTGAAGACCGTCCTGGAGCAGCTCGACCTGCTCGGCGAGGAGGTCGTACCCGTGCTGCGCAAGGAGTTCGCGAACCTCCGCCCGGACGGCGTGCCCGACGCGCCGACCCACGCCGCTCGGGTCGCCGCCGCGACCGCGGCCGAGGAGAGCTCGAAGGAGGAGACGCAGGCATGAGGATCGTCGTCGTATCCGCGGGACTGAGTTCGCCCTCCTCCACGCGGCTGCTCGCCGACCGGCTCGCGGCCGCAACCCTGGAACACGTGGACGCCGAGACCGAAGTCATCGAACTGAGGGAGCTGGCGACCGAGATCGCCCAGCACTTCGTCACCGGGTTCCCGCCCGCCCGGCTGGCCGCCGCGCTCGACGCGGTGGCGGCCGCGGACGGCCTGATCGCCGTGACACCGGTGTTCGCCGGCTCCTACAGCGGCCTGTTCAAGTCCTTCTTCGACCTCATCGACAAGGACTCCCTCACCGGCAAACCGGTGCTCCTCGGCGCGACCGGCGGCACGGCCCGGCACTCCCTGGTCACCGAGCACGCTCTGCGCCCGCTCTTCACCTACCTGCGCGCGCTCGTCCTGCCGACCGCCGTGTACGCGGCCTCGGAGGACTGGGGCGAGGAGGGACTGGCGCAGCGGATCGCCCGTGCGGGCACCGAGCTGGCGCGCTTCACGACGCCCGCCGCGGTCCCCGGCCCGGGCGCCGCCCCCGACGTCGACACCGCCGCCGCGATCGCACCCCGTTCGCCGACCGGGGCGATCACGTCGGTGGACCCGGCGGACGGGTTCGTGACGGTGCCGTTCGAACAACGGCTGGCAGCGCTGCGGGTCCCGTAACCGCCGTCGCTCCACGCCCGCCGCCCGCCGGCTGCCCGTCCCCGACGCCGCCCTCGAAGCCGCCTGCGTCGACGCGCCCGCCGTGGTCAGGGCCGACCTCGCGCGGCTGCTGCGCGACGGAGGGCGGCCCCGGCTCGCCGAGCGGCTTGCCCTCCGGGCGCGCACCGAGTACGCCTCACCTCCCCCTTGAGGGAACGGCAGACCCGCTACGGACTGAGGCTGCTCGCCCAGTCCGCACTGCCGCACCCGATCGGCGGCGTGGAGCCCGGCAGCCTCTTCCACGGAGTCGCGGACCGGCTGCTGTCACTCGTCGCGGCCGGAGAACCGGTGGGCGGCGGCCCCGGTGGCGACCTGCCGGCCCGCCGCCTGCACTCCCTCGTCACCTCGTGGATCTGCGAACGCCGCATGTGCGCGGTCATGGCCCGGCAGCTCGCGACGGAACCGGCCGTCACCGCCACCCGCACCGCCCTGCTCGTCCGGGTGGTCGACCTGGAGGCGCCCGAGCCCGAACTGCAGCTCTCGATCGGCGAGCTGAGCGCCGCCAGCGGAGGGCCGGCCCGTACTCGCGGCCCGCGTGGCGCAGGACATCAAGGACACACACCGCTACGGCGACCCGCTGGCCGACCCCACCGCCGCCCTCGCCGCGGTCGGCTGCCTGGGCGCCGACGGCGGTCTCGTCGAAGGCCTCCTCGCCGTCGGCCTGGCCACGTCCCTCGGAATCCGCCAGAACTGGCCGGACACCTGCCGCGCCGCCGTCGTGGCACTGCGCCGCCACCTCGAACAGGAAGTGCGGGAGGCGGCGTACGCCACCGTCGTGGGCGAGAACTGGGCGCGTCCTGGCACCGGGAGCCCCTGACCCGCAGGCGCCCGGGGGCGACTGCACAGGTGCGGACAGCAGTGGACAGTCAACGCCCCCGCCGGGCATGGAAAGTGGACACCGCCCGGCGGGAGTCTGTGCGCCATGAACCTTGGACGTACGAAGGACACCCCGGGCGCCCCATCCCGCCCGGGGCCCGCACTGGCGGCGCTGGCCGCGGCGCAGTTCACCGTCATGCTGGCCACCTCGATCGTGAACGTGGCCCTGCCGCAGATCCGCGCCGGCGTGGGACTGTCGGACGGCGGCACCACCTGGGTGGTCAACGCCTACGGCCTCGCCTTCGGGGCGCTGCTCCTCGCCGGAGGCCGCGCGGCCGACCTCCTCGGCCGCCGCCGGGTACTGCTCGCAGGTCTCGCGGTGTTCGCGGGGTCCTCGCTGGCGGCGGGACTCGCCGCCTCCCCGGCCGTGATGATCTCCGCCCGCGCGGTGCAGGGTCTCGGTGCCGCCGTCATCGCCCCGGCTGCGCTCGCGCTGGCGATGGACCTCTTCCCACCCGGCCCCGCCCGGGGGAGAGCACTGGGGGTGTGGGGAGCGGTCTCCGGCGCGGGCGGCGCGGTCGGCGTCCTGCTGGGCGGCGTACTCACCCAGGCGTGGGGCTGGCCCTGGGTCTTCCACATCACCGCTGTCGGCGCAGCGCTGGTCCTGGCCGCCGTGGCGGCGCTCGTCCCGCGGGCCACCGGCCGTGGGACCGGGCGGTTCGACCTGCTGGGGACCGCCGCCGTCACCCTGGCCCTGACCTGCCTGGTCTGGGCACTGACCAGCGCACGGGCGCTCGGCTGGACGAATCAGGGGGTGCTCGGCGCCCTCCTCGGAGCCGCCGCCCTCTTCGCCGCCTTCGCCGTCATCGAACGCCGCCGCACGGACGCCCTGATACCGCCGAGGCTGTTCGCCACCGGCCAGGTCGCCGCGGGCAACCTGCTGATGGCGCTCCTGGGTTCCGTGTGGATCGCCCTGTTCTTCTTCCTGCCGCTCTACCAGCAACAGGTCCTCGGAATGAGCCCGCTGACCACCGGCGCAGGCCAACTGCCCCTCGCCTTCGCCAACATGCTCGGCGCCTTCGCGGCGCCCCGC
The DNA here is from genome assembly GCF_036170895.1 of Streptomyces erythrochromogenes. NCBI lineage: Bacteria > Bacillati > Actinomycetota > Actinomycetes > Kitasatosporales > Streptomycetaceae > Streptomyces > Streptomyces erythrochromogenes. Next base: position 298,800 of record NZ_CP108036.1, on the reverse strand, counting down.
ATCTCCCGGCGCATCGGTGCGACCGCGACCGTGGTCGCGGCCCTGCTCACCGAGGCCGCCGGAATGCTGTGGCTGTCACGGATGACCGCCGAGGGGACCTACCTCGTCGACATCCTCGGCCCGAGCGTCCTGGTCGGCCTCGGCCTCAGCGTCGCCTTCGTCCAGCTCACCGCCCTTGCCGTGGACGGCGTCCCGCGACAGGACACCGGCCTGGCCGGGGGACTGGTGAACACCACCCGGCAGGTCGGCGGCGCGATCGGCCTCGCCGCCCTCGCCACCCTGGCCGGCTCCGTCACCGCCCACGCGTCCGGCCACCAGCCCCACCTCGAAGCCCTCACCGCCGGCTACCGCACCGCCTTCGCGGTCTCCGCCGCGATCCTCGCGGCCTCCGCGCTCCTCGCCCTGCCGCTCACCCGCCGGGGCAGGCCTAACCGCTGCGCGCTCCTCCCGTCCCGCATGCCCGAGGCCACGGCGCCGCCCTCACCGGGCGGGGCGCCGCAGCACGCACCCGCTCCCACCCCCTGATCCAGAGCCCGACGACCCACCCGTTCCGGAAACAGACAGGACACCGCATGCACACCATCGATACCACCGCCCCCGTCGTGGTCCGCCTCACCACGCAGATCGACGCCCCCCTCGCCACCGTCTGGTCGGTGCACACCGACGTCGACGACTGGCCGGCCTGGAACACCGGCGTCGACCAGGCCCGACTCGACGGCCCGATGGCGGTCGGCACCAGCTTCACCTGGCTGACCCACGGGATGACCGTCACCTCCACCGTCCGCGAACTCGTCCCCGGCCGGCGGATCGTCTGGGACGGGACCGTCCAGGGCATCGTCGGCATCCACGTCTGGACCTTCGAACGGACCGACGACGGCGTCGTCGTCCGCACCGAGGAGTCCTGGAGCGGAGACCCCGTCGACGCCGCGGCCGACGAACTCACCACCGCCCTGCAGGCCTCCCTGCAGAGCTGGCTCGACTGCCTCAAATCCCGCGCCGAGCAACCCGCCTGACCATCCCCCCGCACACCTCATCAAGGACCTCGCGTGCAGCGCGTCGGCCCGGCGGCCCCCTCCGAGCCGACGCGCCGCCCCTCCCGACCCTGCGCACCCATCCGCCACGCACCCCCGGAGACCTTCACCGTGACCAGTACCGCCACCCTCCCGCCGGCCGACACCGGCGCCCCCGCGACCCGTCGATCGAGCGAGGTCGACAACCGTGCGGCCTACGCCAGCTTCGGACTCGCCTACCTGCTGGGCCACGGCGCCGCCGCGGCCTCCCACGGCGACACGCCCCTGCTCGGCCTGCCCGAGTGGCTCCCCCCGGCGCTGCTGGGGGCGGGGCTCGTGAGCGGCATCGTCCTGGCCACCATGGCCGCACTGCGGGCCCAACGCGGGGCCGCCGCGCCGGAGGTCCTCTCCGGCAAGCTCCTCGGTACCGCCTGGATCGCCGCGTTCACCGCCCTGGCCCTCGCCATCACCGGCCTGACCTCCGTCCTGGACGCGCCGGAACTCGAATCCGTCCTGTGGCCCGCCGGATCCGGCATCGTCGTCGGCCTGCTCTACCTCGCCGAAGGAGCCGTACGCCGCAACGTGCTGCACTACGGCCTCGGCATCTGGCTCGCCCTCACCTCCGCCGCCGTGCTCTCCCTCGAAGCCCCCGGCCTCTACTGGTCCCTCGCCGCCGCCGGCGGCGGCGCCTACGCCCTGGCCACGGTCCTCGAAGCCCGCCGCCTCCGTTCCCTCGAAGGCCCCGCGCACACCTGACGTCCCGCAGACCGAGCACCGCCTGCGGCGCGCCGCAGGCGGTGCGCCGGCGTGGCGGGCCGGGTGCGCGGCACCATGGCAGGCGCCCCGTATGTCCGTTCTCGTGGAGGAGGTGCCGTGCACGTGGCTCCGCCGGCCGGCGACGGTACGACGCCGGAAGCGCTCGACGGGCTGCTCGCCGAGGCGCGCGCCGCCCTGCCCGGCATCGTGGCCCTGCGCCGCAGCATCCACCGCCACCCCGAAACCGGCGCGCACCTGCCCCGCACGCAGCAGACCGTCCTGGCGGCGCTGGACGGGCTGGGGCTGGACCTGGCCACCGGCTCGCGCCTGAGTTCCGTCATCGCACGCCTCGAAGGCGCCCGGCCCGGACCGACGGTCCTGCTGCGCGCCGACATGGACGCGCTGCCCATGGACGAGGAGACCGGTCTCGGCTTCTCCTCCTCGGTGCCGGGCGCCATGCACGCCTGCGGACACGACACGCACACCGCCATGCTCGTCGGAGCCGCCCGCCTGCTCTCGGCCCGCCGATCACAACTGGCGGGACGCGTCGTCTTCATGTTCCAGCCCGCGGAGGAGTCCGGCGGAGGGGCCCGGCACATGATCGACGAGGGGGTGCTGGACACCCCCGACGGCAGCGGGGTCACGGCCGCCTTCGCCCTGCACGTCACGACGCGCTTCGCCGCCGGAACGCTCCATCTGAGGCCCGGACCCACCTTCGCCGCGTCCGACGGGCTGCACGTGACCGTACGCGGACGCGGCGGCCACGCCTCGGCACCGCACCGGGCCCTCGACCCCGTCCCGGTCGCGTGCGAGATCGTCCAGGCCCTGCAGACCATGGTCACGCGCACCGTCGACGTCTTCGACCCGGCCGTGGTCACCGTCGCCTCGATCCACGCCGGGACGACGACCAACGTCATCCCCGAGACCGCCGAGATCCACGGCACCTTCCGCACCCTCACCCCGGCCGCACGGCAGCTGGTGCGCGATGGCATCACCCGCGTCGCGCAGCACGTCGCCGCCGCCCACGGAGCGCACGCCGACGTCACGTTGACCGAGGGCTACCCGCCCGTCGTCAACGACCCCGCCCGCACGGCCGCCCTCCACGACACGGCGGCCCTCCTCCTCGGCCCCGACCGGGTCCGCCGGCTGCCCGAGCCGTTCATGGGCGCCGAGGACTTCTCGTACGTCCTGCAGAAGGTGCCGGGCGCGATGGCCTTCCTCGGGGCGTGCCCGCCCGACAGCCCACCGGAGCAGGCCCCCGACTGCCACTCCAACCGCGTCGTCTTCGACGAGGCCGCCATGGCCACCGGTGCCGCCGTCCACGCGGCCGCGGCCCTGCGGGCCGGGTTCCCCTCCGGCCCGGCCACTTGACGGCCCCACCGGCCGAGGACCGGCGGGCCGTCGCACGGCGCCTGCACACGGTGCCCGCGGCCCTGGCCGGCTACCGGGCACCGCTCCACCCGGGTGCCCGGACGGGCCTGCCGGCGGCGCCCCGGCACGTCGCCGGGACGGCGGCGCAGATCGCCACCGCAGCGGTCGCCGAGCTGCCCGACTGACCGAAAGCCACCCGGACGCGGTGGACGGTGCGGGGTCGCCCGGCCGCCGTCCTGGCAGGATGGCGCCATGGAACGCGTACTCGGAATCGGCGGATACTTCCTGCGGGCTGCCGACCCGGCGGCCCTGACGGCCTGGTACCGCGACTGCCTGGGCCTCGGCGCCGACGAACACGGCCTGTGGCGCCAGGAACCCGGGCCGACGGTGTTCGCGACGTTCGAGTCCGACACCGACTACTTCGGGCCCCGCGCTTCGGCCCAGCAGACCATGCTCAACTTCCGCGTACGCGACCTGGACGCGATGCTCGCCCAACTGCGCGCCAAGGGCGCCGACGTGGCCGAGGAGACGCAGGACATGGCCGGCGTCGGCCGCTTCGGCTGGGTCACCGACCCCGAGGGCAACCGCATCGAACTCTGGCAGCCCGCCTGACCGCCGCCCTCAGTCCTGCCAGTAGAACAGCAGCGTGCTGACGTCGAGCGGTTCGCGCGCACCGAAGTAGTAGACGCCGAGGTCGGTGACCCGGACCGCGCCCGTGGGCCCGTCGATCCAGCGGAATCCGGCCGGTTCGAGGGCGGTGCGTGCCGCGGGGTCGTCCTCGTGGTTGCCGGCGAACGGCCCCAGGGTGCTGATGAAGACCTCGCTCCTGCCGCCCTCCCCGTACCCGATCACGTGGTACGTCCCGCCGCCCTGGCGGTGGGCCTCACCGCAGGAGAGCGGGGTACGGGGCGCCAGCCCCGCCGCCGCCAGCGCGGCCGTCGCCCGGGCCAGCTGCCGCTCCTCGTCCGGCGCCGGCGGCGGCTCCGTGCACAGGGCCTCGATCCGCCAGCGCGGGTCGCTCTGCTTCTCGCACTCCGGCCCGTACTCGTGGACGATCGCCCGGCGCACTTCCTCGTCCAGGCCCTCGACCTCCACCCTGGGGCGCCCGAGCGCCTCGTACACGGCCCGGACCGGTGCCGCGTCATCGGTCAGCCGGTGCAGCGCGTAGGAGGCCCACAGCGCGGCGTCGGCCGTCGGAGCCTCGTCGAGGTAGGCGCGGATCCGGTCCGGGGAGGTCAGCAGCGACTGCGCGAGGTGGGCCACCCCGGGGTCGGGGTCGGCGAGCGCGTCGGTGACGTCCTCACCCGCGCGGTCCCGCATGCGGACGGCCACGGCCCGGTCTTCGGGCCGCCCGCCCGCGAGCTCGGCCAGCACCGCCTGCGCCCCGTGCCGGTCCACGAGTGCGTCCAGCCCGGCATCACCGACCGCCCGCCGGGTCCACCAGGGGCTGAACGCGAGGGTCGCCAACTCGGCAGCCGCAGCGAGGTCCCCGAGGGCCCCGCGCGCCTGGAGGACGGCCTCCGGCATGCCGTAGGCCTCCTCGCGCCGCCGGTCCTCGTGCCGCAGCCAGGGCAGGAGCTCGGCCCGGTCCGACAGGAGCCCGAGCAGCGCCTTGCGGATCGTCCCGTTGTCCTCCGTGTCGCGGACGCAGGCGAGCAGTTCGCCCACCCGTGCCTGCGGAACCCGGCCCGTCAGCGCCTCCACGCACGCCTTCCGGCGCCACCACGGCTGCGCAGGGTCGACGGCGCACCGCGCGAGCCGGTCGGCGTCGTACACCCGCAGCCGGTCCGCGTCGATCCGGCCGGCCTCGGGCGTCAGGGTCTTGATGTTGGGCATCCGGGGATGCTACTTCGCGCTCCGGCGCCCCCGGAAGCGGATTCCGGGGCCGAGCCGGACCCCCGTACCGTCCGGGCACTTCGCGCCGACGCACCGCGAACGGAGTAGCGACCGGCCACCTCCGATCCGCCGCCCCGGGGGCCCGGAGCCCGGTCCGGGGGAGCCGGGACCGTACGCGAACGGGCGAGCGCCGCACTGCGCCGGCCCCGGCGCCGGGATATCAAGGAGCGTGACGGTGAGCGTGATGCTCCGGCGGTCACCACCCCACGGCTGAGGAGTACGTCTCGTGGAGTTCGAGGTCAATGGCGCCCGGCGAACGGTCGACGTGGACGACGACCCGGCCGCCGTGGAGGTGGTGCGCGACCGCCTGGGACTGACCGGCACCAAGCTGGTCTGCGCCGGCGGCGTGTGCGGGGCCTGCACGATCCAGGTCGACGGCGAGCCCCGGGTGTCCTGCCTGACACCGGCGGCCCGGCTGGCAGGCCGGAGCGTGACGACGGTGGAGGGCCTGTCGGGCCATCCCGTGACCCGCGCCTTCGCCGCCGAGGACGCCCTCCAGTGCGGCTACTGCACCCCGGGCTTCATCGTCGGGGCGGCCGCCTTCTGCGAGCGGTGGCGCGCCGAGCACGGCACCACCCCGCCCGGGCGCGAACAGATCGCCGAAGCCCTGGCGGGCCACCTGTGCCGCTGCGGCGCCTACGAGGGCATCTACAGGGCGGTGGCCGCGGCCTGCGCAGGCGACCACGACACGGCGCCGACCGGCAGGGAGGCGACGGCTGCCGCGCGCACCGAAGCCCCGGAGAAGACCGACGGATCGGCCCGCTACACCACCGACCTGCACCCCGACGGGCTGCTGGAAGGCGTGATCATCCGCTCGCCGCACGCACACGCGCACGTACGCTCCCTCGAGGCCGGCGACCTGCCGCTGGTGCCCCTGCTGCCACCCGACGGCATCGTGCGGTACGTCGGACAACCGGTCGCCGCGGTCGCGGCACCCGACCGGGCCGCCGCACGGGCGGCCGCCGCCCGCGTCGTCGTGGACTACGAGGTGCTGTCGGCGGCCCTCGACGTACGCCAGGCCCGCACCGGCGAGGGCCCACTGGTCTACGAGGACAAGGCGGCGCGCAAACGGGCACCCGGATCCGGCGAGACCCCCCAACTGGTCCCAGCCCGCTGGCGCGGCAACCTGCGCGGCCCGTCCGCCATGAGCAAACGCCCCGCCGCGGCCGTACGCCGCATCCAGCAAGCGCGGACGAAGAACCCCGAAAGGGTCGTGGAAGGCGTGTTCACCACCGCGGCCCAGACCCACACCCCGCTCGAACCGCATGCCTGCCTCGCCCATTGGGCCGAAGGCACCCTCCACATCCAGGTGTCCACGCAGTCGGTGAAACGCGTGGCCGAACTCGCCGCCGAGCGCTTCGGCGTCCCCGTCGAACGGGTGGTGGCGCGGGCCGTCCACGTCGGCGGCGGCTTCGGCTGCAAGATGGGCCTGACCTCCGACGTCGTCGCCGCGGTCGAGCTCGCCCGGCTGCACGGCGCCCCCGTACGCGTCGTGTTGGACCGGGACGAGGAGCTCACCGACGGCGGATACCGGCCCGGCACCCGCATCCGGCTGGCCATGGCCGCCGACGCCTCCGGCGACCTGAGCGCCCTGGCCATGGACGCGGACAACGACGGCGGCGTCTCGGTGGGCGGCTCCGTCGCGGCCCTGGCCCGGTTCATGTACGGCAAGGCCCCCCGCCGGCTCCGCGACTTCGACGCGGTCACCCACCAGCCCCCGGGCGCCCCCTTCCGCGGCCCGGGCGGCCCCACCATGTGCTGGGCGCTGGAACAGGCCGTCGACGAGATGGCCCACCGGCTCGGCCAGGACCCGATCGCCCTGCGCCGCCGCTGGGACGGCAACCCCAAACGGCACGCCCTGTACGACTGGGCCGCCGCGCTCCCGGTCTGGACGGGCCGTCGCGGCGGCACCGGGCGGTACCGCCGCGGCGTCGGCGTCGCAGCGGCCAACTGGCTGTACTTCCTCGACCCCGTCACCGAGGTCGAGCTCACCGTCGAGGACGGGGTCGTCGTCGCCCGCTGCGCCGTACAGGACATGGGCACGGGCTCGCGGACCGTGCTGCGCCGGGCCGTCGCCGAGGCGCTCGGCCTGCCGGAGACACGGGTGCGCGCCGAGATCGGCCACAGCGACACCGTCCACGGCCCCACCTCCGGCGGCAGCCGCACCACACCCTCCCTGGTGCCCGCCGCCGCGGACGCAGCCGCCCGGCTGCGCGACGCGCTCGGCGGATCCGACGTGGCCGCCCGGCTGGACGCGGCGCACGGCGTACGGGTGACCGGCCGGCGCCCCCGCGACCGCCGCGGCTACGTCACCCCCTTCACCCTGGGCGGTATCGCCATCGGCCGCGGGTTCACCGGGTCGGTGCAGGTCGCCGAGGTCGAGGTGGACACACGGCTCGGCCGGATCCGCCCGCTGCGCGTGTGGAGCGGCATCGCCGCGGGCCGCATCCACGAGGACCGGCTGGCCCGGAGCCAGTGCGAGGGCGCCGTCGTCCAGGGGATCGGCTACGCCCTGTACGAGGAACGGCGCGCCGACCCGGTCACCGGCCGGGTGCTGACCGAGAACCTGGAGGACTACCGCATCCCCGGCATCGGCGACACCCCGGAGATCACCGTTCACTTCCACCAGGAGGGCTTCGAGCACGTCCCCGGCGGCGGTGTCGGCCTCGGCGAGATCGCCACCCTGCCCACCGCGGCGTGCCTGGCCAACGCCGTTCACGACGCGACCGGCTGGCGCCCGTACGACATGCCCATCCGCCCCGACCGGCTCCTGGAAGGACTGGGTACGTGAGCACCGAGCCCGATCCCACCGACCTCACCGGCCTCTCGGACGCCGTACGGGCCCGCGGCGGGGAACTGCGCGCCGGCGGCACCGACACCGGCGCCCGGCAGCGCAGCGGCCTCTCCACCGGGCCGTTCACCGACCTCGACGGCGCCGCCGACCTGCACGGCACCACGGTGCTGCCCGACGGCGGGCTGCGGATCGGCGCCCTGACCACCCTCGCCGCGCTGGCCGCCGATCCGCAGGTGCGCGCCGGCTGGCCGGCCCTCGCGCTGTCGGCGCGGACCGCGGCCACCCCGCAGATCCGTGCGGCGGGCACCCTGGGCGGCAACCTGCTGCAGCGCAACCGCTGTTGGTACTTCCGCAACCCGCACGTCAGCTGCCTCCAGAAGGGCGGCGCCGGCTGCCCCGCGCGCGAGGGGGACCACCACTTCGGCGTGGTCAGCGGAGCGGGCCCCTGCATCACCCCGCACCCGTCCACCCTGGCGATGGCCCTGCTCACGTACGACGCCGAGGCCGAGGTCCACGACGAACCGCCGCGCAGCGTCGCCGACCTGTACGGCGACGGCGACCGGCTCCACCAGGCCGACCACCTGCTGCCGCCGCACCGCATCCTCACCGCGGTCCGGCTGCCCGCACCCCTGCCCGGCGAACGCGCCGCCTGCCACAGGGCCACCAGCCGGGCCTACGCCGAGTGGCCGCTGGTCGAGGCCACCGCCCGGCTCGCGTTCGACGGGGCCACCGTCACGCACGTCGCCGTCGCGGCGGGCGGGGTGGCGCGCGTCCCGCTGCGGCTGCCGGAGGTGGAGGCCGCGCTGATCGGCCGCGAGGCCACCGCCGGGGCCCTCGCCGCGGCGGCGGAGACCGTGCTGAGCCGCTGCCGGCCGCTGCCGCAGACCGGCTACAAGACCACGCTGTTCCGCGACACCGTCCTGGAGGTGCTGGAACAGGCGGTCGGCGCCGCGGCCGCCACCGGCCGCGACCGCTGACCACATCCCGCACGCCGGGACCGCGCGCTGATTTTTTGGCATCACAGGCCAACTATTCGCCCGGCCGCCGCCAGGACGACTACAAAGGTCGAGACCGAACCGAAACCGAAACCGAATCCGGCGATGGGGACGACGTCTCCCGTCGGCGCTCGGAATATGTCGAAGGCGGTGGATGCGCGTGCGTGAGTACAGCAAGGTCGAACCGATTCCGTTCAGATTACTTCAGAGGAGTCCGGGTACCGGCTCCTCCACCTGATGCAGGCGGCCATGCTGAAACCCGTGTCGTTTTCCTCGGCGTACGCATCGGTGGACGAGTATCGGCTCCTGACGTCGACCATCAGGTCGAGAGCCGCTGATGCTCACGGTATTTTCAGCATGGCCGGCCCGGGGGGCGAGGGCGATTCCCAGGACGAATCCCACCTCCCCCTCCGCATTCAACTTCGAGGCTTGTTCATCGAGCTCTACATAGAGCTCCGCCTGCAGGACGCAGGCCCTCGCATCGTCGGATTCCGCAACACCTTCGAGAACGGGCAGGCCCCGCCGGAGGCGTACGTGCGCCACGTGCGGGACTCGGCCGCCCCGCCGGGCATCAGCCGAACGCAGGAACTGCCGTTCGGCGGCCGCCGCCGGGACCTGGAGTCGGCCGCGGGCGTGCGGCGTTCGGGGATCCTCCTGGGACGCCGCCCCCTGGGCGACGCGGTCATGTGGCTGCACCAAAACCGTGATCCGAAATCCACCGCGCACGGAATGCTCGTGCTCTCGGTGATGCTCTGCGAGGCCGCCCGATTCCCCGCCCTGGCCGATGCGATGTCACGCATCTGGATGACCGGGGGAAGGCTGCCGGACGCAGTGGGCGCCGAAAAATCATCAAACAGACACCCATCCAAAGGCGTTGGGGCGCCGAAGAAGGAACGAGGCCCTTACCGGGGGCACGTTTCCACCCCGTACGATCTGCGATTCCCGTCCTGGGGATCCACGGAACAGGAGCGAATGTGATAGTCAAGCGCGCCGGTCGCCACGTGGTTCTCACCGCCGTACCCGCAGCCGTGTTCCTGACCCTCGGTCTTTCGGGACCAGCTCTCGCGGAGGGCGGAAAGGCGTACCAGATCGACCTGGCGCAGCTGAACAAGTCGGGTTCCCGCGGCACGGTGCTGCTCAACCTGAAGGGCAATCAGCTGACCGTGCAGATCGAATCCGAGGGCATGGTGCCCGGACAGCCGTCGGCCCAGCACCTGCACGGTTCGACGAAGGGGCACGACTTCAAGTGCCCGGACGCGACCGACGACACCAACCGCGACGGAGTCCTCAGCAACACCGAGGCCACGCACGACTACGGCGACATCAACATCTCGCTCACCACGACGGGGGACACCAACCCCGCCAGCGGTCTGGCCGTGGAGCGCATGCCCAAGGCCGACAAGCAGGGCAAGCTCTCCTACAAGCGGACCCTGACCGTCGGGCAGGACGTGGTCGAGCACATCAAGGACCTGCACGTCGTACAGCACGGCATCGACCGGAACAAGAACGGCAAGTACGACTTCGAGGGAGCCGGCAAGAGCGAGCTCGACCCGAAGCTGCCCCAGGAGGCCACGGCCCCGACCAACTGCGGAGAGGTCAAGGGCGCGGCCGTCGGATCCCTCCCGGTCGGTGCCATCGAGACCGGCGGCGGTTCCTCGCAGACCGCGTCGGAGGGCGCTTCCGTGCCGGTGACGGTCCGCGACGGTGTGGCGATCACCGTGCTCGCGGTGGCGGCCGGTGCGGTGGCCCTCACCCGGAAGCGGGCCTCCGCCGTACCCGTCCCCGTCCGCGCCCGCCGGGAGAGCACCGGGGGCGGCGCGTGAAGCGGACCCCCGCCCCGGTCACGGACGCGGGCACCGTGCGGCCGGGGCCCCGGCCCCGGCTCCGGCCCCGCAGCGTACGCCCCCTCGTGGCCGCGGCCGCGGCCCTCGGCGCCCTGCTCCTCGCGGGATGCGGAGGCCAGAACGCGGTGAAGCCGCCCGCCCCGCAGGGGCAGGCCGGGGTGCCGGGCGCCGCCGCCCCCGGCGCGCCGGCTCCCGCCGGAGACGGCGCCGCGGCACCCGCGGACGCATCCCAGAACGGTACGGGTGGCGGCGCGGCCAAGGCCGGGCCCGCCCTCGCCCGGTCGGAGCCGCAGAAGATCACGATCCCCTCGCTGGGCCTGACCAGCACCCTGGAGACGCTGCGGCAGAACCCCGACGGCACCATGCAGACCCCGAAGGACCCCGCGCTCGCGGGCTGGTACGAGCCGGGGCCGACACCCGGCTCCCAGGGACCGGCCGTGATCGCAGGGCACGTCACGTGGAACGGAGCATCAGCCGTGTTCGAGAAGCTGAAGACGATGAAGGGCGGTGACACCATCAAGGTGACGCGCAAGGACGGCAAGACGGCCACGTTCACGGTGGACCGGGTCGCCGAATACCCGAAGGCCGAGTTCCCCACGCTGGAGGTCTACAAGAACCTCGACCACGCGGGCCTGCGACTGGTCACCTGCGGGGGGGACTTCGACCCCAAGAAGCACTACTACGACAGCAACGTGGTGGTGTTCGCCCGCATGACGGACGCCGCGTAGCCGGCACGCCAGGGCCGCGAAGACGTCCGCCGGCCGCAGACACCCCACTGCGGCCGGCGGGCCCGTCGCGACGGACGTTTCATCCGCCGGATCGTGAGCAGGCGAGCCTTCGTCATCACCATCCCACGGAAGGAGCAAGCAATGTCCGACGTGTCGCGACTCCCGGGCCGGGCCGAGCACCACTGGGCGTGGCAGGCGGAAGCGGCCTGCCGGGGCCTGGGCTCGCGCAGGTTCTTCCACCCGGCGGGAGAACGCGGTGAGGACCGCGCCGCCCGCGACGAGGCGGCCAAGGAGATCTGCGCCGGGTGCCCGGTGCGGACCGCGTGCCTGCGGCACGCGCTGAGCACCGGTGAGGCGTACGGAGTGTGGGGCGGCCTCACCGAGGAGGAACGCCGGGCCCACGCGGCCCGCAAGAGCGTGACCGCGGCGGCCTGACGCCCACGGCTCAGGGAAGGCCGGTGCTCAGGGGCAGGGTCGCTCCGGCGCGTACGGAATTGATGACCGCCTCGTGCAGGGCGCGGCTCGCCTCCTCACTGGGGCACGGAATGGGGCTTCCGGCAAGGGGAAGCCAGTCGGACGCCCCGCTGTACTGCACCGTGACGTGCGCCAGACCGTCGACCTCGGTCCACGTGGTGTGGATGTCGAGCTCACCGGTGAGGGCGGGTCCCTCCTCGCCGGTCATGACTCCGTCCCGACCGGCGAAGATCCCGCGAGTGGTCCATGATGCCCAGCTCATCCGGCCTCCTTGCCGCGCTGCACGCAGCGCACTGCACTCGTCGTCCTGCCAGTGTGAACGCGACGGCCCTCCCGCGCCCTGTGGGCGCGGTGCCGCCGCTGCGCGGTCACGGAACGTGCACGGAATCCGGGTGCGCCGGCCCGTACGGGGCACGTAGGGTCGGCCTGCCTCCCGGTTCGGGAGGCGACCGCCAGATCGTGACTCCGGATGGATCGACGGGTATGGATCTTCTTCCTTTTGCCGCTGCTCACGCCGCGACGGTGGCCGGCTGGCCGGCCACGGCCGGTGAGGTCGCCCTGTGGTGCGGGCGGCAGGAGTTCCCCGTGCCCGCGCAGACGATCACCGACTGGCAGCTGGACACCGACCTCCGGGCCCACGTCCTCGTCGAGGACGAGAGGGTCGTGGGCTACGGAGAGCTGTGGTTCGACGCCGAGGAGGACGAGGTCGAGCTGGCCCGGATCATCGTCGCGCCGGACACCCGGGGGACGGGCCGGGGCCGCGAACTCGTGCGGGGCCTCCTCGCCCGGGCCGTCGGGGCGGGCTACCGCGACGTCTTCATGCGCGTGCACCCGGACAACGAAAGAGCCCTGCGGTGCTACCGCGGCGCCGGGTTCGAGCCCGTCGACCCCGCCCTCGCCGACTCCTGGAACGAGGCCCAGCCGGTCGCCTACGTGTGGCTCCAGGGTGCGGGTGACGGCGGGGTCGCGCGCTGACCCAGGGTTCTCCGGGTGATCTCCCAGGACGACGATTTCGATGAACGGCCGCACGTGGTCATCCGCTGCCGGGACAACGCGTCCGTGCGGGTCGGCTTCCACGACCGGCACAGCTCCGACGGCCATTGCGTGCACTACGCGGTCGCCGTGGAGGCGCCGGGGATGCGCGCACGCCTCGACGACGCCGTGGCATGGATCGGGGACGGCGGCGATCTCGCTCCGTTCCTGGAGAAGCTGGCTGCGGACTTCACCGGCTGGGACGGCGAGCGGCGCTGGGAGACCGACGACCGCGACCTCCCGTGTCCGCGGCCTTCCGGTCGGGCGGGTACATCGCCCTCACCTGGACCCTGCGCCCCTGGCGGCACGACGCCGGGGGCTGGAGCGCCTCGGTGACCACGCGGCTGGAAGCGGGCGAGCAGATGGCATCCCTCGCCGCCGACATCCGCCACTTCCTCGAAGACGGCGCCGCCCGCCGACCCTCGGGACCCCCGGGCCGGACGCCCCACGGGGCGTCCGGCCCGCCGCGGTGGTCAGGGGCGGGGCATGCCGGGGTCCTCGCGGTGCGGCGGAAGGCCGGTGAGCTTGTCCGGGTTCGTGATGGAGAAGATGCCGGCGATCCGCTCGCCGTCCGGCGTGAGGTCCACGATCACCGCGGCGAGCGGACCGGCACCGGAGAAGACCAGCGCGCACGGATCGCCGGCCACCCACCGGTACCTGACCTCCAGCCCCGCCGCGGGCAGGCCCCGCGCCACCGCGGCGAACACGGCGGCGACCCGGTCGCGGCCGTGCACGGGCCGCAGGCTGACCGCCGCACCCTTGCCGCCCCCGTCGGTCCACAGCGTGACGTCCGGCGCCAGGACCTCCATCAGCGCCCGCAGGTCACCGCCCAGCGCGGCCTCGGCGAACCGCTCGGTGACCCGCGCGTGCAGATCCGGTACGGGCCGGTGGCGCGGGTGGCGCTCCCGTACGTGGCGCCGCGCGCGGGTGGCGAGCTGACGCACCGCCGCCGGCGAGCGGTCCAGGATGCGCGCGATCTCCGTATGCGCGAACCCGAACACCTCGTGCAGGACGAACACGGCGCGCTCGAGCGGCGACAGCGTCTCCAGGACGACCATGACCGCCATGGACAGTGCCTCGGCCCGCTCGGCGCCGCTGCCGACCGCGTCGAACTCGCCCGGGAGCAGGGGCTCGGGCAGCCACGGCCCGACGTAGGCCTCCCGGCGGCGGCTGATGTCCGCTCGCCGCGCCAGGGCCTGGTTGACGGCGATGCGCACCAGATAGGCCCGGACGTTGTCCACCGGCCCGGCGGACGGCCGGCGATTGCGGGCGGACCAGGCCAGCCACACCTCCTGCAGGACGTCCTCGGTGTCGGCGATGGTGCCGAGCATGTTGTAGACCACCGAGAACAGCAGTTCGCGGTGCCCGATGAACTGTTCGGTGACGACGTCGGCCGTCGTGGGCGCCGCGGCCGTCGTGGGCGGCACCGGCGTTGCGGGCGTCATGGGCACGGATGTCCTCCTTCTCTCCCGCACCCAAGAGCCTCCGCCCGCCCCGAATGTGACACGGACCGGCGGAGTGTGAGCCGGGACACAGAACCACGCCCCGATGTCACACCCGGCGCCCGGCCTCCCCTCAGAGGTGGCATCCGGAGGGGAAGACCCTTCCGGACCCACGGAAGAGGAGAAGACCCCGATGTCTCGCACCCGCATCCACAACGTCCGCGTGTTCGACGGCGAACGCACCCTCGCCGCCGCGGCCGCCACCGAGGTGGTACTCGAAGGCGGACTCGTCACCGAGGTCGGCGACAGCGCCCACGGCCCGTTCGACGCCGAGTTCGACGGGCGCGGCGGAACCCTGCTGCCGGGACTCGTCGACGCCCACACCCACGTGTTCGACGGCAGCCTCGCCGAGGCACTGCGCCACGGCGTCACCACCGAACTCGACATGTTCTGCCTGCCCCGCCCGCTGGCCCGCCACCGGCAGCTCGCCGCCGCCCACGACGACGTGGCCGACCTGCGCAGCGCCGGCGTCCTGGCGACCGCACCCGGCGGACACCCGCTCCAGCTCCTGAAGGACCTGACGGGAACCCTCCTCGACCCGGCCGACGTACCGGAGTTCGACTCCGTCACCGAACCCGCACAGGCCACGGCCTTCGTCGAGGCGCGACGCGCCGAGGGCTCCGACTACCTCAAGCTCGTCATCGACGACGGCGCCACGCACGACACCGACCTGCCTGCCATGACCCGGCCGGTCGCCCGGGCCCTCACCGCGGCGGCGCACGCGGCCGGCCTGCGGGTGGTCGCCCACGCGATCACCGCCGCCGAGGCCCACCGGGCGCTCGACGCCGGCGTGGACGGCCTCGCCCACGTCTGGGCCGACCTCGCGCCCGAGGACCCGCAATCGCGGCGGCTGGCCGAACGCATCCGCGCACAGGGGGCCTTCGTCGTCTCCACCCTCGTATGGTTCGAGACGCTCACCGCCCAGCGCCCGCCCCGGCCCGGAGGCTGTGCGCATCCCGGCGACCTCGCCAACGCCGTCGGCGCGCTGCGCGCCCTGCACGCGGCGGGCGCCGCCATCCTCGCCGGAACGGACGCCAACCCGTTCGCCCCAGCCCACGGCGCCGCCCTGCACAGGGAACTCCAGCTGCTCACCGGGGCCGGTCTCCGCGCAGAGGAGGCCCTCGCCGCGGCCACCGCCGTCCCCGCCCGCCACTTCGGCCTGAGCGACCGCGGCCGTATCGCCCCCGGTCTGCGCGCGGACCTCGTGCTGACCGAGGGCGATCCCACGCGCGACGTCCACGCGCTCGCCTCGCTCACCGCCGTCTGGCGGGGCGGCGTCCGTACCACCCCCTGACTGACCCACCCGGCGGTTCCCGCTCCGCCGGGCGGCCGTCCGTTCGGCGGACTTGCGGGCCGGCACGGGGACGCGGCCGCTCCGACGGGATACGGATGTCGTCGCCGTACCACGACCCGGCCGCCGCTTCCAGGGAGACTTCGATGAGCTACATCAACCGACGCGACCTCGCTCTGCTGGCCCTTCGGGCCGGAACCGGAGCGGTGCTCATGGCGCACGGCACGCAGAAGCTGTTCGGGTGGTTCGGCGGTGCCGGCCTCGACGAAACGGCGGCCGCGATGGAGCACATGGGCTTCACCCCCGGCCGGCAGAGCGCCCTGGCCGCGGGGCTCGGGGAGACCGGGGGAGGGGCGCTGCTCGTACTGGGCCTGGCGACGCCGGCGGCCGGCGCCGCGGCCGCAGGTGCCATGGCGGGCGCCGTCTCCGTCCACGCTCCCGCGGGCTTCTTCGCCCAGGGCGGCGGGTTCGAGTACCCGGCCTTCCTCGGGTTCACCGCCGCCGCCATCGGCCTCGCCGGGGCGGGCCGCTACTCCCTCGACCACGCCACCGGCCACACCTTCGACCAGCGGTGGATGCTCGGCCTGGCCTTCGCCGCGAGTGCCCTCGCGGCGGCGGCCGTGGTCACCAAGCGCGCGCGGGCCCAGTCGGAGGGCGGCGAGGAGGAGTGACGGGCGGGCGACGGCCGATCAGTGGCCGGCGGTGATCCATCGCACGAGGGCCGCGTTGACCGTGTCGTCGAGGGCGGACAGGGTGCGGATGGCCGCCATGTCACCGGGAAGCGGTGGGACGCCGACGGCGGTCAGCGCCGCATGCAGGTCCAGGCGCCGCCGGTCCCAGGGCTTCAGGGACGAGGCGGGGCGCGGGCCTGACGGCTGCCGCTCCGCCTGAGGATCTGCCGTGCCGAGGGGAGACAGGCCGTCCCTGTCGAACTGCTCCTGCGGCGCGGCATCGTAGGACATGGACTCCGCACGATCGGCGCCCGGGAAGCGGTAGGGGTCGAGGGCCAGCTGAGGGACCGTAACGGCTGACGGGGAACACTGCCAGGACTCCACACGAACCTCCCGGGTCGGATGAGCTGCTGTCTGCGAAGAGTTCGAGGACGGCCGCCTCCTGAGGGGGAAGCGGGCCCTACGGCGTCGGGGGCCGCGTGCCTCGGCCGGCTGCCGAGGCACGCGGTTTCCGGCGGCCGGCAGCTCACGGTCCCCGACGGAGTGGCTGCCGGCCCGGGTCAGCGGCGGCGGTCGTCGTGGTGTCCGCGGCGTCCCCAGGTCTCGGTGTCGACGACGTTGCCCCGGTCGTCGCGCAGGGTGGCGGTGTCGCGCTCGTCCCACACCTGGTGGCGGCGGTCCTGGTAGACGTCGCTGCGGGTGTCGCGGCCGCTCCCGGTGTGGACCCTGACACTGGAACGGCCGTCCAGGCGGAGGTGGTTGAAGCGGTAGCGGTTGCCGTCCCGGTCGGTGAGGGTGAAGCCGTGCAGGTTCACCGCGTGGCGGCCGGTGTTCTTCACCTCGACCCATTCGCGGTTCAGGGCGCGGCTGTCGCGGCCGTGGCCGTGCCCGTGCCCGTCGTGCTGGACGTCGCCGATGACGATCGAGGAGTGCCGGCCGCGGTGGCCGTGCCGGTCGTCGTCGTGGGCGGCGGCCGGCACGGCGGCGGCGCCGACCAGGGCGCCGGCCGCGAGGACCGCGGCGAGAACACGGCGGGTGGAGGGAGAAGCAGACATGCAGATGGCTCCTTCAACAGTCGGCCCGGCCCGGTCCTGTGCGAGCCGGGCGAGCTCCGTGCGGTACCCGGCGTCCTGCCGGGGAGCCACACTCTGGCCCGTACCGCTGCCAACCGCCACAACTTGTGATGTGTGTTTCTCAATGCGGACATGTCCGTAACTCTCGCTTGTAAGAGGCAGGCGTCACAGGCAGGTTGACGTCCATGGGCCGGGGTGCGGGCGCCGCCTGCAAGACATCCAAGTGAGAGCGTTTTGGCCGGATAAGCAGCTCATTCACGCCATGTCGTGCGCTGTGCGCCGAACGGGGGCGGAGTCCTGTAACAGGCGCTTCGGCCGCGCGCTCACGCGCAGTGAGGCACCCCCGCTCTGATGTGCGGTTCATCGGCGGTGCGGGGCGCCCCGGCCTGCTCGCCTCCACCGGCGTGACCGCCGCGGAGCGCGGCGCCGTGCTGGACGGCGGCGTGCAGAACCAGCGCAGGGCGCCGGATCCGCTTGCGGCAAGAACCTGTCCACCGAGCAGCAGGCATGGTGTGGTCGAACGTTCGAGTTGATCTCGAAGGTGTGATCACATTACAGAGCCGCGCCGCCCCGCCATGAGGGGATTTTGGGGCGGCGCGACCGTGTTGACGACCGTTTGTCTCACCGCTGCGCCGTTTGTGCCGTGGTTCACGCGACCGTCGGAACGCCGCGCGGCGCGGAGAACGCACCGGCCGGCCGGACCCACTCGTCGTCGTGACCGGGCACGGTCCGGGTCAGCCCTTGCGGGTCAGCGGTTGTCCGGCGAAGCGCACCCCTGCCAGGCCGTGGGCCATGAGGTTGCGGATGTTGCTGTGATCAGCGTCGTTCGGCGTTGCCAGCACGCTGCGGTAGTGCTCACCGAATGCCTGC
Source organism: Streptomyces erythrochromogenes (assembly GCF_036170895.1). NCBI lineage: Bacteria > Bacillati > Actinomycetota > Actinomycetes > Kitasatosporales > Streptomycetaceae > Streptomyces > Streptomyces erythrochromogenes. The sequence goes on along the minus strand of NZ_CP108036.1, from coordinate 280,493 downwards.
AGGGCCTCCTGGTCGCTCAGCCCTTCCAGCAGGGCCAGTCCCAGCGTCTTGCAGGAGCCCTCGTTCTCACCTGCGGCGTTCTCCAGCGCTCCGTTGCGGAACGCCTGCGGCCGGTACGCGTAATGCGCGGCGACGAAGGCCAGGGTGTCGGCGAACTCGTGCTCACCTGACGCAAGGCTTGCGCGCAGCGAGTTCAGATCGGTCATGGTGGTTCCCCTGGGTTGGACAGACGATCCGATTGCCGTCCGTGACCGGGGGACGATACCCCCTCCAGGCCGGCCGGCAGGAATCGGGCCACATGCCGGAACGAGCCACATCTGCGCAGGTCACGATGTGCGCCGAGGGTCGGGCCGTGCCGTTGTCAGTGCCGGGCACGATGATGACCTTCATGACCGAAAACAGTGCCCTGCTCTCTCCCGCCGCCTACGTCGAGGCCGTGACCACCGCCGTGGCGGCGTCGGCCGCGTACTACGGCGACGGGACCACCCCGCTCGGCGACGACGAGTACGACGGGCTGCTGCGCGCCATCGCGGCCTACGAGGAAGCCCACCCGGACGAGGCGCTTGCCGAGTCGCCGACCGGGAAGGTGGCGGGCGGGGCCGTGCAGGGTGACGTGCCGCACTCGGTGCCGATGCTCTCCCTCGACAACGTCTTCGACGCCGACGAGCTCGCCGAGTGGGCCGCGGGGCTGGAACGGCGCCTCGGACACCCCGTGGCCGCCTGGTGTGTGGAGCCGAAGCTCGACGGCCTCGCGGTGGCCGCCCGGTACCGGGGTGGTCGGCTCGTCCAGGTCCTCACCCGCGGCGACGGCTTGGCCGGCGAGGACATCACCCACGCGGCCGACGCCGTCCTCGGACTGCCGCCCGTTCTCACCGAGCCGATCGACGTCGAGCTGCGCGGCGAGGTGCTGCTGACGACCGCGCAGTTCGAGGAGGCCAACCGGATCCGGCTCACCCACGAGGCCACGCCCTTCGCGCACCCGCGCAGCGGAGCCGCCGGCACGCTCCGGGCCAAGGACCGCCCCTACCGGATCGAGTTGACCTTCTTCGCCTACAGCGCGATCGGCCTGGACGACCTCGGCCACGTCGCTCTGCTGGAGAACCTGGCCGCGCTCGGCGCGAACACGGCCGCCAGCACGGCCGCCGCCCCGATGCGATGCGAGACCGTGGAGCAGGTACAGGAACGCATCGACGTGATCGCCGGCCTGCGCGCAGACCTGCCGTTCGGGATCGACGGCGTCGTCGTCAAGGCCGACACGGCCGAGGACCAGCGGCAGGCCGGCAACGGCTCGCGCGCCCCGAGATGGGCGGTGGCCCGGAAACTGGCGGCCGAACACAAGGTGACGCGCCTGCTGGCGGTCGAGTGGAACGTCGGACGGACCGGGATCATCGCCCCGCGCGCCGTCCTGGAGCCCGTGGTCATCGACGGGGTGACGGTCACCTACGCCACGCTTCACAATCCGTCCGACATCACCCGTCGCGGGCTCATGATCGGCGACCAGGTGTTCGTGTACCGGGCCGGCGACGTGATCCCCCGGGTCGAGGCACCGCTGGTCGACCAGCGCACCGGCGCCGAGAGCCCGATCGTCTTCCCCGAGGCCTGCCCCCGCTGCGGCGACGCGATCGACGCCTCCGAGCAGCGGTGGCGGTGCGTGCGCGGCCGCAGCTGCCAGGCCGTGGCCTCGGTGATCTACGCCGCCGGCCGGGACCAGCTCGACATCGAAGGTCTCGGCGGCACGCGCGCGATCCAGCTGGTGGAGGCCGGGCTGGTCAAGGACGTCGCCGACCTGTTCACACTGACCCGCGAGCAGCTCCTCGGTCTGGAGCGGATGGGGGAGACCAGCGCCGCCAACCTCCTGGCCGCGATCGAGACCGCCCGCGGGGCCGCATTGAACCGCGTGTTCTGCGCCCTCGGTGTCCGCGGCACCGGGCGCACGATGTCCCGCCGGATCGCCGCGCACTTCGGCTCGATGGCCGCGATCCGGGCCGCCGACGCCGACACGCTGGCCGGGGTCGACGGCATCGGCACCGAGAAGGCCCGCGTCATCGCGGCCGAACTCGTCGAACTCGCCCCGCTCCTCGACAAGCTCCAGGCCCAGCAGGTCGGCACGCAGGTCACCGAGCCGCAGAAGCCCGCGACCGACGCGAACGAAGGCGAAGCCCCGGCGGACGGCCCGCTGGCCGGCGAGGCCGTTGTGGTCACCGGCTCCATGACCGGCCCCCTTGCCGTGCTGTCCCGGAACGAGATGAACGAGCTGATCGAGCGGGCCGGCGGAAAGGCATCGTCGTCGGTGTCCAAGCGCACCACCCTCCTGGTGGCGGGCGAGAAGGCCGGCTCGAAGCGCACCAAGGCCGAAGAACTGGGCATCCGCATCCTCGACCCCGAGGAATTCGCCGTCCTCGTCGCCGACCTCCTCCCCGCCACCTAGCCACCGGCGTCGCCGCTACGGGTCACTCATCCTGCAGGTTGACGGAGCAGGAAATGGTGCCCTGGGAGTCAGGCTTGTCCTGACTCTCCCGGAGCTTGCCGTCGACGTAGACGCGGCAGGCGGTGCCGGGCGGCGCGTGGGGGACGGCGACACGCCGTTGAAGCCGAAGCCGACGTTCTGGGTGACCGTCCACGGCCACGACTCGCTCGTGGTCTTCGTCTGGTCGGTCTCCCCGGAGAGATCGCGGCTTGGGGCGGGGAGCACGGCCTCGTCCCCTGAACCCGGCGGATCCGGCCGGGTCGGGTCAGTGGACCACGGGTCCGGTGTCGGTGATGTGAACGGTCTGGTGGGAGCCGATCGGCTCCTTGCCCATCGGCGCTGGCGACGAGCCGCGAAAAACCTGTTGGACGGGCTGGAGGGGCGGTGCCACTGTCTGGCTGTGACCATGATCAAAACCTATTCCGCCGCTGTTCCGTTGGCCGACGGCCTCGCCCTGCGACAGGCGGGGCCCGCAGACCTTGACCAGATCGGCGCGCTCCTGTCCGAACGCGGCGAGTCGGACGACGCCATCGACCACCGGCTGGTTGTCACCGACCCCGACGCCGGCTTGTCCGCCTGTGCCGTGGTTGTCGACGGCGACCGGGTCGTGTCCACCGCGACGCTCCTGGACGAGGAGGTGTGCATCGGAGGAGTACGCCTGCCCGCCGGCCAGGTGGAACTGGTCGCCACCGACAGCGAATACGAGGGGCGCGGGCTCGTGAGGGCGCTCATGCACTGGGCTCACGAGCGTTCCGCCGCCCGCGGCCACCTCGTCCAGGCGATGATCGGAATCCCCTACTTCTACCGGCTGTTCGGCTACGAGTACGCCATCGACATCCCGCAGGCGCTGAACGTGAACTCCTTGCCGCTTGGTGAGGGAACGGCCACGCTCCGTGCCGCCCGGCCCTCAGACATCCCCTCCATGGCGGCCCTGCAAGACTCGGCCCAGACCGGGTTCGACGTGACCATGCCGCACTCGGCGGCGTGCTGGCGATGGCTCCTGGAGCACGAGTCGAGCAACCTCCTGGTTCTCGAGCAGGCCGGCACGGTCATCGCCACCGCGCGTACCACCCCTCCCGGCGAGGAGGTACTCCTGGCCGAGGCGGCGGCACGCGACGAGGCGGCGGCACGGGACCTCCTGAGGGGCGTGGCCGCCCTGGCACCCGGGGACCGGATACAGGTCGTCCATCGGGTCGGCACCGTGACAGGCAACGCGTGGCAGGATCTCATCGACCACGAGCCGCGCCGGAGTGCGGAGCAGTACTACATCCGCATCCCGGATGTCGCAGCGCTGCTCGACAGGCTGCGTCCGCTGTTCTGGCAGCGCCTCACCGGGGCCGGGATCGACCGCACCGGCCGAGACATCGTCATCTCGACCTTCGGCGCCCACCACCGGATTCCGGTTCTCGCCCATGGGCTCGGCGAGGTCGTCACCGGCGGCGCCAGCCAGTCGCCGGGATCTGTCGGTGGTGCAGGGGTGGCGCCCGACCATCTGGCCGCCCTGCTGTTCGGCCCGCACGGAATGGAGGGGCTGACCCGGTTCCGCCCCGACGTCTACGCTGCGGACGAGGAGCTGTTCCAGGCGCTCTTCCCGCCACTCACCGCCGACGTACTGAGCTACTACCTCCCCTACTGAGGGCTGTCCCGTAAATGATCTCCGAGTCGTTTCGGGCAGGGTCAGCCGCCGCGCGGGGGCCGCTCGCCTCTGCCCCTAGGGCGAGGTTGTGCATCCGTGCGATGCCCGGCATGGCGTGGCGGCCCCGTCGCCTTTGAGGCGGCAGTCGCGGAGGATCTTCCAAGTCTTCATGCGGGCGAAAACGTGCTTGATGTGGGCGCGGACCTGCTTGCGGGCCCGGTTGGTGTGCTCATTTCCAGTCCGGGAGGCTGGCCTGGCCTGGCCGGGCTCGCGGCGGTGCGGGATCACCAGGCCGGTGCCCGGACATCCGCCGTCGGCGATCGTGACCGTCTTGCCGACGGCGGCCTTGGCGCCGGATTCCACCCAACCGCGGGAGTCGTGCCGTCCACCATGAGCACGGTGTCCTTGGCGAACCGCTTGCGCGCCAGGAAGCCGCCACGAGCAGTGCCGGGGCCTCCAGCGGAAGGCCCCACGGCCGGCCCTGGCGGACTCCATCCGCACCCCCACACCGCCGAACGGCCGCCAGCTTGCCAAACTGGCGCGGGCTCAGCCCGGCGAACGGGGCTGTCCAGGACGGTTCCGATGCCGTGATCACACCAGCCACCGCTGGATCATCTCAGTTGCAGACGTTGCTGGTTCCGACTGATCCTTTGCGTATTCGACGATCCGATGGAGAACGACGTGGGGCTGACGCTGTTCCCGGCAGACGGAGATACCCGCAGTCCGGACGTCGGCTGGTCCTACAGCGGCTTCGCCGCGTTCCGGCGGCAGCTGGCGCGAGCCGAGGGCTTCGATCTCGACGCGATGCGGGGCTTCGGCGGGGAGCGAGCCTGGAGCGATGTCTCCACCTCGCTCGAACCACTCCTCGATCGCCCCGATGACGGTGGAGGCGAGCTCTCGCCCGCCGAATGCGCCGCGCTCCTGCCCCGGCTCGAGGCGATCGTCGACCAATGGCGGAATGGGGCCGGCGTCCCTCGGACACACATCGATGCGGCCCAACAGCTGACGGTCGTTCTCCGGCTCTGCGTCGCGAAGGACGTCGAACTTCTCTTTCTCTGATGCCGGCGAAACCGGGGCAGGTCATTGCGCTCCCGCAGCTACGGGACAGCCCTTGGCGGCCTGACCCGGAGAATCGGTGGCAACAGACGGCGACCTTGCCGGGGGTGCACTGACCACCCCGACATGGGCGTCGGTCCCTGCGGGGTCGAAGCCGCCACGGCGCCGCGGTCAACGTCGTCCACGGCGGTAGGTGCCCGTTCCCAGGCGCCTTACAGGTTCCTGTTCTGCTCTGGGGGCACACCCGGCCGGGTGTGCCCCCAGACGCTATTGCTGGTGCAACTCGGCCGCTGTCAAACGCCTGCCGCGGCCGCGTTCGTGGTTCGCCCCTCGCCTCGGAGCCCACCCGTCGAGCTCGTCCGTCACACACGCAGCACCCGGGGCGGGAACGGAGCGTGATCTTCAGTGTCCGCAGCGTCGAAGGGCGCGGGCAGGGGATCAAGGGCGCCCTATCCGGACCTTAAGGGACGGATAACAGCGGGCTCGCAGCCCCTCAGAGGCCCGTTCGGGCCGCAAACCGCGCTTAGTGTCACGGGTGTTGACCGAGGCACTTTCGATGCTGCCGCTGCACCGGCGGATCGGCTTTAGCAAGAGGTTTGTGATGTCCCGAAAGCGAATTGCCCTGGCCTGCGCGGCCGTTGTCGTCGGGGTCGGCTCCGTCGTCATCCCCGTGGCCGCCAATGCCGGAGAGGAAAAGAGCGGCTTCACCGCCGCCTGCCGCGTCGCGGACCAGGCCACCGTGTGGTGGGCGTCCGGCGAGGTCGTCCTGGCCAACAAGGGGGACCGGCCCGTACGGGACTGGACCGCCGAGTTCGACGTGTCGCAGGGGCAAGTCACCCTCGACAACCCCTGGGCGTACGAACTCCGCCAGACCGGCAAGCGCGTCACCATCAAGCCGATCGCCGACCGCGCCGACGTGGCCGCCCAGGGCAACCGGGCCGTCAAGGTCGGGATCAACCCCGCCGGCAAGGGCATACCCAAGATCAGCGGATGCCGCGTGAACGGCCCGGCGGGCAATGGAGGCGACACCGGCACGAACACGGCCGTCCCCGCCGACAGCGGCTCCTTCGTCAAGGACGACACGGCCGTCCACCTGATGTGGAAGCCGCCCACCGGCGGCGCCGAGGTCGTGCGCTACGAGGTCTTCCAGGACGGCAAGCAGGTCAAGACCGTCGAGGACACGATGACGGACATCGAGCGGCTGGCCCCCGCCACCCGCTACGCGTTCAAGGTCCGCGCCGTCCGGGCCGACGGCCGCACCACCGGCTTCAGCAAGGACATCGTGCTCACCACCCTCGCCGCGCCCGGCCAGGACAAGGCGAAACCGGTCATCCCCGCGGACCTGGAGGCGGCGGCCTCCGGGCCGTACCAGGCCTCCCTGCGCTGGCGCGCGGCGACCGACGACGTCGCCGTCACCGGCTACCGCATCTACCGCAACGGCGCGAAGGTCCAGGAGGCGGACGCCAAGGCCACCTCGGCCACCGTCTCCGGCCTGACCGCGAGCACCGCCCACCGCTTCAAGGTCACCGCTGTCGACGCCTCCGGCAAGGAGTCCGACCCGACCCGCGAAGCACAGGTGACGACCACCGCGGCCCCCGACGGCAACGGAGGCAAAGCCACCCCCGGCGACTTCGCCGCCACCACCGCCACGAAGCAGGACGGCGGTGTCACCCAGCACTACCTGAACCTCACCTGGTCCGTCCCACAGGGCGTCGGCCAGATCACCGCCTACCAGGTCTACCTGAACGGCAAGCCCGCACAGACCTTCATGTGGGGCACCGGCGACCCGGTGCTGCCGGTCCCGACGACGAAGGGTTCGCGCGAGGTGCTCGTCGGCTCCCACCCCGGCACGACGTACACCGTGAAGATCCGGGCGCGGCTCGGCGACGGCACGTGGGGCGCGTTCTCCCGCGAGCTGACCGTGAAGACCGGCGGCTGACCAGCCCGTCTGTCGCCCACGCGCACGACCGACCCCATGACCAGGAGCATCCCCTCATGAGTACGACCCGCCCCGCCGCCACGACGACGTCCCCCGACCCGGCACGGCCCCCGGCCCGCCGCACCGCCCTCCTGCGCCTCACCGCGCTCGTGGCCCTCCCCCTCGCCGTGAGCACCCTCGGCTCCGCACCCGCCTCCGCACACGGCTCCACCGCCGACCCGGTGAGCCGCAGCGTGGCCTGCACCAAGAACCCGAAGGCGAGCGAAGCCTGCCGGCTGGCCCTCGCCCAGAGCCCCGGCATCCCCGGCGACTGGAAGTCGATCGTCCAGGGCCGCGCCATCGATCACAGCACCCCGACCAGCTCCCCGCAGCACCGCGCCCGCATACCCGACGGCAAGCTGTGCAGCGCCGGCAACGCACAGTTCTCCGGCCTGGACCTGGCGCGGGACGACTTCCCCTCGACGACACTGCCCGGCGGCGCCGAGTACGACCTCCGCTACGACATCAGCGCGCTGCACAACCCGTACCGCATGGAGATGTACGTCACCAAGGACGGCTACGACCCGAAGAAGCCGCTGAAGTGGTCCGACCTGGAGGACACCCCCTTCCTCAGCGCCGACAACACCGCGGCCACGGCGGCACCCGCGGGCTTCCTGGGCGCGAAGGCGTTCACGTTCAAGGCGGTGCTCCCCGAAAAGAAGGGCAAGCACCTGATCTACACGATCTGGCACGGTCTGAAGCGGCCCGACGGCTCCTTCCAGAGCGAGGAAGCCTTCTACTCCTGCTCGGACGTCACCTTCAAGTAGGCGGACACCGGCAGGTCCCACCCTCCGAGCCCGGGTACCCCCTTCCCCGGGCTCGGAGGCTCAGCCACCGCTCGCGGCGCGGGCGAGCTCGTACGGACCGGCCGGGGGCGCCCCGGGCGGGTCATCATGCGAGCGACCGTCGCCTCCCTGACCACCGAGCAGGCCCAGCGCACAGTCCGGAATCCGAGGCTCTGCGCTTCTTGCCGTGCCCCGCTCCGTGTGGCGATGAGTGCGGGCCGCGCTCCCGGTCTACCCTGCAGGCCCACTGCCCGGAGGAGTAGGAGATGGCCGTTATGTCGCTGGTCGATCTGGAGGCGCAGGCCCAGGTTGTGTCCCGTCTCGTGGCGGGTGTGCCGGATTCGGGCCTGGCCGGGCCGACGCCCTGTCCCGAGTACGCGGTGGCGGACCTGCTGGACCACATCAAGGGCCTCGCCATCGCCTTCCGCGACGCTGCCCGCAAGGACCTGGGCCCCACGACCGACACGGCACCGGTTCCGGCCGGCCTGTCCCTGCCCGCGGCCTGGCGCGAAGAACTGCCCCGCCTCCTCGGCGAACTGGGCGAAGCCTGGAAGGACCCGTCGGCCTGGACCGGCATGACCCGGGCGGGCGGCGTGGACCTGCCCGGCGAGATCGCCGGTGCGGTGGCCGTGGACGAGCTGCTGATCCACGGCTGGGACCTGGCCCGGGCGACAGGCCAGGAGTACGTGCCGGACGGGGCTGCGCTGCGCGCTGCACACGCGTTCCTCCTCGCGGCCGCTCAGGAGGAGCGCGGTGAGGGGGACATCTTCGGCCCCGTGGTGCCGGTTCCGGACGATGCGCCGCTGTTGGAGCAGGCAGTGGGGCTCTCGGGGCGGGATCCGGGCTGGACATCGCCGAGGTCGTCGTGAGGCGTTCAGGTGTTGTCGGTGCGGGTGGTGTGGGTGAGGGTGGCGAGGGCGGCTTGGTGGTGGGGTGGGGTGGGGAGGTCGGTGAGGTGGTAGCCGGGGATGGTGGGTGGGGTGGGGTGGGTGCTGACGTAGGGGTGGGTGAGGCCGTTGGCGAGTCCGGTGCCGGTGGCTTTGAGGCAGGCTTCTTTGCGGGCCCAGCAGCGGGCGAGTGCGGTGGTTCGTTCGTGGGTGGGGAGGGTGGTGAGTTCTTGGGTTTCGGTGGGGTGGAGGAGGTGGAGGACGTCGTTGATGGTTTGGGGGGTGGGGTGTTCTTCGATGTCGATGCCGACGGGGGTGGTGGCGAGGGCGATGTAGGCGTGGTCGCCGCTGTGGGAGAGGGAGAAGTGGAGTGGGTTTCCGGGGAGGTTGGGTCGGCCGTGGGGTTGTCCGCAGCAGGGGCAGTCTTCGCGGGTGAGTTGGATGGTGTGGGCGGGTTGGTTGAGGTAGAGGGCGAGGATGGTGCGGAGGGCGAGGTGGGAGGTGGTGTAGCGGTGGGTGAGGCCGGGGGTGTGGAAGCGGGTGGCGCGTTCGTTTTCGTTTGCGTCGAGGATGGTGTGGGCGTCGGTGACGTGGTGGCCGCCGACGGTGTGGATGGTGGTGTTGAGGGCCCAGACGACGGGTGTGGTGGGGGTGGGTGCGGGTCCGGGGACGGGTGGGTTGGCACCGAGTTGGTTGATGTGCTCGATCACGCGTTTGAGGGTAATCGAGGCGGTTGGGATGCCGGCTGCGGTCGTGTGATGCAGTGGGCGGGTCGGGGTGCCGGTGTGGGTGCCGGTGTTCAGGTTCCGGTGCTGCCGGTGCCGCGTTCGATGGGGATCCACAGGTGGGAGCCGGTTGTCGTGCCGGTCTCCACGGGCTGGGTGAGCAGGAGTTCGGGGCCCGGCCGACTGGTGTAGGGGTTCGAGGGAAACCACTGTGTGAACACGTCGCGCCAGAGTTCCTGGAGGGCACTCGGGAAGGGGCCGTGGTTGTCGAACACGGCCCAGGTGCCGGCTGGGACGTCGAGGATGTCGAGTCCTTCGGCGTTCGTTTCGGGGTGGGCGGCGACACCGACCCAGTAGTCCACTTCGGCGCCTTCTTCGCGGCTGTCGGTGAGGTGTACCGCGGCGGAGAGGATTCCTTCCGGCTCCAGGCCGGCGAGCTTCTTCATCCGCGTGATGCTCTGCTCGGTGAGGCCTTCGATGTGTGCTGTGGCGGCTGCGTTGATTCCGTCGTGCACGAGCGGGACGGTGGCCTTCCTGCCGATGATCCGGAACGGTTCTTTCTCCACGATCCGGTAGCGCATGCTCGTGCTCCCCTCGACGATGACGCGGAAGGACATGCGCGGCTGTGCGGTGAGTACCGCACCCGTGCGGCGGGCCTCACCGGGTCCGATGCCGTGTACGGACCGGAACGCTCGGGCGAACGCTTCGCCCGAGCTGTATCCGTAGCGGACCGCGATGTCGAGGAGCGTCAGCTTTCCGGCCAGTACCTCGGCTCCGGCGAGTGTCATGCGCCGGCGCCGGATGTAGAGGGGGAGTGGCATTCCGGCAAGGGCGGAGAACAGCCGCCGGAAGTGGTACTCGGACACGGCGGCGATCCGGGCCACCTCGGTCATGTCGATGTCCTGGTCGAGGCGGGTTTCCAGGTGGTCGAGTGCCTGGTTGAGCCGTTCCAGCACGCCTGTGTCTCCATCGTCTTGGGTCTGCACCGTGGGGATCGCCCAGCCTGCCATCGGGCGCAGGGTGCGCGGGTGGCGGGCGGCCGGGTTCCGGTCCCGTGTCGTTCACTGCGTGCGGTCCGGGTCCGGGGTGGTCGTCGGCTCTGGTCGTGCACGGCCCGACAAAGGTGGTGCGGGAATGGTCGGGTGGGAGCCAGGGGTATTGCACGAGGTTTGTGTTCATGACTGAAATCGAGGGATGGTGCGAGCCGCGGTTCGCCGCGGTTCGTGAGGTGCTTGCGGGTTTGCTGGGCACGTGTGACGTGGGTGCCTCGGCGGCTGTCTTCCTGGACGGTGAGCCGGTGGTCGACCTCTGGGGCGGGTACGCCGACGTGGACCGTTCGGCCGGGTGGGGGCGCGACACGCTGACCGGTGTGAACTCGACCAGCAAGAACATGACCGCTCTGTGTGCGCTGGTCCTGGCCGACCGGGGCGAGCTCGACCTGTCCGCCCCGGTTGCCGTGTATTGGCCCGAGTTCGCGGCGGCCGGCAAGGAGAACGTGCTGGTGCGCCATGTGCTGTCGCACACTGCGGGACTGCCGGAGCCGTCCGGGCTTGTGGCGGTCGAGGAACTCTACGACTGGGAGAGGGTGACGGCGGGACTGGCCGCGCAGGCACCGGAGTGGGAGCCGGGGACGGAGGCCGGCTATCACGCGCTCACCTTCGGATTCCTGGTCGGTGAAATCGTGCGGCGGGTCACCGGCCGCAGTTTGGGTGAGTTCTTCGCGGAGGAGGTGGCCGGGCCGCTGGGCGCGGACTTCCATTTCGGGTTGGCTGCCGAGCACGACTGCCGTGTCGCGCCGCTCATTGCGCCGGTGTCGCTGACCGACGAGTTCGCTGCCGGCGCCCCGCTGGGGCCGGACGGCGTCCGCCGGGAGTATGAGGGTGCGGCGGTCCGGGTCAGGGACGTCAATTCGGTGGCCTGGCGGCGGGCGCAGATTCCGGCGGTGAACGGTTTCGGCAATGCCCGGTCGGTCGCTCTCGTCCAGTCGGTCCTGGCGAACCACGGGTCGGCCGGGGGCGTGCGGCTGCTGTCTTCCCTGGGCTGTGAGCCTGCGTGGCAGGAGGTGTTCCGGGGCGATGACCGTGTGTTGCGGACGCCTGCGTCGTGGACGATGGGGTTCGGTGGGTTCGGCGGCACCTTCGGGTGGGGCGGGTGGGGCGGTTCGCTGGTGGTGAGCGACCCCGCTGCGCGTATGACGGTCGCCTACGTCATGAATCAGATGATCGACCGGGACCGGCAAGAGGACAACCGCGGCATGGAGATCGTCATGGCCGCCTACGGCGGACTGCGCTGACCGCCGGGCGGCGGTGTTCGACGGGTTGGTGGCCGGGACGGTCGGCAGCGGGCGAAGCCGCCCGCGGCAGCGCCCCGGTGGCGCGCGTCTGGCCGGGGCTGGTGGCTCAGTTCCGTGGTGCGGGTGTCGTTCAGGGCCTTCAGGCGTTGTGCACGGCGGGCTGGTCCGGCTGGCCGCGAGGGATTCGAGGCCCGGTACCGGGGCATCCGTACGGTTTGGCCCAGCCGAACGACAGGAGGCAGTAGTGACCACCTATGTCATCACCGTGCCCGGCACGTTCCTGAAGGACATCGACGATGAGACGTGCTCCGAGCTGACGAAAAGGCTGGCGTCGCACCACACCGGCCTGAGCGAGACGGAGGACGTGGAACTGCTCACGGTCCACGAGGGCGGTACTTTCTCCGTCCGGCTCGAAGTCGATGCCGCGGACCGGGTGGCGGCCGAGGACGCCGCTGTCCGTCTCTTGGTCGCGGCCCTGGAGTCGTTGGGGTTCCCGGAGAAGGATGCGCCTTTGGGGCCTTGTGCGGTCACGGGCATCGACGGTGAGTCCTGAGGGCTCTTCGTTCCGTTGCGGGTGATCACCACCGTCGAGGCCAGGGGTGAGTCCGGCCCGGCCCGGGCCGGATTGTCCCGGCCGGTCCGGGCGGGGTTGCTGTTCAGCTCCGGGGTGGTGTGTGGGCGGGGACGGGGTAGTGCACACCGGTGAGGCGTTCGGAGAGGGTCCACAGGCGGTGGGCGGTGGTGGCGTCCTGGAGGGCGTGTTCGCTGCTGCGGAGGACGGGTTCGCCGCGGAGCTGGAGCGGGCCGTCGGGGACGACGTAGCTGCCTCCGGGCAGGTCGGGAACGGTCGCTGCGTACAGGGAGGTCTTGGCGCCCTCCGGTGTGGGGCGGAAGGCGCTGCGCAGGAGCAGGCGCATGAGGGCTGCGTGGGTGCGGCCGCGCTGTTCGAGGACCGCTTCCGGCGTGCGGAGCCCGTGGTCACCCGGGCCGTCGAACGTGGTGAACTGCCCGCGGGGACCGATCCCGGCGAACTCCTGAAAGCCATGGTCGCGCCGGTCTACTTCCGCCTCGTGTTCACGGGCGAACCGGTCGATGGGACCACCGCCGACCGGGCCGTGGACATCGCGCTGGCGGCCGCACACGCCCGTGCACTGTCGGCGCCCATTGAGAGCGATTGAGAGCGCTGGGGTCCTGAGGCCGTCCGTTGGGCGCCCGTCTCCTGTTCCGGTGCAAGGAGCTCCGCTCCGCTGTTCCCGGGCCGGCTGCGTCCCGCTGTGAGGCTCCCTGGCCTGCAACGATCGGGAAGACTTGTGCGAGTTGGCTGATCCGGGCGGGGGCCCGAGTGGCCTGCTGGGCCGGAGTGGTGTGGATCGGTCGGGGTGTTGGGGTGCGTGCGGTGGGGGTTGTGGGGTGGGTAACGTCGGGCCATGGCTTTCGGTGGTGTTGGCGTTGGTGATGGCGTTGAGCGGCGGGGGCACGTGCTGCTGTTGGCGGGGGATGCCGCGGTGCGCCGTGGTGGGGTGTTGGTGGCTCCGGGTGTGAACGTGGCTGCATTGGCGATGGTGCCGGCGGGTGTGTTGCTGGGGTGCGGGGTGCCGGCGGACATGGTGTGTTTGGAGGGGGTGCGTGATCCGAACACGGTGCTGACGCGGTTGCGGGTCGCCGTGGGGGCGGCGGGTCCCTTGTTCGTTTATGTGTCGGGGCGGCTGACAGCGGATCGTCGGGGCCGGCGGTTGTATGTGGCGTTGGCGGGGACGACGGCGGGCAGTGTGCGGTACACGTCGTTGCCGTGGGAGTGGCTGGTGGGGGAGTTGCGTTCGCGTTCGACGGGTGCGGCTACGGTGGTGGTCGATCTGGTGGCCGACAGGGCGGCGTGGCCGCTGGTGGGGGAGTGGGGGACGCTGCCGGGGCTGGCCGGGCTTGCGGGTGTGGAGGCGTTCGGGGTGGTGCGCGGGCCGGGGACGCCGGCCGGAGACGGCGCTGCCGGCGGTGTCAGCGGATACACGCGGCAGTGGATCGACCAGCTCGGGCGTGCTCCGGTGCGGCCGTCCAATGTGGAGCTGCATGTACTGGCGGCGGGGTCGGCGGGGCTGGCTCCGGGCACGTTGGTGGTGCCGTCCGCGCGGGAGCTCGAGATGCGTGCGGCGGCGGCACCCGGACACCCCCACCACGACCCCGCACCCGTGTCCGTGGCCAACGCCGAACCCATGCCTGTTCCTGCGTTCGGGCCCCCGCCTGCTCCTGTGCCCGTGTCTGTTTACGGGTCCGGACCCGTTCCCGTACCCAGCGCTGTATCCGACCCCGGCCCCGCCCCCTGCTCAGTACCCGGATCCGTGCCCGGCCTCGGAGCGCAACGTGGACCCGGGTCTGTGGTGGTGGGGGATCCGCGGGCGCGTCTTCATGCGTTGGCGGTAGGTGGCCGCCATGGGGAGGCGGATGTGCTGGCGAGGGTATGGGAGCAGGGGGTGGTGGAGCGGTGGGGGCGGGTCTCGGCGGAGGCGGTGCAATGCGTGGAGATCCGCGCGGATCTTGCGCGGATGGCGGGTGATTTCGTGTCCGCGGCGCGGTTGTGGACGGGTGCGGGGTGGGCGCGACTGGAGTGGCAGGGGGTGGATGCGGCCGAGGTCCGTGACGCCGCCGCTGGGGCGCTGTACTGCTGGACGCAGGTCAGGGACCGGGCCGAGGCGCTGGAGGTAGGGCCGGAGCTGGTGGGCCTGCTGAGGGCGCTGCCGCTGATGGATCCCGATCACCTGCGGCTGGCCGAGCTGCGGCTGGAGGCGCTGCGGACCCCGGATCGCTCCCGCAGCCTGCGCCCGTAACCCTGGCCCGGCCCCCGGACACTCGTACGGTCGCCGGGCTGGGGCGGGGCGTTGTCGCCCCGTACGCGGTCCTGTCCTGCGCGCACCCCGTCCGGTTGCTGTGCTTGCTTCCTGCGTGAGCGCGTGTGCCTGAAGCGCCCGCGCCCGCCCGGCCGTGTTCGCGGCTCCGGCACTACCGTCGGCGGCCTACCGGAGCGGTCTTCGAACTTCCGGCGGTCTCGGGCGTTCCGGTGTTCACCTGCCCCCGGTGGCGGGCGTGTCCTTGTACTGGTCGTTCATTCGGGTGAAGTCGGCGCGCAGTGCGTCGTCGTTGGCGACCTGGCCCTTGCCGGCTTGGACCATCGGGCCTTGCAGTGCTTTGCACTTGCCCGACAGGCCGTCCAGGTATGTCTTCCAGGACTGGTAGAGCTCGCTCTGTGCGGCAGCGCTCTCCACGCCGGAGACGGCCGCGCCCTTTTGGCCGGCCTCGAATTCGGTCTGGGCCTTCTTGATCCCTGATACCAGTTGCCCGACGTCGTTGCTCGCCTTGTTCCACACTGCCTGGTCGGACTTGAGGTCTTCGCCCCCGCCGCCCCCGCCGCCGTCGGGTGCGGCGCTTGCGAGCCGCATCTGCGTTGCGGCGGCTGTCCCTTCCTTGAGTCCGGCCCACTCCGCGTCGAAGGACGTGCTGCTCACCCGAGCCCCCGTAAGAATCTGCGATTGCAATGTTCGAGGGCTCATCCTACGAGCCGGGCCGGCAGCGCCAACCCCTGCCCTACTGCCCGGGCGGTATGCCCCGGTTGACGCTGATCGCGCCGCGGCCGCGCCCGGCGGGTTGCGCGAAGTACGTTATGCAAAGCCCGAGTTGTGCCGCAGTCCCTGGCGCGCCATCGGGTGTGCCGTGTTCCGGCGGCCGCCGTACGGGTGGGCCGTACGGTTGTCGGTGTTCGAGCGGCACTGCGGCGGCCGTCACGGCGCCTGCGAGGTCGGGGTCTGATTGATCCCCTGCCGGCTGCCACCCGACGCCGTCGACGTGACCGTGCTGCGCGGGGCCCACGTCGGTGACCGCCCCGATTTCCCGGTGAGCACGCCGGTCGTGGCACTGGCCTCCCCCCGCGCCGCGAGCCGGTGACCGAGTACCGCAGGGCCGCGCACGTCCGGGACCACCCCCGGACGGCACGGTTCTCGGGGAGACGCCGGTCGTCCCGTCTCCGGACGGCTCTGTCCACCGCTGCCTCCCGGCACTGGAACATGCGGCGGCGGGCTTCCGCTGAACCTGGTAGCACCCCGCGTCGGGCACCGCGGGATGTGGGGTGGGCTGTTCCGGTGGTCCGTGGGGCGGGTTCGGGGGTGCTGCGCGAGGTGCGCGGCCACCTTCACCGGCACAGGGAGATCCTGGGGCCCCGTGCGGCGCGGCCGCCTCCACTGTCGTTCGAGCCCGGCCCGCCGGGAAGCTACGGAGCCCGATGTCCCCGACCGTCGCCCCTGAAGCCACCGCCGCGGCCCTCGTGCGCCGCCCGCAGCTGTGGCTGGTGCCCACGATCCTCACGGGTGTGCTGGCCCTGCTGCTGTCCCTCCTCTACATGGGCGGCATCGTCAATCCCGACGCGCAGTTGCGGAACCTCCCCATCGCCCTGGTCAACGAGGACACGGCCAAGCCGCCGCCGGGGCAGCGGCAGAACCTGGGCGCGCAGATCACCGCCTCCATTGCCGCCGACCCGGCGGGCGGCAAGGCGCAGTGGCGCGAGCTGAGTCTCGCGCAGGCGCGGGACCAGCTGGACTCCGGCAAGGTCTACGGCGCGTTGGTGGTACCGGCCGGATTCACCGAGGCCGTCACGGCGCTGCCCACGGCCGCGGCCACCCGCCTGCCGACGCTGACCGTGCTCACCAACCCCGGCAAGGGCAGCCTCGGATCCTCGCTGGCCGGCCAGATCACGACGCAGGCCGCCCACCGCGCGTCCCGTGCGGTCGGCGAGCAGCTCACGGCTGCCGCCGGCGCGTCCGCCGCTCCCGCCACGAGGTTGCTGCTCGCGGATCCGGTGGACGTGGTCACGCAGGTCGGGCACCCGATCGGTACCCGCAGCGGGCTGGGCCTGACGGCCTTCTACTACACCCTGCTGCTCGTGCTGGCCGGATTCATGGGCGGCAACGTCATCAGCAACGGAGTGGACACCGCCCTCGGCTACGCCGACAACGAGATCGGCCCCTGGCACACGCGCCGCCCGACGGTGCCGATCGACCGGACGCAGACGCTGCTCCTGAAGATGCTGATGACGGCCGGCATCACGCTCGTCAGCACCACGCTGGTGATGGTGGCGTGCGTCGGCATCCTGGGGATGGACGCCTCCCACCTGCCGCTGCTGTGGGTGTACTCGTACTGCGCGGCGCTCGCCGTGGGTCTGGGCGTGCAGGCCATCAACGCCGCGTTCGGCGGCATCGGGCAGCTCGTGTCGATGTTCGTGTTCATCGTGCTGGGACTGCCCTCGTCGGGTGCGACGGTCCCGCTGCAGGCCGTCCCCGACTTCTACCGGTTCCTCTCGCACTTCGAACCGATGCGCCAGCTCAGCGACGGCGTACGGGCGATCCTCTACTTCGACGCGCGCGGCGACGCCGGCCTCACCCGCTCCTGGATCATGATCGCGCTCGGTACGGTGCTGGCACTCCTCTTCGGCTTTGCGATGACCACGTACTACGACCGCAAGGGCCTCAAGCGGCTCACGCCGCAGCCGCCCCCGCCCCAGCCGGTCCAGGACTGACCGGCCGTCCGCCGCCGTCCTGCCCGTCTCCCGGCGTGCCCTCGCCGAGACGGCGCTGGGCCCAGGTGTCCGAAGGCACCAGCTTCCTGGAGAGATCGCGCGGCCGTGTCCAGGGCGTGATGTCGCCCGTCGGCATCAGGAAGCCTGGGGTCGCTGGAGTCCCTGGAGGAGGAGGGCGATCAGGCGTCGGGGGTCGTAGCGGGGGTCGTCGTCGCGTCCGATGCAGAGGTTGCCGATGCCGCGCATCAGCTCGTACGGCTGCGTGCCGGGCCTGATGTCGCCGGCCTCGACCGCGGCGTCGAGCAGCTGGGCGCAGACGGGAAGCAGACGGTCGAGGAAGTAGGCGTGCAGCGCGGCGAAGCGGTCGCTGTCCGACTGCAGGGCGTCGGCGAGGCCGTGTTTCGTGACGAGGAAGTCGACGAAGAGGTCGATCCACTGGCGCAGTGCGTCGAGCGGGGAACCGGCGCCGGCCAGCAGGTTCGGGCCGGCTTCGGCGCATGCCTCGATCTGGTGCTGGTACACGGCGGTGACGAGGTCCGCCCGGGTCGGGAAGTGGCGGTAGATCGTGGCCATCCCGACGCCCGCCTCGGCCGCGATCCGACGGATCGGCGCGTCGACGCCGGAGGTGACGAACACCTCGGCTGCGGCAGCGAGCACGGTCTCCCGATTGCGCTGGGCGTCGGCCCGCTTGCTGCGGGACGGCGAATCTGCTGAAGGGCCCTCGGCGGCCATCACGTTCTCCTTCGACACCGGTTGACAAAACGGAGCGACGCTCCGGATAGTAAATGGAGCGACGTTCCGTTTCAGCTTAGCCGAGATGGGACGCCCCTGACCGCTTTGTCCGCCCGCCGGCTGCGAGAGTCCGGCGGGCGACAGGTGCCACCGAAAGGGAACCCACCATGAGCACAGCCATCACCGCCGACGCCTTGGGCACGGCCGTCCCGGTCCTGTCCCTCAGCCCCGTAGTCCTGTCCGTGCCGGGACGTCCCGTGGATCTCCAGGTACGCATATCCGCACCCGTGACCGGCACCGGCCTGCCCGTCATCCTCCTCTCCCACGGCCACGGCCCGTCGAACAACCTCTCGTCGCTCAACGGCTACGCGCCGCTCGCCGACTTCTGGGCGGCACATGGATTCGTCGTCGTCCAGCCCACCCACCTCACCTCCAGGACCCTGACCGCCCTGGTCGCCGACGCCCCCGGCGCACCCGACTTCTGGCGCTCCCGCGCCGAGGACATGACCCACGTCCTCGACCGGCTCGACGTCATCGCGAACGCCGTGCCGCAGCTCGCCGGGCGGATCGACCCCACCAAGGTCGCCCTCGCCGGACACTCGCTCGGCGGCTTCACCGCAGCCCTCCTGCTGGGCGCCGGACTCACCGACCCCGACACCGGGCACGTGGTGCACCTCGTCGAGTCCCGGATCAAGGCGGGCGTACTGCTCGCCCCGCCCGGCAGGGGCGGCGATGTCTTCAACGGGCCCATGGCCGAGCAGTGGCCGGTCATCGGGGCCGTCGACTTCTCCACCATGACCGCACCCGCGCTGGTCGTCACCGGTGACAAGGACGACCCCCGGCACTTCACGGACATGGGCCCGGACTGGCACGCCGACCCCTACACCCTCGCCCCCGGCCCCAAGACCCTGCTCACCCTGTTCGACGCGGAACACGGACTGGGCGGGATCGCCGGATACGACGCCGCCGAGACCACCGACGAAAACCCCGAGCGAGTCGCCGCCCTCGCCCGGCTCACCGCGGCCTACCTCCGCACCCGGCTCCACCCCGGCGACAACGCCTGGCAGGCGACCTGCGAGGCACTGACGACCGGACCCGACCCGGCAGGACGAGTCGAGTCCAAGTAGCCCCCTGCCGCGCCCGCCCGAAGGGGCGAAGGGGGGCACCCGGCGGGCCGGGACTCGACGACGCTGACCGGGCCGCGAGCCGCCACTGCGTGAAGTCCCCCTGCACCCGGGGCCGTCGGCCGCAATCGGCTGCCGCGGCAGACTGTCGCATCGCACCGCCGCCCGCGCTGTCTCACGTGCGACATCTGGCCGGTCACCCGGCGCCAGATCTACCGTGGGGCCATGACGGGACACAGTCCGGGGGTGCCCGGCGGCGTGGAGCGGGGCGAGTCGGGGACGACGGACGTGGTGCTGCGGGCGGGCGGTGGCTCCTGGCTCACCGTGCCGCGCTCGCTGGGGAGCGCCGCGCTGACCGCGCTCGGTACGGGCCTTGTCGGGCTCGCCCTCGTCCTGCCGGTGGCGGTGATCGTCCTCTTCTCCGGCGCCGGCTGGGCCGCGGTGGGGGTGGTGGCCCTCTGGATGGTGTCCGCAGCCGTCGCGGCGGGCTTCGCGGGCGCACTGGCCGTGGCCTGCTTCCGGGTGTACCGGATCAGGTTCTCCGCCGCCGGTGATCCCCCCGGGGTGCGCCTGGTGCGCGGCCTGGGGATCGGTCCGTGGCGGCCGATGGAGGAGCCGGACCGCCTGCGCCTGGAGCAGGAGATCGAGGAGCCGTACGCCGGGGACCCCCTCCCCGCAACCCGCGTCCTCACGCTGCGCCTGATCCGGGACGACTCCGACGTCTGCCGGGCCGTCCTCCTGCCGGGCACCGACGCCCGACAGCTCCTCGCGGCTTTGGAGCAGGCCCTGGGACCGGCCGTCCTGCTCGAACTCCACGTCAGGCGCACCACCCGCCCCGCACCCCGGCGCCGCCCGGGCCCAGGGAACCGCGGCTGGGGCGGGCCCTCCGGCATGGGCATCAGTGGCGCCGGGGGCTACAGCTGCGGCGGAGGCGGAGGCGGGGGTGGGAGCGGCTAGCCGGCATGCCTGGTACGCCTCTCCGGCGGCCACGCCCGTGCTGCTCGACCAGCACACCTGGCGGCACCCGCGTCGTGTCGTCGTCGCCTGCTGCAACAGGCTCTTGCCGACCGTGCCGGCGTGCCCGGCGAACCGGAAGTCGCCCCCACCCCCTTCGACAGCCGGGCCCAATTGGACGACTGCGCCGGACTCAGCGCCACGGAGGATCCGCGCAGCCCGTGCAGGATCCGCCACGCCCGCTCCACCGCCTTCCACTGCGCCGGCGCCGGGCCGACTCGCGCTGTTGCGGCGTGAGTCGGCCCGGTCGGCTCACCCCCGGCCGACCGGTGTCGGCAGCGTGGTGAGCTCGCCCAGGACGCGGGCCGCAGGCGCCGGTGCGAGCAGCCACTTCAGGTGGCTGCCCTCAAGTGTGCGGACGTCGTACGGGTTGTCCGGGGTCAGCGCATCGCCCTCCCTGATCAACCGGTCCTGCAGGGCGAGCGGGAGGCTCGCATCGTCGGCCAGACGGATGTACGTCTTCGGGATGCGGCCCCAGGTGTCGGCCTGCGCCCGGTCGGCCGAGGTGCCGACGTCCAGGTTCTCGTCGGGCTGGAAGGTGTTCAGGAAGGTCAGGAACTCCTCGTCGGTGCCGTCGGCGAGGAAGGCCGCCTTGAACGAGGCGAGGGCGTCCGGGTTCGCCGTACGGAAGTTGACGCGCAGCAGGCCGAGTTCCGCGGGGCTCCCCGCCAGCGCCGAAGCGAAGGCGGCGGGATCGACCGCGGCCATCTCCGGCTCGGCGTAGTAGTCGCCCACGTCGAGGTGGACCGGGCACCAGGCCGCGACGTAGACGATGCGGTCGATGAGGTCCGGGCGGGCGTTGGCGGCTGCGGTGGCCGTGACGCCACCGCGGCTGTGGGCGACGAGGATCACCGGGCCGTTCTGCTTGGCCCGTTCCAGGATTCCGATCAGGTGCGCGGCGTTGTCGGCGAGGGTGACGCCCTTGAGCGAGCCCGGCGCCGTGGCAAGGCCTCCGGGGTCCTGGGGCGTCTGGTAGGCGCGCGTGTAGGTCGCCTGGAATCCATGGCCGGGCAGGTCGACAGCGACCGAACGGTGCCCGAGGAGGCCGAGTTCGGCCTGGAGCGGGGCGAAGGAGAAGGAATTCGCGAAGGCTCCGTGTACCAGTACGAACGTCGGTTGCATCTGTGTGCTCACTTTCCGGTGGTGTCGGGTGTCAGGCGCAGGACCAGGCAGACGAATCCGAAGCTGTCCCGGTATCCGTGCAGCCACTGCGAACGTGCGGCCGTGGCCGTTTCCAGTGCCTGGACGCCGGCCGGATCGTCCGGGTGGTCGAGTGCCCACGCGGCGAGTGAGCCCCAGCAGGCCCACTCGTAGGCGTCCAGCTCAGCGCGGGTGCTGACATGGCCGTGGACGGGGGTCCATCCGTCGGCGACGACGAGGTCCACCGTGGTCGCCAGGTCGGCGAGTTCGCCGAACGCCTCGATGGCCGCGGGTGACGGGTCGCGGTCCCAGAAAGACTCACCGATCAGGACCCGGCCTCCGGGAGCCAGGTGCTTGCGGGCCGCGGCAAGAGTGGGGAGCAGACCGCCGAAGGCATGTGTCGCGCCGACGCTGATCACCAGGTCGAACGGCTGTGGAGAGACGAAGTCCGCCGCCTCCCGCCGGTGCAGGACCAGACGCTCCTCCACCCCGAGTGCGCTCGCCGCCCGGCCGGCCTGCCGCAGGGCGACCTCGGAGACGTCGACGCCCTCGGCCTGCACGTACGGGCGCGTCGCCAGAGCCCGCACGAGCCATTCCGCCGTACCGCATCCGAGGTCGAGGACCCGCTCGTCGCCCCGCGGAAGAGCGTGTCCGAGCAGCCGGCCGACCGACGCGTCGTCCAGAGGAGCCTTGATCGCGTGATCGGCGTGCGCGATGCCGGAGACCTCTTCACGGCTCAGTGGCGCCGCGTTCGCTGCATCGAGGAGCAGCTTCGCCACCACCGACGCCCCGTCGGTGCGGATGCTGGACGCCACGGTGGCTGCTCGTGCGCGGGTCTCGGGGGCCAGGGCCGTCTTGAGGGCGGTCGACAGCGACTCGGCGGTCGGCGACGGACCGTCGTGTGCCACGCCGATGCCCAGCTCGGCCACCCTGTCGGCCCAATAGGGCTGGTCCGCCATCTGGGGTATGACGACCTGGGGTACGCCCGCCCGAGCTGCCGTCGTGGTGGTGCCCGCGCCGCCGTGGTGCACGACGGCGGCCACCCGGCGGAAGAGCTCCTGCTGGTTGACCTCGCCGACGGCGAAGCAGTCGTCCTCGTCATCGACCGGTTCCAGGTCGGCCCAGCCGCGGGAAAGGAGTACCCGGCGGCCCTGGGCGCGGACGGCGTGGATGGCCGCCCGGGTGACGGTCTGCGCGTCCCGCACGGGAATGCTGCCGAAGCCCACGAACACCGGCGGTGTCCCGGGTCCAGGAAACGCTCCAGGTCGGCCGGGAGCGGGCGTTCGTCCGGCCGGATCCACGCGCCGGTCTGCACCACCTCGAGGTCGGCCGGCTCCAGCCACGGACTCAGGACCGGATCGGCTGCCAGGAGGGGCCGGTCGGTGAGGATGTGGTCGCGGACGTCGTCCACGGGAGGCAGGCCGATCGATGCACGGTGCGTGTTGATCGCCTCGCCGAACAACACATTCAGGTTCTCCCTGTTCAGCTCCCACAACACCCGGTTGTCGGTGAGTTCGGCCGGGACCGGCCGGCCCGGCCACGCGAGCGGCGGGTGGTGCGGTGAAGGCAGGAAGGACGGGTAATAGGCCACGGACGTAAAGGGGATGGCAAGCTGCTCGGCCACCGACCGTGCAGCTGCCATGGCCGGGATCAGGCCCGTCGCCACTACGGCGTCGCAGCCCTCGGCGGCCGCGGCGACCGCCTCGTACGTGGCGGCGAGCAATGCGGCCGTGCGCTGGGCCAGGCCCTCCGCCGCTGTCGGCGCCGTTCCGGTCACCACCGCCTTGACGACCGGCCGCAAGGGCAGGCCGATCGGCGCCAGCGGGAGGCCCACGGTCTCCAGCAGCTCCGCGAAGTCCGGCGGCGCGCACACGCGCACCTCCGCGCCGAGCGCTTGCAGACCCACCGCGAGTCCCACCATCGGCTCGACGTCTCCACGCGACCCGTACGCCATCAACAACACACGCATTGAGCGAACTCTCATTTCCATGAATGCCGGCCGAGGCCGGTGATTGCGGGGCAGGACCGGAGCCCTGCCGAAGGTCCCCGGGACCACCCCATGCCGGAGCTGCGGCGGCTACCGGGCCCAGGGCAGTTCACGGCTGCCCTCGGTGCCGGGTACGGAGGCGACTCCGTCGGAGCGCATCGAGACGTGGGCCTCGGCCTGCTCGTGCGCGTGGATCCGGCGGGTCCGGTCCGCCGGCAGGATCAGGGTCTGGCCGGCCGAGACCTCCTGGGTGCGACCGTCGCACGTCACCTCCAGGACGCCCGCGGTGACCGTCCAGACCTGTTCGCGGCTGATGGAGTGCTCGGGGCCGGTCGCACCGGCCTCCATCCTGACCGTCCAGGTGCTGAGTTCCGCGCTGCCGCGGCCGGGGGACGCCAGGCCGGTCATGGTGGCATTCGGGGAGACGGTGACGTCCTCGGACGAGGGAGTGACCACGTGCGCGGCGGGCTCCTGGTCCCGGTCCTCACGGTGGTCGGGGGCGGCCCACTCGACGAGTTGGACGACGACTCCGTTGGGGTCGGTCATCTGGAACAGGCGCTCGCCCCACGGCTCTTCGCGCAGCGGCATGGTGATGGGGGCGCCGGCCGCACGCAGCCGCGTCTCCTCGGCGTCGAGGCCGGTGACCGTGAGCGCGAGGATCAGGCCGCCCGCCTCCCGGTCCCGCTGCTCGGCGGGCAGGACCTCGGTGCCCTTGCGGAGCAGGACGATGTCGACGGCGGCGTCCTTGCGGGTCAGGGAGGCGAAACCGTCGTCGGCCATGGCAACTTCGTAGCCGAGGTGGGTGCAGAGGAAGTCCCGTGAGGCGTCGACGTCGGCGACGGTCAGGGACAGGGTGGAGGTGGAAACGTTCACGGCAGCTCCTGGGCGGGTGTGCATGGGGTGGACGAGCCGGGGCGTCAGTCACTCAGGTCGTGGGCACATCGAGCTGGAACTCGCGGGTGCGCCGGTATGAGCGGAATCCCAGGCGGTGGTTGACGGCCAGCATGTGGACGTTGTCCTCGGCGTTGTCCGTCTCGATCTCGACGACGCCGGGATGCTCGGCGCGAAGCCGCCGGGCCATGGCGGCCTTGACCCACAACCCGAGGCCGTGGCCGCGGTGCGCGGGCACGACCGCAGTGTCGTACTGCTGGGCACGCGGTCCGGAGCACCCGGGGAGCACGATCTCGGTGTAGCCGGCCATGGTGCCGTCGTCGTGGACAGCGGCGACCGTCAGCAGGGTGTCGCCGCGGTCGGCGACCACCTTGGCCATCGCGCGCACGCGCTCGACGTCCCAGGCCACGCTGCCGTAGTCCAGGTCGCCGACGGGCATGTCGTTCATCGCGTTCTTGGCCGTGGCGAACGCGTCGGCGAGCTCGCCGGGAACCGTGCCCGTCCAACCGGTCAGCCGGTAGCCGGTGTGCTCGGCATCGGCGATCCGAAGCAACGCGGCCCCGTCCAGCTCGCTGAGGCGCAGCACGAGGTGATCCAGGGTGAGCGCCCGGCGGAAGCCGTGCCGCTCGCTGAAAGCCTCGCCCGGGCTGTCGGCCGCGGCTGTCGCGACGAGGCTGCGCCGGCCCTCGGCTCGGCAGGCCGCAACGGCCGCCGACAGCAGGAGGGAGCCGGTTCTCAGGCGTCGGTGTGCGGGATCGACGTGGAGTTCCAGTTCGGCCAGGTGCTGCCGGCCCGGTGAGGTGAACACCCGCAGGCCGGCGACGCCGAGGGGGGTGCGGTCCCCCGCGTTGGCGAGCCAGGCCAGCCGGCGGCTGCCGAGGGCAGGCTGCGTGAGCTGGGCGTGGATCTGTCCGGGGCCGGGGGCCGGCACACCGGGCAGGTCGTGGGCCATGGATGCCGCGACGACCTGGTACCAGGCGCCGGCCTCGGCGGCCGAGACGCTCTGGAGCGGTATGACGTGGGCGGCGCCAGACGCAGATGAAGTCAAAGCTGAACTTTCTTGGTCGGTTCGGTCGTATGTCGAAGGGTGACGAGACCGTGCTCGAAACGAGGCCAGGGGAGGACGGCCTGCTGGCATCCACCGGAGAGCGGTGCAGGCGGCGTACGCGGCTGCAGGCAGCCCGGGAAGCGCCTACGCGGTCGCTCGAGTACGGGGCCGGCCGCTGAAGTGGCCCCGGCTGTCAGAAACCGCCGGATCTGAGCCGGCGCCGTTTCCTCCTCGTGCTCGATCGGCCGGTCAGGGACGAAACCAGTCGAAACGATCACGCGGAGCAGGGATCCCGCCGGCTCTTCCCAAGGTGCCGTCACGTCGCTTCGACGCTTGATTAGACATCCTGCGGCGGCGGGCACGGTGTGCATTTCGTGCGGAGGGCCTTCGCATTCTGTGCAGGGTGCTCGACCGCGACAAGCCGACGGCTCCTCCACCTGCATGCCGACCACATCCGGTCCCGCCGTACCCGATGTCCCTCGAGTCTCGAAGCCAGAGTGGATCATGAGATGATCCAGCCGACTGGCGTGCTCCGGCACGACGCGAATGCGGTGGGGGCTTGGTGAGTGGGTCGAGGGCATCGGCTTCGGTCGTGCCGCCAACAGACAGGTTCGAATGGTTCCTCGAAACCGTCTCCAACGAGGTCATGCCCTTATCGCTGAGCAGTGACCGACAGGACAACTTCCACGCGGACATCCACGACGTGCCACTGGGCCCCGTCACGCTGTCGGCTTTCGAGTTCTCCCCGATGCGGGCATGGCGGTCCGCGAAACACATCCGGCAGGGCGATCCCGAGGGCTACCAACTCGTACTCGTGACACAGGGCAGCCTCAGGGTCTCCCAGGAGGGTCGGGAAACGCTGGTGGCGGGGGACTTCGTGCTGTCCGACACGTCCAGCCCCATGCTGACCGAGTGCCTCTCCGCCGACGGCCCGATCCACGCCCTGACGCTGCACATACCGCGGTCCGTCCTGCCGCTGTCCCCCCGCAGGCTGGGACCACTCCTGGTGCATCGCCTCCCCATCCAAGAGGGAACGACCGCGATTCTCGCGGAATTCCTGCGCACCCTCTTCGGCCAAGCTGCGCACTGCGGAGCGGAGGCATTGCTTTCCATGGGATCCGCCACGGTCGACCTGGTCACTGCGTGCTTTGCGCAGCACCTGCAGTCTCTGAACGAGGCGCCGGTGGAGGCACGGTCCCAGCTGGTGCTGCAACGGATCCGGCACTACATCGAACACAACCTCCCTGACCCCGACCTCTCACCCCGCACCATCGCCGAACGGCACAACATCTCCCTGCGCACGCTCTACACACTCTTCGACGGCGAGCCCGCCAGCATTGCGGGAGTCATCCGACGCCGGCGCCTCGAACGCTGCCACGACGACCTCGCCCGCCCCGAAATGGACCACCGGACCGTCCAGGCGATCGCAGCCCGTTGGGGCTTCACCCATCCCGCCACCTTCAGCCGTAGTTTCCGCGAAACCTACGGCACCACGCCCACGGAACACCGCGCCCACGCACGACAGCACCGCAGAACGGACACGACCGAGCAAGCGCAGCCCTGACGGTGACGTGCGAACGGGCGCTTCACGGGTGCGCTGACGATAGGGGTGGAATGGGAATCGCGACGACGACGGTCCGCGCGGTGAACGGGTTGACCGCACGGTGGGCGGATGCCTCGGAGGGCGGCACGGCGTTCTCGGCGGCAGGGGTGTGGCCGCTGCTGGCTCACCTGGCCGACGGCGCCGAGGGCGTGGCCCGGGCCCAGCTGGCGGAGGCTCTGGGCCTCCCCGCCGGACAAGCGGCGCACGCCGCACGTGAGGTGATCGCCGCGATGGGCGCCATGCGGGGACTGGAAACGGGCCTGGGGCTGTGGACGAAACGCACCCTGGAGCTGAGGGAGGAGTGGGAGGCGAGCCTGCCGACCGATGTCCACGGGGTGCTCACCGGGGACCCCACGGCCGACCGTCGGGCGCTGGATGCCTGGACGGTCAAGCGGACCGGCGGGCTGATCGACCGTATGCCGGTCACGCTGACCGAGGATACGCAGATGGTGCTGGCGAGCGCGCTGACCATGAGCACGCGGTGGCTGAGCCCCTTCCACGAGATGGAATTGGAGACTGCGTACGAGCCCTGGGCGACCGAGCCTCGGCGTGGGCCCCGGCCTGCGGGTGGAGAAGGTGCGCCGCACGCGGCCCGAGCCGCCGTCGCTGGAGGTGACGACCGTGGCGTACGACGTGAACGCGAGCCACGACCTCCGGGATCTGCACCGGTTGTTCGGGCTCTCGGCGGCGCGGGACACCTCGCGTGGGCACTTCCCGGGCATCAGCGACTTCCCGCTGGCCATCGGGTCGGCCGAGCAGAACACCAGGGCGAAGTTCGGTGCGTTGGGTTTCGAGGCCGCCGCGGTGACGGCGTTCGGTGCAGCCGCCGCGGGCGTGCCCTACCTCCGTTACGTGAGCACCAGGATCAGTGCCGCCTTCGACCGCCCCTTCGGCTTCCTCGCCCTGCATCGCCACACGCGACTCGTGCTGACAGCGGGCTGGGTCACGGATCCGTTGCCGTTCCCCGAGTACGACTGGGAGGACGAGCGGTGAGGAGACGGCAACCCACGCCGTTCCCAACCGATGCCGGGGCATCCCATGACCACGCAAACCCCACACCACGTGGACGGAGGATCTGGCGGCGGGGCACGGAGCCGTGAGCGGCTGACGTCCGCTCCCCGCGGACGGCGGGTGAATCTGTCGTTCAACGACGCGGAGCTGGAGGTGGTCCGCACGGCGGCGGGCGGTGCGGCAGGTGGGGCGGTCGCGCAGGAGGTGTTGGTGCCGGTCTCCCGGGACGCGGGGGACGTACGCGCGAGCTGGTCGCGGCCCGGTGCACGTGCGCGAGACCGCGGTGGCGCTGCGCGGCGTACGGCTGGCGGAGCCTTTTCGTTGTGGGGGAGCGGAACGCACACCGCGGCCCCGCCCGGCCGCCGACCGCTCGGAACGGAGAACGGGCGGCGGCAGACACCGATCCGACGCAGTCACAGGGACGGTCGGCCGCGCCCGGCTCGCTCGTGGAGGCCGCGTCCTCGGGACGGTTCAGGCGGGCCGCACGCACCTCGCGCGCGCCTCGCGCGGGCCCAACGCCCGTACGGCCAAGGGGTCGTAGAGATCCCGCTCCTCGATTTCTTGATCATTCCGGGCAACCGATCAGGCCCTCCGTAGGTCGTACAGGAGTCGGGCGTGTTCGAATGCCTGACCTATGTGACGCGAAGGGGATCATCTTGATGCGGTTGAACCGCACGCACAGCACTGCAGCGCGCCGGATCGGAGCGGCTCTGGCTGCCGGTACGGTCGTTTTGGGCGCCGCGACCACTGCCCAGGCAGCGCCGGCACCGGCGCCGGCGCCGGGAACGCCGGCCACCGCGGTCGGTGAGCAGGGCGCGAACCGGCCTGAGGGCAACCCGGACTCGTTCGGCGGTCTCGCCACCTCCGAGGAGCTCCTCGACACCACGGTCGAGAACGGCCAGAAGCAGAGCCTCCGTCTGGGCTTCAAAGTCACCGGCGACAAGCCCGTCGAGGGGGCGGAGCTGGGCGTCCACCTGCCGCCGGGCCTGGAACTGAATCCTCAGGAACGACCGTCGAACTGCGAACACTTCAAGGTCGACTCCGTGCGGGAGTACCGTGACGAATACCTGTTCTGCAGTTTCACCGGCACCTTCGAGCCGGGTAAGTACTACCGGCTCGACACGGGGCTGAACATCACCGCGACCCCGGAGCTGTGGCGGGACCTCTTCTACGTCTCGTGGACCCCGGGCGGCAAGCCGATCTACAAGCCGCAGCAGGGCGGGGTCAAGGGAACCGCCGCCGCCATCAAGGTCACGCCGTCCGAGCCGTTCAAGGAGTGGGGTTTCTGGGGCCGCGAGGTGTCGGTCGGAAACCCTGCGAACCAGCCCGACTTCACCGTGGACGGGGCGACCGGTAGCGGCCCGGCCGGCGGCCAGGTGC
The DNA here is from genome assembly GCF_036170895.1 of Streptomyces erythrochromogenes. Lineage (NCBI taxonomy): Bacteria > Bacillati > Actinomycetota > Actinomycetes > Kitasatosporales > Streptomycetaceae > Streptomyces > Streptomyces erythrochromogenes. The sequence continues at coordinate 251,182 of NZ_CP108036.1, read as the reverse complement.
TGCTCAACCCGGGCTGGCAGATCAAGGGCACCGGGTCGGTCGCCACCACGGCCGCCGACGACAGCGTGGTGGAAACCGAGTTCGTGCTGCCTCCCGGCATCAGTTTCGTCGGCGGCCGCCCGGGTCCGGAGGGGCGCCGGGTGTTCGGCGGGACCGGCGGCTCGGTGAAGGGGACCTTCAAGATCGAGTCGTGGGTCAAGCCGGGCACGTACCACGGCGAGTACCGGTACAAGGCCGACCGCGGTCCCGGCCGTCTCAACATCGCCGACATCGACCGCAACCTCGGCAACAACACGGCCGAGCTCACGATCACCGTGACGCCGGCCAGCGGGCCGCAGCCCGGACCGTCGACGTCCGCCTCGGCTTCCCCGAGCCCGTCCGGCTCGACCACGCCCTCGGCCTCGGCCTCCGCGAGCACCGCCCCGGGCACCGGCAACACCCCGGGTCCGAACGGCGGTACCGGCGGCAACCTGGCCAACACCGGATCCGCCGCGCTGGCCGCGGGCGGACTGTCCGCCGTGGCCCTGACGCTCGGCGGAGCCCTGTACGCCATGGCGCGGCGGCGCCGTTCGGCGTAACGGCACACGCCGTGCGCGGCGCCGGCGCAGCGAGGGGCGCCGGCGAGTCCCGTGCGGGGGCGGTTGAACGCCCCCGCACGGGACGACTCGACGCCGCTCACCGGTCCGGGCCACGGTGGCGCCCACCGGCCCGCCGGGTCCAGGGTCGGATCAGCGCCCGCCGGGTTGGAGAACGCCGAGGACGTGGACCTCACCGACTCCGACCCGCAGGAGGGTTGCACCAGAAGGGGGCCGGACAGTGATCGGCAGCGGTTCGTGATCGCCCGTGAGTCGGTGGCCGACGTCCTGGCTGAAGCGCGTGGGGGCGGGGAGGTCTCCCCGGCCGCGGTGGTCGACGGGCGGCCAGCGCGGGTCGCGGCGGCCGTGCCCGGTTCGGTGGTGCCGCAGTGGCGGGAAGGGCTCACTCCGGCGGTGCTGGCGCCCGGTTACCGGCGGCTCATGGGCACCCTGGCCGTTCTAGACGGCGACGCGATGGACTGTCGGCAGCTCGAGGCGGCCCTCGGCCTGGAGCCGGTCCCGGCGAGAGTCGAAGGGGTGCGGGCGAAGCGAAGCGCCTGGCGGCGCGGGGCTGGCTGTTGGAGGATCGTCCGGGGCTGTTCAGCGTGGCTGTCGGGCGAGTCGGCGGTCGCGCGCGAGGCTGCGTGAGCGCATCAGCCATGCGAACGTCCGCTGCACCATCCACATCTTGCGCAGTACTGTGGACCCCCGGTGTGGTCGGTGCGTTTGACTACGGCCAGCGCGATGCTCAGGACATCGCGGGCGAGGTCGACGAGGCGTCTGGTGTGGTTGCCGTCTGCCCGTACCCGTGCGCTGCGCCAGTACATCTCCCCCGAGCGTGGCGAGCCACCGTCCGACGTCCTCGCTGAGCACGGGTGCGGAGGTGGCTCCCGCAAGGGCTGCGCCGTGCTCGCCACCCGTACCGGCGTGTCCGCAGCCACGCGCAAGCGGGCACCGGCCGGCAAGGCCCTGCCCACCTGGCGCTCGGTCCGCCAGTACGCCTGCCACGTTCAGGGCCGAGCTCGTGCACGGCAGGATCGCCGACGTCCGTCCCTTCGACCGCTGCTCAGACGGCTTCCTCGCCCTCGTCCGACTCCCACGCGCAGGCTCGCACACGACCCGGCGGACCTCAGCATCCGACTGCGCGAGCTGCACAAGTGGGCGGGTTCTCGAACGACGCGACTGACCAGGACGGGTCCAAATAAAGGAGGGCCGGTAAACCGGCCCTCCTTACTCAAGCCGTACGGCTGTTAACAGAACGCCGCCTGCTTGCCGCCTCGCATGCTGGCGGAGTCGGCCCCCCAGCTGTTGCTGCCGATCGTGGCGTATGCGAAGACGCGGATGCACTTGTTGCCGGTGTATACCGTGGCGGGCCCGGCGTACTCGCCGAAGTTGCCGGCGTCTTCGTCGTAGGCGCCCGAAGCAAGGTCAGGCGTGCAGTACGTCGAGGGGTTGGTCTCCTTGCAGCGCTGGATGGAGACGTGCATCGAGTGCTTGGTGCCGTAGCTCGAGAGCAGGACGGCACAGTTCTTCTGGGTTGAGCTGTTCCAGTAGACCTCGACCTTGTGGTAGGTGCCCATCTGCTGGTAGTCGACAAGGCTTCCGCTACACACGGAAGAGCCCGAAACCATCGCCGCAGCCTGAGCCGGCGCCGCCGGCGACAGGACCAGCAGACCGACGGCGACTGCCAGAGTCGTCAGGATCGCGCGCAACTTGTTCATGTCCCCCCCAAGGGTGTGTGGGTGTACTACAGACCCTAGGAGGACGGTCATGAAAATGTCATGGCCACGCAACATATGTGATCCAAGACATGATCGCATGGGCTTCAACTGGTCATCTATACACGCTGATTGAGCCATTCCTTCGCGATAGGCGCGTTGTCCGGCACCACTTCTCAGTGGCCGTTGGGCCGATTGGGCCCGGACCTTCTGCGGCCGGCCGTGACCGTCAGGCCCGTTGCTCGTACATCAGCATGCGGGACACCCGCAGAAGCCAGGCCGTGCCGACCGACCCGGACGAGGTCCGTCTCCGGGCCCCACATCCACCGTGCGCAGGCCGGGTGCTGACAAACCCTGGCAAGGTCCTGGCGCCGGCGCCCTACGGCCCACCGGGCTGGTCCCCGAATGTGACCACCGAAGCAGCGGGCGCGGCCATGCCGACCGTCGGCAACGTGGTGGCGGGCCACGACGTCCAAACGGTAGGCCGGTGGGTGCGGCTCTCGTGCACCGCGCTGCGGCGCCGTGTACGCGGCGCTGTTCCCGCAGCGGACCGGCCGCATGGTCCTCGACGGCGTCGACAACCCACCGCTCGCTGGCCGAGCGGTCCCTGACCACGGCCCGATCCGGCAGCGGGCCCTGGACAACTTCCCGACCTGGTGCACCCGTCGCGACGACTGCGTCTACGGGACCGACGCCGGTACCGCCGGCAAGAAGGTGGCCGCTTTCATCGACGAGGGCGCTGTGGCCCGAGCTCGCCGACGCGCTGGCCACGGCCGAGCGCGACGGCGATCCGGCGGGCTTGTTCCGGCTCCTCGACCTCACTCTCGAAGCGCAGGGTGAGGGGGAGGAGCGGCAGGACAGGGCGATCAGATCCCCGCGGACAACGCAGGGGCCGCCCTCATGGCCGTGAACTGTGCGGACGAACCGAACCGCTTCCTCGACCAGGCCTCTCCGGCGGCCGCACAGAAGGAGGTCGCCCGCCTGGAGGAGGCGTTCCGCAAGGCGTCGGCGGTCTTCGGGCCGCACCTGCTGGGGCTGGCGCTCACCTGCGCCGGCCGCCCAGCCGGCACCGACTTCATCCGGAAGATCGACCGCCCGGGGGCCCCGCCGATGCTGCCGATCGCTACCCGGGGCGACCCGGCGACCGCGTTCGAGTGGACGGAGGAGACTGCCGAGCGTCTCGGATCGGGAGTGGTCGTCGCCTACGAGGGCGAGGGACACACCGGATATCTGTTTTCGGCCTGCGTGCGCGGCTACGTGAACCGCTTCCTGCTCGACGGGCAGCTGCCAGCCGGGGCGGACCACGGACGGGATCTTGAGACCACGAGCAGCCCATGGCAGGCTCGTGCCGCATGATCGATGAATTCGCGAAAGACAACCTGCACGGGAGACTGCGGCGGGACCGCAAGGCGCTGCTCTGGAAACTCGACGGCTTGTCCGAATACGACGCCCGCCGACCTCTGACCGCGACCGGGACCAACCTCCTCGGACTGGTCAAACACGTGGCCACCGTCGAGGCCAAGTACTTCGGCGAGGTCTTCGACCGCCCCTCCCCGGAACCGCTGCCCCGGTGGCAGGACCACAACGGCAGCGATCTGTGGGCGGCCGAGGACGAGACCCGCGATCAGATCATCGGGTTCTACCGGCGTACGTGGGAACACTCGGACGCGACGATCAACGAGCTTTCCCTCGACGCCCCCGGCCACGTGCCGTGGTGGCCGGAGCCCCATCCCAACACGAACCTGTTCGCCATCATGGTCCATGTCCTCGGCGAGTCCAACCGGCATGCCGGGCACGCCGATATCCTGCGCGAGGGGATCGACGGCCGGACCGGGATGCGCCCCGAACACGAGAACCAGATCGACGAGGAGGCCCGTGCTGCCTACCGCGCGAAGATCGAGCGGGCCGCCAGGTCGGCCGCACCCATCAAGGCTTAGAGGCCGTCTCATCCGGCGGTGCCTGGAAGTCCCGAGGCCATCGCCAGCCTGATCAGCAGGCCGACGGCGACGAGTGAGACTCCGACCACCGCCCAGATCTCGCACGGCTCGTACGCAGATCGCGCCGACGTGTGGCCCGGGGGAGTCGGCGATGTCACGGTGGAGGCGCTGGGGTCGTTGAAGGTGTGGGAGGCGGTGGAGCGGGCTCGCGACCCCCTCTACGGAGTTCACCGCCGACCGGGGGCGGCGGACCTGGAGCTGGACCCATCGGTGAGGCTGCTCCGGGACGGCGACAGTTCAGGCAGCGAATGAGAAGGGCGGTCCGTACCGTGTCAACCAGCAGGGCCTGCCGGATCCGACGCGCCGAACCCGAGGAAGCCGGTGAGCTCGAACGCCTCCAGGAGCGATCGTCGACTCACTGGGGCTACCCACCGGGCTACTTTGACTGGGCGGGCGAAGCCCGGGCGATCCCAGCGGCCTATGTCCGGAGCAACCCGGTCTTCGTCCTGGAGCAGGACGGCAAGAGCCTCGGCTTCTACGGTTTCACCGAGGAGGGTGATGGCCTGCTCCTGGACAAGCTCTTTGTCGACGCCGATGAAATCGGCAAGGGCTACGGCAGGCTTCTCTGGGAGCATGCGGTCCAGACTGCGAGCGAGCTCGGGCGATCGGAGTTCATCGTCGCTTCGGATCCGAACGCCGCTCCGTTCTACGCAGCCATGGGTGCGGTGCAGTACGCGACAAAGCCGACCGCCGAGCCGTCCTGGACGCTGCACATGTTTCGTTACACCGTTTCAGGCTAAGGGCTGTCCGCAAAAGGCCGACGGGACGAGGGCTCCCTGAAGGCACCGATGCGGGCTGGGCGGACAGCGTGTGGAGCACTTCGGAGGCCCCGGTCCGAACCCCGGGAGGGCGGCGCCGCCGGCCGGTGCAGCGCCGCGGCCACGGGGGCCGTTCACAAGGGCGAAGGCTACTCAGCTCGCTTCACCAGCGCTCGTTGTGCGTGTGCCCAAGCTGTCAGCGCCGCTTCTTCGCCGCAGCGAGGCCGAGGTTGTTCGGCGCCGTGCTGATCGCGGCGATTCGGGTCGGCGGGTTGCGACAGGGCTGTCACAGGCTTCGAGGATCGCTTGACCCTGCCCCAGAGGGAGAGGCGACAGTGTCTCTGTCGATCACATGAGCGGGCGGTTCTGCTCGCTGGTCAAGGACGAAGAGGGGGAGTCGCGTGACGGCGACCTGCGTCATTCTCGATATCGGCGGCGTGCTGGAGATCACGCCGGAAACCGGATGGGTGCAACGGTGGGAAGAGCGGCTGGAGCTGCCACTGGGCACGGTCCATGACCGGATGCACGACGTATGGCGAGCCGGGAGCGTCGGGACCATCAGCGAGCGAGGGGTCCAGGAGCAGGTGGCGGTCCGTTTGGGGCTCGACGCCTTCCAGGCCGAAGCCTTCATGGCTGATCTCTGGGCGGAGTATCTGGGGACGCCGAACGAGGACCTCATCGACTATGTGCGGGGGCTGCAGGGACGCTGCAGGCTGGGCATCCTGAGCAACAGCTTCGTCGGTGCCCGGGAGCGGGAGACGGCGCTGTACCACTTCGATGAGTTGGTGGAGCAGATCGTCTACTCCCACGAGATCGGCATTGAGAAGCCCGACCTGGGTGCCTTCGAGGCCGCGTGCGCCGGCTTGGAAGTGCAGCCGGGGGACTGCCTGTTCATCGACGACGCCGCAGTCAACGTCGAGGCTGCCCAGGCGGCTGGCATGCAGGCGCACTTGTTCGAGGGCAACGCCCGGACCATCACGCGCATTGCGGCTCATCTGGACGCCGGGCCCTTGGTCCCAGGGCGTTTCCTGATTGCGTGACATTGGCCCGGCCGGTCTTCAGCGGCTGCCGGCCAGGCGTGGAAGACCGGCCCTAGCCGCGGCGCAGCCGGGAATCGAGGACCGCGCCGAGGAGTTCGGCGTCGGATGCGGTCAGCAGCCGTTTGGGCAGGACCATCACCCAGGTCCTGAGGCCGGTCCTGCCCACAACGACGTAGAGACCCGGGGTCTCGTGATACCGCGTCATCGCATCCCAGCCCAGGCGCTTGATGTCCGCGCCGTCGAGGACGGCCGCGATGCCCGTGCCGTCGACGATGCAGTCCGCGCCCTCATGGGCCTGCTGGGCGCGGAGGGCATGTGTGACGATCTGCCGGGGGGCGAGCAGGGCGAACACGGTCGCGTAGACGGCGGCCGCGGCCACGAAGCCGATGTTGACCGAGCCGCCCTCGGCGTCGACGCGCACCCCCAGGATCGCGATGAACAACGCGCCTGCGACAGCGAGCCAACGCAGTTGCCGAAACGTTCCTGCGGCCTTCAGTCCCGCACGGAGTTCGCTCTTCTCCACCCTGCCCGTAAACCGCAGGACGGCCTCGCTCGTGACCTGGGGCTGCTGCGGCTGTCGTATGTTGATGTCCACAGGCGTGGAGCATAGCGTTCCGCCGGACACCTCTACGGCCTGGTGCTGGACGCTGTGGTGTTGTGGACACCGAGCGGCTCGGTGTTGCGGTCCGGAGCGCGGGTGCCCGTGTCTTTGCGGCCGCGTGCCCTGACTCACGCCGCCGTGGTGCGGAACGTGCTGGGGCTGAGACCCTTGTGGCGTTTGAAGGCGGCGCTGAAGCCGAAGGCGTCGGCGTAGCCGACGGTTTTGGCGATCTGGGCGATGCTGAGGTCGGTGTCCGCCAGGAGTGCCTCGGCGTCGTCCATGCGGCACTCGGTGAGGTAGGTGAGGGGCGGACGGCCCATCAGCTCGCTGAAGCGCCGGGCGAACAGTGCCCGGGAGACGCCGGCTTGAGCGGCCAGCGACGCGACCGTCCAGCTCTCGGCGGGCCGCCCGTGGAAAGCGTGCAGGGCGGGGGCGAGGACCGGGTCGGCGAGGCCGCGGTACCAGCCGGGCGCGTCGGCGCCCGCCCGGTCGAACCAAGTGCGCAGCGTGCAGACCAGAGCCCAGTCGAGGAGCCGGTCCATCAGCGCCTGCGAACCGGCGGAGAGCCGGGCGGCGTCCGCGGCGGAGTTCTCCAGCCAGGCGCAGACCTCCGCGTCCTCGGCGATGACCAGAACGGGCGGCAGAGCGCGCAGGAGCCGTTCGTGGCGGTGACCCGAGGCGCGGTAGGCGCCCACGATCAGCGCGGTCGCTCCCTCCGGGCCGGTGCCCCAGTGGATGCCGTCGAGTTCCTGGCCGGTGCACGCGGCGTCCGCGGTGAAGCAGTTGATCTCGTACGCGGCATGGGGGCGGTGGACAGTGGCGGGCTCGTCCGCGAGGCGGAACCGTGCGGGGCCCCGGACGATGGCCGTGTCGCCCGCGCCGATCGCCCGCTCGTTGCCGTCGGACAGCAGCAGCGTTCCGCCACCGCGCAGCACGCTGACCATGGTGAGCGGAGCATCGTCGGCGAAGGTGATGCTCCAGGGCGCCGTCAGGACGGCATGGCTGACGACCGAGCCCTCGGCCCGGATGCCGCTCAGCAGTGAACTCAGAGGATCCACAGCGCAAGCGTAGACGATCTCCTATGTCCTGGAGAGTTTCTCCCATGGATCATCTACGGTGCCGCAGTTGTACTGGACTCACTGCACAGATCGAGCCCTCGGGAGACACCGTGCCGCAGCACAGCAGTGACACCAGGACAGCCCTCGTGGTCGTCGCGCACCACCGCAGCGATTCCCTTACCGCCCACACCGCCCGCCGCGCGGCTGCCCAGCTCGAGGCCGCCGGATACCGCATCGACCTGCTCGACCTGCACGCCGAGGGGTTCGACCCGCGGATGAACGCGGAGGACCAGCCGGACTGGGGCAACCGGGAGAAGCCGTACTCGGACGAGACACGCGCCCACATGCGACGGATCGTCGGCGCCGATGTCGTCGTCGCGGTCTTCCCGGTGTACTGGCAGAGCGTGCCCGCCGTCCTCAAGGGATGGATCGACCGCGTTTGGAACTACGGGTTCGCCTACGGCCGCAGCAAGCCCCGCCTGGCGGGCAAGCGCATGCTGTGGCTGGCCCTGGCCGGCGCCACCGCCGACGACCCCATCGCGGAGTCGATGCAGTCCGTCCTCGAGGCCAACCTGAGCGACGGCATCGCCTACTACTGCGGCTTCTCCCGCTCGACCGTGGGCCTGCTCCTGGACGCGGAGGAGCGACCGCAGCGCATCGACGCCGAGGGCAATCTGCTGGTCGGCGAAGCGGTCGCCGGCGCCGAACGGGAGGCGCAGTACACCGATTTCGACCGTCGGGCACGGAAGTTCGTGGAGGAGTTCCTGGCGGACGAACTCGTCGCGGTCTGACGGCTCCCGATCCGGTGGGCTGACACCACGACAGATCCATGGCCCCGGCCCCGTCAGGGTGCTGACGTACCGTCGGAATCCGCCGGCGCCCCGGCCGCGGGCTCACGACCGGTGCCGGGGACGCCGCCACGGACGGCCCCGGCACCCGGTGCGCACCCGGCATGCTGCCCACAGCCGAAGTCGGGCACTCCCGCGATCTTCTCGCCGCCCTGGGTGGAGATGTTGCTCACCCGGCCGATCGTGCCGTCGGGCAGCTTGAGCAGCGTCCACCAGCGGTTTCGGTACCCGCTGCCTCGAAGACGTCGAGTGTTCACGGGTTCATCCGGGTTCATCCGCTGTCGTCGGATGATCTGGCGATCGGCGGTGACGGGCGCCGTCAGGGGCGGATCTAGATGAACTCGCAGTCCACGGTGGCGTCACCGGGGTGGTAAACCGGTGCGCCGGGGACGGGGGAGTTGTTCGAACCACCGCTGGCGTACACCGCGGAGATCCAGCCCAGCGTCCGGCCCGGAGTGATGATCTGGACCCAGTACGTGTTGGTGTACGCGCCGTCCGTCACGCGCCCGGCCGCGCCTCCGTCCATCTGGCAGTACGCCTGGACCCGGACGTTGGTCAGCCGCTCCGTGGTCGCCAGGGAGCAGGAGGCCCTCTGGCAGGTGCGCACCCGGACGTCGGAGGCCCACACGTGCACGGATCCGCTCGGCGGGTGTGCGGCCGCCGGCTGGGCACCCGCCATCAGGATCGACGCGAAGGCCAGGAGCAGCCCCGCGAGTGACCGCAGGCCGGCGGTGCCGAGGCGTCCGCGCCGGCGCGTTGTCGGTGACGAGTGCGTCATCGTGCGTTCCCTTTCCGAGGTGTGCCGCGGGCGGCGGGTGCCGCGCGCGATTCCGACCTCCTGACGGGAACCGGTCATGTCCCGTATGAGCGTCGCGCCGGCGGAATCGGCCCGCTCCCGCACGACCTTCACGCGCCGCGTTGGGCGCCGGGGACATGCTTTCGCCGATACCGACACACGGTCATGAGGGTGGGAGTCGACGTAGTGGCCAGTCGTGCCCAAGGGGCTACGTGCCCACACCGGCTGCTTCAAAGGGGCCGCGAACGACTTCACCGGCCGTCCAGCCCCCTCGACTCGGCCGGGAAAGCAGCGCAGGCGGTGCAGCAGGCGCCTTTGGTGGCCGGCTCCTTGCCGAAGGGGTGTTGCGGTGACGAGATCAACCAGCTCCGCGGGAATCGTCCGCGCCCACCGGGTGGCGCCCGCCGGTTTCGTGGTGCTCCCGGTGCGGTCGGCGCTGGGCATCGCGGCCGACCGGGGAGTGGTGCGGGGGCAGGGGGCCGGCCGTGGCCTGGGCGGCGGTGCACAGGGGGCTCGCCACGGTCCGCCGGTGGTGCGGCGGTTCGGTCGCGGGGTGGGGCGTGGCGGTGCGGTCGGCCGACAGCCGGGCGGTGAAGCGGGGCCAGGCGATCAGGACGATGGGGTAGACGGCGTAGCCGACGCGGGTGGCCGGGGACAGCGCTATCGCCAGGAGCAGCCCCAGGGCCAGCCTGTCGGCGGCGGCGACGATGCTCCGCGGCGGGCGGACCAGCAGCGACGCCCCCACCCCCACCGCGCTCAACGCGATCAGCGCCGTGGTCACTGCCTTGCCGTGAGGAAGCAGCAAGACGATCAGGTGCCCGAGCAGAGGACTCTGGGCGGAAGACGCCGTGGGGCCGAGGCCCAGCGGGTAGAGGACGACGTTCTGGTAGAAGGCGCTGGTGTCGGCCAGCACCGCGGGTGTGATGGTCAGCGCGGCCAGCCCGGTGGCCGCTGCAGCGCATCTGAACGCGGCGCGCCTCCCGCTCCGTACGGCGAGTACGGCGACGATCACCGGGATGGCCGGCCAGGCGGTCCACTTCAGAGCGGCGGCTATCCCCACGACCAGGCCCGCGCGCCCGGCATGACCCCGCTGTGTGAAGGCCAGGGCCAGGCAGAGCAGTCCGATGACCGGCGGGTCCACGCCGCCGATGCTCAGGGGCAGCGCGACGACAGGACAGGCGATCAGCCACAGGGCGCCCGTCAGCCCGGCGGTGGCGCCGCGCGCGGTGCCGCTCGACCCCGTGGCGAGGCCCCCGCCCCTGGTCAGCACTCGCACGGCTCCCGCTACGGCCGCGAGGAACACGACGAGGAACCACACGCGGGCGCTGGCGAACGGGGTGTCACCGAACAGCAGGTGCGGTATCCCGAAGAGCGCCATGCCGGGAAGGTAGGGATTGAAGTCCCGTACGGCGTGCGGCGCGGGGTTGTACGGAGTTCCGGTGGAGAACAGCAGGTCGGCCGCCCGTTCCACGACGCCGACCTCCATCTGCGCCCTGCCGATCACCGACAGGTACAGCAGCGGTACGGCCGCCGCACCGGCGACGGCGACCACGGCGGGAGTGCGGGCCCACGGCGTGGACGACCGCGCCGCGACCAGGGCCGCGCAGGCGTATCCCGCCGCGCCGACCAGGCCCCACACCTTCTGCGAGGTGTGGTCGGGAGAAGCCAGCCCCACCACGAGCGCCGACACCGTGCACGCCAGCAGTACCAGCCGGTCCCACCGTCGTCCGCCGGCGAAGGGCTTGGCTGCGGAGCGAGACCGAGACCGAGGCTCCTGTTTCCGAGCAGCTTGCGACATCAGGCATCAACCTTTGAAGGAGAGGTGAGGGCATGAGGGCATGACGAAGTGAGGGTGGGGTGAGGATGAGAGGGAAGCGGGAGAGTGCCGCGGTACCGGAGTGCTTCCGGCGGGGTTCGCATCACGGCTTTGAGGGGTGTGGCCGGGTCCGACGACAGCGACGGCGCCGTCACGGACCGGGTTCCGGTACCCGGTCCGTGACGGCGGTGCGAGCTCCCCGGTGTGGAGACCGCGCACCGCACGTCCGGTTCTTGCTCCGGCGCGGGCTCCGGCGACCGTCATCGCGCCGGTCCCCGGGGGGCGCGGCTCCGTCGCCGAGTCCGGTGTCGATGAACCCGACTGCCCGTCGGCGCGCGGGGTGTTCTGTGCGACGGCGACGGCTGTGGCGGCACCGCTGTTGGCCGGGGACCGGGACGTCATCGCTGCGGCGTCGTACGCGGAGCCGGACACATGCCGCGCGGGCCTCGACGGCGCGGTGGCAGGCGCCGGGGCAGGCGCGATCGCGGGGACGGTGCCCGGCGACCGACCCCCGCCCGGCCTGGGACTTCGTACCGCCCGCCGGTTCACGGTTCGCCGGTTCGCCAGGGCGGCTGGGGACGGCGTGGACAGGGACTCGCACGGCTGCACTCACGCGGCAGTGCCTACAAGCCGGTGCTCACGGGGCAGTGCTTACGAGGCAGTGCCTACGAGCCGCAGGGCGGCGCTCACTCGGTGGTGCTCGCGCGGCGCGGGGTGCCGCCCGTGCAGCTCTTCAGCACGCGGTAGGCGGCGAAGACCAGTACGGCGACGATGGCGCAGGTGAGGGCCGTCGCCATGAGCTGGAGGGGCCAGTAGTGGGAGAGGGGGTGGAAGTCGCGGTAGTAGCCGACGACGTCGAGCTTGTCGTACGTGGTGCGGCAGTCAGGGAAGAAGTCGCCGCCGCAGTAGGGGTTCGGCAGGCGGGCGCCGGTGGAGGTGAGGACGCCCTCGTCGACCACGATCCCCGTGCCTGACGGAGCGCCCTGCCCCCGGTTGGGTACCTGGGTCACGCTGGGCCACAGGTAGGGCAGTGCCGTGTGGACGATGGCGAACACGCCGGTCGTGGCGACGACGGAGGTGCCGAGGGCGGGCAGGGAGCGGCGCCAGAGCAGACCGGTCAGGACTCCGACGACGAGGCCCAGAAGGGCCAGGGCGACCGTGAGCGGCCCGCCCGCGTAGAAGGTCGGGAAGTCGGACCAGGACTTCGCGGTGTCTATGCGGCCCTTCCCGGCCGACCAGGCAAGGTGGTGCAGCGCGACCACCAGTGCGGTGCCTGCGACGACGAGGGCGGCCGGGAGGGCGAGTTTGGCGGTGAGCCAGTGCACCGGGGAAACCGACTGGGCCCAGGTCAGCTGAGCGGTGCCCGTCTCCAGTTCCCGGCTGGTCAGCGTGGTCCCGGCCCAGGCGGCTACGAGGAAGGGGAGGGCGAGGACGGCGAAGGTGGTGGCGGAGTAGACCTCCTTGTAGCGGATGATCGCGGGCTGGTCGTAGGCGCAATTCAACGCCCCGGCGCACGCGTTGTACTGCTCCCACGCCGCCGCGGAGGCGTCGGTGAGCGGGCCGCCCAGCCACAGCAGCGCCGCCGAGAGCAGGACCACGAGCCCGACCCAGACGCACAGCGCCGGCCGGTGCAGGCGCAGCAGCCACCGGGTCAGACGGGGCGCGGGGGACGGATGCCGGGTGGCCGCGGGAGCGGTGGGGGCAACGGCGGTCATGCGGGCTCCTCCTGGGGCATGGCGGAGGCGGAAGTCGCTTCCTGGGACGTGGGGGAGGCAGAAGCGGAATCAGAAGCGGAAACGGGACCGAGAGTGAGCGGGGGCGCCGCCGGGTTGCGCAGGTGGGCGAGGACCAGCGCCTCCAGGGACAGGTCGTTCGTCTGCCAGCCGGCGGGCAGCGGCCCTGCGGGGCGGACGAGGGCGGTGACCTGGCGACCGGTGATACGGGATTCCACCGTGGTGTGCGGGGCCAGTTCGAAGTCGGCGCCGGTGGCGGCCTCCCGTGCGGGCCCGGTGATCAGGGAATGCACGGCGAGCAAGTCGTCGATGTCACCCGCCAGACGCACCCGGCCGTCGCCGATCAGTAGCAAGTGGTCGCAGGAATCCTCCAGTTCGGCGATGACGTGTGAGGACATCACGATGGTGGTGCCGTACCGCGCGGCCGTGGCCATGAGCGTGCCCATCAGCTCGTGCCGGGCCAGCGGGTCGAGGTCGGCCACCGGCTCGTCCAGCAGCAGCAGTTCCGGCCGCTTGGCGAGGGCGAGGGCGAGCGCCACGCGCGTGCGCTGGCCGCCGGACAGCGAGCGGACACGGGCTCCGAGGTCCAGGCCACCGCCCGCCGCGACCCGCTCCGCGGTGCCCGCGTCCCAGCTGTCGGGGTTGAGATCGGCGCCCATACGGAGCGTCTCGGCGACGGTGAGCTGCGGGTACAGCGGCTTGTCCTGGGAGACGTAGCCGATCCGCGGCCGCACGTGGGCCGGGTGCCCGCCGAGCACCGTGACCGCCCCCTCGCTGGGGGCGATCAGCCCCGCCGCCAGGGCCAGCAGCGTCGACTTGCCCGCGCCGTTGGGCCCCACGAGCGCACTGACACGTCCGGCCGGCAGCTGAAACGTGCAGTCACGCAGGGCCCACCCGCCGCGCCGCCGGAACACCTTCCCCAGCCCGGTTGCCTCGATGGCAGTGCTCGTCATCGGTGATCCTGCTCCTTCTCGGTGGTATCGAAGTGCTCGTCCAGCACGACAGCGAAGAGTGCTGCCACGTCATCCCGCTCCAGGCCGGCCGCTCGAGCGCGCGACGCCCACTCGGAGAGCTCGCCCCGCAGCGGAGAGTCACTCGGTGTGGCACCGAGTGACCTGCGCACGAAGGTGCCGAGGCCTCGCCGGGCCTCGACCAGGCCCTCGCGCTCCAGTTCCCGGTAGGCCTTGAGCACGGTGTTCGGGTTGACTGCCGTGGCCTCCACGACCTCTCGGGCAGCCGGAAGCTTGTCGCCCGGCTCCAGCAGGCCCAGGCGCAAGGCCTGCTTGGTCTGCTGGACGATCTGTACGTAGGTGGCAACCCCGCTGCGCCGGTCGATCCGGTATTCGATCATCCCGGCAAACACCCTTTCACTATTTGAGTAGTGAATAGTGGATCGAGGGGGGCGCGGATGTCAAGGAGAGCCCCGGCCGGGGGCGCGGTACCGGCATCCGGTGGTTGCGGGTGTCAGTGCCGCATGACCTGGACGACCTGGCGGTGGAGGTCGCAGTGAAGGGCCACGGCAGTGGGCGCAACGCGCCGAGGAAGCAGGACGCGCCCGTGAACCGGCTGTTGTCGGACAGCGCGGCCACCGGGACCCGTCTCTGACGATCCGCCTCGATCGCCTCGCCGACTGCCGTGTTGCGGACTGAGGCGGTGTGGAGAGCGACTTCGGGGTGGGTGGCGCGCCGGTCCGTTCGCGCGGCGAGGGCGCGCACCTGCCTCGCTCCGCCGGGCCGGCTGCCGGAGCGGAGTCGACGCACGGGGTGGGGCGCAACCGGGTCTGGTCCGCCGGCGCCGCAGGAGCAGAGTGGCTCCGCCCGCGGGGGCGAGTGCCGCGCCGGAACCGTCCGGCTTGGTCAGGGCACGCCGTTCCTGCGGGGTGGGCGATGCGGCTCAGGAGCCTCGAGGAGCGCAATGACCGTCTCGTAGCTGACGGTCTCGTCGCCAGTTGCGTCGACCGCTGCGATGATCCTGTCGAGTTCGCCAGGGGAGACTGCGTCCGCGAGACCTTCCCGCAGCTGTCTGGTGTCGAAGTGGGCGTCCAGGTCGTGGTCATAGAGTTCGCCGAGGGCCACCTGGGTGGTGAGCCGTGTCATGGGTGCGTCCTTTCTCCGTCGTAACGGATGGCGACCGACCGCGGGGATGGTGCCACGTTCGATCACTCCGCAGGTGGGCGAGTCCTACGGCGAAGGCTCGCCCATGTCGTCGGGAAGATTGGGCGGCCACCCGAGGAGGACGCATAGATTCCGATGAACCGACGTACCAGTTCCGGCGCGACGCCACGCGGCACGACGGCCCCCCGAACCCTCTGGACGTGACAGGGGTGAAGGGTTTGGCCCAAGCCGCTGGCATTGCGAGCTCCTGGATCCGCAGGGGCATCGCTGGCCGTATTCAGGTACTCAATCGCCAGCGCCTGGTTCTACGCCTGACGTCCCGTTCTCCCCGCCCTTCGTCTCGATCCACGCACCCCGGGGAACCGGCGACTACACCATCAGAGAGTGGTGGAACGGCCCCGCCCTGCATCACGTCACCACAGCCGCCGAAGCGGTCGCCATCGCCGTCGGCCGGATCCCCGCCGACCTACTCCCGACGTCTATATGAACCCCGCACAAGACTCCTGAGAGCCATACCGGCGACCCGGGAAGGGAAACCGATCGGGCAGGGCCGACCGCATCCACCTCCGCCTCCACTGACAAGCGGAACGGTGCCCGCCAACGGCAGGCCGCGCTGTTGGCCACCGGCCCCCGTCTGGGGGGTCCCCGCCACCGCCACGCCAACGCTCTCTCGACGTGCCGGCTTCACCCGGCTCTCGCGCAAGGCGGCCGTCGGTGACACCATCCGCAGCACCGACGCCGCCCGCCCCTTTCGCTCCGTCGCCAGCACCGTGGTCCTGCGGCCGGAGCTCATCCGCCGCGGCTTGCACCTCCAGGCGGAGTCCGGCCTGCTGTCCGGCATCGACCTGCTGGTGCTCCGGCCCGACCCGATCAGCGAGTAGCTAGGCCGCCGCGCCGTGCTCGACCCGAACCAGGCGGCGAAGACGGTCGAGGTGTTCGGTGGGGGCACCGCCGTCAAGGCCCTCGCCCGGCAGTACCAGGTGGGCCCGAAGACGATCGGTGGTTCTGGACACATCCGGCGCCCGCGAGCTGTCCGAGCGACTCGACGTCCTTCCGGACCGGCCGCCGAGCATCAATCGGCGCCGGACAGGAAGATCACCCTCGACCCTGCCTGGCCTCTGGCCAGGACCGATACCTGGTCCGAGGGCCTTCGGCCGACGCACGCGGGTCTCGGGGGCTGGGGCGGCGGCCGGTGCCGGTGGGTGGAGTGGGCTTGTTTGCGGGTGGTGGGTGTGGGCGGGGTGGCTGTGCATACTGCTGGGTATGAGCTTTTCGCCCGTGGCCCGTATCCATTTGATGATCACGTTTGTGCTGGTGACGTGCGGGGTGGCGGGCGGGGGCTGTTTCGGGTGGCTGCTGGGTGGACGGGTTCTGGGGGTGTTGGCTGCGGTGGCGGCGGGGCTGGGTGCGGGAGTCGGGTCCTTCCTGTCGCGCCGGCATGTGGCCGCTTTCCTCCGCCCCGACCCCACCCTCGTTCCCGGCCCCGGCCCCGGCCCCGGCCCCGGTCCTGGCCCCCGCCCCGGTGCTGCTCCCGTTCCTGCTTCCGGTCCCAGGCCTGCGCCCGGTCCTGGGTCCGTTCCCGCCGACGGTCCCGGTCCTGACTTTGGTTCCGTTGCGGGTTCTGGCGATGTGGTGGTGGGTGGCTATGCGGAGGGGGTCGCGGACGCGGTTTTGGTGAGTGTGGCGACGTATCAAGCGGCGGCTTTCCCGCTGACGGCTTTCGGGGTCAGTGAGGAGGAGCGTGCTGCGCGGAGAGGTGTCGCCTACCGGGTCTGTGCGCATGAGGGGCTGCCGCAAGCCGTGCGGGTCTCGGCGGCTGCTGCGTTGGAGGCGGTCGACGAGGGCGCGGATCCCGGGCGTGCGCATGCCGCGGTGCGGGCGTTGTCGCTGGTCGTGTATGACCAGCGGGCAGCTCGCTGAACCCTGACTCTGCCTTGTGGCGCGTGGGGGCCTTTAGGGTGGCGTGATCAGGGCGGCCCGTATCGGGCGCGGCGGTATCGGGCGTGGAGGTTGGGGGTGGCGTCGGTGGAGGGCTTGCGGCCCGATGATCCGTCGGAGATCGGTGGTTACCGGCTGCTGGGGCGTTTGGGTGAGGGCGGGATGGGCGAGGTGTTCCTGGCCCGCACGGTCTCGGGTCGGCCGTTGGCGTTGAAGACCGTGCACCGGGATCTGAGTCAGCAGGCGGGTTTCGCTGAGCGTTTCGATCGGGAGATTCGTACGAGCGACCGGGTGAGGGGTGCGTGGACGGTCTCGGTGGTCGATTTCAGTCCGCCGGGGGCTGCGCCGCAGTGGCTGGCGACGGAGTATGTGGCGGCGCCGTCGTTGGCTGACTGGGTTCACCGGCAGGGGCCGCTGCCAGTGCCCGCCTTGTACTGTCTGGCCCGGGAGCTGGCGGCTGCGTTGGTCACGGTGCAGGCGGCCGGGGTTGTCCATCGTGACATCAAGCCGGCCAACGTGCTGCTGGGCCGCGAGCGGCCTTTCCTGATCGATTTCGGGATCGCCCGCGGGGTGCGCGATGCCCGTTACACGCAGACCGGTGCGGTCATCGGCACCCCCGGTTATCTGGCTCCGGAACAGGCCACTGGTGCTGTGGTGCTGGCTGGGGCGGATGTGTTCTCTCTGGCGGCGGTCCTCGTCCACGCGGCGACTGGGCGGGGCCCGTTCCTGGCTGCGGGTGAGGAGTTGCAGCTGCCGGCTTTGCTGTACCGGATCGTGCATGACGAGCCTGGTCTGGAGGGTGTCCCGCAGGATCTGGCCGTTCTGGTGGGGGAGTGTCTGGCCAAGGATCCGGCCCTGCGGCCCACTGCCGTGGAACTCCACCGGCGTCTGACCGCCATTGCGGACGGGCGGGGGCTGGGGGAGTGGGAGACGGTGGTGCCGGCTGCCCTGGCCGAGGACGTGGCCCGCCGGGAGAGCGAGCTGGCCCGCCTCCTCACCCCACCACCCCCGCCGGTGCCGGTGCCGCCTGTGCCGGCGGGTTCGCCGGCTGTGCCGTCGTCTCCCACGGCTCCTGCTGCGCCCGGTGCCGGGCGGGCGTCCGGCCGGGGCCGGCTGTTCGCCGCGGCCGGCGCGGTCGCCGTCCTGGGGGGCCTGGCTGCGTTCCCGCTCCGGTTCCTCATGGACGGCGACCGCGACCGTGACGGCGGCGGCAAGGACGTGCCGACACCGGCCGCCTCTGCCTCCGCATCCGCGTCGGGGACGGTTGTGCTGCCCGCCTCGTGGGTGGGGACCTGGTCCGGTACCGGACCCGGGACGCCGGACGCGGACGGGATCACCCGGGCGAGGACGGGCCCGTTCTCGGTCACGGTCAACCTGAGTGCCGCGGCGGTCGGCGAGCTGGTGGGCCGGCAGGTCAGTGATGTCAAGGAGCTGGTTACAGGGCGGAACTTGGGCTGTACCGAGGCGCTGGAGTTGCGGCAGATCCGTCAGGACTCCGCTGTTTTCGCCGCGGTGACCAGCCACCCGACCGATCGCACGGCCACCTTCGAGTGTCCCCGGGGCAACCTCTACGTCCTGACCCTGACGCAGCCCGACCGCCTGGCCCTGGAGTCGGAGGGGGCTCAGTCGGTGGGCGCTCCGGAATCCCTCACCCGCCGCAACTGACCCACTCACGCCATCTGCCCTCGGTGTCTCACTACGACCAGTTGCTCCGACCCGCCCATGCACCAGCGGCAGCGGCCACCATGAGGGCGAAGCACGGTGACCATGCTCACGGTCGAGTACCCGGCCGATGGTTTGACGATGATCGGGCACCTCGCGCTCCCGGCCGGTGTCGACCGCCCGCCCGCGGTGCTGCTCGGGCCAGAGGGCACGCGGGGCCAGCGACGTCGAGGCCGCCGGGCCGATGCTCTCGCCGAGTTGGGATACGTAGCGCTGTCCGTCACCTAACGAGCTCGTGCATGGTTGGCGGTGCGGCGCTGGATCTTGATCCCTGATCATGTTCATGTGGTGGGGACAGTGACTCGTGCAGCGATCATCAGCGATCGGCGGATCACAGGTCTGTCGGCTGATGTGATCGCCGAACTCGTCGCCGAGGCAGGTCCGTTATGGCATGAGCGGCACCAGGCGAGACTGGAGTCCAGGCCAGGCCAGGCCAGGCCACGCAAGCGAGCCGTGGGCGCCGGCGCAAAGCACCAGCTGGTCTTTGTCGACCGGCTCCTGGCCACGCTCGTCCACCTTCGCCACGGTGCCCCTCACGACGTGCTGGCCTGCTGGTTCGGCGTCGACCGGTCCACAATCACCCGCGCGATCGGCGAGGTGCGGCCGCTGCACGAGCACGCGGGCGAACCAGTCGCGTACGTCGGCTTCGTCGTGGGCGCAGCGCACGGTCGGCAGAGGGGCGACGAAGGAACGCAGCCACAGATCGGCCGCGGGGCGGGCGTCGGAGTCCTCGGCACCACGAAGAACGAAGTCGGCACTGGTCATGGCAGGGCACCTCCGGCTTTCGAGGGCGTTGATGATGTGATGCGGGCCTCATCCTCGGGGACCGCCGGTTCTACTTGCCGGGTCGTCCAAGCTGGTGGAGAGTCCAGCCGGCCGTGCGCCAGGGCTCGGGGTCGAGGGTGGTGCGGCAGTCGACGAGCAGGGGGTTGGCCGGACGGTCTACGAGAGCCTGGGGGTCGGCCTGCCGGTACTCCGGCCACTCGGTGGCCAGGACGACGAGTTCGGCTCCGTCGACGGATGCGGCCAGGTCGCTGGTGTAGTCCAGCTCCGGGTTGCGGGTCATGGCGGAGGCCACAGCCTGCGGGTCGTGAACGGTGACGTTGCCACCGGCCTGCTGGAGGGCGTGGGCGAGGGCGAGGGCTGGGGATTCACGTACGTCGTTGGTGCCGGGCTTGAACGCGGCGCCCCACACGGTGACCCGGGTCCCCCTGACCGGTCGGTCGCCCAGAGCCTGGCGGATGAGGTCCATGGCGACGTCGGTGCGGCTCTCGTTGATCTTCTCGGCTGCACGCAGGAGGGTGGCCGCCTGTTCGGCGCCGAGCTGGCGGGCGGAGGCGGTGAAGGCACGGACGTCCTTGGGGAGGCAGCCACCGCCGTAGCCGATGCCGGGCCTCATGCCGCCGGTGCCGATCCGAGGGTCGATGCCGAGGATCTCCACGATCTGGGAGACGTCGCCCCCGGCGGCTTGGCACATGTCGGCGACGGCGTTGATGTAGCTGATCTTCAGGCCGAGGAAGGTGTTCGCGGCGCCCTTGGCGAGTTCTGCGGTCTGCGGGTCGGTGACGAAGATCGGGACACCGGCGACCAGGATCGGCGCGTACACGGCACGGATCGCTTTCTCCCCCTCGGCGCTGGTGACGCCGGCGATGAGCCGGTCCGGGCGGAGCGTGTCCTCCACCGCGTGCCCCTCGCGCAAAAACTCGGGATTCCACACGACCTCGACGTGCTGGCCAGCCGGAGCAAGGCGCTGGGCGAGAGCCGTGACCTGAGCGGTGGTGCCGACGGTCACGGTGCTCTTGCCGACGATCGTGCACGGCCGCGTCAGGAGAGGGGCGAGCTGGCGGATGGCGCCGTACACCTGCCCGGTGTCGTAGGAGCGGCCGTCCGCGTCGATCGGCGTACCGACACCGATGAAGTGCAGCTCGGCGAACTCGGCGGCCTCCCGGATGTCGGTCGTGAACCGCAGGCGTCCGCTCCCGGTGTGGCGGGAGAGCAGCTCGGGTAGTCCGGTCTCGTAGATGGGGCAGTGGCCGGAGTTCAGGCTGTCGACCTTGGCCTGGTCGACGTCCACACCGATGACTTCGTGACCCAGTTCGGCCATCGCCGCCGCGTGCGGGATGCCGAGGTGCCCGCAGCCGATCACTGAAACACGCATTCCTTGACTCTCATCCTGGGAGGGGCCCGCGTGGCGGGGCCGGGGAACGAGTCCAGAGGCTAGCGCCGTTCCCCGGCCCCGAATCTCACGTGTTGTCTGTGTCGAGGTTCAGCAGCCGCGCCAGCTCGCTGATCGCGGCGGCCGTCTGCCGTACGACCACGTCACCGGTCTGCGGCGCCTCCAGTGGGTAGTCGAACCACGAGCCGTCCGAACGGGGGAATCCCACCGGGTCGACGAGAAACACCTTGAGTCCGGCCGCGCGGGCCCGCCTGGCCACCCACCGCCGGTCGGCGTGCAGCCCGATCACGACAGGGCCTTCGAGCCGGGGTGGAAGGTGACCGGCGGGATCCGCTGGTCGTAGCGGCGCATGAACTGCTCCTCGAACCCGACGCGCGCCCAATCCGTCGAAGTTGTTCGTGATGAACGGGCCGACCATGTGACCAGCCTCTGCCATGCGCTGGAGCGCGTGCAGCGAGACAGTGCCGGGGGCGGGTGCAGATCGTTGCGCATGCCGTCCACCGGCCTCGAGCGCTCGGGTAGTGGTCAACGTCGCCCGATCAGGACCTCCGCGAGATCCTGGGTCTCGTCGCACATGGAGAGTACGTACGGCCGTGGCCGCCTGGTGCCCCGGTCTTCGACGGCCGGTCGAGGTAGGTCGCGTCGAACGAACAGGGCGTTCAGGCTCTTGTGCCGGAGTACGTCACCGCCCCGGGACGGGTGTCAGTTGACTACTATTTCCGGCAGGCGTAAATCTGACGATGCAGGCGTGAGCCAGGGGCCCTGTGCCACTGCGGGAAGGTGGAACGGTGGACGGTTCGGGCAGCTGCCTGCATCAAGCCGACTCCGCCGGGCTGGCGGCTGGTCCTACTCGGCGAGGGTCTGCCTTCTCGGCGGCGGCCTGTACCGCGGACAGCCCGCGCACCAGCGCGGCCCGGTCCAGGGGAGTCATCTTCTCCAGCAGCGCGCTCAGGATCTCCTCGCGTCGGGCACGTAGCCCTGCGAGGTAGTCCGCGCCCCGGCGGGAGATGCGCAGCTCCAGCTCGCGGCGGTCGGCGGGATTGTGGTCCCGGTCGATGAAGCCGGCCGCGCCCAGTCGGTCACACATGCGACTCACCGCTGACGGCGTGGTGTTCAGCTTCTCTGCCAGCGTCCGCAGATTGACCATGCACTCCTGCTCCAGTACGTAGAGCACTCGAACCTGGGTGAGGGACAGAGGCGCCGGCGAGGCGCTTTCTGCCTGCGACCACATCACCTCAAGGATCTCGATCGCTCCGCGGGCCGTACTGGCGGCATGCTCAGCGCTGCTGTGCCGCAAGGCCTCCTCAGGGCGCGGTGACATGGACGGAGCTCCCTTTCGTAATACGTTTCAAGACTAGGCGGTAACCGAACGATGGACAGATTCACCGCGGTCGAGCGCGCTCTGCGCTCCGCCACGCCGGATGCGCTTCCCGGCGTCCTCAACGAGGGGCTGGGCGCGTACTACGGGGCTGCGGATGTGACCCTGCTCATGGCTGATTACGCGACGACCATACTGCAACCGGTCGCTACGCTGCCGTACACGATGGAACCCCTCCGGGTGCACACCAGTGCTGCCGGGCGGGCATTCAACTGGCAACAGCCGCACACCGAGGACCTTCCCGAGGCCGACTCCGTCAAAGTGCACCTGCCTGTGAGTGTCCGCGGCGACCGCATCGGTGTCCTGTCCGTGACCTTGCCTGCAGAGCGGCTGGACGCCGACACCGAGCGGGAGCTCCTGGAGATCGGTGAGGTGCTGGGCCACGAGATCCTGGTGAGCGAGCGGGACACGGACCTCTACCTGCAGGCCCGTCGTGCCACCCGGCTGACGCTGGCTGCCGAGATGCAGTGGCAGCTGCTGCCGGGCCGCTCCTGCATGCGACCCGAGTACGAGATCGGCGCCCAGCTGGAGCCCGCCTACGCGATTTACGGCGACAACTTCGACTGGTCGACCTCCGCGGACCACCTCACCCTGAGCCTGTCCAACGGCATGGGCGAGGGGATCGAGGCAGCCCTGCTCACCAACCTCGCGGTCAACGCTCTGCGCAACGGCCGCCGGGCGGGGCTGTCCCTGACCGACCAGGCCTACCTCGCGGACCAGGCCATCTACGGCCAGTACCGAGGGCGCCAGCACCTGTCGGTCCTGCTGCTGCGCTTCGACCTGGCCACCGGCGCCACCGAGATCGTGGACGCAGGTTCCCCGAAGATGTGGCGGCTGCGGTCCGGCAAGGTCGAGCAGATCGAGCTGGACGCCCAATTGCCGCTCGGCATGTTCGAGGACACCCTCTACACCGCCCAGGAGTTCCGGACCGAGCCGGGTGACCGCCTCGTCTTTGTCAGCGACGGCGTCTACAACGTCGCCTCGCCGGTCGGCGAGCGCTACAGCGATCATGCGCTGGCCCGCGCCCTGACCAGCACACGCCTCCTGCCCGCGTCGCAGGTCCCCCGTGCCGTTCTGCACGAACTTGCCGGTCACCGCGGGGCCATCGAAGCCGACGACGACGCCATGGTCGTGTGTCTCGATTGGCACGGCAGACCGGACGACGCGCAGTAGCCGCAGCGGACCGCCGGGTCAGAGGCCTTCCGGTGTGTTGGAGCGGCCCGATATCGGAGCTTCCGTAACGGCGGAACGCTGCTCCCGGGCACCTGCTTCCGGGGTGGTGAGGTACTCGATGGTGCCGGTCAGTTCCAGGAGCCGCTCCAGGCACAGGGGCCGCTCCTGGATGTGCAGGCGCACGCCGGCAGCCCCTGTGCGGCGGCGGATCATCAGCAGAGCAGACAGCCCTGAGGAGTCGACCGCGGTCAGCCCCGCACACTGCAGGTGCACGTCCCGCAGGCCGCCGTAGTCGGACAGCACCGTCTCCACAGCCTCCAGCAGGAGGTCTGCCCAGTAGTGGTCGAGGTCACCGTGCAGTTCGAAACGCGCGGCACCCGGACCCTCCAGGTGTGTCAGACGCAGGGGCATGGGTGGGTGGAGGGTCATGAGGCGGTCCCCGGGGCGGTGAGAGGTGTACTGGTCAAGCGGGCGGCACCGGCTCGGAGCGTTTCGGCGGCGCGGGGAAAGTCCTTCAGCTCCTGGCCCAGGAGGTCCAGGGCGGGCAGCAGGGAGTGGGCGGGGACGCGGCGGGCGCCCAGGACGTCCGCGGTCCACAACAGGAAGCGGGAGAACAGCTCGGCGTCGTCGGTGTAGAGGGCGGTGGCGAGGAACTCCACGATGTGGGAGAGGTCTTCGGCCGTCCGCTCGCGCTGGCTCTCGGTGTAGCCGCGCATCGCCGGGTAGGCCTCTTCCAAGCCGACGAGCACCGTACGCACCAACGCAAGGCGGGTGCGCGCGACGAGGGTGTACTCCTGGTCGCTCAGGTGGGGAAGGTCGTCGATGGGCTGGTGGCCGGGCTGTGGGCGGGGCAGTGGGTGGCGGGCCAGGTCGTCGGCCGCGGTACGGGCATCAGGTGCCCAGGCGTCCGCACCCAGGAGGCGCGCGTACTGCCCGACTGGCCCGAAGGCGGCTCCGCCGACCATGACGGGGATGCCTGCGGCCTGGCAGGCGGTTATCGTCGCGTGCGCGGCGGGCAGCCGGGTGGGGATCGAACTGGACAGGGCCACTGCCTCCGGGCCGGTGCGGTGCAGGTGCGCAATCAGGTGGGGCGTGGGGACCTGGGCGCCGAGGTAGTCGACGTGCCAGCCGCGCAGCCGCAGCACCTCGGCCAACAGGCGGGCTGGCAGGGCGTGCCATTCACCGTCCACGCAAGCGACCGTGATCCGACCTCGGGCCGACGACGTACAGGCGCCGGCGTGGCGGGCCAGGGCGGCGACGGCCCGCTCGTTGATCGCGGTCGCGGCGTGCTCCTGCGCGACGGTGATCCGGTTGGCCGCCCACTCCTCACCCACCCGCCCCTGTACAGCGGCGATCACGTCGAGCAGGGCGCTCTCGGCTCCCATGCCGTTGTCCAGGGCACCAAGCACTATCGCCAGGGCGGACGGCTCATCGAGAGCGAGGACCGCATCCCACAGCTCGGTGACCAGCTGCTGCGGTGTGCACACGGTGACGGAGTTCATGCGGTGAATCTGCCCCGGGTACGGCCGTTCACGGCGCTGAGGTGGTTGGTTCGCGGGGCGGAGATCACAACAACGGCCATGTCGTCGTGCTTGCCGCTGCCCAGCCATTGGGAGGCGAGCATCTGGACCCGCTCCACCACTGCTTCGGCGGGCATGCCCGCGCACTCGGACAGAGCCAGTTTCAGGCGTTCCTCGCCGAACATGGCGTCGCCCAGGGGGCCGCCCCGGGCCTCGCTGATGCCGTCTGTGTACAGGAAGCAGGCATCGCCGGGCTCCAGGGTGACCTTCGCCGTCTGGGTGACCAGGTTCGGGAGAACGCCAACGAGGGTGCCGCGGGTGGAGACTTCCTCGACCCGGCCATCGGAACGCAGGATCAGCGGAGCGGGATGGCCGGCGCTGGTCAGTCGCAGCTGGACGGAACTGCCGGTCCGGGCCGCGGAGGCCAATACCATCGTGGCGAACCGGGCGTTCTCGATGTTCAGCAGTGAGGTGTTGAGCAGGCTCAGCATCCGCTGGTGGTCGCCCGCCATCGGCAGCAGGGCGTGCAGCGTGTTGCGGATCTTGCCCGTCATCACGGCGGCCTGCAGGCCCTTGCCGCACACATCGCCGAGGACCACGAGGGAGGCGTCACCTTCCACGGTTGCGGGGTGGACGTCGTAGAAGTCCCCGCCGACCCGCTCGTGATCCTTCGAGGGCCGGTAGCCGCCCGCGAAATCCACACCGGAGATCTGGTGCAGGGTGGGGGGCAGAAGCTCGCGCATCAGGATCTCGGTTATCGACGCCTGCTCGGCGTACAGACGAGCTGCCGACATCGCAGCGCCCGCGCGAGCCGCGAACAGCCGCGCGAACACCTCCTCACCCTCGGTGAATGCCGCATGGTCGCTACGGCGCAGCAGCACCAGTACACCGGCGGGCACACCATGGCCGGGCAACGGGGTGATGACGATCGAGCCGACCGTGCCGAAGCCTTCCGGAAGCAACCAGGCAGGTGCAGCCGCAGGATCGATCCACCGGGACGGAACCGGCGGGAACCCCTGGAGCGCCTCGCTCAGGCCGGGCACCAGGGACGGATCGGTCGCCAGCGACGTCCTAGCCGGCGTGCCGCCTCGCAGGCAGGAAACCACCGGCAGCATGCGACCGTGAGCCGGGGCGATCACCAGCGCCGCGTCCGCGAGGTGCTCAGCGGCCATCTGAGCCGTGACGTCCATGCACCGTTCCAGGTTCAGGGACGACAACAGCAGGTTGGAAGCCTGCGTCAGGAACGCGGTGCGCTCCTTCTCCACCTGCAGGGCCCTACGGGCCAGGCGGAGGTCGGTGTCGTCGACCAGCCACCACGCCACCGCCCCCTCTCCCTGCGCGATCGGGTGCGCCTCGAACGTGCGCTCCCCGACGGGCCCCTGGACTGTCTGCCCGGATTCCAGCCCCCGGGGCGATGACGTTGTCACGGCCTGGTGGGCCGAAGAGAGCCAGTCCGGCACGGCCTCAACCATCGAAACGCCGGGACGTGCCTGGGGGAAGACCAAGCCGGCCGTGTCGTTGAGCACCGTCACGACCGCCCGGTCGTCCGCGACCAGCACCGGGTAGGGGGCGCCGGGCCACGGAAACCTCATCGTGGACGCGGCAGGGACTGCGTCGGTGTCATTCACCACACATAGAAGGCCCGCTGTGCGGACCCCTCACCTCATCGTGTTGAAAACAGTTGCACTCAGGAAACTATCTTCCACCGTGCCTCCTGGAGGCAACCGGGGCCTCCCTGGGATGAGCGTTCGCCACCTGTCCTGCACCAGGCGCACACATCCACCACACAACCGACGCTTCAGGGTGACAGTGACCGGGGCGTGTTTCGGCGGGGATGGAGGCCGTTTTCCAAACTCCGGTGGTCGGCCGGGTCCTCGGGCTGCTCGGACGTGTTGCTGTTGGGCGGCTGGGCCGTTAGCAGGGGGAGAAGGAACACCGGGTCACCGGTTCGACGCTGTGTCGTGGTCGGCGTCCGTGGTGATAGTCGCGGGTTTTGTGGTGACGTTCGCCTGGGCCGACAGCACTGTGTTGGTGCCCGAATTCGGCGGGATGTTCACGCCTGTGTGCGTAGCGCTGCTCGGCACGGTCCTGGCCTGTCTGCCGTTCGTGGTCGCGGTGCAGTTGCCGCGGCGGCCGCGCAACACCCGGGCGGCCTGTTGGGCGGGGGCCTCGGTCGTTCTTGCACCCGCGTTCCTGATCGTGCTGGCCGCGGCGGGCACGGGCCCCTGGCTTGTCTCCTGCGCCGTCGTGATGATCGTCTCCTGCACGGCCACGCTCATAGCCGTCCGGAACGAGGAACAGCGTTCACCCGCCGCCGCCCGGGCTGCAGCCGCCGCAGCCGTGGTCGCTCTCGTGACGGCGGCCACTTCCTGTTCCGGACCGTACACGGACTATCCAGGAGTCTGGGCCAGCCCCCAGGGCTCCGCGTCCCTTTCCCTGACCGAGCCGCACGGGCTGGAACAGGGCGGGCGGTACACCCTGCGGATCGGAACCTGCACCGAGCGGGGCGAATGGGCTTTCGACCACCCACAGACCTCGGAGCCGGTCCCTATCTGGCTCAACCGCGAGGACACGGCCACGTGCCTTCCCGACGACTCGGCGATTCTTGCGTACATCGCCGGCGGAACCCGGGCGGCCCCGGTCATCCAACTCCCCGGGCTGCGCCTGACCAAGCAGTCGGGCGCTCAGAGCGTTCGTTCGGCGCCTGTCGCCCCAACCGACGGCTGGCACCCCTCCTCGGCCTCCATGCCACCGGCCACAGGTACGACCTTCGCGGGCCGCCTCGTGGATGCGACGTTCACCTTCTGACTACCCCGCCCGGCACCCAGGTCGACTCCCGGCCCTGTGCCCCGGTCCCGTCGCTGGCGACGCAGCACGAGCCACTATGCCCGGCACGGGGCGAACTCCGCATGGCATGCGCGACGGCGATGCGAGCCACGCTGCTGAGGCGATCGACGCCCTCGTCCATGGACGCGAGCCCAGGCTGCTCTGGTTCCCGCGTCATCCAGCGGTACGCACCGACGATGACTCGGCGCACCGCTTGGCCTGAAGCACAGATGTCGGCCGTCACCATGTCGTACGGGATCTGGTGCAAGTTGATGGCTTGGCTCAGTTCTGCCGGCCGGCCGGCCGAGCGTGTGTATCGCACGCCGGGTGGGTCTTGGGGGAGGATTCCCTTCGTGCCGTCCTTCGGGAGGGAGACCGCCAAGTAGATCCTGAATGGCTTTGCGGTAGCGGGCCCGTGGTGGTCGAACCTGATCCCCGGCCTCTCGTCGGGGTAGGTGTCGAAGGCCCGTGCCGCCGGTCCGGTGTAGGAACGACCTGCCCCGTCGGTGGATTGCCCGCAGTCCGGTCCGGGCCGTGTGACCCCGTCCAGGTCTGCGGAACCGTCCGCCCGGACCGTCAATCGGCCTTGCCAGACCCCCGCCACATCAGCGATCGCGAGAGGGTCCTCACCGTCCTCGCCCAGCTCCATCCGGAAAGCGGCCATCAATGCCAGGAACAGCGCTGTCACACCCATGACCCAGCAGAGGATCCGCCGCCAGCCGGTACGCACCAGGTGCTCCTTCTCGTAATCCGCTCAGGACGCGGCCGCCGGGGAGCTCCCGGCACCGCGCACGCCCGCGCCGCGCTGGATACTTGCCGCCGGAGAAGCACTCTCTGAGCCTGCACCTTCTGATGGCCGAGGACGAGCGGTCCTGACGTCGTCGGCCCGGCTGTGGGTGGGCCCCCTCCGCGACCGGGGCGCACGGACGGGAATAGGGAACCGTTCACGCATGGATGCGTGTCTCCGAGCACACAGCAAGACGTGTCCGGGCGGGGGCCCGGCTCGATCCTCAGGGGGGATCTTGACTTCATCGCACCGCGGACGATTACGAGCCCTGGCTGCCGGCGTACTCGCCTTGGCCGTCGGCGCCCTGGTCACCGCTCCGAGCAGCGCAGCCGAGCAGCACCGCATACCCGGCTCCGCCAGCGCACTGCCCGCGGCCGGCCCGGAACCGGAGTCGGCCTCCGGGCCCGCACCGCGCAGCGACCGCCAGTATCCGAGCGTCGTCCTGCCCGGCCGCACCACGGAGCCGGCGCGGCTGGCCGCCGCCAAGCCGCGGCACGACGTCGACGGCGACGGGCTCAGCGACATGATCGTGATGGAGTACGACCAGAGCACGGGCGTCTACCTGTCGTCGATCTCGGCCTGGAGCGACTACACGATCTACAAGACCGACCCCGAGGCCTCGTTCAAGGACCTGCTGCCGGTGGGCGATGTGGGCGGCACGGCCAAGCCCGAGCTGCTCACCCTCTCCTTCGACGGCGTCCTCACGCTCTACGAGGCCGGCCTGAAGTCCACTTCGGCGCCCCTGTGGTCCGGCGGCGGCTGGCAGAAGTACAACCGCCTCGTGGCCACTGGCGACATCACCGGAGACCACCACCCCGACCTGCTGGCCCGCGACCACGCTGGCGACCTGTGGCTCCACCCTGGCACCGGAGCGGTCAGCAAGCCCTTCAACTCGCGGGTCAAGGTCGGCTCCGGCTGGGGGATCTACGACCAGATCGTCGGCGCCAGCGACGTCGACGGCGACGGCCTCGGCGACGTCCTCACCCGCACGCTGACCGGCGAGCTGTGGTTCCACAAGGGAGCCGGCAGCGCCACCGCCCCGCTCAAGGTCCGCGTCAAGGTCGGCACCGGCTGGAACACGTACAACGTCATCAGCGGGCCGGACGACGTCGACGGCGACGGCCTGAGCGACCTGGTCGCGCGCAACCGTGACGGCTTGCAGTACTTCTACAAGTCGATCGGTGGAGGCAAGTTCGCCGCACCCACGTACTACGGCAGCGGGTGGGAACGCAACAAGTTCATGGTCGGCGCCGGCACCACGCAGCTCTACGGCAAGGCGCAGAACCTCATGACGCAGACCAACAACACCCTGGCCAAGTACTACGCCCTGGCCAACGGCGACTACCTGTCTCCGCCGACCAACGCCGGCACCGAGACGCCCGGGTCCCGCAACACGTACGCCACCGGGCTCAACAGCCACAACCACGCCAGCTACGTGCAGAACATCGGCAGCGACCTGTACATCCGCGGTCAGAAGGTCAGCACGACGTGGAACTACACGCTCATGGTCGGCCCCGGTGACCTCACCGGCGACGGCAAGGGCGACCTGCTCAGCCGCGACTCCGCCGGCGTTCTGTGGCTGCACCCCGGCGACGGGGCCTTGTACACCAAGCTCGGCACACGCATCAAGGTGAGCAGCGGCTGGAACGCATACAACGCGCTCGTCGGCGCCGGCGACTACTCCGGCGACGGGCGGCCCGACCTGCTCGCCCGGGACACCTCCGGCCGGCTGTTCCTCTACAAGGGCACGGGGACGTCCACCGCGCCGTTCGCCGCCCCGGAGCAGGTCGCCACCGGCTGGAACGTGTACGACATGCTGGTCGTGCCGGGTGACATCGACGGCGACAGCAAGGGCGACGTGCTCGCCCGCCTCCCGAACGGCGTCATGTACCTGTACACCTCAACGGGCAACGCCGGCACCGCGACCTTCGCCGCCCGCGTGAAGTTCGGCACCGGCTGGAACATCTACAAGAACATGATCTGAGTCCCGCGGCCGCTCGGCGGTCGGTCCGCGATGAGCGACGGCGCGGGCTCGTCAACCGGCACCAGCCGGCGGGCAAAACCCGCGTCCGTTGCGCTGCCGTGGCCCGCACGGGCCGGCATCGAGGCGCCCCCGACGGCCAGCGCCCCGAGGAGACGGAGCGGCGCCGAGAGCAGGACCTGCTCCGCGACGAGGACGTCTGAGCGCAAGCGGTACCCCACGCACGCAGAGCCCCGGCCGGGCCCGTAATCACCTGGTCGGGGCTCTGTCACGCCGTCGCCGCCGACCAGGCCCCGAGCGCGGAGGCCGCTGTCGACGGCACCGCTCAGGGTTGGGCCTTCAGCGGGCCCAGCTTGGGGATCAGTGTCTGGAGGAGCCGGGTCATCCGGGTGAAGGAGTTGTCGATCTCGGCCTCGGTCAGAAGCGCGCTGGGCTCGGCCTCGACCTGGCACTCGAGATTGCCGGCTCGGACTTTCAATCCGATGGTGGGACTGTCCGCGTTGCGGTACCGGAATGCCTGGCCCCCCGGGCCGGTGGCCGTCTCCCGGGCCTCGTAGAGGACCTTCATGTTGAGGTCGAACTCCTTGACGGCCGTGTCGGCGTCTCTCCCGGCGCTGCAGTGAAAGCTGACCTTCACCAGGTCCGTGCCACCGCGGGAGATCGACTGCTCGCACATGGAGCCGGAGACCCGCTCCGGTTCGAGGCCGGTGTTGTATCCGTCGCGTGCACCTTGGAGCTGGAACACATCCGAGAACTCCTTGAAGTCGAGTTGTTCGCAGATGTGGTTGGGCGGTGGGTAGTCGCCCGGCTTGACGGCCGTCACGGTGGCGTCGGGTGACGGGAGGCTCCCGTTCGGCATGGTCGATGAGTGGGGAGTTCCCGGAGGCTATCGCCAGCCCGATCAGCAGGCCGACGGCGACGAGCGAGGCCCCGATCAGTGCCCAGACCCTGCTACCGCTCGTACCTGACATGACGCCCCCTACCCTCCCAGACAAGCCGGGCCCGCAGACGATCCAGACGGGGTACAGCGACGTGGTGTCGGTGCGGCTGGTGATCCCGAGGCGGCGGGGCTCACCCCGGGCCGTCATGTGGCGCTGGCGGAAGTCGAGTTCTTCAGGAGGAACTGAGACTGCCCTCACGACCGGTCGAGTCTGCCCTCGGGTACCTGGCGTCCGCGGGGTCGCCCGGCGTATCCAGGACAAGGACGTACGCGAGACGTACGCAGGACACAGGCATCACGTACGGCTCCGGATCTCCGACGAAGGAAACGCCAGTGCAGAACCACGCGAAGGTCAGGTCGAACGCCACCGAGGACTCCCGGTCGACGGTCCGCAGGCCGGTCACCGCACCACCCGCACAGGCCTCCGGGCTCCTCGGGCTGCAGGCGACGGTGGGGAACGCGGTGGTCGTCCAGCGTCTGAAGCAGCAGCCGCACCGGCACGGGGCGGGGTGCGGCCACGAGGCGGAGGAAGCGCCGGTCCAGCGCTCGGCCGTCCACGACGTGGTGCGGGCCGGCGGCAGGCCGCTGGACGGCAGCACGCGTGCGGACATGGAGAGCCGGCTGGGCGCCGACTTCTCCGACGTCCGCATCCACGACGACAGCGCGGCGAAGGCGTCGGCGGCCGAGGTGGGCGCTCGGGCGTACACCAGTGGGAACCACGTGGTGATCGGGGAGGGCGGCGCCGACAAGCTCACGCTCGCCCACGAACTCACCCACGTGATCCAGCAGCGCCAGGGCCCCGTGGCGGGTACGGACAACGGAGCGGGCCTGCGGGTCTCCGACCCCTCCGACCGCTTCGAGCGGGAGGCGGAGAGCAACGCGCGCCGCGCCATGAGCGGGGCGGCGCCGAGGACCGAGCAGCACGCACAGGGG
This sequence comes from Streptomyces erythrochromogenes, assembly GCF_036170895.1. Taxonomy (NCBI): domain Bacteria; kingdom Bacillati; phylum Actinomycetota; class Actinomycetes; order Kitasatosporales; family Streptomycetaceae; genus Streptomyces; species Streptomyces erythrochromogenes. The sequence goes on along the minus strand of NZ_CP108036.1, from coordinate 218,754 downwards.
GCGGGCCGGGCCGACCAGGGGGCGGCCCAGGAGTCGGTCCAGCGCTGGGCGGCACAGGCCGGCCCGAACCAGCAGCACATGACGGTCTCAGCGAACGGCGTCTTCGCCGTCCCGAGCGGTGACGCCACGTCGATCTGGATCCGCGTCAGCGCGCCCGCGGGGTCCTACTCCCCGGCCCTGCGCCCGACGAGCACGGCGCAGCAGGCCCTCCTCGGGGGCACGGAGCTGTACCAGGAGCACGAGCTGGCGCGGAACATCCTGGACGACTGCCTCCACACGGCGGAGGAGATCATGCACAACGCCGTCGGAGAGCTGGCCGACGGCGCGAACAGCAACGTCCGTACGAGCGCCGGGCTCAAGGCCTTCGGCATGTCGGATGAGCAGAACCGCGACCGCGCAGGCGACTTCCAGGGGGCGACGGACCGCGACGCCAGCCCGGTGGTGGGACAGTCCTACCTGATGCTCGCCATGAACCCCGGGGAGCAGATCATGTCGCAGTACCACGCCGCAGCGGTGGTGGGCATGGACGGCCAGGACACGGTGACGATGGAGGCCTTCGCCGGAAGCGGCCAGACGTCCGCGAACCCGATGACGTACACGATCGGCACGGTGGCCTCCTTCCACGACTACTGGACGGGCGCGTACTACACCCCGAACTACCCGGGGGTCACCATGAAGACAGTGGTCCTCGTCAAGCGCGGTAAGGGCCGCCGGGTGACGGCGGGCTCAGAACAGCCGGCCAACCCGAACGTCGGCTAGTGCTGTGACCGGGAAGGTTGGCAGGGTTGGGTGGTCAGGCCGCGGTGGGTAGGGGTCTGGCGCCCCAGCGGAGGCCTCTTTCGCTGCGGATGCGGGCGCGTTCGCGTCGTTGGGCGGTGAGGACGTCGGGGTTTCGGGTGTTCTGGTTGCGCCAGCGGAGGTAGGCGTGCAGGGCCCGGGTCTGGACGGTGTGGTTGGTTCGAGTTGCCCAGGGTGAACTGCCGCAAGGGTCCGAAGTGGGCCTCGATGGGGTTGGCCCAGGAGGCGTGGGTCGGGGTGAACCACAGCTCGACCTTGTTCCGGGCTGCCCACCTGCGATTCTCCAGTTGAGGTGGGCGGAGGGGTTGTCGAGGATCACTGAGATGGGGGCGCCGTCCGGGCGGGCTGCCCGGATCGTTCTCAGGGCGGCCCAGGTGTGGTCGATGCCCTTGCGGCGCCGGTGCGGTCCGGCCGTTCGTTGATCGCGTACTCGATCCGGGCGAGCTTGGCGTCAAAGGCCGCCCCGGACCGGTTTTGCCATGCCTGCCTTCCCACACTGGTTGGAGAACCATCTCCAACCAGCACAACGAGCAACCCGGCGAACCTTCCCGGTCACAGCACTAGGGCCGCGGTTGTCCTAATTGGGCCCTAAGGTCGTCGCATCGCGAGGGGTCGCACGAGAGGACGAGGCCGATGAGGCACACTGCACCCGAGGGTTACACCAGCGTTGCACCGTGGGTGGTCACCGATGACACCGGTGCGCTGCTCGACTTCATCACCGCTGCGTTCGACGGTGAGGAACTCGCGCGGGTGCCGGTCGAGGACGGCAGCATCGGCCATGGTGAGATCCGTGTCGGCGACACGGTGGTGCTGGCCTTCGACCGACGGTCCGACTGGCCGGTGATGCCCTCGCTGCTGCGGGTCTACGTCCCGGACGCGGACGCCGCCATGGCCGCTGCTGTTGCACACGGGGCGCAGGTGGTCACGGAGGCCGCTGACAGTGCGTGGGGGGATCGCGGTGGCCGGGTGCGGGATCCGTTCGGCAACATCTGGTGGGTGGTGAGCCGGGTCGAGGAGGTCGCACCGGACCGGGCCTGGGAGCGGATGTCCGAGCCGAAGTACGCCGAGGCGATGCGCATGGCCCAGGAGACGCTGGACACCGCACTGAGCGGCCGTGGTTCAGGGAGGGCGAGCGCCCCCCGGCGCCCGACCCGCTGAGTCTTTCCGGGCTCGTGGTGCCGACAGCGAGCTGGACATGGCTGCGAGACGGCGAAGCTCCTGATGGTCGTGGTGCCGCTGCTCGCCCACTTGCTCGACGCGGACCCGCGTAGCCGCCCACCGATCTCGCTTCCAGGAGCTGTCCGGGGTGAACGCGATGGTCTGCCGGACGCGGAGTGGAAAGGGTTGTGGCCGTTGCTGCCGGTAGGCAACGGCCGGTGCGGGCGGTGGAGGGACGGCCGTCCGGTGATCGGCGCGATTGTTCACAGTCCGGACCGGGGTGAGCCGGCGTGACCTGCCAGGGGGCGGTCCGCGGGCCGGTGGTGAGTGCCGCCGGTCGGGCCGGCGAACGGTGCCTGGGACGGCTGCTGCAGCGGGTTCGGGCCGCCGCCGGCGAGGCCGGCGGTATCGACTCGGACGTCTCGTTGGAATCCGCCCACCGGCACGGGGGAGATGCCCGCATCGATCCGCCGCGCTGGTGTTCTGCGCGTGCCGAGGTCCTGCCGTCGTGATGGGGCTGGTCACGCAGTGGACCTTGCGGCCTGCCGGGCATGTGGTTCCGGCCGCAGTGGTATCGAGGCGCGGGCTCAGCGGCGCACGCGTGAGAGCTGGTCGTTCATTTCGCCCAGGAACCGGATGATCGTGTGCAGTTCGTCCGGGCTGAATTGTGCGCGCGCCGCGTCGGTGGACCGGGCCAGCGGCCGGAAGTACTCGCGTGCGGCCTCGCGGCCGGCCTGGGCGTAGTGGATGTGCACCACGCGCCGGTCGTCGGCAGCCCGGACCCTTCGGATGTGGCCGGCCTTCTCCAGCCGGTCCAGGCAGGCCGTCGTCGCACCCGAGGTGAGGTTCATGTGGGTGCTCAGCCGCCCGGGGGTCATGGGGCCGGCCTCCTGGTCGCGATCGGCGTCCAGTACGGCGATCAGGGCCTGCACGTCCGTCAGGTGCAGTCCCTGGGCGTGTGCGAACTCCTGGGCGATCCGATTGAACTCGGCGTTCATCGCACGCAGCAGTACGGCGAAGGACTGCAGCCCAATCGGGTCGTCGGACGGAAGTTCGGGGGGTGTGTCGGCGCTGCGCATCTCCTCAGCATAAGATCTCTCGATGGTTGAGATACTTTATCGTTGAGTGAATGGAAGGCATGTCCATGAGGAGTTCATCGCGGTGGTTCCGGTGGCTGGTCCCGGTGGTCCTACTGCTGTCCTGGCTGGGGGTCGGCGCCACCCTCGGCCCCTACGCCGGAAAGCTCGGCGAGGTCGCCACCAACGACCAAGCTGCCTTCCTGCCCCGGAGCGCGGAATCCACCAGAGTGCTGGAGGAACGCAAGGCCTTCGAACGATCCGAGTCGGTGCCCGCGATCATCGTCTGGCAGGCGCCCGACAGCGACAGCGTCACCGATGCCCAGCAGCAGGACGCCTCCCATGCCGTCGCCTCCCTGGCCGGGGAGGCCGGGGTGGCCGGACAACCGTCACCCGCCCTGCGCTCGAGCGACGGCCAGGCCCTGCAGGCGGTCGTGCCGCTCGCCCCGGACCTGGGCGACGAACTGCCCGCCGCCCTGGCCGAGGTACGCGCGGCAGCAGACTCCGTACCCGGCCTGAGCGCCCAGATCGCCGGACCGGCGGCCACGCAGGCCGACCTCGCGGGCGCCTTCTCCGGCATCGACGGCCTTCTGCTCGGCGTCGCGCTCGGGGCCGTGCTCCTGATCCTGCTGCTCGTCTACCGCAGCCTGCTGCTCCCACTCGTGATCATCATCAGCGCGGTGTTCGCCCTCGGCCTGGCCTGCGCCGTCGTCTACGCGCTGGCCGACCGCGGCCTCGTGCGGGTCGACGGCCAGGTACAGGGGATCCTGTCCATCCTGGTCATCGGCGCGGCGACCGACTACGCGCTGCTGCTGGCCGCACGGTTCCGGGAGGAACTCGCCGCGCGGGGCGACCGTACGGCCGCCGCGCTGGCCGCCGTACAGCGCTCGGCAGGCGCGATCACCGCCAGCGCCGCCACCGTGGCCCTGGGCCTGCTCGCCCTGCTGGCCAGCGACCTGACCAACAACCGGGCCCTGGGCCCGGTCGGTGCCATCGGCATCGTTTGCTCCGTCCTGGCCACCCTCACCTTCCTGCCTGCCGTCCTGGTCCTGCTCGGCCGGACCGCATTCTGGCCCGCCACGCCCAAGCCCGGCGACGCCACCGAGGAGGGACACAGGGTGTGGCACCGCATCGCGGCCGTCATCGACCGGTCGCCCCGCCGGGTCTGGGCATCGACGACCCTGATCATGCTCGTCCTGGCCGCGTTCTCCCCGGCCCTGTCCTCGGGCGGCGTCCCCCTGGACGAGATCTTCGTCAAGGACGCCCCCTCTGTCGCCGCACAGAAGGCGCTCAGCCGGCACTTCCCCGGCGGATCCGGCCAGCCGGCCGTGATCATCGCCGACGCAGCCGGCGCCGCCGACGTGCAGGCTCTCGCAAGCGCCACCGACGGTGTCGCGTCGGTGGCACCCGTGACGGTCTCCGGACGGCCCGGCGAAGGCGAACCCCTCACTGTCGACGGCCGCATCCGCATCGACGCCACCCTCGAGACGGCCGCCGACAGTGACACCGCCAAGCAGACCATCGCCGAACTGCGCACCCGCCTGCACGCCGTGCCGGAGGCGGACGCCATCGTCGGCGGCCACACAGCCCAGCAGTACGACACCGAACAGACCGCGGCCCGGGACCGCACCGTCATCGTCCCGGTCGTCCTCGGCATCATCCTGCTCATCCTCGTCCTGCTCCTGCGCTCCCTCCTGGTCCCGGTCCTGCTCGTCGCGACCGTCGCCCTGAACTTCCTGGCCACCTTGGGCGTATCCGCCCTCGTCTTCGAGCACATGCTCGGGTTCAGCGGCATGGACGCTTCCGTCCCGCTCTACGGCTTCGTCTTCCTCGTGGCGCTCGGTGTCGACTACAACATCTTCCTCATGTCCCGTGTCCGGGAGGAGTCCCTCGTCCACGGCGTACGCGAGGGCGTTCTGCGCGGCCTGACCACGACAGGCGGCGTCATCACCTCGGCCGGCGTGGTGCTCGCCGCGACCTTCGCCGCGCTCATGGTCATCCCGCTGGCGTTCCTCGTCCAGATCGCCTTCATCGTCGCCTTCGGCGTCCTCCTCGACACCCTCGTCGTGCGGTCCCTGCTGGTTCCGGCCCTCGTGATCGACATCGGCCCGCGCACCTGGTGGCCCGGCATCCTTGCCCGTGGATCACGCACCGCACCGGTCGGCGCACGGACAACTCACGACGCGAAGCCCGAGCCCCGCCCGAAAGCCCTCGACAGAAACGACTGAAAGCCGAACGGGCCCATCCACGATCCCGGGGCCGATGCCGCCCAGTGCGGCGCGGCGGACGACGCGCGCTTGGCCCCGGTGGGTGCGGGCGGGATCCCCCGGCTTCAGCGGCACTGGCGCCATCGGCCCCGCGGCCGCTGCGCCGGGCCCCGTACCAGGGGATCCCTGTCAGCGCCCGAAGTAGGGATCGCAGGCGACGCCGTCACCATCCCGGTCGAGGGCGTCACGGTACCCGTTGCCCCCTCTCTCGAGCGGTACAGCGCCGGCTGCGCCGGCTGGTGCTCGGGGGTGTTCACGACCGGTGCCTACCACGCCGCGCCCCCGGCCCGCCGCCCCGTGCGCGCCCCGTGAAGGGTCTGGCGGAGATTTGGGGAAACGATGGCGGCCCTCGCCAGGATGGACACGTCCGCATCACCCACTGATGTGAAGGAGATTCCCATGAAGAAGATCCAGGTCCGCAAGGCCGGTCCGGTCCGCCTGACCTCCTCGGCGTGCGACGTCTACACCAACCCCAGCTGATCCAGGATCAGTTGAGCCCCGGCACCTGATCGGCCGGGGCCCGGCGCCGTCGTGCCCCGGACCGCTCGAGGCGACGCGGGCCGTCCGCCGGCACGACGGCGCCTCCCGGGCGGCAGGCCCCGCCCGCAGCCGGTCCGGACCGCAAGCCGAGGGAGGCCCCATGCCGGAGCACGGCATCCGCAGCGAGGCAGACACACCCCTGCCGTTCCACCCGCTGGTCTTCCTGGAGGACGGCGAAGAGGTCACCATCGGGCGGCCCGACACGGACTCCTACGGGATCTTCCCGGTCGACGGCGCCCACCTCGTGCGCCGCCTCGAGGCCGGCGCCACCCCCCGCAGGCCGCCGACTGGTACGCCGCCGAGTACGGCGAACAGGTCGACGTCGACGACATCATCGGCGCCCTGCGCGAACTCGGCTTCGTCCGCGAGGAGGGCGAGGAGCCCGCGCAGACGGGCCCGGTGCGCTGGCAGCGGCTCGGCCGCGCCCTGTTCTCCCCGCCCGCCTGGATCTGCTACGGGCTGATCACCGCCTGGGCGCTCTGGCGCATGATCTGCTCCCCGGATCTCGTACCGACCGCGGAAGACATGCTGTTCAGCGAGTACTACGCCGTCATCAGCCTGGTCATGCTGGTCGCCGCAGTACCCCTGATCGCCATCCACGAGGCCTTCCACGCCCTGGCCGCCCGGCGTCTGGGCATCGGCTCCAAGACCAGGCTGTCGCACCGCTTCTACTTCCTCGTGGTCGAAACGGCCCTGGACGGGCTCGTCGCCGTGGAACGCCGCAAGCGCTACCTGCCGATCGTCGCCGGGATGGTCGTCGACGTCGTCCTCGTCTCCCTCCTCATCGCCGTCGCCGACGCCGCCCGCGGCCCCGGCGGTGCCGAAACGACCGCCAGCAGCGTCTGCCTCGCGGTGGCCTTCGCCGCCGTGCTGCGGGTGCTGTGGCAGTTCTTCCTCTACCTGCGCACCGACGTGTACGTGCTGATCACCACCATGCTCGGCTGCGTGGACCTGCACACCACGTCCGTACGCCGGCTGCGCAACCGCTTCCTGCGACTGCGCGGGCGCACCGAGGGGCTGGCGGACGAATCCCTGTGGCACCCCGTCGACCGCCGGGCCGCCCGCTGGTACTCCTGGCTGATCGTGGTCGGCTACACCTTCAGCCTCGGCACCTTCCTGCTGGCCCTCGCCCCCGTCTTCGTGGAGATGGTCTCCGGAGCCGTCAGCCGCTTCGGACGCGAGGGCTCCAGCTGGGTCGAGCTGCTGGACTCCTCGGCCTTCCTCATCATGGCCTTCTGGCAGACCGCCCTCACGATCTGGATCGCCGCCCGGGAGCGCCTGCGCGCCCGCACCTCCCGCACCCACCACGTCATCGGCTGACGAACGCCCCCGTCGGCTCGGCCCCCACCTCGACGAGCCACGCCCGCCCGGGCGCGTGCTCCGCATCGGTGGCCACCCGCTTCGCCAGGACTCCGGCCGCGATCCTCGACCGGTCCGCCTGCCACACCGCCTTCCGGGCGGCCGGCGCGCGTCGTTGCAGACCACCCGTGTGCAGCGCTTGGCTACCCCGCCGCGAAAGGACCGACCAAGGGCGACGGAGAGGCCGCTGATCAGGGTCGGCCTCCTTCCGGGCGATCGCCGCCCTCTGGCTGGAGCACACACCCTTCCTGCATCCCAGCGGTCGGGTCACGGTGCTGCTCGCTCCGGCAACAGCAACGTCCTTCGCCAGACCAGGACACGGAGAGAAGCACCCGGGGATCGGGGCGTGCAGCACGACTGCCACAGCTCGCCGCGCAGATCTTCCCTGAGCGGCCGACGGGCCCCGGGTGCGTCGACCCCGCGACCGCGGCGGATCGTCCGTACATCGCGTGGCTGTTCACCGAGCACGACGTGTCGCTCCCGCGCCCGTGGTCCGGCCGCGCTCTCCCAGATGGTCGCGATGGTCCAGGGAGGTCCTGCCGGAGCGGGAGGGGGGCTCCTGATCGGCTCGCGCCAGTGGCCGCTGCTCGCCGCACGCATGCAGCAGCTCGGCGAACAGGACGGCACCGACACTGTCGCCCAGCACCTGAACCGCCTCACCGGCGGAACCTCCTGGCAGGAAGCCACCGGCAGCGCCCGGTCGGCCGCCTCGCCGACGCCACCCTCACCTTCTTGAACACCCCGCCCGGCGCACCGGCCCCCTCCGGCCCCGGGTCTCTCCGGCCGCCGCCCGCAGCCCTGGAGTACTTCTACGAAGCAGCCGGAGCTTCCCCGCTGCGCCGCCTCGCCGACCTCGCGGGAGGCGTCCACCTGCTGCCGGTCAGCTCGGCCCTCCTGTTGCGGCTGGACGCGGCCTGCGAAACAGTCGATGACCTGGCGCGGGCAACCGAGGATGCCCTAACCGATCATGGTTGCGGGTCGAACGGTGTGCCGTCGGGTGATCTTCCGGCCGTACGCGCATGAAGGAAGAGGCCTTTCGGGGTGGCCCGGGATGCGAATCTGACCGAGCGATGCCGAAAAGGCCCTGTTGTCCTTGCGTCCGCCCGTGCCCACCGAGTTCCACTCGTCTGCTGTGTCGTGAGATAGCCTCGCGCGTGCGGGCAACGCGGCCGGGCCTGGCGGGGTACGGACCGAGACGGCATCGTCCAGTCCGGGGCCAGCGCCAGGTGCGGGCGACTGCGCCGAGAGGGACCGGGTATGGTCGCCGTCACGGCGCGATGCGGCTCGGAGGCGGGGCGGGGCGGGACGCGGCGACGGCGGGTAGGGCACCAGCGCGGCCGATGGGTCGTCTGCGCTGGTGACGGGGTTCCTGCCCTGGTAGAAAACGTGCTCTTAGGGCAGGCCCCGACAGGGATCAGCGCGGTCGCTTCCGCCGCGGTCTCGAGGGGCAGCGGGATCTCGCGGGTGCGGACCCGGTCGAGGAGCGTGAACCGCGAGCCGCTACCCCGCCTGCTTGACGCAGGTCCGGTCCCTTGCCGGTAGCTTGCCGGTGGCCAGATACCTGTTGACCTGGTCGTCCACGCACGCGTTGCCGTAGCGCCCGTAGAGGGCGTGCCGGTTGGCGCCCTCGAGGGTGACCAGCCTGGAGCTCGGCAGCTGCTTGCGCAGCTCGACGCTTCCCTTGTAGGTCGTACGCGGGTCACCGGTGGCGGCGACGATCAGTGCAGGGACATCGCGCCGCACCCGAGTAGGCTCTTCGCGCGGCGAGTCCCAGAAGGCGCACGGGTTGATGTTGTTGGTCAGAGCGCCGAACAGCGGGTGCGCGGTGCGGTTGCGCTCGATGTCCCGCCAGTAGAGCTCGGGATCGCGCTCGGCGGCCACGTCACCGCAGATGACGGCGGACTGCGCTCCGGTGGGCTCGCCCTCACCGCGCAGCACGTACCGGAGCTCCGGGACGAGCATCGGTGGCACCGTCGTCGGCCGGCCCTCCGCGGCGTTGGCAAGTACGGAAAGCAACTCGCCGAACGACGCCCGCGCCGGGGGGGTGTCGTCCGCGATGCCCGAGAAGAGGAGGAGCGGCACCTGGCTGTCGTCGATTTGGAAGGCATCGCCGCCGGCGCCGATGGTCAGCGGACCGCGCGCGGCCGCCGCGACGATGCGGTCGACCGCGGCGAGCACCTCGGCGCGGCTGCGGCCGAGGCCATAGGCGTCGTGGTGCTCCGCGGCCCAGGCGGCCCAGTCGGACAGCGCCTTCTCGTTCTCGCGCTCGGTGCCCTTCAGCAGCCGGGGGCGGTAGTCGCTCGGGTTGATCGCCCCGTCCAGCACCATCCGGTCGTGGCGGCCGGGGAACATCTGCGTGTAGACCGTGCCCAGATAGGTGCCGTACGAGTAGCCCAGGAAGGAGATCTTCCGCTCGCCGAGCGTGCCGCGGATGACGTCCATGTCGCGGGCAGTGTTGCGGGTGGTGATGTGTGGGAGCACCGCGGCGTCGGCGGCCCGGCACTTGTCGGCCAGGCTCTTCTGCAGGGCGACCTGGCGGTCGAAGCCCGCCCGGTCGATGCCGGCGGACAGCCAGGTCATGCCGACCGGCAAGCCGCAGTCCAGCGCGGTGCTGCGCCCGATGAAGCGCGGGTCGAAGCCGACGACGTCGTAGCGCGCGCCGACGTCCTTCATCGACGCACGGGCCTGCGGCGGGGATTGGAGCGCGGGACCACCCGGACCGCCGTTGTTGAGGAGGATCGTGCCGATGCGGTGGCGGGCGTCGGTGGCCTTGAGCCGGGAGACCGCCACGGTGAGCGTGCGCCCCCGGGGGTCGGCATAGTCCAGGGGCACGGTCACGTCCGCGCACTGCACGCCTGCCTGGTCCAGATCGCGGCCCGCGGTGTCGTCGGGGCCCTTGATGCAGCTGCCCCAGGCGAGGTGCTGGCGGTAGTAGCGGTCCAGTCCGGTCCCGCCCCTGTCCTGGGCGGGGACCTCGGCGGCCGTGGCCAGGACGGGGGAGGACATGAGGCAGGCGGCGAGCGTGAGACCTACGGCCAAGGCGCGGCGTGCGGCGGGGCTGACACTGGTCACGGGGTCTCCTTGAACGGTATCCGTTTCGTGCGATCGCATGACCCGAGGCTAGGAACCCACCCTGGTAGGGCACATCGCCCAAGGGCACGAGGACCCCGGTCCCGTCCACCCCCTGGTCCGGGACCTGCGTCCCGGTCCGGCCTCCTCCTCCGGGAGGAGATCGTGGGCGGGGCCGCGCTGAGGGCCGTACCGGCCACGCGCCTGCCGTAAGGGGAGATCACCGCGCCGGCACGCTGAACTGGTGGCCGTCGTCCGCGAGGAAGTCGCCACCCACAGCGGACCGCGCTGGCCCGCCGTGCCTACACCGTCCCGAGGCCGACGGTGGGTAACTACAGACCGCCCTGAGCAACATCGAACTACACAAAGCACCCTGACCGCTCTGCGCTCGGTGACGGGGGACACAGGGCGTCCCGCCGTCGGTCGGCATGCGTACGGCGGGGGACAAGGTTGAAGAATGGGAGCAAGAATGGACGACGGGCAAGACTTCCTTCAGGTTCAGCCATGATCGTGCTCTCGTCCGACAACGAGCTGGCGTAGCCTTCGACGGGCCATCCCTCGAGCTCACGAGCATCTGACATCTCTCCCCGCGTTTGTGGAACCACCGATTGACACCGGTGCGAAGTGGAGCACTACCGATCCGGCTCGTACGAACGGCCCCTCAAGAATCGGTGGACGACAAACCGCTCACATGGGGGGTTCCGGCTCTGATGGCACGAAGAGCCTCGAACATGGCTTATGGCGAACGAAGTTCAACGAACTGGCTGATTCGTCCGTAGCCGCTCAATCGGTGTACCCACCAGACTTCTCGGTGGCAGCCCGAGCCTCGACGGTGCAGGCCGCCACGGCAATCTCGCCTCAGTCGAAGGAGGGGTAATGAACCGTCGGACAAAGTTCACCCTGGCCGTAACGACCGGACTCGTCGGTGCAGCGCTTGCACTCGCGCCCGCGGCCCAGGCCGACGACGTCTCGATCAGCGGCTACGACAACTGCGCGTCCGGCTGGATCTGCTTCTACTCGGAGAGGGACGGGGGCGGACAGAAATGCCAGTGGTCCCAGAACTCCACCGACACCCGTTCCCAGTGTTCATGGATGCGAGCCGGCACGAACACCCGGTCCGTCTACAACCGAACCAATAGCAGGTTCCACTACTACCACAGCGTCAACTACACGAATCGGATCGGCAGCACCACCGCCGGCAACAGGGGAAATCTTGCGGGGACCTACACCATCGGCTCCCTCTGCGCCGGCTCCTGCCCGGGCTGACATCGACCTCCGTGCGTGCGCCGGGACGAGATCCCGACCGGCGCCGCGCTGATGACCGAGGTCGGGAAGTTCGGGACCCGGCGGCCGAGCCTGTACGAGCTGCGCCCCGGTGAACGGCGCCGCGGGCACTGGTCCGGCCACACACCCTGACCGGTCGGCGGGTGACACCCACGTCCTGTCGCCCGTTGATCGCACATGTCTGCACTGCCGTCACCTGAAGAGGTCGACGCCGCCCGCATGCCCAAAGGTGGATGGACGCGTGCCCCAGGTGTAGCGGACCAGCCGGCGCACAGCCTCGGGATCGGCCGCGCCCGGCTCCTCTGCCCCGAGGAGCGTGGCCAGGTGGCTGTCGAGGGCTTCCTCGTAGCAGGCGAAGGTGCGGTATCGGCTGCCGGGCGCGGCGAGGTACCGGCCGGCGGCGTGCAGGGCGAGGGGCAGACCGCCGAGCCGGACGGAGAGTCGTTAGGCTTCCTGTGCGGCCCCGGCCCCGGGGGCGGCGTCGACCGGTGACGGGCGCGGTGAGGCCGTGGCGGCGCTTCGCCGGCGTGGCCGCGTGTTCCACGGCGGCCGCGAGGGACCTGAGGTCGTTGCCGCCGAGCGGGCCGGTATCGCCCCAGCACTCCGCAAGAGAGGTCCGGGTCACGGCGTAGTGGCCCCATGTGCGCAGCAAGGCGCCGGACAGCAGAGCGGTCCGCACCGTGTCTAGCAAGCCGAGCAGCCCCGCCCGCAGCAGCTCCTCGCCCGTGCCGCCCACGAGTTCGGCGAGGGACACGGCTAGGAAGGGGCTGAGCAGCTGCTCGCGCCCCGTGGTCAGGAGGTGGTCCGCGTAGCGGTCAAGTCATCCCGCCGGGCGGCCTCCGGGGACGGTTAGGTGACGTCGACGACGACGTGCCCGTCCTCGCTGAGCCAGCGCCGGCGTGTGCGCAAGCGGTGGAGCTGGGTTGTGAGACCCGGAGCAGGGGTTCCAGGCGCAGCAGGGGGTTCTCCTGCCGATCAAGGACCTGGAGGCCCGGCTGACCGCCGACCTGCTCCAGCAGTACGGCGGGTACGCCGGCCGGGAGCAGACGCCGGCGGGAGTCCCCGTCGAGCCAGGCGCCGATGCCGGCTCCGCAAGGGGCGGCAGGCGTTTGAGGCGGCGGAGATCCTGGCCGCTCGACTGACACCGATGCACGACCTCGCCCCGGCCGCCCGGTGGGGGCGAGGTTCGGCCTCGGGATTCGTGGGTCACACGTTGAGGTGTCGCGTTTTCCAGCTCGAACGCCATTGACGCTTGAGGAACACCGTTATGCCGATGTCGAGTCCCACGGCGACGGCGGCCACCGCAGCCCCCTGGAGCGGGCGCCACGGTTACCAAGCCAGCGACCCCACCGCGCAGCGGCTGCTCGCCGCAGCACGGCCAGCACGCGGCACGTTAAGACATCGTTTCTTATGGCGCGTGCGTTCGTTGAACTGTGCATGACGGATTTGGTTGAGCGGCTGGTGCCGGACGAGTTGTGGCTGCTGTTCCGGCGGGTGGTACCGCCGACCGAGGTCATACGTCCGCAGGGTGGCGGCCGACGCCGGGCGGGTGACCGCGAAGCTCTGGCCGCGATCATCTTCGTGGCGACTTCGGGCTGCACCTGGCGGCAGCTTCCGCCGGTGTTCGGCCCGAGCTGGCAGACGGTCTACCGACGCTTCGCCCAGTGGAGCCGGGCCCGGGTCTGGGCCCGGCTCCACCGCGTCATCCTCGACGAACTCAGCGTCCGCGGGGAACTCGACTGGTCGCGCTGCGCGATCGACTCCGTCAGCATGCGGGCTGCAAAAGGGGGCCTCTGACAGGACCGGATCCGACTGACCGAGGCAAGTTGGGATCAAAGATCCATCTGCTCACCGACCGGAACGGACTGCCGATGTCGCATCGCCGGTAAAGGGATCGAGTCCTCACAGCGGCTCGGCCGCCACCGATGGGTTGTTGAGAGGACCGTGTCCTGGCTCGCCGGCTGCCGTCGGCTCCACCGCCGCTACGGGCGCAAGGCAGAACACTTGCTCGCCTTCGTAGGCATAGCCGCAGCCCTCATCTGTCACCGCAGACTCGTCCGTGTGGACGGGCAGGAACAGTCAGCGTGAGGCCCCGACACTGGCGACCCAGACACCGAACGGCATGATCTCCGGCTCGGTTCCGGTCTTCACCGAGACGCTCTGCACGTCGTCCAGATCCGACCAGGCGATGGAGCCTGGCTCGCTGTCGGCCAGAAAGCTCTCGACGACCGGACCGAGGTCGTCGGAGGCCACATAGGTACCGCTGAACGGCAACGCATCCGGGGCCACAGAACCGGTCGAGCACCGAAGCTGCCCGGCCTGTTCGTCGTGCCACACGTAGAACGTCGCAACGCCGGGAAAGCCCAGATCGCGAATGCGTTCCCGGATGGCAGCAGCAGTCTGCTCGAAGGCAGCCACCACCGCGGCGACGGACAGCGAACTCCTGTCCTCGTCCGCCGTACTCAGCGACCAGGTGTTGGTCTCCCACTCCACCCGCCGGTCAGTCGGCTCCAGGACCAGGGGCTCGGCCGCCACCTCAGCAATCCACGTCAACAGCACCACAGCAGTATCCTGCACAGCTCGGCCCGAGAACGACCAAAAGAAACGACGTCTAAAAACTCCTAACGCAAGGACCTGGACACCTCACGCCCTCTCGGCTCGCGGACCTGTCGCATAGGCCAACGGCGGCGCGATCGCCCGTACGTCTGCCTGCTCCGCCACCCACAGTCCGATGAACAGCGCGGCGGTCGCCTCCAGCAGCCCGGCGCGGTCCAGTCCGCCCCCGGCCACTGGCTCACAGCCCGTGTCGCGCACCAGCTTGCGTGTCAGTGCGAGTGCCGCCTCGTCGTCCCCGCAGATCGGAACGGTCAGGGGCTGGCCGTCGAAGACCGGCGGGTTCATCCGCCACACGTCCTCGTGGCAGAGGTTGAACGCCTTGACGACGTGCACGCCCGGTGCCGCCGCAGCCAGTCGGCGGGCCGCCGAGGGGCCGCCTTCCGTCAGCAGCCGGAAGCCGGGCCCGACAGGATTGGCGCAGTCGAGCAGGACCTTCCCCTTCAGCGCCGACTCATGCTCCCGAACGACGTCCGCTCCCGCGCCGTACGGCAGCGCGGCCAGCACCACCTCGCCGAAACTGACCGCCGCCTGCAGGCTCCCGTGCCCCGCAGCGCCCCCGATGCGCATCGCGAGCCGGTGGGCCTTCTGCTCGTCCCGGCCTCCGACGAACACCTCGTGCCCGGCCCGCACCCAGTGCGTGGCCAGTGCGTCCGCCATGTTCCCCGTTCCCAGCACACCGATCTTCATCGATACGCCCCTTTCCGTATCTGTTCCAACCGCTTTCGGGACGACGTTAGGAAACCTGTCAGGCACCATTTGGTACGTGACGACCGACGCCTTCCTCGCTGATTGCCGCGCCCGCCTCGCCTTCGACCTCCTCTCCAACACCTGGAACGCCGTGCTGATCTGGGTCCTGCGGGAGGGGCCCAAGCGCCCCGGCGAACTACGCGAGCTGATCGGCGGCATCAGTCCCAAGGTCCTGACCGAGACGTTGCGGCGGCTGGAGTTCAACGGGCTGGTGACACGGAACGCCTATGGCGAAATGCCACCTCGTGTCGAGTACGAACTCACTGCTGTGGGGAAGACGTTGCTCGGCCCCATCGACGCACTTGGCGCGTGGGCCTTCGAGCACGGCGATGAGGTCATGGCCGCCCGGGAACGAATGAGCGGGTGAGCTCCCAGCCCCTGACCTGCCTGCACGCGTTGACGTACTTTCATCGGAATGAATGCAAACGCCGCCAGCAGATCAGCGCGCACCCCAGAGTGAGGAACGCTTCTCGGATGTCGTCGCGGACCGTCCAGCGGATCCGCAGGCGGCGGAACGGGTGCAGGTGGGCGAACGCACGCTCGAAGAGCAAGCGTTGAGCGCCCTGCCCGACCCGTGCTCGGCCCCCGCCGATCTTCGTCACCCAGTGCGTCATGGTGTCGGTGCGCTGCTCGATGCGCTCCACGCCTTCCATGAAGTGGGGGAACGATTCGAACTGCGTTCACTGGTTGTAGGCGGTGCGTACGGGGACGTCGACCTCGACGGACTCTTCGACCTGTGACATCAGAGCGACCTTTCGCCTTCGCCGGCCGGCGGCGGGCCGGCCGCACGCGGGAAGCCATCCCTTGGACGCGCTCGTGCCCGCGCCCGGCCTCTTCATCACCCCCGAACAGGAGCACTCATCCCGAAGTCGGCGCGCGTACGGCGCCGTGGCACGCCGGGAGCCAAGCGAGTGGCGCGGTACAAGGCGCGGATACGTGTTGCAGCCGCGATCGCTCCGCGGGGGGTCTGCCCCGCAATCCCTGGAAGTGCCGGTGCGGCTGCGCCCGGCCCGCGTGCTGCTCGGGCTGGCGGCGTTCGTCAGGGTGCCGGGGGAGGGCTGCCGGGGCGCAGGTGCGGTTGCAGGGTCGAGCGGTCGGAGACCTCGATGACGACATGGTCGGCCCGGACGGTGATGTGGAAGCCGGTGAGCCCGTCGCCGTGGCGGATGGCGTTGGAGACGAGTTCGCTGATCACGGTCAGCACGTCGGCGACGAGGGCTTCAGGCGCGTGGTGTTCGGCGAGGACATGGCGGGCGGTCTCCCGGGCCTGCGCGCAGTGCATCGTGGTCGGGAGAGCCTGGCCTGCCTGCTCGTGGCCTCATGTCGAGCGCCTGCCCCAGGCGCCGCCAGAGATTCCGGCTGCCCGCCGGGACGGCTCTAGTGGGCACGGTCGGGGGTGGGGCGGATGTCGAACAAGTCCAGGGCGCCGGTCATCTCCATCATCCGGCGCAGCTGGCGGGGGAGCGGGCCGCGGAGGGTGAGGGGGCGGGTGTCGCGGAGGCGGATGAGGGCGTTGAGGAAGCTGGAGTCGGCGAACTCCACCTGCCGCACATCGACGACGAGGAGGCTGGCCGGCACCGGCTGGACCTCGCAGGCCCCGATCAGCAGTCCGGTGGTGTCGAGGTCGAATTCGCCGGAGCAGACGACCACGCCCACACCGTCGGCCTCGGCCGTGACTGTCACCTGGGCCGCCTTCACGCGTCCTCCCGGAGATACGAGCGGATGAGCACGCAGTGACGGTAGTGGATGTCTCTCGCGCCCGGTACTCGGCCCGAGGGAGCGGGTCAGGACTCGGGGCGGAGGGTGAACAGGCCTCGGGTGCCGGTGAGGTCCAACAGGTGCAGCGCCTGCTCGCACAGGCCGATCAGTTCCAGCGCACCGTCCGCGACGTTGACGCGGTGGCGCAGGGCGAGGAGGGCGTTGAGGCCGCTGGAGTCGATGAACGTGACGGTCGACAGATCCAGGACGAGGGTCTGGCCGGGCAGGTCGAGGGCGTCGGCGGCCGCGGTGAGGTGCGGCGCGGTGTCCATGTCGAGCTCACCGCTCACCGTCAGGATCGTCCGGTCGGGACTCACGGCGCTGCCAAGGTCAAGGGTGGGGTTCATACGGTGTCCGCCCCGTTTCGGGATCGGAGCCTCTTTACGGTCGGCTCCCCTGTTGTCGGGGCGGAGAAGGCCGTCAAGCGCGCGGCATACGGCGCCGCGCATAGCCGAGCGAGCCCACCCGCACCCTCCATCGACCACCCGTGGTGATCAGCCGGTGGCGCGAAGGTCTCTCACCAGACGAGGCTGGAAGTCCTTCGAGCGTGGCACGCACCCGTCCCAAAAGCCAGCGAAGCAGCCGGAAACGCCGCCTCTTATGCCCGTTGACCTGCGGCTCGGTGTTCCGTCACAGCCGTGCCCGTCGTTTCCGGTGTCACGGCTCGGGGACCGTCGACGCCGGCTTGTCGGCGCACCGGCGCGCGGACGGCGCTCAGGGCGTCGTCGGTGTCGGTGTGGACGGGCAGCGCGGGCTGGTTCGCTCGGATCAGGTACCGGACCGCTGCCGGTGGTGTGGCCACGGCCATGGGGAGGCCGGTTTTGGCCCGGTGCCGGTAGGTCCGCAGGATGACCGACACCACGGCCGCCGTGCCCGCCACCGGGCCGAGGGTGAACACGAGGCCGGCGGGCCGGTGCTCGCCGACCAGCTGGTCGACGGCCTGGGCCAGGGCGGCCCGCTGCTCGGTGCCGATCGGCTCGTTCAGGGTGATCAGGAGCAGGTTGTCCTCGGTCTGGAGGCGGCTGCACAGGCGCATGGTTCTCCGTGCTTCAGGGGAGTGGAAGCCGACGGGGGTCGCCCGGGGAACTGCGCGAGGGTGCGCGCGGTCACGGGTGCGTGGCGTCGAGAGGTCCGCCCTGGACAACGTCTGGCTCGGCGATTGACTACGCGTTGGGCCGCCGTCCTGAGGTCCGGTACCCGGGGGTGGCGGCCTGAGCGCCGGGGCCGGGGGCTGTGTCGCACACCCGCCTCCCCGGCCGGGGAGGCGGGTGTGCGGGTGCCCTACGGGTCCGGACGCCAGCCCGTCGTGCGGACGGACCTGCCCCATGACGCCAGGGGAAGGGACGCCATGGGGGCGGGGCCCGCACCGGAGGCTACGGGCGGGAGGCGTAGGCGGGCAGGGCGGCAGTCATAGGCACTGGTCGGAGACCTCGATGACGAGCTGGCCGGCCCGGCGGTGGATGTCAAAGCCGGTCACGCCGCCCGCGTGCCGGATCGCGTCGGCGACGAGTTCGCTCACGACCGTCAGCAGGTCCGTCACCACAGCCTCCGGTGCGCCGCAATCGGCCAGCACGCGCCGGGCGTGCTCTCGGGCCTGCTCGCAGCTCATTGTCGCCGCCGGGGTGTGCCCGCTGGTCCTGGAGGCCCCGGTGCGGCTGTGGCCGGCCCGCGTGCTGCTCGGGTTGGCGACGGTCGTCAGGCAGCCGGGGGAGGGCTGCCTTGGGCGGCGAGGTGGCGGTGATGGTTTTGCCGCCGCGGTGGAACGGATGAAGGTGCCGGGTGCGAGGGGTCGGCAGCACCGCTGTGTCGCTGCGCCACGACGGCATGAGGTCCGAGTCCTGGCTCCAGCTCGGCGACGCCGGCGATCGCAGCTGCGGCTGATGCCGATCCCGAATTTTCCTCAGAGCTACTCTTCGCCCCAGTTGGTTCACGGAGTGAACCAACTGGGGAACGTGGGGAGCGAGCGCGGGCGTGACGTGGTTGCTCTTCGGGTGTCAGAGCTGTGGGGGATGATCGGGCCATGCTGCAAGCGAGAGACGAGCACGGTCGTCAGGTGAGGAATCCGTGGCCCACGGCCTTGAGCCGGATGGTGGCGAACCTCGGGCGGGGCAACGCCTTCGTGATCGTCGAGCGAGTCGACGATGCGGCGGCCGGCGATTGGTATGTGCAGGTGTGGCTGAGGGATGACAACACTTATCAGCTGGAGTTCCGGGACGGGACGGCGGCAGAGCACTACCAGACCCGGACGGTCTCCCAGGAAAAAGTGATCGCCGCCCTGAACAGCTGGGCCAAGGGGCGCCCGGACTGGAAGGACGCCTTTATGTGGAACAACATCGGCGCCTGGTTCGCGAACGCCGACTGACCCTGCCGCCGCCTGAGGCCGACAAGGTCAGTGACGTACGGTCGCTCAGCCGCGACGCATGGGGATGACGTCGGGACTCGCTGCGGGGATGGTGGGCCGCGCGGCCTCGGGAGTGGCGAGAAGCGCCACGATGGTGACGGGTTTGTCGCAGTGCGGGCAGTTGCGGATAGCTGTAGGCGTCAGGGGTGTGGGTGCCGGTGACTGCCGCGTGACCACACCGGTTTCCGCTGCGTTGACGGCTTCATCGCGTTCACGGCGTCGTCGCCTGGCTGCTTCGGCTTTGCAGCGGGGGGTGCAGTAGGTGTGGCGGGTTGCCTGGGGGTTGACCTGAAACTGGGTCCAGCAGATGGGGCAGGCCCGGAGTTCAACCAGCACGTCCGGTCACCCCTTTGCGGAGGTTGTCGGAGTGGGACTGGTGCGAGCGGAGACGGTAGGACGGTCCGTCGATGCCGACGACGGCGGCTCGGTGAAGGAGCCGGTCTAGCATCGCCGCGGCGACAGTCGCGTCGCCGAAGGCGCCTGCCCAATCTGCAATACCGACATTGGTCGTGAGGATCGTGCTCGACTTCAGATACCTCTGGTTGATCACCTGGAAGAGGGCCGAAGCGCCGTCGCCCGGCAGCGGGAGATAGCCCAGTTCATCGATCACGAGCAGGCGGGGTCCGGCGAAGAACCGCATGATGCTCGACCAGCGGTCTTCGAGTGCGGCCTTGTGGCACTTGGCGGCGAGTTCGGCGGCGGTGGTGAAGTAGACGCGGTGGCCGGCATCGACCGCGGAGCGGGCGAGTACGACGGCCAGCATCGTTTTGCCGACGCCGGGCGGGCCGACCAGCAGGACGTTGGAGGCGTTGTCGAGGAACCTCAGGGTTGCCAGGTCGCGGATGAGTTTCTCGTCGACGCCGGGCTGGGCGGCGAAGTCGAAGTCGTTGAGGGTCCATGGCTCTGGCAGGCAGGCGAACCGCAGTCGGGAGGAGAGTTTGCGGGCCTCGGTCGCCTCGACTTCGATCTCGAGGAGTTTCTCCAGGGCGGTGGTGAGGGTCATCCGCTCGGCTCGGGCCTGGTCCAGGACGCGGGGAAGGGCTTCGGCGGCGTCGTTGAGTTTCAGATAGGAGAGGTGGCCTCGCAGCTGCTGGTAGCGGCGGGCCTCGCTCATCGGCATGGTGTCACTCACTCTCACGCTCCTGGTCTTCGTGGGTGGGGGCCTGCCGGAGCCGGTCGGCGACGGCGGCGTAGTGAGACAGGTCGATGACGACCCGGTTCGCGACGTCTGTTTCAGGTCGGCCGCGAAGCTTTTCGGCTTCCGCCTGGGCCGCAGCCGACGGGGGCCGGCGGACCTTGGTGCGGCAGGGAGCCTTGTCGGAGAACGAGGCGAGAACGGCTCGTTCGAGGGCAATGACGTGTCCGGCGTCCCGGATGGTCTGCCCGGCTCCGTCCGGTGCCCGGCGGTGGTGGGCGATGACCGCGCGGCCGGCGGTGACCACGTGCAGGTCGTCCTCGCCGAGGCGGATCCGGACCGTGACGTGGGCGCCGGTCAGCCCGGGCGGGACGGAGTAGTAGTTGCCGGCGAAGGAGACGAGTCCTTGCGGGCTGACGACGCGGGTCTGCTCCAGCTCGGCGGGGAATGGGCGGGTCGGCAGGTCCAGCAGCGGCTCGGCTTCGGCGAGCGCGGCGACCGTGGTCGAGGCTCCGTCGAGCTTGCGTTTGCGGCTGTCCATCTGGACGGCCAGCTTGTCCACGCCGTTCTGGCCTGCCTCGATGCTGATGCCGTCCGGGACGGTTCGCCACCAGCGTTGGGCCGCTGAGTGGTTGGCCTTCTCAACGACGCCCTTGCGGTTGCCCCGCCGGGGCGGGCAGATGTCGATGCCGGCTCCGTAGTACTTCGCGACGGCGGCGAACGCCGGAAGAATCCGTCCGGTCGGCGGGTGACAGACGGTGGCCATCCGGTCGAAGCGCCATCGCCGGGCCGTTCCGCCCAGGCGCCGCAGCACGGCATCGATGGACTGAACCAAGTGCGGGAAGGTCTCCGCCTCCGCGAGCACGGCCCGCCATCGTCCTGAGTGGGCCAGGGCGCCGACGAGGAGATGCGCGTTGGTGCCGACGCCCCACTCCGCGGGCGGATCCGGGAGCTCGACCCAGTCGAACTGGATCTCCTCGCCCGGAGGATGCGCGATGATCGCCACGTCGCGGCCGCTCGAAGCCCGGCATGGTTCGCAGTGGGGTCGCGCCTTGTATCGCCGCAGAGCCCGGGTGAAGGTTGAGTAGCCGCCCGAATAGCCGAGTTCCACCACTTCGTCGAAGAGCGTCGAGGCCCACAAATGGGGGTCATCGCTCAGCCGTTGCCAGCAGTACTCCAAGAAGGGCATGAACGCGTCCGGCGATTGACGTCGATAGCCGGAGACTCGCTCGCCGTTCAAGTAGGCGCGGATCGTCTTGCGGTCGTGCCCCAGGTGCCGGGCGATCGCCGAGATCGACCAGCCCTGGCGACGCAGTGCGTGAGCATCCACGTCTTCCTCCCAGGTGAGCATCCAGGGCCCTTCAAACAGGCCGAACTCCGTGCTCACGCAGGCTCTCCACGACACGCCGACACCAGTTCGACACGCCGACAAGGATCACGCAAAGGGTGGGGAGATCACTTGAGCAGGTTTGGCCACCTGAAGAGCGGCACCTGGGGAGATTCAACGAGCGCCATCACGCCTGAGCGCCGCATCGGCCGAATGCCGCCGCTCTGGGGTGCCGTACGCGGGTCCGGGGGAGGGCGCGCGGGCATGTGGCTCGTCTGCTGCGTCGTCGTAGGGCTCGCCTCCTGCGCGGCCACGCTCGCAGCTGTCCGGGCCGAAGGGCGGGGTTCGCCCCGCGCCGCCCAAGCAGCGGGGGCCGCGGCCCTCGTCGTTCTCCTGGCGGCAGCCGGCTCCGTCTCCGGACCGTACACGGACTATCCAGGAGTCTGGGCCGCCCCGCAGGGCGACGCGTCCCTTTCCCTGACCGAGCCGCAGGGGTCGGAACAGGGCGGGCAGTACACCCTGCGGATCGGAACCTGCACCGAGCAGGGCGGGTGGGCCTTCGACTACCCGCGGACCTCGGAGTCGGTCCTGATCTGGCTCAGCCGTGATGAAGCGACCGCATGCCTCCCCGGCGGCTCGTCGATTCTTGCGTACATCGCCGGCGGAACCCAGATGGCCCCGATCGTCCAACTCCCCGGGCTGCGCCTGATCAAGCAGTCGGGTGCCCAGAGGGCATGACGGCTCCTCCTGCACGGGCCGGTTTCCGGTCCGGGTCGGGTGGCCTGCGCCTGACGCTGGCCTGGCCCGCCGACCTGCGCGGCACTGCCGCCCCGGGGGCCGGCGGGCGGGGTGGCCCGCCACGGGATCGCGCACGCGGGTCCGGGTCGGGTGGCCTGCGCCTGTGCGCGGCACGACTGCGGCGGTGTGGTCCCGGTCTCCAGGTGCCCCGAGCACGGCGACGCGGTGAGGCCGGTGTTGGAGTGGCATCAGGGCGGTGGGATCCGCTGCGCCGACCTGTCCCGCGCACGTGGCCTCACGTTCGCGGGTCGGGCCGACTGACCGCCATGACCGGTGACGAGAAGGCCGACGGTCTGCGCGAGGGCATCGAGGACTACCTGGGCGAAGTCGACGCCGAGGACCTGGCCAGCGTCTCCATCTGGACAGTGGTCGTAGCCGGCCCGGCTCCCGCCTCGGATACCGTGTTCCTCTACGGGGTGCCATAACGGATGTGACGCCCCCCACCGGAGGTAGTCAGCGTATGAGTTCAAAGCGCAGCAAGAATCCAGCCCTGCCCGTACTTGACGACGCATTCCGACTCGAGTCGGTCAAGGACGCCGAAGAGTCCACCCGTGACTTGGCCGCACGGCTGGCCACCACCGAGCTGCGCCGCGTTTCCCACCCGGGCCGGATCACCTGGGAGCCCACCGATCAGGCCGAGCCCGTACGGGTCCCGCCGACTGTGGTCGACGGTGACGGGGACCTGTGGCTGCGGGACCGGGGCACTGGCACCTGGACCATGCCCGAGTTCAACCCGAAGGAGTTCCCGGCCCGCTGTGGCGAGGTATTGACGTGGAACCAGCTTGCCCGCGAGTTCGGCCCGCTGACCGCACTGGCCGACGACCGACGCATCGGCGGCGGCCGGCGCTGACCGCGCAGCCTTCTGGGATGACCGAGCCCCTGAAGCGCCCGTTACGGGTATCTGGGAGCTCCAGCTCACCGCCGAGCTCGACGATGGCGGCGAGCAAGGAGCGGTTCGACGCCGAGTTCGCCAAGGTGATCAAGGGCAGCGACATCGAGCCGAGCACCCCCCGGCAACGTTGCGCGACGGCCGCGAAGCGGCTGACCACGACCAGGCCCGCAAGCTCATCACCGCCCTGGTCGGCCACCCTTAGTCCTGACCCTCCGCCATCCGCGAAACCCTCCGAAAGCTAACCCGGAGACCCAGTCGGCCCGGCTGCGCCCCCGCCAGGGCCCCGGTCCAGCGAGGTCCAGATGAGGAACTTGGCGGCCGGGCAAGCCAGCGCGTCTGGGCAAGCCCGAGGAGACCCTGGGCAAGCCCGTCCGGGGGGGGGGGGCTTGCCCAGGGCCGCGACCCGGTCGGTTCAGCGTCGGTGGCGCCAGTGCTGGTGGACCCTGAGTACTTCGTAGCTCCATCCGGTGTGCGGACGGGTGGCGACCGGGTTCGTCCAGCCGAGCTGTTCGGCTACGGCCGGGAACTGGGGGTGTATCTGGCGGTCTCCGACCGTGACGAGCGCGGACAGGAGAGGCTCTCCCCTCCGACCGTCTTCGTCGACCAGCCACAGGAGCACGCACTGGTCGTCGGCGTGCAGGCGGGGCAGGCCCGGCAGGCGCTTGTGGATCCGGGGCCAGGTCGTAGTCCGTGGACGGGTCCCGCGCGAGTGTCACCGACAACACCACGCGGGGCTCTCACCTGGGGGCCGGGAGGTGTCTACGGACGTGCCGCGGCAACGTCGTCGGCCTCCCACAACGCCCGGGTCGGCCTCACCTCCGAGCTCCAGCGCCGCATTCGGCCTCGACGGCGGGTGCCGCCTTTGATGACCGTGCTCGGCCAGGCCGACGCGGGCGCCCGTTGCCCCGGTCGACGTCGGCGGCTTGGCGTTACTGGGCGAGGAGGGCGCTGACGGTCTTGCCGCCGGCCGCGCGGCGGGTGACCGCGGTGGCGCGGGCGAGGCGGTTGACCAGCGGCCAGCCGAATCCTCCGGTGCCGCCGTTCAGGTCGGGGGTGCGCATACGCGGGGCCCGCAGACTGCGGTCGTGGACGGTCACCTCGATGCTGTCCGGGTGCGCGGTCAGGTCCAGGGTGCAGGTGCCGCCTCCGTGGCGCAGGGCGTTGGTGACGAGCTCCGAGACGACCAGTACCACGGTGTTGGCCGCCTCGGTCGCGATCGGGTGTACGAGGCGGTCGAGGAAAGCCCGAGCGCTCTCGCGTGCGCCGGCGACGGATGTGGCTGAGCGGACGGTTGCGACGTTGACGCTCATCGTGTCCATCAGGTCACCCTGGTCTCTGGATCGTCAACGCCCGGTCCTGTCTGCCCGGCTTGTGCCTGTCCGGCGACCGGCTAACCCGGCAGCGACAGGGCCTGCGAGCCGCCGACATGCTCGGTACCACCCAGGGCTTCCTCCGTGCCCTCGGCGAACACCGCCTCATCACCCCGCTCCGCTCCGCCGGCGGACACCGCCGCTACTTCCGCTACCAGCTGCGCATCGCCGCCCGCGCCCGCGAGCTCGTCGACCAGGGCACCCCCATCGAGGCCGCCTGCCGCATCGTCATCCTCGAAGACCAGCTCGAAGACGCACAGCGCCTCAACGCCGAATACCGCCGCGCTGCCGAATCAGCGAATCCACCGGCCGCGGCTTGAGCGGGGGCCGCGCATGCCGGTCCTCGATGGCCCGCGCGCACCCTGTCACGGCATGACGCGTACTCGTTTCCAGTGGTGACAGCGTGTGAGGGCGTGTAGCGTCTGCGTCAGCTGTCGTGGTTCGGAAGTTCCCCTTTGCCCACGCCTCGGCGTGGGCGTTTTGCTGTTGTGAGCGTTCACGTTTTTCCCCATCTCGGGTGGTTTGAGCTTCATGTAATTCCTCATCCCGACTTCTCCTAATTGGCCATGGGTACGACGGAGTTCGGGATCGAGGGACCTGGTCATCGCGGAGGCGTGTGGGCGGCCCTGGGCCTGTGGTTCGGAAGGCCGATGGTCAGCCCGAATGGCAAGGAGAACGTTCGTCGTGGTCGACATCACCGAGATCTACGTCCACTGGTACGCGGGCCGCTCGAAGAGCGAGCTGGCCGCGTCGCTGGGGGTGGACCGCAAGACGATCAGGAAGTACCTGGAGCCGGCGGAGGCATCCGGGATCACGCCCGGCGGGCCGCCGATGCGGGAGGCCGACTGGGCCAAGCTGATCAAGAGCTGGTTCCCCGAACTCGGCGACCGGCGACTGCGGCAGATCACCTGGCCCGACATCGACCAGCACCGCGACTACATCAAGAACCTGCTGGGGACGGTGACGGTCTCCACGATCCACCAGCGCCTGCGGGACGAGCACAAGCTGGACGTGTCGATCTCCTCGTTCCGCCGCTGGGTGCATGCCACGCTGCCCGACGAGAGGACAAGGTCGCAGGTCACGGTCTTGCGCGATGACGTCGAGCCTGGCTCGGAGGCTCAGATCGACTACGGCCACCTCGGCCAGTGGACCAATCCGAAGACCGGCAAGCGGCACCGGATCTGGGCCTTCGTGATGGTGCTGCCGTGCTTGCGGCACATGTTCGTCCGCCCAGTCCTCTACCTGCACCAGCACGCCTGGACCGAAGCCCACGTCGCCGCCTTCCGCTACTTCGGGGGCGTCCCGCGCCGGCTGGTGCCGGACAACCTACGGACCGGGGTCGACAAGCCCGATCTCTACGACCCGAAGATCAACAAGGCGTATGCCGAGCTCGCCACCCACTACGGGGCACTGGTGGATCCGGCCCGTGCTGCCCGGCCCAAGGACAAGCCGCGGGTCGAGCGGCCGATGCCCTATATCCGGGACTCGTTCTGGCGCGGGCGGGAGTTCACCTCGATCGAGCACATGCAGGCCGAGGCTGTGACCTGGAGCCAGAAGGTGGCGGGCCGGCGGCAGTGCAGGCCACTGCAGGGAGCCGCCCCGATGGCGGTGTTCGAGGCCGTCGAAGCCGAGACCTTGCTGCCTCTGCCGCCCACTCCGTTCGTGCTGGCTCGCTGGTCAACGGCAGTGGTCGGGCCGGACATCCACGTCAAGGTCGGCCGCACTCTCTACTCGGTTCCCTGGAAGCTGATCGGCCGCCGGGTCGACGTCCGCTCGACCGCCACGATGGTGCAGGTCTTCCTCGACGGCGACCTGGTCAAGACCCACGTGGCACTTGAGCAGGGCAAACGCACCGACAGGACCGACTACCCGCCGGAGAAGATCGCCTTCCAGATGCGCACGCCGATCTGGTGCCGGACCCAGGCATCCGAGGTCGGTGACGCCTGCCGGACCGTCGTCGACCAGCTGCTGGAGGTCAACGCGCTCTACCGGCTCCGCGCCGCCCAGGGAATCCTCGGCCTGAAGAAGAAGTACGGCGACGCGAGGCTGGAGGCCGCCTGCGCGAGGGCCATCACGGTCGGAGATCCGTCCTACCGAACCATCAAGGGCATCCTGATCGCCGGCACTGAGACCGATCCGGAGCCCGAATCGAGTGGGGACGCGGGAGCCGCGGCCTTCCTCCACGGGCCCAAGCGGCTGTTCGCCTCCGTCGCCCCGGCCGAGACGGCGGATGAGCTCCACGACGACCAGGTCCACGGCGAAGCTGAGGGAAGCATCTGATGAGCGTGATGGATTCCGCCCTGCGTGAGTCGCTGAAGTCGCTGCGACTCTCAGGGATGCTGGAAACCCTCGATGCCCGCCTGGCCCAGGCCCACGGCGGCGAGCTCGGACACCTGGACTTCCTGCAGGTCCTCTGCCAGGACGAGATCACCCGCCGTGAGACCGTCGCCTTCCAACGACGCCTGGCACGGGCAAAGTTCGAGCAGCAGGTCACCCTGGAGGAGTTCGACTTCACCGCCTCCTCGAAGCTCCCGGCCGCCCAGATCCGCGACCTCGGAGCCCTGCGCTGGCTCCACTCCGGCGAGTCGGTCATCCTCTTCGGCCCGGTCGGGGTCGGAAAGACACACGTCGCCCAGGCCCTCGGTCACCTCGCGGTCCGCCAGGGCGCCCACGTCCGCTTCGCCAAGACCAGCCGGATCCTCGCGGACCTCGCCGGCGGCCACGCAGACCGCACCTGGGACAAGCGGATCCGTGAACTGGTACGGCCCGACGTGCTCATCCTCGACGACTTCGCCATGCGTCAGCTCGGAGCGTCCCAGGCCGATGACCTCTACGAACTTGTCAGCGAGCGGCAGGGCCGGTCCCTGATCATCACCAGCAACCGGGCACCCAGCGATTGGTATCCCCTCTTCCCTAACCCCGTCGTCGCCGAGTCGCTCCTGGACCGGCTGATCAACACCAGCCACCAGGTCATCATGAACGGCCCCAGCTACCGCCCGAACAAGCGGCCCAAGAACCCGACCGACAAGCCTGCCAAGCCCACGATCACCTAGGACCACGTCCCGGAGGGCCAGGCTGGTGAGGATGCCGGTCCGGGATGAGATCGTTTCCCGCATGGCTGAAACAGACGAAGCAGAAGCCGACGTTGAGCACGCCGTCATCGCTCACTATCAACTGGCCGATGACGGCCTCGGCGAGCCAAGCCAACGAGAGGTCGTCCGCCAGGCCCAGTCCCTCCTGACCGAGGCGATCGAGCAAGCCGACGTCGGCGAGTTCGACGGAAACGAGTACGGAGGAGGCGAGGTCGTCCTCTACGCCTACGGACCGGACGCCGACGCACTCTTCGCCGTCATGGCACCCATCCTGAACGACCTGCCGTTCCGCCCGGCACACGTCGTCTTGCGCTACGGCTCCGTCGATGACCCATCGGCTCCTGAGCATCGCGTCGACCTCTGACGAGACGAATCACGAGCCCCGGCCAGACGGGCGCCTGGGGAATTACGTGAACTTACCCCTGGGGAATTACGCGAACGTCCACAGCTGTGCTGTGCCGCAGGAACCAGGGCGATCACCTCCGCCTTCCGCACGTCGTGGGAGGCATCATCGGCTGGAAGGCATGAGACATGGCTACGGGAACTGTGAAGTGGTTCAACGCGGAGAAGGGCTTCGGCTTCATCGCCCAGGACGGCGGCGGCCCGGACGTCTTCGCCCACTACTCCGCGATCAACTCCTCGGGCTTCCGCGAGCTCCAGGAGGGCCAGGTCGTGACGTTCGACGTCACCCAGGGCCAGAAGGGCCCCCAGGCCGAGAACATCAACCCGGCCTGATCTTCAGCACCGTCCTGCGGACGGCGGGACGGTGGGACAGCGCACGGCGCATGCGGGCCGCCCCGTGCAGCCCGACCCGAACAGCGGGTCACCGGACGTGTCCGGCGACATCGACCGGATCTCAGGCGCACGCGGTCGGGGCCCCGCAGCTGCCGCGCGGCCCTGACCCGGCTCTGCTGCCGGACGGAGTTCGGCCCGACGATCGCGCCGGCCCCTCAGCGGGCTGCGGCTCCCTTGCGTGGTGGGGAGCCGCAGCCCGGCGAGCTGGGCTCAGCCGCGGTCGCGGCCGTAGTACTGGCCGAGCTGGTCACGGTAGGCGGCGTTACCGCGGTGCTTGTCCTTGTCGTACTCGGGGGAGTCCTTGATCTGGTCCTTGGTGAGGTTGACGTTGATCGTCTTCTCCTCGATGTCGACGCGGACGACGGTGCCAGCGGGGATGAGGACTTCCTTGCCGAAGATCCACGGGCCGGTGTCGACGACGATGTAGGAGGCGCCGACCTCGTCGGTGTCCTCGTCGACCTTGCCGATGCTCCCGTCGCTGGCTTCGACCTTGAAGCCGACCAGGCTGGTGCCGGGCGTGTAGTGCGACGCGGGGTTGTAGCTCCACATGTCGTCGGTCACAGGTGTTCTCCTTCTGGGCCAGAGTCCGTGATCGTGCGGAGGGTCAGGTGTGCAGGAGGCAGTTGCGGCCGTCGTGGCCGTCCGCCCCTTCTTCGTCGAGCCAGTGGCCGCCGTCGGCGAGGTAGCGGAACCCGTGCTGCTGGTCCACCGGGAAGGCGACCGTGACCGCGCGGCTTCCGTCCGGGCGCTCGATCATGGGATGGGCGCCGGGCCGCCAGTCGTTGAAGTCACCGACCACGCTGACCTCACCGGCCGGATGGCCGGCGGGCAACACGAACGTGATCTCGGTCCGCTTCTTGCTCCGAGTGCGCTCCAACATCGACGGTCAGCTCCTCACAGGCGGGGGAATGGCTTCGCCATCAATGCCCGCTGCGTCGGCCTGGGTAGCGGGTCGCTACGCCACCCGGTACAGCTGTCCCCCGCTCGGCCGCATAGGGCTGGCCGCCCCGGGCCGAGTACGCGGAGCGCGCTGAGCAGACCCGCGCCGAGCTCGCCTCCATGCTGGGCACCGTCCCGAGCGAGGAGGTCGAGGCCAAGGCCCGCGGCCTCCTGTTACGACTCGGCGCCCGCCAGACCGCATCGGCCGCGTAGTGAGGCCGATCGCAGGCGTCCTGGACCACACAACTGCCACCGCCCTCCACGATCCCAAGGACCCGTACGGCTGTGTACGCGAGTAGCAAGCAACGTCGTTTTGACGCGATACTGGGAGTCGTACGCTCGCGCGAATAGGCGGTGTTTACGAGAACGGGAGGCGGTCACCCGGGCTCTGCGGCCGTAGTCATCGCGTGAAGCAGCTCCGGTTCTCGGGCTGCAGCGGGGCGCACCGCCCGTTGGCGTGATGATCGGCTTCGTCACCTGATGGTCTGGTCCCCGTCAGGCACGTCCTCGACCGTGACACGGCCGCGGGGCAGCCCGAGTCCCCGCGACACCGCCTGGGCAATCCCGTTGAAGTCCGGGCCTTCCGAAATCGGCACCTGCTCCCCCTCGCCGTAGCTCTCCAGCGCTTTCACGAAGTAGCTCGGATGCCAGGCGCCGACGGCCCCCCTGACCTCGATCGCAGCCACAGGGCGCTCGCCGACGAGTTGCTTGAGCGCGCCCAGAATCTCATCGGATCGCAGTTCACCCGGTACCTGAAACAGGCTGGCGTGAGCACCGACGAGGCCGCCGCCCCTCAACCGCACAGTCACGGTGAGGCAGCTGGTGACGCTCGGATAGGTAATCACGCCCCCAGGTGCGACCTCTTTGACCTGCCCTTCCGTGACCGTCGCGCTGGCGGGTGCCGCCAGGCTGCTCACCACGCGCGGCCCTGCGTGGGTGGGCTCATACGGGGCCATACCGGCGGCCGCACTGGGTGAGGTGAGGGTCGCGGCGCCGACAAGGGCAACTGCGAGGGTCGCGATGACGCGCTTGGGTTCGATCACAACCTTCGCAACGATCACGAGGTGCGGCAGGTGCCCGGATCGCGGCCGACCGTCGCTCCACTTCGGCGTCGCGACAGCCCTGAGACAAACCGCAGGACGCGTCCGACCGCCATCAGTGACTCCCGAACCCCTCGACATTGATCATGGTGGCGGCACCCGAAGTCACTTCCGAAGTCGTCAAAGAACGACTCGCGTTCTCGTGTCTACAGCCACCCGTACAACGAGGCTGTCGCCGCGTTCTACGTCCAAGCCTCCGGCGGCCCGGGCACCCTCTACACGCCCGTGCTCACTGCGCCGGGTCCTTGTCGCTCTCGCTGCGGTTGGAGGCGGCGGAGACCGCGATGAGGGTGTCGGGGCTGTTCTGGTCGTTGGCGTATGCCTCGCGCCGGGTGGCGTCCCAGGCGTAGCCGCCGACTGGCGGGGAGCGTCATTCCAAGCACGCGATATTCGGAGGGCTTCGGCGTCAGCGAGCCGTAGGGTTGGCGCGCCAAGACAGCCTGGTAGCAATGGAGAAGCGTGCGGTCTGAGGAACATGTGGGGTGGGAGCGGGCCTTCCCGGTCCGGTATCTCCTGGTGCGGGACGACATCAGCGGTGAGGAGGAGGGCGTGCTGTGGGGGCGGTGCGCGGAGGTCGAAGGCCTGTTCATGGACGTGCCTCCGCTGCCGCGAGAGGTCCTGACGCTGCGCGGCTGCCCGCGCGAGAGCCTGCTGGTCCAGGCCGTGGCGGACAGCGCCGAACCGGTGCGGCTGCTGGGGGACGGAATGCTCTCGATCGAGCCTGTGGATCCCTCGAACGACGGGCCGGCCCGCTTCTGGGACCTGGAGGACACGACTGTCCTGGCCCGCTGGCCCACCCCGGGCGATCCCGGGCGCTGGGACATCGTCGTGGGCACCGGCGTCAGCGAGGACGACTACTGGGGCCGCAAGCGGCTGCCTTCGAGCCCGCGGTTCGACCTGTGGTTCCCCTCGATCCAGGGAGACAGCCCATCGGGCAGTTGCCGTTCCATCGACGGCCTGCTCACCCCGCGCCCGCAGCGACCCACCCAGCCCGTGCACCTGATCGGCTGCGAACCCGCCGCACCGCTTCTGACCCTGCTGAGTCGTCCCCTTCCACAGAAGGGCGACCCGATCACGCTCTGGCCCCTCGACCGCCACGGCCGAACGATCACCAGGTACCGCCTCGACCTGGACACCGTCGAGGCACGCCCATCCGTCCTCGGCGGAGCCCTGATCGACGTCACCATCACCGACCCCGGCGACGACCGCCCCACCCTGGCCGCCCGCCAAGTCTGGGAGATCTGGTCCGACGGCGTTCCGACCCTGCCCAACCAATGGGCACAGTTCGACGCCAAAGGCCAGTCCGAGTGGCTGGACCTCACCCGCGTCGGCCCGTACGGGCCGGAGGGCCTGTCCGACGGGACGTACCACCTGGACGGACAGCACGTCACCGACAGGACCAGCATGCTCCTGGCACTCGGCGAAGCCCTGCTCGGTCCCGGCGCCAACTACGGCAGATGTCTGGACTCGGTACAGGACTACCTGGGCGGCGGACTCTCCGTCGTCCCCCCGTTCACCCTCGTCTGGCACCACGCCGCCATCGCCCGCCACGCCCTCGCCGGACACGTCCTGCACCACCTCGGCGGCCGGTCCTACTTCGAGGAGACCGTGAACCTCCTGCGCGAGAAGGGCGTCACCGTCGTACTCCAGTGAGGGACGCGACGGACAATCCCGGACCCCTTCAAAACGGCTCCTGACCTGGAGAAGGAATGGCGTGGGGCAACGGCCAGGCCGTCAGGGCCCGGTCGTATCGTCTCGCGGTGCCTGGCTGGTGTTACGGGCTTCGAGGTAGGCGGTCCAGTCGGTGGCGGCTCGCTGTCGCCATTGGGCTGCGGTGACGGGGTGGAGGCCGAGCATCGGTCCGAGGACCGCTGGGGGGAGGTCCTGGGCGAGGGCGACCAGGGCGGTGGCGCGGGCCGGCCGGTTGGGGATGTGGTGGGTGGCCAGGCGGCGGCCTAGCACGGTGGCGAGAGGTGCTGTGCCCTTGCGGATCAGCCGTGGTCCTCCCATTGCGCCTGGCAGAATCGGGCCTCACTCACCGCGGTGTCCCCGGCCCTACTGGCCCGGACGTACATGTTGAGGCCGTCCACGCCGAGATCGCCGCCACAGCCGATCACCAGGCCCAGACCTCGTTCTTCGATGTGCTGGATCAGGGCTGTGTCAACGGCCGAGACCGTCATGCCGATCAGTCGGATGCCCGCGAACTCGACCTGAGGCCCAGTTCGTCCGTGAATGGTGACAGCGCCGAGGGTTGGGGGCCAGTTGTAGCCACTGGAGTAGTGAGCGGTCACGCCTACGCGGTCGAAGCGGTCCTCACCCGAGATCCACTGTCCCAGGCCTTCCCACGACGTTCCGAAGGGATAGCGGCCATGGCGGGTGGTCGGCTCCTCGCTCAGCGCAGCAGCCACCTCCTGCGGCTTCATACCGAACCTGAGCGGACCGACGCTCTCCAGTGGTGTCCAGTCCCAGTGCTGTTGCTCCTGCTGAGCTCTTACTGGCCATGCCCCAACGTTCGGAGGCTCGTCACGGACGTCGCGCCAACGGATGACCGGCTCGGACCCGAACGGGTTCTTCGCCAGCTCGGGACCAACCAGCAGCGCGTTGGTGATCATCGTGTCCAGGCGCTGTGTATACCCCTCGGGCGTCAGCCCCTGCTCCTGTGCGGCGCCCATGGAGACCCCCCATGCCTCGACTTCCGGATCACCGCTCCAGTTCACTCGCACGGAAGTCCCCTCCCGGAGTGCGAGGTCCTGAATGTCTGCGCGCACCTCGGACGGCGCCCGGGCAATGAGGTCGATGTCCCGCAGACGCACCAGCGGCCCATCCATCGCATCGATTGCTACGGCGACCAGGCCATTGTCCTCACCGTAGACCGCACTCACACCCCAGTCTGCGTAGTAGCCCCAGCCGATGCCGCTGCCCAACCCCTGTGAGACGTGGGCAACCGCTCCATCCAGGGCCGATGCCACCTCGTCTGGGTTCATCCCGAACCGCAGCGGCCCAACTTTCACCAGTGGCTCAAGCAGCCACTCCGCCCGCTCCCCGGGCTTCCTGTTCCACCAGTGCATGGCAACCCCCACGATCGCTCCGAATATCCCTGACACCACTCGCTAGGGATCTTGCGGATCAACCTAGACGTGACCTCCGACAACGCGGTGTCCAGGAACGTCCGTCGGCACAGCCGCTGAGCCGTGATCGGTTGGCGTCGAAAGCAACAGTTCGGCATAGGCGAGAGAATCGGAGGTCTCTAGCCACGAGCGACTGTTGCTGGGAATTCAGTGACCGTGGGTGGCTGTACGTTTACTGATTGATGATCGGTGAACTTGAGGTGGAAGCGGGGCCGTTGGCGCGGTGGCAGGTGCATTGGTGTGACCCGCGGCGGGAGGTGCCGTGGTACGCGGCCGATCCGGTGCTGGCGGGCTTGCCGACGCTGGCGGAGTGGGCGCACATGCACGGCACGCAGCCGGGACAGCCGGTTCTGCTGCGGTCCGATGGCTGGTCGGTGCCTGAGGTCAACGGGTTCTTCGCCTCGGCGCGGATGCGCAACGCGAGCGTGGGCACCCGGCGGAAGTACGCCTTCGCGATGGCTGTCTGGCTGGGGTTCCTCGATGCGACCAGCCGGGCCTGGCACGACGCCGATGAGGAGGACGTCGCAGGGTTCAAGTTCTGGCGGATGACCGACGAGGCCAACGTCCGGCGGGTGGCTGGTGGGACGGTGCTGGACGACCTGGTCGCGATCAGCGCGTTCTACCGCTGGGCCGGGTTCCGATTCGGAGTGAGCGATCCGGTGGCCCGGCGGCAGGTTCCCGGCCCTAACCCGGGCACGACCACGGAGTCGTTCGAGGCCGGGCCGCATCTCGTGCGTGGCAAGGACGTGAAGTGGCTGGACCCGGCCGGCTACGCCCGCTGGGTCGCCGTCGGGCTGCGCGGGCTGGACCTGAGCGGTCGGGAGGTCGACGGATGGCGCGGGCGCAACAGCCAGCGCGACTGCGCGTTCGTCGACGGGCTCTACGGCACAGGGCTGCGGCTGAGCGAGTGGGCCAGTGTCCTGCGCCTGGAGCTGCCCGCCGACGATGAGGCCCGCACCTACTACACCTGCCGACTGGCGGCGGCCTGCGCCAAGGGCGGACGCGGCCGCCGGTTCTGGAAGCCGCGCAGCGTGCTGACCGACGTACTGGCCTATGAGGAGGGCGAATGCGCCGCCGCGGTCCGCCGCGCCCAGCGTGCCGGCCGCTACGAGCGGCAGCCGCGGCTGCTGCTCGTCGAGCGCATGTCGCGGCACCGACGGCTGGAGATGCGCGACGCCAAAGGCAACCAGATGGTCGCATCCTTGGACTCGCTGGACCCCAGCGCCCGCAAGCGGCTGTTTCGCCGGACCGCCGCCGGACTGGAACCACTGGCGGTCTGGCTGAACGAGGACGGCCTGCCGCGCGAGGCACACGGCTGGCAGCACACCTTCGACACCGCCAACGAGCGGGTCGTCCGCGCCGGACTGACCTCGTTCGAGGCGAACGCGCACATGATGCGGCACTCTTTCGCGTTGCGCTGGTACTCGGTCGGCCGGCTGCTCTACGAGCGGCAGGTCGCGCACCTGAACGCCGAGGAGGTAAGCGACTTCCGCGCCCAGTTCGGCGACACCTGGTATCTGGTCAAGACGCTGCTGGGGCACGCCAACGTGACCACCACGATGGACATCTACCTGGAGCCCTTCCGTGACCTGGATGTCACGCTGCTGATCGAGCACGCCCACGGCGTGGCATTGTCGGCTCTGATGGCGTCGATGTTCGCGGCGCACCCGCAGGTCCTGTCTGATCCCCTCGCCGGAAAGCTGTCATGACCCGTGCTGCTGGGCGCCCGGCCGCGCTGCCGAAGCCCGGATACCAAGCGCCGCAACGGTTGTTCCTGGACGACGAGAAGTGCCTGGTCCGGTTTTTCCCGGAGCGCGGCGGCCCGGCGGTCGACTACGACTTCGCCGCCTTCCCGGTCGCCCGCGAGCTGGTGGTGTGGATGGCGACCGCGTTCGCAGGGTCGACCGCCCCGGCCGGGCGGCGCCGGACAACCTCTTCGGCCACGAGCGCCTTTGGGCTCCTACGCCGATTCGCCCAACACCTGGCCTCGCTGAACCGCCCGCCCGTCAGTCCGGCGCAGCTTCGAGCCGCGCACCTGGAGAGCTTCATGCTGGCCAGGCTCGGCACACCGAACCTGAACCGGGAGCTGCCGACGCTGCGCTTGGTGCTTCGGTTCGCACCCGACGGTGCCGGGCAGGACTTCCTGGCGCGGCTGGCCCGCAAGGGCCTGGAGCGCAATTCGACGCCCGCCGCCAGCTACACAACGGCTGAGTTCGACCGCATCACCACCGCCGCGCGCACCCAGCTTCGGCGGGCCGCCGACCGGATCCTCGCCGGGCGGGAACTGCTGGCCCGCTGGCGGGCCGGACGGATCGACCGCGAAGCCGAACCGCGCGCCTGGAAGCACGGCGAACTGCTGGACCACGTGGACCGGCAAGGCGACGTCCC
This sequence comes from Streptomyces erythrochromogenes, assembly GCF_036170895.1. Lineage (NCBI taxonomy): Bacteria > Bacillati > Actinomycetota > Actinomycetes > Kitasatosporales > Streptomycetaceae > Streptomyces > Streptomyces erythrochromogenes. The sequence continues at coordinate 182,717 of NZ_CP108036.1, read as the reverse complement.
GCGCAAGGACACCCGCTGGGGTCGGCAGCCCGACCACCGCATCTCGCCCGAGACCGTCGCCCGGCGCCACAGCCTGGACCCGGCCACCCTGAAGAAGCTGCTGGCCGGGGAGCTGGACACCGTACTGGGAGGCTGCACCGATCACCTGGCCAGCCCGCACAGCCCTGCGGGCGAGCCTTGCCGAGCCTCGTTCCTGCTCTGCCTGTCCTGCCCCTGCGCCCGCGCGACTCCGGCACACCTGCCGGTGCTCGTCGCAGTTCATTGCCCTGGCACGGCGCGACCATCGACTACGCCGAGGCCGGTCCGCTGGCCCGGCACCTGAGCACGGCCTGCTTCATCGTGATCAGCTACCTGTCGGGGATGAGGTCAGGCGAAGCACTCAGCGACCTCGACGACTGCCGCCCGAACTGCGTCAACATCGCGCGAACCGATCGCGACATCGAACAGGTCCACGCTCAGATCGCCCAGCTACGGCCGATCGTCGACGACCCGCTGGCTCCCGCCTTCCGACACACCCGCGAACAGCACGAGCTCGACCGCCTGGAGCGCATCATCACCGCCCACGCCAACACCGGAGAACCCCACGATGACTGACCGCAATGCCGAACGTGACGCCATCACCGCGGCGATCCAGCGGTTGCTCGACGGCCGCCCGACCCGGTCCACCGGGGCGCTCACCACGCTGCAACTCGCCGCCGAGGCCGGCGTCAAGCGCTGGGTCCTGACACACAAGCATGTTGACCTGAAAGAAGAATTCGCCCGCCGAAAGACCGAGTCGAACGGCATCCCGCCCGCCTTCCAGCACCTCCACGCACGCGCCGTCGACGCCGAAGCCACCGCCCAAGCATTGCGGGAGGACAACGACCAGCTCCGCGAGCACGTCGCCGTCTATGCCCAGGTCATCCACGAACTCCGCACAGAGCTAGACCGGCACACCGACAACACCACCCGCCGCAGCCCTGTCCGGAGCCTGCCCACCAGCACCACCTGACGCGCGCGACGAGCGGATGGAGCCAGCCCGCCAGCCGGACGGATGGACCTATGGGCGGCGGGCCAGCAGGTGGGCGTCGAGAAAGCCCCGTTCGGAGGCCGGGTCGTGGAGCAGCCGAGCGAAAGGAACGAGTCCGGCATCGGTGAGCAGTTTGGCGAGGTGGTCCGCTGGCCAGCTGTAGGCAGGTGCAACTTTGTGGTCGAACTTGACCGGCTCCGGTCCGTCGGTCCCGAAGAAGGAGACCAGGAGTACGCCACCTGGCGCCAGGACGCGGACCTGCTCGGCGAGCAGCTCGGGCAGTTCCTCTGGTGGGGTGTGGATCATTGAGTAGTGGGCCAGTACGCCGCCGAGCACACCGTCCTCGATCGGCAAGGACTCCATCCGCGCCTCCTGGAAGCGCAGCGCCGGATGGGCCCGCCGGGCGTGGTCGACCATGCCGTGGGAAAGGTCGAGTCCGAAGGCGTCGAGGCCCAGTTCGTGCAGCATGGCCGTCAGATGTCCGGGCCCGCACCCAACGTCCGCTGCCCGCAGGTTGCCGGTCGCGCGCACCAGTTCGGCGAAAGTGCCGATCATGGCCCGGGCGAACGGCTGCGTCTCCAGCCGGTCTGCGAACAGCGATGCGTACAGCTCAACGACTCCGTCGTAGGCCGCTCTGGTCTCGTCCTGATGATTCGCCACAGGGAGGACCCTATAGCCGGTCCAATAATCGGTCTTGTGGCAGGTTGAGGGGAGGTGACGGACACGGCGTGGGATCGGATAGAGCCCCTGCTGCCGCAGGCGGACGGACGTGGCCGTCCGTGGCGTGATCACCGACAGCAGGTGGTCAATGGTGTGTTGCGGCGGCTGCGGACCGGGGCTCCTTGGCGCGACCTGCCTCAGCGGTACGGGCCGTGGCAGACCGCACCATGATCGATTGCCGTCGGAAGCAACAGGTCGAAATGAGCGAGAGAAGCGGCGGACGCCACCAAGCGGCCGAAGCTGACCATCGAGTACCTGCCGCTGACCGCCCCCGGAGCCGCCGGTGAGGTCGTTGCCGTTCCGGGCGACACGGGCCTGGTTGCCACCTGGAACGCGCCCCTGACAGCGGCACCACCGGTGACCTCACCTACGTGGTGAAGGCCGAGAAGAGCGACGGAACGGTCGTCGGCAGCTGGGAGGGCCAGACGCCGCGCGCCGTCTTCGGCGGGCTCGACAACGCCACTTCCTACCGGGTCGCCGTCACGGTCAAGAACGCCGTGGGCAGCGGTCCCGTGTCCCGGTCCGCCCTGGCGCGCGGAGCCATGCTGGCCGGCGGAGCCGCGCGCTACAAGGACTACGTCCAGGCGTACCTGAACGCACGCAACAGGGTCGTCGTCGGTACGAGCCTCACCGCCGCCGACGCGGCCGCCGAGTCCCCGTACGGCGCCGTCTTCGGCGACCTTCTCGGCACGCAGGAGGACAGCCTCGTCGGGGCCCGTGAGGCCCTTGCCACCAGGAACCAGTCCTACGTCGGAGCCTCCTCGGCCCTGACGGAGACGGTGGCGGGTACCGATGGTGCGACCGGGCAGCCGGTGCTGCGCGCCACCGTCGCGGAGACGATGACGATCCGCATCGACGGCACCGACCAGGTGTCGGAGAACCAGAACGCGAAGCGGTTCCTGTTCTCGGTCTCCGGTGACACCGTCAAGCTCCTGAGCGAGTCCGACGACGGCCAGGCAGGGCAGACCCTGTCGGCCACGGCCGCCGCCGCCACCCAGGTGATGGCGACCCCGGCGGACGCCGTCGGTCCGCCGGCCGACGAGACCGGAGCGCTGGCGCTCGGCGCGGACGGATTTCCCTCCGGCGAGGCGCCCGCAGCAGGCGTCCGCACGGCCTCTTACGCCGCGTCGTACATCAACGGTCTGGGCACCGGAAGCTGGGCGTACAACAACACCGGCGTCAAGTGGGAGTACAAGTACGACTGCACGAACTTCGTCTCGAAGGCCCTCTACTACGGTGGAGGCATGAAAATGCGGTCGGGCTGGTACAAGCGCGACGACGTCTGGTTCAAGAACCCCTGGTGGAACAGCTGGCCGGTGAAGGCCAGCTACACGTGGTCCGGGGCCGAGAACCTTCGCCGCCACCTGGCCTGGCACCGGCCGGGCTCCTACATCAACAACGTCCACAACATCCGTAAGGGAGACATACTCTTCTTCCACTACCGGGGCGACAGCGTCTACGAGCACGCCGCCGTCGTCACCGCCAACTACGGGGGCCGCATCCACATGGCCCAACACGGCGGACCGGACCGCACGACATTGGACGACGCCATCGCCCGCAATAAGCGCACCAGCCAGCCGATCGCCACGATCGTCGCGATCCGCCCGACAGGCGCGCGATGAGGGCCGCTCCGGCCGTACGGGCTGTGCTGGTGGCCGTTCTGGCGGCGGGGGCGCTCAGCGCCTGCGCCGCCGATGAGGACGGGCTCCGGTACGCGACGGACTACTCCAACCACGAACCGCTGGGCGTGGTCGGGTATCCCACTTCCGACTCCCTCCGGATCACGCAGGAGCTGATCTGGCGGCTGGCGGACGGCCGGACCGGCGAACTGGAGTCGCTTGCGGCCGACACCGACTCCGACGGCGCGAAGAGCGAGGCCGGGAAGACCGCGCAGAACTGGATCCAGGCCTTCGGAAAGGGGGCCGGTGGCAAGGTGACCGCGGAGTTCTACGACGAGGGTTCCGTGCGGCAGTTCGTCGTCGTGTACTTCCACGACACCACGCAGGCCAAGGGTTTCTCGGTCCGCCTCACCGGCAGCACCGGCGAGGACGGCTGGCGCGTGGACATGCGTGAGCCCGACCCGAAGGAGGCCGCGTCGGCTCCCGACTGGGTGCCTTCCACCCCCGGGGGCCTCGGCTCGAAGACACCGCGTTGAGATAGCCGCACTTCTCCCGCGAGGGGCGTCGCCCCGTGGAACGATCCACGGGGCGACGCCCCTTCTTGCTGGAGAGAACAGGCTGGTCAGGGGGTGGGAGGCGATGGACATGAACCAGATGGCAGTTTGCTCACCTTTTGGTAACGCTTCATCAGATCCGGGTGCAGCATGGCCCGTTCTGCCCACTTTGGGATCTCCAGGCCCGGTTAAGTTCTGATCTGCACCGGCTATTTTCAGCCATGTGCCTCGTGGCTCTCTTTCTGGGGAAGCAGTGAATTTTCGTAGGAGACCGGTCGCCCGCTGGTGGGGTGGCCGGGCAGTGACGGGTGGCCCGGCGCGACTAGGTGCCACCGCCGCCGGAATGGCCCTGGTGGTGGCGGCCTCGACGCTCCAAGGCGCCGGGACCGCCTTCGCCGGTCCCCCGCAGGCCCCTCTGGGACAGCCCGGTACGGCCGCGGCAGCGTCAGCCGCGGATATACCCTCGGCCCGCGTGGCCGCACGTCTGTCGGGCCGACGGGTCGAAGCCTTGTCGGAGCGCTCGGAGACGTCGACGACGTGGGTCAACAAGGACGGCTCGCTCACCTCGGAGGTCGCGGCCGGCCCGATCCGGTTCAAGGACGCGGCGGGCCAGTGGCGCGATGTCGACGTCGACCTCACCACGGCACCCGACGGCTCCGTGACGTCGAAGGCGCACCCGCAGGGGCTGCGCCTCTCGGGCAAGAAGGGGACGAAGGCCCGGTCGCTCAGCGCCGCCCAGTCCGCCCCGGGCACCGACCTGGTGACGCTCGGGCAGGGCGACGAGGCGATCACCCTGCAGTGGCGTGGCGGACTGCCGGCCCCGGTGCTGGACGGCACCCGCGCCACCTACCCGGACGCGGTGCCCGGCGCCGACGTGGTCGTCGAGGCGACCCGCACCGGCTTCGAGCAGTTCGTCGAGGTCAAGGCGAAGCCGACGGCGGGCTTCTCCTACACGCTGCCGCTGAAGACCAAGGGCCTCAAGGCGGAGCAGCAGGCCGACGGCAGTGTGCTGTTCACCGACGAAAAGTCGCAGAAGACCGCGACAATGCCCGCCCCCCTCATGTGGGACTCGACCGTCGACGCGGCCTCGGGCGAGCACGTCCGACGTGCCAAGGTCGCCCTCAAGGTCGTCAAAACCAAGGACGGTGCCGATCTCGTCGTCACCCCCGACGCGGGGTTCCTCGCCGATCCGGCCACCAAGTACCCCGTGACGGTCGACCCGTCGACGTCCTCCCTGGGGAACCTCTTCGACACCTACGTCCAGCAGGGCGAGACCGTCGACTGGTCCAACGACACCGAGCTGGACCTCGGCAACCCGGGCACCAAGAACGCCGACGGCACCTTCCGTACGGCCCGTTCCTTCATCACCTGGAACACTGCACCGGTCGCGGACGCACTGATCTCCGACGCCAAGCTGTCGCTGTGGAACTTCCACTCCGGGAACACCGACTGCTCCGCCCAGCCCTGGGAGGTGTGGACTTCCAACGGGCCCACCACGGCCTCCCGCTGGACCAACCAGCCGGCCATGGTCACCAAGATGGCCACCTCCACCGAGACCAAGGGCAACCCGGGCTGTGCCTCCCAGCCCGACGGCTGGGTCACCGCGGACGTCAAGAACCTGGTCCAGCACTGGGCCAACAACAAGTGGACGTTCTCCAGCATGGGCCTGCGCGCCACGGACGAGAACAACACCAAGCAGTGGAAACGCGTCAACTCCGCCAACGCCTCCGCCAACGTCCCGAAGCTGACGGTCACCTACAACTACCGTCCGCGTACCGGCACCAACCAGGAGGCGGGACCGCCGTTCTTCTCCTACGGCGGCGCCTACACCGTCAACACAGTGACGCCGGTCCTGCGTGACACCTTCGTCGACGCCAACGGGGACAAGGTCAACGGCACCTTCCAGATCTTCGACGCGGCCACCGACACTCAGGTCGGCAACGTGATCGTCTCCCCGTTCGTCCCCTCCGGCCAGGTCGCCTCGGTGACCGTCCCGGCCGGTGTGCTGACCAACGGCAAGACGTACAAGTTCCGCACCTCCCCCTACGACGGCACCCACTACAACCTGGGCTGGTCGGCCTGGAAGACCTTCACGGTCGACACCACCGTCCCGCAGCCCCCGGCCCGCGTGGTCTCCACGGACTACCCGACGAGCGGCTGGGTCAAGGGAGCCGGACAGGCCGGCACCTTCACCGTCACACCGCCGTCAGGCTCCGACCACCAGTGGATGGAGTGGTCCCTGGACGGCGTGACGTGGACGAAGGCCGCGACCAACGGCGGCCCCGCCGACATAGCCCTCCCCGTCACCCCGCCCAACAACGGCACGCACGTCATCGAAGTGCGCTCCGTGGACAAGGCCGACAACAAGTCCCCTGCCGTCGAGTACACCTTCCACGCCGGTCCGGGCGGGTTCCTGCAGCCCGCGGACGACGAGAGCACCGCGCGCCGCATCACCCTCGCGGCCGAGGGCGATGCCGCCCGCTACGACAAGGTGTCCTTCTCCTGGCGCCGTTCCGAGGCCGATGCCTGGACGCAGATCCCCCTCGCCCACGTCACGTCGGGCGGAGCACCGCTGGCCGCATGGCCCGTGCCGCTGACCGGCGGCAAGAACGCCCCCCTCGTATGGGAGGCCACGAGCACGGTCGACCCCGACGGCAGCATCCAGATCAAGGCGGACTACACCGGTCCCGCCTCCGCATCCGGCAGCACCGCGCCCCTCTCCGTCATGGTCGACCGTGACGGCGAAGGAGCCGCAGCGACCCCCGTCGGCCCCGGTTCGCTGAACCTCCTCACCGGGGACCACCGCCTGTCCCAGACGGACACCGCCTACTTCGGCATCACCATCGGCCGCACCTCCTCCTCGCGCAACCCGCAGGCGGGCGGACAGGCCGGCCAGGCGCCCGTCTTCGGCAACGAGTGGATCTCCGGCATCCGGGCGGAGACGGCCGCCTCCGCGTTCAGCCACCTCCGGCGGATCTCGGACACCGCCGTCGCGGTGGTCGGCTCCGACGGCGGCGAAACGCACTTCACCGCCAACGCGGCACGCAACGGGTGGATTGCCCAGGCCGGTGCCCAGCAGCTCACCCTCCAGGGCTCGGTCACCACCGACTTCACGCTGTCGGAGCCCGACGGCACGATCACGAAGTTCACCAAGCCCACCCCCACTTCGCCGACCTGGCAGGTCTCCAGCACCCAGATCGAGGGCATCTCGGACTCGACCACCACGGTCGTCTCCGAGACGGTCACCGTTGGCGCGGACCAGCTCGCCCGGCCGGCGAAGGTCATCGCACCGACCTCGGCGATCACTGCGAGCACCTGCAACGCCACCCCCTCCACCAAGGGCTGCCGCGTCGTCGAGTTCGTCTACTCCACGAGCACCACGGCTACCACTCTCGTCCTCGGTGACTTCACCGGCCGGGTCAAGGAGCTCCGCCTCTGGTCGACCGTCCCGGGTGCGGCGAGCGCCACCGCCAAGACGGTCGCGACCTACCGGTACGACAACGGCGGCCGTCTGCGCCAGGAATGGAACCCCAGCCTGCCGGAGACTGCCAAGACGCAGTACGCGTACGACGCGGCCGGCCGCGTCACCTCGCTCACGCCGGGCTCCGACCTGCCCTGGACCCTCACCTACGGCAAGGCCGGAACGGGGAGCGCGGCCAGCGACGGCATGCTGCTCAAGGCGTCCCGCTCCGCTCTGAAGCAGGGCACCGCAGACGTGCAGGAGGGCACGGCGACCACCTCGGTCGTCTACGAGGTGCCCCTCACGGGCGGCTCCGCACCCCACAAGATGGGTGCGAACGACGTCAGGGCGTGGGGCCAGTCCGAGGGGCCGACCGACGCGACCGCGGTCTTCCAGGCCGACACCGTCCCGGCCTCACACGTGGGAACAGGTCTCGTTGCCGGCGACTACGGCCGCGCCACCGTCCACTACCTGGACGCATCGGCCCGCAAGGTGAACACCGCCCGGCCGGGCGGCCACATCGACTCCACCGAGTTCGACCGGTTCGGCAACACCGTGCGCGAGCTGTCCGCGGGCAACCGTGCCATCGCGCTCGGCATCGGATCCCAGACCGCCGCAGTCCAGGCCGACCTCGGCATCGGATCGCTGCCCACGGCGGAGCGGGCCGAACTGCTCTCCACCCGCACAGTCCGCAACAGCACCGGCACCCGTGAACTGGCCGGCTTCGGACCGCTGCACAGGGCAACCCTCGCGCACGACCTGAAGAGCGGCGCCACCACGCTGGTCGCGGCGGGCACCTCCGTCATCGCCCGCGCATGGACCGTGTCCGAATACGACGCGGGACGCCCCACCGACGGGTCTGCAGTAGTCTCGGACCGGATCACCCGACGCACGGTCGGCGCTCAGGTGCGCGAACACCCGTTGGTGCACGCCGACACGCGGGTCTCCCAGACCCTCTACGACTGGACCCGCGGCCTGGCCGTCCAGGAGATCCAGGACCCCTCCGGTCTCGCGATCACCACGACCACCGAATACGACGCACAGGGTCGGGTGACCAAGAAGGTCGCTCCCGGTGGCACCGGCAACGACGCGGCCACCACAGTGACCACCTACTGGTCCGCCACCGGTACCGGCACCTGCCAGGGCCGTCCCGAGTGGGCCGACCTGGTGTGCTCCACCGGCCCCGGCGGCGCCATCACCGGCGGCGGTTCCAACCCCACCGCTCGGACCACCCGTACGAGCGAGTACAACTGGTGGGGCAACACGGCCAAGATCACGGAAAGCGCGAACGGCGCCACGCGCACCATCACCACCGCGAACGACGCCGCCGGCCGGCCCACCACGGTGACGGTCACCGGCAACGGCGGTCAGGCGGTCCCCGAGGTGACCACCGAGTACGACGCCGTGTCCGGCCGTGCGACCAGGACCACGTCGCCCACCGGGGGCACCGTCACCAAGGCGTACGACAAGCTGGGCCGCCAGATCTCGTACACGGACGCCGACGGCGGCACCACGAGCGTCTCCTACGACGTCCTCGGCCGTCCCGTCCAGGTCACCGACAGCGTTCCCAGCACGCGGACCTTCACCTACGACCACGCCGCCGAGCCGCGTGGCCTGGCCACCAAGGTCGTCGACTCCGTGGCAGGCGCCTTCACGGCGACCTACACCCCCGACGGCAGCGTGGACAGTGAGACGCTGCCCGGCGGATACCGGGTGAAGACCGTGGAGGACCCCTCGGGCGGCCGCACACAGCGGACATACACCCGCGACAGCGACGGGGAGATCGTCTATTCGGACACCCTGACCAACACCGTGCACGGCCAGGCCGCCACCCGTTCCGGCTGGTCCGAGCAGGAGTACGGCTACGACGCGGTCGGCCGGCTCACCACCGTGGCGGACACCGCAGAGACCGTCTGCACCACCCGCTCGTACACCTTCGACTCGCGCAGCAACCGCACGGCGCTGGCCACGGCCTCCGCCCCGGCGGGCGCGGCCTGCCCGACCTCGAGCGGGACCGTGCAGAACCAGTCCTACGACACCGCGGACCGTCTCGTCTCCGGCGGCCGCACCTACGACGCCTTCGGCCGCGTCACCGCGCAGCCGGGCGGCACGGGCATCGAGTACTACGCCAACGACCTAGTCCACCGCGAGACCGTGCCCGGCAAGCGCCAGACCTGGCAGCTGGACGCCGCGCACCGCTTCAGGTCCTGGACGGTCGAGTCGGGAAGCGGGTCGACCTGGGTGCAGAACGCCGCCCGCGTCAACCACTACGCCAGCGACTCTGACAGCCCGAGCTGGATCCTTGAGGACACGGCCACCGGCCAAGTAACCCGGAACGTGGACTCGCTCGGCGGAGGCCTCTCGGCGACCACCGGCAAGACCGGTCAGGTCGTGCTGCAGCTGTCCTCGCTCCACGGGGACGTGGCGCTCCAGCTCCCGCTGGACGCCTCGGTCGCGCCCGGGGTCCTCGACACGGACGAGTACGGGCAGCGCCGGGCCGCGAGCCCGCCCGCCCGCTACGGCTGGGTGGGTACCGACCAGCGTTCGGCGGAGACGCAGTCCGGCCTGGTCCTGATGGGGGCGCGGCTCTATGATCCGGTCACCGGAAGGTTCACCTCGGTCGACCCGGTCGAAGGCGGCAACGCCAATGCCTACGACTACTGCTCCGGCGATCCGGTCGGCTGCAAGGACGTCAGTGGGAATTTCAGCATCAACGACATCGCGCACGAGGCGAAGACGTGTGCCCGGTACTGGTGGGCCTGCTGGGGTGTGGCGGACGTGAGCTGGTGGGCGTCCCAGACGGCCAAGCGCGCCTACAAGGACTCCAACAAGCAGAACGCCTACCGGCACTGCATCTGGCAGGCGATGCTCGTGTGGGACCTCGGCCACACGATCGCCAAGGCCTTCGGTGACGCCCACGAGGTCAAACACCGGTACACCAAGAACAAGAAGGACCGCGCCGACTCCATGGCGGACTACCACAACAACAGGGTGGGACGCAGCATCGGGTCGCAGATTACGGCGTGGACGCGCTGGGGTGCCCAGAATGCCGCCTGCAGCCGCTGCCAGCGGGCATGGAACACGGGGAGGATGGCCAACCGCGGCGACTACATGTGACCGACCGCGGGGCGCGGGGCGGTCGACGACCGCCCCGCGCCCCGCGCGCCCCCACCTCATCCCCACGGAGAAACGCATGCCGGTGAACCAGATGCCGCGCCCGTCCCGTCGACTGCCCGTCGGCTGGGCCATCACCCTTGCCTTCGATTCCCTGGCCACGATCCTGACGTCCCTCGTGCTGTGTGCCATAGGCCTGCTGTTGCCCGGCATCACTGAGGACTACGGCCCTGCCACCGAGCCCACCTCACCCATGGCGCTGGCCTTCTTCCTGGCTGCCCTCCTGCTGGTCTCGTCGCTGGCCGGGACGACTGTCCTCCTCTCACGGGTCAGGACCGAGCGCCCCCGCACCCTGGCCCTGTGGCTCTCGGCCGTCAGGCTCGCACTGCTGGCCTCGGTCGCCTTCTACGTCGTGTACCGCATCGCCACCGTCGAGGCCGCCTGACCCGACCCCGGTACTACAGCGCCGGTGCCAGGGTCGCGGGCGGTGCCGGTCCGCTCGTACGCGCGCACCGCAGAACCGCGACCGGTGCGGTGACCCGCAACGTCGTCTCTGCCGGTGGCCTGACCACGACGAGCAAGGCGGGGGATGTCGTCCAGGGCTCCGTCGCCGTCCAGCTCCCGCTGACCGCGGGCCAGCCGCCCGTGGAGCTGGACACCGACGAGTACGGCAAGCCCGCGGGGGGTAGGCCGCGGCCCGCTATGGCTGGCTCGGCGGCCATCAGCGCTCCGGCGAGACGCCCAGCGGTCTGACCCTAATGGGCGCGCCCGCCTCTACAACCCGTCCACCGGCCGCTTCCTCTCCTCGGACCTGGTCTACGGCGGCAGCGCCAACCCGTACGAGTAACGCGGGCCCGGTCAACCAGCGGGACCTGGACGGCCGGATGTCCACGTCCTGGCGCAAGAAGATCATCGAGGCCAACGCCTGCATGTCGCTCGGATGGCGCGGTTGCGCCCTCGCCTCGGCGATTTCGGGAATGCTGCTCGCGACCTTCCGGAGCGGCGCGAAGAACAACCCGATCCGGCACTTCATGTGGCAGGCGAGCCTGACCTTCGACTTTGGCGCACGAGCGGCCAAGAGGCTGGGAGACGCGCATGAATGGGGCCAGACCGGACGCGACACCCAGATCGACCAGCACAGCAACTCCCTCGCCCGCAGTTTTGCCGTGCGGAACTGGGGAGCCATGCTGAGCTGGCACACCTGGGGCGTGTTCTGGACGACCCTCTACTTCTTCGCACGCGTCTACTTCTACAACGGCGTGCTGTGGCGAAAATAGGAAGGGAACCCTTGATCACCACACTATCCCCGCGCCGCGGACCGTTCGTGGTCCTGGCCGTCATCGTCGGCTGCGTGACCGGACCTCGCTCTGCTGGCCGGGTCGGCGTATCTGCTCTTCTACGGGTCGGAGGGCTCGTGCCAGGAGAGCAAGGCGGTCGAGCGCATGGCCCGGGTCTCGGCCGCGGCGCCCGCCGTCCCAGCCGGCGCCACGCCCGTCACGGATCGAACCTACGTGGAGTGCATGGACGACAGCGGCGATCCCTGGGTGATGGCGAACAGCGCCTACACCCACGACATGGACGCCAAGTCGCTGGTCGCCCACTACTGGGACCCCGCGAGCAAGGAAGGATGGAAAGCGGTCGGCACCCGGGAGCAGGCCCCGGCCCGGTTCTGGAGCGGCTCCGGCATGTGCTTCCACAAGGAGGTGGACGGTGCCCCGGCGCTGCTCCGGGTGGGGTCCGACGGGCCGACGGAGTTCGCCGTGACCATGGAGTCCGCTCTGGACGGATCCACGATCACCTGCTGAACCGGTGACAGCGCACAGAGGCGCCCGGCGGGCCGGCGGGCCGGCGGCCCGCCGGGCGCCTCTCGTTCCGGCGGCGCGTCCGTCGGGAAGCCACGGGCGGGTCGTACCCCTGCACCCGGCCCACGTCCACGGTCTCACCCAGCTCCTGCGCCAGGCCGTCGGCACCATCGGGCCCGAAGCACGCCCGGCGGCGGCCGGTGCTTCCACTGCGACGGCACCGGACTTGCCCCGCCCGCTGTGGGAGCCGGCCGCCGGACAACCCTGAGTGCCGGGGCAAGCCACCCGCGAGAGGCGGCTTTGCCCAAGCCCTTGGTCCACGAGCTCTCCCGCCCCGAGCGTAGGACGTCGGCGTAGGCCCGGGCTCGCACGCCCGGCTCGCCGGGATCCCAGGGAGGCCAGGTACTACGCCGCTCTGGCGGCGTTTTCCCACGGCCGGGGAGCGGCAGTGCTCGCACAGCTCGAAGGCCTGATCGCGGAACTGGAACACCTGACCGGCGAGGACCGGCTGCTGCAGCTGCGGGCCCGGGTCATCCGCGCAGGGCTGCTGATCGACGAGGGACGGCCTGCCGAAGCCGAGGCAGAGGCCGTCCTGCGGGTACTGACGCGGACCATGTACGCGACCGATGTCTGGAGCTGGAACCGGACGCGCTGGTGCGCATGGGCCAGGCCCTGTGCGCGCTGGGCCGACATGACGAAGCGGAGACGATCGCCCGCGGACACCTGCCCCGGGCCGACGGGTACCTGCTGAACGATATGCATCAGCTGTTGCTTCACAGCCTGTCGGGCCAGGGGCGTCACGAGGAGGCCCTGGCCGAACCCCACCGCCACTCTCCCGAGCTGTACCCCGCCTACGCCGGCGCGCACGAGCTGGCAACTGCCGTGGCCCTGCACGGCCTGGGCCGCCACAAGGAGGCGGAGGAGGAGGCCCGGCGGGCGCTGACCGCCTGCGAACGCCATCTCCACCCCGACCACCCCCGGATGGGTGAGATACGGGCGCTGCTCGCGCTCATAGCCCCCGCCTGCCCCGATGGCGTTCTGCAGATCCTGACGCCCACCGGCCGGGGTGCCGCCCGCGGAGCCCCCCGGCGCGCCCACGGCACGGGTTTGGCCCTTCGACGTCGGTGCCGGTTCGGTGCCAGGGACCGGGCCGCAGCCTGTCGGACGCTTCGCGTGCGGTGCAGGCATGTGCGCTGAGGATGTTCACGCCCGAGGCGTTCAAGGCCGTGCGCGTGGCCGCGGCCACCCGCTGGACCAGTGCCGTCACCACGGAAAGGACCTCGGGCGGGGTCTCGAAGATGTCCGCGTAGTGGAGCGTCGGGACCACCAGGGTGTGGCCCGGCGCCAGCGGGTTCAGGGGAGTGAAGGCGCAGGCCACCGGACCACGAGCCACCCACCCCGTGATGCCTTCACGGATGAGCCCGCAGAAGGTGCAATCCATGGGACGGACCCTGCCAGACGCGGGATTGCACTCGCCGACCGGGCGCGGGGGCTGTTCGTGCTGCTCGGGGATATTCGGTTCTTCGGATTCGGGGTCTCGGCGACGATGGGGGATGGAGTCTCTTCCGGACGTCAGTGTCCTTCGTCTCGAGTTCGTTGTGCCGCGTCCTGATCGCATCATCAGTCAGTGGGGGGAGATGCGCCTGCTGATCGACGGGCGGGACGTGTTGGAGGAGCTGCACCCCGGAGGGGTGTCGAGCTGCTGGCGCGGGAGGTGGTTCGGCCCGGCCGAGGAGTGGCCGTTGGCCGCCTCCGACGAGCCGCGCAGGGTCGAGCTGACGAACAATGACTGCGTCACCGACTGCTGCGGGGGCACCTTCGTCACGATCCGGCGGCGGGCCGACCGGGTGGAGTGGACGGGCTGGGAGAACACGGAAGACGTCCGGCTCCCCGTTCCCGCCGATGTCCACTTCGACGCGGACGCGTACGACGCCGAACTGGCGCGGGCCGTGGCGGATCTCAGCTGGGAGGAGCCCGTGGACAGCGTCGCCCGGCTGATGACCCTGGAGCTCGCCGCGTCCGGCTGCTTCCAGCGCTGGGGGCGGGGCGTGAACACCGTCTATCCGCTGCGGAGCCAGGGGGCCGCACACATCGCGGTGCACTTCAGCCCTCTCGAGGCGCCGTTCGCGATCGGGAGCACCTTCGTCCACGAGGTTGCGGTGTCTCGCGACGTGTCCGCCGAGGAGCAGGTCCGGCGGTTCGTCGACATGGTCGCCACCCACGACCCCCGCAAGACGGCCAGGCCGCTGGGTTGAGTCTCCCGTGGGGGGAGACAGCAGGCTGGTGCCCATGGACAGCGCGACTCTGTATTCGATCGGGGAGTTGGCCCGGCGGACCGGTCTGACCGTGAAGACCGTCCGGTTCTACTCGGACAAGGGCATCGTCCCGCCCACGGAGCGGAGCCCGGCGGGATACCGGCTCTACGGGCCGGACGCGCTCGCCCGCCTCGACCTGGCCCGCACCCTGCGCGATCTCGGGATCGGCCTGGAGACCGTACGCAAGGTGCTCGACCGGGAAACGTCCATACCGGAGGTCGCGGCGGCGCACGCCGACGCCCTGGACGTACAGATCCGCCCCCTCCGCCTGCGCCGGGCCGTGCTCCGCGCGGTCGCCGGACGCGGCCCCACCCCCCTGGAGATGGACCTCATGCACCGACTCGCCACGCTCTCCCGCACCGAACAGCGGCGACTGATCAGTGACTTCATCGACGAGGTTTTCGAAGAGCCTCACACCCAGACCGAGTTCGCGGAGCTGATGCGCTCCGTCGTGCCCGAGCTCCCCGACGACCCCACGCCCGACCAGGTCGAGGCCTGGGTGGAACTCGCCGGGCTCTGCCAGGACGAGGACTTCCGGGCCGCGATCCGTCGCACCGCCGAGGAGCAGGCGGTGGAGCCCGACCGGCGGGACGTCGTCGCCGTGCAGGGCGTGCTCGACCGGGCGATGCGGGAGCGGATCGACGAGGCCGTGTCCGTCGGACTCCTGCCGGACTCGGCCGGGGGAGCATTGCTCGCCGGCTCACTCGGCAGCCTCTACGCCCACGCGTACGAGCGCGCCGACGAAGGCGAGGGAGGTCTGCGCCGTTGGCTCCTCGCCCGCCTGCGGACGACCGCCGATCCCCACGTCGAGCGGTACTGGCGGCTCCTGGGCGCGGTCAAGGGGTGGCCCGCGGCTCCGGCGCTCGCCCCCCGTGCACTCCTGGTTCACCACCGTCCTCGCCCCCGGCGGCGGCGACGGCCGCGACGATCGCGAAGGTGCAATGCGTGGTGATCTCTGGAATTGCCCTAGCTGGCGTCGCGATCTCGCTCACGCTCCAAGAGCAGCAGACAAAGGCCGCCAGAGATGAACGAGACAGGTCGACCCATAGGCAAATGATCTACCTGACTATGGGAGATCGCGCTCTGGCAGAATGCCTGGAACCCCCCAATGGTCCGATGCCCTTCGAGCGGTACCGGCAGATCATATTCGCCAATCTGATCATGGGTAGGTGGTACGCGGCATATCAACTGGGAGATGTGGACGACTCCACTCTCAGGTATACCCTGGAGCGGCATTTTCGCGGTGAGATTGGGAGACTGCATTGGGAATATGGCGGCCATGACTGGCTTCGCGGCGCCATAGGGGGGAATCAGCGAAGGGCTGCAGCGTTCGCTAAAATAGTTAAAGAGAGCTACAGAGCTGCCGTCAATGCCGGGCCTGCAATTCCAGCAGCTGACTACTTCATCAGCGGAGGAGCTGACTTGGACCCCCAAAATCCCTGACAGTCGGCAAAGAACGCAGTGGACAGGGCCCTTTGGGCGGTGGGTTCTTTTAACACGCCGACGGGAAGGGGGCAGCATGATGGTCAGGTGCGACCGTCACGACCACGACCACGACCACGGCGACGGGGCGGGAGCGGCAGCTGGCCGCGGCGGCGGGTGGGGCTCTGCGCGAGGTGGCCGCCCTCGCGGCCGCGGCGCGGCCGGACACACCAAGAAACAGAGTGCTACATGTCGCTTGGCGGCGGTTCGGGGATACAGGGCTCCTCAACGGCCACTGGCTGCGACGTTCCTGCGCCGCAGCCAGTGCCACCACCGGCTCTGTGGCCGTTGGGTGGACATGGCTAGCGCTGTCTCCAGCGCGTTGCGGGTGCTCAAGGTATGTGTGTGCTCGTCGCCCAGGATGCGGACGCGGTCATCGAGGGTTCGGCGCAGCAGGTCTATCGCCTCGGCTTGCTCACCTGCACGTGTCAAAGCGAGAGCGAGGTTGTGGCGACTGGCTAGGGTATCCGGGTGCTCGGGGCTCAGGATGCGTGTGCGGTCCTCCAGGGTGCTCCGGTGGATGCGCACTGCTTGTGCGTGCTCGCCCATTCCGTCCAGCGCGAGACCGAGGCTGTCCCGGCTGGCCAGCGTGTGCGGATGCTCGTCGCCCAGAATGCGGGCGTGGTCGTTGAGCGCCTGCCGCAGCAGCTGTATCGCTTCCGTCTGCTCATCCGCCCTGGTCAGGGCGCTAGCAAGGTTGTGGCGGCTGAGCAGGGTGAGGTGGTGCTCGGGGCCCAGGACACGGATGCGGTCCTCCAGGGTGCTCCGGTGGATGCGCACTGCTTGTGCGTGCTCGCCCATCCCGTCCAGCGCGAGACCGAGGCTGTCCCGGCTGGCCAGGGTATGCGGATGCTCGGGGCCCAGGACACGGGTACGGTCGTTGAGCGTCTGCCGCAGCAGACCCACCGCCTCGGCATGCTCACCCGTCCCGTCCAAAGCGCATGCGAGGTCATTGCGGCTGGTCGAGGTATCGGGGTGCTCGGGGCCCAGGATGCGGGCGCGGTCCTCCAGGGTCTGCCGGAGCAGACGTATCGCCTCGGCCGGCTCTCCCATTCCGAACAAGGCATTGCCCAGGTTGTTGCGGCTGGTCAAGGTATCGGGGTGCTCGGGGCCCAGCATGCGGGTCTCGACCTCGAGGACCCGTTCATGCAGCAGGCGCGCCGCACCGAAAGCGCCAGCCTTCTGCAGCACCTGCGCCAGGGTGTTGAGAGTGGTGCGGTGGTGCGTGGCGGTGCGCGGGTCCGCGTAGTCGAGCAGCAGCGGAACGTGGGGGGCGAGGAGCACGGCTGCAGGCCAACCGGCGCGCCCGCGCCGGTTGGCCTCGTGCACAGCCATGGTCAGCCGCTCGGCGAGAGCCCGGTGCCACACGGCGAGATCGGTGGTCTCGGCCGTGAGGGCGACAGCGTTGATCTCTCGGATCAGGGGATGCAACACCACCTGCGCCCCCTCGCTGCTGCCCGACGCCGGGCCGGTGCTGCCGGGAGAGTGGGGCAGGCCGAGGAGACCGTATCGGTGCAGGCCGGCGAACGCGGCCTCCAGGGCCGCCGCGGTGACGTCGTGTCCGGTGACGACGGATAGCAGGTCCGGGGTGATCAGGGATAGTGGGACGGGGGCTTGAGCCAGCAGGGCCAGCAGTCGCAACAAGGGGCGGGCCAAAGCGTTGCCCTCCCCGGCGAGCTGGTCCAAGGACACCTCCCAGGTGTGCCGCACCACGGCGCGGGCGACCTGCGGATTGGAGGCATTCGGGTGTGCCGCTCCCACCAAGAACCGCAGTTCCTGTTCCAGGGCCTGGCGGTAGGCGGCAAAGGTGCGGTAGCGGCTTGTGGGTCCGGCCAGATAGGTGCCGGCCGCGTGCAACGCCAGTGGCAGCCCGCCCAGTCGCGCCGCCAGCTCCCGGGCCTGCTCGGCGGTGCCGGCCACGGGAGCAGCGTCCAGCAGGACCTGCCCCGCAGGTCGCACCGGCAGCGGCTCCAGTGGCAGCAGCTGTGCGCACGGACCCCAGGTCTGCTCGCTGCCATCCCGGCTGGTCACCACCAGCAGGCCCCGGCCGTGAGGACGGATCCAGCCGCGATAGTCGGCCACCGGCTCCCCTGCCGGGCCGATCTCGTGCGGCTCGTCGGCGTTGTCCACAACCAGCAGCCACCGCCGCACCCGGCCCAACTGTCGCCAGACCACATCCGGCAGGCTCGCCTGCCCCGCTCGCGCGGCCTCCAGTTCTGCCTCTGGCAGGCCGCAGGCCAGCGCCGTCTCCACCATCTGCTGCGCCAGCCCGGCGCCGTCGCGCCAGCGCACCCAAAACACTCGCCAGCCCGCCGCCTCGGCCTGGGCGGCCAATTGCGCGGCCACCGTTGTCTTGCCCATCCCGCCGACCGCGCACAGCACCGCGAACCGGCCTCGTGGCCGCCGAAGCATGCCTGCCAACACGGCGAGTTCTTCCTCACGCCCCCGCACGCGCTGAACATGCGGGGGGCGTAGCGAAGCCTGCTGGCCGCGGACCAGTCGGCTCACCGGTGCCAGCCGCGCCGGGGGCCTTGGTGCGGCATCCAGATGCCGGCTCCACAGCAACAGCCCGATGCTGACCACCACCAGCACGGCGAACACGGGCCAGATCACCCACGCCTGCGCCGCCCAGCCAGGCACCGCGTCACTGGCGTAGTTGGTCACCGGCCCCAGCACAGCCGCCACCAATGCGGCCCCTCCCGTTACCACCGACCCGGCCCACGCACCCCGTCTACGCCCCACGGTCTGCCACCCCCGTCCACCGTCACCAGGATGTTCCCGCCTGGATCACGTCCGTGGAAGGGGGCGGGTAGTCACGACGCGGGCGGCGGTGTTGCTCCGGTTCAGCGGCCGGATGCCGAGCCTGCTGCTTGAACGCCGTCATCCGCTGCGTGGGGCGGCCCGGGCTACCAGGGCAGGCAGCAGGTTGAGCCGCTTGTCAGTCCCTCCCCAAGTACCAGTCGCTCCTCCCCAAGGTCTGCGAGAGGTCGGTCCAGCTCGACCGCGCAACGACCGTCCGGGCGGTGAAGAAGTGCCAGGCCGTCCTGATCGCCAAGGGCCTCAGGAACGTGCCCGTGATGTTCGCCTGGGACACTGACGGCAACCTCACGCTCGCCCTCCGGCTGGACACGACCGAAGGCACGGCCCGCAGCATGCCCGTCCCGGTGCCCATCACCCATGGCACGGGCCAAGGGCTGTGCGGGTTCCAGGGCTCTGCGCGTGATCGATGGCGTTGAAGTACCCGGAGGCACTGGAGGTGCAGCTCTTTTTGGGGTGTTCGAACGTGTGTGGGGTATCGGATGTACTGAGGCAGGTCACCAGCATGGCCTGGAAGTCCTGCGGTCCTGCTGGCCATCCGCGCCAGTCGAGCTGGATGCCGCCTGACGCGGTGCGTGGGATGGCCCGCTGCCGGAAGTAGAGGTTTCGCGCAGGCGCGGCGGAGCAGGGGGAGCGTGGCTGTGGGGAAACACGGCGGGCGGGAAGAGCTCGTCGTCATCCGAGCCCGGCAACTCTGAGACCCCAAACGCCGGCACGCGGGCGCTCCAGCACGCGACGGTGGATCTGAGCCGGATCCGTTCGGGGACATGGGCGCCGACGGTGTGGGCGGCCGCGTGGCAGGGGCATTCATGAGGCGGTCCCCGCACGGTTTGACTCCGATCGGTGTCGCTGTACGAGGAGAAGGACCGACACGTGTCGCAACCAGGAGCCGATCGGCGGCGCGGCTACCGACGGCCCTGCGCACTCCTGTCCGCCCCCGAAGGGCCCGGCTCTCAGTGTGCGTCAGGTGGCCGGGTCTCCTGGGCGTCGGCTGTGGCGGCGGTGCGGGTGCTGTCGAGGTCGAGGCCTGCTTGCTGGCACAGGGTCGCGAGATCGAAGTAGAGGGTCTCACCAGCCATCAGGCCGTCCCGGAACGGCACGACATTGGTGAATGGCACGGCGAAGGTGCCACCGCCGGGCCGCATGCCGAGCCACTGGCCGAGGCTGGTGCCGCGCAGGGTGCCCCACACGACGAGCACGTCGTCTCCGAAGGCGATCCCGGTGTCCTCGGGTGCGAGGTCGGGAAACGCGGTGAACAGGCTCTCGTACGCAACTCGGGTCCTGTCCTTTCCCTGACTGCGCATGCCGAGCGGCACGGTCTCCAGGAAGCAGTCCTCGGTGAAGGTCTCCAGCACACCGGGGATATCCCTGGCGGCCTCGGCGGTCCGGTGGGCGTTGAAGAGCCGCATCATCTCGTCACGGTCCAAAGCGAACTCCTGCGCAGGGGGAACAGCGGCGACGCTCACGCTACTCATTGGGGACGATGCTTCGGTTGGGCCACGCCCGGCCGGAGTGCGGGTGCGCGCTCGTTCCACTCGGACGTCGCCGAGAAGGTGAAGGGAGCCGGGCTGCACCCATGGGCAGAGGCGGCAGACAGCGGAGCGATGCAAGCCTGAGCGGCCCGGTCGTCGGCCAGGCCCCGGGCGGCGTTCTCCTGGATGTCGAGCGCGTCGAGCAGGGGCTGGAGGTTCACGCGCTCACCGTCTGCCGTTCGCGCCATGTGGGGGTGTTCTTGCCGGTAAGACGGCGGGCCATGACGTGGGTCATGGCCCAGTAGACCCGGGAGGCGGACGAGGCCGGGCGGTGTTCGTAGTCGCGGACCAGACGCCGGTGCAGTATCAGGATCCCGTAGGTCTGCTCGACCCTCCACCGCTTCGGCTGCGGCACGAACCCCTTCTCCTGCGGATTGCGTTGCACGGTCTCGACGTCGATGCCCAGGCCGGCTCCGTGCGCGGTGACCTGGTTCTTGAAGCCCTGGTCGACCAGGGCCTTGTTGACGCTTCCGCCGGTGTGCTCGGCGACCTGGTCCAGCAAAGTGACGCCCGCGGTGTTGTCGTGCGCGCTCGCGGCGAGAACGACCACCGCGATGACCAGGCCGAGCACGTCCACGGCCAGTCCGCGCTTGCGGCCCGGGACCCTCTTCGCCGGATCCCGGCCGGTCGTGGAGGCGGGGACCCCCGCGGCAGCGTGGATACTCTGGGTGTCCAGGACCACCAGGGTCGGGTCCTCTAAGCGACGGGCCTTCTCACGTACCTGGCAGCGCAGGAGCTCGTGGATGACCTGGTCCGTTCCGTCGTCCCGCCAGGCCGCAAAGTAGTAGTACGTCGCGCTCTTCGGCGGCAGGTCGTGCGGGAGGTAGGTCCACTGGCAGCCGGTCCGGCCCTGATAGAGGATCGCGTTCACGATCTCCCGCATCGCGTAGGCCCCTTGATGACCGCTGACCGAGCGGTGCCGGTCCTTCCACGCCGTGATCACCGGCTCGATCAGAGCCCATTGCGCCTGGGATAAGTCGCTGGGGTAGGACATGTGTTCACTCACATCATCACACCAGCAGGCGAGTGCCTGCGGATCGGCGGGTTCCACCCTGCACCCACACCATCAGGCGACGACAGAGTCGCCCAAAAGTCACGAACCGCCCGCTGAGCAGCTCTGGAGACAGTGTCCTACTCCGGTGCCCTGACCTGTCAGCCGGTGGTGAACTCCGCGCTACCCTTTCCGTACAGACGCGTCAGCCCTGTCGGGTTCCCATCGAATTCTCCAGTGAGGAGCTGCAGCAGGAATTCCGTCATGGTGCAGTCGTAGACCGTCCACTCGCCTCCGTGCGTATAGACAGCCACAGGCCAGGTGCCGGGTTCGTGGTTGCTCGTGATCCAGCCCAGTACGTCCGCTTCGGCTGTCTCCCCCCAGACCATGATGTCTGCCGGGCTATAGAGCTCGGCGTGCAGCGGCTCGTTCCACTCGTTGACCTCCGGCAGGTCGAGAACATCCGCCGGAAGCCTTGAGGTGTGACGGGAAGGAGCATGAGGATCCACGCTCGGAGCGAAGACGGCCAGCATTCCGTCGATTTCACCGCTGCCGTAGACGGACAGGAAGTTCCTGTAATCGGACGGGAATCGGGTGCCGTACGCCACCGCGATGTCGTCCCAGTCGATGAAGGTCCCCATACTCGACGGCTGCATGAGGTGTCGAAGTCGCTCAAGGGCGGTCATGGTTTCTCTCATCTTTCGTAGTCCAGCCATTCGTGGCCTCGCTTGGGAACCGGTTCTCCACCTTCGGCGACTCGTCCGAGGTCATGCCACTGGCGTGTCGAAGGCCCGTAGGTCTTGGGAACATCATCACACCAGCAGGCGAGCGCCTGCGGACCGGCGGGTTCCGCCGCGCACCCACACCATCAGGCGATGGCAGAGCCACTCAAAGACTCACGAACCGCCCTCTGAGAGGGCGGTTCGTGAGCTGATGTCCGTTGCCGGGTGAGGCTGGGAGGGGCTGCTGTGATGTCGACCGGTAGTTGGCCGTTCCGGTTCCGAGTCGGCCAGCGGGCGGACGCGTGACGGGGCGGGCGGAGACCTCTGGCAGCATGGGCTTGTGACTATTGCGAACGACTCGGACGACCCACTCCAGCTGCTGATGGGCTTGGAGGTCAGCGCCGTGTCTTTCGTGCGCGACTACGTCGAGCTGCACTTCGATGGACCGATTCTGCGGGCCTTGAGCGACCCTTCGGGGGTGTACGGGGGTCGCGAGTGGCACTTTCCCGCAACGGGGTCGCTCGAGTTCATGCGCTGCTACATCGGCAAGACCGTCGACGGCTATGAACTGGATCCAGATCGGATTCTCGCCCTGAACTTCGGAGAGCACCGCTTCGTCATCCCGCTGGACTCCGATTCAGGCGGTGGTCCCGAGGCGGCCCACATGGTCGGCGTCGACGAGAGCGGTCGGGCTTCTGTCCTCGGCGGGATGTGGATCTGGTAGCAAGGGCGGCGCCGATCCGGGGTGGCCGATCGGTCGTGGTCACAGCTGCCGGTCGTGGTGCCCGGACGCCTGCTGCTTCCGGGTGAAGCTGCCGGTATCGACCTCGGTAAGGATATCGAGCTTGACCAGACGTTTCAGCTTGGCACGGGTGCCCTCTATGTTCTTTGGCAGCAGTTCGTGGTCGAGGGCTTCGCAGACATCGCGGGTCCGGAGGGGGCTGGTGGCATCGTTGAAGGCAGCGAGGATGCGGGGGTAGTCCGGGTGCTCGGGCAGGTCCGGCGGGGTGGCCGGGAGCCGGTCGGCGAGGGCGGTGACGGTCTTCCGGGTAGTCGACAGGTGTTCGAGGCGGGTCTCGGCTTCCCGCAGTCTGCCGTGCAGCTCTTCGATCTGGGTGCGGAGGTCGTCGGCCAGGGCCCGGGCGGCGTCCTCTTGGAGGCCGAGCGCGTCCAAGAGGGGCTCGATGTTCACGCTGCCACCGCCTGCGCCTCGCGCCAGGTCGGGGTGTTCGCACCGGTAAGGCGGCGGGCCATGACCTGAGTTATGGCCCAGTAGACGCGGGAGGCGGACGAGGCCGGGTGGTGCTCGTAGTCGCGGACCAGGCGCCGGTGCAGTATCAGGATCCCGTAGGTCTGCTCGACCCTCCACCGCTTCGGCTGCGGGACGAAGCCGGTGTCCTGCGGGTTGCGTTCGACGATCTGCACGTCGACGCCGAGTGCGGTGCCGTGGTCGACCACTGCCTTCTTGAAACCCTGGTCGACCAGCGCCTTCTCGACGGTGCCGCCGGCGTTCTCGGCGACCTGGTCCAGCAGGGTGATGCCCGCAGCGTTGTCGTGCGCGCTCGCGGCCAGGACGGGTCGGGTCCTCTAATCGGCGGGCCCGCTCACGGACCTGGCAGCGTAGGAGTTCGTGGATGACCTGGTCGGTGCCGTCATCCCGCCAGGCGGCGAAGTAGTAATACGTCGCACTCTTCTGCGGCAGGTCGTGCGGCAGGTAGGCCCACTGGCAGCCGGTCCGGCCCTGGTACAGGATCGCGTTCACGATCTCCCTCATCGCGTAGGCGCCCTGGTGGCCGCTGACCGAGCGGTGCCGGTCCTTCCACGCGGTGATCACCGGCTCGATCAACGCCCACTGCTCGTCCGATAAGTCGCTGGGGTAGGGCTTACGTTCGCTCACATCATCACACCAGCAGACAGGTGGCTGGCGATCAAGAAGATCCTTTCCGGGGCGGTCAACATCGCGGTCGGCGTGGCCGAGCTGCGCAACCAGGGCTTCGGCAGTGGGCACGGACAGGCGAGCGCGCCCTCCGGCCTCGGCGCCCGTCATGCCCGCCTGACGGTCAACGCAGCCGTCACGTGGTGCGAACTGCTCCTCGACACCATGGCCGACCCGAGCGCGCCCTGGCGCACCAGTGGACCAGTGGCTGGTCCGGCTGTGCCGGGTACCCGAACCCCGGCCCCGTAAGCCAGGTGCAGACGGGTCCGGGCTGCGGCATCCGTCCGAACCTCCACGGCTCGGTTCCCGTCGTTCTACGGTGGCGGTAGCACCCCGCCGCAGGAGGAGCTGATGAGCGCCCAGCCCGACCACACCCCCGCCGCCCCGTACGCACCCGCGCCCGGGGCGCCGGCCGAACTCCTCGTCCAGCTCCGGGCCGACCGTCGCGCCGAGCGGTGGGTGCCGGCCTTCGAGCGCGAGTGGACGGCCGCGCTGGAGGAGTCGCGCCGGACGTTCTCCTTGAACACCCCGTACGAGGTCGTGCACGTCTGGCAGGCCCGACTCGTCTCCGCCCCGCGGTCGACGCGTTCACCGCTTCCGGCCATGACGAGAGCGGGTTTCGTGGACATGGCCGAGCTCCGCGGCCGGCGGCGCCGGTGAGCCTGCCACCGTACGCGGTCCGCCTCTCGACCTCGGCCGCGAAGGTCCTCGCCGAACTCCCCGAGCACGCCGAAGAGACGGTCTGGGACCTCCTCGACGCCGCCGCGGCCGACCCGTCGGGCTTCCGCCAGTGGGACCCCGACGACCCCGAAGGCGAAGACGTCCGGATCGCGTCCGCCGGCCGCCCGTCCGTCACCTACTTCGCCAACCGAGCGCTCCGGCACCTGTCCGTCCTGGACATCGTCTGGCTCGGCTAGTACCGCGTCAGGCAACGTTCGCCCCCTTGACGAGGGTGGACTGCTACCGCACGCAGGAGCCGTCCGGCGTCATGTCCGGGGAACCCATCCCGAAGGAGTACAGGAGGGTCAGCACACAGGCCGCCACGAACAGGGCCACCCATTTGACCTCGGGTTCGGTCTGATCCGGTAGCACCGCCACCAAGATGGTCTGGAAAAGCCCGAGCAGTAGGGTCATGCCGATCCAGGCGAACGGCATGATCATCACAAAACCCGTACGGGTCGGTGCGTCCATGCCGTGCGCACAGTCCGCCCACCTTTGCGATGCCAGTGCGGTTCCCAGCACAGTGCCCGCCACGGCGAGCAGCGGCCCCGTCACGAACCACCCCAAGCCGGGCTCCTTGCCCTCCCTCGATGCCGTCATTTGTGCCTGACCCCTCCCTTTCGATCTCACGTACCGGAGCACACACGCCCCCGAACCCCTGCCCGGTTCCCGCGCCGAGAGCGCCATCCCGCTGCCCTTGGCCGCATTTCAGGCCGCCTCGACGAACATGTCGAACTGCATCGCTGAGCACACCGGAGCTAGTGCCGCATCAGTCGCGGACCCGGTCCACGCTGGTGAACGTCACCTCAGCGATCTTCGCCACCGGCATCCCCTGCGCTGACAGCAGCACCATCTGGGCCCGCCGCCAAGTCACCACCGACCCGGTGCCCCTGCGGATGATCTGCAGTAACCGCCTGCCCTCGGCGTCGTCAATTTCCCGGACCTGCGCGCGTTCAGCCACATGATCATTCTGGGCGTCTGGCGCCGCCCGTCGTAGCAACCGGACGACATGTCAGGACGGGGCGAACGTTGCTTGATACGGCACTAGATGTATTGGCTCGCAGGGTTGTTTACGCGGCTGATGGGTGGCTTGCCGTCGAGTGCGGTGTGGCAGCGGTGGTGGTTGTAGGTGTGGAGGAAGTCTGCCAGGGCTGCTGTCCGCTCGTCGTTTGAGGTGTAGGGCTTCAGGTAGGCCCATTCGTCGAGGAGGGTGCGGTTGAAGCGTTCGACCTTGCCGTTGGTCTGGGGCCGGTAGGCGCGGGTGAGTTTGCCGGGCGCGCCGAGATCGGAGAGGGCGTTCTTCCAGGCTTTGGCCTTGCGGTAGGCCCAGGCGTTGTCGGTCAGCACGCGGTCGACCCGGTCGATGCCATGGCCGTGGAAGAAGGCGGCGGCCCGGCGGAGGAAGCCCGCGCAGGTGTCGGCCTTCTCGTCGGCGTGGATCTCGCTGTGGGCGAGCCTTGTGTAGTCGTCGACGGCGGAGTGGACGTAGTCGAAGCCGACACCGGTCTTCTTCTTCCGCCGGCCTCCTGGCCCAGGACCTTGTGGCCTCCGCCGTCGGGGATACGGCCGAGCTTCTTCACGTCGACGTGGACGAGTGCGCCGGGCTTCTCACGTTCGTAGCGGCGGATCACCTTGCCGGTGGTGAGACGGTGCAGGCCGTGGCGGGTCAGGATCCGGTGCACGGTCGAGGCCGGCAGTCCCAGCACGGGGCCGATCCGTGCCGGGCCGAGCTTTCGTGTCTGCCGCAGTTCACATACCCGCGCCTCAACGTGGGCGGGGGTGCGGTGCGGAGTCCTCCCCCGCCCAGACCGGGCAAGTGAGTCGCCCCTGCCGAAGCTGACGCTCCACCAGCAGCGCGTCCGAGTCGACAACCAGCACCGACACCTCCACCTGCCCTGCAACGATCAGCCGGAACCTCTCCAAACGGACCAGCGGTCATGCTCGACTTGCGCGATCACCTGTGCGCCCTGTTTGGCTTTGTGATCCCGCGGACGAGGTCGAGACCTCATCCGCTTCGTCTGGATGGTGCGAGCTCGGACAATGGGAGAGCTGGAAGTAGCGACTCTCCGAGATCGAAGCAGGTTGCTGAGCCAATGAATGAAACGCCGTCCACCACGCAGATGGTCACCTTTGCGGCCTGGCGGGACGATGCCCTTCGCTCGGGCCGCCCGGCTGATCGCCGCTACGTCACCCTGGCTGAGCTTGTGGTCCGACTATGGAGTTACGGACTCGGGCTGACGTGGAAGGCTCAGATGTTCGACGAGCAGCCACACCCGGCGTTCGCTCGGATGATGAAGGCTTCGGCAGGCACCGGAGTCCCCACCCTTGAATTGCTGGCCATGGACGCGCCCTATCTGCAGGCGGTCGATGGAGACTTCGAGGGCTATGCGGGCAACGAACTCGTAGTGACCTTGGGGAGTTCGACAGTTCCAGTTGGGATGTCCGCACAGCCGACGCATGGGTGCTGAGTGAGATCCAACGGTGTTACCCAGACACCAGGCCAATGACCTCAGACGAATGGGACTCCACGAACTGATCCTCTGAGGATGGAGCCACGTGGCCAGCGGCCCCGTTTGCCGGCTATGCGTGGGCTCTTCGTGCTCACGGTGTCGTCGTACACGAAGCAACCATCAGAACCCAGACACCGACACGGCCTGTGCACAACAAGAGTGTCGCAGTCACCCCGCTTCATCGCCACGCAGAGTGTCGTTTCACAACACCGTACGCATCTGGGCCACCGACACCGGCCCCACCACCGACGCCCTCCCCGCAACCGTCCTCACCGCCCCGAACCACCTCAGTCCCCACCTGGACAACTTCGACTGGAGCAGCCCCGAAGCCCACTGGGACGCGCATCCCCCCTCAGCTTGATCATCTTCACGGTCTTTCCGTGCTCGTAGCGTCCGGCCGGCCAGCGGTCGCCTCGACGCCCAGCCCCGAGCCGGCACACGGTGTTCTGCGAGCGCTGGGCCGACTCGGCTTCATCGACCACTCCACGGTGTTCGCCCCGTGATCATCCCCACCGCCAACGCGAGAGATGCGTGCCTTCGTGGGCCGCGGCGTCGAGGCGCGCAGACAGCTGGCGGCCGGCCCGTCCACCTGCCCGCGTAGACGGTCGGCCCGGGTCATGACGGCTCGACGTTGTCCCGCTCGGCAATGGCCCTGGTGAGATTGCCTCGGAGCATTTCGGTGAACGGGTGGTCCTCGCCCAGGATCCGCACGGTGTCGCTCAGGGTCTGCTCGTACAGGGGGATGGCCCGTTCCAGGTCTCGCGCCGATTCGTAGGTGTGGGCGAGGTTGTTGCGGCTGGTCAGGGTGTCGGGGTGGTCATCGCCCAGGACCCGGACCCGATAGCTGAGAGTCAGTCCGTGCAGGGAAGCGGCCCGTTCCAGGTCCCCCGCTATTTCGTAGGTGTAGGCGAGGTTGTTGCTGGTGGTCAGGGTGTCGGGGTGGTCCTCACCCATGACACGGAGCCGATCGACTAGGGTCTGCTCGTACAGGGCAATGGCCCGCTCCGGATCCCCTGCCGATTCGTAGGTGGAGGCGAGGTTGTGGCGGTAGGTCAGCGTGGAGGGGTGGTCCTCGCCCAGAAGCCGCTCGGTGTCGGTGAGTGACTGTTCGTACAGGGGGATGGCTCGCTCCAGGTCTCCGGCCGATTCGTACGCGCTGGCGAGGTTGTTGCGGGAGATCAGGGTGTCGGGGTGGTCCTCACCCATGACCCGCGCGGTGTCGGTGAGTGACTGTTCATACATGGGGATGGCCCGTCCCAGGTCCCCCGACCATTCGTATGCGCTGGCCAGGTTGTTGAGGTAGGTCAGGGTGTAGCGGTGGTCCTCGCCCAGGAGCCGCACGGTGTCGGTGAGGGCGCGTTGGAAGTAGGTGGTCGCAGGGCCGGACTGGCCTTGGTTGCCGAGGAAGAGTGCCGTCTCGTTGAGGATGCGGGCGGCATTGATGGTGCCTTCGGTGTTGATGGTGTGGGTGGCGAACGCGTCGATGTGCGGGAGCAGAGTGCGCCAGGTGTCCCAGGTGTCAGGGGTGTTCCAGGCCTCGGGGAGGTTGGTGTACAGGCCCTGGGTGGCTTGTTCGCGGGCTTGGTCGATGAGTTGCGGGGTGCGGTGGGGATCCTCGGGGTCGGGGGTGCGTGCGAGGGCCTGGACGAGCCGGTGGATGGCGAGGGTGTTGGCTGCGGGGTCAGGAGTGATCATGCTGTAGGCGGTCAGGAGGCCGAGGGCGGCGCTGTCTGCGGGCGGGTCGACCGTGCCGGCGTGGTGCAGGACGGCGGGGATGTGGTCAGGGGCGTACCACGCGAGGGTGCGCAGCAGGTCGGCGGCGTGGGGCTGAATGCGAGTGATGCAGTCGAGGGTGATGTTCCAGACGCGCGCAATGGTGGCCCCGGCGGCAGTGGTGGCCGCGCCGGCGCGGTACATCTGCGCGGGGTGCTGGGAGAGGAGGTGCAGGTAGGCGCGGGGGGTGGTGAGCGGGTTCTGCGCCAGGTAGGCGGCGACCTGTTCGATGGCCAGGGGGAGGTGGCCGAGGGTTTCGCACAGGTCGGCCGCGCCGTCCAGGTCCCGGGCGGGATGCGGGCCGGTGGTGATGCGGGTGAGCAGAGCCAGGGACTCGGCCGGTAGGAGGATGTCGAGGCGGACGAGGGTGGCGGCGTCGGTCCACGCGGTGGCGAGTCGACTGGTGATCAAAAACCTGCCGCCTGGGGCGCGGGCGATCAGGGGGGCGATATCGGCGGGATCGTTGACGTTGTCCAGGACGATCAGCCAGCCGGTGTGGCTGGCCAGCCACTGCAGGCCCCACTCGGCGAGTGCCTCGACCGGCAGGGCGCGCGCGAGTACGGGCTGCAGGGCTGTGGCGAGGTCCGCCAGGCCCTTCTGCACGGCGGCGGGACTGTCGGCGGTGATCCACCGGACGGGCGCGCGGCCGTGGAGGCGGGTGGCTGCCCAGTGCGCGGCCAGGGTGCTCTTTCCGATCCCGCCGAGCCCGGCAACCGCCTGGACCAAGGCCGTGCCGGGGGAGGCGAGCGCGGTGTCGAGGAGGTCGAGTTCGCGGTCGCGCCCGACGAACAGGCCCGGCTGGTAAGGCAGGTCGTTCAGGCCCGTCGGGGCATCCACCTCGGCGGGCGGCCGCAGCGCCTCGGGTGGCAGCTGTACGGTGGGTTTGTAGACGCCGGTGACGGCGATGGCGCCCGCCCCGATGGCCTGGGCGTTCCCCGTCCGGTAGGCCACGGCGTCGGCGTCCCCGACGTTGGCGAACGCGTTCTGCCAGGTGGTCGCCTGTGATGCTCGGTCAACGTCCGCGACATCAGCCGGCATCGTCGCGGCCGCGTCCTCGCCGGATCCCTTCTTGCGCCACCGCCAGCGGGCCACGCCATCCCCCTCGGTTCATTCTGCGAACGGCTGCGATGCAGGGTGGAGGGACTATCCGGTGACGATGCCGGTGACGGCGGTGGAGCCCGGGCCGGTGGCCTCCGCGTTCCCGGTGTGCGCGGCCCGGGCGGGACCACGGTGGCCGCCGCTGCTGTGCTTGACGCCCGTGACGGCGCTGCCCCCGTCACGGGCCACCGCCGTGCCCGTCGCGACGGCGGTGTCCCCCGCCGAGGCGGCCACGAACGCCAGCAGGTCCCGCAGCTGCCCGGCCACCTGTTCCCGCCCTGCGTCGTCCAGGCCCTCCAGCAGAGCCTCGAACCGCCCCGCCCACACGCCTTCCTCCCGGAGCCGCTGCGGGGCCGTGCCGTCCGTATCGCCCGGCGCCAGAACGCGTGCGGTGTGGTCCAGGCGCTCCAGCTCGGCGGGGATCCGCGCCGCATCACCGCGGCCGAAGATTTCCCCCACCCGCTGTCGCATCCCGTTCCACGCATCCGTCCCCGCGGCCTGCACCACAGCGCCACCACCCGCCGCTGCCAACGCCGCCAGCGCCTCCATCAACATGTCGTCTCCTTCGCATCCATGTCCGACTGTCGATCACTCTTCGCAACCAGGCGGCCACGCGTCCGTGACCCTTTCCCGTCAACACGGTTGAGAACCGCGGCAAGTTCCCGCTGAGCGGCCCTGGTTCGGCTGCTGGTACCGGCACCCGCCCGTACCCGAGTGATGGAAACCGCCGTCCCGGCCCCCTGAGCGGCTCTTCGACGAGGAGACGGCCCCCAGAGCCCGGTCGGGCAGGCGTGCGCGGCTTTCACCCCCCGGGTGAATGGGAGAGGGCAGTGGGGAAGCGGAGGGTGTGTCGTCTGCGGGCGAGGATGTAGATGTTGTTCACCCAGCCGATCCTGCCGTCGGGCAGCTCGACCAGCGCCCACCAGCGGCTGCGGTACCCGCTGTCGACAGCGGATCCGGATGAACTCGCAGTGCACGGTGGCGTCACCGGGGCGGTTGACCGGTGCGCCGGGGAACGAAGTGTTGTGCGAGCCACCGCCGACGTACACCGCGGAGATCCAGCCCAGCGTCCGGCTCGGAGTGATGATCTGCACCCAGCCCGTATGCGTCCACCGGCCGCCCTCATGCGCCCGGCCTCGCGTCCGTCCATCTCGACCGTGCCGAGGGTGGTGGCCACCGCCTCGAGCGGTACGTCGCGGGCGGTGACTTCGTACGCAGCGTCCTGGCCGGTCTGGGCGATGACGTACCGCGGCGTGGTCCGGACCCCGATGTCCGGGGGCCATTTACGCCTGTCTCCTCCCGTGGCCGAGGTCTTCTCGAACAATCAGCACCTCAAATCCGTCCGAGCCCTGTATCCGACCCAGGGACTCCAGGAGATCGGTGAGGGTCGCCTGCACGACCTCGGCCTCATCCCCCGCCTGCCGCTGCATGTCGGCGAGCGTGGCCCGGACACTGCGGGTCGTGCGGTGGTCCTCGCCCAGCACCCGCCCCAGGCACTCGTGGAGGTCGGTGAGGGCCTGCAGGGCCCCGGTCGCATCCCCCGCCCGCCACCGCATGGCGGCGAGATTGGTCCGTGCGGTGAGGGTTGTGCCGTGGTCCGGTTCCAGCACTCGCTCCAGGAGCTCCAGGAGGTCAGTGAGGGCCTGCGCGGCCCCGGCGGCATCACCCGCCTCCCCCCGCCTGGCCGCGAGGTGGGACCGGGTGTCGAGGGTGTCGGGGTGCCCCTCGCCCAGCACCCGGATCCGGTCGGCCAGGAGCTCGGTGAGGGCCTGTGCGGCTCCGGCCGCATCACCGGCCTCCCCCCGCCAGCCGGCGAGGTTGTTGCGCATCGTGAGGGTTGTGGGATGGTCCGGGCCCAGCACCCGCACCATGGACTCGACGACTTCGGTGAGGGCCTGCACAGCGCCGGCCTCATCGCCCGCCCGCCCCTGCCAGGAGGCGAGGTTGCCGCGGGCTGTGAGGGTCGTGTAGTGGTTCGGGCCCAGCACCCGCACCATCGACTCCAGGAGGTCGGTGAGGGCTTGAGCGGCTCCGGCCGCATCACCGGCCTCCCCTCGCATGGCTGCAAGGTTGTTCCGTGCGGTGAGGGTGTCGGGGTGGTCCGTACCCCGAACCCGCACCATGGATTCCACGAGGTCGGTGAGGGCTTGTACGGCATCGGCCGTGTCCCACGCATTTCCACGCATGGCTGCGAGGTTGTTCCGCGCGGTGAGCGTGTTGGGGTGGTCCTCGCCCAGGCTGCTGCCACACGTGGTGACAAGGCTCCTGAAGTGGTCGATGGCGGCGGTCACCTGTCCGGATTCGCCGAGGCTGATTCCGAGGCGGTACAGCACCGGGTGCGCGTCAGGCGAGTACAGGGCGTCTTCGGCGTGGCGGGTGAGGGCGTCGGCGTTGGTCCGGAACATCCGGGCAAGGTCGGTGTCGCGCTCGATCTTGGGCCAGGTGTCCATGAGGGCGTCGGCGGCGGTGCGTGCAGTGTGGTAATGCTGGTTGGGCGTGAGGGTGTCGCGGGTGGCGTGTTGGATGAGCTGGTGTACCCGGACGACCTGGTGGGGAGTGCCGGGTTGGTGGTCGATGAGGCTGAGCCGGTCCAGCGCGCGCAGAGCCCCCTGCGCCTCCTTGGGGCTGACCGGTGTCAACGGCCGCCACCGTCTGCCCGGCCACCACTTCGGCAGCCACGGGTGGGTGGGCCCCGCCGGGGTGCGGTGGGCGGCGAGGTGGGTGCGGGCCGACGGGCTGGAGACGATGACCTGGGGTATGCCGTTGGCGTCCAGAAGGGCGGCGAGGTGGAGCATGGGGCGGGCCAGGCCGACAGGGCGCAGGGTGTCGGCGCGGTCGATGGAGAGGGACCAGGCGGCGGCGAGGGCGGTTGCCTGCTCGTCGGGCAGGGATTCCGGGGTGAGGTCGGTGAGGGTGGTGGCCCGGTCGGCCAGCAGGTAACGGTAGACGGCCGCGCTCTCACCCGAGTCGACGATGTACGCGGCGGCCTGGGCCAGCGCCAGGGGAAGGTGTCCGAGGTCGTGGGCGAGGGCGGCGAGCTGGTCGGCGGGTTCGGTGCGCCCTTGGGAGTTCAGTGATGCGGTGAGGTAGGCGAGGGATTCGTCGGCGGTGAACAGACTGACGTCGATGCGGCGGCGGCCCTCACCGAAGAGAGCGGCGTCGCGGCGGCGGGTGGTGAGAAGGGTTCGGCCGTGCGGGCCGGCCGGTGGCCACAGGCTGTAGCAGCGGGCGGGATCATCCCGCCCGACGATGAGATCACCCGGGTCGGCCACATCGTCGAGGACGACCAGCCACCGGCACGGCCGCTGCCCCGGCTTGTGGGCCAGCCAGGCCAGGAACTGCTTCGCAGCCTGCTCGGGGTTGGCGGGGTCGGCCCGGCACAACTCGACGCCGGCCTGCGCGTACCCGCTCACCACCGCTGACTGTGTGCTTGCGGTGATCCAGACGAGGACGTCCAGGCTGCTGTCGTTCCAGGCGGTGCGGGCGTAGTCGGCGGCGAGCTGGGTCTTGCCGACTCCTCCCATCCCGGTCAGCACCTGGGAGAGTACGGCGGTGCCCCCGCCGTCCACCGCGTCCCGCAGCCGGTCCGCCTCGGCCCGCTGCTGAAACGAGCGTGCCGAGGACGGTACGACGCCGACCTGATGCGGCCAGGCCGCCGGATCCCGCGCCGAGCCCTTTCGCAGGGTCAGCTTCTCGACGTTCATCTGGTGGACGTAGCCGGTGTTGACGAGTGCACCGTCCGAGCCCGTGGCATTCCCGGTACCGGACAGATGCACCGAGCCGGGAGCACTGCCGCCTCTCGGCGCGGGCCCTTGGTAGCCGGTGGTCGCGGTGGCCGCGGACGTAGCCGCGGCGTTCCCGGTCTTGTTCGCCGAGACCCCTGCGCCGGTGGTCTTCGCGCGTTTCCGCCGGCCCTTGTTCTTCCTGCCCACGCGGTCTGTCTCCCCCTACCTGGCCGCTGTCAGGTGGTCAGCTGTAGTCGATGCCGGTGCTGGCGCTGCTGCCGGGACCGTCAGCCGTGGCGTCTCCGGTCTCCTCCGCCCTCGCCGAACCGCGGCCCCGGCCGCCGGTGCGCTTGACTCCGGTGAATGCCCTGCCACCGCCGGTGGCACGAGCGCGGCCGGTCCGGGTCGAGCTGTCGTCCGTGAGGTTCGCCGGGTGCTGGAGCAGAGCCCAGACCAGGGCGGCGATGCCGGCTGCGGCCTGAACCGTGGCCCCGGCCAACTGGCCCGTATTGGGACCGTCCAGAAGCCAGAACAGCGGCGTCGACAGGATGCCCACCGCCGCCAGTGCGACAATCGTGATCTTCCATCCCCGCGACACAGCAGTTCCCCTCGCCCTGGCCCAGTGACCACACCCCCGGCGGCCCGCTGCCTCGTAGTGTCCCGCGCAGCCCTCCATCCGCACCGGGAAACGCGGCAATTCGCCGTCCCACTAGCCCGCCCGCCCGCGGCCAGCCCAGGCAGCCCTGCTGACCGGTTCAGAGGAGATGGGTACCCGAAACGGCCCCGAGGCAGCGGTCACCAGGTGCGGCGTGCCGGCTTGAGCCGAGGCTTCGGGCATGGGCCCGGGTTCCCGATGATCTCAGTCGTTCGACGCGGGCGGAGAGGGGCAGCGGTGGATCGAAGGCGACACCGTGGTCGGTCAGCGACCGTGCCATCCGGTCGAAGTCGATCATCCCGTTGTCGATCCGAATTCCGGTACCGGGGTGATGTCCCGAGGGTCGGTCAGCAAGGGAAGAGGGGTGCCCCGCGACGCGACCGTCAGCGAGGCACTACCGTGCAGTGCTTCCAGCATCGTCATGGGGTTCGCAGTGACCCTCACCTTGTCGGACGCCCCCGACGAGGGCCCGAGCGCGTCGAAGTCGATCCGCAGGCTCGCGCCGGCCAGGTCTAGTTCCGGGATCTGTACGTACGACAGATCGGGGACCACGACGCTCGCCCGGGGCACGGATGCCCGCTCCATGTCGATCCGAACGCCCGGCCGCTCGTAGCGCAGTGCCTCGAGCCGGACTCCGGTCGCCGCAGCGACCCCGTCCTCGACGCGCAGACGTTCGGCGCTCAGCGTCCCGACGCTGATGTTGCCGGGGGTGGTGGGGGCTGGGGGTGGGGTGGGGGTGGGTTTCGGGGTGCGGCCTGGTGGTGGAGCGTTGAGGATGGGCCAGTACATCCCCCTCATGCCGCTAGTCAGGAGCTGCCCCGTGTTGGAGCGCACGTTGCGTAAGGATCGCACCGAGGTCACCTTTGTCCTGCCTGCGGACAGCCCGCCGGGGCCGGTGAGTGTGGTGGGGGATTTCAACGGCTGGCAGCCGGGGGTGCACACTCTGGAGCCGCGTATGGACGGCAAGCGGGCGGTCACTCTGACGCTGCCCAGTGAGCACACGCATTCGTTCCGTTATCTGGCGGCGGGTGACTACTGGTTCAATGATGAGAGTGCCGGTGACCGGGATGGTCCCAACAGTCGTCTGCACACCTGACCCCCGTCTCCGGCCGGCCGGCCCCGTCCTGCGCGCCCGTCGGCCGCCGGTGCCCCCCCGGGTGCGGGCCCCCGGCGGCTTGCCCCCGGTGCCTGCCGCCGGTGCCGGTCCCCGGTGTGCGGGCTCCTGGTGTGGGCCGCCGGTGCGGGCTCCCGGTGTGGGCCGCCTGGTGCGGGCCGCCGGTGTGGGCCGCCGGTGTGGGCTGCCTGGTGTGAGTTCCTGTGGTGTGGGCCCCGGTGTGACGTGGCCGGGGCCCGTGCGCGGGGGCGTGCGGGGTCCGGGGGAAAAACCGGCTGGTGAGGGCTCGGGGGCGGGGTGGGGGTGTGGTGTGGTCACAGGCCCAGGGCGATGGCGATGCGGGTCATCTCGGCGGTGCTGTTGACGTTCAGCTTGGCCCGGATGCGGCGCAGGTAGGCGTCGACGGTGTGCTTGGACAGTCCCATGTGGCGGGCTGTTTGGAGGTAGGTGCGTCCGGCGGCGATGTGCCGCAGTGCCTCCTGCTCGCGGGGGGCCAGTTCAGGCGCGGGGGCGGCGGTGGCTGCGGTGTGCGGCGTGGTGAGTGTGGGAGTCATCGGATTTCCTCCGCCGTATCGGCTCGGTCATCGCTGCTCGCGTCCTCGGAAGCAGTAGGAACATTCCGGCCGAATGTCCCTTTTGTTCTCTTGTTTAGAGCGTGGCCGTGGGACTTCATGAGGCTGTCCGGCGACTGTCACAGCCGTGTGACAGGCCCCCCGCCGCCCCCCTTCCCCCGCCGCCCCCCTTCCCCCGCCGCCCCCCTTCCCCCGCCGCCCCCCTTCCCGTGCCGGTCCCCTTCCCGTGCCGGTCCCCTTCCCGTGCCGGTCCCCTTCCCCCCCCCGCCACCCTCTTTTCCCATGCTGTCCCCTTGTCCCGCGGCGTCCGCGGCGCTTGCGGTGGTTGCGGTGTGGGTGGCCGGTCCAGGTCGTCGAGGATCCGTTGGAAGGGCTGGCGCAGAGCCGTGGCGACCGGCCCGGCATCGGGGTGTACGTGGGCGGGAACATTCCCGCGCCGCGGCCGCGGCGCAGCTGGGGCGGGGTGCGGGTCGCGGGCGGGGCGGGCGGGGCGGGCGGTCCTTTACGGCGCGCGTGGTGGCGGCGGCCGGTTGTGGCGGGTGCGGGCGGGTGGGGGTGGGGTCGGTGGTGAGGTTGCCGCGTGGTGCGAACGCGGCAACCTCCCGGGCCGGTGTTGCCGGTTGCGGGGTTGGCCTGTCCGGTGGTGCGACACTGCCCGTCAGGGCGTGCGCGGTGGCGGGGTGGGTGGTGGTGCGGGGGATTGGGCGCAGGGTGCGTTCGGTCGGGTGTGTGCGGTATCGGCGGGGGTGGTTTCGTTGTGGGCGCCTGTGTGGGCGGGGTGGTCCGTGGCGGGTGTCCGGGATGGCGGTGGTCGTGGCCGGTGCCTGCGGCAGCCGGGTGCGGCGGGTGCCCGGCCCGCCGCCGGGATGCGCTGCGGGTCGGGTGGTCGCAGTGGCGGCGTCGGCGTGGTCGTCACGGCCGCCGGGGCCGTGGTCTCCCGCGGCCGGTTTGCGGGGTAGGCGTCGGGTGGGGTGAGGGCCGGTGGCGGGACGCGGGCGCCTGGATGTTCAGCTGCCCGCCGGTCTTCAGGGCCGTTTCGGCCGGCGGGCGCGGCGCCGCCGGGTCGGGGGTCGGGGGTGTGGCGGGTTGAGGGTCCGTGGTGGTGGCTGGCCGTGCCCGCGAGGACTCCCAGGGGCTTGTTCCGGTGAGGTTCGTGCAGGTCAGCGGGTCTCCGCGGCGTCTCCAGCGGGTGGCGCGATCGCCGCGGAGGCCGGGGCTGGTCGGTGCCCGGTCGTGCAGCGGTCTGCCGGGCGGCCGGGTCCGTCTTGGCGATCCGTGCCGCGGCCGGCCTTTCCACGCGCAGTACCTTCCCGTGCCCGGGCTTTCGGGGTTCACGGGCCGGCGTGGTCTCTCATCCTGTGGCCCACACAGTCCGCCGCCCGCCCGGGACTCGCCGCCGCACGGAGTACTACCGCGGACGCGGCTGTGCGGCTGCGGCTGTGCAGGGTTCGTCCGTCCGGTCTTGTGCCCGGGTCCTGTCCGACGTTGCGGGGTTGCTGCTTCGCGTGTGTGCTGTACACGCCGGCCCGGTTTGACGCGAGCGGCCGGGGCGGGCCGGCCCGGAATCTGGCCGGTGTGCGGGGGCCCGTGGGGGCGGGTCCCTATGAGGGGCGGGGTTCCCATGGAGCCGAGGGCGGCATGTCACACCCGCGACCCGGCGACCTCGCGACCCGGCGACCCGGCGACTTCGCGCCCCCGCAACCGTGCGTGCCCGCGTGCTTGCGGCTGGGGTTCCGTGTCAGGAGCTGGGTGTGGGGGTGGGGCTGGGGGTGTCGTACACGAGCTTGTAGGTCACGTCCTTGGGGACGGGGGCCGGCGCGGTGTCGGTGTACAGGAGCCGGATCGTGGCGAACCGCTGGGTGCCGGGGCGGTCGGGCCAGGGCTGCGGGTCGCTGAGGGTCACGGTCACCGGGTAGGGGCGGAAGCGGCCTGCTGCGCAGTAGGGGCGGCAGTCGTTGACCATGTCGGTGCCGGTGGCTGTTGCGGTCTTGGGTCCCCAGGTGTTCCAGCGCAGGTCGACGAGCCGGTTGTTGCCGTCGCCGCAGGCCAGCAGGTACTCGTCGGGGCGTACCTGGCCCTTGGAGAAGCAGTCGACCACCACCGGGTCGGGTGCGGGCGCGGGTGCGGGGTGGGATGCGGAGGCCGGTACGGCGGCGGCCACGAGGGCTGCTGCGGCGCTCAGCAGGATCCCGGTCCGGGTCCGGGTCCGGGTCCGGGTGCGGGTGTGGGCCTGCGGTCCGCGGGGGTTGCGGCCGTCTCCTGAAGCGTCCACGAGACCTCCTCGCCCATCCGTCGCGCCCGGCGGCGCTGCGGCCATGCCCAGCTTCTCCGATTCGGGCGCACCCCGCACCCGCTGGCAGCGTCCCGCACCCCGCAGTCGTGCCTGACCTGCGAATATGCGACGCCTGCCGGCCCGGGCCGGCGGTTCGGGCCGCCGGTGTCCGGGCTGTTGCGGTGGTTGGGCTGCTCCGGTTCGGGTTGCCGGGTGTCGGGCTGCTCCGGTTCGGGTTGCCGGGTGTCGGGTTGCCGGGGGTGGGGTTGTTCGGGGTCAGGTGATGCCGATGGTGTAGGCGGCGTGGTAGCCGTTGCCGTCGGGGGTGAGGGCCAGGGTCATGGTTTCTCCTGCGGCCCGGTAGCGGCTGTCGCGCCGGTTGGGGTGTGCGGGTGCGGTGCGGCGGGCGTAGGGCTGGCGTGTGTAGACCTGGGTCAGGAGGTCCTCGGGGAAGAAGAACTGCGAGGTCGTCTCGGTGCGGGTGTCGGGGCGGACCTTGAAGTGGATGTGCGGGGCCAGTCCGGCGTACCAGCCGGGCACGATCGTGTGGAACACGCAGCGTCCGGTGCGGTCGGTGATCTGGGTGCCGCGCAGGAAGGTGTCCTTGCCGGTGGAGTAGTCGCCGTCGGCGTCGGCGTGCCACACCTCGACGCCGGCGGCCGCGAGCGGCCGGCAGCCGTCGGGGACCCGTACCACCGTCAGGTCCAGTCGCAGCGGTACCCCGCCGCGGCCCTGGGTGATGTCGGAGCGGACCAGGTCCAGATCCAGGTAGTACGGTCCCGCGCCCGCCCCGACGGCGAGGACGCAGGCCGGGGCCGCGGCCCTCGACGCTCCCGACGGGGTCGGTGAGGGGGGCCGGGGCGGGGAGGCGGACGGCACTCCCGCCGCACCCCGCGTCCCGGCCGGGGCGGCGCACGCCGCGCTCAGGACGGCGGCGGCCCCGGCCGAGCCGGCGGCCAGCAGCAGGGCACGACGGCTGGTCGGCGAGGAGACCGCACCGCCGCCGCCGGAGCGGGCCTCGGTGCCGCTGCCGCTGCCGCTGCCCGTGCTGGTGCTGGTGTCGTTGTTCTCGGCCATGCGAACCCCTCACACGCCCCGGATGCCGCCTGCGCGCGGGGCGGACGGCTGGACCCGCGCCCCACCGTGCCGGACGCCGCCCTCCCTGCCCGGCACCGACACACCCCCGTCCACCCACCGGCTCCCCACCCCACCCCGCCCCCTGCCCTTGTCATGCCGACCCGGAGGCGGGGCGGGGCGT
This sequence comes from Streptomyces erythrochromogenes, assembly GCF_036170895.1. Lineage (NCBI taxonomy): Bacteria > Bacillati > Actinomycetota > Actinomycetes > Kitasatosporales > Streptomycetaceae > Streptomyces > Streptomyces erythrochromogenes. The sequence goes on along the minus strand of NZ_CP108036.1, from coordinate 142,947 downwards.
CGCGGCCGGCCGGCCGGCCGGTTGGTTGAGGTGGTCGGCGAGGAGTTCGGCGAAGGCCTGCGGGGTCAGGACCGTGACGCCGAGTTCCGCCGCTTCGGCGGCCTTCGAGTTCGGTTTGGCGTTCGCCGCCGGTGTGCAGAGCGGTTGGCTGGTCTGGGAGTTGACGCTGCTTCCCGCCTTCCCGCCTTCCCGTCGGCGGGCCCGTTCGATCGGTGCGTTCGTCTGCGTACGCCCCGGTTCCTCCGGCGGGCCGTTCATCCTGCCGCTCACCACGAGCGTCCGGCCCGCCGACGGCCCCTCTCATCGACGCCGGCCGCCCGCTGCTGCGGCTCGCTCAGGTTCCCCCGGCCGTGGCCGGGGTGTCGATGACCGGGGCGGGCAGTGCGAGCCGCTCGGCGATGACCGGCGCCTTCTCCCCGCCGGTCCCCTCGACCTCGCGCATCGCTGCCGCGTCCGCCGCCCGCACCGCCGTCATCGTCCGCACATGCGCGGCGGTACGAGGGGACATGCTGCGCCAGGTCCCGAGCATGCCCGGCGCGCACAGCACCCGGCTGAGCGGCCGGGCCCCGGCTGCCGCGCCGAAGACGTTGTCGAGGCTGAGGCGGCGGCGGGTGGGTGCGGTGTCACCGGCCGGCGCGGCCCTGTTCGCGGCCTGTCCGGTGGGGGAGTCGGGGGCGGCCCGGCCGGGTGCTCCGCCTCCCGGGCCGGCGCCGAACGGCGCAGCAGGTCGTGGGAGGCGTCGTGGTCCGGCGGGCTGTTGCCGCCGCCGTAGTGCCCGCCGGAGGCGTGCGCTGCAGCCGCCCCGGGGCCGCGGGTGTACCCGGCACGGCCGGGCAAGGCTGGAGCGCGCCTTGTCGGCGTGCGGGACCGTCCTGGCGGCGAGGCCTCTCCCGGGGCACTGGCAACGCCCCGCCGGGCACGCCCGGCGGCCCCCTCCGGTGTCCGTGGACGAAAGCCGGAAGGGGCCGCCGGTGGGCCTCGCGGGTGCGGGTGTTACCTCGCGGGTGTTTACCAGGAGCGGTTGAACTTCACGTGGCCGCCGTTGCGCTCGTACCAGCCGACGAAGCCCCAGTTGATCCAGCCGCCGTCGCCCTGGTTGGTGAACTGCCCGGACTCGAACACCCACAGGCCGTAGTGGATGTTGCCCCACTGGACGTTGGCGTAGACGCGGGTGCCCTGGAACTGGTCGTTGTAGTTCTGGCTGAGGTTGAACAGCATGACGTTGTGCCGGCTGCCGGCGGCCTTGAACGCCTTGTCGATGGCTTCCTGCACGAAGGTGCCGCGGTCGTCGGTCTTGATGCCGCGCAGGGCGTCGGCGATGGCCTTGCCGCTGCCGAGCTGGTCCATGGAGACGTTGACGCTCACGCTCTTGTCGGCGGCGGCCGCGGCGTCGGGTTCGGACGCGGCGGGGGAGGAGACGGCCGGGGAGGCGGGAGCGGAGACGGCGGCGGGGGCCGGGGCGGGCTGCCCGGCGGCCTGGGCCGGGAGCGCGGCCGCCCCGGTCAGGGTGAGCGCGGTCAGGGCGATCGTGGCGAGCGTGGTGTTGCGGCGCATGGCGATGAAGTCCTGTTCTACGGGGACGTGGATGGGGACAGGGGTGGGAACGGGGACGGGGCGGGGTGGGGACGGGCTCGGGGGAGTGGCGCAGGGGGCAGGGGGGGCAGAGACCGCGGCAGCGAGCAGCGAGCAGCGAGCAGCGAGCGGCGAGCGGGGGCCGCGGCCGGGGCCGAGAGCGGGCCGGAGCGGGAGCGGGGCCGGGTCGGGAGCGGGGCCGGGGGTGGCGGATTACCAGGAGCGGCGGAAGTTCACGTGGCCGCCGTCGCGGTCGAACCAGCCGCGGAAGGCCCAGTTGATCCAGCCGCCGTCGCCGTGGTTGGTGAACTGGCCCGACTCGAAGACCAGTACCCGGTAGGTGCCGTGGATGCCGCTGACCTTGGCGTCGTAGACCACGCCGTGCAGGTTGGGGGTGTAGTGGTTGGCATTGTTGATGACCATCACGTTGTAGCGCTGGCCGGACTCGTAGAAGGCCCCCTCCATCAGGGACTTCACGTAGCCGGAGCGGTTCTGCTTGCGCTCGATGGCCTCGGTGACGATGTTGAAGATCTTCTGGGTGATGTCGAGGACCGCGGAGGCGACGTCGACCCTCCCCGCGAGGGCGCCCGCCTCGCCCGGGGCGACGCCCGAGGCGGCGGCCGGGGCGGCCGGGGCGGGCGCCGGGGCGGCGTAGGAGGCGGCGGAGGGCAGCAGGACCCCCGCGGCGGCGACCGAGCTGACGATCATGACGGCGACACGCTTGCGGCTGATACGCATATCTTTTCTCCTCAAAGGGATGTAGCGGACATTCGGTGGTCGTGAGGGGCCGGCGGGCCGCCAGAGGCCGCGCGCAGGCCCGGAGTGGCCGGAGTGGGCCCGAAGTGGGCTCGGAGTGGGCTGTGGGCGGTCCGGGAGCGGGCCGTGAGGCGAATGCCGGACTGTGAATGCTGTGCCACCGGAACAGGATTTCCGGGGCGTGCGGCCGGCGCTGCCGGCCCATGGCCGGAAAGGAAAGGATCGGGCCTATTTCAGGCCGAACCCATTCGGCCGACTCCTCTCCCGCCCCGGATTGCTGATTTACTGAAAGCGCTCTCGGCCATCGGGGGCGGGGAAGGGTTTTTCCGTCACCAGGAAGTGGTGAGATGGGCGGCCGCGTCGTTGTGCGGCGCGCTCCCGCCGCCGGTGCGGCGGGGGGCCCGCGAGGGGGAGGGGTCGGTGATCCGCCGGTGCAGCAGGACGGCCAGGCATCCGGCGCAGAGCAGCGAGAGGGCCTGCCACCAGGGAAGACCGGCTTCCCTGCGGCCTGGAGGGGGGTTCGGCATCGGGTTCTTCCAGTGACTTTCGCGCGAGGGTGGAACCTGGTGGCGCCCGATCGGCTCTAGAGGGCCGGAGGGCAGTGGCTTGCGGGGTTGGTCCACTCGGTGTCCCCCGGACGGCCGTCGCACGGGGCGGCGGTCCGTGCGGAAGCCGGACCGGATCCGAAGTCCGGCGCCCCGCCGGAAACGATGCTGCCCGCAATACCCACGGCCAGCGCCGCCGTGCAAAGGAACCGAGTGAACTTCATGCTGTTCTCCTGAGAAAGTGAATTCCGATCTGATTCCTGCCGGGTCTTTCTTTCCGGTGACTCAAGAATCTCCGGCCCGGAACTCGGGGTCCAGCGGGCACGGGCCTCAGCAAGGTGCGTGGCACGAAAGGGAGGGGTGCAAAAAATGGACAGAACCATAAATACCGGGGCATCTGCAGAGGTGCCGGGAGCGTTACCGCCCCCGCCGACCCCCGACCCGGCTGCGGCCCCCTACTCGGATCCGTACCCCGACCCCGACCCGGCCCCGGCTGCGGTCCCGGCCCCGGACCCGAACGCGGCTGCGGTCGCGGACCCGCACCCCGACCCGGCTGCGGTCCCATACCCCGACCCGGCTACGGCTGCGGCTCCGCACCCGGACCCAGCTCCGGCCCCGACTGCGGTCCCCGACCCGGCCCCCGCCCCGGCTGCGCCCCCGTACTCGAATGCGGCTTCAGCCCCGGACCCCGCTGCGGACCCGGCGTACCCCGACCCGGCCCAGGCCAAGGCTGCGGCTGCGTACCCGGACCCCGCTCCGGCCCCGGCGTACCCCGACCCGGCCCCCGACCCGGCCCCGGCCCCGGCGGACACCGCGGAGCTCGGCCCGACGGCGATCAGGCTCTACACCCGCCTGCTGGAGGGCGGCCCCCAGCCGACCACCGCCCTGGCCGCCGCACTCGGCCTCGCCGAGGAACACACCGAGCGCGCCGCCGCCGAACTGGTCCGCCACCGCCTCCTGGCCCGCGACCCCGACGGCACACGCGCCCGGTGGCGGGCCGTCAGCCCCTACACCGCCGCCGCCGAACTGGTGGGGCCGGAGGAGAACCGGCTGCGCCGCCGCCTGGAGACCCTGGAACGCACCCGCGCCCGGCTCAGCTCGCTGATCCCCCTGTACGAGGAGACCTACCGCCGCGGCGCCGACTCCGGCGCCGTCGAGGTGGTCGAGTCCCGCGACCGCGTCATGCTCCTCATCGCCGACACCGCGGCCCGCTGCACCGAGGAGGTCCTCACCGTCCAGCCCGGCGGCGGCCGCCCGCCCGGCTACCTGGAGCGCGCGCTTCCGCGGGACCTGGAGATGCTCGGCCGCGGAGTGCGCCTGCACACCCTCTACCAGCACACCGCCCGCTACAGCCCGGGCACCCAGGAGTACGTACAGGCCGTCAGCGCCGCCGGCGCCGAGGTCCGCACCCTGGGCGAACTCTTCGGCAAGATGCTGGTCTTCGACCGCGCCACGGCTTTCCTCCCGGTATGGGACAACCCCGACGCGGCCGTCGTACTGCGCGAACCCTCCGCCGTCGCCTTCCTGTGCTCGGTCTTCGCCAACGCCTGGAGCCTGGCCGAGCCCTTCTCCGCCTCCTACACCGCGACCACCTCGGCCCAGCTCCAGGACACGATCGCCGGCCGGCTCGCCGGCGGCGCCAAGGACGAGCTCATCGCCCGCCGGCTCGGCATGTCCCTGCGGACCTGCCGGCGCCACATCGCCGAGCTGATGGACGAACTGGGCGCCGAGAGCCGCTTCCAGGCCGGATACCTCCTCGCCCTGCGCTCGGCGTCCGCCGCCCCGCCCGCCGAGGACCCCCACCGCGCCACGACCGCCCCCTGAAACCCCGCCCCTGAAACCCCGCCCGAAACCCCGCTCTGAAACCCCTCGCGCCACATCTCGAACACCCACCCACCCCCCACCCTTCAGGAGTTGATGCCACACCAGCAGCCGGACCCCCACCGGCGGAGGAAACCCCTGACCGGACCAGGTGGGGCAACACCATGACAGCGTTGCCATCTCGTTAAGGATTCACTTCTTGACGGCAGCGGTGCGGGCACGTTGACTGCGTCCACCTCGGCCGTACACATACGGCCCCGTCAGGGAGGCTCACCTCGTGAACGCGTACCTGGGGCGTGCCCCCGTTGCTCTTGCCGTCGCGGCGCTCGCCGTCACGCTCACCGCCTGCGGCACCACCGAAGCCGGCAGCGCCGGCAGCGGCGGCGACGGCGCGGTCAGGATCGGCCTGCTGCTCCCCGAGAACGAGACCGCGCGGTACGAGAAGTTCGACAAGCCGCTGATGGAGAAGAAGGTCGCCCTGCTGACCCTCGGCAAGGGCAAGGTGCTCTACGCCAACGCGGGGGGCGACGCGGTCAGACAGAGCGCCCAGGCCGACGCGATGATCAAGGACAAGGTGGACGTCCTGGTCATCGACGCGGTGGACTCCAAGGCCATCGCCGGCGCGGTGACGAAGGCCAAGGAGGCGGGCATAGCGGTGGTCGCCTACGACCGCCTGGCCGAGGGCCCGATCGACGCCTACACCTCCTTCGACAACGAGGACGTCGGCCGCGTCCAGGGCAAGGCCCTGCTGGAGGCCCTGGGCGACAAGGCCCGCAACGGCAAGATCGTCATGATGAACGGCGCGGTCACCGACCCCAACGCCGCCAGCTTCAAGACCGGTGCCCGCTCCGTCCTGGACGGCAAGGTGAACGTCGGCAAGGAGTACGACACCGTCGAGTGGAAGCCGGAGAACGCCAACACCAACATGGCGGCCGCGCTCTCCGCGCTCGGCAAGGACAAGGTCGTCGGCGTCTACTCCGCCAACGACGGCATGGCCGGCGGCATCATCTCCGCCCTCAAGGCCGCCGGCGTCTCCCCGCTGCCCCCGGTCACCGGCCAGGACGCCGAACTCGCCGGCGTGCGGCGCATCGTGGCGGGCGAGCAGTACATGACCGTGTACAAGCCCTACGCCCGCGAGGCCGAGGCCGCCGCCGAACTCGCCGTCCTCCTCGCCCAGGGCGAGAAGATCGACGGGATCATCAACCAGGTGGTCAGCAGCCCGACCACCAAGCGCATCCCGGCCGTCCTCATCCCCGGCATGTCGGTGACCCGCGACAACATCCGCAGCACCGTGGTCCTCGACGGCGTCTACACCATCGACGAGATCTGCACCGACGCCCTCAAGGCCGCATGCCAGGAGACCGGCCTGAAGTAGCACCCGCGGCGGCGCGGACCCGCAAAGGGCCCCCGCCGCCCCCCCGCAGCGCCCGTACGTCCGCACGCTCGCGTGGCGGGATGAACACACGGGCTTGCCACCGCCGTTCGGGGAGGCGCTGCGGGCCGGGCCGGGCCGGGGCGCCGGGCGCCCCCGCCGGCCGGCAGCCCCCGCTCGCGCGTGTGGCGCACCGCGCCGGTCCAGCGGATCGCCCCACCCCCGGTCCCGGCTGCGGAGCCGATGCCGCGTACGCCCGCGAGGTGGCCCCGCCGACCCGGGGGAGCGGCTCCTGCTGACGGAGCATCCGAAGCACCGGCGCCCGGCCCCCGACCGGACCGCCGGCCACCCGGCCGCACGGAACGCCGACGTGCGTCCCCGCCGACAGGCCCGGACGCGACGGACACCGCAGCCTTCCTCGCCCCGGCCCCTGGGCGCCCCCGCCTCCGACACGGCCGGGCGGCCGGGCACCGGGCCACGTCCTGCTCCACGGAGCCCCCCCCCCGCAAATCAGGTACGCAGGCTTCGAGTGCTCCGTCGGGCGGCTGCCCCGGCAGCCACCCCGACGGAGCCGGCCCACCTGCGCATCGGCTTCCCCGCCTGCCGGTGCGTCACCGCACCGCCCGAAGCCCGGCTGCGGCGGACGGAGCGCGCCCGCCGCGCCCCATGGCGCGCGGGACCGGCACCGGCCTCCCCGGCGGGCTACCGCGCGGCGGACGCACCGTTCCGGCGGGCCCGCCACAACGCCCGCCCGCCACCCGGCCCCGGGCCGTGCGCCGGCCACCCGGCCCCGGGCCGTGCGCCGGCCACCCGGCCCCGGGCCGTGCGCCCGGGACCGGGCGCGGGGCAACGCGGCCGCCCGCCGGCGCCCGGTCCGCCGCCCTGGGACTGTCACTGCGGTCGCCCGTCGGCGCCTGGCCCGCCCGCCCCGGGACGTCAGTGCGACGCCCGTCGGCGCCCGCCCACCCCGGGACCGTCACCGCGGCCGCCCGCCGGCGCCCGGTCCGCCGCCCCGGGACTGTCACTGCGGCCGCCCGCCCGCCCGAACCACCGCGCCCCGGGACCGTCACCGCGGCCGCCCGCCCCGGGACCGTCACCGCGGCCGCCCGCCCCGGGACCGTCACTGCGACGCCCGCTCCGGGACCGGACGCGGGGCACCGCGGCCGCCCGCCGGCGCCCGATCTGCCGCCCCGGGACCGTTACCGCGGCCGCCCGCCGGCGCTGGCCGCCCGCCCCGGGGCGGTCACCGCGGCGCCCGCCCGGCCCGAACCACCGCGCCCCGGCCCGGGCGGTGTGAGCGACCTCACCGCCGCCACGCCCGACCGCATCCCCACCCGCCGGCCCGCCCTCCGCCCCCTCCCGGCCGAGCACCCGTAGAAGAAACCCGCAGGAACCCGCAAATCCCGGTAAAAGCCCAGCAGAAGCCCGCGAAAACCCTCCCACCCGGAACCCCGCACACCGCCCCCGCAGTCCCGCGGCCCCCGCGCACGCCCCGCCCGCCCGGAACGCCCCGGGAGTGACGCACACCACGCCGCCCCCACCCCGCCTCCCACCCAACCAGTGCCAAATATGGACAAGCTGCCCATATGTTGCATTCAACTGGTTTGTTTCCATATGCCGCTTGATGGTGTGTCAGCAGAAAACACGCGGGGCATAATCGGCCCCGGTCGTCTCCGGAAGTGCTGGAGCCATCGGGGCACCGACTCCGCCCTTCGGCGCACACCCGCACCGGACCGACCCCCAAGGCGCCCGCAGATGTCCCTGGCCAGCCGCACCCGCACCGCGGCCCTGCTCGCCGCACTCACCGCCGGCGCCGCCGGGATCACCACCTGGGCCTACGGATACACCACCGCCCCCCGCCCCGCAGCCCCCCAGGCCCCCCTGCGCCCCAGCGTGACCCAGGGCACGGTCCTCCAGGTCGTCGCGCACCCCGACGACGACCTCTTCTTCATGAACCCCGACCTGAGTCGCTCCATATCCACCGGCGTCAAGGTCACCACCGTCTACCTGACCGCCGGCGAGTCCGACGGCAGGAACGAAGCCCACAGCCCCCACCTGCAGGACCCCACCCGCCCCGCCGACCACGCCGCCTACGCCGAAGCCCGCCAGAACGGCATACGCGCCGCCTACGCCGAGATGGCCACCGGCCGGCGCACCAGCGCCTGGCAGCGCACCTCCATACCCACCACCGGCGGCGGCAGCGCCGAGGTCGACGTCCTCCTCGCCCGCCCCGAGGTCAACCTGGTGTGGATGCAGATGCGCGAAGCCCGCAGCATCTCCGGCGACAACCCCGACAGCCTGCGCGGCCTGTGGGACGGCAAGGTCCCCGCCCTCGGCTCCCAGCTCGCCTCCGGCACACCCGTCGCCTCCCCCTTCTCCTACACCAAGGAGCAGGCCGTCCAGGCCATCGCGAACGTCTTCGCGCTCTACAAACCCACCACCATCCGCACCCAGGACCCCACCCCCGGCCGCACCCGGCCCGCCGGCGCCTTCCTCGACCACCAGGACCACATGTACGGGGCCCGCTTCGTGCAGGCGGCCACCGAACGCTACGCCGCCTCCGCCGACCGCCCGCACTTCTCGGTCCAGAACTACGTGAGCTACCCCAACAGCTCCCTGCCCCCACCCTCGACGCGAAGGCCGCCGAGGAGAAACTCGGCTACCTCAAGACCTACGCCTGGAGCGACCACCAGGACTGGTGCGGCAGCCCCGCCGGCTGCGGCGACCGCAAGACCGCGACCCGGCCCACCGGCGCCGGATGGAACCAGACCATCCGCTACAGCCGCGGCGAGAGCACCACCTGGATGACCCAAGGCACCCCCGGCCGGCTCTACGCCTTCGCCGCCCTCGACGGCCAGATGGCCTACTGGACCCGCCCCACCCCCGCCGCCGACTGGCAGGGCCCCCGCTTCCTGCCCGCCACCGCCCCCGGCACCACCATCGACGCCGGCGCGTCCACCGCCCGCCTCCCCGACGGCCGCATCGCCGTCCTCGCCACCCGCACCACCCTGGGCACCACCCCCCAGGACTACCGGCGCGAGGCCGTCTACGCCCTCCAAAGCGCCCCCGGCGCCGACTTCGGCCCCTGGCAGAGCCTCGGCACCCCCGACACCGGCGACACCTCCGCCACCACCGCCCTCGGCGCACCGACCGCCACCGCCGACGCCACCGGCCGCATCACCGTCTACGTACGCGACTCCCGGCGCACCCTGCACGCCCGCACCCAGCCCGCCCCCGACACCGCCTTCGGCCCATGGCAGACCCTGGGCGGCACCGGCCTGCAGGGCGACCCGGTCACCGCCACCGACAGCGCCGGACGCCGCCACGTGTACGCGGCCACCGACACCACCGTCCTGGCCTGGACCCAGCCCGCCCCCGGCGCCCCGCTCGCCGGCCCCTTCCCCACCAACCTGCCCGCGACCACCGGCGTGCTCTCCGCGACACCGCAGGACGACGGCGTCCGCCTCTCCTTCCGCCGCCCCTCCGCCGGCACCGTCACCACCACCCTGGCCACCGCCACCGCTGCCGCACCCGGCTTCACCCCGCCCGCCGACGCCGGCGGCGAAGGCGGCTACGGCGCCATCGCCACCGCCGGCCACCTCCTCGCCGGCCGCGCCGCCACCGGCACGGCCGCCGTCACCCTCCCCGGCCGGGCGCCCGCCTGGTCGGAGTCCCAGATGCTCTACACCGGCGCCCCGGCCGCCGTGACCGCACCCGACGGCACCGGCCTGGCCGCCGCCCTCGGCCTGGACGCCGGCCTGCACCTCACCACCACACCCACACCCACCCCCAGCCCCACTCCCGGCGGGCCCGGCGGGTCCGGCGGGCCCGTGCCGTGGCACCGGGCCGTCGCACCCACCGCCCTCGCCCAGGCCGCCCGCCAGGGCTCCGGGTGGCACGGGTGAACACCCCGGGCGACGATGACCACCCCGGCCGCCCCGGCCGCCCCTCCCCGTCCTGACCACCGGCGATCGGGGCCCTTCGTGACCGCTTACCGCACCGCCCGCACCCGCACCCGCACGCGGACGCGTCCGCGGACGAGAACCGTCCGCAGCCTGGCCCTGGCCGTCTGCCTCGCCGCCGCCGCGGCCCTCACCGCCGGCTGCCGTGACGACACCGCCCCGGCCTGGGAGTACCCGCGCCTCGCAGCCACCCTGAACGCCCTCTCCACCGCCCTCGCCCAGGGCTGCGCCACCCCCGACCCCGACCACTGCGCCGCCGGCCTCGACCGCCTCGACACCCTGGCCCGGCGCGCCTTCACCGAAGTCCTCGACCACCGCCTCCTTGACCAGGCCTGCCTCGCAGCGGAGAGCGAGGTACGCCGGGCCAGAACCCTGCGCCTGGCCGCCACCGCCCAGGCCCGAAAACAGGAACAGGCCCAGAAACAGGAACAGGCGCAGGGGCAGGCGCAGGGGCAGGCGCGGCAGGACCCCCGCCACCCGGCCCTGGAACAGGCGCGGCGGGCGGTGGCCGCCGAACAGGCGGCCTACCGCCGCCTGCTGGCCGCCCTGGAGAAGGTCCGCACCGCCCCGCCACCCGGCGCGGCGACCCGGCCCCTCTGACCCGGCCCCTCTGACCCGGCCCGTCTGGCCCGGCCCGTCTGGCCCGGCCCGTCTGGCCCGGCCCGTCTGGCCCGGCCCGTCTGGCCCGGCCCGTCTGGCCCGGCCCGTCTGGCCCGGCCCGTCTGGCCCGGCCCGTCTGGCCCGGCCCGTCTGACCCGGCCCGTCCGATTCCCCGCCTACGGCTGCAGGGGCGGGGCGGACAGCCCGCCGGCCTCGAGCGCCACCAGCGACAGCACCACGATCGAACCCGTCCACGCCAGCGGCGCCACCGACGCCGGCCGGCCGGCCCGGTCCACCTTCTCCGGCAGCTCACCCAGAGCGTTCCGCTTCGACAGCACCCACTGCAGCACCGGCCCCGCCTTCGCCGGCCGGCCCCCCGCCGCCCAGGCCAGCGCGAAGAACGCCGTACTGGGCGTCCACGCCACAGCCCCCCACGGAGCCCCCGGATCGTTGCCCGGAGTCAGCCCCCCGTTGGGCAGCAGCAGCGCCCGGTAGGTGGACTCCAGCGCCGCGGGCACACCGGCGGCCGCCGCGTTGAACGGCGGCGCCATGAACGCCACCGCACTGTCGCGCCCGTGCCGCCCGTCGACGGTCCGCTGGTAGCCGAGCGGGAAGAACCGCTTGGAGATCCCCGCCGACAGCCGCCGCGCCGCCCGCGCCCAACGCACCGCATCCTGCGGCCGGCCCGCCTCCCGTGCCAGGTCCGCCGACGCGTTCAGCCCGGCCAGCAACGGCGCGGCCGTACCGATGTTCGCCGTCGCCGTCATCAGCTCCCAGTAGTCCGGAGAAGCCGGGGGCAACCCGTCCGCCCCCAGGGAGAGCACCGCACGGTCGGCCGCCTTGCGGATCATCGGATACAGGGCCGCCAGCCGCTCCCGCCGCCCCTCCACGGGCGCCACCCGGTACCACTGCCACGCCGCCCACGGCACCCAGCCGTTGGCATCGAGCTGCCACCGCCTGCCGTCCGGCGGCCCCGAACCGTCCAGCTTCGTACGCGCCTCCCAGCTGCCGTCCCCGCGCTGGGTCGCCGCACTGTGCCGCAGGATCCGAAAAGCCTCCTCGTCATGCCCGGTGTGCGCGAACGCGGCACACGCGAAACTCGAATCCCGCGGCCAGGAGTACATCCACCCCGGACTCCACCCCGCCGCCATCGCCCCGTTGGGCCGCAGCAGCGCCCGCATCGCCAGCAGCGCCCGCCCGGCCGCCGCCCGCTCGGCCGCCGACCGGCCCGGGACCCGGCCGGCCGCCAGCCAGGCCCGGCTCTGCCCGATCTGCCGCAGCGCCCGCCCGTCCCCGGCCGCGACCACCACCGACACCGACCGCCCCGAAGGCAGGTACCGCCACCGCCCCGACGCCAGCCGCAGCACATTGCTGCCCTCCACGTACCGGGCACCGGCGGCCAGCGACGCCGAAACCCCCTCGGCGGCACTCGCATTGGACAGCACACCGACGGTGGGAGCGGTCAGCCCCGACAACGGCGCATGACCGCCCGCCCCGCACACGGGAACGGCCGTACTCGTCAACGCCGCCGCAACCACCGCCCAGCAGCCGAGGACACCGGGCATCGCCACTCCCTCCGCCGCATCCGCGCACCCGCGCACCGGGCGCACGAGCGGACCCTGACCCCCACTCATCCTCGAAGACCACCGCCCGCCCCGCCACGGAAGCCCCGCCGCCCGGGTGAGCCGCCCCCCACGCACCCGCCCCGGCAGCCCGCACCGCCCGCCCCCGGCCGCCCGGCCCGCATCCCGCCCCGCCCCGGGATGCCGCACGCGGCGAACCGTGCACATCATGGGTGTTCGCGGGCCGTGCGATCACCACAGCCGGCGGGGCGCACCGGCCGCCCTTGCCCGACGGGCCCCCGCTGCGAAGGGGAGGCCCATGAGCACCATGGCGGCCGAGGGCGAGGAAGAACGCGTGAGCCCCTCCTCCCACACCGGCCCGGAAACCGGCCCCCGCCGACTCCCGCGCACCCTCCTGCCCGCCGCCGCGGCGACCCTCCTCGCCGCCGCCGGAGCCCTCGTCGCCGTCGGATGCTTCCTCGGCCTCTACATCCGCCCCACCTCCGACGACTGGTGCGCCGCCTGGAAAACCCGCGACCTGGGCGTCCTCGGCATCACCGCCGACTTCTACACCACCCAGAACGGCCGCATCGCCAACGCCTTCCTCAGCGGCCTCCTCTACCGCGGCGGACCGGCCGGCACCAAGATCCTCCCCACCCTCATCGCCGTCCTGCTCACCGCCGCCCTGGTCCTGCTGGGCCGCCGCCTCCTGCGCGCCCTCGGCCACACCCCGCCCCTGCTGCTCCTGACCGCCTGCGCCCTGGTCCTCCAGGCACTCCTCTACTTCGCGGGCACCCGCAGCTACCAGGTCCTGCTGTGGGCCCCCGCCACCATCTCCCACACCCTGCCCAGCGTCATCGGCCTGTGGGCACTCCTACTGGCCCTGGCCACCGTCTCCCACCCCCGCCGGGCCGTCCGCACCGCCGGCCTCGCCGGCGCCCTCCTCATCGGCTTCGCCCTCGGCACCCTCAGCGAACCCTTCGCCCTCGTCACCGGCCTCGCCGCCGCCCTGACCGCCGTACTGTGCCTGCCCCGCCTGCGCCTGGCCACCACCTGGCGCCCCTTCACCTGGTGCCTGCTGTGGTGCACCGGCCTCGTGTGCGGCCTCGCCGTCCTCTACACCTCCCCGGGCGCCCGCTGGCGCCGCGCCCAGCAGCCCGAGAAGGAACCGCTGCTCTCCACGGCCGAACTGCGCGCCACCTACGAGGACTGGCTGCACATGTGGGACACCGTCACCGGCCAGTGGGCCTACCTCGCCGCCCCCGCCGCCGGCCTCCTCCTGGGCCTGGCCGCCACCCTCCGCACCCCCCGACCCTCACCCTCACCCCCGCTCCCGGCCTCGGCCCCGCGGTGGACGCGGGCCGCCCTGCTGCTGCTCCCGCTGCCCGTGGTCGTCCTGGGCTCCTTCGCGGTCGCGGCGGGCCTGCGCAGCGGATACGGCCCCACCGGATGGACGTACGCCCGCACCTGGACGAGCTACCTGCTGCCCATGGAACTGGCCCTGTGCGGCTACGGAGCCCTGCTGGGCGCATGGGCCGGCCCCCGCCTCGCCGCCCGCCGCCCCGCCGGCCCGGGCACCCTGGCCGCCTGCGCCACGGCCGCGTTCTGCCTGACGCTCGCCTCGACGGCCTCCCTCGTCCCCGGCCTCCAGCAGCTCACCACCACCACGGTGGCCCGCTCCATCGCCTGGGACGCCCAGAACGCCCGCATCCGCGCCGAGGCGGCGCAAGGCGCCACCAGCGTCGGCTACCGCCCCCTGCCCATCGGCAGCCTCGCCGAACCGTTCTTCACCGCCGACTACAACCGCGACTGGGTCGCCGCCTGCATGTCCCGCTGGTACGGCGTCGACCGCATCCACCGCCGCTGACCCCCCACCCCCGATCCGAAGCCGCCCGGCCGAGCCGACCGCCCGCGACGTCCCCGCGCCCCGAGCCGCCGAGGCCAGCACACCCCGCACGCAATCGCGGCCCGCCGAGTCCCCCGACCGGCCCGGCGGCCGCCCCCCCCGGCCGCTCGCAGGCCGGCCGTCGGACGGCCGAAAGCCCCCTCGCCCGCCACCACGGCGAAACCTCCACACCCTCCGGCACACGGCGGGCCCGACCGGCACCGCCCGCCCCTCCCCGGCCGGGCCTTCACCCGTGCCCGACCGGGGAGGGGCGGGCCGCCCCCCCGCCACGTACCCGGGGAGCACCCGCCGCTCTCCCGGAAGCGCAACCGCCGCTGCCGCGCGCCCGCGCTCCGTCCGGACCCACCGGGCGCGACGCCCGCGGCTTCATCCGGCGCCCCGGGAACCCCACGACGAGCACCCGCCCGCCGCGGCCGGACACCACGGCCCGGGGCCCGGGGACGGTGCGCCCGGGGGCCGGCCCGGCCGTCTCAGCCGGCGGTGGTCCGCCCCGGCCGTACGGGCGGCGGTACGGCGTCGGTCGCCAGCCGTGCGTGCAGTTCGACGTCGTGGCGGACCCCGTCGTACTCGAGCTTGCCGCGCTGGACCCCCTCGACCGCGAAGCCCGCAGCCCGCGCCACCCGGCACGACGCCGGGTTGTTGACCCGGTGGCCCAGCTCCAGCCGGAACAGGCCGGCGTCCTCGAAGGCCCAGGCGGCCACCGCACGGCAGCCGCCCGACGCGACGCCCCGCCCGCGGGCCGCCGCACCCGTCCAGTACGACACCCAGCCCGTCCGGTGACGCCGGTCGACGGCGCCGACCGCCACATTCCCCAGTACCGCGTCCGCACCGTCGACGACCGCGAAGGCGAAAGCCGACCCCGCGTCCCACTGCTCCGCCCGGGCCGCCAGCCACCGCCGCGCCGCCGGCAAGGCCACGATCGGCTCACCGGCCTGCCACGCCATCACCGGATCGGCGAACGCCGCCAGCACCGCCCCGGCGTCCGTCGGAGACCAGCGCCGCAGCCGAAGACCCGGGGACACTTCCAGATGATCACGCACCCGCCGCAGTCTTCCCCAGCCCCGGGACCGACCGCCAGCCCCTACCCACCCGCCCGCCGGGCCCGGCCGCGGCGGGCGGAGGCCGGATCAGGCCTCGCGGTCCATCACCCGGCGGGCCGCCTCGGCCTCCGCCGCGGGCGGAGAGAGCTCGTCGAGGATGTCGAGCTCGTCGTCCGAACCCAGCTCCTCCTCCCACGCGGCCGCCAGCCGCTCCTGCTCCTCGCGCGGCCTGCCCGCCACGGCCTCCCGCCGCTGCGGCTCCAGAGCCGCCAGGAAACGCCCGACCGCGTCCGCCGTCATGCCGTACTCCTACTCGCCGTGGGGAGAGGGACCCGGCCCAGCATCGCGAACCGGGCCCGCACCACCGGCCCGACACGGCACGCCGCCACCCGAATGCACCCGCCCGCACGGCACCCCCCGGCGGGCACAACACGCACACGCACACGCACACGCACGGGTGCGGCGTGCCACGGCCCGCCCGGCCGTGACACGCCGCACCCCCGCGGCCGGCGGTCACCGTCCCCGTCGGGGCGACCGCCGGGCCGGATCAGCCGCGGTGCTGGTGTCCGCGGCGGCCCCAGGACTCGGTGTCGACGACGTTGCCGCGGTTGTCGCGGAGGGTGGCGGTGTCGCGGTCGTTCCAGACCTGCCGGTTGCGGTCCTGGTAGAGGTCGTGGCGGGTGTCGCGGCCCTGTCCGGTGTGGACCTTGACGGCGGAGCGGCCGTCCAGGCGGAAGTCGGGGAAGCGGTAGCGGTTGCCCTGCTGGTCGGTGAGGGTGTAGCCGCGGAGGTTGACGCTGTTCCGGCCGGTGTTCTTGATCTCGACCCATTCGCGGTTGAGGGCGCGGTGGGAGCGGTCGCCGCGGTGGGGGCTGTCGTACTGGACGTCGCCGATGACGAGGGCGGAGTGCCGGCCGCGCTGGTCGCGGCGGTGGTCGTCGGCCGCGGCGGGCAGCGCGGCGGCGCCGACGAGGGTGCCGGCGGCCAGGAGGGCGGCGAGAGCGCGGCGGGTGGCGAGGGAAGCAGACATGGAGGATGGACCCCTTCGACGTCAACGGGCGGCCCCGACCGGCGACATGCACCCGCACCCGCACACCTACGGGTGCGGATGCGTACCGGTCTGGCCTGAAACGGTTCCCGGCGTCTGGCCGAGGAGCCACACTCTGGCCCCCGCCGACACCCGGACACCGCCCACCCACCCCCTGTTTCCCAATCCGGATATGTCCGTAACTCTCCCTTGTAGTGGGCAGCCGTCACACCGGATTGACGCCCAGGCCACGGCAGTTCGCCACCAGCCGGTGGCACGCCTGCACAGCCGCCCTCCCCGCCCGCGGACCCCGGCCCGGCCACGGCCCGCACCACTGCGCCGAACGGGTTCAAGGCCCTGTAACAGCCGCTCCCGCCACCCCTTCGCACGCACCTGCGGAAACGATTCCGGTGTACGAGAAACCGGCCCCCGCAGCCCCGCCTACGGCGCCGTCGCCGCCCCCCAGTACTTCCTGACCAGCTCATACGAAGCGATCCGGTCACCCAGGTCGTAGACGGGCGTGGCCAGCATCAACTCGTCCGCCCCGGCCTCACCGGCCAGCTGCGCGAGCCGCCCCACCACCGCCTCGGGCGCCCCGACCGCCTGCTGCGCACGGAAACCGTCCAGCGCCTGCCGCTCCTGCTCCGTGAAGGGATGGGCGGCCGCCTGCGCGGGCGTGGGGAACGGCGTCTGGCTC
This sequence comes from Streptomyces erythrochromogenes, assembly GCF_036170895.1. Lineage (NCBI taxonomy): Bacteria > Bacillati > Actinomycetota > Actinomycetes > Kitasatosporales > Streptomycetaceae > Streptomyces > Streptomyces erythrochromogenes. The sequence continues at coordinate 126,087 of NZ_CP108036.1, read as the reverse complement.
AGCCCCTGCAGGAGCCCGGCCTTGACGACGTTCATCGGACCCGCCCGCCACACGGCCTCCTCCTCCGTCGGCGCGCACACCGTCTCCACGCACAGCAGCACCCGGGGCCGCTCGCACCAGCGGGACGGGGCGAACGCCGCCCGGTAACCCTCCACGGCCGCAAGGGTGTTGTCCGGACGGATGTGGTGCGCTATCGCGACCGGCAGCCCGAGCGCCGCGGCGAGAGCGGCCCCCGCGGTACTGGAAGCCAGCAGCCAAGGCTCCGGCAGCGGACCGAGCGCTACCTCCTCCACCAGGAACGACAGGATCGCGGCCACGTCCTGCCGGTACTCCGCGTCCGACGCCGGCCCGGCCCCGCGGCGCAGCGCCCGGGCGATGGCCTCCTCGAAAGTGCCCGGACCGCGGCCGATGCCCAGGTCGATACGGTCCTCGTGCAGGGCGGCCAGCGTCCCGAACTGCTCCGCCAGCGTGATCGGCGCATGGTTGGGGGCCAGCACCCCGCCCGAACCGAGACGGATCACCGAGGTCGAGGCGGCCGCGTGCGCCGTCAGCACGACCGGCGGGAACGCGCCGATCGCGGGGGAGTGGTGATGCTCCGCGTACCAGAGGCGGCGGTAGCCCAGCCTCTCCATTTCCCGGGCGAACGCGGCGGTGTCCCGCAGGGTGTCCACGGCGCGGGTGCCCGTCTGCACCATCGCGACTTCCAGCGCTGAAAGAGGTATGTCGAGCATCCCGTCAGCATAGGGATCACGCGCCCCGACGACGGCCCCCATGATCGTTTTCACGCCACCGCGGACGGACCGGCCCGACAGCTCCATTTCCGGGTAACCCGCATCCGCGAAAACGTCAAGCCCCGAATTCCCGGAACGTGACCGGTGTCGCGGTGGAAGGGCTTACTGGATATGCGGCCCCACCGAAAAGGAAACGAGGTCGCAGACGCAGTGGGAACAATCCCCACATCGCGGAGGAAGCGAATCTTTCGGAACCCGCTCAGGGTCCGATTCCGATCAGGAGAAAATCATGAACCGTAAGTTCGAGACGTCTGAGTCCACCCGCCCCAAGCGCCGGTTCCGCCTCGCGACCGCCGTCGCGGCCGCCGCGATCGCCGGCGGGATCCTCGTCCCCTCGTCCTCCGCGATGGCCGCCCCCACCACGTCGGTGGAGAGCGTCGTCAGTCACAACAAGCACGACCACAAGAAGCACGACGGCAACCACCACGGCAAGAAGAAGAAGCGCAACAAGGGCGGCAACACCCAGGGCGGTACGCAGGGTGGCGGCAATGGCAACACCCAGGGTGGAACCCAGGGTGGCGGTAACGGGAACACCCAGGGCGGTACGCAGGGTGGCGGTAACGGCAACACCCAGGGTGGAACCCAGGGTGGCGGCAACGGGAACACCCAGGGCGGTACGCAGGGTGGCGGCAACGGGAACACCCAGGGCGGTACGCAGGGTGGCGGCAACGGGAACACCCAGGGCGGTACGCAGGGTGGCGGCAACGGGAACACCCAGGGCGGTACGCAGGGTGGCGGTAACGGCAACACCCAGGGCGGGACGCAGGGTGGCGGCAACGGGAACACCCAGGGCGGTACGCAGGGTGGCGGCAACGGGAACACCCAGGGTGGAACCCAGGGTGGCGGCAATGGCAACACCCAGGGCGGTACGCAGGGTGGCGGTAACGGCAACACCCAGGGCGGTACGCAGGGTGGCGGCAATGGCAACACCCAGGGCGGTACGCAGGGTGGCGGCAACGGCAACACCCAGGGTGGAACCCAGGGTGGCGGTAACGGGAACACCCAGGGCGGTACGCAGGGTGGCGGCAACGGCAACACCCAGGGTGGAACCCAGGGCTGACCAAGCCGGCCGAATGGCGCATCACCTCGCAGAGGCTCCCTCTGCGAGGCGATGCCGTCCCCTCCAGCCGTTGCCGCCCCGACCCACGTCGGGGCGGCAACGGCTGGACCCGTGCGTCCAGACCCCACCCGGCCCCGCACCCGCCCCGACGGGCGAGGAAACACCGGCGAACGCGCCCGGTCCACCCCGACAACGCAGCGATACGGCCCCCACTGGGCCCCACCGCGGGCAACGGAAACCCGCCGCCACCAGGCAATATGCGACCGCCCACCCGAATCTGAATTTGTCAAGTCCCGAATCTCCGTCGCTTTCGCCCCGCGCCCGGAAACGGCAATCTGGAGACAGATAAACCGCTCGGCCATCAGACGGAACTGAGACACCGGACAAGCCGAATCCCCGGCTCGCAGAGAATCTCAGAAATCCGGGTCGATCATTCAAAGGAGATTTAAATGTCGAGGAAGAAGCGCGTCGCCAACATTGCCGGTCTTTCCTGTGTCACCGCGATACTCGCCGGAACGGCGGGAGTGGCATTCGCTTCCCAGGCTTCCGCACTTCCGACCGCAGCCCCTGCGGCGGTATGCAGCCTGAAGGACGGGGAGGTCCGAGGCAACGGCTTCGTCCTCAAGCAGACCTACGACGTCAAGCGCAACGGGAAGACCATCGCCCGCGTCGCCGCCGGACCGAAGGGCGACATCCGGGTCGGAATCACCGGAAGCGGTCCGGTCTCCGTGGGAACCGTCCGGTGCGCGGCAACGGGCCCCGCCTCGGTCTCCACGAAGACCGACGTGGCAGCGGCAACGGCACGAGGCACGGCCGCGGCCCAGCAGGCGGCGCGCGGCGGAGCTTCCCAGGCACAGGCAGCCGCCATCGGTCGAAAGGCAGCGGCTTCGGAAGCGAAGAAGCTCGGACTGGCGCCCTCTGTGGTGAACCAGGTGACGAACAACGTGACGAACATCGTCAACAACACGATCATCGGCGGCTCGAACAACACCATCGGCGGCACCCAGGTCGGCAACGGCAACACCCAGGGCGGGACGCAGGGCGCCGGCAACGGCAACACCCAGGGCGGGACCCAGGGTGGCGGTAACGGCAACACCCAGGGTGGCACGCAGGGCGGTGGCGCCGGGAACACGCAGGGTGGAACCCAGGGTGGCGGCGCCGGGAACACGCAGGGCGGTACGCAGGGCGGTGGCACCGGCAACACGCAGGGCGGTACGCAGGGCGGTGGCACCGGGAACACGCAGGGCGGTACGCAGGGCGGTGGCACCGGGAACACGCAGGGTGGCACGCAGGGTGGCGGCACCGGCAACACGCAGGGTGGCACGCAGGGCGGTGGCACCGGCAACACGCAGGGTGGCACGCAGGGTGGCGGGGCCGGCAACACGCAGGGTGGCACGCAGGGTGGCGGCACCGGCAACACGCAGGGCGGTACCCAGGGTGGCGGCACCGGGAACACCCAGGGCGGTACCCAGGGTGGCGGCACCGGGAACACCCAGGGCGGTACCCAGGGTGGCGGCGCCGGCAGCACCCAGGGTGGAACCCAGGGTGGCGGGGCCGGCAGCACCCAGGGCGGAACCCAGGGCTGACCGGCAACCAACAGCCGGCAACCGGCGGTCGAGTGCGGCACCTCGCAGAGGCAACCTCTGCGAGGTGCCGCCGCATGTCCGGCGCGGGCCCATGCCGCCGCCCGTCACGGCACCTTGCAGACTGGTCCGGTGGACACCCGTCGCCCGTGCCCCTGTTGTGGTCATCTCGTCTTCGACACCGAAGACGGTTGGCCCGGCTCCTACGCCATCTGCCCGGTCTGCTCCTGGCAGGACGACCCGGAGCAGTTCCGCCGGCCGTTCATGCCGCGCGGCGCGAACCACGTGTCGCTCGTCGAGGCCCAGCTCAACTTCCGTGCCTACGAAGCCTGCGACCAGCGGGGCAGGCGGTTCGCCAGGCCCGCAGCGGACGACGAACCCCTGGACGCGGCCTGGCGCCCGATCGACCCCGCCACCGACTTCTTCGAGGACTCCGGGGACACGGAGCTGCGTCCTTGGCCCGAAGACGGGGCGGTCCTGTGCTGGTGGCTCCCCTCGTTCTGGGGCGTCCCCGAGGACCCCGCACACGATCCCGCCCGCCGGCTGGTCATCGACGTCGGCCCGGTCCGCAGCGAGCGTGACCTCCACGAGGTCCTCAAGCGGGAACTCGGCTTCCCGCCGTTCTACGGCATGAACCCGGACGCGTTCTGGGACGCGATCACCGGCCTCGTCGCCATGCCCGCGCACCTGCGGTTCACCGGCTGGGCCGAGCTGGAGCTGCGGGAACCGCGGGCCGCGGCCGTGCTCCGCGACCAGCTGGAGAAGTACGCGGAGACGGCCGCGGACTTCACCGTCGTCTACGACCCCCGGCACGGCACCCTGTGACCGCCCCGCCCCGCCCCGCCCCGCCCGGGCCGGGGCGGGGCGGGGCGGGCCGGGCGGCGTGTGTCGGCCGGGCGGGGTCGGGTAGGTGACCGGTGCGGGGTGCGGTTCTGGCCCTCATGGCTGCGACGGGGACCGCATCCCGCCCGGCCCCCACACCCACCCCACCCCGCTGCGGCCCCGCTGCTCAGCGCAGCACGGGGATCACATCGCGCGTCTCGTCGACCTCCAGGCCCGCGGCGCGCCGCCCGACCGGTTCCGGGGGCGCCTCGTCCGCGCAGACGGTGCCCCGCGCGGGCAGCGTCAGCGTGGCGAGGTAGCCGGTGGCCAGGGCGCTGACGCACGCGCTGCGGTTGTAGGCGGTGTGCCCCTCGGCGGCGAAGGTCAGCAGCCGGCCGTTCTCCAGCGTCCCGGCGAGGGCCACGGCGTCCTGGTAGGGGGTGTCGGGGTCCCCGGTCGTCCCCAGGACCAGGATCGGCGCGGAACCCGCCGCCCGGTAGGAGCCCTCGTAACGGCTCGGCCGGTCCGCCTGCCACTGGACGCACGCCGGCGCGTGGTTGTGGTCGTAGGTGGGCGGCCCGAGACCGATCGGGGGCCCCAGCAGCGGAGCCGACGCGGCGTGCGCGCCGACCAGCGCGCCCAGGAGCAGCCGGCCGGCCGGGTAGACGCGGTCGGCGCACTCGACGGCCGTGTTCACCGTCAGGAAGTCGAAGGACGCCGGCGACGGCGGGGACAGCAGGAACGAGGCCTGGCGGGCCTGCGCCGCCCGCAGCGCCTCGCCCAGGTAGGGCCAGATCTCCTTGCCCGCGTTGATGTTGAACATCAGGCGGTAGGCGAGGGTGTAGCCGGTGGCCGGACGTCCGCTCGCGGTGATGACCGGGTTCGCGTCCAGCGCCCGCTTGAGGTCGTCGAAGGCCTGCCGCGGCCGGCCCCCGCCGAACCCGCAGACGGCCGCGTTGCCCGCGCACCAGTCCAGGAACCGGCCGACCGCCGCGTCCAGGGCGGCGAACTGCGCGGCGTCGTAGGCGTAGGGCACCTCCGCGTACAGGCGCGGGTCGTAGGCCCCGTCCAGGACCATCGCCCGCACCCGCCGCGGGAACTGCGCCGCGTAGAGGGTGCCGACGTAACTGCCGAAGGAACGGCCGTAGAAGGACAGCGTCTCCTCGCCCAGCGCCCGGCGCAGCAGGTCGATGTCCCGGGCGTTGAAGCCGGTGCCGACGAACGGCACCAGGCCGCCCGAGCGCTGCCGGCAGGCGGCTTCGAAGTCGGCGCCCTGCCGGACGGCCCGGTGCACGGCACCCGGGCCGGGCACGGCGCGCGCGGCGTCCACGGCGGCCGCGTACTCCTTGTCGTCCCAGCACTCCACCTGGCCGCTGCGCGCCACCCCCCGCATGTCGTAGCCGACGACGTCGAAGGAGTCGCGCAGGGCGGCGGGCAGGGCGGCGTGGCTGTTACGGGCGAAGTCCACACCGGAGTTGCCCGGCCCGCCCGGGTGCAGCAGCAGCACACCGGTGCGGCGGGCCGGGTCGGCCGCGGGCCGCCGGGTGACGGCGAGGGCGATCGTGGGCCCGCCCGGCCGGCGGTGGTCCAGCGGTACCCGGGCGGTCGCGCACTCGAAGCCGTCCTGCGGGCCGGTGCAGGGGCCCCAGGACAGGACGGGCACGGGCGGATCGGCCTCGGCCGAGGACACCGAGTCGGCGGGCGCCGCGACGGTCGCGGTCGCGGGCGCGGGCGCGGCCCCCGTCAGCGCGGTGACCGCGGTCAGGACGAGGGCCATCGCCCCCACCACGCGCCCGCGCGGGGCGACGGCGGAACGGGTCTGCATGCTTGCGCACCTCCGTGATGGTGACGGGCGTCGCGAACGGCCGCCAACGTAGCCGCCCGCCCCGCTCCCGTCGTCCCACCAGGAGTTGACTCCGCCTTACACCCAGGAGGTGAGGCCCGGGCCCGCGCTCAACCCCCGACCGGCCCTCCGCGGTCTTGCCCGGCGGGTGGACCCCACCGGTTCCCGGGGAAAGCCGCAGCAGTTCCAGCGAGCACCCAGACCGCGAAGGAGCACGGCATGACGTTACGCACGACCGCTACGGCCGCACGGGTCGCCCTGGTGGGCCTGGCGGCGGCCGCGATGGCGGCCACCACCCTCACCGTCCCCGCCCAGGCCGCCCCCGACCCCGGCCCGGACCCCGCCGCGGACCGGGCCGCCGCGCGGGCGGGGCACGCGGCGACCCGGCGCGCCATGGACGCCGAAGTCCGGGCCGGCATCCCCGGCATCACGGCCCAGGCCCGCGACACCCGCGGCGTCTGGAAGGCGGCCTCCGGCGTCGGCGACCTGGCCACCGGCACCCCCCGCGGCACCGACGACCGGTTCCGGATCGGCAGCATCACCAAGACCTTCGTGGCCGTCGTCCTGCTCCAGATGGAAACGGAAGGCAAACTCCGCCTCGACGACACCGTCGAGCACCATCTGCCGGGCCTGGTGAGGGGCAACGGCAACGACGGCGGCACGATCACCGTGCGCCGGCTCCTCAACCACACCTCCGGCCTCTTCGACTACCTGGCCGACGAGGAGTACCTGCAGACGTACATGCTCGGCGACGGCTACCTGCGGCACCGCTACGACACCCTGCCGCCCGCCCAGCACGTGCAGGTGGCCCTCTCCCACCCGCCGCTGTTCTCTCCCGGCGACCGCTTCTCGTACTCCAACACCAACTACGTCCTGGCCGCGCTGATCATCGAGAAGGCGGGCGGACGTTCCTACGAGGCCGAGGTCCGCGACCGCATCATCAGGCCCCTGGGCCTCAAGGCCACCACCAACCCCGGCAACAGCATCCACATCCCCCGCCCCAGCAGCCGCGCCTACTCCAAACTGTTCGCGCAGGCCCCCGACCGGATCGACGACGTCACCGAGATGAACGGCTCGCAGGGCCGGGCCGACGGCGACATCATCTCCACCGCCGGCGACCTCAACCGCTTCTACCGCGCCCTGATGCGCGGCGAGCTCCTCGCCCCCCGCCAGCTGGCCGCCATGAAGACCACGGTGGAGATCCGCGAACGCCCCGACATGGCCTACGGGCTCGGCATCACCCGGATGCGCACGAGCTGCGGCACCACGCTGTGGGGCCACGGCGGAGGCATGGTCGGCTCGACCTCCCTGGCCGTCACCACCGAGAACGGCGGCCACCAGCTCGCCTACAACCGCAACGGGGACTGGAGCCTGCCGACCGCCCCGGAGGCCATCATGGAAGCCGAATACTGCCCCACCCCCACCCCCACCCCCGCCCCCGCCCCCGCTTCCTGAGCCGTACGCGGTTCCCCGCCGCCGGCGTCCACCCGCGGCGGGGAACCGCGGTCCAGCACCCTGCGGGATACTGACGCGATGCCGCCCACGCCGCCCGCCGAGCCCCCCGAGCCCGCAGAGCAGCCTCCCGGGCCCGCAGAGCAGCCTGCCGGGCCCGCCGAGCCGATAACGGCCGATCCGCCCCGCCCCGCCCGCGCGCACAGGCCCCTGCTCACCCAGTCCTGGCTCGACCTGGCCTTCCTGCACTGGCCCGCCGACCCCGCCGACGTCGCCCCGCTGCTCCCGGCCGGCACCACGCCGGACACCCTGGACGGCCTCACCTACGTCGGCCTCGTCGCGTTCCGCATGCACCGCGTCGGCTGGTTCCGCCTCCCCGGCATCCCCTACCTGGGCTCCTTCCCCGAGACCAACGTCCGCCTCTACTCGGTCGACGCCCACGGCCGCCGCGGCGTGGTCTTCCGCTCCCTCGACGCCTCCCGCCTCCTCCCGGTCCTCGCCGCCCGCACCGCGTTCCGCCTCCCGTACGTGTGGTCACGCATGTCGGTCCGCCGCGACGGCCCCACCCTCACCTACACCAGCAGCCGGCGCTGGCCCGGCCCGCGCGGCGCGCACAGCACGATCACCGTGCGGACCGGCGAACGCATCGAGGAGCCGACCGCCCTCGAACACTTCCTGACCGCCCGCTGGGGCATGCACAGCGACTTCGGCGGCCGGCTGCTGTACCTGCCCAACAGCCACCCGCGCTGGCCGCTGCACCGCGCCGAACTCCTCGGCTGCGACGAGAACCTGGTGGCCGCCGCCGGCCTGCGGCCGCCCGCCGGCCCGCCCGTGAGCGTGCTGTACTCCCCGGGAGTCCCCGTACGGTTCACCCGCCCGCCCCGCCGGCCGAACTGACCGCACCCCGGGTGCACCGCGAGCGCACCCCGGGCACATCCGCCCCGTTCCCGCCCCCGCTGCCGCCCTCGTTCCTGTCCGGCGGGCGGCCGGACGGGTACGCGCCATTGACAGAGCCCGCGGCCACGTGCGAAAAAGACCGAAGACCCCAGGTCCGAGGCCGCGCGATGTCCGTTTCTCCGCTGCCCGGCGCCGCAACCGCAGACGCCGCCCGCGACGACAGCCCGCGGGGTCCACCCCGCCGCGATCGGCACCGCGTCGGTGCGACCGACCCACCTGGAACACGACGATCGGACCCCGACTTGACCCTCATGCCCGGATCCCGCGTGCCCGGCCGGACCTGGACGGTCCGGCTCACCGGCCACGCCGATCACAGCGCCTCCGTCACCTGCAGCACCGAAGCCTGCCGCATGCCGCCCCGTTCGAAGGACACCGCGGCCCTGAAGCGGTTCGCCGCCGAACACGTCCGGGCCCACGCCCGGCTGGCCACCGTACGCCCCGACACCGCGTGCGCCTGCCGGGCCGCGCAGTGCGCGCTCCACGAGGCCCGCACCCAGTGCACCGGCTCCACCCTCCTGGTCCTGGTCCACAACCCGGCCGTGGGACAGGTCTGGACGCTCGCCGAGATCTGCCAGTCCTGCGCACCGCTCATCGCGCACACCGCCATCCTCGGCCGGTCCCAGCCCCAGGGCCGTCAGGCCCCGCCCGCGGCCTCGGTCCCCGCGCCCGCCACCGCACCGGCGGCGGTCCCCCTGCCCGTCGCGGGCGGGTTCTCCTCACCGCAGGCCGCCCCGGAGGCCCCCGCCGCCCGCCGCCGCCCGCACCGCCCCGCGCGCCCGCGCCGGACCCCCTGACCGCGCCGGGCCGCGCCGGTCGTCACACCCACGTGTAGTTGTCGTCGGTGACGGCGGCCAGGGCGGCGTCGGCGGTGGCCGCGCGGGGGTCGGGCAGCGCGGCGAGAGCGGCACCGATCGGCGGGAAGAGCGGGAGCCCGGCGGCCCCGCGGTAGTCGATCCACTCGATCACGCCGACCTCGTGGCTCCCGTCGGGCTGTTCGTCCAGTTCCTCCTCGGCGAGGGTGGCGCGCAGCTCGGGGGTGATGTGCAGGCGGTGGATCAGGTGCAGCTTGCGCGGGGGCGGTGTGGGCCCGGGACGGGTGACGCGCTGGTCGACGACCCACAGCAGGTCGCCGCCCTCGGCGAGGCCGATGTCCAGGCCGAGTTCCTCGGCGAGCTCCCGGCGCAGGGCGCAGGTGAGGTCCTCGCCGTCCTCCACGTTCCCGCCCGGCGGGCTGTAGTGGGTGGAGCCGGCGCGGTCGCGGCGGATGAGCGCGACCTCGTCCCCGCAGAACACCAGGGCCGCGGTGCGGATCTTGATGCGGGAGAACGGGACCGTCGGTGCCGGGGGAGCGGAAGTCATGACGGCCATCATCCCACCCCCGGACTGACACTCCGTCAGCGTTGTCGGTGGTCGCCCCTACGTTTGCGCCCATGAGCCGATCCATCCAGGCACTCGCCTACGCACGCCCGTCCGCCCTCACCACCGAAGGCGGCGCCGGCCTCCTCGGACTGGAGACCTCCGGCGGGCTGACCCCGGTGGGCCGCGAGGCCCACCCGCAGTTCTTCGCCGGGTTCCTGAGCTCGCCTCAGGCCGCCGCCCGGGGCCTGCTCGCCGTCGCCGACGTCGCCGCAGCCCGCTACTACCAGCGCACCCTGCGGGCCTCCCTCGACCCGGTCGTCACGGCCGGCGGCGACCGGCTGCGCTTCGAGTCCTTCTCCGGCTGCTGCGGGGTCTACGCCCGGCTCGACGTACTCCCCGAAGGCCTCGACGGCGCCGACACCGGCCACGGCACCACCAACGTCGACGTCAACAACCCGCTGCGCGAAGCCCTGTCCCGGCTCAGCGGCGACGAACCCCTCCACCTGCGGGTCGGCCCCGACGAACTGGCCGTCACCACCCTGGACGGACCCGTGGTGGAGAAGAAGGTCCCGCTGCCCGACCGCTGGCTGCGCGGCTTCGCCGAATCCCAGGTGATCACCGCCGCCTTCGACCTGCGCGCCGAGTTGTCCGCGGCCGAGGCCGTACGCTTCCTGCGCTCCCTCCCGCGCACCACCGGCACCGGACCGGGCAGCCGGGCACCCCTGTGGGTGGTCCCCGCCGGCCGCACCCTGCGCCCCACCACCCGCCCCGTCCCCGGCGCCGTCTGCCTGCCCGGCCCCGAGCGACTCACCGCCCTGCAGCGGGTGCTGCGGCACGCCACCGCACTGCGCGTGTACGGGCCCGCCGGCCACGACGGCGCCGCCACCGCCGCCGCCTGGGAGGTCGCCATGCCCGGCATGCGCCTGACCCTCACCCTCTCCCCGGAGCCCAGCCGCGGGTTCTCCGGCGAGGGCGCCGTCCTGGAGGCACTGGCCGGCGACGAGGCCGCCGCCGACGCCGACCTGGTGTCCGTGCTGCTCTCCTGGGAACCGCGCATCGACATCGCCGACCTCGCCGCCCAGAGCGGACTGAGCCCGCAGCGCGTACGCGCCGCCCTGACCCGGCTCGGCACCGCCGGCCGCGTCGGCTACGACGCCGCGGACGCCGCCTACTTCCACCGCGAACTGCCCTACGACGCCCACCGAGCCGAAGCCCGCAACCCCCGCCTCACCGCCGCCCGCACCCTCCTCGCCGACGGCGCGGTCCACCTCCACACCCCCGCCACCACCGGGTCGGGCACCGCGACCGTCCGCTCCGGCGAGCGCCGCTACCAGGTCCGCGAAGCCCCCGGCGGCGTCCTGAGCTGCACCTGCCAGTGGTGGGCCGACTACCGCGGCCGCCGCGGCCCCTGCAAACACGCCCTCGCCGTCCGCATGGCCCACCGCGAACGGACCACCACCGCCACCCCCTCCCTCACCACCAACGCCGACACCACCACCGCTGCTGCCGGAGACACCCGATGAACACCCTCCTCGACGCCGTCCGCACCGGCCGCTGCGACCTGGTCACCACCCTGATCACCCCCCTCACCGCCGGCGAACGCCGCGCCCTCCTGCCCGAACTGACCACCCTGCGGCGCGAGATACGCACCTGGGACTGGAGCCGCCGCTGGGACGCCGAGCCCACCCTGCGCGCCCTGCACCTCGCCGGAGCCGCCTGCCACACCGGCCCGGCCGCCGCCGCCTCCTGGATCGCCGCCCGCGACCTGCGCGACGGCCGCACCCGCGACACCGCCCGGCTGGCCGCGCTCCTCGCCGCCCGCGACCCCGCCTGGCGCGCCGACGTCGCCCACCGCCTCGCCGCCCGCACCGCCACCGTCGAGGACGACTACCCCCTCATCCGCGCCCTCCTGGAAGGCACCGAAGCCCCCGCCCCCACCACCGACGGCTTCGTCCACGCCTGGGCCCGGGCGACCACCACCGGCACCGACACCACCACCACCACGACCAGCAGCAGTACCGGACGCCGCCCCCGCCCCCGCCCCCGTCCCCTGCGGGTCGCCCTGCGCGAAGACCCCTACACCGCCGAACTCGTACCCCGCCTGTTCGAAACCGCCGAACCCGCCCCCTCCCTCACCTGGTACGACGACCCCCAAACCCCCGGCCGCTGGCCCGCCGAACTCGCCCACCTGGCCACCGAAGGCACCGTGGAGCGCCGCGCCCTCCTCACCGGCACCGTCAACCGCCTGCTGCGCGGCGGCCGCACCGGCCACCTCGCCTTCTACACCGACCTCCTCGACGTCCTCGACCTCACCGCCGACGAACGCGCCGAGCACACCGCGGACTGGATCGCCCTGGCCGCCGACGCACCCTCACCCACCGCCGGCCGCGCCCAGCAGACCCTCACCGCGCTCTTCGAAGCCGGCCGACTCCCCGCCGAACGCCTCGCCGAGATGTCGCAGTCCGTCCTCTTCCGCCCCGAGAAGAAACTCGTCCGCGCCCAGCTCGTCCTGCTCGGCAAGGCCCTGCGCCGCGACCGGGAGGACCGCTTCACCCTGCTGCCCGCCACCGCCGCCGCCTTCGGCCACCCCGACACCGCCCTGCAGGAGAAAGCACTCAAACTCGTCGCCACCCACCTGCGCCCCGACGACGACGCCCTGCGCGCCGACCTCGCCTTCGACGCCGAACAGCTCGGCCCCGCCCTGCGGCGCACGGCCGCCGCCCTGCTCGGAACCATCGCCGACCCCGCCGGCGGCACAGGCACCGACGGCTACGAGGAGACCCTCCCCGCCGCACCCGCCCGCCGCCCCCTCACCACCGCCGGCCAGCCCATCGCCCGGACCGTCGAACTCGTCGCCGCCCTCGCCAAGACCAACGCACCGACCGCCGAGGAGACCGAGACCGCCCTCGACCTCCTGGTCCGCCACGCACACCAGGACCGGACCGCCCTGGCCGCCGCACTGCGCCCGGCCCTGGCCGACCGCCACTGGGCACGCGAAGACGCCGGCCACGCCGACCCCGCCCACCTCTCGGCCCCCGAACTCCTCGCCGCCGCCGTCCTCGGCCGCCTCGACCCCGCCGACCTCTCACCCCGGCGCCCCATCAACGGCAGGGGCTTCGGACAGCACTGCATCCACGACGCCCTCCAGCGCGTCACCACCGCCCGGGCCCGCGAAGCCGCCCTGCGCCTGCTCACCGACCCCCTCCCGTTCCTGCTGGCCACCCCCACCTGGGACTGCGGCACCCTCGAACCGCACGACCTCATCACCCGCCTGACCGCCTACGCCCGCCAGGGCGCCGAACCCGCCCCCGCCGACTTCGCCCAGGCCCTGCTGCGCGTACGGCGCGACCCCCAGGCCGCTGCCGCGGCCGACGCCCTCGCCACCCCCGAGGGGCGGCGCCTGGCCGCCTGGCTCACCGCCGACGGCGAACCGGCACCCCACACCCGCCACGTCAGCGATCGGGACCGCGGCCCGCGCACCTGGTGGGGCGCCGAACGGCTGACCGTGCGCCGCATCGTGCTGGAGGTCCCCGAACACCCCGTCATCCAGAAGGAGTTCCCGCCCGTCTTCCACCCGCTCGGCCGCCCCCGCACCGGCAGCCCGCACTGCTGGCACTGGCGCGGCCAGGAGCTCGCACACCTCGCGGTCCTGCCGCAGGACCGCGAGACGCAGGCCGTGTGGCTGCTGCCCGACCTGACCGAATGCGCCATCGACGAGGACCGCGGTGCGGGCGAAGTCCTCTCCCGGCTCGCCGAACTGGGCGGCCCCGCCGGCCCCGCACTGCACCTCGCCGTGGCCACCGGACTCGGAGCCCGCCACGCCGAGGACCGCCTCGCCGCGGTCGACGCACTCCTCGTCCTGGCCGCACGCCGGGAACTGGACACCGCCCTCCTCGGGCGCGACCTGGCCGAACTCCTGAGCCTGGGCACCGTCAAACCCAACCGGCTGGCCGACGCCGCCCGCACGGCCGCGGCCACCGGAGCGTACGCGACGACCTGGGCGTTCCTGGCCGGAGCCCTGCCCGCCGTCCTCACCGACGGCCCGGCCCGCGGCGCGGGCGAACTCCTCGCCGTGGCCGCCGACTGCGCGGAGCACTGCCGCCCCGGCGGCCCGCCGCCCGAGGGCCTGGCCCCGGCCGCCGCCCGCAAGGGCACCTCCCAACTGGCCACCCAGGCCCGCCGCCTGCACACCGCCCTGACCACCACCGCCGGATAGACCGCCCGCCCTGCTCACCGATGCCGCCGACCCCACCAGGAAGTCCCCGGCCCCGGTGAGCGCGGCGCGCACTCCGGCCCACCCCGCCCTGGAGACGCCCCGGGGCGGCCGGCCACGGGCTCCCGGGTGCCCCGCCGGCGTCCCGGCCCTGCTCCGCGGCCTCCTGGACGAGACGGCCGGCCCCGAAGCCCTGCGGGTACCGGGCATCGTCCTGATGGACGGCGTCCTGCACATGAGCGCCGTGATGCCCGCCGCCCTGCCCTACCTGATCGGCCTGGCAGCCGTCCCCGGCACCACGGTGCGGCCCGGCCTGCTCGACCTCCTGATCGCCGCCGCGGACCTGTCGGCGCCCGCCGACGCGTGCCGAGCGGCCGAGCCGCGCCCCCGGCCCCGGCCCGGGCGCGGGTCAGGGGGGACGCGATGCGATCCTGCACCGGTGGACCCCAACGACAAGCACTGGCGGACCTGGACACTCAGGCTCCTGGCCCTCCTCGCCGCCGACCTCCCCGACCAGCAGGCCTGGCTGGGCGAGCGCCGGCTCACCGTGCAAACCGCCGTCGAAGAGGTCGAGTTCGCCGGCAGCATCGCCGAAGGCCTCACCGACCGCGCGGTCTTCACCCCCGGGCACCTGCACACCCTCCAGGCCATCGCCCGCCGCACCGGCGCCCTCGACGCCACCGCCCGCACCGCACGGTGGGCCGACTCCCTGGCCGCCGACCCCGCCTGGAACGACGTCCGCACCCTCGCCCGCGACTTCCTCCACACCCTCCCCGACGACCGGCCCCGGCCCCTGCCGCATCCCGTCCGCCCGAACCCCGGTGACTGCTGAACCCGCCCGGTTGACCCTGACCCTGGGGGAGAGGGGAGCGTAGCGGCCATGGAGGAAGAAGCACTGCTCAGCATCGGCGCGTTCGCCCGCCGGGCACGGCTGTCGCACAAGGCCCTGCGCCTCTACGACCGCCACGGCCTGCTGCCGCCCGACCACGTCGACGCCGTCACCGGCTACCGGTACTACCGGGAGGGCCGGCTCGCCGCCGCCCGGCTGATCGTGCGGCTGCGCGGGCTGGACATGCCGCTGGCCGACGTCGGCGCGGTCCTGGCCGCCCCCGCCCCGGAGGCGGCCCGGCTGGTGGCCGAGTACTGGGACGGCGTCGAGCGCCGCCACGCGGCGCAGCGCGAGCTGGCGGCGCACCTCCGTATCCACCTGCTCGGAGACGAAGGGAGTACGGACATGTACGAGATCCAGGAGCGCGAGGTGCCGCAGCAGCTGGTCCTCACGGAACAGCGGCACATCACCCCGGAGGAGCTGCCCGACTGGATACCGGCCGCCCTGGGCCGGCTGGCCCCGGTGGCAGAGGCGCACGGGGGCTTCTTCGGTGACCCGTTCGTCGTCTACCACGGGGAGGTCAACGAGGACAGCGACGGCCCCGTGGAGCTCTGCGTCCCGGTGGACCCGGCCCGCGCCGGCCGGCTCCCGGCGGCCTCCCGCACCGAACCGGCCCACACACAGGCCTACACCCGCCTCACCAAGGCGCAGACGGCCTACCCGCAGATCCTCTCCGCCTACGACGCGGTCTACGCGTGGGCGCAGCGCGAGGCCCGCACCACGACGGCGGCGCCCCGCGAGGTCTACTTCGTGGACTGGTCCGAGATCGGCCCGGCCGACCCGGCCTGCGACATCGCCGTCCCCCTGGCCGACTGACCGCCACGCCGTACGCGGAGCGGGGGCGCGGGGGCGTGCCGTACCGCCGCGCCGGACCTGCGCCGGACCGGCCCTCCGCGCTCGCCGTGTCCACCGGCTCCTGCGGGGAGGAACCGGGCCGGGAGCGCCTCCCGGCCCGGTTCCGGTCGCAGTACCACGCCCCCGCGCCCACCAGCACGGCCGCCCCGACCCCGTACAGGGGCAGCCACAGGGTCGTCGTGGACGCCAGGCAGTCGGCGACGGCCTTCTCCCGCCGGCTCTCCGCGCGTACGCCAGCGCGGCGGCGTCGCTGCCGGCCGGCTCCGCCACGGCCGCCCTGGTGCGGATGACCTCGTACCTGCCGATGCCCTCGCAGCCGCTGCGGGTGCCCGGCATCGGGATTCGAGGGCTGGGGTCGTGCACGGGCCCCTCCTGCAGGGTCGGAGGCATCGCCACCGGCATCCGCCGCGCGCCGCCGCGGGCCCCGGCGCCATGCCGGGGGCGGGCCGATGGGGGACCGGAGGGGGCCCGGATGGGGGAGCCGCGCCGCCTGTCACGCGCCTGTGACAGTCGGCGGACAGCTTCATGAAGTCCGGGAGTCAGTCTTTTAACCAGAGAACAAACCGGACATTTCGCCCCAAGTTCTCTGGATCCGATCTTCCCCCCGCCTCTTCTTTGGAGTCATTCCCATGTTCCGTACCACCTCCCGTAAGCAGCGTTTCGCGATGTACGCCGTCTCGGCCGCGATCGTCGGAGGGGGCGTGCTGGTTCCCACCAGTGCTTTCGCCGCCCCGGCAGCGGCCGGTACGACCTCGGTCGCTGCCCAGGCGAAGAGCGGTCACGAGAGCGAGGGCAAGAACAAGAAGGACAAGTGGGAGAACAAGAACAAGAAGCACAGCAAGGGCAAGAAGAACGAGAAGAAGCACGGCAAGGGCAAGAAGAACAAGGTCCGCGACGTGGAGAACATGCCGGGCTGCAAGTTCTACCAGGGCAAGGTCTACTGCGAGCACAAGGCCGACAAGCCCGCCCCGGCCCCCGAGACCAAGCCGGCCCCGAAGCCGGACCCGGTGGTCGTGGACAAGGAGAACCCCGACAAGGTCCAGACCCCCGAGACGAAGCCCGAGACCAAGCCGGAGACCGCGCCGGAGACGAAGCCGGAGACCGCGCCGGAGACGAAGCCGGAGACGAAGCCGGAGACCGCGCCGGAGACCGCGCCCGAGACCAAGCCCGAGTCGGCCCCGGAGCAGGAGTCCGCGCCCGCCCAGGAGTCCGCTCCGCAGCAGGAGACGGCCTCGGCCTCCACCGAGGAAGGCTGAACCGCACCGGGACCCCGCGCCATGGCTCTGCGCACCCGGCACTGAGCGCACGGTACGCAAGACCGCAGCCGATCAGCCCCTGCCGGATCCCACCGGGATCCGACGGGGGCTTCGCGGCGGCTACGGGAGGCGGAGCCGGCCGGATTCGAACCGGCGTCCTCACGGTTTTGGAGACCGCGCGCGACGACCTCTGCGCTACGGCCCCGCCCGCCCGGCATCCTAAGCGCACACGCACACGGTTCAGCCTGCGGGCGGGTGCGTGGCCAGCCAGTGCCGTGCGATCTCCTCCCGCGTGGCGACCCACGCCCCGCCCCGCTGCGCGACGTGCTTCAAGAACCCGTCGAGCGCGCGGATCCGCCCGGGCCGCCCGATGATCCGGCAGTGCAGGCCGACGCTCATCATGCGCGGCCGGTCCGCGCCCTCTGCGCGGAGCGTCTCGAAGGTGTCGACGAGGTAGGCGAGCATGTCCTCGGCGGTCGTGAAACCGTGGACGATCAGGAACTTGAAGTCGTTCGCGTCGAGGCTGTACGGCACCACCAGGTGCGGGCGGCCGCCCGCCTCGACGTAGAACGGCAGGTCGTCGGAGTAGTCGTCGCTGTCGTAGAGGAAACCGCCCTCCCCGGCGACCAGCCGCCTGGTGTTCGCGCTGGTCCGGCCGGTGTACCAGCCCACCGGCCGGCGCCCGGCGAGCCGCCCGATCACCGCGGCCGTGCGCGCGATGTCGGCCCGCTCGACGTCCTCGGGCACGTGCCGGTAGTCGATCCACCGCCACCCGTGGCCCGCCACCTCCCAGCCGGCTGCGCCCATCGCGCGCGCCGCGTCGGGGTTGCGCTCCAGGGCCTGCCCCACGGCGTGGACGGTCAGCGGCGCACCGTGCGCCGCCAGCGTGCGGTGGATGCGCCAGAAACCGGCGCGCGAGCCGTAGGCGAACATCGACTCCACGTTCAGGTCGCGCCCGCCCGTCACGGGCGGCGCACCCACGATCTCGTGGAGGTACCCCTCCGAGGCGCGGTCGCCCTCCAGGACGTTCTGCTCCCCGCCCTCCTCGTAGTTCAGCACGAGGCTGACGGCGACGCGGGCACCCCCGGGCCACGCCGCACGCGGCGGCTCGGCGCCGTACCCGGCGAGATCACGCTGCTGCTCGGACACGGCCCGCACCCTACCGCCGCCACCCCGCCCCCGCCGCGCACACGCGCCCGGCCCGGGGAGGTCTAGTACAGCTTGTTCACCGCGGTACGCAGCGTCTTCTTCCAGGAGGCCACGGGCGGCTCGCCCCAATAGCTCGACCACAGCACCAGCGTGACGGTGTCCCCGTCGCGGCCCACGCCCCACAGGTAGTTGAAGTGGGGGCGCTCATGGGCGTCCGCATCGAAGGTGTACATGCCCTGGAGGGTCGCTCCCTCCTCCACGTCCACCACCCCGTGGTCGTAGCCGGTCGCGGTCACCCCCGGCGGCTGCGGCCGGTTCGCGCAGCCGGCGTAGTTGTGCCGGGTCGCCTCCGCGAACGCGACCGCCTCGGCCTCGGTGGCGAAGACCACCACCTTCTGCTGGGCGAAGGCGGTCTCGGCGGTGGTGAAATCCCGGTGCCACACGTTCACCTCGGGCCGCCCTTCCGGCCACCCCTCCAGGCACGCGTCGTACGAGTCGCCCCACCCCCGCGCGATCGGCGCGGCCCGCCACGACTCGGTCGTGGGCAGGTCGGAGATGTACAGGCTCCCCGGCCGCGGCCGCCACTGGTCGGCGCCCGCGGCCGGGCCCGACGCCACTGCGACGGCCAGTACCGCGGCCCCCGCCACGACACAGCCCCCGCGCACCCTCGTACGTACCGCCATGGTCCGCTTCCCCCCGCACGTCTCGGTCACGTGCCTCCAGCCTGAGGCGCCGCCGCCCCGGAACCCGGACCATCCGCCCGCAAACGACCAGAAACCCCACCCTCATTGACCGAAAACGGCAAAAACCCCCAAGAGGACCCCCGCCCTCCGGACGCACCACCTCAGGCGGGGCTCGGACCTCCGCGGAACCCCCGTCCCGCATCCCGTCCCGCGCCCCGTCCCGCGCCCCGGTGCACCGCCGCCGCGCCGCCGAGGCCCCGCCCCGCGTCGACTACGCCCTCACCGAGGCCGGCGCCGCCCCGCCCGCCCCGATCCGCGCCCCGCGTTCCCGGGCGGCCCGCCCACGGAGACGGCGTACCGGCGTACCGGCGGCGCAGGCCCGCTCCCGCCGGCCCTGGCCCCGGGCCGGTGCCGCGGCGGGCAAGGAAGACAGCCCCAGACCGCTCATTTCCTTCGAATCCACCGCAATACGGACATCTGCCCCGGTCCCTCAAAGGGGTACGTCCGGTGACATTCGGTGAGATCCGGGCGTCCCGGTCGTGACCCGCCCCATAGGACTCACGTCACACACGAAGCGCGATAGTAGCCCCGAAGGCACCGCTGCGGCCCCTCCCATCCCGCTCCCACCTGCACGAACACCGTCCCGCCCCCGGCGGGGCCGACGGTCCCCGACTGCGAAGCCCCCTAGTAATGGCGGTCGTTGCCAGGGGGTCGGGGCGTCTGTAGAACTGGATGAGTCGCCGGGCGGCACGGGTCCTCCCCGCCGCCGACGAACCCCTCTCCACCGCGTGAGTGGCTCACGCATGCCGCAGGCATGCCGCGACCGCCCTTGTCCCCTGTGGAAGGTATCTCCGTGTCCAACTCCGTCATCCGCCGCATCGCCGCCTCCAAGAAGGCCCTCGCGGGCACCGTCGTCGCCCTCGGTGTCGCCGGCTCCATGCTCGCCACGGTTCCCGCCCAGGCGGCCCCGACGAGCGCCAAGGCGATCGCCCAGCAGATGATCAAGGACCCGGCGCAGTTCGCGGCCTTCAACAACATCGTTTCCCGCGAGAGCGGCTGGAACCACACCGCCACGAACGCCTCCTCCGGCGCGTACGGCCTGGTCCAGGCCCTGCCGGCCTCGAAGATGTCCTCCGCGGGCGCCGACTGGAAGACCAACCCGGCCACCCAGATCAAGTGGGGCCTGGACTACATGAACGAGCGCTACGGCAGCCCCGTCGGCGCCTGGAACTTCTGGCAGACCCACCACTGGTACTAAGCCACCAGCGGGCAGCCGACGCACACGAATAGACGCCCGGCCGGGACCTCCCGGCCGGGCGTCTTCCGCATACCCGGCCGGGACGGCTGGACCGCGACCGTGACGGGCGAACCGCCGCGCGCCACCCCGCGTTTCGGCTTCCGGGACGTCCGCGTGCGCATCGCGCCGGACGCGAACGGTGGTGCCCGAGCCGAGGGCCGAGAGCCAGACCAGGCGCGTCACGCCGGCTGCGGCCATGGCCTCCAGCACGGGCCCGGCGGTGCGGGTGGCGAGAGCGGACCTGTAGTCCTTGCCCGGTCCCAGGGCGCAGATCAGGGCCTGGCTGCCCCGGGCCGCCTCCTCGACGTCCGCAGCGCAGGCGGCGTCGCCGATGGCGACGGTGACGCGCGCGTCACCGCGCTCCGGCAGCCGGGCCGGGTCACGGACCAGTGCGGTGACCCGGTGCCCGGCCGCGAGGGCCTGCCGGAGCACCTGCCGGCCGATGGGGCCCGTGGCACCGAGAACGGTGAGCTGCATGATCAGGCCTCCTTGGCGTGGGGCGCGGTGGCGGGCCCGCGTTCCGAGAATCCCGCACGGCCCGCCGCCCCCCCCCCGGGGGCCCACGCCTCCTACTCCGCGGGCGTGATCCGCCATGTGCCGCTGCGTACGTCGAGGGTCGCCGTGAAGTCGGCCCGCTGCGGGAACGCAACGTCCAGCCGCCACGGCCGCGGCAGGGCGGCCAGCCCGATGATCACCCGGTCCTCGGTGACTTCACCCAGCGCCCCGATCCAATGGGGTGCGGCGGCGATCAGCTGCTCGGCCGGCCCGGGCCCGGGCTCGGGAACGCGCACCGAGGGCCCCTCGGCGAGGCCGGGGAGGCCGGTGAGGGCGGAGCCGGCCAGCAGGGCCAGCAGCCGCGCCAGGACCGCGGCCGGCAGGGCGGGATCGCGGGTCTCCAGCAGCACGTAGCAGTCGTCGTGGCCCGAGAACCAGACCCGGGAGTCTTCTAGACGGCTCAGGAGCGGCTCGTCGCCGCGGGCCGTGCCGAGTACGAGGGCGACCTCGTCGAGCCGGTCCGCGGTCACGTCGGCGGGCACGTCGATCAGGGACAGTTCGTACGGCGACCAGGTGCCGTCGAGGAAACGGGGCAGGAGAGCGCGGTCCATCACCAGGAGCTCCTCCGCGAGTCCGTGCGTGCCGGACGCCCAGGACCCCAGGGGGTGGACCGTGCACGGCACGCCGAGGTCGGCCGCGATCAGCGAGGGCGGCAACGGCCGCCAGTCCTCGTCCAGGTAGGAGTTGGTCTCCAGCGACACCACCGCGACCGCGCCGTTCGCCGTGGCCGCGGCGACGAGCAGGTCGGCCAACTCGCCCGCCTGCGCCGCGCAGGCGGCCACCCGCCACACCCCCGCCCCGCCCTCGCGGACGCTGAAGCCCAACGGGAACGGCCGGCCCTCCATGCCGACACTGTTCACGCCGAACGCACCGTGCTGTGCGACCTCGACCACTGCTCACCCCCGGGGATCCGCCGGCCACCGTTGCGGTGCCCGCCGCCGCCCATCATCGCGACATCGTCGTGGAGGCGGGTGTGGCGGGGGAGGTCGGTGTCGAGGAAGTTGATGACGTCGGCGGGTCCGGGGGCGGGGCGGTCCGCGAACCGGTGGCGCAGGCGGTTCACCAGCGGGTAGAAGTCGCCGTCGGTGTCGCGGGGCTCCACCAGCCCGCCAGTGACCAGCAGCAGGATGTCGCCCCGGGCGAACCGGTGGCGCCACACCGCAGCCGTGCCGGTCTCGGCCAGGCCGCCCAGGCCCAGCGGCAGCGCCGGCAGGCCGCTCAGGACCCGTACCTCGCCGCGGGAGATGAGGACCGGCTCGACGTGCCCGTGGTCGGTCACCGGCACCCGGTGCGCCAGGCTGTCGTACTCGATGAGCACGGCGGTCGCGAACAGCTCCTCGCCCTGGGCCTCCTGCGCCTTTGCGGCCAGCTCGCCCAGGTGCTGGAGATGAGCAAGGGCACCATCGGCCACCACGTGCGCGTGCTGCGCGAGGCGGGCCTGGTCCGCCTGGCCGAGACCCGCCGGGTACGCGGCGGCACCGAGCAGTACTCCGCCCTGGTCGGCAGAGGCTTCACACTGCACCAGGACGCGGCGGTCGGCCCGGAGTTCCTGATCAACGCAGCCCTCGCAGAGACGCTGCCGAGCCCGCCCGGCCAGGGCCTCGCACACCGTCCTGCGCCACCTCTGGCTCACCGGTGCCGAGGCGCGGGCCCTGGAGGCCCGGCTGCGCACGATGGTCGACGAGCCGCACCCGACGGACCCCGCGCGCGGCGAGCCGTACGGGCTGCTGGTCGGCCTCTTGCGCGCCGGGAAGTGGCCGCCGCGTCGTGTGCCAGGCGCCCGTCCGGCACCGGCGCGTCGCGCCCCGCCCACAGGGCCGGCCACCGGCCGGCGGCGGACGGTCTCATGGGCGGGACCGGCTCATTGGCTGCTGCGGATCTCGTCGATCCGCTCCGCCAGGGCCTGCGTCTCCGCCACCAGCCGCGCATGCGCCTTCTTCTGCTCCCCGTCACCCCGGGCCTTGAACGCCGGGCTGAAGTGCGGCTGGAGCTGGGTCCACCAGCCGTAGTCCAGCATCGCCCACGCCTGCGGGCACAAGGGGGCGCGGGTCTTCGGGAGATAGCCGCTGTCGACCAGGGACCGCTGGTACTTCTTCGGGTCGCTGCCGTACAGGTAGCACAGGAAGTTGTAGGCCCGCTGCTGGGTGACCGGGTGGTCGCTCGACATGCCCTCCAGGGTCGGCCGGCCCTCCTTGCGGGCGATCTCGTCGAAGAGGACCGCGGCGGCCAGCGACGGCCCCGGCCCGACCTCGTTGACGGTGTAGAAGGACGCGAAGCCGTCGGCGGCGTCCTCTTCGAGGCCGAGGTTGGCCAGCAGCAACTGGCGCTGCAGCGCATGGCCCATCTCGTGGCCGAAGATGAACTCCGTCGACAGCACGGTCAGGTCGTCGGTGTTGTACTGCGACGCCGTCAACGGCACGGGCCGCTCGACGGTCTTCACGACATCGGCGAAGGCCTTCTCGATCTCGGCCAGGAACGGCGGCGGGACGAAGATCGTCCTGCCGTCGGGCTGGGTGACGGCGTCGGTGACGCCGCGCGGCACGTCGGCGGTGACCTTCACGACCAGGTCGTGCGGGAGGGCGAGCGTCCTGTTCACCCAGTCGGCCGACCGCTCCAGCACCCCGGACTTCCGGATCAGCGCCACGACCTGCCGGTCCTGCGGTGCGACCGTACCGGTCTCGTAGACGACGCTGACCCGGCCCGAGCGCGCCGCCTGCGGGTGCGGCCCCGCCCCGGGCACCTGCCCGCCGTCGCGCGCCCCGCCGCCGCACCCCGTCACGACGACCCCGGCAAGGGCCAGCACGCCCGTCAGCACCACGACGCGCGTCCTCTTCGAGCAACCGGCGGTGTTCGGCATCCTTGATCCGCTCCCGTGATCCGCCCCGTCGCGTGTCCCCGCACCGATCCTCCGGCCGCCGGGAGGCGGGTGCCCGTCGAGGCGCCCGTTCGGGGGAGGGCCCGCCCGTGCGCGTCCGCCCGAGCACGTCCGCCGTGCACCTCGGCGACGCCGGGGAAGAGCACGCCGTTCGGCCCATCAAGGGCCCCGGCCACGACGCCGAAGAACACCAGGCCGAGTCATCACGTCACCCCACCCCCGCCCGCCGACCACGACGGTCCCGCACCGAACGGCCGCCCAGGCCCGGAGGAGATCCCGTATGCGCGCCTTCCCGCCCCTGGCCGCTGCCGCCGCTGCTGCGCTCCTGCTCGCCACGGTCACCGCCGCGACCCCCGCGACCGCAGACCGCAACCCCGGCCCCGGCGCCGCCCCGGACGGCGCACCCCTGGTCAGGGTGTCCCACGGCGACCCGTACGCGGACTGCACCATCGGCGCCAGGTCCCCCGACAGCGTCGTCTACCCGGGCACCGAGGTCGAGCCGTACCTGTCCGTCGACCCGAACCACCCCGAGCGCGTGGTCACCGTGTACCAGCAGGACCGCTGGAACGACGGCGGCGCCCGCGGCCTGGTCGCCTCCTGGACCACGGACGGCCGCACCTTCCACCGCAGCACGCTGCCGTTCAGCCTCTGCGCCCCGGGCGGCGCCGACTACGAACGGGCCACCGACCCCTGGGTGAGCACCGGCCCCGACGGAACCGTCTACGCCAGTGGGGAAGGCGTCGACTTCACCCGGAGCACCCGCAGCGCCCTCCTGGCCGCCACCTCCCGCGACGGCGGCCGCACCTGGCACCACCTCACCACCACGCACGTCGACGAGCAGCCGTTCTTCAACGACAAGCCCTCCCTCACCGCCGACCCGATCCGCAAGGGCACCGCCTACCAGGTCTGGAACCGCCTGGACAACGACCCGCCCGGCCCGAGCTCCCTCGACGGCCCCGGCTACATCTCCCTCACCCGCGACGGCGGCCGCACCTGGAGCAAGGCCCGGCCGTTCGTCGACACCGCCGCCGTGCCCAATACCCAGACCATCGGCCACGTGATCGTCGTCGACCCCCGCACCGGCACCCTGTACGACTTCTTCGACCGGATCACCTACTCCGACGACCTGAGCACCGTCACCGAAGCCCACTACGCGATGGTCACCTCGACCGACGCCGGCCGGACCTGGAGCGCCCCGACCACCGTCGCCCGGGACACCTCCGTACCGGAGGTCCACCCCAACGACCCCGCCAAGGCACTGCGCGCCGCATCCACCCTGCCCAGCCCGGCCGTCGACCCGAAGACCGGAACCCTGTACATGGCCTACGAAGGCTCGGACTTCTCCGGCGGCGACTTCGACTCCGTCCAGCTCGTGCGCTCCACCGACGGCGGACGCACCTGGGGGAGCCCCGAGCTGATCAGCCCCCCGGGCGTGCCGGCCTTCTCCCCGTCGATCGCGGTCGACGAACGGGGCACCGTCGCACTCACCTACTACGACCTGCGCTTCCTGGAGCCCGGCGACACCACCACCCTGCCCACCGCCTACCAGCTGGCCACGCTGCCGCACGGCGACCCGGAGCGGCAGAGCGAACGACAGGTCTCGCGGGTCTTCGACTGGCTGCAGGCGCCGTTCGCCGGGGGCTACTTCCTCGGCGACTACCAGGGCCTGGCAGCGGACGGCAAGGGAGTGCGGGCGGTCCTGACCGAGACCCACTCCGACGCGCCCCGCAACCGTACGGACGTGTACACCGCCACCCTCCGCACCCACTGACCGCCCGCCCGCCCATCCGCCCGGGCGGGCGGCGGTCGAGGCGTTCCGATTGAGGATCCGGTCGGCGGGGGCCGCGGCAGCCGGCCGCTGCGCACCGGCCGCCGCGGGGCTCGCTACTCCGCGCGGTGGCCGGTGACGGCTTCCCGGCCCATGGCGCGGGTCACGGCGACGCGGACGCCCCTGCCGGCGGCGAAGTCGCTCTCGATGTCCCGGCCGAGCGTGCCCTCCGGCAGCGCGATGCCGTCCCTGGCCTCGCCCGTGGACTCGCCCACGAGCGAGAGGTACCCGTCGTCGATGCCGGTCAGCACGTACTCGGTGAGGACGACCACCGGTACCTGCACGTCGTGGGCGCAGGGGTGCATGTCCTCGTGCCTCTCGCCGGTGAAGATGTCGATCCCCGTGAGGTTCACCTCGGTCTGGCCGCGCTGACCCGACTTCGAGATCGAGACGTCGGTGAGCCTGCAGGGAAAGCCGTCCATGAGCACATGGCCGTTCCTGCGCAGGGTCCCCGCCCGCATCGGGAACGTGTCGCTCCCACTGGCTTCCGCAGGCGGTTCGAAGTCGAGGTCCACGTCGCTCATGCTGCCTCCTGTTGCGAAGGTTTCCGCTGGTCGAGCCGCAGTAGACCACCTCCCGCCACGCGAAGCACCGACCGTTCCCCCGACGGGGTGAGCGGGGGCGCACCCACCCGCCGCGTACGGCCCAACACCCCACCCGCCTCCCCGTTCAGGGCCCGCCGGGCCCCGCACCGGCGCGGCCACCGACACCTCGCCCAGCCGGAACTCCTCGGCGCAGGTGGTCGGAGCGGGACTGGAGGATGGCCAGGGCCTCGTGGATCGAGCAGCCGAGGTGCTCGCGGAACAGCGTGATGGCCTGGACGTTCATGCCGCTGAGGATCTCCTCATCCGCGAAGGAGAGCGGGCCGGCCGTCCAGGGCGCGGACGCGGGATCTCCACCGGGCCAGTCGACGTCGGTCAGGGTGACGAGCAGGCGGCCGTCCGAGAGCGCCACCGCCACGTCCATGCCGCGGGCCGCCGCTTCCGCGAAGGCGACGGGAGCGGTGTGGTCCAGGAGGAAGACGAAGTGCTGGGCCATAGGCCGACGCCACTCGTCGAGCTCGCCGTCGGCGTCCAGGCGGAGGTTGGAGTTCCAGGCAGCCTGGGCCAGGACCGACACGAACAGCCCGAGGAAGTCCGACATCAGCAGGTCGTCCGCGTGGTCGATCAGGATCGCGAGGTCCTGATCGCCGTGCCCGGAGCCGTGCCAGTCGTGGAGGCAGTCCACGAGCGCGTCCCAGTTGTGGCCGAAGTAGCCGAGGAACGACAACTCCCGGGCGAACGTGCGGAAGACGGACGCCGCATCCCGCATCTCCCGGCCGTCCAGCCGCAGGACCAGCCCGTTGCGCTGCACGAGCGCGGCCGTTTCCGACGCCAGCCACGGGTCGGTCGGGGAAGTGAACACGACCCAGGGGGAGCGTCGATCGGTCAGGGTGGGCGTCGGCGGCATGGACGGGATCCTTGCACGGCACTTGCCGGAGGACCGAGCGATTAACGGCCCCGCAGGCCCGGGCGGCGGCCCCCCGGTCCGCCTCTTAGAGGGCGACGGGGTGGCCCCACTCCGTCGTCCCGCTCGCGGGGGAGGCGAGCCCGGCCTCGGGCGCGGCGGCGGTGACGGCGGCAGAGGGTGCGGTGGGCGTCGCTTCGGGTGCGGGCACGGCGACGGGGGCGGCGATCGCGGCGGCGACGGCGAGGACGGCGGTGGCGCGCAGGGTCCACTTCAGCATGGTGAGGCTCCGATTCCGGCGTGTGTACGGCAGTGCCTTGATCGTCGCCACCCGCCGGGTGCCCGGGCATCGTCCCCAGGTCGTGGCCGCCTCCCCCGCGCGGGGGAGGCGGCCACGACCTGCCCGGTCAGAGGCCGGTCGCGGCGTTCGCCCTGACCGCGGCCAGGGCGACCTTGACCTCCTGGACCACGCGGGCCGCGTCGTCGGGGTTGTGCACGACATCCGTGTGGTTCATGTCGACGACGAGGACCTCGCTGGCCGAGTAGTGCAGGTTCACCCAGTCGTCGTAGCCCGACCACAGGGTGCGGTAGTACTCGATGAGGCTCTCGTCCTGCTCGAAGTCGCGGCCCCGCAGGCCGATCCGGTGCAGCACCGTCTCGAAGTCCGCCTTGAGGTAGACCATGAGGTCGGGGGCCTTGCGGTACGGCAGGCCGTCGATCTCGCGCATCATCTCGCCCAGCAGGCCCTCGTACACCTGCATCTCGAGGGAGCTGATCCGGCCCAGGTCGTGGTTGACCTTGGCGAAGTACCAGTCCTCGTAGATGGACCGGTCCAGGACGTTGTCGCCCTGCTTGTACGCCTCCTTGATCGAGGCGAACCGGGTCTGCAGGAAGTAGAGCTGGAGCAGGAAGGGGTAGCGCCTCGCCTGGATCTCCTCGGGGCTCGCCGTGTAGAAGAGCGGAAGGATCGGATTGTCGTCGACGCTCTCGTAGAAGACGTCGCTGCCCAGTTCCTTGGCGAGCAGTTCGGCCACACTCGTCTTGCCGATCCCGATCATGCCTCCGACGCAGATCACTGCCATACCTCACTTCTCCCCGGCGGTCTTCATGTGCGTGGGCGTGCGGGCTGGGCATCTCACACCACTGAGACGCACGCCGACGGCACGCGATTCCCCGGGAGCTTCATGATCAGCGTCAGATGGTCCCCGTCCGGACCGGAACCGGAACCCCTGACACGGGCCGCTCTCATCGACCGGCCGGCCTGGCCCTTCCGCGGTCGCCGCACACAGCGACGAGCCCCGGCCCCGCGGCCAGCTTGAATCTTAGATGACGATTCACCCGTGCCGACCAGCCCTTCGGCGCGCGACGCACCCCCCTCGCCCCACCCCGGCCACGCCCACGCCCGGTGCCGCCGCGCCGGCCGTGTCCGCGCACCGGCAGCAGGCCGTACCCGCCCGACGCCGGGGCGGGGCCCGGGCAGGGGATCAGGCGGGCCGGTGCGTGCCCGCCCATACGGCGGGCCTGCGCTCTGCCCAGGGAGCGGCCTTCTCCAGTTGCGCGGCGAGCCATCAGGTCCAGGAGGGCCGCGCTGTCGCGCACGGTCCGGCTGAGCCCGCCGTGCACGGCGAGGCCGCTGAAGACCTCGTCGGCGTCCGGGCCCAGGGAGACGCGGACGCGGGTGGGCTTGAGGCCGAACAGCCCGGTACTGGCGGCCGGCACCCGGATCGATCCGGCCGCGTCGGTGGCGTGCGCGAGGGGGGTGATGCCGGCGGCGACGGCCGCGGCCGACCCGCCGCTGGAGCCGCCGGGGGTCCGGGTGAGGTGCCAGGGGTTGCGGGTGGCGCCGTACAGGACCGGCTCCGTAGTGGTGCTGTAGCCGAATTCGGGCGTGGCCGTGCGGCCCAGCGTCACCAGGCCGGCCCGGCGGAAGCGCCGCATCAGGAAGGAGTCCTGCCGTGCCACGTTGCCGGCGGCCAGCCGGCTGCCCAGCTCGACGCGCTTGCCCCGCATGGAGACCGCCAGGTCCTTGATGAGGAACGGCACGCCCGCGAGCGGCGTGCTGCCCGGGGCCGGGGCGTCCTCGGCGGGCCAGCTCTCCACCACCGCGTTGATCCGCGGGTTCACGGCGGCCGTCGCCGCCTGGGCGGCGGCGGTGAGCGGCCGAGTGCGCCCGCGCGGCCCTCGGCGGCCCGCCGCCGTGCACGGAGAGGCACGTCCCGGGCGCCAGGGGGCGATCGGCGTCCAGCGGCCGTGGATAGCTTCGGCTGACCGCCCCGGCCCGGCCCGCACTGCCGTGCGCGCGGACGCCCCCGTCGCGAAGGAGACACCCATGGCAGGCCCCGCTTCCCCCACACCCCCGGCGCGCGACCGGGCCCGCATCGAGGACGCCAACGCCACCGGCCGCGTGCCGGCCGTGTTCGTCCACGGCCTCTGGCTGCTGCCCACCAGCTGGGACCGCTGGGCGGCGCTCTTCGAGGAGGCCGGATTCGCGCCGGTCACCGCGGGCTGGCCCGACGATCCGGAGACCGTCGCAGAGGCCGGCGCCCACCCCGAGGCGTTCGCGCGCAAGAGCGTCGGGCAGGTCGCCGACCACTTCTGCGACCTCATCGGCGGACTGGACCGCAAACCCGTGGTCATCGGCCACTCCTTCGGCGGCCTGATCACACAGATCATCGCCGGGCGCGGCCTGTCCAGAGCCTCGGTCGCCATCGACCCCGCGCCCTTCCGCGGCGTGCTCCCGCTCCCGCTGTCCTCCCTCCGCGCCGCCGGCGCGGTCCTCGGCAACCCGGCCAACTACCACCGCGCGGTACCGCTGACGTACGAGCAGTTCCGCTACGCGTTCGCCAACGCGGTCGACGAGCAGGAGGCCCGGCAGCTGTACGAGACGTTCGCGGTACCCGCCCCGGGCCGGCCGCTCTTCCAGGCGGCGGCCGCGAACGTGAACCCGTGGACGGAGGTGAAGGTCGACACCACCGCCGCGGACCGGGGCCCGCTCCTGGTCATCTCGGGGGAGAAGGACCACACGGTCCCCTGGGCCATCGCCGACGCCTCGTACCGCAAGCAGGCCCGCAACACCCACGCGGTCACCGAGATCACCGAGATCGCGGGCCGAGGGCACTCCCTCACCATCGACCACGGCTGGCGCGAGGTCGCGCAGACCGCGCTCGACTTCGTCCGCCGCTTCGCCGACCCCGCCCGGTAGGCGCCCCGCAGCGGCGGCCACCCCTGCGGCGGCCACCCCTGCGGTGGCCACTCCTGCGGCGGCTACTCCTGCGGCAGCGACGCAGCCAACTGCCGGCGGGAGGAGACACCGAGCTTCCGGAAGACCTTGCCGAGGTGGTACTCCACCGTGCTCGCACTGATGAACAAGTCCGTCGCGATCTCCTGATTGGTGGCACCACGAGCTGCCATCCGCGCGACCCGGAACTCCTGCGGGGTGAGGTGCCGCTCGGTCCCCGCGCCCCGCTTGCGCGCCTGCTCGCCCGTGGCCCGCAGTTCCAGACGGGCCCGCTCGGCGAAGGCGGCCGCCCCCATCGACGTGAACTGCCCGTGGGCGCGCCGCAGCAGGCTTCGGGCGTCGTGCCTGCGGCGCTGCCGACGCAGCCACTCCCCGTACAGGAGGTCCGTGTGCGCCTTCTCGGTGAGGAGCGGCGTCGGCGCCAGATGCGCGGCGGCCTCCTGGAAGAGGCCCTCCGCCTCGCTGTCCGGGGCGACGAGGGCGCGGCTGCGGGCCAGCAGGCCCGACGCCCACGGGGTGCCGCTGGCCGTGGCCCGCTCGGCGAGGAGCTCCAAGGCCCGGCGGGCCACGCCCTGATCGCCGTTGCGGACGGCGGCCTCGACCAGGCCGGGAAGGCTCAGCCCGCCGCAGTGCGGCGGAGGGTCGTCGAGAACCGCCTGGGCCGCGGCCTGGGCCTGCGGGTAGCGGCGCCCGCCCAGCCCGAGCACGACCAGCGCCGCACGGGCCAATTGCACCTGAATCCCGCCGGGAAGCTCGGGATACAGCTCCCGCTGCGCCGCCACCGCCGACAGGGTCGCCGGCTCGTCCCCGCGCCAGGCGTGCAGCATCACATCGGTGGGGTGGGAAAAGCGCGGATCGGCTCCGGTCGCGTCCGCGATGTCCTTGAACTCCGCGAAGTGCGCTTCCGCACCGGCCAGGTTGCCGCGGAACACCTCCGAGGTCGCGTTGGCGTGCGCACTGATCTGGAGCATGCGCAGCGCCCCGTGGCCGCGCGCGGCATCGGCGTACCGCCGTCCGCATTCCCCCAGGGCGTCGATGTCCCACAACTCGACGGCGGCGATCATCCCCAGCAGGCTCCAGCGGACCGCTCCGCCCTCTTCCGCTCCGGGCAGCCTCATCGCCGCGAGCGCCGCCCGCAGGGACGGCGCGGCCTCGCGGTGGCCGACGGCGACCAGCCGGGCGTGACCGTCCAGCAGAAGATCCGGAACGCAAACATCCGCACCGGGCGCCGGGGCCGTACGGCAGGCGACGGCGGTGAGCGCGGCGCCGGCCACCTGCAGGGCACCGGCATCGGGGCCGCTGCGGGGAGCGACCATCGCAGCGTCGAAGGCCTCCAGCAGCGTGTCGCGGCCCGCTCCCGGGTCGTGCTCCGAGAGCACCAGGGCGGCGTCGAGGAGCAGGCGCACCGCCCCGTCCCCGCCCAGCATCAGGCGGGCCAGCCCGCCCAGCCGGTCGGCATGGGCGCCCAGGACGGGGATCGCAGGCCCCGGCGCCGGCAGCCGGGAGAGGAGCTCCTCGGCCCGGTGCGGGGCGCCGGCCATGAGCGCCGCCGCACACGCCTCGAGCAGCCGTGCGGTCCGCTGGACCGGGTCGTCGGTGAGATCCGCGGCCCGCTGCAGGAAAGCGGCCTGAGCCAGGTAGCCGCCGGTGTTCCTGGCCCGCTCGGCACAGCCGTGCAGTGCGGACGCGACCTGCTCGTCGGGGCCGTCCGCGGCGGCGGCCGCATGCCAGGCGTGCCGTTCGGGTTCGGCGTGCGCGTCGGTCACGGCGGCGAGAGCGGCATGCACGGAACGGCGTTCGGCCCGCGACGCGCCCCCGTACACGGCCGAGCGGATCAGCGGGTGACGGAACGCGGAGGCGCCGGGAGCGGGGCGGGCGGTCAGCAGCTCCTCCCGTTCGGCCTGTTCGAACGCCTCGGCTATGTCGTCGTTGCCGGCCCCCATCCGGTGCCGGACCGCCCGCCGTACGAGGTGCCGGTCGCCGGTCGCGTCGGCGGCCGCCGTCAGCAGCACCGTCCGGGTCAGCACCGGCATGTCGTGGACCCGCCGCAGGAACCGTGCCTCCAGGCGCCGCCCGAGGGCCGGCGGTTCGGCGAACCCCGCCTCCACGACATGGGGCCCCTGGGCCAGTTCGCGCAGGGCGAGCGGATTGCCGGCCGCCTCGGCGATGATCCGCTCGGCCACGACCTGGTCGATCCCGCCGTCGGCGTGGTCCATGAGCAGCGCCAGCGCATCGCTCTCCGGCAGCCGGCCGAGCCGGAGTTCGGGCAGACCGGTCAGTGTCGGCGGCGCCGCCGCGTCGTCGCGCAGGGCGAAAAGAGCGACGATGCCGTCGGCGTGGAGCCGGCGCCCCACGAAGGCCAGGACGTCGAGGGACTCCCGGTCCAGCCACTGGGCGTCGTCGCACACGACCAGCAGCGGCCGCTCGCGGGCGGACTCCGCGAGGAGGGTGAGAGCGGCGAGCCCCACCAGGAACCGGTCGGGCGCGGCACCGCCCACCATCCCGAACGCCGTTTCGAGCGCGGCACGCTGCGGCCCGGGCAGCCCGGCCCGGGCACCCAGGAACGGCAGCAGGACGCGGTGCACGGCCGCGAAACCCAGCTCCTGCTCGGCCTCGACGCCCGCGACCCGCGTGACCTGCAGGCCCGAAGCCGACGCGACCGCGTGGTCCAGCAGGGCCGTCTTGCCGATGCCGGCATCGCCGCGCAGGACGAGCACGCCGCTCATGCCCGCGCGGGCGCCCTCCAACAGCCGGTGCACCAGAGCGCTTTCCGCCCCCCGGCCTCTCATGATCATGAACTGAACATACCGGCTCCGGGTTCCCCGGGCGGACCGCGCCGGACTGGGGACCGGGCGGAACCGACTGGGAGGTTTCCGGGATTCGAACCCCCGCCCTCCCTCGGCACGCTCGGGGCATGCAAGCGCAAAAAACCGAACGGGTCCGCACACGGTCCCGCCCCGCGGACCAGCCGACGGCGGACAGGGCGACGGACAGGGCGACGGACCGCGCGGCGGACAGGGCGACGGACAGGGCGACGGACAGGGCGGCGGAGCCGGGGCTGTTCGCCGACGAGATCGCGATCGACGACTGCGGATACCTTCGGATACGCACCCTCGAAGCCACACCGCACCGGACCCACCGCGACGGCCGGAACAGCGAAATCGGCGGGCCGTTCGTCGTCGTGGCCGTTCAGGCCTCGGGTAGCGGGCTGCTGTCCCGCAACGGCAGCCGGATACGCCTGTCGCAGGGCGACATGGCCCTGCTCCCCTCGGGCGGCGAACTCGCCGTGGAGTTGCCCGAGCCCTCCCGGATGCACCTGCTCCGGCTGCCGTGTGCCGTGCTCGCCGTCCCGCAGGCAGACCTGTCGGCCGTGCTGGGCAGTGTCATCCGGGCCACTCCGGGCCTGGGGTCCGTCGTCTCCCGCTTCCTGGCCGCCTTCGCCGAAGCGGCACCGGGCCTGGATGCCGAAGCCGGCGGCCGCATGGCCGGCCACATCGCAGGGATGCTGGCCACCCTCATCGCGGAGCGGGCCGCCGCCGGCACCCGGCCCGCAGCCGGGACCGCCACGACGGAAGCAGCGGTCCTGATGGCGCGTATCCGTGCCCACATCAGCCTGCACCTGGCGGACCCGGACCTGTCCCCACGGTCGATCGCCACCGCACACCACGTGTCCGTCCGCTACCTGCACCGGCTCTTCTCGCAGGACGCCACGACGGTCGGCAACTGGATCCGGGAGCGCCGCCTGGAAGAGGCCGCCCGGGAGCTGGCCCGACCGGGACGCAGCAGGACCGTCTCCTGCATCGCACACCGGTGGGGCTTCGTCAGCGCCAACCACTTCAGCCGTGTGTTCCGCCAGCGGTACGGCATGTCACCGCGGGACTGGACCAACTCCTTCGCGCCGCCCCGGAATCCTCCGCCGGGCGGGGTGCCGGCCGGTGTCAGCCGTTGCGCTTGTGCCCGTTGAGCTGGATGTACCCCAGGTCCGCGATGAGCGCGTCTGCCGGCCCTGCGCCCCGCCTGGTGCGGCGCAGGGCGGCGGGCGCCACGGCCGCCGCGCATTGACAGGCGGCACCCGAAGTCGCGACCATCAGGTCACCGTTCCAACAGGTGATACTTGATGGGCGTCCTCGGAGGACAACGAAAGGACAACCCGTCATGAGCAAGACCGAGCAGAAGGCATGGCTGGCCGGCGGCTGCTTCTGGGGCATGCAGGACCTCATCCGCAGACTCCCCGGCGTGCTGAGCACACGGGTCGGATACAGCGGCGGCGGCACACCCCACCCCACCTACCGCGACCACGGCACCCACGCGGAGGCGATCGAGATCGTCTTCGACCCCGCCGCCACCGACTACCGCACCATCCTCGAGTACTTCTTCCAGATCCACGACCCGACGACGAAGAACCGCCAGGGCAACGACATCGGCACCAGCTACCGCTCCGCCATCTTCTACCTGGACGAAGAGCAGCGGCACATCGCCCAGGAGACCATCGCCGACGTCGAGGTGTCCGGCCTGTGGCCCGGAACGGTCGTGACCGAGGTGGTCCCCGCCGACGAGTTCTGGGAAGCCGAACCGGAGCACCAGGACTACCTCGCCCGCTACCCCGACGGCTACACCTGCCACTTCCCCCGCCCCCACTGGAAGCTCCCCAAGCGGGCCTAGGATTCGCGGCCGGCCGGCGGCGGAGCCGTCAGCCCCCGCGCCGGTCGTCGACCCGAAGCTCCAGATGCGGCCAGGCCGCGGCGAGGCGCGCAAGGTCGACGGCCGCCGGCGCGGTCACCGCCCCCAGCGACTCGTCCGGCCTGAAGCGGACCAGCGTGCCGGTCGTGCCGTCGGCCTCGACGGGCTCGAGGCCGGTGACGGGGACGCCGCGTTCGTAGCGCTGGGTCCAGGCCCCGCTCCGGCGGCGGTTGGTGTGGACGAGCCACTCGCTGAGCGCCGCGACCACGGACATGCCGCGCCGGGGACGGCCGTCGGGCAGTACCTCGGCCTGCGGGACGTCGAAGAACCGCAGGTCCTTCGTGGCCATGACCGGCTTCTTCACCGTCCGGCCGTGCTCGTCCACCCGGGTGTCGGTGCCCCGTCCGTCATCGCGGACGGACAGGGAGCCGTCGGGATGGAGGGCGACGGCGCAGCTTCCGCCGCCCCTGCCCGACGCCTCGTCGGCGGCATAGGCGAGTACCTCCAGGGCCAGGTGCCAGGGGCCGTCCGGAGCGAACTCCGCGGGACTGCACCGGATGTGTGCCAGATGATCCGCATCGACGGTGGCGGCCCAGTCGTGCGTCGTGTTGGCCCAGGAAGCCCTCAAACCGTCCATCGGACAAGTATCCCGCCCGGTGCCGAAGCCCGTGCGGGCCGCCCTCCGGCCGGTGACCGCCCACCGAGTCCATGCTCCTTGCACGCCCTAACGTCACCTGTCAGACTGGTGATATGGGGCATGCGTTTCCTGCCGGAACACCGGCACTCGACTTCGCGGGGACGCTGCGCGTGCGCTACGGCCCCAAGACCCGGGAGATGCTCGACTCGCCGGAGAGCCTCGGGCTGTGGTTCAGCGAATGCGGCATCACCGAGAGCGGAATCGACTGCCAGGAGGCCGACCTCGCCGAGGCGCTGGTCCTGCGGGAGGCGATCTACCGGCTGGTCCGGGCGAGGATCGACGGCGAGAGCTACGACGAGGAGGCACTGGCCCTCGTCAACGAGGCCGCCCGCGGCCCGGCGCCCGTCCTCCGGCTCACGGCCACCGGCCGCCGGATCGAGGCCACGATCCAGCAGGCGCTGGCATACGTCGCCCGCGACACGGTCACCGTCCTCAGCGGGCCGGACGTGCCCCTGCTCAAGGAGTGCGCGAACCCCGAGTGCACCCAGTTCTACGTCGACCGCTCCCGCGGAGCGCGCCGCGAGTGGTGCGGGATGGACCCCTGCGGCAACAAGATCAAGGCCGCCGCCTACCGGGCACGCAAGCGCGCCGTCGCGTCGTAGCAGCGGTCCGTTCCGGGTGCGGGAAAGCGACGTGCGACGACCTCGGCCCGGCCGTCGAGGGGTTCTTGACCGAGAGCCGGGCCCGGGCCCCGCTCCACAGGGCGGAGCTCCGACGAGCGGCGCACCACCCTCCGTACGGCGGGGCGGGTCCTTCCCGGGCGGGTGACGCGGACGCCGCCCCCGCAGGTCGAGGTGGCAGCCGGGTCGCCTCGGTGGGCCGCCCGCGGCTGCCGGTCCCCCTCCGGTCCGGCCGGCAGTCCGCCCATGGTCAGAGCCACCGCACGGCAGGGCCCGTCCGGCCCCCTCGCCCGCCTGAGCGGGACCGCACGCGTCCCGGTAGCGTTGATGGTGCGCGTTCCGCCCACACCGCCACGCCGCCGCCCGGCGGGGCAGCCGCCGATCGGCATCGGCAGAGGAACGGGATCACATGCCACAGCACCGCTTCCCGCCCGGGGTGCAGGCCGCCGGGGCCGTTCTCGCCCTCCTGACGGCCCTCGGCCCCACGCAGGCCGCCGCCGCACCACCCACCCCCGCCCCCCCCACCCCCGCCCCCACCGGGCCCGCCCCGGCCGCAGGGGCCCGCTTCGTACCGGGCCCCTGCCCCAGCACCCCCGAACCGATCGAAGCCCTGGCCACCGCCCGCTGCGGATACCTGGAGGTCCCCGAGAACCGCACCCGGCCCGGCGGCCGGACCATCCGGCTGGCCGCGGCGGTCATCCCCGCCACCTCGCCGAAGCCCGCCCAGGACCCCGTGGTGTTCATGTCGGGCGGCCCCGGCGGCGAGACCTTCGACGACATCCCCTACCTGGTCTCCTCCGGCCTGAACCGCGACCGCGACCTGATCGTCATGGCCCAGCGCGGCAACCTCTACGACACCCCCGACCTCGCCTGCCCGGAACTGGACCGCTTCTACGCCACCTCCGTCGGGCTGCCCTCCTACGCACCACAGACCGAGCGCCTCATGCTCGACGCGGCCAAGCAGTGCCGGGACCGCCTCACGGCCGAAGGCACCGACCTCAGCGCCTACAACAGCACCGAGAACGCCGCCGACTTCGCCGACCTGCGCACCGCACTCGGCATCAAGCAGTGGAACGTCTACGGCCACTCCTACGGCAGCAACCTCGCCCTGACCTACCTGCGCCTGCACCCCCAGGGCATCCGCGCGGTGGCGCTCGACTCCATCGCCCCTGCGCAGTCCGTCTCCCTGCCCTTCGCCTGGGCAAGCGCCCAGGAAGGCCTCGCGAACCTCTACAAGGCCTGCGCGGCCGAGCCCCGCTGCAACAGCCGCTACCCCGACCTCGAACGCACCCTGGACGAGCAGGTGCGCAAACTGCAGGCCCACCCGCTGACACTGAACGTCCGCCCGCCCCAGGGCGGAGCCCCGGTGAAGGTCGTCCTCGACGGCGGCGCGCTGGTCAACCTCCTGGTCGCCAAGGCCATCCCCTTCAAAGACGTCCCGGCTGCGATCGACGAACTCGCCCGCGGACACCCGGAACGCTTCGCCCGGGCCCGGGCCGCCGGCTCGGTCCAGGTCACCGGCCAGACCGCCCACGGCCTGACGAACTCGGTGGTGTGCAGCGAGTGGGTGCCGGACCACACGGCGTCCGACGTACTGGACGCCGGCCGCCGGGCCTTCCCCCACTGGCCGGACCCCGTCCTGGCCCAGGCACCCCAACTCGCCTTCCAGGAACAGGTGTGCCGCATCTGGAACGTCCCCGACCGCACCGCCCGGCAGCGGGTGGCCCCCGCCGCCTCGGTGCCGACGCTCTTCCTCAACGGAACGTTCGACATGAAGACCGGGCCGAGCTGGGCCCAGCAGACCGCCCGCACACTGCCCCGATCGAGCACCGTGCAGATCCCCGGCATCGGGCACTGGACCGTCCCGCAGTCACCCTGCGCCCAGAAGGTGCTGGCGTCCTTCCTCACCCGCCCGACCGCACCCGACACCGGCTGCGTGGCAGACCTCAAGTGGGAACCGTTCACCATCACCCCGAAGTGAGCGCCGAACGCCCGCGCGGAAAGAAAGGCCGACAACTACCGCACCGGCGGACCGCACCTGCTCACCGGGATCACGCAAGGCGCGGTGAGCGTCGGCGACGTCCTGCGCCCACGCGGCATCGACGAAGGGCGGTACGGGGCCGGAATCCTCCTCCTCCCCGACAAGACCCTGGTCCACCGGGGCGACTGGGAGGGATTCCACAGCACCTTCATCGTGAGCCCGGACCGCAACACCGCCGTCACCGTCGTGTGCAACGTGGACTCGCCCGACCATTTCCACGCGGCGAACCAACTGCTGGACATCTGGACCACATGACCGGGCCCGGCGGGTGGCGCAGCCCCGGCGGGTGGCGCAGGCCCGACAACAGGATGATGATCGGGAGAGGAAGCGCTCACCCCTGCCGCCGAGCCCGGGAGGGGAGGAGAGGCCCCGGGCGGCTCTGACAGGCATGGAGCGGATCGCCAGATCCCCGGACGAGGGACGGGCAGCGACACACATGGCATGGGGACGGTGGGACAGCGGGGCAGGCCCCCTGGGCGAGGCCGTGCTCACCGCCCTGTTCACCCGGGCACGGACCCCGATGTACCTCCTGGACACCGAGCTGCGGGTCACGTACGCCAATACGGCCGCGCAGGACACGCATCGCCCGCCCGGCCAGGCCCCGCCCGGCCAGGCCCCGCCCGGCCAGGGCCTGGCCGGACGCTACCTGTGGGACCTGCTCCCGGACGCCGAAACCGACCGCCTGCGCGATGTGCTCGGGCAGGTCCTGAAGACCGGCACCCCCCAGCTCGGGGTGCTCCTGCAAGGCCGCACCGCCGGCCCCGCCCGCCGGCCGCACATCCTCTCCCTCGACCTGCACCGCCTGCAGGACGCCGAGGGCCGGGTCCTGGGCGTCGCCGCCGCAGCCACCGACGGCACCGAAGAACACCGGGCCCGCAGCCGGCAGGCACTGCTGCACCAGGCGGCCGGCACCATCGGCACCACCCTGGACGTCCTGCGCACCGCGCAGGAACTGGCCGACCTGACCGTGCCCGCGCTCGCCGACGGCGTCGCCGTGGACGTCCTGGACTCGGTGCTGCGCGGTCAGGCCCCACCCTCCGGCCCCCTCCTGGACAACCTGCCGCTACGGCGAGCCGCCTACAGCGCCCGGCCCGGCGGGCAGGACATCGCGATCCACCAGGTGGGGGAAGTCAGCGCCTTCGCCAGCAACACCCCCTACACCGCCTGCCTGGCCGATCTCCAACCCCGCCTGGTGACCGACATCCAGCACGACCCGGCGTGGCTGGCACGCGAACCCGAACGCCGACGCCGGTTCCTCGCAGGCGGCGTGCACTCGCTGCTCCTCGTCCCGCTGGCCGCCCGCGGGGTCGTCCTCGGACTGGCCGTCTTCCTGCGCTGGCACACCCCCGAGCCGTTCGACAGGCAGGACCTCGCCCTGGCCGCCGACCTGGCCGCCCGGACCGCGCTGTGCCTGGACAACGCCCGCCTGTACAACCGCGAACGGTCCATCGCCCGCCTCCTGCAGCTCGACCTGCGCCCACCCCAGGTAGCCGCCCACATCGCCGTGGACACCGCCCACACCTACCGCCCGACCGGCCCCGGCGCCGACTGGTTCGACGTCATCCCGCTCTCCAGCGCCCGCGTCGCGCTCGCGGTGGGCGACATCCCCGCACCGGGCCTGCAGTCCGCCGCGCGCGTGGGAGAGCTGAGGGTCGCCCTCAGCGCCCTGTCGGCCATGGACCTGCCCCCCGACGAAGTCCTCGAACGACTCCACGCGCTGACCGCCCGCTTCCGCGCCGAGCTCCCACCACAGGAGCCCCACCGGCCCGTCAGCTGCCTGTACGCCGTCTACGACCCCGTCACCGGCCGCTGCACCGCGGCCAGCTCCGGACACCCCCCGCCGGCCATCCTGTGGCCCGACGGCACCGTGTCGTTCGCCGAGATCCCCGCCGGCCCCATCCTCGGCCGCGGCAACGGCCAGTACGAGGCCGCCGAACTCCAACTGCCCGAGGGAACCACCCTGGCCCTCTACAACACCGGGATCCTGGACACCGCGGGACAGGACGCGACGGCCGCACAGCAGAGCCGGCTGGGCCAGGCCCTCGCCTCCGGCACCGGCACCCTGCAGGACCGCTGCGACGCCGTCCACTACGCCATGGCCCCGCACGAAACCGACCACGACGTGGTCCTGCTCCTCGCCCGCACCCGCCTCCTCGGCCCCGACCGGGCTGCGGCATGGACCTGGCCCAACGACGCCTCCACCATCGCCGACGCACGCAGCGCCGTCCGTCACACCCTCGCCGCCTGGGCCTGCACCACCTGGGGGACAGCACCGCCCTGATCGCCAGCGAACTCGCCACCAACGCCGTCCGGTACACCTCCACCCCCTTCCAACTCCGCCTGATCCGCACCGAGTACTCCCTGACCTGCGAAGTCATCGACGACAACAGCACCTCTCCCCAACTACGCCACGCCGACGACACCGACGAAGGCGGCCGAGGCCTGTTCATCACCTCCCAGCTCACCGAGAACTGGGGCGTGCGCCCCGCCCGCCGCGGCAAAGCCATCTGGGCCGAACAGGCAGTGCACCCCGCCTGACGGCGGACTCACACCGAGGGAGGCGCCCCGGCCCCGGCTCCGGCTCCGGCACTGGCACCGGCTCCCGCCCCGGCCCCGGCTTCGGCGGCGGCGGAGGACGGCCCGCCGGCGCGGACCCGCCGGCGCCGGAAGGCCGGGACGGCCAGCAGCCCGAAGCCGAGGACCGCCGCCAGGAGATGGCCGACCGTGGTGAAGTCCGGCAGCGGCCCGTTCCACTCCAGCCCGCCCAGAGGCCACGCGAGCACGAACACCGCCCAGGGCAGGCGGCCCCGGCGCGGCAGGGCGAGCGTGCCGACCGCCAGCACCGTCTGCGCGCCGTAACTGACCCCGTAGTCCAAGGACCCCCGCACCGCCGCCGGATACCAGCCGTACCGCAGCCCGACACCGATGACGGCGGCGGTCAGCAGCGTGGCCGCGACATGCCCGCCGAGGAACACCGCCACCGCGCGCCGCTTCCCCCACCGCGACTCCGCCCACGCCAGGAAGCAGCACACCCCGAGACCCAAGGTGATCAGGGTGCCCACGAAGTCCGTCGACGCGACGTCCGTGAGCGTCCCGTCGAAGAACAACGCGCTGCCGACCAGCGCCGGCAGCGGATGATCCCGCAGGTTGTCCAGGTTGGTGCTGAGGTACCCCAGCACGGCGGCCGCCCGATCGGCGGACACCCGGCCGATCCACGCGTGGCCGGCCAGGAGCAGGCAGACAAAGGCCAGGGTCAGCGGCGCACGGCGCGGATACCACCGCACGGCGCGGAGCGCTCTGCCGAGGGGCCCCGGCAGTGGCGATGAGTTCATCCGCGGCATTCTCCGGTCCGGTCGAGTCGAAGGCGGGGGACACGCCGGCCGGCACCTCGCCGCGGCCGGTCCCCGGCCACCCCCTCAAGGTGATGCGGTTTGCCGCGCCCGGGTTCCGGTGAACCCGCAGACATGCGACGGCGTACGACGCCCACCCGGCGCGCCGGAAGCGGACCACACGCCCCGCGCCGGGCCCGGACACCCCTCCGGGAGCACCGCTGACGGCTGCTCAAAAGCCCAGGCGGGAAGGGGTTTCCCCGAAGTTTCCCGTTTCCCGTTGCAGTGGGCGACCCGCGCCTCCTCGACACACACGGCCGCCGGGGAACAGTCTCGAAGTGCCCGACGACAGGACACCACGACGAGTACGACGCCCCGCGGCACACCGCGCGGCGGAAACGGGGGACCGGACATGGCGATGCGCACGACAGCGGTGGCGGCGGCGACGGCGCTCACCCTCCTGACCGCATGGGAAGGAGCCCACAGCGCCACCGCGGCCGCCACCACCGCGGCACCGAAGACAGCGGCGGTGGCGGCGGCGGGGGAGTGCCGAGTACTCGCCCCCGGCGCCTCCGCGGTGGCCGAGAAGGCCGTGGCAGCCGCCTGCGAACAGATCGGCGTCTGGTACACCTGGGGCGGCGGCCACGGACCACAACCGGGCCCCACCTACGGCCAGGTCGACCCCAGCGACCCCGACAGCGCACACGACCCCGAGCGCCTCGGCTTCGACTGCTCGGGACTGGTCCGCTACGCCTACCACCGCGCGGCCGGCGGCGACCCGCTGACCGGCAACGCCTACCACCAGTTCCACTCACCGCAGGTGCAACAGCGGTTCACCGCCGGGCAGGGGACCGCACCACTGCTCCCGGGGGACCTCCTGGCCTGGGGCTCGGGGGGCTCCGTCCACCACATCGCGATCTACCTGGGCGCGGGCAAGATGGTCGAGGCCCGGGAATCGGGCACCCGGATCACCGTCAGCGACGTACGGCTGGGCGGCGACTACGCCGGAGCGGTCCGCATCGCACCGCCGGCGCAGGCACCCGGCACGTTCAGCACCTGGGGCACGGACGTGTGGACCCACAAGGAGCCGTCCACCACCAGCCCGCGCGTCCACAAGTTCCCCGGCCCCACCACGGTGCGCATCGACTGCCAGAAGCACGCCGAACCCGTGACCGCCGAGGGCTACACCAACGACGCCTGGTCCTACCTGCCCGAGTACGGGGCGTGGATCACCAACATCTACATCAAGGGCCCCGCCTGGCTGGACGGCGTACGCACCTGCCCCTGAACACGCACACCACACACCACACAGCACCCGTCCATCACCCGGCTCCCGAGAGAGCCGGTTCTTCGAGGAGGAACCATGTCCGCACGCAACAAGATCGCCCTGGGTCTCGCCGCCGCCGCACTGGCGGCCGGCACGGCCACCGTGACCGGGCCCGCCGCGGCCGCGCCCGCCGCCGGCAGGAGCGCGGCCGCCGAATGCGGGGTGCGCGCCGACGGCAAGCTGTGGTGCGGCAACCGGGTCGGCGCCAAGGGCTACGAGCACCGCCGCTACAACTCCGCGGTGCGCGGGCCGTTGAACACCAGCCCCAGTTGGTTCCAGTGCTGGGGCCGCGGCGACCAGCACGCCGGCGGCAACAACGTCTGGTACTGGACCCAGTTGGACAACGGCCAGTGGGGCAACGTCGCCGCCGTCGACGTCCACACCTCCGTCGACCCCGCGCCGGGCCTGCGCGAGTGCTGAGCAACTCCTGTGAACGACGGCGCGGCCCCCACCGGCGACAGCCGATGGGGGCCGCGCCGTCCGTCAGCCGTGCTGGTGCTGCTCCGGCAGCCGGCTCTCCGGATGCGCCCACAGCAGCACGTTCGCGGGCCGCTCGTCGCGGAAGAAGTCGAGCACGTCCTGGTCCGAATGGCGCAGGCTGAAATGGGTGAGGACGAAGAGGGTCTCCGGGTGGGCCTCGACGACCGGCTTCAGCCGGCTCCACACGGTGTGCCCGACCCGGTCGGCGCGCGCCAGCTCGGCGTCGTCGAGGAACGTGCACTCGGTGATGACCACCGGATACTCCAACAGCCACGGATTGTCCTCGAAGACGCTCACGTGGGTGTCCCCGAGGAACGCGAACAGCGGCCTGAGCACCTCCCGTTCGACCTCCACGCCCTCCTTGCGGCGCTCGGCGAGGATCCGGCCGAACTCCGCACCCCGGCCCTGCTCCGCGAGGCCGCGCCGCAGTTCCTCGTACTCGGGCAGCAGCGCCTTGCGCGGCTCGGAGAACGCGTACCCCACGCACGGCACCTTGTGGACGCACTCCACCACCCGCACACGGTGGCCGCGCCGCCCGAAGGCGAACTCGTCACCGCCGCGCACCCCGTGCAGCCGGCAGCCCGCGGCGAGCGCAGGGTCGTAGGCGGCGCCGTGGTTCAGCTCGGCGGACGCCCGCAGGAACGACTCCACGTACGGCACTGCCGCGGCCGGCAGGTGGATGTCGACCCCGTCGGCCCTGGCGGCCAGGTAGTCGAGGTCCTTGGAGTGGTCGTGGTGGGTATGGGTGAGGAAGACGGTCTCCGGCTGCCGCCCCTCCGCCAGCCCGGCGTCGAGCGCGCACCGCAGCTCCGGGATGTGGAAGAACGTCTTGTCGTTGGCCCGCGAATAGCCGGTGAGGGTGAACTCGGTACCGGGTATCCGCCAGGTCTTCCACTGCCGGAACGGGTGCCCCCGCTCCAGCCGCTCGGGATGGGCGGCCGGTGTCGTCCGCGCAGGGGCCAGTGTCATCGGTGCCTCCGTCGGACCGCCATGATCGGGTGAAGGGGCCGATCGTAACGGCCGGCACACCACCGCGGCCCGCGGTTTTCCCGCCGCACGACCAGCGCCGACGACCGTGCGCCGCCGATCG
Source organism: Streptomyces erythrochromogenes (assembly GCF_036170895.1). Lineage (NCBI taxonomy): Bacteria > Bacillati > Actinomycetota > Actinomycetes > Kitasatosporales > Streptomycetaceae > Streptomyces > Streptomyces erythrochromogenes. The sequence goes on along the minus strand of NZ_CP108036.1, from coordinate 81,672 downwards.
TGCGCCGCGCGTACCGGCGTCAGACCCCGCCGCTCCGGACCGGGCTCCCCGGTCCCGACCCGCCCACCCTGACGCCCCCGACCCCGGCGCCGCCCCCGGCCATGTCGCCGGCGGCGGACGGCCGTACGGTGCGCATCCGCACGTACGCGTACACGCAGCCCGCCAGGGCCAGATCGGACAGCAGCATGAACCCGATCGAGTAGGAGCCCTTGGCGCTGTGGACGGCGCCCATGACCAGGGGCGCCCACGAAGCCGCCCAGGCCGCCGACCGCACCGACGATGCCGGTGACGCTGCCGACCTGCGGCTGCGGCGTCACCTGCGACACCAGGGCGAACACACTGCCGCTGGCCGTGCCGAGCCCGGCCGCGATGCACAGCAGGCACACGGTGCCGACCGGATCCAGAGGCGGATCGAACGCCTGGACGACGGCGAGGAGGGCCACGAAGGCGAGGGCACCCGCCGTCACCACGGCGGGAGGACACGGTCGGCCAGCCAGCCGCCGAACGGACGGGCGACCACGGTCAACAGGGCGAACCCGGCCGCCTTGGTACCCGCATCCGTCGGCGTCAACCCGTACCCGGTCCTCAGATACGTCGGCAGGTAGACCCCGAAGGCGACGATCCCGCCGAACCCGACCGCATACAGCGCCGACAACTCCCAGGTCACCCCCAGCCGCCCGGCCGAGGCGAGCCGGTACCCGAGCGAACCGGCCGGCAGGGGCCGGTCCGGCCGGTCCCGGATCAGCAGCGCCGCCACCACGGCGTACACGGCCACCGCGACCGCCACCACCACGAACGGCAGGTGCTCGCCGCGCTGCGCGATGCGCGGGGTGAAGTAGCCGGAGAGCGCCACCCCGCCCATCCCCATGCCGAACACCCCGAGCGCGAACCCGCGCCGCGCCGGCGGAAACCAGGAGTTGACCAGCGGCACACCGATGGCGAACGTCGTGCCCGCCAGCCCCAGCAGGAAACCGACCGCCAGCGTCGCCACGTAGGAGTCCCGGGCGGGAATCAGCAGCACCACCGGCACCACGGCGAGCGCGGACACCAGGGGGAACATCCGCCGGGCCCCGTAGCGGTCGGTGGGCGCACCCACCGGGACCCGGCCGAGGGCGCCGACCAGCACTGGCACCGCGACCAGCAGCGACTGCTGGAGCGAGGTCAGGCCGAGCCGGTCGTGGTAGTCGCTGCCCAGCGGCGCGATCAGGTCCCAGGCCCAGAAGGTGAGGGTGAACCCGACCGTGGCCACGATCAGGTTCCGCCAGGCGGCAGCTGCTGGGGCATCAGCTCTCCACAGCGCCACGCTAGGGACAGGAGCCCGACGGCGGCGCGCCGGACTGGTCCGTTCGGACCCACCGGAGCCCCGCCGCCGACGACGGGGGAGGCTCAGACCGCGTAACGGTCCGGCGCGAACAGCGAAGGGTTCGCCGCGATCCACTCCGAGGTCCGCCGCAACCCCTCCTCCAGACCGACCCGAGGCCGCCAGCCCGCCCAGTCCCGGGCCCGCGCGTTGTCCGACAGCAGCCGCTGCACCTCACTGCCCGACGGCCTCAGCCGCGCCGGGTCCACCACCACCTCCGCATCCCGCCCGGAAGCCTTCACCAGGGCCTGCGCCAGCGCCCCGACGGAGATCTCCTCACCGGTACCGAGGTTGACCACCTCACCCAGCGCCCGCTCGCACCCGGCCACCGCCAGGAAGCCCTCCGCCGTGTCCGTCACGTACGTGAAGTCCCGGGTCGGCGTCAGCGATCCGAGGCGGACCTCCCGCGACCCGGCGTGCAGCTGGGCCAGGATCGTCGGGATCACCGCGCGCGCCGACTGCCGCGGCCCGTAGGTGTTGAACGGACGCACCACCGCCACCGGCAGCTCGAACGCGTGGTGGAAGGACAGCGCCATCATGTCCGCGCCGATCTTCGAAGCCGAGTACGGGGACTGCGGCTGCAGCGGGTGGCTCTCGGAAATGGGGGCGGTCAGCGCCGTCCCGTAGACCTCGCTCGTCGAGGTGTGCACCAGCCGCCGCACCCCGTGCCGCCGGCAGGCCTCCGCCACGTTCTGCGTGCCCGTCACGTTCGTCTGCACGTACGCACCCGGCGAGGCGTAGCTGTACGGAATCCCGATCAGCGCCGCCAGATGGAAGACGGTGTCGCAGCCGGCCACCGCGTCACTGACCCGGCCCGCGTCACGGACGTCACCCGCCCACATCTCCACCGCACCGTCCGGGTCGGCGAGGTAGCGCGCCAAGTGCCCCTTCTCCGCGTACGGCTTGTAGTGGACGAAGGCGCGCACCCGCGCACCCCGCGCCACCAGCAGGTCCACCAGCGTCGAGCCGATGAAGCCCTCCGCGCCGGTGACCAGGACAGTACGGCCGGTCCAGCTGTTCATCAGGATCCTTTCGTGGACACCCCGGCTTCGGCCGGGGGAGAACAAAACCCCTGCGGAGCAGGGCAGGGAAAGCCGGTTCGCCCTCTGGGCGGAACGGCGTTGTCAGTGGCGGCAGCGAGGTTCACTGCGTGCATCTGCGGTACTCATTCCGGATCGAGCCGACACCGGGACAGCGCATCGCGCTGGCCCGTACGTTTGGCTGCGCCCGGCTGGTCTACAACGATGCGCTCGCCGCCCGGAAAGCCGCCTACAAGGCGGACAAGTCGGGAACCCTCGGCCCTTTAGGGCGGGGAGGATGTCAAGCGTGCTCCAGATCAGAGACGACGGAAGTGGGGGCGAGGCCGGCGACGCGCAGGACCTCGGCGGCCAGCAGCTCGGCGGCCCGCGCGTGCGGGCCGGAGTCGGCGGCGCCGGCCATCGCCGACAGCCGCGCCGGATCGGCCAGCAGCGGCCCGACGAGGCCGGCGAGGCGCTCGGCGGTGGTCTCGGCGTCTGGCAGCAGCAGCCCGGCGCCCGCGTCGGACAGCACCCGCGCGTTGTGAGTCTGGTGGTCGCCCGGCGCGTACGGGTACGGCACCAGCACCGCCGGGACCCCGGTCGCCGCCAGCTCGGCGACGGTCGCCGAGCCCGCACGGCACACCACCAGGTCGGCCGCCGCGTAGACCAGGTCCATCCGGTCCAGGTACGGCACGGCCCGCGCGATCCGCTGCCCGCCCGACGCCGCCAGCTCGGCCACCGTGTCCGCCAGTACGGCCGGACCGGTCTTCACCAGCAGCTGTACGTCGTCCCGGCCCTGCCACAGGCCCGCCAGCGCGGCCGCCGCCCGGGTCAGGCGCACCGCGCCCAGGCTGCCGCCGTTGAAGACGACCAGCCGCCGACCCGCCGCCACCCCCAGCGCCCGCCGGGCCTCCACGCGCAGCGCCGCCCGCTGCGCCCCGGGCAGCTCGGCGAGACCGGACAGGGCCGCGGAGATCGGCATCCCGGTGGTCAGCGCCCGCTCCCCGCCCGCCAGATGGGCCCGGCTGCGGTCGAAGGCCACCGCGACGTGCGAGGTGAGCCGGGCCGCGAACTGGTTGGCGCGGCCCGGCACCGCGTTGGACTCGTGGATCACCGCCGGCAGCCCGGCCAGCCGGGCACCGAGCACGGCGGGCGCGCTCGGATACCCGCCCATGCCCACGACGACATGGGCGCCCTGCGCCCGGATCACCGAGCGCGCCTGGTGCGCCGAGCGCAGCAGCGCCGCGGGCAGCAGGTACCGCTTCGCGCCCAGGGCGGGATCGAAGGGGATCATGTCGACGGTGTGCAGGCGGTAGCCGGCACCGGGGATCAGCTCGCCCTCCAGGCCCCGCTCGGTCCCGATGAACGAGACCACGGCGCCGGGCACGGCGGCCCGCAGCGCCTCCGCGAGAGCGAGCCCTGGATAGATGTGCCCGCCGGTGCCGCCCGCACCGATCACGACGGAGAGCGCCCCGGCCGCAGGCGGGTGTGATGTGGTGGTGGTCATGTGCGCACACTCCCGGTGCGCCCTAAGAACGTTCTAAGAGGTTCTCTCAGAAGCCTTTGGCAGGCTTTGCCCCCATGAGCTCCACGAACAGCACAGACACCACGGGCGGCCGGCGGCGCATCCTCGTCGTCGACGACGAGCCCGAGGTACGGGCGGCCGTCGAGGACGGACTCACCGTCGAGGGGTACGAGGTCCGCGGCGCCGCGGACGGCCTCGCCGCCCTCTCCCAGGTGGCGGCCTGGGAACCCGACGCGGTCGTCCTCGACGTCATGATGCCCGTCCTCGACGGCCTCGGCGTCTGCCGGCAGCTGCGGGCGATGGGCGACCGCACCCCCGTCCTCGTCCTGACCGCCCTGGACTCCGTCAGCGAACGCGTCGACGGACTGGAGGCGGGCGCCGACGACTACCTCGTCAAACCCTTCGCCCTCGACGAGCTGATCGCCCGGGTCCGCGCCCTGCTGCGGCGGGCCGCACCCGCACCCGCCGGCGCCGCCCCGCTCGGCTTCGCCGACCTCGTCCTCGACCCCGCGACCCGCACCGGCCGCCGGGGCGGCCGCCCGCTGGAGTTCAGCCGCACCGAAGCGGCCCTGCTCGAACTCCTCCTGCGCCACCCCGGCCAGGTACTCCCGCGCGAGCTCATCCTCGAGCTCGTGTGGGGACGCGACTTCGGCCCGGACTCCAACTCCCTCGCCGTCTACGTCGGCTACCTGCGCCGCAAACTGGAGGCCGCGGGCGAACCCCGCCTCGTGCACACCGTCCACGGTGTCGGCTACCGGCTGGACGCGGCGTGAGCGCCGGCCGCCGGCGCCTCGGCCGGGTCTGGCGCCGGCGCGGCCCCCTGCGCACCCGCCTCGCCCTGTCCGTCACCGCCGCCGTCGCCCTCGTCGCGGTCGGGGTGTGCGCGGCGGCGTACCTGGTGGTCCGCTCCGCCCTCTACGAGCAGCTCGACCTCAGCCTCACCCAGTCCGCGCGCCTCGCCGCCCAGCGCAACCCGGGATCCGCACCCGGCGTCCTGGCGGGGGAGTGCCGCTTCCTGGCCGCCCCCGCATGCGCGGAGGTCGTCCCCGCCGACCCCGCCGCCGACCCCCGCCCGCCGGGACAGCTCCCCGTCGCCCCCGCCGCCCGCAAGGTCGCACAAGGCACGAAGTCCCCCTACTACACGAACATCACGGTCGCCGGACACCCCGCCCGGATGCTCACCACCGACTACGCCGAGGGCCGCGCACTCCAGGTCGCCCTGCGCGCCGACACCGCCCTGGACGGCATCGAGGAAGCCGCCCGCTGGCTGGTCCTGACCGCCGCCGCCGGCGTCCTGCTGGCCGCCCTCCTCGGCCACTGGGTCTCACGCACCGGCCTGGCCCCGGTCGCCCGGCTCACCGCGACCGCCGAGCGGATCGCGGCCACCCGCGACGCCCGCCACCGCATCGAACTGCCCCCACCCGGACGCGAGGACGAGATCACCCGCCTGGCCACCAGCTTCAACACCATGCTGGACGAACTCGAACAGTCCATCGCCGCACAGCGCCAACTCGTCGCCGACGCCTCCCACGAACTGCGCACCCCGCTCACGGCACTGCGGACCAACGCCGAACTCCTCGCCCGCGCCGACCGCCTCACCCCCGAACAGCGCGACCGCGCCTCCACCGCGCTGGGCCGGCAACTGCGCGAGGTGACGGGTCTGGTCAATGACCTGATCGAGCTGGCCCGCGACGAAGAACCCCAGCCGCTGGTGGAACAGGTCCGCCTGGGCGCCCTGGTGGAACACTGCGCGCAGGCCGCCCGCACGCACTGGCCGGCGGTGGCCTTCCACGTACGGGTGCCGGCCGAGCCCGTCGTGGTGCCCGGCGTCCCCGCACGGCTCAGCCGCCTGCTGGGCAACCTCCTCGACAACGCCGCCAAGTTCAGCCCCTCCGGCCTGCCCGTCGAGGTCGAGCTGGCGGTGGGCGCCCCGGGCCGGGGCCCGCAGCTGACGGTCCGCGACCACGGCCCCGGCATCTCCCCGCAGGACCTCCCGCACGTCTTCGACCGCTTCTACCGCGCCGGCACGGCCCGCGCCCTGCCGGGCTCGGGCCTGGGCCTGGCCATGGCCCGGCAGATCGCCCGGGCCCACTCCGCCGACCTGACGGCAGAAGCCGCCCCGGGCGGCGGCGCCCTCTTCCGCCTGACGTTCTGAACGCGCCGACCGGGCGGGCCTCAGGGCAGCCCGTCCTGGGTCGCACCGATGTGGGTCCAGTTCCCGAACTGCCCGGCGGGGAAGTCCACCAGGTTGATGAAGTCGCCGCTGTCGTCGAGCTCTCCCGATGCGGCGGCCCGCGTCTGCTGGTCGTAGAAGAACAGCCGGCGGTGGGTGGGCACGATGTGGGTCCAGTCTCCGAACTGCCCGGCGGGGAAGTCCTTCAGATGGACGAAGTCCCCGCCCGCGTCGAGCCTGCCGGTTCCGGCCGCCCGCGTGCCCTTGCTGTAGAAGAAGAGCTTCGAGGCGCCTCCGTCGAAGACGACGTGGGTCCAGTCCCCGAACTGCCCGGCCGGGAAGTCCACCAGGTTGATGAAGTCGCCGTCGTCGTCGAGGTCACCCGACCCGGCCGCCCGTGTGCTCTTGCTGTAGAAGAAGAAGCGGGCCAGAAGATCACCGCCGGCGAAGAGGACGTGGGTCCAGTCCCCGAACTGCCCGGCGGGGAAGTCCACCAGGTTGAAGAATTCACCACTGGCATCGAGCCGACCGGTTCCGGCCGCTCGCGTGCCCTTGCTGTAGAAGAAGAGCAGGACGCCGTCCGGCGATATGTGGGTCCAGTCCCCGAACTGCCCGGCCGGGAAGTCCTTCAGGTTGACGAAGTCACCGCCCGCGTCGAGTTTTCCCGTCGCCGCTGCCCGTGTGTCCTTGCTGTAGAAGAAGAGCTGGCCGCCACCGGGCACGATGTGCGTCCAGTTCCCGAACTGCCCGGCGGGGAAGTCCTTCAGGCTGACGAAATCACCACTGCCGTCGAGTCTGCCCGATCCGGCAGCCCTGGTGTCCTGGCTGTAGAAGAAGAGCATGGCATTTCCTCCTGTTCTCACACTGCCGATTTCCTTCGGAGTTCAAGAATTCAGGGGCCACTCGTTGAGTCGTCAACGGCCACAATCCTTTTCTTTTCTGAGTTTATGTCAGGAAAGATGCCGATGCGACCCAGGTAAATGTTGAACATTGACGGGTCGCGCGGATCTTGACCCTCACGCGACGTCAGGCCGCACAGTCGGTGCGGTGGAGGAACACTGGACCGTGGGACGCGTGGCAGAGCTGGCCGACGTCAGCATCCACACGCTGCACCACTACGACCACATCGGGCTCGTCCGGCCCTCGGCACGCACCCCGGCCGGGTACCGGGCCTGCGACCCGTCCGCCGACGCCGCCGCGCACCTGCGCCGGCTGCGCGGCGTACTGCTGGAGCGGCGTGACCGCGCCGGCGCCACGGTGGCGGCCATCGACAGGGAACTCGAGGCACGGGCGAAGGGGCTGAAGGTGGCAGCGGAGGAGCAACTGGGGATGCTCGGTGCACGGCTGTACGACGCGATCGGCGGCGCCTACACGGTGACACGGTGCACCGATCCGCGGATCTCCGCGCAGATCCGGGATGCGCTCGGGGACGCGCGCACGGTGCTGAACGTGGCCGGCACCGGCTCCTACGAGCCCGCCGACCGCGAGGTGACCGCGGTGGAGCCCTCGGCGGTCATGCGCCGGCCGCGGCGCGCCGGCTCGGCGCCGTGCGTGGCCGCCGCCGCGGAGGACCGGTGCCCGCCCCGTGGGGCTGCGCCGACGGCCTGTTCGAGGCGTACTGGCGCCGGCCGGGGGCGTACCTGGAGGACCGTGTGCGCCGTGCGATGTCGGTGTGGACCAGGGTCGGGCCTCGGGCCGAGCAGCGGGCGGTGCGCAGCCTCGCCGACGACCTCGCCTCCGGGCGGTGGGCCGAGCGCAACGGCCACCTCGCCGACCTCGACGCGGCCGACCTCGGCCTGCGGCTGCTCGTGGCCTGCCCCCCCCGTAGCCCCGCCGCCGGGCCCTATCGGGGCGGCTCGCACCGCGCGGGAAGGGCCACGGTCCCGGGCCGGTGCTCGAAGGTGTCCATGACCAGCCACTCGTCCGGCTCGGGGTCGTAGAGGTTCTGGACACCGAACTGCAGCACCTGCCAGAAGGTGCCCCGGTCGTTCTCGTCGACGTAGATGTCGCCGAGCGCGAGCGGCAGACGCGGGTGGTTCCCGGGAGGCAGCTGCGGGAAGACCACGCCCACCCTCCAGTGGTTCACGTGCCGCTGCGGGGTGCGCCGCAGGGTCTCCCGTCCGACGAACCGGGCGTTCTCGAAGCCCCGGTTAAGGTCCTCCAGGCTGAAGCCCGGGATCGCTGAGCAGGGGTGTTCGTTCAGACCGGGCCACTTGTACGTGAGGGTGCAGAGCGTGCCGTGGTGGATCAGGTTGGTGAACCAGATCGGGTACTGCAGGCCTCCCGCGGTCATCTGGCTGTCGCCGTTCCTGCCCTCCCAGGTGAACGGCACCGTGATGTCCAGGTCCCGGACGATCCACCTGCCCTTGCCGCGTAAGTCGCGGGGGAGGCGGGGCGGAGGCGGCGTGGGGAGGCGTCCTGCCGCGCGGTCGCGGTCGAGGTTCCGGCCCGGGGTTCGGCGCCGGCGGAAGGGGGAGCCGCCAGGACGAGCGTGACCGCTGCGGCAAGAGCGGCCGGCGCGGCCGCCCGACGTACGCCTTTCCAACCCGTGGTCTCCCTCGGCTGTCACGTCGGGCGCCGTCACGGCGGCGCAGGGGTCAAATGCGGTGATGCTGGGACACCGCCCCCGGAATCAAACATTCCGGAACCGGCGGTTACCCAGCTTGCAGCCGCGGTGTCGCCCACCGGTGAGAGCCCGGATCCTTCGAAGGCGGCGTCGGCCCGGCGCGGGGAAACGCCGCCCGCGCCCGGGTCACGCGGTCACTCGGGATGCGCCACCGCGTCCCTCTGCAACTTGAGGACCAACAGGACTACGACCGCAGGCTGACCGCCGGTGATGCGCGACGCCGGGCCGCCCGGCCGCGCGATGTCATTCGCCGGCGGTGTCCCCGGCCTCCCAGCGCAGCAGGTCGCCCGGCTGGCACTCGAGCGCCTCGCAGAGCGCGGCGAGCGTCGCGAAGCGCACCGCCTTGGCGCGGCCGTTCTTCAGCACCGCCAGGTTGGCCGGCGTGATCCCCACCCGGTCCGCGAGTTCCCCCACGGACATCTTCCGCCTGGCCAGCATCACGTCGATGTCGACGGTGATGGGCATCAGATCACCTCGTCCAACTCGGCCCGCATCTGCGCCGCTTCGCCGTCGCGCGCGACGGCCTGCGCGAGCAGCATCCGCAGTACCAGCACGATGAGCGCGACCCCCAGGATGGCCAGGCCGATCCCGCCCAGGATCACAGTAACGCCCGGGTCCTCCCGCTGGCCGGGGGCGTTGACCGCCGTGACCGCGAACCACAGCACGGCCGCCGCAGTGATCGCGCCGATCACGCCGTCCACGTACCGGAAGGCGGCGTGGGAGAACACGGTTCCGCGCCGCACCATCGCCGTCAGCCGCCATACGCAGGCCAGGGCCACCTGGGCCGCCACCATGCCCAGCATCACGATCACGCGCATCGGGGTCAGCGGCAGCGACCCCTCCGTCTCGCCCGTGACCAACGCCCACACCATCGCCGCCTGCACGAACACGGTGCCCACGAACACCACCGCGAGCACGGCGCGCAACGCACGCACGGTCAGCTTCCCCATGACCCATCCTTCCATCGACCCACGATGGAAATCTATCGAAATTCGATAGATCGAGCAAGGCTGGGAGGACAGGTGGGCGGCAGTTCCGCACGCCGCACACCCGGGCCGCCGTCCGAAGCTGCCATGTGGGGGAGGCCGCCCGTGTGGCAGCTGCCGGACCGAGCGGCCGAACAGAATAGTTCTCCGCGAGCGCAGGGACCGGATTCAAGGTGCAGACCCGGAAGGACGCGGCGTGGACAATTCCTTGCTGGCCCACATCGAAGCAGCCGTCGGCAGCGGCAAGGTCGTCGTCTCGGCAGAGGACGACGCGGTCGTGGCCCTCGTGCAGGAGACCATCAAGAGCGGCAGAACCGCATCCTTCTACCTGTCCCGCGAACAGGCCCGCACCCTCCGGGACCTGCACTGGACGCCCGAGCTCGTCAGGGACTCCCGGCTCGAACAGGTCTCCGACGAGGAGAAGGCGCGGATCGAGTCCGAGTTGGGCATCGCCGACATCGGCACCTTCCGGTTCGGCCGCTTCGTTTGCCGGCAGGGCCACGAGTTCAGCGCCTTCGACTTCCTCCGGCACGGAATCCGCGAGCACGGGCCGGCCGCGGTACAGGCGATCTTCGAACTGAAGAACGCCGCCTTCCTCCGCGTCAACCCGTACTTCGCCGTCAACTGCGCCACCTGCGACCAGCCGATGGAAGGCGGCATCACGTACGAGGGCGACACCTACGCGGGCTGCTCCTACCCGGACCCGCCGGTCTGCATGTAGCCGCCCCCGGCCCACCCGGCCCGGCCCGCGATGGGCCGGGCCGAGCAGGCCGACGGCAGGACGGTCGTTCAGAAGTCCCAGCTCTGGCTCCGCGCGCCGTTGCAGCCCCAGCTCACCAGCAGCTGGCCGTTCTCGGGCCGCCCGGCCAGGATGTCCAGGCACTTGCCGTTCACCCGGTTCCGGATCTCACTGCCGTTGCGGTACCACCTCTGGTGCAGACCGCCGTGGCAGTCCCACATGGCCACCGAGCCCTGGTCGCCCAGGTGCGGACCGTAGATCTCCAGGCACTTCCCGTTCAAGTTGGAGCGAATCCGCTCACCGTCCCAGTACCACTGCTGGTTGGTCCCGCCGTGGCAGTCCCACGTCACCGTGGAGGCGCCGTTCTCCTGGTGGAACATGAAGACGTCGGCGCACCTTCCGTTCAGGTTGGACTTCAGCAGCGGTGCCGCGGCAGCCGCGGCATGCACGGGCGAGCCCGTCACGGTGCCGCCGGCCAGCAGCCCGGTGACCGCCGCCAGCAGCATCATTCGTCGCACGGACCTCATGATTTTCCCCTTCCGATCGCCGTTGCGCGGTTGCGCCGACCCATGTCTAGCCCCCGCTTGATGTCCGGCGCCGGAACGGGGATTCCGGACATCAAAAGCTGGACAAACACCACCCGACACGGCCGCGGAAAGCTGCGGGAAAGCCGCAGGGAGGAAGGCAATGCCACGCCCCGAACGCCCGCTCGACCCGGACTCCGGTCCGCTCACCCAGTTCGCAGCCGACCTCCGCAAACTGCGCGAGGCAGCCGGCCGGCCGCCCTACCGGGCACTGGCGAAACGGGCGCACTACTCGTCCACCACCCTCTCGGACGCCGCGGGCGGTGACGCGCTCCCGAGCCTCGCCGTCACGCTCGCCTACGTCGAAGCGTGCCAGGGCGACCGCCGTGAATGGGAAGCCCGGTGGCACACGACCGCCGCCGAGATCGCCGCGACCGCACAACACCACCAGCCCACCGAAACCGACCACCGGACCGCGCCCTACGCCGGACTGTCCGCCTTCCAACCCGAGGACGCCGACCGCTTCTTCGGCCGCGAACACCTGACCGCCGAGCTCCTCGCAAAGGTCCGCGACCACCGCTTCCTGACCGTCTTCGGACCCTCCGGATCGGGAAAGTCCTCGCTGCTGCGCGCCGGACTCGTCGCCCGCACCCGCACGACCGGACAGCCGGTGATCCTCTTCACCCCCGGCCCGCACCCCGTCGAGGAATGCGCCATCCACCTCGCCGCCGCAACGGGGGAGGCCCCCGGCACGCTGCTCACCGAACTGCGCAACGACCCCGCCACCCTGCACCTGCGCATCCGGCAGACCGCCCTCGGCCACCCCCCGGCCACCGGCACCGACATCCTCATCGTCGTCGACCAGTTCGAGGAGGTCTTCACCCTCTGCCGGGACCAGGACGAGCGCGACGCGTTCATCGCCGTGCTGATCGCGGCCGCCGCCACCCCGACCAGCCGGACCCGGGTCGTGCTCGGCGTACGCGCCGACTTCTACGGCCACTGCGTCCAAAACCCCCACCTCGTCGAAGCGATGCGCGACGCACAGATCGCGGTCGGCCCGATGACCAGCCAGGAACTCCGCGAGGCCATCACCGGCCCGGCCGCACTCGCCGACTGCACGGTCACCGGCCCGCTCCTCGCGGCCGTGGTCGCGGACGCGACCGGCCAGCCGGGCGCACTGCCCCTGGTCTCCCACGCCATGGTCGAAACCTGGCGCCGCCGCTGCGGCAGCCGCCTCACCCTCGACGGATACCTCGCGGCCGGCGGAATCCAGCACGCCCTCGCCCACACCGCGGAAGCCGCCTACGCAGCCCTGACACCGGCACAGCAGGACCACGCCAGGTCACTGTTCCTGCGGCTCACCGCACTCGGCGACGGCACCGAAGACACCCGGCGCCGCATCACCACGAACGAACTCGCCCCGGGCCCCGACACCGCCCACGTACTCGAATCCCTCGCCCGCCAACGGCTCGTCACCCTCGACGACGGCTGCGTCGAGATCACCCACGAGGCCATCATCCGCTGCTGGCCCAGACTGCGCGGCTGGCTCACCGAGGACCGCGACCGCCTCCTCCTGCACCGCCAGCTCACCGACGCCACCGCCGACTGGGAGGCACAGGGCCACGACCCGCACACCCTCTACCGGGGCGCCCGCCTCGCCGCGGCCCTCGACCTGGCCGCCGCCTACGACAGCCGCCTGACCTCCAAGGAACGACGCTTCCTCGACGCCGCCCGCGAAGCACAGGCAGGCGAGACGGCCGCGGTCAGGCGACGCACGGTCCGCCTGCGCCAACTCGTCACCCTGCTCACCGTGCTGGTGGTCATCGCGGCGACCGCGGGCGCACTGGCCGTCGACTCCCGCGACTCGGCCATCCGCCAGCGCAACGTCGCCATCGCACGCAAAGCCGCAGCCGACGCGGCCGAGGTACGCCGGCACGACCCCGCCCTCGCCGCGCAGCTGAACCTGGCCGCCCACCGGCTGGCAGCCACCCGCGACGTCCGCGACCAGCTCATGAGCACCTTCGCGACCCCCTACACCAGCCGGCTCACCGGTCACACCTCCGACGTGGTCTCGATCTCCGTAGCCCCGGACAGCACGCTCCTGGCCACCGCGAGCTGGGACCGCACGGCCCGGCTGTGGGACATCAAAGACGCCCACCACCCCGTACAACTGGCCGCCGTGCGCCGGCCCGAACGCCTCGTGTCGGTCGCCTTCGACGGGACCGGCCGCATCCTGGCCACGGCCGGCGAACGCTCCGTCCGCCTGTGGGACGTGACGAACCGGCGCGCGCCCGCCGAGCTCGCCGCCCTGCCCGACCAGCCGTCCGCCGCCCCGAGCTGGGTGGCGTACGGGCCCGGCGGCAGCGGTGTCCTGGCCACCGGCCACACCGACGGCACGACACGCCTGTGGAACGCCGCCGACCCCCGCCGGCCGCGCCTGCTGGCCACCCTGCCCGGACACACCGCCGCGGTCACCTCGGTGGCGTTCAGCCCGGACCGTCACACGATGGCGACCACCGGCGACACCACCGCCAGGGTCTGGGACGTGGGCGATCCCGCGGTCCCCCGCCTCCTCGACGTCCTGCGCGGACACACCGACACCGTTACCTCGTCCGCCTTCAGCCCCGGCGGCACGACCCTGGCGACCGGCAGCTGGGACCGCACCGCACGCATCTGGCACCTCGCCGCCGGCCGACGTACGCCACCACAGCCACAGCCACAGCCACCGGCCGTCCTGCCCGGCCATCCCGCGATCGTCTGGTCGGTCGCCTTCAGCCCGGACGGCACCACCCTCGTCACGGTCGGCGGATCCACCCACTTCTGGGACGTCACCACCCCCGCCGCCCCCCGGCGGACCAGCACGATCCAGGGCGGCTTCTACCAGGCCGCGTTCAGCCCGGACGGCCGCGTACTCGCCAACTCCGACCGGCTCCTGGACCTGCGGGACCTCTCCCTCGCGACCCACGACGACGTGGTCACCTCCCTGGCGTTCGCCCCCGGCGGCCGCCTGCTCGCCAGCGCCAGCTGGGACGGCACCGCACGCCTGTGGCAGGTCACCGGCGGCCGCGCCCTGCGGCCGCTGTCGGCCCTGCACGGACACACCAGGTTCGTCCGCTGCGTGACGTTCAGCCCGGACGGCCGCACCCTCGTCACCGCGAGCGAGGACGGCACCGCCCGCGTCTGGAACGTCACCGATCCCCGCAAGCCCCAACTGACATCGGTCATCGCCCCCGACGCCGGCGAAGTCGGCGGCACCGCCTTCGCCCCGGACGGCCGCCTCCTGGCCATCTGGGCACAAGCCACGGCCGGCCTGTGGGACCTGACCGACCCCGCCGGTCCCCGCCGGCTGAGCCGGATCGCCGAGGACGGCCAGCACATCACGGCGGCCTCGTTCCGCCCGGACGGCCGCACCCTGGTCACCAGCGCCGGCGAGTCCGGATCACTCGCGTTCTGGGACATCACCCGACCACGCACCCCCCGAGAACTCCCGTCCCCACTCCATTCCCTCCCCCTCACCGGCGGCGTCTTCAGCCCCGACAACCGCCGACTGGCCGCCTTCCACCGGACGGACAAGACCATCTGGCTTGTCGACGTCCACGACCTCCACCACCCGGCGAAGACGACCCAACTGCCGGCCTCCGGCTCCTGGATCTACACGCTGGCCTTCGACGCCGAAGGCCACCGCCTGGCAGCCGGCACCGCGGACAGCAAGGCCCTCCTGTGGGACCTGACCGGTCCGGCCACCCCCACCGTCCTCACCGGCCATGCGAACCCCGTACCGGCCGTGGCCTTCAGCCCGGACGGCGCCACCCTCGCCACCGGCGGCAACGACTTCACGATCCGCCTGTGGGACACCCACCTGCACGCGGTCACCGCCCGCATCTGCGACAGCGCCCACCCCCGCATCACCAAAGCCCAGTGGACCCAGCACTTCCCGGCCCTCGACTTCACCCCACCCTGCCCCGCCCCATGACAGCCGAGCAGAAGAGGCGCCGGTGCGTGTGGTCCTACCCCCGCTGCCATGAGCTGCAGCTGTGCGGGCCCTCCGGCGCCGCCGGGCCGGCACTCGGGCAGGGGACCGGGTCCGGCGCGGGTGCAGAAGGCCGCTCCCGGCGCAGCCGCGGCTCGCCCGGAGCGGCCGCCGGACCCTCCAGGTACAGGGTGGCTGCCCCACCGACCAGGACCAGCACCGCCCAACCACCCCACAACCACCGCCGCATCGACGTCGACATCCCATCCCCCCTGCGTCGCCGCCCTTTGGACGCACAGCGCCCGTTCTCCAGAGGACCATCAGGGGGGGAGGTTGGGATGCAGGGTCGGCGCGGTGATCACCCCACAACTGCCACCACCAGTCCTGGCCGATCGACCCTACCCAGTGACAGTGCCGGAGTCCGGCGGGAGCTCGAGATCCGTCGTCCCGCGCGAAGCGGTCGGGATGCTGCCCGGTGCCCAGCCGAGCACTTCCTCGAAACAGCGGGCCGCGAGGGAAGTGGGCAGGCCTTCGCCATCCTCGTGGAACCTGATGGTCGCCCGGCTCAACTGGGTGCGATGCGCAAGCTCCATCACGGAGATGCCCTCGGCTTCCCGGAACTCGATGAGAGCTTTCGCCAGCCGCTCGGATTCTTCGCTCATGACCAAAGCATTCCGCATCACGAACGCCCGGTCGGTGCAGACCTCTTCGAATCCGCGCCCGCTACTCACCCCCGTATGAGTAGCTGCCCCGATGCGGCGGGCACGCCCCCCACCACTACCCTCTCGATCATGAACTCCGTCCAGCCCGCTACCGGCGCAACTGCGCCCCCCTTGAGTGCGCGCCCCCTTCGTGTGGCGCTGGTGCTCGCCGGCGTCACACTCCTGTTGACCATGTCCTGGGGCGGGTACCGGTTGTGGAACGGCGCGCCGTACCCGGAGGTCGACCCGAACGTGGTCGCCATGCGCCTCAGGGAGCAGGCCGAGCGCGTAGAGGAAGACCTGGACGGGCGCTCCCGCTTCGAGGCCCACCCCGTGGACACGGGCGCCTGCTACTACCGCGGACTGCGGGCCTTCGCCCACATCGACGAGGCCCGCCGCGACGTGCGCAGCTTCGACCTCGACTGGAAGGCGGCGGACGTTCCTCAGGCCACGGCTCGTGCCGGTCAGGAGCGCATCCGCAACCGGCTCTCGGAGCAGGGCTGGAAGCTCACCCGCGAGCGCATTTCCGATATGGGGTTCCGCTTCGAGGATCCGGGCACCGGCGACCAGGTCGACGTGGGCTGGTACGAGGCGACCGGGACGCTCGCCGTCAGCATCTACGCGCCCTGCGGGAAAGTCCCCGACGGCTTCGACGAATAGGCCCGATCAGCAGGTGGGACTTGCCGGTGCCGGAGTCCCCGATGAGACAGAGTGGCAACCTGCTCGATCTGCCCCGCTACCCAAGAACTCGGCGTCACCGACCCCTGAGCCCACTGCGCGCGCCCGGCGCCGGAACGGCGATCAGCCGGCCAGAGATCGGGCCCGGGACCTGGGCAGCCGATCGGGCAGAGCCCCGCCATGCAGACCGCCCCGAGAATCACACCAAGCGGAATGCCCGGCGCACCGCGCGAACGCGTCGGGCGAGAAGCCTGTGGTTGCATGGGAGCGGGTGGGGGCTGGGCTTCAGAGCCCGGATGTGCGTAGTGCTCCGACGAGGAAACCCGATCCGATCACGACGAAGAGGGCGCCGATCCCGACGAAGAGCCACCACAGGAGGCTGCTCTCGGCCGGGAGCGTCCAACGGGTGGGCTTCGCGGCGTCGTAGCGGACCTCGACCCGGGTACCGACAGCCAGGGTCCTGTCCCGGGAGCGGGCTATGTCCGTCCTGGTTTCCATCGCCCGGCCATCGGCGGTGGTCCAGGCGATGACCGGGTGGTACACGGTCGTGCCGGAGCTTCGGAAGGTGATGGTGCCGCCCTCACCCGGCCCCTCCAGCTTCGTCGCCGCGAGGCGGACCACCACGCCGTGGGCCCGAGCCCCCCGCCGGACCAGAGCGCGCACCTGCCACACCTTGCGGTACGCCGCCGCGCCGATGACGGCTCCGGCCGGGATGAAGATCAGCGCAAAGAGCCAAAGAACCTGGGACGTGCTCATGTGGGCTTCTCGATTCGCGGCAGACGTCGACGGATGGGCGACGTGCACCCTCCGCCGCTGCTTCCCGGCGGCCGCAACGCCGGAAGCCGTACGCCTTGCAGCAGTTGATCACACATTCCGCCGCGGCCACGACCCCAGGCCCCCGCCCCCGGCGTGGGTCAGCTCTTGCGGGTCAACGGCTGGTCCGCGAAGCTCACCCCGGTCGGGCCGTGGGCCACCAGGTTGCGGTTGTGGCCGTGGTTTGTTCCGGCCTCGCTGCCGCCGTCGCCCTCCGCCTGGTCCACACCGACGGCACCCTCCAGCCGCTGTGGCAGCGGCGGTGAAGTGTTCAGATATTCAGCTCGCGGGGGACTGCCCGTCGGCCGGCGAGAGTGCCCGCCATTTGTCCTCGTGTCGGTCCGGCATCACGACAATCGCCAGGAACGGCGATCCAGGATGGAACGTGACCATGATCTCGCCAGGCGAGTCACCGTCTCGGACGGCATCGATCTGGGAAGCCTGGCACTTCCATGCCTCGGCACTGCTCAGGGCTCCCTGCGGCTTGAAGGACAAGACACCGTCGAAGTACTCGGCAAACCCCTGGATCTGGGCAGGGCTGGCGAACATCTGGTGGGCTGTAGCGGGCGCGATGAAGTGTCGGCCGGCTTCTGCCTGCGCGATCATGGCGTCAAGCGGGCACTCCATTCGGCATCTTGCGCTGCCTCCCGCTGGCGTCTGCGTCTGTCGAAGATTCCCACCGCTGCGCCTCCCCAGTGCTCTGTGATCCCAGTTGTGCTGGATTGGCAGCCATATTGCCTCTAGCCGCGAGGGCGGGGAAGGTCGAGGTGTACCGGGGCTCGCTGCATGAGACGTGCGGCGCCAGCCTGCTTGGGGAACCAGGACTTCCGCGCCGCTCCCGGCAACCTGTCCCACGCCCGACATCGACCACTGCGGGAACTGCGGGACGACCGTCGCGATCGGGGGCTGGATGATCGCCTCGCTCGGCCGGTCCTGCCCGGACTGCACAGGGGGCCAAGAGGCCGCCGTCGCCAGCCACCCCTGGCTGGCCATGATCAGTACCGCTTCGGGAGGGAAGTGGGCCCCCAAGTGCGGGGGAGCCCTGATCGACTCGCAACACGTCCTCACCGCGGCCCACTGCCTCGTTGACGGGGGCACCAGCCCGGCAGAGGTTGGGGTCCGGCTGGGCGAACACGATCTCCGCACATCAGACGAGGCCGTCTCCTTGGACTACAACGTCGACCGGCTCCTGCCCCACCCCGGCTACAACCCCAGCACCCACGAAGGCGACCTCGCAGTCCTCACCCTCGCCCAACGGGTCCAATTTCGCTCGAACATCCAGCCGAGCGGCCTTCCCACTACGGCCGGCTCCGACGCCGAGTACGTCGGCAAGATGGCCACCGTCGCCGGCTGGGGAGCCCTGGCCGGCGTTCTCCCCGCCCCCTCCCGCATCTTGCAGGAGGCCGCCCTACAGATCGTCCACCTGGACTTCTGCCAGAGGGCCTACGGGCACCTCCCCGGCCATCACGGCGAGCAAGCTGTGCGCCGCCTCCAAAGCCGACATGAGTACCTGCTCCGGCGACGGCGGCGCCCCCCTCGTCCTGCGCATGAACGGCGTCCCGACCCTGGTGGGCATCAACTCCTTCCACCGGGAGGGCCTGCTCGGCCCCGGCCAGTGCCGCGCCGACGGCTACCCCGACGTCTTCACCAGGGTCGCCTCCTACAGGACCTGGATCCAGGCCAGTAGGACCGGCTGTCCCCACCGCCAGTCCGGCAGCGCCCGCACCGAGCCGGTGAACGAGCCGGCGGTCTTCAACAAACCAAGGCCATCCCACTGCCCCTCTTGGGCTCACCTTGGCTGGACCCCACCTTCGCCGTCGCGCTCAAGAACAAAGGCCTCCCAGTCCCCGAGATCGCCAAGAAGCTGGTCATCAAGACCGGGAAGAACGCGGGCAAGTCCCCATCGGTCGCCTCGCTCTACCGGGCCCTCGCCGAAGCCGAGGAAGCCACCGCGGACGACGGCCTGCCGATGCGGCCCACGCCCGTCCGCATCCGCCGACCTGGGGACCCGCTCACCGCCGAGGAGATCGACCTGCGCGACGCCTCCAGACCCAGCACCACCCGAACGCGGAGATCCGCAGCAGACCCCATGATCGTTCTCACCGATGACCGCTGTACCGATGTTCCCCGAGGCCGGACTCGGAACAGACCCCGTGGTCTGCCGCACGCCGGGAGGCGTATGCGAACGACCAGGCGTCCCCGGACACGCTGATCGCGGTGTCCGCCGCCTCCAAACGGTCCAAGGCCGACAAAGACCCGGCGGAGTGGCTTCCGTCGGACGGCTCCTACCACACGTATGCCGCGACCTGGGTCGCCACCAAGCTCCGCTGGGACCTGGCCGTCGACGAGGCTGAGCGCCAGGCACTTCTCGGACTCGCTGAGGACTGCCCCAACACGACTGTCGTCTACGAGCGCGCTGCCTCGTAGAGGCCCGCAGCTCAGCTGCAAGGGGTGGCGGCGACCGGGTGCTGGGAAGGAGCCTGCTGACCTGTCCAGCCTATCCACCACCAAGACGAGCAGGACCGGCTGTGCGACATCGTGGCCGGCTGGGGCGGGGGCACCGTCGCCTACACCCCGCCCCGTAGCGCCTTCTCGCATGGAGGGCCAGACGGCGCAGCCCGCTCGCCGTGGTGGTGGCGGCGTCCTAGCGTGGAGTAGCCCAGGACCGTGGCCCCGGCCGGGGCCTCCTGCCCGGGCCGTCCGGTACGGATCCCGCGTCGCGGCAGGGCTCTGTGGTAGCAGCAGCAGGTCGCACAGCAGCACACACAGCACCGGTGCTCGCGCCGCTGGTGGGACGGAGACAGATGGCGCAGTCGTCGTGGAGTGAGTACAGGCCGGGGCAGCGGTTTCCGGGGGCGATCGGGCGGACGACCGATGAGTCGAGTCCGGCGTGGCCCCAGCCGGTGCGGGCGGTGGCGGGTGCGCCGAACGTGTTGTTCATCGTGTTCGACGACACGGGGTTCGGGCAGTTCGGCTGCTACGGCAGTCCGATCGAGACGCCGAATCTGGACGCGCTGGCCGCAGGCGGGCTGCTGTACAGCAACATGCACACCACCGCGCTGTGCTCGCCGTCGCGCTCCTGCATCATCACGGGCCGCAACCACCATGCCAACGGCATGGCCGCGATCACGGAACTGGCCACCGGCTACCCGGGCTACAACGGGCAGATCCCGTTCGAGAACGGGTTCCTGTCGGAGATGCTGCTGCAGCACGGCTACAACACGTACATGGTCGGCAAGTGGCACCTGATGCCCTCGGAGCAGGAGTCGGCGGCCGGGCCGTACGACCGGTGGCCGCTGGGGCGGGGCTTCGAGCGGTTCTACGGGTTCCTCGGCGGCGACACGAGCCAGTGGTATCCGGACCTGGTGTACGACAACCACCAGGTCGAGCCGCCGGCCACGCCGCAGGAGGGCTACCACCTGACGGAGGACCTGGTCGAGCGGGCGATGTCGTTCATCGCCGACGCCAAGCAGGTCGCCCCGGACAAGCCGTTCTTCCTGAACCTGTGCCCCGGCGCGACCCATGCCCCGCACCATGTGCCCAAGGAGTGGGCCGACCGCTACCGGGGACGGTTCGACGACGGCTGGGACGCCTACCGCGAGCAGACCTTCGCCCGGCAGAAGCAGCTCGGCGTGGTGCCCGCCGACGCCCGCCTGTCCCCGCGCGATCCGGACGTGCCCACGTGGGAGTCGCTGTCCCCGGAGGCAAGGAGACTTGCCGCGCGGATGATGGAGGTCTACGCCGGGTTCCTCTCCCACACCGACCACCACATCGGGCGGCTGGTGGACTTCCTGAAGGAGACAGGCGAGTTCGACAACACGCTGATCATGGTGGTCTCCGACAACGGTGCGAGCGCCGAGGGCGGGGCGACCGGCACCACCAACGAAGTGCAGTTCTTCAACAACGCGCCCGAGACGCTGGAGGAGAGCCTGACGCAGATCGACGAGCTCGGCGGCCCCTCCACGTTCAACCACTACCCGTGGGGATGGACCTGGGCGGGCAACACGCCGTTCCGGCGGTGGAAGCGGGAGACCTACCGCGGCGGCGTCAGCGACCCGTTCCTCGTCCACTGGCCCGACGGCATCAAGGCCCGAGGTGAGATCCGCGACCAGTTCGCGCACATCATCGACATGGTGCCCACCGTCCTGGACGTGCTCGGCATCGAGGCGCCCACGACCATTCGGGGGGTCACCCAGTCACCCCTGCACGGGGTCAGCTTCGCGCACACCTTCGACGACGCTGGCGCGGCGAGCCGCCACCACACCCAGTACTACGAGATGCTCGGGCACCGGGCGATCGACCACGACGGATGGCGGGCGGTCTGTCCCTGGCCCGGTCCCTCGTTCGAGGAGGCCGAGCGGCCCTTCGGCACTCCGATCACCATGGCCGACCTCGACGACCTCGACGCCCACCACTGGGAGCTCTACCACGTCGACGAGGACATCGCCGAAACCCGGAACCTCGCCCAGGAGCACCGCAGCAAACTCATCGAGATGATCGCGCTGTGGTACGTGGAGGCCGGCAAGTACAACGTGATGCCGATCGACGGCAGCGTCCTGCAGCGCATCATGACCGAGCGCCCGCAGATCACCGAGAACCGCACCAGCTACACCTTCCGTTCCGGCACCCAGGCCGTGCCCGCCGCAGTCGCCCCCCGGGTCCTCAACCGCCCCCACAGCGTCACCGCCGACGTCGAGATCCCGCCCGGCGGCGCGCAGGGCGTCCTGCTCTGCCAGGGCACCAACGCCGGCGGCTGGTCCCTCTACGTCAAGGACGGCCACCTCCACTACGCCCACAACTACGTCCAACGGGCCCTGCACCACGTCGCCTCCAGCGAAACCGTGCCCGAGGGGCGGCACGCGCTGCGCTTCGAGTTCGAGCCCACCGGCGCCCCCGACATCGCCCACGGCAAGGGCGCACCCGGCCGCGCCCAGCTCTACATCGACGGCCGCCTCGTCGGCGAGACCGAGATGCCGGTCACCACGCCGATCACCTTCAATCCGGGCGGCATGGCTTGCGGCGCCAATCCCGGATCTGCCGTCACCCCCGACTACCAGGCGCCGTTCCGCTTCACCGGCACTCTTCACAGCGTCACCGTCGACCTGTCCGGCGACCTCATCGTCGACGCCGAGAGCGAGATGCGCATGCACATGGCCCGCCAGTGACCCGCGGGTGGCCTACGGAGTCGCGGACCAACCCCGCAGTGGGCAACACCTGCGCGAGGAGAGGCGATCCACCGGGTACAGCAGGCCCAACGTAGGCACTCCACTACCGGCCCACAGGGAATACCGCACGGTTCGAATGACGCTCCCCGCCAGCTGGGGCGTCGGCGTGGACGGCGGCGCGGCGTGAGGCGTACGCGAACGACCAGGGCCAGCCGGCCTCGCTGGTCGCGGTGACCACCCGCTATAAGACGGTGCGCCCGTTCCTGGCGCTGCTGGGCGAGTCGAAGGCGCTGGCGGCGTCGACCGGCGGCGCGCGGGTGCTGGCCGGGGTGAAGCGGCTGCCCGCGCTGGCGCGACGGGTGAAGGACAAGCCGCTGCTGCCGCGCGAGGTCGACGAGAAGCTGGTGCCGGCCGCGTGGCGCAAGGCGGTGTACGCCAACGCCGGTCTGCCGCAGGGGTCGGTGGACCGGGACGCGTACGTGGTGTGCGCGACTCAATCGCCTATGCCGAGGTGATGGACGTGCAGTTTCGCATCATGGCCGAGGGATACGCAGCACCGGATGATCCCGGGATCGTCATGCGCGCGCAATGGGTCGGGGAGGCCCTCCGGTCACGTCCGCTGTTCATGGTGCCGCGCGATGGTGCGAATACTGAATGGGACTCGTTGCCCTCCGAGGAGTACCACTTCAACAGCCGCCCTCCGAGGAGCACCACGCCAACGAACAGTCCATGGTCCGACATGGTGTGACTCATGACGAGGGGAAGAGGAGAGACGGTCGGGTAACGCTGCCCCGCCGTGCGGAGATGGTTGCCAGGCTCTCTGAGATCGCTCTGCGCTTCCCGGCGTACCGGGCGGTCTGCGAGCGCCACATCGCCGACCGCCCCGCGAGCTGACCACCCGGGTGTCCGCCTGGCGTCCCGCGGACTGAAACTGCCCCCTGTCGGCGCTCGTCCGCACCCTGGGCTGATCCCCGGGGTGACCGCGCTGTCGCCGCGGCGCCCGTCCCTGCGGGGATCGTCCGTTCGGTCCGGCCGGGGCGGAGGTCAGCCGTTCTCCCGGCTGGTCGTCACGCTCCACCGGAGCAGCGTCACTGCCCGCCTGCCCGTCCGGCAGGTTCTCGGCCGGATCCTCCAGCGGGGCCTGGACCGGGTGGACGACTTCATCCGGGAGGCACGCGACCGGGGCCTGCTGGAGCGCTCAGCCAGCTGCCCTGGCCCCCGGCGGCCCGGCCAGGGGAGAGCCCTCGCCGCAGGTCGGGCCGCCCGACGGGGCCGTCGGGAAGGCCGGGTTCAGAGTCCCTGGGCGGCTCGGAGGCGGTCGATCTGGCGCAGGACGGGCGTCTCGGAGACGCCCGGGTAGGGCTCTGTCCCTGTCGCGCCGAGGTCGGTGATGCACACGCCGACCCGGGTCACGATGCGGTCGATGACCTCGGCGGGGCCGGTGGAGCCCGCATCGGTCATGGTCATCCGGATGCGCAGAGTGTCCTCCGGGAAGCCCGCCGTGTCGAGGTCTTCGTAGCGGGTCGTGACCGTGCGGCCGTCCTCCTCCACCGTGGGACAGCCCGCGAGTGCCGTGCGCAGCCGGCCGAACACCGTTGAGGCGTCGGTCCCCGGATAGGACGACAGTACGTTGACCGTCGGGCTTCCCGGTTCCTCGGTGTCGAAGGTCTGGGAGACGGCGGCGTGGGCGCCTCGCTGGCGGAGCAGGCCCCACATGGTGGTACAGGGGTCCTTCAGTTCGGCCGGGGACAGCGGTCTCCCCTCGACCCAGTCCAGGCTGTGGGTGCTGCCCCCGTCCTCCAGGACCCCGGCGGTCTCGCCCGGCTGCAGCGCCAGTTCCGCCAGTCGCGCGGTGTCCGGTATCTCGCCTGCCGCACCCGGTGTCGGCAACGCAGCGGTGGGCGCCGGCTTCGAGGGGGCGGGCGCGGCGGAGGTGCGCGTGCCGTCTGCCGGGCGGCCGGCGCCGCCGGGTGCGGGGGTGCCTCCGCAGGCGGAGAGCAGCAGGCAGCCGGCGGTGACCAGTGCGGCGGAGAAGACGAGACGGTACTCGGACACGCGAAAACCCCCCAGAGTGCGAGCGGACCTGAACGGTCCGCCCGCACTCTAACCAGCGTCCTGTCCCCCTCCCCGGGGAGGGGACAGGACGCTGGTGGCACCCCTGCGGAACTCAGTCCTGGAACACGAAGAGGTGGCACCCCTGCGGAACTCAGTCCTGGAACACGAAGAGGCCTCCGCGGCGGGTGCGGGAGCCGCACGGCAGGAGCCGGCGCCCACGGGTTCCCGGCTCGGCCCCGGCTTCTCCTGCTGCCTCGTCGTCCATTCAGGTTCTTCCGGCGCGCGGGCCGGGAACGGGGGCGTGGCTGGCGCAGGCTTCGTTGATGGACGTTCTGGTGCGGGCCGCTGTGACGCGGCCCCCGGCCGAGATGGCCGCTCTGGTTGTGGAGGCCGTCCGGGTGCTGGGCAGCAGGTGAACCGGCGGGCAGCCCGCCGTAGCAACGTGGGCCCGCTGGGCTCAACCCAGGAGATCGGGCGCGCGCAGCATCTCGGGCGGGATGTCCCAGGCGTCGACCAGGTCGCGCGCGAGCGGCCGGACCTTGCGGCACAGGTCGCTCACCTCGCGGCTGATCGTCTTCGAGCGCTGCACGGTCAGTCGACCGTGCTCCATGAACCAGGCCCGGTCCGCCTCGATCGTCGAGAGGGCGAACAGATCGCACAGCAAGGCCAGTGCGACCTTCTCATCGCCCTCGGGCATCGCGCGTACCTTCTCCACGAACGCCTCCGTCACCAGCCGCTCGACGTGGGCGCGGGCGAGCGCGACGACGTGGTCCTGCACCTGTGAGAAGACCGCACCCGGGTCCCGCTTCTGGTCGGTCCCGCTCTTGATCCGGCGGGCCAGGCCGGCCAGCATGTGCTCTTCCTGGAAGCGGACCATGGCGAGCTGGTAGTCGGAGTCGAGCAGTCCGGCTTCCCGGTCCCATTCGTCGCCGCCGGGCAGCAGATCGCGTTCGCGTTCGAGCGGCTTGTGGACGGAGGTTCGCTCCAGGAGCGTTTCGACGGCGAGGCCGGTGACGAAGCGGACCATGCCCGCTTGGTCGAGGTCCTCGAACGCGCTCGCCTGATCGGTGAGCAGCCCCTTGGCGACGAGCTGCAGAAGGACGTGGTTGTCGCCTTCGAAGGTGGTGAACACGTCGCTGTCGGCCTTGAGCGCGGCGAACCGGTTGACCGCGAGGTATCCGGCGCCGCCGCAGGCTTCGCGGCACTCCTGGACGACCCGGGTGGCATGCCAGGTCGCGAGAGCCTTCAGCCCCGCGGCGCGGGACTCGAGGCGGCGCCGCTCCTCGGCGTCGTCCGTGATGCCGGAGAAGACGTCGTGCAGCTGTGAGCGGACCACGTCCTGGGCGCCGTGCAGATCCGGGCGGCAGCCCGTCGTGCGGGCGGGCCTGCCCCGTGACGCCGGGGGAGGTGCGTCACGGGGACGGAGCCCCCTCCGGAAGCCCACCCCCACGGCGAGGCCTCCGACATGTACGCGTCTGACCCGGCGTCTCCACCCCAAACGCCCCTTCTTCGCAGCAGTTCTGAGAAGGCGTCACTTCTTGCCGCTCCCAGCGCGCCTGCGGGGCCGCTCTACTGCTGGTCAGCACGCGGAATCGGACTCCGCTCCGGATGCCCTGCCGCCCGGGACGTCGCACGCTGGGTTGTATGGCGGACCAGACGGAGATCGTGATCCATCCCGTGTCGCCGCAGGGCGGGCGGAAGGTCACCGCGCACGTCCTCGGCGTGGACGCCGACCTCGGTCGGGCGTTCACGCCCGCGGATGTGTCGGAGTTCCTGCGCCGGGCCGGCCTGGAAGATGTGGACCTGTCCGAGGCGGGGCCGATCCGGTGGGAGGGCGGCGGCCCCGAAGTGTGGACCGGCGACATCTGACCCGCCCGGCTCGCGAGACTCCTGCGCGGGACGGGCATCCCTGTCGGCGGGCGCCGGCGGGCCGACCCCTTGTATCGGGTGTGCAGGCGGCTGTTGGAGCCTTCTCCGTCCTGGGCGCTGTCGTTCTTCGGGGGCGGCCCGGCGATGACCTCCCGCTTCCCGTTCTCGGCCGGGGTGCCGGCGGGAAGCTCGTGACGCATTCGCACGGGCCGCCGCTCACCCGTCCGCCACGGTACGTAGCTGAAATGGTGCGCGCTGTGACTCCGGGTGTCAGCGTGGCGGAGGAAGTACCACCCCACGCAACGCATTGAGGAGTCGCCGTCATGGGCGGTACGCAGGACAAGCGCCAGGAGCCGGGCAAGGTCCGCGAGGAACAGCAGCGCCCACAGCGCCCGCAGCGGCCCGGTCAGGACCCGGTGCACCCCGAGCCCGGCATGCCTTCCCGCGGCGGCCAGCGCCCGGAGGACATGGAGCGGCGCCGCGACGAGCGCGACGACCTGCGCGAGGACTTCTGACGCAAACGGCATCCCACGCACGCAGAGCCCGGCCAGGCGCCCGTAGTCACCCCGGCCGGGCTCTGTCCATGCCACCGCCCGGCCCCACCACAGGCCTGGGGCGCAGCGTCGGCGCCCGGCCATGGTGGCGTGGCCCCGGGGGCCACGCTCAGCCGGCCTGCGCCTCGGGGGAGCTGAGAAGGGGCCACCATGCCATCGGCCACCACCACGGAGTCGGACAGCTCGCCGGACGACAGGTCACCCCGGTCCCTGTCACGCGTTCACACCCGGCGGTCAAGGTGCCGGAACCCCGGGAGTGCCGCGTCGTTGGACGGTTGGGACGCATACCGCCCGGGAAACTTCATCCGTTCCCCCACGGGTCTGCCCGGCGCGGGTCCGGCGTGACCCGGCCGCGTTGGGCAGGGCATGGAGATGGTGGAGCAACTGCCGTTCGGGATGCAGACCCCGGTCGAGGTGACGTACGTCCGGTGCGCGCAGTGCGGAGCACTTGGTGAGCTCGTCCTCGAGGACGAGCGGATGGACCTGGCGCTCGCCCGGGCCAGGGACCACGTCCTCAAGATGCACCCGGGTGTGAACGTCCCCAAGGCGCTCCGGCTCGTGCCCGACGCCGCCTACCCGCCTGCGGACTGCCCGGACGTCGCCGGGTGGGTTGCGCAGTACAACGCCCGGGACGGGGTGGAGGCCTGGGGCCCGCGATAGCAGGCGAGCGATCCCTTCTTATCCCCGTCGGGCGGCCACGCGGCGCTCTGCGGTCGGGCAGACTGCCACGCCACGGCCCACGAGAAGAAGCGGCAGCCGGTCCAGCGGCCGGAACCTCGCCGGGCACCCTTGTCCCGGCGCTGCGCCCGGGCAGCGGGGCCACGAGGAAGGACACGTAGCTGGTGGGGGACATCGATGACGCCCTGGACCGAGCCGACCTGGAAGGGCTCACGCGCGAGCCGCCCAAGACGTTGAAGGGGCGGATCAACTTCTTGGTCAGGCAGCTAAAGTCGACCAGGGCCGTCGCTCAGGAGCTGGGGGTCATTTCAGCGGTCCATGGAGCGCTACCGCAAGGGCGACCGGAAGACTCCGCCCAAGAGTGTTGTGGACCGTATCGACACGGCCGTACGGGCCCGCTGGCAGCCCGTGGTACGCGGCCGCCGCCGCAAACAGGCCGCCGCCAGTACCGGGATCACGGTGGAGACGCGGGCCCGGTTCGGCTACACCGCGCCCGTCGGCACGACCGACGACGGCGAGAAATTCGGCCGGCAGCGTTCGCCGTCGAACCAGCTGTTTGGATCAGCATTCGTCCCGGTTACGCGTTCCCGTCCATCTCGTGAATGCGGCCTGCATGGGCGACCGGTCGAGTAGGCGCCCGGGACGAGGCAATCCGGCAGGCCACGTGCGTCACCTTCGGCGAGCCGACCACCCGTACGGTCTCCAGGCGTAGCACGGGGGAGGCGCCCTCGAACAGACGGGTGCCCGCGCCGATCCGCCCGTGCCGGAGCCGGGCGTGGGCGAGCCGGCACAACCGGTAACAGGTGCGGCGGGCGTCAGGCCACGACCCGCATCATCAGTCTGCTCTGCATGACCGATACCCAGCTGAAACGCAACTGCGGGTCCCTCGAAGGCGCCTCCTGACGCCCTGGAAGCGCGCCTCTCCCAGGCTGTGCTGGTACCGGATCACCGGCTTACGAGATATCGGAAGGCAAATGCCGTGCTGAGCACTCCGTACCGTTCTGAGGCCACCGAGGAAGCGGAGCCGCCCGCCCCGCCTCCGCCTCTGTCCGCCAACCGCTGCCGCATACTCGTGCCCACCGGCCGTGGCCGCGGCTTGCTGATCGCCACCGGCGCGGTGTGTGCGGCCCTGACGATGGCCCTGCACACCAGAATCCCGAACGGGGCCGTCAACCTCGGCAGCCTGTTCCAGACCTTCCTGCCCTGGGCCGGGCTGAGTGTCCCCGTCCTCCTCGTGGCGGCGGCAGTACGCCGCTCCCGGCTCGCGGCCGTCGCCGTCCTGGCCCCCCTAGCCGTCTGGGGCCTCCTTTTCGGCGGGACCCTCGCTGACAAGCGATCCGGCAGCGGGAACTTCACCGTGGTAAGCCACAACGTGGACGAGGACAATCCCGATCCGGCGCGGACCGCGCGAGCGCTTGCCGCATCGGGCGCGGACGTGCTGGCCCTGGAAGAGATGTCCTCGAAGGCCACGCCCTTCTACGAACGCGAGCTTGCCGCCGGCTATCCGTACCGCTCCGACACTCTCGGCGTCAGACTGTGGAGCAAGCACCCCCTGAACGGCGTGGAAGCGGTGCCGATCATGCCGTGGACACGTGCCGTACGGGCCACCGTAGCGACCCCGCACGGCCCTGTCGCGGTCTTCGCCGCCCACCTCGCTTCGGTACGCCTGACCCCGGACGCCGGATTTACCACCGACCGCCGCAATGACGCGGCCCGGAAGCTGGCCGCGGCCGTGCGGGCAGAGCCGCTGGACAGGGTCGTCGTGATGGGTGACTTCAACGGCACGGCGGATGACTCGGCTTTGCGACCGGTGACCTCCCAGCTGACCTCCGCTCAGCGCGCGGCGGGCGCAGGCTTCGGATTCACCTGGCCCGCTCCGTTCCCCATGGTCCGCATCGACCAGATCCTGGTGAAGGGGATGAGCACGACCTCCTCGTGGACCCTTCCCGCTACCGGCAGCGACCACCTCCCCGTCGCGGCCTCCCTCCGGCTGTGACCGCACCGCAGGCCCCACTGACTAGGATGGACTCCACAAATGTCCGTATCTGAGCAGGTAGGTGGCGTGTCGGCACCCCGGGTCCCAGACCCCGTCAGCGTCCTCGTCGTCGAGGACGACGCCACCATCCGCCGCGCCGTACAGCTGTCCCTAGAGCGGTACGGCTATCAGGTAGCGGTGGCCATGAACGGACTCGACGGCTTGGAGGCGTTCCGGGCCGGCAGGCACGACCTGCTGATCCTGGACGTGATGCTGCCCGAACTCGACGGCATCGGGCTGTGCCGCCGGATCCGCGAGCAGAGCCTGGTCCCGGTCCTGATGATGTCCGCGCGCGGAGACGCCCTCGACGTGGTCTCCGGACTGGAGGCGGGCGCCGACGACTATGTCGTCAAACCCGTCGACACCCCAGTCCTCGTCGCCCGCATCCGGACGCTGCTGCGCCGCGCCACCTTCCGGCCCGCCCAACCGGAGACGACTCCGGCGCGCGGGGCCGGGCCGGCGAACCCCGCAGTCGCCTCCGCGGACACCGGGACGACCCCTGCGGAGCTGGTCTTCGGGGACCTGTCCGTGAACACCCTCGGCCTGGACGTACACCGGGACGGCCAGCCCGTTCCGCTGACCCCCACCGAGCTGCGGCTGCTGCTGGAGTTCGCGGCGGCACCCGGCGCCGTACTCGACCGCCGCCGTCTCCTGCGGGACGTGTGGGACTACGGCTGGGAGGGCGACACCCGCGTCGTGGACCTGTGCGTGCTACGGCTGCGCAAGAAGATCGGAGCCGGGCGGATCGAGACCGTCCGGGGCTTCGGCTACAAACTCGTCCGCGACTGAGGGACCCTCCACACCCATGGCACTCCTCAACCCGCGCGCCCTGCGCTGGAAGATAGCCGCCCTGACCGCAGCCGCCTGCTGCGCCGTGGCCGCCGTGATCGGCCTCCTCGTCCACCAGGCGATGGCCGAACGAAGTGAACACACCGGGAACGAACGCCTCTCCGCGCGCCTGGCAGCCGCGGAGCGCGAGTACACCCGCACGGGCAGCGCGCCGCTCGAAGTCGAAGTCCTCACTCCCGAGCGGCTCGACGCACCGCTCGCCCGGGCGCTGGCCGCCAAGGACCCGGCCGCTCTGTACGCGACCTGGAACGACCGCAAACCCCCCAACTGGTACTGGATGTGGGCGGCCATGCCCGTCGAGGGCGGCCGGGTACTCGTCGCCCGCACGGACATGAGCTCCGAGGTACGCGGCCTCCAACTCCTGGACCGCAGCATCGTCAAAGCCGTGCTCGCCGCCCTCCTGGTCGTCGTACCGCTCGCCGCCCTGGCCACCGAACCGATGAACCGCAGGCTGCGCCGGGGATCCCGCACGGCCCGGGCCATCGCCGGCGGCGACCTCGACGCCCGGATCGGACCGGGCGGCCGGGCCCGTGACGAGATCACCGAGATGGCGGCGGCCGTCGACGAGATGGCTGCGGCCCTGCAGCACAAGCTGGAAGGCGAGCGTCGCTTCACCGCGGACGTCGCGCACGAACTGCGCACCCCGCTGATGGGGTTGTCCACCGCAGCCGGTCTCCTCCCGGAGGGCGACGAGGCGGCCGAGCTCGTCCGGGACCGTGCCCGGGCCCTGAACGGGCTGGTCGAGGACCTCCTGGAAATCTCCCGGCTCGACGCCGGAGCCGAACAAGCCCGGACCGACGCGGTGCCGCTGGGCGAACTGGTCACCGACATCGTCCGCCGCACGGGGACGCCGACCGCCGTGGCGATCCGTGCCACCCCGATCCTGGAGACCGACCCGCGCCGGGTGGAACGGATCGTGGTCAACCTCGTCACCAACGCACACCGGCACGGCACCGGCCCCGTCCAAGTCGCTGTGGAGGCCACCGCCACGGGCGCGCGGATCCTCGTACGGGACCAAGGGCTCGGCTATCCCGCTGCGCTGCTCACGGAAGGCCCGCAACGCTTTCGGACGGGAACCCCCGAGCGAGGGCGGGGGCACGGACTCGGGCTGACCATCGCGCTTGGGCAGGCGAACGTCCTCGGCGCCAGGCTGGCCTTCGCGAACGCTCCGGAAGGGGGCGCGGTCGCCACCCTCGACCTAGACGGCGGGTGCGGTCCGTCCGGTGGCTGAAACGGTGTGATGACCCGTCCCTGCCGGCGCTCGGCGACCCGCCAGACCGCGCCGCCGCCCGACGAGCGTTAGCGGCGCACGCCACCGACCCTGAGGACTCGGCGCCGCTGCCGGACATGCTCGGTCGGCCTGCTCTCGCCCACCGGCAGGAGCCCGCCGCGGCCGCGGCAGTGGGGCCTGGCAGGTACAGGTCCGGTGCTGCCCCCCGGGTCGGCGGGTCGCAGCCGGGTTCCGGACACGCATCGTGAGGGCGCCCAGTGTTACACGCTGCCGGAGGGGATCATGGTGGGTGGGATGGGGGTGACAGTCCTCCTGGCCGGGGCGCGAGTCACGTCGAGCACGCCCTCCCCATGTCGGACTCACCGCCGACTTCTCTGCCGCGGTCGCCCTTGGGGGTGGGCACCCGAGCGTGTCCGGCACCGCCCCCGTACGAACGACCACGCCCGAGTATGCGTGCTGGATGCCCGGGTGGGGTTTCGTTCAGACGTCGCTTCTTATGGCCGTCTGACACCTGAAGTCATTGCCCGCCGTTCAGCGTCCGTGGGAGCGCCTGGCGTTGCCGTCCGAGCAGATCTCATCAGGAGGCGTACGCGGTGTTGACGTTGGACGAGGCGGTTGTTCAGCTTGACGACAGGTCCTCGGCGAAACGCCGTGCGGCTGCGAAACGACTGCGCAGACTCGCTGCCACGACGGCCGGCCCGTCGCTGCTGGGCGCCCTCCAGCGCGAGGTTCGCGACCTGCGGACGTGGGAAGTTCCGCGGGGCGGGCAGCCGCTGGCCGGAGAGGCGCCCGCCACTCCGGTATGTTCAGCCAGCTTCTGGACGGTCTCGGCTGCCCCGACTATCGCCCCTCAGCAACCCTTCACCGTGCAGCCGTATGTTTCCTCCCCTCCCGGGACGACCTCAGGTTCGCCACGCCGCTGATCTTCGAAGAAGTCCTCGACCGCTTCCAGCGCGAGGCAGCCCGCGACGAGCGGGTCCACCCGCTTGTCCGCCAGGTGTGCCGGATCCACGTCGCCGACGAGGCCCGGCACATCAGTTTCGCGCGCTCCGCCCTACGGGACTCCGTCAGACACATGCCGTCCGCACGCCTAGCCGTGCAGCGGCAACGGATGGGTATCCGCGCAGTGGCAGTCACCAAGCTACTGGTCAACTCGCGCGTCTATCGCGACATGGGCCTGGATCCACGTGTTGCCCGCAGCGAAACACGTGCCAATGCACACTTCCGGGAAACGCTGCGGTGGAGCGGAGCCAAGGTCGTTCCATTCCTGCTCCCGTCGAGACGTGCGGAACATCGTCCGTGCCAGTGCCACGGACGGTCACCAGCACCCCGAACAAGACGGTGGTGTCGAGCACAACATCATCGACGCCGGATCTTTCAACTCCATCCCACCCCTCGGCATTCAGAAGGTCGTCGCCAGGCCCCGGGGAGAAGAAGGACACCGGCCAGATCACCCTCGCCCCCAGGATGACTCTCCGGATGGTCCGGCGCTCGGCTCCCCGACCCCGTCCCATGATGATTTTGAAGCGGCCGGGGCGGAGGTGTATCCGGAGATCGGGCCGGACTGCACCCTGATCGGGAGTCGAGAGCGAGGAAGCGTCGCAGCGTCGCCCGCGGCGTGGCGGAACGGACGATGCTGCCGGTCAGGCTCGCGGACACGGGAAATCAGCCTCGCTTGCGTGGACGGATATGGGCCTCGGGCCGAGCGCGGGCCCCCAGAACCTGCTGCCTCGCCGGTGTCGCCCGGCCCTGGCGGAGTCAATTGCCTGGGAGTCAAGAGGCTGGCTCGGGTGGGCCGTTCGGCGCACCGAAGGTCTTACCAGACAGTAACTTTGAGTGGGTTAGGTGTGACTCGGCCGAACGGGCGCCTCGTGACCGAAATGAGATGCCATTCCGCTCACGGGAAAGAATCACTTTGTTCATTTGGTGACGATTTTAGACCTTGTAGGGACGGCTACTTTCAAGGCAGTGATCATTTGCGATGTGCAGGTGGTCGAATCGTCATCCCCTGGGGGGATCTTGCGTTACCGAAGAAGAGCGGACGGGCCTGCGGGGCGCGTCCGGTCGCCGTTCAGGGCACCGGCCGGGCTGGGTGCCACGGCCGCCGCGCTGGCTGTCGTGATGACCGTGTCGACGATCTACGGAGCCGAGGCCGCCATAGCCGCCCCCGCCCCCGGCGCCGACAAGGCGAAGCAGGCCCCGCAGACCGCGCAGTCCGCGGCGGACATACCGTCCGCCCGGGTGGCCGCGCGTCTGTACAAGCACCGCGTGGAGGCGCTCTCGGAGCGCTCCGAGACGTCCACGACGTATGTCAACCAGGACGGGTCGCTGACCACCGAGATCGCGGCCGGCCCGATCCGGTTCAAGGACCCCGCCACGGGCCAGTGGCGCGACGTCGATGTGAACCTCGCGGCCGGGCCCGACGGTTCGGTCGCCTCCAAGGCCCACCCGCAGGGCCTGCGCCTGTCCGGGAAGA
This sequence comes from Streptomyces erythrochromogenes, assembly GCF_036170895.1. Lineage (NCBI taxonomy): Bacteria > Bacillati > Actinomycetota > Actinomycetes > Kitasatosporales > Streptomycetaceae > Streptomyces > Streptomyces erythrochromogenes. The sequence goes on along the minus strand of NZ_CP108036.1, from coordinate 47,646 downwards.
CCGCCTCGAAGGTGCCCTTCCTGAAGTCGGCCCCGCCGGCCGGGGACACGACGGCGGCCGCGGACCTGGTGACACTGGGCACCGGCGACGAGGCGATCACGCTCCAGTGGCGCGGCGGCCTGCCGGCCCCGAAGCTGGACGGCACGAAGGCCACGTACGAAGGCGCCGTGCCGGGTGCGGACCTGATCGTCGAGGCGACCCGTACCGGCTTCGAGCAGTTCGTCGAACTGAAGGCGAAGCCCGAGGCGGGCTTCGGCTACACGCTGCCCCTGAAGACCATGGGCCTGAAGGTCGAGCAGCAGCCCGACGGCAGCGTGCTCTTCACCGACAAGAAGTCGCAGAAGACCGCGACCATGCCGGCCCCGGTCATGTGGGACGCGACCGTCGACGCCGCCTCCGGCGAGCACACCCGGCGGGCGAAGGTCGGCATGAAGGTCGTCAAGACCAAGGACGGCGTCGACCTGGTCATCACCCCCGACGCGGCCTTCCTCGCGGACCCCGCGACGAAGTACCCTGTCACCGTCGACCCCTCGACGTCCTCGCTGGGCAACCTCTTCGATACCTACGTCCAGCAGGGCGAGACCGTCGACTGGTCCAACGACACCGAGCTGGACCTCGGCAACCCCGGTACCAAGAACGGTGACGGAACCTGGCGCACGGCGCGTTCCTTCATCACCTGGAACACCGCTCCGGTCGCCGACGCGCTGATCTCGGACGCGAAACTGTCGCTGTGGAACTTCCACTCCGGCAACACGGATTGCACTGCTCAGCCCTGGGAAGTGTGGACCGCCAACAACGCCTCCACCGCCTCCCGCTGGACCAATCAGCCGGCGATGGTCACCAAGATGGCCACCTCCACCGAGACCAAGGGCAACCCGGGCTGCGCCACCCAGCCCGACGGCTGGATCAACGCCGACGTCACCAGCCTGGTCCAGCACTGGTCCAACAACAAGTGGGCGGTCTCGGGCATGGGCCTGCGGGCCACGGACGAGAACAACATCAAGCAGTGGAAGCGGGTGAACTCCTCCAACGCCGCCTCCAATGTCCCTAAGCTGACCGTCACCTACAACTACCGGCCGCGGACGGGCACCAAGCAGGAGGCCGGCCCGCCGTTCTTCTCCTACGGCGGCGCCTACACCGTCAACACCCTGACCCCGACCCTGCGCGACACCTTCGTCGACGCCAATGGCGACCAGGTCAACGGCACCTTCCAGATCTTCGACTCGGCCACCAACACCCAGGTCGGCAACGTCATCGTGTCGCCCTTCGTCGCTTCCGGCGAGGCTGCCTCGGTCACCGTTCCGGCAGGTGTGCTGACCAACGGCAAGACATACAAGTTCCGCTCCAACCCGTACGACGGAACCCACTACAACCTTGGCTGGTCGGCCTGGAAGACGTTCACCGTCGACACCACCGCCCCCTCCGCCCCCACCGGGCTGACCTCGACGGACTACCCGTCCAACGCCTGGGTCAAGAGCGCCGGGCAGGCAGGGAACTTCACCGTCTCCCCGCCCGCCGGCACGGATCACCAGTGGCTCGAATGGTCCCTGGACGCCGCCGAGTGGACGCGCGTGCCCACCGACGGTGCCGCCGGCACCCGGACGTTGTCCGTCACCCCGCCGTCGAACGGAACCCACACCCTCCATGTGCGCACCGTCGACAAGGCCGACAACGAGTCGGAGGCCGTCGAGTACGAGTTCCACGCCGGGCCGGGCGGCTTCGTCCAGCCTGAGGACGGCGAGCGTACGGCCCGACGGCTTCCCCTGACCGCCGAAGCGGACGGCGCCGCCTTCAACGCGGCGTCCTTCTCCTGGCGCCGCTCCGAGGCCGACCCCTGGGTCCAGATTCCGCCGGGGCACGTCACCAACGGCGGCACGCCGCTGACGGCCTGGCCCGTGTCCATGACCTCGGGGCGCACTCCCGCACTGGTCTGGAATACCACCGACACGGTCGACCCGGACGGCAGCGTCCAGATCAAGGCCGACTTCACCGGCCCGGCGAGCGCCACCGGCGCCACCCAGCCCCTCGCCGTAGTCGTCGACCGCAACGCGAGCGGCGCCGCCACCAGTCCGGTCGGTCCGGGCACGCTCAACCTGCTGACCGGCGACTACGAGGTGTCGGCCACCGACGTGTCCGCCTTCGGCATGTCCGTCTCCCGCACCACGTCCTCGCGCGACCCTCACAAGGGCATCAAGCAGGAGGGCCAGGCCGCGATCTTCGGCCAGGAGTGGGCCTCCGGCACGGCGGCCGAGCTCGTCCAGTCCGACTACTCGCACGTCGCGCGGGTCTCGGACACGGCCGTGGACGTCGTGACCACCTCGGGTGACGCGCTGCACTTCACCGCCAACGCGGCACGCACCGGCTGGGTCTCCGAGCCCGGCGCCGGCAGCATAACCCTGACCGGTAGCCTCAGCGGCTCGTTCACGCTGACCGACGACGGCGGCACGGTCACCGAGTTCACCCGTGGCGACCCGGCGATGACCACCTGGCAGGTCTCCAGCACCCTGGTCAGCGGAGTCGAGAACTCGACCACCACCGTGGTCTCGGAAACGGTCACCGTCGACACCAAGAAGCTGGCCCGCCCCAAGCGGGTCATCGCTCCGACCTCAGCCGTGACCACGTCGGTCTGCGCCACCACCCCGCAGACCAAGGGATGCCGCTCGCTGGAGTTCGTCTACGCGACTGCCACCACCGCCACCGGATACAGCACCTCCGCCGACTTCGGCGACTTCGCTGGCCAGGTGAAGGAGATCCGGCTGTGGTCCACGGAGCCCGGGGCCGCGAATGCCACCTCGAAGGCGGTCTCCACCTACCGCTACGACGCCGGCGGCAACCTCCGCCAGCAGTGGGACCCCAACCTGGCGCAGAGTACCCAGGCGCAGTACGCGTACAACGCCGCGGACCGCATCGACTGGCTGCAGACCAAGTCCGAACTGCCCTGGTCATTCACGTACGGCCAGGCGGGATCCTCGCCCACGGCCGGTGACGGCATGCTACTCAAGGCCTCCCGGGCCGGTCTGAAGCCGGGCACGGCGGGCGAGGAGCAGGGCACCTCGGCCACCAGCGTGGTCTACGGCGTCCCGCTCACCGGCGGCGCGGCCCCGTACCCGATGGGCACGGCCGACGTGAAGGCCTGGGGGCAGACCAGCGCGCCCACCGACGCGACCGCCTTGTTCCCCGCCGACGCAGTCCCCTCGTCCCACTCCGGTTCGGCACTCGCCGCCTCGGCCTACACGCGGGCGTCGGTCACCTACCTGGGCGCCTCCGGTCGGCCTGTCAACAGCGCGTCACCCGGCGGTCACATCACCACCACCGAGTACGACCGGTATGGAAACACCGTCCGCGAGCTCTCGGCCGCCAACCGGGCCCTGGCGCTGGGCACGAGCCCCGCGGACCAGGCCGCACAGGCGAACCTGGGCATCGGCCAGCTCACCAGCGCGGAGCGCGCCCACCAGCTGAGCACCGCGACCACGTTCGACGCGGCCGGAGTGCGGGAACTCGGCAAGCTCGGCCCGCTGCGGCGTGTAGACCTGACCGCCGACCTGAAGAACGGTGAGACCCTGCTGGTTCCGACCGGCACCTCGGTCACCGCCCGTGACCGGTCCATCCTCGAATACGACGCCGGACGGCCCACCAACGGCACCGCCAGGGTCAAGGACCAGGTCACCAAGGCCACCGTCGGCGCCCAGGTCCGCGAGCACCCGACAGTACTCGGTGAGCCCCGCGCGACCGAGACCGTGTATGACTGGCTCAGGGGCCTGCCGATCCGGACCGTCAGGGACCCTGGTGGCCTGGCCATCACGGAGACGACCGAGTACGACGCCAAGAACCGGGTCTCCAAGCAGCTCCTCCACGGATCGAACGGCAGCGACGCCTCGACCCGCGTCACCACGTACTGGTCGGCGACCGGCACCGGCACCTGCCAGGGCCGCCCCGAGTGGGCCGACCTGGTCTGCACGGTCGGTCCGGCCGGCGACATCACCGGAGGCGGGTCGAACCCGACCAAGCTTGCGACCATCACCACCGAGTACAACTGGTGGGGCAGCCCGGCCAAGCGGATCGAGACAGTGAACGGGTCCACGCGGACCACCACCACCGAGTTCGACGCGGCCGGCCGGACGACCAAGGTCACCACGACCGGCGGCACCGGCACGGCAGCTCCGGAGTCCACCACCGAGTACGACGCGGTGACCGGCCGGGCCGTCAAAAACACCTCGCCCACCGGTGGGACCATCGTCAAGCAGTTCGACAAGCTTGGCCGGACGATCTCCTACACCGATGCCGACGGCGGTGTCACCACCACCGAGTACGACCTGCTCGACCGTCCGACCAAGATCACGGACAATGTGCCGTCGACCGTCACCTTCACCTACGACCACGCCGCCGAACCCCGGGGCCTTCCGACGAAGACCACCGACTCGGTCGCCGGCGAGTTCCGGCCGTCGTTCGACGCCGCAGGCGCCGTCCGCAGCGAAAAGCTGCCCGGCGGGTACACGCTCAACATCAGCACGGACCCGGGCGGTGACGCCACGAAGCGCAGCTACGTGCGCGACAGCGACTCGGCCGTCGTCTACAGCGACACCGTGAACGAATCCGTCCACGGCCAGATCACCACACACTCCGGTATCTCCGACCAGCGGTTCCGCTACGACACGGCTGGCCGCCTGGCCTCCGTCGAGGACACTGCGGACACCGTCTGCACCCGGCGCACCTACGCCTTTGACGGCCGTTCGAACCGCACAGGCCTGACCACGGCCGCCGGCACCCCGGGCGCCGACTGCCCGGCCACCGGCGGAACCACCACCACCCACACCTACGACAGCGCCGACCGGCTCGTCGACAGCGGCTACGCCTACGACGAGTTCGGGCGCACCACCACCGTCCCGGGGCACGGGACCGTCGCTTACTACAACAGCGACCGCACCCGCCAGCAGACCCTGTCCAACCAGCGGCAGACCTGGGGCCTCGACGCGGCCCAGCGCTACCGAGGGTGGACGAAGGAGTCGTACAACGGCTCGGTGTGGACCCAGACCGCGTCCCGGGTCAACCACTACAGTGACGACACGGACAACCCGCGCTGGATCGTCGAGGACACCGCCACCGGTGCGGTGACCCGCAACGTCGCCTCCGCCGGCGGCCTGACCACCACCAGCAAGACGGGGGACGTCGTCCTGCACCTGACGACGATCCAGGGATCCGTCGCCATGCAGCTCCCGCTGACCGCCGGCCAGCCGCCCCTGGTGCTGGACACCGACGAGTACGGCAAGCCCCGCGCGGGACAGGCCTCGGCCCGCTACGGCTGGCTCGGCGGTCACCAGCGCTCCAGCGAGACGCCCAGCGGTCTGACCCTGATGGGCGCCCGCCTCTACAACCCGTCCACCGGCCGCTTCCTTTCCGCGGACCCGGTCTACGGCGGCAGCGCGAACGCGTACGAGTACGCCAACGCCGACCCCGTCAACCAGCAGGACCTGGACGGCCGGATCTCCAAGTCCTGGCGCAAGAAGATCATCGAGGCCAACGCCTGCAGGTCGCTCGGATGGCGCGGCTGCGCCTTGGCCTCGGCCATCTCGGGCATGCTGCTCGCAACCTTCCGCAAGGGCCGGGTCAACAACGCGATCCGGCACTTCATGTGGCAGACCAGCCTGACCTTCTTCTTCGGCGCGCGAGCGGCCAAGCGGCTGGGAGACGCTCACGAGTGGGGCGAAAGCGGTGACGACACCAAGATCGACCAGCACAACAACAGCGTCGCCCGGAGCTTCGCCGTGCGGAACTGGTGGAGCATGCTGCGGTGGTACTACGCAGGCACCTTCTGGTGGAACCTCTACTACTATGCGCTCGTATACATCGACAGGCGCATCCTGAAGACGAGTTGGTCGTAAACCCAATGAACACGACACAGTCCCCGCGTCGCGGGATGTATCTGGGCCTGGCCGCCACCCTCATCCTCGCCTTGCTGGCAGGGTCGCTGTACGTGCTCTTCTACGGGTCGGAAGGCTCGTGCGAGGAGACGAGGGCGGTCGAACGCATGGCCCAGGTCTCGGCCGCGGCGCCCGCCGCCCCGACCGGTGCCACGCCCGTGGCGGAACGGACCAATGTGGAGTGCATGGACGACAGCGGCGACCCCTGGGTCGCCGCGGACAGCGGCTACACCCACGGCCTGGACGCCCAGTCACTGGCCGCCCACTACTGGGACACCGCAGGCAAGGAAGGATGGAAGGCGGTCGGCACCCGGGCCCAGGCCCCAGACCGGCTCCGGAGCGGCTTTGGTATGTGCTTCCAGAAGGAGGTGGCCGGTCAGCCGGCGCTGCTCCGGGTGGGGGCCGACGGGCCGAAGGAGTACGTGGTGACCGTGGAGTCCGCTCTGGACGGATCCACGATCGCCTGCTGAACCGCTGACAGCGCACCGAGGCGCCTGGCGGGCCGACGCCCGCCAGGCGCCTCTTTCGTGACCCTGCCCCGAATCCACCGCGATGCCCACGGGCGTCGTCGGCGACGGCAACGCGGAAGAGGGGGCAGACGGGGTTGCCAGCTGTCCGATGTCCGCTGCGGTGTTTGCAGTCTGCGTTAGCGTGTCGCGGCAACCGAGTCAATGGTGCCGTGCCAGGTTTTGCGGTAGCCCTCGCGGAGAGGGCCGCCGACGAGGTCGAGCACCTTTGACGCTGCGCTGATCAGCGCTGTGGGCTCGCCTGAGCCGCACAAGTGGTGGTGTCCTTCGAGAAGGGCGGCTCCGCGCTCTGGGTCGGCTTCCAACAGGCGGCGGGGGAACCACTTTCCGCCGCCGATCCACGCGTGATGGTGGTCGCAGAGCAGATCGGCGGCGGCGCTGACCGCGTACCCGGCCACGGCCAGACGCTCGACGGGGTCCCTCGCGTCAGCGAGGTCGTCCAGCGCATCCGTCAGACCGTAGCGTTTCTTAGAGGTCGTTTTCGCCTGATGTTTCATCCAGGAATCGGGTGTTCTGGGGACTTCTTCGGGTCGCGCCAGGAGATGGTGTTCTCGCTGGTGAGGCGGCGGGCCATGAGGTCGGTCATGGCGATGTGGATCACGGCTTCGGAGCGGGTGGGCAGGGTTTCGTAGTCGCGGGCAAGGCGTCGGTGGAGCATGAGCCAGCCGTAGGTCCGCTCGACCGCCCACCGTTTGGGTATGGGGGTGAAGCCCCTGTTCCCGGGCTTGCGGGTGGTGATTTCCATGTCGATGCCGAGGGTGGCGGCATGCTCAACGAGGCGCTGGCGGTAACCGCCGTCGACCCACACCTTGCGGATGCCGGGGTGTTCGACGGCGATCTGGTCGAGCAGTGAGGTGCCGGCGACGAAGTCCTGCACGCTGGCCGCGGTGACCAGCACGGCGAGGAGGAGTCCGAGTGTGTCGGTGACGATGCTCCGCTTCCTGCCGACGATCTTCTTGCCGGCGTCGATTCCCTGGCCGGCAGCGGGGACGCTGGTGGAGGTCTTGATGCTCTGGGCGTCGATCACACAGGCCGTTGGCTCTGCGTCCCGGCCCTCCTTCTCTCGCAGCAACTGCCGGAGCAGGCCGTTGAGCCGGGCAAATACACCCTCGTCGGCCCACTTGGCGAAGTAGCCGTAGACGGTGTTCCAGTGCGGGAAGTCGTGCGGGAGGTAGCGCCACTGGACCCCGGTGCGGTCGACATACAAGATCGCGTCCATGATGTCGCGCAGGTCGTGTTCGGGCGGCCGGCCGAAGTCCAGGGCCCGGCCGCGGCGCTCGAAAGGCCACGCGGCCAGCACAGGCTCGATCAACTCCCAGCGGGCATCGGACAGATCACTCGGATACGCACGTCGCTTCGCCATACCTTCGACGTACCGCCGCAGACCGAGTGCGCCCAGGCGCACAGCAGCGACCACGGAAGCACGCAGGCCGCCAAGAGCGGACTTCCTGGGATGAGACAGGAACAAGACCCACTCCGTCCCACCCGTCACCCCACACGACCCACAGCCATCAAGTACACCTCTGGCCACTACCGCACCGCGATCACACGCCCTGAAATCGCCCGAAAGCCAGGCACTAAAGATGAAAACGACCTCTTAGAGGCTGTTTGTCTTTCCGATCTTGAAAGATGTCCGCGTGGGGCTGGCCGCAGTGGAATGTCGGCTATTCCGAGGGTGAGGACGTCCGCGCCGCGTCCGTGGCGAGCCGCCTCTCCCGACGGCTCTCCGTGCTGGGCATCGTCTGGCTCGGTTAGATGTGCACGCGCCCGAGGGGCAGACTTACCGCCTGAACCACACGGTGTATGAGACCGAGTGCCGAAACCGCCAGACCTAAGGACCGTACGACCACATGACCACGGACGTCATAGCCCTCTCCCCGCGGATGCCGGACGCCTGGAGCGTGCTGGCTGGGCTTCTATCCGGCGGACCCGACAAGCTCGTGGACACCACCTGTGAGGGCGCCGTCGTGCAGCTCTGCGATGCCCAGGGCCGGCCGCTCGTGGCAGTCGAGGCGCCGATGCTCATACAAGTCCCGGGCGAGGCAGCCCGGTTGTTTGGGGCCGTGGAACCGCCGGTGCCGTTCTGGTGGACCGAGGCCCGCGCTACCACCGGCGTCGCGGAGGCGGAACGGCTGGCAGGTACATTCGCGGCCCGGGTTGCTGCGCTGACCGGCGGCATGGCCTGGCCGCCGGAAGCCGCGCTCTCTGTGGCAGTGGTCCCATCCGAAGGCGTGGGCATAGCTCCTGCGCCAGCCGCCGCGCAACCCGCCGTGGACGTCCTGACTGACAAGGTTGCCGTGGTGATCACGGACCGGTCGGTCGTCGCGATGACGGCCTGGCTCTCGGATGCCTTCCGGGCTGCCGCAGCCTCGGAGCGCGGACTCCAGATCGTCAGCCCGGCGAGCAGCACTCTCACCCCGGCCGTGCGTGACGCCCTGCCCGGCGTGCCATCGCGCTGGGTTGTCAGGGACGCGCGGGACGGGTACTACGACGGCCGTACGGGCGCGGTGCTGCGCTGGCAGGAGGGCATGTTCGCGCCGGTCGTGCAGCCGGACCCGGACGGGGGCGGGGGCGAAATGCACACCCCGGTGGCGGCCTCGTTCCAGGAGTTCGATGACACGGGCGAGCACCAACTCGCCATTTCGTTCCGGACGATCCACCCCGCCGACGATCGGCTGGTTCTCGGGGGCGCCCTGGAGGCGGTCTGGCGCGAGCTCACCGGCGGAGCGCCGGCCGGCTGGTCCACCGCCGAACCGGCCAATCTGCCCTGGTCCCCCGAAAGACTGACCGAGGTCGCCCACGCCCGGTCGCCCGAGCCGAGCTGGTTCGCAGTCGTGGGAGCCCCGTCGCGGCCGGGACTCGCCGGGGTTCGGGTGACCCGTACGAAGGCGGGTGTGGAGGAGGACGTCACGCTGGCCTTCGGCTACGGGGCCCACGAGGAAGTGCCGTTGGACGTGCTGCCGCGGCTGGCGGAGGCGCTCGCCACCCGCCACCACCTGTGCTCCATGCTCGTACAGCTCCGCAAAGCACGCCGTGATCTGGCGGTACCGGCCCGTTTCGAGGGCCCCGGTGTGCCGTTGGCGTTCGTCCTGGGATCCGAGGAGGTTCGGGCGATGCCGGACGACCGCGCACGGCGAACGCCGCTGTCAGTGCAGCCGGTCATGCTGGGGCCGAAGGCGCGCCCGGCACTCTACTACCCCTTCCCGGGGGACCCTTCGGACCTTTCGGCGTGGAGCGATTTCGAGCGGTTGGTGCGCCACCTGAAGGGTGAGTGACGGCCCTGCGGGTTTGTCAGGCTTATGTCACAGCTCGTCGGCTGCTGGTTGCATTAGTTATGTAGATTGATAGAAACGATCATACTTGCGATCGTTCGAGTGTCGGGGAGGGTGATGTCGTCGTGGGGCGCAGTGTCCGGTGAGCCTGATGCCGGCCCCGCGGCGGACGAGCGCCGCGCCGGGGAACTGGGTTGGAAGTGCGCCTCGTAAGGGGTGAGCATGTCGGAGCTTCGGGGGAGCCATGACGTCGTGGGACATCAAGCCGCAAGGTGTGCAGAGTCAGCTCAAGCTCACCGGTGAGCGGGCAGGTGATGTGGAGCACGCACTGAACAAGCTGATGTCGGACATGGCGGAGGCCGCGTACGCGGCGGGTACGGCGATTCCGGGTTCGGCGGCCAAGGTGCCGTCAGCCGCCATGCAGGGGCCGGTGGCGACCGGGCAGGTGCCCTTGTCGCATCGGGGCAGCACTGGACCGGTGGGCGCCGCGCTCAGTCAGTACCTGGAGAAGCGGCAGACGGACCTCAAGTCCGTCGCGGAGCGCATCCAGGCCGCGATCCTGGGCGCGGGCAAGGCGACGAACGAGTACATCCAAGGTGACCTGGAGGCCGCCAAGCAGGCCCAGGACGCTGCGAAGAGCGTGCGCCTGGATCAGCTGAAGGACGCTGCGGGAGGCGCGAAGTGAGCAACGCGCCGGTCGACGCCGCCAATGTGCCCGTATTTACGGGTCAGCTGTCGGTGTTGGACGAGAAGGTGAAGGCGTTGTCGGCGGACGGGGGCGCATTGGCGAACGCCGGCTCGTCGGTCCATACGACGTTCGGCGGGATGTCGGCGTACTACCAGGCTCCCGAGGCCGAGCAGCTGTTCGCGGTGACAAAGCCGGTCGTGGACATCACGCTGTCGTTCAGCAGCGACATGTGCACCATTGCGGGGGCCCTGGGCGCCTACGCGCAGGAGATCCGGCCTCTGGTGAAGAAGCTGGAGGAACTGAAGGCGGAGGCGGCGTCGTTCCAGTCGAAGGTCTCCCGCGACGAGGACTGGATAGAGGACGAGGATCTCATCGACGAGAACCTCGCCCGCCGGAACGAGATCGCAGAGGTGTGGGCGCAGTTCCAGACGGCGGAGCGGCATGCGCACGACAAGATCGTGGCATTGGTGTGCGGCGCGCCGCTGAAGGTGAACGACGGCTCCAACGGTGAGGGCATGTACGGCTACGACGCCGAGGCTCTCAAACAGTCGAAGTCCTTGCCGTGGGGTGACGCGGTGGAGGAGTCCGTTCCGGCGTGGCAGGTGTGGGAGCACCTCTACGACTTCGGCAAGGGCGTCTTCGTGGACGGCGTGTGGGGCACGATCAAGGGCCTGGGGACGCTGGTCGGGTTCGACGGCTGGGATGCGGCGGGCCAGGCGTGGACGGGGCTGGGGAAGCTCGCGACGGGGGTGGTCATCACCGCGACGCCGGCGGCGGCCGTGTTCTGGCTCGCAGACGACAAGGACCTGCCGCCGTGGATCCGTGATTCACGGACGGCGATGAAGGAAACCGGCAAGGCGCTCCTGGCGTGGGACCAGTGGGGTTCCAACCCTTCCCGCGCGGCGGGAGCGGTCACGTTCAACGTGGTGACGACGGTGTTCACCGGCGGCACCGGTGGCGCAGCAGCGGGTGCGGGTAAGGCGGGCCTTGCGGCGAAGACGCTGTCGCTGGCGGGCAAGGCAGGTCGAGCGATCGATCCGATGACGTACGTGTTCAAGGGCGCCGGAGCCGGTGTCTCGAAGATCGGTGACGTGATGGCCGGTCTGAAAGACATGGGGAAGGTCGAAGTCCCCAAGATCGACGAAGGGGCGTTCAGCCTGCCCGACGGCGCCGTGGAACTGCCTGACGGAACGATTCAGCTTCCCAAGGGCACCCCGACACCCGAGGGGGCCATGAAGGTCTCCGACGACATCATCAAGCTCCCCGAGGGCACTGCCTCCCTGCCCCCGGGCACGGTCAAGTGGCCCTTCGATGGCCCCGCGAAGTACGCCGACGAGGCGGGCAACCTCTACAAGGAAGACGGCAGCCTCTACCAGAAGGCCGGCGAAGCCACGCCCGAGCTGTCCCCGAAGATCGACACCGGCGCGAAGACCCCCAGGACGGAGGTCCCGGTCCGCCGGGAGACCCCGGTCCTGGCGGGAGTCGGCGGCCGCAGCGACGACGTCGTCCGCGTCGGCAGCGACATCTCCGACCCGGTCCGCACGGTGGACAACGGCGCCCACGGCCTCGACAACACCCCCACGGGCCGCGCGGGCGACCACACCCCGGGCGGCCACAACCCGGACGGCATGCCGCGCAACAGCGCGGACAACCACTCCCCGGGTACGGGAGGCCACCCGGAGCCCCCGTCCACGGCGGGCCACGCGGACGGCCCGGGCGGCGGCCACGGCGACGGCAACCACGAGCCCCCGCCCACAGGCGGTGGCCATGGTGACACCCTTTCGGGCGGCGGCCACGGCGACGGTCCGGGCACCGGTGGGCTCGCTGGTCCTGATGGACCGAACGGTCCTGCCGCTTGGGAGCGGCCCGAGAACGGAACCGGCCCGCTCCAGCGGGGCAGCGAACTGGAACAGCAGGTTCGGGACCAGATACGCGCCGTCAAGGTCAAGCATCCGGACATCGAACCGGTCCTGAAGACCTTGTCGGAGTCCCCCTTCGGCAAGGAGATGGCCGACACCATCGCCTCGGGCCGCTTCACGGACGCCGATGGCTTCAAGACCGTGGTGTCCAACCTCGTCCGGCCTTCCGAGATCCCGGGCAGCCTCGAGGCGATGCGTCTGGGTAACCGACTGCATGACAGTGGTGTCACCGATGTCTCCTTCGAGGTCAAGCAGGGCGGGAACGAGATCAGGCCCGGTGTCTTCACAGGCGAAAAGACCGATCTCGATGTGATGGCCAGGGACGCGGACGGCCGGGTTCACGGCTGGCAGTTCAAGGACATGACAGGACCGGAGTCGTCGCCCATCGCGGGGAAGTCGGTCCAGCGCATCTTCAAGAGCATCCATCAGCTCCTGGACTCGAACGCGGACGTGCAGACCTTCGTGATCGACTCCAAGATTCCGAGGGGCGAGATGGAGACGCAACTCGCCCGTCTTCAGGAGAAGTACGACACCAAGGGTGTGCAGTTCGTCATTCGCACGCCGGACGGAGTCATATTCGTCCCCCGGGACGGTAAGTTCATGCCGGAGGTGGCACCGTGATCGCCAGTACGCCGGTCGCCCGATGGACGTGGGGCGACTTCATCGAGGATGTGGACCCGCTGGTCCGGTGCCTCGGAGACCTGATGGCGGCTCGGTCCGTGCTGGCCTCGTACGGGCTCGCGCTCGGCGAGCCGACCTTCCGTCTCTCCATCTCCGAGGCCGGCACACCGGCTGGCACGCTGTTCCAGAGCGAACTCACCGCTGCCGGATCCGCTGAGGAACTGGCTGGCGCGATCAGGTCTGCCATGCGCCCCGGTCGCATCGGATCGGTGGATGCCCGGTGCACCGTGGCCGGCTCGCTGTCCACCGGTGCGCAGGAGATCCGGACGGAAGGCATCTTCGACCTGACCGTCTTCGTGGACCCCAGCTTCGCCACAGTGGATCTGGTCACATACTCCGATGCCTGGATGCAGTACGACCTCCGAGGCCGTGCCCAGTCCGCCGTCTACGAGGCGAACGCGCCTCGCTTGGCGTCCGTGCTCGCGGAGCTCACCGAAGTGCTGGGATCCGACCTGGACCCCGAGGACCCCACCTACTTCGGCACGCCGACGGAGACGGGCGTCGTTCCCCACGTCGACCAGGACGGAACTCCGTCCGACTCCTGGTCCCGGTACGAGATCCCCCGGCGGTACGACGTCTTCACCCACGCCCCCGGCTTCGGGCACATTGGATACCGACGCTCGGTGCCGGGCGAGGTCCGGTACGTGCCGGTGACCGACGACCGCGGGGTGCTCGGATATCTCTGGGCCTCTGAGACCGAGCCCGCGGCGAGCTTCGAGCCCCTCGATCTCGACGACGACGAGAGGTACCGGACGGCGCTCACGTGGCTGGACCGCCTGCGCTCTGCCTCCGATCGGGGGCTGTCACCGTGCCAGGCCCTCACGGAGCTGACGGGACGAGCGCTGGGCGACACCGAGGGGCCCGTGGGCCTGGCGGAGCTGCGTGCACGGGCGGAAGACGTCTGACCGTTTCCGCCCCCCACACCGCTGTGGACCATCAAAGCGGTGCGTCTGTCCCCGCGGCCAAGGACGTCGCGGCCGGGGAGGACCGTTCCCGTGTCGTGGTCTTCCTCGCCCGCCGCGGCGGACACGGGTTGTTCGTGGGTACGGACAGGCCGGCAGGGGTGTCGGTGTCCCGAGTCCGAGGCGGGTGCGTTCCTCGCGGGCGAGGGCTGCTCGGTGTCCGCGGCGAACACGACCGCGGCCGAAGCCGAGACCGCGTTGCGTGCGCTGCGGGGGTGGGCGGCCCGGACGGCCGTCCCCGACGACAAGGCCTCGCTGCACGAGATTTCGACGGGCTGGAGGAGATGCAGGTGGCCCTCCGCCACGCCTGCCGGCTGCCGGACCCCGCCGACGAGGCCTTTAAGGAGGCCCGCATCGCTCTGGGGGTGCCCCTGCAGCCGGTCTCCTACGCGCAGTGATCCAGAGGAGCAGGACCCGCTCGCGCGGCCGGCGCTCCCCGGCGCCGGTCGGAGGCCGTGGGTTCGAATCCCACCACGTTGCCCTTGGCCGGAGCGCGGTGACTTCACCGTGCTCCGGCACAGCGGGGTGAGCGGTTCGAGTGCTAGGAGGATCTGTCGCACTTCCTGGCGCCACTGGTTGGCGTCAGCGCTGTCCACCCAGCCGGTTGTCAGTTCTGATCCGTCCTGGAGAACCCGGTCCAGTGCGAGTTTCGCCGACGCGCGAAGGGAGGCTGGCAGTTTGGGCAGCGGTTCTGGGGCCGTCATCGGGGTCGATCACGATGGGGCTGTCTGGGAGGGTGCTGGCGACGAGGGCGTCGGCGGCGAGGTCGCTGTCGAACGGGCCGGTTCCCCACGTTCCCACGCATGGCTTCTGATACGGCTGTCTTGGACGAAGGCGTGGTTCCAGGAGCCACTGACATCGGTCACGGGGCGAGGAGGACCCGCTTGCGGAGCAGTGTGAAGCCGGCGCGTCCGAACATCTGGCGCTTGAGCATCTTGATCCAGTTGACGTGCCCTTCGACAACGCCGGAGCTCCGGGGCAGGGTCAGGTCGGCGATGACGGCGTCGCGGTCTCGGTCGATGCCGGCCGCGAGAGTGTGGGGGCTGGGAAGATCGTCCCGGTGGACGGCTTCGAGCCACTGCGGGAGTCGTTCCCCCTGCCGCTCGGTGAGCACCCGCCGATGAGCGCGCAGCCCGACCACGCCCTCATCACGCAGTACGCCTCCGCGCCCGGGGTGCCGGCCGAAATCTTCGCCCGGCTGCGCGCCGACCGGCGCGCGGATACCTGGGTGCCGGCCTTCCCGACCAGTGACTCCTCCTGCGAACGCTTCCCGCTGTCGGTGCCTCGCGATTGTTGCCAAGATCCCGCAGACATGTCTTAGAAGCCGTTGTCGTACCGATCTTGGTGAGCATGGGTTCGAATGCGGCGGCTCGGTCGGGCGATCTTCGGTCTGTCCGTGCATGAAGAAAGAGCCTCTGGTGCAGCTCGGGGTTGTCGAGACCTTGAGCACACCAGGAGGCCCTACCGACGGCATCCCGGCACCTCCACCGCAGAGACGACACAACACCTCGTCTCTGCCGCCGAAACACCGACCCTATACCTGACCAGCGCAAACGCACCCGTCACTCTCGGAAGGACAGCGGCTTCTAACCGGCCCGCACGGGAATCGTGTCAGAAGTCTGGTCTAGGTTTGGCCTGTGAACCACAGCAGCTCCAAGGCCGGGGCGCCCCGCGAGCCTGACTTGCCGCCGTACCAGGTAGTCCTAGCGGAGACTGATTGGGGTTCGCTCCAGACGGCTTTCGGGAACGGTGAGTGCCTTCCCAAAATCCTGGCACGGTTGCTGGAGCCTGATCCCAAGGTGCAGGTCACCGCTTTGTCGGAACTGAGTGAGCTGGTCGGCCACCAGAACAGCATCTACGAAGCCACAGCCCCCGTCGCCATGTATGTCGCCGGCATCCTCACCCACCCGGCGGCCATGACCCTCCGGCCTTATCGCAACGTCCCCATCCGCGCGACATGGTTGAACTGGTTGGTTTCCACGGCCTACGACGCCTCCGACGAGATTGTCGACCGCACCGAGCAGTACTTCCCTGGCTTCCTCACCCACGACACCACGCTGGCGGCCTTCCGGGAGCTGCGCCCGATGCTGTATCGAGCCATCGAGCCCTTCCTGCAGGACAGTCACGAGGACGTGCGCGAAGCCGCCGGCCTCGCCGCGCTCATCCTCGCCGAACACCCCGCGCTCGCCCAGCACCGCGATCACCTCGCCGTGCACGCGCGCCGCATCCTAGACACCAGCAGCGACGAGCCTAACCGGCGCGTTGCCTGGAAGGCCCTCGAAGCATGGGGCCACGACGTCACCGACATTGAACCTTTCCAGGAGGAGCCCTGGGGCTGCGGGCCACATAGCGATGGCCGCGGCGATCTCGAACCGCCCTTCTGACTGACAGGCGCACGGCCCGCAGGTGCGAACGGGGCCCGGATCGGGTGAGTTCGCGGTTGGCAGAGCATGAAGGAAGGGCCTCCTGAACAGCTCGTGGTTGTCGAAGCCCGAGCGCCAGGAGGCCCTGTTGTCGCAGTTGTACGTGGTCGTTCCGGTGGAGTCCAGCCTGTTCACCCCGGGGTGTGACTGTCTTGCTCACAGGTTCGGGAACGCGGCCGACAAACCAGGCCGCCGGCCTCGCTACACGTCGGACATGACGGACGCGGAGTGGGCCGTGGTGCGGACGATGCTGCCGGTCCCGGCATGGATGGACGGCCGGGGAGGCAGGCCGGAGAGCTACTGCCACCGGCAGATGGTCGACGCGGTGCGGTATCTGGTCGACAACGGGATCAAGTGGCGGGCGATGCCGGCGGACCTCCCGCCCTGGGACCGGGTCTACGCGTTCTTTCGACGCTGGCGCGACAACGCTCTGATCAGGGAGTTCCACGACCGGCTGAGGGAACGCGTCCGCGAGGCGGAGGGCCGGGACGCGGAGCCGACCGCGGGGATCGTGGACTCGCAGTCGGTGAAAGGGGACGCCGTGGTCGGCGCGGCCTCCCGCGGCTTCGACGGCGGCAAGTTGGTCAACGGACGCAAGCGGCACCTGGTCGTGGACTGCCTCAGCCTCGTCCTGGCGGTGCTGGTCACCCCAGCGTCGGTGACGGACCGCAACGCCGCCTGCGGGATGCTGCCCGCGCTGCGGGAATGCTTCCGCCGGCTCCGGCTGATCTGGGCGGACGGCGCCTACACCGGCGACGTCCTCACCGAAGCCGCCCACCGGCTCGGCCTGCGCCTGGACATCGTCCGACGCAGTGACGACAGCCGCGGGTTCACCGTCCTGCCCCGCAGATGGGTCGTCGAGCGGACCTTCGCCTGGCTGATGCGCAGCCGGCGGCTCGCCCGCGACTACGAACGGCGCTCCGACACCAGCGAGGCGTTCGTCCTGTGGTCGATGACCATGGTCATGAGCCGCCGCCTCGCCCGCCACGCCACCCGCCGCCAGCAGCAACGGCGGAATCTCGCTGCGGCAGCGTGAACATACCCGGCCGGCTCTCCGCCAGCCAGCCCCGCTCGACCAGCCGCTTGAGCCTGCCCCGCGCACCCTCCACCCGGGCCGGAACCGAAACGTCCTAGCCCAGGCCCACCGCCACTTGCCGCGCCGACAATCCGTCACCGCCCGCCTTTTCGAGCACGGCCATGATCCGTCGGTAGTCCGGGCCGAGAATGTCAACCTCGACCCCGTCCTTCCTGCGGGCCACCACCCGCCGAGCCCTGGCCGTCGACGGGGCCGCCGCGTCGTCCACCACCGGCTCACGAACAGGCTCAGGCTCGGACGGCCCTGAAGCCTCGGCGGGCTCGGCCTCCCAGTTGGGTCAGCGTCTCGAGATACTCCTCCAGGCCGATCACCCGGCGGATCAGCACCTCTTCCGCGTCGGCGAGAGCCGCCCGCACCCGCTCCAATTCGGCACGCAGTTCTTCCACTCGCGCCAGCGCGGCCCTCTCACGGCTCTCCATCACAGCCCGCATCGACGGCATCCGCCACCTCACGTCATCCACGACGAATCAGACGGCCCCAGCCTGCCTTGACATCGCGCACATCACACCTGACCTGCGGAAACACACACATCAGCTCCGGAAAAAGCAACGGCTTCTGAGAAACACCGGATGCCGGTTCGCTGATCAGGATGGGGGTGCTGTCGATACCCGGCAAGGAGGCCATCTGCACGGGGTTGCTCATGCCGGTGAAGGCGAGGCCGATCGGGTTCGGGCCGTCGGTGGCCGCCTTGAGCAGACAACGGCGTGCAGCGGACCGCATCGACCGCATGCCGCTGCCCGAGCACGCCCAGGCCGTCGCCCGCACCCTGCGCACCCCGTAGGAGGGGGATCCGGTCATGTCCGCATCCACGGCCACCCGGCGCGCGTACGGTGAGGTGACGACCCCGCCGCCGGGAGGACCAGCCATGAGCGCGCAGCCCGCCCCCGCACCTCCTTATGCAGGCATTGCGGCCTACCGTCACCCAAACCTTGCCGGGGTCCTCCTCTGCGCCGAGCACGGCCGGGACTGGGACGGAACGATTCCTATGACCTCCTCCGAGGTGCCCTTCGGCGGATTCTGCAGCTGGGCAACGGACGACGACATGACCGTATGCGGTCGTGCCCTCCACAAGGAGAAGTCCCGCCGATGAGCGCGCAGCCCGACCACGCCCCCATCACGCAGTACGCCCCCGCGCCCGGGGCGCCGGCCGAAATCTTCGCCCGGCTGCGCGTCGACCGGCGCGCGGATACCTGGGTGCAGGCCTTTCCGACCAGTGACTTCTCCTGCGAACGCTTCCCGCTGTCGGCGCCTTGCGATCGTTGCCGAGATCCCACAGACATGTTTTAGCCTGCCCCCCATGTCTACCCCTGTGCATGCACTGGCCCACTGCCCCGTGATCCCGGCCGCCGTGGCAGAGTTCCTCTCCCTGCCGCAGGAACTGACGGCTGCGGATGACTTCGACGCGCTCGACGCCGTTCTGCGCGCTCGGGGCTGGAGTTGGGAACATGAATGCCTGACGGACTCCTACCGCACGGGCTATGGGCATCCGTTGTGCACCGAGGGCGACACCCCTTTCGGGGACCCGACGGCGCGGCGATTCCTGGTGTTCGGACAGCTGTATCCCGTCGACCCGCACGACGACGACCTCGACAACATGCCCTGGCTGGGCGAACTAGTGGACGACTGGGGCAGGGCCCCGGGCTGGACGGTTCGCCGCCCGTCCACGGTGGAGGCGTGCACCGAGATACTCAACCAGACCGCGGACGCCGTCACCGCCCATCTCGGCGCCGCTCCGGAGCGGACGGTCACCAGCGACGCGGCCGTGGTGACGGGCCCGCCGATGCTTCACCGGATCTGGCGCACCGACACGCAGGCCGTGATCGTGGGGCCACACGCGGACAACGGTCCCTACGGCTACCTCACCCATCTGCAACTCGCTGCTTCTCCCCTCAGTCTGGCCCGCGAATTGCCCCCCGAGGGCGACACGGCGGGACTGGACCGCTGGATCGAGGCGCACATCGACTGGTGATATGAACTGCGCCTGGCGCCTGACGGTCTGATGGTGATCGATGGCTGCTGCCCAGGGCGCTGTATCGGTTCTGTCGTACGGGGACGGACTACCCGGCCTGTGCCGGTATGAGTGTGTGGGACAGGCCCGGGGCCCCGGCGACGGGAGGTAGTACGTCCGGGGCGGCCCGGCCGCCGCGCGCGCGGACTGGACCTGGGGGAGGGCGGGGTGCGCTGCGGGGCCCATGCGGTTGAGGCAGGCGACGGCATGGCGTGCGGTGGAGTCGTTGTCCTTCCAGGCGGCCAGCAGCGCCGGTACGACGGCGGGGGCTTCCTCGTCCCCGCTGATGTCCCAGAGCGCGGACGCCAGGCGCCCGGTCTGGTTCGCGGGCTCGACGCTCCGGGACCGCCGGCCACGTCGGCCGCCCGGCTGTGCCTATGCCCGCGACCGCGTGAAGCCTCGCCCGCGCGGCGCTCCTCACCGCGGCAAAAGGCTGGGCTGTGACTGTCACGGCACGAGATCCCGAGGCGTGATGGGCGGGCGTGGCGAGGCGTGCTGGAAGACCTCTTTTGCGCGCTTTCCACGAGTGGAGAACCGCCATGACACATCTGTTCCGTACTCAACGTCCCGTGGTGCTCGCCACGTCAGTGCATGCCGTATCCGGCCTTTCGGGCCCTGCCCGACTGATACCGGTCATGGCCGGCTACCGGGAGTTGGAGCGGTGCCTGCCAGGCCAGGAGGCGGCGCACGGGCGGCGGTGCAATACCAGCAGTTTCTTCGTTGCGGGGCCGAGGCCCGGACGAGGCGGTTTCAGCGGCGCAGCGCTTCCCTGAACGTCCCCCGGGCTGCCTTGGTGCGCACCGCCCGGTAGGCGAGCCCCTTCCAAGGCCAGTAGTTCCAGGGCAGGGCGTCTACGTGGCCGTCCACGGCGCGGAACTGTTTCACTGCCGCCCGGTAGCGGCCTTGTTTGACGAGGAAGTGGGCGAGTAGGTGGCGTACTTCAGGGAGCCGTGGGTGGTTGCCGGCGGCAGCGGCGTCAGCCAGAGCGGCGTCGACCAGGGCCCGCACCTTCGGGCTTCGGTATGCGTCGGCGGGCATCTCGTCATCGTGGTTCTCATACCACGCGACCAGGGGCAGAGCAGTCATCAGGCTGCCTTGAGGGGCCTGTGATGCGGCAGCATCGGCGAACTCGCGCGCCAGCTTTTTCGAGCCGTGCCACTTGGCGCACCAGTATTGCAAGGCGACGTAGTGAGCTTCGTAATGATGCGGTGCGCGCGCAACGATCTCGTCCCACAGGGCGCGCATCTCGCGGTTCGGGTACCCGAGGCCGAGTGCCGTTCCGATTTCAGCGATGAGAGGGGTGGGGTCCTGTGGGTTGAGCGACGCGGCATGGGCGATGTCGTCACGACAGCTCATCAAGACCTCGTGGAAGCCCTCGAAGCGCTTGCGGGAGGTGTAACGCGCCAACCGTGCACCGCGCAGCCTCCAGGCATACATGATGCGGGTCCGTGCGTGGATCAGCGCGGCGTCGGGGTCGCCGGGGTTGGCCGTCTGCCATGACCGGAGCCACGTGTCCCCCTTTCGGGCGGCAAGTTCCGCCAGCCGCTGGGTGTACAGAGCACGCCGCTCCCAGTCGTTTCCGGCGGCAGCCAGTAGCTGTGCTGCCGGTTCCCATCGGCCGCGGGAGGCCGCGGCAAGGGCACGTTTCAGCTCAGGGTCGGGGCCGGCCAGACGGCGGTTCTGCCGCTTGAAAGGCAGGAGAAAGAAGTACAGCCAGCCGATTCCCAACAGGGAGAGAACTGCAGCAGTTGACACGGGTGAGTACCAATTCCGGTGGAGAAGCGTGGGTGGTATCGGAGTGAGGAGATGGCTGTGCCCTGCCGCAAGTTGTCGCTCGGCAGGGCACAGCCGTGGTCATCAGTGGCTCCGCATGCGTGCGGTTGATCAGCCGATGGTGAGGAAGGTGTTCCAGCTGTCTTCGTCGACGCCGGAGGCGGGGCCGATGGCTCCGGCTCGGCCTTGGTAGAGCCACTGCTTGCCGCCGGCGTCGACGGCCCAGATGTCGGGTATGCCGTCGCCGGTGGCGTCTGCGGTGCCCAGGATCTTGGGGATGGCGGTCCGTCCCCAGCCGGTGGTGGCGTAGGTGTAGTCCTGGCCTCCTTCGGAGTCGACGGAGGCGGCGATGGACTGCAGGTCGACACCTCCGTTGGCGCCGGGCTTGCCCTTGCGCAGGAGGAGGCCGCGGTTGGCGTTGGCGTCGTCCCGGAAGAGGAGGTCTGGAACCTTGTCGCCGGTGACGTCACGAACGCCGATGAGATCGCGCGGTGCCCAGACCTTGTCGGCCAGCTTCTTGTACGAGGTGAAGCTGCCGCCGGTGTAGCCGGAGAAGATCCAGAATCCGCCTGCGGTGTCGACGGCGAACAGGTCTGCGAATCCGTCACCGTCGACGTCTTCGCTGACGACGATCTGCCGGAACGTGGCCGGGCTGGGTGCGCTTGCCGGCAGGAGAATTTCCATGCGGCGGTCGACGTCGAACTGGCCGGCGCTGTTGCCGAGGCCGGGGTAGATGTACAGCTTCCCGTCAGGCATGCGGGCGATGAGGTCGGTCAGCCCGTCGCCGGGGAACCAGTCCGTGGAGTGGCCGATGAGCGCGGGCTTGCCGTCCTGCGTCTTCCAGTAGCCGGCCACAGGGACGCTGTTCTGGACGGCGCTGAGCATGTAGTGGTCGGTGTCGCCGATCTGGTCGCCGGCGTAGGTGAGGAGGTTGCCGTCCCCGTCGACGGCGAGGAGGTCGGGATGCCCGTCACCGGTGACGTCGCCCGGCTTGTCCTGGCCCGGCCTGGGCTTGACGAGGAACTTGTACTGGGTGGGGTTGGAGATGTTGCCGAACTTGCTGACGGTGCGGACGTAGAGGACGTTCGGGCCGGCGGTGTCGACCTGGAGGGAAGCCTCGGCGTCACCCGCCGCATTGGGGGTGGCCTTCTGGTCGAAGAGCGGCCGATTCAGGCTCCACTGGTACTCGCGGATGTCCTCGGGCTTGGCGCCGTTGGCCTTGAAGTTGATCTTTTGCCCCGGGGTGCTTGCCGCGTTGACGCTCCACTCGGTGTAGTTGTCACCGTGTGGAGGGAACGCGGCGGAGCTGACGGCGGGGTTCGGCGGGATGGTGTGGCTGACGGTGAGGGTGCACCAGCCGCCGCCTCCGGAGTCGAGCGGCCCACTGCCGGGCGACCACCAGTTGTCAACATCCTTGGCCCGGGCGAGCCAGTAGTACTTCTGCCCGTCGGCGAAGGAGTTCATGGGTACGGTCGCGGTGACGACGCCTTCGCTGTTGACCGGCAGCGGCTGGTTGTAGACCTGTGCTCCGGTGCTGGCGTTCCACACCTCGATCTGGACCCGGTCGAGGTTCTGCTGCTGGGGCAGGTCGTCGCGGTCGACGCCCTTGACCTGGAAGGTCACGTCCGTTTTGCCGATACCGGTGCCGGCGCCGCTGGTCAGGCACGGGCCGCCGGGGAAGGTCTGCATGTTCGCCGCGAGCGGTACATCCGGCGGCGTGTGGTAGGTGACCTCGATGTACGGGGCGGTCTCGCCGTTGGCGATGAACTTCTTCCAGTAGTACGAGTCCGACTCGTTCGGGGCGGCGAAGCCGAGGGACAGCGCGCCCCAGCCGCTGTTGGCGGCGTGGGCGACGAGGCCCTTGATGTCGGGCGCGATCCAGTTGTCGGGGCAGGAGCTGTTGTAGCCGTAGCCCGCCATCTCGGTGGCGACCTTCCACGTCCACCAGCCGCTGGTGTTGTTCCAGGTGCTGGAGGAGGTGACGTACGGGGTGGAGTAGATGTCCATCTGCTTCTGGCTGCAGGACCACGAGTAGGTCTGCAGGGCGCGGACGACGGCCGAGTCGATGCCGACGCCGTGCAGCTGGCTGCCGAAGTCGAAGTTGAAGATGGAGCGGGAGGTGCCGCCGGTGGTGGACTCGTAGCCGACGCGGGCTTCGTTGGTGCCGCTCGCGTTGTAGTTCTGCCCGTTGTAGAAGCTCGAGTTGCCCGCCGTTTTGTAGAGCAGGCTCCAGGCGTGCTTGCGCCCCTTGAACGAGGGGTCGATGAATACCGGGTACGCCGTCTCCGCGGCATTCAGCATGGATGCGTCGGGGGTGACGGAGAGGGTGTTGTCGGCGAGGGTCGCTGTCGCGGGCTTCAGCCGTGCGCCTTCCGCACCGGCGAGGCCGGGCAGTGCGAGCGTCGGGTGCTGCTGCGCGGTTTTGGTCGGCTTCCAGGCCGGCTCGTTGTCGGTGGTGGTGACCTTGCCGCTGGAGTCCCACATCATCGGGGTCGGCGAACCGGCGATCTCCTCGCCCTCGCCGTCGCGGGCGCTGACCGCACTGGACTGGGCGTCCAGGTGGAAGGTGAGGTCGGGGGAGGCGAGGCGGTACTTCAGCTGTCCCAGGAGCGGATCGGCCGCCGCCTGCTTGTCCTTGACGACGAGCAGGTGCGAGTAGCCGCCGTCCTGTGCGGTCATCAGCAGGTCGATGCCTGGGCGGACGTTCTCGTAGAGGGCGCGAGGCCCGTCGATGACGGGCTGGGGGAGCGCGCCGGGCCAGCTGACGACCAGGTCGTGACCGCCGGTGTTCAGCCTGACCAGGTCGGTCCAGACTTCGGCGGGGGTGTCCTGTCGCAGGGAAACCCGGGTCACGGCGCGTGAGGCTCGTTCGCCGGTGCCTGCCTGGGAGCCGGCGCTGAAGACGACTCGGCCGTTGACTGCCTTGGCCGCGTACCCGTCTTTCACACGCTGCAGGGTGGTGTCGATCGGCTTCCACTGGCCGTCGACCTTGGCGCGGACGGCAGAGCTGAAGATCTGCTTGCGGAACGTGCCGTCAGGCCGGGCGAAGGTCGTGGTGTTCGCACTGCGCTCTGCGGTGGCTTCCACCTCCTTGCCGGTCTCCTGGGCCATACGCTTGGCTTCGTTCGCGGCGACGGGTATGTCCTTTTCCGGCCGGGAATCCGCCTTCCCGCTGCCGGTGACGTGGACGCCGACGGGTATTGCGACCGCTGCAGCCAGGAGAGCGGCGAGGCTGCCCAGGGCCCGACGGCGTCTGAACCAGGGACGGGCCGGCGCGTCAGCGCCTTCTTTCTCAGCCGCTGTTGGCGGTCTTTCGTCCACGGATTCACTGACAGACACAGCTGTACCTCTCCCCCCTCGGGCAGGCTTGCGCGGCCCTCGGCACTCACATGATTCCGGCCACCGGCATGACAGTCCGAAGGGATCCTGACCCCACTCGCCCGTCTCTCAGATGACTCGCGTCCCGAGCATGAACCATCCCCCGGGCTCCGTCACTACTCCACAGGGGGTCTGACCTGCCCTGCAGGAGCATTTTGTGCCGATTGCCCTGAGGTATACGGGAGGCAAAGTGATAAACGGCACAGCGGATATTGGAACCATAGATTTTCCAGCCAGCTCGGCTGAGAATCAGCTGGCTATTTGTCAGTTTCCTGCCGGCCGTGTGCCATCGCCGCGGCGGCAGAGCGTGGGGGGTCAACATGTCGCCGTTGTCGGCGAACAACTTCCGCCTGCCCGGAAACAGAAAGGCACGCGCAGCACGCGCGCGCCTGGCCGGGCGCGCCGGCATCACGCTCTCCGTGGTGCTGGTGGCGACACTTTTGCCATCTCAAGCCTGGGCGGCACCACCGGGTGACCGCAGCGGCGTCACCTTGCCGAAGCTCCAAACAGACCGGCCGATCAAACTCAACCAGGCCGCAGCGGCCCAGATGAACGACTGGGAGCCGACGCCGGTCGCTCGTCCTCCGAAGTACGCGGCCAAGGCGGTAGAGCCGCCCACTCCGGATTCGGTTCCGGTCCCGCTCAGCGGCAGCGCACTCGTCCAGGTCCCCAACCTGCCCGTGAAGATCGGCAAGGCCGCCGGGGCATCGGCGGATCCGTCAGGAACCTGGACGGTGACGCTCGACGCGCGTGAGGCCAGTGAGGCCGACGACATCGACGGCGCCCTCATCGTGGTCACCCCGCCGGCCGACAGCACCACCGTCACACCGGTCGACGTGCAACTGGACTACACCAAGTTCAAGGACCTCTACGGCACTGGGTGGGCTTCCCGCCTGAAGTTCCGGCAGCTGCCCGCATGCTTCCTGCAAAAGCCGGTCCAAGAAGGATGCTCGCCGGCGGACTCCAGGGAAGTCCCGACCATCAACGACCCGTCCACACGCACGGTCAAGGCGACCGTGGATCCGGGAAGCTCCTTCGGCGAGGGCCTGCGCACGATGGCGGTCACCGGTGGCGGTGGCCCCGTCGTGCTGGCGGCCTCCGACAGCGGTTCCGGCATGGCCGGCTCGTACAAGGCGACCTCGCTCTCCCCCTCCGGCTCGTGGACCGCGGGGAACAGCGGCGGCGGCTTCTCCTGGACGTACCCGTTGACCGTGCCGGCACCCCCGGCCGGACCCTCACCCAAGATCGCCTTCTCGTACTCCTCCCAGGCGGTCGACGGCAAGACGTCCGTGGCCAACAGCCAGGCCTCCTGGATCGGTGACGGCTGGGACTACGAACCGGGCTACGTCGAGCGCCGCTACCGCTCCTGCTCCGACGACGTCGAGGCCAACCCCACCGGCGCGAACAACAGCAACGCCACCGACAAGAAGAAGGGCGACCTGTGCTGGGCCGGGCCCGGTGACAACGTAGTGATGTCACTCGGCGGGTCCACCACCGAGCTCGTTCACGACACCGCCACCGGCAAGTGGATCCCGGCCAACGACGACGGCTCCCGAGTCGAACTCAAGACCGACACCAGTGAGACCAACGGGGCCAGGGGCGGCGAACACTGGGTCGTCACCACCCGCGACGGAACCCGCTACTTCTTCGGACGCCACGACGTCGACGGACCCGGTGGCAACCGACCGGTCACCAACTCGGTCCTCACCGTGCCCGTCTTCGGAAACCACCCCGGCGAGCCCTGCAACGCAGCGGCCTTCGCCGATTCCTCTTGCAGCAAGCAGACCGCCTGGCGCTGGAACCTCGACTACGTCGAAGACGTCCACGGCAACGCCATGATCATCGACTGGGCGCGGGAGGACGGCCGCTACGCCAAGAACGAGAAGTTCAAGACACCGGTCACCTACCATCGTGCGGGCTACCCCACTCAGATCACCTACGGTCTCCACAACACCAACCTCTCCGGTGCGCCAGCCGCGAAGATCGAGTTCACGGTCGACGAACGGTGCCTCGAAGAGACCAAGTGCGCCCTAGGCAACTTCGAGTCGAAGAACTACGGAGACAAGCAGTACTGGTGGGACACCCCCTCCACACTCCACTGCAAGGCCGGTAGCGCCTGCTACGTCGGCTCACCGACCTTCTGGACCCGCAAGCGACTGGCCGCCGTCACCACCAAAGCGCAGCGCACTACGGGCTCCACAGGCCTTTCCCTCGTCGACACGTGGAGCCTGTCCCACTACTTCCCGAAGCAGCGAACGGACACCTCTCCGCCGCTGTGGCTGGACTCCATCCGGCGAACGGGTTTCAGCACCAAGCTGGACAGCGGTGGCGCGCAACTGAGCGAGTCACTGCCTTTGGTCTCCTTCCGCCCCAACGGAAAAGACATGCCCAACCGGGTCAAGGACGGAGCGCAGGACCCCCGGCCGGACTTCGACCGCCTGCGCATCGAGAACATCGCCACGGAGACCGGCGGCGACATCCACGTCACCTACTCCGATCCCTGCTCGGTTTCGGAGCCGCGCCCGCAGCCCGAGGCCAACACCAGCCGTTGCTACCCCGTCCGCTGGTCACCGGACAGCAGCCTGGAGAACCCGCCGCTGGCCTGGTTCAACAAGTACGTCGTCACCGAGGTCACCGAGAGGGACCGAGTCGCCCTCCAGCCCGACGTCACCACCAAGTACGACTACAAAGACGGCGGCGCCTGGGCCAAGGACACCGACGAGTTCTCCAAGCCCACGATGCGGACCTACAGCCAGTGGCGCGGCTACGCCACCGTCATCACCACGCGGGGCATCACCACCACGGGCGCGTACGACGCGACCCAGCAGTCGGAGAGTCGGGCCCGGTACTTCCGCGGCATGTCCGGCGACGCCGGCCGCGACAAGATCACGATCAAGGACTCCAACGGCGCCGACATCGCCGAGGACCTTCCCCAGTACCAGGGCATCGCAGCCGAAACCACCACGTACACGAAGGCGGGCGAGGGCGGCAGTCCCCTTTCGCGCACTGTCACCTATCCGTGGTCGCACCAGAGCGGCGAACGGGCCAGGCCCAACAACACCACCCTGTACGCCTACCGCTCCGGTACCGCGCGCACGGACGACATCCAGTGGCTCAGCAACGGCTCCACCCGCACCGTCCGCAAGACCCACACCTTCGACGCGTCCTACGGACTCGTCCAGACCGTCCAGTCCGAAGTCGCGACACCCAACGGCACGGGCGGCGAGCAGCTCAGCGACCAGACGTGCGCCAGCACCGACTACGTCCACAACACCACCGCGCACCTGATCGGCCTGGCCGCCGGCGTCCGCACCACGGCGGGTGACTGCTCCCAGAAGGCCACCGGGGCGCTCATCTCAAACACCCGGAACTCCTACGACGCCCTCAACGCGTTCGGAGCCGCCCCCAGCAAGGGACTCGTCTACCAGGCCGAAACCAACGACGCGGCCGGCCCCGGCTGGATCACCACCGCGCGCACCGAGTACGACACGCTCGGGCGTCCCACCAAGGCCATCGACGCGCTGAACAATCCCGTCACGACGGTGTACAGCCCGCCCACCGGTCCTGCGTTCACCGTGACCAGCACCAACGCACTGGGACACACGAGCACCACCAAGAACGACCCCGGCCGCGGCGTGCCGCTGGAGGAGGCCGACGCCAACGGGCGGAAGGTCACGACCGCCTACGACGCCCTCGGCCGGACCACGGACGTCTGGACACCGTCGCAGAACCCGGGCAGCGACAAGCCGGCCCACACCTTCGCCTACGAGATCAAGGAGCACGCACCGCCGACCGTCACCAGCGCCACCCTGCAGGACGACGGCACCTACAAGCAGTCGATCGAGATCTACGACGGCCTGCTGCGCCCCCGGCAGGTGCAGACCGACGCCCTCGGCGGAGGACGTCTGATCAACGACACCCTCTACAACGGCAACGGCACGGTCCGTCGGACGAACAACAGCTACCTCGCGGACAACAAGCCCGAGAAGAAGATCTTCATCCCGGAGTCCGACACCGCCGTCCCCAACTCCACGCAAGTCGCCTATGACGGCGTCGGACGGGCGGTGCGCACCACCACCTTCCACGGAGGCGACGCGAAGGACTCCAGCACCGTCGAGTACGGCGGCGAATGGACCAGATCCCGCACCGGCATGTCGGCCGACGGCACGACACCCCTCAAGGGCAGCCGCGCGGTCAAGACGAACACGGACGCCCTCGGCCGTACCACGCAGGTCGAGCACTACACCACCACCAACGTCGGTGGCGCGTCGAACAAGACCAGCTACACCTACGACCTGCGCAACAAGCTGACCAAGGTCACCGACACCACTGGCATCAACACCTGGTCCTACACCTACGACGCACGCGGCCGCATGACCGCGTCCGACGACCCCGACACTGGCCAGACGACCTTCACCTACAACAACCTCGACCAGCAGACCTCCGTGACGAACTCCGCCGGCCAGGCGCAGTTCACGACCTACGACGTCCTCGGCCGCAAGACCGAACTGCGCGACAACTCCGCCAGCGGACCCAAGGTCGCCACCTGGACCTACGACAGCCTCGCCAACGCAAAGGGCAAGCCGGTCGCCTCCATCCGCTGGGTGGGCGCTACCCCGGTCACGAGCGAGGTCACCGGCTACGACAGCGAGTACCGTCCCACCGGCTCGAAGATCACCATCCCGGAAATCACCGGTACCTCCGACTCCCCCGGAACCAAGGGACTCGCCGGCACCTACAACTACACCACCACCTACACCCCCACGGGCAAGGTCCAGTCGACGACCCTCCCGGCAACGCCCGGCGGGCTCGCCGCCGAGAAGCTGATCACCCGGTACAACGCCGACGGCATGCCCCAGACCATGTCGGGTCTGGCCTGGTACACCGCCGAAACTATCTACAGCCCCTTCGGCGAGGTCCTGCGCACGGCATCGGGCAGCGCACCCAACCGGGTGTGGACGACCAACTCGTTCAACCCGAACACCGGCCGGCTCAGCGGTACCGAGAACCACCGCGAGACCGCGCCGAACCTCCTGTCTGCCACGACCTACACCTACGACGCCGTCGGCAACCCCACCTCCATCACCGACACCAGGCCCGGCGCGGACGCGCAGCTGCCGCCGACTCCCGACCGCCAGTGCTTCACCTATGACGCTCTGGGGCAGCTGGTCAAGGCCTGGACCGGCAAAACGGACCAGTGCACGGAGCCCACCGATCTGGACCCGACGCACGCAACCGCAGGCCCCGATGGTGACGGCTACTGGCAGGAATACCAGTTCGACGCGATCGGCAACCGAACCCAGCTCCTCGACAAGGACCCCTCCAACGGCTCCACCCGCGAGAAGACGACCTACACCTACGGCATAGACACCGGTGGCGGCAACAAGAAGCAGCCCCACGCGCTCGCGCAGGCCGCGAAGACCACCACCAAGCCAGGCCTGACGGTCAACTCGCTCACGACCTACGCCTACGACACCCTCGGAAACACCACAACCCGCCGCATCGACGGCGACACCCAGAACCTGACCTGGGACCCCCGCAGCAAGCTCACCTCAGCCAGCAGCCCGGGCATCGGAGCCGTCGCCGTCACCGGCCTCGCCGGCAAGTGCCTCGACGTCGACAGCACCGCCACCCCCAACGCGGCAGGTGCCCTCCCCGTCCAGCTGCTGACCTGCAACGAGTCCAAGGCCCAGCAGTGGCGCCTGACCGGCGGCACCGTCCAGGCCCTCGGGAAGTGCCTCACCGCCGAGGGCGGCGAAGCCGTCCTGAAGCCCTGCGACCCCAGCAACGACGCCCAGAAGTTCACCCACCGGGCCGACAAGACCCTCCACAGCACGAAGGCCCAGGCCTGCGTCACCGTCCCCAACGACAATCCCGCCGAGGGCAACGACCTCGACATCTACACCTGCGTCGCCGGTGCCGCAGCCCAGCAGTGGACCTTCAGCAACACCGGAACCCAGTACCTCTACGACGCATCCGGCAACCGCCTCGTCGAGGAAACGGGCAGCTCCCGCACCCTCTACCTCGGCGAAGCCGAGATCACCGTCAACAAGGCCGGCCAGGCCATGGACGCCGTCCGCTACTACAACAGCCCCGGCGCCCCGACCACCGTCCGCCGCACCAACGGCAAGACCACCGGCCACAGCCTCTCCGCCCAGCTCACCGACCACCACAACACCGCAACCACCAGCGTCGAACAGGCCACCGGCCAGACGGTCACCCGCCGCAAGTCCGACCCCTACGGAAACCCCCGCGGCACCCAGCCCGGCAACTGGCCCGGCAGCCGCACCTTCCTCGGAACCGGAAACGACGACAACACCACCGCCCTGACCCACATCGGCGCCCGCGAGTACGAACCGGCCACGGGCCGATTCATGTCCGTCGACCCGGTCATCGACATCACCGACCCGCTCCAAATGAACGGGTACACCTACTCCAACGGCAACCCGATCTCCAACGCCGACCCGAGCGGCCTCAAGTACTTCGCAGGCCACGACGACCCGGGCTTCCAGTCCTCCCCGCAGAACGTCGTCCAAGCCGCAGACCGGTACGTCCGCGGATACGGCAACACCAAGGGCAACGGAGGAGGCCCCAAGAACAAGGGCAAAGACTGCGGCATCTTTTCCAAGTGCAACCTGAAGAAGACCGTCAAGAACGTCAACAAGTTCTGGAACGAGAACAAGGTGATGATCGTCTCGATCACCACCGAAATCGTCGTCGGCACCGCCTGCGTGGCCACAGCAGCAGCCGTCGGCGTCGGCACCGGCGGAGCCGGATTCGCTCTAGCCGCCGGCTGCGGAGCCCTCGCAGGAGCCGCAGGCGCTGCCGTGGCGAACGCGATGGACGACAAAGCCGACCACAGCACCATGGGCGTCCTCTCCGACATGGCCGAAGGCGCACTCTGGGGCGCAGCAGGAGGTGCAGCAGGCGCAGTCGCGGCACCCGTCCTCAAGGCCGCTGGCGGTGCCCTCAAGAATGCAGCAAGTAAGCTGCGCCCCGGTGGGGGTTCTTGTCCTATCCCCAATAGCTTCGCCACCGGGACGCACGTCCTCATGGCCGACGGCACCAGTAAGCCGATTGAAGATCTCGAGATCGGCGAACAGGTGCTGGCCACCGACCCGGATACGGGTGAAACCGTCGCGAAGGATGTGACCGCCACCATTCTCGGCGCCGGGTCCAAGGACCTCGTCGAGATCACGGTCGAGACAGACCGTATCCCTGACACCGCACCAAGCGTTATAACGGCCACAGACAAGCACCCGTTCTGGGTTGTCGACCTCGCTGAGTGGGTGGACGCAGCTGAGCTTCAGTCGGGACAGTGGCTCCGCACAAGCAGTGGCACGCATGTCCAGGTCGCATCGCTCAAAAAGTCGACGACCAAGCAAGCGATCGTCCATAACCTCACCGTCGCAGACCTGCACACGTACTATGTGCTTGCGGGCGTGACTTCGGTCCTCGTTCACAACTGCGGAGGAAGCAATGTAGGTGGGACGCACGGAAGCCTGAGGCCTGCAAATCAGCCAGGCTTCTCGGGACCCCAAGAAATAAATCACATGCCGCAACACGCCTCTACTCCTCTGTCCTACAGTCGAGGCCCAGCTATCCGGATGGATAGGGTCGACCACCGACAGGTATGGTCGACCGGATCGGGGGCCCGGCCGGAGCCCAAGGCGTGGAGAATGATGCAGACGGATCTCGTGAATTCCGGCCGTATCGATCAGGCAATGCAGAACGACATTAACGATGTCATAACACGCTTCCCTGGAAAGTACAACAACGCCATTGGAGATATGATCGGCGCACTCGCAGGTAACGCCGACTATCAGGCCGCGCGTGGCATCCCACAAACCGTCCATGTGCAATTGACCCTGTGGTAGACCGTAGAATCTGTGGTTTGGAGGACTAAGTGGTAATTGAGCTCGACCCCCCTAGAGGGGTGGCTGGCCTGCAGATCGGCATGTCCATTGAAGCGGCAGAGCAATCCCTCCGAGAGATTCCGGGGTTCGTTCCGCCGGTCCCGGGCGAGTCGAGGAACCGGGGGTTTGCGCACTATGAATCCGAGCTTTCGATTTCTGTCGATTTTGACTCGCTCGGAGTGGTGCGCGCCATTGAACTGTTTCGCCCCGAAAAGGATGTGCAGGTAGTCTTCCGCGGCGTGAACCTCTTCGCGGAGAGTGCAAATACTGTCATCTCGCAACTTGCCGAGATGTTCCATGTCGAGATCGAAGATGGCGGCTTGAATATCACGGCCCCGAGTGTATTTATCGGACTGTGGAGAAGCGTGCTTCCGGAAGATTCAGGGGGCGAAGAGGGGTGGCACTTCGAATCGGTCATTATTGCCGCACCTGGATACGGGTCGTAGTCGTGCTTTCTGTCGTCTGTGTCGCGCGGTAAGGCGGGGCGCGTCAAGGTACACGCTGAACCTCCGGAAATCACGCGAAACCCTGCTCGACTTCCTCGATGGCGATAGCGAAGTCGGGTATGTTGCGGGCGAGGCTCCACGTGCTGTGACGGCAGTAATCGACGGCAACGGCGGCGAACACACTCATTGTGTTCGCCGCCGTTGCCGTGGGTGCGTCAGTTGCAATGAAGGAGCTGCCGAGTGCGGCCATGGCCTCACTCCAGAGGTGGGGGCGACCTGGAAGGCAGTCCCGAAGGTCCGCACCAAAGGGGTGCCCTCACTTTTCCCGTCCCCACCGGCGATTTGGCTCGCGTATGCCTTCTCTCCTCAGTCCGTTTGGGTCGGCCAGGGGATGGGCTGTTCAGAGTTTCTTTGCTTGATCAAGGCGGCCCGCTGTTGCGGCCCGCGCGCGCTCCGGTCCCTCGGGGCCGCCGCGCGCTCCTGTCTCCGCCCCGCTTGCCGGCGGCCCCGCCGGTCCGGGCGCGCAACACCACCAGCAGGCACTGTTCTGGGGCTCTGCCCCCGGCCCCGGCCCTCTCTCCGAGGGGGAGGAGGCCGAATGGGGTGCGGCTCCGTCGTGGTGATGGGTGGTCGGGTCGCGGGAGGGGTCCCTCGCCGGCCGGTCACCGAAGGCGTACCAGACCTGGAAGCCTTCCTCGCCCTGAACCCTGCCCGCAGGGCGTCCTGGCTGGCTGGCCTGCGCCAGTTCTTCGCCCACGCCCACCACACCGGAGCCGTCCTCCACAACCCCGCCAGCCCCCTCGACGCCCCACAGGCCCGCGGTTTCCGCGGCACCGTGCTCACCCTCGACCAGCAACGCACCCTCTACCACCGCTGGAACAGCCCCGGCGAGACACACCCGCACGAAGCGTTCATCGGCCTGGCCGCCCTCCTCCACGCGGCAACAACGACGGAACTGAGCCTCCTCACCCTCGACCGCCTCACCCCCGCCCGCTACGCAGTCCGCTTTCCCGGACGCACCCTCGACCTCACACTCGATGAGGCGACGTGGAAGGCGCTGACAGCCTGCCTCCGCCACCGCGCCTCGCTGCGCACAGACAACCCGCACATCCTCGTGACACGCCTGACCAGAACCACCCGAGAACCAGCCGGCGCGGCCCACATCCGCGACAGCCTCGCCCCGGTCGGCCTGCTGCCGCGCATCCTGCGCTCCACCCGACTGCTCACCCTCGCCGCCGAACTCGACATCAAACAGCTCACCGCGGCCCTGGGCATGTCGTACAACGGGGCAGCCCACTACGTGTAACCCGTGCCAGTGCCGGAGGCCGCTACCGCGCCCAGGCGATGCCGAGGTCGGCGAGGGCTGCGCGCTGTGTCCGGTCGAGCTTGCGCGCCTGCTTTTGGCGTTGGTGGGGCCCTCTTACTCCCCCCGCCCGGTGGCCGGAACCGTTGGAGCTGGACCGCGGACGCACCATGACCGGGCCTCAGCTAGCCGACGGCGACCCATGCGCTCTGGCTCGCAAGCAGCTGCTGTAAACCGATGCCGTTCGTGCCGGTTGGCCTGACAACATCAGGTGAGGCTTCAACCAGACGAGGACCGATGGCCAACTTTCAATTCGGCTCGAACAGTTACAACATCAACATTCGGGCGCAGCAGCACGTCAACCTCTACCAGGGATGGGACGTACACCGGCTTGCCCTGACCTTCGAGGTTCACCCCCATGGCGGCTACGCCGAGGACGCTCCGTACCTCGTCTCGGGCTCGCTGTGGACGCACGACATGCCCAGCCCCGCGAGCTGGATCGGAGACCTTCATGCCGCGTCGGGACCGATCGGACTGAAGCCGTTCGGGACCGTGCTCACACTTCACACGACTGTCACGGACCAGCAACTGCGCGGCCTGGAGAAGATGAGGGCGGGCACCGACCTGGTGCTGCGCGCTGACCTCACCCTGACCGCACTGGCGGAGGCCAAGACCTGGCCTGTCGCCTCCGGCCAGGAGGTCATACGCATCCCGCACGCAGCGTGGAGCAACGCGATCGCTCAGCTCGACGCCGGCGCCTTCGTTGACGTCCTCGTTTCGATCACTGAGGTCGAGGCTCGTGCGACTGCAGCCCGTCGTGTTCGTGAGGCGAAGACTGCGATCCGAGACGGTCGCTACGAGCACGCCGTTGCCCTCGCACGCGCGGCCCTCGATCCTGTACGCGAGGCTTGCAACACCCAGAACGTGTCCAGCCAGGCCCTGAAGAAGAACGCCAAGGACCGCGACCAGGCGGAGCGCTGGGCGGTGCTCACCCAGAGTGCCTTCGCGCTCTTCAGCGGCGCCCCGCACGACGATGCAGGCACGACAGAGCACTTCACGTGGACGCGGGCCGACGCTGTCGCGGCTGTCGCCACCGCCGCCAGCCTGCTCGCCCGGCTAGAAGACCTTCCGTAGGTTGCTTCGCGCACCCCCGAAGGGGGTTACCGCCTTCGGCCGTGGGGTCCGCGGCCGGCCCCTGAGCTCCCGGTACGGCCGGGCTGGCCGCACACCCTTCCAAACCTCCCAGGCGGTGCTGTCCGCTTCGCCGCCTCCGGCGGCCTGACCGCATAGGTGGGGCGCTGTGAACACGCGGGGGACGGGCGTACACCGGCTCACGGGGCGTTGCCCGGGCTGGGGAAGGCGATCGGGTACGAGACCGTCGGTACCACGGCCGGCGTGTCCCACCCGGGCCACTTCACCGGATGCACCGTCGACTGCGGCTCCGGAACCTGTCTCACCGGGGCAGCACCGCTCATCGGCTTGCTGCTGAGGCCCCCAGCACGAACATGACGAGCAGGCCGACCTGTGTGCTGGAACCGGCACGATTCCGCCAGTGCGCCCGCACAACCGCCCCGTTCCGTAAGGCGCACTTGTCCTGGTGGAGTGGGCTATTGATGGGCGAAGCTGTTCAGCACCTTTGCTGCGCGGTCGTGACGGCTCGGACGGTTTGCTCGCCTCTTCATCGAAGTGATCGACCTGCTGCTTCAGTACCCCTTACGCTGCGTGCTTGGAGAGCGCGGGCTGGGGGGCATATGGCAGATCCGATTGCGATCGGCACTCGGAACGATTCTGGCTCGGCTGTGCTCCGGGGGTATGAGTACCAGACTCATGTGACGGCACTCTCCGTTCTGGAGATGCTGGCTGACCAGCACGTCCAGCACGTGACGTGTGAGCACATCGGGGACGTGATCGTTGCCCGCAGCGCCGCAGGGCAGGCCAGCGGCGGTCTGTTCTGGGAGTTCCAGGCGATCAGGGCTAGAAGCTCCACCAGGCCGTGGAGGCTCGGAGAGGTAGCCAAGGGACCGCTGAAGCAGCTGTGGCACTCCTATGAGGCGGTGAGGGGACAGAAGCTCTCCTACGGGCTTACGGCTGTCCTGGAAGGCTCCCTCCATCCTGCTGACCCTCTCGTTGCGGCTCTTGCCCATGGGGAAGGCGCGCAGCACGAACAGTGCCTGCAACGGGTGGCAACCCATCTGAGCGCTGGCATCCAGGAGGTTTCTGGCTTCTTGGACCTGGTACGCGTCCAGGAGCTGCCTGGAGACATCGAGTCGCGGAACCTCGACTTCCTCCACGAACTGGCTCCGTCTTTGACCGGTGCGGAGATCACCAACCTCTACACCGAGCTGGTTCGTCGTGTCAGGGCGGCAATGCAAGGTCGCCTGGAGTCTTGGTGGGATGACGCGGCAGGAGTGCAAGGTCTGTCGACAGGAGAGTTGGGCAAACGGATCGGGCCGAGGGCTGTCGCCGACATCCGGCAGCGTCTGTATCGTCCGGACCACGTGCGGGCTGACGACTCGGATCGCTTCAGCGGCGATGCACCGGCGCCGGTCCACGGGCCCCGTGGCTCGGCTCCGTACGATGCTCGCGGTATGCGAGGGGACTACGCCTGCGAGAAACACCCCTTCCATCGCCAAGAGGACGGCATGGCTGACGTCTTCCACGCGACCCACAAGCCAACGGGCACACCCGTGGTCCTCAAGAAGCTGCGCGACAAGCACCCGCCCCTTCACAAGGTTGCCCGGATGACCCGTGAGATTGAGGTTGGCCGTCTCCTGAGCGAGCACCCGAACGCGATGCCGGTCTGGGACGCGGACGCGGACTGCAAGTGGTTCGTCATGCCGAAGGCGCAGACCGTCGCAACGCAGTGTCTCGACGAACTGAAGGATCCGGCTGCGCTGCGGGATCTCGTGGAGAGCGTGTGCTCGGCTCTGGCGGCTGCCCACGGCATGCAGGCATCAGCCTCCGAACACGGGTGGGTGCACCGGGACATCAAGCCGTCTAACGTGCTCCGGCTTGACGGGAGATGGGTTCTGGCTGACTGGGGCATTGCCCGCCGTCCGCCTGGCCAGACCACCCATCCGCAGCGCACGAGGGTCGGGGTAAGCATGGGCTCGGCGGGCTTTGCCGCCCCCGAGCTGAGCAACGACGCGCACAGCGCTGGCCCGCCGACCGACATCTACAGTCTGGGGCAGTTGATCGGCTGGGCGGTCACAGGCAGGGATCCACTGCAGAACGTTGCTCTCATCCCGGAGTCGGGGCCCTGGCGTGCGGTTGTTCGGGAGGCGACGCGCACGGACCCCAGGAGACGGCCGGCAACGGTGCGAGCGTTCCTTGATCTCATAGCCCAGGAGATCGACACACCTCCCATTCCGCCCGTAGTACAGGCCGCGGCACTCCGTGACTCCCTGAACGCTGGAGAACCGAACGCCCCCGAGGAACTGGTGGTCCTGGCCGCCGCCCACCCTGACGACGCTGCCCTGTACTGCGACGTACTCCTTGCCATCGACCCCGAGGTGCTCATACCGGCACTGATGGCCGACATCCCTCGGGCACTCGAGATCGTCCAGGCAATGCCCGAGCTTCTGGACACACACCGCTCACCGGAGCGCGGGGAAGTCGACGCCCTGATCCTGTGGCTGTTCACCGTCGCACGCTACGCCGCTGATGCAGGCCGGCTGCACCTGCTGGAGGAAAGCTGCAATGGTGCGTTTAGCTGGGACGCTGCGTGGGACCAGTGGAGACCGCAGGACAAGATCAGGCCCTGGCTTCGTACGCTGACCGGGGATGCTGCCGGCTCGGTCGCTGGAGCTCTGCGCGATCATCCCGACTGTGCCCGTCACTTCTCCTCACTCGCGAACGAGTTGGGAGTTGATCACAGGATCCGATCAGCAGTTTCGTCACCGTCTCGGGGTTCGGCCACAACTGCTGGGGTGAGGTAGGAACGGCTACGCCTGGTATC
The DNA here is from genome assembly GCF_036170895.1 of Streptomyces erythrochromogenes. Taxonomy (NCBI): domain Bacteria; kingdom Bacillati; phylum Actinomycetota; class Actinomycetes; order Kitasatosporales; family Streptomycetaceae; genus Streptomyces; species Streptomyces erythrochromogenes. The sequence continues at coordinate 9,378 of NZ_CP108036.1, read as the reverse complement.
CATCTTCGGTGCGTGTGGTGTGGTTGGGGCCGGGGTGGGCGACGCCGGGGACCATGGGGTGAGTGTAGTCGAGTTCGATGGTGCTGAAGGCGTCGTCCGGCAAGGGCGCGGTGTCGTTGTCGGCGATGATGAGCTGGAGGCGCTGGCCGTAGGCGTCTGTCAAGGCTTTGAAGCGGCTGTAGATCCGTCGGCCTCGTTCCTGGTCGTCGCGGTTGCTGCCTAGCGCTTTGCGGGGGGAGTCGATGAGCAGGATCGACGGGACGAGGATGTCGGGGTGGGTGAGTCCGCATTCCAGGAGTGCGAGGTGGTAGGCGATGTTGACGCCGGCTTGGAGAGCGCCGCCTGACGCCTGGAGGCTTTCGAAGGGCGTGTTGTCGACCACCGGCAGGTAGGTTTTCGGGTCGATGACGGCCGACTGCTCCCAGGGCAGGTTCAGCTCCCTCAGGGTCGTGGTGAAACGACTGCTGAGGTCGGTGACAAGGGATCGTCTGGCGTCGCTTTCTGCTTTGCGCACCTTGAGCTCGGCGTTGGCGGCTTTGCGTAGTGCGGTGATGTCCTTGGCGGCTTGCGCGATGGCACGTACGCGCGCCCACGAATCGCGCAGGTGCAGGACGGCGTCGATCCCGCCGTTGAGGGCGGCGACGCGAGCACTGGCGTCCGAGATGGCGTCGAACCGCGGGGCGACGACATCGCGTGTCTGGGCATCGAGCTGCCGGCGCAGGTTGGTGGCGAGGAACTCGGCGTCAGAGGATCGGTCACGGGCCCTGCGCAGGACCTCGGCGTCCGCTTGCATCAGCTCGCGTGCGTCCTGGAGCTGCTGCTCCAGCGCGCTGCGTGCTTCCCGGACGGCTGCCGGGTCCACATCCTCCTCGGCGGGATCAGCTTGGAGGCAGACGGCGCAGTGATCTTCCGGGACAGTTCGCGCGTCGAGGCGTTGTGCGCAGCGCGGGCAGACCACGAAGTGGAAGGGGGAGAGCTGGTCGATCGCGGTTGCGGAGCGTTCTAGTCGCCTCAGGTCGAGTTCGACTTGGGCGACGACGGACTCACGGGCTTCGACCAGTTCCCGGGCGGCGAGCATCTCCTGTGTGGCAGCCGTCGCTGCCTGCACGGCCGCCCGTAGGTCCCCGCGCAGGACGGCGTCTGCGGCACTGGTCTCGGAGATTTCCGTTCGCAGTGTGCGCAGGGTGGTCTCGGCGTTCTGCAGCATGTCGCGCAGGCCGGACAGCTCGGTGCGCAGTTCGTCGTCGGTCCGGGGGTCCGTGGCCGTGAGGAAGGCGCCGACGTTCTCTTCCTCGGCTTCCGCCTTCCGCAGGTCCGTGGTGAGCTGGTTCACCTGCCTCTCCAGCTCCATCACAGTCGATGTGGTGAGGCCGAACATGAGCTCGAAGAGCACCTTGCGCTGCTTCTTGAAGTGGTTGTCGAGGTGGCCGACCACTTGGCGGTCTAGTTCGCGGGCTTCCAGGTAGACGTAGCGGAAGAGGTGGGTGAAAGTCAGGTTGAGGGTCGTGGCCTTGCCGTTGCGAGTGGTGGGGATCTTCTCGCGAGGGAAGCACAGAGCGTCCAGAAGAACGTCCGACAGGCTTCGCTGTCCTTCTTCCGCCCGGGTGCCGAGAGTGTGCTGGAGCGCCATCGTCTCGGGATCGAGGATGTCGACACGGTCGGAGCGGTCACCACTGATCGTCCGCTTGAGGATCATGTGCTGCTCTCCAACCACGACGGAGGCCAGCACTGAGTGGACGTGATCGCGTACCGCGGGCGTCAGGACTGCGGTGCCCCCGATCGCATGTTTGAGCAGCATGAGAAGGCTGGACTTGCCCGCACCGCTGGGGCCGCTGATGACGGTGGCCGGCTGATCGAAGCGGTACGTCGTCTCCGCAGTGGCTGTGGTGACGGTCAGGGCGAGGAATCGGAGGTGGGTGGCCATCAGATTTCCGTCCGCAAGGGCCTGTCCACCGCGTCGGGCAGGCGATCATAGATGAGGGTCTTCAACGCCGATCCCGACTTGTCGAAGTGCTTCTTCAGCAGGACGACCCGCTGAGCCACCACGGCCCACTCGTCGGTCTGCGCCAGCATGGACGCGGCCATCGCTCCGTCCGCGGTGACGCGGAACTCCGCGCGACCTGACCCGCCGTAGGTGATGAGTCCGCGGCCGGCCAGGGAGCCGAGGACGCTGTAGTACCGCTGGTCCCAGGGCCCGTACTTGTACCGGGTCATCCGGCTCTCCACAGCCAGCCGCTCCGAGGACGTGGGCTCCGCTCCCGCAGGCCAGCTGCCTCCCTGCTCGATGAGCAGACGCTCCAGCATCGTCGGATAGCGCAGGAGGAAGTCCAGCTTGGCCAGCTTCGTCAGGCCGTCCAGCGACCGCTTCGCCGTGGTGAACCGCTCGATCAGCAGAAGAACTCTGGCCTCGTGGTAGCGCGCTTCCCGCTGCTCATCACCCCGGGCCTGACGCCGGATCTCTGCAGCCGCAGCCAGGCGCTCGACGCCGTTCGTCACGATGCTTCCCCGGTAGAGACATCGAAAGGAGCAGAGAAGTAGAAGTGACACTCGTCGCAGAGCTGATAGGCCAGACCCCGAAGGTGAAGCTTGTTGATCTTGAACGGTATGGGAGTGTCGACGACTTCAGGCGTGAGGCGCTGCCTGATGAGCTGATTCATCCGCTGTCCGAAGGCAGCCCCGTCAATGACCTCGCTCTGCGCGTGCGCCCGACAGTCGAAGACGGTATCCACGACCTCCAAGCGCAGGTTCTCCAGGTCCATGGCGTCCCCCGCCAACCCGGAACGGCGCTGTGACCAAGTCACATACCATGCTGAGCGGAGTTCCTCGGCGTAGGCAGCCTCGTCAGACGGAACCTGGCCGCGGGCAAGCTTTTTGCGGAGCGCCGCGCCCCCAGGGGCAATCATGGGCGCCTGGCCGCGGCTGTACGTCGGCACTGCTGCTTGCCGATAGACGAATTCGTCCAAGATCGTTTGGCGGTAGAGCGTACGGCTCGCGACACGTCGCAGAATCTGGGTGTTGTAACGCACTCGACTTGAGTCGGCGACGTAGGCGGCCAGCTGCCCCCGCTCGCCCTCGCTTCGGTTGGCCTGTTCCACCCGTTCGATGATCCGTTTGTAGCTGGCGTTCACGTCGACGTGATCGAGCTGAAGGTCTTCGATGGCCGGCTCAAGCAACTGGCGGATGTTGATGTCCGTGATGTGCCGATGGGATGGCACATCCTTGTAATGGATCTCCAGCGCTGCCATGAAGTTGGTCACGTGGTCGATGAAATCCTGGGGGGCCGCGATATCGCTGGCCTTGCGCAGCTCCGGCAACACCTCAGGGATGCTGTCGTACGGCTGCTTCCAGCGGACCTTCAGCAGGTGTTGCGAGAGGCTCTTGGCCATGGCGTCCCTGCCGGTCGTGAGCTCCGGGTCTGGACCGCACATACGGGCAAGAGTTGAAGCGTTGTCTTTCGCGGGACTGAGAGGTGCGTTCGTTGTGAGGCGAAGCCGCACGTTGGCGGCGCGCCCGCAGGCAGACCACCGGTCAAATAGGTGGGCTACTCCGCCGTCCTTGCAGAGGTCCGCCAGGGTCCACTGGGTGCGGCTGCTGTGCTTGACCGAGACCAGCTCCACCTCGCCGTTCGTGAAGGCGATGACGAAGTCCTCATGCCACTCGCATACGACGTAGTCGATGACGTCCTGGGTGAGCATGGCCAGACAAGCCTGGGCTGCTACCTCGGCCTGATACCGATACAGGCCAAGGGTGTCGGATCCGCTGTCCTCGCCGGGGCGAAGCTGAAAAATCGGGTGAACGAAGTGCTCGGGATCGCCCACCGAGTCCGCCAACACATCGACCACGCCCACCCCCGCTACCGACCCTTGAGTCAGCCATGCTCCGGCCGGACGATCCGAAGATCCACAGATCTACCACAGGTCCCATGCCGTGCGTAACCGAACAATCACAAAAATCGCTCTCCGTCGTTGAGGGGCTCTGTGGGGTGATTCAGTCGTGCCGAGAAGGAGGGTGAGGGAACCATGCACTGCCCCTTCTGCAGGCACCCCGACAGCCGCGTGGTCGACAGCCGCACTACGGACGACGGCACGTCGATCCGTCGGCGCCGTCAGTGCCCCGACTGCTCCCGTCGTTTCACGACGGTGGAGACGGCCTCGCTGATGGTGATCAAGCGCAGCGGGGTGACCGAGCCCTTCAGCCGTACCAAGGTCATCTCCGGCGTGCGCAAGGCGTGCCAGGGGCGGCCGGTCACCGAGGACGCCCTCGCCAAGCTCGGCCAGCGGGTCGAGGAGGCGGTGCGCGCCACCGGAAGCGCCGAGCTGACCACCCACGACGTGGGTCTGGCCATACTCGGCCCGTTGCAGGAGCTCGACCTGGTCGCGTACCTGCGGTTCGCGTCCGTTTACAAAGCGTTCGACACCCTTGAAGACTTCGAGACCGCCTTCGTGGAACTGCGTGAGCGCAGAAAGTTCTCCCTGGCTCGACAACGGTAGTTGCTTTCGAAGACCAGCGAAGGTGAGCCCTGGCTCGATCTGAGCCCGCTCCAGCCCGACCCGACATAGGGAGAGTTACTTGATCACGTCCCCCCTCAGACGCGCAGCCCGTCAGAAAATACTCAAGGAAGGATCCCGGCCCCGGCCGCCGACGAAGGGCGGCGTCCACCCGCACTGCACCCCCCCGGCATCCGGTAAACGGAAGGCTCGTTGTCGGACCCGCTCCGTACCCTTGGCTGAGGTACCTGAGACAGGAGGACATCGTGGCCCGCATTAACCAGCGCGCGATTGACAAGCACATCAAGGACATCGCCAAGAGCTACGAGCGCGCAGCCAAGCGGAATCCCATCCGGGTGCCGATCCAGACCGAGGCGTCCGCCCCAGGAGGAACCATGCCCGGCCGTGACTCCGCCGAAGGCGACCCGGTCCTGGCTAGGCTCCTGATGTGGCTCGACGAGCAAGCGCAGCGGAGCCCCTCGCGCTACATCGACGTGACCCGGTTCGTCGAAGAACAGCAGCTGCCGGACGAGGACCCGGCCGTGCTCGCGTTCGAACTGGAGCAGCGCGATCTGGTCCGGGTCGCGCGCACCATGGGCGGCACTCCTGACGTCCATCTCACTGATGCGGGCCGCGCCGCGATCTACCGGCTGAAGAAGCTGCGCCTGGACCGCGCCGCCCGTCTCCGCTACACCATGGACGCCTTCCATCGGTGGCTGTTCGACACCGCCGGCGACCAGAAGCCCATCAACCCGGTGCTGTTTCTCGCCACGCCCGCCGCGTACTTCGCCGGGTCCGAGATCACCGGCACCGAGTTGCACGAAGCGCTCGCCCACCTGGCCCAGCACCAGCTGATTGAGCACATCGACACCGAGCCCCCCACCGTCGCCATCACACCCCAGGGCGTCAGCTGCGCCCTGACTGGAGGAAGCGTGCAGGATCACGTCAACCAGCCCCGCCCCGGCACCACATACAACACCTATCTGCCGAACGCCAAGGGCGTCATCATCGGCGAACAGCAGAACTTCACACAGAACAACACCGACGGCGTCGACCCGACGCTGTTCGTCCAGCTCGCCGGATACGTCGGCCAGGTCAGCCCCATCCTGGGCCTTCCCGATGAGGACCGCGTGGAACTGGAGCGCGTCGCCCAGGAGCTCCACACCGAGGCGACCTCCGGCAACCCCGAGCCGGGCCGCCTGCGCCAGTTCGCCACTCAGCTCAAGGACAAGCTCCTGGAGGGCGCCACCACCATAGCGGCGACGCAGGGCATTCAGATGGCTGAGCAGGCACTCGCCGCGCTGATGTAGTAGTCGCTCCCGTACCACGACGGGCACCTGGGGATTGGCCATGACGTCCCCGGGGCCCGGATTTCGGGAGCCGTATGGTCAACCACCTGCCACCCGATTGCTATGGGACGGGCCGTCGGTCCCTCGCCGACAGGTGGCCTGGCCCCCCTCCTGCCACCCGCATGACCCCGGCTCCGTAGCACGCTGCTGCCGGTCCCCGTCATGCCTACGCCCGGTCGACCTCGGCCCCGGTGGGACGCACTACCAACCCCTATTGCGCCCAGTGGATGCCGAGTTTGGCGAGGGCTGCGAGTTGTGTCTGGTCTAGCTTGCCGCGTCTGCTCCTGGTGTTGGTGAGCCAGATGCCGAGTTTCACGGCGTGTTCCTCACCGTGGATGACTACAGCCTCCTCATGCCCCCTTGGCACCGTCACAGACCCCGTACGGGCCACGTACTGGGTGAGGGCCTGCAGGCCCTTCTGGAAGGCGTCCCCGCCCGCGCGCGGCCCGGACGCCGTAGCCGTCTCCACCGGGGCCTTGCGGGCCGGTGGGGCCTTCTTCACGCCGAGTTCGCCGAGCCGGCGCCGCTGCTCCTCGTTCAGCCGGTCCCAGCCCCGCCGTTGGGTGGCCAGCCACCGTCCGACGTCCTCACCGTGCCGCGTCACCCCCGGCACGATTGCGGTCAGGCGGGCGCCTTCGGTGAGGAGCTGGGTGAGGTAGGTGTAGTGCCGCTGCCAGTCGACCGTCCACCCCAGCACCCCCGGGTTCCAGTCCGGGTCGATCGCGGCGAGCGCGGCGGCCCGCCGCTGCGCCCGGCCGGGGTCCTTGCCGAGCCCGCCGGGGCGGCGGATGTTCGTGAGGTACTGCCCGATCGCGATGTCGAGGATGGTGGCGCCCCGTGGAGCCGCGAGGGTGCCGTGCAGCTCGTAGTAGGCTCGCGCGGCGCCGAGGTTCTGCTCGAAGCCGGCGTCGGCGGTGTCCCAGACGATCCCGAGCTCCTCCAGCTCGGCCGCCCGCTCGCCGGTCATGGTCCCGGCCCGGTAGGCGCGCCGTTGATCGGACAGCCATCGCCCCAGCGGGAACATCCCCTCGGCCTCGACGTGCTCGTAGGGGACGTCGAGATCACCCTCGCGCTGCCGGTACCGCAGAGCTGCCTCGGCGCCCCGGCGCCAGTCCTGCCGTTCGGTGTTGATCACCTGGTAGCTGATCCACTTCGCGATCAGCGCCGGGTCCCGCGGCGTCGCGAACCGGAGGAGCAGCCGTGACTCCTCCTCGCCCTCCTCCGGCGCCTGCCCGACCGGCCGAGACGGGTCCACGATCCTTTTCTGGTTCTCCTGTGGAACAGCAAGCATTTCCACGGCCTTTTCATCGTGCGCCCGTAGTCCCGCCAAAACTCGAACCAGCGGCCGATACGAATTGGACGAAAGCATGTCCTCAGGCTTTTCATCCTTCCGCAGAAATACGGGGACGATGAGGGTGGCCATCTTTCCTTCACCGGGCTTCTGCCGCAGGGCCCGCCCGATGGCCTGGACGATGTCGACGGCAGACCCCTTGGGATCGATCAGGGCCACGCTGTCGGTGGCCCGGATGTCGACTCCCTCGCCCAGAACCCGGCAATTCGAGAGCACGGCGCGGCCGGCCCGGCGGCCGAAGTCCGCGAGGACCGACTGCCGGTGGGTGCCGTCGTGTTCTCCGCACAGCCACCCCGACCACACCCGCTCGGGATGCCGGCCCGGGTCGACCTGGTGCAGCCGCGCCGCAACGCGGTGCAGGCCGGCCGCGAAGGCCTCGGCCTCGATCGTGCGGTGGTGGAAGGTGATGGTGGTCTGCAGCCCGTGCTCGGCCATGGTCTCCAGGAGAGCGGTCTGCATCGCGGCGAGGCGCTGGCCGCGCAGCTGCTCCTCGTACCGCTCCTCACTGTTCAGCCGTTGCGGAGTGACGACGGGGTCGGTGAGTTCCGCGACGACAATTTGATACTTCGCCAAAAGCCCCCGGGAAATAGCCGAAGCGAGCGACAACTCATAAACAACCGGCCCGAACACCCGCTCGTCGTCCATCGAGCAGGCGAGCTCCTTCGGCAGCCGGTCCCAGCGCGGCCGGGAGACGTAGACCCGCCCCTCGGCCTCAGCCTCCTCACGCTCCCCGCGCTCCTCCGCCGCACGCCGGCGGACCTCCTCCATCTCCCGCTCCTGCGCCTGGGACCGCGGGGGCCGTTCCATCCAGATCCTCGGGGTGGCGGTCATGTAGAGCCGGCGCATCGCGGGGATGACTTCCTGGCGGTGGACATCGGCCCACGCCTTCCCCGCCGACCCCGACGTGCGGTGCGCCTCGTCGACGACCACCAGGTCGAACACGTCCATGGGCAGCCCATATGCGCCTTCGTGGGCCTCGGCGAGGACCGGCAGGGAGGCGTACGTGGCGTAGACGGTGACGGGGCCGCGCCCGTGCCACAGCCCCAGCTGCGGGGCCGAGGTCGTGGTCCGGACGTCGAGCTGCCACAGCTGCGGGTCGTCCTCCAGGGAGCAGACCGCGACAGCCGGCCCGGTGTGCCCGGCGAGCCGCCACTCCCGGACCGTCTGCGTCAGCAGATCGAGCGTCGGCAGGAGCACCAGGACCCGCCCGTGCCGCGCCAGTTGGAGCGCTGCTGCCGCGGCGATAAAAGTCTTCCCGGTCCCGCATGCGGAAATGACCGTAGCCCTCAGGCCCGCCTCCGGAATCCGCTTTCCCGGCGGGATATCCAGCCCCCGGACAATGGCCTCCACCGCCTCCTCCTGGTGAGGACGAAGCACGATGTCACCGGACTTCTGCATTCGGTACTCCGCTGAACTCGAAGCGGCGGGCAGACCCGCCGGGGGAGGGGGTGGCGATGTTCTCGGGATCCTACACACCTACACGCATCACATCCGTAGTGATGCACACAGAAGACTCTATCGTTCTTACACCCACGGCGGCGTCCTGAACAAGACATCACCGGATTCCGTACCAGAAACGAGCGGCCTCTACCCCAGCTGTGGGTCACGCGTGGACGATGGATGCGCCGACACACCGATGGGGGAGTGCCATGGAGCGCAGTGCACAGGAGATGACACGTCTGCTTCACCTGGTAGAGGAGGCGACCAGGATCCGCAGGGTGTGGGAAGAGGTGGCCACAACCCGGTGCTGCCGCCCGGCTGAAGAGGTGAAGGCTGCGTACGAGGCCGCTGCGGAACGGTGGGACGTGTCTCTCGACGAACGGACCGTCACTCTCTCCAGCATGTGGATCGGGGGATCCTCCTACTGGGAGTAGCCCACCACCACCCCACCGCGTACTGCCAGCCGGCCCGCGGCAGCGGGCCCAGGACCTGGAGGCGTAGCCGGAAGGTCCCAGGGGTGGGAGCGTCAGCGGACACCCCAACGGGCCGAAGGCCCGTCGATGCCCGCGTCAGCGGGCATCTGGTGACGCGTCAGCGTCACCGTCCCGGCGCTTGCGCCGGGACTTCCCCTGACGGGCCGCCTGCGGCCCGTCGATTCCCGCGCTCGCGCGGGAATCTGGCGAAGCGTCAGCGGAGCCTGCCCGGAGCGCAGCGGAGGGCGTCTCTCCTGAGCGCGTCAGCGCTCAGGTAC